>CAVPIQ010000016.1:0-41850 GCA_963705035.1 uncultured Alphaproteobacteria bacterium | reverse complement strand
GCCGCGCTACTGGCAGGACCCGCAGATGCTCGCCAATGTCTGGGTGAGCACCGCGGGGCAGGCGGCGAGCGGCACCCAGACCACCAACGCCCTGCCGGGCACGGTCAGCACCGCCGCCGCTTCCAGTGCCGCCATAGATACGGCGGCGTCCGCCTCGGCAGCCTCGGTGCGCAATGCCGCGACCAATGCGATCGCCAATGTCGGGCACGCCAGCGCCTCGTCGGGCGCGGCGGTGAGCACGGCCAAGGAGACGATGGTGCCGCTCGCCGCCTTCACCCGCTACGGGCCCGGCAACACGCCGCTCACGGTGAACCATCAGGGCCCGTTCGTGGCCACCACGATCTCCTTCAACCTCGCCCCCGGCCGCTCGCTCAGCGACGCGGTGGCGGCGGTGGACGAGGCCAGCCGCCAGCTCGGGATGCCGGCGACGATCCACGGCAGCTTCGCCGGCACCGCACAGGTGTTTCAGAGGCGCTCGCCAACGAGAAGCGTGCTGATCCTGGCGGCGGTGGTGTCGGTGTATATCGTGCTCGGCATCCTCTACGAGAGCTTCGTGCATCCGGTGACCATCCTCTCGACGCTGCCCTCGGCCGGGGTGGGCGCGATCCTGGCGCTGATGGCCTTCCACACGGAGTTCACCATCATCGCGCTGATCGGCGTGATCCTGCTGATCGGCATCGTCAAGAAGAACGCGATCCTGATGATCGACTTCGCGCTGGCCGCCGAGCGGAGCGCAGACCTCTCGCCGCGCGACGCGATCTTCCGGGCCTGCTGCCTGCGCTTCCGGCCGATCATGATGACCACGCTGGCCGCCATGTTTGGCGCGCTGCCGCTGGCGCTGAGTTTCGGCGAGGGCGGCGAGATGCGCCGGCCGCTCGGCATTTCCATCGTCGGCGGCCTGCTGATCAGCCAGGTGCTGACGCTGTATACGACGCCGGTGCTGTATCTGTATCTCGATCGTTTCCGGCTATGGGCGCGGCCGTGGATCAGGGGCCAGTGGTCGGCGATCCGGGGCCGCAAGCCGTCGTCGGGCGACTGGCCGCTGCCCACCGGCCATTGATGGGGGCTGAGGACGATGTCACCCCTGTCCGGGGCGTACGCTCTCAGCGCGTCTCGGTGCCCGCAGGCCCAACGTCGAGCTGGAGGTCGTGCCGGTGCTTCGCAGGATCGAAGCGTGCCAGGAGTTCGGCCATCGTGACGCGGGGCCGCTGGCGCCGGATCACGATCTCGTCCTCGCGGGCGATGACATCGACCGCATCGTCCACATGCAGGTGCGCGCGCTCAAGTGTCGCCGCACCGATCCTGACGGCGGCGCAGTTGCCCCACCGCGCGACCTTGCCCGATTTGATCAGCACATCGGCCACGGCGCTCTCCTGTATCGACGGGAGACACTGCAGATACAATGTGGGCCGGGCGCAAGGGTCGGGCCGCTTTCACCCGGTCCAGTTCGCCAGCGCAAGCGGTGCCGCGATCCGCTCGAAATGCCGGGTGTTGTTGGTCACCAGCACGGCATCGGCGGCGAGCGCGTGGGCTGCGATCATCATGTCCAGCTCGCCGATCGGCTGGCCCGTGGCGGCGAGCTGGTGGCGGATGTCCGCATAGTGGTCCGCCGCCTCGGCATCCCAGGGCAGGGCGCGCAGGATGCGCAGGAATTGCCGCACCACCACATGCAGCCGGTGCTTCGCCGGCAGCCGCTTGAGGCCGTACCTGCAGTTCGGCACGGGTGATCACCGAGATGCACACCTGCGCGGGCGAGATGGCCGCCAGCCTCTCCGCCACCGCCGGCGAGCGGCCTTTGATGATGTAGCTGGCCGTGTCGGTGTCCAGCATGTGCAGGACGCTCACGCCTACTCCCCGAACAGGTCGCGCTCCCGCGGCTGCGCGTTCATCGGGCGCTCGGCCATGAAGTCGGCCGGCACCTCGACGCTCGCCAGCAGCGCGAAGAATTCGTCCCAGGTCGCGGCGCCGGGGCGCGTCGACAGCACCACATCGCCCGTCCGCTCGTCGCGGGTGACAAAAACCTCCTCTCCCGCGAAGCGGAATTCCGCAGGCAGGCGCACCGCCTGGCTGGCGCCGTTCCTGAACAGCTTGGCGGTCCGGGTTTTTCGGGTCCGGGTTTTGCGCATGATGGGAGCCACAAATTACATATCCCAGAATATATACTTCCGACCTGCCTGCGCAAGCGGCCGGTTCCCTGCCCTTCCTCGGGTGCGGCGCGCATGCCAGTGTCGGGCTTCGTGACCCTCCTTGCACGCCGTTCCGCCTCCAGGGCCCGCCGCCTTGCGCCGATCCTTCTCGCCTGCGTGCTCGCCGGCTGCATGGTGGGGCCGGATTACCGCCGCCCGGCGGCACAAGCGCCGGCCGCCTACAAGGAACTGGCCGGCTGGCGGCCCGCCACGCCGGGCGATGCCACCCCGCGCGGCGCGTGGTGGGAGGTGTTCCGCGATCCGGTGCTGAGCGGGCTCGAGCGGCAGGTGGTGGTGGACAACCAGACCGTCCGCGCCGCCGAGGCGGCGTATCGCCAGGCGAACGCCCTGGTGGCCGAGGCGCAGGCCGGCCTGTTCCCCGCCCTCACCGCCACCCCTGCCGTGCAGCGCAGCAGCATCGGCGGCGGCGGCTCCGGCTTCTCCGCCGCCAACGGCCGCCAGACGTTCGTGGGCAAGGCGCTGACCCAGTACAGCGTGGAGGGCAGCGCCAGTTGGACCCTCGACGTCTGGGGCAGCATCCGCCGCCAGGTCGAGGCGCAGGGCGCCGCGGCGCAGGTGTCGGCGGCGGATCTGGCGAATGCCGCGCTGGCGGCGCAGGCGCTGCTCGCGACCGACTATTTCGACCTGCGCGCCGCGGATTCGCTGATCGCCCTCCTGACCCAGACGGTGGCCGACTTCCGCCGCGCGCGCGCGATCGCGCAGAACCAGTATGACGCCGGCACCGCCGCCCGCGCCGACGTGCTGGCCGCCGAGGCGCAGCTTCAGACCACCGCCGCACAACTGGTCGGCGTCGGCGTGCAGCGCGCCCAGTTCGAGCACGCGATCGCGGTGCTGACCGGCCACCCGCCGGCGGAACTCACCCTCGCCCCGGCGCTGCTGGCCGGCGCGGTGCCGGTGGCGCCGGCCGGCCTGCCCTCGGCGCTCCTGGAGCGGCGGCCCGATATCGCCGCCGCCGAGCGGACGATGGCGCAGCAGAACGCGCTGATCGGGGTCGCGATCGCCGCCTATTACCCGGCCATCACGCTGACCGGGCTGTTCGGCTTTGCCGGCAACCCGGCCACGCCGCTGTTCAGCGTCGCCAACGAGGTCTGGTCGCTCGGCGCCGCCGGCAGCCAGGTGCTGCTGGAGGGCGGGCTGCACCAGGCGACGGTCGCGGCGGCGCGCGCCGGCTATGACCAGGCGGTGGCGAGCTACCGCCAGACGGTGCTCACGGCCTTCCAGCAGGTCGAGGACAACCTCGCCGCCCTGCGCATCCTCGAGCAGCAGGCGGCGGTGCAGGAGGCGGCGGTGGCGGCGTCGCAGGCGGCGGTGACGGCGGCGCTGAACGAGTACCGCGCCGGCACGGTCGCCTACACCGCCGTCATCACCGAGCAGACGACGCTCTTGGGCAATCAGCAGGCGGCGCTGGCGATCCGGCAGAGCCGGCTGGTGGCGGCGGTGGGGCTGATCGCGGCACTCGGCGGCGGCTGGCAGGCGCATGACCTGCCGCGTCCGCCGCCGTTGCGTCCCGCCGCCGTGCTGTCGCCCTGACGCCGCACGATGGCCGGCGCGCCGCCGGGCGCGACGGGACTTCGCGTCGCGGCGCCATCATGGCAGGCTGGCGGGCGGAGTATTGGGGAGCGGCGCATGGCGAGCGTGGATGTCGAGGCACGGCGGGCGGCCTTGCGCGGCAGCAAGCTGTTCGCGGCCCTGCAGCCCGACGAGCTGGAGGCGGTGCTGGCGCAGGCAGTGGTGCGGCGCATGCCGCGCAACGCCGTGCTGCTGCGCCGGGGCGATGCCAGCACCGGCGCTCTCGTGATCGTCGCCGGGCGGGTGCGCGTCAGCCTGATCTCCGAGGACGGCCGCGAGGTGACGCTCGGCGTGCTCGGCCCCGGCGAGGTGCTGGGCGAGATGTCGATGCTCGACGGCGAGGAGGTCAGCGCCGATGTGACCACGCTCGAGGAATGCGTGCTGCTGGCGGTCGAGCGGTCGCGCCTGCTGCGCCTCCTGCGCGGCAGCAGCGACATGTGCCTGCGCCTGATGGCGGTGCTGTGCCAGCGGCTGCGCCTGTCCAACGCCGCCCTCGAGGACATGGCGCTGCTCGACCTGCCGGCGCGTCTGGGACGGCTCCTGCAGCGGCTCGCACGCGACTACGGCAAGCCGGCGGCGCACGGGGTGCGCATCGAGGTGCGGCTGTCGCAGAAGGACCTCGCCACCCTGGTCGGCGCCTCGCGCGAGAAGGTGAACCGGCAGTTGCGCGAATGGGAGGAGGCCGGCGTGCTCGACAAGGATGCCGGGCGGATCGTGATCCGCCGGGCCGAGGCGCTGGCATCGCCGGCGGCGCCCGCTTGACAGGAGGCGCGGCGCGGTGAGACGGTTGTTAACCGGTTTACCGACACGAGCGCCATGCCCCAGCCGGAGATCGTCCGCGGCGAGGGACTGACCGTGCGGTTCGGGGCGGTCACCGCCCTGGACCGGGTGGATTTCGCCGCCCGCGCCGGCGAGGTGACCGCTCTCGTCGGCGACAACGGCGCCGGCAAATCCACCTTGGTGAAAGTGCTCGCCGGCGCGCTGCGCCCGAGCGAGGGCGTGCTCGCCATCGACGGCCGCCCGGCCGCCCTCGCCTCGCCGCGCGAGGCGGTGCGGCGCGGCATCGCCACGATCTACCAGGACCTGGCGCTGGCCGACAATCTCAGCGTGACCGAGAACGTCTTTCTCGGCTGCGAGGACGTGGTGCGCATCCTCGGCGTGCCGATCCTGCGGCGGGCGCGCATGCAGGCCCGGGTGCAGGCGCTGCTCGCCGGGCTCGAGGCCCATGTCCCCGACCCGGCCGCACCGCTCTCGGGCCTCTCTGGCGGACAGCGCCAGGCGGTGGCGATCAGCCGCGCCCTCAACCTCGCCGCACGGCTGGTGATCATGGACGAGCCGACGGCCGCCCTTGCCGTCGGCGAGACGCGCAAGGTGCTCGCCCTGGTGCGCCAGTTGCGCGATCAGGCCAAGGCGGTCGTGCTGATCAGCCACAACATCGGCGAGGTGTTTTCCGTCGCCGACCGCATCGCGGTGCTGCGCCGCGGCCGCAAGGTGGCCGACACGGCGCCGGGCGAGACCACGCCGGAAGAGATCATCGCCTTCATCACCGGCGCCCACCCGAGCCTGCGCCGGCTGGAAAGGACCGCCGCATGACCAAGGAGAGCCCCATGCAACCCGTTCGTTCCCGCCTGCGCGCCGCCCTGCGGCTTGCGGCCCTCGCCGCCCTGCTGGCGACCCCCGCCTCGGCCGCGGCGCCGCGCGTCGCGTTCGTGCCGCAGATCATCGGCATTCCCTACTTCAACGCGATGGAGGCCGGCGGCAAGAAGGCGGCCGCTGCCCTGGGCGTGGACTTCATCTACACTGGGCCGGTCGACGCCAACCCGGTCGATCAGCTCCAGATCGTCAACAACCTGATCGGCCAGGGCGTGCAGGCGATCGCCGTCAGCGTGCTCGACGCGAGCAGCCTCGAGCCGGTGATGGCGGCGGCGCGCGCCAAGGGCATCACCATCTTCACGAGCGACAGCGACGCGCCCAAAAGCGGCCGCCCGGTCTATGTCGCGCAGGCCGCCGACCGCGATCTCGGCTTCACGATCATCGACGAGCTGGTCGCGCGCATCGGCGCGAATGCCAAGGTGGGCATCGTCTCGGGGGCGGCGACCGCGACCAACCTGAACACCTGGATCGGCTTCATGAAGCAGCGGGCCGCGGAAAAATATCCCGGGCTGAAACTGCTCGAGCCGCGCTTCGCCGGCGGCTCGGCCGAGCAGGCGGCGCAGATCGCCACCGACCTGATGACGGCCAATCCCGACCTCAAGGGACTGATCGCGGTCGCCTCCACCACCTGTCCGGGGGTGGGGCAGGCGATCGAGTCTGCCGGGAAAGTGGGCAGCGTGGTGGGCACCGGCTATTGCAGCCCCAATACCGGCCGCGCCTATCTCAAAAGCGGCGCGTTCGGCTTCACCGTGCTGTGGGACCCGGCGGCGCTGGGCTACCTGACGGTCTGGGCGGGAAAGCAGCTCATCGAGCACAAGGCGTTCGCCGCCGAGAACAGCGTGCCGGGATTCGCCCACCCGATCGGCTTTGACGCCGCGACCGGCGTGCTGCTGCTCGGGCCGCCGTCGGTGTTCACCAAGGAGAACGTGGACAAGTTCGATTTTTGACCGCGCGCGGCCTCTCGCGCGAAGCCGCGCTGACGGCGGGCCTGCTTGCCGTCGGCGCGGTCTTTGCCGCCGCCTCGCCGTATTTCGCGACTTGGGCCAATCTGCGGGCGGTGGCGTGGCGCTCGACCGACCTGTTCCTCGTGGCGCTGGGGGAAGCGCTGGTGCTCGCCGCCGGCGGCATCGACGTCGCCGCCGGGGTGGTGATGGGAGTTGCCGCGGTCGCGGTCGGCGAGGCGGTGCGGGCGGGCCTGCCGGCGCTGGCGGCGGCGCTGGCGGGGCCGGCGGTCGGGCTGCTGCTGGGGGCGGCGGCGGCGCTCGCCGTGGTCGGCGGGCGGATGCCGCCGATCGCGGCCACCCTCGGCCTGTGGGGCGTCTGGCGCGCCGCCCTTTACCTGCTGCTCGGCGGGCGCTGGCTCTCCGGCCTGCCGCCGCTGCTCTCCCCGCTGCTGGCCGGCCGCGTGCCGCCGGTGCTGCCGGGGGTGGCCGTCCTCTATGCCGCGGCCTGGCTCGCGCTGCGCCGCACCCCGGCCGGGCCGCGCCTGCTCGCGGTCGGCGGCAACGAGGCGGCGGCGCGGCTCGCCGGCATCGCCGTCGGCCGGGCGAAGGCGCTGGTCTATGTCCTCGCTGGCGGGCTCGCCGGGCTCGCCGCCACCGTGTTCGTCGCCCAGTACCGCAATGTCGAGATGACCACCGGCGGCACCCTCGCGCTCGATGCCATCGTCGCCGCCATCCTGGGCGGCAGCTCGGTCGGCGGCGGGCGGGTGAGCCTCTTGGGCACGGCCCTCGGCGTGGTGTTGCTGCGGGTGGTGCAGAACGGCATGGTGCTGCTCGGCCTGCCGTCGCTGTGGAGCGGCGTCGTCGAGGGCACGCTCCTGATCCTGGTGCTCGCGATCGAGCGCCTACGGCGGCCGGCATGACGGCGGCGCGGCAGAAGCTCTTGCTGCTGGCGGCGCTGTGGCTGCTGCTGCTGGGCGGGTTCTCCCTCGTCGTGCCGGCCTTCTTCCAGCTCTCCACCCTGACCAGCATCCTGCAGTTCTCCGCCATCCTCGCCCTGGTGACACTCGGCCAGACGCTGGTGATCACCGCCGGCGGCGGCGGCATCGACCTCTCGGTCGGCGGCATGGTCGGCCTCAGCGGCCTGTTCCTCGCCTGGGCCGGCGGCGCGGGGGCGCTCGCGGCGAGCCTCGTCGCGGTCGGTGGCGGGCTCGCGCTCGGCCTGGGCAACGGGCTGCTGGTGACCCGGCTGCGGCTGGAGCCGCTGATCGTCACCCTGGGCACGCTCTACGCCTATGGCGGGCTCGCGGTCGCGCTGACCGGCGGCAGCCCGCAGCGCGGCATCCCGGCCGCCCTCGCCCCGCTCGGGCGCAGCCTGCTCGGGCCGTTCCCGGTCGGCTTCCTGGCCATCGCCCTGCCCGCCTACGCGCTGGCCCAGGCAGCGCTGGCGGCGACCCCGGCGGGGCCGTGGACCTACGCCGCCGGACGCAACGAGACCGCCGCCCGCCTGGTCGGCATCCCGGTCGGCACGCTGCGGCTGACCATGTACGGCCTCAGCGGCGCGCTCGCCGGCCTCGCCGCCCTGCTCGCCGATGCCTGGCTGCAAAGTGCCCGGCCCGATATCGGCGCCAATCTCGAGCTGGAATCGCTCACCGCGGCCCTGCTCGGCGGGGTGAGCATTGCCGGCGGCGCCGGCGCGCCGGCCGGGGCACTGCTCGCCGTGCTGTTCCTGCAGTCGCTGAAGACCGGGCTGCAGCTCGCGAACGTCAATGCGATCTGGCAGACCGGCCTGGTCGGCGCGCTGCTGCTCGCAAGCCTGCAGGCCGAGCGGCTGTTCCGCCGGACATAGGGGAATGCCATGGACGACACCGACCTGTACCATCCTCGCCGCCGTGGCAGAGCGCGAGGCGCGCATCGTCGAGACGCTCTCCGCCCTGATCGCCTTTCCCTCGATCGTGCCGGTCGATCCAGGCGCCGCCGGGCCGGCCGAGCGCGACTGCCAGCTCTACCTGCAGGCGCGGCTGCAGGCGCTCGGGTTTTCGACCGACCTGTGGGACCCGGACGGGCCGGCGCTCCTGGAAAAATACCGCGGCCGGCCGGGCGCGCATGCCGGGCGCACGTTCGCCGGGCGGCCGATCCTCGCCGGCCGGCTGGCCGGCAGCGGCGGCGGCCGCTCGATCATGCTCACCGGCCATATCGACGTCGTTCCGCCCGGACCGCCGGGCCACTGGCGCAGCGACCCGTTCACCGCCACCCTCGCCGACGGACGGCTGTACGGGCGCGGGGCCGTGGACATGAAAGGGGGCGTCGCCTGCATGCTGGAGGCGGCGGCGAGCCTGCGCGATCTCGCGATCCCGCTCGCCGGCGACGTCGTGTTCGCGACCGTCGTGGACGAGGAGATCGGCGGGATGGGCGCGCTTGCCCTGGTCGATCGCGGCTGGCGGGCGGACGCGGCGATCCTGCCGGAAGCGACGGCACTCGCCATCTCGCCGATCTGCCACGGCATCCTCTGGGGCCGCATCGTGATCGACGGTATCGGCGGCCATGCCGAACTCAAGCCCAACGCCTGGGACGCCGGCGGGCCGGTGGACGCGGTGCGGCTGCTGCGCCAGATCCTGGACGGGATCGACGTGCTCAACCGCCGCTGGGCGCTCGATCCGCGGAAGAACCACCCGCTGATGGAACTGCCCAACCAGGTGATCGTGACGCAGGTGCGCGCCGGCGAGCACCCGAGCTCGTTCGCCGGGCGGGCCGAGATCGTCATCGACGTGCAGTACCTGCCCCACGAGAAGGACGAGTTCGGCCTCGGCGGCCATGTCAAGCACGAGGTGGAGGCGCATATCGCCCGCGTCGCCGCCGCCGACCCCTATCTCGCCGCCCACCCGCCGCGCGTCGCCTGGACGCTCGATGCCGACTGCGCGGAAGTGGCGGCGGACCATGCGTTCGTCGTCACCCTCGGCGAGGCGCTGACGGCGTGCGGCCGGGCGCCGCGCCTGTGGGGGCTCGGCGCGCATAGCGACATGGGGCTGCCGACCGAGCTGGGGCAGACCCCCACCGTCATGCTCGGCCCCGGCGACCCCACCGGGGCGCACCAGCCCAACGAGAGCGTGCCGGTCGGCGACCTGGTGGCGACGACGCAGGTGATGGCGCTGGCGATTCGCCGCTGGTGCGGCGAGGCGAAGGAGGCGGGGCGATGACGGCGGTGCGGGTGCTGGTGGCGGGCGAATCGTGGATGACGCACAGCGTCCACGTCAAAGGCTTCGATAGCTTCACCACCTCGTCGTATCACGAGGGCGGCGGGGCGATGCTGGCGGCGCTGCGCGAGGGCGGCATGGAGGTCACCTACCAGCCCTCGCACGTCGCGGCGGATGCCTTCCCCGATACCGTCGAGGGCCTGCGCGCCTACGACGCGGTGCTGCTCAGCGACATCGGCGCCAACACCCTGCTGCTGCCCGAGCGCACCTTTGCCCGCTCGCAGCGCTCGGGCAACCGGCTGGCAGCCCTCGCCGCGTACGTGCACGCCGGCGGCGGCCTCGTGATGGTCGGCGGCTACCTGACGTTCCAGGGCATCGAGGGGAAGGCCGCGTATTGCGCGACCCCGGTCGATGCGGTGCTGCCGGTGGCCCTCGCCGCCACCGACGACCGCCAGGAGCACCCCGAAGGCGTGGTGGCGGAGACGGTCGCGCCCGGGCATCCGGTGGCGGCGGGGCTTTCGCAGTGGCCGGCGCTTTTGGGCTGGAACCGGGCGACGCTGCGCCCCGATGCGCAACTGGTGGCGCGCATCGCGGGCGATCCGCTGATCGCGCTCCGGCACGTGGCGGCGGGGCGGAGCGCGGTCTTCGCCTCCGATTGCGGGCCGCACTGGGGGCCGCCGCCGTTCCTCGCCTGGAGCGGCTACGGCCCGCTCTGGCGCAACCTAGTGGGCTGGGCCGCCGGACGGATCGCGGCCGGGCCGTGAGCGGGGAAATATGCGCAATCGGTGACAACGGTCACTGATCCGGCGGCGGCGGCGGGCGAGAGTGCCGGTCAGCAGAGGCCAAGGCCCTGCTGCATCGCAGGAGACGCCAGATGCCCCGCTTCGCACGCTTCGCCCGCGCCGCCACCCTGGGTTTCGTGCTGGCCGCGACGATGGCCGCTGCCGCCCCCGCCCACACCGCCCACGAACGCGCCGTTCCGATGGCCCAGCAGCTTCCGTCCTGCCCCCTGCCGACGCGCGATGAAGCCGCCGCCTGCCCGGTGGCGAACGACCCGCCGCAGCCGATCCTGACGGCGTTCGTCGGCCAGGGCTGGGGCTGAGGCGCCACCCGATGCAACCGCTGGAGGTTGCCATGAGTCTCCTGATCGCGGCCGCGGCGCTGCTGCTGGCGCTGTTGGTCTGCGCGGCCCTGAGGGATTGACGCGCCAGCAGCCCGATCGCGCCGGCTCAGCGCAGTTTCGGCTCCACCTCGGCGCGCAGCCGACGGCGCAGCGCCGCGGTCTCCTCGGGCTTGGCGAGATGGGCGCACAGGCGCTCGAAGAAATCCCGCGGCGAGGTCGCCTGCGCCGCCGCCTGGCGGGCCAGCACCCGCGCGATTGGCCCCATGAACTGCGCCAGCGCCGCCTGCGCCGCCGCCAGCGCCTCGGCCGGGATCGCTCCCGTGCCCATCGTCGGCTCGCCCGACAGGGTCGGCTCGATGCGCCCCCGCCCGCCCGTCGTCGTCCCCGGCCCGTGGGTCGCATCGGCCCTCGGCTCCACCCGCGCGCCCCCCAGGGAGCGCAGGAAGGCGCTGCGGTCGGCGGCACTCTGCAGGCCGTGCGCGAGCGCCTGGAACAGCTCCTCCGCCGTCGCCGCCTGGCGCGCCGCCTGCGCCACCATCACCCGCGCCATCGGCCCGACATACTGCGCGAGCGCCCGCTCCACCCGCTGCAAGGTCGCCGGGTCCCAGGTTCGGGCGGCGGCCGTGGGAGCGGGGCGCACCACCGTCGCCGTCTCGTAGCCGGCCGCCGGCGGCGGCGGGCTGGCGCGCGCCATCGCCAGCGCCTGGGCGAACTCCTCCGCCGAGGCGAAGCGCCGCTCGCGCGGCTTGGCCAGCGCCTTCTGCAGCACCGGCACGAACGCCCCCGCCCCCGCCGCTTCCACCGCCACCATCGAGGCCGCATCGGGCCCGCTGAGGCGCTGCATCGCCTCGGCGGCGCTGCGCCCGGCAAACGGCGGGCGGCCGGTCAGCGCCTCGTAGAGGATCGCGCCGACGGCAAAGAGGTCGGCGCGGTGGTCCACCCCCTCCTCGCCGAGCTGCTCGGGCGCCATGTAGCTCGGCGTGCCCAGCATCGCCCCGGCCTGGGTCAGCCCCCCGGCGTGCGCCATCTCGGCCAGCCGGGCGATGCCGAAATCGGCGATCTTCGCCTGGCCCGCCTCGGTGACGATGATGTTGGCCGGCTTGATGTCGCGATGGGTGATGCCGAGCCGGTGGGCATAGGCGAGCCCGTCCAGGACCTGGCCGAGGATCGCCGCGATCGGCAGGGCGGCGCGCGCCGCCGGACCCTCGCGCAGCTTCTCGGCGAGCGTGCGCCCGGCCACGTACTCCATCACGATCGCCGGGTTGCCGGCCTCGCCGAAGAAATCGAACACCGCGACGATCGCCGGATGGCTGCAGCGCCCCGCCGCCTGCGCCTCCAGGCGGAAGCGCTCGAGGTATTCGGCGCGCAGCTCGGCCTCCAGCGCGTCGGTGCGGATCACCTTGATCGCCACCTGGCGGTCGATCACCGGGTCGTGCGCGCGATAGACGGTGCCCATGCCTCCCGTGCCGAGCACGGCGACCGGGCGATAGCGGCCGATCGCGCGCGGCAGGTCCATTCACCGCTCCAGCATGTGCATCGCGGAGTCGAGGCTGCGGCGCATGCGGTTGAACGCGGCGGACAGCACGGCGATCTCGTCGCGCCCGCGCTTCTCGTACTCCTCGACGTCCCGCTCGCCGAGGCTGACCGCATTGGCGATCCGGGTGACGTGGCGCACCGGCCGGATCACCATGTAGTGCAGCAGGATGTTCAGGATCGCCATGACCAGCACGAACATCCCCGCCATGACGGCGAGAAAGGTGATGAACGCGGTGCGCGCCGCGGCCAGCGGCAGCGCCATCGGCACCGATACCACCGCCGCTCCGACCACCTCGTGCAGTTGCCAGCCGAAGCCGTTGGCGCTGCCGTAGCTCGCCACCATCGCCGGCGGCGCCCGCGCGGGCAGGCTGTGGCAGGCCAGGCAGTCGGCGCTGTCCACCGCGATCGGGCGCGCCAGCGACAGCGACGGGCCGGTCGGGGTCGCCCGCTCGCCGATCAGTTCGTGCAGGGTCTTGTCGTTGCGGAAGCTGTTGATGAAGTCGGCCTCCCAGTCGGAGGCGCGGTCGGCCGGGTTGGTCGGGTTGAGGGCCGGATTGCGGTAGGTGTAGTCGGGGAACTGCTTCTGCACGTCCTTGAACGTGGTCTCGGCGGCGAAGAAGGGCACGGCGGCGGCGACGAACTTGGCGCCGGGTGCGGTGTCGATCAGCGGCGTCACGTGCTGGTCGGTGTAGTGCAGCACCGCGTCGGCGGCGCTCATCATGATGCGGGCGTTCTGCAGCACCTGCTCGCGGGCGTTGGCGATGAACACCTGTTGCAGCAGCAGTGCGGCGATCCCCAGCCCGACGATGAAGGCGGCGAGCACAGCCAGGTTGAACTTGGCCCGGAGCCCCATTGCCTTCGCCGCCGCCCTGCTGGTCTATTGCGGGGCCAAGGCTAGCAGGCGGCCCCAGGCGGCTCAACCTCAGGCGGGAGGGTGGCCACTCGCAGCAGCGGCATCGGCGCGATCGGCGTGCGGCGGATCCGCCTCGCCACCGGCCTCATACTGTTCACCTATGTCTGCCTGCACCTGACCGACCACGCGCTCGGCAATATTTCCGTGAGCGCCATGGAAGTCGGGGCTCCTGGTCCAGAAGTGGATCTGGCAGGGCGTGCCGGGCACGCTCGCCCTCTACGGCGCGCTCGCCACCCATCTCTCGCTGGGTCTCTGGGCGTTCTACGAGCGGCGGCATTTCGGCTGGACCCGCGCCGAGGTGGTGCAGCTCGCCCTCGGCCTGTCGGTGCCGCTGCTGCTCGCCAACCATGTCGCCGCCACCCGCATCTCGCTCGCGCTGTTCGGCACCCAGAAAGGCTATGCGCAGGAGCTGTATTCGTTCTGGGTGAGCGCGCGGTGGTTCGGCCTGGTGCAGGTGACGGTGCTGATCGTCGCCTGGACCCACGGCTGCATTGGCGTCGGGCTGTGGCTGCGCTTAAAACCGTGGTTCGCGCGGGCGGCGCCGTATTTCCTGTGTGCGGCGGTGCTGCTGCCGGTGCTGGCGCTGCTGGGGTTTTTCCAGGGCGGGCGAACGATCCTGGCGCGGGCGGCCGACCCGGCCTGGCGGGCGGCCAACCTGGCCCCCTGGCAGGTCGGCCAGCCGGCGCAGAACGCGGCGCTGGCGGCGTGGCGGAACGTGTGGCTGCTGGCCTGGCCGGGGCTGCTCGCGCTGCTGGTGCTGGCGCGCTTCGTGCGGGGCTGGCGCGAGCGGCGTGGGGGCAGCATCCGCATCGCCTATCCCGGCGGGCGCAGCGTGCTGGTGCCGCGCGGCTTCTCGGTGCTGGAGGCGAGCCGGGCGGCGGGGGTGGCGCACACCGCCATCTGCGGCGGGCGCGGCCGCTGCTCGACCTGCCGGGTGCGGGTATTCGTCAGGGCGATGTCCCTCCCCGCGCCCTCCGCCGGCGAGCAGGCGGTGCTGGCGCGGGTGCACGCGGGGCCCGGCGTGCGGCTGGCCTGCCAGCTCCGCCCGACCGCCGACCTCGCGGTGGTGCCGCTGCTGCCGCTGCCGCGCTCGCGCGGCCAGGTGCGCGGTGCGCTCGCGCGCACCGAGGCGCGGGCGGGCGAGGAACGCTTCATCGTCGCCCTCGCCGCCGACATGCGCAACTCGGTCCGGCTGGCCGAGACGCGCCTGCCGTTCGATGCGGTGTTCGTCATCGAGCAGTTCGTCGCCGCGGTCGCCGAGGCGGTGACGGAAGCGGGCGGACGGGCGACGCAGTTCACCGGCGACGGGCTGATCGCGACCTTCGGCCTGACCGCGACGCCGGCGGAGGCGTGCCGGCAGGCGGTGGCGGCGGTGGCGCGGATCGGGGCCAACGTGGCGGCGCTGAACCGCACGCTGGCCGGCGAGCTGACCCAGCCGATCGGCTTCGGCGTCGGCGTGCACGGCAGCACCGCGGTGGTGGGCGAGATCGGCTATGCCGACGCGCGCGTGTTCACCACGCTGGGCGATGCCGTCAACACCGCCGTCCGGCTGGAGGCGCAGTGCAAGACTTTTTCGTGCGAAGCGGTGATCTCGGAGGATGTCTGCCGGCTGGCGGGGCTGCATCTGAGCGTGCTGGAGCGGCACGAGATTGCGGTGCGCGGACGGGGCGGCATGGTCGTGGTGCGCACCGCCCCCCGCGCGGCGGCGCTGGCGGCGGACGTTGCGGCATGAGGGCGGGGGGAAGCCGCCGAAATCAATACGCTCGCATCTGCCTCACCGGCGCCGGCGCCGGACGGCCTCCACGATGCGCCGCATCGGGGCGGTCATCCGCCACGAGGTCGAAGCGTAGACCGCGGCAAGTTCGCTGTCCTGCCGGGCGCCCGTTGCCAAGCCGGGCATTGCGCCGAGGCGCGCCGCGGCGAGTTCGGACGCCAGCCGCTCCTTCTCCTGTTCGCATTGCCGCAGCTCACGGTACGCCCGATCGAGTTCGAACCCGGTTGGGATCGAGAATTTCGTCGACGCAGGCATGCCCGGCGCGAATTTGCGAAGATGCCGATATACCTCGGGGCCGTATTCCGGCAGCACGCCGGAGATCTTCCGGGCGCGGACCGTCGAGCAGGCCCGGTTTCGCCCGACCGGCTCGCAAGGCAGGGGGAAGGCGTCCGCGCTGATGATTTCGAAACCTGACGCCGCAATCATGTCTTTCAGGGCGCGCGTGTTCGGGATGAACCAGTTCGAAATCGTCGCCCAGATAGGTGGTCTTGTAGAAACCGAGCAGGGCGACGTCGTTCAGGCTGCCGACTCGCATTGCATCCGACGGCGGGCCGCCCGCCGAAGACGGATCGAACCCGCGTTTCGGGTCGAGCCCGTCTTCGTGCAGCCAGAAATCGGCCGAGGTGCCCAACGTCAGGAGTTCCCCGCCAGTCCTGAGAACCGCGTTGAGACGCTCAAGCGCGAGCAGCGGATGCTTCAGATGATAGTGCACGCCGGAGAAGATAACGATGTCGAATGTCCCGAAGAGGTCGGGATGAAGGTCGTAGATCGACGCCATGACATGAGTGACCGTCGATTGCCGAAGATGATGAATGACCGCAAACCCGTTGGTACGCGGGTTCTGAATGTCGATGGCCACCACCTCCGATCCTGCATCTTCGGCAAAGAATGACATCGAGCCGGCAAACGCGCCGACATCGAGGAGCCGCTTGCCTTCGAGATCTGCTCTCGTGATTCCAAAGGTGTCGAAGAACGAGGACGCCTCGACATCGATCGCGTTCGATACGGTAAATATGCCGGAATTCTTGATGATTTCTACCTTGGCGTAGTATAGTGCTGGCCCATGATCGAGAATGTATTTACGGATGAAGCTTTCGTTTTCTCGTGCCCATTGCTGATCTCGTGACAGGTGTTCCCGGGCGGAATGCGGCTTTAGAACGTCGAAATAATCGTCGATCTCCTTGAGCCGAATTCATCTCATTCCTCCGGCTGAACGCCCGCCGCCAGCCGCCTGCGGGCGAACTCGAGCCCGCGCCGGATGCCGTCGTCGAGCGAGATCGAGGGGCTCCAGGCCAGGACTTCGCGCATGCGGGCCGGGTCGCAGTAGCGGGCCGCGACCCCGACCGGGCGGTCGATGCGGCCCCGGACCTCGGCCTCATAGCCCTCGATCTCGACCATCCGCCGCGCGAGGTCGAGAAACGTGACCGGCTTGCCGTGGCCGATATTGACCGCCGACCCGTCCGAGATGCGCCGGCAGGCCCGCACGCAGGCTTCCACCGCATCGTCGATATGGACGAAGTCGCGGCTCTGCAGCCCGCTGCCCCAGACAACGACCGGGTTGCGCCGGGCGGCGACGCGCAGCGCGATCGCCGGGAACGGATAGACCGGCTCCTGGTCCTCGCCATACCCCGAGAACGGGCGGACGACGCCGACCTTCATCCCGTACTTGGCGACGGCGATGCGGCCGAGATACTCGCCCGTCAGCTTGCTCCAGCCGTAGGTGTAGTCCGGCTTGCCGAGGATATCCCCGAAATCGATCATGGGTTCCGCGAGTGCCACCGCCGCCTCGTGCGTCTGGCGGTGGATCGGGTAGGCGGCACTCGAGGATGCGTGAGAAAATCCGCTCCGGCCTCGCGACCTTGGCGGCCCACAGGAAGAACGCCGAAATCGACCGCGAGGTCGATGCCGACTGCCAGCGGGTCGTTGTCGATCACGTTGCGCCCGCCGACGACCGAGGCGAGGTGATAGATTTCGTCGAAGGCGGGCAGGCGCTGCAGGCCGGGGCCGGGGATTCGCCCGAGTTCGGACAGTGCGACGGTCATGAAGTCGGACTGGATGAACAGGATCCGCGCATCGGTGCCGGCCAGCCGGACTTCCGCAACGCCGCCCGCCGATCCCGCCAGACCGCGCGTGCGGGGCCGCTCCCACCGCGAAGGGTGCTGGCCGGTCGAGAGGTCGTCGATCACCCGAATCTCGCCATCCGGCTCCTGGGCGAGCCGCGCGATCAGGTGCCGGCCGACGAAACCGCACCCGCCGGTGACCAGCACCCTGCGATTGGCCATATGCACCTCTCTCAAGCCTGCCGTCGCGGGCCGCGACCTTGCTGCCCGCCGGCACCGCCGGTCAGGCGGTGAAAACGAGTTCGATATCGGGGTTGATGTAGGCAACCGCCGTCGAGACGTTGCTGACCACGTGCAGCAGCGCACGACACCGGGCCATGGCGAGCACGTCCCGGACGATCTCCCAGGCCATGCGGCTCGACCAGGCGGCGGGCGCCGATGCGACAAGGTGCTGGAGCTGGTGGCCGTCGCGCGTCCTCTCCTCGGCCGACAGCGCCTCGTAGGCGGCGTCCTCGGCGGCCACCGTGCGCCGCACGTCGGCGAAGCACGAGACGCGGTCGCCGTAGGCATCGCGGAACCGGCGCACCACCCTCTCCTGGTCGGTGGCCAGGAACACGCCCCAGCCGCCGCCGGCCGGATCGATCCCGCGGCGGCGCAGCTCGGCCGCCACGCGGTCGATATAGGCCTCGGTATGCGCGATCACGCGCCCCGGCTGCTCGATGCTGTGGCCGGGGTGGCGGACATGGGCCGCGATCATGTAGCGGCCGTCGAAGTGCTGGCGGGCGAACGCCTCGACCTCGGCCGCAAACTCGGGCAGCAGCCTGACATGGGCGCGATAGACCGCGTGATACTGCCGGCGCCAGGCGGGAAAGCCCTGCCAGCGATAGAGCCGGTAGGCGTTGACATGGGTGAGCAGAGGCTCGCGATCTTCATTGAAGATCTTCGCCGGCACCGAGGCGTGTTCGTAGAGGCAGGTGCGGCTGTTCATCTCCTCCGCGCTGAGGCCGAACAGCGGCTCGAACAGCCGCAGCCAGACGTTCCCCTCGTCCGGCCGGCCATAGCAGAAGCTGGTAAAATTGCTGCCGCCGTTCCGTTCGATCATCCGCCCGACATCCCAGTCCGGCAGCGTGAGGTGGCAGCGCTCGTCGCGCAGGTTCCAGACGAGATGGCTGAAGAATACGTTGAAAATGGAGAAGAAGCCGCCGTCGTGCATCTGCACCACGCGGTTGCGCGCATGCGAGAGCGCCCGGCCGCGACGGCCGAGGGACTGGTCGACGCGGGCACGAAACGCGCGCGGGAAGCTGACATCGCGCGAAACCGGCGCCGCGCGCCGGAACTGCCGCAGACTCGTATTGACGATTTCGGCGTAGCTCGCCGACAGGCGCGAGAAGGCGAAGTCGGCCGCGAAGGCGCGGCGTTCGTGCCGGGTGCCGAGATGGCGCCCCGACGACACCAGGTCGAAGGCGTCGCGCAAAGCCGGCACGGCATCCTCGATTTCGACCGCGTATTGCCGCCCGAAGATGCGGTTGTCGATCTCCGGATAGCGCGCCGCCCGCCGCCGCGCGGGGGCGACCAGACGGACCCCGGCGGCGTCGCCCAGATCGAGGTGGCCGCCGACGGCGCTCAACACCAGCGGCTTGCCGAGGGCCAGCGCCTCGCGCGGGCCGATCGAGTAGCCCTCGCCCCGGGAGAAGTTGACGAAGACATCGCAGCCTTCGATCAGCTCGTTCTTCTCGCGGTCGGTGAGGGGGGTGCGGCTGAGGCGGATGTTCTGCGCGCCCTGCTGGCGGATGGCGTGTTCCAGCCGGTCGGCGGTGTCGCCGAAGACGAGGTTCGAGTGCAGCGTCAGCTCGACATCGGAGCGGTCGCCGAACGCCGCCATGAAGGCCCGGACGAGGGTTTCCGGCTCCTTGCGCGGATGGAAGGCGGCGACGGAGAGGAAGCGGGCCTTCGCGCGGTCCGGCTGAGCGAACGGGCGGGCGAGCAGCGGCTCGAGGTCGAGCGCGATCGGCAGCGACGCGATCGGGATCTCGACGCCGCTGGCGCGGGCCACGCTCTCGAGATGCGGGCTGGTGACGATCGCGAGGTCGAAGCGGTCGTTCAGGATGTTCACCCACTCCGGCGGCAGCTCGTCGGAGTTGAACACGATGTAGGCGATGCGCAGGCCGCTATCCGGGATCAGGAGATAGTTCGTGTCATAGGTCCCGTTCCACAGGACATCGCAGAACACCCAGACCTTGACGGCGCGGGCGTCGTTGCACACCGGAACCGGGCGCCCGTTCGGCAGCAGCACCGCCGGCGCCGAGCGCATCGCGTATTCCGTCGGAAGCACGCAGACAGGAAAGTTGCGCGCGAACATCTCGCACATCGCGTAGGTGATGGCCCCGATGCCCGACCCGAAGGTGACCCGCCCGACGATGCAGAATCTCCGCCGGCGCGCAACTCCGCGCGCTCATCGCCTGGCCTTGGCCGAAACGAGGAGCCGGCGGGCGGCACGCACCGGCAGCGCGAATTTCCAGGACGTGCTGGAGTAGATGGAATCGATCCAGTTCCTGTAATAGTCGCCGGTCTTCTCCAGTTCGGCCTTCGCCTTCTCCAGTTCGGCCTTCGCCTTTGCCAGTTCGAAGTCCAGGCGGTCGACCTGCCCGGCCAGGGCGGCGGCCTTCTCCGTCTCGGCCTTCGATCGCGCCAGTTCGGCCTCCTGCTCCCCCATGCGCCAAAGCAGGGTCTGCCGCTCCTGTGTCAGCCAGGCGGCGTGCCGGTTCACCTCGAACATCTCCTGCTCGAAGTCGTCGCGCTCGGACTGCGCGCGCTGCAGCGACTCGGCGGCGGTGCCGGCCCTGGCGTCGGCCTCGGCCGCCAGTTGCTCCGCTGCCGCGGCCTGCAGCCCGGCTGCTTCCGCACGCTGCTCGGCCGCGGCCGCGCGCTGTTCGGCGGCTGCTCCCTGCTGCTCGGCGGCGGCTCCCTGCTGCTCGGCGGCATCGGCGCGGCCTTCGGCGGCCTGCGCCCGTGCGACCGCGGCCGCCTCGTCGGCGCGGATGAAATTGTCGAACACGTTCGGCGGCTGCGCGAACGCGGCACCCAGGCGCGCCCAAAATTCCTCGGCCACGTAGAACCGGTTCAGCCCGTCGAAATAGGCGAAGCGGTAGCGCGCGGCGATGAGCAGTTCCTCCCACTCCGCATGCGTCTGAACCGTGGAATTCGGGTAGGTCGCTTCGATCAGGACGATCCACGGACGGAAGCGCCCGAAATCGCCGCCTTGCAGCACCTCCCGCTCAGCGCCCTCGACGTCGATCTTCATGAAATGGATCGGCCCCGCGACATGATCCTCGCAGATGCGGGCCAAGGTGACGACGGGACAGGTGACCTGCTCGAGCAGGCGCCCGTCGCCGGCGTGGGCCTTGGCGATCTCCTCGCGCAGGGTGGAAAGGCCGCCGCCGTCGTCGACGAGGAAGAAGGGGCGATCGCCGATCGTGTCGCCGACCGCGACCCGAAGGTTGATGTCGCGCGGGCGACGATCGCAGATGCGGCGCCAGGTGCCCTCGGCCGGCTCGATGTTGATGCCCCGCCAGCCGCGCTCGTAGAACGTCCGCGTCACCGATTTCGACATCGGGGTCACCGGCACCGACATCGACGTAGAAGCCCTGCTGCACGGCGTGGAGGGCGCGCCACAGCATGACGTCTTCAAAATTCTGCGCCGCCGAGACGAGCTTCGCCCCCCCGCCGCCGCCGATGCCTGCGTCATGCGGGGCGTTCATCGGTCGGGGCTCGTCGCGCCTGGCTTCCTCGATCCGGAGGTCGGCCACGTCCGATCTTCTCCCCTCATGCAATCAGCCGACACCGTGCCCGCCCGGCCGGGTCTCTGTCCCATCCGACTAGCCGCCCCGATCCGCCGCTGCAAGGTCGGCCTGTCAGGCCTTCTGGAAGTAGGTGAAAATCAATACGACCGGAACCGGCATGCCCGGCAACTGAAAGAAGATCGGCTGCGCCCCCATCCGCCGGATTCTGCGGCCGCTGCCGGCTGGTGAATTCCCGGACGGCCCACTCGACCTCTGGGTGGAAGCTGTTGCCGATATCGTCGACGATGAGCATGCCCCCGGGGCGCAGGCGACCGAATCCGGTCTCGCAGTCGTAGAGCGCCCCCGCGTAACGATGATCGCCATCGACGAAAACGATATCAAACTGGCTGTTGTCGGAAGCAAAAAATTCTTGTGACGACGTCCGGACGAGGGTGGCTCCAAGCTTGTCGAACGCGGTTTTTGCGGAAGAATAGACCGACTCCGCTTCGTCGTCGGTCTTCCAGAACATTCCCTTGTAAGGGTCGTCCACGAGCCTTCCGTAAGGATCGACGCCCGTGTAGTCAAATATGGGTCCGAAGTGCTCGAAAACGCGCGAGACGGTGCCGGCCGTCCATACGCCAAGCTCCAGGAAGCGGCACTTTTTGTGCCCGGAATAGGCCGGGCTGACTTCGGCCAGATGCCGCTCGATGATGTGGTTGAACAGGCTCCATCGGTCGTCGAATTTCGCCAGCGGCAAATTCCATATGTCGGCATTCCGAAACCGGAACCCGTCGGCAAAGGGCGCTTCGATCGGTCCTTCTGCGCATGGGGGCCGAACGGCGATCCGGTTTTCGCCGTCGGCGTGTTGCGCGCCGGGCTCGCCCAGCGCGTCCCGTATCCTGGCGAGCTGATCGGCGGGCAGCCGCTCTTCCGCGGCGCGTGACCTGAGCGCCGGCACATGCCTTCGGTGAAAAGAGTGCCCTTGTCGTAGTAGGAGAAGCCGAGATTCTGCACGCCGGCATCCGTCTGCGCGAGCCGATCCGTGGCCTCCTTTACGTTCTCCTTGGAGTGGCGACGCGCGATCTGCCACGACTTGGCCCAGCTTACGTCGGGAAACAGGAACCGGCCGATCCGCCGGGCCGCCGTGGCCGGATGGCGGTCGATGGTGGCGTAGTCGATCGTCAGGGCGATGTCCTTGATCCGGGCATAAAGCGACAGCCACGCGCGTACGCTCGCGATCGCATCGCCCTCGGAAAAGCCGAATGTCTGCATCCAGGAAGCGACGGCGTCCTCGGGCCGCCGGATCGTGCAAATCACGCGGACCGCGCCAAGCCGGGCGAGCGCCAGTCCGAGCGCATCCATCTGATGCGCCTTCAGCAGCAGATGCTGTGCGCCGCCCGCGGCAGCAAGGTGAGGTGCGATTTCGACTGCGTATTCCTGCGCGAGCGACCCGCGCTTGCGCAGAACATCGCGCGCGACGTTGAAGGCGAACGTGGACCCGCTCCGCTGCATTCCGGCAAGGATCACGATCATTCCAATCCTCCGCCCATGGCGCAGCGCCCGCAGCGCGGCGAGCCGCCCTGCTAGCCCATCACGCCCGGCAGGTCACGCTTGCGGCATGTCCGGTGGCTGCATAGTCTCCGACCCGGCCAGCACCCGCCTGCAAATTCCGGCATCAGGCGGGACCTCCCCGCGCCCGGCCGGAGGTGTCATATGCGGCAGGATCGTCGCCGGAAGGTCCGATCGGCGCCCGGGGCCGGGCTGCAGCGTTGACCGAAGCCGCCGCACGCGACCGCGCCACCGGGGCGCTCGTCGGGCTCGCCGTGGGCGATGCCCTCGGCGCTGCCGTCGAGGGGCTGCCGCGCGGCAGCTTTGCCCCGCTCACCGATTTCGCCGGCGGCGGCCCGCTCGCCCTCGCCCCCGGCCAGTGGACCGACGACACCGCCCTTGCCCTCTGCCTCGCCGAAAGCCTGCTCGCCCGCCCCGGCCTCGACGAGCACGACCTGATGCGCCGCTTCGCCCGCTGGCAGGACGAGGGCGAAAATTCGTCCGCCGGCCCCGGCTTCGGCATCGGCCGCACCACCTGGACCGCGCTGCAGCGGTTCGCCGCCACCGGCGACCCGCGCGCCGGCCGCGCCGACGACCCGCCGACCAATGGCGGCCTGATGCGCCTCGCCCCGGTGGCGATGCGCTGGTGGCGCGAACCGGCGCTCGCCGAGGCCATCGCCCGCCGCCAATGCGCCGCCACCCACGGGGCGGCGGAGGCGATCGACGCCTGCGCGCTACTCTGCCGCGTGCTCTGCGCCGCGATCGCCGGGGGCGGCCGGGCGGTGAGCAGGACCGCGCCCGATCCCGCCTGGGCAGCACCGGTGCAGGCGCTCGCCCGCGGCGCCTGGCGCGACCTGCCGGCGCACGAAGTCGGCGCCACCGGCGCCGCCCTCGCGACGCTGCAGGCGGCGCTGTGGTGCGTCCACCACACCGAAAACTTCGCCGAAACGGTGCTCGCCGCCGCCAATCTCGGCGGCGATGCCGATACGATCGCCGCGGTCGCCGGGCAGATCGCCGGGGCGGCCGACGGGCTCGCCGCCATCCCGGGCCGCTGGCGCGCCCGCCTGTTGCGGCAGGCGCGCATCCACGCGCTGGCGCGGCGGCTGGCTATGGCGTCTTTTTCGCCCCGTCCGGCCCGTACTGCTCCAAAAAGGCGATGACGTCCTTGACCTTCTGCGGGTCTTTCAGCCCCGGAAAGATCATTTTCGTATGCGGCACCGTGCCCTGCGGGTTGGCGAGGTATTTTTCCAGCGTCGCCGGGTCCCAAGTGAGGCCGGAGTCCTTGTTCGCCGTGGAATAGGTGTAGCCGGGATAGGTGCCCGCCTTGCGCCCCACGACCCCGTTCAGCACAGGGCCGACCGCGTTCTTCGCCGTCGGCCCGACCTGGTGGCACGCCCGGCAGACCAGGAAATCCTTCTCCCCCGCCGCGGCATCCTGCGCCCATGCCGGAGCCGCCACGCACGCCGCCAGTACCACGCCCAAGACTGCGGAGCGCATCACGCAACCCTCCCTCGGTTCGTTCCAGACCGGTTGCGCGCCGGCCCGCAACGGGAGGCACTCCGGTAAGAAGGAAAGATTGTTTTCGCGGGCGGGCGGCGTTGTCAACGCAGGCGGATCAGGTGCCCTTGTCCTCGTTCTCCGGCCAGGCACAGTGGAAGCGCACCACCTTCATGTCGGGGTGCTCGCCGACCCACTGCGCCAGATAGGGCTCGGCCTGCATCATGCAGGCGCGCAGCGAGCCACCGGATTCGAACAGCAGATGCTGCTCCTTGCAGACGCTCGGATTGGCGATCGAGCAGACGAAAACGATCAGGTCGACGAGGTTCATACGGCCTCCACAGGGGCCACCACGCCGGGCCGCTCTCCCGCGCGGTCAGCCTAGGGACGCGGCGATCCGGTCGGCAAGCAGAATCTCCCCCTTGCCGAGGGTTGCCATGTCGCCGGCGAAGCGGCGGGCGACGGCCCCGGCCAGCGCCGCGGCGCGCTCGCTCAGCGGGCGCAGGGTGCGGGCGAGCAGGCGCAGGAAGGCGCCGTCCTCGGCGAGGCCGGTGGGGACGAAGGTCGGCCCCACCGCCGCCGCCCCCAGCAGCAGCGTGCCGCGGCGCATCAGCACGCCGGGCTGCGCCCCGGCCGCGGCGCAGACCACGGTGCCGGCGATCATGCGGCTGGCGAGATGGCCGCCGGCTTTCCCCTCGATCACCAGGAGGCCGCGGCGCATCCGGTCGGCGGCGCGGGCACCGGCGCTGCCGCGCACGAGAACGACCCCGCCGGCCATGCCGGTCGCCTCCCCGGCGCGCGCGCCGCCCAAAAAATCGCCGACGTCGCCGGTGATCTCCAGCGCCCCGCCGCGCAGGCCGGCGGCCGCCCAATGCAGGACGCTGCCGCGGATGGTGAGCCGCCCGCCGGTCATCGCGCGTCCGGCGCAAATCCCGCCATCGCCCTCGACCAGCAGCGTGCCCCCCGCCATGCCGGCGCCGAGATGGTCGAAGCGCTGCGAGCCGCCCTCGATCGCGAGATCGGGCTCGCTGCCGGGGCGGACGCGGAAGAGGTCGCCGACGACCGGCTTCGCGCCGCCGGCGGCGAGCGGAAGGCGCTCGATCGCGGCCGCGTCCAGCCCGGCCAGCGCGTCGGGGCGGAGGGCGGAGAAATCCAGCCGCTGCGGTGGTGCTTCCTTCAGCGTCAGCCGCACGCCGGCCATCAGGCGCAGGTCCTTCAGGTGGAAATGGTGGCGGCCGAGCTTGCCGCCGTAGTTGCCGGCGCCGATGCGCACGCGCGCCGCGCTTCCGGCCCGAGCTGCGACCGACGCCGCGAGCCCGGCCCGCATCGCCGCCGCCACCGCCTCGGCGGTCAGCCCGTCGATGACGATTTCCAGCACCGCGACCGATCTCGGCATCGAGCGCGGTCTGCACCGCGCCGCGCAGGGTCGGGCAGTAGGCGTCGTTGGTGGAGGCGGCAGCGCCTTGTACTTCGAACCCACCTTCGAGCCGGAGCGGACGATGCCGCCGGGAAACGGCGTGATCGCGTCCGGCGACCGCTGCGATCGCTTCCGCCGCTGCCTCGGCGGCCGCGCAGGGCGCCGGCCGCGCTGCGGCGCCATCATCAGCAGATTGCCGCCGCCGACCGCGCGCTTGGTCAGCCCGGTCGTGGCTTCGCAGAAGAACTCGCCGTCCATCACCGGGATGCGCCAGAAGCGCCTGTCCGCCGAAGCGCTTGGAGATCTGCCAGCCGTCGCCGAAATAGCGCAGCGCATCGCCGAGCTTGAGCGCCTCCTCGCCGGCAAGCCCGGCATAGCAGGCCGAGCCCGGGCTGGTCAGCACGCATTGGCCGACGCGGCTCTGCAGCTGCTTCTGCAGTTCGCCGGTGGAGACCGCGAACAGCAGCACGCGCACGCCCGGGCGGCCGTCCGGCGTCTGCGGCGGGGTCAAGCTCGGCGTCGATGCCGGCCTCGCAGCCGCAGCCGATGACCGAGGTGGCGAAGCCGGTCATGCGTGACGCGCCGCCTGACGCGCCCAGCGCGCGCTGTCGGCGCGGTGATGACGACCGCGGTCGCGCGCATGTCGAAGCTTCGGCGAAGGTGTCGTCGATGCGCACGCCGTTGCGACCATCAGCGGCGCGCATGGCACCGGCACGAACGGTCTCGACGCCGGCGCGCGATCGCGCGTCGGCCGGCACGTCGAACGCGATGTCGGCGAAACGCCGTAGCGATCGTCGTAGTATTTTTCGCATCCGGCGCTCGATCGCGCGGTCGTAGCCGGGCGGCACGGTGCAGCACCCGGCCGACCCGCGGCGCGCGCCACCTCGCCGTCGCGCACGACCAGCTCGCCGTCCTTGAACACCAGGTCCGGCGGCGCGGAACATCTCCGCCTTGTCGGCGTCGCGGCGATAGACGGCGATGTCGGCGAGCGCGCCCGGCGCCGAGATGGCCGCGATCGGCAAGGCCGAGCAGCCGCGCCGGTGCGGCGCGCGTCATGGTCGCGATCTCGTGCCAGCGAATATTCGCGCGTGATCGAGGGCAGCGTCGTCACCGCCATCGCCGCCGCGCGGCAGCGACGCAATCCACTGCGGCGCGCAGATCGCGGTCCATCAGCAGCGCGAAGAGTTCGGGATAGGCGGTGAACGGCGCGCCGTTGGGGTGGTCGGTGGTGAAGAACACCCGCCACGGATCCTCGATCAGCAGGAACAGTTCGAGCCCGACCGCCCATTGCACGGCGTTGTAGAAATCTGTTGCGCGCGGTAGTCGGTACGGCACGATGCCGCCGCCGTTGCCGTCGCCGTCGACGATCACCCATTTCTGCGGGCTGCGCGCTGCCGCGGGCGTTGAACTGGCGCAGCACGTCGGACGAGATCGTGACGGTCTGGCCGAACATGACCTGGCCGACATCGATGGTCACGTTCTTGCGCGCGCGTTCACCGCCTCCGCCAAGCGCGGCGCGGCCGACGAGAAGCCCGCGCGGCCCTCGTTGCCGTAGCCGTAGAATTGCAGGTGGGCGAGATGCAGCGGCAGGCCTTCCGCCGCCGCGATGGTGGCGAGCGCGGTCTCGGCGTTGCCGGCGAATGCCGAGATTGTTGCAATGGACGTGCAGCGGATGCGGCGATCGCCGAGTTGCCGCCACCGCGCGCTGCAGCGCCCTGATCGATCGCGCGCGAGGAGACGCCATAGAACGGCACCACGTCGTCGAGCGCGAAGACGCGCACATTCTCCTTGAAGGCCGCCGCCGCCGCCGGCATTGATGCACCTTGACGCCGAGCGCGCGCGGCTGCCCGCCAGCATCCAGGCCACGTAGTCGCGCGACGGCATGCGCTCGCCCTCGGCGCAGCAGCGTGCAGCAAGAAATCCTCGTTGCCGAGGACGGCGAGGATGGCGCTTGTCGATGATCGGGATCGTCGGCCAGTTCGAGATGCGCGTGCAGCGCGTACCGCGGGCGAGATCGCCGGCTCGACGACGGTGGTGAAGCCCATGGCGGCGTAGAGGCAGCCGGTCTCGGAGCTGGCCAGCGGCGTGCCGGCAGAGCTCGGCCGCCGCATGCGCGCGCGATGCTCGGGCAGCAGCAGGCGGGCCGTGTTCACGTTGCCGCCGGCGATATGGGAATGGATGTCGATGGCGCCGGCCATGCACGATCTTGCCGGCAGCATCGTGGCGTCACATCCGGCGGGCGCCGCTCGGCGGCGCATCGACGATGCGGCCGTCGCGCGAACCACACGTCGCCGATGCCGTCGCGGCCATGTGCCGGGTCGATCACCCGCCCGCCGGCGAGCAGCGTCAGCATGGCGCCACCGCGTTCGGATCGCGGCGGCGATGCGCTCGAGGGTTGCGGCCGACCGTCGGCACCGGCCGCGCCGCGCCGCGCCGGCACCGCGACCAGGGCGGCGGCCGCGGTTGCGAACAGCGACCGCGTCGTGATCGACGCCCGGGCCGGCCGACGCCGATCGCGACCTCGGGCGGCTCGGCGAGCGGGATCGCGGTCAGCGCCACGGTCCTGATCCGCCGCCGCCAGGGCGGCGGCTGGCCGCCCAGGCGTCGAATCCACAGCACCGCGTCGGCCTCGCCGCTTTCGACCAGGCGGGTGGCGTCGTAGCGCCACGGATCATGCCGCGCGATCGCCGCCGGCGAAAGCCGGGCGCATGGGAAAGCCGGTCGTCCAGCCGCAGCGCCTGCGCCACCCCGGCGGCGTTGCCGGGGGCGGGCAGCGGCAGGCCGGCGAAGCGCGTCGCGGCATTCAGGTCGTCGATCAGGCCGCACAGCATGGCGATCGTCAGCGCGTCGAGCTGGGCCGCCGACCAGACGGCGACGCCGTAACGGGCACCGCGCAACGCCGCGGCGGCACCCCGCAACGTGCGCAGGCGCGCCTCTGGGGCCGCCACCGTCCGCCCGGCCACGAGCGCGCGCAGCAGGCCGAGCTGCTCGAGAAGCGCGCCGGGGTCGCGCCCGATCGGCTCGGCGTTCTGCAGCGGCGCGCGGCCGGGGCAGAGATGCAGCACCCGGCGCGCGCGCTCGGGAAAGAGCGTCGGCGGCCGATCCAGCGCGAGCCCTGCCGGCAGCTCCGGCCAGGCGTCCAGCAGCCCGGGGCCGACAATGAGCACAAGGTCGGCGCGGGCGCGGGCGAGCGCAGGCGTGGCGACGATCCAGCCGCCCTGCCGCATCGCATCGAGATCGCGCAGCGCCGCCGCCGCCTCGACGTGGTCGAGCGCGGCACCGATCCGCACCGCCAGCGCCGCCGCCGCCTGCGCGCCGGCAATGTCGGTGCGCAGGCCGGCGATGACGGGACAGGCCGCGCCGCGCAACAGGGACGCGGCGGCGGCGACCGCCTCGTCCAGCGTGGCCGCGCGCCTGCCGATCGCGGCGCCCCCTTGCGGCATCGCAGGCATTGCGGCCGGGACGGCTCAGCGATCGTATTTGATGTAGGCGAACCGTGCATCCTGCTCCGGCGTGCCCTCCAGCGCGCCGCCGGCGCGGGGACGCCACTGCACCACCTCCTCGATCTTCGCGGCCAGCTCGAAATCCTTGTCGGTGATGCCCTTCGCGGTATGGGTGCACAGCCGCACCTCCACCCAGGCGTAGGAAGCGGTGATGTCGGGGTGGTGCCACGCCGCCTCGGCGAGATGGCCGACGGCGTTGATCACCATCAGCGTGCCCTTCCAGCGAATGGGTGCGGTATTTCCGCCGCATCCAGCCACGCTCGAATGTCCAGTGCGGCAAATGCTGCAGCCGCTCGGCGATCTCGGGTTCGGAATAGGCGCGTTCCGCCGCAGAATCGCTCATTCGTCCTCCCCGCTTCCTATCTTCTGGACGCGCGCGGAATATGCGCACTGCGCCGGCCATGCACAATGCGGGCGACGCATACCGGGGGAAGGACGCCAGCGCTCTGATGACGGAAGCCGTCGAAGTCACCTGCGGCGCGCGGCTGCATCTGGGGTTCTTCGACCTCAATTTCGGGCTGGGACGGCGGTTCGGCAGCCTTGGGCTCGCGCTGCAGCAGCCGCGCACGCGGCTCGTGCTGCGCCGCGCCGCCGCCGGCCGCGTGAGCGGGCCGGAGCAAGAGCGCGCCGCCCGCTACCTTGCCGCCCTCGCCGAGCAGCTCGACCTGCCGGGCGCGCACGAACTCCTGATCGCCGAGGCGATGCCGGCGCATGCGGGCCTCGGCTCCGGCACGCAGCTCGCCCTCGCGGTGGCGGCGGCGGTGCGGCGGCTGCACGGACGGCCGGGGGATTTGCGCGGCGATGCGGCGCTGCTCGGACGCGGGGCACGCTCGGGGGTCGGCATCGGGCTGTTCGCCGAAGGCGGTCTGGTGGCGGATGGCGGCCGCGGGGCGGGCGACGCCCCGCCGCCGGTGCTGGCCCGCCTTGCCGTGCCGCCAGAGTGGCGGGTGCTGCTGCTGCTCGACCCGGCGCGCGCGGGCCTCTCCGGCGGCAGCGAGCGGGACGCTTTTGCCGCCCTGCCCGACATGCCGGCGGCGACGGCGGGGGCGATCTGCCGGCTGGTGCTGATGGGCGTGCTGCCGGCGCTGGCCGAGGCCGACCTGGCGAATTTCGGCGCCGCGCTGACGCGCGTGCAGGAGCTCCTGGGCGAGCATTTCGCCGCCGCCCAGGGCGGCCGGTTTTCGAGCCCCCGTGTGGCCGCGGCGGTGGCGCGGCTGGGCGCGCTGGGGGCGACCGGGCTCGGGCAGAGTTCCTGGGGCCCCGCCGGCTTCGCCTTCGCCCGCGACGAGGAGCAGGCAGGCTGGCTCCGCGCGCGGCTGGCGACGGAGGACCCGACGATCCGATCTGCGGCGCCAACAACCGCGGCGCCGAGATCAGCCGAGCGACGTTTAGCAAACGGAACCGAAGCCATGCCGGACAAGCAGATCCTGCACATGCTCAGCCCGCTGAAACATGTCAGCCCCTTCGACGTGAACATGGCGCTCGATGCCGGCTATGACGCGGTGGTGCCGTATAGCGGCGTGACGCTCGCCGAAGTGGCCGGGCTGGTGCAGGACGCGATCTTCTCCCGCCCGCCGAAGCTCGGCGTGCGCACCGGCATCTTCTTCGGCGGCAAGGACGCGCTGCTGGCGCTCGACATGCTGCAGGCGGCGAAGCAGAGCATGGTGCCGCCGTTCATCGTCTCGCGGTTCGCCGATCCCGCCGGCTCCTTCACCACCGCCGCGGCGATGGTGGCCGGGTGGAGCGGCAGTTGCGGGCGCACGGGCGGGCGCTGAAGGGGCTGCGCATCGCGATCTTCGGCGCGACCGGGGTGGTGGGCTTCGCCGCCGGCGTGATTGCGGCCCTGGAAGGTGCCGAGGTGACGTTCGCCGGCTACGACGGCGCCGCGCGCGTCACCCGCTCGGCGGACGAGATCGAGCGCCGCTTCGGGGTCGCCGTGCATCCGGCGGATGCCAGCGACCCCCGAGCGCATCGCCGCCGTGCTCGCCCGCGCCGAGGCGGTGTTCTGCGCCGGGCGCGCCGGCGTGCGCATCCTGAGCACGGCGCTGCTGCAGGCCGCGGCCGAACTGCTGGTGGTGGCCGACGTGAACGCCGTGCCGCCGACCGGGGTGGAGGGGCTGGAGGCGATGGCGGATGGCGCGCAACTGCCGGGCCGCGCGGTGGGCATCGGTGCGCTCGCGATCGGGCAGACCAAATATGCGACCGAATCCGGCCTCTTTCGCCGCATGATCGAAAGCGGCAAGCCGCTCGCGCTGGATTTCCGTGACGCCTTCGCGCTCGCCCGTGACCTCGTCAAATGAGGCGTTCGTGCTGATCGCCGCCCTGTCCGGCCGCGCGCTCGCCGCCGCGGCGCGGCGCGCCGGCTATGCGCCGCTGGTCGCCGACCTGTTCGGCGACCTCGACACGCAGGTGCTCGCCGCCGCCTCGGTCACGGTGCCGGGCAGCCTGGCACGCGGGCCGCAGGGAGCGGCACTGCTGGCGGCGCTGGAACGGCTGGCGGCGGGGCGGGCGCCGGTGGGCGTGGTCTGCGGCAGCGGGTTCGAGGACCGCCCGGCGCTGCTGCGCGCCTTCGCCCGCCACGGGCTGCTGGGCAACGATTCCGCGACGGTCGCGCGGTTGAAGGATCCGTTCGCCTTCGCGGCACTCTGCCGTGCCTGCGACGTGCCGCACCCGGCGGTGGCGCTGGCGCCGGGCACCGGCGAATGGCTGCAAAAGCGCGCCGGCAGCGCGGGCGGGGGGCATGTGCGCCCGGCCGGGCCGGGGGACGTGCGGCTGCCGCGCTATCTGCAGCGCAAGGCGGTGGGCAGGGCGGTCTCGGCGCTGTTTCTGGGCGACGGGGCGCGCAGTTGCCTGGTCGGCTTTTCCGAGCAATGGACGGCGCCGACCCCGGAAAAACCCTATCGCTACGGCGGCGCGGTGCGGCCGGCGGCGACCGCGCCGCATACCGCGGCGCTGTGCGGCGCGATCGCCCGGCTGACCCGCGCGGCCGGCCTCCGCGGCCTGAACAGCGCCGATTTCCTGCTGCGCGAGGACGGCTTCGACCTCCTGGAAATCAACCCGCGCCCGGGCGCCACGTTGGACGTGTTCGCCGCGGTGAAAAACCTGTTTCATCTCCATGTCGAGGCGTGCCACGGCCGGCTGGCGGACGGGCCTCCGCAACTGTCGGGGGCGGCGGCGGCGGCGGTCGTGTTTGCGCCGCGTGCCTTCGTGCTGGCGCAAGGCTTCGCGTGGCCGGCCTGGACCGCCGACCGGCAGAAGCCGGGGCTTGTGGCCAGGGAGGCGCCGCTCTGCACCGTGCTCGCCCGCGCCGCGAGCCCGGCGGCGGCGCGGCAGGCATTGCACCGGCGCACGGCGCGCATCCTGGCGCTGACGGCAGGCGCCGAGGCTGGGGAGGCACGATGAACGCACAGGGTCCGGCCGTCAGCGTCAACGCGCGCGCCAAGCGCGAGCTGGCGGCGCTGTGCGCCGAGGCGGCGGCGTTGCGGGTGGAGATTTCGCGCGGCCTGCTCGGCGAGATGCTGGTGGACGCCGGGGCCGCGACGCGCGGCGGCCTGGCCGCGGGCGTGCGCCTCGCGCGCATCTGCCTCGGCGGGCTCGGCGAGGTGCAACTCGCCTGCGACGCCGCCCTGCCGCACTGGCCGTGGTCGGTGACGGTCGCCTCCTCGCAGCCGGTGATCGCCTGCCTCGCCAGCCAGTATGCCGGCTGGAGCCTGAGCCACGGCGAGGGGCGGGAGGCGTTCTTCGCCCTCGGCTCCGGCCCGGCGCGCGCGCTCGCACGCAAGGAGAAGCTGTTTGCCGAACTCGGCTACGCCGATGCGGCAGAGGATGCGGTGCTGGTGCTGGAAAGCGCCCGGCCGCCGCCGCCGCCACTGGTCGCGCGCATCGCCGCGGACTGTAACGTGGCGCCGCACAAGCTGGCGATCGTGTACGCGCCCACGCAAAGCCTCGCCGGTGGCATCCAGGTGGTCGCACGGGTGCTGGAAGTGGCGCTGCACAAGCTGCACGAGCTGGGGTTCCCGCTCGAGCGCGTGCTCGACGGCATGGGCGCCGCACCCTTGCCGCCGCCGCACCCGGATTTCGTCACCGCGATGGGCCGCACCAACGACGCGATCATTTTCGGCGGCCGGGTGCAGCTTTACGTCAGCGGCCCGGCGGCGGATGCCAAGGCGCTCGCCGCGGCGCTGCCGGCCGCCACCTCGCGCGACTACGGCCGGCCGTTTGCGGAGACGTTCCGCGCCGCGCACGGCGATTTCTACGCCATCGACCGCATGCTGTTCAGCCCGGCCGAGGCGATCGTGACCGCGGTCGAGACCGGCGAGAGCTTTCGCGCAGGCGCGCTGAACGCGGCGCTGCTCGATGCCTCGTTTGCATGACGCCTCGACAAGGCCGCGCCCGCGTCCCACCTTCCCCCCAACGCCCGCAGGGAGTTCTGCCCGCATGGACGACGAGCCGGAGACACCGCCGCACGAGCCGGACGTGCCCGAACCGCTCGGGCCGGAGCCGCGCGAGCCGGACGACAACAAGACGCTGCTGGCGCCGATCAACGAGCTGGAGAGCCGGCTGCTCCGCCAGCGCAAGGTGCTGGTGTTCGGCGCGATCAACGACCGCCTGGCGCGCGACGTGACCGGGCGGCTGCTGACGCTCGCCAGCGCCTCCGCCGCCCCGATCGATGTGTATGTCAATTCGCCCGGCGGCCATGTCGAGAGCGGCGACTCCATCCACGACATGATCCGCTTCGTCGATGTCGAGGCGCCGGTGCGCCTCATCGGCACCGGCTGGGTGGCGAGCGCCGGCGCGCTGATCTTCCTCGCCGGCCGCAAGGACCGGCGCTTCTGCCTGCCCAACACCCGCTTCCTGCTGCACCAGCCGATGGGCGGCGTGCAGGGCCCGGCCGTCGACATCGACATCGAGGCCCGCGAGATCGTCAAGATGCGCGAGCGCCTCAACCGCATCATCGCGCGCGAGACCGGTCAGGACTACGCCAAGGTGGCGCAGGACACCGATCGCAACTACTGGATGAGCGCCGAGGAGGCGATCGCCTACGGCATGGTCGCGCGGGTGATCGCGAGCGCGCGGGAGCTGCCGTAGCGGCCCGCCCGACCACCTGATGCTGCGCGTCGCGCTGGCCACCGACGCATTCGACTGGCACGCGCGCGCGCTGTCGCAGGCGTTTGCCACGCTCGGCGCCGAGGTCGTGCGCCTGCGCCTGCCGGCTTGCGGTTTTGCGACCGCCCGGCGAGAGGGGCTCGATCTGCCGGGGTTTGCCGATGCCCTGCCTGATGCAGTGCTGGTGCGCGCCATCGCCGCCGGCAGTTTCGAGGCCGTGACGCGGCGCCTCGGCGTGTTGCACGCGCTACGCGAACTGGGAATTGCGGTCTGGAACGACGCGCGCGCGATCGAGCGCTGCGTGGACAAGTCCATGACCAGCTTCCTGCTCGCCCGCGCCGGCGTGCCGACGCCGCCCACCTGGGCGGTGGAGGGAATATCGCAGGCCCGCGCCATCGTCGCCGCCGAGGCGGGCGCACATGGGCTGGTCCTGAAACCGCTATTCGGCTCGCAGGGGCACGGGCTGCGGCGGGTGGCGCGGGCGGCGGATCTGCCGGAGCCGGAGGCGGTCGGCGGCGTCTGATCACCTGCAGCGCTACATCCCGCCGGCCGACGGCGTCTTTCGCGACTACCGGCTGTTCGTCTGCGGCGCCGAGGTGATCGCGGCGATGAGCCGGCGCGGCAGGTTCTGGGTGACGAACATCCGCCAGGGCGGCGCCCCGGAGCCGCTGACGCCGGATCGCGAGATGGCCGGGCTTGCCGTCCGCGCCACCGCCTGCGTCGGCGCGGACTATGCCGGCGTCGACCTGCTGCGCGACGGCGACGGGCGGCTTGTCGTGCTGGAGGTGAACTCCATGCCGGCCTGGCAGGGGCTGCAGCAGGTCAGCGACGTGCCGCTCGCGCTGCGGCTGGCCGCTGCGGTGCTGGCGGCGGCGCGGTGACGATGCGGGCGGTACTGCGGCTCGCGCCTGCTCTTGCGCGGCGTGCACGGCGAAGCCGAAAAGTGAAGCGCCGGCCAGGACTGCACCCCAGCCGGCGCCGACACGGCCACGGTTGGATGGCCGCTTCCAGCGGAGGAAGCGATGCTAGACCATCGCAGCCTCCTGGCCTGGATCGTGGTCATCGTGACGATCAAAGTCAAGGTGATACGACGTTCCCGGTAAGGAGGGGGCCGGCCCGGCAACGGGCTGGCCTTCTCCCTGGCGGCCGCGGCGCCGGCTGCACGACGCTGTCGCTCCTTGCTAGCAATGCAGTCATTGCATACAACGCGGGCACACGCCCGGGCGAACCCCATGACCACACTGACGATCCGCAATGTCGATGCGGCGCTGAAGGAGCGCCTGCGCCTGCGCGCGGCGCGCCATGGTCGCTCGATGGAAGCCGAACTGCGTTCCATCCTGCACGGCGCCCTCGACGAAGATGAAGACCGTACGCCAAACCTTGCCGAGGCGATCCGGCGGCGCTTTGCCCCTCTGGGCGGTGTCGAGCTGGAACCCCACCCGCCGGTGCCGGCCGGCGAACCGCCCGCGTTCGATCCGTGATCGTTCTCGACACCAACGTCCTCTCCGAACTGATGCGCCCGGAGCCGCATCCCAAAGTCCTGGCCTGGGTGGCGGCGCAGCCGCGCGCACGCCTCGCCACGACCCATATCACTCAGGCCGAGATTCTGTATGGCATTGCCGCCCTGCCCGAAGGGCGGCGGCGCACGGCGCTTGTGGCCGCCGCCGAGGGGATGTTCGCCGAGGATTTTGCCGGCCGTATCCTGCCGTTCGGCGCCGCGGCGGCGAGGTGTTATCCCGAAATCGTCGTGACGCGCCGACGGGCCGGCAATCCGATCGAAGGATTTGACGCGCTGATCGCCGCAACCGCGCTGGCTGCCGGCGCCAGTGTGGCGACGCGCGACGCCGGCGGGTTCGCCGGCTGCGGCCTCACCCTCATCGACCCCTGGACGGTGCCGTGACCGCGACACCATCCGTGGCTCGCTTCCGCTCTTGCGCGGCGTGCACGGCGAAGCCGAAAAATGAAGCGCCGGCCAGGGTGCATCCTGGCCGGCGCCGACACGGCCACGGTCGGATGGCCGCTTCCAGCGGAGGAAGCGATGCAGAACCATCGCAGCCTCCTGGCCTGGATCGTGGTCATCGTGACGATCAAAGTCAAGGTGATACGACGTTCCCGGTAAAGAGGGGGCCGGCCCGGCAACGGGCTGGCCTTCTCCCTGGCGGTCGCGGCGCCGGCTGTACGATGCTGCGCTATTCTCCCTTCCGTGATACCCGACACCTTGGATGAACCCGCGATCGCCGCCGCCTTCCGCGCCGCCTGCGAGGAGGAGCTGGCGGCGCTGAAGCCCGGAAACGTGCACGTGCACGCTGCCGGCCACGGCATGACGGTGGACGATTTTGTGCGCAGCGCCGCGGCGGCGGCGGGGCCGCTGTGCCGCGCCGGCGCGCCGCTCGGCGAGCGGGTGCTGCAGGCGGTGACGGCGACGCGCGCGGCGGTGGGGCAGAACACCAACCTGGGCATCCTGCTGCTCTGCGCGCCGCTGGCGATGGCGGCCGAGCAGGGCGTCGCCCCGCAGGCGGTGGTCGATCGCGCCGACCGCGCCGACGCGGCGGCGCTTTTCGGCGCCATCGTGCTAGCCTCCCCCGGCGGCCTCGGCGCGGCCCCGCGCCACGACGTGCGCGCCCCGCCCACCGTCGCGCTGCGCGTGGCGATGGCCGAGGCGGCGGGGCGCGACAGCATCGCCCGCCAATACGTCACCGGGTTTGCCGAGATTCTTGCCGCGGCCCGCACCTATGCCGCCGCGCGCGAACGCTGGAAGGAGTTCTGGGCGGCGACCGCCCTCTATCTCGGCTTCCTCGCCGCCCATCCCGACAGCCACGTGCAGCGCAAGCACGGCCCGGCGGCGGCGGCCGAGGTGCAGGGGCAGGCGCAGGCGTTTGCCGCGCGGCTGGACGCCGGCGCCGATCCGGCGGCGCTGGCGCCGGCGCTGCTCGACTGGGACACCTGCCTGAAGCGGCAGGGGCGCAATCCGGGCACCGGAGCGGACTTCACGGTCGCCACGATCTTTGCCTGGCGGCTGCGGGACAGCTTGCGATCGGGCAAGGATAATGCTTGAGTTCCGCCAAGCGGCGCACGGCCGAAGAACGCCCCCTTGCGCGCTTGAACGGTGTGTCATGCGATTTTGGAAAGGGAAGAGACCGTCTATGGCAACGATCAACAAGGTGTGCGTGGGCGAATCGCTGGTCGGCGACGGCAACGAGGTGGCCCATATCGACCTCATTATGGGGCCGCGCGGCAGCGCCGCCGAGACGGCATTCTGCAACGCGCTCGTCAACAACAAGGACGGCTTCACCTCGCTGCTCGCGGTGGTGGCGCCGAACCTGCTGACCAAGCCGAACACCGTGCTGTTCAACAAGGTCACCATCAAAGGTGCGAAGCAGGCGGTGCAGATGTTCGGCCCGGCCCAGCACGCGGTGGCGAAGGCGGTGGCCGACAGCGTGGCCGAGGGCGTGATCCCGGCCGACGAGGCCGACGACCTGTTCATCTGCGTCGGCGTGTTCATCCATTGGGAGGCCACCGACGACAAGAAGATCCAGGATTTCAACTACCGTGCGGTGAAGGAATCGATCGCGCGCGCCGTGCGTGGCGAGCCGAAATCGGCCGACGTGGTACGCCAGCGCAACACGGCGAAGCACCCGTTCGCCGCCGCCTGACGCTGCTCTCCTAGGTCGCCCGCATCGCCCGGCGCGCGCGCCGGGCGATCGCGTTCAGATCGGCTTCGGTGATGGCGCCCGAATGGAGCGCCGTCGCCACCAGCGCGCCGGCCGCCCCCAGTGCTGCGAGCGCCGCCAGATCGGTGGCGTCGCGCACGCCGCCGGCGGCATAGACGTCCCTGCCGTCCGCGCGGGCCAGCACCTCGGCGATGCGCGCGACATCCGGCCCCGCGGCGGCGCCGACGCGCGCCAGCGTCATCACCACCACGCGGTCCGGCCAGAGCGACGCATCGGCAAAAATCTCCGGCGGGCCGAGGAACGTGTCGCCGCGGAAATCGAGCGAGAGCACGATGCGGGGATCGCGGCAGAGTGTGCGCAGCAGCGTGGCGTCATCCTGCGATTCCGAGCCGAGCAGCAGCGTGCCGGGCCAGGCCGCCGCCGCGGCGGCATCGCGCGCGCCGTTGTCCAGCCAGATTTCCATCTCCCCGCGCGCGAGGTCTTCGAGCAGGGCGGCATGGCCGCGACGCCCCGCGATTGCATCGAGATCGGCGACATAGAGGCGGCGGAACGGATGCAGCCGTTGCAGTCCGGCGAGCACGTCGGCGGGGCTCGCGGACGCGCAGAGCGGGCTCGCGATCGGGCGGTATTCCTCGCGCCGCCCGCCGCGCGCATGCACGACTTCGCCGCCCAGAAGGTCGATCACGGGAATCACGTCCATCGCTCGCGTCCTTGCCGCGCCGGCACTACGTGTCGCGATAGACGTCGCGGCGGTGCCCGACCTTCACGACGACGATGAGAAGCACGTCCTGCTCGATCCGGTAGAGCGCGCGATAGTCTCCCACGCGAAGCCGGTAACCGCCGCCTGCGAGGGCTTTCACGTTCGGCATGGCAAAGGACGCCTGCGCCAGCCCGCGGAAGGCTTTGGCCATGCGGGTGCGGTCACGCCGGTCCAGCGCATCAAGAGCTTTCTCGGCGCGCGGTTCGAGGATGACGCGAAAGCTCACTCGCCGGCTTCGGAGAGGTCCAGCCCGTGCTTGCGGACGTAGTCTTCAAGCGACGTGCCCGGCCGCCCGGCTGCCTCCCACTCTGCCACCCGCGCACGAATTTCCGCCGCATCCCGCGCGTCCTCGAACGCTTCGAGCGCCTCGATGTCCTCGATCGGCACGATGGCGGCCAGCTTCTCGCCCCCGCGGGTCAGCACGATCCGCTCCTTGCCGACGGCGGCGCGGTCGAGCATTTCCGCGAACCGATCGCGCGCCTCCGCCGCCGTCAAGGCGGCGCCTTCCGTGTCCCCGGCGGCAGACATGGTCCTGCTCCTTTGCGCCGAACCGTACGAACCGGCAGGAGTGTAGGCGAAGGCGGGGCCGGACGGGAGAGGACGCATGAGTGCCATCATCGGCTGGGACATCGGCGGCGCGCACGTGAAGGCGGCGCGCGTCGCCGACGGGCGCATCGCCGCCGTGCAGGTGCCCTGCCCGCTCTGGCTCGGTCTCGGGCAACTGCCGGAGGCGATCTGCGAAATCGCAGCGCGGCTCGGCCCGGCCGCGCTGCACGCGGCGACGATGACCGGCGAGCTGGCCGACGCTTTTCCCAATCGCGCCGAGGGTGTCGCGCACATTGCCGCCATCCTGGCGCGCACGCTGGCGCCGGCGCGGCTCTGTCTCTATGGCGGGCGGGCGGGCTTTCTTGGCGCCGCGGACGCGGGGGCGCAAGCGGCAGACATCGCCTCGGCCAACTGGCACGCGACGGCGGCGCTGGCAGCCCGCGAGGTCGGCGCGGCGCTCTTGGTGGACATGGGCTCCACCACCACCGACCTGGTGCCGATCGCCGGCGGCGTGCCGGTCGAAACGGGCTACAGCGACGCCGAGCGGCTGGCCTGCGGCGAGCTGGTCTATACCGGCCTGGTGCGCAGCGCGCTGATGTCGCTTGCCGAGCGCGTGCCGTTCGCCGGCGCCCTGACGCCGCTGGCGGCGGAGTATTTCGCCACCATCGCCGACTGCCACCGCCTGCTGGGCACGCTGGCGGAGGAGACGGACCAGATGCCGACCGCCGACGGGCGCGAGAAGACCGTTGCCGCCTCGCGGGCGCGGCTCGCCCGCATGATCGGGCGCGACGCGGCGGAGGCGGACGACGCGGCGTGGCACGCCCTCGCGGCCTGCTTCGCCGAGGCGCAACTGCGCCGCATCGACGACGCGGCGCGGCTCGTGCTGTCGCGCACGCGTCTGCCGGCGGCAGCGCCGGTGCTGGGCGCCGGATGCGGGCGCGACGTCACGCGGCGTCTGGCAGCGCGGCTGGGGCGGGAATGGCGCGATTTCGCGTCCCTGGCGGTCTTCGCCGGCGCGGACGCGGCGGCGATCGACCAGTGCGCGCCGGCGGCGGCGGTGGCGCTGCTGGCACAGTCGCGATGCACTGCCGCTACTTCACCGCCCCCAAGGTGAGCCCCCGCACCAGGTAGCGCTGCAGGACGGAGAAAAGGGCAGCGACGGGAATCGTGGCGACCAGGGTCGCCGCCATCACCTCGTTCCAGGTGACGGAATAGCGGCCGGCAACCAGGTTCACCACCTGCAAGGTCACGGTCTGCTTGTCGGCGTCGCGCAGCATGGTGAGGGCGACGACATATTCGTTCCAGCCGGCGATGAAGGCGACGAAGGCGGAGACGGCGACGGCGGGCACCGCGAGCGGCAGGAAGATGCGCCGCACCGCCTGCAGCCGGTGCAGCCGTCGATCCAGGCGGCTTCCTCGATATCCTGCGGGATCGCCGCGAAATAGGCGGAGAGCATCCAGGCCGCGAAGGCGATCTGGAACGCCGCGTAGATCAGGATCACGCCCACCCGCGTGTTGACCAGCGTGCCGCTGCCGAAGGGGATGGCCGCGGCGAGGCGGAACAGGCCGAGGATCAGCAGCACCGGCGCCAGCATCTGCGTCACCAGCAAGAAGAGCGCGGAACGCGGGCTTGGCGCGAAAGCGCAGCCGCGCCATCGCATAGGCCGCCGGGACCGCCACCAGCAGTGCGAGCAGGGTAGAGCCGCCGGAGATCACGATGCTGTTGGCGATGGCGAGGCCAAGATGCGCCTGCTGCCACATCGCGGCAAAGCTCGCGACGCTCCACTGCTGCGGCAGCCAGTGCGGCGGGTAGGACATCACCTCCGCCGTCGGCTTCAGCGCCGTCGAGAGCATGACGAGATAGGGGAACAGCACCAGCGCCAGCAGGGGCGAAAGGACGAGCCAGCAGAACAGGCTGCGGCGCAGCTTGGCGCGGCGGATCACGTCGCCGCCTCCCGCTGCTGGCGCAGATAGAGCAGGGTGAACAGGAAGACGATCGCCAGCATCACCACCGAGACCGCGGCAGCCGGCCCCGGCCGGCCGAGGCGGAAGGCGAGTTCGTAGGCATAGGTGACGAGGATATGGGTGCCGTTGTCCGGCCCGCCCTGCGTCATCACCCAGATGATCGGGAAGGAGTTGAACACGTAGATCACGTTCAGCACCACGGCGATGCTGATGAAGGGCTGCAGCAGCGGCAGCGTGAGAAAGCGGAACTGCTGCAGGCCGGAGGCGCCGTCGATCCGGGCTGCCTCGTAGATGTCGGTCGGGATCGAGGCCAGGCCGCCCTGGAAGATGGTCGAGGTGAACGGGATCGAGACCAGGATGCCGACGCCGATCTGCACCGGAAAGGCGGTTTCGGCGCGGGCCATCCATTGCACCGGATGCGCGATCAGCCCGACCTGCGCAGCATCGCGTTGATCATGCCGTAATCGGCGTTGAACGACCACTCCCACAATATCGCCGCCATCGCGAGCGAAAGCGCCCAGGGCAGCATGACGATGGTGCGCGCGATGGCGCGGCCGTAGAAATCCTGCTGCAGCACCAGCGCGACCGGGGTCGAGATCAGCACCGTGCCGCCGACCACGGCGGCGGTCCAGATCAGCGTGCGCAGCAGCGCGCCGTAGAAGATCGGGTCGGCCAGCACGTGCGCGTAGTTCGCCAAGCCGACGAAGCCGCGCACCTGGCCGAAGGGCGAGACATTGGCGAAGGAGAGGCGAAGGATGACGAAGAACGGGTAGACGATGATCGCGATCGCGAGCACGAGGCTCGGCAGGATCAGGAGCAGCGGCAACCGGCCCGCAACAGCGCCGGCAGCACCGCACCGGCGGGCGAGGAGGCCCGCGCCGCCGCCGGCGCCCGCATGCCTGCGGGCCGCGCGCGGACGCCGCGCGGCCGGACGTCACTTGCCCAGGGCCTGGTCCGCCTTCGCGGCGGCCTGCTGCAGCGCCGGGCCGGGCTGCGCATTGCCGAGATAGACCGACTGCAGCGCGTCGGTCACGTCCTTCGCCACATCCTCCCAGCCGGAGATGACGGGGGCGAAATGCGCGTTCGGCA
>CAVPIQ010000015.1:0-23691 GCA_963705035.1 uncultured Alphaproteobacteria bacterium | reverse complement strand
GTCGTCCGGATATTTTCCGCATTTGGATGTCTTGTTGCAGGCAATGCGCATCAGCCGGACCGGTCAACCACGCTCGAAGGTCGTAATCGACGCCAAGCTGCTGCGCCGGATTCTGCAATGTGTGGCGATCCATCTGCCGTTCTCGGAAGATTTCTATCGCGGCACCTATCCCGACTCGCGCAGGCGGTGGCCGCCGGCGCATCCCCGACCTGCACCGCCACTTCGTCGAAACCGGGTTCTTCGAGGGCCGGCTGGGCGCGCCGCCGCCGGTGGACGAGAGCTACTATCGCGGCCTCTACAAGGATGTTGCAGCGGCGATCGCGCGCGGCGACGTGGACTTCGGCGCCGAACACTATGTGCGCTCCGGCGCCGCGGAGGGGCGGGTGCCGAGCGCCGACCTCAAGCAGGAAATCGACGGCTGGATGAGCGTGCTCCGCGTCGCGACGCTGAGCGAGACGGGCTCCGACGGAGGCCCGGCCGGCATGCGCGACGAACTGAGACGGGTGCATCGCCTGCTCTGCGCGCGCTTCGTGGACGAGGCCGCGTTCCAGGCCGCCCTCGGCGCCGGGCGCGGCGACATCAGCACCGTCGCGCGGTATCTCGCCCTTCCGGTCTTCAAACGGCCGGTTCTGTCGATCTATTTCGACCGCGACTTCTATTTCGCGTCCAACCCCGACGTGTTCGAGCGGATGGACGATCCGCTGCTGCACTTCCTGACCGAAGGCTTCGCCGCGCTGCGCTCGCCGCACCCGCTGATCGATCTCAATCACATCGTGCGCGAGGACCCCGCGACGCTCGGCGAGCCGCCCGATCTCGGCGCGCTGCTCGACCTGCTCGAATACGACCTCGCCGCGCCCTCGCCCTATTTCGATCCCGGCTGGTACGCCGAGAGCCTCGCCCATACCGGCCCGCCGCGCGGGCAGTTGCGGCATTTCCTCACCAGCGGCCTCACCGAGGGGCGGCGGCCGAACCGCTGGCTCGATCCGGAATGGTACGCGGCGCAGCACGACGACGTGCCGAAGGACCGCTATGGCGCGCTGCGCCATTTCCTGCTGGTCGGCGACGCCCAGGGGCGCGCGGCGGGGCCGGCCTTCGACGGGAAGCTGTACCGGCGGCGCTATGTCGACGTCGCCGATGCCGGCGTGCCGCCGCTGCGCCACTACCTGACCAACGGCCGGCGCGAAGGGCGGCAGCTTCCGGTGGAACGGCTGGCGCCGCTGCCGGGTCCGGCCGCGCCGGGGGCCGCCGTGCCGGTGGCGGCGGCGATGCCGATCGACCCCGCGCAGGCCGCGATCGACTACGCCGCGATGCGCCGGCTGCTGGACGAGGAGCAGCAGGTGCGCAAGGACGCGATCGTGCCCACGGCACCGGTGCTGGCCGCGACCGCCGCCGATGGCGATCTTGCGGCGCTCGCGTTTCCTGTCGTGGCGGCGCCGAAGCTTTCGATCCTGTCCCGGCCTACGACGAGTTCGCGCACACGCTCGCCTGCCTGCACGCCATCGCCGCCGCCCCGCCGCCGGTGCCGTTCGAGGTAGTGTTGGCCGATGATGCCTCGCCCGATCCGGCGATGGCGCGGGTTCGCCACGGTGCCCAATCTGGTCCATGTGCGCCAGCCCGGACATGCCGGCTTCGTGCGCAATTGTAACGCCGCCTGGGCGCGCTGCCGCGGCGACTACGTGCTGCTGCTGAACAACGACGCGCAGCGTGCTGCCCGGCGCGATCGGACCGCATGGTCGCCGCGCTGGAGGCCGATGCGACGCTCGCCGCGGTCGGACCGAAGCTCATTTATCCCAACGGGCGGCTGCAGGAAGCCGGCTGCTTCATCCGTCCCAACGGCGAAGGCGGCGATGGTCGGGCTGTTCGGCGACCCCGAAGAGAGCCGGGTTCTGCCACGACCGCGACGTGACCTACTGCTCGGGCGCCGCCCTGATGCTGCGCCGCGAGCGGTGCGGCGACGTGCTGTTCGATGAAGCCTTCAGCCCGCCTATTGCGAGGACGCCGATCTCTGCCTGCGCCTGCATGCCGCCGGCCGGCGCGTGCGCTATCGCACGAGGCGGTGGTGGTGCACCATCTCAGCGTCTCCACCAACCGCCAATCGCCGGCGCGGCGCTGCGCATCATCGCGCGCAACCAGCAGAAGCTGGTCGAACGCTGGGGCGAGCTGATCGGCGCGGCATGGATCGCGTGCGGCGTGATCGCGTTCTACCTGCCGCAGTTCCACCCCACGCCGGAGAACGATTTCTGGTGGGGCGCGGGCTTCACCGAGTGGACCAACGTGGTGCGCGCGCAGCCGAGCTACGCCGGGCACTACCAGCCGCATCTGCCGGCCGATCTCGGCTTCTACGATCTGCGCACCGCCGGACGCGCTGCGCCGCCAGGCTGAACTGGCGCGCGCGCTACGGCGTCGAGGGGTTCTGCGTCTACTACTACAACTTCGGCGAGCGGCAGCGCTGCTGGCGCGCCGCTCGACAGTGGTGCGCGCCAATCCGGCGATCCCGTTCCACTGGTGCCTGTGCTGGGCGAACGAGAACTGGACCCGGCACTGGGACGGCGGCGACGCGCGAGATCCTGCTCGAACAGAGCTACGACGCCGCGCACGCTCGACGCGATCATCGCGCGATGCGGTCGCGCAGGCCGCCGATCCGCGCTATCTGCGGGTCAACGGCCGGCCGCTGTTCCTGGTCTATCGGCCGCTGCAACTGCCCGACCCGCCCGCCTTCGCCGCCGCCTGCCGCGCCGGCGTTCGCGCGCGCCGGCTTCGCGGGCGTGCATCTGGTCTATGTCGAGAGCATGGAAGCGGTGGACCAGCGGCCTGCGCCCGGCCGATTTCGGCTTCGATGCCTGCGTCGAGTTCCCGCCGCACGGCCGCGCCGTGCCGGCGCGAGGCGGCCGCCGAGATCATCAAGCACGACTGGGGCGGCTATCGCTACGACTACCCGCGCACCGTGCTGCGCGTTCTGCGGCCGCGACTCGGTGCCGTATCACGCGCTATCCCGCGGTGTTCCCGAGCTGGGACAACACGCCGCGCCAGCCGCAGAGCGGCACCAGCTTCGACGGCGCCACGCCCGAGGCGTTCCGCGTCTTCGTCGAGGAAAAGATCGAGGAAATGCGGCAGTTCCTCATGGGCGACGAGCGGCTGCTGTTCGTCAACGCCTGGAACGAATGGGCCGAGGGCGCGCATCTGGAGCCCGATACCGGCTTCGGCCATCGCTGGCTGGAGGCGCTGCGCGACGCGCGATGCGATGCGCTGACAGCGGCTGGTCGCTGATGCGCGCGAGCTCGGATGCGAGACGTCCCGTCACCGCTGATCGGCCATCCCGTTCGCGCCGATCGGCATGGGCGAGCAGTTGCGCAGCCACGTCGCCGCCTGCAGCGCGGTGCAGCCCGCACCTTCGGCGTGCTCGACATCTTCCGCTACGCGCAGCGCATCGACCCGGCACATCTCGCCCTGATCGGCGCGCTCGAGCGCACGCGACCCGCCGGCGGCATCCGCATCTTCCACGTCAACGGCGACGAGGTGGAGCGCGTCATCGCCGCGTTCGAGGCAGCGCGGCGGCGATTTCGCCGCCGGCTACAACGTCATCGTTCCCGCCTGGGAGCTGCCGACCTATCCGAAGCAATGGGCGTTGCAGCTGCGCGCGCTTCGACGAGGTCTGGGCGCTCTCGCCTTCATCGCCGAAAGCCTGGCCACGGCGGGCATCAGCAGCCACCTGGTCGGCCAGGCGGTGGAGATCGAGCCGGGCCGTGCTGCTGCCGCGGCGCGCTATTTCGGCATTCGCGAATTGGCGTTCGTGCTGCTGCACTTCTTCGACCTGTCCTCCTACGCCGACGCGCAAGAACCCAGAGGCGGTGCTGGCGCTGTTCGAGCCGCATGCGGCGGGAAGATGCCGTTCCTCGATGTGCAGCTCGTGCTGAAGGTGAAGAACGGTCGAGCGCGACGCGAGCGCTGGGCCGCCGAGCTGCGGCCGGACCGAGGCGAGTCAAGGTGATCGCCACGCCGCTCGACACGCTGGCGACGCGCAGCCTGATCAATGCCTGCGACTGCTTCGTTTCGCTGCATCGCGCGGAGGGGTTCGGCCGCGGGCTCGGCGAGGCGATGGCGCTGGGGCGGCTGGCGATGGGCACCGGCTGGTCCGGCAACGTCGACTTCATGACCGCGGAAAATTCGCTGCTGGTGGACCATGACGCTGACCGAAGGTGCCGGCCGATGCCTACCCGCACTGGCAGGGCCAGAGCTGGGCCGACCCCGACCTCGATCATGCGCTGGCGCTGCTGCGGCCGGTGCTGGACGACCCCGCGCGCGGGCGGGCGATCGCGGCACGCGGGCGGCCGGAGGTGCTGCGCGGCTTCGGCCACCGCGCCGTCGGCCTGCGCATCCTGGCCCGCCTGCAGGCGATCGTGGCCGAAAGCGCGAAACTCGTCGCGCCGCCGCTCGCCAGGCCCCCCCGCGCGCCAAGCGGGCCGCTCCCAAGCCGGCCGCGCGCCGGCGCCGGCTCGCCGCGCCGGCCTGAGCCCGATCTACCAGCGCCGCCAGCCGCCGTAGCCGCCTACCCACCTACCCGCCGTAGCCGACCCCCACGCCGATCCCGACCGTCGGCCCGTACAAGATCGGCGGCGGCGGCGCGTAGACCACCGGGGGCGCGTAGGCGACCGGCGGCGGATAGCCGTAGCCGTAGGCCGGCGGCGGCGCGCTCGGCATCGGCACCTGGTCGCCGGCGCCGGCCATGCACTGGGCATAGGTGACATCGTACCGCTGCTGCATGCTGGCGGCAGAGACCTGGGCGTTGCCGGCGCCGACCGCCGAGCCGGCCACGAGGCCCGTGCCGGCACCGATCGCCGCCCCCACCCCGGCCGCACCGCCGGCGGCGCCGAACAGCGCCCCCGCCGCGGCGCCAAGGGCGGTGCCGATTGCCGCACTGCCAATCGCGCTCTGCGTCGCCGCCTGCCCGGGCGTCACGTTGCCCGTGGACGCCATCGCCGTCTGGCGGCAGCGCGCATCATCGCCGAGGAACTGCTCGTAGCTCTTGCCCGGGCCGGGCATGGCGGCGAAGCTCGGCCCGGTCGGCGGGGTCACGGCGCAGCCGGCCAGGCCGACCAGGCCGACAAGCACAAGGGGGACGGCAGGCCTCAGCATCGGACGATCTCCGCGCGCGAGTGGCGCGCTCTGTTAACAATGCAAAAAGGGCGAACGCGTGGCAGGGTCAATGGTGCCAGCGTCACGAAGCGTGACGCCTCACGCGAGCAGGCTCGCTTCGATCCGCGCCCGCGTCATCGGCATCGCCCGCACCCGCGCGCCGAGCGCATGCGCGACTGCATTGCCGATCGCCGCCGCGGTCGGCCCCATCGTGCCTCGCCCATGCCGAGCGGCGGTTCGTCCGGCGCGCCGAGCAGATCGACGTCGATCTCCGGCATCTCGGAGAAGCGCAGGATCGGGTACTCGGCCCAGCTCAGCGACGTGACGCCGGCGCCGCCGAGCATCACCTGCTCCTTCAGCGTCCATGCTCGCCGCCATGCACGATGCCGCCCTCGAGCTGGTTGCGCGCGCCGTCGGGATTGATGACGCAGCCGCAGTCGGCGGCGCACCAGATCGCGCTCGCAGCCGCACGTCGCGGTCCACCGCCACGGCGGCGACGACGGCGGCATAGGCGCTGCGGTTCTTGTAGCGCGCGAAGCCGAGGCCCGAGCCCGCGCCCGCTGCCGGCCGGCCCGCGCGCGGCCCAGCCCGCCATCGCCGCCGCGCGCTCGATCACGGCGCCGGCGCGCGGGTCGGGCAGCAGCGCCAGCCGATAGGCCACCGGATCGGCGCCGGCGCCGCGCGCCAGCTCGTCCAGAAGCTCTCGATGGCGAACACGTTCGGCATCGCCCCCAGCGCGCGCAGCGCCGAGGTGCGCACCGGCGCCGCGCTGGACCAGATGCAGCCGGATGAACGGCGCCCCCACGTCGTAGAGCGGCACCGCGTTGCGCGTGGCGCCGCCGCCGAGCGCCACCGGCGCCTCGAAGGCCGGGCGGCAGCGCCGGCGGGTCGGGCAGCGCCTCGGCGCGAGCGGCGCGGCCGCCGCCGCGCTGGACGTGCGTCGGCGCTCCAGATCTCCGCCGTCCAGCCGACCGGCCGGCCGCCGCGTCCAGCCCCGCCTCGAGCCGCACCACGCATCGCCGGGCCGAGCGGCTCGAAGCCGAACTCGTCCTCGCGCCGCCATTGCACGCGCACCGGCCGGCCCGGCCGCGCCAGCGCCAGCATCGCCGCATCCCCCGCCGCATCGTCCGCGCCGTTGTGGCCGAACATGCCGGCACCGGGGACGTGGCGCAGCGTGATCGCATCCTCGGCCAGGCCGGTCGCGGCGGCGAGCACGGCGCGCAGCGGGATACAGGCCCTGCGAATGCGTCCACACCGTCAGCCGCCCGTCGCGAAACTCCGCCAGCGCGCAGGAAGGACCGATCGGCCCGTGGCTGACATAGCCGCGCGTGTAGGTCGCGGCATGGCGCCCGGCCGCCGGCGCGGGCGGCTCGCCGATCAGGATTTCGCTGGCCGGGGCGGTGAACAGCGCCTCCGTCTCGCTCTCGGTGGCGGGATCGCCGCGACACCTTCCCAGCGCGGCTTGGCGGCCTCCAGCGCGGCGGCGGCCACGGACTCGTCCTCGGCCGACACGGCGGCGAAATCGCCGATCCGCACCCATTCGGCACCGCGCCGGGCGACCGCCGCCTCGTCGATCCCGGCCAGCCACGCGCCCGGGCTGGGCTGACGCAGCACGCGGGCATGCAGCACGCCCGGCGGCAGCAGGTCCTGCACGAAGCCGCCGCGAAACAGCCGCGCGGCAGGTCGCGGCGCGGCAGTTCGCGCCCGACGACCCGGAACGCCGCGGACGGTTTCGCCACCGCCGCCCCGGTCGCGTCGCGCGCCAGCGACACCAGCGGCGCGAGCGTCCACCAGCTCTGCCCGGTCGCCGCCCCCTCGCGCAGCAATGCGCCGTCCTCGACCGTGAGGTCGGCCGGCGCGCAGTTCAGCCGCCGCGCCGCCTCCGCCAGCAGCAGCGCGCGCACCTCGGCGCAGGCCTGCCGCACCGCGGTGCCGCTCATCTCGATCGAGAGGCTGGAGGAGGTCGAGCCCTCGTCCGGCACCGCATCGGTATCGCCGGTGACGAGATCGACGCGGTCCGGCGCCACGTCCAGCTCCTCGGCGGCGATCTGGGTCACCGCGGTCGCGATGCCCTGCCCCAGCTCGACCTTGCCGACGCTGAGCCGCACCCGCCCCGGCGGCAGCGCGAGCCAGCGATCCAGCCGCGGCGTGTCGCGCAGGCTGCCGGGCAGCTCGGTCATGCCTCGATACCCCGCAGCATGCGCCCGGCCCGCTGCACGGCGCGGATCATGCGGTTATGCGCGCCGCAGCGGCACAGATGCGGATCGAGCGCCGCCGCGACCTCCGCGCGCGAGGGATCGGCGTTGCGCGCCAGCAGGGCCGCCGCGGCGATCAGGATGCCGGAGAGGCAGTAGCCGCACTGCCCGGCCTGCTCGGCGAGGAATGCGCGATGCAGCGGGTGCGGCGCCTCCGGCGAGCCCAGTGCCTCGACCGTGGTCACCTCCCTCCCGGCGATCGCCGCGACCGGCGTGGTGCAGGCGTAGGCCGGCGCCCCGTCGATCAGCACGACGCAGGCGCCGCATTGCTCGGCGCCGCAGCCGTAGCGCGTGCCGGTCAGGCCGAGATGGTTGCGCAGCGCGTCCAGCAGCGGCGTCTCGGGCGCGATCGCCAGCGTGGCCGCCGTGTTGTTGACGGTGAAGGCAACGCCGCTCATCGCACGGCGCCGCGGTGCGAGACGCGAAGCGACACGCGCAGCGACACGCGAAGCGAAACTGGCGCCTCGCGGTCCGCCGGTCGAGCGGCGGAGCTGTCGCTCCCGTTCGTCGTGCGCATTCCCCACGTTGCCTTCTGCAAGATTGCCCGGATCAGGCGCCGGCGAGACGGGCGCGATGGGCCAGCGGCCGGCCGATCGCACCGCGCATCCCAGCATGCCTTTGCAGCGCGGTCGATCCCGCCCACAGCACGCACGGGCTGTCCGGGGAATTCAACCCGCCGCCGCGCCGTTGAACCGGGCCAGATGCCGCCGCCGCTGCCGCCAAGCGTCGGCCGCGGCGCTCTTGAAGCGGGACCATCCGCTTCCGTATTTTCAGCGCGAGCGCCCTCAAATTCCTGCAGCCACATGTCCTCGACAGGCCGAACGCTCACGACGCCCCAAAACGAGCAAGCCCGCACAATAAGAACTTCACACAATCTCAGGGGATTTCCCCTGCCGCGCGGGTCCCGTTGCTTGCCGAGATCCGTCGCAGCGCGGTTGCCGCAAGCGTTCGGTCACGGCTATTGCGGCGCGATCTTCGGCATCGCATAGTTTGCGGGTCGTGCTGAACAAGGCCCGCTGTCCAACTCGTTTCCCCCGGATCGGGCTGCACGGGGCAAAGCGAGGTTGAGACAATGCAGGGGCTTCGGCCGATAGGATTTCTTCCGCTGGTGCTGCTGGCGGGCACACTGGTCGGCTGCGCGGACACCTGCCAGCCCGGGCTGGGGGCGGAGGGCATGTCCCACCCCAACGCGACACAGGGTGTGACGAACAACACCGACCAACGCGCGGCAGGCGCGGGATCGACAGGCAATCGGGCTGCGGACGACGGATCAAACATCGCGCCGCCGTCACCGCTCGAGCGTGTCCCGCGGTAGAGGGTGCATAACACCCTCTAGGTGAGCTGCGCGATCGCAACGTTCCATGCGCCGTGCGCGTCACGAGCAAAAAAGAGCGGCTCAGGCGAGCCGCTCCAAGGGAACGCGCGTCATCGTCGCCCTCATCGGCGACGTTTCCACCGACCGCTGCCACATTGCAGTTCGATGGCGAATGCAATCACTCTTGCGTGCTGTTTCGGCCCCGCTCGCGTGCCTCGCGAAACTCCGCGCCCGCCGGCTGCCAGCGGGGTGGAGCGAGGCCGGTCAGGCCAACGCGAGTTTGATGCCGTCCCCTGCAGATGTTCCGAGGGCACGTGCCAGCTCCGTCGGGGGCACGGTGCTTAGCCGCACGGCATCTGCGACGATCGACGACAACAGCGCGTCGCCGACCGCGCTCATGCCGGGCTCGGTTTCCTCAACATAGACGTGCAGTTTTGCCGAGAGCTCCACCATCGATGCCGCCGGCGTGTGGGCAATCCACCAAGCGAGCTTGTCCGCCGCGTCGCAGTCGGCCGAGCACTCCTCCTCCGAGATGTCCGGCCGCGAGGGCCGGGAGTTGATCGCGCGCCAATCGGTGGCAAGAGCCGTGACGGTAGCCTCGGTGCTGGTGTTGTCATTCGCGGACATGAGCAGGCCCCTTCCTGCGCAGAGGTGATTTCGGCAGTGTGGCGAACTCGTCGACAAAAACGCAAGAATTAAATCGTCTGTTATGCAACATGCCACCATCTGCGTCGGGGCTGGCGCAGGGCAGGAACGAAGATGCATCCTCGACCGAGTAGGGCCGCCTGACACCGTAGAGCGCCCTGGCCCCGATGGCAGCTATTCGCCGCGATACGCTTCGCTGAAACGGCGCAATTCGTCGAGGCTTCGCTCATAATGCCCCGGATGTAGTGAATGTCGGCGCCTTCGGTCCGCAGGGCCGAGAGCACCTTGGCGACCATGTTATGCGCGCCCGCGCAATAAGCGATGCGCACGCGCGCGGCCTCCGCTCGGCTCAGTCGCATACCGCGTGTCGCGGCGGCCCGCCACGCCGTCCACATCTCCTCAATAGTGATGTCCGGCTCGGGCAACCCGCCCATGGCCGCTCCTACGTCTCCGCGCCAGGCGGCCGCGGGTCCGTGAGCGCCGGCATCGGCGGGGCCGGTGGCCGCTTCATCACGACGAACCCCGACATCTCAAGGTGCCGCGCGATCGTTTCCGCAGCAATCCGGGCCATGGCGTCGCGGGCCATCCGGTGCGGCTTGCCGCGTTCGTTGAACTGCAGCGCGTAGGTCAGGGCGTGCAGCAGATCGTCGTACGTGGCGGGTGTGAGCGCGCTTCGGTCGGGCATGGGCGCGACGGTAGTCAAGCGACGAGAACGGAACAAGAACATCTCTTGTGCCTAGACTAGCGGAACGAAATCCGCCGTGGGCTAGCCGATGACATGAACCGCCAGCACTAAAATCGACGAGGCCGCATATGCCAACCCGCCCCAGTCGAACACTACTAAAGCGGCCCATGTAAACCGCCCAAATATCGGCTGGTAGACGCGGGTCGCCAGTGACGGTGCGAAAGTGCACAGGCCACCAATCAATAGGCCGCTCACGACGCCGACAATCGGCTCGATTTCTGCGTCAACGAACTGCAGCCAAGCTGGATCGGCAGGCGTCACGGATTGCGTTCCCGCGCGCCAAGCCGCCAGGGGCGCCCGTTGGGCGAGCGCGAGCGCATAGCGATTAGAAGTTGGCGGTGCGCTATGTGCGCGGAGGCTGCATGAAATCCAACTGTGACCAATTCGGCTGCTTTATACGCTCGTCCGCCATCGGCGACGGCAGCATCGCCGCGGGCGGTGCGCCACCGAACGATCCGGTAGTCCCGGACACGGCGCCGCCTGCGAACACCTCCGCTCCGAGGGGCAGAGGGTGCACGTCGCCGTGACCTGCCCTGCTTCTTCGGACCGCTGCTAACTTGAGGTGCTGGCTCCCGCTTGCTCCGTTTGCCCCTGACGGGGCGATGATGCAACGGGCCGGGGTGCGCAGGCTCCAGATACCGCAGCGACCCGGCCCGTTGCATCATGGGGCGCTGGTGGCGTCAGTCCAGCGGCGAACGCCGCCGGCGTCAGATAGCCCAGGCTCGAATGCGGCCGCACCGCGTTGTAGTGCCGTCGCCACGTCTCGATCACCACCTTCGCTTCGGCCCGCGAGCGGAACCATTCGAGGCTGAGGCACTCGTCGCGGAACTTGCCGTTGAAGCTCTCGCACACCCCGTTCTGCCAGGGCTTGCCCGGATCGATCAACGCGGTGCCGATCCCGGCCCGGGTGATCCAGCCCAGCAGTGCCCGCGAGACGAACTCCGGACCGTTGTCGGAACGCAGAAACGCCGGCGCGCCACGTTCGCTGACCAGGCGCGACAGCACCTCGATCACCCGCGCCGAGCGCAGCCGTGCGTCGACCTCGATCGCCAGTCCCTCCTTGGTGAATTCATCGGTCACCGTCAGGCACTTCAACTGCTGGCCGTTGGCGCACCGGTCGAACACGAAGTCGTAGCTCCACACCTGGTTCGCCGCCGCCGGCGCTTGCGGCCGTGGTCGCGACGAGGCCACCCGTTTGCGGCCGCGCTTGCGCGGCACCTGCAACCGCGCCAGTCGCCACAGCCGATACGCCCGACCAGCGCTCATCGCGTGACCGTCGCGGTCGAGAAAAATCCGGATGCGCCGGTAGCCGTAGCGCGGATACGTCGCCGACAGCGCCCGCATCCGCGCCATCGCCGCGGCATCCTTGGCCAGTTTGCGCCCGCGATAGCCCAGCGCCGACCGCGCCACCGAGAACAGCGTGCAGGCCCGCCGCGCCGAGAGACCACGCTCCCGGCCATACGCCACTTGCTGACGACGGACCGGCACGCTCACCAGTTTTTTGCCGCAACCTCTTTCATCACTTCGATCTCCAGGTCGCGTTCCGCCACCAGCTTCTTCAGCCGGGCGTTCTCCGTCTCCAACTGCCGCAACCGCCGTACATCCTCCGATCGCAGCTCACCAAACCGCTTGCGCCACGTGTAGATCGTCTGCTCGCTGATCCCGTGCCGCTTCGCCACATCGGCAACCGGCTCCCGATCCGCCTCCCGGATGATCGACACCATCTGTTCGTCCGTGAACCTCGACTTCCGCATCGCTCCCTCCAACCAGGGAGCCAGTTTCTCACGTTATCGCTGGTCCAAAATCCCGGGGGCAGGTCAGCCGCCTTCGCTCCACAGGCTGTAGCTGGCAACGCTCACATAGGCCGCCGCTGCCAAGGCACAGATCGGGGGCGCAACTTTCATCATGATTAACATCATGCCGTCGATATGAGACGGCAACGACCTCGCTGCCAGCCCCGGCCTCCGTCCCCAGCCGTTCCAGGCTATCCGGGACCGTCTCACTACCCACCTATCTACCCATGCCGCCCGAACTGGCGTCGCCGGTGCCTCTAACCCTTTGACATCGCTTGGCGTGCTGAATGCGATGAAAGTAGGCACTGGGAAAGCTCGATCGCCAGCTGACCGGAGTGCGGCAAAGGTCCCAATCGGTGGGAACGCAGCCGCCTATACCGAACGCGGTTCCCTGACCCCCTGCAACCTCGCAAGGTGTTTGGATATTCCTTGGTCTGAGTTGAATATTAATCGAGCAAACTCGAAGAACCCTCAGCATCCTAGTGAATTCATGATCGCGCAGCCTTCGCGCCTATTACGACCGTCGACGCGACATCAGTTATCGGCCAACGCATCGATCACTGTGAGGATGTCTGGCCGACCAGTCTGGCCGCGCAGGAGTTCAACGGCGGCCTCCGCAATGTTTTGTTTCCCTTTGGCATCTGCTGCCCGGCTCGGGTAAGCAGAAAGCCACTGGGCGATGGCGTCGAGCCGCTGGGCCAGTCGGTCGGCTGGCGGGGAGCGGTCGGCAACCAGCGCCCACGGATCTTGCGCTCGCACGCGCAGAAGCCCGCCGACGGCAAGCAACGCATATTTTAGTTGGACGCCGAAGCGACGGGTCCGTTGGATATCGTCCAGCATATCCGCAATCGGCGCAGCAAGTGCGAGGACGTCGAGCTTCGTCAGGTACTGCGGGCGTTTCTTCCGCGCGTGACAACATGGCGGCGAGCGCACCCCAGCGATAGGCAATCCGCCGACCGGCGGCGAGCCGGGGGATCATCTCCTGGAGGAGCGCGGGGTCCGTGGCCACGCGACCGAGCCCCTGGAAGACCACGACAACGCCCTGGGGCTGCAGCAGCCAAGGATGGCTCCTGCCGTCGTCGTGGGCGCGAACGGCACTGGCGAGCTCGCGTGCGATCGGGGCCGGGCAGCAGGCGAAACACCACGTCAGACAGCGCAGCGCGTCGTTGTCCGGCGGCCCCTCGCCGCGCGCGAGACGGCGCAGCAGGTCGTCGGAAATTCCGGCCATGGTTTCCTCAAATAACCGGCGGGTCGGTGCATTCAGTTCGAGCGGGAGGGCGCCATCGGTGCCAATGGCATACACCCGGACTGCGCCGCTTCCATCAGCATTTGGCAGTGAATATGGGCTGCCGAGCGCATTGGCCAGGTCATGGAGGCTCCGCGGCAGCCCCCGCCGCGCGCCCTCGAGCAGCGCGCGCAGCCCCGGTGGACGCCGGGTCCCGTCCCACAAACCGATGTCTGGCGCGTAATGCACCGGATCGGGCACGACCGGCAGCGGGCCTTGCAGGTCGGCCAGAACCTCCTCCGCGGTGCGCGGGTCCGCCTGCAGCGCCGACCATTCCAGGCGGATCGGTGCGCCGCGAAGCGCCTCCCAATCGGGCGACGTGATCAGCAGGTTGGCCCAGCCTTGCGCGGGCTTCTGCCGCAGGCGGATCTCAAGCCGCTGGTTACTCTCCGGCGCAGGCAGGTCCGGCGTGGTCCACTTGCGGATCTCCCGCTGCCCTTTACGGACGAAGAAGCGCGCGGTCGCCATGCCTGCCGTCCAGACCATGCTCCTGATCGGGGCGGAAACGTATTCGCGATTGCCTGGCACCGTGGCGTCGGCAGGGATCAGGTCCTCGAAGACCGGGCCCGACTGCCGCAGCACCGCGAGCGCGACCTGATCGAGCCGGTCGAGATAATGCGGAATGCCGCGCGCGATCCGCCGCTGCGCATGCAAGGCACCCAGCGCCGGGGCGTCCGGGGCCATCCGGTGAAGCGTCCCGCCCACCACACCGAGCGAGGCCGCGAGACCCTCAAGGTGGCGCGGCGCCAACGGGGAATGCAGTAGAACCGCATCCGCCGCCTCTACGTCCGGCGCAGCAGCCAGCGCGGCCCAGGGCAGGCGGAACGCGGCAGGGGGGTGCGCCAGCGTCCAGGTGCCGTTGTCGCGCCGGATCACCTCCGGCTCGCTGGGTTCATGCACGTCGAGCAGCAGGGCAAGCGGCAGGCGGGGCGCCTCCGTCGGGCGGCCGGTGAGCCGCGGATTGGCCGCCGCGACGGCCCCCTCTGCCGCGGCCAGCAGCCGGCCAAGCCCGACCTCCTGACGCACCACGGCGCCCGGCCCGTCGCGCTCGGGCGCGAACCAGCCGGGATGGTCGGAAAGCGCCCGCACCACGAGGCGCTGCACCTCCAACCCGTCGGCTGTGTGGATCACGCAAAGCAGGCGCAAGCCCTCCCTCACCTGCGGCAGCAGCCCGCCGTCCAGCGCGGCCAGCGCGAGCGCGACGGAGCGCCAGATGAGCGTGGCGGACGGCCGGCGCGGGCCGGCCAGCGCACGCAGCAGAAGCTCCTGACCTGCCTCCGCCATCTCCGGCCGGTCCGGCATGCAGAACGCGATGGCGTCCGCGCGGACGGCGAGCGCATCAGCGGCAACCCGCAGGGCACCGAGCGCCGCCTGGTCGGCCCTGCCGGCGAGCAGCGCCGGCCAGAGGGCGCGCAGGTCGCGCCGCTTCTCGCGCGCCCCAATCTCGCTCCAGCCGTTGCCCCGCCCGATCGGCGAGAGGATCGCCTGCGGCCCACCGACCGTCACGCTGCCGTGCGCGACCACGACGCCCCCGTAGCCGCCATCGACGGCGACCTCCGCCGCGCCGGGCAGATCGACGTCCGCATCCCGGTCGCGCGCCGCGAAATCGTGCCAGCCATTGAGATCGAGCCCGACGGCGCGTCGCATCAGACCGTCCGCCGCAGCACGTCGTCCAGGTAACGGCCGAGGCGGGCGATCCCCTCCTGCAAAGCCGCCCCGGCCGCACCGAGGGTGAAGCAGGCGGAGTGCGACCCCCGCCATTCCTCCGCCACCGTGTTACCTGCCGCCGGCCGCAGCGTGATGCCGCCGGCCACGAGTTCGCGGCTTCCGTGCGGCAGCAGGGCGGCGATCTCCTCGCCCTCGCCCTGCACCAGGCCACCATCGGCGTGCCAGAGCGGCCATATCGCCCAGCGCGCCAGGAACGCGTCGCTGTCAATCCGACCCAGCCGCAACCAGATCGGCGCCCCGAACGGCATAAGGACGGGGCCGCGATCGGCGCGGAAGGAAACCTCCACCGTGACGCCGGCATCGGGCAGAAAGAAGACGGCGAGCGGGTTGATGTGCTCGATCCAGCACCCTTCCTGCTGCTCCTCGCGAAAGACGATCGGCGAGACGGCGACAGGCCGGGCGCCGGGGCGGGATTGCAGCGCGATCACGACGACGAGGGCGCAGAACTCCTCCCACGACCGCGCCTGCCAGCGCCACAGTTCGTCGAGGGTGCGCCGGCGCCGCAGCAACTCATGCCAGGCGTTCCAGACCGCGCGATAGCGGGCGTCGTTCTGCAGCACGAAGTTGGGCGTGACGTCGGCGCCCGCCTCGCCCACGCCGCGCGCGCGTAGGTCCCGCTCGAGCATCCGGCAGCGCCCGCCGAAGCGGCGCACATGCTCCACACGCGGCGCGCGCACGGCCGTGCCGTGCCGCTCGCGATATTCCCGCGCCACCGCCTCGGCCATCCGCGCGTAGCTCAGCACGACCCGGTTCTCCAGCGTGTTGAAGCTTTCCTCGCGTGCGACGGCCTGGATGCGCTGGCGGTCGCCGGCGCGCTCGGCGATCGTCTCGCCGGGCTGGCGGATCAGCCAGGTCATCGCCCTGCGGTCCACCTCCTGCACGCGGGCGAGCGGCACCGGCCGGTGCACGCGGCGCAGGATGCGGCGCGGCACGCGTTCGATCAGGTCGAGCGTCGGCGGCAGCAGGCGGGCGTGGCGGACGATGATGTCCATCTCCGGGTCCGCGCGCGCCGCGTCATCGAGCCACAGCGCCCGCAGCCGGCGCCACATCTGCGCGGGGTCTTCGAGCGTCCCCTCGACGTCGCGCAGCCGCGCCCACACCGACTTGACGCGATCGAGCAGCGCCGTCGCCTGCCGCTGTTCAGCATCCTCCGGCGCGCGGTCCTCCTCCGGCCGCGCCAGCAGCGCCGAGGCGTCGAGCAGCAGAGTGGCCCCGCCCGCCAGCACCCGCAGTGCGCGAGTGGGACGGAGCGGCAACGGCAGCACGACGACGCCCGGTCCGAGCCAGGGCTCGAGCTTTCCCCGGTTCCGCGCGCTCGCCAATGCGCACGGGACCCGCCTGCGCCGAATAGAGCCAGTGCGCGCCGCGTCCGAGCGGCAACGGCGCCCCACGGTCCGTCAGCGTGCGCCTGCTGCCGTCGAGCCGCGCCCAGGGTCGGTTCCAAAGCTGCAGCATCGCCCGCGGTGCGCCCGCTAGCCGCGATCCAGACCGCGCCAGTTGAACTGGCCGGAACGGCTCGCCTGCTGCTCGACGAGCGTCTTGAGCTGGTCCGCGAAGGCGTCATCGCGCAGGTCCACGCGGATCAGCCTCTCGAGAGCATCGAACTCGGCGCGGGACTCCTCGATCGGCACGCCGCGCAGCTTGGGCAGGATGCGGAACTCAATCTGGTCGGCCAGCGGCTCGTCGAGCGGGTCAGCGGCCCTACGCGGATAGTTCGCGACGTAACTCAGGATCGCTTCGTTCAGCCGGTGACCAAACGGGCGGCCGAAGGCTTCCATGATGCGCGCGAGCTGGCGCACGATGTCGTCCGCCTTTGCCCGATCCGCGTTGTCCAGGTCCTTGATGGCCTTGATCCAGCTGCGCCACTCACTGAAGCGGCGATATCCGGTGGGCGATGACTGCGTCGCCGCCGGGGCGGTGACGTCGAAGTTTTGCGGCGCGGCGAACTGCATCACGTTGCCGCGGTCCAGCACCTTGTCCGACAGCGCCTGCGTGCTCTCGTCGTCGTTCATCGTGCCGGCGAACAGCACGTTGTACGACGGGAACAGATTCACCGGCCCTTGCTCCCGCCCGCGGATGTCGATCGGCATCCACGCATCGCGCCGCTTCGCGGGGTCTGCGGCCGCGGCGTAGGGCGGCCGCACTTCCAGCCGGCTGAGGAACTCTGAGAAATAGTATTCGACGCGCGCGAGATTCATCTCGTCGAGCAGAACGAGCAGCATCCGCTCGCCGAGCGGCGCCTCGTACAAGCCAGACGTCTTGAAGGGGTCCATGTGCACGAGCGCGCGGGCGAGGTCGGTCGCGCGATAGCGTTGCTCGACGTAGTTGTAAAAGCCGAGCACGTCCTGAGGGCTGTCCCAGCGCGGTTCGACGGCGATCTGCAGGAACGCGATCCCGATCGCCTCGGCGTAGCGCCGCGGCAGCAGGCTCTTGCCGGTGCCGGAGACGCCCGCGAGCACGGTCATCTGCGCCGTCTCGTTGATCTTGAGCGCGGTGTGGAACGCCCGCACGACGCGGCGGCTGTAGCGCAGGCCGAGATGCTGGAGCCGGCGGCAGACGGCATCGACCGCCTCCGCCTCGATCTCCGGTGCACGGTCGGTTCCGGGCAGGTCCCGCAGGCAGGATGGCTTCAGGCGCAGATCGGCCAGTGGGTCGCCGGGCGACTTGCCTGTTCCCTCGCCCTTGGCGCCGCCAATCTCGCTGATGGTACCACGAAGCTCCTTGAGCTTCTCTTCGAGCGTCGCCTTGCGCGCCTCCAATTCCGGAAGGCCTGCGGAGAGCCGCTTTGCCTCGGCCACATCGGGCTGGAGCGCCTCCAGTGCGCGCTGCATGTCGAGACGGCGTCGCTCGGCCTCCGCGGCAGCGGACTCGGCCTGTTCCCGCGCGCGCTGCAACCGCGCGCTCTCCTGCCGCATCGCGTCGATTTTCCCCGCGAGCTCCTGCGCTTCGTTCAGCGTTGCGAGGACCTTGGCGCGTTCGTCACGCAGCGGCGCGAGTTCACGCTCCAGCGACGCGCGCTCCGCCCGCAGCGGCTCCAGCTCGGCGCGCATCCGCGCGCTTGCCTCCTGCGCCGCAGAAGCCTCGCGCGTCATGCGCTCATGTTCGCCCGCAAGCGTCGCGCGGCGCTCCTCAGCCTCGGCAAGCGCGCGGCGCGCTTCCTCCAGCTTCCCGCTCGCCTCCGCATATTCGGTCGCGGCCTCCGCCGCCTTGTGCTTAACCTCCTCGACCTGCCGACGGCCTTCGTCGAGCCCACTCAACTCCAGCCGTAGCTCGTCGAGCTGGTTCTTAAGCACCGCGACCTCGGCGGCGATGTGGTCGCGCTCCTGAATCCGACGGGTGATTTCCTGCATCTCCGCCTGCTTCTCGGCGTATTGGCCGGCAAGCGTGACGAGGCGCTGATTGAGGTCCTCCCATGCCGTCGCCTGCGGCAGCCGGCTGCGGCGGAGATCGAAGCTCCAGGTCACGGCGCCCATCACGAGAATCAGCAGGGCGGTCAACACGAGAGCGAGCACGATAAGCACCGGCTGGCCGGCAAGTGCAGCGGAGAGCGGCGACATCGGCTAAGGGCTCCTCTGCGGCGTTGCCGCGGTTGCCGCGTCGGCCGACGGCGGCCCGGACAGAGCAGGCGCCGCCGTTTCACTTGCCGCGGGCAAAGCGGGCGTCGCGACATCGCTCTTCGTGGGCGATGCGGGCGTTGCGGTTGTATCTGCCACGGGCGCAACGGGCAGCGCGGCCGGCTGCACTAGCGCGCGGCATTGCGCGAGGCCCGCGTCGGCTGCGAGCAGCGTCGTCCGCTCCTGCGTCAGCACCTCGCTCTGCTTCTGCAACGCGGTGATCCGGTCGGTCAGGTCCGCGCGCAGCCGGTCCTCTTCCTGTCGCGCCGCCCGCGCTGTCGCCTCTGCCTGCTGCAAGTTCGCAACCTGCTCCTGGGCATCGGTGATCTTGCCCTGTTGCGCGGCCAGATCGGCCTTCGCCTGCGCAAAGCGGGTCTGCACGTCGGCGAGGGCTTTTTCCGTCGCTTCGCGTTCGGCGGTGGTATCCTGCAGCGTGATGCGGCCGGCATTGGCAACCGCGAGCTTGCCCTGGACGTCGACAAGCGCCTGATCGGCCTGCGCCTGCGCCGTCTGCGCCTTCTTCAACTCGGCCTGCTGCGCTGCGACGTCGGCGACCACCGCCGTGCGCTCCTGCGTCAGCACATCACTCTGCTTTTGCAACGCGGTGATCCGGTCGGTCAGCTCCGCGCGCAGTCGGTCCTGTTCTTGCTGTGCGGCCCGCGCCGCCGCTTCGGCCTGTTGCAGGCTTGCAAGCTGCGCCTGGGCATCAGTGATCCTGCCCTGTTGCGCGGTCAGATCGGCCTTCGCCTGCGCGAGACGCGTCTGCACGTCGGCGAGGGCTTTTTCGGCCGCTTGACGTTCGGCGGTGACATCCTGGAGCGCGGCGCGGCCGGCATTGGCAATCGCGAGCTTGCCCTGGGCGTCGCCGACCGCCTGCTCGGCCTGCGCCCGCGCCGCCTGCGCCTGCTGTAGCGCCGCTTGTTGCGCCGCCAACTGCTTGCCCAGTTCCGCGAGCTTTGTCGTCGCCGCCGCGATGTCGGTGCCGAGCGCCGCCTGCTGGTCCTGCAGCTTGCTGATCGCATCGTGCGCCTGGGCCTCGCTCGCTTTCGCGCTGGTCTCGGTCTGGCTCACCTGCGCTTGCAGCGACTGCAGCTGCTTTGCGAGTTCCGCCCGCTGTTCCGTTGCGCCCGCGACATCCGCGCGGACCTTGGCGAGGTCTGCGAGCGCGACCTCCCGGTCATGGTCCGCCGCCGCGGCCGCCTGCGCCGCCTTGTCCCGTGCCTGCGCCGCGGCTTCCGCCTGGGCTTCCGCCTGCTGCTGCGCCGACGCGGCGGCCCGCGCCGCGGCGTCGGCCTTGTCGCGGTCGGCCTGCCGCGTGTGCAGGTCGTCGGTTGCCACCTGGGCCTGCTGCCGCAGCTTGTCGAGATCGCCCCGCGCGGCCGCGACGGCGGCCTGAAGCTGCGCGCTCGCCTCCTCCGCCTGACGCTGCGTGGCCTCCGCCGCCGCACGCGCCGCCTCGGCGTGCGCCTGATCGGCCTTCGCTTTGTCGCGGTCTGCGACGGCCTCGTCGCGCTCCTGCCGACGCTGCGCCAGATCGGCGACTTGCGTGCGGAGGTCATCGAGTTCCGCCTGCAGCTTTTGCCGCGCCTGCCCGAGCTGCCGAAACGTCGCTTTGGCGTCCTCCTGCTGCTGGCGCTGCTCGTCCAGCGCGGCGCGATCGGCGGCGACGGCCGCACGCTCGCGGGCAATCTCCCCGCGCGAGCTCTCGAGCATGGACTGCTGGTTCAGCACCGTCAGCAGATCGACCGCACAGAGCGCCACCAGGGCTACGGCCAGACCGACGGCGATCCGTCGGGCGGACCAGAACGTCGCCCTTGCAGGCTCAGATGCGCCCGAGGTCTCGTTCGACGATGTCAACGCACTTCTCCATATCGGCGGCGAGTTCGTGCACCCAGAAGCGGCGGATCTTCCAGCCGCGCGCGATCAGCTCCTGATCGCGCAGACGGTCGGCGAGCTTGCGGTTGCCGTCCGCGTCGGTGTGCCAGCGGCGGCCATCCACTTCGACGTCCAGTCGCCGCCCCTCCGGGTCGATCGCCAGGTCGAGCGATCGGCTGCCGACCGGGTGTTGCGGGATCGGATCGAGGCCGCGGCCCTTCAGCGCGGCGCAGAGACGCCGTTCCCATTCGCTGTCGAATTCGTCGCGCGGCCGAGCTCGGCGATCGGGGGCGCCCGCGAGGAACGCAAGCGCGCCGATGCGGCTCGCACGCGCGAACGCCCGGTCGCCCACGACAAGGCAGAGCGCACGCGCGCGGCTGATCGCCACGTTCACGCGTCGCCGTTCCCGCTCGTAGAAGGTCAGCGCGCCGGGATACACGCCGGGCGCGACGACGGTGGAAAACAGCACGACATCCGCCTCGCTGCCCTGCGCACGGTCGATCGTGCTGACGCGCACGTCGCGCAGCTCGGCCTCCGTCAGGGCCGCTCGGATGCGGCGCTGCAGCAGTCCGACCTGGGCGTTGAAGGCCGAGAGCACCGCGATGCTGCCGGTGAAGCCGCGCTCGCGGATCATGCCGCTGAGAAGCCGCACGATCGCGTCCGCCTCATCGCGGTTGACGTTGCCGCCGTCCTCGCGCCCGGCCCGGCCGCGCACGTCATGCCAGTCGAGACCGGGGCGAAAGCCGTCCGGCCAGCGCGCGCGGCGGCTGTCCTGGGCGGCGATCAGCCGGCCTTCGTAGAACGCCGCGTTGAGATAGGCGACGATCGCCGGGTCGGAGCGGAACTGGTCGGCCAGGAGATGCCGGTGCGCGACATCCCGTCCTTGCGCGAAGTCGAACAGCGAATTGGTGCTCTGCGCGATGGCGTGACGACCGGCAGGGCCGAGCCCGGCCGCGTCCATCAGTGCGCGCTCCTGCTGCAGGGAGAGCTGCGGCACGAAGCGCAATTGCATCGGATCGCCCACGACGACGGCGATGCGTGCGCGGGCGAGCAGCGGCAGGCCGGACGCGATGTCGCACTGGCTCGCTTCGTCGAAGATCACGGCGTCGAACAGCGCCGGCAGCAGGGGAATCCGCGCCGAAGCGGACAGCGCGCTGACCGCCCACAGCGGCCGGTGGCGGAGCACGAGCCGCGCCTCGTCCAGCGTCATGCGCGAGGGCTTGGCGTGGTTCGCGAATTTCAGGCGCTTGAGGGTATCGTCCAGTTCGCCGCGCTCGGCCGCACTCGGCGTAACGATGTGCGCGGCGAGGTGCGCGAGCGCGTCCTCCGCGGCCGCGGCGAGCGCCGCCGCATCGGGTTCCGCCGGCGCCGCGCCGGCGCGCGTCATTTCAGCAAGTTGTCGTTGCAGCAAGGCGATGCGCGCGTCCAGGTCGGCGCGGCTTTCCACCGCATCTGTCCGGCGCGCCCGGCGGCGCCGCAGCCACGCGCGCAGGCGGGCCCACCAGCCGCCGCGCCGCGCCGGTACAACCCCGGGGGGAAGGGCCGCGTCCCAAGCCTCCCGCCGCTCCACGGCATCCGACAGCGCGACATGCAGCGCCTCGAACCGGCGGGCGTGAACCCGCGCGTCGCGCATCTGGCGGGCGCGCGCGACGACGGGGCCGGCGACGTCTCCCGCCTCGCCTCCGCTGCGCGCCGCACCGCCCGCGAGGGTTGCGAGCGCGTCGAGGAAACTCGTATCGCGGCTGCCATCGCCGTCGCGCGCGCGGGTCAGCAGCGGCGCATCGCCGATCAGCCGGGTCAGCCGTTCCTCGACCTCGTCGAGCGCCCGATGATTTCTCGACACAAACAGCGCACTGCCGCCGTGCAGCACGATCGAGGACAGAAGGGCAAGAATCACCTCGCTCTTGCCGGTTCCCGGCGGGCCCTGGATCAACGCGAGCGGTCCGTGCAACGCGCCGGTGGCAGCGTCGTACTGGCGATCGGTCAAAGCACGCGGCGCGGCCGACACGAACGCGGCCGGCGGCGCTGGCGCGGGGTCAGCGTTGGGGACACGCAGCAGCGGCCAGAGCGCCGTCGTGCGCAGCGCCTCGTCGCTCCATTGCCGGATCGCTTCGAGATCCCGCTCCGCGCCCTGGGTGAACCGCGTCTCACCGGGCAGGAACAGCGCGGCGGCGTTATGCAGCCCCTCGCCCGTCGACGACGAGCGAGCGATCCAGTTCGCCCGGCCGGATCACCCGCCCGCCGAGCGTCGCGACCGCGTTGGCGAGCCGTTGCACGACATCGACCAGCCCGTCGGCCTCGCCTTCGGGGAACAGCACCTCCACGAGGCTGTCCTTGCGCCAGCCGCGCAGCCGGCGCGTGGCCCCATCGAGCCATTGCGGATTGAGCGTCGGCGTGCGCGCGGTGAACCGCACGATCAGGTGCCGCCCCTCCAGCCGGCAGGTGGCGGGCAGCAGCAGCGCCGGCATGATGCCCATGACGCCGCCGTCGTCGAACAGCGTGATGGGATAGCCGAGGCTGCACGGCGCGTCCTGCAAGTGGGCCAGCATTTGGCGAAACGCCGCCGGCAGGCCCTGGTCAGCCAGCCGCAGCTCGTCCGCCTCCCACCACGCCCCCGGCGCCTGGACAAGCTGCCAGGAACGGCCGTGCCGGTCGATGCGCTCGTCCACCGAGCCGCGCGGATCGAGGCGCTGGGTCGCGGCGTAATAGCCGAGCAGGCGCCGCCAGTCGCGATCCGCGCGCGTCGCCTCGGGCCCGGCTGGCTCTTGTTCGGACAGGTCGTCGGCCGCCGCGTCCACCCGTCGCGCTGGCACGGCGGGCACCGCCCGTAGCGTCCCGCCCGCCGGCAAGGGCTGGCTATCGCCGGGCGTGGCCGACGGCGGGGCGCTGCGCCGCTCGAACGGAGCGAGCCGCCACCGACCGCCCGGCGCCAGTCGGGCCACCCCGGTATCGGCCAGCGAGGCGAGTGACTGGGCGATTTCATCCGCGCCGAGCCGCAGGCCGGATCGGCGCAGGTGCCAAAGCACCTGCTCGTGGGTCAGTCCCGCCGGAGACATCTCGAGCAGGCGCGCAATCGTCTCGGCGTACATTCGGCTCTATCGCTTCTGTGTCGTTTCCTACCAAGTTGAAACCGGAACCGCAAACGGTTCCCCTGATCCCCAGAGACCGCGTCGCAAATGACGGCGGTGTCCCTCAGCGCTCTCGGCAAACCTCGGTGCGAGCGAAAACCGATGATTGGGCCTCGCTTAACAGGCTGCTAAAAACCGGCAGGCTAAGCCGTTTCAGGATCGATTCACTCGACCA
>CAVPIQ010000014.1:0-8375 GCA_963705035.1 uncultured Alphaproteobacteria bacterium | reverse complement strand
AGGAAGGTCTGCACGCCGTTGCGCTCGACCGCGTCCGGCAGCCCGAATTTCTGGGTGATCGTCCGCTCGTCCTTGCCGATCAGGCCGCGCAGCAGGGCATCGACGTCCTCCGGCGCCGCCTGCGCGGCCCCGGCGCTGGCGACGACCCCGATCAGCAGCGCCGCCAGGGCGGCAATCGTCACGCGCGCACGGAACATGGCAATTTCCCGAGGGGGGCGAGCCCGCGATGCGAACGAGCGATTATAGCCGGATCCGCAGCGCTTCATGGTCACGCGGGATGGCGGAGCGACGGATGTGCAAACAGATGCTCCAGGACCAGGCCATCCGGCGGCATGGTCTGGCTGAAGCCCAGCGCCGCGGCGGGAAAGCCGGCGATCCGGGCCAATCGCCTGTTGCCGGGGTCGAAGCGCGCGGCGAACAGGGCGCGCCGCCGCGGCGACATATACGCCCGCCGCTCATTCAGGAACTGACAGAGGCGCGGCCCATTGAACACGGGCGCGCTGTCGTAACTGCAGTACGCGGCCAGGCTTTCTGCCAGGCCCGGGCGCGCATGGATGCGCTGCGCCGCCTCTCCGCGCGATGCGTCCGGCCGCAGTCCGGCAACGCTGAGGAAATCGGCAACCGTCGATCGCTTCTCGCCGGGCTCGTAGGCACGCACCAGCACCGATGCGCCTGCCACGCGCCAGAGCCGGCGCAGCAGCGCGATGTAGTCGAAGTGGAACGCCCAGGCCCGGTGCCGAAGCACCCCCTCCGCCAGCACCTGATCACACACGACGCGCGCCGGCGCGACCATCCCGTGCTGCAGCAGCTCGATGAACAGCGCCTCGAGATATGACACCTGATCGCGCACGTACAGCATGACGGTGAAGGTGTGATCGCGGAGCGCCGGGTGCCGGAGCAGCGGCGCAAGCCGCTCCGGCGTGCCGAGGACGCTCTCGAAGTCTTCGCTGGAGAGCACGGCATTTCCGGAGAAGCAGGCGATTTCCGTCGCCAGCTCGTCCACCGTGCCGAAGCGTGATTGGAAGCGGCGGTCCCCTGCCAGTTGCCAGGCGATGTTGTGCTGCCCGTGCGGCGCGACGTCCGGGCGGCCGGTTGCGGGATAGAGAATGGCGCGCTCCAGCAGGTGATTGGCCGCTTCGGCCAGGAAGACCTGCAGCGCTGTCGTGCCGGTTTTGTGCAGGCCGGCATGCAGCAGGATGTGGCGCCGGCCCGTGGCGGCGGGCGGAGGCCAGAGCGGCCGGGGCGGCCTTGTCCAATCGTGCACGCGGCCGAGGAATCGGCGGATCACGTCCCATGGCCCATGCCGACCGAGCGCATGGCCACCCGGCAGCGCGAAGGTGGGGACACCATGCTTACAGCCTTATTCGTTCCACCTCGTCCTGGGTGAGCCGTTCCTTCGTGCGGTCGTAGAGCTTGGTCGTGCGCGGGCTCTCATGGGCGGCCATTTCCTGCGCATGCTCCAGCGCGCCGCCATTGGCGAGATAGGCGGTGATGCCGGTCGCCCGGAACGAGTGGTTGCCGATCGGCGCCAGGATGCCGGCCGCGGCGGCGCGGCGGCGGATCATCCGCCAGGCATCCGGCTGCATCATGGGCCGGTCCGATAGCGCCATCCCCGCGTGCCCGCGCGACGTGCGGAACAGAAACCCCTTGCGGTCCCCGGCGATGCCGGCGGCGGCGAGATAGGCGTGCAGCGCCTCGGCCAGCGCGTGGTGGCAGGGCATGCGGTGCTGCTTGCCGCCCTTTTCGTGCAGCCGGATCGCCCAGCCGGCGCCCTGCGGCTGAAAATCCTCGACCCGCATCCGCAGGGCGGCGCCGATGCGGGCGAAGGCGTAGGTGAGGGTGGCGATCAGCGCCCGGTCGCGCAGGTCGCGCACGGTCGCGGCCGGGATGCCGTCGATCAGCCTGCGCCACTCGGCACCGTCGAGCACCGGGGTCTTGCCGGTCTTCACCACGTGCTTCGGCCCGCGCACGGCGGCGGCCGGGTTCATCGGCACGATCTGGCCCACCACCAGCCAGTCGAACAGCATGCGCACGGCCGCGAGCTGCTGCTTCACCCCGGGGGCGGAATGCGCCTGCTGCAGCTGCTCGATCCAGACGGCGACGTCGAACGGCCGGATCGCCGCGAGCGTCAGGCCGCGGGTCTCGCACCAGCCGAAGAACCGGCTGCACGCGCGCGCATAGGCCCGGCGGGTGTGCGGGTTGCGGATGTTGGCGGCGAAGAACTCGATGTAGCGCCAGGCGGCCGGATCGCCGGCATCCGCGATCAGCGAAGGCACGATCCGGGGCGGATCGACGGCGCGGCGCATCGCTCGCGAGCGTCGCGGAACTGGCAGTTTTTCGGTCATGGGAACCCGCCATGCTCGGCCACAGCCGCCGCGTCCCGCGCGCCGTGCAGCACCCGGACAATGATCACCGCGTCGTCGAGCGCGCGGTCGTAGATCGCATAGCTGCCGTGGAACGTCACGCGCAGACCCGCCGCCAACTGCTCGCGCGCGGTGCCGATGAGGGGGAAGTCTCGCAGTGGTTCGAAGGTCGCCTCAACCGCCGTGATGAATTGCGTCGCCGTCTCCTCGGACGCTTCGACGGCGATGTAGGCCCAGATTTCGGCGAGGTCGGCCTCGGCCGCATCGGTCAGGCGGAGGACGAGCGGGCGGCCAATAGTTTTCTCCCTCGGTCGATGATGCGGCCGGCGTCGAAGTCCTTCACGCGGCCTTCGGCCACATCGGTCAGGCCTTTGTCGATATCCGCCTTGAGCGCGGCGAGCTCCTGCAGCTGCAGCGCGCGCTTCGTCTTCCAGTCGCGCAACGCTTCGCGCACCACCTCGCTGGTCGATGCGTAGTCGCCGCCTTCGACCGCGCTCTTGACGACGGCGGCCATTTCGGACGGCAGCGTGATGGTCAGCCGTTCAATCTCGGCCATAGCAATCCTCCTGGGGGAATCTCCGCCAACCGGTTGCATACTACATCATACTTTTGAAGCTCCGCCGAGCTTCGGCAAACCCTGATCTTGGAGCCCTCCTCCGGATTAATCAGCATGATAACGTCCTTTATCATGCGTTCCTGCCAACCACGCTCGCCGTCCTCTTTGCGGACGCCCGAAGGGCGTCGGGGCAGCGCCGATCTCCCGCGCGGGACGCGTCGGCGGGAATTTGTTTCAGCACACGACAATTCGACCCACCGGGGTACATGCCGCATTGTGAAGCACGGGTGGGTTTTGCTATCTCTCGCACCCGTTGCGGTATCGGATCAGCATGTCATTGCATCGCCGCACCGAGGGGACAGTTTCATGACCAGAGTCACATCGGCCACGCCGCTCCCGGACCGCGGAACGGCGCGCCGCAACGCCATCGCGGCGCTGGCCGCCGCCGCCCTGGTCGGATGGGCGGCCCCCGCATCGGCGTCGCTGATCGGGGCGAAGGTGAGCTATCAATCCTTCTTTCCAACCACCGGAAGCGTGCTGAACGCACTCGGCACGCAGACCGTCACGCCGCTGACGACGTTCAATGACACCACGAACGGGCTGCGCTCCTTCTTCATCGGCAGCCAGCTCGTCGTCGAGAACACGTCGCCGCTGGCGTTCGCCGCGGCGGCCTTCAACGGACCGCAGTTCTCCTTCGCCGCCGGCAACCTGACCGGGGCCAGCGTCGATGCGGCCAGTTCCACCGATCTGCTCGGCACCCTGTCCTCGACCGCCGCCGCCGTGCAGGCAAACTTCCAGTCGCTGACGCCGGCCCTGGGCAGCACCATGACGGTCGACCTCGCCGCCGCCGGGGCGCTGGCGGGCCAGCAGGTCGGCTACCAGTACCTCCTGCCGACGACGGGCTCGGTGCAGGAGGATCTCGGAACCCAGACGCTGGGCAGCGGTACCTATTTCGTCGACACGGCGGACGGCATCACCGTCGTGGTCGGCGCCGACACCATCACCGTGATCAACGACGTGCCGCTCGCCTTCAACACCGGCGCGTTCAACGGGCCGGATCTCGTCTTCTCGGGCGTGCACATCCTGGGGGCTTCGATCGATCCGGTCAGCGCCACGGACTTTCTGGGGACCCTCGCGACCACGCCCGACAGCGTCGCCATCAATTTCTCGGGCTTCGCACCGGGGCTGGGCCATGCCGTGGTGATCGACGTCGCCTCCTCGGTGCCGGAGCCAGGCGTGCTCCTGCTGCTCGGCAGCGCGCTCGCGGGACTCGGCTGGGTGCGCCGCCGCCCGGCTTGAGCCGGCTCGGCAGAGAAGTCACATGCTTGCTTGCGTCTCGGCTGAACGGCGGCCTCACGGCATAGACTTCGCCGCGGATGTAAGGACCGCCTCCTGGCCTCATGAGGTCATGCGGCGGCGTGCTCGAGTGCCGAGAGTCGGGGGCGCGGCGCCGAATCGCGATCCGGCGAGATCGTCCAACAGCGACCGTGCTTCCCTCAGATCGGGCGTGTCGAACCCCTCGGTGAACCAGGCATAGACGGGCGCGAGCAGATCACGCGCCCCCATAGGCTCTCCCCGATCGCACCGGAGCCGGGCGAGGCTGGTCGCGGCGCGTAGTTCCCAAAGCCTCGCAGCTTGGTCCTGCGCGAGCTTGCAAGCGCGAGCGAGCGCTTTCTCGGCATCAGGCAGACAATCCGCTTGTTGGGCCAGGGCCATTCCGCGGTAGCGATGCAGCTCCGCTTCGATCCAACGCTCGCCGGTCTTCGCAGCTTGCGCCACCGCCTCGGCAAGCAGCTCCAGCGCAACCTCCGGCCTGCCTGCCCGACGCTCCGTATCGGCAATCAGCCCGAGATAATATGGCACCTTGATCTCCGCCCCGGTCGCCCGCTTGGCGGCGAGACCCTCGCGCATGCCTGCAATCCCAGTTTCAAGGGAAATACAGCCACCGAACATGTCGGCCCAGCTCAGAAAGAACGTGCCCGTGCCCAGGAAGTGCGGAAAGCCCTGCTCCCGGGCCACCGACACCAGCATCGTCGCCCGCTGGCGGACCGTCTGCCAGTCGCCGAGAATCTGATGGAAGACACAGCTCACATGGAGCGCATACGCCAGGAGAAGCGGATGCGGATTCGCCTGGGCCGCTTCGAATGAGGCCCGGCTGCGCTGCCGCGCACGGTCGGGGAAACCCTGGAAGAGAAGCGCCCAGGCGGAAAAGTTGAACGCTGGGACCCGGGCATTGGAGCTTGAGCCGAATGCCTCCCGGCGAGGCCCCGCTGCCGCAACCAGTGAAAGGGCCGTGTCCAGATGCGCGAGTGCGGCGCAGAATCGCGCGCGGAAGATCAGGCAGCCGCCCAGCAGGCGGTGCGCGAGCGCCAGGTTCCAGCCATCTCGCTGCCCCTCCGCAAGCCGTAACGCGTCTTCGGCGACCCTGAGTGCCACTTCGTGCTCGGCACGGTTGATGTGAAACTGCCACAGCCCCGTCAGTGCCGAGAACAGTTGCGGCATGGAGGGGTCTTGCGCGCACAGATCGCGGGCCCGCGCATAGGCTTGACCCATCTCCGCCGATGCCCAGCCCTTGGCGGCGTCCTGCGCCGCACCGAGCGTGAGCTGCAAATTGATCTCGAGTTGCCGACGCTGCGACCCGTCGGGCAACAGAGAGAGTGCCGCGAGACCCTTGCTCAACTGGCCGATCGCCTCGGCCATCGCCGATCGGGAAAGTGCTAGATCGCCCGCCTTCAGCCAATACCGAATCGCCGGCTCGATGAGACCCGCCTGCTCGCAGTGATGAGCGATCAGCCCAGGCTCTAGCTTGACCTTTTCTGGGAAGCGTTGCTCGAGCGCCTGTACGATTCGGGCGTGGAGTTGCCGGCGGTGACTCCTGAGCAGGGTGCTGTAGGCAGCGTCCTGCACAAGAGCGTGCTTGAAGTGGAAAGTGGCCTCCGGCGGCAGCCCGCGGCGGAATATCAGTCCGGCACCGACGAGCCGGTCGAGCGTGGCCTGAAGCGGCGGATCGCTCCGATCAGCGACGACGGTGAACAGCTCATAAGAGAACTCGCGGCCGATCGCGGCGCCGATCTGCGCGACTTCCTTCGCCGAAGCACCGAGCCGATCGAGCCGCGCGAGCAAGGAGGCGTGCAGGGTCGCGGGCAGCGGCAGGGCGGATCGTGAGGGGATCGGTACCGCCGCATCGATTTCGGCGCTTTCCAGCGCCGCCTTGGTCAGTTCTTCGATGAACAATGGCACGCCGTCGCTCTGGGTGACGATGCGTTCCAGCAGCGCAGGTTCGCATACGGACCCCGTGGTCAGCTCCGCAGCCAGGGTCGCGGATTGCCGTCGGTTGAGCCGGCTCAGTCCGATCAGACTGACGCCCGCGCGGTCGATCCAAGGCGCGGCGAACTCGGGACGGAAGGAGATGACCAACAGGATCGGCAGCTCGGCCATCCGGTCCACCAGCCGATCGAGAAATTCGAGCGAGCTGGGATCGGCCCAGTGTGCGTCCTCGAACAGCATCAGCGCTGGCTCGCTTCGGGCTATCCGCTCCAACCGAAGGAGCAGCGCGGCAAACGTTCTCTCCTTGCGCCGCCGTGGGCTGAGATCAAGATGTGGATAGCGTTCGCCGGTCGGGACCGACAGCATCGCGGCGATCAAGGCCGCATCTTCGGGCGGCAACCCGGCCGGGGTGAGGAGGAGTTCGACCTTGCGCAGACGTGCCTCGGCCGAATCCCCCCGCACGAAACCCGCCTCCTGCTCCCAGCGCGCGATCAGCGGATAGAGCGCATTGTCCTGATGCAGCGGGGAACAGAAATACCGCAGGCTCACATGCGACTCTGCGGCCAGCTCCGCCTCCAGCGCCGCGAGCAGGCGCGACTTGCCGATCCCCGGTTCGCCGGAGAGCAGCACCAGATGGCCCTCGCCGGATTTCGCCTCTCGCCACGCGCGCAGTAGCAGCGCCAGCTCCTCGTCGCGGCCGACCAGCGGCAGCAGCGCGCCCGCATAGAGCGCCTCGGAGCGGCTGCCGAGCGCGCTCGCTCCGCGCACCTGCCAGCCGCGCACAGGGCCGGCGATGCCCTTCACGGCGAACGGCTTCGGCTCCCTGTAAGTGAACAGTCCGCCGGCGAGACGCCGTGTGCCATCATCGATAACGACATCGCCAGGCTCGGCCAGGGTGAGCAGCCGCGTCGCCTCCCCTGGGGCCTCGCCCAGCACCTCGCCGGCGGGATTGGTGACGACGAGGCCGCTGGTCATGCCGACCCGCACGGCGAGCCCGGCGGGAAGGACCGCCTCGCCTTCGGCCCGATGCTCGGCCAGCATCAAGGCGGCCTGAAGGGCGCGCTCGGCCGCGTATTCCTGGGCCACAGGATAGCCGAAATAGGCAAGCACCTCGCGCCCGCGGCTGTCCGCAATCACTCCGCCATGCCCGACGATCACGGCCGCGGCGGCACGGCGATAGGCGTCAACGAGGACGAACAGCTCCTCCGGATCGCCCGGCAGGACTGTGCCCTCCGCAGGGAGCAACTCGGCGACGAGCGCCGTGACGTAGCGCCGTTCGGGAAGGGCCCGCGTCGGCTCCGGCGGTGTCGGGCCCGATTCGGGCTCGAGCAGCGCGGCGGTTGCCGCCGGGCGCACCTTGGCCACGAACTTGTATCCGAATCCGGCGGCAGTCAGGATCAGCCGCGGCGTCTTCGGCTCGGGCTCGATTTTCCGCCGTAGCCGGCTGATCATTACGTCGATGGTGCGGTCGAACGGCTCGGCGCGGCGCCCGGCAATCGCGTCGAGGAGCTGATCGCGGGAAAGTACCCGGCCACGGCTCGCGATCAGCGTGGTCAGCAGCGTGAACTCCCCGCGCGAAAGCGGGATCTCCTGTCCGCCGGCGGTCGCGAGCGTGCGGCCGGCGAGGTCAAGCGTCAGCCCGTCAAATCGCAGGACCTCCGCTTCTGCCTCCATTGCGCCGCTACGCTCCACGACTTTTGGTTGAGATGAGTTTGGCGTCGCCTTGGAAAGATGTGATCCGGATCACGCCGGACGGCGTGCTTACGGGACTCGATGCCATCAAACAAAATCTCGAGGAAGATTTTAGGAATTACAAGAACACGAGCTTCACGATTGATATCGTAAAGATTCTCGATGCCAATGCGGCAGCGGCTACCGGAAAATTTGCCGGCGTCTATTCCGATAAGAGCGGCCCCGTCAATCTGAAGGGCTTCTGGACGGAGACCTTCGTGCGGCGGGACGGCAAATGGAAGATCGTCATCAATACATACAATCTGCAGTCGCAGTGACAGCGGAAACGCGCATCCCGAAGATCGTCCCCCCCCCGACGTCCTGAGCGCGCCCTGCGCGGCGGAGGCGGACCCCCGTCGGCGTTCCCGGCCGGCGGCCGCCACGCATACCGGAACGTCTGCGCTGGAAGGAGGGATCGGCTCCGGCCCTCATGAGGTCGTGCCGTCATGAGGTCAGGC
>CAVPIQ010000013.1:0-16546 GCA_963705035.1 uncultured Alphaproteobacteria bacterium | reverse complement strand
ACCGAGGTCATGGTCGGCGGGCGGCGTTACGTGCTGTGCCGCGACGCGGAACAGGCCCGCAAGGACGCCGAGACGCGCGCCGCGCTGCTCGCCGGTCTCGAACGCAAGCTGGCACAGGGCGACAAGGCGCTGGTCGGCAATGGCGGCTACCGCCGTTTTCTGGCCGAACCCACCGGCGGCGGCTTCGCCATCGATGCCGCCAAGGTCGAGGCGGATGCCGCCTACGACGGGCTGTTCGTCCTGCGCACCAACACCAAGCTGACCCCGTTGCAGGTGGTGTTGCGCTACCGGAACTTGCTGGCGGTGGAGCAGAACTTTCTCGCCGCCAAGACGCTGCTGGCCACGCGGCCGATCTTCCATCGTACCGACGCCGCCATCCGTGGCCATATCTTCTGCACCTTCCTGGCCCTGGTGCTGCGCAAGGAACTGATGGACCGGCTGCTGGCGCGGCATCTCGCAGTGCCGGAGTGGCAGCAGGTCGTCGATGATCTTGTCGACCTCAGCGAGATCGAAGTCGAGCAGGACGGACGGAGGGCGCTGCTGCGCACCGCGCCCGGGCCCACCGTCGATCCGCTGTGCCGCGCCCTCGGCGTGACGCTGCCGCCCGTGTTCCAAGAACTCCCCCGCACCCAAACGGCAGCCTGATCACCCAACCCCGTGGTGCCTAAACCGCAGCGAGGCCTCTATTGCCTTGTTTTCAAGCCGATTTCTTCATCGCGGTGCGGAAGTTGGGTCAGGGAGTTCGGCGATGCGGGCCAGCGCCACCGCAACTGCCCGACGAGCGGCAGCAGCGACAGGATGAGCCCATCCTTCTCCGCGACGGTCAGCTTGTGAGATCGATCTCGGGCGGCACACAGAGCTTAAATCGAGTCGCCCGTGACCGCGTCAACCACTTCCGCGATCACCAACGCCGCCGCCAAACCAGAACCTCAGGCGCTACCCGGGTAAGCAGTACCATTCCATAGCCGCGAAAGCGAAATCCGCTAATATCAGTCCAATCAATCGGCTCCGGAATAGCCATCCAGCAGGTGTCGGTCTTTGCTTCTTTGATCGCGTCGATCAATCGAGCGTCGAGCGCGTTCCTCGGGGACTCATTCTTGATCTCGCTAATATATTCAATCCATGGAAATTTCTCCTTATAGACGTCCTTATCAAATTGCAGAAGTAAAGAGACAAATCCGCTTTTAGTGTATTGGGAGCCGTACACTTGCTAATTTTTAGAGAATCGAACCCACTTAGGCGTTCTGCGATGTTGCTATCGCTGGGCTTTCCCGTAATTGCACGCACGAGGTCACGCTCGAAATCTATGTTGAATTCACTGGGAGGTGCTTCGCGGCTAACCTGTACACGGCTGTGCATTCCGTATGTATCAAGGGTGTGCTTGTCGATGCTTCGCAGACTTTCCACGCCTATGGAATTGAGCGCGGTGCGTATACCAAACTTCTCCTCCCAGCAACCGGGTCTCAAGAGGTGCCGTCCTTGGCCAAATGTAAGCAGAAGGGTTCGCCCGTCGACAGGCACGTGAAACACTGCTGAGCTTGAGCTAACGAAACCAAGTTGCGAGCGGTCAAGCTGTGACGCAAAGAAGTCGGCCCATCGCGGCGGTCTGGCGCTTCGCTTTTCGACATACAGGGTTCCGAGCGGACCTTCAGAGTTGTTCAAAGTAAAGCACAGTAAACCATCCAGAGGAGGGCGGGGGATCCGAAAGGAACCCAACCGTCGCAGGGTCTTGCATATGGAGAGGACTTCATAGTCTCTTCTGGTCTGTTCAGACCCTCTTTGGCAAGTCGTCAATTGCCAGACTTTCAATACGGTCCGTCTTCTTGGGCATCTCTTCAACCTTCACTCCGCAACCCGCACAGCGGCTATATCCTCCGTCAGCGACAGCCCAGCAGTCCGCGTGCTGTCTCATACTGAGCAGTTAACGGCCCTTTCGGAGCCGACGCAACGGTTAGCAACCATATTCCGGGCACCAAGTTCGCTGGACGGGTTCCTCCCCCCTTCAACGCCCAAGCGTTTCTAGCTACGCTCGCGGACACCCCTTCGGTCTCAATTCTCTATCGCGGCGTGAGGTAAGTTCGTGCCAGTTACAAAAAGAAAGCCGTCGGAGCGCCCGTTAAGAAGCGGGCATGAGAAAGTGCTTATCCTCGTGAAGGCGCTTCCACACGTTGGCGAGCGTCATGGCGAGACCGTTTGCTGCGCCGGCGTGACCTTGAGCGGCGATTGGCGCCGACAATACCCGATCCACTTCCGTCGTCTGCGGGATAGTCAATTCAAGCGGTGGCAATGGATCGAATACGACTGGATTGCGCCAAGCGCGGACGACAGGCGACGCGAGAGCCGCCGTGAACAAGAGGACACAATCAAGGTTCACGAGATCATGCCAGTGAAGGAGCGTGCGCCGTTCTTGGCCCCGATCATCACCCGTTCGTAAAGGGGGAGGAGGGGGAGAAGTGGGGGAGGAGGGAGGGAGGGGGGGGAGGAGGTGGTATACCATAACTCGGGGACTGCTGAAGCGACTCGAGAGGCATGAGCCTGACCCTCGTCAGGCCGACGATGACACGAATTTAGGTGGCGGCCTAAGGCAGTCGCCCAGATAGCGGCCGAACGCGAAGCTTATGAGTTGGCCGCGCGCCAAACTTCGTTTCTTGATGTCGACCTTCAGGCGTTGAACCCATGTCCATACGCGTTTCACTTCGATTGGACCGATGCCGACGGCGTGGCCCACAAGGCGACCTGCGACGATTGGGAGACAGCGGCAATGTCCTATCGTCGCGAGAAAGCGATGGGCTCCAGTGCAGCTTTAACGGACATGGAAAACGGACTTTCGGAGAAGAATACCCGGCGAAAGGCATGGCGTTTGTAATGGGCACGCATTCCCCGTCAATCGAGCAATGGCTACTTGTAGGAGTTCTGCGTCTGGATGACCTCCGGCAGACGTCACTCAGCCTCTGAAGGACTTGCTTTCGTTTCTGTGAATTCCGGATTTGATTTCCGAATTTGCATTTCGAAGAGCCTTCGGCGCGCTGGAATTCGCGCGACTGTGCTCCCGCCCCGCCCCCCTACCCGAACGGCACCTTCACCGCCGTCGTCGCCTGCGCCTCGGCCGCCAGCCGTGCCGCCTCGGCGCCGCGGATCTTCGCGATGTCGTCCTGGTATTTCAGCAGCACGCCCAGCGTCTCGTCCACCACCCCCGGCGTCAGCCCCTGCGCATCCAGGTGCCAAAGCCCGCCGGCCCAGTCGATCGTTTCCGCCACGCCGGGCAGCTCAAAAAGGTCCTCGCGGCGCAGGCGCTGTGCGAAGGCGACGATCTGGGCAGAGGGCTTCTCGCCCACGCCCGGCGCCCTGCGCGCCAGGATCGGCGCCATCCGCGGCGCCCTCGCCGCCGACGGCATCGCGCAGGAGATCGAAACGCTGGTCAGCACACCGCTGGCCAAGCAAATCCCGCTGCCGGCCGGTGCGCGTACCCTGCCGGGATGATGGGCGCCACGGCCCGATCGACCAGCACCGCAAGTCGGTTCCTCGCCTCGGCGATCGCGTCCAGCTAACGGTGAGCGTGGCATACAGTGACGGGTTCAACGCCAGGACTCTTCGGACCATCTTGGCGCTGGTCGAAGCGAACGCGGCGCGGATCGAGGAGGCGTGGCATGAGCACTTTGGCTGAGGCGACCGCGGTTCGGTTCGACGCCGACAGAATGTGGGTCGAACTCTCGGACGGACGCACCATCGGGGTACCGCTGGCGTGGTTCCCCCGGCTGCTACGCGCGAGCGCCGAGCAGCGCCGTGCCTGCCGGATCAGCCCCCGGGGTCTGCATTGGGACGAACTCGACGAGGACATTTCTGTGGCGGGCCTGCTCGCCGGGCGGGGTGATCAGACGCGCCCGGTTCCGGCAGTCGCCTAAAAACAACGTGCCGGCCGATCTGTCGGCGTCACTTACCCGAACGGCACCTTCACCGCCGTCGCCTCCTGCGCCTCGGCCGCCAGCCGGGCCGCCTCGGCGCCGCGGATCTTCGCGATGTCGTCCTGGTATTTCAGCAGCACGCCCAGCGTCTCGTCCACCACCCCCGGCGTCAGCTCGTGCGCGTCCAGGTGCGAAAGCGCGCCGGCCCAGTCGATCGTTTCCGCGACACCGGGCAGCTTGAAAAGGTCCTCGCGGCGCAGGCGCTGCACGAAGGCGACGATCTGCGCGGAGAGCTTCTCGCCCACCCCCGGCGCCTTGCGCGCCAGGATCTGCCGCTCGCGCGCCGCGTCGGGGTAGTCCACCCAGTGATACAGGCAGCGGCGGCGGATCGCGTCGTGCACCTCGCGCGTGCGGTTGGACGTGATGACCACCGCCGGCGGCGTGCGGGCGTGCACGGTGCCGAACTCGGGGATGGTGAGCTGGAAGTCGGCCAGCAGCTCCAGCAGGAACGCCTCGAACGGCTCGTCGGCGCGGTCCAGCTCGTCGATCAGCAGCACCGCGGGCGGCTGGTCGGGGTCGATCGCGGACAGCAGCGGGCGGGCGAGCAGGAATTCGCGGGCATAGATGTCGTTCGCGAGCTGCCCCCGGTCGGTCTGCCCCGCCGCCTCGGCGATGCGGATCGCCATGAGCTGGCGCGCGTGGTCCCACTCATACGCGGCGGCGGCGAGGTCGAGCCCGTCGTAGCATTGCAGCCGCACCAGCCGCCGGTCGAGGCCGGTGGCCAGCACCTTCGCGATCTCGGTCTTGCCGGTGCCGGGCTCGCCTTCCAGGAACAGCGGCCGCTGCATGGCGAGTGCCAGATGCACGGTGGTGGCCAGCGCAAGATCGGCAATGTAGCCACCGGCGGCCAGCATGGTCGCGGTGTCGGCGACGGAGGCAGGGTGCACTAGATCGAGCTTCCGAAAACAAGCAGCAGGATGAGGAGGAAGATAACGATCCCCACCCAGGCGACAACCGGCAGCCCGAGCGGCTCGCGCGGCATGAGGGAGATCTGCGCCGCCGCGGCCGGCGGCAGCGGCCCGGCCTCGGTGCCGGCGATGGCAGGGGCCGGGGCAAGCTGGGCCGCGAAGCGGTCGAAGAAGGCGTCCGCCATCTGCTTGGCCGAGGCGTCGATCAGCCGGGCGCCGAGCTGGGCGATCTTGCCGCCCACCTGCGCCTGCACCTCGTAGCCGAGCACGGTCGCCCCCGGCCCGTCCTCGGTCAGGTGCACGTTGGCGCCGCCCTTGGCGAACCCGGCCACGCCGCCCTGCCCCTCGCCCACCAGCCGGTAGGATTGCGGGGGAACCAGGTCGACCAGGTTCACCTTGCCGTTGAAGCGCGCCGCGATCGGGCCGATCTTCACCGCCGCGGTGGCGCGCAGCTCGTTCTCGCCCACCCGCTCCAGGCTCTCGCAGCCGGGGATCGCGGCCTTCAGCATGTCCGGGTCGTTCAGTGCCGCCCAGACCTTCTCGCGCGGCGCCGCAATGCGCCGTTCGCCGGTCATGTCCATGGAGACTGCCCCACCGTTGCGCAGACCTGTTGCTTGGCCGCCGTGTTACGTGGCCGCCCGGCCACGCGCAATCGAGCCGCCGCATGGCTGCCTGTCAATGCCAGGCTCGCGCGAGGGGGGCTCGTGTGCCGGGGCGCCGGCCGCTACATCGGCGGGGACGGAGGGGAAAGCGATGACCTACCTGCTGGCCGAAGACCTGCCCACGGCGCCCGCCGGCGACCGTTTCCGCGCCCTGCTGGCGCGCGACGGCATCCTCGCCCTGCCCGGCGCCCAGAACGGCCTCGCCGCCCTGCAGGCGCGCGCGGCGGGGTTCGAGGCGCTGTATCTCTCGGGGGCCGCGATGAGCGCCAGCATGGGCCTGCCGGATCTCGGCGTGATCACGGTCGAGGACGTGTGCTTCTTCGTCCGTCAGATCGCGCGCGCTTCCATGCTGCCGGTGCTGGTGGACGGCGACACCGGCTATGGCGAGGCGCTGAACGTGATGCACATGGTGCGCGCGTTCGAGGATGCGGGGGCGGCGGCGGTGCACCTGGAAGACCAGTTGTTGCCGAAGAAATGCGGCCACCTCAACGACAAGAAGCTGGCCGACGCGCACGACGCCGCGGCCAAGATCGCGGCGGCGCGGCGGGCGCGGCGCCACCTCTACATCATCGCGCGCACCGATGCGGCGGCGAGCGAGGGGATGGACGGGGCGGTGGCGCGCGCGCGGCGCTACATCGAGGCAGGCGCCGACGCGATCTTTCCGGAAGCGCTGACCAACGCCGAGATGTTCCGCAGCTTCGCCGAGCGCATGCCGGGCGTGCCGCTGCTGGCCAACATGACCGAGTTCGGCCGCACGCCCTTCTTCACCGCCGCCGAGTTCCAGGCGATGGGCTATAAAATGGTGATCTGGCCGGTGAGTTCGCTGCGCGTGGCCGCGAAGGCGCAGGCGGAGCTGTATGCCGCCATCCGCCGCGACGGCGGCGCGCAGGCCATGATCGAGCGGATGCAGACGCGCGCGGAGCTTTACGCGACGATCCACTACCAGGATTACGAGGCGCTCGATGCCTCGATCGTGGGCACGGTGGTGCCGCAGGGGATGCCGCAGCGATGAGCACCCCGCCGGCCCAGCCGGCGCTGCCCGAGGGCGCGCCGGTGATCCGCACCATCGCCATGCCGGCCGACACCAACCCCAACGGCGACATTTTCGGGGGCTGGCTGATGGCGCAGATGGACCTCGCCGGCGGCTCCGCGGCACTGCGGCGCGCGGGCGGGCGGGTGGCAACGGTCGCCGTGGATTCCATGACCTTTCACCACCCGGTGAAGGTCGGCGACGAGGTCAGCATCTACGCGCGCATCCTCGGCGTCGGCCGCAGCTCCATCCGCGTGTTCATCGAGGCGTGGCGCCACGCGCGCACCGGCGACCTGCAGCGCGTGACCTCGGCCACCTTCGTCTTCGTCGCGATCGGCCCCGACGGGCGGCCGCGCCCGATCGAGGCGCCGTGACCGAGCCCGCCTGGCTCGCCTGCGTGCGGGAGATGCAGGCGATCGCGCAGACCGGCCTCGCCTTCGCCACCGACCCGTTCGACCGCGGGCGCTACGAGGCGCTGCAGGCCCTCGCCGCCCGCACCGCGGCAGCGCTGTCGGAGGTGCCGGCGGCGCGGTTGCAGGCGCTGTTCGCCGCCGAGGCGGGCTATGCGACGCCGAAGATCGACGTGCGCGGCGCCGTCTTCAACGCGCGCGGCGCGATCCTGATGGTGCGCGAGACGCTGGATGGCGGGCGCTGGACGCTGCCCGGCGGCTGGGCCGACGTGAACCTCACGCCGGTTGAGAACGTTAAAAAAGAAGTCGCTGAAGAGTCCGGGTTTTCCGTGCGCGTCACCAAGCTCGCCGCGGTCTGGGACCGCACCCGGCAGGGGCACGACCCGGCGGTGTTCGCGACCTGCAAGCTGTTCTTCCTGTGCGAGATCACCGGCGGCGCGGCGGCGCCGAGCCTGGAGACGTCGGAGGTCGCCTTCTTCCCCGAAGCGGCGCTGCCGGCCGACCTCTCCACCAGCCGCGTCCTGCCCCACCAGATCGCGCGGATGTTCGCGCACGCCCGCAACCCGGGCCTGCCGACCGACTTCGAATAAGTCTCGCCGCGTTAGAAATTCCTTCACCGTCGCCACGCAGCCTCGCCGCGTGGGGACGGAGCGTGGCCATGCGGGTTCTGGTCACCGGCGGCGGCGGGTTTCTCGGGCGGCAGGCCGTCGCGGCACTGCGAGATGCTCGGCGCCGAGGTGGTGGCGCCCTGCCATGCCGAGATCGACCTGCTCGACCCCGCGGCACGGCGGCATCTGCCGCCGGGCCGACGTGCTGGTGCACGCGGCCTGGGTCACGCGCCACGGCGCCTATTGGACCGAGCCCGGAAAACCTCGCCTGGATCGGCGCCACGCTCGACCTCGCGCGGCGCTTCGTGGCGGGCGGCGGGCGGCGGATCGTGTTCGTGGGCACCTGCGCCGAATACGGCTGGGCCCTGCCCGGCCGCGGCCCGTGGGACGAGCGGCGGCCCTGCCGGCCGCACACGCCCTATGGCGCGGCGAAGCTGCTCGCCTGGACCGCGCTGCAGGAACTGTCCGTGCGCCGCGGCGTGGAGGTGGTCAACGCGCGCGTGTTCTGGCCGGTCGGCCGGCATGAGGCGCCGGAGCGGCTGCTGCCCAGCCTGATCGGCGCCGCGCTGACCGGCCGCCCGGTCGCCACCGGCCCCGCCGGCCTCACCCGCGACCTGCTCGACGTGCGCGATGCCGGCGCCGCGCTGGCCGGACTCGCGCTGGCCACCGTGCAGGGCGTGGTCAATGTCGGCTCCGGCGTGCCGGTGCGGCTGGATGCGCTCGCCGCCCAGGTCGCGGGCGCCGGCTCGCCGCTGGTCCGCCTCGGCGCCCGGCCGCTGCGGGCGGGCGAGCCGCTGGTGATGGTCGCCGACCCGGCGCGCCTCATCGCCGCCACCGGCTTCGCGCCCCGCTACAGCCTCGCCGAGACCATCGCCGATGCCGCCGCGCACTGGCGCACCGCGGCGCTGGCCGCCTGAGCGGTCGCGACGCCCGCGCCATCGCCTGCTACAGAGCGGGCGGGACAACGGGGAGGCGAACCATGGCGCGCGCGCGGATTCTCTGCTTCGGCGATTCCAACACCTGGGGCTACCTGCCCGTCCCCACCCCGCCGTCGGTGCGCCATCGCGACGAGGACCGCTGGCCGGTGGCGATGGGCGCCGCGCTCGGCGACGTGACGGTGATCGAGGAGGGGCTGAACGGCCGCACCACCGATGCCGACGACCCGCTGATCCCGCAGATCGCCGGCGCGGGCATGAACGGCGCCACCTACCTGCCGGCGGCGATGGCGAGCCACCAGCCGCTCGACCTCGTCATCATCATGCTCGGCACCAACGACCTGAAGCCGCATCTCAACCGCCTGCCGCCGCGCATCGCGATGGGCGCGAAGCGGCTGCTCGACATCGTGCGCACGCTCGACGGCGGCGTCGGCACCGCCTATCCGAACCCGAAGGCGCTGCTGATCTGCCCGCCGCCGCCGGGCACGCTCAGCCCGTTCTTCGCCGAGCACTACGCGGGCGGGCCGCAGAAGGGGCGCGCACTGCCGCCGCTCTACGCCAGCGTCGCCGAGCGCGCCGGGGCCGCCTTCCTCGACGCCGGCACCGTGATCACGACCGACGGCGACGACGGGGTGCATTTCTCGGCGGCGATGCAGCGCCGCCTGGGCCTCGCGGTCGCCGACAAGGTGCGCGCCCTGCTCGGTTGAACGCGCGCCCCGGCCGCCGCGTTAGCGACGACGCAGCGGGTGCAGGAGCAACGCCGATGCCGACCGAGATCATACCCTATCTTTTCTACCGCGACGTGCCGGCCGCGCTGGAATGGCTCGGCCGCGCCTTCGGCTTCACCGAGGAGATGCGCCACGCCACGCCCAGCGGCGGGATGCACGCGCAGATGACGTTCCACGGCCAGCGCATCATGATGGGCCAGGGCGCGACATCGTGGAGCATGGCCAGCCCGCGCGATGCGGGCATGGCGACCATGGGCGTGTTCATCTATCTCGACGACGTCGACGCCCACCACGCCCACGCGCGCGACGCGGGGGCCGAGATCGTGCAGTCGCCGCGCGACGAGTCCTACGGCCGCACCTACACGGTGCGCGACCTCGACGGGCATCCCTGGTTCTTCACCACGCCGCCGGCCTGAGCACGCCGGCGGCGGCAAGCGCGGAGAGCGGAGCGGCGCTCGATAAAGGCGACGGCGCCAAAGACGATGGCGCCAAAGACGATGGCGCCGGACGCCAATCGTGACAACTATGTGTCGGCTGTATTCATGCAGTTTGACACCTGAAATCTCTCCCAATTGCCGGCGTGCGCAGCAAAGCTTAAAATAAAACGCAGCAACCGGGGGGCGAACTGTCATGAAACGACATGCCGTTTTGCGTGCGATCGCATCGGCAACCATCCTGGCAACGGCCGGCGCCGCGCATGCCCAACCGGTTGGCTACTCGCCGGGTGCGGCGCTGGATCAACAGAGCTGGGGGGAGTTCATCCGCGCGGTCACCCCGGTCCCCGGCAACCAGCTCCGCTTCGAGACCTGGAAGACCGATGCCGATACCTTCACGCCGCCGGCAGCGGTTGCGGCGGCGGCGCAGCCCTCGCGGTTCCAGGCCAGCATCCTGGGGCTCGCGCACATGCCGGGCGGGCTGCGCGCCCGCGGCCTGACCGGCGTGCCGCTGCCGGCGGCCTGCGCCGCCGCGCAGCCGAACCCGGACATCCCGCCGCCGCCGACGCCGCCCCCCGCCGCCTATTTCCCGACCCCGGCAACCGCCAGCCCGCCCTTCGGCTGCGTGGCCGAGGAGGTGCGGCGCAACCCGCTCGCCTACAACCATCTCGTGCAGAACAAGCTGAACACGCAGGCGGGCCTGATCGCCGCCTACAAGGCGGGCGGCGCGATCGCGCCCTTCCCGGACGGCGCGGTGGAGCTGAAAGCGGACTGGGTGCCGCTCTCCACGCTGATCCAGTGGCTCAAGAGCAACGGCAAGAGCGTCACCGACAGCGAGGTGGCGGCGCACTACTACCACATCACGCAGTCCGGCACGGAATACGCGCTGCTGTCGATGCATCTCAGCATCAAGACCGCGGCGCATCCGGACTGGGTGTGGGCGACGTTCGAGCATCAGTGGAACCCGGGCCGCTGCGACACCATGGGCTGCTACGACGACTATGGGATCGAGCCCAAGCTGCGGGTGATCAAGCCGGTCGCGCTGCCGCCCGCGCCGCAGCCCGACACGCTCTATCCGAACTGCGTGAAATCCCATGCGCTGGCGGCGAAGTTTCGCGAGGTGCATCTGGCCCGGGTGTGGGACAACTACTGCCTGAAGGAGACCGAGGTCGATTTCGTCTCGACCCAGCCTGCGACCAAGGGACGGCCGATCCTGGACGGCAACAGCCTGACGGAGCGGATCGGCGCCGGCGTGTCGATGTCCACCTCCTCGTGCATTTCCTGCCACGCGAATGCGTCGTTCACCGTGGTCGGCTCGGGCAGCGCGGCGCGGGCGGCGTCGAACAAGGCGATCGGCGAAGCCCCGATCGGGCAGGTGACGGTGCAGAGCCCCTACATGACCTATGACTTCGTCTGGGGCCTGGCGGCGATCCCCAACATGTTCCCGGCCGAGTGATCGCGGGCGGCCCCGATCCACGGCCGGCAGCAACCGGGCATTCGGCGCGCAAGCCGACAATAACCGCGTGCGATCGGGATGAAGACTTCCCTGTCATGCGGCCCGATCACCGGACGTTGAGCCGCCTCGCCCCAGTATCCGGCGTCCGGGCAGCGCCATGCACTGGACACGCCATGACGCGGGCGCCATTGCTCTTGGCCGAAGTGGTGCGGCGAGGCGGCGATGGACGTCGCGGCGTGGCTTCGGACACTGGGGCTTGAGCAGTACGAACCGGCGCTCCGCGAAGACAACATCGGCGCCGACCTGCTCCCGAGCCTGACGGCCAAGGATCTGCGGGATCTCGGCGTCATCTCGGTCGGCGACCGTCGCCGCCTGCTGGCAGCGATCGCGGCCCTGCCGCCTGTGCCGACCTTCGAGGCCGCGAAGCGGGATTCCGTGGCCGCCGCCGAGCCGGACGCCGAGCGGCGGCACATCACGGTAATGTTCTGCGATCTGACGTCCTTCACCGCGCTGTCGTCGCGGCTCGATCCCGAAGACCTGCGCGAGGTCATCGGCCGCTACCACGCGGCCGTCATGGCGGCGGTCGGCGCGTTCGACGGCACCGTCGCGAAATACATGGGCGACGGCGTGATGATCTATTTCGGCTACCCGTATGCGCATGAGGACGACGCGGAGCAAGCGGTGCGCGCGGGCCTGGCCCTGGTCGATGCGGTCGCGGCAGATTCGCATGGCCGAGCCCCTGCGCGTGCGCGTCGGGATCGCCACCGGCGAGGTTGTCATCGGCGATCTCATCGGTTCCGGCTCGGCGCGTGAGCGCGCGGTCGTCGGCAACACGCCGAACCTGGCGGCGCGGCTGCAGGTGCTGGCCGAACCGAACGCGGTCCTGATTGCCGACGGCACGCGCCGGCAGATCGGGTCGAGGTTCGAGGTTGCGGATCTCGGGCCGCAGCACCTCAAGGGGTTTGCCGAGCCGCAGCGCGCCTGGCGCGTGGTGTCCGAGAACCGTTCGCTCGGCCGCTTCGAGACGCTGCGCTCCTCCGCGACGCCGCTGGTCGGTCGCGGCGAAGAGATGGACCTGTTGTCCCGCCGCTGGTCCGAGGCCACGCGCGCGCGGTGGGCGGGTGGTGCTGATTTCCGGCGAGCCCGGCATCGGCAAATCCCGTCTCACCGAGACGCTCGCGGAGCGGATTGCCGGCGAGCCGCATCTGCATCTGCGCTACTTCTGCTCCCCGCACCATCAGGAAAGCGCGCTCTACCCGATAATCGCCCAGATGGAACGCGCCGCGGGGTTCGCGCGCGAGGACTCGCCGGAGCAGCGGCTCGCGAAACTGCAAGCGATGCTCGCGGCCGGCGCAACGGGGACCCCGGCAACGCGCGCGCGGCACGCGCTGCCGTCGATCGAGGATGTGGCGCTGCTCGCGGACCTGCATTCGCTGTCCGGACCCGATCGCGCGCCGCCGCCGGCCATCACGCCACAGCAAAAGAAAGCGAGGACGCTCGAAGCGCTGTTGCGCCATATCGAGCGCCTTTCGCGGCAGTATCCCGTGCTCCTGGTGTTCGAAGACGTCCACTGGATCGATCCCAGTTCGCGCGAGCTGCTCGACCGGATCGTGGAGCGCATCGCCACCTGGCCGGTTTTGCTCGTCGCGACGTTCCGCCCTGAGTTCGAACCGCCATGGACGGCGCAGCCGGATGTGACGACGCTGGCCCTGACGCGGCTGGACCAGAACGATACATCGGCGATGGTGGCAAACATCGCCGGCGATGCCGCGCTGCCGACCAAAATCGTGCAGGAGATCGCCAGGCGCACGGACGGCGTGCCGCTGTTCGTGGAGGAGCTGACCAAGGTCCTCCTCGAATCCGGAGCGGAAGGGATCGCGGCCTATTCCGCGGTTCCGCATCCCATGCTCTCGGTGCCCGACACGCTGCGTGCCTCCTTGATCGCGCGGCTGGACCGCCTGGGCTCCGGCGCCAAGGACGTTGCACAACGGGCCGCGGTCATCGGACGCGAGTTCTCGTACGACCTGCTCGCCTGCATCACCACCATGTCGGAACTGCGCCTCCGCCAGGCGCTGAATGCACTCACGATGTCAGGGCTTTTGCTGGTGCTCGGCAGGTCGCCGCAATCCACCTATCTGTTCAAGCACGCGCTGGTGCAGGACGCCGCGTACGACACGTTGCTGCGCGGCCGGCGGCGGCAGCTGCATGCCCGCATCGCGGCCGTGCTGGAAGCGCAGTTCGCGGAGACGGCACGGGCGCGGCCGGAACTTCTGGCGCTGCATCACGAGCGCGCCGGAAACCTGCAACAGGCGTTCGAATGCTGGACCAGCGCGGGCGACCGTTCCGAGCAGCGCGGCCACAGCGCGGAAGCCGTGCTGCACTACCGCTCCGCCCTCGCCCTGCTGGACCTGGCGGATGCGCCGCATTCGATCCGGCTGCGCGAGCCCGAGGTCTGCATCAAGCTCGGGAACACGCTGATACAGGCGCAGGGGTTCAACTCCGAAGACGGCCGGCAGGCGTTCGAGCGAGGGCAATCCGCAGCGGCGCGGTTGGAGTCGCCGGAGGAATACGCGCGGGCAGGCATCGGCATCGCCCCGTTGCTGTTCGGTCAGAGCCGGTGTCGCGAAGTCATCGAGATCGGGGAAGAGATCGCGGCCGGGCTGCTGGACCGCGTGCGCCCGCAGACCCGTGTCCATCTCTGGACCATTCTCGGCGTCGCGCACTACTGCGTCGGCGAGTTTCGCGTGGCACTCGAGCATGCGGCGCGGGCCGCGGCGCTGGACAACGGCGTGCGGTGCACGCACGAGAACCCGGTCGGCGGCGCCGATCCGGCCGTCGTCTGCCGCAGCTACGCGGGAATGATCACGACCGTCCTCGGCCTGCTGGAGACGAGCGTTGCCTGGTCGCAGGAGGCGGTGGCGATCGCGGACGGTCGCGGGCACGCATTCTCGATGGCGTGGGCACGCCTGACGCGCATGCGCAGCCTGCGGCCCCTGGGGCGCAATGCGGAGTTGATCGCCGCCGGGACCGAGGCGATCGAGATCTGCGAGCGGCACGGGTTCAATGCCCGTCTGGGCAACGTGCTCGTCTATCACGGCGCCGCCCGCTTCGAGATCGGCGAACACGAAGCAGGACTTGCCGACATGCAGCGCGGGATCGACCTGTGGCGGCGCACCAGCGGCTCGCTGCACGTCACGCAGTGGCTCAGCGAATTCGTCCCCTGCCTGTTGCAGCTCGGCCGGACGGAAGCGGCGGAGCGGGCGCTGCAGGAGGCGGAGACGATCATCGTGGCGACCGCGGAGCACTCGCACTACCCGGAGATCCAGCGGCTGCGGGGCCACTTGTTCCAGCTCGGCATCCGGACGGCGGAGGCGATCGGTTGCTATCAGCGGGCGCTGGCGTGGTCGCGTGCGCATCAGGCGAGACTGTTCGAGCTGCGCGCGAGCGTGGCGCTGGCGCGGCTGTGGCGGGATGCGGGGCAGTGCGAGCAGGCGCGCGCGCTGCTCGCGCCGATCCATGGCGGGTTCACGGAGGGCCTGGATGCGCCGGACCTGAAGGAGGCGAAACGGCTGCTCGAAGGTCTGGACGCGCAATGCGCCGGGGGTCAGGCGTGAAGGCGGACTTTCTCGCCGGCCGCGGCCTCGATCCTTGCCAGGATGACCGAGTCCGGAACCGCGCCGACCCGCTCAAGGCCCTCCGCCATGAGCAGCGCCGTCGCGTACGTGGCCTTCGCGATCTCGATCCGGTCGGCCGCCGGCAGGCTTGCGATGAAGCCGATCATGTCCTGCACGTGGCTCACTTCGCTGCCCAGGCCGCTGTGGGTGCGCAGGAAGCGTGAGGCGTCGATCTCGCGCGGCCAGAGCGTCGTAAGGGCGTCGACTTCCTCCTGTCCCTTCAGCGCGGCCGTCGACTTGAAGCAGTAGGAATAGCCGACGCAGCCGACCGGATTATCCGCATCGACCAGCGCATCAAAGAACGCGCAGAGCGGCTGCACGCCCTCGTGGTCGAGATTCGCGACGATGCGCTCGGCCGGCAGGCCGAGCGCCCGCAGGTCCTTCAGCACGAGCTTGTCGTGTCCGGTCTCCTCGCGGGCATGAACCTCGAGGTACTCGGCGATCTCCGGCCGGCCGAGGCCGCGCAGGCGTTTGGCGGCGCGCCGGAAATGGCCGGGCGTGCGGCGCGCGTTGTGATAGGCCCCGGCGAGGTCGAACACATATCGCGGCAGCGAGGTGAAGCCCTGGGGTTCGCTCTCGCCGCCGCTGAAGGCAAGCGCGATCGCCCCATTGAGCAGGCCGGCGGTGCTCCCCGGCGCGCCCTCGCCCGTCATCGGCGCGGCGAAGGGAAGCATTTCCTGGTGAGCGCCGAGCTGGACAAACCAGAACTCGCCGGTCTCGCGCGAAATGATCGCGATGTCGTCCGCGACCACCACCCACTCCACGATCACGTCAGCCATCGGCGGGTTCTCCGAACGGGAACACACACGGAAGCGGATGCCGGAAAGTCGCCGTCGGGGCCTTCAACGCTTCTCTGTCACGCCCTGAATGCGGGTCACATCCCAAAGGGACGTATGCACATTGCCTTCATGGCATTGGCCGATGTCTGCGTCGTCACTGCGTCGGGCAGCACGAACAGGAGCTCGTTCATGCCCGGGCTGAACGTGCGGCGTTGTATTGCGCATCGGTCAACACCACCGGCGATTTCGCGCTCCTGCCGGCGGATATTGCGCCAGGCTCGTTGTGAGCAGGAGGCGCTCCGCCCGGATTGGAAACATTCGACCTGCGAGACCCCGGCCTGTCTGCATCGCCGTGAACGTACGATTGACCATCATCGCATGATTAGCCGCCGGCCAAGACGGCATGAGATCGGCTTCCGGGAAGGTGAGCAACTGTTTCTTGAAGGCTGGGTCCTCCACGCCATGACGATTGCGCTGGCGAGATTTGGATCCGGACCGTAGACGCGAGCCGCAGGCAGGCGCGGCTGCCTTCGCCGGCCTGGCGTCGCTTCCTGCGGCGCGCATCCTGTCATGGCGGTCACGGCGGCGGCCGCGCTGCCGCCGAGAAAGTGTCGCCGGCCCTGCTTGCTCATGATGCCCCCTAGCGTGGTTACTAGGCGTTCGCATCCCGACACTGATGCGGGTTACAGCATGTGTCAAGAATTCTGCAATGATCGTGATCGACCCTGTCCTTGGCGCGGCGCGTGGGGATTGCGGCGAACTGCGGTGAGCGCGGCGGACGTCATGTAACAACGCAGCGCAACCTTCCGAGTATTGTCCTTGACCAGCAATGCGCCTGACCGGCGAGCGCGGCCAACCGTGCCCTGGCCCCATCATTCTTGATGAACGCCGTTGCCGTGCGCGCAGCCGGCACGACAGTGGCACCAACCATCTGCAATCGCTTGGCGTCCCTCAGGGAAT
>CAVPIQ010000012.1:0-306160 GCA_963705035.1 uncultured Alphaproteobacteria bacterium | reverse complement strand
CCCGCGCTGCTCATGGGCGAGCGCCTGCAATCGCACGCCGACCCCGCCGTGCGCCGCGCCGCCGACAGCGTGGTGCGGGCGATCGACCGGGCGAGCGACCTCGTGCGGGTAATGGTGGAATACGCGCGCGAGATGCCGACCGGCCTGCACCGCGAGCCGCTCGCGCTGCGCGCGGCGGTGGAGCGGGCGGCGGCCGAGGCGGGCGTCGCGGTCGCGAACGAGGTCGACGACGCGCTCTGGGCCGAGGCGGACGGCCCGAGCCTGGCGCGCGCGCTGGCCCACCTGCTGCGCAACGCCGCCGCGGCCGGCGCCGGGCGCATCCGCCTCAGCGGTTCGGCGCAGCCGGGTCCCGCGACGGTGCTGATCGAGGATGACGGGCCGGGGTTGCCGGAGCCGGTGCAGCGCCACCCGTTCCGCCCGGCCGTGACCGGCGGGCACCCCGGCGGGCGCCCCGGCGGGCGCCCCGGCGGCGCCGGGCTCGGCCTCGCGACCGCGCGCGAGATCCTGCGCGCCAACGGCGGCGACCTGACGCTGGAGGCGACCGGCCCCGCCGGGGCACCTGTTCCGCGCGACCCTGCCGCGCGCGCGGCGGGCGGGCTAGAGCGTGATCGCGCGAGGCGGATGCGTCGGAGCGCGTGAAAATCACGCTCTCAAACAAAGAGCTAGAGCGCGCTGACCGCTTACGGTCAGCCTGAAGGCGCTCTAGTCCTACAGTTGTATTTTGGTTTGAGTTCTCCGGTGGGCATCGGCTGCGGAGGCCTGATGCTGTCGCCTCCAGCGTGACCAGGCCAGCACGAAGCGGGCGCGGCCGATCGGCCTGAACAGCAGGCGTGCGATCAAGTAGCGGATCTCTGGCACGCTCGGCGGGGCGACGGTCGAAACCATCAAGCGGCGACGGCGCCCAAACTCCTTTCGTTCGGTTTGCCGCAGGCAGAACGTCGCAGCTGGGCGGAGAGCCCGGCGAGGAACGCAAGCGCGGCCATGCACAGGGTCATGTGACGATGCCATCCGTGCCAGGAACGCGCTTCGCAGTGGTCGAGCCCCAGTTCCTCCTTGGCGCGCTGGAAGCATTCCTCGATGGTCCAGCGCAAGCCGGCGGCACCGGCCAACTCAGCCAGTTCGGTGCCGTTCGGTGCGAACACGAGGTGATAGGCGCGGTCTTGCGGATCGCGCCGATTGCGACGGATGAGCACCCAGCGCTCGAAACCGCCGTCCACCGCCCAGGGCAGCGCGATGCGCGCCCAGTCGTAGAGCCGCACTCCCTTCGAGCCCTCGCCAGCGGCATGCGGCGCCCACGCGTCGGCGGGCAGCTCATCGGCCATCTCCGCCGGATCGGTCTGCAACAAGCCATCCGCGGTCAGCATGCGAAGCGTCTGGTTCGAGCGCACCGCCAAGACGTAAGGTTGGCGGCGTGCTTCGAGCATGCGCCGCAACCGAGAGTCCGAGCCATAGAGCGCATCGGCCAGCACCCAAGCGCAGGGGACGCCGGCGTCAAGTGCGGCGGCGATCAGATCGCAGGCGATCCGCGGCTTTGTAACAAACTCGATGGTTTCAGGAACCTGCACGCGGCGTCGGCGCGCTTCGTCACCGGCCCAGGCTTCGGGCAGATACAGCCTGCGATCGATCAACGCCTGGCCGAACCGGCTCGCATAGGCGAGAAACACGCCCACTTGGCAGTTCTCGATCCGACCGGCCGTGCCGGAATATTGCCTCGCCACACCGACGGAGTGCTCGCCTTTCTTGAGAAATCCGGTCTCGTCGACCACCAGCACACCGGACGGGTCGCCAAGCGAGGCAATCGCTTCAGCCCGCACGCGATCGCGCAGGGCATCGGCACTCCATGAACTACGCCCGAGCAGCGACTGCATCCGATAGGGCCGCTTCAGCCCCGCCTGTTCCGCCATCAACCAGCCCGTCTTGCGCGAAATGGCGGACAGCAACCCATCTATGAACACTCCCGCCGACGCGGCCACGTCGGAGCGACGGAAGACCGCCGCCAACCGGCACTTCAGCGCCGTCAGTTCCCGTTCCCACGCCAGCCCCGCGCCCGACCAAACCACGACCGACATGCCCCCTCTCCCCAACTCGACGGGACACAGAATCAGTCGCCAATCCGATTCGCAACTGTAGTCCTCGGCGTCCCGCTCGGCGTCGCCGAATTCCACGTCACGGTGGACATGGGCCGACATCAGCACGCCGAAGCCCGACCATCACCATGATCATCGCGGAGCCGCCGTGCGAGACCAGCGGCAGCGGCACGCCGCCCACCGGGATCGCACCCATCACCATCGCCACGTTGACGAACACGTACATGAAGAAGTTCACGGCGATGCCGAGCGCCACCAGCCGCCCGTACTGGTGGCGGCAGCGCAGCGCCATCACCATCGCCGCCGAGCATGATCACGCACAGCAGCGCCAGCACCGCGAGGCTGCCGACCAGCCCGAACTCCTCGGCGATGATGGTGAACACGAAATCGGTCTGCTTCTCGGGCAGGAAGTTCAGGTGGTTCTGCGTGCCCTGCATGAACCCCTTGCCCCACATGCCGCCCGAGCCGAGCGCGATCTTCGACTGGATGATGTTGTAGCCGGCGCCGAGCGGGTCGCTCTCGGGGTTGAGGAAGGTGGTGATGCGGGCGCGCTGGTAGTCGTGCAGATGCGCCATAGGCGAGTGGCGCCGACGGCACCGGCACCACGAGCACGACGGCGATCTTCCACCAGCGCAGCCCGGCGCCGAGAAACACCGACGCGCCGACGACGGCCGTGATCACCGCGGTGCCGAGATTAGGCTCCTTCAGGATCAGGCCGACCGGGACCAGCACCGCGATCGCCGGCGGGATCAGGAACAGCGGGTTGCCGACCCGCTCCCACGACGCGCTGATGGAACCAGGCGGCGAGCGCCATGACGAGCGCCAGCTTCATCAACTCGCTCGGCTGCCACTGCATGCCGCCGAGTTCGATCCAGCGCTGCGCGCCCTTGCCGACATGGCCCATGTGCGCCACCAGCACCAGCAGTGCCACGCCCACCACGTAGGCCGGCCAGGACAGGCGCGCGATGAAGCGGATGTCGGCGAGCGCGATGCAGAGCATCAGCATGAGGCCGAACGCGAAGCGCAGCACGTGGCGCGAGGCGTACGGCTCGGCGCCGCCGCCGGCGGAGTAGAGCGCGGCATAGCCCACCGCCGCGAGCGCGCACAGCAGCAGCACGAACCCCCAGCTGACCTGGAACAGCTTGCCGGTAAGGCCGAAGGAGGGTTCGCGCCAAAGGCGGCGCCGTCAGTCGTCGCATCCCGTCAGCGCGCCCCTCGCGCTCGCGCGATCTTCGCGCCCGGCGGCTGGCGCCGGTTGGCGGGGTCGCGGGTCAGCACGTCGACCATGATGTCGCGCGCGACCGGGGCGGCGGCGGCGGCGCCCGCGTTGCCGTGCTCGACCACCACCGCGCAGGCGTAGCGCGGCCGGTCGGTCGGCGCGAACGCCACGAACAGCGCGTGCGGGCGGAACTCCCACGGCAGCGTCTCGGACTTGAACCCGTGCTCCCGCTGCTCGCGCGACACCCGGCGCACCTGCGAGGAGCCGGTCTTGCCCGCCATCTGCACGTCCGGCAGCGGCAGTTTCGCGATCGGCGCGGTGCCGTTCTGCTCGTTCACCACCGCCCACATGCCCTCGCGCACGATGTTCATCGCGTGCTCCGAGAGGCCCATCGAGGGCCACGCCGCCGCGTTGTTGCCCGGCTGCTCGACACCGCCGACCGCGAGCGTGAGGTGCGGCTGCACCGCGCGCCCGGTGGCGATGCGCGCCGCCATCACCGCGAGCGACAGCGGCGTCACCTGCAGGAAGCCCTGGCCGATGCCGGCGACGATCGTGTCGCCGATGTTCCAGGCCTTGCCCTGCGCGATGCGCCATTCGCGCGTCGGGATGAGGCCGCTGCGCGCGCCCGCCAGCTCGATCTCGAGCGGAACGCCGAGCCCGAAGCGGTTGGCCATCGCCGCGATGCGGTCGATGCCGGTGCGCCGCGCCACTTCATAGAAGAACACGTCGCAGCTGTTCTTGATGCCGTTGCGCAGGTCGAGCAGCCCGTGCCCGCCGCGCTTCCAGCAGTGGAACCGCGTGTCGCCGAGATCGAGATAGCCCGGGCAGTTGATGCGGTCGCCCGGCGAGATCGCCTTCGACTCCAGTCCCGCCATCGCCACCACGATCTTGAACGTCGAGCCGGGCGCGTACAGCCCCGCCGCCGCCTTGTTGATCAGCGGCGCGCGGCGGTTGCCGGTCCATTGCAGCCACTGCGCCTGCGACACGCCGGAATTGAACAGGCTGGGGTCGAACGAGGGGTTGGTCGCCATCGCCAGCACCGCGCCGTTGCGCGCGTCGAGCACGACGGCGCTGGCACTCTCGTCGCCCAGATGGCCGAGCACCTGCTGCTGCAAGTCGGCGTCGAGAGTGAGGCGCACGTCGGTGCCGGGCGTGCCTTCCTGGCGATCGAGCTCACGGATCACCCGCCCGACCGCGTTGACTTCAAGCTGCACCGCCCCGGCGCGGCCGCGCAGCCGCGGCTCGTGGTATTTCTCCATCCCCGCGCGGCCGACGCGGATGCCGGGCAGCGACAGCATCGGGTCCTCGCCCATGTCCGCCTCGCTCGGCGGCGCGACGTAGCCCACGACATGCGCGAGCGCGGGGCCGAACGGATAGCGCCGCGTGGTGCCGACATCGACGACGATGCCCGGCAGGTCGGGGGCGTTCACCTCGATGCGCGCCATCTCCTCCCAGGTCAGGAACTCGCGCACGGTGACGGGGATGAAGCGGCGATGGCGGCGCACGTCGCGCTCGATGCGGGCGCGCTCGTGGTCGGCGAGCGGCACCAGACGGGCGAACGCATCGAGCGTGGCGCCGAAATTCTCGGCCTGCTCGGCGATCAGCAGCGCGCGCCAGTTCTGGTTGTTGGCGGCGACCGGCACGCCGAAGCGATCGAGCAGCCGCCCGCGCGGCGGGGCGATCAGGCGGACGCTGATGCGGTTGCTCTCGGCGAGCGTCCGGTATTTCGCGCCCTCCGCCACCTGCACCTGATAGAGCTTGGCGGCCAGCGCCCCGAACGCGGTCAGCTCGGCGCCGGCGATGCAGCAGGGCGCGGCGGGTGAAGACGCCCTTGCGCTCCCGCTCGCGGCGCATCGCCGCCTCAGGCCCGCTCGGGCGCGGCGAGCGACTGGTGCGCGCGCGTCAGCAGCGTCGCCAGGGCCGGATAGAGGCCGGCGGTCAGCGCTGCCTGCAGCAGCCCCGGCGCGGGCGGCAGCAGGCGGAAGGTCAGCACCGAGGTCAGCGCCCATTCCAGGGCCGCGGCGCCGGCGGCGACGCCCACGAAGGCGAGCCAGACCAGCAGGAAGCTCTGCCGCACCAGCACGCGGCGCCAGCGCATCGCAAGCCCGTGGACGATGAGCAGCGTGAGCACGCCGACGCCCGGCGGGCCGAAGCTCAGCAGGTCGCCGAGCAGGCCGATCGCGAACACGACGACGGGGGGCAGCGAGGCGGGGCGGAACAGCGACCAGAAATAGACGCAGGCGAGCGCGATCGCGGCCTGCAACTCGCCCTGCCCCGGCAGGCCGAGCGGGGCCGCGGCGGCGAGCAGCAGCAGCGCCGAGGTGGTCGCCGGAAAGCTCCAGCGCGCCGCCATGTCGAGCCGGCGCAGCAGGCTCTCGCGCGGGCGGATGCCGGGAAGCCGGTCCATCGCTAGTGCCGCCGGTCCATGCCCTGCGGGCGCGGCACCACGCCCTCCGGCGGGACGATGCCGTGGCCGCCGTAGTCGAAGATGCGCACGATCTGCAGCCGGTCGAGCCGGGCCGCCGGCTCCACCTCCACCGCGCCCTGCTCGCTGATCCGCACGGTGCCGACCGGCAGCCCGGCGGGAAACGCGTTCGCCTCGCCGCTGGTCACGACCCGCTCGCCGTCCTGCGGCGCCTGCCCCTCGGTCCAGTACATCAGCCGCGGGCGCGGGCCGTTGGTGCCGACCAGGATCGCCTGGCCCCGGCTGCCTTCCAGCCGCACCGGAATGCGGCTGTTGATGTCGGTGATGAGCAGCACCCGCGCGCTGCGCGTGCCGCGCTCGGTGACGCGCCCGACCAGGCCGCGGTCGTCGAGCGCGATCTGCCCCTTGGCGATGCGCGCGTGCGGGCCGGTGGAGAGCAGCACCGCGCGGGCATAGACGCCGCCGGCATCGGCGACGACGCGGGCGGTGATGTAGTTCACCGCCGGATCGGGGATCCAGTGCAGGTTCGCCTTCAGCGCGGCGTCCTCCGCCTCCAGCGCCAGCGCGACCGACTGCCACTGCCGCAACCGCTCGTTCTCCGCCCGGAGCCGTGCATTCTCGCTGCGCAGCTCGAACAGCCCGCCCACGTCCTCGACGCCGGCGCGGAGGTTGCCGAGCGGGGCGGCGAGCACGCCGTAAAGCGGGGCGAGCGCGTCGGCGAGCGCCATGCGGGCGCGCTCGGTCAGCACCGTATCGGCCTTGCCGACGAGCAGGAGCACGAAGGAGGCGGCGATCAGCACCGGCAGCGTGAGCCGCGCCAGCGCCTGCCGCACCGGGATCGACAGCCGGATCATGTTTGCGCGCGCCCCTCTCTGGCGCGCCCCGTCCTGGGGTACCCCTTCCTGGGGCAGCATCGAGATTGCGGCCAGGCGTTCACGCTGCCAACTGCAAACCGCGGCGCAGGACCGGCGCCTAGTACATTGTCGTCAGCACGTTGCCGAGCCGCTTCATCTCCTCGAGCGCGCGGCCGGTGCCCAGCGCCACGCATTGCAGCGCGTCCTCGGCGACCACCACCGGCAGGCCGGTGGCGTCGCGCAGCACCTGATCGAGCGTGTGCAGCAGCGCGCCGCCGCCGGTGAGCACGATGCCCTTGTCGACGATGTCGGCGGCAAGCTCCGGCGGCGTGTTCTCCAGCGCCACCTTCACCGCCTCGACGATGGCGCTCACCGGCTCGGTGAGGCTCTCGGCGATCTGCCGCTGGCTCACGGTGACCTCGCGCGGCACGCCGTTCATCAGGTCGCGGCCCTTGACCTCGCGGTGCGGCCCCTCATCGCCGTCGTACGGGGGTGCCGCGGCGCCGATCTCCAGCTTGATCCGCTCGGCCGAGCTTTCGCCGATCAGCAGGTTATGGTTGCGGCGGATGTAGCTGATGATCGCCTCATCCATCTTGTCGCCGCCGACGCGCACGCTGCGCGAATAGACGATGCCGCCGAGCGAGATCACCGCAACCTCGGTGGTGCCGCCACCGACATCGACGACCATGCTGCCGGAGGGTTCCGTGACCGGCAGGCCGGCGCCGATCGCGGCCGCCATCGGCTCCTCGATCAGCCGCACCTTGCGCGCCCCGGCGCTCTCGGCACTCTCCTGGATCGCGCGGCGCTCGACGGCGGTGGAGCCGGAGGGGACGCAGACGATGATCATCGGGCTCGCGAAGCTGCGGCGGTTGTGCACCTTGCGGATGAAATGCTTGATCATTTCCTCCGCCACCTCGAAATCCGCGATCACGCCGTCGCGCAGCGGACGGATGGCGGAGATGTTGCCGGGGGTGCGCCCCAGCATCATTTTCGCTTCCTCACCGACCGCGAGGACCTGTTTCTTGCCGCGGACATCGGCGATGGCGACCACGCTGGGCTCGTCGAGCACGATGCCGCGGCCCTTGACGTAGACGAGGGTGTTTGCGGTGCCTAGGTCGATGGCCATGTCGGCCGACATGAACCCGAGCAGCCGTGCTAGCATGCGGAAGCAATCCCTCGCGTCGCGGTGAGGCGGATTAGCGCTCCGCCCGGTCCGCGACAAGCGGAACCTCACCCGGGGCCCAGCCGTTCTTGTCGCGCCGGCGAATCGCGCGCAGATGCGATTTTGTCGGTGAACGTGACGAACGCGGAGAGCCACATGTGCACGACCCACCCGCGCCGCATCGCGGCCGCGCTGGCCCTGGCGATGACCGTTCTCGGCCTCGCGGCCTGCGGCAGCGATCCCCTCACCCGCGGCGTGACCGGCGGCGCCATGGGCGCCGGCGTGGGCGCGGGCGCGGCCGCGCTGACCGGCGGCAAGCCCGCCACCGGCGCGCTGATCGGCGCCGGCGTTGGGGCCGTGGGTGGGGTGCTGACCGCGCACTAGCCGCGCGGCGACAGCGCGATGCACGCGCCGCCGCTGAGGCGGCGCTGCCCGGCTAGGCCGACATCGCGGTCGTGATGTCCGCCGGCTTGCCCCGCGCACGCTTGACCAGGAGCTTGTTGAGGGCGTGCACGTAGGCGCGGGCGGCGGCGACGATCGTGTCGGTGTCGGCGCCCTGCCCGTCCACCATCTTCCCGTCCTCCTCCAGCCGCACCGTCACCCGCGCCTGCGCGTCGGTGCCCTCGGTCACGGCGCCGACCGAGAACAGCCGCAGCGCGGCCTCGTGCGCGAAGCAGGCGCGGATGGCGTTGAAGGTCGCGTCGACCGGACCGTCGCCGCTCGACCGCGCGGAGAGCACGGTGCCGTCCACCTCCAGCTCCAGCTCCGCCGTCGGCCGCACCTTGGAGCCGGCATGGACGTCGAGCGAGACGAAGCGGATGCGGTCGTTCTCCCGCAGCATCTCCTCGTCCACCAGGGCGGCGATGTCCTCGTCGTAGACGGACTTCTTCCGGTCGGCGAGTTCCTTGAAGCGGCGGAAGGCGTCGTTGAGCGCGTTGTCGCCCAGCTCGCCATAGCCCAGCGCCACCAGCTTGTCGCGGAACGCGGCGCGGCCGGAGTGCTTGCCCATGACCAGCGAGGAGCGGGTCCAGCCCACGCTCTCCGGCGTCATGATCTCGTAGGTCGCCGCGTTCTTGAGCACGCCGTCCTGGTGGATGCCGCTCTCATGGGCGAAGGCGTTGCGGCCGACGATCGCCTTGTTCGGCTGCACCTCGAACCCGGTGATGGTGGCGAGCAGCTTCGAGGTCTTCAGGATGTGCTGCGCCTCCACCCCGGTGCGCACGGCGAGCGCGTCCTGGCGCACCCGGATCGCCATCACCGCCTCCTCGAGCGAGGCGTTGCCGGCCCGCTCGCCGATGCCGTTGATGGTGCACTCCACCTGCCGCACGCCGGCGCCGATCGCGGCCAGCGTGTTGGCGACCGCGAGGCCGAGATCGTTGTGGTTGTGCGTGGACAGGATCACCCGCTCGGCGCCCGGCACCCGCTCACGGATCATGGTGAACAGCCGGTGCATGTCCTCCGGGACCGCGTAGCCGACGGTGTCGGGAAGATTGATCGTCGTCGCACCGGCACGAATCGCGGTTTCGACACAGCGGCAGAGGAAATCGGGGTCGGAACGGGTCGCGTCCATGCCCGACCACTCCACGTCGTCGGTGTGGTTGCGCGCCAGGGCAACGGTCTCGGCGATCGCGGCCAGCACCTCCTCGGGCTGCATGCGGAGCTGGTACTCCATGTGCAGCGGGCTGGTGCCGATGAAGGTGTGGATGCGCGGCCGTTCCGCGGGCGCCACGGCCTCGGCGGCGCGCAGGATGTCGCCCCGCGCGGCGCGGGCGAGGCCGGCTATGACCGGGCCGCGTAACTGTCGTGCAATCATTTGGACGCTATCGAAATCGCCGGGCGAGGCGATCGGGAATCCGGCCTCGATCACGTCGACTCCGAGCTCGGCCAGCGCCTCCGCCATGCGGAGCTTCTCGGCAAGGTTCATCGAGAAGCCGGGCGACTGCTCACCGTCACGCAGCGTGGTATCGAAAATGATGACCCGGTCGGGATCGAGCGTGCCGAAATTCGGGTGATTGATGGCCATGACGTGGGGTTCCTCGGGCCGTTCAACTGACGTAATGCCATAGCGCCTGCGTCGCGGCGAGCGCGCTGGAAGCCTCCCCTGAGCGGCGCCGACGCGGCGTCAGCCGCGCGGTGTCACGCCCAGGGGCGGATAAGTCGGAGCGGAAGCCCGGGGAACAGGCACACGGGACCCGCCGCATTGGCGGGTTTCAGCGATGAAAGGAACTGCACGCGTGCCACAATGGGATACATTAGCAGCCAATGTCGGGAACGACAAGCCCGTAAACGGCGGGAACGAATCCACGGGCGATCTGGACAGTTCTGACGGATCGCGGTTTACTCTCGTACACGATCGGAGGGACGACCGGATGCAAAAGTGCGGCCAGCTGCTTGGCTGGAAAACTGAACGTCGCGCACTTTTGGGAGCCGGGTTGGGGTTAGCGCCGGTCCTCGCCGGCGTCGCCAAAGCCGACAGTCCGTCGGAAATTCCTCCGCAGATCGGCGACCGCTTTGTCTATCTCACCGGCCCGAAAAAGGGCGAGCTCGTGAAGGCCGGGGATCTGCCGCTCGGCGGACCGGAGGTGCAGGCCTACCCGGTGGATCCGAAAACCAAGGTGGTGCGCGACGGCTCGCGCCTCAACCTCGTGGTGCTGGTCCGGCTCGATCCGAAATCGCTCGACGCCGACACCAGCAAGAACGCCGCCGACGGCGTGGTCGCCTACTCGGGCGTGTGCACGCACCAGGGGTGTCCAGTGAACATGTGGGCGAAGGAAATCGGGGCGCTGTTCTGTTCCTGCCACGGCTCGATCTACGATCCGAAGGCTGATGCGACGGTGCTGGGCGGTCCTGCCCCGCGGCCGCTGCCGGCGCTCGGCTTGAAGATGGACGACGGCATTCCCGTCGTTGCCAAAGGGTTCACCGAACGCGTTGGACCTGAACAGGTTTGATGCGGCACGCGTTCGGTCGCTACCGATGCTGCCTAAGCCGCATGGGGAAACAGACTACCAAGGGAGGCCAAGCATGACGAAGTGGCTTGCTTGCTCGAGCCTCGCAGTTCTTCTGCTCGCCGGCACGGCGACAGTAGGACATGCGGGCTCCGACTACTCACCCGTGACCAGCGCGCGTCTCGCCAACCCGGAAGCCTCGAACTGGCTGATGACCCGGGGTAACTACCAGGGCTGGAGCTACAGCGACCTCGACCAGATCAACACCAGCAACGTGAAGAATCTCGTGCCGGTGTGGGCGTTCTCGACCAGCGTGGATTCGGGCCACGAGGCCCCGCCGATCGTGAACAACGGCATCATGTATGCGGCGACGCCGTACAGCCAGGTGATCGCGCTGAACGCGGCGACGGGCGAGCTGATTTGGCGCTACCGCGGCAAGCTGCCGCCGGGCTTCAGCGCGCTGCACAACACCAGCCGTGGCGTCGCGCTCTACCGGACAAGGTCTATCTCGCCGGACTCGACGCCGTCCTGATCGCGCTCGACGCCAAGACCGGCAAGGTGCTCTGGGAAGCCCCGGTCGAGGACTGGAAAGACCGGCTACTACATGACCATGGCGCCCCTGGTCGTGAAGGGCAAGGTCCTGGTCGGCGTGTCCGGCGGCGAGTACGGCGTGCGCGGCCTCATCGCGGCGTTCGACGCCGAGACCGGCAAGTCGGTCTGGAAGACCTACTCGGTCCCCGAGCCGGGTCGAGCCGGGCAGCGACACCTGGCAGAAGCCGGACACCTGGAAGACCGGCGGCGGCGCCACCTGGATGACCGGCACCTACGATGCCGACGCCAACATCGTCTATTGGGGCACGGGCAACGGCTCGCCGTGGTTCGGCGACCAGCGTCCGGGCGACAACCTCTACACGTCCTCGACGATCGCGCTCGATGGCGATACCGGGAAGATCCTCGGCCACTTCCAGTACCACCTGGAACGAGTCGTGGGACTGGGACGCGATGAACGCGCCGATGATCGTGGACTTCCAGAAGGACGGCAGCACCGTCAAGGGCCTGCTGACCCCGCAGCGCAACGGCTACCTGTACTGGCTGTCGCGCAAGCCGGAAGGCGAGATCGGCTTCATCAAGGCGGAGAGCCTACGTGAAGCAGAACGTGTTCAAGAGCATCGACCCGACGACCGGCCGCGCCGATGTCGACACGGCGCACAAGCCCGGGCACCGGCAAGGAGGCGACCTTCTGCCCGAGCCTGTGGGGCGGCAAGGACTGGCCGTTCGAGGCCTACAACCCGAAGACCGGCATGGTCTACATGCCCGTCGAACGACAACCACTGCGGCCACATGGAAGGCAAGGTCGAGGAGCGCGTGCCCGGTCAGTGGTGGACCGGCGTCGCGATCCCCGACATCGGCTTCACGGTCGACAAGAACGCCGCCTTCTTCGGCGAAATCCAGGCGTTCAACGCGAATACCGGCAAGCGCGCGTGGCGCGTGCTGTATCCGAGCTCGATGATGTGGGGCTCGCTGCTGACCACGGCCGGCAATCTCGTGTTCGGCGGCGGCACCAACGATCGCATGTTCCGCGCCTACGACGCGCAGGACCGGCGAAGAGCTGTGGCACATGAAGACCAACTCCGGGGTCATCGCCCCGCCCTCGACGTTCGAGGTCGGCGGCGTGCAGTACATCGCCGTCGAATCCGGCTACGGCATCGACCCCGCGGGCCAGCAGGCGCTGATCAGCAACATCCTGGGCTGGAACAAGGACGTGCCGCAGGGCGGCGTGATCTGGGTGTTCGCGCTCAGCAAGTAAGCCTTCGCCTAGGCCTTCTTTGGGAGCGGGACCGGTCTGGCGGCCGGTCCCGTCTTCATGTACGCTGTGCCGGTCAAGAACAAACCACACGAACCGGCAGGCAACGCCATGAACCTCCCCTTCCCCGTCATCCTCCGCCGGCTTTGTGCCGCGGTCGTCCTTGGTGGCGGCTTCGCCACGAGCAGCATGGGGGCAAGCCCGACCCCCTGGGGCTGGGCCTGGAAGCTCGATGTCCACGATGTCAGCGCCCCCGTGGGCACCGCCACCACCATGGTCGCGACCGTCCAGTTCGTCGATGGCTGCCGCGTGCTGGAAGCCTACAACAACCGTGCGATGCTGATGTCCTCGATCGACGACGGCGTGGCCTTCGACCACAAGACGATCCCGGCCGAGATCAAGGACGGCGCTCTCGTGTTCGAGATCCCGCTGCACGCGACCAAGCCCGGCTCGCACAAGATCAACGCCGTGCTGCGCGTCGGCTACATCGAGGGCGGCGATACCATGAAAATGGTCAACATCCCCCTGATCGCAAACGTCACCGGCACGAACTAGCAGCTTTGCAACACGGCCTGCCGCATGGCAGGCCGTAATGACACTCGCTATATTCAAATGCATATAGCGTTTCTCTGCTCTTCGCTGTGACGCAGCACATTGTTTGGTCTGGCGTCATCGGGCGAGATGGTAGTAGGGTGGCACCCAACTCAGTTGTGCTTGGGGCTGAACAAGCCCGAGGCCGCAACTGACGGAGGACGGCTCCGCCCGTCCCAACGCAGGCCGACGACCATCAGGCGATCGGCCGCGCCGGGGAGGGTTCGAGCTGAGCTTCCGTCAGGGGATATGGTCGCAGGTCTGCGCGCCCGCCATTGGGCGGCGGCGGGCATGCGCGGTGGAGAGTTCGGTCAGCGAGCAACGGCGTGAGCGGCCGCCGAACAGTTGCCCGTTCGTGTTTGTCGAAGTGCGGGAGGGACTAAGGATATGATCACCCTACGGGTCAATGGCCAGGAGCATACGACTGATGCCGATCCGTCGTTGCCTCTGCTGTGGTATCTGCGCGACGAGCTGAACCTCACCGGCACCAAGTTCGGGTGCGGCGAGGCGCTTTGCGGCGCGTGCACGGTACACATCAACGGCGAGGCGGTCCGCTCGTGCGGCATCGTGCTCTCCGACGCGAGCGGCAAGACGATCGTGACGATCGAGGGACTCGACGCTCACGGCGATCACCCGGTGCAGAAGGCGTGGCGCGCGGTGAACGTGCCGCAATGCGGCTACTGCCAGGCCGGGCAGATCATGCAGGCATCGGCGCTGCTGGCGAAGAATCCCAAGCCGAGCGATGGGGAAATCGACGAGGCAATGTCCGGCAATATCTGCCGGTGCGGCTGCTATCAGCGGATCCATACGGCGGTCCGCCTTGCCGCGACGGGGGTGTGAGATGATCTTCATTCCACGCAAGGAAGTGGCCCACAGTATTGAGAACGTCAGCCGCCGCGGCCTGCTGAAGGGCCTCGGGATCGGCGGCGGGCTCGTGGTGATGGCCCGCCTGCTGCCGAGCGGCGCGCTCGCCGCCGACATGCACGAGAAATATGACACCGGCGCCACCGGCATGCCGCATGGCACGGTGAACGACCCGCATGTCTTCATCGCGATCGCGCATGACGGCACGGTCACGATCGTCGCGGCGCGGGCCGAGATGGGCACCGGCGCGGCGCGCACCAGCCTGCCGATGATCGTCGCCGAGGAGCTGGACGCCGACTGGTCGCGCGTGAAGGTCGTGCAGGGCCCCGGCGACGAGCCCCGCTATGGCAACCAGGACACCGACGGTTCGCGCAGCGTGCGTCACTTCCTGCAGCCGATGCGCCAGTGCGGCGCGGCGATGCGCCTGATGCTCGAGATGGCGGCCGCGAAGCAGTGGGGCGTCGATGTCTCGCAGGTGCACGCGAGCAATCACGAGATCGTCAACGCCGCGAACGGCAAGAAGCTCGGCTACGGCGACGTCGCCGCCGCCGCGTCCGCCATGCCGATGCCGGCGGTCGACAAACTGACCTTCAAGGACCCGGCCAACTACCGCTACATCGGCAAGGGCAACGTCTCGATCGTCGATCTGCACGACATCACGGTCGGCAAGGCCAATTACGGCGGCGACCACCGCCTGCATGGCCAGGTCTTCGCCGTGATCGCCCGCCCGCCGGTCGTCGGCGGCAAGCTCGTCTCCTTCGATGCGACCGAGGCCAAGAAGGTGCCGGGCGTGATCAAGGTGATGGAGGCGCAGGGCTGGCAGCCGCCGGCGACCAAGTTCGCCCCGCTCGGCGGCGTTGCCGTGATCGCCAAGAGCACCGGCGCCGCGATCAAGGGCCGCGACGCCCTGAAGATCGTGTGGGACGACGGCCCGAACAAGGACTTCAACTCCGTCGCATACCGCACCGAGCTTGAGAATGCGGTGAAGGCGCCGGGCGAAGTGGTGCGCAACGAGGGTGACGTCGACGCGGCGTTCAAGTCCGCCGCCAAGGTCGTCACGCGCGACTACTACACCGCCGCCTTCGTCCACACGCCGATGGAGCCGCCCGTCGCCCTCGCCCATGTCGCCGGCGGCAAGGCGGAAATCTGGGCGCCGGTGCAGAGCCCGTGGGGCACGCGCGAGGACATCGCGAAGCTGCTCGACCTGCCGGTCGATAAGGTCCGCGTGAACACGATGCTGCTCGGCGGCGGGTTCGGCCGGAAGTCCAAGTGCGACTACGCCCAGGAAGCGGCGCTGCTCTCCAAGGCGCTGGGCGTGCCCGTGCAGGTGCAGTGGACCCGTGAGGACGACGTCCGGCACAGCTTCAACCACGGCGAGAACGCGCAGCGGATCGAGGCGGCGGTCGATGCCAACAACAAGGTCGTGGGGTGGCGGCATCGCAGCGCGGCGCCGTCGATTCTCTCCACGTTCAAGAAGGATGTCGACCACCAGTTCGCGATCGAAGTGAGCATGGGGCTCGTCGACCTGCCGTTCGCGATCCCGAACATCCGTTGCGAGACGGGTGCCGCGGTCGCGCATTCGCGCATCGGCTGGTTCCGTTCGGTGCGCAACATCCCGCACGGGTTCGCAATCCAGTCCTTCGTCGCCGAACTGGCGCACGAGATGGGCAAGGACCCGAAGGACATGCTGCTGGAGCTGATCGGCCCGCCGCGGATCGTCGATCCGCGCACGCAGATCGCGAAGGACATGTTCTGGGACTACGGCGAGCCGTGGGACTCCTACCCGATCGACGCCGGCCGCCTGCGCGGCGTGGCGGAGCTCGCGGCGGAGAAGGCCGGCTGGGGCAAGACGCTGCCGCCCGGGCACGGCATGGGCATCGCCGCGCATCGCAGCTTCGTCACCTACGTGGCGACGGTGGTGCAGGTGGCGGTGGACGACAAGGGCAACATCACCGTGCCGCAGGTTGACTACGCGATCGACTGCGGCTTCCACGTCAACCCCGAGCGCATCATGTCGCAGTGCGAGGGTGGCTCGGTGATGGGGATGACCCTCTCGAAGTACAGCGCGATCACGTTCAAGGACGGGCGCGTGCAGCAGGGCAACTTCGACGACTACCAGATGCTCCGCATCGACGAGTTGCCGAAGATGACCAACGTGCACATCGTGCCCGCGACTTACGACGTGCACGCGAGCGGCGTCGGCGAGCCGCCGATCCCGCCGTTCGCGCCGGCGCTCTGCAACGCGATCTTCGCGGCAACCGGCAAGCGGATGCGCAACCTGCCGATCGCCGATCAGCTGAAGACCTGATCCGCTAGCCTGGCCGAAGCGAAAGGCGTGTCCCTGCCGGGGCACGCCTTTCGTGCGTCTGCTGTTCGCGCGCCGTCAGGGCGCCGCCAGCGCGGCCTCGCGCGCCGCGCTGGCCAGCGCGTCGGCCCGGTCGTTCATCGCGTCCCCGGCATGGCCGCGCACCCAGCGCCAGTCGATGCTGTGTGCCCTCCGCCGCCGCCAGCAGGCGCTGCCACAGATCGACGTTGGCGACCGGGCTGCCGTCGGCGGTGCGCCACTGCGCTGCTGCCAGGCCGGAAGCCAGCGGGTGATGCCGAGGCGCAGATACTCGCTGTCGGTGTGCAGCACGACGCGGCAGGGCCGCCGCAGCGCCTCCAGCGCCGCCGCGGCGGCGGTGAGTTCCATGCGGTTGTTGGTGGTCGCGGGCGCCGCCCGGAGAGCTCGCGCTCATGCCCCCGGAAGCGCAGGATCGCCCCCCAGCCGCCCGGCCCCGGGTTGGGCCGTGCGCCGCCATCGGTCCAGATCTCGACCGTCCTCAGAGCTCCATAGGCCGCCGCGTCGCGCGCGCCCGAGGTGGAAGCGCAGGCGGCGGACATATTCGAGCGGGTCCTTGCGCACCACCAGCGCGCCCGGCGGCGTGTTCAGCCAGTCATAGAGGCGGGTCAGCAGCGAACCGCAGCGCCGCGCCCGCCGCCAGCACCGGCAGCGCCGCCAGCTCCTCCGCCGCGAGCGGCCGCAGGCCCGCATAGCCACGCAGCAGCGCCCGCGCCTTGGTGACGTTGCAGGACAAATCCGGCTCGAAGCACCAGGCGTTGAGGCAGACGGCGACGTCGTAGGCCAGCAGGTCGGTCGCGGCGAAATAGAAGTCGATCAGCCCCGAGACACCGGCCGTCGAGGAAGAACACGTTGTCGGGGAACAGGTCGGCGTGGATATGCCCCTGCCGGCAGCCCGGCGGGCCAGGCGGCCAGGATGCGCGCGAGCGCGGCCCGCAGCTCCGCGCCGAGCCCGGCGCCAGGGCCTCGGCCGCGTCGTGGCCGGCGAGCGCACGCTCCAGCAGCGGCGGCCACCCGGCCGGGCCGAGCGCGTTGTGCGCCTCGGCCGGATAGTCCGCGCCGGCCTGATGCACCCGCGCCAGCGCCTCGCCCACCGCGGCGCAGTGCCAGGGCTGCGCGCGGCGCGGCCAGACGCCGGGCAGGAAGGTGGTGATTGCCGCGAACCGGCCGCACAGGCGCCGCAGCGCGACGCCGTCCCGCCCCGCGACCGGCCGGGCGCAGGGCAGCCCGCGGCCGCGCGAGATGCTCCATCAGCCCCAGGAAATACGGCAGGTCCGCCGGGTCCACCCGCTTTTCGTACAGCGTGAGGATGAAATCGCCCGCGCCGGTGCGCAGCGCGTAGTTGGAGTTCTCCACGCCCTCGGCGATGCCGCGGAACGCCACGAGCGGTCCCAGTGCGTAGTCGGCGAGGAAGGCGGCGAGGGCCTCGTCGGACACTTCGGTATAGACGGCCATGCCGGTTGTTCGGGCCTCGCGCGGCAAACGTCAATGCTGCGCACGGTTGCGCGCGCATGGCAGGCGCCGTATGCCCGGCCGGCCCGCCGGAGAGTCGTGATGCGCCGTCCCCTCCTCCTCGCCGCCTCGCGCTGCCTGCTGCCGCTGCTCGCACTGACGATCGCCGCGTGCAGCGAGACGCCGGACGAGGCGAAGTTCGCGCCCGCCTGCCCGGCCCTCTCGCTGCTGCAGGATGCCGACAACCTCACCAGGTTCTCGGGCAACGGCCACGACATCACCGAGATGCGGGTGGCCGCGCGCATCACCGCGGTGCCCGCGAAGTGCATGCGCGCCGACGCGACGCATGTGCGCGCGGTGCTCAGCGTCGACGCCGACGTGCTGCGCGGCCCGGCCGCCGGGCGCGACGCCTTCAACGTGCGCTACTTCGTCGCCGTGACCGAGGGCGGGCACGTGCTGCAGGAGCAGGATTTCGCGCTGCCGGCGCAGTTCCGCCCCAATGTCGATCAGGTATCGGTGAAGGGCGAGGACATCGAGCTGCTGCTGCCCGTCACCAGGAAGAAATCCGCCGCCGCCTATCACGTCTATATCGGCTTCCGCCTGACGGCGGACGAGCTCGCCTACAACCGGGCCCAGCAGCACTGAACGGCGTCGCGCCGCGCGGTTGCGCGGTTCCGTCGATTGCCCCATATTTCAGGCGCTCGCGACCCCCCGTGCAGGAGAGTGCAGCCGCAGGGCTGCCGCCGAAGGCGCAACCGGCCCCCGGAAACGCTCAGGCAAAAGGGACTGCAAGGGTGAGCGAGCCTCTGGAAAGCCGGCGCGATGCGAGTCGCGCCGCACCGAAGGAGTAAGGGCGCCCAGGCCAACCCGGGGCCCGAATCTCTCAGGTTCCGCGACAGAGGGGGGTCGGGCCGGCGCACCGCGAGTGGGCGTCCGGTTGGACCTGAGCGCGGAGGGCTTGCGTGGCCATCGAGATTCTCCCCGGCCGACCCGCCACCACCGAAATCGTCGCCCCTTGCCGCGCTTGCACGCGGCGCTCGGCGCCCGCATGGGGCCGTTCGCGGGCTGGACGCTGCCGATCCAGTACCCGCCGGCATCCTGGCCGAGCACGCCGCCTGCCGCGCGTCGGCGGCGCTGTTCGACGTCTCGCACATGGGCCAGGTCACGCTCGCCGGCCCGCCGCGCCGCGGCGCTGGAGCGGCTGGTGGTCGGCGACCTCGCGGGCCTGCGCCCGGGGCGCCAGCGCTACACGCTGTTCACCAACGAGGCGGGCGGCATCCTCGACGACCTGATGGTGCGCCAATCTCGACGGCCGGCTGCACCTGGTCGTCAACGCCGCGCGCACGGAGCACGATCTGCGTCATCTTCGCCCTGCATCTTCCCGCCGGCGCCGAGGCGATCCTCGAGCCCGATCGCGCCCTGCTCGCGCTGCAAGGCCCGGCGGCGGTGACGGTGCTCGCGCGCCTCGCCCCGCAGGTTGCGCGCGATGCGGTTCATGGCGGTGGCGGAGGTTGCGCTCGCCGGCGCCGCCGGCATCGTCGCGCGCTCGGGCTACACCGGCGAGGATGGGTTCGAGATTTCGTTGCCCGCCCATGACGCGGAACGCGTCGCCCGCCTGCTGCTCGATGACCCCGCGGTCACGCCGGCCGGGCCTCGGCGCGCGCGACCTGCTGCGGCTGGAGGCCGGGCTGCCGCTCTACGGGCTACGACATCGACGACGTCACGACGCCGGTCGAGGCCGGGCTGACCTGGACGATCGGCAAGCGCCGGCGGATGGACTGGGACTTTCTCGGCGCGGCGGCGATCCGCGACCAGCTCGACAACGGCGCGCCGCGCCTGCGCGTTGGTCTGCATCTGGACAGGCCGCGCGCCCGCGCGTGCCGGCGCGAACCTCGTCGCCGCCTGACGGCACCGACGCCGGCAACGTCACCTCGGGCACTTTCTCCCCCGCACTCGGCCGCCCGATCGCGATGGCCTATGTGCGCCGCGACCTGGCCGAGGACGGCACCGAACTCGCCGCCCTGCTGCGCGGCCGCCCGATCGGCGCGCGCGTCGTGCCCCTGCCCTTCGTCCCGCATCATTACCCGCGCTGATGGAACATCCGCATGTCCCAGACCGCTTTACCGCGCGATCATGAATGGCTGCGCCTGGACGACGACGGCACCGCCGCAGTCGGCATCACGGCACACGCCCAGGCGCCAGCTTGGCGACATCGTGTTCATCGAACTGCCGGAGCCCGGGCGCGAGGTCACCGCGGGCGAGGCCTGCGCCGTGGTGGAGAGCGTGAAGGCCGCCGCCGACGTCTTCGCCCCGCTCGCCGGGCGCGTGGTGGAGGTCAATCCGGCGCTCGCCGACGATCCGGCGCTGGTGAACCGCGCGGCCGAGACGGATGGCTGGTTCTTCCGCATCAAGCTTGCCGAACCGGCGGCCTTCGCGACGCTGATGAATGCCGACGACTACGCAGCGTTCCGGGACAGCGGTCATGACCCCGCTCGACGCCTTCGCGGCCCTGCACGATCCGTTCGCCGCCCGGCATATCGGCGTCGGCGAGGCCGACATCGCGGCGATGCTGCGCGAGGTCGGCGCCGCGAGCCTCGAAGACCTCGCCGACCGCGCGGTGCCGCCCGCGATCCGCATCGCGCCGCCCGAACTGCCGCCGCCGCTCGACGAAGCCGGCGTGCTGGCCGACCTGCGCGCGCTCGCATCGCAGAACGTCCTGAAGAAATCGCTGATCGGCTGCGGCTATTTCGGCACCCACACGCCCGCGGTGGTGCGCCGCAACGTGTTCGAGAATCCGGGCTGGTACACCGCCTACACGCCCTATCAGCCGGAGATCTCGCAGGGCCGGCTGGAGGCGCTGCTGATCTTCCAGACCATGATCGCCGAGTTGACCGGGATGGAGATCGCCAACGCCTCGCTGCTCGACGAGGCGACGGCGGCGGCCGAGGCCGTGGCGATGGCGCATGCGCTCGCCCGTGCGAAGTCGGCGACGATCGCGGTGGCGACGGACGTGCATCCGCAGACGCGCGCGGTGCTGGAGACGCGCGCGGCGCCGCAGGGTTGGCGGATCGTCGATGTCCCGCCGGGCGATCTGGCGGCCCTGCGCACCGCCGCGCCGTTCGCGGTGGTGTTGCAGATACCCCGGCACCTCGGGCGCGATCCGCGACCTCACGGCGGAAATCGCCGTTGCGCACGAGGCCGGCGCGCTCGCGATCGCGGCGACCGACCCGCTCGCCTGCGCGCTGCTGACGCCGCCTGGCGCGATGGGCGCCGATGTCGTCGTCGGCTCGGCGCAGCGCTTCGGCGTGCCGATGGGATTCGGCGGCCCGCACGCCGCCTTTCTCGCCACGCGCGATGCGTTCAAGCGGACGATGCCGGGCCGGCTGGTCGGCGTCTCCATCGACGCGAGCGGTGCGCCGGCGTTGCGCCTCGCGCTGCAGACGCGCGAGCAGCATATCCGGCGCGAGCGGGCGACGAGCAATATCTGCACCGCGCAGGTGCTGCTGGCGGTGATGGCGGCGTTCTACGCCGTCTGGCACGGGCCGGAGGGGCTGCAGCGCATCGCACGCCGCGTCAATCTCGGCGCCCGGCTGCTCGGCGATGCGGCGCAGCGCGGCGGCTTCCCGCTGCGTGCACACGCATTTCTTCGACACGATCGCGATCGAGTGCGGCGCGCAGGCCGAAGCCGTCATGCAGGCCGCGCTCGACGCCGGCTTCAACCTGCGCCGGCTGGACGCAACGGGCGTCGCGATCGCGCTCGACGAGACGGTGACGGCGCGAAGAACTCGCGCGGCTCTGCGCAGTTCTGGGCGCCGATCGCGAGCGACGATGCCGCGCCGGACTCCGTGCCGCCGCCGCTGCTGCGCACGACGCCGCCGCTCACCTCGGCCGTGTTCTCCGCGCATCGCAGCGAGCACGCGATGCTTCGCTTCGTGAAGCGCCTCGAGGAGCAGCGACATCGCGCTGACGCGCGGCATGATCCCGCTCGGCTCCTGCACCATGAAGCTGAACGCGAGCGGCCGAGATGTTGCCGCTCGGCTGGCCGGAGTTCGCCGACATCCACCCCTTCGCCCCGGCGGAGCAGACCGAGGGCTATGCGCGCGCTGATCGCGCGGCTGGGCGACTGGCTGAACGCGATCACCGGCCTGCCGGCCGTCTCGTTGCAGCCGAATGCCGGCAGCCAGGGCGAGTTCGCCGGCCTGCTCGCGATCCGCGCCTGGCACGCCGCGCGCGGCGAGGCGGCGCGCGACATCTGCCTCATCCCGGCGAGCGCGCACGGCACCAACCCGGCGAGCGCCGCGATGGCCGGCCTGCGCGTGGTCGTGGTGCGTGCGATCGCGGCGGCAACATCGATCTTGCCGATCTGCGCGCGAAGCTCGGCGAACACGCCGACGCAGCTCGCGGCGCTGATGGTCACCTATCCCAGCACGCACGGCGTGTTCGAGGCGGCGATCCGCGAGATCTGCGCGATCGTCCACGCGCGCCGGCGGCCAGGTCTACATGGACGGCGCCAACATGAACGCGCAGCTCGGCCTGACCAGCCCGGCCGCGATCGGCGCCGATGTGTGCCACCTCAACCTGCACAAGACGTTCTGCATCCCGCATGGCGGCGGCGGGCCGGGCGTCGGGCCGATCGGCGTGGCGGCGCATCTGGCGCCGTTCCTGCCGACCATCCGCTGCGGCCGATGCCGGGCCGCGAGCGGCGTCGGGCCGGTGGCGGCCGCGCCGTTCGGCAGCGCGCTGATCCTGCCGATCTCCTATGCCTATATCCGCATGATGGGCGCCGCCGGCCTGACGCGCGCGACCGAGGTCGCGATCCTGAACGCGAACTACGTCGCCGCGCGGCTGCGCGCCGCACTATCCGGTGCTGTACACCGGCCCGGGCGGCTGGTCGCGCATGAGTGCATCATCGACTGCCGCGGCTTCAGCCGCGAGCGCCGGCATGACCGTCGAGGACATCGCCAAGCGGCTGCAGGATTTCGGCTTCCATGCGCCGACCATGTCGCTGGCCGGTCGCCGGGCACGCTGATGATCGAGCCGACCGAGAGCGAGCCGCAAGGCCGAGCTCGACCGGTTCTGCGAGGCGATGATCGCGATCGCGGCGGAGATCGCGGCGATGGCGCGGGCGACTGGACCGGGACGACAACCCGCTGAAGAACGCGCCGCACACGGCGCGCGAGGTGATCGCGGACGCGTGGACGCATGCCTATTCGCGCGACGCAGGCCGCGTTTCCGCTGCCGTGGGTCGCGGCGCGCGAAATACTGGCCGCCGGTCGAGCGCGTGGACAATGCCTATGGCGACCGCAACCTGTGTGCAGTTGCGCGCCGATCGAGGCCTACGCCGCCGCGGCGGAGTAGGGCCGGGCGCGCGCTTCAGCTGCGCGCCGGCACCGCCGCGCGCGTGGACTGCCGGCTGGTGTAGATGGCGTAGGCGCGCATCGCCGGCCGCTCCACGAGGCGGTACGCGAGCACCGCAAGGCCGAAGGTCAGCGCGGTCGAGCTGACGACGTAGAGCAGCGGACGCTCCGACGCATCAAGACCGAAGCTGCGCCACAGGCTCGCCTGCAGCGTCTCGATCAGGGCGAACGACATGTAGAAGGAATAAGAAATCTCGCCGAGCCAGCGCAGGCCCGGCACGCGCGCGAGCACCGGCCGCACGCCCTGCCGCGCTGCCAGGAACAGCCCGCCGAGCACGAACCAGAGGGCCGTGATCGTGGCAATGGGCGAGCCCGCGATCGCGGCGAGGATCGCGACCACGCCGCCCGCAAGCGCCACCGGATGACCGCGCAGCCGATGCGGGAAGCAGCGGCAGCAGCGGCAAGATCGCAGCGCCCGCAATGAACTCCGGAAACAGCCGGACGACGCCGCCGTCATAGGTCAGCGTTACGCCGGTTCTTGTCTCCCAAATCCTTGTGGCGCCAACGCCGAGGAATGTGAGTGGCAGCAGGATGGCAAGCCCGATACCGTTCTGTCGACGGAGCAAGACCCAGAGATACGGGAAGGCAAGATAGCCGGCCCACTCCGCGCTGATCGACCAGGAAGGATAGTTCCAGGCCCAGCGGTTGCTCGCCCCCCAGGCCTGAATCAGCGTGAGGTGGCGAAGCAACTCGACAAGGCTGAACCGATCGGGATCGCGCGGACGCACGCCGAGAAGCCATGCGCTGCCGATCATCAGCCCGAGGACAAGGATCATCGCCAGATGCACCGGATAGATCCGCACCAGGCGCTTGGCCCAGAACCGCCGCGCATCGGCAAGGCCGGCGCTGAGTTTGGGGTGCGCGTATGCCAGAACCAGGCCCGACAGAATGAAGAACCCGTCGACGCCGAGGCTGCCGTGTTGCACAACCGCGCCGAACGGACCGAGCGCCGGCGCGTAATGGGCATGCAGGTTCAGGTGGTAGGCGAACACCCACCCCGCGAACAGTGCGCGGCAACATGTGAGGTCGTCGATATGCTTCATAGGAACCCGGACGGACAAGCTCGAGTTGGCGGCGAGCCGATACATGCCAGCGAACATCTCGCGGTCGCGCCGAAGCGGAATGCTAGCGCGTCGGCGGCGGTCGCGCGCGGTGTCGCGGCTGCCTCTCTAGCGGTTTTGATCGCGACTCCCGTTTTCGCGCAACAGACGTTGCTGCCGCCGCCCAGTTCGGTGCAGGCGGTGCCGCCGCCGGTCCTCACGCCGAACGGAGCGCGCCAGCGCCTCGTGCCGCAGCATTTCGATCAGCAGGGCCGGTTCGTCCCCTCGCACTATGAGTCGGGAAAGACGCTGCGCTTCCGTGGCCATTTCGCGGCGGACGCCAAGCAGCGCGAGGAAGAGAAACAGCGCGGCTACGCGCTGGCGCCACCGGACTATGGCGACACCACGCCGCCGCCGATGCCGGAGAAGAAGATCGAGGGGCGCGAATAGCATGGACGACGCCGTCGGCGCCGCGCCGGTCGGCGCCGTTGCCTCAGGAAACGCGCTCAGGTTCGTCGCTTTGTTCCGCGCCTGGACTTAGATCACGCGCAGCCTCGGCGCGGGATCGCCGGGCGGCGGCGGCGTCTTCGCGCTCCAGCGCGATGCGCGCGAAGGCGGCGGAAAACCACGCGAACAGAACGCTCGCGGTGCCCGCAATCAGCGTGTTGTCGGTGATCGAGTGGATCGCGAAGGCGATCAGCACGGCCGCAGAACGAAGCGGTCGGCCCGCGGCGGCCAGCCGCGTGTGGCTCCAGCCCCAGAGCGTCATCAACACGACGAGCACGAAGATGCCGACATAGCCGCCCTCGACGCCCATGCGCAGATACTCGTTGTGCGCCGCCGTGGTGCCGAGCAGCTTCACGACAGGCTGTCCGGATCCAGAACCATCTTCGCAGCGCCGACGCCCCAGCCGAACAGTCGGCGAAGCCTGCCAGGCCGCCTCGAAATACGGCCAGATGATGTTGCGCCCCGACATGTGCCGCGCCTGCTCCGAGGACATCATGTCGAGCAGGCGGATCGCCGAGGAGCCACCGACGCGACGGGACGGCACCGGCAGCAGCAGCATCCCGGCGAGCACCGGCAGGGATGCGCCGGCGCAGCGGCGAACTGCTCCGACCGGAGGCGCACGAACGCGATGAGCGTGACCAGGAACGCCAGGAACAGCGGCGCACGGGCGCCCGACAGCACCAGGATGATGTAGTTGACGACCAGCGCCCAGAGGTGGCGGCTGCGGCCCTCGCGGAACAGCTCCAGCACCGCGGCGTAGATCGCCGCCGCCGCAAACCCGCCGAGGAACGCGGGATGCGTGGAGCCTTCGAGCCGGATGCCGCCGAGTTCGATGAACAGCGGCCGGATATCCGCGGCGGCGAGCACGACGCCGAAGGCCCGATGAGGCTCGGGGATGCAGATCGTGGTGTTGATGATCGCGTGCACCAGCGGCGCGACAGGCGGCTGAAGGAGAACGTATAGGGCGCCATCGAGCCGATCAGCGAGCGCGTGCTGTCGAGGGCCGTGAGCGTCGGGTACAGCCCGTGGACGAAGCCCACGAAGAACATGGCGACGAAGGCGAACGCCGGGGTTGAACACGTCGAAGCCGGCCGCCGTAGCGCACGATGCAGAGCACGACCAGCCCGAGCCCGGCCACCTTCACCGCCGCCGTGATCATGCTGTCGTTGCCGATCATGTCGGCGAGCCACCATTCGGGGCTGCTGCCGGCGACCAGCAGCCAGGCGACCGAGCTGAACGACCGGAAAGCGCATCACCGGCACGGCAAGACAGAGCGCCATGCCGGCGGCGAGAAAGAGCGTGAGGAAGCGCGGGTCGTAGAGGGCGGCCACCCCCATGACCAGGATGAAGCCGCCGGCGCCGAGCAGGATCGCGGCATGCACGCCGCCGCTCGGCTGCGCCAGCGGGGCGCCGAACGCGGCCGCCGCCGGTGCGGAAGCGATGTCGACACCGCCCCGACCCCTAGGCCCGCCGCAAGCGGGCCGAGCCCGGCGGGTCCTACGGCCGTGCGAAGATCAGAGCAGCCACCAGGCGAATGCGCGCGACCCCGGCCAGGCAGACCAGCCCGAGCGCGGCGCCGAGGAGCATGCCGCGGGCCGTCGCGAGTTCGTCCATCTCCAGCTCAAGCCCGGCCCGCACTCGACCGCTTCGGGCACCGGCCGAGACGCGGCCTCCCGGGCCGGCTCGACATGACACGAGCGTCGAGTTGGAGGCATGGCCGGCCGGCAGCATTGACGGTTGATAGCAATGCCGGCAGTGTAGCGCGTGAAGCGATCACGAATTCAAGGATGATGAGCGCGGCACCTTGAGTGTTGCCAGGATGCCGCTCACTCGCGGTAGTACCCGCCGTAGCGCGGATGGTACACCTCGGAATCCGAGTAGCCGGATCGGCCGTGCACCCGCGGATCGACCCGCGTCAGCGACGACACCGATCACCCGCGCATCCGCCTCGTCCAGCATGTCGAGCGAGTGCGACACCACGCTGCGCGGCGTCTCGCGCCAGCGCACGCAGAGCAGCGTCGCGTCCGCGATGCGCGAGATGATGCGCGCGTCGGTCATGGCGAACACCGGCGGCGCGTCGAGCAGCACCAGGTCGTACTCGGCGCGAAGCTGGTCGAGGCATTGCAGCATCGCATCCGACATGAACAGACCGAGCGAATTGGCCTTCGACGTGCCGGCCGGGATGTAGTCCAGCGCCGTGAGCCGGTCGCGACGGACGATCTCCTCGATCCCCGCCTGGCCGAGCAGATAGTCGACGATGCCGCGGCTGTGCTCGGCCCGCATCAGGCGCCCGAAGCTCGGCTGGCGCACGTCGCAGTCCAGCACCACCACGCGCTCCCCGTTCATCGCCGCCGAACGGCCGAGCGCCATTGCGGTGGTCGTCTTCGCCTCCGCCGGCCGCGCGGCGGTGATCGCCACCACCTTCGGTTGCACGCTGTCGAGCCAAAGCCCGGCACGCAGCGCGCGGATCTGCTCGGCGAAGGGCGAAAGCGGCTTGCGCACGACATAGTCTTCCATGCGGATCCGCCCCAGCAGGCGCGGCCGCACGACGGGAACGAGCGCGAAGCACGGCAGGCCGAGCACGGCGCGCACATCCGCGCCGCTGCGGAAGGTGCTGTCGGAGATTTCGAGCAGATAGACGACCATCAGCCCGAACAGCAGGCCGAACACCACGCGCCGCCGGCAGCAGGATCTTGATCTTCGGGAACGACGGCTCGGCCGGCGGCAGGGCCGCTGGAGATGACCCGCGCGTCGGGCTTCTCGATCGCGTTCTGCTGCGCGATCTGCTGGATGCGCGACAGCACCGCCTGCAGCAGCGTGCGCGACGCGTCGGCATCGCGCTGCATGGCGTTCAGCGGGATCAAGGCTTGGTTGTTCTTGTCGACCTGCGATTGCGCGACCTTCAGGTTCTCCTCGATCTGCGCCACGCGTGCCCGCGCCGCGTTCACCTGCGCCGCGGTCGCGGCGACCGCGCGGCCGACCTCGCCGCCCACCGCGCCGCCGCAGCTCGGCGAGCTGCCGGCGCAGCGCGATGACGTCGGGGTGGTTCGGGCCAAGCCGGCTCAGCAGCCCCTTGAACTGGTGCGCGCACCGTGTCCTGTTGCGCACGCATCTGCACCACGCTCTGCGACACCGCCGCCTGCGCCGCCGCGCCCTTGCGCCCCCGCGCGCGCGTCGAGCGTGGCCTCGGCCTGCGCGAGGTCGCTGCGCGCGGTGACGAGGTCGAGTCTGCATCCGGCTGATCTGCTCGGTATCGAGCCCGGCCTGTCACGCCCTGGAACAGCCCGATGCGCGCCTTGTATGCGGCGATCCGGTCCTCGGCCGACTGCGCCTCCTTGCGCAGCTCCTGCGCGCGCGACTCAAGCCAGGTGTTGGCCTTGCGCACCGCGTTGAATTTGTCGGCGAGCTGGTCGGTGATGTAGAGGTCCATGATCGGTGTTCACCGACCTCGGCCGAGAGCTTCGGGTCGGTCGAGGTGAACTTGATCGACAGCACGTGCGACAGCCGCAGCGCCTCGACCGTGATCGCGTCCTGCACCGACTGGATCACCGAATGGCGCACGTCGTCCGGTGAAGGCGGCGCCGACGGCACGGGCGGGGCGAACACGGCCGCGAGCGACGGCGACACCGGATCGAACACGGCGAACAGCGCATCGCGGACGAGGTACCAGCCCTGCGACGAGCGGGCCGGGCGGGCGCAGCGTCCAGTTGAACTCGGGCCGTCGTAGCAGCCTGTAGCGGTCCATCAGCCGCTCGGCCACGGACAGGCCGCGCACGATCTCCGACCTGGCTCGCCATGACCGCGTCGGTCATCGGGTCCTGCGCAGGATGCTCTGCAGCTCCTGTGCCTGAAGTTCTACGGCTCGTAGATCGCCGAGCCCTCGGCGGTGAAGCGCGGCGTGACCTGCTTCATCACCACGAAGGCAATGAGCGGGATCGCGATCGCGCAGACGATCAGCGGCAGCTTGCGCCGGCGGAGTGCCGAGACGGCGTTCGCGAGCTGCGCCGTTGCGATCGGCACGGGCATCGGTGCGCAGCCGCTTCGCCCCGCGCCGCCGCGCTGCGATGCGAGCGTCGCTCTGGGCGCCCTGGCGGCGTCGCGTTCTCGGCTCGCGATATGCAGCCGGTCCGACTCCGCGGAGACTCGGCTTTGCGTGCGTCCAGCGCCATCGCCTCAGTACGCGTTCTGCATCCGCAGCACGATGACCAGCGTGCGCAGCATGATCGAAAGGTCGAGCCACAGCGACCAGGTATCGATGTATTCGAGGTCGCTCTCGACCCGGCGGATCAGCTTGTCCTCGGTGCGCGTCTCCCCACGGTAGCCGCGGACCTGGGCCAGCCCGGTAAGCCCTGGCTTGACCCGGTGGCGCGCGGCGTAGCGATCGACCACCTGCTCGAACGGCCGGCTGCCGGCCTGCGTGCCGGGAGCGTGCGGGCGGGGGCCGACGATCGACATATCGCCCCGCAGCACGTTGAAGATCTGCGGCAGTTCGTCGAGCGAGGTCCGGCGAAGCAGTGCCCCCACGCGGGTCACGCGCGGATCGTTGCGCGTGGTCTGGGCGCGGATGCGGGGCTCCGCCATGTGATGATGCATAGTGCGGAACTTCAGCATTTCGAAGTCACGATTGTTGAAGCCGGTACGACGCTGGCGGAACAGAACCGGCCCTGGACTATCGAGCCGGATGGCGAGCGCGATGAGCGCCATCGGAATTGCGAACACTGCGAGCGCGAGCGCGCCGATCAGGTAGTCCTCGCCCTGCTTGACGACGCTGCTCCATCCCGAGATCGGCCGCTCGGAGACGGCGATCATCGGATGCCCGTGCAGATCGGTGCTGACCCGTCGGCGGGAAATGGTAGCTGATCAGATCCGGCGCGAGGCGCACATGCACCGGATAGTCGGCCAGCACGTCGATCAGCTGCAGGATGCGCCGCTCCTCCGACCACGGCAGCGCCAGCACCACCTCGTCGACCATGCCGCGACGCAGGAGTGCGAAGAGCTGGCCCACCGGGCCGAGCAGCGGCATGCCCTCGACCAGGCCCTCGGGCAGATCGGCCTGGTCATCGACGATGCCGAGCACGCGCAGCGAGCGTTCGTCGAGGCGATGCAGCAGGCGCACGAGCCGCGTGCCGCCAATGCCGCTGCCGACGATCACCGCGCGCGGCGCGCAGCGCCGGCCGGGCCCGGCGGTCATGAGCACCCCGATCGCGAACCGTCCGAGGGCAAGCCCGCCCAGCAGGAGGAGCGCGGCGGCGATCGGCCAGCCGGCGGATTGCGGCACGCTGCTGCCGACCAGCGCGACGGCGCCGGCGAGCAGCACGAGCGCCACAATGCCGACCCGCAGCACCGCGGCGACCTGCTCGCTGCGGCGGAACAGCAGCGCCGGGCGGTAGGTGCCGCGTACCGCGCCGATCGCGAGCACGAACACCACCGCGAGGGCCGCCAGGCGGGCAGCGAAGCCCGGACCATGCACCGGCGCCACGAACACGCCGCCAGGAACGGGTCCGCGACGCACATCACCACGTCCATCGCCAGCGCCGCGCCGACCGCCATCGCGGCGGACAGGGGCGGCGGCGCGAAATCCGGGCGCCGTAATCGAGGCATGAGAAGACCGCAGGACCGCCGGGTGCAACGTCGTGCCGATCCGGCTCATGGCGTCGTCCATGAAGTTCAACCGTTGGTTCTCTGACGAAAACTTGAGTACAGGCCAACGAGCCGTTAAGTCTGCGGTCATCACGGGAAGAGGTTTATCATCTTGCGGTGCAATGCGAAGAAAATAACTTTGTCGTTAACCATTGCCGAAATGTTGACCTCGTGTCCATGACTCTCAACGCTCGGTTGCCGCGCACGGGCGCGTGCCAGTCTCTTTCTGCTCTCCGCCGACCAAAGCTTTCTGCAACGAGGAAAACATATTTGCCGTTCACCATCCAGTTGTATATGACACGCTGCTTCCGCCCGCAGCAAATCACACTCGACTTGTTGCGCGATGTCTTGCGCTGGTCTCCGACCGATCTATTGGCATAACTCTCCCCGTCGGCGGCCACCCCGCCGACGCCCGCTCCCCGGACCCGCGATTAGCGGCCGCGACGGGCCCGGGCGATCGGTGAACGCCGGCCGCAGCCGTCGGCTCCCCCGCTCGCGTGGACGTGGGATATTTTCCGCACTTGTGACCACAACGCCACGCTCCCTCACGCCGGCCGGCCGCGCATGCCGATCGTGCGCATCGCCGCAAGCACGTTTGCACGGAGCAACACCGCGGCACCTGCTGCATAGATCACGCCGCCCACCGCGAGGCGCTCCAGCATCAGCAGCAGCGCGCGGTCCGGCTCGCCGAGTGCACGCGGAAGCAGGAACGCGCAAGCAACCGCAACGATGGTCAGGGCGAGCGCGGGCAGGCCCGGGCGGATTTGCGCCATCAGCGACGAGCCCAGCAACCGTGCGGTGAAATACTGCATCGGCGGGAACACGATGAGTTGTGCGATCGCCCACACCCAGACGGCAGCGACCGGCGTGGCCGGGCGCAGCACCAGCACGCCGGTCAAGGTCAGCACCGTCATCGTCAGGAAGGTGAACAGCGTGAAGCGCGTGATGCCGCGCGCCACCAGCGCGACGCCCGCCGGCAGGTAGAGGAAGTTGTACATCGTGACAACGATCAGCACCGTCGCCGCGTCGGCCGATGCCGCCCATGGCGGGCCCAGCAGCAAACGCACGAGGGGATCGAATCACCACCAGCATGCCGCCGAACAGCGGAAACAGCACGAGGCTGGTGAGGCCGAGGAAGCGGCTGATCGCCGCGTGCAGCGCCGGCAGGCTGCGCTGCTGCTCCGACATTGCCGGCAGCGAGAGCCGCCAGAATGCGGTTGAGACGATGTCCTTGATCGTCTCGACGAGGCGGAACGCCATGTGCACCTGGCCGAGCGCCGCGGCACCCGCCGTGCCACCGATCAGCAGCGCGAACAGCCGATAGCGGCTGTGCTGGACGAGCGTGCTCAGCACCAGCGGCAACCCGACACGGCAGCAACTCGCGCACCGGTTGCCACCGCAGCACCAGGCTGGGCCGGATCGGCGCGCGCAACAGGAGCGAAAGGGCGCCGAGCGCGGACGTGCCGAGCTGCTGCGCCACGATCGCCCAGGCGCCGGCGCCGCTCAGCGCGAGCGAGATGCCGATCAGCGTCCCTGCGCCCTGACCGATCACCGCCCGCCCCGCGAGCGCGCGATAGTCGCGCCGTCGCGTCAGCATCCCCTGCATCGCGCCGGCGGCGCCGACCAGCGGCAGCGGCAGCGCAAGGGCGAGGCTCATCGCCATGATCCGCCCATCGCCGATCGCGAGCGCCACCGGAATCCCGGCGCCCGCCTGCACCAACGCCGCCACCACGCCGACGAGCGTGGAGGCCCAGATCGCGCTCGACGCCGCCTCCTCATCGACCGTCAGCCGCTGCACGAGCGCATCGGCGAACAGCGCATTGACCACAACCCACAGCAGCACGTGGGTCGCCACCACGGCGGCCCCGACGCCCACTTCGGCCGGACCCACGATGCGCGCGACGATGAAGGCGGAGAGGAAAGAGAGAAAGGCCGATGTGCCGGCCTCAAGGCCCGACCAGAACACGTTCGATTGCGGCAAGCGCATCACGTCCACTCGTATTGTTGCAAGCTCGCGCGAATGCGAGCGCGCACGCACACAGCCGCGGTGCAGAATATCCACACTGCCGTGGTCCGGCACTGAACAATGCGCCAGTTAACGACGCGATGCCGCAGTCGAGAAGCGACACGCGCCCGCAACAGGACCGCAGGGGGAAAGAAGCATGTCCTCCACTTCCCTCCCGATCGTGCCGCGCGCTCAGGCACGCACGGGGCCTACCGACCGCCTGGCGGATCTCGACCGGGCCAAGGGTCTAGCGATTCTCCTCGTTGTGTTCGGTCATCTCGTTGCAAGGGACCCGCCGGAACACGTTCTCTGGTACGAGCCTTTGCGAGTCGCAGTCTATCTCTTTCACATGCCTCTCTTCATGTATCTTTCAGGTTACGTCACGTTCCTTTGTGGTGCCGCCACTGCACCTCCGGTTGCATGGCCGGCGCTGCTCCGCCGGCGCGCGGTACGACTGATGCTACCGTTCTTCGCCTTCGGCCTCGTGGTACTCTGCGGAAAGCTCATCGCCGCCCAAGCCCTCGCAGTCGACAACGCGCCCGGCGGCTTCCTCGCTGGATTGCAGTCCCTGCTCTGGACCACGGAGCACAGTCCCGCAACCTCCGCGTGGTTTCTGATAGCGTTGTTCGCCTACTGCGCGATCACGCCGCCGTTGCTGGCACTCGATCGCAGCTACGGCGTCGTGGTCGCGGTCGCGGCGCTGCTCTACCTCGCACCGCTCCCGCCGATCCTCTACCTCGACCGCATCGGCTCCTACTACGTCTTTTTCGTCGCGGGCCTGATCGCGGCCGAGAACGGCAAGCGCTGGGGGCGGTTCATCGACGAATGGCATGCGACCGCGCTCGCGGCGATGCTGCTGGTCGTGCTGCCGATCGCGGCCGGCTGGGTGACGTTCGAATGGCGCGAAGGGGCGCAGGGATTTCCCTACAAATGGGCGCTGCTGCTGACGGGATTGCTGGCGCTGCCCGGCGTCCATGGGCTCGTGCGGCACGGCGCGTTCGCCCACTCCACGATGCTCGCGCTCCTCGGGCGCTACGTGTTCGTGATCTATCTGTTCAACACGATCCTGATCGGCCTGACGAAGGCCTTGCTGCTCAAGGCAGTGCCCTGGAACGGAGTGAACTTCCTGCCCTTTGCCGCGACGCTGATGGTCGCAGGCACGCTCGGGCCGATCCTGGTCAAGCGGGTGCTGCTGGCGCGGATACCGATGCTCGACCGGGCAACGGACTGACCCCCGCGCGCGGCCGCCCGAGCGCGGCGGCCGCGGTCAGTGCGGCGAACGGCGCCAGCCAGACCACGCGCGCCTGATAGCGATCGTGCGGCCCGGACAGCCCGCCGGTGATCGCGGCGTTGCCGAGCAGGCAGACGAGCACCGCGACACACAGGCCCGTGAGCGGATCGCGGTTGCGCAGACCGAGGAGCAGTGTGGTCAGCAGCCCCGCGAGCCCGGCGATGAACACGGCGAAGTGCGCATGCTCCAGCCAGCGGGGGATGTGCAGCCGGCCCTGGGTCTGCAGGGCCGCGTCGTAGCGCGCGGCTTCGGCCGGCGGAAAGTCGCGGTGGATCACCGGCGTGACGTTGTGCGGCCATGCGCGCAGCCCGTCGCCGGTCGCGAACCGCCGCAGTTGCATCGCCATGTTGGCCAGCGCCGCGCCCAGGCTTTCCCGCGGATGCTCCTCGATCGCGCGACGGATGATCTCCCCCGCCTCCACCGAGAGCGTCGCGGGCGTGTCGCCATCGCGCCACAGCGGGCCATCAAAATCCCACAGCAGATCGTCGGCGTTCGGCGGTAGCGGCGCGCGCAGCACGCCGCACACGCGCCAGCGGGCCGCGGGGCAGTCGCGCTCCAGCACCGCGAGCGCCGGGCCGTCGTAGATCGAGCGCACGAGGTAGAAGATGTTGCCGTACGGCGCGGGCGAAAATTGGCCATGGCCGATCAGGTTCACCGCCGACAGCGCGAGCAGCGCCAGCAGCCACGGTCCGCCGGCCCGCAGCAGCCCGACCGCGCCGAGCCGCGCGGTAGCACCGAGGTGGCGGCGCAGCGGCAGCAGCCCGCTCAGCAGCAGCGGCGCGAGCATGACGTTGGAAAGGTGCATGGCGATCAGCCCGGTCGCGAACGCGGCGAGCCACCACCGCTCCACCGCATTCAGCCGCTCCGGCACGATCACCAGCAGGGCGAGGACGAGCGGCAGCAGCGCCGTGGTCAGGTCGGGGGTGAGCTGGGCGGCGACCCAGGGCAGCGCGGTCGATGCGCTCAGCACGCAGGCCACCGCCGGCACGGCCCACAGCCGCCGGTTGCCGGCGAAGGCGCGCAGGACGAGATAGAGCGTGTGCGCGGCCAGCAGCGCCTGCGCTAGGATCGCCGGCCACAGCGTGACCTGCCAGTGCAGCGGTAGCAGGAAGAAGCTATAGAACACCGGCCGGTCCCAGCCTAGATAGCGCTCGACCGCCTGGCTCACGTAGGTGCCGGTATCGGCGAACACGAGGGGATAGTGATTAATCGCCGCGGGCCACAAAAGCAGAAGCGCGGCGGCCGCAATTCGCACCGGCCGGATCGAGCAGTCCCGGCAACCTGGCGGGCACGGCTTCACAATCCGTCGAGTAAGAAATGTTGGCCATGTGCGGTTGATGCCGTTGCGGTATCATCAAACCGGGTCTGGGGGCAAAATGGGAGTAAATCATCCGTGCGCTCATTTGTAAGTGGCCTGCTCGCGACTTCTTTATTGCTAGGCGCGCTGGCGCTCGCGGCCTGCAGTGGCCCTTCGTCGAGCCTGCCGAAGCTGCCCACGGCCGACGCCGCGACCTATCGCCTCGGACCGGGCGATCAGGTGCGCCTGATCACCTTCCACGATGAGCAACTGACCGGGGAATTCCGTGTCAACGACAACGGCACCCTGGCATTGCCGCTGCTGGGTTCGGTGCAGGCGGCGGGACTGACGACGAGCGAGCTTGCCACCGCAGTCGCGCAGGAACTGGAAAAGCGCAATCTGTTCAAGGATCCTTCGGTCTCGGTCGAGGTCGTAAACTACCGGCCGATCTTCATCCTCGGTGAGGTGAACCGGCCCGGACAGTACCCGTACCAGCCCGGGATGACCGTGGTCTCCGCGGTCGCGATCGCCGGCGGGTTCACCTATCGGGCGGTCGAGGATCAGGTGTCGATTGTGCGCAACAGCGCGGGCAAAAGCGATGGAAGGCCGCGCGGGCCGGGAGACCACGCTGCGACCCGGCGACGTCATTACTGTCTACGAACGCTCCTTCTGAGCGGCCGCACGTCCGGCGCAGAGACTGACTGACGGCAAGTAACGGGCTGCTCGGCCCGCGACCGTTGCTTCCTGGACTGCTCACGCAAACGCGAGACAGCCTGGGGTAGCGGCGCGGGCCGCAACGTCCCTATGCTGCGCCCGATGCCGTCGCCTTCCCTTCCCGCGCACTGGCGGAGTGGTTTAATGGCGTATCTTAGGCTGTTGCAGCAGGTTCGGTCGATGCGGTCCCGCACGCTCCTCTGGGGGGCGGGGTTGTCGCTGGCGGCGGCAATCCCGGCGGCGCAAGCACAATTGGCCGACCGTTACATGCTCGACAACTATTTTCCGTCGGGCATTCCCGGCTACGGCGCGGAGCCGGGAACGACGGTGCTCTCGCGCGCGCGCCCGTTCTATGAGCCGCTCGGCGTGCGCGTTGGCGACTTCATCATCCGCCCGGAGGTGAGCGAGTCCCTCGGCTACAACAACAACGTCACCGGCCTGACCCCGTCGCAGGGAAGCTTCCTGCCGCGACCACCGCCTCCGTCGGCTTCGCCTCCGACTGGACCCGCAACAGTATCGGCGGCGCGGTCTCGGTGACCAATACGCAGGTGCCGGGGTGGAGGGGCAGAACACGACCAACTGGTCGGTGGCCCTCGGCGGCACCTATCAGATCGGCAACGACGTCCTCACGCTCGCCGGCAGCTACCTGTCGCTGAGCCAGGCGACGACGGCGCTGCAATCGACGCAGTTCAACGTCCCCGGCTTCCTGTACACGGCGCCCGTGCCGTACACGATGGCCGATCTGCGCGCCGCCTACACCGCCAATTTCGGGCGCATATCGCTGACCCCGGCCTTCGCCTACTCGCAGCTCCGCTTTTCCAACCTGCAGCTCTTCGGCGTGAACGGCTTCGTGCCGCCGCCCGCCGGTGGGCGGGTTCGTGCTCGGCATTCCGGTCCAGCAGGACTATCGCAACCGCGATCTCTACGACGGCAGCATCACCGGCCGCTACGAGTTCGCGCCGGAGCGCGACCTGGTTGTCGTGCTGCGTGACCCGCGATGCGACTACATCTCGGCTCAATGCCGATCTGTTCGGGCCGAGCCGCGAGTTCCAACGCGTTGCAGGCGCTGGTCGGGATCGACTACACGGCGAGCGCAGTGTGGCGCTACCGGGTGCTGGTCGGCGTCGAATACACGGCAGTTCCAGAACAGCGCCTATCCCAACCATACCGCGCCGATCGCCGAGGTCGACGTGATCTGGCAGCCGACCGGCCTCACCACGGTCACGCTGCGGGCGCTGCGCACGATCGAGGATGCCGCCGACGAGAACGTTGCCGGCTACGACTTGAACTCGGCGCGGCTGCAGGTTGACCATGAGCTGCGGCGCAACATCCTGCTCACCGGCTATGTCTGGCCTGCAGCACGCGAACTATATCGGCCCGACGCGACACAGACCTTCTACGGCGGCGGCGCGGGCATCACCTATCTCGTGAACCGCCATGTGCGGGTCGAGGTGACCGATGACATCGTGTCGCTGACCGGCACGCAGCCCTTCGGGCCCTCCTATACGCAGAACATCGCGCTGGTCACGCTGAAGCTGGCGATGTAAGCGACCCGGCGACTGTCGTCGGAGAGGCTTGCCGCCATGCGCCGGTTCCGCATCGCCGTCATCGGCCTGGGCAAGATCGCGCTGGACCAGCATCTGCCGGTGATCGCGGCGAGCCACGCGTTCGAGCTCGCCGCCGTCGCGAGCCAGCGCGGCGTCACTGCCGCGGCGCGCTGGCGTTCCGCGATCCGGCGACGCTGCTGGCCGAGACGCCGGCGCTCGACGCGGTCGCGATCTGCACGCCGCCGCAGGCGCGTCATGCGATCGCGCGCGCGGCGCTCGCCGCGGGCAAGCACGTCTGCTCGAAAAGCCGCCCACCGCCGGCCTCGCGGCACTCTCCGACCTCGCCGCCGAGGCCACGCGGCGCGGGCGCGTGCTGATGACCACCTGGCACTCGCAATACAACGCCGCGGTCGATGCCGCGCGCGACGCGCTCGCCGGGGCCGTCGTGCGGCGGCTGTTCATCGAGTGGAAGGAAGACGTCCGCAAGTGGCATCCGGGCCAGGACTGGATCTGGCGCGCGGGCGGCTTCGGCGTGTTCGATCCGGGGATCAACGCGCTTTCCATCGCGACCAAGATCCTGCCGCAGCCGCTGCTGCTCGCGGCGGCCGAGCTGTTCGTGCCGCGCAACGCCGAGAGCCCGATCGCCGCCGACCTCCGCTTCGCCGGCCCCGGCGACCTCACCGCCGCCTTCGACTGGCGGCGCAGCGGCGCGGACATCTGGGAGATCAGATCGAGACCAGGACGGCCGCACGCTCCATCTGCGCCGCGGCGGCGCGCGGCTGGAGGTGGATGGGCAGGTGCGTGGCCGATGCGCCGCCGCAGGAATACGCAGGCATCTACCGTCACTTCGCCGTGCTTTTGGAGAGCGGTCGCAACCATATCGATGCACGACCGTTCGAGCTGGTGGCGGACGCCTTCCTGCTCGGGCGTCGGGTCGAAGTCGCGCCGTTTCTGCCATGATCGTGCCATGGCCGGTGTAATGTCGTAGTCGATTCTACCGGTGTTGTGGCGCCGGTGCGTCGGTGCGACACTTCCCGCGGGCTTGGCCGGGAGGTCGGGGTGCCGCGGCTGGCTGTGGCGCGTCTCGCGTTCTTCGCCAATAGTTTCAACCCGGTGCGCACCGGGCCGGCGGCGCTTTCCCGACAGTCTGGCCCCGCGACCCTGGCCGCCGCCCCGCCCGGCTCCGACCTCGCCGGCCTCGCCGCCTTCCTTGCGGCCCGGTCGGACTGGGAGGCGAGCGTGCTGTGTGCCGCCTCGGCCCCGCCCGGCGGCCCGCTGCACGCCGCGGCGTTCGGCGCCTGGCTGGGCACGGTGCTGGACGGGCTTGCGCGGCGCCCATTGGGACGGGGTCTACCTGGCGCTGCACGGGGCAGCGCAGGCGGAGGGCGACGCCAGCGCCGACCTCACGATCCTGCAACTCGTCCGCGCCGCCATCGGCCGCACGCCGCTGGTGGCGAGCCTGCACTGGGCCGCCAACGTTTCCGAGCGAACGCTGCTCCTGCTCGACGGCGCCGCCGTCGCGCGCGGCTGGCCGGCGGGCGACGGCGCCGGCGCGGCGCGGCGGGCGCTTGCGCTGCTGGAGGGCATGGTGACCGGGAACCTGCGCCCGGTCGCGGCGCTGGTGCGCTCGCCCACGCTGATCCCAGCCCTCGCGCCGCAGCACGTGCTGCCGGCGCTGTGGGCGGAGGCGCTCGACGACTTGCCGCCGCAGGTGCTGGAGGCTGGCCTGCTCGCCGGCTTTCCCTGGGCCGAGGGAACGTCGGCCGGGCCGGCGGCGCTGGTCTGGACCGACCGCGACCCGGCGCTGGCGCGGGCGGTGGCCAGCCGCCTCGCCTATCGCATGGGGACACTCGCCGCGGCGGTCGCCCCGTCGGTGAGTGCCGAGGCCACGCTGGCCGGATTTGCCGCGACCGACCGCTTCGCCGTGCTCGATCCGGCCGACGATCCGGCGCGCGGCGGGCTCGCGGACACGCCCGGGCTGCTGCGCGCGCTGCTGGCCGCCCCGCCTGCCGGCCGGGCCGCCTTCGGGGTGCTGCACGACCCGGCGCGCGTTGCCGCGGCCGCCGCCGCCGGGCCGGGGCGGCGCGTTCGCCCGCCCGCTGGCGGCGCAGCACACCGGCCGCTTCGGCCCGCCGGTGCGGGTGGAGGGACGGGTGCGGGCGCTGGTCGAGAACCCGTCCTGCGGCCGGCTTGCGGTGGTGCAGTGCGGACGGCTGCAGATCGTGCTGGCCGAGCGGCGGCCGCCCCGCATTGACGCCGACCTATTCGCGGCGGCCGGGGTGAAGCTGGCTGCGCTGCGCGTGCTCGCGGCGAAGAGCGGCGAGGCTGAGCGGGCCGGTTTTGCCGGCGCGTTCGCGCACGTCGTCACCTGCGCCGCGCCAGGACCCGCGGCGGCGGGGTTGCTGGCGCTGGGCGTGCCGGCCCGCCTGCCCGACAGGCGTGCGGCGCGTGTCGGCGCCGCAGGGCCGCACGTTCACTAACCCCGGCGCGCGAGCACGGGGTTCAGCGGCGCCAGCCGCCGCCGCCGCCGCCAGGCCCAGCCGGCGTGGCGCCGCGCCAGCCGACGCCGGCCGGCGACCCGCCGCCGCGCCAGCCGTTGTTCCAGCAGCAGCCGCCGCTGTTCCACGCCCAGCCGCCGCGCCAGCCCCAGCCCCAGGCCGGGGCGCCCCATCCCCAGCCGCCCCAGCCCCACCAGGGGGCGGCGGCGGCGTAGGCGGGATAGGACGGGTATCCCCCGCCGGCATAGCCGCCGTAGTAGCCGCCATAGGCGCCGTACCCGTCCGGATAGGCGGCACAGCCACCAACCGCCAGCAGTGCCAGTCCGGCGAGCGCCGCACGCAAGCGCGAACGAGTGCAGGAGAAGACCATTCGCCCCTCCCAGGAAGCGCGATGTCTCCTGAGAGATAGGCGCGCATCGTGGCAAAGCCATGACGGGTCGGCTAATCCTGTGTGAGCCGCCGCGCCAGCGAGCACACCTCGTCCGGATGATAGGGCTTGGCGACGAACGCCGCGCCGGGCGCGTTCGCCATCGCCGGTGCGCTGTCGGGACGCCCCGACATGAAGATCACGGGCAGCCGGGGCGCCGCCTGCCGCGCCGCGCGCGCCAGTTCCCCGCCGCTCACCTCGCCCGCGAGATGCAGGTCGGTGAGCAGCAGCGCCACCTGCGGATGCGCGCGCAGCAGGGCCAGCGCCTCGGCGCCGGTTTCCGCCTCGATCACGTCGAACCCCTCCTCCGCCAGGGCCTCGGCCAGGGTCAGGCGGATCAGGAATTCGTCCTCGACAAGCAGCACGCTCGGTCGGCGCATCATCTCCCGGGCAATATGCGGGCCGCAGGGGGCGGACAATCAACGTCTTCGTGTAACGTGTCGTGGCGACTATTGCAACAACTGCGGCGCCTGCGATGGCGGCGCAGGGCGTCCTCGGCTAGACCGGGTGTCCAAGCGAAAGCGAGCGGACGCGCGTGCGCGAGCCCGAGGGCGACAGCCGGACCGACGACTCACCAGCGCCGGGCAGCCCGGCGCGGCCGCGGCGGCGTGCGCGCCGGCTGCTCGGCGCGCTGCGCGACGCGGCGCTGCTGCCGTTCGCCCTCGTGATCGTCGTCGCCGAGGACGTGCTGTGGCGCGGCCTGCGGGCGCTGCTCGACCGGCTCACGCGGCTCGCCGCCGTGCAGGCGTTGCGGGCGCAACTTGGCCGGCTGCCCGGCTGGGCGGCGCTGCCGCTGTTCCTGATCCCCGAGGCGGCCGGCCGCGCGGGCGAGGTCTGGGCCGCGGTGCTGCTCGTGCATCGCCACACGACCGCGGCGGCCCTCGTCTACATCTTCGTCCGCCTGCTCGCGGCGGTGATCGCGGTGTTCATCTGGCATGCCTGCCAGCCGGCGCTGATGCGCCTGGCCTGGTTCGCGCGGCTGGTCACACTCACGCTCTGGGTGCGCGATTGGGCACTCGCGCGCACGGCACCGCTGCGCGCCTGGGCCCGTGGCCTGCTGCTGCGCATCGTGCGGGGTCGCGGTGGCGGATTGGGCGCGCGGATCGGGCGGCTGCGCGCGCGGTTGGCGCGCCGGATCGGCCTGCGCCGCGACCGCAGCACCTGGAAATCCCGCCGGGCACGGCTATGATCCGTGCCTGGAACGCTGTCAGAAACGGAGGAACCGCCATGCGCATGCTCGCCTGCACGATGGTGCTGCTGCTCGCCGCCGCCCCGGCAGGCGCGGCGCAGTTCAAACTCCAGAGCGCCGATGTGAAGCCGGGCAGCTCGATCGCCGAGAAGTTCGTGTTCAACGGCTTCGGCTGCAGCGGCCAGAACGTCTCGCCCGCCCTGTCGCTGGAGCGGGGCGCCGGAAGGGACGAAGAGCTTCGTGCTGACGGTGTATGACCCCGATGCGCCGACCGGCAGCGGGTTCTGGCACTGGGTGATGTACAACATCCCCGCCTCCGTCACGAGCCTGCCGGAGGGCGCAGGCGCGCCCGGCAAGGCGCCGGAAGGCGCGGTGGAGGGTTCGACCGATTTCGGCGCGCCCGGCTATGGCGGCCCCTGCCCGCCCAAGGGCGACAAGGCGCACCGCTACATCTTCACGCTCTACGCGGTGAAGACCGACAAGCTGGAGGTGCCGCCCAACCCGACGCCGGCCGTGGTCGGCTTCGTCACGCATTTCGCGACCATCGGGAAGGCGAGCTTCACGGCGCACTACGGCCGCTGAGCGGTTCCGGCCCGCACGCGCCAGCGCGTGCGGGCGCGCGTGCCGCGGCCTAGCGAACGGTCGCCACCACGGCGTCGCAGTTGTGGCGGCCGGCCAGCAGGCAGTCCTCGACCAGGCTCTTCGCCGCCAGTTCGCGCACCAGGAACAGGCCGATCACGACCAGCAGCAGGGTGATGGCGAGACCGGCAAGGCTTGCCGTCTGCCGATCCGCATCGGACTGCTCGTCCTGGGAGAAGAGGCGCCGAACGATGCGAGGCATCGGAATCACCGCGTGCGCGCGGGACTAGCGCATACATTCCGGCCATGTGCAAGACGATCGCGGATCGAGCCGGAGCTGTGGGCTATGCGTGCAGGAAGCCTTCCACCGCCGCCACGAATCCGTCCGGATCGTCGGCATGCAGCCAGTGGCCGGCGTTCTTCAGGGCAGCGAAGCGCGCCCGCGGAAACAGGGCGCGGATCGCCGGCCGATGCTCCGGGCGGACATAGTCCGAGCGGGCGCCGGCAAGAAACAGCGTCGGCCCCGCATAGGTCGCGCCGCGCCGGCGCGGCCCACCCCAGGATCGCGGGCGAGCCCCGCGCCGATCGCCGCAAGATTGATCTGCCAGCGCGGCGCCTCGCCCGGTTGCAGGTTCTGCAGCAGGAACGCCCGCACCGACGCATCCGGCACCGCCGCCGCCAGCGCCGCATCGGCGGCCGCGCGGGTGAGGCCCGGCGTGAGCGGCAGCGCCGCCATGGCCGCGAGATACCGCTCATACTGCGCGCCGTGCCCGCCATAGACGACCGGCGCGATGTCGCCGACCAGCAGCCGGGAGACCGCGTCCGGCGCCTGCAACGCCGCCATCATCGCCACCTTGCCGCCCAGCGAATGCCCGACCAGCGCGCAGGGCAGCGCGTCGTGCGCGCGCAGCGTTTCGCGCACGTCCTCCGCCATCTCGGCGAGCGTCATGCGTCGGCGCGTGCGGGCTCGCGCCGTGATTGCGCAGGTCGAGCGCCAGCGTGCGAAACCGCTCGCGCGAGCCGGCGCTGCACGGTGGCGAAATTCACCGCCTGGCCGAACAGCCCGTGCAGCAGCGCGACCGGCGGCCCGGCGCCGCGCTCGACCGCGTGCAGGATCACGAAGCCACGTGCAGCATGATCTTGCCGATATGCGTGCCGCTCTCCATCAGCGCATGCGCCGCCGCCGCTTCGGCGAGCGGGAACGTGGCGTGGATCACCGGCGCGCACCGCCCCGCGTCCAGCAGCGGCCAGACCTTCTCCCGCAGCGCCGCCGCGATCGCGCCCTTCTGCGCGGTGCTGCGCGGGCGCATGGTCGAGCCGGTGATGGTCAGGCGGCGCGTCATCACCGGCATCAGGTCGAACCCCTCGACCTTCGATCCCTGCAGGAAGGCGATCTGCACCAGCCGCCCGTCGATCGCGAGCGCGCGCAGGTTGCGGGCGAAATAGGGCGCGCCGACCATGTCGAGCACGACATCCACGCCGCGCCCGTCGGTGAGCCGCATGATCTCGTCGAGAAAGTCCGCCTCGCGGTAGTTGATCGCCGCGGCGGCGCCGAGCCGCGCGGCACGCCTCGCACCTTCGCCGCCGTGCCCGCGGTCGCATACACGGTCGCACCGAACGCGGCGCCGAGCTGGATCGCCGTGACGCCGATGCCGGAAGTGCCGCCATGCACGAGCAGGCGTTCCCCCGAAGCGAGGCGGCCGAGCATGAAAGCGTTGGCCCAGACCGTGAAATATGTCTCCGGCAACGCCGCCGCGCGCACCGCGTCATACCCCTGCGGCCACGGCAGGCACTGCGCCTCCGGCGCCACGCAATACTCGGCATAGCCGCCGCCGTTGGCGAGCGCGCACACCTGCGCGCCAGGGCGCAGCGCGCGCACCTCGGCCCCGGCGGCGACCACCTCGCCCGCAACCTCCAGGCCCAGGATCGGGCTCGCGCCCGGCGGCGGCGGGTAGCGGCCCTCGCGCTGGGAGATATCCGGGCGGTTCACCCCCGCCGCGGCCACGCGGATCAGCACCTCGTCCGGCCGCGGGTTCGGCAGCGGGCCGCGCGCGGGGCGCAGCACCTCGGGGCCGCCGGGATGCTCGGCGGCAATGAACGTCATGGTCTCGGGCAGGGTCATTGCGTTACCACAAAGCGGGTTGCGCCCGGAGCGAGCGCGCCCGATGCTTATCACAACGGACGGATTGGAGGGATGCAGGTGCCGGCCACCCGCCGCATGGTGCTTGGCGCCGGGTTGGCTGTGATCGCCCCGGGTGCGCAAGCGGCGACGCCCACCCCCGCGCCGCCCCCGGCCCCGTTCGGCATCGGCGCGCTGTTTCCCTTCTCCGGCCCGCTCTCGCAGCTCGGCGACGAGAGTTTCCGCGGCCTCGACCTCGCGGTGGACGAGCGCAACGCCGCCGGCGGGCTGCTCGGGCGGCAGATCGCGCTGCTGCGCGGCGATGCCGCCGACCAGCCTCAGGCGACCGCCGAGGCCAAGCGCCTGACCGAAAAGAGCGGCGCGCGCACGGTGTTCGGCAGCTACGCCTCGGCGGTGTCCTTCGCCGCCTCGGTGGTGACGGAGCTTGCCGGCGTGCCGTTCTTCGAGCTCGACGCGCTCGCCGACGCGATCACCGAGCGCGGCCTGAAGCTGCTGTTCCGCAGCGGGCCGCTGGCCAGTGCCACCGGCGTGCTCGCGGTCGACACCGTCGCCGACCTGCTCGCGCCGCACTGGCAGAGCGAGCCGGCCAAGCTCAGCGTCGCGATCCTGCACGAAGACGGGCTGGCCGGCACCGCGCTGGCAAACGCCCAGGAAACCCGCTGCAAGGAACGCGGCTTCGTGCATGCCGAGCGGATCGCCTACGGCATCGGCATGCTCGATTTCACCCCGATCGTGGAGCGGCTGCGCGCCAACAACGTCGACGTCGTGCTGCATGCCGCGCAGCTCAACGACGTGCTGCTGTTCCATCGCGCGATGCAGCAAGCCGGCTGGCGGCCGCGCATGGTCATCGGCGCCAACGGCGGCTACTCGTTGAACGACACCGCGCAGATGCTGGGGCACGCGTTTCAGGGCGTGATGAGCGTGGGCGTGACGCCGTACCGCGTGTCCGACGTCGTGGCCCCCGGCGTCGGCGAACTTGCCGCCGCCTATCAGCGCAAATACGGCGCACCGCCGCGTTCCGGCCACTCGCTGGTCGCCTTCGCGGGCGCACGCATCTTCTTCGACATCATCCAGCGCGCCGGTGGCCTGGACCGGGACAAGCTGCGCGCCGCGGTGCTGGCGACGGACATTCCGCCGGGCGCGACGGTGGGCGGGTTCGGCGCCAAGTTCGATGAGCGCGGCCAGAACCTGCGCGCCGTGCCCTATCTCGCGCAATGGCAGGACGGCGCGCTGGTGACGGTGGCGCCGATGGAAGCGGCGGTGGCGCAGGCGGTGCCGGTGCTCGGCGGCTGAGGCGGCGCCCCCAACCGCGGCCACGCCGAAGTGATGGGCCGTCCGATTGATCGGCCCAGAATTCCTGGCGAGATGGACAGACGAAGCCGCCGATTCGTGGCGGCACAGCCGGCCTTTTTCTGACCCTCGGAAATATCCGGGGCAGTTGCAGCCGGATAATCCTTACGATCCGTGACGCTGCCGGCCAGAGGAGAAATCGCCATGTGGGGCGGAATCGTCGGTCTCATCATCCAGCTCATCAGCGGTGCAGTCGGCGGCAACATTGCCGGTGCACTGTTGAAGCAGTTCAATCTCGGCGCGATCGGCAACACCATCGCCGGCGTGATCGGCGGCGCCGGCCTGGCGCAGATCGTGGGCGCGTTCGTCACCGGCGACGCCAGCATGCCCGCGGCAGGTACGCCGGAGGTAGCGGCCAGCGGCCTCGATATCGGCGCCATCATCAGCCAGATCATCGCGGGTGGCGCCGGTGGCGGCGTCCTGATGGTGATCGTGGGCGCGATCCGCCAGGCGCTGATGGGTCCGCGCACGACAAGCTGAACGCTCAGCCTGCCGGGCTGGCCAGCAGGCGCGCGTAAAGCTCGGGGTCGGTGGCGCCCTCGGTGCCGAACAGCAGCACGCGGCTTGCTGGCCCGAGGCCGAGCGCCGCCCGCGCCGCCGGGTCGCCGGCGGCGAGCAGCAGGGCTGCGAGCCCCGCGACGCCGGACTCGCCGATCGTCAGCCCATGCGCCGCCAGCAGTTGCAGCGCGCCGACCGCCGCCGCGTCGGGGATCGCCATGAACGCCGCGGCACCCCGGTCCAGCTCCCGCCACGCCAGCGGGCTCGGCTCGCCGCACACAAGCCCGGCCATGACGCTGTCGAGATTGCCCACCACCGCGGTCGGTTCCCCAAGCTCGGCGCTGGCGAGCAGGCACGCGGCCCGCTCCGGCTCGACCGCCACGAGTGCCGGCGGCGGGTCGAGGCGGGTGCGCAGGTGCAGGCCAACCGCCGCGACGACCGCGCCCACGCCACCCTGGACGAAGGCATGGGTCGGCGGCGCGCCTTCCCACTGGTCGAGCGCCTCCGCCACCATCACCCGGTAGCCCTGCATGACGTTGGCCGGGACCTCGCTGTAGCCGGGCCAGGAGGTGTCGGAGACGACGAACCATCCCTCGGCCGCGGCGACCCGCGCCGCCTCGCGCACCGCGTCGTCGTAGGTGCCCTGCACCCGCCGCACCTCCGCGCCGTAGCGGGCGATGGCGGCGGCCCGCCCCTCGCTCACTGCGGCATGGATGAAGATCACCGCCCGGCAGTGGAACCGCTGCGCGCCCCAGGCGACGGCGCGGCCGTGATTGCCGTCGGTCGCCGTGGTCACGGTGACCGTGCGGGTGGCGTCGGCGAAGCGCCCGGCGGCCAGCTCGGCGGAGGTCGCGGCAATCCCCCGCTCCGCCAGCCCGGCGATCAGCAGTCGTGCCACGGCATAGGCGCCGCCGAGCGCCTTGAAGCTGCCGAGGCCGAAGCGGCCGGACTCGTCCTTCATGCGCACCGCGCCCAGCCCCGTCGGCGCCGCCACCCAGGGCAGGTCGACGAGCGGGGTCGGCGCGTAGCCGGGCCAGGACGTGATTTCGCGCTGCGCCTCGGCGAAGCCCGCCTCGCTCAGCACATCCTCCGCCGGCCGGCCCGCGCGCGGGTTGGCGAAGAGCTGGAACGGCAGCGGCGGCAGCATGCTCATTCCACGGCCGCCAGCCGCGCCGCCTCGTCCTCGGCGGTCAGCGCATCGATGAATTCGTCGAGTTCTCCGGCCATGACCCGTTCGATCTTGTAGAGCGTGAGGTTGATGCGGTGGTCGGTCACGCGGCCCTGCGGAAAATTATAGGTGCGGATGCGCTCGCTGCGGTCGCCGGTGCCGACCTGCGCGCGCCGGTCCGCCGACGCGCACCGCGTGCGCCTCGCCGCGCTGCGCTCGTACAGGCGCGCGCGCAGGATCTTCATCGCCTTCGCCCGGTTCTTGTGCTGGCTCTTCTCCTCCTGCATCGCGACCACGATGCCGGTGGGAAGATGGGTGATGCGCACCGCGCTCTCGGTCTTGTTCACGTGCTGCCCGCCGGCGCCGGACGCGCGATAGACGTCGATGCGCAGATCGCCCTCGTCGATCGCGACATCCACCTCCTCCGCCTCCGGCAGCACCGCGACGGTGACGGTGGAGGTGTGGATGCGTCCCTGGCTCTCGGTCGCCGGCACGCGCTGCACGCGATGCACGCCGGATTCGTATTTCAGCCGCGCGAACACGCCGCGCCCGGTGATCTCCGCGATCGCGCCCTTCACGCCGCCGAGCTCGGTGGTGTCGTATTCCAGCACCTCCCAGCGCCAGCCGTGCAGGGCCGCGTATTTCTGGTACATCTCGAACAGCTCGGCCGCGAACAGGCCGCCTCGTCGCCGCCGGCGGCCGGGCGGATTTCGAGGATCGCGGCACGCTCATCCGCCTCGTCACGCGGCAGCAGCGCGAGCCGGATCGCGCGTTCGAGAACGGGGATGCGGACCTTCAGCGTATCGAGTTCGTCGGCGGCGAGCGTCGTGCAGCTCCGGATCGGCGAGCATCGCCTCCGCGTCCTCGGCACTCCGCTCGGCCGCGCGCAACTCGTCGATGCGCACGACCACGGGTTCGAGCGACGCGAGCTCCTTCGAAGCGCGCACGTAGCTCTCGCCGCTCGCGCCCTCGGCGAGGGCGGCTCGCAGCTCCTCGGCGCGCGCGACGATGCGGTCAAGCTTCTCGGCGATACTCATGGCGCATGCGGGCAAGAACCTCGTCGCGCGGCAGGTCGTGCTGCGCGCCGCTGTCCAGGTCTTTGAGTTGCACGACGCCGGCCGCGTCGTCGGGGACGAACACGGCGAACCGCGCGCCGATCCGGTTGGCGCGCTCCATGCGCCGGCGCAGGTTGCCGCGATACGCCATCTCCGCCGGATCCGGCGGCTGACGCAGTTCCTGGGTAAGTCGATCGCATCGGCCTCGGCCGCCTCGCCCACCGGCAGCACCGCGACCGGGCGCACCGGTGCCGGCGCCGCGCCGAGCAGCATGGCGAGCCGCTCCACGCCGGCCGCCCAGCCCACCGCCGGGGTCGGCGGCCCGCCCATCTCCTCCACCAGCCCGTCATAGCGCCCGCCCGCCATCACCGTGCCCTGCGCGCCGAGCGCCGTGGTCACGAACTCGAACGCGGTGTGGCTGTAGTAGTCGAGGCCGCGGACGATGCGCGGGTTCTCGCGGAACGGCACGCCGAAATTCCCGAGATGCGTCTTCACGCCGTCGTAGAAGGCGCCCGCGGCTTCGGTCAGGTGCGCGCCGATCGTGGGCGCGGTGGCGATGAACGGCGCGTCGCGCGCATCCTTGCTGTCGAGAATCCGCAGCGGATTGCGCTCCAGCCGCGCCAGGCTGTCCTCGCTCAACGCGTCGCGATGCGCGGCGAAATGCTCGACCAGCGCCGCGCGGTAGGCGTCGCGGCTCGCCCGGTCGCCAAGCGTGTTGAGTTCCAGCGACACGTCGGCCGCGTCGAAGCCGAGCGCCTGCAGGATGTCCCAGCCGAGCGCGATCACCTCGGCATCCGCGAGCGGCTCCGCCGAGCCGATCAGCTCGACGTCGATCTGGTGGAACTGCCGAAACCGGCCCTTCTGCGGCCGCTCGTAGCGGAACATCGGGCCGGTGTAGAAGATTTTCTGCGGCAGCGACTGGGTGAGCCCGTTGCTGACCAGCGCGCGGCAGATGCCCGCCGTCGCCTCCGGCCGCAGCGTGACGCTCTCGCCGCCGCGATCGTTGAAGGTGTACATCTCCTTCATCACCACGTCGGACGTGTCGCCGAGGGTGCGGGCGAACACGCGCGTGTCCTCGAAGATCGGCGTTGCCCATTCGTCGAACCCGTAGGTCGCGGCGATGCGGCGCGCGGTCTCGACGACGTGGTGATGGCGGCGGAACTCCTCGCCGATCAGGTCATGCGTGCCGCGTGCGGGCTGCAGGGGGGTCACGTCAGGCCTTCATCGCGGTCTGCGGCCCTGCGGCGGCACCGGCAGCAGCATCTCCATCTCCACGCGCAGCACGCGCGCGATTTCCGCGGTCGCATACAACCCCGGCTCGCCCTCGCGCGCCTCGATGCTGCGGATCACACCGAGATCGACGCCGGCCGCGGCTGCAAGGTCCGGCTGCGTCAGCCCGCGATGCTCGCGCCAGACCGCCACCGGCAACTCGCCGGCGGAAATGCGCCAGACAATGTCGCCGGGAATCGGCTCCTCGTTCATCGATTCGATGCGCGCAAGCGTGATCGCGAGCGCGTCCCGCTCGTCTTCGACCTCTTCCAGCTCGCGGACGATGTCGTTCGCATTCGAACTCATCGGTAGGCCTCCCGTCGATGCGGCACGCGCTGCACCCAGATCGTATCTTGTTCCAACACGAACAGCACGCGCCAGTTGCCGGATCGGAGCCGATAGCCATTCCCGGTGCCGAGGACCGGGCGAACATCGTGGCGCGGATGATCCGGCTCCGCAGCATAGGCAGTGAGCCGCTCCTCGATGCGTCGCCGTTCGAGCTCCGCTAGTTCGTTGAACTCCTTGTCGGCTCGGCGCGTAAAGACGATCCGCAGCGCCATCCGCTACTCGGCCGCCACCTTCGTCTGCTCCGCCGCCAACGCCGCCGCCTTGCGCTCCACCAGCTCCACGATGTGCTCGATCATCGCCGTCCGCCGGCACCGTGTGGTCGGTCTTGCCGGCGGCGTAGACCATGTGGCGCCCCGCGCCGCCGCCGGTCACGCCGAGATCGGTCATCAGCGCCTCGCCCGGCCCGTTCACCACGCAGCCGATGATCGAGAGCGTGATCGGCGTCTCGATATGCGCGAGCCGGTCTTCCAGCGTCTGCACCGTGCGGATCACGTCGAACCCCTGCCGCGCGCAGGACGGGCAGGAGATGATGCGCACGCCGCGATGGCGGATGCCGAGCGACTTCAGCAGCTCCCAGCCGACCCGCACCTCCTCCTCCGGCTCGTCGGAGAGCGACACGCGCACCGTGTCGCCGATGCCGGCCCACAGCAGGTTGCCGAGCCCGATCGCGCTTTTCACCGTGCCCGTCCGCCGCCCGCCGGCCTCCGTCATGCCGATATGCAGCGGGTGGTCGCACACCTCGGCAAGCTGCGTGTAGGCGGCGACGGCCAGGAACACGTCGGACGCCTTCACGCTGATCTTGAACTCGTGGAAGTCGTGGTCCTGCAGAATCTTCGCGTGCTCCAGCGCGCTTTCCACCAGCGCCTCCGGGTTCGGCTCGCCGTATTTCTCCAGCAGGTGCTTCTCCAGCGAGCCGGCGTTGACGCCGATGCGCATCGAGCAGCCGTGATCGCGCGCGGCCCGGATCACCTCGCGCACGCGCTCCGCGCTGCCGATGTTGCCGGGGTTGATGCGCAGGCACGCGGCGCCGCTCTCCGCCGCCTCGATCGCGCGCTTGTAGTGGAAATGGATGTCGGCGACGATCGGCACGTCCACCTGCCGCACGATCTCCTTCAGCGCCAGCGCGCTCGGCTGGTCGGGGCAGGAGACGCGCACGATGTCCACCCCGGCGTGCTCGGCACGGCGGATCTGCGCCACCGTCGCGGCCACGTCCTCGGTCGGCGTGTTGGTCATCGTCTGCACGGTGATCGGCGCATCTCCGCCGACCGCGACGCGGCCGACATGGATCTGTCGCGATTTCCGGCGCTCGATATGCTGATACGGGCGGTAGTTCATCGATCTGCTCCAACTGCCGCGCCCCCGGCACAGCGGGGGCGCGGCCGCGCGCACAATGCCAAGCGCCGCCGAGCCGCGCAAATCCGGCAGCGCCGTCAGCCGGCCCGCCCCGCCTCCGCGAGCGCCGCGCGCGCCGCCGCGGCCGCCCCTTTGAGGTCGGCGAGCAGGTCGGGCAGGCCCGGTTCGTCCGCCCAGACCCGTCCCAGCAGCGCCGTATAGCGCTCGCCGCAGGCCACCAGCGCCTCCAGCAACGCGGCCGCCGGGAAGCGGGTGGTCTCGATCAACGTGCCGGCAATCTCGATCTCCGTCCCCTCGCGCCGCAGCGTGTAGTGTTCGGGATCATTGACGAGGTCGAACGCGGCGGTCTCGCCGCGCGCGACCGCCGCGGGGGCCGCGAAGCAGAGTTGCGTGACGAGCGCAGTCAGATCGTCGCCGATGCCGAACTGCTTCCCGCCCGAGGCGACGTTCACGCCGCCCACGAGATCGAACAATCCGGGCCGTGCCGCGGCGTGCGCCGCCGCCCAGGGGACGATCGCCTCCTCGTCCTGAAACTCGTTGACCCCGGTCTTGACGTAGAGCCGGGTCGCGACGGCGTTGCTGTTCATGGCGATCCGGTCATCAGAGGTTGAGCGCCGCCTTCATGGCCAGCATGTCCGCGCCGGCGATCTTGACGACATTGCCGCCGGCGAGCGGATAGAGCTGCTTCAGTTCCACCCGTCCCGTGCCCGTCGGCCCCGTCCAGCCGAAGCCCACGAGACAGTCGTAGCCGGCGCCGTTGCAGGGTTCGTATTGCTGGCCCCTGGGCGGCCCGGTCAGGTCGTTGAGGTGCGTCGGCGGATGGTGCGCCAGGGCGTTGGTGGCGATGGGGTTCTTCTTCGCCTTTCCCTGCGTCACCGCGGCCAGCGCCTGGGCCATGATGGTCGGCACGTCCGCCTCCACGACCGTTGCCGGGAACAGCGACGACGGTTTCGGCACCGCGGGGTTGAAAGGGTTGTAGACGTCGAATGTCTGGCAGGCGCGCGTGTGGCGCTCGGTCACGTGATCGACATGCGCGTTGTAGCCACCCATCGGCTGCACGCCGATCGTGCTCGGCTTGCCCTCGAAGGTCGCGGCGTTCTGGATGAGTTCGTCGCGGCCGAGCCACGGCACCCCGCCCACGGTCGCGGTGCCCGCGGTGGTGCCGGCCCGTGTATTCAGTTGGCTGAAGAACCGCGTCTGCAGCTCGTTGATCGGCAGCGACGTGGTGGCGGGCGGCGAGCGCTGCAGGATGTTCTGCAGTCCCTTCCCCGGCTCGCCGCCGGGGCCGATCTTCGCCGGCGTGGCGTCGATCGCCGTCACCGTCGTCTTGAGGTCGGCGAGTTTGTCGACGTTGCCGGGGTTGAAGGCGCTGTAGAGGTCCTTGAGTTTCTCGGGCGCCTGCACGCCGGGCGGCGTCTTCGTCGTGAACGCGTCGCGCACGATCTTGCCCAGCCATTCCGGCTTGTCGGCAAGCCCGCCGCGGTCGAGCAGCGCGTCGAATTTCTGCGGCCCCTGCGCGTCCTTGGCGACCGAGAACGTCTCCATCAGCTTCTTCATCACCGCCGGGTTCTGCCCCTGGGTCGGGTCGCGCGGGTCCTGCTGACACCCGGTGCCGTAGAGGTTGCCGAGCACCTCCGGCCGGGTGCCGAGCTTGCCCGTCACCATGACGTCCTTCATCGCGGTGCGGTCGGTATCGTTGAGCGATGTCAGCAGCGTCGCGAGGTCAGTGGCGCCCTTCTGCTTGCACCCAGGGTCGAGCAGATGGGCGAGGCACTGCGGGTCAGTGTTCGTTGCCTTGCCCGTGTCGTCCGTCGTGCCGAGCCCGCCCTTGACGAGCGCCGCCTTCAGCGCGTCGTTCTCCGTCTTGCCGGGGAACGCCGTCGCCAGTCCGGAAACCTTGGTTGGGTCGCCCTTGCAGCCGCGACCGATGAGTTCGCCCAGCACCTTCGGCTCGGCACCGAGGCCGCCATCGCCGACCATGCCGCCGAGCTTCGTGCAATCGCTCTCAGAAAGTCCCTTGCACAGGGCGGCGAGTTTGCCCGACTTCCCGCCCACCGTCGCGGTCGTGGCGGGGTCGATCCGGCCCGCGATCTCGGCGAGGCATGACGGGTCTTCGACCGCATCGCCCAGCTTGCCCTTGTCGAGCAGCCGGCCCAGCCCTTCGCGCGCGCCCTTGTCGGCGAAGGCGCCGGTCAGGTCGTTGAGCTTCGTCGCCTCGCCGCCGCAGAACCCGCCGATCAGGCTGCCCAGCACCTTCGGCTGCTTGCCCAGCCCGCCCTCGCCGGTGAGCGTGGCGAACGCCTGGCAGTCGGTCTTGGAGAGGCCCTTGCACAGAGCGGCGAGGCCCTGCGCCTTCTCCGCCCCGCTCGCCTTCGGGTCCTTGTGGCCGCGGGCGAGGATCTCGGCGAGGCAGCGCGGATCGGCATCCTTGCCGCCGAGGCCGCCATCGCCCAGCAGCCGGGCCAGCCCCTCGCGGCTGTCCTTCCCGTTGCACGCCGTGCCGAGCGCCTTCAGCGGCGCCGCGTCCACCTTGCCGTCGCCGGTGCGAACCAGCTCGGCCAGCGCGTCCGGCGCATCGCCCAGCCCGCCCTCCTCGATCAGCCCTTTCAGCGCGGTGCGGTCCTTCACGTCGCCGAACCCGTCGCACAGGGTCGCGAACGCGCCCGCATCGCCGCCGCAGCCGCGCGTGAACAGCCCAGCCAGCGCCTTGGGCTTGCCCGCGAGCCCGGCATCCGCCACCAGCGCGCGCAGCGCCTTGCCGCCGTCGGAGACCCCCGCGGCGATCTTCAGCGGCGCGTCGGCCCCGGCGCCGCCCTGCATGAAGGCGGCCGCGGTGGGTCCGCCCAGCGCGTCCAGCGTGGTCTTGACCTTGGCCCCGTCGCTGCCGGCGGCGCCCAGCAGGAGAACGAGGTTCGCCGCCCCCATGTCGGTCTCGGCCTGAAGCAATTCGTTCGGCGCGAAATGCCCAGTCAGGGCCGTCACCGCCTTGCCGCCGGCGACCGCGTCGTTGGCGCCGAGCCGCTGGCACAGCCCGACCAGGGCGGTGGCGCCGAACGCCCTGGCCAGCTTGCGGACGTTCTCCCGTCCGCCCAGCGCCGCGTCCGCATCCTTCAGCCCGTTCTTGCCGAACGCGAGCGCCAGCGCCCCGGCGCCCTCGGGGCCGCCGAGGTCGGCGAGTTCGTCCTTCGCCGCCTTGACCGCCACCTCCAGCTCGCCGGCCAGCCGTTCCGCCTCGGCGCAGGCCGTCTCGGAAAGCGGGGCCTTGAGCGCCTCGCCCAGTGCGGTGTCGGCATGCTCGATCGCCGCCTTCGCGTCGTCCTGCGCATTCGGCTCGGTCGCCGCCTTGCGCCGCTCGGCGACCTGCTCCATGCGCCCGCGCAGGGTCGCGATCAGTTCCTCGGCCGCGTTCGCCGCCTCCTCGAACGCCTCCCGCGGGCCGCGCGCGGCGGCGAGGGCGACCCCCGGCGGCTTGCCGGCGAGCGCCTTCGCCACCTCGTCCGCCGCCCCAAGCGCCGCCGCGACCACCTCGGGCGCCACCCCCGGCCCGCCGAGCGCCTCGCGGCGCACGCGGACCGCCTCGCCGATCCGTTCGACCTCCTTCGCCCGCTCCGCCGCGGCCTCCTCGATCGCGCGGATTGTCGCCTGGGCCTGCCCGATCCGCTCTTCGGCCTGGGTCAGGTCCTCCTCGCGCGGCACGTCGGGGCCGAGCCAGCGCGCGATCGCCTCGCGCGCCTGCTTCAGCTCCCCGAGCGCGACCGCGTCCGCCTCCTCCTCGGCCTGCGGCGGCGGGTCGAGCTTGCCGGCGGCTTCGCGCAGCCGCGCCTGCGTCTCGCGCGCCGCCGCCATCGCGGTGATGGCCTGGCCGACCTCGGTCTCCAGCCCGTCGAGCCGCTGGCGCGCGGCCAGCAGCGCCTTCCGCCCCGGCGCGTCGCCGCGCAGCGCCTCGCCGATGCCCCGCGCCGTCGCCTTGCGCCGTGCGCGCCGCGGCGACATCCGCCTGCGGCGCGGCGGCAAGCCGCCCCTCAAGGTCGCGCAGCCGGTTGCGCGCGGTCGCCAGCAGGACATCGGGCGGCGTCGGCTCAGCGAGATCGAGCCACTGCCGCACGTCGAAATGCAGCGCGTTCTGGACCCAGGCATCCTGCGCCTCGGTGGCGACGCGCTTGCCCGGTGTGGTTTCCGCCTCCGACACGGCGACCGCTCCGGCCTGCGAGGCTAGTGCTGCACCGGCACCCGCGCGGGCGGTGCCAGCTTGCCGTCCTTGATCGCGTCGGCATCGAGCGGCAGGTCACGGCGCACCGCCCCGTTGCCGCCGAGCCCGGGTGTCTCCGTTCCGTCCACCAGCAGCTCGGTGCCGCCGGCATTGCCCGTGGTGAGCAGCAGCGCGGGCTTGTCCGGCACCGTCCAGCTCTCGCCGCTGCGCAGCACCCGGTTGAGGAAGACCTGCCCGCCCCGGTCGCGCACCTGGATCCAGGAGTCCGCGCGCGCCCGCACCACGATGCGCGCGCCGGTCGCGTTGGGCGGCTCCGCCGCCGCGGGCGCCGGGGCGGCCGGCACGGCGGCGGCCACCGGCTCCGACACCGGAGGCACGGGCGTCGCCGCCGCTGCGGAACTCGGCGCCACGCTCGGCAGCGGCGGGGCCGCCTCCGCGGCGGTCGGGTCGGGCGCCGGGGCCGGCGGGGCGGTCTCCTGCACGGCGGCCGCCGGCGGCGTCGGCGGTGCGACCGGCTCGGCGAGGGTCGCGAGATGGGCCGGCACCGGCGGCACCGGCTCCGGCCCAGGCTGGCGCATCTCGCTCAGCCGGTACCAGCCGATATAGGCGCCGATCGCGAGCACCGCGCCGACCAGGATCACCGCGCCGGCCGGAATGCCGCGATCGGGGACCGGGGCGGGGAAATTGAGCTCGGTCTTGCGGTTGGCCTCGGCGGCCTCGGCGCGGAAGCGGCGCGTCATCTCGTCCGGGTCGAGGCCCAGCGCCTGCGCATAGGTGCGCAGGAAGCCCACCGCGTAGGCGATCCCCGGGAGGTCCGCCGTCCGCCCGGCCTCCAGCGCCTCCAGATACGGCCGGCGGATGCGCAGATGCGCGGCGATGGCCGCGACGCTCCAGCCCAGCCGTTCCCGTGCCGCCCGCAGATCCGCGCCCACCTGCGCCGCCGAGGCGGGTCCCGCCTCGTACGGCGTCATCATGGATCGGCCTGGAGCAAGTCGAAGCGTCAGTCGAGACCTGCGGTCCTGGAGCACGGCGCGATCGAGCCCAAAACAGTTTCGTAATCGGCCGAAGTTGCGAGAGCGCACGTTCAGAACGTCCCGCAAGCCTCACATTCTGTAGAGCGCGGCGTGGAAAATGCCAACCGACTCGCGCGAAAGTTTTGTGGGTTCCGGCGCACCGTTGCGCGGTTACACCGGCACCCCATGCTCGCGCACCCAGGCGGCGATCGGCTCGCGCAGGCTGGCCGCCGCCCCGTCGGACTGCCGGATCAGCCGCAGCACGGCGCGAAATGCCGCCAAATCAAGGCCTGCCATCGCTTCCTTCACCGGGAAGACGGATCCGGCCGCCATTGAGAGCGTGGTGATGCCGAGCCCGGCGAGCGTGATCGCCTCCAGTGGCCGGCCCGCCGCCTCGCCGCAGACCGAGATCGGCCGGCCCGCCGCCCGCGACCGCTCCACCAGCATCTCCAATAAGTTGAGCATCGCCGGTGAGAGCAGGTCATAGCGCCCGGCGATCGCCGGCGTCCCGCGGTCGGCCGCGAACGTGAACTGCATGAGATCATTCGTGCCGACTGAGACAAAATCCGCCTCCGTAAGCAGCGTATCAAGCTGGAACAGCAGCGCCGGCACTTCCAGCATGGTGCCGACCAGCAACCGTTCCGGCATGGGGCGTATGCGCGCCGCCTCGGCCGTGAGCAGGGCGCGGGCGGCGCGGAATTCCGCGGTGGTCGCCACCATCGGGAACATCACCGTCAGCGGCCGTCCGCCGCTCGCCAGCAGCAGGGCGCGCAACTGCCGGCGCAGCACCGCCGGGCGGTCGAGCCCGACGCGCAGGCTGCGCCAGCCCATCGCCGGGTTCTCCTCCTCCGGCGTCGGGCTGCCGGGCAGCAGCTTGTCGCCGCCGAGATCGAGCGTGCGGAACACCACCGGCCGCCCGGCCGCCGCGTCCAGCACCCGGGCATAGACCGCCGCCTGCTCGGCCACGTCCGTCACCATGCCCCGCGCGAGCATGGCGATCTCGGTGCGGAACAGGCCGATGCCGTCGGCGCCGGTGGCGTCGAGCTGGCCGAGTTCCAGCGCCAGGCCGGCGTTGAGCATGAGGCTGAGCGGCGTGCCGTCGGCGGTCACCGCGGGCCGGTCGCGCAGCGTCGCCCAGCGCGCCTGCCGCGCCGAGCGCCCCCGCACTTCGCGCTGATAGGTCCCGAGCACTTCCGGCGCCGGCCGCAGCACGAGGTGGCCCTCCTCGGCGTCGAGCACCGCCGGGTCGCCGTCCTCCGCCTGCTCCATCGCCCCGCGCGCGGCGCCCAGCGCGGGCAGGCCGAGGGCGCGGGCGATGATCGCGGCGTGCCCGGCGGCCGTCGCCTCCTCCACCGCCACGCCGCCGATGCCGCGGGCGTGCCAGTCCAGCAGCTCCGCGGGGCCGAGGCGGCGGGCGAGCAGGATCGCGCCCGGCGGCACCCGCTCCGGCGCCTCGCCGTCGAGCGCGCGCAGCAGCCGGCCGACCAGGTCCTCGATGTCGGCCAGCCGCTCGCGCAGATAGGGATCGGACACCCGGCGCAGCTTGTCGCGCAGCTCGCCGGCGACGCGGTGCACCCCCGCCTCGGCGGAAAGCCCGGTGCGGATCGCGTCGCCCACCCGGCGCAGCCAGCCGGTGTCGGCGGCGATCAGCCGGTAGGCGTCGAGCACCTCGCGCGGCGCGTCGCCGTCCGGCAGGCGGGCGGCGATCAGCTCGTCCACGGTGTGGCGCATGCTCTTCACCGCGCATGTCCAGCCGCGCCAGCTCGGTGGCCGGGTCGTCGGCGAGCAGCCGGCGCGGCGCGGTGGCCGGGCCGGCGCGCACGATCGGCCCGATCGCGATCCCGCCGACCAGGCAGATGCCGGCGAAGCGGCGGGGCATCGGCGCGCCCAGCCCCTCCTCGGTGCTGTCCGGCACCACCGCGCCGGCCAGCACCTCCGCCAGCAGCATTGCGACCGTCTCCAGCACCTCGACCTCGTCCGGGTCGTAGCGGCGCGGCTGGCGGTTCTGCACCGCGATCACGCCGAGCGTGCGCCCGGCGCGGCGCACCGGCACCGCGAGCATGGAGGCGTAGGGCTCCTCGCCGGTCTCCGGGCGGTAGGCGAAGGCCGGATGGTTCTGGGCATCGGGCAGGTTGAGCGCCTCGCCCTTGGCGGCGGCGAGGCCCACGATGCCCTCGCCCACCCGCAGCCGCGCGCGCCCGACCGCCTCCGGCCGCAGCCCCTCGGTCGCGGCGAGTTCGAGAATTTCGCCGGGGCGGACGACGTAGATCGAGCAGACCTCCGCCACGAGCTGCTCGGCGACCAGGCGGACGAGTTCCGGCAGCGGCACGGTGCCGACCGCCATGAGCTGGCGCAGCCGGGCGAGGAGGCGGCGGGGCGTGGACATGCGGCCCGCCCCGGCCGGCTACCGGTCGCGCGCCGCCAGCGCGCCCGCGGCCTGTGCCACCAGTTCGGCGATGATCGCGGCCGTCGGCTGCACCGAGGTCACCATGCCGACCGACTGCCCGGCCATCACGCTGCCCTGCTCGATATCCCCCTCGATCACCGCGCGCCGCAGCGCCCCGGCCCAGAAATGCTCGATCGCGAGCTGCGCCGCCTCCCGCGTGAGCTCGCCCCCGTGAAAGCGGCGGATCGTGTCGGCCTGGTGCTCCAGGAAGCGCCGCGTGCCGGCATTGGCGAGGCCGCGCACCGGGATCACCGGGAACCGCTCGTCAAGCTGCACCGAGGGCAGCGCGTCGCGCGCGGCGGCGCGCACGAACGCCGCCTTGAAGCGCGCATGGGCGATGCTCTCTTCGGCGGCGGCGAAGCGGGTGCCGAGCTGCGCGCCCGCCGCCCCCATCTCCAGGAACGCCAGGATCGCCTCGCCGCGGCCGATGCCGCCGGCGACGAACACCGGCACGTCGCGCATCGCCGGCAGGATCTCCTGCGCCAGCACGGTCAGCGACACCGGGCCGATATGCCCGCCCGCCTCGCTGCCCTCGATCACCAGCGCATCGGCGCCCGCGCGCACGAGGCGCCGGGCGAGCACCAGCGCCGGGCGCGAAGCAGATGAGCCGCGCGCCGCTCTCCTTCACCGCGCGCACCGCGCCGCCGGGCGGGATGCCGCCGGCGAGCACCACATGCCCCACCCGCGCCGCGATGCACACGCGCACCAGCGCGTCGAGCTGGGGGTGCATGGTGATCAGGTTCACGCCGAAGGGCTTGTCGGTCAGCGCCTGCGTCGCCGCGATCTCGGCGGCGAGCTGGTCGGGGTTCATCGCGCCGCAGGCGATCACGCCGAACCCGCCGGCGTTGCTGATCGCGGCGACAAGATGCCGCTCGCTCACCCACGTCATCGCCCCGCCCATGATCGCGTAGCGGCAGCCGAGGAACGTCGGTGCCGCGCGCCCACAGCCGGTCGAGCTGCGGCGCGCGCGGCGAGCAGCCCGGCGTCCGGCGGGGTGGTGTCAGGCGGCATCGAGGCCGTAGGCGGTGTGCAGCGCCCGCACCGCGAGTTCGGTGTATTCCGCCCCGATCAGGACCGAGACCTTGATCTCGCTGGTCGAGATCACCTGGATGTTGATGCCCTTCTCGGCCAGCGTGCGGAACATCGTGTTGGCGACGCCGGCATGGCTGCGCATGCCGACGCCGACGACGCTGATCTTCGCCACGTCGGGATCGGAGACCAGCTCGGAAAAGCCGATCGTGCCACGGTTGTCGTCCAGCACGTGGCGCGCCCGCGGCAGGTCGGTCCGCCCGACGGTGAAGGTCATGTCGGTCATGCCGTCGGCGGAGATGTTCTGCACGATCATGTCGACGTTCACGCCGGCCGCCGCGAGCGGGCCGAAGATCGCCGCCGCGATGCCGGGCCGGTCGGGCACCCGGCGCACGGTGAGCTTCGCCTCCTCGCGCGAATAGGCGATGCCCGAAACCATTTCCTTTTCCACGATCTCGTCCTCGTCCACCAGCAGGCTTCCGGGCAGGTCCTCGAAACTGCTGAGCACCTGGACGCGCACGTGCTCTTTCATCGCGAACTCGACGCTGCGGGTCTGCAGCACTTTCGCGCCCACCGAGGCCAGTTCCAGCATTTCCTCGTAGGCGATCTTATCGAGCTTGCGGGCCTTCGCAACGATGCGCGGGTCGGTGGTGTAGATGCCGTCGACGTCGGTGAAGATGTCGCAACGGTCGGCCCGCAGCGCCGCCGCCAGCGCCACCGCCGAGGTGTCGGAGCCGCCGCGGCCGAGCGTGGTCACGCGATTGTCGGGGCCGATGCCCTGGAATCCGGTGACGACCGGCACCTGTCCCATCTGCATGCGGCGGATCAGCTCGGCGCCCTCGATCGCGGCGATGCGTGCCTTGCCGTGCGCGCCGTCGGTGGCGACCGGCACCTGCCAGCCCTGCCAGGACCGGGCATCGACCCCAAGTTCCTGCAGCGCGATCGCGATGAGACCGGCCGTCACCTGCTCGCCGGTGGCCACCACGGCGTCGTATTCGCGCGCGTCGTGCATGGGCGAGAGGGACTGGCACCAGCCGACGAGCTGGTTGGTGACGCCGGCCATGGCCGAGACGACGACCGCAACCTCGTGCCCGGCATCGGTCTCGCGCTTGACGCGGCCGGCGACGTTGCGGATGCGGTCGAGGTCGGCGACGGACGTGCCGCCGAACTTCATGACGAGTCGGGACATTCTTCTTCTGCGGTTGCGGGCGTGTGGACTGGCGCGGCACACATACGGGCACGGGCGGATGGCGGCAACATGGCGATGATGCAAGGGTCAAGCGTGCTCACGTCGGAGGTCGCGCGCTTCGACGCGCTGGCCGCAAGCTGGTGGGACCCGGCCGGGCCGATGCGGCCGCTGCACCGCATGAACCCGGCGCGCATCGCCTGGATCCTGGCGCGCATCGGCCCCGCTCCCGGCCGCATCCTGGATGTCGGCTGCGGCGCCGGACTGGCGGCGGAGGCGCTGGCGCGGGCCGGGCACCGGGTGCTGGGCATCGATGTCGCCCCGGCGGCGCTGGCGGCGGCGGAGGCGCATGCCGCCGGGCGCGGCCTCGACCTCACCTATCGCGCGGCGACGGCGGAGGCGCTGCTCGGCGAGTCGGTGCGCTTTCCGGTCGTGACGGCGCTGGAAGTGATCGAACACGTGGCCGATCCTGCGGCGTTCGTCGCCACCCTCGCGCGGCTGCTGGAGCCCGGCGGGCGGCTGTTCATTTCGACCTTGAACCGCACCGCGCGCTCCTGGCTGGCGGCGAAGCTCGGCGCCGAATACCTCCTGCGCTGGCTGCCCACCGGCACGCACGACTGGCACCGGTTCGTGACCCCCGCCGAGCTGGACACGCAGGTTCGCGCCGCCGGCCTGCGCCTCGCCGACATCGCAGGCCTGCTGCCCGATGCGCGCGGCGGCTGGCGGACGGGGCGCGATGTGGCCGTGAACTATATCGCGATGGCCGAAGCGTAGCGCGCGCTACCCCGCGCCCAGGAACGCGAGCATCGCCGCGTTGAACGCCTGCGGCTGTTCCTGCATCGCGGTGTGGCCCACGCCGGGCAGCACGACGAGCGCTGCGTGCGGGATGCTGCGCGCGAGATACTCGCTGTGCGCGCCGATGATGAACTCATCGTGCTCGGCATGCACGATCGCCACCTTCACGCCGATCGTGGCGAGGTCCTCGGCGCGGTAATTCGGCTGCGTCGCCATCATCCGGAAGATCGCGTCGGCAACCATCTTGAACTCGTCAGGGGTTTCCGAGAGTCGCCTGTAGTCCTGCTTGGCGCGGTCGACCAGGCTGATGACGAACGGATCGGACGGCGACACCTGCTTCACGCCGCTGAGGTCCATGTTGCCGCCGAACGCGAACACGCGGCGGATGCGCGCGGGGTTCTGCATCGCCAGAATCAGCCCGATGATCGCGCCATCGCTCCAGCCCACGACGGCGGCCTTGTCGATGGCCAGCGCATCCATCACCGCGAGCACGTCGGACGCCATCAGTTCGTAGCTGAAGGGCTGCGCGTCGCGTGTGCTGCGTCCCTGGCCGCGGCTGTCGATCGCGATCGCGCGATACCCGTGCGCGACCAGCGCCGGAATCTGCTCGGCCCAATCCTCGCCGCTGCCGAGGCCGCCGTGCAGCAGCAGGACGGGCGGGCCGGCGCCGTGGGCCGCGTACCAGATGCGCGCACCCGCATGCGCGACGTGGCCCTGCGCGTCGGTCGACGGCGCATCGGCATCAGACTCGGCTCGAGTACCTTTCCCTGGCTCCATCTGGCACCTCGTTGCGGACGTCGCCCTCGCAGGCCTCAGAACCCGAGTTCGCTGTGCGAACCCAAACGGACGAGTTCGACGGTACTGTCATTTGGCTTACGGTAGATAAGGATCAGATCCGGCTTCAGATGGCAATCACGATGATCGCTCCACTCGCCGGAGAGCGCATGATCGAAGTGCCGACGCGGAACCGGCGAGTCTTCGGCAAGCAGCGTCACCAATTCGAACAGGGCGCGGTCGAGATCCCTGCCGTGCCGCCCAGCCTTTTCACGCTTGTAGTCCCGCCGGAAGCGCGTCGTGTATTTAACTTCCCGCATTCAGGCTCGCGAGGAGGTCCTCCGGCTTGCCGGCGCTGACAAGCTCGCCGCGGCGTGCAGCCTTCATCGCATCGATCGTCTCCGCGTTGGGACTCAGCGGCTCGAACGGCAGCGCCTTGTCCGCCGCGATGCGCGCCAGGAGCAGACGAACCGCATCCGAAACCGTCAAGCCCATGGCCTCCAGCACCGAAGCCGCCTCGCTGCGGGTGCGCTCGTCAACTCGGGTTCGGACAACAGTGTCTTCAGCCATGTGATGCCTCCCCGCAGCGTACAAGGTCGCCGAGTCTCAGCGAGTTCAAGTGGCCCCCGGCACCTGCCGGTCGGCCCGTGATGTCACGCGCGACGATCGGCCGCTCGCCTCGACACTCTTTTCGCCTCCGCCGGCAAGTGCTCCATACTAGCAGCCGATGACCGATCCCGCCCGCCTTCTCGCCGTGGCCGCCGCCGGCTATCTGCTGGGCGCGATCCCGTTCGGTCTGCTGCTGACGCGCGCCGCCGGGCTCGGCGACATCCGCCGCATCGGGTCGGGCAATATCGGCGCCACCAACGTCCTGCGCACCGGCAACAAGGCCCTCGCCGGCGCCACGCTGGTGCTGGACGGCGCGAAGGGGGCGCTGGCGGTCGTGGTGGGGCTGCACTTCGCGGGACTGCCGGGGGTCGCGGCGGCGGGGCTCGCCGCCGTGCTCGGCCATCTCTTTCCGCTGTGGCTCCATTTCAAGGGCGGCAAGGGGGTGGCGACCGGGTTCGGCGTGCTGCTGGCCGCGAGCCCGCTCGCCGGCCTCGCGGCCGGGGCGGTGTGGCTGGGGGTGGCGCGGCTGACCCGGTTCTCCTCGGCCGGCGCGCTCGCCGCCTTCGCCCTGGCGCCGCTGCTCGCCTGGGCGGCGAGCGGGGGCATGATCGCGCTGCTCACCCTCGGCGTCGCGCTGCTGATCTGGATGCGCCACGAGGGCAATATCCGCCGCCTGCTGGCCGGCACCGAGCCCAGGATCGGGGCCGGACGGTGAGCGATGCCGACCGGCTGCGGCTCGCCCGCGCCGAAGGGGTCGGCCCGATCACCTACCGCCGCCTGCTCGCCCGCTTCGGCAGCCCTGAAGCGGCGCTGGAGGCGCTGCCCGGCCTCGCGCGCGCCGGCGGGCGGGCGGCGCCGCTCGCGATCCCGGCGGCCGCCGCGGCCGAGCGCGAGATCGCCCGCACCGCCAAGCTGGGGGCCACCCTGCTGTTCCTCGACGGGCCGGGCTACCCGCCGCTGCTCACGCTGCTGGAGGACGCGCCGCCGGTGATTGCCGTGCTCGGCGACCCGCAGGCGCTGCACCAGCCGGCGGTCGCCCTGGTCGGCAGCCGCAACGCGTCCGCCAACGGACGGCGGTTCGCCGAGCTGCTCAGCCAGCAGCTCGCCGAGGCGGCGCTGGTCGTGGTCTCGGGCATGGCGCGCGGGATCGACGCGGCGGCGCATGCGGGGGCGTTGCGCACCGGCCGGACGGTCGCCTGCGTGGCCGGCGGGCTCGATGTCCCCTACCCGCCCGAACACGCCGACCTGCAGGCGCGGATTGCCGCGCACGGAGCCGTGATCTCGGAGCAGCCGCTTGGAACGTCGCCCCAGGCGCGGCATTTCCCGCGCCGCAACCGGCTCATCGCCGGCCTCGCGCTCGGCGTCGTGGTGGTGGAGGCGGCCATGCGCTCCGGCAGCCTGATCACCGCCCGGCTCGCGCAGGAGACCGGGCGCGAGGTGTTCGCGGTCCCCGGCTCGCCGCTGGATGCCCGCTGCCGGGGCACCAACGACCTGATCCGCCAGGGCGCGCATCTGGTCGAGCAGGCATCCGACGTGCTCCACAATCTGCCCGACCATCCGGGGCGCGAGGGGCTTGGCCGCCTGCCGGTGCTTCGCGCGCGGGCGCGCCGCCGCACCGGGTTCGGGGAGCCGGTCCCGCTCTGGCCGGACGAGCCTGCCCCGGTCGAGGCCGCCGCCGCCGCCCATGCGCGGGTGCTGGAGCTGCTAGGCCCAGCGCCGAGTTCGGTTGACGATCTGGCACGACGCTGCCAGTTGTCTGCCGCCACGGTCATGTCGGCCCTGCTGGACCTGGAACTCGCCGGGCGGGTAGAGATGCTGCCCGGGAACCGGGCGGCGCTGCTGGGCGATGCATTGCTGGGCGATTCCGGGCCGTAACCGCGCGATCGGAAGAGCATGTCGGACGTCGTCGTCGTCGAATCGCCTGCCAAAGCCAAAACGATCAACAAGTATCTGGGCGGTGGCTACACCGTACTGGCGAGCCTTGGCCATGTGCGCGACCTGCCGCCCAAGGACGGCAGCGTGCGGCCGGAGCAGGACTTCGCGATGGACTGGCTCGCCGACGACCGCGGCGCCCGGCAGGTCGCGGCGATTGTCAAGGCGCTGAAGGGCGCGGACACGCTGTATCTCGCGACCGACCCCGACCGCGAGGGCGAGGCGATCTCCTGGCACGTCCGCGCGATGCTCGACGAGAAGGGCGCGCTGCGGCACGTGAAGGTGCGCCGGATCACGTTCAACGAGATCACGCGCAGCGCCGTGCGCGCGGCCATGGCCCATCCGCGCGACCTCGACCAGCCGCTGATCGAGGCCTATCTCGCGCGCCGCGCGCTCGACTATCTGGTCGGCTTCACGCTCTCGCCGGTGCTGTGGCGCAAGCTGCCCGGCAGCCGCAGCGCGGGGCGCGTGCAGTCGGTGGCCCTGCGGCTGATCTGCGAGCGTGAAGCCGAGATCGAGGTTTTCCGCGCGCGCGAATACTGGACGGTGGAGGCCGCGTTCACCACGCCGGCGGGCGCTGCGTTCACCGCGCGGCTGACGCATCTCGACGGCAAGAAACTCGACCAGTTCGACCTGCCCGACGAGGCGTCGGCGTTGCGCGCGAAGGCGGCCGTGGAGGCGGGCAGTTTTCGCGTCACCTCGGTCGAGCGCAAGCGCGTCCGCCGCAATCCGCCGCCGCCGTTCACCACCTCGACCTTGCAGCAGGAGGCGAGCCGCAAGCTCGGCTTCCGCGCGCAGGCGACGATGCGGCTCGCGCAGCAGCTCTATGAGGGCGTCGACATCGGCGGCGAGACGGTCGGGCTCATCACCTACATGCGCACCGACGGCGTGCAGATGGCGCGCGAGGCGATCGGCGCCATTCGCGACCATGTGCGCGAGAGCTATGGCGCCGACTACCTGCCGGGTGCCGCGCGCGAATACACCAGCCGGGCGAAGAACGCGCAGGAGGCGCACGAGGCGATCCGGCCGACCGAGATTTCGCGCACCCCCGAAAGCGTGGCGCGCGACCTGACGCCCGAGCAGCGCCGCCTGTATGAACTCATCTGGAAGCGCGCCGTCGCGAGCCAGATGCAGTCGGCGGAGTTCGATCAGGTGACGGTGGAGATCGCCGACCCCGCGCGCCCGAACGGCCCGCGGCTGCGCGCCACCGGCTCCACGCTGGTCTTCGACGGGTTCCTGAAGCTCTATCGCGAAGACCAGGACGACACGGCGGAGGATGACGAGAACCGCGTGCTGCCGGCGATGGCGGAGCAGGACGCGCTGCGCCGCGGCCAGGTCAACGCCACGCAGCACTTCACCCAGCCGCCGCCGCGCTATTCCGAGGCGAGCCTGGTGAAGAAGATGGAGGAGCTGGGCATCGGCCGGCCCTCCACCTACGCCACCATCCTTTCGGTGCTGCAGGACCGCAACTATGTGCGGCTGGAGAACCGGCGGTTCATTCCCGAGGATCGGGGCCGGCTGGTCACCGCGTTCCTGGTCAGCTTCTTCGAGCACTACGTCGACACCGGCTTCACCGCCTCGCTCGAAGAGCAGCTCGACGACATCTCCGGCGGGCGCGCGGACTGGCGTGCGGTGATGCGCGCGTTCTGGCGCGACTTCTCGCACGCGGTGGAGCAGACGCGCGACCTGAAGATCAGCGACGTGATCGCCGCACTCGACGAGGATCTCGGCCCGCACTTCTTTCCCCCGCGCGCCGACGGCACCGATCCGCGCCTGTGCACCGCCTGCGGCACCGGGCGGCTCGGCCTCAAGCTCGGGCGGCACGGCGCCTTCATCGGCTGCTCGAACTATCCCGCCTGCCAGTACACGCGCCGGCTCACGGTGGAGAACGGCGACGACGCCGCGGACACGCTGAAGGAAGGCATGCGCGTGCTCGGCGCGCATCCCGAGACCGGCGAGGAGATCAGCGTCCGGCGCGGACCGTACGGGCTCTACGTGCAGGAGGGCGAGGCGGACAAGGAGGCGAAGCGCAAGCCGCGCCGCGCCTCGCTGCCGCGCGGCATGGACGGCGAGACGATCACGCTCGACCAGGCGGTCTCGCTGCTGTCGCTGCCGCGCATCGTCGGCATCCATCCCGAGACGCGCGAGCCGATCGAGGCCGGCATCGGCCGCTTCGGGCCGTATGTGAAGATGGGCGGCGTGTTCGCCTCGCTCGACCGCGACGACGACGTGCTCGTGGTCGGGCTCAACCGCGCGGTCGATGTGCTGGCGCAGAAGCTCGCCAACATGCGCACGCTCGGCCCGCACCCTGGCGACAAGGAGCCGGTCCTGCTGCGCAAGGGGCGGTTCGGGCTGTATGTCCAGCACGGCAACATGGTCGCCAACGTGCCGCGCGACGTGGGCATTGACGACGTGACGCTGGCGCAGGCGGTCGAGCTGCTCTCCGGCAAGGGCAAGCCGCTGAAGGCGCGGCGCGGGGGCAAGGCGAAGCCGGCGGCGAAAGCGCGGGCGGCGCCACAGAAGCCCGCCGCCGCCGCTGCCGCGACCGCGAAGCCGAAAGCGAAGGCGAAGCCGGCCGCGAAGAAGCCGAAGCAGAAGCGCGCGGCGAAGCCCGCGGCACCGCCGCGGCGCAAAGCCGTCGGCTGACGTGGCCCGGCGGCGTCGCGACCCACCCCCGCCGCCGCATCGCCGCACGACCGAGCGGCTGCCGGAAGCGACGGTGGTCCAGATCACCGGCACCGATCCGGACGGCGATGCCATCGGCCGCCCCGTGCCGTGGCAGGGCGACGGCCCGCCGCCGCTGATCCTGATGGCGCCGGAGCCGCGCGGCCGCCCCGCCCTGGCCCCGGGCGAGCGCGTGCTGGCACGGCTGCGCCCGATCGGCCCCGGGCGCTACGAGGGGCGCACGCGTGAAGCGCCTCGCCGAGACGCCGGCGCGCATCCTCGGCGTCTACCGCGCCGGGCGCATCGTGCCGACCAACCGGCGCGCCAAGGCGGAATGGACCGTGCCCGCGGGCGCGGAGGGCGGCGCCGTGGCCGGCGAGATCGTGCTCGCCGAACCGCTGCCCTCGACCGGCCACGGGCTCAAGCCGGCGCGCGTGATCGAGCGGCTGGGGCGGATGGGCGATGCGCGCTCGGTCAGCCTGATCGCGATCCACACCCACGACATCCGTACCGAGTTCGCGCCGGAGGCGCTGGCGGAAGCGCGCCGGGCCCGTGGGGTGGCGGCGCGCGGGCGGGAGGATCTGCGGGCACTGCCGCTGGTCACCATCGACGGCGCCGATGCGCGCGACTTCGACGACGCGGTGTTCGCCGAGCCGGCCGAGGGCGGGTTTCGCCTCGTGGTCGCGATCGCCGACGTCGCGCACTACGTCCGCCCCGGCGCGGCGCTCGACCACGAGGCGCGCACGCGCGGCAACTCCTGCTACTTCCCCGACCGCGTCGTGCCGATGCTGCCGGAGGCGCTGTCCAACGACTGGTGCAGCCTGCGGCCGGGCGAGGATCGCGGCTGCCTGTTCGCGGAGATCCGGATCGACGCCGAGGGCCGGCGCCAGGGCTACCGCTTCGGCCGCGGCATCATGCGCAGCGCGGCGCGCCTCACCTACGAGGCGGTGCAGGAGGCGCACGACGCCGCCACGCCGGGGGCGCTGCCGATCGCCGACCTCTACGCCGCGTTCCGCGCCCTGCTGCACGCCCGCCGCGCGCGCGGCACGCTCGAACTCGATCTGCCGGAGCGCCAGGTGGTGCTGGACGACGCCGGCCGCGTCGCCGCCGTCATGCCGCGCCCGCGCCTCGACAGCCACCGGCTGATCGAAGAGTTCATGGTGCTGGCGAATATCTGCGCCGCCGAGGAGCTGGAGCGGCTGCGCCAGCCCTGCATCTATCGCGTCCACGCCCCGCCCTCCGACGAGAAGCTGGCGGGCCTGCGCGACTTCCTGCGCGGCTTCGACATCGTCGCTGCCGGCCGGGCGCGACCTGCGCCCGCGCGACCTCGACCACGTGCTGCGCCGCGTCGCCGGCACCGAGCACGCCGTGCTGGTCAACGAGGTGATGCTGCGCAGCCAGAGCCAGGCCGCCTACAGCCCGGACAATATCGGCCATTTCGGCCTCGCCCTGCCCCGCTATGCGCATTTCACGAGCCCGATCCGGCGCTATGCCGACCTGCTCGTGCATCGCGCGCTGATCCGCGGCCTCGATCTCGGTGCCGGCGGCGCTGCCCGACGACGCGCTGGGGCATATCGAGGCCGACGCCGAGCACATCACCGCGACCGAGCGCCGCGCGGCGCTGGCCGAGCGCGACGCGATCGACCGCTATCTCGCCGCCTTCATGGCGGACAAGGTCGGTGCGGTATTCGCTGCCCGCATTTCCGGCGTGACGCGGTTCGGAGTTTTCGTCACAATTGCCGAAAGCGGCGCGAGCGGGCTGGTGCCGCTCGCCTCGCTGCCCGACGATTTCTGGATGCACGACGACGTTACGCACACGCTCTCCGGCCGCCGCACGCGCATTTCGTTCCGGTTGGGGCAGGAAGTGGAAGTGCGGTTGGCAGAGGCGAGTCCAGTGACCGGCGGGCTGGTGTTTCACATCCATCAGGGCGCGCCGCAGCATCGGCGCCGCGCCCGTGCGGAGGTCCGTTCGCCGGGTCGCTGATGCGCACGCTGCTCCTGCTCGTGCTGCTGCTCGTGCCGGTCGCCGGCCGGGGGGAACCGCGCAGTGCCGTGCTTGCGCCCGACCCGCACACCCTCGCGGATGCGATGGGCACCGCCTACGCCTTCATCGCCCCGCGCTCGCTGACCCCGATTCCGGTGCCGCAGATGGCGTTGTGGGCGCTTGGCGGGCTCGCCACGCTCGACCCCTGCCTTGACGTGCGGAGCTGCGCGGCGGCACGCTGCGGCTGAATGCGGGCGGGCAGTCGCTGGCGAGCCGCGACGCACCGGCGGCGGAGGATGCGCGCGGCTGGGGCCAGGCGACGGCCGATCTGGCGCGCGCCGCCTGGGACGCCTCGGGACGGCTGCGCGATGCCGGGGCGCAGGCGATGGTCTCGGCGATGTTCGCCGAGCTGACCGGCCATCTCGACCCCTGGTCCCGCTACATCCCACCCGCCGCGGCGCAGGCCGACCGCATGCGCCGCACCGGCTCGGCCGGCATCGGCGCGCGCGTGGGCGAGCGCGGCGGCGGCTTCGTGCTGGAGCAGGTCGACCGCAGCGGCCCCGCCGCCGCGGCGGGCGTGCGCGCGGGCGAGCGGCTGCTCGCGGTCGACGGGCAGAGCATCCAGGACGCCGACGTCGATACGATCGCCGGCATGCTGATCGGCCCGGAGGGCACGCCGGTCACGCTGACGCTGCGCAACGTCGCGCGGGCGCCAGCACGAGGTGACGCTGCTGCGGGTGCTCGCCCCGCCGCTGAGCGTGCGCGCCGAGCGCCGCGGCGACGTGCTGGTGCTGCGCATCGGCGTGTTCGGGGGCGACACCGGGGTGCGGCTCGCGCAACTGCTGCTCGACGGCATGGCCGCGGACAAGCCGCCGCGCGGCCTGCTGATCGACCTGCGCGGCAACCGCGGCGGGCTGCTGCATCAGGCGGTGGCCGCGGCCGAGACGCTGCTGGCGGACGGCGTGATCGCCACCACCGCCGGGCGCGACCCAGCCGCCGCGCACAGCTTCGTGGCGCGTGGCAGCGACCTCTCGCACGGGCTGCCGGCGGTGGTGATGGTCGACGGCGGCTCGGCGAGTGCGGCCGAAATTCTCGCCGCGGCGCTGGCCGATCAGCACCGCGCCGTGGTGGTGGGCAGTGCCACGCTCGGCAAGGGCCTCGTGCAGACCATCGCCGGGCTGCCGGACGGCGGCGAGCTGCTGATCTCCTGGAGCCGCGTGCTGGCGCCGCTCGGCTGGCCGATCCAGGGGCTCGGCGTGCTGCCGCAGGTCTGCACGAGCCTCGGCACCGAGACGGCGATGCACCAGATCGCCGAGCTTCGCGCGCGGCGAGCAGCCGATGGCCGCTCGCCCTCGCGCGCCACCGCGCCGAGCGGCCGCCGGTCTCGGCGACCGAAGCGCTGGAGGTGCGCAGCGCCTGCCCGGCGGCCGAGGGCGGGCCGCTCGATACCACGGCGGCGCAGGCGCTGCTGCACGATCCCGCCGCCTACAACGCCGCCCTGCTCGGCCCGCCAGGGAACCCGGCGAGCGGCGCGCACGCGGCGAGTGCGGCGCAGTAAGCGGCTTGACAGGGTCGTGCTCAACCGGACCTGATCGCGCACCGCCCGCGCCCGCTTCAGAAACGCCCGCCTTGCAAAACAGAGGAGGTTTGCTTGACCCGAGTGACCCGCCGCGCCGCGCTTGGTCTCACCGCCGCGCTCGCCCTCCCGCTCACGGCCCGCGCCGCCGACACGACGTTCGGCCTGATCACGATCAATCAGCAGGCGCTGTTCTTCAACCAGATGAATGACGGCGCCAAGGCGGCGGCGGCGAAGGCCGGCGTCAACCTCGTCATCTACGATCCGAACAACGACCCGGTGAAGCAGAACAACGCCATCGAAGCCTACATCCAGCAGAAGGTGAACGGCCTGATCGTGGATGCGATCGACGTCAACGGCCTGATGCCCGGCGTGCAGAAGGCGGCCGCCGCCGGCATCCCGGTGATCGCGGTGGACGCGATCCTGCCGGCCGGGCCGCAGAAGGCGCAGGTCGGCGTGGACAACCAGGAGGGCGGGGCCGTCATCGCGCGCTACCTGATCGACGCGGTGAAGGCGCACATGGGCGGCAAGGCCAAGCTCGGCATCGTCGGCGCGCTCAACAGCTTCATCCAGAACCAGCGTCAGAAGGGTTTCGAGGACGCGCTGAAGGCCGATCCCGGCATCAGCGTCGTGCAGGTGGTGGACGGGCGCAACATCCAGGACAACGCGATGTCGGTCGCCGAGACGCTGCTGACCGGCAATCCCGATCTCGATACCATCTACGCGACCGGCGAGCCGGCGCTGATCGGCGCGATCCGCGCGGTGGAGAGCCAGGGACGCACGGACAAGGTGAAGATCGTCGGCTGGGATCTCTCCCCGGCCGCGATCAAGGGGCTCGATGGCGGCTACGTCATCGGCGTGGTGCAGCAGGACCCGTCGCTGATGGGCGCCGCGGCGGTCGATGCGCTGGTCACGCTGCACAAGGGCGGCACGGTGCCGGCGACGATCAACACCAAGCTGACCATCGTCACGAAGGCGAACGTCGAGCCGTATCGCGCGATGTTCAAGTGAGGGGCGGAGACGGTATGCGGGGACAGCCCGGCCATGACTTCCGCGCATCGCCTTGACGCCTGACGCCCCGCCGATCATGTCGCTGCGCGGCATCCGCAAGAGCTTCGGCTCGATCGCGGCGCTGCGCGGCGTCGATCTCGATCTCTACGCGGGCGAGTGCCTCGGCCTGCTCGGCGACAACGCGGCGGGCAAGTCGACGCTGAGCAAGGTTCTCGCCGGCACCTACATCCCCGACGACGGCACGATCCTGCTCGACGGCGCCGCAGGTGCGCTTCGCGACGCCGGCCGAGGCGCGGGCCCGGCGCATCGAGATGGTCTATCAGGACCTGAGCCTGTGCGACACGATCGACGTCGCCGGCAACCTGTTTCTCGGCCGCGAGATCGTCCACGGCGGCCTGCTCGCCAAGCGCGCGATGGCGGAGGCGGCGCGGCGCATGCTGGACGCGCTGGAAATCCGCATCCCCGACCTGGCGATGCGGGTCGCCAACCTCTCGGGCGGGCAGCGGCAGTCCATCGCCATCGCGCGGGCCGCGAGCTTCGATCCGCTGGTGCTGATCATGGACGAGCCGACCTCCGCCCTGGCGGTCGCGGAAGTGGAGGCGGTGCTGGCACTGATCCGGCGGTTGAAGGAGCAGGGCCGCGCGGTGGTGCTGATCACCCATCGGCTGCAGGACGTGTTTCGCGTCTGCGACCGCGTCGCGGTGATGTACGAAGGCCGGATGGCCGCGGAGCGGCGCATCGAAGCGACGGGGCTTGAAGACCTCGTGACCCTGATCACCACGGGAGCGCCGCGGTGACGCTGCGCGAGCGGCTGTTCGACGGCGCGCAGACGGTGTCCATCGCGGTCGTTCCTTGTCGCCTGCATCGCCTTCTTCGGGGTGTTCGACCAGGCGTTCCTGTCGCCCGGGAATATCCTGAACCTGCTGCGTCAGACGGCGCCGATGCTGATTGTCGCGGTCGCCATGACCTACGTGATCACCACCGGCGGCATCGACCTCTCGGTGGGCTCGCAGGTGGCGCTGACCAACGCGCTGGCGGCGATCCTGATGCATGCTGGCGCGCCGTGGCCGCCGGTCGTTGCGGGCCTGCTCGCCGGCGGCGCGCTGGTGGGCGCCGTACTGGGCTGGTTCGCCGCGTATCAGGGCATTCCCTCGTTCATCGTCACCCTCGCCGCCCTCACCGGGTTGCGCGGCGTGGCGCTGCTGCTGACCAAGGGCTACTCGATTCCGATCGAGGCCGGACCCGGCTTCGATGCGCTGGGCCGCGGCTCGCTGCTCGGCGCTGCCGATTCCGGCGGCGATCGCCGCGCTCGTGGTCGTCGCGGGCTATGTCGGGCTCGAATGGACCCGCTACGGACGGCAGGTGACGGCGGTCGGCGCGAACCTGGAGGCGGCGCGGCGCGCGGGCATGCCGGCGCGGCGCGTGGCCGCCTCGGTCTTCGCGCTCACCGGCGCGGCGGCGGCGCTCGCCGGCCTGCTCATCGCCTCCCGCCTCGGCTCCGGCTCCTCCAACGCCGCCGTGGGGTTCGAGCTGGACGTGATCGCCGCCGTGGTGCTGGGCGGCACCTCACTGTTCGGCGGGCGCGGGACGATCATCGGCACGCTGCTCGGCGCACTGACCATCGCCGTGATCGGCAACGGGCTGATCCTGCTGCACGTCTCGCCGTTCTTCACGCAGATCGCGACCGGTGCGATCATCCTCGGCGCGATCTGGCTGAATGCGCGCGCCTTCGCCCGGCTGGCGCGCGCGCGATAGGAGGCGGCGATGGCGGACGACGCGACGGTGATGACGGTGCTCGGCCCGGTCGCGGCGGATGCCCTCGGCATCACGCTGATGCACGAGCACCTGCTGACCGACTGCCGCTGCTGGTGGAACAAGCCGAAGGAAAAGAGCCGGTCTCGTCTCGCCTGCGAGCCGGTGCATCCCGGCATTCTCGGCGAACTGCGGATGGACCCGTTCGTCAATCTCGACAATTGCCGGCTGGAGGATGAGCGGCTCGCCGTCGCCGAGCTGCTGCCGGCGGTGGACCTCGGCTGCCGCACGCTGGTCGATCCGACCTGCCGCGGCGTCGGGCGCGACGCGGCGGCGCTGGCGCGCATCGCCCGCGACACCGGCCTGAACATCATCATGGGCGGCGGCTACTACCTGCAGTCGTCCCACCCGCCGGAGCTCGCCGCGATGGATGCCGAGGCGGTTGCGGAGGAGATCCTGCGCGACGCGACCGACGGCGTGGACGGCAGCGGCGTGCGCATCGGCATCATCGGCGAGATCGGCATCTCCGGGGATTTCACCGCGGCGGAGGAAAAGTCGCTGCGCGGTGCGGCACGGGCGGCGCGGCGCAGCGGCCTGCCGCTGATGGTGCACCTGCCCGGCTGGTTCCGCCACGCCCACCGGGTGCTGGACATCGCGGAGGCCGAGGGCGCCGACCCGGCGCGCACCGTGCTGTGCCACATGAACCCGTCGTTCGATGATGCCGAATACCAGAAGTCGCTCGCCCGGCGCGGTGCCTTCATCGAGTACGACATGATCGGCATGGATTTCTTCTATGCCGACCAGGGCGTGCAGTGCCCCTCCGACGAGGAGAACGCGCGCGCGATCGCGGCGCTGATCGACGCCGGCTTCGTCGAACACCTGCTGCTGTCGCAGGACGTGTTCCTGAAGATGATGCTGACCCGCTATGGCGGTTTCGGCTACGCGTACCTGCTCCGCCATTTCGTGCCGCGCCTGCATCGCCATGGCGTGACCGAGGCGGCGGTGCGCACGATGCTGGCGGAGAATCCGCGCCGGGTGTTCGCGCCGTGAGCTATCGGCCGAAAATCGCGGCGAGTTCCGCCTGCGTGGGAAAGGCCGCGAGCGTGCCGGGCCGCGCTGACCGTGATCGCGGCCGCGCGCGCTGCGGCGTCGCAGCGCGGCGCTGCGGCGGCATGCTCGTACGCGAACAGCGCGGCGGTGAGCACGGCGACGAATGTGTCGCCCGCGCCCGTCGTGTCGCGCACGGTCGCCGGCACTGCGCCGCACCGCAGCAGTTCGCCCGCGGCATCGCGGAACAGCGCGCCGTCGGCGCCGAGCGTGACCACGACGCGCGCCGCGCCTGCTGCGCAGAGGCGGCATGCGGCATCGCCTCGGCTCCCCCGCCCCGGTGAGTGTCGCCGCCTCGACGCGGTTGCAGACCAGGAGATCGGCGAGGTCGCGAGGCCGGCGAAATCCGGCTCGACCGGCGAGGGGTTGAACACGGTGCGCATGCCGCAATGCGCGCGCCGCGGCCAGCGCCATGCCCGGTCAGCGCCGCCGTCAGATTGCCTTGCAGAGCAGCAGCTCGGCGCCGGGGAGCGCCGCATCGATTTCGCCGCGCTCAGCCCGCGCGCGCAGGCAGCCGTGGAAACGATCGCATTTTCGCCATCCGCAGCCACGAGCACGACCGAGCGATCCGTCGGCGTCGTCCGCGATGAGCAGCGTGGTCTCGCACCGATTCGCCGGCCAGCAGCGCGCGCAGCCGCGTGGCCACGGCATCTCCCGCCGACGCGCGAGAGCAGCCGCGTGGCCACGCCAGCGCGCGCCAGCACCACCGCCTGGTTCGCACCCTTCCCGCCGAGATCGGTCTCCGCCCGGGCGGCGAGCAACGTCTCGCCAGGCCGCGGCAATGCCTCGCACGTACAGCGTTCGTCGAGCGCCAGTTGCCGATCACCAGGGCGCGCATGGAGGCGCTTTCATGATTTCGCCGGTGCGCAACCGCACGGTCGCCGCATGCCCTGTAGGGTCTGTCATGGCCGGGCTTGTCCCGGGCATCCACGCCCCGGTGCCGCGCCGCGCGCGCGTGGTCCGCGTGGATGCCCGGCACAAGGCCGGGCATGACAATGAGCGGGCGCGCCCGCGCGCGGCGAACCCCCGATGACCGTTGCCGCCCCCCGCGGCCATGCGCTGCGCGACATTTTCGGGCCGCAGCGGCGTGGTGATCGGCGTCGTGCACTGCGCGCCCCTGCCCGGCGCGCCCGACTATGACGGCGCGCCGGTCGCCCGCATCCTCGCCCGCGCGCTCGCCGACGCGCGGGCCTATGCCGAGGCCGGTTTCGACGGGCTGATCGTGGAGAATCACGGCGACGTGCCGTTCCTCAAGCCCGACAGACTCGGGCCGGAAACGCCGGCGGTGCTCGCCGTGATCGCCGATCGGGTGCGCGAGGCGGCGGGCGTGCCGATCGGCATCAACGTGCTGGCCAACGCGCCGCTGCATGCGCTGGCGGTGGCGAAAGCCGAGCGGCGCCGCTTTCGTGCGCGTCAACCAGTTCGCCAACGCCTATGTCGCCAACGAGGGACTGATCGAGGGCTCCGCGCCGGCCGCGCTGCGCTACCGCGCCCTGCTGCACGCGCGCGACGTGCGCATCTTCGCCGACGCCCATGTGAAGCACGGCGCGCACGCCATCGTCGCCGACCGCAGCGTCGCCGAGCAGGTGCGCGACGTGGAGTTCTTCCATGCCGACGCGGTGATCGCCACCGGCCAGCGCACCGGCGATGCCGCGACCGAGGACGAGATCGCGACGTTCCGCAGTGCGACGCAGCTGCCGCTGCTGGTCGGCAGCGGCGTCACCGAGGCGAACGTGGAGGCAATCCTCCGCCACGCCGACGGCGTGATCGTCGCCAGCGCGATCAAGCACGATGGCGTGTGGTGGAACCCGGTCGATCCGGCGCGCGCGCAACGCTTCATGCAGCGCGTGCAGGCGCTGCGCGGCGCTACGGCGCATCGAAAATAGCGACCGCCCGCGTCCATCCCGCGGACGCCGCCCGGATCTTCACCGGGAAGCACGACACCATGAAGCCGTCCGGCGGCAAGCTGCTCCAGGTTGTGCAGCTTCTCGATGTGGCAGTAGCCGATGTGCCGCCCGGCCTTGTGGCCTTCCCAGATCAGGCTCGCATCGCCGGTCTCGGCGAAACGCTTCGCCGTATGCACGAACGGCGCGTCCCAGCTCCAGCCGTCGGTGCCGGTCACGCGCACGCCGCGCTCCAGCAGCCACATCGTCGCCGCGTAGCCCATGCCGCAGCCGGAAGTCGACATAGTCCGCCTGCCCATAGCGCGCGCCGGCCGCGGTGTTGACCAGCACGATCTCCAGCGGCTGCAGCTCATGGCCGATGCGCTCGCAGCTCCGCTTCGACATCGGCGGGCGTCGCCACATAGCCGTCCGGGAAATGCCGGAAATCGAGCTTCACGCCGGGCTGCAGGCACCAGTCGAGCGGCACCTCGTCGATCGTGATCGCGCGCTCGCCGCGGTTCATCGTCGAGTGGAAATGCCAGGGCGCGTCGAGATGGGTGCCGTTGTGGGTGGAGATGCGCACCTCCTCGACCGCCCAGCCCTCGCCCGTCCGGCAGGTCCTCCGGCCTCAGGCCGGGGAACAGCGAAGCGACGACCGGCCGCCGTCTCCTGGTGATGTGCGATAGAGATCGTCGGCTTCTGCAGCGGCGGGTCGGCGGGACGTCGTTTTCGAGCGGGATCGGAAATGTCGATCAGGCGGCGCGGCATGGCCGGGCTCCGTCGTTGCTGCCGCCAGCATGGCTTGCCGGCGCGGCCGCGCCATGCTGTGCTCCATCGCTGGAGGGACGTTCGATGATCTACGAATTGCGCGTCTATCGCTGCTGCCCCGGCCGCCTGCCGGCGCTGCTCGCCCGGTTTCAGAACCACACGCTGCGGCTGTGGGAAAAGCACGGCATCCGCCAGGCCGGGTTCTGGACCACGCTGGTGGGCGAGAACAACCAGGACCTGACCTACCTGCTGGCCTGGGAGAGCATTGCCGAGCGCGAAACCAAGTGGTCCGGCTTCATGGCCGATCAGGAATGGCTGAAGGTGCGGGCCGAGAGCGAGAAGGACGGGCCGATCGTGCAGATCGTCTGAGCAACCAGTTCTTGGCGCCGACCGGGTTCTCGGCGGTGAAGTGAGCGTGCGCGGTCGCTTCGCGCGGCGGCGTTTCCCGGCCGAGTATGCTCGGCGTCCTGAGTGCCTGACGATCTGTGAGATGGATGGCTTTTGTGCTAGATAATGATGACTATGGATCGTCAGGACATCATCGCCCGGCTGCGGGAGAACGAGGCGGCGCTGCGCGCGCGCGGCGTGGCGCACGCCGCTCTGTTCGGCTCGCGCGCGCGCGGCAACGAACGCCCCGAAAGTGACACCGACATCATGATCGAGATCGATCCGAAGGCGCGCGTAACCCTGTATGATTATGTCGGACTGAAGGATTATATCGCCAGCCTGTTCGACGGGCCAGTGGATGTCGTAAATCGCGAGGGGCTCAAGCCCTACGTGAAGCCGGCCGCCACAACCGACGCGATCTATGCTTTCTGATTCGGCGATCGCCGCCCTGCGCGACATCACATATCACATCGACCTGGCCGGCCACTTTATCAGGGGGTTCGATATCACGACGTTTCGCGACGATCTGCGCACCGTCTATGCAGTCACTCGCTGCCTCGAAATCATCTCTGAAGCGTCGCGCCGTCTGCCCGACGAAATGAAGGCGCGGTATCCTTCGATTGCGTGGAAGAACATGGCGGGGGCCGGGAATATCTATCGGCATGAGTATGAGGATGTCGCCGCCAATCAGGTCTGGGAAGCGGTTCAGATTGCGTTGCCGCCCCTCCGCGTCGTGCTCGAGCGCGAACTCGCTTACCGCAACTCCTCATGAAGTACGACCTGCGCGTGCGGCGGGCTGGGGCGAGCGATCGGGACTCGAACCCACGACATCCAGGACCACAACCTGGCGCTCTAACCAACTGAGCTACGCCCGCCGCCGCATGCGTCGGCGGGCATTTAGGACGCAGGGGCGGGCGACGTCAATGCGGGCGACGCGTGCGCCATCCACCCCTCCAGCCGCGCAAGCGCCTCCCCAGCACCTCCGGCCGCTTGCAGAACGCGAACCGGATGTACTGTCGCGGGCCTCGCCCTCGTAGAACGCCGAGAGCGGGATGGCGGTGACGCGCGCCTCTTCGATGATGTGGCGGCAGAACGCCGCGTCGTCCTGGCGAAGCCCAGCGTCCCGAAGCCGGCCGTCACGAAATAGCTGCCCTGCGTCGGCAGCACCCCGAAGCCGAGCGCGCCAGCCCCGCCGCCAAATTGTCGCGCTTGCCCGCGAGATCGACGGCAAGGCCGGCGAAATAGGCGTCGTCCTTCGCCAGCCCCACCGCCACCGCGCGTTGCAGGTTCGGCGGCGTGGCGAAGGTGAGGTTCTGGTGCGCTTTCGCGACGATCCCGCCGAGCGCATGCGGCGCCGTGATGTAGCCGACCTTCCAGCCGGTCAGCGAGAACGTCTTGCCGGCGCTGCCGATGCGCAGGCAGCGCTCGCGCATGCCCGGCAGCGTCATCAGCGGCACGTGGCGCACGCCGTCGAACACGAGGTGCTCGTACACCTCGTCGCACACTGCATAGGCGTCGTGGTGCTGCAGCAGCCCGGCGACGAAGCCAGCTCCTCCCGCGAGAATACCTTGCCGGCCGGGTTCATCGGCGAGTTCAGCAGGATCGCCTTGGTGCGCGGCCCGAACGCGGCGGCGAGCGCGGCGCGCGGCAGCACCCAGCCGCGGCGGCGCCAGCCGCACCAGCCGCGGCACCGCACCCAGCATGCGCACCACCGGCAGGTAGGTGTCATAGAGCGGCTCGATCAGCACCACCTCGTCGCCGGGATCGAGCAGCGCCATGAGGCAGGCGGTGATCGCCTCGGTCGCCCCCGAGGTCACCACCACCTCGGTGTCCGGATCGACCGTGAGGCCGTAGAAGCGCGCGTTGGTCGCCGCGACGGCGGCGCGCAGCTCGGCCACGCCGGTCAGCGGCGGATACTGGTTGCGCCCGTCCGTCAGCGCCGCCGCGGCCGCGGCGATCAGGTCCGCCGGGCCGTCGGTGTCCGGGAAACCCCTGGCCGAGATTGATCGCCCCGTGCCGCACGGCGAGGGCGGACATGACGGTAAAGATCGTCGTGCCGGTGTTGCCGCAGAAGCGTGTTCGGAGTCTTTCACCGCCTGCCGTCCCTCCTCCAAGGGGCGCGCAGTATCGCCGGCCGGGGCGCCGCGGTCAACGGCGCCGGGCTGCCGCCAAAACAGGCAGCCCGCCCAGGAACATGCGCGGGATAGCGCGCGGAAATCATGCGGCGCCGCGCGGCAAGGGCGCGGACGCATTGCCGCGTGGCACGCATCGTGCAACCCTTGCGCACCGCCACGTCCCCGTCCGCGGGGCGCGAGCGGGCTGGCAGAGATGGGGCGCGGCATGAAGAAGATCGAGGCTGTCATCAAGCCGTTCAAGCTCGACGAGGTGAAGGAGGCACTGCACGAGGTGGGGCTGCAAGGCATCACCGTGGTGGAGGCGAAGGGCTTCGGCCGCCAGAAGGGCCACACCGAACTCTATCGCGGCGCCGAATACGTCGTGGACTTCCTGCCCAAGGTGAAGATCGAGGTGGTCTGCGCCGACGAGCTGGTGGAGCGCGCGGTGGAGGCGATCGTCGAACGCCGCCCGCACCGGGCGCATCGGCGACGGCAAGATCTTCGTCAGCTCCGTCGAGGAGGTGGTGCGCATCCGCACCGGCGAGCGCGGGGAGGACGCGATCTGACACAGTCGCGCTTCGCCTGCGGCAGCGCAAGCGCAACATCTTCCGGCCTGCGCGCCGATGCGCTACGCGACGCCCGCGGCCGGGGTTTTCGGGGGGAGCCGCGTGGGGCGGCTTCAGGGCTTCTGCGCGGCGCCATCCGGGGCCGCGGGTCTGACAAGGGAACTGATTGATGGCGAAGAAGGCCGCAGCCGGCGCCGACAGCGGCGTCGCGAAAGTACTGGAGATGCTGAAGGAACACTCCGTGGAGTACGTGGACCTGCGGTTCACCGACCCGCGCGGCAAGTGGCAGCACACCGCCCAGCACGTCTCCACGATCGACGAGGATGCCTTTCGCGACGGCATCATGTTCGACGGCTCCTCGATCGCCGGCTGGAAGGCGATCAACGAGTGCGACATGATCCTGATGCCGGATCCGGACAGCGCGGTGCTGGACCCGTTCGCCGCCAAGCCGAGCCTGATCCTGTTCTGCGACATCATCGAGCCGTCCACCGGCCAGCCCTATGGCCGCGACCCGCGCAGCACCGCGAAGAAGGCCGAGGCGTACCTGAAGTCCTCGGGCGTCGGCGACACCGCCTTCTTCGGCCCGGAGGCGGAGTTCTTCATCTTCGACAGCGCCCGCTTCGGCACCGGCGGCAACTACGGCATGTTCCAGCTCGACAGCATGGAAGGCCCGCAGGCGTCGGTGAAGGATTATCCCGAGGGCAACATGGGCCATCGCCCGTCGATCAAGGGCGGCTACTTCCCGGTCCCGCCGGTCGACTCCGAGAGCGACCTGCGCGCCGAGATGCTCTCCACCATGGGCGAGATGGGCGTGGCGATCGAGAAGCATCACCACGAAGTGGCGCAGAGCCAGCACGAGCTGGGCATGAAATTCGGCCCGCTGGTGAAGATGGCCGACCAGATGCAGATCTATAAGTACTGCATCCACAACGTCGCCCACAGCTACGGCAAGACCGCGACCTTCATGCCGAAGCCGATCTACGGCGACAACGGCTCCGGCATGCATGTGCACCAGTCGATCTGGAAGGCCGGCAAGCCGCTGTTCGCCGGCAACGGCTATGCCGACCTGTCGGAGATCTGCGCTCTACTACATCGGCGGCATCATCAAGCACGCCAAGGCGCTGAACGCCTTCACCAACCCCTCGACCAACAGCTACAAGCGCCTGATCCCGGGGTTCGAAGCGCCGGTGCTGCTCGCCTACTCGGCGCGCAACCGCTCCGCCTCCTGCCGCATCCCGTACGCGACCAACCCGAAGGCGCAAGCGCGTGGAAGTGCGCTTCCCCGACCCGACGGCGAACCCCTACCTCGCCTTCGCCGCGATGCTGATGGCCGGCCTCGACGGCATCAAGAACAAGATCCATCCCGGCGACCCGATGGACAAGGACCTCTACGACCTGCCGCCGGAGGAGCTGAAGGGCATTCCGACCGTCTGCGGCTCGCTGCGCGAGGCGATCGGCGCGCTGGAAGCGGACCACGACTTCCTGCTCGCCGGCGACGTGTTCGACGACCGATCAGATCGAGAGCTATATCGAGCTGAAGTGGAGCGAGGTGTACAGCTTCGAGCACACGCCGCACCCGGTCGAGTTCGAGATGTACTACTCGGTCTGACGGGAACCCGCGGCGGCGCGCGCAAGGCGCGTTCCGCCGCATCGCTCATGCGGAGCAGACAGCAGAAACCGGCGCGCCTCGCGCCGGTTTCTGTGTTTTAATCCGACATGCGCCCGATCGCGCAATGGGACGAGGCGCGCTACGACCGGTCGTTCGCGATCAACCTCAAGGGACCGGTCTTCTTGATCCAGGCCCTGCTGCCGTTCCTCGCCAATCCGGCCTCGATCGTGCTCAACGCCTCGATCAACGCGCATATCGGCATGCCCAACACGAGCGTGTATGCGGCGACGAAGGCGGGAATTGCGTCGCTGGCACGCACGCTTTCGGGCGAGCTGATCGGCCGGCGCCCGGCGCCACGCCAGCGCGCGGCTACGGGATCTGGAAGAGCAAGTGATCCCACTCCGCCATGCGGCTGAAAAATTCCCGCGCGGCAGGCACCGCTTGCGAATCGCCGTCCGGCGCGGACAGGCCAATGATCTCCCGGATCCGCCGCGCGCCATCAACATGTTCAAGCAGGCCGGTTTCGAACGCCGTCAGCGGCGATGTGTGCCAGCCGCGGCGAATCTGTGCGCTGTGGCCTGTGGCGGCTGGATTGCCCGTTCCGGACCGATGGTTTCTCGACCGCGGGCGCAGTAGATTCTGCGCAGCCCCCTCAAAAAGGTGCCCGTCCGCTGTCCTGGTGTCCCGTCGACCTCCAGCGGAAAGCGCACGCTCGGGATATAGTCGAGCCATCCGTTTCCTGTGAACTCAGGCGTATAGTTCGCCGGATCCTTCGCCGGATGACAAAGAAGGAAGCGATGGGTGGCAAGCGACTGGGCAAACAGTTCGACCAGCCGCCATTGCTCCTCCAGCGGTTGGGCCTCGACCGTTCGTCGCACAGGGTGTTCCGCGTCGGCTAGGCTCGCCGAAATGGCGTAATCCAGGTTGTCCAACCAGGATTGCAGCTTCAGCCCGTTGCTCCGCGCAAGACGCAACACCTCGGGAACCGTGAAGGCGCGGTCTTGAGGATGCAGGAAAGTATCGACGACACCGGAGTTGTAGCCGAGATCCAGAGCGGTCGGCAGGTACCGATGGAGGTGGTGCCAGGGCGGCACCGAAGCAACGGCGCACTTGACCATTTCCAGGCCGGCGGCGTCCTGCTTGAGTTCGAGGGTGCGGAACAATTCCTGCATCATGTAGACACCGAAGCGAGGGTAGTAGCCGTAGACCATGATGCTCAGCACCCCGTTCGGGGACAGGACGTCGCGCAGACTCCGCACACCCTCGTCCGGGTCCGGGAGGTGATGCAGGACCCCGGTCGAAATGATCAGGTCGAAGCGTCGGCCAAGCGCACCGATCTGACCGAGATGCATCCGGAAAAGTTCGAGGTTGTTCAGAGAATGCTTCTGCTTCAAATTGGCCTCGCATTGTAATGCCATGTCAGAAATGTCGATACCGACGACCTCCGAAGCTGGGTTCGTGAAAGCTAAGCACGCCGCTTGGTTGGCTCCGCATCCTGCCACCAGGATGCTTGGGGCGTCGCGTTCGATCTTCCTTGGCCAAAGCTTCCGTCTGAACCGCGAAGGATCGCTACGGTCCCAATATTCGCCTGTTGCGACACTCGACAGATCGGAAAGCGGTCTGGGGTAGATCCACCGATCATACTGCTGCGCGACGTCCGAATCGACGATGGGAGATTGCTCCATCGAACCGCACCCGTTTGGATCGACCGTCCGGAAGTCTACGATATGTCGTAAGCATGCGGGGCGGTCGGCCTGCGAAACTTCACCGGTTTTTGTTATTCGCGGGTATTGAGCGCCTTTCCCCTGATCTACGCCGGCGTGCGCGTCCTGCCCTGGACCACCCTGCTGTTCTCGGCAGCACTCTGGGGCGCGGTCAACCTCGATCGCACCATCAACCTCACCAACTGGCTGGACGGCCAGGGCGGGTTCTTCAACCCTTTCGCGTGGCAGTTCCTGTTCACGCTCGGCGTCTTCCGGGCAGTGATCCTGCACGCCAACGGCGGCGGCCTGCCGCGACGCCGAAGCCTCGTGATCGCCTGCTGGGCCTATCTCATCGGATCGTGCGTGATCGCCGCGCCGTGGACGGTCTGGGGCCTTGCGGCCTGGCACCCCTTCGCATTCGAGCCGGCGCCCTCGCTGTCCTGGCTTGCGCGCTGCGGCCGCCACTCGCTGGAAGTGTTTGCGCTCGGCACCTTGCTCGCGCTGGTGTTCCGGCTGCTGTTCGAAACCTTCGGCCCGAGCCCCCTCCTCAAGATCCTGGTGAATGTGGTGGGCGTCGGCGCGCTGGTGCTGCTCGCATTCGTGCTGGAACGGCGGAAGGCACGACTCGCCGCAACGCTTGCGCGCGCCGATCGGCGCGTGACAGAAGTCGTGCCATGCGTCGGGGTTCCGCTCGCCGCCTGGCCTGCGCCGTCGTCGCCGCCTCTGTCCTCGGCGCGGGCGCGGCCCTGATCCTCGCGCCGCGCGCGACCGCGGAGCCGCTGCGAGGGACGGCGTCGGCCCTGCCCCATGTCGCACCCCGGATCGCGCAGGGCGACCCGCTGCGCCACCTGCCGCTCAGCCGCTTCACCGCAGAGACGCTGCGCGGGGTCACGTTGCTGCGCGGCGCCGGGATCGACGTGATGCTGATGGACGCGCAGGACAGCCGCCGCCTGCAGGCCGAGCCGGAGGCGCCGCGCTTCCGCGTGGCACGGCGCACGATCGCGGCGCAGCTGCAGGTGCCGCTGGTCCGCCGCTACGACCTGATGCGCGACTGGCTCGCCAAGGGCGCGCTGACGCCCGCCGAGCTGATGTCGCCCGACGGGCTGCACATGGCGGACCGCGGCTATGCGCGCCTCGCGGTCGCGGTTGGCGAGCAGATTCTGGCCCTGGGCGGCCAGGGGCGAGGCACGCCGGGCAACGGATCGCGGACCGCGCCGCGCTCATAGGTTGCGGGCGCCGCGGGCAAGGGGAGAGAACCATGGTCAGGCATTTCGACCACATGACGATCGTCGTTCGCGACCTCGCGCGAGCGCGAAAATTCTTCGGGCTGCTCGGCTTCACGGAAGCCGTTTCCGTGGTGATCGCGGGGGAGCCCTTCGCCGCCTACATGGGCGTGCCGGGGATCGAGGCCGAGCACGTCACGCTCGTGCTGCAGAACGCCACGCCGCGCACGGAAATCCAGCTTCTGCACTACCGCCATCCCGATGCGCTGGCCGACCCGCATATCCGCGACCTGCAGAAGCTCGGCTACAATCACATCTGCTTCGCGGTCGATGACATCGAGGCCGAGGTGACGGCGATGCGTGAGGCCGGCTTCGCGACGCGCAACGCGATCATGGATTTTCACGCGCGCAAGCTGGTCTTTCTCGACGGTCCCGAAGGGGTGACGGTCGAGCTGTCGCAGTGGCACTGACCCGGCCGGGCGCCCACCCCCAGCCGGCGTGCCGCGGGGGCGAGCGGGTGCCGCCGCCCGCCGCCCGCGACCGCCGCCGCGCCGGTCAGCCGGCCTCGCCGTCGCCGACGAGAACCCCGACGCAGGGCATGCTGGTCGGCATTTCCGCCCCGTGGGGCGCCTCCGCGAGCCGGGCCGTCAGGTCGCGGCCCGCCCGCAGCGAGAAATGCCGTCCGCCAAGCCACATGAAGCTGCGGCTGACGTCGTAGACCCGGCCGCGATAGCCGATCAGCACCGCCCGGCCCGGGACGCTGCCGTCGTATTCGGCCAGCGCCGCGCGGCTGAACCGCCGCAGCGGGTTCCTACTGTCCGGCGTTGAGGAAGCGGCTGACATACGGCGAGTTCGGCCGCCCTTCGCGGCTGTAGTGGCCGCTCGGGCCGTTGCCGAGAAACTCCGCGAACCACGCCTCGTGCTCGATCTCCTCATGCAGGATTGCCAGGGCCAGATCGTAGGTGCGGTGATCCTTGCCGCAGGTGATGTTGCAGATATGCGTGTAGCCGCGTACCGCGCACTGCTCGGCCGCCAGCAGCACCCGCAGCATCGCCTGCATGTCGGTGGGATCGGCCGGCAGCTTCGCCGGCGGGCAGGCCGAGCAGTTGTGGAACGCCACCATGTCGTCGGGCAGCTTGCCGCCAAGCTCGTAGATGCGCGGAACCAGCGCCTCGAAGTGGTTGCGGTCCTCGATGCGGGCGTCCTCGGCGATCTGCTTCAGCCCCTCGCCCTCCATGCCGATCAGGTTCACCCGCAAAATGGTATAGTAATAAAACGTGGTCAGTTCTGCGGCGGCATTGCGCACGAGGAGATCGATCAACTCGTCGATCTTCACCCCGGCTTTCTCGACCAGTTCGATCGCGACGGTTTTCTGTTTCACGATGCTTCCTCCTCCGGGCCGAGTGGACGATGGAACGACGCTCAATCTGTGATAGCCTCCGGATTTGTCCAATCTAAAGAACCAATGCGACCGATAGAGCCGCGCTATGGGGAGGTCGGATGACGCTGTCGGAGCTGCGCTACCTCGTCGCGGTCGCCGATCTGCGGCATTTCAGCCGCGCCGCCGAGCGCTGCCATATCACCCAGCCGACGCTCAGCGTGCAGTTGCGCAAGCTGGAAGAGTTCCTCGGCGTGACGCTGTTCGAGCGCGGCCGGCGGTCGGTGACGATCACGCCGATCGGCGAGCGGATCGTGGCGCATGCCCGGCGGATTCTCGAAGAGGCCGACCAGATCAGCGACCTGGCGCGGCAGGTAGAGGGCGTGCTGGCGAGCCCGCTGCGCCTCGGCATCATCCCCACGCTCGGACCCTATCTGCTGCCGCTGTTCCTCCGGCCGCTGCACGCGCAATTTCCGGACCTGCACCTGATCCTGCGCGAGGATTTGACCGACCACCTGCTGGCGGCGCTCGCGGCGTACGAGGTGGACGCGCTGCTGCTGGCGCTGCCGCACGAGGGCCAGGGCAGCCGGATGATGGCGCTGTTCGACGAGCCGTTCTGGTTCGCCTGTCCGGCCGCGCATCCGCTCGCGACGCGCGCCGAGGTCGATGAGGCGGACCTCGCCGGCCAGAAGCTCCTGCTGCTCGACGAGGGCCATTGCCTGCGCGACCAGGCATTGGCGATCTGCGGCGAGCACGCGCGGGAGACGGCGTCGTCCGCCGAGGACGTGCGCGCGACCAGCCTGGAGACGATCTGCGAGCTGGTGGCAGCCGGACTCGGCTGCACGGTGCTGCCGGCGCTGGCCGTGCGGCGGCTGGCGGCGGAGGGCTCGCAAATCGCCGTGCGGCCGCTGCGCGGGGCACAGGCGTATCGGCGCATCGGCCTGATGTGGCGCGCCGGATTTCCCCGCGGCGACGATCTGCTCGCGCTCGGGACGCTAATTCAGGCGCAGGTGCCGCCGGCGTTCCTGCACGCCATGTGACGCAGGCTGGCGCTTGCGGCCGAGGGCTGCCGGACGCGGGCGGTTGCACGGCAAGTTCAACACCGCCGCCCTTGCGTGCGCGCACAGATCACGGCCTGCTGCGACGCTCACGGACCGCAAGGAACCCATGGACGGAATGCTCCGCGCCGGAACCGATGCGCTGGCGCGCCCGAAATCGACCGCGCTCGGCCGCATTCTCGGCATTCTCGCGCTCGTGTTCTGCATGGCCGCGATCGCGGTGGTGGCGCTGCACTGGATCCGCACGCAGCCGCACATCGCGGGGTGGGACGAGCTTCAGGTACATCCTGCTCGGGGTCAAGGATGCGTTCGTGCGGCGCACCGAAGGCTGGGGCGCCTATCGCGACACGCTGTTCAACGAGTATCGCTGGGCGACGCCGGGGCCGCGCCTGCTGGACCTGCCGATGTCGCTGCTGCACGTGCTGGCGCCCACGCCCATGCGCCTGCTCTCCACCGCACTGTTGCTGATTTCGCTGGGCGTGTTGTTCGACGCGCTGCGGCGGATTGCGCCGGCGGGCGTCGCGGCCGCAGCGACCGCGGTCGTCGCGGTCAGCCCGCAGATGACGATGGTCGCCGAGAACTACATGTCGGAGGCGCTGGCGATGCCGGCGCTCGCGGTGCTGATCTGGTGTCTCGTGCGCGAGATCGCGGTGCGACCCGCGGGCCTCCTGAACATGGCGGTGCTGGGCGCCGCCATCGGCATCGGCCTGCTGGCGCGCTTCAGCTTCGTGCCGCTCATCGCCGGCGCCCTGCTGTTCCTGCTGTGGCGCGCGGCGGTTTCGGCCGAGCCGCAGCGTTCCCTGCTGCGCATCCTGCTCGCACTGTTCGTCGCGACCCTGATCGCGTGGCCGTTCTATGCCTATAACGGCGTGCGCTACGCGACCTATGCGCGCTTCGCCCTGTCCTTCCCGCTCGACCTGCTGCCGTCGAACGGCACGCTCGACTTCGCGTGGCGCTGGTCGGGCGTGCTGCTGCGCGAGGTGTTCGGCGTGTTTGCCGCGCCGGCCGTGGTCCTCGGAGTCGTCGCGGCGCTGTGGTCGCTGCTGCCGCGGCTCGCGCGCTCCTGGCGGCGGCCGGACGCGACGACGCTTGCGTTCGTCGTCGCATTGCTGCTGACGGTCCCGACATTCGTCAGCACGGCCATCGGCAGCAATCAGAACCCGCGCTATCTCGTGGGCGTGCTGCCGCCGCTCGCGCTGCTGCTCGCGACCGGCTTCGTGGTGTACCGGCCGCTGGCGGGTTTCGCCGGCGTGCTGGCGGTCGTTCAGGCCGCCGTGATGCTCGCCTTCGTCTGGCGGTCTGCGCCGGACTGGGCGCCACTGGAGGCGCTGGCAGCGTTGTCGCGGCGGCCAAATCCGACCTGCGATTTCGGCCCGGTGATCGCGCTCGCGCGGCAGAGTGGGGAGGCCGCGCCGATCGTGCGGCTGATCGGCGTGTCCGACGCGTTCACGCACATCCAGGTGGAGATGCAGGCGTATCAGCAGGACTTCCCGCTCAACGCGCTGCCGAGCGTCACGGCACCCGACCTCGCGACGATGATTGCCCTGACGCCCGACGACGACGTGCTGCTGGTCCTTGAGCCGCCGGATCCGCCGCGCTGGCGCCATCCGGCGATGCCGGACCCGAACCGGATCACGCCGCAGATCCTGGCCGCGGTGACGGCGAGCGGCGCTTTCACCGAAGTGAAGCTACCGGCCAGCGAGGGCATCTGCCGCATGCGTGCGTTCGTCCCGCACGCCAAGCTCGATCCCGGCCCGCCGCGCGGCGCTGCTGCGCGCGCTACACTGAGGCCGGCACCCGCTCCCAGTGCCTGGAGCGCGCCGAGGCGAGCACCGCATCGGTCACGTGATCGGTCGCCAGCGCGTCGCGGAACGTCGGCGCCGCCGGCTGTGCCCTTCGCCGAGCGCCTGCGAGGAAGTCGGCGACCTGGTGGATGAACGTGTGCTCGTAGCCGATCTGCAGGCCCGGCACCCACCAGTGCTTCATGTACGGCTGGTCGCCGTCGGTGACGTGGATCGCTGCGCCAGCCGCGCACGCGGCCCTTCGTCGCGATGATCGAAGTACTGCAGCCGGTGCAGGTCGTGCAGGTCCCAGCGCGACCGAGGCGTTCTCGCCGTTGATCTCGAACGTGTAGAGCGCCTTGTGGCCGCGCGCGTAGCGCGTCGACTCGAACAGTCGCCGAGCGAGCCGTTCTCGAACGGGCGAGGAACGCGCTCGCGTCGTCGATGCCGACCGGCTCGACCTTGCCGGTCAGGTTGTGCTTGCGCTCCTTGATGAACGTCTCGGTCATCGCGGTGACCTCGGCGATCGGCGCCGTTGAGCCAGAGCGCGGTGTCGATGCAGTGCGCGAGCAGGTCGCCGGTGACGCCGCTGCCGGCGACGCTCGACGTCGAGCCGCCACAGCCCGTCGCCGCCCTGCGGCAGGTCCTCCGAGATCGTCCAGTCCTGCAGGAACTTCGCGCGGTAGTGGAAGATGCGGCCGAGCCGGCCCTCGTCGATCAGCTGCTTGGCCAGCGTCACGGCCGGCACGCGGCGGTAGTTGTACCAGACCGATGTTGGGCACGCCGGCCTTCTCGACCGCCTCGACCATCTCTCGCGCCTCGGCCGCGTTCACGGCCGAGCGGCTTCTCGCACAGGACCATCTTGCCGGCCTTGCGCCGCGGCGATCGCGATCTCGGCGTGCGTGTCGTTCGGGCTGGCGATGTCGATCACGTCGATGTCCTTGCGCTCGACCAGCTTCCGCCAGTCGGTCTCGACCGACTCGTAGCCCCAGTTCTCGGCGAACGCCTTGCACCGCGCTCGGCGTTGCGCGCGCACGACGGCCTTAGCACCGGGCTGGTACGGCGACGTCGAAGAAGTGCGGCGACCTGCTGGAAGGCGTTGGAGTGCGTCCGGCCCATGAAGCCGTAGCCGATCAGGCCGATGTTCAGAGTTCTTCTTCGTCGACGCTCATCGGCGTCCGCCTCACACGACCGCCGGCACTGTCGCGTCCCAGCCGTGCGCGTCGCGCACGGCGATCATCGCGCCAGGATGTCGTTCCAGGTCTTCGGCTGCATCATCATCGCGTTCGGGAACATGCAGCCGTCCCAGCAGATGTGCTCGAACGCGCTTGGTCGGCTGCGCCGTGCTCGTCGCGCAGCCAGTAGCCGGCGTGCGTGCACGATGTCGAGCTTGCCGTTCGGATCGGTCGGCAGGCAGTGCCGGCCGGTCTTGTCGTGCGAGCCCGAGCCGTTGACCGTCGCGTCGTTCTGCGCGACGTGGAAGTCGATCGTCCACGGCCGCAGCGCGTGCGGTCAGCGTCTTGCAGCGCCTCGTCGAGCGTCGTCGCGATCTGTCCAGTCGAAGTCCTCCGGCAGGATGCGATCCTCGGGCGCGTTGTAGCCCAGCGTGTAGAGCAGCGTGTGCGCCATGTCGGCCTGGAAGCCGAGCGTCTTCGGGCGGTTCGACCAGCTCGAGCAGCTCGACCATCGTGCTTCCAGCTGTGCATGCCGCCCCAGCAGATCTCGCCTTCGGCCGCGAGCCGCTCGCCGTAATCCTCGGCGATGTCGCAGGCCTGCGCGGAACGTCTCGGCGATCTTCTTCGTGTTGCCCGCCGGATCCTTCGCCCAGTCGCCGGACGCCGGCGCCGAGTCGATCCGGACGACGCCGTACGGGCGGACGCCGAGCTCGCGCAGCTTCCGGCCGATGCGGCAGGCCTTGCGCACCTGCGTCAGGAACTGCTTGCGCTCCTCGTCACTGCCCATCGCCGAGCCGCCGCCGGTCGGCGGCCAGACCGGCGCGACGACCGAGCCGACCACGAAGCCCGTGCGCCGCGATCTTGTCGGCCAGCCGCTTCAGCGTCGTCGTCGGTCGACGTCGATGCTGACGTGCGGATCGAAGAGAAACAGGTCGACGCCGTCGAACTTCGACGCCGTCCGACCTCGGCCGCGGCGGTCAGGTCGAGCATCGTGTCGAGGTCGATCGGCGGCTCGCTGTCGGCCCCTTGCCGACGAGGCCGGGCCACATCGCGTTGTGCAGCTTGGGAAAGGCGTGTCCGACGGCGCTCATGGTCGTTCCTCCGTCCGTTTGCCGACCATGGAAGCCGCAACTCGCCCGACCCGCAAGGCGTTTGCTTCAGAACACCAGACATCCCAGGAACTCCCCATGTTTTATCACCGCAAGGAGCTGATCGGCGAAGTGAAGGTCGGTAAGCCAGACCCCCGATTCGCTCAGCTCTGCTTGGAACAGTTCGGCGGCGCGACCGGCGAGCTGACCGCAGCACTGCAGTACTGGGTGCAGTCCTTCCACGTGGAGGACGCGGCATCCGCGACATGCTGCAGGACATCGCCACCGAGGAATTCGGTCACCTGGAAATGGTCGGCAAGCTGATCGAGCAGCACACGCGGAGCGTGGGGGAGGCGGATGCGTCTTGCCTCGCCGCTGTTCCGCATCCGCGGCATCGGCCCGCACTTCCTCGACAGCCAGGGCCATGCCTGGACCGCCGCCTATATCAACGAAGGCGGCAACGTCGTGCGCGACCTGCGCGCCGACATCGCGGCCGAGGCGGGCGCGCGGCAGACCTACGAGGCGCTGATCAAGGCCACCACCGATGAAGGCACGAAGAAGACGTTGACGCACCTGCTGACGCGCGAAGTGTCGCACACGGCCATGTTCATGCAGGCGCTGGACGCATGGGCAGGCTGACCGACCCGATGTTCGGCAACATCAAGCCGGACGAGACGGTCGACATCTACTTCGACCTTTCCAAAAACGGCATGGACCAGCGCGGCCCGTGGAACCAGGAGCCGCGCTTCCGCTTCGACGCGAGCCCCAAGCCGCACGGCGGCCTGCCGCCCGATCCGGTCAATCCCGACGACGAGCGGGGCCGGCTCAAGGCCGACAAGCTCGCCGCCCAGTAGGTCCGCGCCGCCCGGCGCCGCGACCCGAAGGTCGTGGTGCCGGCGACCTACTCCGGCGCCCGTTCCGGCGTCCCGAGCTCGCGCAGCATCGCCTCGCGCATCAGGAATTTCTGCATCTTGCCGGTCACCGTCATCGGGAATTCCGTGCACGAAGCGCACGTGGCGCGGCACCTTGTAGTAGGCGATCTGGTCGCGGCAGAACGCCCGCACCTCCTCCGCGTCCATCGTCTCGCCCGCGCGCAGCTTGATCCAGGCGCAGATCTCCTCGCCGAACTTCTCGTCGGGCACGCCGAACACCTGCACGTCCATGATCTTCGGATGGCGATAGAGGAACTCCTCGATCTCGCGCGGATAGACGTTCTCGCCGCCGCGGATCACCATGTCCTTGATCCGCCCGACGATCGCGCAGTAGCCCTCCGCGTCGATCGTGGCGAGGTCGCCGGTGTGCATCCAGCCGGCGCGGTCGATCGCCTGCGCCGTCCGCTCGGCGTCGTCCCAGTAGCCGAGCATCACCGAGTAGCCGCGCGTGCACAGCTCGCCCGGCTGGCCCGCCGGCAGCGACGCGGCCTTCGGCGTCGACGACCTTCGCCTCCAGATGCGGATGGATCTTGCCGACCGTGGAGACGCGGCGCTCGACCGGCTCGTCCAGCCCGGTCTGGAAGCTCACCGGGCTGGTCTCGGTCATGCCGTAGGCGATGGTGATGTCGCGCAGATGCATCAGCGTCATCGCGCGGCGCATCACCTCGATCGGGCAGGGCGAGCCGGCCATGATGCCGGTGCGCAGGCTGCTCAGGTCGAATTTCTCGAAGTCCGGGTGCCCCATCTCGGCGATGAACATGGTCGGCACGCCGTAGAGCGCGGTGCAGCGCTCCTCGGCCAGCGTCTGCAGCACCGCCAGCGGGTCGAACCCCTCGCCGGGGAACACCATCGCCGCGCCATGCGTGACGCAGCCGAGCACGCCCATCACCATGCCGAAGCAATGATACAGCGGCACCGGAATGCACAGCCGGTCCGGCCTCCGTCAGCCGCATGCCCTCGGCGGTGAAGAAGCCGTTGTTGAGGATGTTGTGGTGGGTGAGCGTCGCGCCCTTCGGCGCGCCGGTGGTGCCCGAGGTGAACTGGATGTTGATCGAGTCGTCGAACTGCAGCGTGCGCGCCGAGCGCCGCCAGCCGCTGCCGCGCCGCGGCGTCGCCGGCGGCCGCGACCTCGGCGAAGGCGAAGCTGCCGGGGATGCTGCGCGCGCCGATCTGGATCACGATTTCGCAGGCTCGGCACCCGCGCCGCACCAGCCGGCCCGGCGGCGCAGTGCGCGAGTTCCGGCAGCAGGGCTGCGCAGCATCGCCGCGTAGTCGCTGTCTTGAACGCGGTCGCGCTGACCAGCGCGCGGCAGCCGACCTTGGTCAGCGCGTATTCCAGCTCGTGCAGCCGGTAGGCGGGGTTGATCGTGACCAGGATCATCCCGGCCCGCGCGGTGGCGAGTTGGGCGATCACCCATTCGGCGTTGTTGGGCGACCAGATGCCAACCCGGTCGCCCGGCGCCAGGCCGAGCGCGAGCAGCCCGGCCGCGAAGGCATCGACCGCGTCGAGCAGCCCCGACCAGCTCAGCCGCACGTCCTGTGAGCGGACCACCAGTGCCGGCCGGTCCGGCAAGCGCCGCGCGGTGCGTTCGAGGGCCTGGCCGATCGTCTCGCCGATCAGCGGCTGCGCGGCCGGCGCGCTCGCGTAGCTCATCACGGACATCGCGCCGCGTCCTCCCATCGGTTTGCGCACATGGTCAGCCCTCGCGCCTCGGGCGGCAAGGTCTCAGCGACCGTCCTCGCCACCGAACGGCACCGAGGCGGAGCGGGGCTGCCAGGGCGGCGCGGTGAGCTGGGCGCGCACCCGCGCCGCCAGCTCGCTGCGGCGGAACGGCTTGCCGATCAGCGCCACGCCGGGGCGCACCCGGCCGCCCTCCAGCAGCGCGCGACCGGAATAGCCGGAGGTGAACAGCACCTTCAGCCCGGGAATGAGCTGCGCCGCCGCGTCGGCCACCTCCCGCCCGGTCATGCCGCCCGGCAGCACCACGTCGGCCAGCAGGAGGTCCGGCCGCATCCCCTCCTGCAACAGCAGCAGCGCCTCCGTCCCGTCGGCCGCCGAGCGGACGGCATAGCCGAGCCCGCGCAGCATGGCCTCGGTGTGGATGCGGACGAGGTCGTTGTCTTCCACCAGCAGGATCGTCTCGTTGCCGCCATGCGCCGCGCGCGGCTCGCCGGCCGCGGCGGGCATCTCCGCCTCCCGGGTGCGGGGCAGGTAGAGGCGGACGACCGTGCCCTCCCCCTCCTCGCTGTCGATCGTCGCGTGGCCGCCGGACTGCTTGGCGAACCCGTAGACCATGGAGAGCCCCAGCCCGGTCCCGCGCCCGGGTTCCTTGGTGGTGAAGAACGGCTCGAACGCGCGCTCCAGCACCTCCTGCGACATGCCGGCGCCGCCGTCGGCCACCGCCAGCATGATGAACGCACCGGTCTGTTCGAGTCCGGCGAGCGCGCCATACACGCGGTCGATGGTGACGTTGCTCGCCTCGATTCTGCAGATGCCCGCCGGCCGGCATGGCGTCGCGGGCGTTGATCGCGAGGTTCAGCATCGCCGTCTCCAGCTCCGCCGGATCGACCACGGCGCGCCACAGCCCCCGCGCCACGGCGATCTCCAGCACCACCGTCTCGCCCATGGTGCGGCGCAGCAGCGGCTCCAGCGAGGCCAGCAGCGCGGCGATGTCCACCACCTGCGGCGCGAGCGGCTGGCGGCGGGAGAAGGCGAGCAGGCGGTGCATGAGCTGGCTCGCGCTCTCGCCCGCGCGCAGCCCCGCCTCCGCCAGGTCGAGGTCGCCGGCACCGGACGGGCCACGCTCCTCCGCACCCAGCGCCAGCATCTCGAAATTGCCCAGCATGACGGTGAGCAGGTTGTTCACGTCATGGGCGATGCCGCCGGTGAGCTGGCCCAGGCTTTCCAGCTTGCGGGCCTGCCGGGACCGTTCCGTCGCCTCCCGCTCGAGCGTCACGTCACGGAAATAGACCGTCAGCCCGCCCTCGAACGGATAGACCCGGGTTTCGTGCCAGGCGTTGAGCGAGGGCAGGAAGGCGGCGAAGTCGGCCGGCAGCCCGGCCGCCGCGGCCGCTTCGAGCTGCGATGCGAACGGGCTCGCGCGCAAATCGGGGAACACTTCCCACAACGTGGCCCCGAGCACCTCGGCCCCCGGCCGGCGCAGCGCGGCCAGCGCCGCGTCGTTGGCATAGCGGACCCGCCAGGAACGATCGAGCACGTACACGCCATCGGCGATGCTGCCGAGAACGTGGTCGAGATCAAGAGCGCCCTCATCGGCCGCCGTGGCGCCGTTCGTGCCGCGGATCGCAGCCCGCAGCCTGACGCGGAGGCGGCGCGCTGCGCTCAGAACGCCGGCTTCCCAGAACGTCGTCAGCGATCCGTGCGCCATCGCCGTCTTCGTCGCGCCCCCTTCCGCCGCGTCCGCGCCGCGCACTCTAGCACCGCTCGCGGACAGAACATGTATGCCCGCTTTCGCAAGTATTCGCCGAGCGCTTCGGCTTACGGTATTTCGTCGCGGCCTGGGAATCGAGTGCAAGCCCATGGACGAGTGCCGCGAACGCCACTAACAATCGACGGAGTGAGCCGCCGATTTGGCTCACGTTTTCGGGACCGTGAACCGACCGATTCGGATGACGCCCAGCGACACCACGACACCGCTCCCCAACCCTCGGGTCCTGCTGATCGAGGACAATCCGGCGGTCGCGGAGACGTTGCAGAAATTCATCGAGCGCTCCGGGATGCGCACGGCCTGGGCCCAGACCGGGGCACGCGCGATCGAGCTCAAGCGCAGCTTCATGCCCGATGTCGTGCTGGTCGATCTGGAACTGCCCGACACCAACGGCGTGGCGCTGATCGGCTGGCTTTCCGACCTGCACGACTGCGGCATCATCGTCGTCTCCGGCCGCGGCGAGGAGGCGGAGCGAATCGTCGGGCTCGAACTCGGCGCCGACGACTACATCGCCAAGCCGCCGCAGTTGCGGGAGATGGTGGCGCGGATCCGCGCGGTGCATCGCCGCTCGCACCTGCGCGCCGGCGCGCGGGCCGAGGCCGGGGCGCCCGCCATTCCGGCGCTGCATCCGGTGCAGGTCGGGCCGTGGCGTGTCGACCTGCAGCGGCGCATCGTCGCCGACCGCAACGGCCATGTGTTCCCGATCACGGCGGCCGAGTTCACCGCGCTGCAGGAACTGGTGCTGGCCCACGCCCAGCCGGTGAGCCGCGAGCGGCTGTGCGAGGTGGCGCTGCGCCGTCCCTGGCGGCCGGAGGATCGCAGCATCGACCAGCTTATCTTCAGCCTGCGCCGCAAGCTGGGCGACGGCGAGGCTGGTTCGCGCATGATCCAGTCGGTGCGCGGCGCGGGCTACGTGCTTGCCGCGGAGCAGTCGCTCGCGATGGTCTGACGCGCGCCGCGCACTGGGGCTGCCGGGGACACCCATCGCTACCCAAGCGGCGGTCGGCGCAGGTGCGCGCCGAACGCGGCCTCCAGCCCACGGCCGAGGCGCAGGATCGTTCCCTCGTCGAACAGCCGCCCGATGAGGCAGATCGCGTGCGGCACGGTGTGGGTCGGGCCGGCGCCGGCAGCGCCCTCGTCGAGCCCGCGCGCGGGCGAGCGAAAGCGGCCCGCGCGTCTCGCTCTCGCGAAAGCCGCAGGGCAGAACGAGGCAGGGATGGCCGGTGAAGTTGCCGATGACGAGCATCGGCCCCGCGAGGGCGGGCGCCGATGATTGCGTCCACGCCGCGCATCGTCGCGTCCATCGCCTGCATCACCCGCCGGCGCAGCCGGTCGAGCTGGATGTGATCGACGGCGCTGAGGAAGCGCGCCTTGCGGAACGTGTTCGGCCACGCGCCCGGCTCCTGCCAGCGCCAGCATGTCGTCGCGGTCGGACGAGGTGAGCTCCTCGAACGAGGCGGCGGCCTCCGCGATCAGGATGCTCATCAGCGCGCCGTAGGGCAGGTCGGGGCGGGTCGAGCGCGACCATCTCCACGCCGAGGCCCCGCAGCGCCTCCAGCGCCGCCCGGTCGAGGTCGTGCGCCTCGGCATCGGCGAAGTCGGCCGGGTAGTAGCCCACGCGCAGGCCGCGCACCGGCGCCGCGGCGTCGTAGGCGAGCGGTGCCGGCACCTGGAACGGGTCGGCCGGGTCGGCGCCGCTGAGCGCGTGCAGCACCAGCGCCGTGTCCTCCACCGCGCGGCAGATCGGGCCGATCTTGTCGAGCGTCCAGCACAGCGGCATCGCCCCGGTGCGCGACACGCGGCCGAAGGTCGGGCGCAGGCCGGTGGTGCCGCAGCGCAGCGACGGTGCGACGATCGAGCCGAGCGTCTCGGTGCCGAGCGCGAACCCGACCAGCCCCGCCGCCGTCGCCGAGGCCGAGCCGGCCGAGGAACCGCTCGATCCCTCCTCGATGTTCCACGGATTGCGCGTCCGCCCGCCATACCAGATATCGCCGTAGGCGAGCGCGCCGACCGACAGTTTCGCGAGCATGACGGCACCGGCGGCGGCGAGCTGGCGGACGACGGTCGCGTCCTGTTCCGGCACCCGGTCGCGATACGGCTCCGCCCCCCAGCCGGTGGGGATGCCCGCAGTGTCGATGATGTCCTTGCAGCCCCAGGGGATGCCGTGCAGCGGCCCGAGATCGGTGCCCTCGGCCAGCAGCCGGTCCGCCGCTTCGGCCTGCTGCAGTGCGCCAGCTCGGCCGGTCAGCGTCACGACGCATTCCAGCTACCGGCCCGAAGCGTTCGATCCGGTCGAGGTAGAGCCGGGCGAGCCGCGCGGCGCTGATCCGCTTGCTGCGGATCAGCCGGCCCAGCACGGCCACCGGCGCGAAGGCAATCTCCTCGTCGCTCGCAGGCTCGGGCGCCTCGGCCGCCGCCGGCCGGAACGCGCCCTGCGGCATGACGAAGCCCGGGCGGGCGCGGGTCGAAGCGGGTCGCCGGCGGCAGCGCGACCGGCAGTGCCACCGCACGCCGCTCCCGGGCGAGCGCGATCTGCGCGCCGATCTTCTCCACCATGAGCGCCCTTTCGGCGTCGGTATAGGCGACGCCGAGCAGGCGCTCGGCGGCGGCGATGGTTTCGGCCGTGACGGCGTCGCTCATGGCTCTCTCCGGGGCGCTGGCGCCGCGCAGCCTAACGCCTGCGGAAAGCGTCGGACAAATAGGTTTGACCGACCGACTGCGACCGCGTAATGGGGCGGAAAAGAGGCAATCCCGCCCGGTCGCGAACCGCACTGCGCGCCTCGTGCGTCGCTGGAGCGGAGCGTGACGACGGAGCGGTCGTCAGGGAGTGGAAACGTATCTTGCCGGTCCTCCAACTGAGGAACATCTCAAAGAATTTCGGCGCAATCCGGGCGCTTTCGGATGTCGACCTGACGCTCGAGCCGGGTGAGGTGCTCGGACTCATGGGCGACAACGGCGCCGGCAAATCCACGCTGGTGAAGATCATCGCCGGCAACTTCCCGCCCAGCGGCGGCGAGATCGTGATGGACAGCGGGCCGGTGGTGTTCCACCGACCGGTCGAGGCGCGGCAGAAAGGGATCGAGATCGTCTATCAGGAGCTCGCCCTCTGCAACAACCTGACCGCGGCCGCCAACGTGTTTCTCGGGCGCGAGCTCAAGTGGGGTATCGGGCCGATCAGGCTGCTCAACTACACCGGGATGTATGAGCGCGCCGCAGAACTGTTCGCCGAGCTCAAGAGCGAGACGCGGCCGCGCGACCTGGTACGGCGCATGTCCGGCGGACAGCGCCAGGCGGTGGCGATCGCGCGCACCCGGCTGTCCAACTCGCGCGTCGTGCTGCTGGACGAGCCGACGGCCGCGATCTCGGTGCGCCAGGTGGTGGAGGTGCTGGACCTGATCCGGCGGCTGCGCGACCAGGGGATTGCGGTCGTGCTGATCAGCCACCGCATGCCCGACGTCTTTTCCGTCTGCGACCGCGTGTTCGTGCTGCGCCGCGGGCGCAAAGTGGCCGAGAAGCCGATCGCGGATTCAAGCCCCGAGGAAGTGACCGGCCTGATCACGGGAGCGATCCATGCCGCCTGAGGCCACATCCACCGGCGTCGCCATCGCCGATGTCGTCGGCATCAAGGAGCGGACCTGGCTCGGCAAGGTCATCAGCGCGCAGGCGTTCTGGGTCACGGTGGCGCTGCTCGCGATCTGCGTGCTGATGTCGATCGTCTATCCGAACGCCTTCGGCACCAGCGAGAACTTCTACAATATCACCCGCAACTTCAGCTTCATCGGGATCATGGCGCTGGGCATGACGGCGGTGATGATCACCGGCGGCATCGACATCTCCGTGGGCTCGGTCATGGGCGTGGTGGGCATCGTCGTCGGCCTGTTCATGCAGGCGGGCTACCATTGGATCTTCGCGGTGGTCGGCGGCCTGCTTACCGGTCGTCATCTGCGGCCTCTTCAACGGCGCTGCTGATCACCTATCTCGGCCTGTCGCCGTTCGTGGTCACGCTCGGCATGCTCTCCATCGCGCGCTCGGCGGCGGTCGTGCTGTCGCAGAAACAAGATGATCTACAAGTTCGGGCCGCACGCGAACGAGTTCTTCAACCTGTTCGGCGGCGAGATCGCGGGCATCGCCAACTCCGTCTGGCTCCTGCTCGATCATGGCGATCGGCTGTCCTTCACGCTGCATTTCACCGCCTGGGGCCGCCACCTGTTCGCCATCGGCGGCAACGAGCAGGCGGCGCGGCTGACCGGCGTGCCGGTCAACTCGCGTCAAGCTGCAGGCCTACATCTTCTGCTCGCTCACCGCCGCGGTCGCCGTCGATCATGATCCTCGGCTGGCAGGGCTCGGCGATCAACGCGCTCGGCATCGGCTACGAGTTGCGCGTCATCGCCTCCACCGTGATCGGCGGCGCCAACCTGCCGGCGGCGAAGGCGGCGCCTACGGCGTCGATCATCGGCGCGGCGCTGATCGAGGTCATTCGCAACAGCCTGCTGATGGCCGGCGTGGACTTCGAACTGGCAGGGCATCTTCGTCGGTGCCTTCATCATTCTCGCGATCCTGCTCGAGCGGGTCCGCGGGCGTAAGCGCGAATGACGCGACCGTCCGGTCGCGGCGTTGGCGAGAGAAACGTTGGGAGAAGGAAGGAACGTACATGCTGAAATATCTGGCAGGCGCGGCGGCGATGGCGCTGGTCCTGGCGGCCGGCAGCCACCCCGGCGTTGCGGCGAGCAAGAAATACGTCTTCGCGCTGGTGCCGAAGAACACCAACAACCCGTTCTTCGATCAGGCCCGTGACGGCTGCAAGAAGGCCGAGAAGGAACTGAAGGGCGCGATCGAGTGCCTGTATATCGGCCCCGGCGAGCATGGCGGCGGCGAGGAGCAGGTGCAGATCGTGGACGATCTGGTCGCCAAGCATGTCGACGGCATCGCCGTCTCGCCGGCCAACGCCGCGGCGATGGCGTCGGCGCTGGAGGAGGCGAAGAAGGCCGGCATTCCGGTGCTGACCTGGGACTCCGACCTGCTGCCCAAGGACAAGGGCCTGCGCATCGCCTATATCGGCACGCACAACTACGACATCGGCGTGAACCTCGGGAAGCTCGTGCATGTCGATCAAGCCGAAGGGCGGCACGATCTGCATCCAGTCCGGCGGCGCCGCGGCGGCCAACCACAACGAACGCATGCAGGGCATCCGCGACACGCTGAGCGGCAAGGCGAGCACGGAATTGCCCGGCGTGCGGCTGACCGGCCAGAACGGCTGGAAGGAAGTCGACGGCTGCCCGCTCTATACCAACGACGACTTCACCGTCGCGGTGCAGCAGATGGAAGACATCCTGGGCAAGTACCCGAACCTGGACGCCTTCGTGCCGACCGGCGGATTCCCGGAGTTCGTCGAGCAGGCCTACAAGCGCGTCGCCAGCAACTACAAGTCCAAGATCGCCGACGGCGCGATCGCAATCGCGGTCGCCGATACGCTGCCGATGCAGATTGAGGAGCTGAAGCTTGGCCTCGCCTCCGGCAACGTGGGACAGCGGCCGTTCGAGATGGGCTACAAGGTCATGTACGCCCTGAAGGACATCAAGGACGGCAAGGCCCCGCCGAAGGACCCGACCTATACGGGCCTTGATGTCTGCACGCCGAAGAACGTCAACACCTGCGTCGGCGGCAGCGGCGACTCGAGCGACGCCGGAACGCGCGAACCCGGCGGGCGGGGAGCAATCCCCGCCCGTTTTCCATCGAGGAGGCCTCCCCATGCGGCGCATCGGCATCGGCCTGATCGGCAGCGGCTTCATGGGCCGCAGCCACACGCTTGCGTTCCGCGCCGCCCCGGCGATCTTCGCGCCCGCGGCGGTGCCGGTGCTGGAAATGCTCGCCGACATCGACGAGCCGACCGCCGCGCGCGCCGCCCAGTCGCTCGGCTATCCCCGCGCGACCGCGGACTGGCAGGCGCTGGTGCGCGACCCGGCGGTGCACCTCGTCGATATCACCACGCCGAACGCGCTGCACAAGCCGATGGCGCTCGCGGCGATCGCGGCCGGCAAGCATGTCTATTGCGAGAAGCCGCTCGCCGCCTCCGCCGCCGACGCCGCGGCGATGGCGCGCGCGGCGCAGCAGGCCGGCGTGCAGACCTTCGTCGGACTGAACTATCTGAAGAACCCGCTGCTGGGTCTCGCGCGCGCCATGATCGAGGGCGGCGAGATCGGCGCCGTCGTCAGCTTTCGCGGCATCCATGCCGAGGACTACATGGCGGACCCGTCGCAGCCCTGGACCTGGCGGCTCGATCCCGCGGGCGGGCACGGCGCGATCGCCGATCTCGGCAGCCACATCCTCTCCATCGCCCGCTACCTCGCCGGCGACATCGTCGAGGTGAGCGGGCAGATCGCAACCGTCATCCCGCAGCGCCCGGCGTCCCCCGGTTCGGCCGCGATGCGCGCGGTCGCGGTCGATGACCAGGCGCGCGCGCTGCTGCGCTTCGCTTCGGGCGCGACCGGCTCGATCGAGGCGAGCTGGGTCGCCACGGGCCGCAAGATGACGATCGCCTTCGAAGTCACCGGCACCAAGGGCACGATCGCCTTCGACCAGGAGCGGATGAACGAGTTGCAGGTCTACACCGCCGGCCAGCCGCGCGGGCGCGACGGGTTCCGCACCATCCTCACCGGCCCCGATCATCCGCCGTACGGGCGGTTCTGCCCGGCGCCGGGGCACCATCTCGGCTACAACGACCTCAAGACGATCGAGGTCGCCGCGATCCTCGATGCGCTCGCCGGCGGCCCGCGCTTCGCGCCGGACTTTGCGGAGGCGGCACGCATCCAGGCGTGCGTGGATGCGATCGTGACCTCGGCGCGGGAGCGGCGCTGGGTGAGCGTGTAGCCTCAGGCGACCGCCGCGGTTTCGCCCTCGGGCCGCCGCGCCTCGCCGGCCGCGCGCGCGAACAGGTCGGCCAACGCCCCTTCCGCGACACCCTCGCACAGCTGCTCGGTCTGGAACGCGCCCAATGCGCGGTAGCTTTCGAACTGGCTCTCGGTGAACCACTGCTCGCCGGTCGGCTCGTGCGGGAACTCCGGCCGCAGGGCGCCATAGGCGCGCACATCGGCGGGAATGTCCGCGAGCCAGCTCGGCTTGATCAGCAGGAGCTGCGCCCGCCGCCCCTCCGGATAGCGCACGAGGCCGTAGGCGAAGCCCGGCACGCGCGCACGCGCCGCCTCCGGCACGCTTTCGAAGGCGGCGCGCGAGAGCAGGCGGATCGGCCGCATGCTGATCTGCACGTTGAGGTCGATCCCGGCCTTGCGGATGGCGTTGCCGAGATCGGTCAGCGTGCAGCCCGCGTCCTGCCCGGCATCCACGACCAGCATGCGGCGGCAGCGGCGGCGAAGCATTTCGTAGAGCCCCAGGTTCTCGAAATGCCCGCCGTCGGAAATGTAGATGTCGGCGCGCTGGTCGTCGGAGCGTCCGGTCAGCTCGTTCAGGAACGGCCAGAGGCTGAACGGCGGCGAGGAGCGTTGCAGCCGTGCCGGATCGTCGACGCGCGCCGGATTGGGCAGCCATGCGCCGAGCCGGACGTTGAACAGCGTCATCAGGAACGCCGTCGCCGCCGAGGAGTGATAGCCCCAGTTGGGGCTCATCGCGGCCCCCGAGAGCGTCATGGCAGTGGCGAGCGTCATCCCCTCGCCCTCGTCCGGCCGGCCGGATTCGCGCTCGTCGCCGGCATAGGAAGCGGTGGGCACGAAGGCGCCGGGCGGCGGCTCGGCGCCCGCGTCGGGCGCGGCCGCGAGGTCCGCCGCGCCGCAGGCGAGCGGCGTGAAGGTGAACGAGGCGGCCTTGCGCTCCGCCCAGGCGAGCCGCGTGCCCGAGGTGAGGTTGAGCGTCGCATTGATCACGTGCACCGGCCGCGCGCCCGGGGGCGGGCGCAGCTTTGCCAGCCGCACGTTGTCGTCCGGATCGAAGGTCGTGAACGGTTCGCTGCGGCGCTCGCCCGGCCGCACCGTGCCGAGGAAGGCGCGGGTCAGCCGGTTGCGATACACGCCGTGCATCGAGAAGCGGTTCACCGGAATCCACCGCGCCGCCACGCACAGCAGCGCGGCCAGGACGACGAACAGCGCGAGCTGCAGCGGGATCGGCGCGTTCTCGTACCAGCGCTCGGCGAGCAGGAGCTGCGTCTGCGACGTCGGATCGGGTCCGATCGCCACGGAAATGCACTTGCCCGCGTCGAGGCGCTCCGCCAGCCCGGCGATCGAGCAGGGCCAAGCCGCGATCGCAAGCTGCAGCCAACCCAGCACGAACTGCAGCACGCGGCCGAAACTGGTGAGCAGTGCCGCGGCGAAAACCACGGCGAGCGCCGGCAGCACGAGCGCGAGCAGCCGATCGCTGGGCCGCGGCGCCTGGATCAGCGACTCGACGCGCGTCAGCCCCTGCTTGCCGAGCCAGGCGGCGACGGGCCCCGACACGAGGCTGCTGGCAGCCGCGAACCAGACCTGCCGCGAATCCTCCTCCCAGAGGATCCGTTGCAGCGACAGGCAGCAGAACGCGAAGGCGAACCACAGCACGGCGGGCGCGAGCTTGGCGGCGCTGAGCCGCGCGAGCCATTCGCGATCGAGCTCGCCGAACCGGGTGCCGTGGCGCAGCCCCGCATGCAGCAGCGCCTGTAGCGCGCTGGCGACGATCAGCCAGAGCGGCCCCGCGACCGCCAGCATCTCCGGCTTCTCGGTGTCGACCGCCCGGCCGAACCGAATGCCTAGCCACAGCACGGCCGCCGACGTGACCGTCGCCAGCAGCCAAGCGCCGAAATTGCGGCCGTAAAGGCCCCACTCCCAGCGCCAGACCGCCGCCAGCGCGTAGCCGCCGAGCATGGCGGCGGTGTACGTGCAGGGAAGCGCGAGGCCAGTGCCGATGCCGCTGTGGTACCAGTGCACCAGGGCGAGCGGTGCGACGATCGCCCAGATCAGCGCCGGGGCCACGATGAACAGCGAGATGCCGCGCACCGATGCGTAGTCGGTCTCATCCCTCCCCACCGTCGCCGGAGCCGCCGCGAACAGGCGCAGCAGCCGCGCCTGCCACTGCGGCGGCAGCGGGCTGAGCGGCCACGGTGGCGGCGTGGGGCCGCGCGGGCGATGGCTGGGCAGGTCGAGACAGGCCCGCATGGTGCCGAACACGAGCACGAGCGTCGCAGCGCCGAGCGCCCATTGGCCCACGCTGCTGCCGGTGAGCTCCGCCAGCATCGTCCGGTAGAACACCGCCAGCAGCACGCACAGCGCGAACAGCGGCGCGAAGATCAGCCAGTTGAGCATGACGTTGCGCAGGTACAGCACGGCCGCTGCCCAGGTATCGAGCGAGAGCAGACCGATCCGGGGCGTGAGGTAGTTCGTGTAGTCCCGCAGGCGGCGCACCTGCGGCGGCGGCGTCTCCTGGCGCAGCATGTCCTGCACCGCGCCCACGCCGTCACGGCGCGCCAGGGCATCCAGCCAGCCGCCGATGAACCCGCCGCCGGAGACGGTGGAGAGATAGTCGAACCGGTCGAGCAGCCCGCGCCGGGCGAGGCTCTGGATGACGCCGAGGGAGAAGGCGGCGCTGCGGATGCCGCCGCCCGAAAGGCACAGCGCCGACAGCTCCGCCCGGCCCGCGGCCGCCGCATAGGCCTGCGCGTCCGCGGCGGGCGGCGGCGCATCCGGGCGCAGCAACGCCACTTCCTCCGCGAGGGCCTGCACGGTCGACAGTCGCGGCTGCGGAGGGGTGCGCATTCGTGCCCCTCCCTAGCTCAGTGCGAGGGCGCAACCCCCGACATGCGGATACAATTACCCGTGAGCACGCGTGCCCGCCTGCCCCATCGCCTGGGCCCCGGCCCGGCGTGCCTCGCATGCAACACCTTCGTAAATCGTATAACGGGCCGCTTGAAGGTCAGCCTCTCTGCCCGATATGCTGCACCGCAACAAGACTGTTTGGCTGAAAGGAGGGCCCTATGGGCTCACATGTGTTGCACGACGCCGCCGGGTTCGCGCCCGGGTCCGTGGCGGGCCGCTGGACCAAGCTCAGCCGGCGGATCGCCGACTGGCGCGAGCGGCGCCGCCGGCGGGCGCAGATTACCCGCGAACTGCTCAGCTACACCGATCGCGAGCTGTTCGACCTGGGCATCACGCGCGGCGATATCCCCGCGGTCATCAACGGCACCTACCGCCGGTCATAACCCGGTGCGACCCCAGGCCCGGCGCAAGCCGGGTCCGGGGCCCGCGCCGACCGCTCAGGCGGGGTCCGCTTTAGCCAGGTTCTGGCAACCGGCGGGCGCTGCGCGCGGGCGCGTCCCCCGCGCCCACGACCTGCTGGTCGAAGTCGATCACCGAGCCGGTCATCAACCCGCTCTCCTCGCTCGCAAGATAGGCGACTGCCCGCGCCACCTCGTCGGGCTTGATCAGCCGGCCGAAAGGCTGCGCGGCCTCGGCCTCCGCGAGCCAGGTGTCCTGCGCCGCGTGATAGGTCTGCTGGATGTGGTGCTCGCCGGGGCTGTCCATCCAGCCGATGTTGAGCCCGTTCACGCGGATCCGGTCCGGCATCACCGCGGCCGCGACGTTCTTGGTCAGCGTGGCGAGCGCGCCCTTCGACGCGCTGTAGGCGGTGATGAAGCCCTGCCCGCCATGCGCCGACATGCTCTGAATGTTGACGATGCTGCCGGCGATCTTTTCGCGCCGCATCAGCTTCACCGCATCCTGCATCAGGAAGAACGGCGCACGCACGTTCACCGCGAATATCCGGTCGAACAGCGCGGGCGACGTGTCCAGGATCGTGCCGCGATCGGTGATCGCCGCCGCGTTGACCAGCACGTGCAGCCGGCCGAACGCCGCATCCGCCGCCGCGATCACGCGCCGGCAGGCGGCGACATCCGCAAGGTCGGCCGGGACGAACTGCGTGGGGCAGTGTTGCGCCGAGAGCGCCTCGGCCACACTGGTGCCGCGCGCGGCGTTGCGGCCGCAGATGACGAGCCCAGCCGCACCGCGGGCGGCGAGCAGCCGCGCCACCGCCTCGCCGAGCCCCTGCGTGCCGCCGGTGACCACCGCGATCTTGCCGGAAAACTGCTGCGCGTCGGGCATCGCCGCCTCCCTGTCGTCAATCCTTGGGGTCAATCCTTGATCGTGAATCCGGCGCCCGCGAACGCGGCGGCGAGATGGCGCCGGCCCTTCAGCGCGTATTCGTATGCCGGCGCCTTGGCGGGATCCTGCTCCGCCTCCACCACGACCCAGCCGGAATAGCCGATCTTCATCAGCACGCCCGCGAATGCGTCGTAGTCGATGAACCCGTCGCCGGGCACGGTGAAGACGCCGGCCAGGATCGCGTCGAGGAAGCTCAGGTCGCGCGCCCGCGCCGCCTTGAGAATCTCGGGGCGAATGTCCTTGCAGTGCACATGCACGACGCGGCTCGCATGCCGCTCGGTCATCGCGAGCCAGTCGCCGCCCGCGTAGCAACTGTGTCCGGTGTCGACGAGCAGGCCGACCTCCGGCCCCGTTGCCGCCATCAGCCGGTCGATCTCGTCATCCGTTTCCACCACCGTCGCCATGTGGTGGTGATAGGCCATGCGCACGCCGCGCGCCTGCATATGGCGCGCGAGCTCCGTCATCTTCGCGCCCAGCGTCTTGAACTCCTCGGCCGAAAGCCGCCGCCGGCCGCTCACCGGCAGGTCGCGCCGCGCCTGCACGCTGCCGGTGGTCTCCGCATAGACCAGCACCGGCGCGCCCAGGGCCGCGAAGGTCGCAAGCTGCGGCTCGATCCGCGCTTTCTCCTCGGCGACGCTGAGCTCCAGCAGCCGTCCGGAGAACCAGCCCGACACCAGGGCCAGATGGTGCCGCGCGAGGATCGGCCGCAGCGCGGCCGCGTCCATGGGGAACTTCACGCCGGTCTCGGTGCCCGAGTAACCTGCGGCGCGGCTTTCGGTGAGGCAGGTCTCCAGCGTCGTCGTCGCCGCCCAGTTCCGGCAGGTCGCTGTTGCTCCACGCAATCGGCGCCACCCCCAGCCTGATTTCCGGCGCTGGCCTGATTTCCGGCGCTGCCATGTGGTATCGCTCCCCCCGCCGTGCGCTGCCGCCGACTTGGCGCGCACTCTACGCGCGGGCAAGATGGGCGCAAGGGTTGCGAGACAACGGTTGCAAGGGGAGGCGGCGATGATTGGTTTCGCATTGTTCGGGGCCGGTCGGATCGGGGCGATGCACGCGGCGAACATCGCCGCCAACCCGCGATCCGGCCTGCACTGCGTGTTCGACGTGCACACCGCCACCGCCGAGCGTGTCGCCGCGGCGCACGGGGCGAAGGCGGTTGCGAGCGTCGCGGCGGCCCTCGCCGACCCTGCGGTCGATGCGGTCCTGATCGCCTCCTCGACCGACACGCATGTCGAGCTCATCACGGCCGCGGCCAAGGCCGGCAAGCCGGTGCTGTGCGAGAAGCCGATCGACCTCGACATCAAGCGGGTGGAGCAATGCCGGCGCGACATCGCCAGCACCGGCGTGCCCGTGCAGCTCGGCTTCAACCGCCGCTACGACGCCAGCCACCGCGCCGTCCGCGACGCGGTGCGGCGCGGCGATATCGGGGCGTTGCAGCTTCTCGTCATCACCAGCCGCGACCCCGCGATCGCGCCGATGGAATACATGAAGGTCTCGGGCGGCATCTTCCGCGACATGACGATCCACGACTTCGACTATGCCCGCTTCGTGCTCGGCGAGGACCCGGTGGAGGTTTTTGCCACCGGCAGCGTGATGATCGAACCGGCGCTGAGCGCGATCGGCGACGTTGACACGGCGATGGTGGTGCTGAAGGCGCCCTCCGGCGCGCTCGTGCACATCAACAATTCACGCACGGCGGTCTATGGTTACGACCAGCGCGTGGAGGCGTTCGGATCGAAGGGGATGGTGCAGTCGGAGAACTGGCGCCCCACCAGCCTGCGCCGCTGGACGCATGCGACGACCGCGGCGCAGGACCCGCTGCTCCACTTCTTCATCCAGCGTTACGCGCAGGCCTATGTCGATGAACTGAACGCCTTCATCGACATCGTCACCAACAAGGGCAAGCCGGAAGTGGATTTCGAGGATGGGCGCAAGGCGCTGATCATCGCCGATGCCGCCTGGGAATCCGTGCACACGGGCCGGAGCGTGAAGGTGACCTATGGATAACGCCCCTGCCCCCACCTCGGCCCTCAGCGACGCGCTGGCGGAGGCACGGGCGCGCTACGTCGCGCGCAATCCGGCAAGCCGCGCGCAGCATGAACGCGCCGCCGACGTGATGCCCGGTGGCAACACGCGCACCGTGCTGTTCCACGAGCCCTTCCCGCTCACCATCGCGCGCGGCGAGGGCTGCCGGCTGTGGGACGCCGACGGCCACGCGTATATCGACTTCCTCGGCGAGTTCACCGCCGGCATCTACGGGCATTCGCACCCGGCGATCCGCGCGGCAATCGTGGGCGCGCTCGATCGCGGCCTCAATCTTGCCGGCCATACCGCGATGGAGGCGGAGCTTGCGCGCCTCGTGTGCGACCGCTTCCGCTTCCGTCGAGCTGGTGCGCTTCACCAACTCCGGCACCGAGGCGAACCTGATGGCGATCGCCCTCGCCATCGCGGCGACCGGGCGGCGGAAGATCATGGTGTTCTCCGGCGCCTATCATGGCGGGCTGCTGACCTTCCCTGGCGGTCGCTCGCCGGTGAACGTGCCGCACGACTTCGTCGTGGCACCCTACAACGATGCCGACGGCGCGGTGCGGCTCATCACCGACGAGCTGGCGGCGATCCTGGTCGAGCCGATGATGGGCTCGGCCGGCTGCATCCCGGGCGATCCGGCGTTTCTCGCCGCACTGCGCGAGGGCGCGAGCCGTGTCGGCGCACTGCTGATCTTCGACGAGGTGATGACCTCCCGCCTCGCGCCGGGCGGGCGGCAGCAGTCGCTGGGCATTGCGCCCGATCTGACGACGCTCGGCAAGTATGTCGGCGGCGGCATGTCGTTCGGCGCGTTCGGGGGACGGCGCGACCTGATGGCGCGGTTCGATCCCCGCGCCCCCAACGCGCTGCCGCATGCCGGCACGTTCAACAACAACGTGCTGACCATGGCCGCCGGCGTGGCAGGACTGACCGAGGCCTACACGCCGGATGCGGCCATCGCGCTGAATGCGCGCGGCGACGCCCTGCGTGAGCGTTTGAATGCGCTGTGCCGCGCGTCCGGCGCGAAGTTCTCCTTCACCGGCGTCGGCTCCATGCTGTGCGCACACGCGACCGACGCGCCCATCCGCGGGCCGGCCGACGTTCCGGCCGACACGCGCCGGCGCGACCTGTTCTTCTTCGACATGCTGGAGCGCGGCATCTATCTCGCCCGGCGCGGCTTCATCGCCCTGGCGCTTCCGGTGGGCGATGCCGAGATCGAGCAGTTCGTGGCCGCAGTCGGCGCCTTCCTCGACACCCATCGCGCGGCGCTGCGCGACTGACCGGCCATGGCGCGCCCTCCCGCCAGCATGGCGGGAGGGCGGCCGGTGGCAGCGCTACTTGCCGCCCATCTTCTCCCAGACCGCGTGCGTCCACGCGCCTTCCGGCTTCTTCGTGATCACCGGCTCCGACGCGCCGCCCATCAGCACCTTGACCGTGCGCTCATAGGCGGCCGGATCGAGATAGCCCAGCCCGTGACCGTTGTTGCCGGCCGCCACGAGTTTCGCGACCTCGCTCATCTGGTGCTTCTGGTGCACCGCGGTCTGCGCACCGGTGGTGTCGGCGTCGAGCGTGATCTTGACCGCTTCGTCCTGGTGGTCGATCGCGTACTGCCAGCCCCGCAGCGAGGCTTTCACGAAGCGCGCAAGCCGCGCGACCATCGCCGGGTCCTTGAGCTTCGACTTCGACGGTGTACAGCCCGTCCTCCAGCGTCGCCACGCCCTCGTCCTCATACTTGAAGACGACGAGCTGGGCCGGCTTCATCCCCGCTTCGATGAGCTGCCAGTATTCGTTGTAGGTCATCGTGGAGATGCAGGCAGCCTGCTTCTGCAGCAGCGGATCGACGTTGAAGCCCTGCTTCAGCACCGTGACGCCGTTCGCCCCGCCGCTCGTCTTGTAGCCGAGCTTCGCCATCCAGGCGAGGAACGGGTACTCGTTGCCGGCGAACCACACGCCGAGCGTCTTGCCCTTGAAGTCGGCGGGCGTGCGCACGCCGCTGTCCTTGCGGCAGGTGAGTTCGAGGCCGGAGCGCTCGAACACCTGCGCGATGTTGACCAGCGGCACGCCCTTCTCACGCGCGGCGAGCGCCGCCGGCATCCAATCCACGATCACGTCGGCGCCGCCGCCCGCGATCACCTGCTCGGGCGCGATGTCAGGCCCGCCCGGCTTGATCGTCACGTCGAGCCCGGCCTCCTTGTAGAACCCCTTGGCCTGGGCGACGAAGTAGCCGGCGAACTGCGCCTGCGCCACCCATTTGAGCTGGATCGTCACCGGGTCGGCCGCACGCGCCTCGCCCTGTGCGAGCAATCCGATGGCCGCCACGGCGGCCAACAACCATCTTCTCATCCCTCTCCCCTCTCCCACGTGCCGTCGCCCTATGACCGGAACGACGGATGCCAGAATGTCACCGCGCGCTCAACCAGCGCGAGCGCCGCGAAACTCGCCGAGCCGACCACTGCCGCCATGGCGATCTCCGCCCACACGACGTCGAGATTCATCCGCGCCGCTTCGGTGGAGATGCGGAACCCCATGCCGACGATCGGCGTGCCGAAGAACTCCGCCACGATCGCGCCGATCAGTGCCAGGGTGGAGTTCAGCTTCAGCGCATTGAAGATGAACGGCAGCGCGTTCGGCAGGCGCAGCTTGAACAGCGACTGCGGATAGCTCGCGCCGTAGGAGTGCAGCAGGTCGCGCTCCATCGCCCCGGTGCTGTCCAGCCCGGCGACCGCGTTGATCAGCATCGGAAAGAACGTCATCACCACGACGACCGCTGCCTTCGACTGCCAGTCGAAGCCGAACCACATCACCATGATCGGCGCGATGCCGACGATCGGCATGGCCGAGACGAGGCTGCCGAGCGGCAGCACGCCACGGCGCAGGAAGTCCGAACGGTCGAGCGCGATCGCGGCGAGCAGCCCGGCGCCGCAGCCGATCAGCCAACCCGGCACCACCGAGCGCAGCACGGTCTGCACGAAGTCGGCGCCGAGCACCGGCAGGCTGCGCGCGATCGCGCCGGCGATCGCCGAGGGCGGCGGCAGCAGGATTCGCGGCACGCCGAAGCCCTGCGCAGAACGACCTCCCACGCCGCCAGCACCAGCGCGCCGAACGCGAGCGGGGTCGCGATCCGCCGACACCCGGTCCGGGCCGCGCGCGAGCAGGATGAGCGCCAGCACGCCGCCCAGCGCCAGGGCAAGCAGCGCCAGCCCGGCGCTCACAGCCGCCCCCCGCGCGCGCGCAGCATCGCCAGCCGTGCCGCGTCGATCACGCCCACTGCCAGCAGCGCCAGCAGCGACGCCATGATCAGCGCCGCCCAGATCTGCTGCGTCTGGCCGTAGTACGAGCCGGTGAGCAGCCGCGCGCCCAGCCCCGCCTGCGCGCCGGTCGGCAGTTCGGCCACGATCGCCCCGACCAACGCGAGCGTCGCCGCCACCTTCAGGCTCGGGAACAGGAACGCCATCGCCGCCGGCCAGCGGAGCTTGCGGAACACCTGCGCGCCGCTGGCGCTGTAGGTGCGCATCAGGTCGCGCTGCATCGGGTCCGGCGAACGCAGTCCCTTCACCATCCCCGTGCTGATCGGAAAGAAGCTCAGATACCCGGCGATCAGTGCCTTCGGCAGCAGGCCCCGTCAGCCCGACATTGCCGAGCACCACCACCACCATCGGCGCGATCGCCAGCACCGGCACGGTCTGGCTGGCGATGATCCAGAGCATCAGCGAGCGTTCCAGCGTGCGCACATGCACGATGCCGATCGCCAGCGCGATGCCGAGGGCGAAGGCGAACAGCGAAGCCCACGCCGGCGGCGAAGGCGGTGACGCCGGCGTGGTAGACGCAGGCTCTTGGGGCTGTTCACCGGGCGCAGGAACACGCTCTCGACCAGCTCGCGTCACCACCTGGTGCGGCGCCGGCAGCACCGGACGGCTCTGCTGCCATCGTCGCCGCCGCGATGTCCCAGTTCGTCGCGTTCTCGTCGCCGAGGCTGCGCGCGAGATCGAAGTTCAGCAGACAGCGCGCCGACGTACCAGAGCACCAGCACCACCGCGAGCACGCACAGCACCGGCACGGCATGATGGCGCATGCGCGGCCCCTCAGTCGTAGCTGTGACCGGCGCGCAGCGCCTCGCGCACCCGATGCGCCACCTTCAGGAACGCCGGCGTCTCGCGCAGGTCCAGGTCGCGCGCGGCTGGCAGATCGACGTCGATCTCCTCGATCACCCGCCCCGGCCGCGGCGACATGACGACGACGCGCGAGGAGAGGAACACCGCCTCGGGGATCGAGTGGGTGACGAACACCACCGTCATGCCGGCGCTGCGCCACAGGCCGTGGAGGTGCAGGTTGAGGCCGTCGCGCGTGATCTCGTCGAGCGCGCCGAACGGCTCGTCCATCAGCAGCAACGCGGGCTCGAAGCTCAGCGCCCGCGCGATCGACACCCGCTGCTGCATGCCGCCCGAGAGCTGCCAGGGGAAGCGCCGATGGAAGTCCTTCAGCCCGACGAGATCGAGATAGCGTTCGGCGCGGGCCCGCCGCTCGGCCGGCGGCATGCCCATGATCTCCAGCGGCAGCATCACGTTGCGCGCCACCGTGCGCCACGGATAGAGCGCGGGCGCCTGGAAGACGTAACCATAGGCACGATCGAGCCGCGCCCGCTCGGCACTGCCGCCGTTCACGACGAGCGTGCCCGATGTTGGGCGTTCGAGGTCGGCGATCGCGCGCAGCAGCGTGGTCTTGCCGCAGCCGGAGGGGCCGATCAGCGAGACGAACTCGCCGCGCCCGATGGCAATGGACACGTTCTGCAGCGCGACCGTGCGCTGCCCATCCGCCTCGAACACGATCGACAGATCACGCGCCAGGACGGCGGACGGCCTCGCATCGGCGGCGGTCGCGGCCGCCGTCATCAGCGCGAGGTCAGCCTGCACGGGCCCGCTCGGCAAGCCGCTGATCGGTGTCGAGCACCGCCCGCAGCAGGACGTTCGCGCCCGCCTCCGCCTGTCCGAATTCCATCGCCTCCAGCTCGTTGTGGCTGAGGCCGCCTTCGCACGGCACGAAGATCATCGACGTGGGCGCCACGCGCGCGACATAGGCGGAATCATGGCCGGGACCGGAGACGATCTCGCGCGCCGGATAGCCGCTCGCCTCCGCCGCACGCGCGACCGCGGCGATGCACTCGGGATCGAACCGCACCGCCGGCGAATCCCACACGCGATCCACTTGCACCTCGACGCGCGCGCTCGCCGCGATGTCGGTGATCGCGGCGCGCATCGCCTCCTCCATCGCCGCGACGGCCGCGTCGTCCGGATGGCGCAAGTCGATGGAGAAGAACACGTGGCCGGGGATCACGTTGCGGCTGTTCGGCTGGCACTCGACGAGGCCCACGGTGCCCACGCCGGCCGGCCCGTGGCGCAACGCGATTTCGTTCACCGCCTGGATCATGCGGGCGGCCGCGACCAGCGCATCCTGGCGCAGCGGCATCGGCGTGGAACCGGCATGGCTCTCACGCCCGGTCACCGTCACCTCGAACCACCGCATGCCCTGCACGCCGGTCACGATGCCGATGGCCTTGCCCTCGGCCTCGAGGATCGGCCCCTGCTCGATGTGCACCTCGAAATGCGCGCCGAGCTTGTGGGCGCCGCAGGGCTCGCTGCCGCGATAGCCGATGCGTTCGAGTTCGTCACCGAACCGCTTGCCCTCGCGGTCGGTGCGGCTGTCGGCGAAGGCGCGGTCGAACGCGCCACCGAATACGCCGGAACACAGCATCGCCGGCGCGAAGCGGCTGCCTTCCTCGTTGGTCCAGTTGACCACCTCCAACGGCGCGTTGGTCTCAACCTTGAGGTCGTTCAGTGTGCGCAGCACCTCGAGCCCCGAAAGCACGCCGATCACGCCGTCGAACTTTCCCCCGGTGGGCTGCGTGTCGAGATGGCTGCCCATCGCGATCGGCGGCAGCGTGTTGTCGCGGCCGGGACGGCGGGCGAACATGTTGCCCATGTCGTCGATCATCACGGTGCAGCCGGCCGCCTCGCACGCGGCGCGGAACCAGTCGCGCACCTGCCGGTCGAGATCGGTCAGCGTGAGCCGCTTGATGCCGCCCTTCGGCGTGGCGCCGATCGCCGCCGTCTCCATGATCGTCGCCCAGAGCCGTTCGCCATTGACGGCAATATTCGTGGTGGCGCTCATTCCGCCGTCTCCGTGATACGCAGCGGGTTGTTCGGATGCTCCGCCCAGGTCAGCGTCGGCGCGCTCGCCGGCTGCGGCATCATGGTGATGCAGCCGTCCACCGGGCAGACATGGGCGCAGAGGTTGCAGCCGACGCATTCGGCGTCGATCACCTCGTAGCGGCGCGCGCCGCCCTGGCGCAGGGCCGCGATTGCCTGGTGCGAGGTGTCCTCGCACGCGATGTAGCAGAGGCCGCACTTGATGCACAGCGACTGGTCGATCTGCGCCAGGGTGCGGAAGTTGAGGTTCAGATCGCCCCAGTGGACGTAGTTGCGCACCGCCGCGCCACGGAAGTCCTCGATCGTGCGGTAGCCCTTGCCGTCCATCCAGTTGGAAAGCCCGTCGATCATATCTTCGACGATGCGGAAGCCGTGATGCATCGCCGCGGTGCAGACCTGCACGTTGCCGGCGCCGAGCGCGATGAACTCCGCGGCGTCACGCCAGCCGCCGACGCCGCCGATGCCGGACAGCGGCAGGCCCTGCATCGCCTCGTCGCGCGCGATGTCGGCGACCATGCGCAGCGCGATCGGCCGCACCGCCGGGCCGCAATAGCCGCCATGCGTGCCCTTCCCGTCCACCACCGGCTCCGGCGCCATCCGGTCGAGATCGACCGCCGTGATCGACTGCACGGTGTTGATCAGGCTGACCGCGTCGGCACCGCCGGCCCGCGCCGCCCGCGCGGGGCCCAGGATGTTGGTCACGTTGGGCGTGAGCTTCACGATCACCGGCAGCTTCGAATGCTGCTTGCACCACGCGCGTGACCATCTCGACATACTCGGGAACCTGCCCGACCGCCGAGCCCATGCTGCGCTCGCTCATGCCGTGCGGGCAGCCGAAATTCAGCTCGATGCCGTCGCAGCCGGTGTCCTCGACGCGGGCAAGGATCTGCTTCCACGATGGCTCCTCGCACGGCACCATCAGGCTGACGACCAGCGCCCGGTCCGGCCAGTTGCGCTTGACGCGGGTGATCTCGTCCAGGTTCACCTGCAGCGGACGGTCGGTGATCAGCTCGATGTTGTTGAAGCCGGCGAGGCGCGCGCCGTTATAGCTGACGGCGCCGTAGCGGCTGGCGACGTTCACGATCGGCGGATCCTCGCCGAGCGTCTTCCACACCACGCCGCCCCACCCCGCCTCGAACGCGCGCACGACGTTGTATTCCTTGTCCGTCGGCGGCGCGGAGGCGAGCCAGAACGGGTTGGGCGAACGGATGCCGGCAAAGGTTGTCGCGAGATCGGCCATCTTCGCCTCCTCTCAGCCCGTCAGCGCGCGGTGGATCGCCTCCGCGGCGACCTTGCCATCCTGCACCGCCACCACCGTCAGGTCCACGCCCGCCACGCAGTCGCCGCCGGCATAGACGCCGGGCAGCGAGGTCCGCCGCTCGGCGTTCACCACGATCCGTCCGTTGTCGAGTTCCAGCGCCGGCACGCCGTTCACCCGCAGCGGGTCCGGCAGGAACGTCTGGCCCACGGCCTTGAACACCATGTCCGCCGGCAGGACGAACGTCTCGCCCGTCGGCTCCGCGCGGCCGTTCCGGTCCGGGCGCGTGCGCGTGAACTCGACGCCCGCGACCTGCCCGCCTTCGCCCAGCAGGCGCAGCGGCGCCGCCCAGTGGCGGATTTTCACGCCGTTCATCTGCGCCCAGTCCTGTTCCTTGTGCGTCGCCGACATCTCCGCGGCACCACGCCGATAGACGATCGTGACCTCCTCGGCGCCGAGCCGGCGCGCCTGCGTCGCCGCGTCGATCGCGGTGTTGCCGCCGCCGATCACCACCACCCGCCGGCCGATCGGCAGGCGTCCCTTGTCGTCCGCCTGGCGAAGCTCGGCGATGAAATCGACCGCATCGCGCACGCCCGCAAGCGTCTCGCCCGCGATGCCAAGCGGGCGCGTGCCGCCGAGCCCCAGGCCAAGAAACACCGCGTCATACGCGCGGCGCAGCTCCGCGAGTTCGAAGTCGCGGCCGAGTGACTTGCCGTACTCGACGGAAATGCCGCCGATCGCGAGGATGAACTCCACCTCGCGCTGCGCGAAATCGTCCGCGAGCTTGTAGGCGGCGATGCCGTATTCGTTGAGGCCGCCCGGCTTCGCCCGCGCCTCGAACACCGTCACCGCGTGCCCGTACTGTGCCAGCCGATGCGCGCAGGCAAGCCCCGCCGGCCCCGCGCCCACCACGGCGATCCGCTTCCCCGTGGCGGCTTCGCGGGTGAACGGCGCCTGCTCGTGCGCCATCAGCCAGTCGGTCGCCCGGCGCTGCAGCGCGCCGATGCGCACCGGCCGGTCCTCCTCGGCCGTGCGCACGCAGGCCGCCTCGCACAGGATCTCGGTCGGGCAGACCCGCGCGCAGCTGCCGCCGAAGATGTTCGCCTCAAGAATCTTCAGCGCCGAGCCCCGCAGGTTATCGCTGCCGATCTTGCGGATGAAGGCCGGGATGTCGATCCCGGTCGGGCATGCTTCCACGCAGGGCGCGTCGTAGCAGTAGTAGCAGCGGCTCGCTTCCACCAGCGCCTCGTGCGCCGACAGCGGCGGGTGCGCGTCGGCAAAATTCGCGGCCAGCTCGGCCGGCGGCACCCTGCCCGGGGCGATGTCGGCAGTCATGGCGCGGCCCCTCCGTCGCAGCCGATCCCTTGTCACACCTAACGTCATGCCATGCATCGGCGTCAATGCGGATTCTTGACCAGACGGTCAGGTCCGGGCTCTGATCCCCCGGATGGACAGCGAGGCGCGACGCGAGAGCACGGCCGCGATCCTGGCGGCGGCCGAGCGCGTGTTCTCCCGCGGCGGGTTCGCGGCGGCGCGGATGGCCGAGATCGCGGCCGAGGCCGGGCCTGCCCAAGGCCAACCTGCACTACTATTTCGGCACCAAGGAGCGGCTCTATCGCGCCGTGCTGGAGGGCATCCTCACGCAGTGGCTCGACGCCGCGGCGGAGTGGATCGTGCCCGAGCGCGACCCCGCGGAGGCGCTCGGCGGCTACGTGCGCGCGAAACTCGCTCGATGCCCGCGCCCGCCCCGGCGCGTCGCGCATTTTCGCGGGCGAGGTGCTGCGCGGCGCCCCGCTGCTCATGCCGTTCCTGCGCGAAGAGCTGCGCCGGCGGGTGGACGCGATGGGGGCGGTGATCGAGGGCTGGGCGGCGCGCGGCCAGATGGACCGGATGCCGCCCGCGCATCTGTTCTTCTGCATCTGGGCGATGACGCAGACCTACGCCGATTTCGACGTGCAGATCCGCGCCGTGCTTGGCGAGGATGCCAAGGAGGCCGACATTCGCGCCGGCGCGATCGCGACGGTGACGGCGCTGGTTCTCAAGGGCTGCGGTGTGCGCGCGGCATGAGCGACAACCGCAAGAGGAGCATTCGATGAGCGAAGCCCAGGCGACCGGCGGCTGCCTTTGCGGCGGCGTGCGCTATGAAGTGCGGGGAAATCTGCGGCAGGTCTGGGGCTGCCATTGCTCGCAATGCCGGCGCACGAGCGGCAACTTCGTCGCCGCCACGCGCGTCCGCTCGTCCGATCTCGCGTTCGTGACCGCCGACACGCTGACGCTGGTATCGCTCCTCCGACGACTGCCGAGCGCGGGTTCTGCGCCCGCTGCGGCGGCAACCTGTTCTGGCGGCGCACCGGCGCGCCGGACGGGCACACCAGCATCAACGCCGGCTCGCTCGACATCCCCACCGGGCTGAAAACCGTCGGCCACATCTTCGTCGCCGACAAACCCGATTTCTACGAGATCACGGACGGACTGCCGCAGCACGCCGGTTGGCCCGCGTAGCGCGCGGGGTTACGGCTCGCCGAGTGCGGCATCGAAAAGCGCGAGCGCATCCTTGATCGCCGCCGCGTGCGTCGCCGGCCGCGGAACCGCCGTGGGGCAGATCGGGAGCGCCGCGTCGCCGGCCGGCGTGCACTCGGCGAGAAAATCATAGTGTCCGACACCCGGCAGCACCCGGAGCCGCGCGCCCGGTATGGCGGCAGCAGCCACTTCCCCGTTGGTCGCCGGAAACGCGACCCGGTCGGCGTCACCCAGGATGATCCCGACCGGCAGACGCAGGCGCTTCAGGCTTTCGGGATCGAAGCTCTGGATGATCGCCGGCGCCATCACGAAGACCGCCTTCACGCCGGGAACGGCAAAGGCATCGTCGGCATGTGCCGCTTCCGCGGCGATCGCGGGTTCGGCGAGGAACCGCTCCGCGTCTGCCCGCGAGAAGGAAAATTCCTTCTGCGGCGCGCAGACCCCGTCCTCAGGATGGGCCGCGCAGAACTGCCGGAACCGGTGCACGTCCACCCGCACCCCGGCGGCCGCCAGACTCGTGAACCCGCCGGCGGAGAATCCGGCGACGCCGAGCCGGCCGGGGTCGAGATGGGGAGCGAGTGACGCCTCGTTTTCGACCCGCGCGAGGGCCACGGCGAGGTCCCTCGGACGCTCCCAGTACAGCACCGCGCCGCCGATCGTCATCTTGTCCCGCGCGTTGTTGCCGGGGTGGTCGACGGCCACCACGACGTAGCCGTGACGTGCCAGCGCGGTGCCGAACCAGGCCATGACGCGCGCCGTGCCGCCGAAACCGTGCGAGAACAGGATGACGGCGTGGCGCCGCTGGTCATCGAAGGCCGCGTTGGGCGCGGCACGTCCCGGCGTGAACAACGGCTTCCCCGGCGGCCCGATATCGAGGGGCAGCTCGACCGCATCCGGCGCCGCGGGATACCAGACGGTGATCCGCACCTCGTCGCGATGCGACGCATCGCGCAACGCCGCGGACGGCGCGTGCGCGACCAGGTGCCGTTCACCGACCTTACCGGCGGCGGCGGGATGCGCCGCCAGTGCCGCAAGCAGCACGCCGCCGATCAAGCTTCGTGCCTTGGTTCGCGAGCGCATGTGCAGAACTCACCCTCCCGAAGGGAAATGCAGGCCAGGATGCCGGCGCGCCCTCCACGGCGGCGGCCTACGCGAAGATCGTGGCCCCCGCATCCGCGCCGCCGACATTGGCACGGAAGGCCGCGAACAACTCGCGGCCCACGCCGACGCCATTCGCGGAGAGGTCCGCCACGACCGGCTCGCGCCCCGCCCATTCGTCCGGTTCGACCAGTACGTCAAGCCTGCCGGCGACCGCATCGACCCGCACCACGTCGCCATCGCGCAGCAGCGCGATCGGCCCGCCCTCCGCGGCCTCCGGCGTGACATGGATCGCCGCCGGCACCTTGCCGGACGCGCCGGACATCCGCCCGTCCGTCACCAGCGCCACGCGCCGCCCGCGATCCTGGAGCACGCCGAGCGCCGGCATCAGCTTGTGCAGTTCCGGCATGCCGTTCGCGCGCGGTCCCTGAAAGCGCACCACGGCGACCATGTCGCCATCCAGCGTGCCCGCCTTGAACGCCGCCTGCAGCGCCTCCTGGCTGTGAAACACGCGCGCCGGCGCCTCGATCACGTGCCGCTCCGGCGCCACGGCCGAGGTCTTGATCACCGCACGGCCGAGATCGCCCTCCAGCACGCGCAGCCCGCCGGTTGGCTGGAACGGCGCCGCCATGCCGCGCAGGATCGCGGCATCGCCGCTCGTATCCGCCGCCGCGCGCCAGACGATGCCGCCATCGGCGTCCAGCCCGGGCTCGGCCGTGTATCCCCGCAGGCCCCCGCCCCAGACCGTCGTCGCATCCTCATGCAGCAGTCCGGCGCCGAGCAGCTCGCGGATCAGGAACGGCATGCCGCCCGCGGCGTGGAAATGGTTCACGTCGGCGCGCCCGTTCGGATAGACGCGCGCGAGCAGCGGTGTGACCTCCGCCAGATCGCCGAAGTCGTCCCAGGTGAGCCGGATGCCGCCGGCCGCGGCCATCGCAATCAGGTGGATCGTGTGGTTGGTCGAGCCGCCGGTCGCATGGAGCCCGACGATGCCGTTCACGAACGCGCGCTCATCCAGCACCCGGCCGATCGGCGTGTAGTCGTTGCCCTGCGCGGTGATCGCCACCGCCCGCCGCGTCGCCTCCGCGGTCAGCGCGTCACGCAGCGCGGTGCCGGGATTGACGAAGCTCGCGCCGGGCAGATGCAGGCCCATGATCTCCATCAGCATCTGGTTGGTGTTGGCGGTGCCGTAGAAGGTGCAGGTGCCGGGCCCGTGATAGCTCTGCATCTCGGCGGCGAGCAGCGCGTCGCGCCCGACCTTGCCCTCGGCATGGAGTTGCCGCACGCGGCTTTTTTCGTCGTTCGGCAGGCCGGAGGTCATCGGCCCCGCCGGCACGAACACCGCCGGCAGATGGCCGAAGCTCAGCGCGCCGATCACGAGGCCCGGCACGATCTTGTCGCAGATGCCGAGATACAGCGCGGCGTCGAAGGTCTGGTGCGAGAGCGCAACGGCGGTCGCGAGCGCGATCACCTCGCGCGAGAACAGCGAGAGCTCCATGCCCGCCTCGCCCTGCGTCACGCCGTCGCACATCGCCGGCACCCCGCCCGCGACCTGCGCGGTGGCGCCGGCGGCACGCGCGGCGGCCCGGATCAGCTCGGGAAACCGCTCGTACGGCTGATGTGCCGAAAGCATGTCGTTGTAGGCGGTCACGATGCCGAGGTTCGGCGCCGCCCCCTCGATCAACCGCCCCTTGTCGGCCGGGCCGCAGGCGGCGAAGGCATGGGCCTGGTTGGCGCAGCCGAGTGCGGCGCGCTTGCCGCCCGCCGCCGCCGCGATCCGGTCCAGATAGCGCGCCCGCCCGTCATGGCTGCGCCGCGCGATCCGCTCGGTGATCTCCCCGATGCGCGCATGCATGGTATCGTCCTCCGCCGGGTTCTGCTGCAGTGCGGTATAGAAGCAATATACGCGCCACGCCGCGCCCGTTCCATGCGGCCCCCTCTGGCCGGGAGCAACGAGCATGCCCTTCGACGACACCGGCCCCCTCCCTGGCCCTGGCCCCGGTCCCGGCCGCCAGCCCGCGCGCAACGTGCTCGGCGGGGCCTTGGCGGCTTGCTCGCAGCGGCCGCTCACCGGCTTCTTCCGCAACGGCGCCTGCGACACCTGCCCCGAGGATTTCGGCAGCCACACGGTCTGCGCCGTGATGACCGAGGAATTCCTGGCCTTCTCCCGCGCGCAGGGCAACGACCTCGCGACGCCGCGGCCGGAATACGGGTTCGACGGCCTCGCCCCCGGCGATCGCTGGTGCCTCTGCGCCCCGCGCTGGGCGGAGGCACTCGCGGCCGGTCAGGCGCCGCGCGTGGTGCTGCGCGCGACGCATGAGGGCGCGCTGCGCTACTGCGATCTCGCCGACCTCAAGCGACTCGCGATCGACCTCGACTGAACCGCTTCGCGGGTAATGTCTCAGTTTGAATTTCGGGTTCCGACCCTCTACGGACATTCGGCGCTTTCCCTCGGCTGATCGCATCGATTTCTCGGGAGTTCTGGGCAGGTTAGTGTGCTAAAATGCGCGTCGGCCGAGGGACGCCATGAGCGAGACCCGGAAAATTGCAGCGATCCTGGTCGCGGATGTCGTCGGCTATAGCCGGCTCGCGGGTGCGGATGAGGACCGGACATTGTCGCGGCTGCGCGGCCTGCGCAGCGATCTGATCGATCCCGCCATCGCCGCTCATCACGGCCGCATCGTCAAGCGCACCGGCGACGGCAGCCTCATCGAATTCCGCAGCGTCGTTGACGCCGTGCGCTGCGCGATCGAAGTCCAGAACGGTCTCCTCGAGCGCAACGCCGGCCTGCCGCCAGAGCGCCGCATCGAGTTTCGCGTCGGCATTCATCTTGGCGACGTCGTCGAGGAAAGCGACGGCGACCTCATGGGTGACGGCGTCAATATCGCTGCCCGGCTTGAGGGGATCGCGGAGCCGGGCACGATCTGTCTGTCCGAGGACGCGTATCGCCAGGTCAAAGGCCGGCTCAATCTGGCGGTTACCGATCTCGGCCAGACCCAACTCAAGAACATCGCCGAGCCGATCCGGGTCTATTCACTTCGAGTCGGCGTCCCAGAGCACGCGAACTCCGCAATGCCCACCGGGCCGCCGGGGTCGAAAAGGCGTTTGGCGCTGGCTCCGCTTGCCGCAGGGATCGCCGCGTTACTGATCCTGATTGCGGCAAGCGCCTGGTATATCCTCGGCACAAACCGGGCCCCGCCGGTCGCCGCGAACGCGCCTCCGCCGCTCGCGGCCGAACGTCTTTCCATCGTCGTCCTGCCTTTCGCCAATCTCTCTGGCGATCCGGCGCAGGACTACCTTGCCGACGCGCTAACCGATGAATTGACCACCAGTCTCTCGCGCATCCGCAACAGCTTCGTGATCGCGCGCAACACGGCGTTTACCTTCAAGGGCAAGCCGGTCGACGCCAAGGCCATCGGCAAGGATCTCGGCGTGCGTTATGTGCTGGAAGGCTCGGTGCAGCCGAGCGGCGCTCAGATGAGGGTCAACGCCCAGCTCATCGACGCCGGTAGCGGCGCCCATCTCTGGGCCGAACAATTCGACACCCCCCGCGTCGATCTGCTGCAGACGCAGGACGAGATTGTCGCCCATCTGGCGCGCGCGATGGACCTTCAACTCACCGAAGCGGAGGCCACCCGCCTCAAACGGACCCAAGCGGCGAATCCCAGCGCCGAGGATTTGGCTCTCCAATGTGCGGCCGGGGTCCGAAAAGGCGGATATATAGGCAAGGAAGCGGATGCGGCCTACTCTCTCTGCGAACAGGCGCTCGCCATCGATCCCAATAATGACCGCGCCCTGGGCTGGTTGTCCGCCAAGTACTATTTGGCGGTTGGGATGGGCATCAGCGCCGACCCGAAGGCCGACCTCAAGCGGGCCGATGAATTGGCGTCCCAAGCGATTGCCCTCAATCCAAATCTGGACCTCCATCACCTGGAGAAGGGCATGATCCTCCTGAACCAGGCGCGCTACGACGAATCCATTGCAGAGAACGAAAGGGCGCTTGCCTTGAATCCGGCCAACGTCGACGCCTATGCGTGCACGGGCTGGGACTACCTCTACCGCGGGCAATTTGAAAAGAGCCTCGAATATTTTGACAAGGCGATTCGGCTCAGCCCGCACGACCCCGCAATCGGGGTATGGCTCGATTCGAAATCCGCGGCCTATTTTGGGCTGAAGCAGTATGATCAGGCGATAGAATGGGCCCGCCGGGCGATCGTGATCGATCCGAGTTTCAGTTCAGACCTCATCGCGCCGTTGGCTCTTGCCGGTTATGAGGCGGAGGCCCGCGAAGCGCTGCAGCGTTACCTCGCGCTGCCTTCCAGCCGACAACCCAGGACTATCGCGGCGTGGAAGGCGTACAACGACCATTTCGTTAGTGCGAACGCCGATCCGCGCGTTCTCGAATATTTCGACCGGCAAATCGAAGGCCTGCGCAAGGCGGGAATGCTCGAGGAGTGAGCGCCGGGCAGGCGAACGAGGCCCCTTCCCTAGGTCCGCTCTCCGCCCAAAATCGAAATTCAAACTGAGACACCACCGCTGCGCGCGTTTGCTTGACCGCGCGGCGGCCGCGGCAGCATCCTGCCGCCGCGCAGAGACGTGTTCGCGCGAACACCCGAGGGCCGGACCGGCCGTCGTGTCGTTCGGCCGGTCCCCCCTCACAGCAGGGAGGACCAAGAATGGGCCTGTATCTCAGCGAGCGCGAACTCGCCGGACTGGCACCGGCGGATGAGGCGGCCTTTCGCGCCCCGGTGCCGACGCAAGTGGTCTCGAACGGCGAGTTCAATCCTTGGCCGCAGACGCCGCAGCAGCGGCGGGTGGAGGCGCGCATCGGCGAGCTTGCCGACACGATCGGGCGCAAGCTCGGCATGGACCGGCGCAGCTTTCTCCGCTCGAGCTGCGGGATGGCGGCAGCCTTTCTCGCCATGAACGACGTGTTCGGGCCGGTGTTCAAGGTCGCCGAGGCCGAGGCCGCCGATCCCGCCGCCGCGGCGGCGCGCGCCGACACGCTCGCGGGCCAGTTCGTGTTCGACGACCAACTGCACTTCGTCCGCGACGACTACCCGCATGAGGAGCTCCTGGGTCTCGCGAAATACGCGGCCGCGCACTGGAACCCCGCGATGCAGACCGATCGCGCCGGCATGACGCTCGCGCGCTACAAGTTCGACAACTTCCTCAAGGAGATCTACCTCGACAGCGATACCACCGTGGGCCTGCTCAGCGGTGCGCCGTTCGACGATCCCACCGCCTGGCTGCTCAGCAACGATCAGATCAAGGAGGCCAGCGACATCGTCAACCGGATCGCCGGCACGCGGCGGCTGCTGTTCCATTCGGTGATCACGCCGAAGCAGCCCGGCTGGATGGACGAGGTTGACCGCTGCATCAGCCAGATCCGCCCGACGAGCTGGAAGGGCTACACGATCGGCGATCCGCTCAGCCCGCAGACCACGCGCTATCCGTGGCGGCTGGATGACGAGAAGGAGGTCTATCCGTTCTACGACAAGGCAGTGAAGGCAGGCATTACCACCGTCTGCGTGCACAAGGGCCTGCTGCCCATCGACTACGAGAAGGCGATCCCCGGCGGGGCGTGGCAGTACGCGACCGTCGATGACGTGCCGAAGGCCGCCAAGGACTGGCCGCAGATCAACTTCGTCATCTACCATTCGGCGCTGCGGCCCTTCCTCGAAGCGCCGGACGCGGAACTCGCCCTCTTCGAGAAGTCGGGCGAGATCCGGTGGGTCTCCGATCTGGCGTCGATCCCGCAGAAGCACGGCGTCAGCAACGTCTATGCCGACATCGGCACGAGCTTTGCCAACTCCGCCGTGACCAGCCCGCGCTTCTGCGCGGCGATGATGGGGATCCTGATCAAGGGCCTTGGCTACGACCACGTCTTCTGGGGCACCGATTCCGTCTGGTACGGCTCCCCGCAATGGCAGATCGAGGCGTTCCGGCGCCTCGAGGTTCCCGAGGACCTGCAGAAGCGTTTCGGGTTCGCGCCGCTCGGGCCGGCGGACGGCGCAATCAAGTCGGCAATCCTCGGCTACAATGCGGCACGGTTCTACAAGCTCGACCTTCACACGGAGCGCGAGCCGATGCGTCAGGACGGGATCGCCCGGATGAAGGCGGCCTATCTCGGCGACAACCCCGCGCGCAGCAACGCGGCGTATGGCTACGTCGTGCCGGCCGGCTGAGCCGATCCGCGGGCGCTGCGAGCGCGGGCTACCACGAGCGCAGCGCCCGCAACTGCGCGGTCTTCTTGAGCTGGTGCTCCGCCATGCGCGCGAGCAGCGCGTCGAGCGCGGTGATGGCGTCGAACACGTTCGGCCCCTTGTTGAGCATCACGCATTCGGCGCGCCCGGCCATCGCGGCATCGGTCATCTCGCCGCGCGTCGGCAGGCCCGACTTCACCATCTCCTCCAGCACCTGTGTCGCCCACACCACCGGCACCTGCGCCGCCTCGCAGATCCACAGGATCTGTTCCTGCATCTCGGCGAGCCGCGCGAACCCGATCTCCACCGCCAGATCGCCGCGCGCGATCATCACGCCGAAGGGCTGGCGGCCGGCGGCGTGCACGATGATCTCCGGCAGATGGCGCACCGCCGCCAGGGTCTCGATCTTCGCGATCAGGCCGATGCGGGTCCAGTCGTCGGGCCGTCGCGCCGCCAGCGCCGCCTGCAACTGCTCCACATCGCTGCCGCGCTGGACGAAGGAGTAGCCGATCAGGTCGGCATGCTGCGCCACGAAGTCGAGGTCCGACAGGTCGCGTTCGGTGAGCGGGTCGAGGCCGAGTTCGGTCCCGGGAAAGTTCAGCCCCTTCTCCGGCCGCAGCTTCACGCCCTTGAGCCGGGTGCGGGTGACGCGGAGCAGCACCGAGCCGTCGGGCATGCAGGCTTCCACCACGCCGCCGAGCTTGCCGTCGTCCAGCGCCACCTCGGCGCCGGGCGCGAGGCGTTCGAGGATGCCCGGCGGGTTGCAGATGGCCCGGAACGCGTGCGGGCCGGGCGCGTCGAGTAGCGCTGCGTCCGGCACCAGCAGCAGCGCCCGCCCCGCCATCAGCCGCGTCGCGTCGTCCGGCCGGCGGACCTCGCCGGTGCGGATCTTCGGGCCGGCGATATCCATGAGCACCGGGATGTGCCGCCCGACGGCCTCTCCGGCCCGCCGCGTGTTGGCGATCATCGCACCCCACACCGCGGCGTCGTCATGGGCGCAGTTGATGCGCACGGCATCGGCGCCGCAGCGCACGAGGCGCGGCACGAACCCGGGATCGTCCGCCGCCTCCGTCGGCAGGGTGACGAGAATGCTCACGCCATGGCTCGCCGGACCGGGCCGGAACAGCGCCTCGGCGTTCTGCCGCAGGATCGTCTCGCCGCGAAAGAAGCGCCGCGGCGCGGGGGGCCAGCGACCGGGGGCCAGATGCTCGCCCCCGGCGGCCGCAAGCGCGTCGGCGACCGCGTCCAGCGTCACCAGCGCCCGGCTTTCCAGCCGGCCGAGCGAGGACAGGCCGTGGCGCATCAGCGCCCGCTGGACGCCGCGCAGATCCCGGCGGCGCAGCGCCAGGTAGTGCGCGAGGTTGAGCGCCGCGGCGGCGAACCCCGGGCGGCGGATGAATGGCCGCCACGCCCGGAGCGTCGCGCGCCCTTCGGCGGCGACCGCGCGGCGCAGTTCGCGCAGGTCGGCCAGCAGCGCGGGCGCGTCGACGGCCTCGGCGGCGGTGAGCGGGATCGGCTCGTCAGGCGGCATGGCAACCCCCGGCGCAAGCGGCACGGCGTCCAGGAGCCTGCGCGGGCGGCGTGGGCGTGTCTATCGCGGCTTGCGCCACGCGGCTCACGCTGGCGCTATGCGCGCAACCCATCGTCTGGAGACCCAGCATGCACCCGCTCGACGACGCCCCGGAACTCTGCCGCCTCGGCGCGGCCGAGCTCGCCCGCCGTTACGCCGCCGGGCTGTCGCCGGTCGAAGTCGCGCGCGCCGTGCTGGACCGTGCGCGGCAGGTGAACGAGCGGTGCAACGCCTTCACCTTCCTCGACGAGGCAGGCGCCCTCGCGACCGCCCGCGCCTCCGAGGCGCGCTGGCGCGCCGGCACGCCGCTGAGCCCGATCGATGGGGTGCCGACCACAATCAAGGACATCGTCTACGTCCGCGGCTGGACGGTGCGCTACGGCACCACGACGGTGCCCGGCATCGCGGCGGCGGAGGATGCGCCCTCGGTCGGCCTCCTGCGCGCCGCCGGGGCGGTGCTGATCGGGCTCACCGCGACGCCGGAATTCGGCTGGAAGGCGCTGACGGACAGCACGGCGACCGGGATCACGCGCAACCCCTGGGACCTCTCGCGCACGCCCGGCGGTTCCTCCGGCGGTGCGGCGGCGGCGGCGGCGCTGGGCGCCGGGGCGTTGCATCTCGGCACGGATGGCGGCGGCTCGATCCGCATCCCGTCGTCGTTCTGCGGGATCGCCGGGCTCAAGCCGACCTTCGGCCGCGTGCCGGCCTATCCCGCGAGCCCGTTCGGCACCGTCGCCCATATCGGCCCGATGGCGCGCAGCGTGGAAGACCTGGCGCTGATGCTCGACGTGTTCTCGGCGCGCGACCTGCGCGACTGGCATCAGTCGCCGCTCCCCTTCCCGCCCGCCATGCCGCTCGGGGAACGGCCGGCGCGCGGGCTGCGGCTCGGCGTGTGGGCGACCCCGCCCGAGGGCACCGTCGATCCGTCCGTCCGCGCATTGTTCGACCGCGCCCTCGCACGCCTCGCGGCGGCCGGTGCGGTGCTGCAGGAGATCGTGCTGCCCGCGGCCGACCTGCCGGCCCTGTTCCGCACCCACTGGTTCGCGGGCGCGGCGGCCCGCCTGGCGGCCGTGCCGGCGGAGCGCCATGCCTCGATCGATCCGGGCTTGCAGGCGATCGCGCAGGCCGGCGCGCGGCTATCGGCGCTGGAGCTGATCGCGGCGCATGGCGCGCGCGCCACGTTCGGGGCGTCGTTCGACCGGCTGCTCGCCGGCCACGATGCGCTGATCTCGCCTGCGGTCACGGTGCCGCCCTTCGCCGCGGGGGTGGAAGTGCCGCCGGGCAGCGGCATGACGCGCTGGATCGAGTGGGCCGGGTTCAGCTACCCGGTCAATCTCGCGCAAGCACCGGCCTGCGTGATCCCCGGCGGCGTCTCGCCCGAGGGCCTGCCGATCGGGTTGCAGATCGTCGGCCGGCGTGGCGATGACGGCGGCGTTCTTGCCATCGCCGAAACTGTGCTTGACGCCACGCGATCGTGATTTGCGCTGCGCTTCCTCTCGGAGCGTTGCACAATATATCTGTCCCGCAATTAACGACGCGGTAGCAGCGGGGACAGCGCCCGCGGCCTTGGCTGCACGGTGCCGGACAGGAGACTGCGATGATGTGCAACGACGCCGTGCGCCCGCTCACGTTCGAGACGATGCTGAACGATCCGATCGTCCGACTGATGATGCAGGCCGATGGCGTGAGCGTTGCGGACCTGATCGCGGCGATGCGGATCGCGCAGGCGCAGGTGGCGGCGCGCGAGCGGCTGGCGCTCAGCCGCGCCTGCGAGATCGACGGCGCAGCAGGCCGCATCTGACGCGCACGCGCATTGCGATCAGCCGACTTCGTCGAGCACCGCGGCGTCCGATGCCATCGCCTCGGCGAGCCCCGGCAGCGCCGGGTATGTCGCCGCGAGAAACCGGAACAGCGCCCGCGCCTCGTCTCCCGCCGTGTAACCCGGCGCGTGACTGATGCCAGAACGCCGCGAGCATGCCGCGCGTCGCCGCCTCGCCGCCTTGGCCGAGCAGCAGGCGCACGGTGCGCGGCGCCGCCGCACTGACCGCGCTCGCACGCCCTTCGCCGACGAGCGTGCGATACAGATCGACGGACGGCGCCGCCGCCCGCCACCATGCCGTCATCTCAGCATCCAGCGGCGGCAGCACGCGCCCGTTGCAGGCGCAGCCGAGCAACGTCTCCCAAGTCTCCGGCGCGAGCGGCATCGCCCCCGCCGGCGCGCTGCGCCCTGCATCCGCTGCTGCATCGCGCCCGCGCAGGTTCCAGAGATCGCGCATCCGCCCAACCTGTTTGCCGATCGCCGTCAGCCCGACATCCGCCACGCGCTCCGGCATCATCTCGAACACGATCGCCTGCAGGCGTGGCAGGCGCGGCACAAGGCTCGCCGCGATCTCCCACAGTTCCGGGTCGATCAGGCCGGCATGCGCGTCGAGATGGAATCCGGATTGGCACTCGCCGCCCGCCAGATGCAGCTCCCACACCCGCTCGCGCGGCAGCGCGTCGCAGAACGCGGCAACGCTCTGCCGCCCGTTGCGCGCGTTGCACAGCACGTTGTGCAGGTCGAGCAGGATGCCGCAGTCGGCCGCCTCGGCCACCGCCGCTACGAACGCGCCGTCCGGCCATTCGCCAGGGGCCGGCGGCAGGTAGCTGACCGGCGTTTCGGCCGCCAGCGGAATGCCGCCGAGTGCGGCGCGGCGCTCGCGGATGTTTCGCGCCGCCGTCCGCATCCCGCGCGCGGATTGCAGCGGCGGCAGCAGGAACCCGGCCGCGACCGCCGGCGCGTCGCGGTGTTCGCGAAACAGCCTGAAACTCAGATGCTCGCTGACGAAGCGCGGCCGCAGCGCCGCGACGTCGCGCGCGAACGCTGCCGCGTGCCCGTCCGGCGGCGGGCAGGTTCCGCCCACCGGCGCGCCGACGCCGTGCAGCAGCTTCGGCTGCGGCAGATGCGCCAGTGCGTCGCCCAGGACCGACCGAAACCCGCCACCCGATCGCATCGGGATCCAGAAGGCTTCAGGCTCCGCCTCGATAACGTCGATCAGCCCTTCGCTCGGCCGGCACAGCGCGTCGAGCGGAGGCCACCACACGACGCCCACGCCGAGCCCGCGCGTATCCATGCGGGCACGCCGCCCGTCAGGCGCCGCCCGTTAAGCGCCGACGCTGAACTCCACGGCATCTTGCTGGAACAGGATCTGGCGGCCTGAATGGCAGGTGCCGCAGCCGAGCCGCCCCAGAATTTCCTTGGTCAGCTTCTGCGTCGCCTCAAGATTGTAGAGCACTTCGGCACTCACATGAACCCGCACGGCGCCGGTCGGCTCGACGACAACGCGCGCCTTTCCCAAACTTGCCATGACGTTCTCCCCTGATAATTGCGCTTCGGAACACGCAGGTGCGGACGTTGATTATCATGAATGTTATTTTGAAGCCAGAAAAATAGGGTCGCGCTGGCTTGCTCACGGCCGGTCAAACTTTCTTGAGACACGCCCGCGTGTGCAGCCCAAAGGCGCATTCATTGCGTCACGAACGGGCAGTGCCCGTCGGCGAGCTTGCGGAATGCCTGGTCTGCGGGCACCACCGCGACCTCTTTCAGCAGATCCCACTCGCCATGCGACTCTGCCGGCGCCTTCGTCTGCATGAGGTAGATCGGGTGCAGCGCGCGGCCGTCGACGCGGATCACGGTCCTGCCGAACAGCGGGTCTTCCGCCGGCATCTGCTTCATCGCATCGACCACCGCACGCCCGTCGCTCGCCCCGCCGACCGCTTTCGCCGCCTTCAGGTAATGCAGCGTCACCGCGTAGACGCCGGCCTGCATGTCGTTGGGCATCTGGTGGCGCGGATGGCGCGCGCTGTAGCGCCGCGCGAAGGCGCGCGTGCCGTCGTTCATGTCCCAATAGAAGGGCGTTGCGACCAGCATCCCCTGCGCATTGGCGAGACCAACCCCGCGGATGTTGCCGATATTGGCGATGATCCCGGCGATGCGCATGGTCTTGGTCAGTCCGAACTCCGACGCCTGCTTCATCGCATTGTCGGTGTCACCGCCTGCATCGGCGAGCCCCAGCACATCGGCCCCGCTCGCCTGCGCTTGCAGGAGATAGCTGGAAAGGTCCGAGGCACCGAGCGGATGACGGGTCGATCCCAGCACCGTGCCGCCCGCCGCCTCCACCGCCTCGGTCGTGCTCTGCTGCAACGCCGTTCCGAAGGTGTAGTCGGCGGTAACGAAGAACCACTGCCGGCCGCCTGCTGCGACGACCGCATGCCCCATGCTGTGGCCGAGTTCCCAGGTATCGTAGGTCCAGTGCACCGTGTTGGGCGAGCACTGCGCGCCGGTCAGCGCCGCCGTGCCGGCGCCGGAGGCGAGCAGGGCCTTGTTCTTCTTCCGCACGATTGTCGAAATCGCGAGCGCCACGGCCGAGTTCGGCACGTCGGCGATGGCGTCCACCCCGTCCTCGTCGAGCCAGCGCTGCGCGATCGCCGCCCCGAGATCCGGCTTGTTCTGATGATCCCCGCTTAGCACGCGCACCCGCCAGTCAGGGTTCGCGCTCTCGAAATCCTCAGCCGCAAGCTGCGCCGAGACGACCGAGCCGATGCCCTGGAAGTCGGCATATACGCCCGACATGTCGTTCAGCACGCCGATCGTGACCGTGTGCGTCTCACCCGCCCGCGCGCCGCCGGCAACGGCACAACCGATCGCACACGCGGCCAACAGCGCCGCGGCGCCGCCAAACGTTTTTCATTGTTTCCCCCCTTCGTCAGCCCATCACTCGTGGATTTTGACGTACTCGAAGTCGCCGGGCTTGTTGTCGATGCCGATGCGCGGCGGCGCGATCCAGCCGGCGAAGGCCCCCGGCTCCTGCACCGGCCGCATGAGCGATGCGAGGAATTCGCCATCCGCCGTCGAGGGCAGGAACGCCGCCTCGCGCGCACCCCATTCGTCCGCCGAAAGGGTCTGACCAACGGGATCGAAGCGGGCACCGGCGAACTCGCCGATCTTGCGGTTGAACGCGACATGCGGCAGGTGCAGCCGGTAGGCGATGCCGGACCGCTCGATCACGTTGTTCCAGCGCCCGACACCGGCCGCGACATCCTCCAGGAAGTCGTCGCGCAGGCGCATGTTCAGCGCCGAGAGCGCCGGCACGTCCTGCCGCGCGATCGCGCCGTCCACGAGGCGCAGCACCGGATACGTGTCGTTCAGCAGCACGTGATCGTCGCTCAGCCGCGCCTCGCGGAAGCGGCCCTTGAGGCTGGCGTTGAATGCGTTGGCCGCGTTGGTGCTGATCTCACTGCCGAACAGGTCGAGCGTCAGCGAGCAATGCAGGTTGATCTTGCGCTGGATCAACGCCAGGTCGATCACGCCCAGCCGGCGCACCGCTTCGGTGTCGGTCGCATCCTCCAGTCCCGCCGCCTTCATCGCCTGGCAGGTGCGGGCGATGATCCGCCCCACGCCGGACTTGCCCACGAACATGTGGTGCGCTTCCTCGGTCAGCATGAAGCGGCAGGTGCGGCTCAGCGGATCGAAGCCGGACTGCGCCAGCGCCTCAAGCTGCATCTTGCCGTCACGGTCGGTGAAGGTCGTGAACATGAAGAAGCTGAGCCAGTCCGGCGTGGCTTCGTTGAAGGCGCCGAGCATGCGCGGCGAATTGGCATCGCCCGAGCGGCGGCGCAGCAGCTCCTCCGCCTCCTCCCGCCCGTCCGCACCGAAATACTTTTGCAGGAGGTAGACCATCGCCCACAGATGCCGGCCCTCCTCCACGTTCACCTGAAACAGGTTGCGCAGGTCATAGAGGCTGGGCGCGGTGGCGCCGAGATGGCGCTGCTGCTCCACGCTCGCGGGTTCGGTATCGCCCTGGATCACCAGCAGCCGGCGCAGCATCGCACGATACTCGCCCGGCACCTCCTGCCAGACCGGCTCGCCCTTGTGCCGGCCGAATGGGATGCGCCGCTCTTCCACCGCCGGTGCCAGCAGGATGCCCCATTTGTATTCGGGCATGCGCACGAAGCCGAACTTCGCCCAGCCGGTGGCATCGACGCTGACCGCGGTGCGCAGATAGACCAGCGCCTCCTGGAACCCCTCCGGTCCCATGTCGCGCCACCAGTCGATATAGCCGGGGTGCCACGTCTCCAGCGCCTTGCGCACGCGGGAATTGTCGTTCAGGCCGACATTGTTCGGGATCAGCCCGTCATAGTCGACGCTGGTGCCGTCTGGCATCGCCGTTCCTCCTCAAACCCGCGCGGGGTCGTATTCCGGCCGTACGCCGCTGCCGTAGCGGCGCAGGGCGCCTGCCTCGCCGGTCGCGTTGGGCCGCTGGAACACCCAGTTCTGCCACGCGGTCAGGCGCCCGAAGATTCGCGTCTCCATCGTCTCCGGCCCGGCGAAGCGCAGATTGGCCTCCATCGCGGTCAGCGCATCGGCGGAAAAACTCGCCCGCTCCTCGAACAGCATGCGCAGCTCGCCGTCCCAGTCCACCGAATCATGAAGGGCGGTGATGAGGCCCAGTTCCGCCGCGTCCTCCGCCGTCAGCGCGCGCCCGATCGCGGCCTCCGCCAGCGCCACGCTCGCGGGTTCGCCCACGAAGCGCGTCTGCAGGCGCGTGAGCCCGTTCGCCATCGCGTAGGCGCCGAAGTTCATCCGCCCCAGTTGCAGGCGCGGCCCCGCCGCATCGGCAAACATCACCGCCCGGTCGGCGGCGAACACGAGTTCGGCCAGCGTGCCGGCGAAGCAGCTTCCGGCCTCGATCAGCGTGATCAGGCTGCGCGCGGTCATGTCGACGCGCTTGAACACGCGACGCAGATAGAGGCGGATTTCGCGCACCAGCCAGTCCTGCGCGTGCGCCTCCAGCAGCGCGTCCGCCGCGAGCACGCCGGCCGCGTCGCCCTCGCTGCGGAAGGCGAGAATGCCGAGCGTGGGCTCGTTCAGGCGCAGATGCAGGATCGCGTCATCCAGCGCGCGCGCCAGCGCCAGCGGCCAGAACGCGGCACCCGCCGCATGAATGCCGGCGAGATCCTCGGGAAGCGTCGTCGGTCCCGCGATGGTGAGCGTCACGCGCCGGCCGGCGCGGTCGTATGCGACGCGCAGATGCGGATAGGTGATCCCGTCCGGCGTGAAACGGCGTTCCAGCGGCGTCAGCGCGATGCCGCGCGCATCGGCAGGCCGGTCCGATGTCGCCGCCAGCGCCTGCGCCCGCGCGGCCACCGCCGCCTCCCACCGCGACGGCGGCACCGCCTCGTCCACCAGCCGCCACGCCACTGCGCGCTGTCCGCGCACGCCCTCCTCCAGCGAGCAGAACACGTCCGCCAGGTCGCGCCGCACGCCGCGCTTGTCGGTCAGCCGCGTCAGCCCGCCGGTGCCTGGCAGCACGGCGAGCAGCGGCATTTCCGGCAACGCCACGGCACTGCGCCGATCGTCGATCAGCATGATGTGCTCGGCGGTCATGGCCAGCTCATAGCCGCCGCCCGCGCAGGTGCCGGCGATCGCGGCGAGATAGTGCTGGCCGCCCGCCGCCGCAGCATCCTCGATCGCGCAGCGGGTCTCGTTGGTGAACTTGCAGAAGTTCACCTTGGTCGCGTGCGAGGCGCGGCCCAGCATGCGGATATTCGCGCCGGCGCAGAACACGTTCGCCTTGCCGGAGCGCAGAACCACGCAGCGCACGTCCGGATGCTCGAAGCGCAGCCGCTGCACCGCGTCCGCCAGCTCGATATCGACGCCGAGATCGTAGGAGTTCAGCTTCAGCTCATAGCCTTCGAACATGCCGCCGGCCGGATCGACGTCCATGAACAGCGTCGCGATCGGGCCGTCGAACGCCAGGCGCCAGTGGCGGTAGCGCGACGGATCGGTCTGGAAGTCGATATGCGTCACAACCATCCCCTTTCAGTCGCGCAGCACGCGCCGGGCGAACCCAGCCACGGCGTCGAGCGTCGGCCCCGCCGCTTCCAGGTGCGGGGCGTGGCCCACGCCCTCCAGCAGCACCGATTCCAGGTTCGCCCCGAGCAACCGCGCCGCCGCGTCCACCTGCGCGCGCGTGCCGTACGGATCGGCGAGCCCCTGCACGATCAGCACCGGCACGGCGATGCCGGCCGCCTGCGCCTCGATGTTCCAGGCGCGGAACTCGGGATTGAGCCAGACGCCGTTCCAGCCCCAGAAAGTCGCGTCCACGTCGGCATGATAGCGCGCGAGCCGCCCGCGCAGATCGCTGCCGCGGTAACGCTCGCGCGCGTCCTCGATGCCGGCGATCGTCACATCCTCGACGAAGAAATGCGGCGCCAGCAGCGCGAGGCCGCGCACCCGCGCGTCGCGCACGCTGCCGGCGTAGAGTGCCGCGATCGAGGCGCCGTCCGAGTGTCCCACGAGCACGCAGGCGCCGATGCCGGCGGCATCCAGCACCGCGCCGAGCAGCGCCGCCTCGTCGTGCATGTAGCGCACCGGGCGCGGCGGCGGCACGGCATCGGAGCTGCCATAGCCCGCGCGCGACCAGGCGAACACGCCGCAGCCCGTTGTCGCCGCGAGCGCGGCGGGAAAGCCGCGCCACAGCGCGACCGAGCCCAGCCCCTCATGCAGCAGCACGAGCGTCGGCGCCGCATCGGGCGCCGGCCCCCACCACGCAGTCTCCAACGATCGTCCGCCGACGGTGATGCGCCGCGCGCCGCGGCCTCCGTCACGGCGCCGCAGGCGGTAGCGCTGGATCTTGCCGGTCGCGGTCTTCGGCAGGCTGTCGACGAACTCGATCCAGCGCGGGTATTTCCACACGCCCGTCCTTTCCTTCACATGCGCCTTGAGGCGTTCGGCGAGGTCCTCGTCCGCCGCCGTGTCGGGTTGCAGCACGACGAAGGCGCGCGGCTTCACCAGCCCCGCCTCGTCCGCCTGCCCGACCACCGCCGCTTCCAGCACCGCGGGATGCGCGATCAGCGCCTCCTCCACCTCGAACGGCGAAACCCAGATGCCGCCGACCTTCATCATGTCGTCGTTGCGGCCGCAGTAGCGATAGGTGCCGTCCGCATCGCGGATGAACACGTCGCCCGTGTGCGTCCACTCGCCGCGGAACGTCGTCCGGCTCTTCGCGCGCTGGTTCCAGTAGCCGTCGGCGGCGCTCGCGCCGCGCACGATCAGTTCGCCCGGCGTGCCGTCGGCAACTTCGTGCCCCTCCGCATCCACCACGCGCAGGTCGTAGCCGGGCACCGCGCGGCCGGTGCTGCCGTATTTCACGTCGTCCGGCCGGTTGGAGAGGAAGATGTGCAGCATCTCGGTCGAGCCGATGCCATCGAGGATGTCCACGCCCACCCGCTCGCGCCAGCGCAGCCCGACCTGTTCGGGCAGCGCCTCGCCCGCCGAGATGCAGCGGCGCAGCCGGTCGGAGCCGGCGCCGCGGCCGAGCGCGGGCTGCGCGAGCAGCGCCGCGTACAGCGTCGGCACGCCCGCGAACAGGGTCGGCCGGAACTGCTGCATCGTCTGCAGCACGGCGGCCGGTGTCGGGCGCTCGGCGAGCAGCACCGTGCTCGCGCCGACCGACATCGGAAACGTCATGCTGTTGCCGAGGCCGTAGGCGAAGAACAGCTTGGCGGCGGAGAACACGACATCGTCGGCGCGGATGCCCAGCACCTGCGCGCCATACGTGTCCGCCGTCGCGCGCAGGCTGGCGTGCACATGCCGCACGCCCTTCGGCGTGCCGGTCGAGCCGGAGGAGTAGAACCAGCACGCGACCTCGTCGTCCGACGCGGCGACGGTCGCGACCTCGCTCGCACCGGCGGCGAGAAATTCGGCGAGCGGCGTCGCGCGGCCGTCATGCGCGGGCGCTTCGCCGGCAACGACGACGTGCCGCAGCGTCGGCGCGGCATGCAGCGTCGGGGCGAGCGACGCGAACAAGGGCGCGCTCACGATCGCGATTTCCGCGCGGCTGTCGGCGAGGATGTAGCCGACCAGCTCCGGCGGCAGCAGCGTGTTCACCGGCACCGGAACGACGCCCGCGCGCAGGCAGCCCCAGAACGCGATCGGAAACGCGCGTGTGTCCAGCAGCAGGAGAACGGCGCGCCGCTCGCGCCCGATGCCGGCGGCGGCGAGCGCCGCGGCGAAGCGTTCGCTCGCCGCATGCAGCGCCGCGTAGGAAAGCGTGCCGGCGGCATCGTGGAACGCCGCCGCCGCCGCGCGGCCTTCACGCAGATGCCGGTCGAGGAAGAAATCGACCGCGTTGCCCGAGGGCTGCGGTCCCGTGGCGCTCATGTCGCGACCTCCCGGCGGGCAGATTGCGCCCGCCCGGCACCTACGGCAACGCCGCCAGCCGCGCGTTCAGCAGCGTGAAAAAGCCGGCGCGCATCGAGTTCGGTCAGCATGCGCGCATTCGTCGCCCGCCCGCCGCGCGCCCACTGCGCGAGCACGGTCCGGCCGCGGCCCGGCCCAGGGCCGCAATCGACCTCGGCCAATACCTCAACCGACTTGAACAAATCCGGGGCCACTGCCCAGGCGACCGCGCAGGCGTCGTGCTGCGCCATCCCCCGGCCGCCGGAGCGGGACGAAGGCGGCGCGCGCTCCCAGATCGCGGCCGCCGCGCGCAGGCACGCCCCGTCGCCCGCGGCGCGGAGCGCGGCGATCTCCTCCGCCCGGCAGAGCGCCTGGTGCGTCACCTCCAGCGTCGCCAGCGTCACCTGCGCGCCGCAGCCGAGCACGACCGCAAGCGCCTCCGGGTCGTTGTAGGCATTGAACTCGGCCGCCGGCGTCACGTTGCCCTCGCCCTGCGCGCCGGTCATCAGCACGACCTCCGCGACCCGGTCCGCGAGCGCCGGCTCGGTCGCAAGCGCGAGGCCGAGATTGGTGGCGGGGCCGAGGCCGATCAGCGTGACCGCGCGCGGCGGCGCGGCGCGCAGCAGGGCACGGATCGCATCGGCGGCAATTCCGGGCGCCGCCGCCGGCCCCTCGGGCAGCGCCAGCCCGCCCAGGCCGTCGTCGCCGTGCACATGGGCAGCCGCGACGAAGCGCCCGAGCAGCGGCCGGTCCGCCCCCGCGACGACCGGCACGGCGCGGCCTGCCAGCCCGACCAGCGCGCGGGCGTTGCGCAGCGTGCGGTCGAGCCCGACATTGCCGCCGACCACGCTCACCAGCCGCACATCCAGCTCCGGCGCGGCGAGCGCGAGGAACAGGGCGATCGCGTCGTCGGTGCCGGGGTCGCAGTCGATGACGGTCGGGCGCGGGGTCATGCCGGCGCGCCGAGCCAGGGCCGGAACAGCGCCAGCACCCGCCGCAGCACGCCGCCACCGCGTCCCGGCGATGGCGCGCCGCGAAGCGGCCACGGGCTGCGGCGCCTCGTCCGCCAGCAGCAATTCAACCGCGCGCCGCACCCGCCCGCGCGCGCGGTGCAGCAGCACGCGCTGGTTCTCCGCCGAGATCTTCAGCAGGTCGCAGGCGTCCTCCGCGCTCTGCCCCTCCATGTCGCGCAGGATCAGCACCGCCTTCTGGCCGGCGGGCAGGCGCTCGATCGCCGCCTGCACATGCTCCCAGATCTGCCGGCCGGCGACGATGCGTTCCGGGTCGAGCTCGTCCCAGAGCCTCGGCGGCTCGGTCCAGTGCCCGTCGGGCTGGAAGCGCTCCAGCGGCACCGCCCGCTCCGTCCCCTCGCCGCCCTCCAGGCTCGGCAGCGCGACCAGCCGCCCCTCCCGGCGTCGCGCGGGTGCGGGCGCGGTTGAGCACGATCGCGAACACCCAGCTCGACAGCGACGACCGGCCCTCGAATCGCGCGATGCCGGAGAACACCGCGAGCCAGGCGTCCTGCACCACCTCCTCGGCCTGCGCGCGGCTGCCGATGATGGCGGCGGCGGTGCCCACCAGCGCACCATGAAAGCGCCGGATCAGCCGCCGATACGCCTCGCCGTCACCCGCGCGCAGCCGGGCGAGGAATTCCGGGCGGTCGAATTCGCTGACGACGGCGGCGCACATCGGATCCGGGACCGGCCCGGGTTGCAGGAAACAGGCTTGTAACGCGAAGCGCGCCGGTGAGTCTTCCCCGGGGAAGCCGCGCCACCGAGGGAACCACGATGCCAAGTTGCCGTGAAATGAGCGAGTTGGCGACCGACTACATGGAGGGCGCGCTGGGCTGGCGGGCACGCTTCGGCGCATGGCGGCACCTGCGCGCCTGCGCGATGTGCCGCGCCTATTACGACCAGCTCAGCAAGCTGCAGCACCTGCTCCGCCGCGGCGAACTGCCCGCGCCCACGGCCGAGGTCGAGGCGGCGCTGCTGGCCGCGCGGGGCGGCGAGCCGCCCGCCGGCGGATGAGCGTCCACTCGTCATCGAGGTGTGCCGTGCCAAAGGTTCTCCGGCGACGCGATGTCGCGATATGCGCGGGCGGCGCGCTGGTCAGCGCGCTCGCCGCCGCGCCGCGAAGCGTCCGCGCGGCCGAAGACGTGCTCGCCCCGGTGCTCGCCGCGATCGAGCACGGCAGCGGCGGCAGGCTGGGCGTTGCGATCGAGGACACCGGCACCGGCCGGCGATTCGGGCATCGCGCCGGCGAACGCTTCCCGCTGTGCAGCACGTTCAAGGTCCTGGCCTGCGCGGCGCTGCTCGCGCGCGTCGATGCGGGGCATGAGGATCTCGGCCGCCGCATTCGCTTCACGCGCGCGGAGGTCGTGACCTATTCGCCGGTCACGCAGGACCGCGCCGGCGGCGACGGGATGACGCTCGCCGAACTCTGCGCCGCCGCAATGACCCAGAGCGACAACACCGCCGGCAACCTCATTCTGCGAAGCATCGGCGGCCCTGCCGGCGTCACCGCGTACGCCCGGGCGATCGGTGATCCGGTGACGCGGCTCGATCGCATTGAGACCGACCTGAACGAGGCGACGCCGGGCGATCCCCGCGACACGACGGCGCCCGACGCCATGGCGGCGAACCTGCGCTCGCTCGCGCTCGGGGACCGGCTGTCGCCCGCCTCGCGCGGCCGCCTGCAGGGCTGGCTGCTGGCGTGCCAGACCGGCGGGGCGAAGCTGCGCGCCGGCGTGCCCGGCGACTGGCGCGTGGGCGACAAGACCGGCGGCGGCGAACGGGGCACGACGAACGACGTCGCCGTGCTCTGGCCGCCCGGCCGCGCGCCGCTGATCGCCTGCGTCTATCTCACCGAGACCACGGCCACCTTCGCGGCGCGCAACGCGACCGATCGCCGCGGTCGGGCGGGCCCTGGCGGCGCTGTCGCGGGCCTAACCGCGGGCCCGCGTGGGGCGTGAGCCAGCCGAGCGTCGCCGCCGGCTCGGCATCCGTGGTGCGCAGATAGGGCTTGATGTCGAGCAGCGGCGTGCCGTCGAGGCAGTCGAGATAGCGCACGGCCAGGCGGTTCGGTGCCGCAAATCCGTCGAACGCGACCACCGCAAGCCCGATCGGGTTCGGGCGCGTGGGCGCACGGGTGGCGAACACGCCGCGCGGCGTGTCGTCGAACGGCGGCGTGAACACCAGCGTCGGCGGCGCCGGCCTCATGCAGCCAGTAGAGCAGGATCAGGTGCGAGAACCCGTCCAGCGCCCTCAGCCCGGGCACGAACGCGTCGAAGACGACCGCCTCGCAGCGCGGCGCGGGGTCGAGCGCGCGGGTATTGCGAGGACACGCCGCGCGCGTCTTGAACGGCGTCGACAGGAAGCCGATCGGGCGGACAATGCCGCCCCCCGCCATCGCCGGGTCCGGATCGCTCATCCCGCATCGCTGCCGCGAATGGCGGCGGCGCGCAAGCCCAGGGCGCGGGCCTTGAGCGCGGGCTAACGCTGCCGCGACAGGTAGTGGGCGACGGCCTCGATGTTCTCGTCGCTCATGTGCGCCGCAACCTCGTTCATCGCGGCGAGCCCCATGCTCGGCCGCCCGCTGGAGCGGAAATCCTTCAGCGACTTGACGAGGTATTCCTCGCGCTGCCCGGCGAGCCGTGGCGCCGCCTGCAGCCCCTCGAACTTTTCGCCGTGGCAGGCGGCGCAGTTCCCCTGCCGCACCAGCGCGGCGCCGCCCGCGGTCTCATCGGGCGCGCTATCCGGCGGCACCGGCACGTTGGGGATCGGCAGGGACGCGATGTAGGCACCCAGCGCGCGAACGTCCGCGTCGCTCAGCGTGGAGGCGATCGGCTCCATGATCGGGTCGTGCCGCCGGCCGCTGCGGAAGAAGACGAGCTCCCATTGGATGAAACGGTCGGGCTGCCCGACCAGCGAGGGCGTGCCGGGCGTCTGCGAGACACCGTCCGCGCCGTGGCAGGCGAGACAGACCTCGGCATTTTCGGGCTTCGCGACGGCGTCCGCCGCGCGAACCGCGGTGGCGCCGGTCGTCAGTGCGAGGGAGAAAGCAAGAACGTACGAAAACCGCATGAAGTATCCTCAAAATGCATCCGCCCCGCCCGGGTGTGCCGACCACGGGCGGGGCGGAGTGCCGTCAGTCAGCCGTCACTTGGAGTAGCTGATCTGATAGATCGCGCCAGCCCAGTCGTCGGCAACCAGGATCGAGCCATCCGGGGCGATCAGGATGTCGTCCGGACGCCCGTAGTAGTCGTGGTCACCCTTGATCCAGCCCGACGCGAACACCTCCTGATGCGCGTCCTTGCCGTCCGGATCCACGATCACCCGCTCGATCCGCCCGCCGATGTAGTGGTGCCGGTTCCACGAGCCGTGTTCGGCGATGAAGATGTTGTCCTTGTACTCGGCCGGGAACTGGCTGCCCGTGTAGAACTTCATGCCGAGCGGCGCCACGTGCGGGCCGAGATTGAGCACCGGCGGCGTGAACTCCGCGCAGCTATGCCCCTGTGCGAACACCGGATCCGGCAGGTCGCCCTGGTGGCAGTACGGATAGCCGAAGTGCTCGCCGAGGCGCGTGATGTGGTTCAGCTTGTCGCTCGGCGCGTCGTCGCTGATCCAGTCGCGCGCGTTCTCGGTGAACCAGGACCTGGTTCGAACGCGGGTCGATGTCACCGCCGACGCTGTTGCGCACGCCGAGCGCCTCGATCTCAGCCGAACCGGTGTTCAGGTCGACGCGGCGGATCTGCGAGACGCTGCTCGGCGGGTTGCCGACGTTGAACGGAGGGCCGAACGGGACGTAGACCTTCCCGTACCGCATCGAACACCAGGTACTTCCAGCCATGCGCCACATACGGCGGCATGTCGTCATAGACGACCTTCGGCGCCGGCATGTGGTCGAGGCTGGCTTCCGGGTTCTCGTATTTCAGGATCTTGTCGATCGCGACGACATAGAGGGCGTTGTCGCGGAACGCGACCCCGGTGGGCATGTTCAGCCCCTTGATGATCGTCTTGACCGTCTTGCCGCCGTCGGTGACGGCATAGACATTGGTCGCGCCGAAAGAGCCGACGAACAGCGTGCCCTTGTTGCCCCACGCCATCTGCCGCGCCTCGGGCAGGCCGCTCGCATAGACCTTGATCGAGAACCCGGGCGGCAGCGTGATGTGCTTGAGGTTCTCGTTCAGCTCGGCAAGCGGCGTCGGCGTCGCCGGGCCGGAGGGCGGTGCCAGGCCGCGCTGGCCGGCGGACTCGTCGCCGAGGAACCAGTCCGGCGGCGGATGCATCCAGAAATCCTTGCCGGCCGAGTTGTAGTGCTTCAGTTGCTGCGCGCCCGCTCCTGTCGCCGACGCCGCAACAGCCAGCGCCGCCGCAGCCGCAACCGCGCTGAGCCGCGCAATTTGTGACGCATACTTCGCCATGCAGTCCTCCCCACGAGCGGCCGCGATGGCCGCTTCAGAGATAATATAATCTGACCGGATGGTAACCGAGTCAAGCCAGCCCCGGCACGATCCATCGCGCGGACAGCGGGGGAATCCCGGCCTCGGCCCGTGGGAAAGTGCCTGACTCCGAACCGGGAAATTCACCCGACAAACACGGGAGTGGTCGGCAGGAGGCGCGGCTACTCCTTCACCGCGCCGGTCAGGCTGGAGACGTAGTACTCGACGAAGAACGAATAGAGAACCACGACCGGGATCGAGCCCAGCAGCGCCGCGGCCATCAGTCCGCCCCAGTGATAGACGTCACCGTTGACCAGCTCGGTGATCGCACCCACCGGCACCGTCTTGTTCTCCGACGAAGAAATGAACGTCAGGGCGTAGATGAATTCGTTCCATGACAAGGTGAAGGCGAAGATGCCGGCCGAGATCAGGCCCGGCACCGCAAGCGGCAGGGTGATGCGCCACACGATCTGCAGCCGCGAGGCGCCGTCGATCAGGGCGCATTCCTCCAGCTCGTAGGGGATGGTGCGGAAATAGCCCATCAGCAGCCAGGTGCAGAACGGGACCAGGAAGGTCGGGTAGGTCAGCACCAGCGCCCAGTCGCTGTCGAACAGGCCGAACTGGAAGACGATCGTCGCCAGCGGGATGAACAGGATGCTCGGCGGCACGAGGTAGGCGAGGAAGATCGCGAGCCCCAGATAGCTGGAGCCGCGAAACCGCAGCCGCTCCACCGCATAGGCCGCGGCGACGCTCAGTGCCAGCGAAATGAAGGTCGACCCCACCGTCACCAGCATCGTGTTCGTCCACCAGGTCGGAAAATCGGTGTCGGTGAACAGGCTCCTGATGTGCTCCAGCGTGGGATGCGCGATCCACAGCGGATTGAACCGCTTGTAGTCGTACAGCTCGGCATCCGGCTTAAGCGCCGTCGTCGCCATCCAGTAGAACGGGAACAGCAGGAAGATCATGATCGCGCCGAGCGGCAGGTAGAGTGTCAGCGCCCGCCGCGCGGTGGTGTCGAGATAGTCGGCGCCCTCGGCCGCGCGCCGTGCCATCGCCCCTCACCCCGCCCCGCGGCCGCGCCGCTGCAGGCCGAAATAGCTGAACATGATCGCACCCAGCAGGAACGGCATCATCAGGTTGGCGATCGCCGCACCCTCGCCGAGATTGCCGCCGGTGATCGCCCGCTCGAAGGACAGCGTCGCCATCAGGTGCGTGGCATTGATCGGGCCGCCGCGCGTGATCGAATAGATGAGCTGGAAGTCGGCGAACGTCATCAGCACGGAGAACGTCATCACCACGCCGATGATCGGCGTGAGCAGCGGCAGCGTGATGTGGCGGAACCGCTGCATCGGCGTCGCCCCGTCGAGCATCGCCGCCTCGTAGAGCGAGGGCGAGATGGTCTGCAGCCCGGCGAGCAGCGTGATCGCCACGAACGGCACCCCGCGCCAGACATTCGCCGCGATCACCGACCAGCGCGCGTTCCACGGATCGCCCAGAAAGTCGATGTAGTGGTCGATCAGGCCGAGCTTCACCAGCCCCCAGGAGATGATCGAGAACTGGCTGTCGTAGATCCACCAGAACGCGACCGCGGAAAGCACCGTCGGCACCACGAAGGGCAGCAGCACGACCGCGCGGAGGACGGAGGCGAAGCGGATGCGGCGGTTGAGCAGGATCGCCAGATACAGTCCCACCGGGAACTTGATCGCGCTCGCAACGACTGTATAGAACAGCGTGTTGAAGACGACGAGGCGGAAGACGGCGTCGCTGAACAGCGAGACGTAGTTCTCGAACCAGACGACATGCCCGGGCGTGCCGACCGTCCGGTCGGTGAAGCCGAGCCAGATGCCGAGCGCCAGCGGATAGGCGAGCAGCAGGATCAGCAGCGCGCCCGCCGGCAGTAGGAACAGCGGGCCGAGCACGTTGCGGTCCTGCATGATCAACGCCGCGCGCCGGCGCCGGCGGTCGCCGGGCGACATCCGCGCCGGCGCCGCGATGGTGGCCTGCGGCGGGGTCACGAGCGGAGGATCAGGCGTAGAAGCGCTTGGCGCGCTCCGCCGCACGCTTCGCCGCTTCCGCCACGCTCTGACGGCCGGTGCAGGCCTCGGCGAACATGTCGACGACCACGAAATCGCCCATCACCGCGGCCGAGGCGGCGCCGAGCGAGCCGGCGTAGCCGTTCGGCAGCGCGTATTGCAGCACGTCGCGGAACGGCGTGACCTTCGGATCGGCGGTCCACACCGGGTTGTCGTTGAGCCCCGGCAGCGGCGCCGTCACATAGCCGTTCGACCGCATCTCCCATAGGTCCACCTGCGGCTTCTCCCACATGAAGCGCAGGAACTCCTTCGCCGCCTTGGGATACTTCGTGTAGTGGTAGACATAGGCGTTGAGGACGAGCTGGTCCTCGGTATGGAACCCCACCGGCCCGATCGGCAGGTTGGCGTGGTTCATGTCTGCGGCAATCGCGCGCACCGTCGGGTCCGGCGAGTTCTTCGCCACCGTGTAGATCGAGATTCCGTTCAGCGTCAGCCCGATCTGCTCGGCGAGAAACGCCTTGTTGTTGCTGGGATCGAGCCAGGACAGCACGCCCTCGATGAAGGTCGCGTAGAGCTGCTTCGCGTATTCCAGCGCGGCGCGCGTCTCCGGCGAATCCAGCACGACGTTGTCGTGCTCATCGACCACTTTCCCGCCATGTGCCCACAGGCACCACTGCGTCCAGCCGTTGGCGTCGCCGGTCGCGTGGCCCAGGGCGAAGCCCGGCGGCTTGCCGAGTTCCTTGAACTTCTGGCAAACTTTCAGGAATCCCGGAAGGTCCTTCGGGAACTCCTCGAACCCCGCCTGCTTCAGCATGCTGGTGCGATAGTTCACCGTGCCGCCTGCGGCGCCCTGCGGCAGCGCGATCCAGCGGTCGCCCTTGCGGCCATAGGCCTCCGCGGTCTTGTACCAGCCGCCGTATTTCGCGCCGAGATAGTCCGCGACGTCGGTCAGATCCACGAGCTTGTCGGCAAACTTGAACGGATCGTCGAGCGTGCCGATGATGATGTCCGGCCCGGCGCCGACATTGGCGGCAACCGCCGCCTTCGGACGGATGTCTTCCCAGCTCTCGGCGTCCACGCGCACCTTCACGCCGGTCGCCTTGCTGAAGGCGCGCACGTTTTCCATGAACGCCTCGTATTCGGGCTGGATGAACTGCTTCCAGCGCAGCACGCGCAGGCTCGCGCCCGACTCCGGCGCACCGTTCCATGTCGGTTCCGCTCGCGCGAGGCCCGCCGGCAACAGACCTGCCCCCACCGCGGCGCCGGCCGTTTTCAGCACGTCGCGCCGACCGATTCCGGCCATGTCGCTTCCTCCCATTGATCGCAACAGTATAGGCGCGGGCTCGCGCCGAGTCCATCTTACTTGTCAGACATCTCCATCATCGCACGGCGTCGGTCAGCCCGGTCGGTGGCCCGTCGATCGCCGTCCAGCCGCCATCGACGACGAGCGTGGTGCCGGTGACGTAGCTCGATGCGTCGGAGGCGAGAAAGGCGACGGCGCCGGCGACCTCCGATGCCCGGCCCCAGCGGTTGAACACCGTATGCGCCGCGTATTTGGCGTGGATGTCGCGCCGCGCGACGATCGGCGCGGTGAGTGCGGTTTCGACGATGCTCGGGGCGATCGCGTTCACGCGCACGCCGACCGGCCCGACCTCCGCGGCGAACCCCTTCACCAGCAGCCCGATCGCCGCCTTGGTCGCGCCGTAGACGGCGAGCCCCGGCTCGATCGTGACGGCACGGACGGAGGAGCAGACGATCAGGCTGCCGCCCTCCTGCTCGACCATGATCCGCCCGAACTCGCGCAGAAAGAGAAACGTGCCGCGAAAATTGAGGTCGCTCACACGGTCGAAATCCGCGTCGGTATAGTCAAGAATTCGCTTTCGGATATTCAGGCCCGGTGTGGTGAAAGCCACGTCCAGGCGGCGATAGTTGGCGCGCACCGAGTTGGCGAGGCGGCGGATGCTCTCCCCGTCGGCGGCATCGCAGCAGGGTCCGGCGGCGGCGCCGATCGCGGCCGCCGTGGCTGCGGCGCCGTCGCCGTCGCGGTCGGCGCAGATCACGTCGGCGCCAAGCGCCGCCAGCGCCTCCGCCGCGGCGCGGCCGATGCCGGAGGCGGCGCCGAGCACCAGCGCGGTCTTGCCGGCGAGATCAAACAATTTGCAATAATCCGCCATCAGCTCCCCGCAACCCGCCTCGCCCCTTGACTTCGCGCCGGTATAATGATTCATCCGACAAGCATGCAAGTGGCGGTTCTGGCCGTACTTCCCATGCAAACATAACGGCACCCAGGTCCGATCGATGGCGCGCAACCGCCCTACGCCTTCGTTCCTGCCGGCACTTCCGAACCGGACCGGCCAGCTCATCGACATCCTGAGTTCGGAGATCCGGGGCCGGAAGTTCCGGCCCGGCGCGCGGCTGCCGACCGAGCAGGAGATGGTCGCGCGCTTTCAGGTCAGCCGCACCGTCGTGCGCGAGGCGATCGCGGCGCTGCGCGCCGAGGGCCTGGTCGTGACCCGCCAGGGCGCCGGTGCGTTCGTGGCGGAGGGCGCGGGGAGCCGCCCGTTCCGCATCGTCTCGGAGGAGCTGCGCTCGTTCACGGAGGTGCTGCAGGTGATGCAGCTGCGCCTCGCGGTCGAGGTGGAAGCGGCCGGCCTCGCCGCCGAGAACCGCAACGCCCGCGCGCTCGCCGAAATGGGCCGCTGCCTCGACGTGATCGACGATGCGATCCGCGCGGGCGACGTGGCGGTGGAGGAGGATTTCGCCTTCCACCTCGCCATCGCGGCGGCGACCGGCAACCCGTATTTCGAGCGCTTCATGCACTTCCTCGGCACCGTCATCATCCCGCGCCAGACCCTGCGCCTGGGCATGGATGATGCGGCGCAGCGGCGCGTGTATCTGGGCCAGATCCAGATCGAGCACCGCAACATCTACGCCGCGATCCGCGACGCGAGCACCGACGCCGCGCGGCGCGCCTCGCGCGCGCACCTGGAACTCAGCGTGGAGCGCTATCGGCGGCTGGTGGAGACGATGGCGTAGCTCGCGCGCGGCTCACGCGTAGCCGACGGCGCGCGGCAACAGCATCGTCAGCGCCGGCAGGAACGCGATCGCCAGCAGGCAGAGCACCAGCAGGCCGAGATAAAGCAGCATCGGCCGCACCGTCGCCTCGATCGGCACGCCGCCGATCAGGCAGGCCCCGTAGAGGCCCAGCCCCAGCGGCGGGGCGAACAGCCCGATCCCCATCGCGATCACCAGCACCACGCCGTAGTGCAGCGGCGCGATGCCGAGCGCGCTCGCCACCGGCAGCAGCAGCGGGGCGAAGATGATCAGCGCGGCTGCGCCCTCCAGCACCGATCCCATCACGATCAGGATCGCGATCGAGGCCAGCATGAACACCCAGGCGCCATGGTGCTGCGACAGCGCCACCATCTCCGCGCCCAGCGCATGCGGCACCTGCTGCAGGGTGAGCACGAAGGCCACCGCCTGCGCCGCGGCGACGATGAACAGCACGAGGCCGGAGCGCGACGCCGCGTGCACGAAACTCTGCACCGCCGCGCGCGGCGTCAACTCGCGCAGCACGCCCGCGCCCACCACCAGCGCATAGATCACGGCGAAGGCGGAGATCTCGGTCGCGGTCGCGAAGCCGGTGCGAAAGCCGCCGAAGATCATCGCGATCAGGCCGAGGCCGAGCGCCGCACCGCTCCACACCCGCGCCGTGGCGCGCGGCGGCGGCGTAGCGGCGCGGGGCGCGCCGAACAGGATCGCGACCAGCACCAGTGCCGCCGCCATCAGCGCCGCCGGCACCAGTCCGGCCATGAACAGCCCGCCGATCGAGAGATTGGCGACGAAGCCGAGCAGGATCAGGTTGATGCAGGGCGGGATGGTTTCCGCCATCACCGCCGAGGCCGCGAGCAGCGCCACCGCCCGCCCCGGGTTCTGCCCGTCGCGCCGCGCGGCCGGGATCAGGACCGAACCCACCGCCGCCACGTCCGCCATCTTCGAGCCGGACATGCCCGAAAAGACGACCATGCTCAGCACCATCACCACGTTCAGCCCGCCGCGCAGCCGCCCGACCAGGCGTTCGAGCAGCGCGATCAGCCGCACCGAAATGCCGCTCGCTTCCATGAGCGCGCCGGTCAGCAGGAAGAACGGAATGGCGAGCAGCACGAAATTGTCGATGCCACGCGCCATCTGCTGCGCGAAGATCGCGCCCGGCAGGCTGCCGTCGTTCCAGACGAACATCAGCGCCGAGAGCGCGAGCGCGAAGCCGATCGGCATGCCGCCCGCCAGCGCCAGCGCAAAGCTCCAGAACATCAGCGCGCCGGTGGACGGCGCATGCTCGCCCAGCAGCCACGCCCCACCCGCCAGGGCGGCGAGCACGGCCACGGCGAGCGCCACGTCGCGCAACGGTAGGCGGAACACGTGAGCGAGCGCGAACACCGCCATGCAGGCGGCGCCGCCGCCCATCGGATAAAAAGTCCATTCCAGCGGCAGGCCGGAGCCGGTGGTCTGCCCGACCGTGAGCAGGCCCATGCCGATCGCGTGCACCGCGATCGTGCCGGCGATGACCGCGACCAGCACCGCGACCAGCGCATCCACCGCGCGGCGCAATGCGGCGGGCAGGCGATCGACGAAGAAGCGCACGCCGAGACTTTCGTCGCGCGCCATCGCCCCGGCGGCGCCGAAGAAGCTCAGCGCCACCAGCAGCCCGCGCGCCACGTCGTCGGCCCAGTCGAGCGGCGCATCGAACACGAAGCGCGCGATCACGGAGGAAGCGACGACGGCGAGGTCGGCCGCCAGCATCGCGGCGGCCAGCGCGTCCACCACCCACAGCAGCACGCGCAGCGGCAGGTTGCGCGCGCGCCCCGCCGTCACGTCCCCTGCGGTCACGCCCCCAACTGTCACACGCTGGTCGCGCGGATCTGTTCGATGATCGGCTTCGCGGCGGGGTGCGCGCGCATGAAATTCTCGGTCAGCGGCGCCGCCCGCTTCTCGAATGCGGGACGGTCGCAATTGCCGATCGTGACCCCCTTCGTGCGCAGCAGCGCCAGCGCCTCCTGCTCCGCCGCCAGCCCCCGTGCGCGCGTCTGCACCGCCGCCGCGGCGGCCGCGGCCAGGAACGGCTCCCGCAGGTCCGCCGGCATGCGCCGGAAGCTGGTCTCGCTCAAAAACGCGCCGAGCGGCGAGAAGATGTGCTCCGTCAGCGTGTAGAACTTCGCGATCTCGAAGAACTTGCTGGCGACGATGGTGGGCGGATCGTGCTCCAGCCCGTCCAGCACGCCGGCTTGCAGGGCAGTGTAGATCTCGCCGAACGCGAGCGGCGTTGCGGCAGCGCCCATGAGCCGGACGAGTTCCGTGATCACCGGGTTGGGCAGGCTGCGGATCTTCTTGCCGGCGAGCTGCGCCGGCTCGGTGAACGAAAATTTCGCGAGCACGCTGCGCGCGCCGAAATTATAGGCCCAGCCGACGACGCGCACATTCGCACCCTTCAGCATCATCGCGTCGAGCGGCGCCCCCGCGCCGGCATCGAGCGCCTTCGTCTGCTGCGCGAAGCTCTTGAACAGGTAGCCGAGATCGAGCAGGCCGAAATCGGGCACCAGATTGGCCCAGATCGACGTGCCGGTGACCATCATGTCGATGACGCCGAGCTTCACCGAGTTGGCGACGTCGATCTCCTGGCCGAGCTGGTTGTCGGGGAAGAAGGTGACGGCGATCTTCTCGCCGAGCCCGTGCGCGGCGAGCTGCTTGACCAGGAAGTCGTAGTAGACGCGGCCGTTGGCGTAGCGCGGATCGTTGGGCAGCGACGATGAGAGCCGGAGGCCGTGGGGCGCGGCGCGGGCCTGCCCGATCAGCGCCGGGGCGGCAAGCAGCGAGGCCGCTGCACCCGCACCCGTGCGGCGCAGGAAGGTGCGGCGGCCAGCCGGCGTTTCGTGCATCCGCGTCTCCCCCAAAATTCGTCCGGCAACCTGACGGATTTGGGGGAGACTAGGCCGGAATTGTGCCGGCCATCAACCGCGCACGGCTCAGATCGGTGCCTGCCGCTCGACCTCCTCCGGCGAGAGGCGCACGAGGGCCTCGTAGTCGCGCAGCAGCGTCTCGGTGATCGGGCCGGGGGTGAACGCGTGCTCGCCGATCTGGCGCACCGGCGTCACCTCGGCCGCGGTGCCAGCGAGGAACACCTCGTTCGCGCGCGGCATCTCGTCGGGCAGGATCGGCCGCTCGATCACCTGGAACTGCCGCCGCCGCGCCAGCGCCATCACCGAGCGGCGGGTGATCCCGTTGAGGAAACAGTCGGGCGGCGGGGTGTGCAGCGCGCCGTCCATGACGAAGAAGATGTTCGCCCCCGTCGCCTCCGCCACGTGGCCGCGCCAGTCGAGCATCAGCGCGTCGTCGAACCCGGCCGCCTCGGCGGCGTGTTTCGAGAGCGTGCCGATCGCGTAGAGCGACGCGGTTTTCGAGGCGGTGGGCGCGGTCTCCGGATGCGGGCGCTTCCAGGTCGCCATGCCGAGCCGCACGCCCTTCATCCGGTCGGCGCCGAACAGGTTGGGCCAGGGCCAGGTGGCGATCGCGAGGTGGATCGTCGTCGCCTGCGCGGAGACGGAGAGCTGCTCGGCGCCGCGCCAGGCGATCGGGCGGACATAGGCCTCGGTCTGGCCGTTGGCGGCGAGGGTCTGGCGGCAGGCGGCGTCGATATCATCGACGCTATACGGTATCTGAAACCCCAGCAGCTCGGCCGAGTTCACCAACCGCTCGGTATGCGCCCGCAGCTTGAAGATGTTGCCGCCATAGGCCCTCTCGCCTTCGAACACGCTGCTGGCATAGTGCAGCCCATGCGAGAGCACATGCAGCTTGGCCTCCCGCCAGGGCACCAGCGCGCCGTCGTACCAGATCTGGCCGTCGCGGTCGTCGAAAGGAACAAGCGCCATGGGACCCCTCCTCGCAACATTGTTGCTTTCACACGGGCGACGCTATAATGCGTCTCCAATTACGTCAATAATCCTGCCCTTGTTAGGGGGAATGCCAGCCATGCCCGACCCGAAGGGCGCGCCGCGCGCCGAGGCCCGCGCGCCCGAGCCGAAAGCCGCCGCCGGCGCCGCACTGCTGTTCCTGCGCGAGGAGGAGATGCGGGCGGCGCAGGACCTCCTGTTCTTCGCCTATCGCGACTTCACCAACGCCGCCGACGTGATCCTCGAGGAACTCGGCCTCGGCCGCGCCCATCATCGTGCCCTGCACTTCATCGGCCGCAACCCGGGGATCCCGGTCTCCGATCTGCTCGCGATTCTGCGTATCACAAAGCAAAGCCTCGCGCGCGTGCTGACCACGCTGATCGCGCAGGGCTACGTGGCCCAGACCGCCGGGCGCGCCGACCGCCGCCAGCGGCTGCTCAGCCTCACGCCCGCCGGCCAGGCGCTCGAGCGGCGGCTGTTCGAGCGGCAGCGCGAGCGTCTGATCGCGGCCTATCGCGATGCCGGCGCGGGGTCGGTGGAGGGGTTCCGGCGGGTGATGCGCGGCATCATGGACGAGGCGGCGCGGCGCTACATCGACCGCAACGAGGCCGCGCTGCACGCCGCCCAGGCGCGCCGCGCCTGACATGGCCGAGGACGCGCTGATCCTGGTCGTCGACGACGACGCGCGGCTGCGCGGGCTGCTGTCGCGCTACCTCGCCGAACAGGGCTTCCGCGTCGCCACCGCCGCGACCGCGAGCGCGGCGCGCGAGCACCTGCGCTTCCTGCAGCCCGACCTCATGGTGCTCGACGTGATGATGCCGGGCGAGGACGGGCTCACCCTCACCCAGTCGCTCCGCGCCGAGGCGAGCGCGCTGCCGGTGCTGCTGCTCACCGCGCGCGGCGCGCCGGAGGACCGCATCGCCGGGTTCGAGGCGGGCGCCGACGACTACCTCCCCAAGCCCTTCGACCCGCGCGAGCTCGTGCTGCGGATCCGCGCGATGCTGCGCCGCGCGCCGCGCCGCCGCGCCGCCCGGGCCGGTGCAGCTCGGCCCCCTCGCCTTCGATGCCGAGCGGGGCGAGCTGCGCGGGCCGGACGGCGCCGTGCGGCTCACCGGCGGCGAGGCGGCGCTGCTGGCGGCGCTGGCGCGGCGCGCGGGCGACGTGCTCTCGCGCGAGGACATCGCCGCGATCCTCGGCATCGGCGACACCGGCGAGCGCGCGATCGACGTGCAGGTGACCCGGCTGCGGCGCAAGATCGAACAGGACCCGCGCGAGCCGCGGTTCCTGCACACGGTCCGCGGCCGCGGCTACGTGCTGAAACCGGGCGCCTGACGGCCGGACCCCCCTTGTCACGCGCGTCATCTTCTGAAAGTGTCGCTATGCCCTAACGACTACAGCGAGTTCAATGCCATGTCCCGTCGCCTGTTCGCCGCCGCCGCGGCAGCCTTGAGCTATTGCCGGCTATCTGTCCGGAATCGAAACGGCTCGCGCCGACCAGCAGCCGTACACCCCCGCCCCGACGCCCTCGAACGGCCAGCTCGGCTACGAGAGCGGAATCTCGGGCTATTTCCAGAACTGGTTCGTCCGTTCCGACTACGCGCGGGCGACGCAGCCGCACTGGATGACCCCGCTCGTCACGGTGACGCCGCGGCTGGAGCAGGAGGTGCGCTATGACCAGTACTGGCAGAGCCTCGGCAACGGCGCCGACGTGGACAGCTACGGGTCCGGCAAGGGTCTGGAACTGATCCCGACGACGACCAACGAGGTCCTGATCAACGTTCCGGCCTACTTGGTGCGCACCGAGCATAATCCGGCATCGGGCTGGGGCGACTGGCCGTTCCTGGTGGTCAAGCAGCGGCTGCTGAGCGCGAATGAGGAATCCGGCAACTACATCGTCACCGCGTTCCTCGGCCTGCAGGCACCCGTCGGGTCGGAGGCGTTCAGCAACAACGCCTGGATCGTCACGCCGACGATCGCCGGTGGCAAGGGCTGGGGGCCTTTTGACATCCAGTCCACCCTGTCGATGGCGATGCCCGCCTCCCACGGCGACGTGATCGGCTACGCGATGCTCTGGAACATGGCGCTGCAGCTTCACTTCGCGCAGTATTTCTGGCCGGAGTTCGAGACCAACCTGACGCACTGGTTCGGCGGCGTGCGTGACGGCAAGACGCAGCTCATGCTCACCCCCGGCCTGGTCCTGGGCCGCTTCCACCTGGTCGGGCGCGTCAACGCGGCGATCGGCGCCGGCTATCAGTTCGCGGTGACGCCGAAGCTGCAGACCGAGCCGGCGCTGACGCCGCTCTACAACCACGCCTGGATCGTCAGCGCCCGCATGCCGTTCTGACCCCACCCGCCCCGCGGCCTTGTCCGGGCCCGCGGGGCGGCCGATACTGGGGCGATGGCGGACCCTTCAGGGCACGGCGCCGTCGTCAGCCCGATTGCCGCGACCGCATACTATTGCTGCGGCGTCCGTGCCCGGGACGCGGCCAGCCCGCGGCCGATTTGCAACGACCATCTGGCGCAACGCTTCATGGATGCCGAGGCGGCGGCGATCTTCGCGCCGTTCGCCGGGCTCCGCGCCCCCAACGGGTCGAACGTCGCCCGCCACCGGCTGGTCGACGACATCCTGCGCGTGCGCCTTGCCGAACGGCCCGACCTGCAGGTCGTGCTGCTCGGCTGCGGCTTCGATACCCGCGCGTTCCGCCTCGCCGGCGGTACCTGGCTGGAGTTCGACGAACCCGCCCTGCTCGCGCGCAAGGAGGCGGTGCTGCCCGCCGCCGAGGCGCCGAACACGCTGCGCCGCCTCGCCACCGATTTCAGCCCCGCCGACCTCGCGGCACAGTTGCGCACGCACGCCGACGGTCGGCCGGCGGTGGTCGTGATGGAGGGGGTGAGCATGTACCTCAGCGGCGCGCAGTTGCGCGCGAGCCTGGCCACGCTGCGCGACGCGCTGCCCGGCCACACGCTGGTCTGCGACCTGATGACGCGGCGCTTCGCCCGCCGCTTCGGCGGCGCCCTGCTGGCGCGCATCCACGCCCTGGGCGGCGCGTTCGGCGAACTCTCCAACGACCCGGCCGCGTCGGTGACCGCCGCCGGCTACCGGCTGGTCGCGCGGCAGTCGATTCCCGGCGCGGCGGTGGAGCACGGCGCGGTGCCGATTCCGCGCTGGCTGCTCGCCACACTGTTGCGCTCGCTGCGCGACGGCTACCAGCTCCACACGTTCGAGGCCCTGCCGTGAGCGGGACGGACTGACCGATGCGCGTGCCGCTGCCGCCGCAGAGCCATGTCGTCAAGCGCATGCTGCCGCGCACGCTGCTCGGCCGCAGCCTGCTCATCATCCTGATCCCGCTGGTGATCGTGCTCGCGGTCGCGGTGCAGATCTTCTACGGCAGCCACCTGAACCTGGTCTCGCGCCGCTTCACCGCCTCCATCGCCGGCGAGATCGCCATGGTCGTGGACGGATTGCAGCGCTTCCAGCGGCCCGCCGACCGCGACTGGATCCTGCGCACCGCGTTCGAGGAGCTGGACCTGCTCGCGCGCTACGAAGCCGGAGCGCTGCTCGACGATGGCGGCAAGCCCGCGGCCGACGACGAGCTTGTGGGCGCGCTGCACGACCGTGTCGGCCGGCCGTTCCGGCTGGAGGCCGGGCCGGACGAGCAGTCCGTGCGCATCCGCGTGCAGGTGCCCGGCGGCGTGCTCGACGTGCTGGCGCCGCGCAAGCGCCTCTACACCGGCACCCTGGCCCTGTTCCTCTCCTGGGTGCTGGGCTCGGCGCTGCTGCTGTTCGGCATCGCGGCGCTGTTCATGCGCAACCAGGTGCGCGCGATCCGCCGCCTCGCCGACGCCGCGGAGGCGTTCGGCATGGGGCGCGACCATGGCCCGATCAAGCCCGAGGGCGCGTCAGAGGTGCGGCAGGCCGGCACCGCGTTCAACCGCATGCAGGAGCGCATCCGCCGCTTCCTTCAGCAGCGCACGGAAATGCTGGCCGGCGTCTCGCACGACCTGCGCACGCCGCTCACCCGCCTGCGCCTCGCGCTGGCGATGCTGCCGGCGGATCGCGAGCTCAACGACGACGTGGCGGCGATGAGCGCCGATGTCGAGGAGATGGAACGACTGATTGAAAGCTACCTCTCCTTCGCGCGCGGCGAGGGGATCGAGCAGGCGCGCCCGACCGACCTCGCGGTGGTGCTGGAGGAGGTGGCGGCGGGCGCGCGGCGGGCGGGCGCGGAGGTGCAGGTGCAGGCGCCGCCCGCCCTCGTGCTGCCGCTGCGCGCCGACGCGGTGCGCCGGGCGCTGACCAACCTCGTCGACAACGCGCGCCGCCACGCGCGCCGGATCGCGCTCGGCGCGATGCGGCAGGATGAGCGCGTGGTGCAGGTGACGGTGGACGACGACGGGCCGGGCATCCCGCCCGAGGCGCGCGAGAGCCTGTTCCGCCCGTTCGCGTCCGGCGCGGCGGGCGGCACCGGGCTCGGCCTGACCATCGCGCGCGACATCGTCCGCGCGCATGGCGGCGACATCGTGCTGGAAGACAGCCCGCTCGGCGGGCTGCGCGCGCGGGTGCAGTTGCCGGTTTAGCCGGCGCGCGCCGGCGGCGGAATCGCCGGAAGCGTAAATCCCGTGACCGGACAGAAGATAAGCCGGGCGGACGCCCTGGCGCCGTTTTCCGAGGGATCGCCGGTCAGGTATCGACCGACAGGCGATAAATACTTGTGTATTTGCAATAACGTATCACGCGATCTCGTATAGATGGTTTCTGATTCTTACTATATGAGTGCATGCCAGAGTCTACACGCTCGCGAATCTGTTCTTCACGCTCTCTAATTCTTTCACGTTTGTGAAATTTACTGCCGTGTCTCTGCCCTTGTAGCGTCCCCGCGACAGAAAACGCCCGAATGCGGGCGAACAGGCCGATCAGTTCTTCACGTCGGCGGGGAAATCAGGGGCGCCAATGGCCAGCAGTTCGACCACTCCAGACGACACGACCGTCATCGGCATGCCCGGCCCGGACACATTGACGCTGACGCTGGCCGAAATCCCGGCGGCGCTGGACGCGCAGTTCAAGGTCTACATCAACGGCGTGCAGATCGGCGGGGTCGAGACCGTCACCGCCCTGCTCACGGCGGGCCAGTCGCAGGACTTCAGTTTCACCGGCACCTTCGGGGCCGCGCCGCAGTTCGCCATCGCCTTCCTCGATGACGTGCACAGCATGAAGGGGGCGAAGGAACTCGCCGTCCAGTCGGCGACCTACAACGGCACCACCTATGGCGGCGTCGTGCTGCAGGGCGGCGTGGATGCGGCGCGGCTGGTGATCAGCGGCGGCAGCACGCCGCCTAAGTGGTCCTACGTGAGCGTCGCCAACGCGGGGACGCTCGTACCCACGCCGACGCCGACGCCGACGCCCACTCCGACTCCGACTCCAACTCCGACTCCGACGCCGACGCCAACACCGACGCCAACACCGACGCCGACACCAACACCCACGCCGACCCCAACAGCCACGCCGAGCGGCGTGCAGGCCGCGTCGGTGCCGCAGCCGGGCGGGTCGGGGCAGGTGGTGGGGTTCAACCTGCAGAACCCGACCGGCGCCGCCCTTGCCGCGCGCGAGATCACCTTCGCCATGAACTTCGCCGACGGCCAGGTGCCCGCCGGCAAAACCCTCGTCGCCACCATCAACGGCACCCAGGTCGCCGTGCAGATGGACGTCAAGACCAGCTACGCCGACGGCGCCGTGCAGAGCGCCGTGCTCACCCTCATGCAGCCCGCCCTCGCCGCCGGCGCCACCGTGGGCGGCATGCTCGCCCTCGCCAGCCCGTCCGGCACCGCCGCCCCCGTCGACATCACCGCGCTCGAAAACCCCGCCGTCTACAACACCGTCGTCACCGTCGCCGTGCAGGGCGGCGGCACCTATTCCTTCAATGTCGGCCAGTTGCTGAAGGCGGCGCTCGCCAGCGGCACCGCCACCACCTGGCTGCAGGGGCCGCAGGCGACCGAGATGCGCATCGACGCCCCGGTCACCGGCTCGCTGCACCTCACCTTCGACATCCGCCGCTACGCCGACGGCTCCACCATGACCGATGTCGGCTTCAACAACGACCGCGCCATGCAGGCCAGCGGCGGCACCGTCACCTACAGCGCCACCATCACCCAGAACGGCAAGACCGTCCTCAGCCAGAGCAACATCACCCAGTACCAGTATCAGACCTGGGACCAGCAGGTCTGGAGCAACGGCGCGCCGCAGGTGAACGTCCAGCACGACATCGCCGCCCTCGAGGCCACCGGCGCAATCCCCAACTTCGACCTCAGCCGTCGGCATCGCCACCAGCACCATCAGCACCGAGGCGTCACGCCTCGGCTCGCAGCAATTTCGGCATCCTCGGCGCCGGCTATGTCACGAAAAGCATGCCGACGACCGGCGGGCGGCCGGATATCGGCTTGCAGCCCGGCTGGAACGGCGGCGTGGCTGCTGACCCAGAACGCCAGCGCCGCGCAATACGCGCTCGCCCAGGCCGACATCGCCGGCAGCATTCCCTGGCACATGTTCGACCCCGCCACGGGCGGATATCTGACCGCGACCAAGTACCCGAAGCTCTGGATCAACACCGACACCGCACCAGGTCAGCGCGAGCGGCGCGCAAGGACTGACCCAGCTGCCGGCTCACCGGCTCCACAGAGCGCCTCCGGCTGGACGCCGGATGCCGTCGCACGAGCCGGACATGACCTATGTCGCCTATCTGATGACCGGCGACCGGGTCTATCTCGACCAGCTCAACGCCGAAGCCTCCTAGGACGTGCTCACGGTCAGCCCGGCGTCCCGCAGCGGGCGAGCGGACTCGTCGTGACCCCGACGCAGCCCTTGCGTGCCGATGGCGTGGAGCCTGCGCGAGGTCGTCGAGGCGGCGAGCGCCAATCCCGACGGCTCGGCGATGAAGGCGTATTTCACCCAGATCGCCGCAAACACCATCCAGTATCTGCTCAGTCAGCCGCAGACCTGGAGCCGCGCAGGAGGGCCGGCTCGCCGGCTGGATCCCGGACCCCAATGCGAGAACCCGGCGCGACGACGCCGTTCGCAGCAGGACATGCTGGCAACGACGCTGGGCCTCGCCGCCGGGCTCGGCATTCCCGGCGCCGCGCAGCTGCTGGCCTGGCAGACCAACTTCCTCGCCGGCCGGTTCATCAACGGCGCCAACGGCTTCGACCCGCGGAACGGCGTGCAGACTACAACCTCCAGGTGGCCGATCCCGAACAGCGACCAGGCCTACACCACCTGGGCGCAGGCGCAGCCGGCAGCGTGGCGCAGGGACCTGTTCTCCGCCGACCCCGGACCCTGTCCACGGACGCCGACTACCAGACGCTGGCCAAGGCGGCGCTCGCCGACAGCATCACCTATACCGGCTCGACGCCAGGCGATCCAGGCCTATGGCTGGCTCCTGGCGAACGCGACGGCGTCCAACACCAGCTATCTGCAGAGCACGCCGCAGGACGACGTCGTGCCCCGCCTCACCGACGGGCAACTGCTGACGGCGAACCACGTGGTCATCCTCAACGACCGCCAGCGCGGCCGCGGTGAAGGGCACGAACGCCGACCAGCTCATCTACGAGCAGGGCACGGCGCCGGTCAGCGATCACCGGCGGCAGCGGCATCGACCTGCTGTTCGGCGGGAATTCCTCGGCCGCGACCCTGATCGGCGGCGCCGGCAACGACGACCTGTTCGGGGCCGCCGGCGCCACGACGTTCTCAGGCCGGCAGCGGCAACGACTTCATGCAGACCGGCGGCGGGGCCGGCACCTTCAACCTCGCGGCCACGGATATCGGCAGCGACATCATCGCCGGCTTCCGCATCGGCACCGACCACCTGCACGTCACCGGCACCACCGCGAGCCAGCTGCTCACGGGCGCGACCCGTCGATGGCAGCGGCAGCGCCGTGCTGCACCTCTCGTCCTCGCACAGCGTGACGCTGCAGGGCATCGCGAAGACGCAGCTCGTCAGCTCGATGTTTTCCTGAGCCGGGGCGCGCGCTGCCCACGCGCATGCCCGTCCGGCGGCGGCAGCGCGAGCACGATCGGCAGCCACACGATGTACCACATCGGGCTCGGCCCCTTCGTCACCTGGCTCAGGTCGGAGAGGCCGGTCAGCACGAGGTTGGCGAGCAGTGCGAGCCGCATGAACCGCTCGCCCGGGGGTTTCGCGCGCACCGCGCCGAGCACGGCGCAGCGCGAGCAGCGCCAGCAGCAGCACGAGGCCGATCGCGCCGCTGTAGAACAGCGTGGACAGGAACAGGTTGTGCGGGAAATTGTCCACCGCGCGTGCCAGCCGCGCGGTCGGGCCGTGGCCGAACAGCGGGCGCGCCGCGATCTCGCGCAGCGCCAGGTCCCAGATGTCGAGCCGGTTCGACCAGCCGCGCGCCAGATAGCGCATGCCGAGCGCGTGATCGAAGGCCGGCACGGCGAAATACGCGATCAGCGCCAGCGCCAGCACGGCGCCGGCGAGCGCCAGCAGCAGCCGCGGCGCGAGGCCGATGAGCAGCACCGCGAGCGCGGCGGCAACGGCGATCAGCGGGCCGCGGCTGCCGGTGGCGATGATGAACGCCAGTCCGGCGCACGCCACCGCCCCGTTCCCGGCCGAAGAGCGCCGCATTGCAGCGCGCGCGCGGCGGCGAGGATCACGCACACGCCGATGATCGCCGCCCCGAGAATCGGATGCCGCGCCTCCGCCCAGCCGTTCATCCGCGCCTCGGGCATCCCGATCACGGTCGCGCGCCCGACGCTGACCGCGACGTTGATCGCCGCGACGATGATCAGCGCCGAATACAGGCGCTCGCGATCCGGCCCGGCCCGCGCGTAGCTGGCGCGCGCGGCGAGGAAGAAGACGAGCGTGCACAGCCCGTTCCACACCCACAGCAAATGCGGTGCGGCGCGCGCGCCGGCAGCGTGGTCCCAGAGCGTGGTGACGGTGAACCACAGGATCAGCGCCACGCCGAGCAGCCCGCCGACATCCTCCGGCCACATTGCGCGCGCAGGCGGAGCCCGAACAGCGGCAGCACGGTGACGTAGAACAGCATCGCCCAGGCCGGGTCGGGCGAGATCAGCAGCCCCGCGGCGATCACCGCGGTCAGCACCGTCGCGGCACTCGGCAGCGGCGAGACGCCAGCGCGCGAGCGCGCGCTTTCAGGCTCGTGCCCACGGCATCGCCTCCGGATCGGCCGCGCCCGAACAGGATGTCGAGCACGCGCTGCGCCACCGCGCGCTCGTTGAACAGCGCCCCGTAGCGCGCCCGCCCCGCCGCGGCGACCGCGCGGCGGCGCGCGGGATCGGCGGTCAGGCGTTCGAGCTGGGCGTAGAACTCGTCCAGCGAGCCGAAGAACGCCATCTCGTCGTCGGAAAAGATCGTGTCGTAGCCCGTGGTGCGCTCGATCAGCACGACCAGGCCGTTGCCGGCGAGCTGGGCGATGCGGTCGGAGCTGTAGAGCGGATGGTCGGGCCGGCGGCTGGCATTGAGACCGATCGCGCAGGTCTCCAGCGCGCGCTGATACGCGGCCCCGGTCAGCAGCGGCCGGCCGAGCAGCCCGCCGAGCAGCAGCCGCAGATGCGGCAGGCGCGCGATGACCTCGCGAAAGAACGCATCCATGTCCCACTCGCGCCCGCAGATGACGCCGCTTCGGGCGCGAGGGATGGCCGCAGGCGTAGAACAGGTCGTGCGCCAGCGCCTCCGCGCAGTCCGCGCGCCCGCGCTCGATCGAGAAATCCACCGGATTGGGCAGGAACGCCGCCTTCCCGCCCGCGCGCAGGGCGGCGAGCGGCGGGCCGGCGGTGGAGACGAAGGTCACGTCCACGACCGGCTGCTTGGTGGCGATGCGGGCAACGTTGTCCGGCTCGAACAGCGGATCGACATTCCACTGCGCGACGCGCAGCCCGGGCAGTGCGGCGCGGATGCGCGCGACGGTTGCCGGCGCGATCACGTCGGCATGGCCGAGCAGCAGCACGTCCGGGCGATGATGGCGGCAGAATTCTTCCAGCGCCGCATTCGCCCGGCCGCGGCCGAGCTTGCGCGTGGGCAGCGGGCGCCAGCGCGCGCGCCACGTCGCGGTCGGAGAAGTTCAGCACGAGGTGGCCGTTGCGGATCAGGCCGTTGCTGAGCTTCACCGCGACGCCGTGCTGGAACCCCGGCTTCAGCCCGAACGGGAAATTGCCCACATGGACGATGCTGAGCGGGGCGGAAGCGGCGGGGCGCGGCACGCGCCGCTCTTAGCGGCAGGCGCGATCGCGGACAACGGTTCAGCCGAGCCGGCGGACCGCGCTCGCCGCCAGCTCGAGCTGCCGCGCGATGCGCACGAGCGACTCCGCCTGCGCGTCCCCCTCGGGCAGCGCCGGGCGCGGCGGCAGGTCCGCGCTGCCGGCCGCGAGAACGGCCGTCGCCTGCTCGATCCACTGCGCCCAGGCGCGCCAGGCCGGCAGGTCGGCGCGGGGCTGTGCGGTCGAGCTGCAGGGCGGAGACGCGGCCGGCGATGCGGCGCAGCGCCGCGTCCACGGTCAGCGCCGGCTCCAGCCGCTGCGTCGGTCGGCCGCGGTTCCAGCAACGCGCGGTGCAGGCTCGCCTCCAGGTTGTTGCTGGCGATGCCGGCGGCGCGCCGGGCGCGGTCCACCTCGCCCTGCCCCGCCTCGCCGAGCAGGGCCGCGACCTCGGCGCGCACATAGGCGCCGTGGGCGGCGACCGCGGTCGCCAGCTCGCGCCGGACCCGCCCCGGCTCCCACGCCGGCCACAGCAGCAGCACCGCCAGCACCGCGAGGCCGGAGCCCAGCACCGCATAGAGCGCCGCGCATGGCCGCGATCTCCAGCTCGCTGTGCCCCGGCGCGCCGAGTTCGGAGAGCAGGACGACGAGCGGCGTGATGACCATCATGAACAGCGCCGAAACTCGCCGGCCGCAGCGCGAAGGCAAGCACGGAGAGCGGAAACAGCGCCACCGACATGGCGAGCGGCGTGGTGCAGAAGGTGGCGAGCCCGGCCGCGATCAGCCCGCCCACCAGCGTGCCGCCGATGCGCTCCAGCGCGCGGGCGAAGGTCAGCGCGACATAGGGCTGCAGGGTCATGACCAGCATGATGGTCAGCCAGTGCCCGTACGAGGTCGGCCAGTAGCAGCGTGATCGCGAAGGCCGGGGCCGCGGCGAAGGCGGCGCGCAGCGCGTGGCGCAGCATCTCCGACTGCCAGTCGAGATTGGCGCGGATGCGCGCGACGTCCGCCGCGCCACCTGCTGCGCGAACGGCTCGTCCGGCGGCGAGCCGGGCTGCCAGCCCTCCGGCGCCGCCATGCCGATCGCGAGCCGCAGCCGGTCGGCCAGCGCATCCGCGGGACTGCGCAGCGCCGGGCGAGCGCGGCGGCCGATGGCGGCGACCGATTGCGTCCACGGTGTCGCTCAGCGCGCGGCAGGCGCTCGATCACGTCGGTCTCGATGCCGCGCGCGATCAGCGTCAGCAGCGGCTCGAGCCGGCGCAGCAGTCCCTCGGCGGCGGCGCGCCCGCGCGTCGCCGGACGCCGGCGAGCACCTCGGACAGCGCCGATGAGGGCGAGGAAAATCTGGTCGGCGGCTTCCAGCCGCACGATGGTCTGCGCCGCGCGGCTGCTCGACCGGCCCGCGCGCGCGCACGGTCGCCAGCACCGCGGCGCGGGCGCGCTCGATCGTCTCGCGCACCGCGCCGCCGCTGCTCGCGCGCATGGCGCGTCCCAGACATGCTCACCGGCGTCCTCGCGCGCGCAGGATCGCGGCGCAGATCGCGCGCCAGCGCGCGCGAGCGCGCGGTAGGCGTCGGCGACCGCGCGGCGGGCGGGCAGGAACGGGTAGACGCGCCAGATCAGCAGCGTCAGATCGCCGCCCACAGCGAGCCGCCGAGGAACCCGCCGCCGAGTTGCGGCCGCCGTCGCGACATCGTTGATCGTGCGGGTGAGCGCCAGCACCTGCACCACGGTCAGCAGGTTGCCCACCTGCTGCGCCGCCTGCCCGGAGATGCGCGCGAAGGACGAGGCGAAGACGCCGGCGCAGGCGACCGGCACCACCACGAACAGCGGCGCCTCGCGCAGCACGCCGTAGGCCACGGTCAGCAGCGTGCCGAGCACCGCGAAGGACAGGATCGCCGGCAGCCGGCGCCGGATCGGGCCGCCGGGATCGCAGAGACAGGTGAGAAGGGCCGCCAGCGCCGCCTCGCGCAAGGCGGGCAATTGCAGCCACTCGCTCAGCGCCACCACGCTGGCCGTCGCGAGGGCCGCGCGCAGCCCCTCGACAATGTTCGCCTGCCGCAGATCGACGGCCATCAGCGGCCAGAGGCCGCCGCGGCAGCCCCGCCGCGCCGGCGGGTGCGGCGCGCACCGCCGCCGCCGCGCGCCCGCTAGGCGGCCTTGGCCATGCCGCGCAGCACGTAGTGCAGGATGCCGCCGTGACGGTAGTACGCCACCTCGTCCAGCGTATCGACGCGGCACAGCACCGGCACCGTGTCGACCCGCCCGTCCGGGCGATGGATCACCAGCGTCAGCTCCATGCGCGGGCTGAGGTCGTTCCAGGCCGGTGATGTCCAGCGATCTCCGTCGCCGGTCAGCGCCGAGCGTCGTGCGGTCCATGCCGTCCTTGAAGGTCAGCGGCAGCACGCCCATGCCGACGAGGTTGGAGCGGTGGATGCGCTCGAAGCTCTCGACGATCACCGCCTTCACGCCCAGCAGCAGCGTGCCCTTCGCCGCCCAGTCGCGCGACGAGCCGGTGCCGTATTCCTTGCCGCCGATCACCACCAGCGGCACGCCCTCGGCCTGGTAGCGCATCGCCGCGTCGTAGATCGGCATCTGCTCGCCGGACGGCAGGTGCTTCGTGTACGCCGCCCTCGACGCCGGGCAGCATCTCGTTGCGGATGCGGATGTTGGCGAAGGTGCCGCGCATCATCACTTCGTGGTTGCCGCGCCGCGCGCCGTAGCTGTTGAAGTCCTCCTGGCTGGACCTGATGCTCGCAGCAGGTATTCGCCGGCCGGCGAGGTCTTGCGGATGTTGCCGGCGGGGCTGATGTGGTCGGTGGTGATGGAGTCGCCGAGCAGGGCCAGGATGCGCGCGCCGCGGATGTCGGTCGCGCGGCGCCGGCTCCATCGTGATGCCCTCGAAATACGGCGGGTTGCGCACGTAGGTGGAGCCGTCCGACCAGCGTAGGTCTCGCTGCCGACCTCGACCGCGATGCGCCTGCCACTGCTCGGGGCCCTTGAACACCTCGCCGTAGCGCTGCAGGAACTGCTCGCGCGACAGGCTCGGCGCCGACCATGTCGGCGATCTCCTTGTTGGTCGGCCAGATGTCGCGCAGATAGACCGGCTTGCCGTCCTTGCCGGTGCCGAGCGGCGCGGTGGTGATGTCCTCGTTCATCGTGCCGAGCAGCGCGTAGGCGACCACCAGCGGCGGCGAGGCGAGATAGTTCGCGCGCACGTTCGGATGCACGCGGCCCTCGAAATTGCGGTTGCCCGACAGCACCGAGACGGCGACCAGCCGGTTGTGCCTCGATCGCCTCCGCGATCGGCTCGTCGAGCGGGCCGGAATTGCCGATGCAGGTGGTGCAGCCATAGCCCACGGTGTTGAAGCCGAGCGCGTCGAGATCCGCGCTGCAGCCCGGCCTTGTCGAGATATTCCGTCACCACCTGCGAGCCCGGGCGCGAGCGAGGTTTTCACCCACGGCTTCGGCGTGCAGCCCGAGCGCCCGCGCCTTGCGCGCCACCAGCCCGGCGGCGACCAGCACCGAGGGGTTGGAGGTGTTGGTGCAGCTGGTGATCGCGGCGATCACCACGTCGCCGTGGCCGATGTCGTAGTTCTTGCCGGCAACCTTCACGCGCGTGCCGGCCTCGTTCGCGGTCACGCCGAGGCTCTTGGTCAGCTCGATCTTGAACGCCGACGGACGCATCCTTGCAGCGCGACGCGGTCCTGCGGCCGCTTCGGCCCGGCGAGGCTCGGCTCGACCGTGGCGAGGTCGAGCTCGAGCGTGTCGGTGAACACCGGATCCGGCGTGCTCGCGTCGCGCCACATGCCCTGCGCGCGGCAATAGGCCTCGACCAGCGCGATCCGGTGCGCGTCGCGGCCGGTCAGGCGCATGTAGTCGAGCGTCGCCTGATCGACCGGGAAGAAGCCGCAGGTGGCGCCGTATTCCGGCGCCATGTTGGCGATCGTCGCGCGATCGGCGAGCGGCAGCTCGTCGAGGCCCGGAGCCGAAGAACTCGACGAACTTGCCGACCACGCCCTTGCGCGCGCAGCATCTGGGTGACGGTGAGCACGAGGTCGGTCGCGGTCGCGCCCTCCGGCAGCCTGCCGGTCAGGCGGAAGCCGATCACGTCGGGGATCAGCATCGCGATCGGCTGGCCGAGCATCGCCGCCTCGGCCTCGATCCCGCCGACGCCCCAGCCGAGCACGCCGAGCCCGTTGACCATCGTGGTGTGGCTGTCGGTGCCGAACAGCGTGTCGGGATAGGCGAAGGTCTCGCCGCCGAGCTCCGCGGTCCACACGGCCTGCGCGAGGTATTCGAGGTTCACCTGGTGGCAGATGCCGGTGCCCGGCGGCACCACGCGGAAATTGTCGAACGCGCCCTGGCCCCAGCGCAGGAACTTGTAGCGCTCGCCGTTGCGCTCGAACTCGATCTCGACGTTCTTGCTGCAGCGCGTCCGGCGTGCCGAAGGCATCGACCATCACCGAATGGTCGATCACCAGATCGACCGGCACCAGCGGATTGACGCTGCGCGGGCTCGCCGCCGAGGCGGATGATGCCGTCGCGCATCGCGGCGAGATCGACCACCGCCGGGACGCCGGTGAAATCCTGCATCAGGATGCGGGCGGGGCGGAACGGCACTTCCTTGGTCGAGGTTGCCGCCGCGAGCCAGCCGGCGATCGCCTCGGCGTCCGCCGCACGGAAGGTGCGGCCGTCCTCGAAGCGCAGCACGTTTTCGAGCAGCACCTTCAGGCTGACCGGCAGGCGTGCGATGTCGCCGAGCTTCTCGGCGGCGGCGGCGAGGGAGAAATAGCGATACGGACGGCCCTCGACAGTGAGTGTGCGGCTCGTCTGCAGGCTGTCCTGACCGACCGTCTTCATCCGCAGTGCTTTCGTGCTCGGCCTGCGTGCCGCGCTATTCCCCGCGGCGCGCCGGCGGTGTCTGTTACCGGCGCGCGGCTTAAACCACAGCGGCGCGACAGGGGGAAGGCTTGCTGGAAGCGGCAGGACCTCGCGGCGATCCGCGGCGAGCGGCTGGTGTTCGTCGGCATCCGTTTCGCGGTGCCGGCGGGCGGCGCGCTGGTGCTGAGCGGACCGAACGGCGCCGGCAAGAGCACGCTGCTGCGCGTGCTGGCCGGCCTCTGCCGGGCCGAGGCCGGGCGCGTGCTGTGGCGGGGCGAGGACGCGCTGGCCGCCGCGCGCTGGAAGCGCGTCGCTATCTCGGCCATCTCGACGCGGTGAAGCCGGGGCTGACGCTGCCGAGAACCTGCCGCCCCTGGGGCGCGCGGCCGGCGGCGGCGCTGGCGGCGGTGGGGCTGGGCGCGCTGGCCGACCTGCCGGCGCGGCTGCTCTCGGCCGGGCAGCGGCGGCGGCTGGCGCTGGCGCGGCTGGCGCTGCGGCCGGCGCCGGTCTGGCTGCTCGACGAGCCGACGCGTGGGGCTCGACGATGCCTCGGTGGCGCGGTTCGGCGCGCATGGCTGGCGCGGGCATCGCGCGGGCGGCGGGCTGATCGTCGCGGCGACGCACCTGCCCCTGCCGCTGCCGCGGCGCGACCGCGCTGGCGCTGGCGCGCGTGAGCACTCTTCTTCGCCCTGCTCGGCCGCGAGCTGCGGCTCGCGCTGCGCCATGGCGGCGACACGCTGGCCGCGGTGCTGTTCTTCGTCGCTCGCCGCCGCCCTGTTCCCGCTGGCGATCGGGCCGGCGCCGGAGACCCTCGGCCGGATCGCGCCGGGCATCGTCTATGTCTGCGCGCTGCTGGCGGCGGTCCTGCCGCTGGACCGGCTGTTCGGCGCCGATTTCGAGGACGGCTCGCTCGATCAGCTCCTGCTGTCCGGCCTGCCCGCCGCCGCGGTGGCGCTGATGAAGGCGGTGGCGCACTGGCTGGTCACGGGCGTGCCGCTGCTGCTGACCGCCGCGCCGGTGGCGGTGATGCTGCGCATGCCGGAGGCGGGCCTGCCGGCGCTGCTCGCGGGGCTGCTGCCGGCGACGATGCTGCTCTCGCTGCTCGGCACCGTCGGCGCCGCGGTGGTGCTCGGCGCGCGGCGCGGCGGCGTGCTGCTGCCGCTGCTGGTGCTGCCGCTGATGACGCCGGTGCTGATCTTCGGCGTGGCCGCGGCGGATGCGGCGAGCGGCGGGCTTTCGCCCGCGCCCGCATCTGCTGTTCCTGGCCGCCATGCTCGCCGCGGCGCTGCCGCTGTGCCCGCTCGCGGCCGGCGCGGCGCTGCGCAGCGCAGTTGAATGAGGCTCAGCCGACCTCCTCGGCGAAATGGCAGGCGACGAGATGGCCGCCGACCGCGCGCAGCGCCGGCCGCTCCGCCGTGCAACGCGGCCGGGCGTGCGGGCAGCGGCTGGCGAAGGCACAGCCGGGCGGCGGGGCGAGCGGCGACGGCAGCTCGCCCTTGCACCGCCGCGCGCTGCCGCCGCGCCGCCGGATCGACCGAGGGCGTCGCCGCCAGCAGCGCCTGCGTGTACGGATGCCTTGGCCGCGCGAACAGATCGTCCTTGCGCGCCTGCTCGGCCGGGCGGCCGCAGATACATCACCAGCACCTCGTCGGCGATGTGGCGCACCACCGCGAGATCGTGGCTGATGAACAGGTAGGCGAGCGCGAACTCGTCCTGCAGGTCCATCATCAGGTTCAGCACCTGCGCCTGGATCGAGACATCGAGCGCCGACACCGGCTCGTCCGCCACCACCACGCGCGGATGCAGCATCAGCGCGCGGGCGATGGCGATGCGCTGGCGCTGGCCGCCGGAGAACATGTGCGGGTAGCGGCCGAACTGGTCGTGCGCGCAGGCCCGACCTTCGCCATCATCGCCCGCGCCGCGGCCTCGCGCGCGCGCCGGCCGCCGCGGCGGTTGATGGCGAGCGGCTCCGTCAGGATCGCGCCCACCGTCTTGCGCGGATTGAGCGAGCCGTAGGGGTTCTGAAACACCATCTGCACGGCGAGCCGCAGGCGGCGCCGCTGCCGCGCGGTGGCGGCCGCGGTCGGCGCGCCGTCGAGCAGCAGCTCGCCCTGCGTCGGCCCCTCCAGCAGCGAGGCCATGCGCGCCAGCGTCGACTTGCCGGAGCCGGACTCGCCCACGATCGCCAGCGTGCGGCCGGCGGGCAGCGCGAACGACACGCCATCGACCGCGCGCACCAGCCCGCGCCGCGCGAACAGCCCGCCGCCCGCCGGGTAGTGGCGATAGAGGTCGCGCGCCTCCAGCACCGGCGTCATGCCGCACCCGCCAGCGGATAGTGGCAGCGCACCCGCCGCCCGGGCGGGCCGGCGAGCGGCGGCACCTCCGCCGCGCAGCGCGCATCGGCGAAGCGGCAGCGCGGATGGAACAGGCAGCCGGCCGGGCGGTCGGCGATGCCGGGCACCACGCCGGGAATCGTCGGCAGCCGCCGCCGGCCCAGCGCGCGTTCCGGCAACGCCTCCAGCAGGGCCGCGGTGTAGGGATGGCGCGGGGCGGTGAACAGCGCCGCGGTCGGCGCCTCCTCCACCACCTGCCCGGCATACATCACCTGCACGCGCTGCGCGGTCTCCGCGACCACGCCCATGTCGTGCGTGATCAGCACCAGCGCCATGCCGCGCTGCTGTTGCAGACCTATCAGCAGGTCGAGGATCTGCTTCTGGATCGTGACATCCAGCGCGGTGGTCGGCTCGTCGGCGATCAGCAGGCGCGGATTGCAGGCGATGCGCCATCGCGATCATCACGCGCTGGTTCATCCCGCCGGAGAGCTGGTGCGGAAAGGCGCCCAGCCGCTCGGCGGGCGCCGGAATGCCGACCTGGTCGAGAAGCTCCACCACGCGCGTGCGCACCTGCCGGCGCGGCACGGCGGCGTGCGCGCGCAGCGCCTCCGCGATCTGCCAGCCGACCGGATAGCACGGGTTCAGCGACGACATCGGCTCCTGAAAGATCATCGCCATGTCGCGGCCGACGAGGCGGCGGCGCTGGCGCGGGGTGAGCGTGTTCAGCTCGGTGCCGGCAAAGCGCAGCGCGTCCGCGCGCACGCGGCCGGGATGGGCGATCAGGCCCATCGCGGCCAGCATCGACACGCTCTTGCCCGAGCCGGATTCACCGACCACGCCCAGCACCTCGCCCTCGGCGGCGGTCAGATCGACGCCGTCGACGGCGCGGAACGTGCCGCGCGCGGTCGCGAACTCAACCGCGAGGCTGCGGATTTCCAGCAGCGGCGCCTGGGGCGACGGCATCACCGCTTCAGCTTCGGATCGAGCGCATCGCGCAGCCCGTCGCCGAACAGGTTGAAGGCCAGCACGGTGACCAGGATCGCGAGGCCGGGAAAGGTCAGCACCCACCAGGCGCGCTGATAGAACTGCAGCGCGCCGGCCAGCATCGTGCCCCATTCCGGCGTCGGCGGCTGCGCGCCGAGGCCGAGGAAGCCCAGCGCCGCCGCGTCGAGAATCGCCGAGGAGAAGCCGAGCGTCGCCTGCACGATCAGCGGCGCCAGGCAGTTCGGCAGCACGGTCGCGAACATCAGGCGCAGCGGCCCCGCCCCCGCCGCGCGCGTGGCGGTGACGTAGTCGCGCGCCAGCTCGGCCAGCGCCGACGCGCGGGCGAGGCGCGTGTAGTTGGGCAGCGTGACGACGGCGACCGCGAGCATCGCGTTGAACAGCGACGGGCCGAGGATCGCGACGATCACGATCGCGAGCAGCAGCGAGGGAAACACCAGCACGATGTCCATCAGCCGCATGATCGCGATATCGACGCCGCCGCCGGCAAAGGCGGCGACCAGCCCCAGCGTGGTGCCGGTGGTCAGCGAGAGCACGACGACCGACAGCCCGATCAGCAGCGACAGCCGCGCGCCGTAGATCAGGCGCGAGAGGATGTCGCGGCCGACATCGTCGGTGCCGAGCGGGAAGCGATCGGTGCCGCCCGCCTGCCAGACCGGCGGCGTGAGGAAATGGTCGCGGAACTGCTCGATCGGCGAATGCGGGGCGACCACGTCGGCGAGCAGCGCGACCGCGAGCAGCAGCACCATGATGCCGAGCCCCAGCACGGCGCCGCGGTTCTCGGTGAAGGCGAGCGGCGAAGAGCCGCAGCGGGCCCGGCGCGGCCGGGCCGGTGACGGCGATCGCGGTCGGCTCGGCGCCGGCGCGCGACATCAGCGGCGAATCCGCGGGTTGAGGAAACCGTAGGCGAGATCGACGCCGAGATTGACCAGCATGACCAGGCTCGCCACCAGCAGCGTGCCGCCCTGCAACACCGGATAGTCGCGGCGCTGGATGCTCTCGATCAGCCAGTGCCCGACGCCGGGCCAGGAGAAGATCGTCTCGGTCAGGATCGCGCCGCCGAGCAGCGTGCCCACCTGCAGGCCGATCACCGTCACCACCGGGATCAGCGCGTTGCGCAGCGCATGCACGACGACGACGCGCAGGTGCTCAGCCCCTTCGCGCGCGCGGTGCGGATATAGTCCTCGCCCAGCACTTCCAGCATCGCCGAGCGCGTCATGCGCGCGACGGTCGCGAGCGGGATCGTGCCGAGCACGATCGTCGGCAGGACCAGATGCGACAGCGCGGAGCGCGACCGCGCCGCGATCGTCGGAGAACCACGCGTCGATCAGCATGAACCCGGTCCACGGCTCGACATAGTAGGCATCGCTGATCCGCCCCGAGACCGGCGTCCAGCCGAGGGCCACCGAGAACACCAGGATCATCATCAGCCCCCACCAGAAGATCGGCATCGAGGCGCCGGTGACGGAGAGGCCCATCAGGCCGTAGTCGAAGACCGAGCCGCGGCGCACCGCCGCGATCACCCCGAACGGCAGGCCGAGCGCGATCGCGAACAGGATCGCGCAGACCGAAAGCTCGATCGTCGCCGGAAACAGCGTCACGAACTCGGTCCAGACCGGCTCATGCGTCACGACCGAAGTGCCGAGATGGCCGGTCGCGACCTGCCCCTCATAGGCCAGGAACTGCTGCCACAGCGGCCGGTCGAGCCCCGCTTCGTGCCGCAGTTCGGCAAGACGCTGGGGCGAGACGCCGCGTTCGCCGAACCGCACCTCGATCGGGTCGCCCGGAACGAGGTGGATCAGCAGGAAGCTCAGCAGCGTGACGCCGATGAAGGTCGGCACGACGAGGACGACGCGACGGAGCAGGAACCGAAGCATCCCCTCCCCGCCGCGCCGCCGGACGCAGGAAGACTACTTCAGGTCCACGTCGTCGAACTGATGCCGCCCGAGCGGGCTCATCTTGTAGCCCACGACGTTCTTCGTCATCGGCATGTAGACGATGGAGTGCGCGATCAGGAAGAACGGCGCCTCGCGGTGCATCACCACCTGCGCCTGCTCATAGAGTTTCGCGCGCTCCGCCTGGCTCGGCAGCATGGCCGCCTTCTGCACCAGCGCCTCGAACTCCTGGTTGCACCACTTGGCGATGTTGCCGCCGCCGGGCCGCGCCGCGTCGCAGCCGGCGACCGGAATGAAGAAATTGTCGGGATCGCCGTTGTCGCCGGTCCAGCCGAACTCGGCCAACTGGTGCTCGCCCGCCTGGATGCGCTTGCGGTACTCGCCCCATTCATAGCTCACGATCTTCGCCTTGATCCCGATCTTGGCGAGGTCGGCCTGCATCAGCTCCGCGATCCGCCGTGCGTCGGGATTGTAGGGCCGCTGCACGGGCATGGCCCAGAGGTCGGTCTCGAACCCCTTCGGATAGCCGGCGGCGGCGAGAAGGTTCTTCGCCTCGGCCGGATCGTAAGGAAAATCCTCGACCTTGTCGTTGTAGCTCCACAGCGTCGGCGGGATCAGGTTCTTCGCCGGCTGGCCGGCGCCCTGATAGACGGCATCGAGGATCGCCTTCTTGTCGATCGCCATGTTGATCGCGCGCCGCACGCGCACGTCGTCGAACGGCTTCTTCTTCACGTTCATCGCGAGATAGCCGATGTTGAGCCCGGCCTGCGACATCATCTGCAACTTCGGGTCGGCCTTGATGGCGGGAAGGTCCGCGGGGCTCGGATAGACCCCCACCTGGCATTCGCCGGCGCGCAGCTTGGCCAGCCGCACCGCGGGGTCCTTCGTGATGGCGAAGACCAGCGCATCCAGCTTCGCGGGCGGACCCCAGTAGCCGTCGAAGCGCTTGTAGCGGATCGTGGTGTCCTTCTGATAGGCGACCAGCTCGAACGGGCCGGTGCCGATCGGCTCCTGGTCGATCAGCTCCGGCTTGCCGGCCTTCAGCAGCGTGTCCGCATATTCCTTCGACTGGATCGAGGCGAAATCCATCGCAAGGTCGGCGAGGAACGGCGTGTTCGGCCGCTTGAGCGTGATCTTGACCGTGTAGTCATCAATCTTCTCAATTTTGTCGAGAAGCTCGTTCATCCCCATGTCGCCGAAATAGTCGTAACCGCCGCCGGAAACCTTGTGATACGGGTTGCTCTCATTCCGTTGCCGGTCGAAGCTGAACAGCACGTCGTCGGCGTTGAACCCGCGCGTCGGCTTAAAGTATTTGTTGGACTGCCACTTGGCGTTCTTGCGCAGGTGGAAGGTGAACACTTTCGCGTCCGCCGACACGTCCCAGGACTCCGCGAGCCCCGGCGCCAGCTCCGTGCTACCCAGCTTGAACTCCACCAGCCGGTTGTAGATGGGCAGGTTGGCGTCGAAGGTGGTGTTGGTCAGGTTGATCATCGGGTTGAAGTTCTCAGGCGAACCCTCTGAGCAAAAGACCAGTGTCTTCGCGGACGCGGGTGCGGCCGCGAGCAGCGCCAGGAAGGCCGCGGCGACGGCGGCGATGGCCCGATGGTTCATGCGCGGCAACTCCCCCTTTATCCGGCATTCGCGCCAATCAACCTGATTTCCGGGCACCCGGGAAGCCCCGCCGCCGGCTCAGCGATGCCCCAGCACAGCGATGCGCGACTCAGCGATGCCCGGGTCAGCGATGCCCGGGTCAGCGATGCATCGGCGGGGGCGAGCTGTTCTGGGTCGGCTGCTGGTGCTGCTGGGACATCAGCATGAGCATGCGCAGCTGCTGGGAGCGCGTGTCCGGGCCCTGGGCGACGCCGGCCTGCGCCATCTGGCCGGTGGGCAGGTTGTGCATGACGCAGTCCACCAGGACCAGCGCGGAGATGGTGAGCAGCACGCCGGCAATCGCCACCATGCGCACCCGCAGGCCGAACGGTGCGGGCATCCCCCGCACCTCCGCCCCGCAACGCGCACACGAAGCATCCCCGACGGCGAGCTCACCCCGGCAAAGCGGACACAACATCGGATGCGAGCCTAGCGCAGCCGGGCGCGGCCGCCAAACCGCTCAGGCAGGCGCGGCCGTGGCACGCCGGCGGGCGAGCAGCGCGTCGACGCTCCAGGCGCCGGCGCCGAGTGCCGCCACGCACAGATAGCCGCCGGTGAGCGCGAGGTTCTTGTGGAACATGATCTGATTCACCATGTCGCCGCCTCCGTGGAAGATCAGCGCGGTCACCAGGCACCAGAGCGCCAGCACAATTCCGACCGGCCCAGTGAACAGGCCCACCAGCAGCAGGACCCCGGCGCCGATCTCCACCACCAGCGCCACGATGTAGGCCAGGGTCGGCGCCGGCAGCCCGGCCGAGGCGATGAAGCCAATCGTCGCCGAGGCCGCCATCAGCTTGCCCCAGCCGGCGCCGATCATGAACCAGGCCATCAGCAGCCGCCCGAGCGCCGGCAATGCCGGCGTGTCGATGCGATCCATCGCGCGTCCTCCCTCCCTGTCGAGGGTATCATGCGTCCGCCGGCCGGGATTGCAATGCGCGCTCCGGCCGGCGCCCGCGATCAGGCCGCAATCAGGCCGGCAGGGGCGCGCCGGCGCGGCGGCGGCGCAGGGCCGCGTCCAGGCTCCAGGCGCCCGCGCCATGGGCCGCGACGAACAGGAAGCCGCCCGCGAGCGCGATGTTCTTCATCGCGTGGATCTGGTTGTTCATGTCGCCGAAGCCGTGAAAGACGAACGCGGTGACGAGGCAAAACACCGCCAGCGCGACCGCCACCGGGCGGGTGAACAGCCCTGCAAGCAGCAGCAGGCCGCCGCCGAGTTCCACGATCACCGCGATCGCATACGCAACTGCCGGCAGCGGCATATTGTGCGCGGCGATGTAGCCGATGGTCCCGCCGGCGGCGAACAGCTTGCCCCAGCCGGACAGGATGAAGATCAGGCTCATCAGCAAGCGCCCGAGGGCCGGCAGCGCCGGCGTGTCGAGACGGTCCATTGTGAACTCTCCCTGCAACCCGGTTCAGCCGCGCAGCGTCTTCAGCGCGGCGGCCACGCGCGCCACGCGGCGCCCCTGATAGCGCGCGACCTCCAGATCGCTGTCCGGCGGGGCGGTGACCTGCTTGCCGTCGACGGCCGCATGCGCGCCATAGGGCGTGCCGGCGCCGAACATCACCGGGTCGGCATAGCCGGTCGGCACGATGACGAGGCCGAGATGCGCCATCACCGGATAGAGCGAGAGTGTCGTGCTCTCCGCCCCGCCGTGGTGCGTCATGGTGGCGCTGAACGCCGAGCCGACCTTGCCGTTGAACTTGCCCTGGAACCAGGCCCCGCCGAGGCTGTCGATATAGGCCTTCAGCTCGGCGGCGATGTTGCCGAAGCGGGTGGGGGAGCCGAACACGATGGCGTCGGCCCAGTCGATCTCCTGGACGGTCGGCTCCCGGTGCAGCGCGTCCATGCGCGCGGCGTTCTCCGCCCAGCCCGGTGCCTGCGCCATCACCTCGGGGCCCACGATGTCGCGGGCGCGGCGCAGGCGCACCTCGGCCCCCTCGGCCAGCGCCCCCTCGGCCACCGCCTTCGCCAGCGTCTCGGTGGCGCCGTTGCGGGAATAGAACGCGATCAGCACATTGGTGGTCATGACCCCTCCGTCTGCTGCGGAGCAGCAACCCCGCTTGTGGCGAAGATGAGGTGGGGTTAGCATCCAGAAAATCCGGATTGTTTCGATAGGATCGATCGAGGAATTCGATATGCCGGCGCCCGGCACGCCCACCCTCGACCAGCTCCAGGTCCTCGCCGCCGTCGCCGAGACCGGCAGCTTCTCCGCCGCCGCACGCCAGTTGAACCGCGCGCAGTCGGTGGTCAGCTACGCGATCGCCAACCTGGAGGCACAGCTCGGCCTGAAACTGTTCGACCGCGACGAGCGGCGCCCGACGCTGACCGAGGCGGGCCGCGCGGTGCTCGGCGATGCACGGCGGATCGGCCGCGCCATCGACGAGCTGCGCGCCCGCGCCGCCGGGCTCACCGCCGGGCTCGAGGCGGAGGTGGGGCTGGTCGTGGACGTGATGTTCCCCCCGGCGCGGCTCGTCGCCGCCCTGAAAGCCTTTGCCCGCGAATTCCCGACCGTGACACTCCGGCTCGGCGTGGAGACGCTGGGCGCGGTGGTGCAGCTGGTGCTGGAGCGCGCGTACGGCCTCGGCATCTCCGGGCCGATCGGGCTCGGCATCGATGGGCTGGAGCGCCGGCCGATCTGCGAGGAGGCGTTGATCCCGGTCGCCGCACCCGATCACCCGCTGGCGCAACTGGCACCGCCCGTGCCGATCGCCGCCCTGCACGAGCACACGCAGCTCGTGCTCTCCGACCGCTCGCGCCGCACCGAGGGGCAGGATTTCGGCGTGGTCTCGCCCCGGACCTGGCGGCTCAGCGATCTCGGCGCCAAGCACGCGCTGCTGCTGGCCGGGCTCGGCTGGGGCAACATGCCGGAGACGATGGTCGCCGACGACCTGCGCGCCGGCCGGCTGTGCCGCCTGAGCCCGGCGGAGGCGGCGGCCGCGCGGTTTCCGCTGGTGCTGGTCCACCGCACCGATAGCCCGCCCGGACCGGCCGCCTGCTGGCTCGCCCGCCGTCTCGCCGCGGATGCCGCCGCCCCCGCCCTTGCCGACACGGCGGACGCGTGATGGAGTGCGCCGCATGAGCCAGTTCACCGTCGTCACCACGGCCGCCCCGCCCTTCGACTACGAAATGGAGGCGCTGCGCGGCATCGACGTGCAATTCGTCACCGTGCCCGCCGAGCAGCTTGCCGAGGCGGCGCGCACGGCGGATGCGCTCTACCCGACGGCCAAGGTCACCCGGGCGGTGATCGAGGCCGCCGCGGCACGCTGCCGCGTCATCGCGCTCGGCTCGATCGGCGCCGACTATGTCGACGTGCTGGCGGCAACCGAGCACGGCATCCCGGTGACCAACGTGCCTGACACCTTCGTCGAGGAAGTCGCGGACCACACGATGGCGCTGCTGCTCGGCGCGTTCCGCCGGCTGGTGGAGCACGACCGGCTGGTGCGCGACGGGCGCTGGCGCGACGGGCGGGCGCATCTCTACCAGTTCCCGCGGCTGCGCGGGCAGACCATCGGCTTCGTCGGCTTCGGCCACGTGCCGCGCGCCGTCACCGAGCGGGCACGCCCGTTCGGCGTGCGGCTGATGGCCTATGATCCGTATGTCAGCGAGCTGACGATGATCGCGGCGGGCGTGGAGCCGGCCACGCTGCACGAGATGCTGGCCGCCGCCGACTTCGTGTGCATGCACGCGCCCGGCACGCCGGAGACGAACCACCTGCTGGGCGAAGCCGAATTCCGGCAGATGAAGCCCACGGCGATCTTCATCAACACCGGCCGCGGCGCGACGGTGGACGAAGCGGCGCTGGTGCAGGCGCTGCAGGAGAAGCGGCTGGCCGGCGCCGCGCTCGACGTGCTGGAGATCGAGCCGCCCCGGCAGGACAACGCGCTGCTGCAGATGCCGAACGTGATCCTGACCGCGCATGTCGCCTCCGCTTCGGCCCGGTTCGACCCGGCCCGCAAGCGACACGTGGGGCGGGAGCTGGCGCTGGTGCTGTCCGGGCGCTGGCCGATGGCCTGCGTCAACCCCGCGGTGCTCGGGAAGGGCGGCCTGCGCCGCTGGCAGCCGCTCTCGCTGGAGCGCGGGCCGAACAGCTAGCAAGGCCAGACGAAGGCGCTGCCGCAGCTGGGCCGATGGGGGATGGGCGCTGTGCCCCAAGCGTGACCGAGTCGGTCGCAACGTCCCATCGACAGCAGCAGCTGTATTGGAACCAACTCGTCGAGCTGAAAGTCGCACAGGCCTACGTCCGCCGATACCGCGACGAAGTCGCGACCCGGGTTCGATGGCTTGGCATTCTGCGCGCGGTCGCGTCGAGCGGAGGCATCGCCGGCTGGGCCGTGTGGCGGAGCCATGCGTTCGTTTGGGGCGCCATCATCGCGGCCTCACAGGTGGCCGATGCGCTGCGCGATGTGTTCCCGTTCACACGCATACACAAGGCAGCCAGCGAACACATGGTCGCTCTCGACAGCATGTTGATTGACGCGCTGCTCGAGTGGGAGAACGTTTTCGCCGGGCGGTTGTCAGACGCGGAGATCATGAACCGGCGGCACAGGCTGATGAAGCTTCAACACGAAGCTGAGCGGAAGAACTTCCCGGATGGACTGGCAATTCGGCCCAAGCTGTTCGCACTGGCGCAGCAGGAGGCCAGCGACTATTTTCGAACAACCTATAGCGCGTGAGTCGCCGCGATGCCGGATCAGATGGAGAAGGTCGTCGTGCCCGACGTGATCAAGAGCTTGATCATGCCATCGGTCACGGTGGAGGTGCCGATGCCCAAGGGGGCGGCAACCCCGGGCCGTCCCCATCCCGTTTCGCCCGCGCCCCGGTTGGATAACCCCGCCGGGCGAGACGGAGGCCGATAGATTTCGACGCGATGGCCGTGCCCGAGGCATGACTGAGGCGGCAGCGGACGCGTGTTCCTCCCCCAGGAGACGATCCGCCGCAAGCGCGACGGGGCCGCGCTGGACGCGGAGGAAATCCGGACCTTCGTCGCCGGGCTGAGCGACGGCACGATCAGCGAGGGACAGGTTGCCGCGTTCGCGATGGCGGTGTTCCTGCGCGGCATGACGACCGCCGAGACGGTGGCACTCACGCTCGCGATGCGGGATTCGGGCGCGGTGCTCGCCTGGGATCTGCCGGGGCCGGTGGTGGACAAGCATTCCACCGGCGGGATCGGCGACAAGGTCAGCCTGATCCTGGCGCCCGCTGCTGGCCGCGTGCGGCGCCTTCGTGCCGATGATCTCCGGCCGCGGCCTGGGCCATACCGGCGGCACGCTGGACAAGCTGGCCGCCATCCCAGGCTATCGCAGCGACATCGACCGCGCGCGCTTCGCGCGCCGTGGTGCGCGAAGCCGGCTGCGCGATCATCGGCGCGACCGACGACCTCGCCCCCGCCGACCGCCGCCTCTATGCCATCCGCGACGTCACGGCGACGGTGGAGAGCCTGCCGCTGATCACCGCCTCCATCCTGTCCAAGAAGCTGGCCGGCGGGCCGCAGGCGCTGGTGCTGGACGTGAAGGCAGGGTCGGGCGCGTTCATGCCCGACACGGCGCAGGCGCGCCGGCTCGCCGAGATGCTGGTCGCCGTCGCGCGCGGCGCGGGCACGCCGACCGCGGCGCTGATCACCGACATGGACCAGGCGCTCGGCCACAGCGCCGGCAACGCGCTGGAGGTCGCCGAGGCGCTCGACTGCCTCGCCGGCACGCGGCGCGATGCGCGGCTGATCGAGGTGGTGCTCGCGCTGGCGGCCGAAGCCGCTGCTGCTCGCGGGGCTCGAACCGGACACTCGCCGCGGCGCGGCAGCGTGCGGAGGCGCGGCTGCAGGATGGGAGTGCCGCCGAGCGGTTCGCGCGCATGGTCGCGGCCCTCGGCGGGCCGACCGATATTCTCGCGCAGTCCGGCGCTGCCCAGCGCGCCGCATGTGGCGCCGGTGCATGCCGAGCGCGAGGGGTTTGTCGCCGCGATCGACGGGCGTGCGGTCGGGCTCGCGGTGATCGCGCTCGGCGGCGGGCGCACGCGTGCCGATCAGGCGATCGACCCGCGCGTCGGCTTCTCCGAGATCGCCGGGCTCGGCGCGCGCCTGGACGCGACGCGGCCGATCTGCCGCGTGCATGCCGCCCGATGCAGTCGCGGCGGCACAGGCGGCAGCCGCGTGCGCGCGGCGGTGCGAATCGCCGACGCCCCGCCCCCGCCCGCACCGCCCGTCCGCGAGCGCATCGCGTGAGCGCCGCGCGCGGCGCCGGGTGGCGGCACCTGGCCGTCGCCGCGGGCCCCGGCCTCGTCGTCATGCTCGCCGACACCGAAGCCGGCAGCGTGATCACCGCGGCGCAGAGCGGCGCGCAATGGGGCTATCGGCTGGTAGCGCTGCAATTCGCGCTGGTGGCCCCGCTGTTCATGGCGCAGGAGCTCGCCGCGCGGCTCGGCCTCGGCACCGGCAAGGGCCTCATCGAGCTGGTGCTGCGCCGCTACGGCCGCCCCGCCGCGATGCTGCTGATGGCCACGCTGGTCACGAGTTGCGCGGGCGCGCTGGTGACGGAACTGAGCGGGCTCGCGGGCGTGGGACAGATCTTCGGCATCCCGGTGTGGCGTTCGACGCTGCTCGCCGCGACCGCCCTTCTCGGCATCGTCGTGACCGGCAGCTATCGCTCGGTCGAGCGAATCGCGATCGCCGTGGGACTGTGCGAACTCGCCTTCGTCGTGCTCGCCTGGCTCGCGCGGCCGGACCCGCACGTGTTCGCGGCGCAGCTGTTCGCCTTCCCGCTGGGGGCACGCGGCTTCCGTACCCTGCTGGCGGCGAATGTCGGAACCTGCGTGATTCCGTGGGCGCTGTTCTATCAGCAGGCGGCGAGCATCGACAAACACCTCGGCGGCGCCGACCTCGCCGGTGCGCGGGCGGAGACGTTCCTGGGCGCGGTGCTGTGCCAGGTCGTGACGGCGGCCGTCGTGATCGCGGCGGCGGCGGCGTTCGGGCCCCATGCCGGACGGTCGCTCGACAAGGTGGGCGACATCGCCGGCGCCTTCACCGCCGTCGTCGGCACCGTCGCCGGCCACGCGGTGTTCGCGCTCGGGCTCAGCGGCGGCGCGCTGGTCGCCTCCGTCGTGGTCTGCCTCACCGCCGCCTGGGCGCTGGGCGAGGTCATCGGCGCACGCCGCACGCTGCGCGCCACACCGGCGCAGGCGCCGCTGTTCTACGGCGCGTTCGCGGCGGTGCTGGTGGCCGGCGGCGCGGTCGAAGTGTCCGGCGTGAACCTCGTCAGGCTCGCGATCGTGCTCGGCGTGCTGAATGCGCTGCTGCTGCCGATCGTGCTGTTCTTCCTGTTCCGCCTCGCGCGCACCGCGCCGCCGGAGGCGCTACGCCTGCGCGGCACCTACGCGGTGTGCGTCGCGCTGGTGCTATCGTTCACCGCGTGCCTCGGCGTGGTCGCGGGCGTGATGGGGGCGCTGTAGTGCAGGACCCTCACCCCGGCCCTCTCCCGCAAGCGGGAGAGGGAGACAGCACCCGTCTTCCACGTCCTCGCTCGACGCAGGAAAAACCCCTCTCCCGCTTGCGGGAGAGGGGGGACGGCGCTCGCCTTCCGCGTCCTCGCTCGACGCAGGAAAACCCCTCTCCCGCTTGCGGGAGAGGGAGGGGCCCATCGCGCAGCGATGGGAGGGTGAGGGCGCGCAGGCGTTCGGCCGCACTCAGAAGTCGAAGTCGTTGATGTTGTCCTTGCTATACGTGAACGGCGGGCCGAGCAGGATTTCGCTGCCGTTGACCACCGAGAGCTTGCCGAGCTTGCCGGCCTCGACCGACGCATCGCCCGGCTTCAGCTTCCCGTCCACCACCGCGCGCATCACGTAGACCGCCGCATAGCCGAGGTTCACCGGGTTCCACAGCACGACCGACTTCACGCAACCCGACTTCACGTACGGCTTCATCGCGTTCGGCGTCGCGAGCCCGACCACCGCAACCTTGGCGCAGAGCTGCGCGCGCGTCACCGCCTCGGCCGAGGCCGGCGTCGCCACCGACGTCATTCCGAACAGGCCGGCGAGCTGATCGCCGTACTTGTTCAGCAGCGTGGACGCCTGATTGAACGACAGGATGTTGTCCTCCTGCGCCTCCACCGTCTCCAGCCACTTCATCTTCGGGTGGCACTTGTTCGCGTAGGCCCACATCTCCGCGATCCAGCGGGCCTGGTTGGGCGTGGTGAAAGTGCTGGTGACGATGGCGAAGCTCTTGTCGCCGATCTCCTTCGCCATGTCGTCGATCAGCGCCTTGGCGATGCCGTTGAACTCCGCCTGGTTGACGAACCACTCGCGCGCGTCGGGCGTCGAATTCGCGTCGTAGCCGACGACGTGGATACCCTTGCTGAGTGCCTTCTTCAGCACCGGCGCGATCGCCACCGGATCGTTGGCGGCGAACAGCACGCCGTCCACGCCACGGGTGATGTAGTTGTCGATGAACTTGATCTGCTCGTCGATCTTCGCCTCGGTCGGCCCGTCGGTCGTGACCTTCACGTTGCCGAGTTCCTTCGCCGCCTCCTGCATGCCTTTGCTGGTGGCGTTGAAGTAGCCGATGCCGATCAGCTTCGGCACGTCGACGAGCGTGATCGGCTTGCCGGCCTTGTTCGGCGCACCGACCGCCTTGCCGCCGTCATACGGTTTCGCGGCAACGGTGCCCGCGCCGCCGTCGCACGGCAGCGGATTGACCGGCAGATCGTCGGCCCCGTCCCAACGGCCGCCGGCGGCCCAGGCGTGGCCGGCGAGCAGCGTCGCGCCCAGCGCGATCGCACTCAGTGTCAGGCGCATTCAGTCCCTCCCCTTCGCTTGTCGCGCGAGCGGTTGTGTCACGCGGGCGGTCTCGCGCCGCCGCTCCGCGAGGCTGGTCACCAGCACCGATGCGATCAGCACGGTGCCGATGACCATGATCGTCGCGTCGCCCTTCACCCCGGTCAGCGCCAGCCCGTCCTTCAGGAGCTGGATCAGCACGAGGCCGAGCACCGTGCCCGCGATCGTGCCGACGCCGCCGAAGATGCTGGTGCCGCCGAGCACCACGGCCGCGATCACGTCCAGCTCGACGCCGGTGCCCATGTCGGAGCGTGTGGTGCTGACGCGCGAGACGAAGATCCAGGCCGCGAGCCCGGCCATGAAGCCGGATGCGGTGTAGATCGCGAGCTTGATCCGATCGACCGGCACGCCGGAGAAGCGCGCCGCCGTCTCGTTGTGGCCGATCGCGTAGAGCGCGCGGCCGAAGGTGGTGCGCGCCAGCACGACGCCGAAGACGATGATGGCGGCAAGCAGGATCCAGAGCTGCGACGGCACGCCCAGCAGCGCGCCCTGGCCGAGCCCGAAGAACCACGCGGGATAGCCGCGCACGGAATGCGCCTGGGAAATCCCTTCGGCGAGGCCGCGATACAGCGCCAGCGTGGCGATGGTCATGATCAGCGGCGGCACCCGCAGCCGGGTGATGAACCAGCCGTTGACGAAGCCGCCCGCAGCGCCCGCGGCCAGCGCGAAGGCGATCGCGAGCGGCAGCGGGAAACCCCAGTTGTGCCATGCGTAGCCAAGCAGGATCGCGCACATGCCGAGCGCGGAGCCGACCGAGAGGTCGATGCCGCCGGTGACGATGACGAAGGTCATCGGCATCGCGATCAGCCCGACCTCCGTCATCAGCATGCCCTGGTTGAGCAGGTTGTCGAGCGTGAAGAACCGGTCCGTCAGCGTCGCCAGCACGACCAGCGCCGCGACCAGGATCACCAGCAGCACCGCCTCATGCGCGGCCAGCCGGCGGCGGCGCGGGTTCGCCGTGCCGCTCATCGGGCGAGGCCCCGGCGGCGGCGGCGCAGGATGTCGGCCATGACCGTGACGAGAATGAGCGTGCCCTGCACCGCGCGCAGCCAGAACGGCGAGAGGTTGACGAAGATCAGTGAGGAACCGATCGTCGCGATCAGGATCGCCGCCAGCGTCGCGCCGACCACGGTGCCGGTGCCGCCGAGGATCGAGACGCCGCCGACCACCGCGGCGGTGATGATCGTCAGCTCCAGGTTCGGCGGCACGGTGGATTGGATCACGGAGAGCTGGGTCGCGAACAGCACCGCCGCGAGCCCGACGAAGGCGCCGTGGATCGCGAACACCATCATCACCACGCGCGCGCGCGAGATGCCGCACAGCCGCGCCGCCTCGGCGTTGCCGCCGACGGCATAGATGCTGCGCCCGGCCGCGGTGTTGCGCATCCACCAGGCCGCCAGCACGGTCAGCACCGCCATGAACACCACGGGCACCGGCACGCGGCCGAACAGCGACCACTGCGCGAGGTGGTAGCTGTCCGGCATGTCGCTGATCCACACGCCGTTGGTCACGCTGATCAGCCCGCCCTTCAGGATGACTGAGCATGCCGAGCGTGACCACGATCGAGGGCAGGCCGACGAAGGCGACGAGCGCGCCCTGCGCGGCCATCACCGCGACGCCGAGCGCCACCGGGATCAGCCACGCCAGCACCGACGGCACGCCCGCCACCGCGAGCGAGCCGCTCACGCTCGCCAGCACGCCGATCAGCGAGCCCACCGAGATGTCGATGTTGCCGGACACGATCACCATCGACATGCCGATCGCCGCGACCGCGATATAGGCGTTGCCGAGCAGGATGGTCTGCAGGTTGCGCGTCGGCCAGGAAACGCGGATTGATGCTGCCGACGACGACGAACAGCAGGACGATCGCCAGCGCCAGCAGCCACTCCTGCGATAGCGCGAAGTGCCGCCGGCGCGGGATGGCGAGCGCGGCGCTCATGCGGCCATTCCCTCACCCTCCCACGCCTGCGGCGCGGGTCCCTCCCTCTCCCGCAAGCGGGAGAGGGAAAGCCACCGCATACCGCACGAACACCCCTCTCCCGCTTTGCGGGAGAGGGAGGGGCCCATGCCGAAGGCATGGGAGGGTGAGGGCCGCCCCGCCATCATTCGCCGCCCATCATCGCCGCCGCCACCCGCTCCTGCGTCGCCTCGGCGCGCGTGAACTGCGGCGACGATCCGCCCGCCGCGCATCGACAGCACGCGGTCGCTCATGCCCAGCACCTCCGGCAGCTCGCTGGAAATCATCAGGATCGCGAGGCCCCGTCCGGCAAGCTCGCCCATCAGCCGGTGGATCTCCGCCTTGGCGCCGACGTCGATGCCGCGCGTCGGCTCGTCGAGGATCAGCACCCGCGGCCGCGCCGCGAGCCATTTGCCGAGCACGATCTTCTGCTGATTGCCGCCGGAGAGCCGGCCCACGATCTGCTCGACCCCAGCGGTGCGCACGCCGAACCGGGCGACGACGTCCTCGGCCAGCCGCAGCTCGGCACCGCGGTCGATGAAGCCCAGCCGGGCGAGATCGCCGAGCACGGCGAGCGAGGCGTTCTCGCGCAGCGACATCGGCCGCACCAGCCCCTGGATGCCGCGATCCTCGGGCACATAGGCGATGCCGAGCCGCTCGCGCGTCGGCCACCGAGCGCACGATCTCCCGCTTGCCATCGACGCGGATCTCGCCGCCGGTCGCCGGGGTCACGCCGAAGATCGCCTGCGCCAACTCACTGCGCCCGGAGCCGACGAGCCCGGCGAGCCCGACGATCTCGCCCGCGCGCACGGTGAGCGACGACGCCGTTCGTCACCGGCGGCCGCGCGAGGTCGCGCAGTTCCAGCACCGGCTCGCCGAGCGGCACCTCGACCTTCGGAAACAGCTGTTCGATCCGGCGGCCGACCATCATCTGGATCAGGTCGGCATTGTCCGTCGCCGCGACCGGCTTGGTCGCCACATGCGCGCCGTCACGCAGCACCGTCACGCGATCGGCGAGCAGAAAGACCTCCTCCAGCCGATGGCTGATATAGACGATGGAAACGCCGCGCGCCCGCAGGCGCCGCACGATCGCGAACAGGCGGCCGACATCGTGCTCGCTCAGCGCCGCGGTCGGCTCGTCCATGATCAGGATGCGCGCGTCCTGCGACAGCGCGCGCAGGATCTCCACGCGCTGGCGGTTGCCCACCGACAGCGTGCCCACGACCTGCGCCGGATCGAGGTCGTGGATGTCGAGCTGCTCCAGCAACGCCGTCGTGCCCGCGCGCATCGCCGGCCAGTCGAGCGCGCCCAGGCGCGTGCGCGGCGCATGGCCCATGAACACGTTCTCGGCCACCGTCAGCTCGGGAAACAGCAGCAGTTCCTGGTAGATCGTGGCGATGCCCGCCCGCCGCGCCTCATGCGGGCCGAGGAAGCGGACCGGCCTGCCGTCGAGCCGGATCGTGCCGGCGTCGGCCTGGTAGACGCCGGAGATGATCTTGATCAGCGTCGATTTGCCGGCGCCGTTCTCGCCGAGCAGCGCATGCACTTCCGCCGGTGCCACGTCGAACGATACGCCGCGCAGCGCCTGCACGCCGGGAAAGCTCTTCTCCACGCCCGCCAATGCGAGCACGGGCGCTTCGCCCGTACGGGGGCGTGGCAACGGTGCGGGGGCGGCGTCGAGGGCCATTGGGCGTTTCCGCCGACACTTGACGGCGCGGCCGCCCGGCACGTCAACCCAATCCGGCTCTCCCGGGTGGGCCGGCAGGTGCAACCCTCATCGCGCCCTCGCGACGACCGGGTTGCACCTTCATCCCTCTACGGCAACGGCCTCACTGCACGGTCTGCTTCCACAGCTCGACCTGATCGAGCTTGATCGGCTCGCTCTGCACCAGCTCGGCGAGGTAGTGGCGCTGGCTCTGCATCGTGCGGTCCCGCCGGAGCAGGCGGACGATGGTGTCGTGCGCTTCGGCAAGGGTCGGCGTGGTCGCAGGCTTGGTCCCGATCAGCTTGAGCAGGTGCCACCCGTCGGGCGTCCGCACCGGCTCGCTCACCGTGCCCTGCGGCATCGTGGTGAGCACCTGGCGGATCGCGGGGATCAGCGCATCCTCGCGCAACCATTTGAGGTCGCCGCCATCGGGCGCGGAGCCCTTGTCGCCCGAGTATTTCTTCGCCAGGGCGGCGAAATCGGCGTGCTGATCGACGATTTCGTGGCGCAGCTCGGCGGCACGCTTCTTCGCCTCCGCATCCGCGGCCGGGCTCGCCCCCTGCGGCACGCTGATCAGGATCTGTGCGAGATGATACTGCTTCGGCACCACCATGCGCGCCTTGTTCGCCTCATACGCGGCCGCCACCTGCTGCTCGGTGGGGAAGCCGGGATCGGGCGGGGTCTGGGCCGCCACATAGCTCTCCACGATCGCTCCCTCGCGCGCGAGTTCGGCGCGGAACGCGACGTCGGCGTTCTCGTCGAATTTCTCGGCACGCGCCTTGTCCAGCAGGACGAGCTGGATCAGCCGGTCGCGCACGCGCTGCGCCAGCAGGGCGGGGTCGTGCTCCAGTTGCGCCCTGACCTCGGGGTCGGCCATTTGCAGCAGCAGCCGCACCTGGCTCGCGGTGATGGTGATCGCACCGCGCTGCGCCACGACCGGGTCGGACACATCCGCGGCACGCAAACCGAACGAGGGCAGCAGCGCGAGGGCGAATACGCCCGCCAGCAGCCCGAAAACGCGTCTCATCCTGCCTCCTTCAGCGCACGCCGATGCCGGCCTTCAATCCGCCGTCGATCAGATAGTCGGCGCCGGTCACGAAGGCCGATCGCGGCCCGGCAAGGAAGGCGATGAGTTCGGCCACCTCCTCCGGCTCGCCGATCCGCCCCAGCGGATGGGCGGCCCCGAAGCGGCGGAACACCGCCTCCAGGTCCGCCCCGGCGCCGTCGAACGTGCGGGCGGACAGCGCCAGCATCGGGGTGCGGACCGAGCCGGGACTGACCGAATTCACACGTATGTTATCACGCGCATGGTCGAGCGCCATCGCCCGCGTGAGCGCATGCACCGCGCCCTTGGAGGCGGCATAGGCGGCCACACCCTGCTGGCAGGCATGACCCTGCACCGAGGCGAGGTTGACGATCGCCCCGCCGCCGCGCGCGCGCAGCCGCGGGATGCCGTGGCGCGCGGTGAGCACGATGCCGCCCACATTGACCGCGAGACAGCGTGCGAAGGTCGCCGCGTCCGTGTGCTCCACCGTGCCGAAGGGATGGATCGCGGCGGCGTTGACGATGATGTCGAGCCCGCCGAAGGCCTGCGCCGCCGCCGCAACGGCCGCCTGCACCTCGGCCTCCGCGGTCACGTCGACCTGCCGCGTCGCCAGCCGCAGCCCGGCGGCCGCCTGGGTGAGCGCCGCCCCCGCCGCCGCGTCGATGTCGCAGCACAGCACGGCAGCCCCGGCGCGGGCGAGCCGCAGCGCCGCCGCGGCGCCGATGCCGCTCGCCCCGGTGATCAGCGCGACCTTGTCTGCAAATTCGTCCATGGCGCGCATTATGGCGCGTTCGACCGGGCGCTGTTAACCACCACGTGCGCGCCTGCCGATCCCGCCGCGCCGCGGTTGCGCCGCGGCCGGGCGTGAGGCACCGTCCGCCGCCGAGCCGCGAACGGAGGCGCGCCGCCATGCCGCGCAAGCTGATCCTGGACGTCGATACCGGCACCGACGACGCCGTCGCGATCATGCTGGCCGCGCTGCATCCGGAGCTGGAGCTGGTCGGCTGCACGACGGTGAACGGCAACGTGCCGGTCGAGCACTGCACCGACAACACGCTGCGCGTGCTCGACCATATCAGCCGCGGCGACATCCCGGTGTTCGAGGGGCTCGCGCGTCCGCTGGTGCGCCCGGATTTTCCCCTCCCGCGCCGCGAGCGCGACCTTTCCGGCCGCTACCACCCGGACACGCTGCCGGTGCCGCCGACCACGCTGCGCAAGCAGGCGACCGGCGCGGTGGAATTCCTGATCGAAACCTACCGGGCCGCGACGGAGGCGATCGCGCTGGTGCCGGTGGCACCCCTCTCCAACATCGCCGCGGCCCTGGCGCTCGACCCGCGCTTCGCGCAGCGCGTGCCGGAGGTGGTGATCATGGGCGGCGCGCACGCGCTGGGCAACGTGACACCCTCGGCGGAGTTCAACATCTGGGCCGATCCGGAGGCGGCGGCGATGGTGTTCGCCGCCGGCTTCGCGAAGATCACGCTGGTGCCGCTGGATGCGACCCACCGCGCGCTGATCACGCGCGAGCATTGCGCCGAGCTTGAGGCGCTGGGCACGCCGGCGGCCCAGGCGGCGGCAGCGTTCATCGGCCATCGCATCGTCGCGCACGACGAGCACCAGCAGCAGGCGGTGCCGCATTCGACGCCGGTGCACGATGCGCTCGCGGTGGGCTCGCTCGTCGCCCCTTCGCTCATCAGCACGCGCCGGCTGCACGTGGCGGTGGAAACCACGGGCGCGCTCACGGTCGGGCGCACCGTGATCGACACCCATTTCCGCGGCGGCCGCCCGCCGAACTGCGACGTTGCGTTCGACGCCGATGCCGCGGGCTTCGCGGCCCTGCTCATGCGGGCCTTCGCGGCGAAAGCGTGAGGACCCCCTCTCCCGCTCGCGGGAGAGGGTGGCGCGCGCAGCAAGCCGGGTGAGGGCCTAGGCAGCCAACGCCTCGGCCGCCAGCGGCAGCATCGCCCCGTTCGGCACGCGGCGCAGCGCCACCGTGCACGCCCCGTGGCACCGGCACCAGAAAACCGCACGCCGGCAGGCCGTGGAAATCGAGATCCGGCCGATAGCGGTTGGCCACGATGCACCCGCCTGCGCGCCCGCCGAGCAGCAGGTCGAAGCACAGGCGTTGCTCCCGCGCCGCCGCGTCGTACGCCCAGCCCTCCAGCAGCCCGTTGGCGATGCGCTCGACATGGCCCTGCAATGCGCCGGGCACTCCAGAGACCGCGACGCGCCCGGCGAGGCGGCGGCGCACGCGCTCCACCGCATCGCCACCCTCGCTGCGCGGCATCACCCGCACCGGCGGCGGATCGTCGGGATAGCGGCGCGCGTATTCCGCCGCGTTGTCGAACAGCGCCCGCCCAGCCAGCGGCACGAAGGTCTCCGCCGCCGCGCCGTCGGCAAGGATCAAGGCGTGCTCGAACAGTTCGACATGCACGTAGCTGACGTCGCGCGCGTCGGCGGCGCGCGTGATCGTCGCGCCGTTCACCAGCGCGCCCGCCGGGATCAGCAGGCCGTCGACGAGCAGCGCGTGCTCGGGCGAAACTTCCAGCGTCCGCCTCGGGGTCCCCGGACCGAGCGCGCCGGGCGCGATCCGCACCGGGCGCAGATGCGGCGCCCGCGCGACCAGCGCCGCCGGGTAGCACCGCCGGCCCAGCCACTTCACCCGCCGCACGATCCCGTCGGCGCCGAGCACCGCGTCGCCGATCGCGAGCCGCTCCACCGCAACCTCGCCCGCCGGTGTCGCGATGCGCGTCCCGGCGCGGAAGCAGGCGGTCACGATGCTCACCAGCGTGCCGCCGTTCGGGTCGATCTGGGTGGTGAAGCTGAGCCCGCTGGCCGCACCCGTCACCGGCACGCTCGCCGTGTCGCCGGACGCGCCGACCACATCGAGCGCACCGCCCGCGATCGTCGCCCCCGGCTGCACGAACAGCGTGCCCGGCGTGTCGGACACCGAGGTGAAATCGACCAGGTCGCCGGCCTGCAACCCGTCGATCGTGATCCCCGCGCCGTTGCCCGGCAGCACGAGCAGCCCCGGCCCGCTGCCGAAAACCACCGTCAGCGCGGCACTCGGCGCCAGTGCCTCCAGCGTCACCGCCGCGCCATCGGCGATCGTGATCGTCCCGCTGCCATCCAGCGTCGGCGCGATGTCGAGTGTGGCGCCATCGACGGCAATCAGCCCGTCGTTCACGAGGGTCGCGAAACCCTCGATCGCGACCGCGCTCCCCGCCACGTCCGCCGCCAGCGTCACCGCGCTGCCGAACGTGTAGTCGCCCGGCCCGAGCAGCGTGATCGCGTCGGCGGCCTGCGTGCTGCCCGCCACGATGTCCAGCGTCGCGATGCCGGTGTCGTTGAGCAGCCCGAGCTCGGTCGTGGTCGCATCGAGCGTCAGCGTGGTCACGCTGGCCGGCGGGTCGAGCACCGTGATCGGCCCGCTCGCGACCACCACGCCGCCCGGCGCGATTGAGACCGCATCGAGCGTGGCGCCGTCGAACGCCAGCGTGCCGGTGCCGGCGATCAACGTGCCGTTCTCGACCTGGCCGCTGATCGTCACCGTGCCGTAGGCGGACGCGTCGAGCGTGCCGCCGCCGAGATCGAGCGTGCCGGCGAACGCCAGCGCGCCCGCGATCGTGCCGAGTCGCGCCAGGGCGATGCTGCCGTCGAAGCGCACCAGATCGGCGCTGATCGTGCCGTGGTTCACGTAGTCGCCGACCCCGGCACCGATATCCAGCGCCGTCTCCAGCGTCTGCGCCACGACGCTCGCGAGCCCGTTCGCGAATTGCAGCGCCTGCGCCACCGCATCGCTCAGCGCGATCACGCCCTCGTTGTCGAACACGGCGCCGCTCGCCGCGATGGTGCCGCCCGCGAGACTCACGATGCCGTCGTTGACGAACAGCGCCGAGGCGATCGTCAGGGTCGGCGCGTAGTCCTGCGTCCAATCCAGCGTGCCGTACACGGGCAGGCCGAACCGGCCGCGCGAGACCGGCGCGCTGACGGTGTTCTGGCTCGCCATCGGCGCGAACGCCATCAGGCCGGCATTGGTGAAATTCGTCGCGCCGATCACCAGCGCCCCGTCGGCGGCGTTGGCGAAGTTCGAGACGATGCTGCCGTCGTTCACCATCGCCCCGAGGCCGCCGAGCACCACCGCATCGCCCGCAACCGGCGTCGCGTTGGCATTGCCGCCGGCTTGGTCGTCGGAGATGCGGAGGATGGTGGCGGTGCCGAACGTCACCAGCGCTGCGTTCGCCGCGTCGAGTCTCCGCGGTGCCGCCGCCGAACGCCTGCGGCGCCAGCGCGAACGTCTCCCCGGCATAGGTTCCGGCCGCGAGCGTCAGCGCGCCTTCGGGCGCAATCGCGCTCGCGGCATTGGCGGCGGCGGTCGCGGCGGTGATGGTCAGGCCGCCGAGATCGGTGAGCCCGCCCGACACCACCACGCCGTCGAGCGTGCCGCCCTGCGCCATCAGATTTCCGGCGGTCACACCGAGCAGCAGGCCGCCCGAGAGCACGCCGCCGAGGACCAGCGTGCCACCCGCGAAATCGAGCGTGCCGGCGAGCGACAGCGTGGACGCGAGATCGAGGCGTCCCGGCATGCAGCGTCACCGCGCCGACCGCTTCGGGGCTGTCGAGCGTGACGGTGAAGGCGCCGGTGCCGGTGATGTCGGCGGTGTCGGTGGTGCCGGGGACGCTCAGCCCCTGCCAGTCGGGGCCGAACGACCAGGCGCCGCTGCCGCCGCCCCACTTGACCGTCGCCACCGCCGTCTCTCCGATCGAAGCGAAGTCCAGCTTATCAAGGTTTCGTTATGGATTGCAATCGCAACTGTCCCGTGCGGTTCGCAGTCCGGCGGCGGTGGCGGGCACACCCTCCCGTTGCTCCGGCGGCCGGCATGCAACCGGGCCGTGTCCGCGCGCGCTGGATCGTGACGCTTGCGCGAACGCCGGGGCGCCCCATCCTGACATCGCGGTCGCCGCGCGGGAGGGAATGATGCGCCTGCTCGCTCTGTTCCTGATCCTCGGTCTGGCCATGGGGGTCGCGCCCGCTCACGCCCAGGCGCCGACGGACGCGCCGTCGGCCCTGCCGCCCGCCGACCGAACCGCGATCCAGGGCGTGATCCAAAGCCAGATCGGCGCGTTCGGCCGCGACGACGATGCGGCCGCCTTCGCCTATGCCTCGCCGGGCATCCAGAGCCAGTTCGGCGACGCGGCCACCTTCGGCGCCATGGTCCGGCGCGGCTACCGGCCGGTCTACCACCCGCGCCGCGTCCATTTCGGCGCGCTGCTCGACGTCGATGGGCGGACCGTGCAGAAGGTGGACGTGGTCGGGCCGGACGGCGTGCCGGCGCTGGCACTCTACTTCATGGAGCGCGAGGCGGATGGGACCTGGCGCATCGACGGCTGCATCATCGCCCCCGCCCACGCCGAGGGCGCCTGACGCCGCACGGTATTTTGTCGATGGAACCGGCCCGGCGACCCTGCATGCTCCGGGCGGCAGGAAGGGGAGCGCCATGCCGGCAGCCCGACGATCGCAACGCGGCACCATGCGTCGACTGCTGCTCGCGCTCTCGCTCTGCGGCTTGCCGCCCGCCGCTTCTGCGCAGCTCGTCCCGTGGATTCGGCCGTCGACGTGGCCGGGGCTCACCGCCGATGACATGGACCGCATGCACGCCGCCGAGGCGCGCCTCTATGAGGACCGCTCCATCGGCACCATCGAGCGCTGGCGCAACCCGGACACGAACAATGCCGGCGCGATCAAGCTGGTCCAGCGCTTCGAACTGAAGGGAATGCCGTGCCGCGCCCTCGACTACACCATCCGCTTCGCCCAGGAGACCACCGCGCCCGCGCACTATGCGGTAAGCTGGTGCCAGGTGGAGAGCGGCGGCGAATGGAAGATGGTCGAGGTCAAGCCGCGGGCGAAGTCATGACCGCGCGCTGGGTGCTGCTGTGCGCCATGCTGGCGCTTGGCGCCTGCAGCGAGCGCGCGCCGCACGCGGGGCAGCCGACGCCGCAGGCGCAGTCCATGCAGCGCATGCTGGGCGATGTGCAGGTGCTGCGTGCCTTTGCGCGCGGCCAGGCCGACCACGCCGCCGCCGATGCCGCCGTATCCGACCTCCTGCTCCAGTCGGACCAGATCACGCCGCTGTTTCCGCCTGAGACCGCCACGCAGTACGTCGATCTGACGCCGGAGACGGCGCGCGGCGGCACCGCCGCGATGCGCGCGGTGGTCGTGCCGTTGCAGAGTGCGGTGCGTGCGGGCGACCGGACCCAGGCCGGCCTGCTGCTCGTAAGCGTCGAGCGCGACGGCTGCGGCTACTGCCACCAGCACGGATACTGAGCGGCGGCGCCTTCAGCCGTCGGCGCGCGGCACCCAGGGAATGCGCGCGACCTGGACGCCATCGGCGTCCAGCGCCTCCGCCTCGGCATCGGTCGCCTCGCCGTAGATGCCGCGCGCCTCGCTCTCGCCGTTATGGATGCGCCGCGCCTCCGCGGCGAATTCCGGGCCGACATAGTCGCAGTTGCGCTCCACCTCGGCGCGCATGCGCTGCAACAGGGCACGGAGCTGGTCGGGCATCCGCTCGCCCGCGACCGCCTTGCCCGGTGGCGCGGGCGGCGCAGGCGGCGCGGGGGCCGGGACGCCGCGGGCGACAGCCGGCGCCATCAGGGCGCGCGTCACCTCGGTCGCGGCGCATTCGGGGCAGACGACCAGCCCCCTCGCCGCCTGCGCCTCGTACGCCGCGCTGTCGCGGAACCAGCCGTCGAACCCGTGGCCGCTGCCGCATTGAAGCTGGTAGTGGATCATCCTCGGGGCCCGGCAGGACGGATTCGCTTTGTCACCGGCCGATGCTGGCACCGCGCGCGGGAAAGCGCCAGTGCCGCGGCGGGTGCCGGATCAGGCCGGGGCCAGCAGCGAATCAAGCTCGCCCGCCCGATCCATCGCCAGCAACTCCTCGCTGCCGCCGACCGGACGGCCGTCGATGAAGATGTTCGGCACCGTGGCGCGCCCGCCGGAGCGGCGGATCGCCTCCTCCCGCGCCGGGCTGCCGCGCGGCGCCTCGATCTCGGTATAGGCGATGCCCTTGCGGTCGAGCAGATGGAGCGCCCGGGCACAGTAGGCGCACCAGGGCTGCGTGTAGATTTCGACATGCGACATGCGCAATCATCTGGCGTCGTACCGCTGTCGCGTCAAGCGGGGTGGGGGTGCGCGACGCGGGCCGCCACCAGCACGTCGACCGCGGCGGCGCCGGCGGCGATCAGCGCCTCCGTGCAGGCGCGCGCAGTGGCCCCGCTGGTCATCACGTCGTCGACCAGCAACACACGCCGCCCCGCCACGCGCGCGGCCCGGCGGGGCCGGACGGCGACCGCGCCTTCCATTGCGACCGCCCGCGCCGCCGCCCCGAGATGGCCGAGCGGGCGCGTGTGGCGCGGCCGCGCGAGCAGGTCGGGCACCACCGGCCGGCCGCCGATCCGCCCCAGCGCCAGCGCCAGCAGGGCCGCCTGGTTGTAGCGCCGGGCGAACAGTCGCCGCCGATGCAGGGGCACCGGCGCGATCAGCTCCGCCGCCTCCAGCAGCGCCGCGCCGGCGCGCGCCATCAGCGCGGCGAGCGGCGCCGCCAGCTCCGTCCGGTCGGCGTATTTGAGGGCCAGCACGATGCGCTGCGTCTGCCCGTCATAGCGCAGCGCGCCGCGCGCCCGCTGCCACGGCGGCGGGCGCAGGCGACAGGCCGCACAGACCGGCTCGGCCACTCCCTCCCGCGCGGCGCGGAACGGCTCGCCGCAGGCAACGCAGAGCGGTTCGGTGACAAAGGCGGTGCGGCGGAAGCAATCCGGGCAGAACCGGCCCACGCCGTCGACCGGCCGGTCGCAGGTCAGGCAGAGCGGCGGCAGCAGCAGATCGAGCACCGCCCGCCCGGCGGCACCCAGCGCGACGGGAACGCCCATGCAACGAGCCTAGCAGTCCTCGCGCCGCCGTGACAGAGTGGCGCTGATTGGGGAGCCGGAACCGTCGCCATGGCGGACGAGGATGCAAAGGCGGCCTGGATCGCGCGCGTGCTCGGCGTCTCGCCGTCCACGACCGCGACCACGTCCGCGCAGGACGGGCCGCTCGTCGCGTATCGTAAGCTGCTGTTGCAGTGGGATCAGGCGAAGAAGGCAGCGGGCTCGCAGATCGGCGACCTGCAAGCGGCCGTGGTGCGGGAATTCCCCGATCTTGCGGGCGCCGCCAAGCGGCTTGACGAAGTGATGGGCCGGTTCAATGAAGGTCTCGGCGACGCGCTCGACGACGCGATGAGCGCCGACAACCCCGCGCAGCGCGAGCGGCACCGCAACCGCGCCGCCGACATCGCGCGCCGCTACTTCGTCATGGTCAACACGCATCCGCTGTTCCGGCACGTGGACGAGAACCCGGTCACCCCGCTCACGCTGCGCGCAACGCTCGGCGGCACGCTGAAGTCGCTGCTCGGCGCGCTTCCCGCCTGAACCGCCCGCCCCTCGGAGCCGCCCATGTCGGTCACGCGCTATCAGCAGGTCAGCGCCTATTTCGGCGAGCTTGCGACCTATCTCGGCAGCTTTGTGCTCCCCGACTTCTCCGACCTCGACATCGGCGGGGCGATCGCCGAGGGCACGGAGGAATGGAGCCAGCAGCGCGCCGACGAATTCGACGCCGCCGTGCGCCGCTACAACGAGGAGGAGGAGCGCAAGCGCAAAGTGGCGGCGGCCGAGCGGCTGCGCGCGGAACGGCGCGTCACCATCGACGCCGCCGACGAACGCCTTCGCTCGCTCCCCGCCCTGCCGGAGGCCGACGCGCGCGTCGTGCTCCCGGCCAAGGACGTCGAGGCGGCGGCCAAGCTGATCGCCGCGGCGGAGGCGGCCGTGGCGCGGCTCGACGAGACGATCGACGCCGATCCCGGCGCGTTCGACGACGCGGTGGGCAAGGCCACCGACGCGCTCGATGCCGCCGCCGACGCCGGTCCGCGGCTCGGCCGCGCGATCGACGCCGAGCTGAAGCGCCGGCGCGAGGTGGTGGCGCAACTGCGCCAGGCTGCCGCTGTCGCGCAATCGGGACTCGCCAAGGACGCCGAGGCAACGCTGCCGCCCACGCAGAAATGCCTGGTCAGCCTCAAGCGCGTCATCGGCGAGGCCGGCGAGAAACTCACGGCGCTGGAACAGACGCTCGCCAGCAGCGCGCCGGACGCCTTCGCAGGCGACGCGCTCGGCGTCGATGCCGCGGTGCGCGCGATCGAGCCGCTGGTGAAGAACGTCAACCAGACAGCCGAGAGCGCCCGCAAGCGGCAGGCGGAAAGTGCGGAGCGCGCAGCGCAGGACAAGCGCGCGAGCGAGATCGCCGACCTGCGCTGGACCGAACCGCTGCCGGGCGAGGCCGAACTCGCGGTGCTGCCGGATAGCGGGATCGGCAAGACGCTCTCGGGCAAGAAAGCTCTGTACGACAGCGCCTTTTCAGACCTCGAACGCGCGCCGCCACAAGGTTTCGAGGCCGCGAAGCAGGGCGCGAGCGACGCCTATGCCGGCCTGGAACAGGCGCTCGGCACCGCGCGGGAGGCGATCCGCAAGGAGATCGCGGCGCGCGAGGCCGCACTTCTGCAACTGCGCAAGGAGTTCACGACAGCGGCTGCGGGCGGAGCGACACCCGGACCGGTGCCGATCCAGGGCACCGAGGAGGCGGACCGGCTGCGCGAGGCGAACACGCTCGCCGAACGGGCCCTCCAGGGCGTCGCGCAGACGCTCAAGACCGCGGCGCCGTCCGCCTTCGCGAAGGGCTGCGACGAGGCGAAGGCCGCAATCGTGCATCTGGGCGAGGTGCGCGGCGAGGTGGACATCGCCACCGGCCAGCGGCTCGGTGCAGTGCGCGACCGCAGGAACGAGCTTTCGGGGGCCGCCGCCACCGCGCGCGGCCACCTGCCGGCCGGCCCCACGCCGGAGATCGTCGAGGCGGCCAAAGCCGCGTTGGATTCCCGCGTCGCCGCCGACGAGAAGCGGATCGACGGGCGCGACCCGAAAGCCGACAGCGCCGTGGTCGCCGACTTCACGTCCTATGCCGACAGCGTCACCAAACTCGGCCGCAGCCTCGGCACCATTGCCGCGCCGAAATTCAGCACCGTCGCATCCAGCGCGATCATCAAGGACGCGGTGCAGAAGCTGCTCGACCTGCTGAACGGCAAGGAGGGCATCGGCCAGTCCGCCGAGACCGCCGCCTACGAACTGGCCCGCGACGTGGGCAAGGTCGCCGAGCGCTTCGCCGAGATCGTCGCCCTGCGGCAGAGCTACGACGACCTGATCGCCCATCCCGGCTTCGACAACGCCTGGAAGCCCGAGATCGCGGGCTTCCTCGATCTCGAATCCAAACGCGATACGCTCGACAAGGGCGGGCTCGGCAACGGCGTCAACCGCTGCACCGAGGCGATCGACGCGATCGAGAAGCGCGCCCGCGACCGCGACCGCAAGAAGACCGCCAATTCCGCATACGCTGCCTCCGACGAAGGCCAGTTCCTCGTCTACATGGACGAGAACGGGCGCCGCGATGTCTGCGCGGAATTCGCCCGCCTGGTCAGCGCCGGCACGGCGAGGGAGCTCGGCATCAACCGCGCTTACATCACCAGCCATGACGACGAGCTGGCGGGCGAATTCTCGGTCGAGTTCGGCGTCGTGATCGGCGCCGGCGGGCGGAACGCGCTGGTCGTGCACGCGCACTGCGCCGGCGACGGCACGCCCAAGCCCGACAATGGCTGCCATCTCAAGCTGGCGACCAACAAGCGCGAGTCCGGCGGCACCTTCCCGCTGACCGGGGCCGCGCGCGGGCTGCTGCCGGGCAACGACCGGATGCTGCGCGCCCGCAATTCCATGTGAGACGCCGCCGCCATCCCCATCTCCCGGTGGCATGAGCGACATCCACATCTTCGACCGCGCCGCCGTGCGCCGGCACCGCGACCGCGCGGCGGGCCGCGTCGTGCGCGTCGCCGACTTCCTCGACGACGCCGCGGCGCGGCTGCTGGAGCGGCTCGATGACACCACCCGCCGCTTCGAGCGCGCCCTCGACCTGGGCGGGCGCGGCGCCGTCTCCCCCCGCCTCGCCGCGCGCGGCATCGCGACGCTTGCCTGCGACCTCTCGCCCGCGCTGGCCGCCCGCGCCGGCGCCCCCGCCGTCGCCGCCGACGAGGAGTTCCTGCCGTTCGCCGACGCCGGCTTCGACCTGATCGTGGCGAGCCTGGCACTGCACTGGATCAACGACCTGCCCGGCGCGCTGCTCCAGCTTCGCCGCGCGCTGCGCCCCGGCGGGCTGTTCCTGGCCAGCGTCCCCCTGCTCGGCACGCTCGCCGAGCTGCGCGCGGCACTGACCGAGGCCGAGGCGGCACTGGTCGGCGGCGCCGCGCCGCGCGTTTCGCCCTTCCCCGACCTGCGCGACTGCGCGGGCCTGCTGCTGCGCGCCGGCTTCGTCATGCCGGTCGCCGATGCCGAGGAGACCCGGCTGCTCTATGCCGACCCGCTTGCCCTGCTGCGCGATCTGCAGGCGGCCGGCGAGGCGAATGCCACCGTGCTGCGCAGCCGGCGCATCCCGCCGCGGGCCCTGTTCCCCGCCGCCCTCGCCGCCCTGCCGCGCGCCGAGGGGCGGTTCGCGGTGACGCTGCGCCTCGGCTTCCTGACCGGCTGGGCCGCCGAATTCGGTCTTGCCGGCGGCGACGCCTTCCGGCACAGGCGGCTGACCGGGACGGCGTTTTCGCCTATGTTCACGCCATGCTGACCGACCTGCCCAACATCCTCACGCTGTCGCGCATCGCGGCGATCCCGCTGCTCGTCGGCGCTGGTGGCGCTGCGGCGGGCCGAGGCAGACTTCGCCGCCTGCGTGCTGTTCACCGCCGCCGCCATCACCGACTACCTCGACGGCCGCATCGCCCGCGACCGGCGGCAGCTCTCCGATCTCGGCCGCATGCTCGACCCGATCGCCGACAAGCTGCTGGTGGGCGCCGCGCTGATGATGCTGGTCGGCACCGGCCGGCTCGGGGCGTGGGGGCTCTACCCGGCGGTCGTGATCATGTTGCGCGAGATCCTGGTCTCGGGCCTGCGGGAGTATCTCGCCGGCGTCCGCGTCGGCCTGCCGGTGACCCGTCTCGCGAAGTGGAAGACCGGCGTGCAGATGGTCGCACTCGGCTTCCTGCTGGCGGGCGACACGTCGGCCGTGCTGCTCGGCATCCCCTGGCTTCCCGCCTCGGCGATCGGCGAGGCGTTGCTGTGGGCGGCGGCGCTGCTCACGCTCGTCACCGGCTGGGACTATCTGACCGCCGGGTGGCGCCACGCCGCGGCGCCGCCGCCGCCGAGCGGGGCGATCGGCAAGCCGGGCACGCATCCGGGGTGAAGGCACTCGCCCTCGTCGGCTGGTCGGGCAGCGGCAAGACGACGCTGCTGACGGCGCTGCTGCCGCTGCTGACGGCGCGCGGGCTCAGCGTCTCGACGATCAAGCATGCGCATCACGGCTTCGACATGGACCGCCCCGGCAAGGACAGTTTCCGCCACCGCGCCGCCGGCGCGCACGAGGTGCTGGTGGCCAGCGAGCACCGCTGGGCGCTGCTGCATGAGGGCGCGGGCGAGGAATCGGACCCTCGACTCGCTGCTCGCACGCCTCGCGCCGGTCGATCTCGTGCTGGTCGAGGGGTTCAAGTCCGGCCCCTGTCCGAAGCTGGAAGTGCACCGGCCCGCGCTCGGCAAGCCGCCGCTGTGGCCCGGGCGGACCGATATCCTCGCGGTGGCCAGCGACGCGCCGCTCGCGGCCTGCGACCGGCCCGTGCTGCCGCTCGACCGCCCGGATGCAATCGCCACATGGGCGATCGAAACGTTGGCGTTCGCAACCCTTGGCGAACCGGCCGCTTGAGTGCGCAGCCCGCTGCGGGCACATTCCCGCGCACGATGCCGCCCGCGGTGGGACTGAGGCCGGCACGATAAGGGGAATCTTCGTCATGCGGCGCACCGCCCTGCTGGGCCTTCCGTTGCTGTTCGCCGGCTGCAGCTTCGCGGGCAATCCGTTCGACGGGTTCGGCGGGTTCATGAGCAACACGCACACCTTCCAGTCCAACCCGAACGCGCCGCCCGGCGCGGACGAGACGATCCAGCGCGTGACCGGCAGCCCGCCCGCGATGCCGGCGCTCCGCCCGGAGGACGGCGACGTCTGGCCCGGGCCGATCAAGCCGATCCCGAGCACGCAGGACCTGCTGCGGCAGGGCAAGATGGAGGAGCTGCCGCCGCCCGACGTGCCCCGCCAGCCCCCGCCGCCGCTGTTCAACGAGAGCCCGAGCACGCCCACGCCGCCGCCACCCGCGAGCGTCAGCACCAAGCAGGGCGCGATGCCGGTCTATCAGAACCCCAACGGCGTGCAGACCTTCACCGCGCCCGGCGGCGGCACCGGCATCATCGTGCCCAACGGCAACGGCACCAGCACCCTGATCGGCCCCGACGGCCAGGTCCAGACCGTGCCGACGCCAAAATGACCGAGCCGTTGCTGCGCCTGCTGTATTTCGCCTGGCTGCGCGAGCGCGTCGGCCGCGGCGAGGAATCGCTCGCCCTGCCGGCGGAGGTGACGACCGTGGCCGGGCTGCGCGCCCTGCTCGCCGCGCGCGGCGGCGGGTTCGCGGCGCTGGCCGAGGGCGGCAGCGTGCGCTGCGCGGTCAACCAGGACCTCGCCGGCCCGGCGACCCCGATCGGCCCCGGCGACGAGGTGGCGTTCTTTCCGCCGGTGACCGGAGGCTGAGATGGCGCGGGTGCGGGTGCAGGCCGAGCCGTTCGAACTGGGCGCCGAGTTCGCCGCCCTCGCCGGCGGGCGCACCGATATCGGCGGCGTCGGCGCCTTCGTGGGCCAGGTGCGCGACGCGGCCGACGGGCGGCGGATCGTTGCCATGACGCTCGAGCACTATCCGGGCATGACCGAGCGGGCGATGGCGGCGATCGCGGCGGAGGCCGAGGCGCGCTGGTCGTTGCTCGGCTGCACCGTGATCCACCGGGTCGGCCGGCTGCTTCCGGGCGAGCCGATCGTGCTCGTGCTCGCCGCCGCCCCGCATCGTGCAGCGGCGCTGGCGGCGACCGGCTTCCTGATCGACTGGCTGAAAACCCGCGCCCCCTTCTGGAAGAAGGAGGAGTTCGCGGACGGCGGCGTCGCCTGGGTGGAGGCGCGGGAGGCCGACGACGCGGCGTCGGCGCGCTGGCGGCAGCTTCCGGCCTGAGCCGGCGCCGCTACTGCGCCGTGACCGGCGGCGGCGGGGTGTAGGCGTAGGGATAGGTGCCGGTGGGCGCCGGCATCGGCCGCGGCTGAGCAGGTACCGGCATCGCCGGGGCGAGAACCGCGGGCGGCTGATAGCTGTAGGTGTACGGATAGGTGTAGGGGTACGCGTACGGCACGGGATTGGCGTACGGATAGGCATAGGGCACGCCCCAGCCGCCCCATCCCCAGCCCCAGAACGGCGTGCGCGCCGCCCAGCCGCCCCAACCCCAGCCACCCCAACCCCAGCCACCGCGCCAGCCCCAACCGCCGCCGCCCCAGCAGCACGGCGCGCCGCGCCAGCCGCCGCCACCCCAGCCGCCGCCGCCCCAGCCGCCGCCGCGCCAGCCCCAACCGCCGCCACCGCCACCGCCGCGCCACATGCCCCCCGCCCCGGCCGGCGACGCGGTCGCGGCCAGGCCGGCGACGAGCATGCCCGCCGTGGCAAGGCGCGCGATCGTCAAACCGGAATTCGTACGCATGGCGAAACACTCCTCCGCGCCAGGGACATTGGCACCGGGCCGGTCGCGGACAAGCCCCGGCCCTTTTACCCCGCCCGGCGCCGGCGCGCCGCATGCACCACCAGCGCGAGCACCGGCACGACATAGGGCACGGTCTGCATGAGCTCGCTCGGCAGCCCGATGCCCTGCAGGTCGATCGCCAGCGCCTCCGCCGCCCCCAGCACCAGCGCCGAGACGAACGTGCCGAGCGCCGCGCCGCCGCCCATCACCTCCGCCGCGATCGCGATGAACCCGCGCCCGGCGCTCATCCCGCCGGTGAACCAGCTCACATAGCCCATCGACAGGAACGCCCCCGCGGCACCCGCGAACGCGCCCGACAGCACGAGGGCGATGAACTGCACCCGCGACACCCGCACGCCCGCGACCGCCGCCGCCTCCGGCGCCTCGCCCACCGCGCGCAGGCGCAGGCCGAGCGGCATGCGCATCAGGAACACGCCGACCAGCGGCACCGCGATCAGGCTGGCCCAGGTCAGCACGTGCAGATGCCCGACCGCGGCGCCCAGCGCGGGCACGCGGTCGAGAACGCCGAGATCGACATTGGGCAGCACCTTGCTCGGCAGGTTGCCCGACATCCCCTTGTCGCCGGTGAGCGCGAACAGCAGCAGCACGGTGCCGCTCGCGCAGGCGAGGTTCAGCGCCACGCCGCTGAGGATGAGGTCCGCCTTCAGCGTGTGCACCGCGCCGGAGAGCGCCGCCCCGAGCGCGCAGCCGACCAGGATCGCGCCGAGCAGCCCCAGCCAGGCGCTGCCGCTGTAGGCGCTCGCGACCACGCCCGCGAAGGCGCCGGCGAGCATGGTGCCCTCGATGCCGATGTTGATGACGCCCGCGCGGTCGGAGATCAGCGCGCCGAGCGCCGCGAGCAGGATCGGCGTGGTGACGCGCAACGCGGCGGCGATGAAGCCGGCGCCGCCGAGATGCGCGAGCAGGTCGTGCCACATTCAGCCGCGCTCCGCCGTGGCGCGCGGCCGGATCAGGCGCAGCAGGCGCGGGTTGCGGGTGATCGCGGTCGCGGTGGCGAACAGGATCACCAGCGCCTGCACGAGCCCGACCGCCTCCGCCGGCACCTCGTAGTTGCGCGCGAGCAGGTCGCCGCCCACCTGCAGATACGAGAGCGCGAGTGCCGCCGGCGGCACCAGGAACGGGTTGTTGCCGGCGAGGATCGCGACCACCAGCCCGTTCCACCCGGCGCCCGGCAGCGTCTGCCACGAAAAGCGCAGATACATCCCCTGCACCTCGATCGCACCGCCCGCCGCGGCCACGAATCCGCCGAGCGCCTGCACCGAGGCCGCAACGGCGGTGATCGGCAGGCCGAGATGGCGCGCGAAGCCGGGATTGGCGCCAACCACTCGCGCCTCATATCCCCAGCGCGTCGCAAACAGATACACGCCGCCGAGCGCGCAGGCGGCAAGGCCGATCAGCACGCCGAGATGCACGCGCGTGCCGGGCAGGATGCGCGGCAGCTTCGCCGCCGCCGGCAGCTTGTATGACAGCATCGCGCCCGCGTTCGGATCGCGCAGCATGTAGTTCACGACATAGAGTCCCGCGAACAGGGCGGCGTAGTTCAGCATCAGGGAGGAGACGAGCTCGGATGCGCCGAACCGCGCCCGCAGCACGCCGGGCACCACGCAGCCCAGGCTGCCTACCGCCGCGCCGAACAGAATCGCGACCGGCGCCACGATCGGGTCCGGCAGGTGCAGGCGCAGGATCGCGAAAGTGGCGAACACGCCGCCGAGGAAGAAGCTGCCCTCGGCGCCGAGGTTGAACATGCCGACGCGGAACATCAGCGCGACCGCGAGGCCGGTGAACATGAGCGGCGTCGCGGCCTCGACGATGTTGCCGAGATGCCGCAGGTCGGCCAGCGGCCCGAACAGGAACATGCTGACCGCGCCGCGCGGGTCCGGCAGTACGAGGACGATGGGCACCAGCACGACCGCCACCACCGCGAGCAGGAGGGCGACGGTGAGCAGCGTGGCGAGGACGGCGGTGCGGATCATGCGCGGGGTGGTGGGCGGGGGGTGCGACGCGAGTGCCCGGAGCGGCGTGCGAGAAAGCATCCGTCATGGCCGGGCCTGTCCCGGCCATCCACGCGGAGCCGCGCGGCGGATGTCACACGCGCCACACCGGCACCGTCGCGCCTGTGCCAGCAAGCACCACGCTCCACCGCGTGGATGGCCGGGACAAGCCCGGCCATGACGAGGGCCGAGAGGCTATCCGAAGGTACCGCCGACGCAGCGCGCCACTCACCCGCCAGCAACGCGATCGTGCAGCTCCCTCCAAAGTCCCGTCATGGCCGGGCTTGTCCCGGCCATCCACGCGGCGGCGCCTCGCCGGCGCAGCACGCGGCGCACGGGCGGTCTCGCGCGTCCTCCAGCACGTACCACGCTCCACCGCGTGGATGGCCGGGACAAGCCCGGCCATGACGACTGTTGTGCGGCCGCCCCGACAAACAGCCCCGCTCACGACCCCACGATCTCGTCGTAAAGATCCCGCCACTCCGGATTGACCCGCAAAATCAGCGCAACCTTCCACGCCCGCGACCAATGCTTGATATTCTTCTCCCGCTGAATTGCCGCCCGCATGTCGTCGTGACGCTCGAAATACACCAGCCGCTTCAGCCCGTACCGCGCCGAAAATCCGCCGCGCACCGCTTCGCGATGCTCGAACACGCGCCGCACCAGATCGCTCGTCACGCCCACACAAAGAATCCCATTCGGCCCGTTGGTGAGGAGATAGACCCACCCACAAAACTCCCTCACGCCGCCGCCCGAAGCCCGAGCATGTACGGCCCGAGCGCCTCCGGTGTCAGGTCCGGTCCGTTCTCCAGCCGCGCCGCGATCCGGCCGCCGAACAGCACCAGCACCCGGTCGGCGAGTGACAGCAGCTCGTCAAGGTCGGCGCTGATCAGCAGCACCGCGCTGCCGCGCTCGGCGAGGGCGATGATCTGCGCGCGGATGAAGGCCGCGGCGCGGATGTCGATGCCGCGCGTCGGTTCGTCGGCGATCAGCAGCTTCGGCTCGGCCGCGAACTCCCGCGCCGCGATCAGCTTCTGCGCATTGCCGCCCGAGAGCGAGCCGAGCAGCGCGCGCGGGCCGCCGCAGCGTACGTCGTAGGCGGAAACCATCGCCGCCGCGCGCCGCTCCACCCGCAACCGCGACAGGAACGGCCAGCGCCCCAGGGCGGGCGAGCGGTGCTCGCCGCCGACCGCGTTGTCGGCGACCGAGAGCGTGCGCGCGCCGCCGTGCGCGAAGCGGTCCGCCGGCAGATGGCCCATGCCCGTGCGTCGCAATGCCGCCGTGTCCATGCGCCACAGGTCGCGGCCGAGCAGCGACGCCTGCCCGCCCGCGGGCCGCATGAGCCCACTGAGCACCGACACCAGCCCGCGCTGCCCGTTACCCTCCACGCCCGCGACGCCGAGAATCTCGCCGGCGTGCAGCGCGAATGACACGTCCGCGAGCCGGTCGGCCGCGGCGGCGGCGGGCATCGACAGTCCCTCGACGCGCAGCACCTCGGCACCGAGCGTGTGCCGCACCGCGCGGCGCACGGCGCGCACCTCGCGCCCCATCACGAGGCGCGCGATCGCATCGTCCGAGACCGCGTCGATGGGCGCGTCGCCGACCACGCGCCCCTCGCGCAGCACCATGACGTGCTCGGCAAGTTCGCGCACTTCGCGCAGCTTGTGGCTGATGAAGATGATGGTCAGCCCCTCGGCGCGCAGATGGCGCAGGCGCTCGAACAGTTCCGCCGTCTCCTGCGGCGTCAGCACCGCGGTCGGCTCATCGAGGATCAGCAGCCGCACGTCACGCGCCAGCGCCTTGAGAATTTCCACCTTCTGCTGGGCCGCGACCGAGAGGTTCGCCACCCGCGCGTCGGGATCGACACTGAGGCGGAAGCGCGTGGCGAGGCGGCCCACCTCCGCGCGCGCCGCGGCGCGGTCGATCAGCGGCCCGCGCGTCGGCTCGCGCCCCAGCACGATGTTCTCGGCGACGGTCAGCGAGGCGACGAGCGAGAAGTGCTGATGCACCATGCCGATCCCCGCCGCCGCCGCGGCGCGCGGCGAATGGTCGGGGCCGACCGCGCGCCCGTCGATCAGGATGCTGCCGGAATCCGGCGTCTCCAGCCCGAACAGGCATTTCATCAGCGTCGACTTGCCGGCGCCGTTCTCGCCGCAGATCGCATGGCAGGTGCCGGGCGCGCACCGCGAACGTCACGCCGCGCAGCGCCCGCACGCCGTTCGGAAACGTCTTCTCCACGTCGCGAAACGCGACGAGGGGCGGGTTCACGTCATGGCCGGGCTTGTCCCGGCCATCCACGCCGGCGAACGGCACAGGGATGCCGTCAGAGGACATGCGGCAACCGCCCGGTGTCGCCGCGTGGATGGCCGGGACAAGCCCGGCCATGACGATCCCTTCGCCGCAGGCGCCGCGCCTCGCGCCCTGGCCTCAGGGCCGCACCTTCGCGCGCAGCGCGCTCAGTTGCTCGGTGGTCATGCCGAACGCGGTCGGCACGGCGATCTTGCCGGCGGCGATGTCGGTCTCGGCCTGCTTCACCTTCGCCCGCACCTCCGCCGGCACCAGCCGCTCATAGACCGCGTTGTCGACGATGCCGACCGCGTTTTCCTTGAGCCCCAGCGCCTCGGCATGCCCCACCGGCAGCTTGCCCTGCTCCAGCAGATCGAAGGCGCGCAGCAGCGTCACGTCCACGCGCTTCAGCACCGACGTCACCACCTTGTCGGCGGTCGCAGGATCGGTCTTGCGAAAGATCGCCTCCTGGTCGGAATCGACCCCGATCGCGAGCCGGCCCATGTCCTTCGCCGCCGCGAGCTGGCCGAGGCCGGTCTGCCCCGCCACGTTGAACCCGATGCCGGCGCCGGAGCGATACTGCGCGAGTGCCAGCTCCTTGCCCTTCGCCGCGTCGGAGAAGGTGCCGGCGTAGGACACGGCGACCTTCGCGGCGGGATCGACGGATTCCGCGCCGGCCGCGTAGCCCACCAGGAAGTCGTTGATCACCGGGATGTCCATGCCGCCGAGGAAGCCCAGCACCGTGCCCTGCGCGCTGGGGATCACGCCCGCCTTCACCATGCCTTCGGCCATCACGCCGGCAAGGTAAGACGCCTCGTTCTGCTTGTAGGTGATCGAGTAGACGTTCTTGTTCTGGCCTTTGGTGTAGTCGATCGAGGCATCGAAGATCACGAACGTCCGCTCCGGGTGCTCCTGGGCCACGGGCAGCAGCACGTCGGGCATCTGGTAGCTGCCGCAGATGATCATGTCCCATTTCTGCGCGGCCACGTCTTCCATCGTGGGCGACCACTTGCTCTGGTCGTAGCTCATCTCGATGGTGCGGGTCTGCACCGCATCGCCATACTTGGCCTTGATCATCTCCAGCCCGTGCTGGGCGCTGTCGAAGAAGCTCTTGTCGCCGAGCGTGCCGTTGATCACCAGCACCACCTTCTTCGGCGCCGCCTGCGCCGCACCGGCGGCGAGAGCGAGGCCGAGGAGCGCCGGCAGGAAAACTTGGAGAAGGCGGCGTCGTGCGTGCATGGTCGGGTCTCCGGAACCGCGGTTGCGTCGGCGCCGGCGAGCCGCCACCGGCCGGATCTGGAGCGTAGGCGAAATTTCAGGCGTGGCGCCAGGGGTGAGAGGCGTGCCGGGACTGTCGATACGCGCGACGATCGAGGATTCGGGCCTGGCGTTCCGCGGCGGCTTCCATCCGATGCCGGACGACGGCGTGCCGGGCGATGCTGGCACGGTGCTGCTGGTCGGCTGCGCGGGCGCGCTCGGCTGGAACGCCTTCGCCGCCGCGCCCGAAACCCACGACGGCGCGCCCGATCCGCTCGATCGGTGGTCGCGCCGGGTGATCGACGCGCTGGCCGCGCGGCTCGGCGGCGTGGCGCTCTACCCGTTCGGCGGGCCGCCCTGGCTGCCGTTCCAGGCCTGGGCGCGGCGCGCCGAACCCGTGGCGCCCTCGCCGCTCGGGCTGCTGATCCATCCGGTCTGGGGACTCTGGCACAGCTATCGCGGCGCGGTGGCATTGACCGAGCGGATCGCACTGGCGCCGCCCGCGCCGGCGCCGAGCCCGTGCGAAACCTGCGCCGCGCGCCCGTGCCTCGCCGCCTGCCCGGTCGGCGCATTCGGCGCGCAGGGCTATGATATTGCCGCCTGCGCCGCGCATCTGTTCGCACCCGAAGGGGCTGGGTGCATGGCGCTGGGCTGCGCCGCGCGCCGGGCCTGTCCGGTCGGCGCAGCGCATCGCCACGACGCGGCACAGGCGGCGTTTCACATGCGGGCGTTCAGGGAAGCGCGCACCGCCGCCATCACGCCGACCCAGTCGCCGGGCCGCGCCTGACGAAAGATGCGCATGCTCGGATACCACGGACTGTCGGACCGCCCGCGCATCCAGCGCCAGCAGGTGTCGAAGCGGTTCAGCAGCCAGACCGGCCGCCCGAGCGCGCCCGCCAGATGCGCCACCGCGCTGTCCACCGCGATGACGAGGTCGAGATTCGCGATCAGCGCGGCGGTCTCGGCGAGATCATGCAGCGTCGCAGTGCGGTCGAACAGCGCCAGCGGCGGCGCGGCGGCGGCGTCCTTTTGCAGCGAGACGAAGGCGACGCCCGTGACGTCCGCCAGCGCCGCAAGATGCGAGGGCGGCAGCGAGCGGCGCGCATCCGCCGGATAGCGCGGGTTGCCCGCCCAGGCGAGGCCGACGCGGCGCCCGCGCAGCGCCGCCAGTTCCACGCGCCACGCCGCGACGGACGCTGCCGGCGGCGCGAGATACGGGGCCGCGCGCGGAATATCATTGAGCGCGATGCCCAGCACGCCCGGCAGATCCATCAGCGAGCATTGCACGTCGACGGCCGGCAGCGCGTCGCCGCGCCGGACCGTCGGCGCGAGCGGGCCGGCAAGCCGCAGCAGCGGCGCCGGAACTTCCAGCACCACCCGCCCGCGCGCCGCGATCGCCGGCACGAAGCGCAGCATCTGGATGGTGTCGCCGAGCCCGTGCTCGGCATGCAGCAGCAGCGTGCGTCCGGAAAAATCCTCGCCCTGCCACGCCGGTTGCGCGAAAGCGCGCGGCGGCGCGCAGCCGCGGCGGCGCCAGCGCCACGCGAACCCGGCAAACCCCTCGCGCAGCCACCCGCCGAGCAGCAGCGTGGTGCCGAGCGTGTAGTGCGCGTCGGCATGCGCCGGATCGCGCGCCAGCGCGGCACGGCACAACGCCTCCGCCTCCGCGAGTTCGCCCGCCGCCGCCAGCGCCACGGCGAGGTTGTGCAGCGCATCCGGCACGCCGGGCCGCCGTGCGAGCGCCGTGCGCAGCGCCGCCACCGCCTCATCGAGGCGACCCTGCGCGCGCAGCAGGTTGCCGAGATTGGTGTGGGTCCCGGCTGCCTCCGGCTGGTAGCGCAGCGCCGCGCGAAACGCGCGCTCCGCCCCCGCCGCATCGCCCCGCGCCGCCAGCACGAGGCCGAGGCCGTCGAGCGCGGACGCCAGCCCGGGTGCCAGCGCCAGCGCCCGGCGCAGCGCCGCCTCCGCCTCCTCCAGCCGTCCGAGCTGATAAAGGCAGGCGCCGAGATCGCCCCAGTACCGCCCCTCCGCCGGCCGCAGCGCCGCGGCGGCACCGATGCAGCGCGCGGCGGCGGCGGCATCGCCGGCGGTTGCACCCAACAGGCCGAGCAGGTGCAACCCGTCCGGCTGGTCGGGTTGCACCGCGAGCGCCGTCCGGTAGCACCGCTCCGCCTGCGCGAGCCGTCCCCCGCGGTGATGATCGAGCCCGTCCCGAACCAGCGTCGCCGCATCCATCCGGCGAGACTAGGCAGCGGATCGTTGCTCAACCTTCAACGTCGAACCGCACCCCCTGGGCGAGCGGCAGGGTGCGGCCGTAGTTGATCGTGTTGGTCGCGCGGCGCATGTAGCCGCTTCCACGCGTCGGACCCGGACTCGCGCCCGCCGCCGGTCGCCTTCTCGCCGCCGAACGCGCCGCCGATCTCGGCCCCGGACGGCCCGATGTTCACGTTGGCGATGCCGCAGTCCGAGCCCTCGGCGGCCAACGAACCGCTCCGCCTCGCGCAGGTCGGTGGTGAAGATCGAGGAGGCGAGGCCCTGCGGCACCGCGTTGTGCCAGCGCAGCGCCTCATCGAATTTGTGATACCGCATCACATACAGGATCGGCGCGAAGGTCTCGCGGCACACGAGGTCGGTCTGCGCCGGCATCTCCACCAGCGCCGGGCGGACGTACCAGGCGTCGGGCCAATCCTGCACGACCTCGCGCTCGCCGCCGACGATGCGGCCGCCGGCCGCGCGGGCCTCGGCGAGCGCCGACTGCATCGCCGCGTAGGCAGCGCCGTCGATCAGCGGGCCGACCAGCGTGCCTTCCGCCAGCGGGTCGCCGACACGCGCCGAGCGCCACGCGGCGGCGAGGCGCGGCAGCAGGGCGTCGTAGACGCTGTCATGCACGAACAGGCGCCGCAGCGTCGTGCAGCGCTGCCCGGCGGTGCCCATCGCAGCGAAGGCGACGGCGCGCACGACAAGGTCGAGATCCGCCGAGGGGCAGACGATGCCGGCGTTGTTGCCGCCGAGCTCCAGGATCGCGCGGGCGAACCGCCCCGCCAGCCGCGGTCCCGACCGCGCGCCCCATCGCGGTCGAGCCGGTCGCCGAGACGAGCGGCACCCGCGCGTCGTCCACCAGCGCCTCGCCGACCTCGCGCCCGCCGATCAGCAGGCCGAGCAGGCCCTCCGGCGCATCGCCGAGACGCGCGGCGGCGCGGGCGAACAGCGCGGCGGTGGCGAGTGCGGTGAGCGGCGCCTTCTCCGACGGCTTCCACACCACCGCATTGCCGCACACCAGCGCCAGCGCCGCGTTCCACGACCACACCGCCACGGGGAAGTTGAACGCCGAGATCACGCCGACCACGCCGAGCGGATGCCAGGTCTCCATCATCCGGTGCTCCGGCCGCTCGCTGGCGATCGTCAAGCCGTGGAGCTGGCGCGAGAGGCCGACGGCGAAGTCGCAGATGTCGATCATCTCCTGCACTTCGCCCGCGCCCTCGGCCGACGATCTTGCCGACCTCGATCGAGACCAGCCGGCCGAGTTCGGCCTTGTGCGCGCGCAACTCCTCGCCGAACAGGCGCACCAGCTCGCCGCGCTGCGGCGGCGGCACGCGGCGCCAGGCGAGGAACGCCGCGTGCGCGCGGCCGATGATCGCCTGCGCCGCGTCGGGCGTGGTTTCGGGCACGCGGCCGAGCGTGGCGCCGGTGATCGGCGTGCGCGCGGCCAGCGTGCCGCCGCCGAGCGCGTCGCCCGCGACCCCGAGGCGCTGCAAAAGACCGGCCGTCGCTTCCGGCAGGTTCGGGCCCATCGCGTCACCTCCAGCGTCCATCGCGCGGGCAGGCGAAGCGCGGGCGGCGGGCGGCGTCAAGGGCGAACCGCGGCGCGGCGCACCCTCACCCCGCCCTCTCCCGCGAGCGGGAGAGGGAGAGGAGAGGAAGCGGGAGAGGCGGTGAAAAAACTCCTCTCCCGCTTGCGGGAGAGGAAGGGGTCCATCGCGCAGCGGTGGGAAGGTGAGGGCGCGGCGGGCGCGGGCGCACGCCGTCACGCCGCCTGGCTCACCGCCAGCCGCTCACGCGCGTAGTCGATGAACGCGCGCAGCTTCGGCATCACCTGTGCCCGGCTCGGGAAATACAGGAAGAAGCCGGGCGAGGACGGGCAGAACGGCTCCAGCACCCGCTCCAGCTTGCCCTCCGCCACCAGCGGCGCGGCGTTCGGGTCCAGCGTGTAGGCCAGCCCCTTGCCCTTCACCGCCATCATCATCATCACCCCGCTATCGTTGGTGACGACCTGGCCGGCGACGGCGATCTCGATCTCCCGCCCGCCGGGCTCCTCGAACTCCCACCGATACAGCGTGCCGCGCGTCGGCTGGCGGAAGTTGATGCAGCGGTGCTGGCGCAGGTCTTCCGGCCGCGCCGGCCGCCCGTGCTGGGCGAGATACGCGGGCGCGCCGACCACGCAGTAGCGGAACGGCGGCATCAGCCGCACCGCGACCATGTCGGCCGCGATCATCTCGCCCACGCGGATGCCGGCGTCGAACCCCTGCTCGACGATGTTGACGAGCTGGTCGCCGACCGCGATCTCAACCTCCACCTGCGGATAGGCGTCGCAGAACCCGGCCAGCACCGGCTCGATGATGCTCGCCAGCACCACGCGCGGCACGGTCAGGCGGAGCAGGCCGGAGGGCGTGCCGCCGAGCGACTGTGCGGCGGCGAACGCCTCCTCGATCTGCGCCGCACCCGGGCGGGCGAGTTCCAGGAACCGCCGCCCCGCCTCGGTGAGTGCCACGTCGCGCGTGGTGCGGGCGAACAGCGCCACCCCCACCCGCGCCTCGAGCTGGCGGATGCTGTGGCTGACCGCCGCCGCGCTGACGCCGAGTTCGGCCGCCGCGGCGGTGAAGCTGCGCCGCTCCGCCACCCGCAGGAAGTCGGGCACGAGGTCCATCACGCCGCGCTGCATTATCAAACCCTGTTTGAAAGCCCACGAAGCTCAGTGCGCATTATTGGGGCAATGGGCAAGCCCCACATGCGCTGGCGTCCGAGGCTCTTTTGCCTTTCCCCCGCCAAGGAGGTTGCCATGACCCCGCATTGGACCCACGCGCTTTACCCCCGCTTCCGCCGCCTCGCGCTCGCCGCCGCCGCCGGTGCCGTCACCCTGGGCGCCGCCCTTGCACAGGCTTACGCGGCCGACCAGTCCGGCACGGAGGGCGCGGTGAAGGCCTTCGTGGGCCAGGGTTGGGCCTGATCCGATGAGCCTCATCATCGCCGGATTGGTGCTCGCGCTCGCGCTGCTGGTCGGCGGGGGCGAGAGCGGGCGGCGGACCCCGAGCCCTTGCGCACTTGCCCGACAAAAAGCGCCGCTGGTGTGACCTGCGTCACAGTTGCGCCCGCCGATCCGGCCCAGCCTCGGTCTGATTGCGGAGATTCGGGGTGGGCGGGCCAATGCCGAACGGCGTCGACATCGACGATATCATCCTGAATTTCGATCCGGCCGACCCGCACCGGCGCTTCCTCACGGTCGGGCTCGACATCGCGCCGCCCACGGCCGCCCTGCCGCAGCAAGTCCCCTGGCCGGCCGGGGCCGCGCCCCAGGGGGCGCCGCTGCACCGCGCCCCCGCCGCGACCGACAGCCTCGCGCGCTTCCATGGCTACGACGCCGTCGTCGTCACCTGGACGGCCGCGGAAGCCTCGGCGATGGCGAGCCTGTTCACGCCCGGCCACCCGATTTCGGCGTGGTACGAATACCGGCACAATATCGCCGCCTACATCCCGCTGGTGACCGGCGCCCGGGCGCCATTCAACAGCCGCCAGCCGGAGATGGCCCGCTACTATCACAGCCTGGGTCTCTACTTTCCCTGCACCATCGGTGCCGCGCGGGTGCTGCTGTTCAAGTCGGGGCTGCATCTCGACTATGACGGGCCGGCGGTTCCGGTGCGCCGGCTGATGGGCGAGATCGCCAGGGCGGTCGCGCCGAAGGTCTTCATCACCACCGGCACCGGCGGCGGCATCGGCGCCGATGTGCGCCTGGGCGACGTCGTGATCCCCGGCGCGGTGCGGTTCGACTGCGCCGCCCAGTTCAGGGACGAGCCCTGGGCCGCGGCGGCATACGAACCCTCCGCCCTGCCGCCCGGCGCGCTGGGCGCAATGACGCCCGCGCTCACCGGCGTCAATGCCGGGCGCATTCCCTATGCCCGCGGCGTGCCGCGGTTCTTCTCCGCCGCCAGCGATGCCGTCGTCACCACCGACCGCTTCGCGTTCGACGATTCCACGAACCATTACGGGCTGAAGGATCTCGGCCGCGCCTGCGACATGGGCGACGCAATGGTCGCGGACGCGGTGCACGGCATCCCCGGCCTCGCCTGGTACTCGATCCGCAACGCCTCCGACCCGCAGATCGCCAATCCCGCCGGCGACATGAAGGAGGCCGCGCGCGAGGCAGCGTCGATCTATACCCGTTACGGCGGCCTCACCACGGCGGCGAGCCTGATCGCGACCTGGGCGATCATCCATACCGCGGTGGGCCACTCCGCGACGCGGGAACGCCGGCAGGCCGCCCCGCGCGCCCGGCGCGAGCACGTGCCGCAACTCTGAGGCGCGCGGCGCCTTCCGGCGCCCGGCGCGTCAAGTCGTCAGCCAAGACGTTTAAGAGGAAACGTGACTGGCGGGAAGAAGGCGCTCAGGTCACGGTTGACGCGAGCACGTCGCGCACCAATTTTCCCGGTCACACTAAATACGAAATTCAATCTGGGGAGGAATTACTATGGCTCAACCAGCCAGGCGCGCCTGCGGGGCGATGATCGAGCACCGTAGGCTCCTCAATGAAGATCCTTCCTATGTCGCAGCTCGAGCGGGGATCGAAACGCGGGCACGGGCCTACGAACTTGGTTTGCTCCGGAGTGCACGGGCCGGCATTACCAACATCCCGGTCGTCGTCCACGTGGTCTGGAACACCGCGGCGCAGAACATCTCCGATGCGCAGATCCAGAGCCAGATCAATGTTCTCAACCAGGACTACCGGATGACGAACCCAGACACTGTGCAAGTGCCGGCCGTTTGGCAGTCCAACAGGGGTGATGCGAGAATTCAGTTCTCCTTGGCAACCACGGATCCCAATGGAAACCCTACAAGCGGTATTACGCGCACCCAGACCCAGGTTACGTCGTTTCCCCAAGCAGGAAATCCTGTCAAATTCGCAGCGCAAGGCGGAGCTGCGGCCTGGCCTGCTGACCGGTACCTCAACATTTGGGTATGCCAGTTGGGGGGTAGCTTATTGGGATATGCACAGTTCCCTGGTGGTCCCGCCGAAACAGATGGCGTCGTGATCCTCCATAGTGCATTCGGCACGACCGGGACAGCCGCTGCGCCGTTCGACAAGGGCAGGTCCGCCACCCATGAGATCGGCCATTGGCTCAATCTCTTCCACATCTGGGGAGACGACGGGACGGGATGTGGTGGGTCAGATGAGGTCGCCGACACTCCCAATGCGGCGGGGCCCAATTATGGCTGCCCCGCGTTTCCCAGCACGTTACCTGCGGTAATGGCCCCAACGGTGATATGTTTATGAACTACATGGACTATACTGACGACGCCTGTATGTTCATGTTCACCGCCGGCCAGATAACAAGGATGCAGGCCACACTCGATGGGCCGAGGGTTTCGATTGCCCCAGAGATACTAATTGGTGGTCGCGAACTTCGGCTATGACGCCGGCGGATGGCGTGTCGACATGCATCCGCGCTTCCTTGCCGATCTGACCGGCGACGGCCGTGCCGACATCGTCGGCTTCGGCAATGCCGGCGTCTGGGTCGCCCTCAACAACGGCAACGGCACTTTCCAGGCGCCCCAGTTGGTGCGTCGACGAACTTCGGCTATAACGCCGGCGGATGGCGCGTCGATATGCATCCGCGCTTCCTTGCCGACCTGACCGGCGACGGCCGCGCCGACATCGTCGGCTTCGGCAATGCCGGCGTCTGGGTCGCCCTCAACAACGGCAACGGCACCTTCCAAGCGCCCCAGTTGGTCGTCGACGAACTTCGGCTATAACGCCGGCGGCTGGCGCGTCGACAAGCATCCGCGCTTCCTTGCCGATCTGACCGGCGACGGCCGTGCCGACATCGTCGGCTTCGGCAATGCCGGCGTCTGGGTCGCGCTCAACAACGGCAACGGCACCTTCCAGGCGCCCCAGATGGTCGTCGACGAACTTCGGCTATAACGCCGGCGGCTGGCGCGTCGATATGCACCCGCGCTTCCTTGCCGACCTGACCGGCGACGGCCGAGCCGACATCGTCGGCTTCGGCAATGCCGGCGTCTGGGTCGCCCTCAACAACGGCAACGGCACTTCCAGGCGCCGCAGTTGGTCGTCGACGAACTTCGGCTATAACGCCGGCGGATGGCGCGTCGACATGCATCCGCGCTTCCTCGCCGATCTGACCGGCGACGGCGTGCCGACATCGTCGGCTTCGGCGATGCCGGCGTCTGGGTCGCGCTCAACAACGGCAACGGCACTTTCCAGGCGCCCCAATTGGTCGTCGCGAACTTCGGCTATAACGCCGGCGGATGGCGCGTCGACAGGCATCCGCGCTTCCTGGCCGACCTGACCGGCGACGGGCGCGCCGACATCGTCGGCTTCGGCAATGCCGGGCGTCTGGGTCGTCGCTCAACAACGGCAACGGCACCTTCCAGGCGCCGCAGATGGTGGTCGCGAATTTCGGCTATAACGCCGGCGGCTGGCGCGTCGACAGGCATCCGCAGCTTCCTTGCCGATCTGACCGGCGACGGCCGAGCAGACATCGTCGGCTTTGGCAATGCCGGCGTCTGGGTCGCCCTCAACAAAGGCAACGGCACGTTCTCAGCATTGCCGAGGAAGTCCCGGGATGCCGTCCTTCCTGGCCGATATGGCTGCGTGGGTTCACCCAGCGCGCGTATCAATATCTGCGGCGGCGAGAACCGGTTATTCCTATCGTGCATGGGAGCGAAAGTCAGATGGAAGATCTGCGATCGTGTCCTATTGGGGCATTGGATACATTCTCATGAGGAAGATGCACACGGTGTGACGGTATACCGTCGGAAGGGCTATAGCTTTCCGCCATCGCGGGGGAGAAGAGGCGTTTGATTTTCGCGAAGGCGGAAGGGCTAGTTTATTTCGGGATCGCACGTGCCGACGGCTCCGAAGAATTCTCCGGTAGTTGGGTTATCGAAGATCGAACCGCAGTTCAAGATCACCGTGAACAGCGATCGAATTCCTTCTTTCGTGCTGGATGTGGTGACCTGCGATGGTCAAGCGCTGAAGGTGAGGCAGCACACAGAATAGGTTTCGCAGTTTTCCTATCGTAGGTGAAGCCGGGGCGGACAGTTGGCCATAAGCACCTCAGGACGGAATGCCTTTGAACCAGCCAACTCAACCTCTTGAGCCGCTGCAAAGGAGCATGCGCCGCCTTCCTTGCATGTCCGTGAGGTCCGCAAACGGCGTGTCACCGGCGGCGTCGGCTGCGCCAACTGTTGTCGGGATTGAACAACGGGAGGCGCGTGGGCTGGCGGAGCCGTGGGCAACGCGTCGCGTTGTCGAGTAAGTCCAGCGCCCACAGGCCAGCGCGACGCCATTCAGATCCGCGCGCGGCAGGGCTGGGTGAAGGTGTATCAGCAGATCGGCCTATACCCGCTATGGCGGCCTCACCACGGCGGCGAGCCTGATCGCGACCTGGGCGATCATCCATACCGCGGTCGGCCATTCCGCGACGCGCGAACGCCGGCAGGCCGCCCCGCGCGCCCGGCGCGAGCACGTGCCGCAACTCTGAGGCGCGCGGCCCCGCCGCTCGTTCATCGCGACGTCGGCGCCGGCCGACCCGGCAGTCGCGGTACCGCACTTTCCCGCATCCGCCGATGTCCGAGAGACTTCTCCCCGACGCGCAAGCTCGGGTCCGCGTCCGGAAGGTGACGGACGGCGCATGCGCTCAAGCGCGCACGGCGCACAGGCTCAGGGCGAGCGGCAGCCAGGGCTGCGCGGGCCAGGTCCAGAGCCCGTCGGCATCGCGTACCAGGCTGCCGAACATGCGCCATACGACCCGCGGGTGCTCATGCAACCACTCCACCCGGAGGTCCGCGGCACGCAGCGCATCCAGAATTTCGGAGAGGGAATGCATCCACACCACGATGCGGCTGTTGAGAAGACGCGCGGAATTGTTCGCGTAGTCGGAGGCGTCCTCGACGACGAGAGGATCTTTCGCGAAGTAGGGCGCGAACCAGGCAGGGCGCCCCTCGCCGTCCGGAGGGCCTGCAAGATCGTCGAAGACGAGGGCGGCCGGGTGACCGTCGGCAAAGTAGAGCCTGCCGCCGGGCCGAAGGAAGTGGGCGGCCACGCGCGCCCACGCCCGCACATCAGGGAGCCAACCGATGGTGCCCCACGTGGCGAAGGCGAGATCGAAGCCGCCGGGCGGCTCGCCGACGAGTGCGGGCGCCTCGTAAATGTCCGAAAGGACGAAGCGGGCGTTGGAAGCGTTCAGCTCCGCCGCCAGCGCTCGGGCTGCCGCGATCGCGGCCGGACTAAAATCCACGCCGACAACCTCGCGCGCGCCTCGCTGGGCAAGCGCGAGCGTGTCGTTGCCGATGTGACATTGCAGGTGAACGATCCGGAGGCCTGCGACAGCGCCAAGTTCACCCGCCACGATGGCGTCGAGGCGGCCGGCGCCGGCGCGCAGGGGGGCGAGGTCGTAGCCGCCGGCACCGAGGTGAACGGGCACGCGTTCGTCCCAGTTCGCCCTGTTCAGCGCGCGCCAGTCGAGTTCGGCCACGGGTCCTCCTGTTCGGCGCGAGAGGCAGCGGCGGTGCACGTCGCTCTCAGGAGGCGACGATCGCGCGAGCCAAGACGTGAGCCGCCAAGCACCGGGATATGCGCGCAGCTTCCGCCCCTGCGCGCGGAACGTCTCCGTGAAGCGCCGCGCTGCCGAACCGCAGAGGCGGCAGGGCGATGGCACCAACGCCCCGACTCGCAACGGGGGAAGCCGTGCTGTCGCCCGCGCCTCCGCACGTGGTGCCGCCCGAGACGCGGGTCGAATCAGCCATGCGTGCGCAACGTCCCGCCGGTGCCATCCGAGGCGACGTGGAACGCGCCGGCGCCGAGCGTCGAGTTCTGGAACAGCAGGGAACCGAGCACCGAATGCCCACCGCTGGAGCCGGGTACGGTCAGGTCCCTTCAGGTCGATCGTGTCGCCGGCCGGCTTGCCCCCAGCGAAGGGCGGCGAGCGAGGCGGCACTACCCACCGATCGCCGCGACGCATTTGCGCATCACCGAAGGCAACGCCTCGGCCGCCAGTTCGGCGACGCGGGCGCAGAAAGCCGTCGGCCGCGATCTCGGGCACCTCCGGCGGCGAGCAGGGCGAGGCGCAGCTCGAAATGGGTGAAGCCGTGGCGCACCTCGCCGGCCGCGGCGCCAGGCGCGCGGGCATCGGGGCGTGCGCGGCGCCATTCCGCGTCCGGCCCAGGGTTCGTCGCGCCAGGGCGTGCCGGGCAGCTCGGTCATGCCGCCGAGCAGCCCGCGCGGCGGGCGGCGGCGCAGCAGCACCTGGCCGCGCCGCGTCGGTCAGCCAGAAATGCACGCCGTGGCGCACCGGCGCGCTGCCGGCTTCGCGCCTTGCGCGGCAGGTCCGCGGCGATGCCGCGCCGGCGGCCCTCGCAGGCGCGGCGCCAGGGGCAGAGCGCGCAGGCGGGGGTCGTGGGCGTGCAGATCGTGGCGCCGAGGTCGAACAGCGCCTGGGCGAAATCGCCGGGCCGCGCGCGGCCTCCGGGGCCATGCCGAGGCCGCCCGCCGGCCGCGGCGATGGCGCCTTCGGCGGCGGGCAGCGGCTCGTCGATCGGCGAACAGCGCGGGCCACCACGCGCTCGACATTGCCGTCCACCGGCACCACCGGCATGCCCGAACGCGATCGCCGCCACCGCCGCCGCGGTGTAGGCGCCGATGCCCGGCAGCGCGCGCAGCCCCGCGACATCGCGCGGAAACCCGCCGGCCGCCGCGACCGCCTGGGCGCAGGCGTGCAGGTTGCGGGCGCGGGCGTAGTAGCCGAGCCCGGCCCAGGCCGCGAGCACCGCGCCCTCCTCCGCCGCCGCCAGCGCCGTCGACGCTCGGAAACCGGGTGAGGAAACGCTCGTAATAGGGTATGACCGCGGCGACCGTGGTCTGCTGCAGCATGATCTCGGTGAGCCAGACGCGGTACGGATCGGCGGCCTCGCCCGGCATCGCGCGCCAGGGCAGGCGGCGGCGGTGGCGGTCGTACCAGGCGAGCAGCGTCGGCGGCGGAGGGCACGGGCGCGGTATGGCGGGCGGAGATCAGGGCGACGAGCGGGAGGACGACAGGCCGGCACGTCTACGGCCCGCGGCGCGCTGGGCGCGGTGGTGCCGGCGGTCGTGCGCCCCGCCTTCCGCCGCCGCGCGCCGGCGACCGCGCAGGTGCTGGCCGACTGGCCGGCGATCGTCGGCCCCGCGCTCGCCGCCGTCACCGTGCCCCGCAACGCCTCGCCGGCGGGACGCTGACCATCGGCTGCGCCGGGCCGGTGGCGCTGGAGCTCCAGCACCTCGCGACGCGCTGATCGGCCGCATCAACGCCAGCTCGGCCGCCAGGCGGTCACGCGGCTGCGCTTCGTGCAGACGGCGCCGCCGGCGGCCGCGCCGCCCGCGCCGCCGCCCCCGCCCGGCGGCCGCGCCGCCGCGCCGCCTCGACGACCTGCCGGAGGGCCCGCTGCGCGACGCGCTGGAGCGGCTGGGGGCGGCGGTCTTGACGGAGCCGGGCGGGCTGAGCACCCCTACGCCCGTCGCAGAACTCTCACACCGAGGCCGACCATGCCCCTGCTTCGGCGCTCGCTCGCTGCTCGCGCCCGCTCCTGCTGCCCGCGCTTGCGCATGCCGCCGACGATCCGCGCATGGCCGAGCGCGCGGTCGGCAGCCGGCCACCGCGCCGGTCACGGTGCATGAGTTCTTCTCCCTCACCTGCCCGCATTGCGCCCGCTTCGCCCGCGACACGCTGCCGGAGGTGCAGAAGCAGCTCATCGACACCGGCAAGCTGCGCTACGTCTATGAGGATTTCCCGCTCGACCAGGTGGCGCTGATGGCGGCGATGGTGGCCCGCGCGCTGCCGCCCGAGCGCTACGAGCCGTTCGTGCTGGCGCTGCTGGCGAGCCAGGACCGCTGGGCCTTCGCGCGCGGCGTCAACAACACCGAAGAGATCTTCAAGATGGCGGCGCTGGCCGGCATGTCGCGCGCGACCTTCGACGCCACCATCAACGACACCAGCTGCGCGACGCGATCCTCGCGACGCAGGACGCGGCCGAGAAGAAGTATCAGGTCGAACTCGACCCCCACCTTCATCTTCAACGGCCCGGCGCAGAAGGAACGCCACGACTCGGGCGAGCTGACCTACGACGCCTTTGCCAAGGCGGTGGCCGAGGTCTGCGCCGCGCAGCGGCTGAACGAACCGAGGAGTGCCTGCTTGCCCGTCAGCTTCACCCGCCTGCGCATCGCCGGCTTCAAGAGCTTCGCCGAACCGGCGGTGGTGGAAATCCGGCCGGGCCTGACCGGCATCGTCGGGCCCAACGGCTGCGGCAAGTCGAACGTGGTCGAGGCGCTGCGCTGGGCGATGGGCGAGGGCTCGGCGCGCGGCCTGCGCGGCGCCGAGATGGACGACGTGATCTTCGCCGGCACCGCCGCGCGCCCGAGCCGCAACCTGGCCGAAGTGACGCTGCTGCTGGAGGAAGCCGCCGGCGCCGCGCCGCCGCCGTTCCACGAGGCGCCGGAGCTGGAAGTCACGCGGCGGATCGAGCGCGGCGTGGGCAGCCATTTCCGCGTCAACGGGCGCGAGGCGCGGGCGCGCGACGTGCAGACACCTGTTCGCCGATCTCGCCAGCGGCGCGCGCGCCTCGGCGATGATCGGCCAGGGCCGCGTCGCCGCGCTGGTCACCGCGCGGCCCGAGGAGCGGCGGCGGATCCTGGAGGAAGCGGCCGGCATCACCGGCCTGCACGCCCGCCGCCATGAGGCCGAACTGAAGCTGCGCGCCGCGGAGGCCAATCTGGGCCGCGCCGAGGACCTGGCAGGCCAGTTGCAGGCGCCAGCACGAAGGCCTGAAGCGGCAGGCGCGGCAGGCGACGCGCTATCGCAACCTCTCGGGCCATGTCCGCACCGCCGAGGCGGAGCTGCTCGCGCTCCAGCGCGCGCGCGGGCCGAGGCGGCGCGCGCCGCGGCCGCGGCGGCGCTGCATGCGGCGCGCGACCGCGGCGGCCGCGGCGACCGACGGCCGGTGACCGCGGCGCGACGACGGCCGCGGCCGAGGCGGCGGCGCGCGCTGCCGGCGCTGCGCGCGGCCGAGGCCGAGGCCCGCACCGCGCTGGAGCGCCAGCCGCGTCGGGCCTCGAACAGACTCGCGGCGGAGGCGGCGCGCGCCGAGGCGGCGCTGCGCGGACGCCGGCGGCGCGCGCCGCGCCAGGTGGAGCGCGACCTCGCGCACGCCGAGCAGGCCGGCGCGCGACGCCGGTGCCGCCGAGCCGAACGGCTCGCCGCCGAAGCGGCCCGGCTCGCGCGGACGAGGCGGACGCGGGCCGCATCGCGCGGCGCAGGCCGAGTCCGACGCGCTGGCCGCCGCCGACGCCGCCCGCGCCGCCGAGCGGGCGGCCAACGCGGCGACCGAACACGCCGCCGCCCATCGCGCGCGCCAGCAGGCGCTGCGCCGAGGCGCTGACCACCGCGCGAAGCGCGCGCGCGCCGCGCTCGCCGAGCAGGCCGCGCGGCTGCGCGACGGAGCAGGCGCGGGCCGCCGCCGCCACGGTCGCGCCGGAGCGGCACGCGGCGGCCGCGGCCGCGCAGCAGGCAGCCGCCGCAGGCGCTGGACGCCGCCCGCGCCGCGCTCGAACCGCGCGAGCAGGCACCGGGCGGCGGCGCTCGCCGAAGCGGCGGCGCGCCGCACCGGCGCGCGCGCGGCGGCCGAGCAGGCGCGCGCGGCGGCCCGCAGGCGACGCTCGCCGCGGCGCGCGAGCGCGACCGCGCGGCCGAGGGCAGGCGCGCGGCAAGCTCGCCGCCGAAGCCGCGGCACTGGCCGAAATGCTCGCGGCCGGCGTGCGGCGCCGAGGGATGCCCGCCTCGTGGATGCGCTGGACGTGCCGGCGGGGCTGGAAACCGCGCTGGGCGCCGCGCTCGGCGAGGACGCTGGAGGTCGCCGGCCGCGCAATGGCGCGAACTGCCGCCCCTCGACCCCCCGGCGCCGCCCCTGCCGGCGGTGCAGACGGCGCTGGCGGGCCTGGTCGGCGGCGCCGGCGGCGCTGGCGCGGGCGCTGTCGCAGATCGGGGCTGATCGACGACGGCGCCGCGGCGCAGGCGGCGCTGCTGCCCGGGCAGGCGCTGGTCAGCCCGGCCGGCGCGCTGTGGCGCTGGGACGGGTTCTACCGTCGCCCGCCGGCACGCCGACGGCGGCCGCGGTGCGGCTGCAGCAGCGCAACCGCCTGGCCGCGCTGCGCACCAGTCTTGCCGACGCCGAGGCCGAGGCCGCCAGCGCGCGCGCGGCCCGCGCGAGGCCGAGGCGGCGGACAGCGCGGCCGCGCCGACATCGAGGCAGCCGAGCGCGCCGCCCACGCCGCGGCCGATGCGACCGAGCGGGACGCCGACGCGAGGCCGAGGCCGCCGCCCGCGCCGCCCGGCGCGCGGCCGAGCAGCGTCTGGAGCGCGCCCGCGCCGAAGTCGCCGCGCTGGCCACAGCGCGCCGCCGGCGCAGAAGTCCGCGCTGGCGGCCCTCCGGCAGCAGGCGGCCGCGATCGCCGCCGAGGCGCGGAGGCAGCGACGGCGGAGGCGGCGGCGCGCACGGCCGCCGCGTCGCTTGCCCGACCCGGCCGAGGCCCGCGCCGCCATGCAGCAGGCCCGCGCCGCCCTGACCGCGGCGCGCGCCGCGAAGCGGCGACACGGCACGCGAACGCGACGCGCTGGCCCGCGCCGCCGCCGCCCGCGCCGAGCGCGTCGCGCCGGCTGGACGCCGAGCAGCAGGAGTGGCGCGAGCGCGCCGGCGGACGCGGCGCGGCGCGTGACCGACCTGACCGCCCGTGCCGACGGAGGCAGCAGCCAGCGCTCGCGGCACTGCAGGCGGCGCCGCCGCAGGCGGCGGCGCACGGGCGCGCGGCGCTGGACGCGGTCGAAGCGGCCGAGGCCGCGCATCGCGGCGCCGCCGATGCGCTTGGCCGCGGCCGAGGCCGCCGCCGACCGCTGCCGACCGCGCCGCGCGCGCGCGCCGAGGCGCGCGCTGGCGCGCGGCGCGCGAAGCAGCGGTGCGCGCCGAGGCCGAGCGCGACGGCGGCCGAGGCGGCGGGCAGCGCGATCGCCGAGCGCATCGCTCGAGCGCCTCGGCCCCGACCCGGCCCTGCCCGACCCGCCCGCCGAACTCGGCGCGGAGAGCCGAGGAGCGCGCGCGCCGCCGGCTGGAACGGCTGCAGCGCGAGCGCGAGGAGATGGGGCCGGTCAACCTGCGCGCCGAGATCGAGGCGGAGGACGATCGCCCGGCAGATCGACACGCTCGCCGCGCGAGGTCGCGGGAGCTGACCACCGCCATCGCCAAGCTGCGCGGCTCGATCGGCCACCTCAACCGCGAGGGGCGCGAGCGCCTGGGCGCCGTGTTCGAGCAGGTGGACCGCAATTTCCAGGCGCTGTTCGCGCGCAATTTCGGCGGCGGGCGGGCGCATATGGCGCTGGTCGGCTCCGACGATCCGCTGGAGGCCGGCGCTGGAAATTTACGCGCAGCCGCCGGGAAGAAGCTCGCGACGCTCTCGCTGCTGTCGGGCGGCGAACAGGCGCTGACCGCGCTCAGCCTGATCTTCGCGGTGTTCCGCTGCAACCCGGCGCCGGTCTGCGTGCTCGACGAGGTCGATGCGCCGCTCGACGACGCCAATGTGGAGCGGTTCTGCGCGCTGCTGGATGACATGGTGCGCGAGACCGGCACGCGCTTCCTGGTGGTCACGCACCACCCGCTGACGATGGCGCGGATGGACCGGCTCTATGGCGTCACGATGCAGGAGCGCGGCGTGTCGCGGCTGCTGTCGGTCGATTTGCAGCAGGCAGGCGCGATGGCGGAGAGCGCGCGGATGGCGGCGGAGTAGCCGGCCCTCACGCCGCCGGCGCAGCCCGCGCCATCGCAAGCGCCGCCTGCCGCCGCCGATCGACGCGGTCGAGCCAGCCGGTGCCGAACACGTCGAAGCCGCGCAGCCCGTGGTAGAATGCGCTCTGCAATGCCGCGAGTTGCGTGATGAGCGCTGCGGCGTTCGCCTTCGCCGCGGCGCGCAGCGTGATCGGCCCGACCGCGCCATCCACCGCGGCGCCGGTGAACCCGAGCGCCTGCTGCAACAGGCGCACCGAGGCGGCGGGGCCGCGTTCACGCCATGGTCGAACACGCTGAGATCGACCCCCGGCGGCAGGCTGTCGCCCAGCACGCGGTTCCAATAGTCGGCGCGGTAAATGCTCTCGACCGTAGGCATCGCGATGTTCTGCACCGCCCCCGGCCCGAGCGCCGAATTGCCGGACCAGTCGCGCAAGGTAGCCAGCGTGATGCCGTAGTTCGTGGCGCCGCCCGGGTCGCGCGGGTCATCGCTGAAGCCGCCCTCCTGCGCGAGCGTGAAGGACAGGCACTCAGAAAATGCGTCGGACATGTCTGTAACCTTCCCGGCGCGATCGTGCCCGATTGCGTCACGCGCCGGCAACCGACCGGGCTCCTCCGTCGCCTTCGCCGTGCGGGATGGCCGATGGCCGATACGCGGTCCGGCTGATCACGTCTGCGGGACGACGCGCAACCGTCAGCGGCGGCGGCCTTGCGGGCGCACGGCGCCGCGCTCACCAAGGGTCGCTTGCGCGCGTGTGTGAACAGGGAGCAACACCGAATGGACGACACACGGGGATCGGCGCCATCCCGCCCGGTCACGCGCCGCGCAGCCGGGCTCAGCGCGCTGGCATTCGCCGCCGCCGCGGGCGCGACGGCGGGCGCCGCGATGGCGGCCGGGGGCGCCACCGATGTCGCCACCCGCGTCCGCGCGATTTTGCCCGACCTGGAAGCCTATGTGCGCCAGGGCATGGCCGACTGGCACGTGCCGGGCGCCGCGCTCGGCGTCATCGTCGGCGACGAGGTGCTGCTCGCCGGCGGCTATGGCGTGCGCGACAGCAAGACGGGCCGCGGCCGTCGATGAGCGGACGCAGTTCCAGATCGGCTCCACCACCAAAGCGTTCTGCGCGGCGACCGAAGCGATCATGGTCGATCAGGGGCACATGGACTGGTCGGATCGCGTGATCGACCACGACCCGGAGTTCCGCATGTTCGACCCGTGGGTCACGCGCGAGTTCCGCATCTTCGACCTGCTCGCGCAACGGAGCGGCCTGCGCCCCCATGTGCTCGATCTGATGTGGCTGCTCGGCTACGGACCCGAGGCTTGCGTCGCCGGGCTGCGCTACCTGGAGCCGGTCGGCAGCTTCCGGGCCACGTTTGGCTATCAGAACATCCTGCAGAGCGTCGCCGGGCGCATCGTCGCGCGCCACGCCGGCACCGCCGGATGGTCGGAGGCGTTGCAGCGACTCATTCTCGAACCGCTCGGCATGGCCGACACGAATACCTCGATCCGTGCACTGCAGGCGGCGGCAAACCATGCCACCGGGCATGTCTGGTTCGACGGCCGAGTGTGGCAGCCGCCGATCCTGCCGTCGTTCGAAGGCGTCGGACCCGCCGGTGCGATGAACTCGTCCGTGCACGACCTGCTGCGCTGGCTACGGCTGCAGATCGGCCGCGGCAGCATCGACGGGCGCCGCATCGTCAGCGCCGCCAACCTGACCGAGACGTGGCAGCCGCGCATGAACATGGGCGAGCCTGCGGGCAAACCCCCCGAATTTCCGACGACGTGGATGAGCTATGCCTCGGGCTGGATCTTCCGCGTCACCGAAGGTGGGGTCTGCATCTGGCACAATGGCGGAACCGGCCTGTACCGGCGCATGTCGGCTTCCTGCCGGGCCTTGGCGTCGGCTTCGTCCTGCTGACCAACGAGGGAACCAACAGCCTGGTCGATGCCGCCGCGCTGCGGTTCTACGATCAGGTGCTCGGCAACCCGGCGCGAGACTACGGCACGGAGATGCTTGCCCAGACGCGCAAGGGCGCCGAGAGAGCGGTCGCCCTGCGCCAGCGCCCGCCGGCGGCCATGCCCCCCGCGGTGGCGACCGCCTATGCCGGCGTGTACCAGTCGGACATCCTGAAGGATGCGACCGTCTCGCCGGACGGCGAGGCGCTGCGACTCGACCTGGCGGCGACCGGCAGCGCGTGGCGACTGCGGCCGTGGAACGGCGACACGTTCGTCGTGGAGCCGAAGGACGCCACCTACGCCGACAGCTTTGCGACCGGGGAACCGCAATTCGCGCTGTTCCGCCGCGACCCCTCCGGACAGGCGATCGAGATGCGCTTCGACGGGGCGCCGGAACTCGTGCTGAAGCGTAAGGACTAGCCCGTCGCGGGCGGCGCCAAGGGGCGGGTCGTGCGCCCTGGAAGCCCTGCGTTATAGCAAATCGGGAATATCGCTACAACGAAACTTGTCGGCGCCTGCAGCTTGAGGTACCATTCTTCCAGAATTGTCGAAATGTGGGAGGAACGGTCAATGCGCCACTGCGAACGCCTGGTCGATTTCGGGACGACGCGCCTTCTTCGCGCGCGGCGCGGCGGTGGCCGCGGGCGCCGCCGCGGCAACGGCCCTGCCGGGCATGCCGGCGCGGGCCGAGCCGCCGCTTGCGCTGCTGGTCTATCCGCCGAAGCGGCTGGCGAACGTGAAGTCGTTGCAGGTCGATGCGCCGCTCGACATCGCCTATCCCGACGACGACAGCCCCGGCGTGCTGCTGAAGCTCGGCCAGCCGCGTCGAGGGCGGCGCGGGGCCGGACGGCGACATCGTCGCCTTCAGCACGCTCTGCCCGCACAAGGGCTTTCCGCTGTTCTAGCGCGCCGACGACAAGACGCTGAGCTGCCCCGGCCACTACAGCCGGTTCGACGTCGAGAAGGGCGGGCCAGCAGATCATCGGGCCACGCGACGCAGAACCTGCCGCAGTTCCGCCTGCGCGTCGATGCCGAGCGGCGACATCTACGCGGTCGTCGGTCGATGAGCTGATCTACGGCCGTCTCTCCAACGTGCCTGAAGGCTTAGGGAGGCGTGCCATGGCCTTACAAGCGCAACATCGACCGCCTGCCGATCCCGCCGAAGGACGCGAAGGTCCACAACGTCGTCTGCCACTTCTGCATCGTCGGCTGCGGCTATCACGCCCTCTCCTGGCCGGTCGACCGGCAGGGCGGCACGCAGCCCGGCGCAGAATGCCTTCGGCGTCGATCCTGACCAAGCAGCAGGGGCCGAATGACGACCGCACTGGTTCAGCCCGTCGATGTACAACATCGTCAAGCAGAACGGCCGCGACGTGCACCTGGTCGTCATGCCCGACCAGGACTGCGAGCGTGAACTGCGGGCTCGGCTCCACGCGCGGCGCGCGAGATCGGCGAGCTCTCCTATTCGACGGTCACCGGCACGCAGCGCGAGCGGCTGACCGAACCGCTGGTCTGGCGCTATGGCAGCTCTACGCCGACCTCCTGGGACGATGCGATCGAGCTGGTCGCCGAGGTGACGCGGCGCGTGGTCGAGACGCAGGGCGAAGACGGGCTGATCGTCTCCGCCTACGATCATGGCGGCGCCGGCGGCGGCTACGAGAACACCTGGGCGACCGGCAAACTCTATTTCGCAGAGCATGAAGATCAAGAACATCCGCATCCACAACCGCCCCGCCTACAACAGCGAGGTGCACGGCACGCGCGACATGGGCGTGGGCGAACTGAACAACTGCTACGAGGACGCGGAGCTCGCCGACACGATCGTGGCGGTCGGCACCAACGCGCTGGAGACGCAGACCAACTACTTCCTGAACCACTGGGTGCCGAACCTGCGCGGCACCAGCGTCGGACAAGAAGAAGGCGGAGTTCGGCAGCGAGCCGAGCCGGCGGCCGGCGCGCATCATCTTCGTCGATCCGCGCCGCACGCCGACGATCGCCGCCTGCGAAGCGGAGGCCGGCACGGACAACGTGCTGCATCTCGCGATCAACTCCGGCACCGACCTGGCGCTGTTCAACGCGCTGTTCACCGAGATCGCGGCCAAGGGCTGGGTCGATCGCGGCGTTCATCGCGGCGAGCACGAGCGGCTACGACGAGGCGGTCAAGGCGAACCACACGACGATCGAGCAGGCGGCGCAGATCACCGGCCTCGCGCCCGACGACATCCGCAAGGCCGCCGCCTGGATCGCCGAGCCGAAAGCAGGGCGGCGCGCGGCGGCGCACGATGTTCGCCTACGAGAAGGGCCTGATCTGGGGCAACGACAACTACCGCACCAACCAGGCGCTGGTGAACATCGCGCTCGCCACCGGCAATCTCGGCCGGCCCGGCGGCGGCTGCGTGCGCATGGGCGGGCATCAGGAAGGCTATGTCCGGCCCGACTACCCGAGCGGCAAGCCGGCCGCCTATGTCGATCAGTTGCTGATCGGCGGCAAAGGCGGCGTGCACCACATCTGGGGCTGCGACCACTTCAAGACCACGCTGAACGCGACCGAGTTCAAGCGCGTCTACAAGCGGCGCACCGATCTGGTGAAGGCCGCGATGGACTCCGTGCCGGCGGGCGACCGCGACGGCCAGATCGAGGCGATCATGGACGCGATCGGCCAGGGCGGCCTGTTCGTCGTGGACGTCGACATCGTGCCGACGCAGATCGGCACCTGCGCGCATGTCATGCTGCCGGCGGCCACTGCCGGGCGAGGCGAACCTGACGAGCATGAACGGCGAGCGGCGCATGCGGCTGACCGAGCGCTACATGGACCCGCCCGGGCAGCGCGCTGCCCGACAGCCTGATCGTGGCGCAGGATCGCGCAGGCGCTGGAAGCGAGCTGGCGCGCCGCCGGCAAGCCCGAGACTCGCCGACAAGTTCAAGGGCTATGACTGGAAGACCGAAGAAGACGCGTTCATGGACGGCTATCACCAAGAACGCGGACGGCGGCGCAGTTCGTGACCTATGAGCGGCTGCGGGCGATGGGCACCAACGGCTTCCAGGAACCGGCGGTCGGCTTCGAGGACGGCAAGATCGTCGGCACCAAGCGCCTGTTCACCGACGGCAAGTTCAAGACGCCGGACGGCAAGGCGAAGTTCGCCGCGACGGCGTGGCGCGGCCTGCGAGGCCCCGGGCAAGCAGGCGGAGAAGGACAAGTTCCGCTTCCTGATCAACAACGGCCGCGCCAACCAGGTGTGGCAGTCGGTCTATCTCGATCAGCACAACGAGTTCGTCTGGGACCGCTTCCCGTTCGCCTATCATCCAGATGAATCCGGCACGACATGGCGGAGCTTGAAGCTGAAGGCGGGCGATCTGGTCGAGGTCTACAACGACAACGGCAGCACGCAGGCGATGGTCTGGCCGACGCCGAGCGCGCGGCGCAACGAGACGTTCATGCTGTTCGCTTATCCACCGGTGGCGTTGTCGGCAACGTCGTCAGCAAGGGCGTGAACGAGCTGGTCATCCCGAACTACAAGCAGACCTGGGGCAATATCCGCAAGCTCGCCGACGCCCCGAGTGTCGCCGGCACCTCTCGTTCAAGAGCGAGGAGTACCGGCCGCCGGCCTGAGCGCGGGCGCACTCGGCAGCAGCCAGACGACGCCGAGAGCAACCGCCAGCATCGCCGCCGAGCCCCACAGGCAGGCGGCGATGCCGCCGGCCCCGGCAAGCAGCCCGGAAAGCACGATGCCGAGCAGCCGGCCGGCGGCGTTGGCGGCGTAGTAGAAGCCAACGTCCTCGGCCGCCTTCTCGGATCCGGCATAGGCCAGCACGAGATAGGAGTGCAGCGAGGAGACCACGGCGAAGGCGACGCCGAACACGACGAGCCCACCCGCGATCACGAGATCGGGGCGCGCGAGGCTGGTCGAGGCAAGCACGGCCGCGAGGGCCGCAGGAATCGCCGCGAGCATCGCGCCCCAGAGCCGCGCCTCGGGAACTTCGCGGCTGAGCCCGTCGGGGCTGCGCGCGACCAGCGCCGGCGCGAGCGCCTGCACCGCGCCGTAGCCGATCGTCCAGAGCGCGAGGAAGCCCGCGACCTGAAGAAAAGCCCAGCCGTGGCCGTAGAGGAACACCGGCAGGCCGACCACGAACCACACGTCGCGCGAGCCGAACAGCACCACGCGCGCCGCCGCCATGAGATTGACGGCGCGCGACTTGGCGAAGAACTCGCGAAAGGTCTTCGACGCCTTCGCCCGCCCGAGGGCCGGCGGCAGCAACGCGGCGACGGCCGCGAGCACGGCCGCGAGCATCGCGGCCATCAGCCACAGCGCGGGCGCGAAGCCGACCGTCTGCAACAGCAGGCCGCCCACGAAAAACCCCAGTCCCTTCGTGGCGTTCTTGGACCCGGTGAACCACGCCACCCAGCGGAACAGCTCGCCCGCCCCCTGCTGCGCGGTCGCCTTGATCGCGCTCTTCGACGCCGTCTTGGTGAAATCCTTGGCGACGCCGGCAACGCCCTGCGCCGCCACGACCCAGGCCAGCGACAGCCCCGCGCTCCAACCCGGATCGAGTGCCGAGAGAAACAGCAGCCCCGCGATCTGCAAGCCGATGCCCGCCGCCAGCATGCGCGGAATGCCGAACCGCGTGGCGAGCCAGCCGCCGCCGAGATTGGCGAAGATGCCCGCGGTCTCGTAGAGCAGGAACAGCACCGCCAGCATGAACGGCGTGTAGCCGAGCCGGTAGAAGTGCAGCAGCACCAGCATGCGGATCGCACCGTCGGTGACGGTGAACAGGAAATACGCCGCGGTGACGACGGCGTACTGCCGCGCCGCCGCGCTCATGCGCCGTGCGCCATCACGATGTTGGCCAGATCCACCATGCGGCAGGCATAGCCCGCCTCGTTGTCGTACCAGGCGTAGACCTTCAGCATCGTGCCATCGGTGACGAGCGTGCTCGCGGCGTCCACGATCGCGCTGCGGCTGTCGTTCGCGTAGTCGGCGGAGACCAGCGGCCGGTCTTCGCAGCCCAAAATGCCGGCGAGCGGGCCGGCGGCGGCGGCGCGGAACAGCGCGTTCACCTCCGCCGCGTCGGTCGGGCGCGCCAGCTCGAACACGCAGTCGGTGAGCGAGGCATTCAGCACCGGCACGCGCACCGCGTGGCCGTCGAGCTTGCCCTGCAACTCCGGATAGATGAGCCCGATCGCGGTCGCACTGCCCGTGGTCGTCGGCGCGAGCGAGAGCAGCGCCGAGCGCGCGCGGCGGAGGTCGCGGTGCGGCGCATCGACCACCACGTTGGTGTTGGTCGGATCGTGCAGCGTCGTGATCTGGCCGTGGCGGATGCCGATCGCCTCGTGCACCACCTTCACCACCGGGGCGAGGCAGTTGGTGGTGCAGGAGGCGGCGGTGAGCAGCCGGTGCCGTGCGGGGTCGTAGCGATCGTCGTTGACGCCGACGACGACGTTGAGCGCGGCCGCGTGCTTCACCGGCGCCGCGACGATCACGCGCCGCACGCCGCGCGCGAAATAGGCTTCGAGTGCTTCCGGCGTCAGGAACTTGCCGGTGCATTCGAGCACGATCGCGCAGCCGAGATCGCCCCAGGCGACCTCGGCCGGATCGGCCGCCGCGGTGAACCCGATGCGCCGGCCGCCGACGTACAGCGCATCGCCGTCGGCAGCGATCCCGCCGCGCCAGCGGCCATGGATGCTGTCGAATTCGAGCAGATGCGCGGCCGTCGCGGCCCCGCCCTGCCGCTCGTTTACATGCGCGATGTCGAGGCCGATCGGCGGCGCGCGGATCGCCCTCGGCGCGCAGAAGGCCGCCCAGGCCCGCGCGCAGCACCAGCCGGCCGATGCGGCCGAGCCCGTTGATCCCGACCCGCACAGGCTCAGCGCCCGCGCGCCGGTGCCGTGACCGGGCCGACGCCGATCTCGTCGAGCCGCGCCTTCAGCGCCATGCGGTCGAGCGAGGCGAACGGCAGGCTGACAAAGATCCCGATCCGGCGCCGCAGGCTGCCATAGAGTTCATTGAGCATGGTCGCGCGCTCGGCCGCGTTGCCGTGGAACTTCGCCGGATCGGGCAGCGGCCAGGCGGCGGTGAGCGCGGCTTCGCCGAACTCGGGACAGAGCTGGCCGTGCAGCACGTCGCAGAGCGCGATCACGAAATCCATCCGCGGCGCGTCGGCGCCGGCGAACAGGTCCCAGGATTTGCAGCGCAGCTCGGCGACGTCATGGCCCAGCGCGCGCAGCTTCTCGAGCACCGCGGGCATCGGCGCCGTCTCCGGCTCGGAGCCGGCCGAGAAGGCGCGAAACCGGCCGCGGCCGAGATCGCGCAGCAGCGCCTCGGCGATGATCGAGCGGGCGGAATTGCGGGTGCAGAGGAACAGCACGTTGAAGGCGGGAGTCACGGCGCGGTCCTCCTCCGGCAGCAGCCGCCCGAGATCGCCACAGAGTTCCGGATGGCCGGCGCAGCAGGTTTCGGTGAGGAAAGCGAGCAGGCTGCGCAAGGCGGCGATGCGGACGGCATAGATGATGCGCCGGCTCTGCCGCGTGGACTGCACGAGCCCGGCACGTTCGAGCGCGGCGAGGTGAAACGACGCGGTCGAGGCCGGCAGCCGCAGCCCCTCGGCGATGTCGCCGGCGGCGAGCCCGCTCGGCCCCGCGCCGAGCAGCAGGCGCAGCAGGGCGAGTCGCGTCTCCTGCGACAGCGCGGCGAAGGTCTGGGCGGCGTCCTCGATTTCCATATTTCCAGAATAGTGGTGTTGCGCCTGCGAGACACGTGACAGTTCCGCGTAAGGGCCCGTCCGGGTGGGGTCAAGCGTCCCCGCTTGACGCCGCGCCCACGGGGTCGCACCTACACTGCTGCCAGACGGCCGGACGGCCGCTGCCGCCCTGCGCGGGCGGTGGAGGAAAGTCCGGGCTCCACGGGATCACGGTGCCGGCTAACGGCCGGCGGGGGCGACCCCAGGGAAAGTGCCACAGAAAACAAACCGCCCGCGCCGGGCTTCGGCTCTCGCGGGCAAGGGTGAAACGGTGCGGTAAGAGCGCACCGCGCCCCCGGCAACGGGGGCGGCAGGGCAAACCCCACCGGGAGCAAGACCGAATAGGGGCGGCCGGCGAGCGGAGCAGGCTTTGCCCGTTCCGCCGACGCAGGGGCGTTCCCGCCCCGCCGCCCGGGTTGGTCGCGCGAGGCGCGCAGCGATGCGCGTCCCAGAGGAATGGCCGTCCTGCCTGCGCAAGCAGGTGGACAGAACCCGGCTTACAGGCCGTCTGGCGCCTCTTCACATGAACAAAGCGCGAATACTTCGCGGCCCGTCGTCCGCCGCAGCGGCAAAGGTTAACCAACTGACAATGCCGCGTTTTTCATCGGCGCGGCGGCGCCGGTGGCGGCAATTCCTTTTGACGCCCAGGTTTCACCCATGTTATCCCATGTCTCCCCACGGGGTGGCGGCGTGCCGCGGCGTCCGCCGTCCGGCGGGAAACGCCGACCGCCGCGCAAAAGGGGCCCCCGGCCGGATGAGCCAGTTCTTTGGCAGGCACACGAACCGGCTCGACGCCAAGGGGCGCGTTTCCATCCCTGCGTCGTTCCGCGCCGCGCTGCGCCGCGCCAACGAGGGCGACGGCGGTGCCCTCGTGCTGCGCCCCTCGCACCAGCACCGACTGCATCGAGGGCTGGGCGGAGACGACGTTCACGGCACTCGCCCAGCGCATGCGCCCGCTCGGCCTGTTCAACGCCGCGCAGGACGACTTCGCCCTCGCGATCTACGCCGACGCCTACACGATGGAAGCGGACAAGGAGGGGCGAATCGTTCTACCCGAGGGCCTCGTCGCACACGCGAAGCTCAGCGAGACGGTGGTGTTCTTGGGCGCTGGCCACACCTTTCAGATCTGGGAGCCGGCCGCCGCCGAACGGCGGCTCGCCGAGGCGCGGGAGGCGGCGAAGGCGCTGAGCCTCGCGGAGGGCGTCGCGTGAACGGACACGTCCCCGTGATGCTCGGCGAAGTCCTCACCGCCCTCGCGCCGCGCGACGGCGCCACCTATCTCGACGGCACGTTCGGCGGCGGCGGCTATGCGCAGGCGATTCTCGACGCCGCCGCCTGCACTCTCTATGCGATCGACCGCGACCCCGAGGCGATCGCGCGCGGCGCCGCCCTGCTGGCGCGCCATCCGGGCCGGCTCATCCTGATCGAGGGGCGGTTCGGCGAAATGCTCGTGCTGCTGCGCGAACTTGGGCGTGAGCGAGCTCGACGGCGTGGTGCTCGATCTCGGCGTTTCGTCTTTTCAGCTCGACGATGCAGAGCGCGGTTTCGCGTTTCGCGCCGACGGGCCGCTCGATATGCGCATGGGGCGCGACGGGCCGACGGCCGCCGATCTGGTCAACCGGCTGCCCGAGGCGGCCCTGGCCGCGCTGTTTTCGAGCTGGGCGAGGAGCGGCGCGCGCGCGCGCATCGCGCGCGCCATCGTGGCGGCGCGGCGCGAGGCGCCGATCGTGACCACCGCGCGCGCTCGCCGCCATCATCCGCCGCGTGGTGCCGCCCGATCGCTCCGGCATCGACCCGGCGACGCGCAGCTTCCAGGCGCTGCGCATCCGGGTGAACGACGAGCTGGGCGAGATCGAGCGCGGGCTGGCGCAGGCCGCGGCGCTGCTGGCGCCGGGCGGACGGCTCGTGGTGGTCGCGTTCCATTCGCTGGAGGACCGGCTGGTGAAGCGGTTCTTCGCCGCCGCCGCCGGCCGGGCGCCGGCCCCCTCGCGGCACGATCCGGCGCGGCTGCGGCCCAGCCGGCGGACGGCCGGAGTGGCGGCTGCTGACGCCGCCACGCGCTGCGCCCGGGCGAGGCCGAGGTGCGGCGCAATCCGCGCGCCCGCAGCGCGCGGCTGCGCGCGATCGAACGCCTGCCTGCCACGGAGGGCCGCGGCATGATCCGCCCGTTGAGCCTGCTCTGCATCGCTGCTGGCCGCGGGCTCCGGCCTCTATCTCTATCAGGCCAAGCAGCACGGGCGGATGCTCGACAAGCAGATCCGCGAGACGCGCGAACAAACCGAGCGGCACGCGCCAGCGCATCGAAGTGCTGCGCGCCGATTACACGCTGCTCAACGACCCGAGCCGGCTGGCGGAGCTGGTCGCGGCCAACCTGCCGGTTCTGAAGCCGACGCTGCCGGCGCAGTGGACCTCGATGGCCGATCTGGACAAGCGCCTGCCGCCGGTCGGCGGCGCCAAGCCGGCCGAGGAACCTGCGCCCGCGCTGGAGGAGGACGCGCCGGTCGCCGCCGTCGAGCCGCCGCGCGACGAGCCGCCGGCGCACGAAGCGATCGCGGAGGCTCCCGCGCGCGCGCCGCGACCGTCGTCGCCGAGGCGCCGCCGGCTCGGCCCGCAGCGACGCCCGCGCCCGCCGCGCCGCCGACGCCCGCGCCGACCCCGGCGCCAACGGTCGCGAACACGTCGCCGCCGCCCGCGCCGCGTCCGACCGTCGTGGCGTCGATCCCACGTCGCGCAGCGCCGCGGCCGGTGCCGGTCGCGAGCACGAGCGCGATCGTCGCCGAGCCGCTCGCCCCGCGCTCGCCCCGGCGCGCGTGCCGGTGCGCACGGTCGCGGTACGGCCGCCGCCTTCGCGCGTGGTGCACGCGCCGCCGCCCTCGCCCACCGCCGAGGCGATCGCGCGCATCGCGCGCGGCGCACCGGTGGACCCGAGCGTTCCGGTGGTCGCCTCGGCGCTCGGCATGGCGCGCTCGATGACCCTGCCGGCCGCGGTCGCGCCGGCCAACGCTGCCACCCGACGCCGGCCGGCGGGGGGCGATGAGCGGCGGCGCGCCCGATCCCGGCGCCCCCGCCCGCCGCTTCGGCGCGCCGCGCGAGGCGGCGGTGCCGCGCATGGAGACATGTCCGCGTCACCGCCCCCGATCTCGCGCGCCGCGCGGTGCTGGAAAAGGCGCGCGGGCGGCTGGTGCTGGCGGCCGCCGGCTTCGCGGCTGCTGTTCGGCGCGGTGACGGTCAAGCTCGCGATGGCGACCGTCATCGACCCGACATTGCCGAAGGCCGATGCTCGAGCATCGGCGACCGATCCGCCGCCGGCCCCGCCGCCCTCGACCGATGTGCTCGCGGCATCGGCCACGTTCGACGACACGCCCGCACGCCGAGCGCGCCACGATCACCGACCGCAACGGCGAGATCCTCGCCATCTCGCTGCCGACCGCCGCGCTCTACGCCAATCCGCGCGAACTGATCGACGCCGACGACGCCGCGCACAAGCTGGCGGCGGTGCTGCCGCGGCTCGACGAGACGATGCTGCGCGAGCGGCTCAGCGACACCAGAGAAGCAGTTCGTCTATCTCGCACGCCAGCATCACGCCGCGCGAGGAATTGCGGGTCAACGGCCTCGGCATCGCCGGGCGTGTACTTCGAGCCGACCGAGCGCCGCCACTACCCGATGGGCCGCGTCGCCGCGCAGGTTCTGGGCGGCGTGGATGTGGACGGCCACGGCGTCGCCGGCGTCGAGAAATTCTTCGACGAGCGGCTGCGCGACCGATCCGCGCCGCTCGCGCCTCTCGCTCGACGTGCGCGTGCAGGCGGTGGTGCGCGAGGAGCTTGTCGCCGCGATGGAGGAATTCCAGGCGATCGCCGCCTGCGGCATCGTGATGGACGTGCGCACCGGCGAGGTGCTCGCGATGGTGAGCCTGCCCGACTACGACGCCAACGATTTCGGCCGCGCCACGCCCGACGAGCGGCTCAACCGCGCGGTGCGGCAACGTCTACGAGCCGGGCAGCACCTTCAAGCTGCAGAACGCGTCGATGGCGCTCGATGACGGCATGGTGCACATCTGGAACGGGTTCGACGCGACGTCGCCGATCCATATCGGCCGCTTCACGATCAACGATTTCGAGGGCAAGCACCGCTTCCTCTACGTCCCGGAGATCATCGCGTATTCCTCGAACATCGGCGCCGCGCACATGGCCGACGCGGTGGGGCCGGAGCGGCAGCGCGCGTGGATGCGAGAAGCATGGGCATGCTCGTCGCGGCGTGCCGATCGAGCTGCCGGAGGCGACGACGTCGCTGTATGCCGTCGGTCGAAGAACTGGAAGACGCTCGCGACGATGACGATCGGCTTCGGCCACGGCATCGCGGTCATCGCCGCTGCACGTCGTGACGGCACTCGTCGGCGGTCGCCGACGGCGGGATCGATGAGGCACCCGACCCTGCTCGCGCACGATCCCGACGACCCGCCGCCGCAGGGCGTGCGGATCATGCAGCCTCGACCTCCGACATCGATGCGCAAGCTGATGCGCGCCGTGGTGACCGAAGGCTTCGGCAAGGCCGCCGAGGTACCCGGCTACTTCGTCGGCGGCAAGACCGGCACCGCGGAGAAGATCAGCGGCGGCCACGGCTACAAGCAGCACGCGCAGCGTCGCCGCCTTCATGAGCGTGTTCCCGATGAACGCGCCGCGCTACGCCGTCTACATGATGCTGGACGAGCCGAAGGCGAACGCCAGCACGCATGGCTACGCCACCGCCGGCTGGGTCGTGGCGCCGGCCGCGGCGCAGGTGATCGCGCGGGCGGCGCCGATGCTCGGCCTGCTGCCGGTGACTCGACGATGCGGCGGTGATCCAGGCGGCGCTCGCGATCCCGCTGCAGCCGGGCCGGCCCGCCGGCGTGAAGATCGCCCGGGGCCGGTCGCTGCACCGCGTGCCGCGCCGCTTCCGTCGCCGATCCTCGCCGGTGCCGACCGTGCCGGCGATGCGCGACCTGCGGCACGAGGCGAGCCTGCGTCGCCGCCCGAGCATGCGCGCTCGCTGAGCTGATGGAGCACCTGCGACCTCGCCGGGGCCGAGGCGCTCCCGCCTCTCGCCCGCCGTGCGGCTCGGGTCGCGACGCTCGGTGGTCTGCGCGGCGTGACCGCCGACAGCCGGCGAGGTGCGGCGACGGCTCCCTGTTCGTCGGCGCTCCCGGGCGCGCGCGCGGACGGACGCGCGTTCATCGCCGATGCGGTGCGCGCGCGGCGCGGCGGCGGTGCTCGCCCCGCCCGGCACCGCCTGGCCGCCCGGCGTGCCGCCCCGGCCGCTGCTCGAGGATCCCGGAGCCGCGCCGCCGCCTCGCCCAGATCGCCGCCGACGCTCGCCGGCGCGCAGCCGGCGACGCTGGTCGCCGTCACCGGCACCAACGGCAAGACCAGCACGGTCGATTTCCTGCGCCAGCTCTGGACGCTCGCGGGCCGGACGGCGGCAAGCCTCGGCACGCTCGGGCTGATCGCGCCCGGCTTTGCCGCCGGGCCGGGCCTGACCACGCCCGATCCGGTGGCGCTGGCCGCAGACCCTGGCCGCGCTGGCGGACGCGGGCGTCGCAGCACGCGGCGATGGAAGCCTCGTCGCACGGGCTCGACCAGTTCCGGCTGGACGGCGTGCGCCTCGCGGCCGGCGGCGTTCACCAACCTGACGCGCGACCATCTCGACTATCACGGCGACGATGGCCGCCTACCGCGCCGCCAAGCTGCGCCTGTTCGCCGAGCTGCTGCCGCCGGGCGCGCCCGGCGGTGGCGAGCACGGCGCTGGACCCGGCGACGCTGGCCGCACTGCGCGACGATCGCGCGCGCGCGGCGGCTCGACCTGCGCACGCGTCGGCGAGGGCGGCGACGCGCATGCGCCTGCTGCGCGCGACGCCGCGTGCCGGACGGCCAGGCGCTGGAGGTCGTGCAGGCCAGGGCGCGCGCCACGCGTTCGCGCTGCCGCTGCCGGGCCGGTTCCAGGCCGACAACGCCCTGCTCGCCGCCGCCCTCGCGAGCGCGACCGGGCAGCGGCGACGCGCTCGACCTGCTGCCGCGCCTGACGGGCGTGCGCGGGCGGATGGAACTGGCGGCGCGGCTGCCGAACGGCGCCGCCGTCTATGTGGACTACGCGCACACGCCCGACGCGCTGGAGCGGCTGCTGCAGCGCGCTGCGCCCGCATGCCGCGGCCGGCTGCATGTGGTGTTCGGCGCCGGCGGCGACCGCGATCGCGGCAAGCGGCCGCTGATGGGCGCGGTCGCGGCACGGCTCGCCGACCGGGTGATCGTCACCGACGACAACCCGCGCGGCGAGGACCCGGCCGCGATCCGCGCCGCCGTCCTCGCCGCCTGCCCGGGCGCGCGCGAGATCGGCGACCGCGCGCGCGGCGATCGACGCCGGCGCTGAACGCGCTCGGCCCGGGCGACGTGCTGGCGGTGGCCGGCAAGGGCCACGAGCAGGGCCAGACGTCGGCGCGACGGTGCATGCCGTTCGACGATGTCGACGCGTCGTGCGGCGGCCTGGCGGGGCAGTGCGCATGACGCGCGCTGTGGACCGCGCAGCGACCTGCGCGACGCCACCGGCGGCGAATGCGCGCGCCCATTCGCCGCCACAGGGCGTGTCGATCGACACCCGCACCCTGCCGCCGGGCGATCTGTTCGTGGCGCTGCGTGGGCGAGAACGGCGACGGCCATGCGCTACGTCGCCGACGCGCTCGCCAAGGGCGCGGCCGGCGCGATGGTGCACGCGCCGGCCGTGCCCGGCGCGCCGCTGCTGCGCGTGGACGACACGCTGGCGGGCCTGCACGCGCTGGGCGCCTTCGCCCGCGCGCGCTTCACCGGCCGGCTGGTCGCCGTCACCGGCAGCGTCGGCAAGACCACGACGAAGGAAATGCTGCGCGCCATGCTCGGCGCGTTCGGCGCCGACCCATGCCGCCGCCGCCTCCTACAACAACCAGTGGGGCGTGCCGCTGACCCTCGCGCGCACTGCCGCGCGCGGCGCCGCGTTCTGCGTCGCCGAGATCGGCATGAACCATGCCGGCGAAATCGCCCCGCTCGCGCGCCTCGCCCGGCCGCATGTCGCGCTGATCACCGCGATCGAGCGCGCGCATATCGGCCATCTCGGGCAGCATCGAGGCGATCGCCGACGGAAAAGGCGAGCCTGGCCGCGGGGCTGGAGCCCGGCGGCGTCGCTGTGCTGCCGGCGGACACCGCGACGCTGCCGGTGTCTGCGCGCACAGCGGCGCGGCACCGTGATCGCGTGTTCGGCACGGCGCCGCGGCCGATGCGCGGCTGCGTCGCCTGCGGCGCGATGCCGAGGGCAGCGCATGTAACGGTGCGCTGTCGGCGGGCCGCACGGCTGCGGTTCCGGCTCGGCGCGCCGGGCGAGCACATGGCGATGAACGCGCTGGCGGCGCTGGCGGCCGTCGACGGCGCTCGGCGCTCGACGTCGTGCGCCGCCGCGGCGACGCTGGAAGCATTTCGCGCCGCTCGGCGGCCGCGGCGCGCGGCGACGGTTACCGCTCCGGCGACGGCGAGGCGCTGCTGCTCGACGAAAGCTACAATGCCTCCGCCGCATCGATGCGCGCCGCACTGGCGGTGCTGGCGTCTGCAGCCGGCGCGGCGGCGCATCGCAGTGCTCGGCGACATGCTGGAACTCGGCGAAGCCGGTCCGGCGGAACATGCCGGGCTCGCGTCCGACGGTCGCAGCTTCGGCCGACCTGCTGTTCACCTGCGGCCCGCTGATGCGACACGCTGTACGATGCAGGTGCCGGAGCGGATTCGCGGCGCGCATGCCGACGACTCCGCCGCACTCGCGCCGATCGTCGCCGCGGCGCTGCGGGCCGGGCGACGCCATGCTGGTGAAGGGCAGCCTGGGCAGCCGCATGAAGCCGTATCGTCGCAGGCCCTCGAGCGCTCGCGGAGGCCGTGCGCTGATGCTGTACAACCTCGCCCGGCCGTTCGCCGACCAGTTCATCCTGTTCAACCTGTTCCGCTACATCACGTTCCGCTCGGGCGCGGCGTGCCTGACCGCGCTGGTGGTGAGCTTCGTGGTCGGCCCGGTCGTTGATCCGCTGGCTCAAGCGCGTGCAGCGCAGCGGCCAGCCGATCCGTCCCGACGGGCCGGAGCGGCACCTGATCGAGAAGAAGGGCACGCCGACGATGGGCGGCGTGCTGATCCTGTCCGCGCTCGACCGTCTCGACGCTGCTGTGGGCCGATCTGCGCAACGGCTACGTCTGGGCGGTGCTGTTCGCTCACGCTCGGCTATGGCGCGCTCGGCTTCGTCGATGACTACCTCAAGCTGTCCAAGGCGAATCTCCGCGGCCTGTCCGGCCGCGGCAAGCTGATCGTGCAGGCGGTCGCTCGGCCTGGTCGCGGCGGTCTGGATCATGGCGCTGACGCGCGCGCCGCTGGCGACGGCGCTCACCATCCCGGTGTTCAAGGAGGTGCTGATCCCGCTCGGCTATGCTTCCCGCTGTTCGGGATGCTGGTGATGCTGGGCAGCTCGAACGCGGTGAACCTGACCGACGGGCTCGACGGGCTGGCGATCGTGCCGACCATCATCTGCGCCGGCGTGTTCGCGCTGATCGCCTACCTGGTCGGCAACCGCATCTTCGCCGACTACCTGCAGCTCACCCACGGTCCCCGGCGTCGGCGAACTGGCGGTGTTCTGCTCCGCGCTGATCGGCGCGGGCCTCGGGTTCCTCTGGTTCAACGCGCCGCCCGGCGGCGGTGTTCATGGGCGACACCGGCAGCCTCGCCCTCGGCGGCGCGCTCGGCGCGGTCGCGGTCGCGACGAAGCACGAGATCGTGCTGCTGATCGTCGGCGGCCTGTTCGTGGTCGAGACGGTGTCGCGTCATCGTGCAGGTGTTCTGGTTCAAGCGCACCGGCCGGCGCGTGTTCCTGATGGCGCCGCTGCACCACCACTTCGAGAAGAAGGGCTGGGCGGAGCCCACCATCGTCATCCGGTTCTGGATCATCTCGATGATCCTGGCGCTGGTCGGGCCTGGCGACGCTGAAGATCCGATGACCGGCTTCGCGCCCGACATCTGTTCGCCGGCCAGCGTTTCGCCGTGGTCGGGCTCGGCCGCAACGGCCTGCCCGCCGCGCGGGCGCTGCGCGCGATGGGGGCCGAGGTCATCGCGTGGGACGACACGGCAGCGCCCGCGCGCGGCGCAGGCCGCCGGGCTGCACGGTGGCGCGAGCCGATCGATGGCGGCGTTCGACTTCGACGCGCTGGTGCTCTCGCCCGGCATTCCGCACACGCCTGCCGCGGCCGCATCCGCTCGCCGCGGCGGCGCGCGCAGCCGGGCGTGCCGATCCTGTCCGACGCCGAACTGCTGTTCCGCGCCGTGCGCGCGCGCCGGCTCGCGCGCGCGCTTCGCCGGCATCACCGGCACCAACGGCAAGTCCACCACCACCGCGCTGCTCGCGCATATCCTGGCGCAGGCCGGCCGTCCCGGTCGCCGCGGGCGGCAATCTCGGCACGCCGCGCTGGCGCTGCCGCTGCTGCCGGACGACGGCGTCTACGTGCTGGAGATGTCGTCCTACATGTTGGAGCGACTCGCCACGCTCCGCTTCGATGCGGCGGCGATGCTCAATCTCAGCGCCGACCATCTCGACCGCCACGGCGACATGGCCGGCTACGCGTCGGCGAAGCGCGCGATCTTCGACCGGCAGGACGCGCGGCGACCTCGCGGTGATCGGCGTCGACGACGCGCCGTCGCGCGGCGATGGCGGACGTGGCTCGGCGCGCCGCGCGATCGTGCGGTATCGCGGCTCGCGCGCCGGCCGATGTCTTTGCCGACGGACGGCGTGCTGCGCGACGCTGGCGGGCCGATCTGCGACCTGCGCGAGGCCGCGGCGCTGCCCGGCGCGCACAACGCGCAGAACGCGGCGGCCGCCGCGGCGATGGCGATCGCGCTCGGCGTTCCGCGCGCGGCGATCGCGCGCGCGGCATCGCCTGCCTATCCCGGCCTGCCGCACCGGCAGCAGCGCGTCGGCGAGCGTCGACGGCGTGACTGTTCGTCAACGACAGCAAGGCGACCAACGCCGACGCCGCCGCGCGCGCGCTGGGCTGCTACGACCGCGCTGATCTGGATCGCCGGCGGCATGGCCAAGGAGGGCGGCATCGACCCGCTGGCGCCGTTCTTCCCGCGCATCGCCCGCGCCTTGCTGATCGGCCGCGACGCGCCGATGCTCGCCGCAACGCTCGCCGCGCACGGCGTGCCGCACGCGATCGCCGGAACGCTGGAAGCGCGCCGTGCCCGCCGCCTTCGGCGCCGCGCGCGACGCGGCGCGCCGGTCGTGCTGCTGTCGCCCGCCTGCGCCAGCTTCGACCAGTTCACCGGCTTCGACGCGCGCGGCGACCGGTTCGCGCGCGCTGGTCGCACGGCTCGCTGCCGCGGGAGGCCGCCTGATGCCGGCACTCTCGCGCGCCGACACCTCGATGCTGGGCCGCTGGTGGTGGACCGTGGATCGCTGGACGCTGGGCGCGATCGGCGTGCTGATCGGCTTCGGCTACATCATGATGCTGGCCGCCAGCCCGGCGGTCGCCGAGCGCATCGGCACCGTCGCGCGACATGTTCATCCTCAAGCAGGTGCTGTTCCTCGCGCTGCGCCGGCGCTGATCGTCGTGGCGTGTCGCCTGCTGTCGCCGCGCGGCGTCCGGCGCGCTGGCGCTCGTCGGGCTGCCTGCGTCGCGCTGCGTGCTGACCGCGGCGACGCATGGTGATCGGCATCGAGATCAAGGGCGCGCGGCGCTGGATCGCGCTGCCGGGCATGTCGCTCCAGCCCAGCGAGTTCCTGAAGCCCTGCTTCGCGGTGGTCGCCGCCTGGCTGATCGCCGAGGGCAAGCGCGCGCCGCGCTTCCCGCGGCACGCTGATCGCGGTCGCGATCTTCGCCGTGATCGCGCTGCTGCTGAAATCGCAGCCGGATATCGGCATGCTGGCGGTCGATCACCGCCGTGTTCTTCGCGCAGCTTTTCATCGCCGGGCTGAACCTGATCCTGGTCGGCGTGCGTGCGTCGCTATGGTCGGCGGCGGCGGCGTTCGGCGCCTATACGCTGTTCCCGCATGTGCAGAGCCGCGTGCGAGCGCTTCCTGCATCCGGCGACCGGCGACACACTACCAGGTCACCACGCGCGCTGGAGGCGTTCGGCAATGGCGGGCTGCTCGGGCGCGGGCCGGGCGAGGGCCGCGTGAAGGACGTGCTGCCCGACGCGCATGCCGACTTCGTCTTCGCCGTCGCCGGCGAGGAGTTCGGCATGATCGTCTGCCTGGTCATCCTGTGCGTCTTCGCCTTCATCGTGCTGCGCGGCCTGCTGCGGCTGCTGAAGGAGCAGCGACCTGTTCGTCGTGCTCGCCGGCACCGGGCTGGTGGCGGGCTTCGGCCTGCAGGCGTTCGTCAACATGGCCTCGACGCTGCATCTGATCCCGACCAAGGGCATGACGCTGCCGTTCATTTCCTATGGCGGCTCCTCGGTGCTCGCGGTCGCGCTCGGCATGGGCATGCTGCTCGCCCTGACCCGCCGCCGCGCATCACGGCGAGCGTGCACATGAGGGGCCCGGCGGTGCAGCCCGATCGTGATCGCGGCCGGCGGCACCGGCGGGCATTTCTTCCCGGCCGAGGCGCTGGCGGCGGAACTCGATCGCGCGCGGCCAGCGGATCGCGCTGATGACCGACGCGCGCTCCGGCGGCGCTGCAACGCCGAGGCGCTTCGCCGGGCGCGAGCGCTTCGTGCTGCGCGGCGCCGGCATCGCCGGGCGCGGGCATGCTGCGCGGCGCGCAGGCAGTCGCGGCGCTGGCGCTCGGCACTGTCCAGGCGCGCGGCATTCTCGCGCGGCATCGCACGCCGGCCGCGGTGGTCGGGTTCGGCGGCTATCCCTCGCGTGGCGCCGGTGCTCGGCGGCGCGGCTGATGCGGCCACCGGCCGCGCGTCATCCTGCACGAGCAGAACGCCGTGCTCGGCCGCGCCAACCGCTTCCTCGCGCGCCACGCCGACCTGCTGGCGCTCAGCTTCGCGGAGACCGAGCGCGTGCCGCGCGACGTCGCCGACGCGTCGTCGACCGGCAATCCGGTGCGCCCGGCGATCGCCGCGATCGCCGGCGCGCCCTATGCAGCCGCCGGACGGCCGCGATCCGGCTGCTGGTGCTCGGCGGCTCGCTCGGCGCGCGCGTGTTCAGCGACGTGGTGCCGCCGGCACTCGCCGCCCTGCCGGAGGCGCTGCGCGCCCGGCTGCGCGTGGCGCAGCAGTGCCGCGCCGGAGGATCTGGAGCGGGTGCGCGCGGCCTACGCCGCGGCCGGCGATCGCGGCCGAGCTGGCGCCGTTCTTCCCCGATGTCGCCGGCGCGGCTCGCCGGCCGCGCATCTGGTGATCGCGCGCGCCGGCGCCTCCACCGTCGCGGAACTCGCGGTCGCCGGGCGGCCGGCGATCCTGGTGCCGCTGCCGGGCGCGATCGACGACCATCAGTCCGCCAATGCCGCGCGCTCGCCGATGCCGGCGCGCGCCTGGGTCATGCCGCAGCCGACGTTCACCGCCGCCGACGCTGCGCGACCAGCTCGCCTGCGCTGCTCGCCGACCCCGGCGTCGCTCGCCGCAGCCGCGGCGCGCGCGCGCGCAGCCTGCGGCCGTGCCGGACGCCGCCGCGCGGCTCGCCGATCTCGGTCGAAGCGATCTCCATGCACGCCAGGAGAGCGCGGCATGAGGGCGCTGCCGCTCTCCATCGGCACCATCCACTTCGTCGGCATCGGCGGCATCGGCATGTCCGGCATCGCCGAGGTGCTGCACACGCTCGGCTACTCGGTGCAGGGCAGCGACATCGCCGACTCCGCCAATGTGCGCCGCCTGCGCGAGGCCGGCATCCCGGTCGCGATCGGCCACGACGCCGCCAATCTCGGCGCGCGCGCAGGTCGTCGTCGTCTCCACCGCGGTGAAGCGCGACAACCCGGAGGTCGCGCGCCGCGCGCGCGCGGCTGATCCCGGTGGTGCGGCGCGCCGAGATGCTGGCCGAGCTGATGCGCCTGAAATGGTCGATCGCGGTCGGCGGCACGCACGGCAAGACCACCACCACCAGCCTGATCGCCGCGGTGCTGGAGGCGGCGCATCTCGATCCCACCGTGATCAACGGCGGCATCATCAACGCCTACGGCACCAACACGCGCCTCGGCGCCGGCGACTGGATGGTGGTCGAGGCCGACGAGAGCGACGGCAGCTTCCTGCGCCTGCCGGCGGTGATCGCGGTCGTCACCAACATGGACCCCGAGCACCTCGACCACTGGGGCACGGCCGAGGCGATGATCGCCGGCTACGACCAGTTCGTCGCCGAACATTCCGTTCTACGGCTTCGCCGTGCTGTGCATCGACCATCCGGCGGTGCAGCAGATGATCCCGCGCCTGTCCGACCGGCGCATCGTCACCTACGGGTTCTCGCCCGCAGGCCGACGTGCGCGCCGAGCGCGTCGTCGCCGACAAGCTCGGCGCCACGTTCGAGGTCATGCGTCACCGACCGGCAGCGCGCAACCGCTCGCGCCGCATGGGCCCGTTCCGCCTGCCGATGCTGGGCCAGCACAACGTGCAGAACGCGCTGGCGGCGATCGCGGTCGGCGTCGAGATGGAGATCGACGACGACACGCTGCGCAGCGCGTTCGCCGGCTTCCGCGGCGTCAAGCGCCGCTTCACCAAGACCGGCGAGGCCGGCGGCATCACGGTCATCGACGATTACGGCCATCATCCGGTGGAGATCGCCGCGGTGCTGAAGGCGGCGCGGCAGGCCGGCGCGCGCGACGTGGTCGCGGTGGTGCAGCCGCACCGCTACACGCGGCTGCACTCGCTGTTCGAGCGAGTTCTGCACCTGCATGAACGATGCCGGCACGGTGATCGTCGCCGATGTCTATGCGGCCGGCGAGGCGCCGATCCCGGGCGTCGACTCGCGACGCGCTGGTCGAGGGCCTGCGCGCGCGCGGCCATCGCAGCGTGGTGCCGCTGCCCGGCCCGGAGCATCTGGCCGAGATGGTGCACGCGATCGCCCGGCCCGGCGATTTCGTGGTGTGCCTCGGCGCCGGCAACATCACGCAATGGGCGGCGGCGCTGCCGGCAGCAGCTCGCCGAGTTGCAGGCGCGCAGCGGCGCGCCGCGTGGCGGGCGGCGGCGCATGATGGCCGCCGAGCGCCTCGCCGCCGCCAGCTCGACCGCGCTGCCGCCGCTGCGCGGCCGCGTGCAGGCGGACGCGCCGCTCGGCGCCGTTCACCTGGTTCCGCGTCGGCGGGCCGGCCGAAGCGCTGGTGCGTCCGGCCGACGCCGACGACCTCGCCGCGTTCCTCGCGCGCCTTGCCGCACGACGATGCCGGTGCACGTCGATCGGCGCCTGCTCCAACCTGATCGTGCGCGACGGCGGCCTGCCCGGCGTGACGATCCGGCTGGCGCGCGGCTTCGGCGACCATCGCGCGCGGAGCCGACGGCGTCGTCGCCGGCGCCGCGGCGCTGGATGTGACGGTCGCCGAGCATGCGGCCGCCGCCGGGCTCGCCGGGCTCGAATTCCTGTCCGGCATTCCCGGCACGCATCGGCGGCGCGGTGGCGATGAACGCCGGCGCCTATGGCGGCGACGTCGCCGCCTGCCTCGACTGGGCCGAGATCGTCACCCGCGCCGGCGAGCTGCTGCGCCTGCCCGCCGCGCGACTCGCGTTCGCCTACCGCCACGCGGCGCTGCCGCCCGGCGCGCGTCGTCGTGCGCGCGCGCCTGCGCGCCGACGCCCGGCGATCCCGCCGACGATCGCGGCGCGCATGGCCGAGATCCGCGCGGCGCGCGAGGCGACGCAGCCGGTCCGCGCGCGCACCGGCGGCTCCACGTTCCGCAATCCCGCCGAGCATGAAGGCGTGGGAGCTGATCGAGGCCGCCGGCTGCCGCGGCCTGACCCGCGGCGGCGCGCAGGTGTCCGAGAAGCACTGCAACTTCCTGATCAACACCGGCGGCGCGACCGCCGCCGACATCGAGGGGCTGGGCGAGGAAGTCCGCCGCCGCGTGCATGCCGCGACGCGGCGTCACGCTGGAGTGGGAAATCCGCCGCATCGGCGTGCCCGGCGGCACGGCCGGAGGCGGTGGCATGACCCGCGTCGCGGTGCTCTACGGCGGCATCTCCGCCGAGCGCGAGGTCAGCCTCTCCTCCGGGCGGCAGGTGATCGCGGCACTGCGCGAGGCCGGCTTCGAGGTGACGCCGATCGAGGTCGGCCGCCGATCTGCGCGCGGTGCATCGCGGCGCTCGACCCGAAGCCCGACGCCGTGTTCAACGCGCTGCACGGCCGCTTCGGCGAGGACGGCGCGATCCAGGGCGTGCTCGACTGGCTCGGCATTCCCTACACGCATTCCGGCGTGCGCGCCTCGGCGCTGGCGATGGACAAGGTGGCGGCGAAAGCGGTGTTCGCCGCCGCCGGCCTGCCGGTGCCGCGCGGCCGCGTGGTCGACGTGCACGGCACTCGAAGCCGCCGACCCGCTGCCGCGGCCCTATGTCGTCAAGCCGGTGAACGAAGGCTCCTCGGTCGGCGTCGCGATCATGCGCGACGGCGACAACCGCCGCGCCGAGCATCGCGCGCGAACTGGCGCTTCGGCACCGCGGCGCTGGCCGAGGAATACGTCCCCGGCCGCGAACTGACCGTCGGCGTGATGGGCGACGCGCGCGCTCGCGGTGACCGAGATCGTCGCCGAGCCACGGCTTCTACGACTACGAGGTCGAAATACGCCGACGGCGGCTCGCGCCACATCATCCCCGCGCGCGTGCATCCCGACGACCTATGCGCGCGCGATGGATGTCGCGCTGGCGGCGCATCGCGCGCTCGGCTGCCGCGGCGCGACGCCGCGCCGATTTCCGCTACGACGACACCGCGGGCGAACCGGGCCGCCTGGTGCTGCTGGAAGTCAACACCCAGCCCGGCCTGACGCCGACCTCGCTGCTGCCGGAGCAGGCGGCGCATCGTCGGCATGAGCTTTCCGCAGCTCTGCGCCTGGATGGTGGAGAACGCCGCATGCCGCGCGTGAAGACGCCGCGCCCCGCGCACCGCGCCTGCAGTGACCGGCCCGGCCGGCTGAAGCTGCTGATCCGCCGGCAGCGCCGGCTGCTGCGCCCGCCGGCATCGGGCGTCGCCGCGCTGGGCGTGCTGGCTCGCTGGGCGCTGGCACTGTCGCACGCGCTCGGCCGCGGCGCGCGAGTCGCTGCAGCGACCGGCTCGGCGCACGCCACCGCGCGCCTCGGCTTGCGCGTCGCGCGAGTGGTCATCGAGGGCCGCGCGAAGACGCCGGAACCGCTGCTGCGCGCCGCGCTCGGCGTGCACGCCCGGGCGATCCGATCCTCGGCTTCTCGGCTCGCCGCGGCGCGCGCGCGCATCGAAACGCATCAACTGGGTGCAGTCGGCCACCGTCGAGCGGCGCCTGCCCGACACGATCGTGGTGCAGGCTGGTCGAGCGGCGGCCGTTCGCGGTCTGGCAGAACGAGGGCAAGTTCCGCGCTGATCGACCGCGACGGGCAGGTGGTCACCGACAGCGACGTCGCCGACCTTCGCGGGCCAGCTTCCGCTGCGTGGTCGGCGCCGGCGCGCCCGCCGCCGCCGCCGCCCTGATCGACGCGCTCGCGCAGCAGCCGGGCATCGCAGGCGCGCGTCGTCGCCGCGGTGCGCGTCGGCGAGCGGCGCTGGAACCTGCAGCCTCAACAGCGGCACCGACGTGCTGCTGCCGGAAGGCGCGGAGGCGCAGGCGCTCGCGAAGCTGGCCGAGTTGCAGGCGCACGCACGCGCTGCTCGACCGGCCGCTGCAGGCGATCGACCTGCGCCTGCCGGACCGGCTTCGTGTTCCGCCCGCTGCCGAGCGCCGGCAGCCGAGCCGAAGGACGTGCCAGCCGCACCGACCGCGGAGAGCCGACATGAACGATATGTCGCGCCGCGTGCTGCCGCCCGGCGGACGAGGACGAACCATCGCGCCCGCGCGGCCGCGCCGTCCGGCCCGTTCGGCGTGCTCGACATCGGCACGACGAAGATCGTCTGCATCATCGGCCGCATCGAATCCGACGGCTCGACTGCGCGTGCTCGGCTTCGGCTGGCAGCGCGGCCGCGGCGTGCGCGGCGGCGGCATCATCGACATCGAGGACGCCGAGCGCGCGATCCGCGCCGCGGTCGGCCAGGCCGAGGACGAGGCCGACCTGCGGCTGCGCACCGTCACCGTCAACCTCTCCTGCGGCCAGCCGGAAAGCCGGCTGTTCAACGTGCAGTGGCCGGTCGGCGGGCGCGCCGTCGCCGAGTCCGACGTGCGCCGCGTGTTGCTGGAGGGCCGCGCCCGCGCCGCCTCCGAGGGGCGCGACATCATCCACGCGCTGCCGCTCGCCTTCTCCGCCGACGACGCGCAGGGGGTTGCCGATCCGCGCGGGCTGCATTGCGAAACGCTGAGCGGCGCGGCTGCACGTCGTCGATGCGCTGAAGACCGCGCTGCGCACGCTCGGCGCCTGACCGTGGCGCGCTGCGATCTGGAAATGGCGGAGACTGGTCTCCGCGCCGATGGCCGCCGGCATGGCGACGCTGGTGGAGGACGAGCGGCAGCTCGGCGCCACCGTGATCGACATGGGCGGCGGCACCACCGGCATGGCGGTGTTCGCCGAGGGCCAGCTTCTGCACACCGCGCAACTGCCGGTCGGCGGCGTGCATGTGACCAACGACATCGCGCGCGTGCTCTCCACCCCGGTGGCGCACGCCGAGCGGCTGAAGACGCTGTACGGCAGCGCGCACGGCAGCCCCGACGACGAGCGCGAGATGCTGCCGGTGCCGCTGGTCGGCGAGGAAGAGCATCAGATCGCGAAGGTGCCGCGCAGCATGGTGGTCAACATCATCAAGCCGCGGCTCGAGGAAACGTTCGAACTCGTGAAGGAGCGGCTGGACGGCTCCGGGCCTCGGCGCGCGCCGCCGGGGCGCGCGTGGTGCTGACCGGCGGCGCGAGCCAGCTTTCCGGCGCGCGCGAGACCGGCGGCGCGCATCCTCGGCCGCCAGGTGCGCCAGGGCCGCCCGGCGCCGGCTGCGCGGCCTGCCGGATTCCGCCTCCGGTCCCGCCTTCGCCACCGCCGTCGGCCTGCTGGCCTGGGCCGCCGGCGACGGGCCGCACGCTTGCCGACATCGACATCGACGCCGACCGCCCGCGCGGCGCTGTTCCGCCGCGTCGTCAATTTTCTGCGCGAGCGCGTGTGATGCAGACGCGAATCGCGAGCGCCGCGTACAAGACCATCCGCACCGGGCATCATCGCAGGGGAGCAGGCCCATGACGCTCAATCTGACCATCACGAAGCAGTCGCACACCGACTTCACGCCGCGCATCACCGTGATCGGGGTCGGCGGCGGCGGCACCAACGCCGTCGACAACATGATCGCGATGAACCTGCAGGGCGTGGAGTTCGTCGTCGCCAACACCGACGCGCAGCAGCTGCTGCACAGCCGCGCGGACCGGCGCATCCAGCTCGGCCCGCATCTGACGCAGGGGCTCGGCGCCGGCGCGAAGCCGGAGATCGGCCGCGCCGCGGCAGAGGAAGCGGCGGACGAGCTGTATCCGCCACCTCGACGGCGCGCACATGGTGTTCATCACCGCGGGCATGGGCGGCGGCACCGGCACCGGCGCGGCGCCGGTGATCGCGCGCATGGCGCGCGAGCGCAACATCCTGACCGTCGGCGTGGTGACGAAGCCGTTCACCTTCGAGGGCAGCCGCCGCACGCGCGCGGCCGAGCAGGGCATCGAGGAGCTGCAGCAGTATCGTCGATACGCTGATCGTGATCCCGAACCAGAACCTCTTCCGCCTCGCCAACGAGCGCACCGGCTGGCGCGAGGCGTTCAAGATGGCCGACAACGTGCTCTACATGGGCGTGCGCGGCGTGACCGACCTGATGGTGGCGCCCGGCCTCGTCAATCTCGATTTCGCCGACATCCGCACGGTGATGGCGGAGATGGGCAAGGCGATGATGGGCACCGGCGAGGCGGATGGCGAGAACCGCGCGACCCGCGCCGCCGAAGCACGCGATCAGCAATCCGCTGCTGGAAGACACCAGCATGGCCGGCGCGCGCGGCCTGCTGATCAACATCACCGGCGGCGACGACATGACGCTGTTCGAGGTCGATCAGGCCGCGAACCGCATCCGCGAGGAAGTGGACGAGGAGGCGAACATCATCTTCGGCTCCGCGATCGACGAGACGCTGATCGGCAAGATCCGGGTCTCGGTGGTCGCGACCGGCATCGAGGCGCCGCTGCGCCAGGCCGAGCGGCCGAAGCTGGTGGCGGTCGGCGGCGGCGCGCCGGCTGCGGCGGTGGCGGCCGGCACGGCGCCGGCGATACTCCGTCCGGCCACGCCGCCGATGCCGGGCCGCGCCACACCGCTCGGCGCGGGCGCCCGTGTCCCCCAGCAGGCCTATGCGCTGCAGCAGGCGGCCTCCGCCCGGGCCGCGGCAGCGGCGGCACAGACCGCCGCGGCGGCCGAAGCCGAGGCGGCGGAACCGGTCAGCTACGCCGAGCCGCCGCGGCCCGCCGCGGCCCCGCGCCCGGCCGCCCGCACGCCCGTCGGGGCGCCCGCCCAGCCGGCCGCGCCGCCGCCCCGGCGGAGCATCTTCAATCTCATGACCGGTGCCATTCGCGGCTACGACCCGGCCGCCACCGGCCCGCGCGTCGAGCCCGCGACCCGCGGCGAGCCGCGGCCGGAACCGGTGCGCGCCGATGTCCGCCAGACCGCGGGCGAGGAGATGCAGATCGACATCCCTGCCTTCCTGCGCCGCCAATCGTCGTGAGGCGCCGGGCCGCCTGTTGAATTGCTGCGCTGCGGTGGCGGGGCGAAACAAACCCCCGCCCCGCTGCGTCCAGCCTCACGATATTTATTGCAAGATCAGACGTTTATATCGAAATATCCGGCAATAATCATTGACTCGCCAAGCCTTCTGACCGCTGCCAGCCTCCATCTGCCGCGAAGCCACCCGCGGCCTGGACGGCAAGGGTCGAAAGCGAAGGCATGGACGGGTTGCCGCACAACGTTACGCTGCAGACCGCACCGCAGCGGCAGTTTACGCTGAAGGCGCCGATCGACTGCGTGGGCGTGGGCCTGCACGGCGGCGGTCGCGTGCGCCTCGGCCTGCTGCCCGCCGCGCCGGGAACCGGCATCGTGTTCCGCCGCACCGATCTCGGCCGTGACATCCCCGCGCGCTTCGACCGCGTGGTGGACACCCGCCTCTGCACCGTGCTCGGCGTGCCGGACGAGCCCGCGATCCGCGTGGGCACGGTCGAGCATGTGCTCGCGGCCCTTGCCGGCGCGGGCGTCACCAATGCCGTGGTCGAGCTGGACGGGCCGGAGGCGCCGATCCATGACGGCTCGGCCGCGAGCTTCCTCTTCCTGGTCGATTGCGCGGGCGTCGTTGCACAGGACGCCCCGGCCGCAACGATCGAGGTCTGCCGCACCGTGCGGGTGAGCCAGGGCGAGGCCTTCGCCGAGCTGCGCCCGTATCCGTTCGGCCTGGACATGGCGTTCTCGATCGCCTTCGACGCCGCCGCGATCGGCCGGCAGGCGCTGACCTTGCGCCTGACGCCGGACGCCTTCCGCGGCGAACTGGCCCGCGCCCGCACCTTTACGCTCGCGAGCGAGATCGAGGCCATGCGGGCCGAGGGACTGGCGCGGGGCGGCAGCCTCGACAATGCGGTCGTGGTCGATGGCGCGCGGGTGCTCAACCCCGGCGGGCTGCGCATGGCCGACGAGTTCGTGCGCCACAAGCTGCTCGACGCGGTGGGTGACTTGGCGTTGGCCGGCGCGCCGTTGCGCGCGCGCTTCGTCGCCCACCGCGGCGGGCACGCATTGACCAACCAGCTCCTGCGCGCCCTGTTCGCGGATGCCGCGAACTGGCGCCTGCATCTCCCCGCGGTCGAGCCCGCGCTGGCCGCCTGAACGGGTTCTCGGCCGCGCGCGCGATGCTATAACGGCGCGCCCGCAACGCCGGTGGTCCAGATTGCCGAAGCTCCGCCTCGCCGTGCTCGCCGCCCTGCCCCTGCTGGTCGGCGGCTGCTCGCTCTTCAGCGAACCCGCCAAGACCGAAGACCCGGCCTCGGTCCCGGTCGAGGAACTCTACAATCGCGGCGTCGACGCGCTGAACGCCCACCACTACAGCGTCGCCTCCGACGAGTTCGACAACGTCGAGCAGTACTATCCGTACTCGACCTGGGCGACGAACGCCCAGATCATGCAGGCGTATGCGCAGTACCTCGACAACAAGTTCACCGACGCGATCGGCACGCTCGACCGCTTCATCCAGCTCCATCCGTCGCACCGCGACATCGGCTACGCCTACTACCTGCGCGCGCTCAGCTTCTATCAGCAGGTTTCCGACATCCAGCGCGACCAGAAGGGCACGGAGGAGGCGATGGCGGCGTTGCAGGAGGTGGTGAACCGCTTCCCCGGCAGCGCCTATGCCCGCGACGCCAAGCTGAAGATCGACCTCTGCCGCGACCACCTCGCCGGCAAGGAGATGGAGATCGGCCGCTGGTATGAGCGCCAGCACCTGTATGTCGCGGCGCTGGGCCGGTTCCAGCGGGTCGTCGACGTCTACCAGACCACCAACCACGCGCCCGAGGCGCTCGAGCGGCTGACCGAGATCTACCTGCTCCTCGGCCTGCCGGACGAGGCGCGGCGCACCGCCGCGGTGCTCGGCTACAACTACCCGGGCAGCAGCTGGTATGCCGACAGCTACGACCAGCTGGCTGCCGACGGGGAGCTGAAGGGTGCCAAGGTGCCGCAGTCATCCGGGGGCCGGGGCTTCTTCAGCCGCACCTTCGGCTGGATCTTCTGACGGCCGGCCGCTCGCCGCCGCGCGATGCTGACCGGCGCTCGCGATCCGCGACGTGGTACTGATCGAGCGGCTGGATCTCGGCTTCGGCGCCGGCCTGACCGTGCTCACCGGCGAGACCGGGGCCGGCAAGTCGATCCTGCTCGACAGCCTGGGCCTCGCCCTCGGCGCGCGCGCCGACGCGGGGCTGCTGCGCCCGGGCAGCGAGCAGGCGTCGGTCGCCGCCGTCTTCGCGCCCCCCGCCGAGCACCCCGCCCTGGCGCTGCTGGCGGAGCACGGGATCGGCGCCGAGGACGAGATCGTGCTGCGCCGCGTGCTCGGGCGCGACGGCCGCTCGCGGGCCTTCGCCAATGACGCGCCCATCGGCGTGGCACTCCTGCGCCGGCTCGGCGCGTTGCTGGTCGAGGTGCAGGGACAGCACGAGCAGATGGGGCTCGCCGATCCCGCCGGTCACGCCGGACTGCTCGACGCCTATGGCGTGCCGCCGGCGCTGCGGGCGCAGGTCGCGGCGCGCCACCGCGCCTGGCGCGACGCCGCCGTCGCCCTGAGGGCCGCGCAGGAAGCGATCGCGCCGCGCAGCGCGACCAGGACTGGCTGCGCCACGCGACCGAGGAACTGGCCGCCCTCGCCCCGGTCGCCGGCGAGGAGGAGCGGCTCGCGCAGGAGCGGCAGGAGCTGCAGCAGGCCGAACGCCGGGCGGAGGCGATCACCGCCGCGCTCGGCGAACTCACCCCGCGCGACCGGCGCAGCAGCGCCCCCGCCGCCGCGCTCCGCGCCGCCGGCCGGGCGCTGCAGCGCCTGATCGGCCCGGACGGTGCCGGCCCGGTCGGCCCCGCCGCCGCGCTGCTGGAACAGGCCGAGACCGCGCTCGCCGAGGCCGAGTCGCTGCTCGCCCGCCTCGCCCGCGACGCCGAACCGGATCCGCGCGTGCTGGAACGGACCGAGGAGCGGCTGTTCGCGCTCCGCGCCGCCGCGCGCAAGCACGGCGTGGCGGTCACCGAGCTGCCCGACCTGCTGGCCTCGCTGCGCGCCCGGCTGGGCGCGCTGGAGAGCGGCGAGGCGGAGATCGCCGCCCTCGAGCGCGCCGCCGCCGCCGCCCGCGCCGCCTTCACCGAGGCCTGCATGGCCCTCTCGGCGGCCCGGCGCGAGGCGGCCGAGGGGCTGGAGCGCGCGGTCGGGCGCGAGCTGCCGCCGCTGAAGCTGGAGCGGGCGCGCTTTCAGGTCGCGGTCGCACAAGTGGACGAGGCGGCCTGGGGGGCGCAGGGGGCCGACGCCGTGCGCTTCCTGATCGCCACCAATCCAGGCCAGGAGCCCGGCCCGCTCGGCCAGATCGCCTCCGGCGGCGAGCTGTCCCGCCTGCTGCTCGCGCTGAAAGTCGTGCTGGCCGGCAGCGGCGCCGCGCCGACCATGGTGTTCGACGAGGTCGATGCCGGCATCGGCGGCGCCACCGCCGCCGCCGTGGGCGAGCGCCTCGCGCGGCTCGCCGGGCGCGTGCAGATCTTCCTCGTCACGCACAGCCCGCAGGTCGCGGCGCGGGGGGCCGTGCATCTGCGCGTCGAGAAACGCACCGCGCGGGGCCGCGCCGAGACCCGCGTCGAGCCGCTGCAAGGCATGGCGCGGCGCGAGGAGATCGCCCGCATGCTCGCCGGAACGCGCGTCACCGAAGCGGCGCGCGCCGCCGCCGACAGCCTGCTCGGGGCGGCATGAAGCCGGTCGAGGCCCTGGAGCGGGACGAGGCTGCCGAGGAACTGGCGCGGCTCGCACAGGCGATCGCGCGCGCCGATGAGGCCTATTACGGCCAGGCGGCGCCCGAGATCAGCGACGCCGAATACGACGCGCTGCGCCGGCGCAACGCCGCGATCGAGGCGCGCTTTCCCGACCTCGTGCGCGCCGATTCGCCAACACGCCGGATTGGCGCGCCACCGAGCACCGGCTTCGCGAAACGCCGCCACGGGGTGCCGATGCTCTCGCTCGGCAACGTGTTCGACGCCGACGAATTCCGCGAGTTCGTCGAGCGGGCGCGACGGTTTCTCGGCCTCGCCGCCGATGCGGACCTGCGCTTCGTGGGCGAGCCGAAGATCGACGGGCTTGTCGATCAATCTCACCTACGAGCACGGCGCGTTCGTGCGCGGCGCCACCCGCGGCGACGGGCTGGAGGGCGAGGACGTCACCGCCAACCTGCAGACCCTGAAGACCCTGCCGCGCAAGCTGACAGGGCGACGCGCCGGCGCTGATCGAGATTCGCGGCGAAGTGTTCATGACCAAGGCCGATTTCCTGGCGCTGAACGCGGCGCAGGAAGCGGCCGGGCAGCGCCTGTTCGCCAACCCGCGCAACGCCGCCGCCGGCAGCCTGCGCCAGCTCGACGCCGCGCATCACGGCGAGCCGCCCGCTCGCGCTGTTCGCCTACGCGCTCGGGCGAGACCAGCGCGCCGGTCGCGAAAACCCACTGGGACTATCTGGAACGCCTGAAAGCTGGGGCTTCACGCGTCAACCCGCTGTCGCGGCCGCTGCACGATGCGGTCGCGGCGGCGGCGTTCCAGGAGGCGATGGCGGGTGGCCGCGCCGGCGCTCGACTACGACATCGACGGCGTGGTCTACAAGATCGACGATCTCGGCTTGCAGCGACCGGCTCGGCTATCGCCGGCCGCGAGCCGCGCTGGGCGACCGCGTGGAAATTCCCCGCCGAGCAGGCGACGACGGTGCTGGAAGACATCGCGATCCAGGTCGGCCGCACCGGCGCGCTCACGCCGGTCGCCTATCTGCAGCCGGTGAATGTCGGCGGCGTGCTGGTTGCGCGCGCCACGCTGCACAACGAGGACGAGATCGCGCGCAAGGACGTGCGCATCGGCGACACCGTGATCGTGCAGCGCGCGGGCGACGTGATCCCGCAGATCCTCGGTCCGGTGCTGGAGAAGCGGCCGGCGGACGCGAAGCCCTACGTGTTCCCGGACCACTGCCCGGTCTGCGGCAGCGCGGCCCTGCGCCCGCCCGGCGAGGTGGTGCGCCGCTGCACCGGCGGCCTCACCTGCGCGGCGCAGGTCGAGGAGCGGCTGATCCACTTCGTCTCCCGCCCCGCCTTCGACATCGACGGGCTCGGCGAGAAGACCGTGCGCGAATTTCTCGCCGCCGGCCTGCTGCACGGCCCGGCCGACATCTTCCGTCTGCCCGACCATGAGCAGGCGATCGCCGCGCGGGAGGGCTGGGGCGAAACCTCGGCGCGCAACCTCTCGCTGGCGATCGCGGCGCGCCGCCGCATCCCGCTCGCGCGCTTCATCTACGCGCTCGGCATCCGCCGCATCGGCGAGGCCAATGCCCGCCTGCTCGCGCGCAACTACGGCAGTTTCGCGAACTGGCGGCAGCAGATGCTGGCGGCGCGCGAGATCGGCGCCGAGGCGCGCAGCGACCTCGCCAACATCGTCGGCATCGGCCCGGCAATCGCCGAGGAGTTGGTGGAATTCTTCAGCGAGAAGCGCAACCTCGCGACCCTCGACGAACTCGCCGGCCTGCTCACGATCGAGGACGCGGCGGCCGCCGGCCGGCGCGGACGGCAAGCTCGCCGGCAAGATCGTCGTGTTCACCGGCACGCTCACGACCATGACGCGCCCGGAGGCCAAGGCCATCGCCGAGCGCCTCGGCGCCCGGGTGACGGACAGCGTCTCCAAGCGCACCGACCTTGTCGTGGTCGGCGAAGATGCCGGCTCGAAAGCGCGCAAGGCGGCGGAACTCGGCGTCGCTACGCTGTCCGAGCAGGCGTGGCGCGAACTCGTGGGGTTGTGAGTGGGGCGCGAGCGGCTCACGCCCGCGCCACTACTCGCGCCGGCGCAGCACCACGGTCGCAAATGCGCAAAGCTGTGGGATGGGGTGCGATAGCAGCGCCTGTGACTTCAACGCCTCCAGCCGGTCCAGCAGCGGCAAGCGCCCCTTGTAGTAGTAGTGGCCGAAATAGCCGGTGTAGGACAGAACGTCATACCCGATCGCCTCGAAGTTGCGGATCGCGCGCGCGGTGGGGCCACGGCACCAGTCATAGTAAGCCCGGAACTTGCCATGCTGATGCTCGTCTCTCGGCTGAAACCGCGCGAGCAAGAGGGCGCTCAACTTCGGCGGCACGAGCCGGTTCAACAGGAACGGTGCCGCGAACAGGCAGGAGAAGCAGTGAACCGCGACGCCGCCGGGGCGCAGCAGCCGCCGGACGTTCGTATGATACCGGCGCGCGTCGCTGACATGCTCGCCAAGCCATCGGGAGAACACGAGATCGTTCGCGCCGAGGAGATCGTCGGGAAGCCGATCGCCGGCGAAGTCGATGACATGACGCTCGATCGCCGTGGGTGCCTTCGCGAGTTCGTCGGCACTGGCATCGGTGGTGATGTAGCGGATGCCGAGCCTCGCGGCATGCTCGGCGCTAAGCACCGGGTTCGCCCCCGACCCGGCCTCCAGAACGACCCTCGCCCCGTGTTCGCGGACCAGGTTGAGCACGAAGCTGATTTCCTTGCGCGCGAACGCCGGCGCATTCTCGTAAGTATCATAACGGATGGCATCAGCACTGATATACGACATCCCGACTGTTCCCCAGACGATTTGGAAGTCCTTTGTAAATACGTATCAGTCTCCGCACGAGAACACTTGGAGAAGGAAGTCTGCTATGTTGCCACATATGACTGCCCAGACGCTCATCAACTTGGTTCGATCCTGGCTAAACACTACTGTTTTGGAAAATCTCTGATGGGAACAAAGCCAAAGAAGCGCCGACATTTCAGTCTCGTCTCGCGGGCCGCGCGTTCGCCCAGCGGCCGCCAGCGGTGGCGACGCGTGCGGCGCCGTCCACCGCCGGGCCGAGGCGGATCTCGGCGGTATCGCTCAATGCGGGGTGTCGTCGGTGCCGCCACGCAGCCCGGGCAGCCGTGGCGCGAACGCGTGGGATTGTGAGCGTCAGAGGCCGAGGGCGGTCAGTCCCGGAAAATCCGCCGGCCGCGGGCCGAGATCCGGCCAAAGGAAGCGGCGATCCGCGGCACGGATCGGCACGTCGTTGATCGACGCCTCGCGCCGCCGCATCAGGCCGGAGGGCGCGAATTCCCACTGCTCGTTGCCGTAGGCGCGAAACCACGCGCCCTGCGCATCGCAATATTCGTACTGGAAGCGGACGGCGATGCGGTCGCCGGTGGTCGCCCACAGTTCCTTGATCAGCCGGTACTCCCGCTCCTGCGCCCATTTGCGGGTCAGGAAGGCGATGATCGCGGCGCGGCCGGCGAAGAATTCCGAGCGGTTGCGCCAGGCGCTGTCGGGCGTGTAGGCGAGCGCCACGCGCGCCGGGTCGCGCGTGTTCCAGGCGTCCTCGGCCTTGCGCACCTTCTCGATCGCGCTCTCGCGCGTGAATGGCGGCAGCGGCGGGCGGGCTTCGGTGGGATCGTTCATGCCTGGGGCTCCGTGTTGCGGACCCGGTCAAGCTCCGCGCGCAACGCCGCGTTCTCCGCCTCCAGCGCCGCCAGCCGCGTGCGCAGCGACTGCACGCCGGCGGCGACTTCGGCGATCGTGAAGCGCGGCGTGATGTGCTGCGGGCAGTTCCAATCGAACGCTTCCAGGTGCAGCAGAATGGCGCGCTCGGCATGCGCGCGCTCGCCCGGAAGCACAAGCTGCGCCGCCAGTGCGGGATCGGCCGCGAGGTCGCGGACCTCCAGCCGAGCGTAGATCTTCAGCCGCGCCCGGTTGCGATAGTCCATCAGGATCAGCGCGACGCGATCGTTCGCGGCCGCGTTGCCGAGGCTGATGTACTGCCGGTTGCCGCGCAGATCGGCGAAGCCCAGCGTGCGGTCGTCGAGCACCTTCAGGAAGCCCGGCGGCCCGCCGCGATGCTGCACATAGGGCCAGCCGGACTCGGAGACGGTCGCGATGTAGAAGCTGTCGCGCGCCGCGATGAACGCCGCCGCCTCCGGCGTGAACTGGCGTGACGGCCGTTCCTTCGCGAAACGCTCCCAGGCGGCGCCGCTGCCGTTGGCCTCCTGCGCCGCCCTCACGCTGGGCGTCGCAGCGATGTCGAGGAAATCGTATCCCATCGTTCAACTCCCGCGCGTGCCGCTCGCCGCGAAATATAGGGGCCTCCGTGCTCCGCGATAATCAGGCCGATTGACAGTTCATTGTTGCCGAGGCTGCAATAGCCGGGTGGATCGCCTCGATGCCATGCGCGCCTTCGTCGCCGTCGCCGAGCGGGGCAGCTTCGTCGAGGCGGCGCGCCGGCTCCGCCTGTCGCCGGCGGCGATCACGCGCGCCGTCGCACAGCTGGAAGACCATCTCGGCCTGTCGCTCCTGCACCGCACCACGCGCGCAGTGCGGCTGAGCGAGCGGGGCGCGCTCTATCTCGACCACTGCCGCCGCGTGCTCGACGACATCGCCGACGCCGAGCGCGCGGTGCGGGGCGAGGACGCCGCCCCGCGCGGCACGCTGACGGTCGCGGCCCCGCTCATGTTCGGCCGGCTCCACGTGCTGCCGGTGCTCGCCCGCCTGCTGCGCGAGCATCGCGACCTGGCGGCCCGCCTCCTGCTCTCCGACCGCGTCGTGCATCTGGTGGAGGAGGGCGTCGATGCCGCGGTGCGGATCGGCGAGCCCGCCGACAGCGCCCTGATCGCGGTGAAGGTGGGCGCGGTGCGGCGCGTGCTGGTGGCGAGCCCGGGCTATCTCGCCGCGCACGGCACGCCGCAAGCGCCGGCGGACCTCGCCGGCCACGATCTGGTCGCGTTCGAGGGCGTGGATTTCACCAGCGAGTGGCGCTTCGGCGACGCGCGCGCGCTCACGCTGCGCATCGAGCCGCGCCTCGCGGTGAACAGCGCCGACGCGGCAATCGCCGCCGCCGAAGCCGGGCTCGGGATCACGCGCACGCTGTCCTACCAGGTGCACGAAGCGGTGCAGGCCGGCCGTCTGCGGCCGGTGCTCGACCGCTTCGCCCCGCCGGCCGTGCCAGTGCAGGTCATGTATCCGTCGCAGCGGCGTGGCGCGGCCAATGTCACCGCCTTCATGCACGCCGCGCGCGCCCACTTCGCCATGCTCCCGATGCTTGCCGCGGGCGGCTGACGCGCGCCCGCGACACCGTCTGGTTGCCAGCAAGCATACGTGATAGCTCCGATACAGTTGCCGTGCCTGCTGAGTTTCCATTGATCAAAGGCGCGACTGGCGGCATCGTGTGCGCGATGCATTCGAATGCCCTGACACTTGCCGACGCGGCGCCGGCGCCGACCGTGCTGCTGCTGGAGCACGCGGCCCCGGCCGGTGCCGTCATTGCCGCCGGGCTGCGCGAGGTTGGGATGGAGGTCGTGGTCGCGCGCTGGGACGCCGAGCCGCTGGTGCTGCGCGACCGCTTCCACCCGGAGATCGTACTGCTGGACATGCCCACCCCGACCCCGGTCGGGTTTCAGCAGATCGAGCGGCTGGCCGAGGACGGCACCTGCGGCATCATCGTCCTGCTCGGCAGCGAGGCCGAGCCGCACCGGGTCGAGAGCCTCGATCGCGGCGCCGATGACGTGCTGGTCCGCCCGGTGCCCCTGCGCGAGCTCGCCGCCCGCGTGCGCGCGGTCTGGCGCCGCGTGGCCCGCGGCCCCGCCCCGTGGCCGGCGGCGGGCAGCGGGCAGATCATGCTCGACGTCGCGCGCCGCTGCCTCGTCGGCCCGCGGGGCGAGCTCACGCCGCTGAGCGAGGCGGAGTTCGTGGCGCTGGAGACGCTGCTGGATGCCGACGGGGCGCCGGTCTCCCGCGACTGGCTGGGGCGCGTCGCGCTGCGCCGGCCGCTCTACTCCGAGGACCGCAGCGTCGATCAGCTCGTGCTCAAGCTGCGCCGCAAACTGAGCGCCGCCGGGGCCACCGAGCGGACGAATTCTCTCCGCCCGCCGGCAGGGCTACGTGATCCCGGATCCCTCGCGCTTTCGCACCGCGACGCGCACGGCGGCCGCGCCCTCCCGGTTCAGCGAGCTGGCCGGCGACTGAACGCCTTCCGTCGTGGCGGGCGCGATGGAGCGGGTGAAGGGAATGGAGCGGGTGAAGGGAATCGAACCCTCGTATGCAGCTTGGGAAGCTGCCGTTCTACCATTGAACTACACCCGCGCCGGCCGCCCTCTATAGGAAACGCGGATTGACGGCGCAACCGTTGCCGCCTAGCGTTGGCGGCGGCGGTGTCCCGCCCCTCGTGATTTGTCCGGCCGGATTGCGGCGAGGTTAAACAAGCGCGCTAAAGAGGCCCTGGCGGCGCATCGCTTCGCGCCCGTCCCGGCGTCGACGGTCGGCTGAACGATCGAAGGGCGCCCAGCAATGACCACCACTTTCCGCCCCGCCACCCTGCTCGTCCATGGCGGCACCGAGCGCAGCCAGTTCGGCGAAACCGCCGAGGCGCTGTTTCTCACCTCCGGCTTCGTCTACGACAGCGCCGAGCAGGCGGAGGCGACGTTCGCCGGCACCGAGGCCCACTACCAGTACTCGCGCTTCGGCAATCCCACCGTCAGCATGCTGGAGAACCGGCTCGCGCTGCTCGAAGGGGCGGAGGCGTGCCGCGTCACCGCGACCGGCATGGCGGCCGTGCACGCCGCCCTGCTCAGCCATGTCAGCCGGGGCGAGCGGGTGGTGGCCTCGCGCGCGCTGTTCGGCTCCTGCCACTGGATCGTCTCCACCCTGCTGCCGCGCTACGGGATCGAGGCGGAGTTCGTGGACGGCACCGACCTCGATGCCTGGCGCGCGGCGCTGGCGCGGCCGGCGCGGATGGTGCTGCTGGAGACGCCGTCGAACCCGATGCTGGAGATCATCGATCTGCGCGCGGTGGGCACGCTCGCCCACGCCGCCGGGGCGCTGGTGGTGGTGGACAACGTGTTCGCGACCCCGCTGCTGCAACGCCCGCTCGAACTCGGCGCCGACATCGTGGTATATTCCTGCACCAAGCACATCGACGGCCAGGGCCGGGTGCTCGGCGGCGCTGTGCTCGGCCGCCGCGACTGGGTCACCAGCACGCTGCAGCCCTTCCTGCGCAACACCGGCCCGGCACTCTCGGCCTTCAACGCCTGGCTGCTGCTGAAGGGGCTGGAGACGCTGCCGCTGCGCGTCGAGGCCGCATCGCGCAGTGCCGCCGCGATCGCCGACTTCCTGGCCGGCGTGCCGCAGGTGGCGCGCGTGTGGTATCCGACCCGCGCGGACCACCCGCAGCACGCGCTGGCGACCGCGCAGATGTCCGGCGGCGGCACGCTGGTCAGCTTCGCCGTCCCCGGCGGCAAGCCGGCGGCCTTCGCGCTGATGAACGCGCTGCGTCTGATCCGCATCTCCAACAATCTCGGTGACAGCAAGTCGCTGGTCACGCACCCGGCGACCACGACACATATGCGCATCGGTTCCGAAGAGCGTGCCCGGCTGGGCATCGGCGAGGGTGTCGTGCGCCTGTCGGTGGGGCTCGAGGACCCGGCGGATCTGATGGACGATCTGGCGCAGGCGCTGCGCCACGCGCGGGCCGCCGCCTGAGCGCGGGGCGGCCCCCTGGACAGGGGCGCCGCCCGGGGAGTGTGATGGGCGGCCATGGCAGCGGAGTTTTCCGAAACGACGCGCGGCATCTGCGTGACCGTGCGCAGCTTCTATCTGGCCGACCAGTCGGAGCCGGATGAAGGCAAGTTCGTGTGGGCCTATCGCATCCGCATCGAGAATACCGGCCGCGAGACCGTGCAGCTTCTGCGCCGCACCTGGCTGATCACCGATGCGCGCGGGCGGACGCAGCGCGTGCAGGGCGCGGGCGTGGTGGGCGAGCAGCCGGTGATCGAGCCGGGCGAGGCGTTCGAATACACCTCCGGCACGCCGCTCGACACGCCCACCGGCTTCATGGCCGGCACCTACCACATGATCGAGACCGGCGGCGGCGAAGGGTTCGACGTCACCATCCCCGCCTTCAGCCTCGACAGTCCGCACCAGGAAGGGCGGATGCACTGAGGAGCGGCTGGCCGGGCCGCGCATGGCACGACGGCTTGCGTCTGCGCCCGGCAGGCTTATGTCACGCCCCGGGTCGGGAACGGTTGCATGGATCAGGAACAGTCGCCGCTACGGATGCTGAGCGAGGATGGTGCGCGACCCTCGCGCGAAGCGGCGGAGGCGGCTGTGCGCACGCTGCTGCGCTGGGCCGGCGATGATCCCGACCGCGAGGGCCTGCGCGAAACCCCGGCGCGCGTCGTGCGCGCCTATGAGGAGTTCTTCGCCGGCTACGCCACCGACCCGGTGGCGCTGCTGGAGCGCACCTTCGCCGAGACCGACGGCTACGACGAGATCGTGCTGCTGCGCGACATCCGCGTGGAAAGCTATTGCGAGCACCACATGGTGCCCATCGTCGGGCGCGCGCATGTCGCCTACCTGCCGCACCGGCGCGTGATCGGCATCAGCAAGCTCGCGCGCGTGGTCGAAGCCTACAGCAAGCGGCTGCAGATTCAGGAAAAGCTGACGGCGCAGATCGCCAACACGATCAACGACGTGCTGCACCCGCGCGGCGTCGCGGTGGTGGTGGAGGCGAGCCACCAGTGCATGACGACGCGCGGCGTGCACCAGCCCGGCGTGTCGATGGTGACCAGCCGCATGCTCGGCGCGTTCCGCGACGACCCCACCACGCGGCGGGAGTTCCTCGCCATGCTGCGCGGCCCGGCGGGCGGCATCGACCCCTGAACGCCCTCACCCCGGCCCTCTCCCGCAAGCGGGAGAGGGGGCGATGCGTGACCGCCCTCTCCGGCTCGCAGAACAGTCTCGCCGTGCGATCTCCCTCTCCCGCTTGCGGGAGAGGGCCGGGGTGAGGGCGCCGCCCGCCGCGCCCCCGCTTACCCCTCCCCGCCGAACACCTTCTGCCGCGGATGGATGCAGTCCGCGAAATCGGCAAAGCCCTTCCACGCGGGCTCCGGCGGCTCGACCCCCGCGACGGGGGCGTAGCGCGACGGGGCGACCAGCGCGAGTTCCGGGATATAGCGTGGACAGTTCGGAAAAATCGCGCGCGCCCTCACCCGCACGATGAGCTGCGCGCCGATCGTGCTTGAGAGCAGCGGGTCGTCGCGGCGCACCGTCGCGGTGCCGTTGACGCGCAGCCGCTGCGGCTTGCCGTGCATGGCGATGAACAGCAACCCGACCTGCGGATTGACCCGCAGGTTGCCGAGGCTTTTGAACATGCCGTTGCCGTCGTAGTCCGGGAACGCAAGCTCGTCCGGCGCAGTCACGCGCACGAAGCCGGGCGGGCCGCCCTTGAACGAGCAATCCGGACGCCCCTGCCCGTCGGCGGTGGCGATGAAGAAATAGATGGCACCCTCGATGAACCGCCGGTTGTCCTCGGAGAAGATCGTGCGTGCGAGCTTCTCCTCCAGCCGGTCGGCGATCCGCCGGCTCGCGAATGCGTCCTGAAGCTCGCGGTTGCCCTCGTGATAGAGCGCGCTTGCCATGCTCTCGCCTCCTGTCGTCGGGCGCCGGCGCGCCCGCCGCTCAGTCGGCCGCGGCGGCGCGGTCGGCGGGGTGGGCGCGGGCGGCGATCGCCGCGCCGAAGGCTGCGAAGATGGCGCGTGAGACCGGGTCCCGCTCGAAATCATACTCGGGATGCCACTGCACGCCCACGGCAAACCCCGGGGCACCCGCCACCCGCACCGCCTCGATCGTGCGGTCGGGCGCCGTGCCCTCGACGACGAGGCCCGGCGCCAGCTGGTCGATGCCCTGGTTGTGCAGGGAATTGACCGGAATCTCCCGCGCCTGGGCAACCCGGTGCAGCCAGCTCCCGCCCACCACCCGCACCGCATGCGCCTTGGCGTGGCGCACCAAGGCCAAAGGCTGGAGCGGGGTGGAATGGTCGAGGCGCCCGGGCAGATCCTGCAGCCGCTGATGCAGCGTGCCGCCGAGCGCCACGTTCAGCTCCTGCATGCCCCGGCAGATGGCGAGCAGCGGCACGCCGGCCGCGATCGCGGCACGGATGAGCGGCAGGGTCAGCGCATCCCGCGCCGCGTCCTCCGGCGTGCCCTCGGGATGCGCGGGGCCGCCGTAGAGGCAAGGCTGGACGTTGGAGCGGCTGCCGGTGAGCAGGATGCCGTCAAGCCGCGCCAGCAGGGTGGGGATGTCGGCTGCGGTCTCGGACGAGGCCGGCAGCAGCACCGGCACCGCACCCACCACCGCCTCCGTCACCCGCACATAGGTGTCCGACGCCGCGTGGTTCGGCATGGCATAGATGCCGAACGGCTTCGAACAGCAGGAGATGCCCACCAGCGGCTTCATTGCACCTAGCATCCTGCGTCATCGTGGCAGAAAAATGAAGCTCATTTTGCGGCGCAGCATGCCGCTATCGGTAGTATTTGTCCCCGCCGGGGACGAATTTCGGGTCAACGAAGCTGAACATGTCCTGATCGAAGGTGCCGCCCAGCTCGACGTCATAGAGCGTCACCCGGGTCGCCCGCCCCTGCGCGTCGAGCACCGTCCATTGCCGCAGCGCCAGCGGCTTGTCGGCGAAGACCAGCGTGAGGCTGCCGTCGCCGGGCGAGGCGGTGCGGACCAGGGTGACCTGGATCAGGCCGGGCTGACGGTCGATGTCGGTCACGGTAACCTCGCCCGAGAGCGTCACGTCCTCGCGCAGCAGCATGCCCAGCGGCGTGGAGCCGAGCGGCACGTTGGTCGTCTGCTTCAGGTCGCGGTCGTAGAAGACGAACAGCCCGTGCCCGGCCACCAGCAGCAGCGGGCTCGGCGGATCGTACTGGAACCGCATCCGCCCCGGGCGCTGCATCCACGCCAGGCCCTGCGACGTGCCGCCGTTGGGCGCCACCTGCAGGAAATGCGCCTTCAGCGTGTGCAGGCTGTTCAGATAGGCCGCGATGCGGGAGAGATCGGCGGCGTCCTGCGGCCCCGGCGCGGCGCCGATGAGCAGCGGGGTGAGCAGGGGGGCGAGGGCGAGGAGAAGCGTGCGGCGGTTCATGCGGGTGCATGTGGCACCATCCGGCGGCGCTTGCACCGGACGCGCGGCATGGGAGCTATTCCGCCGGCTGCGGCATCGCCCACAGCTCCGGCTGCAGCTCCTCCGGCCGGTCGGGGAAGAAGATGGCGCAGCCCAGCGTGACCACGGAGAACGCAGCCAGCACCAGGATCGCCGCGGCGAGGCTGCCGGTCCGGTCGTGCAGCAGGGCGACCAGCGGCGGGGCGGCCGCGGCGCCCAGGAAGCTCGACGAAGAAGCGCCAGGAGTAGAGGCGCACCCGCAGGCTGGGCGCGATGTAGCGGGCGGCCATGGTCTCGTTCACCGTCACCTGCCCGAAGATCACCGCGGCGACCACCCCGGCAATCGCCACCGCGCTCCATCCCGGCGCCACCGCCAGCGCCAGCAGCGCCGGCAGCAGCACCGCCGCCATCGGCAGGAAGATCCGGCGCAGCGTCATCCGGTCGATCAGCCGCCCGACGGTGAACTGCGTCACTGCGCCGCACAGCGTCGCCACCGTCGCGGCGGCACCGGCCAGCGGCAGCAGCGACGGGCTCCCCGCCAGCCGCTCCTGCATGAGCTTCGGGATCAGCACGGTGAAGGCGTTGAACACGAGCCCCGACGCGGCGGCGATCAGCAGCAGCACCACGATCGCGCGACGGACGAGATGCGCCGGGATGGGCGGGAACGCCGCCTCCGCGCGCCGCGCGCTGATGGCGTGCGCGGGCATGCGCAGCCAGGCGAAGCCGAGCACGCAGAGCAGCACCGCCGGCACCAGGAACCCCGCGCGCCACGACACCTGCACCGCCAGGAAGGCGGTGACGACCGGCGCGAACGCGACGCCCACGTTGCCACAGACGCCGTTCACGCCGATCGCGCGGCCCGGCCGGTCGGCCGCCGCCTCCACCAGCAGCGCGGTGCCGACCGGGTGGTAGATGGCGACGAACCCGCCGGCCGCGGCCAGCGCCAGCGCGAGCATCAGCGGCGTGCTCGCGAGCCCGGTGGCGGCGAGCGCGAGGCCGGCGCCGAAGAAGAAAATCGCCATCAGCGCCCGCCGGCCGATCCGCGCCGCAAGCCAGCCCTGCGGCAGCGAGAACAGTCCGTAGAACAGGAACATTCCCGTGGCGAGCGCGAGGATCCGCCCGTAATCGGCGCCGAACGCGCCGCCGGGTACGGCCATGCTCAGCACGGCGGTGGGCAGGATCAGCAGGCTGTAGTGCGTCAGGCCGTGCGCGGCGTTGAGCAGCGGGATCTGCGGGCGGGCGATCATAACGCCAGCATAGCACCAGGGCGCGCGCGCTGATACACGCGCCCCCCTGTGAAGATCCTGGAAATCACCAACGTCGATTTCTCGCTGCGGCACTTCCTGCTGCCGCTGATGCGCGGGCTGCGCGCGCGCGGGCACGAGGTGATCGGCGTCGCGCCGACGGGCCGCTGCTCGACGTCGCGCGCGCCGAGGGGTTCCGCGTCGAGGCGCTGCCGCTCGCGCGCCGGCTCTCGCCGCTTGCCCAGGGGCGGGCGTTCCTGGCGCTGCTGCGGCTGATGCGCGCGCGAGCGGCCGGACCTCGTGCACGCGCACATGCCGATCTGCGGCTTCCTCGCCCGCCTCGCCGCGGTCGCGGCGGGGGTGCCGCGCGTCGCCTATACCTGCCACGGGTTCCTGTTCAACCAGCCCGGCCCGCCTGCCGCGCCGCGCCGCCTCGCTGGCGATGGAATGGCTCGGCGGGCGCATGACCGACGTCTTCCTCACCGTCTCCGAGGAGGAGGCGGCGGACGCGCGGCGGCTGGGGCTGCATCGCCGCGCGACCGCGGTCGGCAACGGCCGCGACCCGGCGCGCTTCCGCCCCGACCCGGCGGCGCGCGCCGCGATCCGCGCCGCGCTCGGCGTCCCGGCCGAGCGCGTGGTGGTGATCGCCGTGTCGCGCCTGGTGCGCCACAAGGGCTACCCCGAACTGCTGGCCGCCATGCGCGACGTGCCGATGCCGAGCTGTGGGTGGTGGGCGAGCGGCTGGCGACCGACCGCGGCGAGGACATGGAGCCGTATTTCGCCGCCGCCGGCCTCGGCGCCCGGCTGCGCCGGCTCGGCTACCGCGAGGACATCCCCGCCCTGCTCGCCGCCGCCGACATCTTCGCCCTGCCGAGCCATTTCGAGGGCCTGCCGATGTCGGTGATCGAGGCGATGCTGTGCGGCGCTGCCGGTGGTCGCGACCGACATCCGCGGCCCGCGCGAGCAGGTGGTGGACGGGCGACACCGGATTCCTGGTCCCGCCCGCGCAGGTCCGCGCCGCTCGCCGCGGCGCTGCGCGCGTCTGCCGCAGGACGCGCGCCCTGCGCGCGCGCCTGGGCGCCGCCGGCCGGACGCGGGCGCTGGCCCTCTACGACGAGGCGAAGGTGGTGGTGCGCACGCTGGACCTGCTCGGACCTGCTAGGCTACCGCCTGACGCGCATGACCGACATCGTCCCCATCCGCCGCGCGCTGATCTCCGTCTCCGACAAGACCGGGCTGGTCCCGTTCGCGCAGGCGCTGGCCGCGACATGGCGTGGAAATCCTCTCCACCGGCGGCTCGGCGCGCGGCATTGCGCGACGGCGGGCATCGCGGTGAAGGAGGTGTCGGAGCATACCGGCTTTCCCGAAATCCTCGACGGGCGGGTGAAGACGCTGGTGCCGCAGATCCATGGCGGCATCCTCGGCCGGCGCGACGACGCCGAGCATCTGGCGCAGATGCGCGCGCACGGCATCGCGCCGATCGATCTGGTGGCGGTCAACCTCTATCCGTTCGAGGCGACGGTCGCGGGCGGCGCCGATTTCGATGACTGCGTCGAGAACATCGACATCGGCGGCCCGGCGCTGATCCGCGCCGCGGCGAAGAACCACGATTTCGTCGCCGTGCTGACCGAGCCGGACGCAATACGCGCCGGTGCTGGAGCGAACTCGCCGCCGCATGGCGGCACGCACGCTCGCGCTGCGCCGCCGGCTCGCCGGCGGAGGCTTTCGCGCGCACCGCCGCCTATGACGCCGCCATCGCCGCTGGTTCGCCGAGCAGCAGGGCGAGGCGTTTCCCGCCGCGGATGACCACTGACCGGCACGCTGCGCCAGACGCTGCGCTACGGCGAGAACCCGCACCAGGACGCCGCCTTCTACGCCAGCGGCACCGCGCCCGGCGTCGCGACCGCGCGGCAGGTGCAGGGCAAGGAGCTCTCCTACAACAACCTCAACGACACCGACGCCGCGTTCGAGTGCGTCGCCGAATTTGCCGAGCCCACGCGTCGCCATCGTCAAGCATGCCAACCCGTGCGGCGTCGCCTCCGCCGCGACGCTGGCCGAGGCGTGGGACGGCGGCGCTCGCGCTGCGACCCGGTCTCGGCGTTCGGCGGCATCGTCGCGGTGAACCGCACGCTCGACGAGGCGGCGGCCGAGAGCATCGCCGCGATCTTCACCGAAGTGATCATCGCGCCGGACGCGACCGAGGCGGCGCAGGCGGTGCTGGCGCGCAAGAAGAACCTGCGCCTGCTGCTCACCGGCGGGATGCCCGATCCGGCGCGCCGCGAGCGCAGCCTTCCGCAGCCTTGCCGGCGGCTTTCTGGTGCAGACGCGCGATGTCGGGCGCATCGCGCCGGAGGCACTGCGCATGGTCGACCCGGCGCGCGCCGACGGAGGCCGAACTCGCCGACCTGCTGTTCGCCTTCCGCGTCTGCAAGCACGTGAAGTCGAACGCGATCGTCTATCGCAAGCGCGCAGGCGCCACGGTGGGCATCGGCGCCGGCCAGATGAGCCGCGTCGATGCCGCACGCATCGCCGCGTGGAAGGCAGCCGAGGCCGCCAAGGCCGCGGGTCTGCCGGCGCCGCGCACGCGGGGCAGCGTCGCCGCCTCCGACGCGTTCTTCCCGTTCGCCGACGGGCTGGAGGCGATCGATTGCCGCCGGCGCGACGGCGGTGATCCAGCCCGGCGGCTCGATGCGCGACGCCGAGGTGATCGCCGCCGCCGACGCCGCCGGCATCGCCATGGTGTTCACCGGCATGCGCCACTTCCGGCACTGATCACAAGCGCGCGAGACGCGCGAACGGCGCCGGGCGTTCAACCAACATAGAGCGGTTGAGGCGCCGTGACGGCCCTCGATCGGGCCGCGCGGCGTCGGCAGGCGGAAGCAGACGCGCGGGGGAAACATGACCATACGCAATCCGATCGAGTGGAGCGTCGATCAGCTCCGGTTCGCCGCCCAGGCCGTGGAAACCGCAGGCCATGACGTGCATCCCGCCGCGCATGACGGCACGGTGCCGCATGTCATGCGCATCGGCCTCGCCGACCTGCGCGCGGCGCTGGTGCGCGGCGTGCAGGATTTCGGCGCCAACCGCAGCGACGTGATCCTGCTCTGCATCATCTACCCGCTGGTCGGCCTGGTGCTGGCACGGCTCGCGTCGGGCACGGAGGCGGTGCCATTGCTGTTCCCGCTCGCCGCCGGCTTCGCGCTGATCGGACCGTTCGCCGGCGTGGGCATGTACGAGATCAGCCGGCGTCGCGAATTGGGGCTGGATGCGCGCTGGGCCGACGCGCTCGGCATCGTGCGCACGCACGCCTTCGGCCCGATCCTGCTGCTCGGACTCATTCTCGTGGCCCTGTTCGTGCTGTGGATGATGGCCGCGCAGGCGATCTACATGCTGACGCTCGGCCCGGCGGCACCGGCCTCGCTCGGCGCGTTCATTCACGATGTCTTCTTCACCCGCGCGGGCTGGGCGCTGATCGTGATCGGCGTCGGCGTGGGCTTCCTGTTCGCCGTTCTGACGCTTGCCATCGGCGTGGTCTCGTTTCCCCTGCTGGTCGAGCGCAATGTCGGCGTGGAGACGGCGGTGTGGACCTCGGTGCGCGCGGTCGCGGCCAACCCGGGGCCGATGGCGGTGTGGGGCGTGATCGTCGCGGCAGGACTGCTGATCGGAACGATCCCGCTGTTCCTCGGCCTGATCATCATTCTGCCGATCCTTGGCCACGCCACCTGGCATCTCTATCGACGCACGGTGGTGTTCGTCTGAAACTGCGAGGCGTTCTCATCATTGCGGCGTCGCCTTGAACGCCGCATGACCCGCCCCCATAGTGCGCCGCAGCGTGGGCACCGCCCGCGGTGGGGACGCGGATGCGCAATTTCGACGAACTGTCCGAACGGGAGATCCTCGCGCTCGCCATCGCCAACGAGGAGGAGGACGGCCGCATCTACGCCGACTTCGCCGAGGGGCTGCGCGCCGACTATCCGGCCAGCGCGAACGGTGTTCACCGAGATGGCGGACGAGGAGAGCGAGCATCGCCGCCGCCTGATCGAGCTCTACCGGGAAAAGTTCGGCGAGCACATCCCGCTGATCCGCCGCCAGGACGTGCGCGGCTTCGTCCAGCACAAGCCGGTCTGGCAGATCCAGCCGCTCAGCCTCGACGACGTGCGCGAGCAGGCGCGAGACGATGGAGACGGAGACCCAGCGCTTCTATCGCCGCGCCGCCGCGCGCAGCACCGACGCCTCGATCCGCAAGCTGCTCGGCGACCTCGCCGAGGCCGAGGTGGCGCACGAGCAGCATCGCCGACCGGCTGGTCGAGGAGAACCTGCCGGCCAACGTGCGCGCGCGAAGAGGACGAGATGCAGCGGCGGATGTTCGTGCTGCGGGTGATCCAGCCGGGGCTCGCGGGACTGATGGACGGCTCGGTCTCCACGCTGGCGCCGGTGTTCGCCGCCGCGTTCGCCACCGGCAGCTCGTGGGACGCGTTCCTGGTCGGCCTCGCCGCCTCGATCGGCGCCGGCATCTCCATGGGGTTCGCCGAGGCGCTGTCGGACAACGGCAGCCTGACCGGCCGCGGCGCGCCTGGATCCGCGGCGCGATCTCCGGGCTGATGACCACGCTGGGCGGCATCGGCCACACGCTGCCGTTCCTGATTCCGAATTTCTGGCACCGCGACCGTGCTCGCGATCGCCGTGGTGATCGTGGAACTCGGCGGTGATCACCTGGGTGCGCTGGCGCTACATGGACACGCCACCGGTTGTCGGCCGCGCTGCAGGTCGGCTTCGGCGGCGCGCTGGTGTTCGCCACCGGCATTCTGATCGGCAGCAGCTAGGGACTGCGCGCATGGGACAGCCTGCCCTTCACTACGACCGCAGCACGATCGTGCTGCATTGGCTGACCGCCATTCTGGTGGCACTGCTCTGGCTCGGCGGGCAGACCATCGACACGCTCGGCCGCGACGTGGCCGTGACACTGCGTTCGGTGCACATCACGCTCGGGATCAGCCTCGCGGTGGTGCTGGCGATCCGCGTGTTCTGGCGCATCAGCCGCGGGCGCAGCCTGCCGGATGCCGAGAGCGGCGTGCTGCAGGCGGCGGCGCGGGTGACGCACTACGTGCTGTATCTCGCGGCGGGAACCACGATCCTGCTCGGGCTGACTGCCGCGTATTGTCGCGGTGACGTCGTGTTCGGCCTGCTCGCCTTCCCCGGCGGGGCGCGCGAGCTCGGCCGCACGATCAAGGGGTACCACGCGCTGGCCGCGAATTTCGTGCTGATCCTCGCCGGCTTGCATGCGGCGGCGGCGCTGTTCCACCATTACGTGCTGCGCGACGGCATCCTGCGCCGGATGTTCCCATCCGGCTGAGGCAGGACTGAGCGCGCGACGATCGAGGGAGGGACGACATGGCTGACGGGACGCGTTTCGCGGGAAAAGTGGCGGTGGTGACCGGCGGTGCCTCGGGCATCGGCTACGCCGCTGCGGAGCGGCTGCTGCGGGAGGGCGCGCGGCTCGCGGTGTGGGACCGCAACGCATCGGCGCTGGCCGAGCTCGGCGAAACTCGGCGGGTCGGTGCACACCGAGGCCTGGATACCGTCGACCACACGGCGGTCGCGCGCGCCGCCGATGCGACCGCGGCCGGCCCTCGGCGGCATCGACATCCTGGTTGCGAGCGCCGGCATCGCCGGGCCGATCTACCGTCCTGGGAGTTCCCGATCGAGGAGTGGACGCGCGTCATCGACGTGAACATCAACGGTCTCTACTACTGCAACCGCTATGTCGTGCCGCACATGCTCAAGCGCGGCTATGGCCGCATCGTCAACGTCGCCTCCATTGCCGGCAAGGAGGGCAACCCGAACGCCTCGCCCTATTCCGCCTCGAAGGCGGCGGTGATCGGGTTCACCAAGTCGCTCGGCAAGGAGCTGGCAAAGACCGAGATCCGGGTGAACTGCATCACGCCCGCGGCGGTGCGCACGCCGATCTTCGACCAGATCACGCAGGAGCACATCGACTACATGCTGAGCCGGATTCCGATCGGCCAACTCGGGCGGGTGGAGGAGATCGCGGCGATGATCTGCTGGCTTGCGAGCGAGGAAGTCTCCTTCACCACCGGCGCCGTGTTCGACTGCTCCGGTGGGCGCGCGACCTATTGAGGCGACGCCGCGGCGGAGCACGATGCCCGGGCGGGCCGCTTTCGTGTAGAAACCGGCGATGGAATGGGACGCCCCGGCGATCGTGCTCGACGCCCGCCCGTACGGCGAGGGCGACGCGGTCGCGACCGTGATGACGGAGGAGCACGGCGCGCATCGCGGCCTGGCGCGCGGCGGCTGGCTCGCGGCGCGGGCAGCGGTGTGGCAGCCGGGCAACCTCGTGCAGGTGCGCTGGGTCGCGCGCCTCGCCGACCAGCTCGGCAGCTTCACCGCCGAGCTGATCCATCCCGCCGCGGCGCTGGCGATGGACGATCGCGCTGGCGCTGGCGATGCTGCGCGCCGCCTGCGCGGTCGCCGAGGGCGCGCTGCCGGAGCGCGAGCCGCATCCGCGCGTGTTCGCCGGGCCTGCTGCATCTGCTCGCCCGACTGCCGCTGGGCGCGCCGGTGCTGGCCGAGCTGGTGCGGTGGGAGGCGGTGCTGCTCGCCGATCTCGGCTACGGCCTCGATCTCGCGCGCCTGCGCCGTCACCGGCGCGACCGACGGGCCTCGCCTGCGTCTCGCCGCGCACCGGCCGCGCGGTGACCGACGCGGCGGCCGGCGCATGGAAGGCGCGGCTGCTGCGGCTGCCGCCGCTTCCTGCGCGACGACGGCACGGGCGACGCCGGCGGACTGGCGCGACGGGCTGCGCCTGACCGGCCATTTCCTGGCGCGCGATGCGTTCGGCGCACCAGCACCGCCCGCTGCCGGCGGCGCGGCAGATGCTCTACGACCGCGTCGCTGCCTCTGGCGGAGACGCGAGCGCATGCCGGACGACACGATCGGCCACATCGAGGACACGCCGCTCGCGGACGCGCTGTCGCGAGCGCTACCTCGCCTATGCGCTCTCCACCATCATGTCGCGCTCGCTGCCGGATGTGCGCGACGGGCTGAAGCCGGTGCACCGGCGGCTGATCTACGCCATGCACCAGCTTGCGCCTCGATCCCACCGCCGGCTTCAAGAAATGCGCCCGCGTCGTGGGCGACGTGATCGGCAAATACCACCCGCACGGCGATGCCGCGGTCTACGACGCGATGGTGCGGCTGGCGCAGGATTTCGCCGCGCGCTATCCGCTGGTCGAAGGCCAGGGCAATTTCGGCAACATCGACGGCGATAACGCCGCGGCGATGCGCTACACCGAGGCGCGGCTGACCGAGGTCGCCCAGGCGCTGCTGGCCGGCATCGACGAGGACGCGGTCGATTTCCGCCCGACCTACGACGGCGAGGAACAGCGAACCCGTCGTCCTGCCCGGCGCCTTTCCCAACCTGCTGGCCAACGGCGCGGCCGGCATCGCGGTCGGCATGGCGACCTCGATCCCGCCGCACAACGCCGGCGAGATCTGCGCCGCCGCGATCCACCTGATCACGCATCCGGACGCGACCACGGCCGACCTGCTGCGCCACATGCCCGGCCCGGACTTTCCCACCGGCGGCGTGCTGGTCGAGGACGCGCGCGGCGATCGCGCAGGCCTACGAGACCGGCCGCGGCGGCTTCCGCCTGCGCGCGAAATGGGAGGTGGAGAAGGGCAAGCACGGCACCTGGAGATCGTCGTCACCGAAATCCCCTACCAGGTGCAGAAGGCGCGGCTGATCGAGCAGATCGCGCAGCTGATGGAGGAGCAAGCAAGCTGCCGCTGCTCGGCGACGTGCGCGACGAGAGCACCGACGACGGTGCGCCTCGTGCTGGAGCCGAAGACCCGCGGCGTCGAGCCCGAGGTGCTGATGGAGACGCTGTTCCGCGCGACCGCGCTGGAGAGCCGCTTCCCGCTCAACATGAACGTGCTCGACGCCGACCGCACGCCGCGCGTGATGGCCCTGCGCGAGGTGCTGCGCGCCTGGCTCGACCACCGCCACGAGGTGCTGGTCCGCCGCTCCAGCCACCGGCTGGCGGCGATCGAGCGGCGGCTGGAGATCCTCGACGGCTACCTGCTCGTCTACCTCAACCTCGACGAGGTGATCCGCATCATCCGCGAGCGAGGACGAGCCCAAGCCGGCGCTGATGGCGACGTTCGAGCCTGACCGATGTGCAGGCCGAGGCGATCCTGAACATGCGCCTGCGCAGCCTGCGCCGGCTGGAGGAGATGGAGATCCGCAAGCGAGCACAAGGCCCTGGCCGCGAGCGCAAGGAGCTGCGCGCCCTGCTCGGCGACGAAGCGCGCGCGCTGGCAGCGCATCGACGGAGGAGTTGCAGGCGACACGAAAGAAATTCGGCGCCGGCCCGCTCGGCACCCGCCGCACCGAGCTGGCGGCAGCGCCGCCCGACGGTCGCGGTCGACGAGGCGGCGCTCGTCGAACGCGAACCGATCACCGTCATTCTCTCCGACAAGGGCTGGATCCGCGCCGTGCGCGGCGCCGTCGACCGACGAGCGGGAGCTGAAGTTCAAGGAGGGCGACCGGCTGCAGCTGCTGCTGGCCTGCGAGACCACCGACCGGCTGTGCCTGTTCGCCACCAACGGCCGTGCCTACACGCTGCACGCGGCCGACCTGCCGCGCGGCCGCGGCGACGGCCAGCCGGTGCGGCTGCTGGCCGAGCTCGCGAACGAGGACGACGTCGTCGCGCTGTTCGTGCCGCGCGACGACGCGCCCCACCTGGTCGCCTCGACATCCGGCCGCGGCTTCATCGTCAAGGCCGAAGACCTGCTCGCGGAAAAGCGAACCGGCAAGCAGGTGCTCAACCTGCGCGCGGGTGAGGAGGCGGCACTCTGCGTGCCGGCCGAGGGCGATCATGTCGCGATCATCGGCGAGAACCGCAAACTGCTGATCTTCCCGCTGGAGCAGGTGCCGGAGATGGCGCGCGGCGCCGGCGTGATCCTGCAGCGCTACAAGGACGGCGGTGTGGCCGATGCGCGCGTCTTCCGCCTCGCCGACGGGCTGAGCTGGAAATCCGGCGATCGCACGCGCACCGAAGCAAACCTGCGCGACTGGCTGGGCGAACGCGCCCAAGCCGGCCGTCTCCCGCCGACCGGCTTTCCGAGGTCGAACCGGTTCGGCCTCTGATCGAAGATGCCGGGTGTCGTGCTGCTCACGATCATGTTTTGTCTCCGCGCACACCCATGGATTGCGACGGCGGAGGCATTGCGACTACTGATTTGGCGAGGCTGACTTGTTCACGATGGGCGGCGCGCGGTTCGGCGTCGTACAAAAGGCGTCGATGATCTATGACGAAGCGGGATCCGAGCGGCAGGGCGCCGTCGCATTGCGGCGTGCGCCGGTTCCGCCGTGCCTGACCATTCGGGCGGCGCGCATCGGGCCGGTATCTCTCTGACCGCGAGGCATTGGATGGCGCGAGCTGCAGACTCTGGCGTTGTTGGCGGCTGCGCTGCCGCTCTGGTGCGGCGGTGCCGGCATGGCTCAGGAACCGAACGATCCGGCCCGGCCCCTTGCGTGGCCAACCGTGACGCAGGAGATGCTCAGCAACGCCGAGCATGACGGCACGAATTTCCTGCACACGCAGGGCAGCTATCGGCAGACGCGCTTCTATCCGAACGCCCAGATCAACCGAGAGAATGTCCGGCGGCTGCATCTTGCCTGGGTGTTCCAGACCGATCTGGTCGCCCCGATGGAGACGGCGCCGATCATCGTCGACGGCGTGATGTACGTGACCACATCCTTCAACCATGTTTTCGCGCTCGATGCGCGGACCGGCCGGCAGATCTGGGCCTATCATCATCGCCGCGGCCCGATATCGAACTACTGCTGCGGGCCGAACAATCGCGGGGTCGCCGTTGACGGCGATCGCGTCTACTTCGCCACGCTCGAACTCGCGGCTCGTGGCACTCGACCGGCGCACCGGCAAGCGCGTGTGGGATATCGAGATCGCCGACCCGGAAATGGGCTACAGCGAGACCATGGCGCCGACCGCGGTGGACGGAAAGATCATCATCGGCACCAACGGGGGCGAGTTCCCCACGCGCGGCTTCGTCAAGGCGTTCGATGCGGCCAACGGCAAGCTGCTCTGGACGTTCCACACGATCCCCGAGAACTCGCAGGGCGTGTGGGCGACGACGGACGCCACCGGGCGCGACCTGCGTCGCGACATCGCGGCCGAGAAGAAGAACTACGCCGAGAACGGCGACCCCTATGCGACGCTCGGCGGCGCGGTGTGGCAGAACCCCTCGGTCGATCTCGCCACGCGGCGCATCTTCTTCGTGGTCGGCAACCCCAATCCCGACTTCGACGGCTCGCTGCGGCCGGGCGACAACCTCTACACCGACAGCCTGGTGGCTATCGACCTCGACACCGGGAAGTATGTCTGCCACTTCCAGTACGTGCCGCACGACGTCTGGGATATCGACGACGTGAGCCCGACCGTGCTCGCCGACGTGAAGGACAACGACGGCAAGATCGTGCCCGGCGTGATGCACGCCGGCAAGGTCGGGCATCTGTTCGTGCACCGGCGCAAGGATTGCAGCCTGATCCGGTTTTCCGAGGCGTTGGTGCCGCAGGACGGCATGTGGACCCCGCCGACCCACGCCGGCACGCGCATGATGCCGGGCTCGAACGGCGGCACCGAGTGGTCGGCGGTTGCGATCAACGAGTCGCTGAACCTCGCCTATACCGAGAATCTCGTGCAGGCGATGGACCGGCTCGTGGCGAAGGGCAACCGCCCCTCGTTCAAGCGCTGGGTGAAATCCTTCTTCAACGCCGAGCCTGCCGACGCCGCCTCGCGCGGCGAGGATGGCGAGGACCATGATTTTGGGCAAGCTGCGGCTCGGCGGCTGGGTGCATTACCTCGAGGAACCGCAGTGGGGCAACCTGACGGCGGTGGACTACAACACCGGCCGCATCCGCTGGGTGGTCAAGACCCGCCACCCGATGATGGGCGGGGCGCTGGCAACGGCCGGCGAGCTTTTGTTCGCTGGCCAGGGCGACGGCATGTTCCGCGCCTTCGATGCCGAGACCGGGGCGGTGCTGTGGCAGTTCCAGGCCGGCGCCGGCGTGAACGCACCGCCCTCGTCCTACGAGGTGGACGGGAAGCAGTACGTGGTGGTGGGCGCGGGCGGCAACGGGCTGATCGGCACCAAGCGCGGCGGCGCCGTGCTCGCCTTCCGCCTCGACTGAGCGGGCGCGGCGCCGCGCGCTCAGCTGCCCCGCGCCATGCGCAGCACCGCGGCGCCGAACAGCGCGCCCATCAGCGTTACGACGATGATGATGAGCCGCGCGCGCCGCGCTTCCGCCGCCGCCTCGGCGGTGAAGCGGGCGCGCATCGCGGCGCGCTCGGCGGCAATGCGCGCCGTCATGTCGCCCCCGGCTGGCAGCAGCGCATCCGCGCTCTCGTCCAGCCGCGGGCGCAGCGCCTCGAGCGCCGCCGCCGCGTCCGGTCCCCGCGCCGCCGCCTGCGCCGCATCCAGCGCAGCTTCGCGGGCCAGCGCGCGGGCGAGCGGCAGCGGCGCGGCGTAGGTGCCGAACACGCCGGCGAGCCCGACCACCACGAATGCCATGACCAGAAACGCGGTCCAGGTCGCGCGCGCGCCGCCGTCCATCCGCCCCGCTCTCTCACTTGCCCGCGCGCACATCGCGTGCACGCAGCCGTGCCGTCAACCCGCGGTGCAGGATTTCGTTAACCGTTGGCATCGCAGTCTGAGATCACGGCAGCGGGTAGGCAGGATGCGGCTCGCGGAGTTGCGCAACTGGCTCGGGCGCGCGCGCGGCGGCGAAGACGGCGCCGTGGCCGCCGCGACCGACTGGCCCGACCCTGGGTCGACGCCCACCGCGCGTGCCCCCCAGCCCGAGCGCCCGGCCCCGGCCTGGACGCAAATCCGGCTCAACCTTGTCGAGACGCTGTGGGGCGAGGGGTTCCTGATCCCCGGCGGCGGCCAGGAGATCCTGCGCCTCGCCCTGCCGCTCGGGCTCTCCGCGGCCTCCTCGCTGCTGCTGCTGGGCGCCGCAAGCGGCGGGCCGGCGCTGCGGCTGGCGGGCGATCTGGGGGCGTGGGTGTGCGCCTGCGAGGCCGATCCGTGGCTCCTGCGCGTGGCGACGCGGCGGGTGCAGCGGGCGGGAGCCGTGCTGGCGAAGCGTGCCTCGCTGCAGCCCTGGGACCCCGCCGCGCCGGCCTTCCCTCGCCGCGCCTTCCACCATGCGCTCGCGATCGAGGCGCTGGGCGGGGCGCGGCCCGAGGACACGATCGCGGCGATGACCCTCGCGGTGCGGCCCGGCGGGCAGATCGCGCTGCTGCAGACCGTGGCGCCGGCACCGCTGGACCCGGCGGAGGCGACCGTTGCGGCTTGGCGCCGGCTCGACCCCGCGGCGCCCCCGCCGCCCTCGCCCGCGCTGATCGGCCGGGCGCTGGCCCGGCTCGGGTTCGAGGTGCGGGTCGCCGAGGACCTCACGGCCCGCCACATGCGCCTTGCACTCGCCGGCTGGCGGGCGGCGCTGCACGAATTCGACCGCGACCGGCCTGACCCACCGCAGGCGGCGGCCCTGGTGGCCGAGGCCGAGCGGTGGCTGGGCCGCATCCAGTTGCTGCGCGCGGGTCGGCTGCGGCAGATGCGCTGGTTCGCGATGGACCGGCGCGATCCCGCCACAGCACGCGGCGCGTCGGCGGAGGCTTGATCTGTCGCCCGGATGCCAGCAGATTGCGCCCCGCCATCGGCCTCGGCCGTGGGCGGAACGGGCTGCTGTAGCTCAGTGGTAGAGCACTCCCTTGGTAAGGGAGAGGTCGACAGTTCAATCCTGTCCAGCAGCACCACCGGCACCCGCAGAAATTCCCGCACTTTCCCGCTGCTTCCGTTGCGCCGCCGAGGCGTAACCTAAGCGGCCGCCGCGGCGGTCGCGTGGAACGGCGGCAGCGCCGGCCGGCCGAGGATGAAGTCCGCGCCCTTCTCGGCGATCATGATGGTCGGCGCATTGGTGTTGCCGCTGACGACGCGCGGCATGATGGAGGCGTCGACGACGCGCAGCCCGTCGAGGCCGTGCACGCGCAGCTGGTCGTCCACCACCGCCAGCGGATCGGCGCCCATCTTGCAGGTGCCAACCGGGTGATAGATCGTCTCCGCCGTGGCGCGGACATAGGCGTCGATGTCGGCATCCGTCCTGGCCTGCGGGCCGGGGCCGTACTCCACGCCGCGATACGGATCGAACGCCTTCTGCGCGATGATGTCGCGGCCGATCTTGATGCCGTCGCGCATGACGCGGATATCCTCCTGCGCCTCCAGGTAGTTCGGCTCGATCGCCGGGTGCTGCCGCGGGTCCGGCGAGCGCGCCAGGATCGTGCCGCGGCTTTCCGGCCGCGAGAGGTTGAAGTAGGCCATGAAGCCGTGCTCGTTGTGGATCTTGCGGCCATGGTCGCTGTAGATCAGCAGCACGAAGAAGTACTGCAGGTCCGGCGCGATGATGTCGGGGCGCGACTTGACGAACGCCATCGACTGCAGGCCGTGCGAGGTGGCCGGGCCGGTCTTGGTCAGGAAGTACTGGATGAACGCCTTGGTCGCGCCGATCGGCCGGGTGTGCGGCAGGAACGAGATCGGCTGCGAGCACCGCTGCTTCACGCCGGCCGCCAGATGGTCCTGCAGGTTGCGCCCCACCCCCTTCAGCTCGTGCACCACCTTGACGCCGATCGAATGCAGGTGGTCCGGATCGCCGACGCCGGATAGCTGCAGCAGCTGCGGCGAATTGATCGCGCCGCCTGACAGGATGACCTCGCGTTCAGCCCGCAGCGTCTGCAGGGTGCCGTCCTTGATGTACTCGACGCCGACCGCGCGGCCGCCCTCGATCAGCACGCGCGCGGCGAGCGCACGGGTGATGACGGTCAGGTTCGGCCGGCCCATCACCGGGCGCAGGTAGCAATGCGCGGCGCTGGCCCGCTGATTGCCCGAGATGGTGCTGTCGACTGGCCCGAAACCTTCCTGCTGCACCCCGTTGAAATCGTCCGTCATCGGGAAGCCCGCCTGCCCGCCGGCGGCGAACCACGCCCTGGTCAGCGGGTGCGTCAGCTCCGGCAAGCGCGACACCAGCAGCGGCCCGTCGCCGCCGTGGTATTCGCTGGCGCCGAGTTCGCGCCCCTCGGAGCGCATGAAGTATGGCATGCAGTCATCGTACGACCAGCCGCGGTTGCCGAGCTGCGCCCACAGATCGTAGTCGGACGAATGGCCGCGGATGTAGACCATGCCGTTGATCGAGCTTGAGCCGCCGAGCACCTTGCCGCGCGGCCAGAACATGACCCGCTTGTCCATGTGCGGCTGCGGCTCGGTGTGATAGCCCCAGTCGACGGAGCCGGATTTCATCAGCGCGAGGTAGCCTGCGGGCATGCGGATGAAGGGGTTCCTGTCCTTGCCGCCCGCCTCCAGCAGCGCCACCGTCACGCTGGGATCTGCCGAAAGGCGGTTGGCCAGCACGCATCCGGCCGAGCCGGCACCCACAATGATGTAGTCCACCATGTCGTTACTCCGATAACACGTCGCTCGCTGTCAGCCCCCGGATCCGGCCGGGCCCGTCAGGACGGCCCGGCCCGTGCCGCGGCCGACGACCGCCCGCGCACGACGATTGCGGCCCCCAGCAACAGCAGGCATCCCTTGATCACCTGCCGCTGCCAGTCCGACCATCCGAGCAGTGCCGTCCCGCTGACCAGTTCACCGAGCAACAATACCCCAACCAGCGTGCCGAGCACGTTGGGCTGAGCGAATTTCACCACCATGCCGCCCAGCAGGATCGCGGTCAGTCCGTCCAGGAAATACGAGAGGCCGATGCGCGGCTGCCCGGACGACAGGTCCGCGGTCAGCAGCACGCCGGCGAGGGCCGCGGTGACACCGGAGATCACGAACAGGATCGGCACGCGGCGCCGCACCGGGATGCCGGCCTCGTTCACCGCGCGGCGGTTCTGCTCCATCGCGTAGAGGCCGTGGCCGAACGCCAGCCGCTCCTGCACATACCAGGCGAGTGCGTACAGCGCGCCGGCCAGCAGCGCGACCGCCGGCAGAACGCCGAAATCGGTCGCCAGGAAGCGGCCGACGAAGCTCGTGCCGCTGATCTCAATCGACGAGCCCTGGCCGATCGCAGCGGCGACCGATTGCGCGATGCCGCCGGTCGCGATCGTGGTGATGAGCGCCGGCAGCCCGAGATAGCCGACCAGCACGCCGTCGAACAGGCCCCGCAGGCGATCACCCACGTCGCACCGAGGAACATGATCGCCGAGATGCTGGCGGCGTGCAGGATCTTGTTGACGTTGCCCGGGTCGGCGAAGTCCGGCCGCATCCAGGCGAACACGACGCTGATGACCGCGAGAATGACGAGCAGGCTGTAGCGGGCCGAGAGGCCCGACAGGCGCACGCCGCGCATGGGGCCGGAAATGGCCTGGCTGCCCTCGCTCATCATCGTGCGCCCTGCTGCGACCCGGCCGGCCGGAGCCGCCGCAGCCCGGCGGTGAACCGCGGGTCGAACATCGAAATCGCCGATATCAGCACCACGCTGATGATCGCGTCGCTGTCGTAGTACGGCACGCTCAGCAGCGTGAAGCCGTTCAGCATCAGGATCGAGGTCGGCTCGTCCAGTATCAGCACGGCGATGTCGTCGCGCGCCAGCGCGCGCAGGATCGCGACCGCCTCGCGATCGACCGAGGCCATGCTGCCCGGCGTGCGGTCGATGTCGATCTCCACCGGGAAGCGGCGCACCAGCTCGGCCGCGCGGCGGCGCAGCGCCACGCGGCCGAACAGTCCGGGCCGCTCGCCGGCGATGCCCGGAAGCGCAACGCAAGGGGGGACATTGCAGGCCCGGTTCGACCGCCTCGAACACGTCCACCTGACGGACCTGACGGCCGATCAGATCCGGCGGCGAATATTACGGCTGGAGATCGAAAGCGGCATGCAGATCCCGGTCGACGAGATCGCGCTGCAACTCGGCGTCAGCCGCACCCCGGTCATCGACGCGCTGAAGCAGCTCGCCAACGAGGGGCTGGTGGAGGCGGTGCCGCGCCGCGGCTGCTTCTTACGCGGTCTGACCGCGCAGGACGTGCAGGAGATTTTCGAGACCCGCGAGGCGATCGAGGCATACTGCGCCTGCAACACGATCGCCCGCGACCGCCACCACGTGCTCGCCGAGCGCCTGCTGCGGGCGAGAGGACATTGCGCCGACAAGGCGTTCCACGACGATCGTGCTGGCGTCGGAGAACCGCCGGCTGCACGGCGGCGCGATCTAGGCTTGGGGCCGTCGCTGGCGCGTCGCGATGCGGCATCTTGAAGCGGCGGACGGCGCGTACCGTCCAGCCCGCGACCGTCAGGGAACACGAATCGTGAGCAGTTTCACGAGATCGTCCACGACGTAGCGGCTTTCGATCAGTTCAAGACCGGCACTCGGGACATAGCCTTCCGTGTTCCGGTCGAAGCCCGCGCCATACGCCCAGGCGATCCAGGGCTGCCATATCCGGGAGATGAACCGGTGCAAGGTCCCCTTCGGCCGGACGTATTCGAGAAGTCGGATGACCCCCCCTTCCTGACGACCCGACCAAGCTCCTGGAGCGCGGGCAGCTGCAACCGATCCGGCAGGACGCAGAACAGGAAGGTCGCCACCGCGGCGTCGAACGCTCCCGTCGGGAACGCGAGGCTTGTGACGTCCATCCGGTAGAGCCGGCCGGCAGCGGCGACGGCATGGCACCGGCGCCGCGCGCGCGCGAGCATGGCAGGACTGTTGTCGATCGCAGAAACCACCGCGTCCGGCGGGTAGAATGGGCAATTCCGGCCGGTGCCGACGCCCGCGTCGAGCAGTCGCCCGTGAAGGTGCTCGAACATGAGGGGCCGCAAAGCGCGATAGCGTCGCCGCTCGAACGGAAGATCCAGCACGTCGTAGAATGGTGCGATGCGCTCATATCGGGCAAGGTTCGATTCAGACACGGGCTGCGCGCCGGGCACGGCCGCACCGTCATGCTTGCGAACAGTCATGTTGCCATCTCGATTTTCCGAATGGAGGATCGAGGCATGGGTTCCGTATCCAAAGGCGAAGTTCCTTTCGATACCACTTTAGACCCGTACAAGTCTTATTGTCGACGCCACGCTGAACGCGATGCACGAGCGGCCGTTCAGGGAGTCTCTCGGCCACCCACCGCGACATCCGCCTGAGCTCACTCGAAGCGGCGGCGGCGCGAGCGAATCCTCCCCCGCGCGCCCGCCGCCGCCATTTTCCGCACCGTGCACCGCAAAGGAACACTGCAATGAAGACGATGAATGATCTGCTCGTGCACTTCGTGCGCGACATGTACTACGCCGAGCGCCAGATCCTGAAAGCTCTGCCGAAAATGGCGCGCGCCGCGCAGGCGGACGAGCTGAAGCAGGCGCTGACCGAGCATCGCGACCAGACCGAACAACACGTCGAGCGGCTGCAGCAGGTGTTCGAGGCCCTGGGCGAGCGGGCACGCGGCGTCACCTGCGAGGCGATCGTCGGGCTGGTCGGGGAAGGCGAGGAAATCATCCAGGCGACCGAGCCCGGCCCGGTCCGCGACGCCGGCCTGATCGGCTGCGCGCAGGCGGTGGAGCACTACGAGATCGCGCGCTACGGGATGCTTGTCGCGTGGGCGAAGGCGAGCGGAGTGAAGGCCGCGGTCGCCCCGCTCGAGCAGACGCTTGCCGAGGAGAAGAAGACGGACGCGCTGCTGAACGACCTCGCAACCCGCCAGGTGAATCCGGACGCCACGCGGCGCGCGGCATAGCTGGTCGCGGCGTCACACAAGGCTGCGCGTGTGCGCGGCGGCGTGCCGGGGAAACCTCCGGCGCGCCGCGTGCGTTTTCTACACTCGAGCGTTTTTGCAGAAGGAGCGCGCCATGGCGGAACGCATAACGGCCACCCCGGGTCCGCCGCTTGCCGGATCCATCGAGGAAGTGCACGGCCGCTTTGACAGCGAAGCGGCGGTGGAACAGGCAATCGGGCAACTGCGCAGTGCCGGATTTGATCATGCCGATCTCAGCCTGCCGGGCACCGCCCTCCCCGCGGCGCGCGAAACGCCGGAGGGCAGCGCCGCGCCGGTGACGACCGAGGACGATGCGCGGCAGATGCGCACGCTGCATGGCGGCATGGCCGGCGCGATTGGGGCGCTGGTCGCGGGCGGCGCGGTCGCGGCGAGCGGCGGGGCACTCGCGCCCGCGGCCGCAGCGGCGGTCGCGGCCGGGCTCGGCGGCGCGGCCCTTGCCGAGGTGGCGGAGAACACCCTCGGCGCCGCCGCCGACTACAACAAACAGAAGCAGGCCGCCGCCGCGGGCCGGCTCGTCCTCGCCGCGCGCGTGACCTCGCCGGAGCGTCGCGGCGTCGCCGAACAGGTCATGCGGGCGGCCGGTGCCACGGAGATCGCGGTGGTACGGCGGGACGAGCACGTCATCGATTCGTCGCGCTGGACCGGCTGAGCCGCGCCGCTTTCCCGGAACATCGAACAGGAGACTGTGCCATGCCCAAGCGGCGGGTGAAGCGCGACCACACGGCGACCGTGCCGCCGGGCGCCGACACGCTCGCGGGCGTTCCCGTCAGCGGGGCGGCGGACGACCTGGCCGAACCGAAGGGGCTGCCCACCTCGGAGCGCTACCAGGCGGAAACCGTGCACCACCACCCGAGCCAGGTGCGCCCGGACAAGCCCCCGCACACCGAATAGGCCCGCCGCCGCTACGTGGGGCGGCGGGGGAGCGGGCCGGGCGCGCCGGGCGCCTCCTGCTCGTGTTCGAGGAGGCGCTTTGCGCGCTCGAAATCGGCCGGACCCAGGAAATAGCCGACCACGTCGCCGGAGACGCAAATGCGCACCGGCTGCCGCTCCGACATCAAGCGGTAGTGGCCGAAATTCCGGCAGAAATCGCTCGCACCGACCGTGACCATCGCTGGTCGCTCCTCGTGTCCAAATCTCGCCCCTGCCGTCACTTTGCCCGCCGCTTGCGCGTCGCGGCGGCCTACCGCGCGGCGGCCGACCGCGCCGCGGCCGGGCGCGCGGCCGATGCCTTGCCGCCGAGCCGGCCGCCCTTGCGCGACGGCGCGTGGTTGACCGCCTGCCCACGGCCGGAGCCGCTTTTCTTGCCGCCGCCGGTCTCCTTGTTGACCGTCGCCCACGCGCGGCGCTCCGCCTCATCCTCCGAAACACCGCGGCTTTCGTAGCTTTCCGCGATATGGTCGGCCTGACGCTCCTGCTTGTCGGAGTATTTGGACTTGTCTCCCCGTAACATGACGGTTCCTCGCAACGCTGGACGGACGGATAATGCGCAAGTCGAAGTCCGGTTCCTCCGCGTCGTGCGGAAGAGGGCCTGGGCGCCGAACTGTGCCGTAGCTCATGCGTATGGGTGTCACGTTTGTAAGGTGCGGCGGATTCCGAATGTCTGAAAGAACCGCGACCGACGATCGGATCGAGCCGCTCCGCGTGGCGCCGGCGGCCGAGCCCCTCGTTGCCGAGCGGCCGGCGGCCGATGACATCGAGATGCCGTTGCCGCAGGACGTGCGCACCGTCTTTCAGGGCGCACTGTTTCTGTTCGCCGCGCTCACGGCACTCTACGTCGCGCGCGGCTTCTTCCTGCCGGTGGTGCTGGCGATCGTTCTGAAGCTGCTGCTGCAGCCGCTGGTGCGGTTGCTGGAGCGCCTGCGGGTGCCGCGGGTGGCCGGCGCGCTGCTGGCGATCGGACTCGTCGTCGCGGTGCTCGCCGGGCTCGGCATGCTGCTCTCCTCGCCGGCCGCGAGCTGGGCCGAACAGCTCCCCGACGCCTGGGCGAAGTTGCAGGACAGCTTTGCGCTGTTGCGCGAGCCCGCGCAGCGCGCGCAGGCAGCACTCGCGCATATCGGCATCAACTTCGAGGCCAAGGCGATCGGCGGCATGCTGCAGCCGGCGGCGTGGATCACGGCCGTATTCAACAGCACCGGCAACGTCGCCTCGACGCTGCTGCAGGTGCTGCTGATCCTGTTCTACCTGCTGGTGTTCGGCGAAACCTTCCTTCGCCGCGCGGTCGAGATCCTGCCGCGTTTCCGCGACAAGCGCGAAGTCGTCGAGTTGTCGCTGCACATCGAGCGCGACGTGTCGAGCTATCTGCTGACGGCAACCGTCATCAACGCCGTGGTCGGTGTGGCGACGGCGCTGGTGATGTGGGTGACGGGCGTGCCCGGTCCGGCGCTGTGGGGCACGCTGGCGTTCTGCGTGAACTACGTGCCGATCCTCGGGCCAATCTGCGCCATCGTACTGTTCGCCGCGGTGGGCGTGGTCGCGAAGGGCGCGGTGTGGCTCGCGCTCCTCCCCGCCGGGCTCTACCTTATCATCCACCTCGTCGAAGGCGAGATCATAACGCCGATGGTGATGGCGCGCCGCTTCACCATCAACCCGGTCGCGGTCATTCTGTCGCTGATCTTCTGGTCGTGGATGTGGGGCGTGCCCGGCATGGTGCTCGCGGTGCCGATGCTCGCGATCATCAAGATCGTCTGTGACCGGCTCCGGCCGCTGCGCGCGTTCGGACATCTGCTGGAGAACTGATCGGGTTCGCCCGCGGGCGCGGCGCTCGCAACTTTTGCCGCGCGCGTCGCGTTCTTCTCCAGGACTTCACGACGGATCACAGATGCGAATCCTATTGCTCATCATCCTGATCCTGCTGCTTCTCGGTGCCCTGCCGACTTGGCCGTACAGCTCGGCATGGGGCTACTACCCGTCCGGCGGAATTCGGCCTCGTGCTGGTTGTTGTCATCATCTTGCTACTCGTCGGCGTCATCTAGGACGAAGCACGCGCACAGCCGCGACGCCGGCGGCGAACAGTCAGGTCAGGCGTGTCATGTCACGACGACGGCGCATATGGATCTCGGTCTTCGGCACCGTCGTCGCGGCTTTGGTCGTGCTCGCGCTGGTCTGGAACTGGGACTGGTTCATCCCGCCGGTGCAGCGCATGGCCTCCGAGGCACTTGGCCGGCCGGTGACGATCCAGCATCTGCATCTGCGCCTCGCGCGCAACCCTGTGCTGGAAGCGGACGGGATCGTGGTCGCCAATCCGCCCGATTTTCCGGCGGACGCGCCGCTGGCACGCGTCGAGAAACTCGCCGTCACCGTTGACGCGCTCGCCTATCTTCGCAACCGCAAGCTGGTGCTGCCCGCGATCGTCGTCGATCGCGCCGATGTCGCGGCGCGGGCGCTTCCCGACGGCCGCAACAACTGGACGTTTGCGAGCGGCGGCGGCAAGTCCTCGGCGGCAATGCCCGATATCGGTCGGCTCGTCATCAACGACAGTCATGTGCACGCCGTGGTACCGTCGCTGAAGTCCGACTTCACCCTCGACGTCGCGACGCGCGCGGCGCCGGAGAACGGGCATGAGGGCGACGCACTGACGGCCGACATCCGCGGCACCTACGCCGCGCAACCGATCACCGGGCGCTTCGTCGGCGGCACGCTGCTGTCGCTGCGCGACACCGACCGCCCCTACCCGGTCGATCTGCGTCTCGCCAACGGCGGGACGGAGGTGACCCTGAACGGCACCGTCCGGAACCCCATGGCGCTCGCGGGCGCCGAACTGAAGCTCGACGTGCACGGCCCGTCGCTCGACCGGCTCACGCCGCTCAGCGGCATCGCGCTTCCGCCGACCCCGCCGTTCCGCCTTGCCAGCGACGTGGACTTCGCCGACCGGCGCATCAACCTGCGCAAGATCGACGGCCGGATCGGGCACTCCGACATCGCCGGCGAGGCGAGCATGGCGCCCGGGCCCGATCGCCCGCAGCTCACCGGCAATTTCGTCTCGCACAGCATCGACCTCGACGACTTCGTCGGCGTCCTCGGCGCCACACCGAGCGGAGCGACCACGCCGGAGCAGAAGAAGGCGCTGGCGAAGCAGCGTGCCAGCCCGAAGTTGCTGCCAGACGTGCCCCTCACGCTCCCCAAGCTGCGCTTCGCCGACGTTGACCTGCGCTACAAGGGCGAGCACATCAAAGGCCGCTCCATGCCGTTCGACAACATCGTCGCGCATGTCACGATCAAGGACGGCACGGTGCGCGTGCAGCCGGCGCGGCTCGGTGTGGGCAGCGGCGCGATCGCGGCCGACGTGACCGCGGTGCCGCAGAACGACGCGACGCTGCGGACGCACACGACGGTCGATTTCAACCGCGTGGATCTGCATCGGCTGATGGCGGCGACGCATATCTTCGGCGGCTCCGGCACTATCGGCGGCCGCGCAGAGATCGAGGGCACCGGCCGCTCCGTCGCCGACATTCTCGGCCATGGCGACGGCGACCTCAAACTGTTCATGTCCGGCGGCGACATCAGCGCGCTGCTGGTCGATCTCTCCGGGCTGGAATTCGCCAATGCCGTGCTCTCCGCGCTGGGCATTCCGCAGCGCACGCCCATCCGCTGCATGGCGACGAATTTCGTGCTCAAGCGCGGCATCGTCGACGCCCGTGTGCTGGTGCTCGATACCAAGGAGGCGAACGTGACCGGCTCCGGCACGGTCAACCTGCGCTCCGAGGCGCTGGACCTGCAGCTCAAGACCGAGGCCAAGCATTTCTCGATCGGCTCGCTGCCCGGCCCGATCAACATCGGCGGCACGCTGAAGGACCCGTCGATCCGTCCGGGGGCGGAGACGGTGGCGCGCGGGGCCGCGGCCGGCGTGCTCGGCGCCCTGCTCACGCCGCTCGCGGCGCTGCTGCCGACCATTCAGCTCGGGCTCGGCGACGACAACAACTGCTCGGCGCTCATCCGCGAAACGCAGCGCGCGCCCAGCCCGGCCGAAGGCAAGCGCAAGGCCCAATAGGAATTCAGCGTGCGCGTGGCTTCGGCGCGTGCACGATCCGCGTGGCCGACGGCTTCGGCGCGCTCGCACGGCGCACGGCCGGGCGCGCCGCCGGCTCCGGCAGGCGCTGCTGCACCGCCTCGAACCCTTTCCACGGCGCATGCCCGCGCTGCGCGATGCGCGCCGGCACGGTCTGGATCGTGAAGGCGCCGGGATCGAGCCGCGACGTCACTTCCGCCCACGCCAGCGGCGTCGCCACCGTCGCCCCCGGCCGCGCGCGCGGACAGAACGAGGCGATCGCCGTCGCCCCCAGCGCATTGCGCAGCCAGTCAATCAGAATGCGCCCGCGCCGCTCCGCCTTCGCGACCTTCGTCAGATAGCGCGCCGGCTGTTCCGCGCCCATCAGCTCGGCGAAGGCGCGGCACCACGTCTTCACCTCCGCCCACGCCGCCGCCGGTGTCAGCGGGACCACCACGTGCAGCCCCTTGCCGCCCGTGGTGCGGCAGAACGAGGTCAGGCCCAGGCGTTGCAGCCGGTCGCGAACGTCCAGCGCCGCCGCAACAACCTCGGGAAATGCCACGCCCTCGCCCGGATCGAGGTCGAACACCAGCGCGGTCGGGGTGCGCCGGGTCCGCCTCGGTGGCGCCCCAGCGATGCAGCTCGATCGCCGACATCTGCGCGCACGCGATCAGGCCGGCGGCATCGTCGATCGCGAGATACGGCGCGCCCTCCGCCTTGCCCTCGCGGATCTGCGGCGGCAGGGAATGATGGCCGTGCTTCTGGAAGAAATGCTCGCCGTCGATGCCCTCGGGGCAGCGCACGATGGCGAGCGGCCGGTGCGCCAGCTCGGGCAGCGCCGCTCGGCGCACACGCTGCCAGTATTCCGCGAGGTCCTGCTTGGTGATGCCCGGCCACAGCGGCCGGTCGGGGTGGGTGATCGCAACGCCCCTCCACCGTCACCGCCCGCTTCGCCGGCGCCCGCGCGGTCACGATGCGCGCCGCCCGGCTCGGCGACCCGCGCGCGCTCGGCGAACAGCCGTGCGGGGTGACGGCGCGAGCTCCGCGATCGGCGCGCACCACCTCGCGTGCCGGCTTGTCTTCGCGCAGGCCGAGAAACACGGCATGGCGCAGGCGCCCGCTGCCGGACCAGCGCAGCAAACTGGACTTCCGCGACCAGCTCGGGCCGCACCCAGTGGATGGCAGCGTCGATCGGCTCGCCGCCCACCAGCAGCTTCGGCGATCGGCGCCGCCAGCGCGTCGAGCCGCTTGCGCAGCGTTGCCAGTTCCTGTGCGTCGAAGCCGCTGCCGACGCCGCCGGCGTAATGCAGCGCGCCCTCGGGATCGTAGTAGCCGAGATGCAGCGCGCCGAAACCGGTCCGCGCGCCCGCGGGCGGCGTCCAGCCGAGGACGACGAACTCCTCGCGGCCCTGGCATTTCACCTTCAGCCAGTCGCGCCCGCGGCCCGGCCGATACGGCGCGTCGGCGCGCTTGCACATGATGCCTTCGAGCCCCATCGCGCAGGCGCGCCGCCGCACCGCCGCGCTGTCGCCCTCGATGATGCGTCGCTGTAGCGGAGCATGCCGTCGCCAGTCGGCAAGCTCGCTCCAGCACCGCCTTGCGGTCGCGCAGCGCGCACGGCCGCAGATCCCAGCCGTCCAGATGCAGCAGGTCGAAGACATAGAAGAACAGCCGCCCGTCCTTGCCGGCGGACAGCGCCGCCTGCAGGTCGGGAAAACTCGACGTGCCGTCGTCGCGCAGCGCCACCAGCTCGCCGTCCAGCAGCGCCGTTCCCAGCTTCAGCCCCGCCACCGCCCGCGCCAGCGCCGGCAGCCGCTCGGTCCAGTCATGGCCGTTGCGGGTGAGCAGGCGCACGCGGCCGCTGATCCAGCCAGACCAGCAGCCGGTAGCCGTCGAACTTGATCTCGCTCAGCCATGCGCCGCCCTCCGGCGGTTCCTCGGCGAGCGAGGCGAGCTGCGGCGCCTGCGTCGCCGGCAGCGCCCGCGTGCTTCGGCGCCCGGGCGCCTGGCGCCGACGATGACGCCCGGGGCGCGCGGCGCGGCGGGCGGCGCCGCGAGGGGCCGTTCGCTCCTCCAGCGCCGTCGGCGTCCACGACCCTCCCGCGCCTCGGCGTCGTGGCCCTTGATCAGCAGCCAGCCGTCCTGCCGCCGCTGCTCGCGGCGTTGCGCATGCGCACCAGGGTGAAGCGCCCGCGCAGCCGCGCGCCGTGCAGGACGAAGTGCAGCTCGCCCTTGCGCATGCCCTCGGCGGGGTCGTCGTCGAGCGGCGTCCAGGTGCCGCGGTCCCAGGTCTCCACCGTGCCCGCGCCGTACTCGCCCTCGGGGATCTCGCCCTGGAAACTCGGCGTAGTCGAGCGGGTGGTCCTCCACATGGATCGCGAGCCGCTTGTCGGCCGGATCGAGCGAGGGGCCGCTTGCGCACCGCCCAGCTCCACAGCACGCCGTCGTGCTCCAGCCGGAAATCCCAGTGCAGGCCGGCCCGATGCGCGGCGTGCTTCTGCACCACGAACATGCAGCGCCTGGCCCGCCGCCGGCCGTGCCCGCCCGCGCGGCTCCGGCGTCGCGCGGAAATTCCGCTTCTTCGCGTAGGCGTCGAGCGAGGGGTCGCGGGCGGGGCCGGGTTGCGCCATGGTTCTAGCGCAACGCGCGGCGGCGGGCTGCGTTTGCCCCCTCGGCAGCCCGTGCACGCTGCGCGGGCGGAAAGTCGCAATGGAGAGGCATGCGGTGGCGGAACAACGGCCGATCTGGCGCGGGCTGCTGCGGGTGGCGCTGGTCTCCTGCCCGGTGGCGCTCTACAGCGCGCATCGCGAGCGGGGCGAGCTGCACTTCCACCTCATCAACCCGGCGACCGGCCATCGCATCCGCACGATCGCACAGGATGCGGAGACCGACGAGCCGGTGGCGCGGCGCGATCTGGTCAAGGGCTACGAGTTCAAGAAGGACCAGTACCTGCTGCTGACCGATGAGGATTTCGCCAGTGCGCGGGTGGAAAGTTCCTCGGTCCTGAACGTCACCAAATTCGTCGAGGCCGCCTCGATCGACCCGCTGCACTACGACGCGAGCTATTACGTCGCCCCCGACGGCGATGCCGGCGACGACGTGTTCGTGGTGCTGCGCGAGGCGATCGCGAAGACCGGCCGCGTCGCGCTCGCGCGCGTCGTGCTCGCCGGGCGGGAGCGGCCGGTCGCGATCATGCCGCTGGACGACGGGCTGGTCGCGCACACGCTGAACGAGGCGCGCGACCTGAACGACCCGGAACCGCTGTTCGCCGGGCTGCACGGCCTCAAGCCCGACCCTGAGATGGTCAAGCTCGCCGCGCAGCTCATCGATCGGCAGACCGCCCGCTACGACCCCGCCGACGTCGAGGACCGCTACGAAGCCCGGCTGCGCGAGGTGATCGAGGCCAAGCTGCGCGGCGAAGGCATCGCGGCCCCCGAGGAGGAGCCGGAGCGCGGCAAGGTCATCGACCTGATGGCGGCGCTGCGCGCCAGCCTCAAGGGCGGCGACAGCCCAAAGTCCCGCGAGGCTCCGGCCCGCGGCAAGAAGACCGCCGCGCGGCCGGCGAAGAAACCGGCCCGCCGGCGCGCGTGACGCTCAGTCCGCCGCGTCGTAGTCGATCGGCGTCGCGTGCCAGCCCTTGGCGCCGCTTCGCCCAGAACGCTTCGCGCAGGCGCGCGCGAGATCGGGCCCGGCCGGTCGTTGCCCAGGATGCGGCCGTCGAGCCGGCGTCAGGCCGGCATGATGCCGCCCGCGGTGGTCGCGAAGAAGATCTCGTCGGCGTCGCGCAAGCTCCTCGGCGCTGCATCGGCCGCGACCGCGTAGCGCGATGCCCATCTCGTCGGCACAGCTCCGAACGCCGAGAGCCGGGTGATGCCCTCGAGCGCGCCGCGGTCGGGCGTCGCGACCGCGCCGTCGATCACCGCGAAGACGTTGTAGCCCGGCCCCTCGGTCACGCAGCCCTCGCGCGTCGAGCAGCACCGCAATCTCGACGCCCGGCGTCATGCGCCTCGAACGAGGCCTCGGTCAGGTCGCCCCAGTGGAAGTTCTTCACCGTGGGATCGACCGATTCCAGCGGCGATGCGCGGCGTCTTCGCGATCGATCACGTGCGCGCCGCGCGCCTGCTGCTCCGGCGACACACCCACACCCAGGGGATCGCGAAGCACGGCAGGCTAGCTGCGGCGCATTAGGCCGGGTGGTACGGCACGCCCGGGCGGCGGCCGGCCGCGCATGCAGTCCATCGCCACATAGGCCTCGCGCAGGCCCGGTGCGGCGCACGAGCTCGGTCAGGATGCGCGCGATGTCCGCGTCGCTCTCCGGCGGCTCCATGCGCAGCGAGTTCATCGAGGCGCGGAACCGGCGCAGGTGATCGTCCAGGCGGAAGAACGCGCCGTCACAGACGCCGACCACGTCATAGGTCACGTCGGAGCGGCGATAGCCCCAGTCGGTGATCGGGATCTTCGCCTCGGCGATCGGCACCACCGCGCCGCCGACATAGGCCGCGCCATCGGCCCACACCGAAGTGTCCGTCATCGCATCATTCATCGCACCTCTCCCGCCTGCCCAGGCCGCGCAGCCTTGCCGCCTCCGGCCGTCGCCCGCAAGTCCCTGGACAGCCTCCGCCCACGATCACCTGGGCCATGCGCGGGACATGGTCCGCCAGCCCTTTGCTCAATCCAGATGCGCTACTGATTGATCTCGGGCTCGACGAGCCTCGCCAGGTTTCGCAGCGACTCCTGCCAGCCGAGATAACAGGCCTCCAGCGGAATGACGTCCGGCAGGCCTGACTGCACGATATCCAGCTCGGTGCCGACCGATACCTTCTTCAACGCCACCGTCACCTCAATCTCGCCGGGCAGGTTGGGATCGTCGAACTTGTCCGTGTAGCGCAGGCTTTCGCCCGGAACGAGCTCGACATATTCGCCGCCGAACGCGTGGCCTTGGCCCGTCGTGAAGTTCCGGAACGACATCCTGAACGTGCCGCCGACCTTCGGTTCCAGATGATGCACGGTGCAGGCAAAGCCGTTGGGCGGAAGCCATTTCGCGAGCGCGTCCGCCTCGATGAACGCGCGATAGACCTTCTCCGGGCTGGTCGCCAGAACGCGGTGCAGGCGTACGGTGTTGGGCATGCTCGTTTATCCTCAATGAGCTGACGGGACGGACGCTGCCGCCGATCAGCCGCCCGGGATCGGCAGAACCGGCATCACCTCCACGGCGTCGCCCGGAAAGATCGTGAAATGCGGATGCTTCTCGAACAGCCTGGCGGCCGCCTCGTGCGATTCCGCCCGCACGACCATGAAGGCGCCCATCTCGTTGCTCACGTCCTCGATGCCGCGTTCGGTGATCTTCTTCGTCTTGCCGAGCGGCCCGCCCATGGCGGCAATCGCCGCGTGGTGCTTTTCGACCCAGGCTTTCCAGGCGGCCATGCCCTCCTGTTCCTTGGCGCGCCGTTCGGCTTCGGGAAGCGCCATCCACGCCTTCATGCGCGGGCTGGTTTTGCTGCCGAGAAAGACGGCAAGGTAGGTGTCGTTCGTGGTCATCCGGGTTCCTCCACAGATTGCAGGCTGAGACGAGCGTCCGACACCGCGGCGCGATGTCCGCGTTGCCTTGGGGCGTCGCCACGGTGAAGACGCCTTGCAGCACCGCTGGGTGTGAAGCGCGAAGCGTGTGCCCTGGTTTCACCGTCAGCGCCGGGGGCGGAACAGGTCGGCGGCGGCGGCGCCCAGCGAGCCCAGGAAGATCAGCGCCGCCATCGGCCGCGCCGTGTGGTCGGCGGCGAGCCCCACCAGCAGCCCGCTTATCGCCGCCAGCAGATATTGCAGCGTGCCCATCAGCGCCGAGGCGCTGCCGGCATGCGCCGCGTGGCGCGACAGCGCGCCCACCATGGCGTTGGGGTTGGAAAAGCCCATGCAGGCCATGCACACCCACACCAGCGCCGCCAGCGCCCACCACGGCCCCGCATCCGCCGCGGCGAAGCCGACCAGGCCCACCGAGGCGGCGAGCGCCACCCGCACCGCCGCGCGCATCACCCTGCCCGCGCCGAGCCACGCGCCGAGCACGCGGGTTGAGCTGCGAGGCGCCGATGAACCCCGCGGCGCAGACCCCGAACAGGATGCCGAAGCGGCTCGGCGCCAGCCCGAAGCGCACGATGAAGGCATCGGGCGAGCCGCCGAGATAGGCGAACATCGCGAAGCCGGTGCAGCCCAGCATCAGCGTGTGGCTCACGAACCCGCGCTCGCGCAGGATGGTCGCGAAGCGGCTGATCAGCCCGCCGACGCCCACCCGCGTCCGTCGCGTCACCGGCAGCGTCTCCGGCAGGAAGCGCCAGACCAGCGCGCAGCAGACCACGCCATACATCGCCGCGATCCAGAAGATCGCGTGCCAGCCGGCGAAGCGCAGCACGAACCCGCCCAGCGTCGGCGCCAGGATCGGCGCCGCGCCCATCACCAGGAACAGCCGGCTCATCAGCCGCGCCGCCTCATGCCCGTCGGCGAGGTCGCGCACCACCGCGCGCGGAATGACCATGCTCGCCGAGCCGCCGAACGCCGCCAGCGCGCGCATCAGCGCCAGCGTGAACAGGTCCGGCGCCAGCGCGCAGCCGGCGGAGGCCAGCGTGTAGAGCGCGGTGCCGGCCAGCAGCGGGGTGCGGCGGCCGAGCCGGTCGGCGAGCGTGCCCTGCGTCATCTGCCCCACCGCGAGCCCCAGGAACCACGTCGCCAGCGTCACCTGCGCCGCCCCGGGCCGGCCACCGAGGCTCGCTTCGATCGCGGGAAAGGCCGGGAGATACATGTCGGTCGAAACCGGACCGACGGCGGTCAGAAAGCCCAGCAGGGCCGGCAGCCAGAAAGGGACAGGCATTCCCCCCTTATGGCGGCGCGGGGCCGGCTCAGTCGATGGGAAAGCGGCGAAGAACCTCGCGCGCCACGCGACCCGCCTCGTCGAGGGGCGTGCGCGAGAACGGCGCCAGCGTGTCGCGCAGCGGCTGCACGTGGCCCGCCCGCACCAGCCCGTCCAGCATCCGCCGCTGCCGCGGCCCGGCCAGCTCGGGCAGCGCGTAGAACACCGGCGCGCCGGTGGCGCACGCCTCGGCCAGCACGCGCTCGGACTCGGCCGTGACCACGATGACGTCGGCGGTGGCGAGGAAGCCCAGCGTCGGGTCCTCGCCCGGCTCGCCCCAGCGATACAGCAGGTGCATCGCCCGCCCCAGCCCGGCCGCGAGCGCGTCGGACGCCTCGCCGCCGGTGCGCCGGCCGGTGGCGGCGAGGACGCTGCCGTGCTGGCGCGCCGCCATCCGGGCCACGCGCCGTCCCAGCGCATGCGCGCTCGCCGGCGGCAGCTCGCTCCCCCGCACCCGGCCGCCGACCAGCAACGCGACGCGCGGGCGCGGCAGGTGGGCGAGCCGCTCCGCCCAGGCCGACGCCGCCTGCCCCAGCGACAGCGGCGAGAGGCGGTGCGGCGTGCCGTATACGGGGAACACATTCGGCAGGTCCGGCGGGCGGTCATGCTCGGGCAGCACCAGCAGGTCGAAGGCCCCGGCGCGCAGCCACCCGCCGATCCCCGGGCCGAGGCATTGCACCAGCCGGCAGCCGAACCGCGCCTTCAGCCACAGCCCCACCGCCGCCGCGCGCGGCCCGGCGCAGATGGCGAGGCGCGGCCCCTCGCTCCCCCGTGCCAGCGCGAGCGGGGCGGCGACATTCCCGGCCGCGGCCAGCGTCCCGCCGCGCGGCAGCAGGACGGTGCGGGGCAGCGCGGCGCCGCGCTGCCGGGGCGCGAGCCCCATCAGCGAGCCGTGCGGCGCCAGCCCGGCCACATGCGCCATCCAGTTCCACACCAGCGGAATGCGGCGGAACCGCACGCCCAGCCGCTCGGCAATCGCCACCGCCGGCGCCGCCTCCACGCCGGTGTCGTCCAGCACCCAGACGGGCGCATCCTCGACTCCCGGGCGCAGATGCACGCCGCTCATGGGAATGGACGCACAGGCGTGGCGCCGCTAGAGGGGACCGCCCCTGGAGTCCGCGCGATGACCAAGCTGCACCCGACCGACTGGGACCGCGACGCCGCCCTGACCACCGCGCGCATCCTGCTGGAGATCAAGGCCGTCAATTTCCGCCCCGCCGAGCCGTACACGTTCACCTCGGGCTGGAAGTCGCCCGTCTATATCGACTGCCGGCGCATCATCTCCTTTCCGCGCGCCCGCGCAAAAGATCTGCGAGCTCGCGGTGGAAAAGATCGACCGCCATGTCGGCTACGAGAGCGTCGAGGCGGTGGCGGGCGGCGAGACCGCCGGCATTCCCTTCGCCGCCTGGATCGCCGACCGCATGCTCGCGCCGATGGCCTATGTGCGCAAGCAGCCGAAGGGGTTCGGCCGCAACGCTTTGATCGAGGGCGACGTGCCGGAGGGGCGGCGCACCCTGCTGGTGGAGGACCTGACCACCGACGGGCGCAGCAAGGTCCGCTTCGCCACCGCGCTGCGCGAGGCCGGCGTGATCGTCAATCACGCCTTCGTGGTCTTCTTCTACGGCGTCTTCCCGGGCAGCTTCGAGACGCTGGCGCGCATGGACATCACGCTGCACCACCTCGCCACCTGGTGGGACGTGCTGGAGGCGTGCCGCGACCGCCCGTATTTCGACGAGGCGGCGCTGGCCGAGGTGCGGCGCTTCCTGGAAAGCCCGATCGCCTGGTCGGCCGCCCATGGCGGCGTCGCCAGCGCCGAGGAAGCGGCGAACTGGAAGCCCGGCGAGAGCTGAGGCCGGCGATCACGATCACGGCGGCCGAAGGCATGCCGCACAGCAGAAGGAATGAGCGCCCATGAGCGATCTCGTGTTCATCAGCTTCCCCTCCGAAGCCAAGGCCGAAGAGGTTCGCGGCAAGATCCTCGAATTGCAGAAGGACTACCTGATCGAGGTCGGCGACGCCGTGATCGCGACCAAGAACGCCGAGCGGCCACGTGAAGCTCAACCAGATCATGCACCCGACCGCGTTCGGCGCGGCGAGCGGGGCGTTCTGGGGCCTGCTGATCGGCGCCCTGTTCCTGATGCCGCTCGCCGGCGTCGCGGTCGGCGCCGCCTCCGGCGCGATCGGCGGCGCGCTGACCGATGTCGGCATCAACGACGCGAAGATGAAGGACGCCGCCCAGGCCCTGCGGCCCGGCGAGGCCGGCCTGTTCCTGCTGATCCGCAAGATGACCACCGACAAGGTGCTGGACTACCTGAAGGGCGTCGGCGGAACGGTGGTCAGCTCCTCGTTCGACCACGCCAAGGAAGAGGCGCTGAAGGCCGCGCTCGCGCCGCACGTGCCGGCGCCGGCGGCGGGGGCGTAGCGCCTACTCCGCGGCGACCGCCATCTCCGCCGCCACCGCCTCCACCCAGACCGCGGTGTCGTGGAATACGGCGCCGCCGGCGGGCGGCGCGGGCTCGTCGCTGATCAGGGCGTTGATGCCGATGCCGCCTTCGAAGTCGGTGTTCGGCCAGATGCTCTCGACCACCACCACGCCCGGCTGCAGGCCGTCGAACAGGCGCGCGTGCACCACGACCTCGCCGCGCGCATTGCCGAGCCGCACCCGGCCGCCGTCGGCGACGCCCAGCCGCGCCGCGTCCTCCGGATGGAGCAGCGCCGTCGGCCGGCCCTCGCGCTTCCGCGACCGTGGGCGTCTCGGTGAAGCTGGTGTTCAGGAACTGCCGCGCCGGCGCCGCCACCAGGCGGAACGGCCGCTCCGCGCGTGGCCTCGTCGATGACGGCGAAGTGGTCCGGCAGGCGTGGGCATGCCGGCGTGGTCCGGGCCGATCGCGCGCCCAGTCCGGCGGCGAAGTGGAACTTTCCGTCCGGGATGCGCGAACCCGTCGAGGAAATGCGACGTCCGGAAATCGCCGGCTGCGCGTCGATCCAGCGCCGCTGCCGCAGCGTCTCCGCGTCCGGCCAGCCGGAGGCGCGCAGCGTGGCGTCGATGATCTCCATCGCCGTCATGCTCGAAGCCGGGATGCTGCGCCCCCAGCCGCGCCGCCAGCCCCTGGAGCACCTCGTGGTTGGAGCGGCATTCGCCCGGCGGCTCGATCAGCTTCGGGCCGATCTGGATGTGGCTGTGCCCGCCGGCCTGATAGAGGTCGTCGTGCTCCATGAACATCGTCGCCGGCAGCACGATGTCGGCCAGCGCGCGGTCTCGGTCATGAACTGCTCGTGCACGCACGACGAACAGGTCGTCGCGCAGGAAGCCGCGCCGCACCTTGTTGCTGTCGGGCGCGACCGTCACCGGGTTGGTGTTCTGGATCAGCATGCGCGTGCACCGGCGGGCCGTCGCCCAGCTCGCGCCGGTCGCCGGTCAGCACCGCGCCGATGCGGCTCATGTCCATCACGCGCGATCGCCGGGTCGCGCACGTCCAGCCCTTCGATCAGCGTCTTGTCCCAGTGGTAGATGCCGCGGTTGGCTCCAGAACGCGCCGCCGCCCTCGTGCTGCCACGCGCCGGTCACCGTCGGCAGGCACGTCACCGCGTGCATGTTGGCCGCGCCGTTGCGCATGCGGGAGAAGCCGTAGCCGAGGCGGATGTAGCTGCGCTGCGGTGGCGCCGTAGAGCCGCGCGAACGCCTCGATCTGCGCCACCGGCAGCCCGGTGATCGCGGCCGCCCATTCCGGCGCCGCGGCGTCGCCAGATGCGCCTCCAGCGCCGTCGGGGCAGTCGGCGTAGCGCGCCATGTAGTCGCGATCGGCGTAGCCGTCGCGGAAGGCGACGTGCATCACCGCGCAGGCCAGCGCGCCGTCGGTGCCGGGCCGCAGCGCGCAGATGCATGTCGGCGACTGCGGCGGTGCCGGTGCGGTACGGGTCGACCACCACCAGCTTCGCCCCGCGCTCCTTCCGCGCGCGGGTGATATGGGTCATCACGTTGACCTGGGTGGTCACCGGATTGCCGCCCCACACCACGATCAGGTCGGACTTCGCCATCTCGCGCGGATCGGGCCCGGTGAAGCGGCCCACGCCCGCGATCCAGCCGGCCTCGGCAGATCGTCGTGCAGATCGTCGTGTTCTGGCGCGAATAGCGCATCGCGTGGCGCAGCCGGTTGATGCCGTCGCGCTGCACCAGCCCCATCGTGCCGGCGTAATAATACGGCCACACCGCTTCGCGGCCCGTGCCGCGCGCGCGGCGTCGACGAACGCCGCCGGCGACGCGGTCCAGCGCCTCGTCCCAGCCGATCGCGCGGAACTGCCCGCTGCCCTTCGGGCCGGTGCGCAGCAGCGGCTGCGTCAGCCGGTCGGGATGGTGGATGCGCTCCGCGTAGCGCGCGACCTTGGCGCAGATCACGCCGGCCGTGTAGCTGTTGTCCCGCGCGCCGTGCACCGCCCCGATGCGCGCGCCGTCGCATGCACTCTCGACTTCCAGCGCGCAGGTGGAGGGGCAATCGTGCGGGCAGACGGATGCGAGTTTCTTTGGCGCCATGGGCGGTATCCTGGCAAATGCGGCAGGGGGCGGCAACGGCGGGGGGGATGTTGGGGTCTGGGTTTGGATTTCGGGTTTCGACCCCAAGTCGGCCGCAGGCCGCCCGTCGGGCGATCCAGCAAGCGGACGTTCAGCGAATGCCGAGGTCCGTCGCCGAATACCGTGAGGTTCTCACGAATTGGCAATCTGCTGAAAATCGCCACCCTGTTCCCGAAAACAGACCACCACCCGATCAGTGTGCTCACCCCGTGAAGATAACGGCTCGCACGCAACCCAGCATCATCATCGCCACAGCCGACATCGGACGGGGAGCGACCATTGCTACCACGTTGCTACACGCAAAGCAGATGAACCCGGCACTGCAACATACTGGGCCAGAATTCATTACTTTTGGCCTGAATTCAAGCCATACAAATCCTTAACGGCGGCGTCAATTTCCGCCTCAGTGTCGCTCAATTCCGTGAGTTTTCTATCGGCATTCTGCTGATGCCCGAAGTCTGTGATAGCTCAGACAACCGCGAATGCAAGGTGACACCAGAGTCGAAGCGGGGAAGGTTTATGTTTGCAAGCTGCTTCTGAGAAGCAAAGTTCTTACCGCCCTTGCCGGATAGCGTCCTTACGGCTTCATTGAAGGGTGCCGATCCGATGACGGCACACACGAAATGAGCTTCTTCTTCCAAGGCCAGAGGGACGAAGTAGCAGGTCCACTGGCACAGAACCGGCGTGAGTTGGCCGAGATGCGGATCGTTCTGCCAACGGACTACGGACGGTTTGATACGCGTCTCACCAAGCTGACGCCAAACTACCTTGAACGGAGCGAGAATTCTCACGCGAAAATCCTATAATCGAATAGAATGGGTCCTTTGGTATCGACTTTGTGCGACCCAATAGAACGTCTCTGAACTTCTGCAAATAGTCGAAGCTTTTTGGGTACCGCTTTTTCATAACAGCAAGTGGCACCCCTACGCGGGTCTCGGCGTCTTGGGGGATAAGGATGTAGTTAGACGATTTTGCATACCATCTTTGTGCGTCCTGCCACCTTATATGAGGGTACACGAGTGCTTTCTCCAGCGCGGCAACGTAATGCGGTATATCCTTCTTCCCCTCCTCTGGTTGATCTAACAGTGCTAGTTCGCTGTCGCGTTCCTTCATAAACCGAAGCCAATATACCCCTACCGCGCCTCCAGGATTTGCGCCCTGCAAATGCCCTGTAGTGGTTTTTCCCGAGCATCTTGCTCAATGCAGCCGAGCGGTCACGCGCAGTGATCGCCCACGCAGAGCTTACGTCTCCTTGCTTACTCGGAAACGCCTGCATGTTTGTGGCCAAAAGACCCCGGCGCGCTTA
>CAVPIQ010000011.1:0-352115 GCA_963705035.1 uncultured Alphaproteobacteria bacterium | reverse complement strand
AGCAAGGAAATCTGGATAGGTGAAATCGCAGACTCGGGGCCGATTTGGTCAACGGAGATTCCGTTGTTGGTCATTGGCCGTTGGTCGTTAGCCAAGGCTCAGGATGGTGGGTTTGGGCGGACAACCAACGACTACCGGCCACCGACGCCCCGACTTGACGCTCGCGGAGAGGCTCATGGCGGCTGCCGTCGTACCGAGCAGCATCATGCGCCGGCCCAGGCCGTTCGCGGATTTGGTCATGCAATTTCATCCCTTTGCAACGCTTCCCCGGACCGCGCGGCGAACAGCTTGTCGCGCATCGCATTCTCCACGTCCGCAATCGCTGGGCCGCCGGTCGCACTCGACCGCCACAGCGTGCGCTAGCGCCGGCGCGCGGGCGTTCACGATTCTGCGAGCGATGCGCGCGCCTTGTCGTGCGCCGCGTGGCGCTTGCTTTGGCCTGAACGCACCGTCAATCTGCGACGGTGTTGGGGAGGCATCAGGTGCTGGCGAATTCGCCATCCGGCGCTGCGGCGCTTGGCGCGTCTCCTTCTTCTGACTTGGCGTGGACTCCCGGGTCGCATGGTCAGCATGGAATTGGACCGGCACGATCCGGGTGCGCTGCCACGTCGGCTTCCGCTGTGTCGTCGGGCCCCTGAGCAACGCGAAGGACAGACTCCATGAATGACGAAGCGCCGCCCAAATCCCTCGGCCGTCGCGAGATGTTCCTGCGCGGCACCGCGCTCGCCGCGGTCGCCGGCATCGCCGCGAGCGCACCCAATCGCGCGGCCCAGGCGCAGACGGGCGACCGAAAGCCCAACATCCTCGTCATCATGGGCGACGATGTCGGCTGGTTCAACATCGGCGCCTATCACCAGGGCATCATGTCCGGCAAAACGCCGAACCTCGACAAGCTCGCCGCCGAGGGCATGCTGTTCACCGACTACTACGCCGAGGCGAGTTGCACGGCCGGCCGCGCGAACTTCATCACCGGCGAGCTGCCGCTGCGCACCGGTCTGACCACCGTCGGCCAGGCCGGCGCCGATGTCGGCATGCCGGCCCAGGCCGTGACGCTCGCCACCGCGCTGAAGGCGCAGGGCTACGCGACCGGCCAGTTCGGCAAGAACCATCTCGGCGACCTGAACAAGTTCCTGCCGACGGTGCATGGCTTCGACGAGTTCTTCGGCTATCTCTATCACCTCGACGCGATGTCGGATCCCGTACTGGTTCGACTACCCGCAGGACTGGATCGACAAGAACGGCCCGCGCAACCTGGTGCATTGCTGGGCGACCGACGTGGACGATCCCACCGTGCAGCCGCGCTGGGGCAAGATCGGCAAGCAGAGGATCGTCGACGAAGGCCCGCTGGCGCCGTTCCCCGACATGGCCGGCATGCAGAACTGGCAGGAAGGCCGCAAAGCCAAGTACGACATGGAGACCTTCGACGAGGTGCTGGTCAAGCACAGCAAGCGACTTCATGGACAAGGCCAAGCAGGACGGCAAGCCGTTCTTCATCTGGCACAACACCACGCGCATGCACGTCTTCACCTATCTCCCGCCGAAATACCAGGCGATGATGAACTAGCGAGAGCAACTACGGCCTTGAAGAAGCCGGCATGGCGCAGATGGACGACAGCATCGGCGACCTGCTGAAGCACCTCGAAGACATCGGCGAGGCCGACAACACCATCGTCATCTTCACCACCGACAACGGCGCGGAAGTGTTCACCTGGCCCGACGGCGGCATGACGCCGTTCAGGGCCACCAAGGGGACCGTCTATCGAGGGCGGCTTCCGCGTGCCGGCATCATCCGCTGGCCCGGGCAAGATCAAGCCGGGCACGGTCGAGAACGGCATCTTCTCCGGCCTCGACTGGCTGCCGACGCTCGCCGCCGCGGCGGGCAATCCCGACATCACGGACCAGCTGCTGAAGGGCGTGAAGCTCGGCGACCGGACCTACAAGAACCATCTCGACGGCTACAACCAGATGGACCTGCTGCTGGGCAACGGGCCGTCGGCGCGCCACGAGCTCTTCTACTTCGGCGGGCCGCATCTGGGCGCGCTCCGCATCGACGATTTCAAGTTCCAGTTCTTCCAGCAGCCCTACGGCTGGCCCGGCGAGAAGGTCACGACCGACATGCCGACGATCGTCAACCTCCGCCAGGATCCGTTCGAGCGGACGCCGTCGATCCGCGGCGAAACCCTGAACAACCTGGGCGGCGGCTACATGAACGACTTCTATGCCCGTGAGTTCTGGCGCTTCGTCCTGGTGCAGCAGGACGGTCGGGAAGCTCGGCGCAGACGGCGATCGACTATCCGCCGATGCAGGCGCCGGCATCGTTCAACCTCGAAGCGGTCAAGGCCCAGATCGAGGAGATGATCAAGGCACACGAAGGGCAGTAGCGAACGAGCCCGGTCGGTCGCGCGGGCAGTCCCGGCGCGACCGCCGCATCTCTGCGGCTGACCCGGACACGACACGGCGGACAACACCATGCTGACGCGACGCGATCCGATGCCCGCGCTCACCGCTGCCGTCGCACTGGGCACGCGCGGCGCGCGTGTGCGGCGCCGGCCGCGCGCGCAGACCGCGCCGCTGCTGCCGTCCTGGAACGACGGCCCGGCGAAGAAGGCGATCCTCGACTTCGTCCACGCCACCACCGACAAGCGCGAGCCCGCAGTTCGTGCCGCCCGAGGAGCGCATCGCCACGTTCGACCAGGACGGCACGCTCTGGGTCGAGCACCCGATGTACACGCAGGTGGTCTATTGCCTGGAGCGGGTGCCGGCGGTGGTGCGAGGCGAAGCCGGAGCTGAAGAACGTCGAGCCGTTCAAGACCGTGCTTTCCGGCGACCGCGCAGGCGATCGCGAAGCTCACGCCTGCACGATCTCGAGAAGATCCTCGCCGCCACGCTGACCGGCATGTCGCGTCGAAGAGTTCCAGGCCGAGGTGAAGACAATGGCTCGCGACGGCGCGAGCATCCGCGCTGGAAGCGGCCCTACACCGAGCTCGTCCTACCAGCCGATGCTCGAGGTGCTGAAATATCTCCGCGCCAATGGCTACAAGACCTACATCGTGACCGGCGGCGGCCAGGATTTCGTGCGCGTCTACGCCGAGCAGGTCTACGGCATCCCGCCCGAGCAGGTCGTCGGCACGCGCGGGCGGCACGAAGTTCGGCTACGACAAGGACGGCAAGCCGGTGCTGATCAAGGAGCCGAAGCTGCTGCTGAACGACGACGATGCCGGCAAGCCCGAAGGCATCCATCTGATGATCGGCCGCCGGCCCGCGCGCCGCGTTCGGCAACTCGACGGCGACCAGCAGATGCTGGAATACACCAAGGCCGGCGACGGCGCGCGGCTCGCGATGCTGGTGCTGCACGACGACGCGACGCGCGAATACGCCTACGGCCCGGCGCAAGGGCTGCCGGACACGCAAGTCGGCACTTTCACCCAGGCGCTGTACGACGAGGCGAAGAAGCGACGGCTGGACCGTCATCAGCATGAAGCGCGACTGGCGGCGCGTGTTCCCTTCGACGCGTAGCGCGCGACCGCCGATCGCCACGAAGGGCCGCACCGACCGATGGACTTCCTCGAAGGGCTGCGCTTTCACGTCCTCTCCCTGCCGGACCTGGCGAAATTTGCGATCGTGATCGCGGTCATGGTCGGCGTGCCACCACTGGCGCGGCGCGCGAAGGTGCCCGAGATGATCGGGCTCCTGCTGTTCGGCGTGCTCCTCGGGCCGCACGTCCTGGGCTTTTTCGGCGAGCACCGGCCGATCGCCGATTTCTTCGCCGAGCTTGGCAAGCTGCTGCTGATGTTCTCGGCCGGGCTCGAAATCGACATCGCGCAGTTCCGTCGGGCGCAGCGCCGTTCGATGAGCTTCGGCGTCGTCACCACCGCCGCGCCGCTGCTGCTCGGCACGCTCTACGCGCTCGCGTTCGGCTACGCCACGATCCCCGCGATCGTCATCGGCTCGCTGCTCGCGTCGCACACGTTGCTCGGTCTCTCGATCGTCATCCGCCTCGGTGCCGTCCGTCTCGAGCCGATCATCGTCGCGATCGGCGCGACCGTCGTGTCGGACACGCTGTCGCTGATCGTGTTCGCAATCTGCGTCTCCACCTACACGACCGGCTTCTCACTGTCGGGAATTGCAATCCAGATCATCGAGATCGCGATCTTCGTGCCCCTGATCCTGGTCGGGGTCAGCCGCGTCGGCGCCTATCTGCTGCGCAAGGTGCAGGGCAACGAGGAGGCTTTCTTCGTCGTGATGCTCGGCATCATGGCGGTGGCCGGCGTGATCGCGGATCGCATCAACCTGCCCGGCATCGTCGGTGCGTTCCTGGCCGGGCTCGCCGTCAACGCCGCCGCGCAGGACCATCCGGCCAAGGCCAAGCTGGAGTTCCTCGGCAAGGCGCTGTTCATCCCCAGCTTCTTCCTCGTGACCGGGTTTCTCATCAACCCGGTGACGTTCGGGCGGACCGTCGTGACCAACCTCCCGCTGGTCAGCGGCATCGTTGCCGCCCTCCTGGCGGGAAAATGGATCGCCGCGGCCGTCATGGGTCGCGCCTTCAGCTACCCGCCGGCGGCGCGGCTGACGATGTGGGCGCTCACCCTGCCCCAGGTCGCCGCGACGCTCGCCGCGACGCTCGTCGCCTACGACACGCGCAACGCGGCGGGGGCGCGGCTGCTCGACGGCACGATGCTAAACGCCGTGCTCGTGCTGATGCTGGCAACATCGATTCTCGGCCCCGTGCTGACGGAGCTGTTCGCGCCGCGAATGCTGCCCGGTGCGGTCAAAGCGCAGCGCTCGACTGCGTAGCGGTGGCGCCGGCGTTCAGTGATCCGGCTCGATCGGGAACGGCACCCAGCGTCGTCCCTTCTGGGCCAGGATCAGCAGTGCGGCGAAGTGCCGCCGCTCGTGCGCGGTCGCATCCAGCAGCAGCAGCAACTCGTGCGGCGTGCTCACCGGCACGTCGCGGACGCGTTCGATCACGTCGCCGGGCGCGATGTTCGCGAGTGATGCGGCGCTCTTCGGCGTCACGGCGGTGACCACCACGCCCTTCACCTCGGCGGAAAGGCCGAACCGGGCGCGCACCGCCTCGCTCATCTCGGCGAAGGTCATGCCTGGATTGCCGGGCGTGGCCATGGCCATGCCGTCGTCGCGCATCCGCCCCATCGAGGCCATGGCGCGCTTCGGGTCGTCCCAGAGCTCGGCCACGGGAACGTCCACCGTCCGCTCCACCCCGTCCCGCACCAGCACCACGGGCAGCATCGTGCCGCTTGACCGGCTCGCGATCAGCCGTGCCACGGCGCGCATGTCGGACGCATCCTGCGGGCCGACGCGCAGGATGATGTCGCCAACGCGCACCTTGTCGGCAGCGGGGCCCTTCGCGTCCACGAAGGTCACGATGGCGCCGCGCACGTCTTGCACGCCGAACGCCTTGGCCAGGTCGGGCGTCAGCGCCTGCGCGTCCACGCCCACCCAGCCGCCATGCACGTGCCCGGTCTTCAGATACTGGTCGATGACGAAATGGGCGTCGTTGATCGGCATGGCGAAGCCGAGCCCGATCGAGCCGGTATTGCCCGGCGAGGAATAGAGGCCGGTGGTGATGCCGATCACCTCGCCGGCCATGTTGAACATGGCACCGCCGGAGTTGCCGTGGTTCAACGCGGCATCGGTCTGGATGAAGTTGTCGTACGGCGTCTCGCGGATATCGCGGTTGAGCGCGCTGACCACGCCCTGACTGACCGACTCGCCGACGCCGAGCGGATTGCCGATCAGGATGACGCGGTCGCCGATCTTCACCGTGTCGCTGTTGCCGAGCTTGACCACCGGCAGCGGCGTGCCGGCATCCACCTTCAGCAGCGCGAGGTCGATGCGGTCGCTTACATAGAGCACGGTGCCCTTCAGCGGCGCGAAATGCGGCACGTCGACCGCGATCTCGTCGGCGCCCTTGATGACGTGCTTGTTGGTCACGATGATGCCGGAGGGCTCGATGATGAAGCCCGAGCCCGAGAAGAACATCCGTCCGTTCGGCGTCTGCGCGATGGTCTGGATCGCGACCACCGCCGGCAGCAGCGGTGCCACCTGCGCTGCCAGCGCCGGACTCAGGTCGGCGGCGAGGCCCTGCTCGGCCGCAATCGCCGACGGCGGCGGCAGGCCCCCGAGCATGGCCGCGCATGCGGCCACGAGCACGACGGAATGTCTACGGCGCACCATCTGGCCCTCCCCTCCGTTCCACGCCGGGTCTTTGCCCGGTCGCGCCTCCACGCTTCAGCGGTCGGGCTGAATCGGCAGCGTCACCCAGTGCGTCCCGCGCGCCGCATGGATCAGCAGCGCGGCGTAGTGCATGTCGTGGCCGGCGATGGTCTTCAGCGCCGCCTGCACGTCCTCGGGCGTGCTCACCGCCTGCCCGCGCACCGCGATGATGACGTCACCCGGCACGATCTTCTCCTGGGCCGCGGCGCTGTTGGGCGTCACCGCCGTCACCACGACGCCGGTCTGATCCGGCTGCAGCCCGAACTTCATGCGATGCTCGTCGGAGATCGCCGCTAGCGTCATGCCAGGGCTGGACGGTGTCGCCGACATCATCGAGCCCTCGGGCATCCGCCCCAGCATCGCCATCGCCCGCTTCGGATCGTTGTACATCTCGCCGACCGGAAGCATGATCGTCTGCTCGACGCCGTCACGCAGCAGGACGACGGGCAGCGAGGCCCCGGTCACCTGCTCCGCAATCAGCCGTGCCACCGCGCGCGTGTCGCTCGCGTCGCGGTCGCCCACCTTCAGCACCACGTCGCCGATCAGGATCTTGCCCGCCGCGGGTCCCTTCGGATCGACATAGGAGACGACGGCGCCGAGCGGTTCCTTGAGCCCGAAGCCCGCCGCCAGCTGCGGCGTCATGCGCTGCGCGTCCACTCCCACCCAGCCGCCACGAACCTTCCCGGTCTTCAGGAACTGGTTGATGATGAACTTCGCATCGTTGATCGGCATGGCGAACCCGAGCCCGATCGAGCCGGTGTTGCCGGGCGAGGAGTAGAGGCCGGTGCTGATCCCGATCACCTGGCCCGCGGTGTTGATCATCGCGCCGCCGGAGTTGCCGTGGTTCAGCGCGGCGTCGGTCTGGATGAAGTTGTCATACGGCGTCTCGCGGATGTCGCGGTTGAGCGCGCTGACCACGCCTTCGCTGACCGACTCGCCGATGCCGAGCGGATTGCCGATCAGGGCCACGCGGTCGCCGATCTTCACCGTGTCGCTGTTGCCGAGCTTGACCACCGGCAGCGGCGTGCCGGCATTCACCTTCAGCAGCGCGAGGTCGATCCGTTCGCTCACGTAGAGCGGCTTCGCCTTGAGCGGCGGAAAATGCGGCACGTTCACCGTGATCTCGTCGGCGCCCTTGATCACGTGCTTGTTGGTTACGATGATGCCGGAGGGCTCGATGATGAAGCCGGAGCCGGAAAAATACATCCGGCCCTCGGGTGTTGTGGCGACCGTCTCGATCGCCACCACGGCGGGTGCGACCTTGGCCACCGTGGCCGCCAAATCGGGGAACGACTCGGCCGCGACCGCCGCCGTCGGTGGCGGCAACGCCACGATGCCACCGACAATGGCGGCGGCGAGCGCAAGCACATGGCGACTGGGTCGCTGCATTGAAGATCTCCCTTTGGCACGCGCCTGCATGGCACAGTTCAGTCCGTAGCCGACGGCCCCCCGCCGCCTTGGGCGGGCCTAGTGATCGGGCCCGATTGGCAGCGTCGTCCATTGGATTCCCCCGTCCGCCCTGCACCAGCAGCGCAGCGAAGGCGCCGATGCGCCGCCGAACCTGTTGTCAAGCATGCCGGCGGGTTTGCGCAAGCAGCAAGCGGGCCGGCGGCGGCGGATACATCACGACTGATGGAATAGCACGCGCGCGAGGGCACCATCTCCGGGCGCGTGCGACGCGGCGCCGCGCTAGGGCGCGGGCGGCTCGGCGGCCGGCAGTCCCCACTCCTCCTCCAGCCGCCGCCGCTCGGCGCGCAGCTTCGCGCCGCGCGCGCGGGCGCGGGCCTCGATCGCGAGCCCGGCCACGAACGGCGCGAGTTCGCTCAGCAGCCAGCCGGCCGCCTGCGCCGCCCAGGCGACGGCGAGCGTGGCGAGGTCGGCGGCGGTCGCCAGCGCCGTCTCCATCCCGTGCCCGGTCGAGCCAGAGCGTCACCATCGGCTGCACCGTCGCCGCGAGGCCGCAGAGCAGCATGGGCCGCGCGGTCGGCCGGTCCGGGGCGCGGTCGAGCACCCAGGCGAGCCCGGCGGGCGCCAGTAGAAGCCCGGCGAGCACCGCGGTCGGGGTGGCGAGCGCGATGACGGCGCCGCAGGCGAGCCCGCCGAGCCAGAGCCCGGAGCCGCGGCCGCGCGCTTTCACCTGCCCGCTCATGCCAGCAGCGCCGCCACGGCGGCCACCGCCAGCGCGGCGATGCCGCCGGCCGCCGCGACCTCCTGGCCCAGCGCCCGCGCCGCCGCGGTGCGCTGCGCCCCGCCCGCCGCGAGGGCGGCGAGTTGCCCGTCGATCCGCCCGGCGATGGCGAGCGCGTCGCGCAGCTCCGCGGCATCCGCCTCCCGCGCCGCCCGATCGTCGAGCACCGCGAGCAGGGCATCGAGGTCGCCGCTGCCGGCCGCCTCCTCCAGCGCCTTCTGCTTGGCGATGCGGCGGGTGCGGCTGCGGAATGCCTCCAGCGCCGGGCGTGCGGCGCCGGCGAGGGCCGCGGCCAGATGCGGCAGCGGGCCGGCATGCGTGCGCGCCTGCAACCTCGCCAGCACCCGCACCTGTTCGAGGATCGCCCGCTCCGGCGGCATCCCGTCGGCGAGGCCGGCGAGTTCCCCTTCCTGGCGCGCGTCCTGCCGCGCGGCGAGGAAGGCGACGATCTCGGCATCGAGCGGCGCCGGGCCGAGCTGCTTCGCCTGCGCCGCTGCCTCCAGCGTCGGCAGCAGGTCGGCCGCGCGGGCCACCAGCCGCCCGCCGAGGGCGGGACTGCGACAGGCGAGCAGGGCGTTGAGCTCGTAGCGCAGCCGCGGCCGGCCGCCGGCCCAGCCGCGCCGCACCAGCAATGCACGCTGGGCCCGGGCCTGCTGGCGCAGCGGCCCCGGCTCATCGGCGTCGCCGCGCGCGGCCGCCCAGGCCGACAGCGCCTCGGCCGCGACCAGCCCGGTGAGCGCCTGGCCGGCGCCGCTCTCCGCATCCGCCTCCGTCGCGTGGCCGGCGAGCGCGGCGCCGAGGCCGTCCGGCCACACGGCGACCCCGCCCCAGCATGGCGGCGCCAGCGGGTCGAGCAGAGCGACGCTGCGCATGGCCAGCAGCCGGTCGGCCTGCGCGTCCTCGTTGGCGCCCTCGGCGGCGCGGCGGCGTGTCAGTTCCTCGATCCGCGCGGCCAGGGTCGCGTCCTCCAACCCCCGGCGCAGCCAGTGATCGACGATCCCCTTGCGCATCAGCCGCGCGGCGGCCAGCGGCTCCCGCGCGATCCCGTAGGCCAGCATCCGTGCATCCCAGGCGACCAGTCCCGGCAGTTCCAGCGGCCGCTGCGCGCGATGGGCCTGCCGCGCCGCGACCCGGCGGGTGCGCGCGACCGCTGGATCGGCGAGCAGCACCGGCGCCGGACGCTGCTGCGGTTCCTCCGCCAGCATCGCACGCGCGAGATCGGTGAGGCCGGGCGGGCAGTCGCGCGTCCTGGGTCAGTGCCGCGAAGCTGCCGAACTCCAGCTTGCGGCGGATCACCTCCTCCTCGGCGAGCCCGGCCCACGGCATCCGGCCGAGCGCCAGGGCGACCATGACCACGCCGAGCGCGTAGACATCGTCGGCGATGCTGCCCTCGCCGCGCCCGGCCGGCAGGCACATGGCGACATAGGGCGGCTCGAACGCCGCCGGCTGCATCAGGGCGGGCGGCGCGGCCCAGGCGCAGCCGAGCACGACCGCGCCCGCCGGGGTCCGAAACAGGTTGCCCGGCCGGATCGCGCGGTGGGTGAGCCCGTGAGCGCGCAGGTGCTCGAGCGCCAGCGCCGCCGGGCGCAGCAGCCCGGCGAGCAGCTCGGCCTCGGTCCAGGGGCGGACGCCGGCGGTGCCGTCCGGCCACAGCGGCGGGCCCGGCGGCGCCGGGCAGACGACGAACCAGCCGGGCCGCCCGCCGGGCCCCGGCGCCGGGCCATGGCCGAGCGGCGCGAGCAGGCCCGGATCGGTGGATGTCAACGCGGCAAGGGCGGCGGCGCGCGGCGGTGCCTCCGGCCGGGTCAGCACCGCCATCAGCCCGTCGCGCCCGGAAAGCCGGTCGAGCGCCGCATAGGCCGGCAGCCCGCCGCCCGCGCCGGCCAGCGGGCGGGCGAGATCGACCGCGAACCGCCCGGCGATCAGGCTCTCCGCCGGCGCGGCGGAAGCGGCCGGTAGCGCCGCAGCGCGGCCAGACGGCGATCCGCTCATGCCCCCAGCCTAGGGGGGCGATTGTGAACGGACGGTAAAGCCCAGTCGGCGGCAGAATTCAGTCGGCGAACGGGTCGCGCACCAGGATCGTGTCGTCGCGCTCCGGGCTGGTGGAGAGCAGCGTGACCGGCGCCTCCACCAGTTCCTCGATCCGCCGGACGTATTTCATCGCCTGCGCCGGCAGATCGGCCCAGCGAGCGCGCGCCGCGCGTGCGATCCGGCCAGCCCTCCATGCGTCTCGTAGACCGGCTCCGCCGCCGCCTGGGCGCGCGGGCGCGGCCGGCAGGTGCCGGAGCGTCGTCGCCGCCGATGCGGTAGCCGGCGCAGATCTTCAGTTCCGCCAGCCCGTCGAGCACGTCGAGCTTGGTCAGCGCCAGGCCCTGGATGCCGCCGACCTTCACCGCCTGGCGCACCAGCGCCGCGTCGAACCAGCCGCAGCGCCGGCGCCGGCCGGTGACGGTGCCGAACTCGTGGCCGCGATCGCCCAGCAGCTGGCCGGTCGCGTCCGTGCAGCTCGGTCGGAAACGGGCCCGGCGCCGACGCGCGTGCGTGTAGGCCTTGGCGATGCCCGAGCACGAAGCCGACCGCGCGCCGGCCCCATCCCCGCGCCGGACGCCGCCGTTGCCGCCACCGTGTTGCTGCTGGTGACGAACGGATAGGTGCCGTGATCGACGTCCAGCATCACCGCCTGCGCGCCCTCGAACAGGATGCGCTCGCCGCCGCGCCGCGCGCTCGTCCAGCCGCTCCCACACCGGCTCGGCGAACGGCAGGATGCGCGGCGCGAGCGCGAGCAGCTGGTCCAGCAGCGCGTCCTTCGCGAACGTCTCGGCGCCCAGGCCGCGCAGCAGCGTGTTGTGGTGCAGCAGCAGCTCGTCGAGCTTGTCCGACAGCGTTTCCGGCTCGGCCAGATCGGCGACGCGGATGGCGCGGCGCGCCACCTTGTCCTCATAGGCCGGGCCGATGCCGCGCCCGGTGGTGCCGATCTTGCCGCTCGCCGCGCGCCGCCTCGCGCGCCCGGTCGAGCGCCGGTGCAGCGGCAGGATCAGCGGCGCGTTGTCGGCGATGCGCAAGGTCTCCAGGCGTGACCGTGCAGCCCCTGCGCGCTGCACGCGCTCGATCTCGGCCAGCAGCGCCTCGGGATCGACCACCACGCCGTTGCCGATGATGCCGAGCTTGCCGCGCACCAGCCCGCACGGCAGCAGCGAGAGCTTGTAGGTCTGGTTGCCGACCACCAGCGTGTGCCCGGCGTTGTGGCCGCCCTGGAAGCGCACGACGATGTCGGCGCGGCTGGCCAGCCAGTCCACGACCTTGCCCTTGCCCTCGTCGCCCCACTGGGCGCCGATCACGGCGACATTCGCCATCCGCTCAGCTCTCCGGTTCAGGGCTAGCGCGGCTTGCCGTTCGCGCAGGATGTGGCGTGCACGCCGAGGCGCCGCGCCTCCGCGCGCGGATCGGCGACCGGCGTCGAGCGCCGGCGACGGTGGCGCAGCCGCCTCGCGCCCGCAGCACGGCGCGCGTCGCGTCGGCGCCGCAGCGGAACGATAGACGCGCTGGCGCGCGGCGACGGCGGCGCGAGCACGCGCAGGATCGCATCGGGATACAGCGTCAGGCCGGTCGCCGGCTCCGCCTCGCCGCAGATGATAGCGCCCGCCGCGGCCGAGTTCCTCGTGCCGCCCGGGTGCGTAGACCGTGAGCGAGACGCCGGTCTCGTAGCGGAAGCCGCGGAACTCCACCGGATCGACGGTCAGCCGCAGCGCCGGCGCGCGGCGCGCGGATCGCCGCCACGGTCGCCGCCAGCCGCTCGGCCAGCACGCGCCGCCGCGGGCGGCAGCGCCGCCTCGGCGAGCGCCGCGAGCGCCCGGTCCGCCGGCCCGGCGGCGAGCAGCAGGTCGGTCAGCATCGCCGCGAGCGGGCCGCCATGCGCGGGCGACCGCGGCGGCATCCTTGCGGTCGAGCGCGCGGGCGAGCGGGCCGCGCTCGGCCGGCGGGACCGCGGCCGTCGTCCAGCAGCGCCGGCACCAGCGTCGGCAGGGTCAGATCGAAGCTGAGCCGGTCAGCCCGACCGCGGCCAGCGCCTCGGCGCCGACCAGCACCATCTCGGCATCCGCGGCCGGCTGTCGGCGCCGATCAGCTCGATGCCGGCCTGCGCGACCTGCCGGTCCGGCGCGAGCTGGCTGCCGCGCACGCGCAGGCACTGGCCGGCATAGGACAGCCGCAGCGGCCGCGGCGCGGCGGCCGAGCCGCGTGGTGGCGATGCGCGCGACCTGCGGCGTGATGTCGGCGCGCAGGCCCATCATGCGCTGCGTGGCCGGGTCCATCAGGCGGAACGTCTGCTCGGCGACCGCGGCGCCGGAGCCGGCGAGCAGGCTGTCCTCGAACTCCAGCAGCGGCGGCTTGACGCGCTGGTAGCCGTGCAGCGCGAACAGTCGCCATGAGCGAGGCCACCAGCGCCGCCTCGTGTCTCCGCCTCCGGCGGCAGCAGATCGCGCAGGCCGGCGCGGCAGCAGGGCGGGGTTGGGCGGCAGGTCGTCGGTCATAAAGGTTCGGGTTTTGCGCGGCGGGCGGGCATAGCACCGGGGGCGGCGGGGCGGAAGGCGGAGCGGCACCGTTCTGTCCGTGCGCGGAAAGTCAGGTATTCGGCGACGGCCGCCACGACGCGTCTTCGGCAGCGGCGCCGTGAGCTGCCTGCTCATGGCATCGACGGCGACTGATGATCCAACGCGCGCGGGTTCGTGAACACCCGGGTTGTGAGCGTAGTTATACGCTGAGAGGGAACGATACCAGAGTGCCGAAGCATGGCGAGGGTGACATGGGACGGAGGGGCAGGGTCTTGGGATGACCCGTTTCAGTGGACGCCCGAGCGAGTGCCGACGCCGGGTGACACGGCCGACTTGCCCAGCGGGATAGTGCATATCAACGGCGTGGATGCGTCCAACATCACAATAATCGACGATTGGATTCCGCCCACGATCGACCAAGACGCGACGTTGGACGTGTCGGACTCCATCATTGGCAATGTAATAATAGCCGGCGGCAATCCTGTCACACCGCATGGGGTGGGCACTTCCACTTTCAACATTGGTGGAGGAGTGCTTTTCGACGGCACCATAAGCGCGAGCGGCATTGAGGGCGGGGTCCTCGACATAAATTTGGGCCCAGGTGCTATTTTGGTGAATCAGGGAGATTTGGCTCTTGATAACGAGGACGTTGGTTCCATCATTATTGCGATGTCTTCCGGAGCTGTAGTTGTCAATGAGGGAGAGATTCACGGCGGGAATGGTCTGCAGGGTGTTTACATCGGCGGTTCGTTCAGTGACGCCCTGGTGAATGACGGAACAATCTCAACAGGGAGCATAGCCACGATTGGTGCGGCCGTATTGGGGACAGGCGAATTCGTGGGCGGGTCGGGCAGCGCGGAGTTTATGGGGTATGTGGGCAGCGGGCAGAATTATGTATTTGAGCCGCTGTCAACGAGCACGCTGAAGCTGGACCAGCCGGGGGAATTCTTCGGGACGATAGTCAACTTTGCCGAGGGCGAGACGATTGAATTGGCGGGCGTCAGCGCAACCGCCTCATCGTATCAAAACGGATCGTTGACGGTCCTCGACGGGGCCGCGCCCGTCGCAATGCTGCGTCTGAATGGAACGTATGCGGACGGGGACTTTGGCATCGCGGCGAATGGACACGGGGGCACGGACGTAACGCGCCTATAGCTGCTGCCGCGAGTCGCGCTTAGCGCTCAGAACTCCCCTGAACTCGGGATTCAACAGCATCTCCTCGGGAGCAGAAAGCGCGCTATCCAGCTGCGGCATCAAGCCGCTTGGTCAGAAACAGCTTCGTATGCCCGGGCGGATAGTCGTCGAGACTCCCGAACACGGCGTAGCCGCGCTTCGCATAGAAGCCGGGAGCCTGGAAACTGAACGTCTCCACCGTCGCGGCGAACGCGCCGCATTCAACGGCGAACGCCTCTGCCGCGTCCATCAGCCGCGACCCTTGGCGCTGGCCGCGGATCAATTCCGCCACCCATAGAAACGTCACGTGCAGCCAGCCGCCCCAGACATACCCCGTCAGCCCGCCCACCCATTCGCCGCGGGCACTCCTCAGAAAATAGCCGACCGGGTGCCAGCCGCTCAGGCCGGTCCGCGCGACATTGATGTGGACCACGTTGTCGGTCAGAAACCGCGTCAGCGCATCGTTCGGCAGCGGGTCGAACACCAGCTCCGGCTGCTCCATGGAATCCCCCCTCGCGCCTTGCCATCCGATCGTGCGCCTCGCAGACAAATCCGATCACCGGACGCGAACCGAAAATCGCAAATCGACCGCGCGTCAGTCCGCCTTGCCGGCGCCAGAACTTCAGGGCGCCGCGACGGAGCCGCGCCGGTCAGACCACCTTCCGCCGCCGCCACCGCGCCGGGCGCGGCTGCGGGAAGGCGAGGCCGCTGGCCGCGACGCCGAGATCGACCAGCAGCTTCGCTTGCAGGATGGCGCAGCGATAGCCTTCCAGGATCGGGATCTGCCAGCCGCTCGCGCTCAACCGCCGCTGCAGATGGGGCTGCAGCCAATACGCCGCCGAGCAGCCGATGATGATGGCCTCGGCGCCGTCTTCCTCGATCGCCGCCTCCACCGCGCGCACGCCCGCCTCCAGCATGGCGGAGGCTTCGCCGCGCGCCGCCTTGTCGGCCTCGCCCGCGATCGCCGGCAACTCGCCGTTCTCGGGGCGCGGCAGGTGAAAATGCATGTTGCGGATGGAGGCGCAGCGATCGGCGAAGCCGTACTGCGCCACCGCGTCGCGCATGCGCATGTTGTGCAGCTCCGCCACGTCCAGCACGGTGAAGCGGTTGGCGAGCATGCTGGCGACGTGCATCTGCGCATGCGCGCAGGAGGTGACGGGAATGCCGTAGCCCTGCCCGATCTCGCGCGCCTCGATGAACCCCGGATCGCCGCCGCCGAGCAGCACGATGGCGTTGTATCTGCCGCTCGCGCAAGCCTCGCGCACGATCGGCTGGCGCCGCACGCCGACCTCGGCGAATTCCGCGCGGGTCTCGGCGGTGCCGAAATCGTTCGGCGCGGCGGGGCCGGGATGCAGGTCCCACGTGATGCCGTCGAGGAACGGCGCCACGTCGGCATGGTTCATCAACTGCGATTCCTTGGGTCCGGGCGCCGGGGCGCCGGGCGGACGGAGCGCCTGGATCAACAGAAACCGATAGTCTGCCACGTCCCTTTCCTCCCCGCTGCGCTGGCCGGTGACCCGCCGCGACCATAGGGGCGGCGGCGCCCGGCCTTGTCAACGCGGCGCTTCGCGTGTCACCTGCCATAAGGGTCCGCGCCTCGCGCGCGGTGCAGAAAATCTGGGGAGAATGTCCATGCATGGCGTTGTCTTCACCGGCGACCGCAAGCTCGAACTGCAAACGTTTCCCGATCCGGTGCCCGGCGAAGGCGAGGTGGTGCTGGAGATCAAGGCCTCCGGCCTGTGCGGCAGCGACCTGAAATTCTATCGGTCCCCGCCGGGTGCGGCGGCGAAAGCGCTGGGGCTCGGCACCACCGGCGCGGTGATCGCGGGGCATGAGCCGTGCGGCGTGGTGGCGGCGGTCGGGCCGGGTGTCGCGGAGAACCAGGCCCGCGTCGGCGCGCGCGTGATGCAGCACCATTATCGCGGCTGCGGCGTGTGCCCGCATTGCAGCACCGGCTGGATGCAGCTCTGCGTCGAGGGCGTCGAGGAAGTGTATGGCGTCACCGGCCACGGCGCGCATGCGCGCTACATGCGCTGCCCGGCGCGCACGCTGGTGCCGCTGCCCGATGAACTGAGCTTCGCCACCGGCGCCGCGATCTCCTGCGGCACCGGCACCGCCTGGGGCGCGCTGAAGCGGCTCGATCTGGCCGCCGACCAGACGATCGCGATCTTCGGCCAGGGGCCGGTGGGCTTGTCCGCGACGCAGCTTGCGCATGCGTTCGGCGCGCGGGTGATCGCGCTGGACACCAGCGAGGCGCGGCTGGCCCGCGCGCGGGAGTTCGGCGCCGACGTGCTGATCAACCCGGCGACCGATACGGACGTGGTCGGCGCGATCCGCGCGGTGACGCACGGGCGCGGCGCGCATGCCTCGCTGGATGCCTCCTCCTCCCCGGCGGCGCGGCGCCAGGCGGTGCAGTGCGTGCGCACCTGGGGCAAGGCGTGCTTCGTCGGCGAGGGCGACACGGTCACGCTGGACGTGAGTGCCGACATGCTGCGCCGGCAGGTGACGCTGATCGGATCATGGACGTTCTCCACCGTGGGCCAGGCGGAGTGCGCGCGCTTCATCGCCGATCGCGGCATCGACGTGGATGCGCTGTTCACCCAGCGCTGGCGGCTCGATCAGGCCGAGGAGGCGTATCGGCTGTTCGACACGCAGAGCACCGGCAAGGCGGTGTTCCTGATGGACGCGGCGGCGTAGGCGCGGCCCTCACCCCGGCCCTCTCCCGCGCGCGGGAGAGGGTGCAGTGAGCGCGCTGGGGACTACGGATCAGGGCGGCGGGACGGCGCGGTAGTAGACGCCGTTGGCGCCGAACGCCGGCTCCAGCCACATCGCGTTGCAGCGGTAATAGCTCACGCCGCCGGCCGGGGTGTACACGCACCCGGTCGGCAGCGTCGCGTAGACCACCGGCGCCACGTAGGGCGGGGCCGCGGCGGCCGCACCGGCGGCGACGCCGGCCGCATAGGCGTTGGAGGTGGCGGCGGCGGTGTTCGCGCTGGCGGCGGCGGCGCCGATCGCGGCGCCGGTCACCATCCCCGCCGCGGCCGCCCCCGCCGCCCAGCCGCCGCAATTGTAGCAGCCGCTGCCGTAGACGTTCACCGTGGTCGGCGGGTGGTAAGCACCGTAATAACTCCCGCCGTAGTGATAGTCGTAGCCGTTGGCCGGATAGTGATAGCCATAGGCCGTGGCACCGTTTGCGCCGGTCGCGTGCCACGAACCGCCGCCACCCGCGGCGGTGCCGCCCTCCGCGCCATGGGCGTTCCAGGACCCGCCGCCGCCCGAGGCCGTGCCGCCCCGGTATCCCGTGGCGTTCCAGGAGCCGTTGCTCCCCGATGCCGTGCCGCCGCGCCAGCCATGCGCGCTCCAGGACCCGCCGCCGCCGGAGACCGAGCCGCCGCGATAGCCTTCATGGAACCAGGCGTGCGCGGCGTGCAGCGGCAGCGCCACCGCGAGCATCCCGGCCAGGCCCGCGAGCGTTCGGTACATCGTGCGACTCCTCGTCACTTGTGCGGCGCCGGCGCTTCGTCCGGGCTCGCGAACCTGATGTGCTTCGCCTTCAGCGCGCTGGCGGAGGTGAAGGTACCGGGCGGCAGGACGGGATCGAGACGCCAGTTCGAGAATTCGACGACGTGGCGGAAATTGCCCGGCTCGTTGAAGTAGGTGACGCGCACCATGCGCGGCAGCTTGTCCTCCGCGCCGATCCAGATCTGCGCCTGCGCATTGTCGTTGACGACGGCCACCATGTCGGTGGTGGTGCCGCCGACCACGTGGGACTGCCCGATCACGAAGGCGAGCTTCAGCCCGGAGGCGACGTCGGCATACGGGTCGGCGACGATGACGTCGTCGAAGGGAAAGGAGATCGCGGCCTTCGCGTACGCGAATTTCAGCATGGCGTCGATGGTCGGCGGCGCGTCGGCGATCGCCACCAGGTCCGGGCCCGGCGAATAGGCCATGATGGTCTTGCCATCAAAGTAGAACTGGCTCGGCGGCCCATCGGCGGGCGTGATGACGCGCAGCTTGTCCGGCCGCTGCAATGCCACGTCGGAGAGCGTGGTGTAGGCGAGCGGCTGCAGCGTCCGCGCCGGGCTTTCGTAGGTCGCGATCGCGGTGAACGTCATGCTGTGCGCGGCGGCGAGCCGGTCGCTCGCGGCCTTGAGGATCGCCAGCGCCTTCGGCTCAAGCTGCGGCTTGTCGGGCAGCAGCACCAGCGGCAGCCCGGGCATCCGGGGCGGCTGCGGCTGCTCGGCCACGGCGGCGCCGGCAGCCAGCAGGGCGAGTGCCAGCGCACCGGCCGCGAACGTGAAGGCCCGGCACTTCATGACGCCTCCTCTCCAGCCCCGGCGCGGACAAGCGCGCAGCGGGCGCACGGTCGAACCGCGCGGCACCGGCGCCGCAAGTCACGATGAAGTGTGTTCGGCACGCGCGATGACGGTCAAGCCGGTTTCGCGATGCGCGCCGCTCGCCATCAGCGCTGCATCTGCATGATCTGATCCATCGGCATCATGTTGTGGTTCAGGTGCGCCATGATCCAGAGCGAGCCGGCGATGCAGCAGCAGCACGATCAGCACGCCGAAGGCCAGCGCCATGACGTTGTTGGTGTTGTCGGGGCCGGTGGTGATGTGGAGGAAGAACACCAGGTGCACGCCCATCTGCGCGATCGCGAGCACCGACCAGCGCGACCGGAATGCTCGGCTGCCAGACCAGCGTGGTGCCGGCGACGAAGAACGACGACGACGGTCAGCAGCGTCGCGAGCCCGAGGCCGACCAGGTAGCTGCGCGATCCCCTCGCGGTCTCGGCGCGCGCCGAGCGCTCGTCGCCCGGCGCGATGTCGCCGTGGGCATTCGTCGGCTCGGCGTGGCTCATTGCGTGCCACTCCCATCAGATAGACCACGGTGAACAGCGCCACCCAGATGATGTCGAGGGCGTGCCAGAACAGGCTGAAGCAGAGCATCCGGCGCAGGATGTCGGCGCGGTAGCCCTTGGCGAACACCTGCGCCATCATCGTCAGCAGCCACAGCAGGCCGGCGGTGACGTGCAGGCCGTGGCAGCCGACCAGCGCGAAGAATGCCGACAGGAACGCGCTGCGCGTCGGGCCGGCGCCGCTGCGCGACCATGCCGGCGAACTCGTGCACCTCGAGCGCCAGGAACGGCCGCGCCGAGGACGAAGGTCGCCGCCATCGCGCCATAGAACCAGGACCCGCTGCGCCGCCTGCGCGCCGATGCTGGCGAGGCCGCAGGTGAAGCTCGAGAGCAGCAGGCACGCCGTCTCGACGGCGACGTTGCGCAGGTCGAACAGCTCCCGGCCGCTCGGGCCGCCGGCGGTCGCGCCGACCAGCACCGCGTAGGTCGCGAAGAAGCGCGGAGAACATGATGATGTCGCTGAGCAGGAAGATCCAGAAGCCGTAGCCGACGACGATGCGCTTGGACGTCGGCCGCGCCGGCTCCGCGTGGCGCCGCGGCGTCGCCGCCGCCCGCGCCCGTGCCGACGCCGGTCGGATCGTCGCGCCCGGCGTCGCCTGCAGCGGCGCTCATGACGCGGCCTGCAGCGTCGGCGAGCGCCTGCCGCGCGGGCGCTGCGGTTGGCCCGGTCGATGCGCGCGACCTCGTCGGCGGGAATCGATCTCCTCGTGCTCGTCGCGCCAGGCGAAGACGACGAAGGTCGCGTAGGCGCCGACGACGGCCAGCGCCGACCAGCCACCAGATGTGCCAGATCAGCGCGAAGCCCATGATGGTCGCGAAGAAGGCGCAGATGAAGCCGGTCGGGCTGTTGCGCGGCATCTCGATGTCCGTGTAGTCGGGCTCGTCGCCAAGCCGCGCCTGCTGCGATCGCGCGCTGCTTGATGCCCCAGTAGGCGTCCTCGCCCTCGACGTCGGGCAGCACCGCGAAGTTGAAGGCCGGCGGCGGCGAGGGCGTCGCCCATTCCAGCGAGCGGCCGTCCCACGGATCGCCGGTCACGTCGCGCAGCGCCTCGCGCTGGCGGATGCTGACGACGAGCTGCACGATCTGCAGCACGATGCCGACGCAGGATGACCAGCCGCGCCGCGCCGCCGCGACCAGCAGCCACGGCTGCCAGTCGGGCACGTCGTAGTGCTGCATGCGCCGCGTCATGCCCATGAGGCCGAGCACGTAGAGCGGCATGAAGGCGACGTAGAAGCCGACGAGCCAGCACCAGAACGCCGCCTTGCCCAGGCCCTCGTGCAGCCGGAAGCCGAACGCCTTCGGGAACCAGTAGGTGTAGCCGGCGAACGCGCCGAACAGCACGCCGCCGATGATGACGTTGTGGAAGTGCGCGACCAGGAACAGGCTGTTGTGCAGCACGAAGTCGGCCGGCGGCACCGCCAGCAGCACGCCGGTCATGCCGCCGATGACGAAGGTGACCATGAAGCCGAGCGACCACAGCATCGGCGTCGCGAAGACGCACGCGGCCGCCGTACATCGTGAACAGCCAGTTGAAGATCTTCACGCCGGTCGGCACCGCGATGATCATCGTGGCGATGCCGAAGATCGCGTTGACGTCGGCGCCGGCGCCCATGGTGAAGAAGTGGTGCAGCCAGACCATGAAGGAGAGGATGCAGATCGCCATCGTCGCCATCACCATCGAGCGGTAGCCGAACAGCGGCTTGCCGGAGAAGGTCGAGACCACCTCGGAGAAGATGCCGAAGGCCGGCAGGATCAGGATGTAGACCTCCGGGTGGCCCCACGCCCAGATCAGGTTCATGAACATCATCGCGTTGCCGCCGGCCTCGTTGGTGAAGAAGTGGAAGCCGAGGTAGCGGTCGAGCAGCAGCATCGCCAGCGTCGCGGTCAGGATCGGGAAGGCGGCGACGATCAGCAGGTTGGAGGCGAGCGTGGTCCAGCAGAACATCGGCATGCGCATGTAGGTCATGCCGGGCGCGCGCAGCTTCAGCACGGTGGTGACGAAGTTGATGCCGGTCAGCAGCGTGCCGACGCCGGAGATCTGCAGCGCCCACAGGTAGTAGTCGACGCCGACGCCGGGCGAGTAGGTCGAGCTCCGACAGCGGCGGATAGGGCAGCCAGCCGGTGCGCGCGAACTCGCCGACGACCAGCGAGATGTTGACCAGCAGCGCGCCGGTGGCGGTCAGCCAGAAGCTGACCGAGTTGAGCGTCGGGAAGGCGACGTCGCGGACGCCGAGCTGCAGCGGCACGACGAAGTTCATCAGCCCGATCACGAACGGCATCGCGACGAAGAAGATCATGATCGTGCCGTGCGCCGAGAAGATCTGGTCGTAGTGCTCGGGCGGCAGGTAGCCCGCGCGATCGGAAGGCGAGCGCCTGCTGCGAGCGCATCATGATCGCGTCGGCGAAGCCGCGCAGCAGCATCACCAGCGCGAGCAGCGATGTACATGATGCCGATGCGCTTGTGGTCGACGCTGGTGATCCACTCGCGCCAGAGATAGGGCAGCCAGCCCTTCAGCGATGACCCAGGCGAGCACGGCCGATGATCGCCAGCGCCGACCACGCGCCGAGGCGACCAGCGGGATCGGCTGGTCGAACGGGATCGCCGCCCAGGTCAGCTTGCCCAACATGCTAGTCCTCCGTCCGCGGCGACACGGTCGGGTTCGGCCGCCCGGTCTGCGGCCCAGGTCCCGGCGGCAGTGTCTGCGTGACGATCTGCTGGAACAGCCCGGGATCGGCCGCGCGGAAGGTGAACGGGCTGACGTTCAGGCTCTGCTTCGCGAGCGTCGGTGTAGCTCGCGGCATCGAGCGTCGGGCCGCGCGCTGCGCGTCGCCTCGACCCAGGCGGCGAACTGCTCGGCCGGCACCGCGCGCACCTCGAAATGCATGTCCGGAGAAGCCGTCGCCGCTGAAGTGGCTCGACAGGCCGCGGAACGTGCCCGGCGTGTCGGCCTGCAGGTTCAGCTGCGTCGTCATGCCGTTCATCGTGTAGATCATGCTGCCGAGCTGCGGGATGAAGAACGCGTTCATCACGCTCGCCGAGGTGAGCGAGAAATGCATGCGGCACGCCGGCGGGCACGACGAGCTGGTTGACGCTCGCGACGCCCTGCGTTCGGGTAGATGAACAGCCACTTCCAGTCGAGCGAGACGACCTGGACCTCGAGCGGCGGCGCGCTTCGACGCCAGCGGCTTCGCCGGGATCGAGCTCGATGCGATCCGATCCAGGCCACGCCGCCGAGAAGCATGATCACCAGCAGCGGGATCGCCCAGACGATCAGCTCGATGCGGCCGGAATAGGCCCAGTCCGGCAGGTAGTCGCGCGCTTGTGTTCGAGGCGCGGAACCACCAGGCGAAGGCGAAGGTCGCGACGATCGTCGGCACCACGATCGCCAGCATGATGGCGAGCGAGTCGATCAGGATCGTCTTCTCGGCGATCCCGACGACGCCCTGCGGATCGAGCACGGCCGGCTGGCACGCCGCGAGGCCGAGCGATGCCGCGACCGCGCCGCCGCGTGCGAAGCGGGCAGCCGGCGACCACCTCCGCCGCCTGATCCCCGTGGGACCGGGCCGGCCTTTCGACTTCGCATCCATTGCGAGTCCCCCCGCGCCAGCACCCGGCATTCTGCCGCGCCGATCTCCGCAGTGTCCAGCGCGGCGGCGTGTCAGGCGCGTCGCTCCGCCGCGCGCCAGTTCGCCTCCAGGTTGGCGATGAGTTGCGGGCTGAAGTGGCAGATCGCCTGCTCGCGTGCATAGACCGCCATGTATTCGCGGAACAGGTCGAGCGGCTCCAGCCCGACGCGCATCGCACGCCGGTTGCCCACCAGGCTCACAGCACCGGATGTCGTCAGTTCCTCGACGAGCCGCGCGAGTGCTTCGTCCATGGCGTCGGGTGCCGCGATCTCGTCGCAGATCATCAGCCCCTCGGGAGAGTCGCAGTCCAGGCCGCGGCCTTTCGAGATCAGCTGGCGCGTGATCCGTTCGCCGCAGAAGCGCGGCAGGCGCAAGTTGGCGGCGCCCGGGATGATGCCCTCCTTGCGCGCCGGCAGCGTCATGAACGCGCCGCGCGCGGCGAGAACGTAGTCCATGACGAGCAGGATCTGGCAGCCGCCGCCGATCGCGAAGCCGTCGACCGCCGCGATCCAGGGCTTCTCCCGCGTGAACGCGCGCGCATCGTCAGCGGGAAGCCCGGGTGCCGCGAGGCCCCGAAACATCTTGCTCAGCGGTCCCATGTCGCGGCGGATGTACCACAGGAAGGAGATCGCGCCGTGATAGAGATGGGTGAGATTGATGCCGGCGGAAAAGATGCGGCGGCCGGCGTATTTCGGATGCTCGACCGTCCCGCCGCGCAGCACCGCGATCTGCGTCGCCTCGTCCATGATCGCCAGATCGACGGCGATCTCGAAATCGTCGAGCGTGGTCTCGTCCTCGGCATTGAGGAAGCGCGGGTTGCGCGCCTCCAGGACGATCGCACGTCCCTCGCGCCGCAGCTCCGCGGTCGGCAGTTGCAGCGTGCCGTCGCGCCGCAGTCGCGCCAGGTGTTCGGCGCTCTCCGGCCGCGGCAGCAGCATGGCGTGGCACAGATGCCGCCCGGCCGCGGGCATGCTCGAGCACATGCGCGAGCAGCAGGCCCTGGTCGACCTCCGCGCCGTCCTTGTCCTTCTGCACGCAGGCGGACTCCGCGGCGACCTGCGCGCGCGTGGGCGCGAGGCCGGGCACCAGCGCGGCCGCCGCGTAGGCGAGGTCGTCAACGCGCAGCGAGCGCGTCATGCCGTCGGTCAGCCGGTCGTAGAGCGCCGCCGCATGCGCGCGCAGAAACCGCTCGCGCAGGGCGCGGGCATTCGCGAGCAGCGCCGCCGCCTCCGCCGCCTGCGCGGCGTCGCGCTGCGGCTTCGCCGGCAGCCGGGCGAGTGCGGCGGCGGCCGTCGCCCACTCACGCCCGCATGCGTCGGCATCCGCCTCGAACGCGCCGGTGAGCGATAGTGCGTCAGCCGTGTTCATGCCGTGACCTCCCGCAGATCGCGAATGCGCTTCGCCTTTCCCACCGACCGCTCGACGCTGCCGGGCGCGACGACGGCGACGGCGACGGTCACGCCGAGCACGGTCTTCACGCGCTGCGCCAGTGCGGCGGCCGGATCGTCGCCGCCCTCGGCGTCGGGGCGGCGCTCCACGCGCACCGTCATGCTGTCGAGCCGCGCCTCGCGCCGCAGCTCCAGCACGTAGTGCGGCGCGAGGCGGGCATCGTCCAGGATCAGCGTCTCGATCTGGCTCGGAAAGACGTTGACGCCGCGCAGCACGATCATGTCGTCGGAGCGGCCGGTGACTTTTTCCATCCGCCGCATCGTGCGCGCGGTCCCCGGCAGCAGCCGCGAGAGGTCGCGCGTGCGGTAGCGAATGACCGGCATCGCCTGCTTGGTGAGCGAGGTGAACACGAGCTCGCCGAACGCCCCCTCCGGCAGCGCCGCGCCGGTATCGGGGTCGATGATCTCCGGGTAGAAGTGATCCTCCCAGACGTGCATTCCGTCCTTGCTCTCGATGCACTCGCCGGCCACGCCCGGGCCGATCACTTCGGAGAGGCCGTAATTGTCGATCGCGTCGATGCCGAGCCCCTCTTCCAGCTCCGCGGCGCATCTGCTCGCTCCACGGCTCCGCGCCGAACAGGCCGACGCGCAGCGAGATGTCGGCCGCCCGGCAGCCCCGCGCATGCAGCGCGTCCATGATCACCAGCGCGTAGCTCGGCGTCGCCAGCAGCATGTCGGGGCGCAGGTCGAGGATGAGCTGCGCCTGCCGCTCCGTCATGCCGCCGGAGACCGGGACGACGGCGCACCCGAGCTGCTCGGCGCCGGCATGCATGCCGAGGCCGCCGGTGAACAGCCCGTAGCCATAGGCGTTGTGCACCAGCATGCGTGGCTGCCCGCCGGCGGCGAACAGGGTCCGCGCCATCAGCGCACGCCATGTGCGCAGATCCTCCGCGGTATAGCCGGCGACGGTCGCCGCGCCGGTGGTGCCGGAGGAGACGTGCAGGCGCCGGATCTGCTCGCGCGGCACCGCGAACATGCCGAACGGGAACGCCGCACGCAGCTCCTGCTTCACGGTGAAGGGAAAGCGGGCAAGGTCGGCGAGTTCGCGAAGATCGTCCGGGTGCACGCCGGCCGCGTCGAAGGCGGCGCGGTAGTGGGGCACGTGGGCGTAGGCGTGGGCGAGGGTCCAGCGCAGCCGCTGCACTTGCAGCGCCGTCAGCTCATCGCGCGAAGCCGTCTCGATCGGATCGTAACAGCGCATATGAGGTTGTCCCCCAAGGTGGACCAGTCCGGCGCAACACCGTGCGGCGCAGGCCGCCTCCCGCTTGCGCTCCGACGCTCGCGCATTCCTGTCCGGTAGGCAACTTGGTTTCGAGCGCTTCGCGCCTGCAGTTGGGCTGGACTCCGAGGCCACGCGGCGGGGCGACCCGCTTTGACCGGAACGCTCGTCGGCATTACACTGGCGAGCAAAGCCTAAGGAAAGAGGCGCCTCGGAGGGAGACGTTCTGATGTCTAAAGTCATGGCCAACGGCATCTCCATCAACTACGAGCAGCAGGGAACGGGAGAGCCGCTCGTTCTGATCCCCTATCTGGCCGCCGACAACGCGTGCTACGCCTTCCAGGTCGCGGAGTACGCGAAGCACTTCACCTGCATCTCCGTCGACCCGCGCGGGGCCGGGGCAAGCGACAAGCCGCCCGGGCCGTATTCGACGGAACTGTTCGCCGACGACCTCGCCGCCTTCATGCACGCGATCGGCGTCGCGCGCGCGCACGTGAGCGGCCTTTCGCTCGGTGCCGCGACAGGACTCTGGCTCGCTGCGAAACATCCGGGGCGCGTTAAGTCGCTTTCCCTGCACAGCGCCTGGACGAAGACCGATCCGTTCCTCAAAGCCGTGGTTGAGGGCTGGCAGACCATCGCCAAGGGGCTTGGGAGTGTGACGGAGATGGTGATCCAGGGGATTTTCCCCTGGTGTTTCACGCCCGAGCTGTATGCCGCCAAGCCGGACTACATCGAGCAGCTTGCGGCCTTCGTGCGCGGCCGGCCGCCGCAGCCGCTCGACGCATTCATCGCCCAGTCCAACGCGGTGATCGGGCATGATGCCCTGGCGCAGCTCGCGCGCATCAAGGCGCCCACCCAGATCACGTTCGGCCGTCACGACCTCGTGACATCAACGCGCTTCGCGCAGCCGCTGACGAGCGGCATCAAAGGCAGCGAACTCGCGGTGTTCGAGGCCTGCTCGCACGCCCCGATTTACGAGAGCGTAAGCGAGTTCAACGCGACGACGCTAGATTTTCTCAAGCGTCACACGGGTTAACAGGCGGACGACGGGCTAGATGGGGCGTTCCTCGATCGCGTCGATGCGGTGGGGATAGAAAGCTAGGTGCTCCCTGATCGGCATCACGGCGTCGTATGGTTGCTCATAGGTCCAGACCGCATTGGCCGCGCGCTCGCCGCCCAACGGAATGCTGAAATAGGCGCAGTCCCCCTTGTAGGGCAGTACGTGGCATGGTCGGTCCGCTCGAGCAGGCGCATGTCCACGTCCTTGCGCGGCACGTACTGCACCGGCGGATAGTTGGCCTCCCGCAGCGTCAGCGCCTCGAGCGTGTCGGCGACGACGCGGCCGGCGACGGTGATGACCACGCGGTTGGGGTTGCGCGCGATCGTGATCGGATGCGTCGCGTCGGGAACGCGACGGACATGCCCGCTCATTGCGCCCGCTCCCGCGCGCGCCGCGCCTCGTAGGCTTTCAGGTGGACGTAGACCGTGCGCAGCAGCGTCCCGTCGGCGCCGGCCAGCGCATCGTGCCGGCGGAGCATGTCGCCCACGATATGGTCCGCCTCGATCGCGCCGCCGCGCTCGATATCGCGCATCATCGAGGCGGTCGCCGGCGAGCCGGGTGTGGTCAGCACGGTCTTCACGAAATTGAAGTGTTCATCGCGCGGCGGGTAACCGGCCGCGACCGCGACGCGCCGGCACGACTCCGCCAGCATCACCGCCAGGTCGCTGCCGCCGGCCGCGACGATGTCGCCGACCGGCGCCCGCATGACACTCGTCATGCCCGCGACGCTGGCGAGGAACACGAACTTCTCCCACATGTCACGCAGGATCGTCTCGCTGGCCTGGCTCGCGAAGCCGGCGTCCTGCATCAGCGCCGCGATCGCCGCGACCCGCGCCGAGCGGGTCCCGTCGCGCTCGCCGAAGCCGATCAGATGGAGGTCGTTGAGGTGAATGATGGTGCCGTCCGCGTCGAGCGTCGCGCCGATCACGCTTTGTCCGCCCAGAACGCGCCCGGCGCCGAACCGCGCGTCGAGCGCGTCCAGATGCAGCATGCCGTTCAGCAGCGGCAGGATCGCCGTCTGCGGGCCGACGGCGGGCGCGAAATCCGCCATCGCCGCGTCGAGGTCGTACGCCTTGCAGCTCAGCAGGATCAGGTTGTACGGCCCGCGCAAATCCTTGGCGAGCACCTGCGGCGGCGCGGCGAGTTGCAAGTCGCCAAACCGGCTTTTGATGACGAGCCCGTCGCGGGCGAGTTGCGCCGCGCGGCCGGGACGGACGAGGAAGGTCGTGTCGCGACCCGCCGCCAGCAGGCGTCCGCCGAAATAGCCACCCAGCGCACCGGCCCCGATCACCAGAACCCGCATCGCCGCCCCAGCCTCAGCCATGATTCGCTCCGCTCGTTTCCCGCCCGCCCGCCGGCAGGTCGAACACCAGACACGTCGTGCTCGCGGTTGCGTAGAGCCGCCCGTCGGCACCGGTGAGCCGCCCTTCGGCCAGCGCCACCTGCCGTCCCGCCTGGACCACGCAGCCCTCGCCGCTCACGACGCCGGCCGCCTCGGTCAATGCGCGCACGAAATTCACCTTGATCTCCAGCGTCGTATAGAAGCGCCCCCGGGGCAGTGTCGAGTGCACGGCGCAGCCCATGACGCTGTCCAGCAATGTCGCGATCATGCCGCCATGCACGGAACCGATCGGGTTGTAGAGATGTTCGCCTGGAGCGAGCCGCATGACCACGCGGCCGGCCTCGACCGCTGCCAGCTCGATGCCGAGCAGCACGGCCACCGGCGGCGGCGGCAGCGCATCGTCGCGGACCGCCTGCAGGAACGCGAGGCCGGCCATGCCGCGCGCGGCCTCGGCGGTCGCGGCCGGATCCGACCAGGCGACGGTGCGCTGCCGTAGCGGCGGAGTCATCGTGTCCATATGCGCAATTCCCTCAATGCCCGCTGCTGCGCGTCGCCTGCGCGGCCTGCGCGGTCGCCACCTTGCGCATCAGCGGCACCAGCAGCGTCGCCACAACGAAGGCGAGCATGATGGCACGGAACGCATCGGCGAAGGCAAGCGTGGAGGCTTCGCGATAGGCGAGATGCCAGAGCTGCTTCAGCGCCGCATCCTCCCCCGCGCCCGGGCTGGCGGGCAGCGCGCCGTAGCGGGCGGCGAACGTGTGCAGCGCCCGCTCCATCGCGCCGTTGGCTGCGGTCAGGTGCGACGCGATCAGCGCGAAATGCAGGTTGGTGCGGTCGTTGATGATCGAGGCGCTGACCGCGATGCCGACCGCGCCGCCCAGGTTGCGCATCATGTTGAACAGCCCGCTGGCGTATTTCAGCCGCTCCGGCGGCAGGCTGCCGAGGCCGAGCATCACGCTGGGCGCGACTGCGAACACCTGCGGGAAGCCGCGCAGCACCTGCGGCACCAGCAGCTCCGCCCCGCCCCAGTCATGGGTGATGAAGCTGAAGCTCCACATCGCGAACCCGAAGCAGGCGAGCCCGAACATCATCAGCCAGCGGCCGTCGAAGCGGCGCGCATACAGGATGTAGACCGGCGTGCCGACCAGCGACGCCGCTCCGGTGGAAAACACCGCAATCCCGATCTGCCACGCGCTGAACCCGCGCACATAGCCGAGGAACAGCGGGGTGAGATAGATCGTGGTGAACATGCCGACGCCGGTGACGAAGGACAGCACGCAGCCGAGGGTGAAGTTGCGGTTGCTGAGCGCGCGCAGATCGACCACCGGGTTCGCGTAGGTCAGGCTGCGGAACACGAACAGCGCGCCGGCCGCGCCGGCGATCCAGGCGCAGAGGCGGATCGTGGAATCGTCGAACCAGTTCCAGCGCGTGCCGTCCTCCAGCACGTATTCGAGCAGGCCGAGTGCGACCGCGAGCAGCACGATGCCAAGGTAATCCGCGCCCCGCAGCAGCGAGAGGTCTGCCTTGTCGATCCGCACCAGCAGCGGCACCAGCACGCTGATCGCGATGCCCGGTGCCAGGTTGATGTAGAACAGCCAGCGCCAGTCGAACGTATCGGTGATCCAGCCGCCGATCACCGGGCCGAGCGTCGGCGCGATCGAGGCGATCGTGCCGATCACCGCCGCCGAGTAGACGCGCCGGGGTCCCTGGAAGAAGTGGAAGGAAGAGGTGAACACGGTCGGGATCATCGATGCGCCGAGCAGGCCCTGCAGCGCGCGGAAGACGATCATGCTCTGGATGTTCCAGGCCAGCCCGCACAGCAGGCTGGCGGCGGTGAAGCCGGCGGCGGAGATCGTGAACAGCCAGCGCGTCGAGAATACCCGCGTCAGCCAGCCGGACAGCGGGATCATGATGATCTCCGCGATCAGGTACGCGGTCTGCACCCAGCTGATCTGATCCTGCGCCGCCGACAGCCCGCCGCCGATGTCCTGCAGCGACGACGCGACGATCTGGATGTCGAGCAAGGCGATGAACATGCCGGCGCACATCACCACGAACGGCAGCAGGGCCGCCGGGCGCGGTGCGGCGCCGCTCATCGCGCGGCCGTTCCGCGTATCGACGCGTGACGGTGGTCGACAGGCCGGGGCGCAGCATGGCCAGCGCGGCGTCGCCGGCGTCGAGCACGACGCGCACCGGCACGCGCTGCACGATCTTGGTGAAGTTGCCGGTGGCGTTCTCCGGCGGGATCACGCTGAACACCGCGCCGGTGCCGGGCGAGAGGCTGGCCACGTGGCCGTGCAGCGCGTGGTCCGGCATGACATCGGCGTACACCGTCGCCGGCTCGCCCGCGACCATGGCGCCGAGCTGATCCTCCTTGAAATTCGCATCGACCCAGAGGCCGTGGGCGGGAATCACGGTGATCAGGTAGGTGCCGGCGGTGACATAGGCGCCGATCTGCGCCGCCCGGTTGCCGACATACCCGTCGATCGGCGCGCGGATCTCGGTGTAGCCGAGATTGAGTTCGGCGATCGCGCAGGTCGGAACGCGCGCCCGCCAGATCGGCCTCGGCCTCGGCAATGCGCGCCGCCAGCACCTGCAGCTGCGCGCGCGCGGCATCCAGCGCCGCGGCGGTCGCGGCGACCGCCGCCTGGGCCTCGTTGTCGCGCGCCGTGCTGCGCTGCGCATCCTGCCGCGAGGCGGCCTGGCTGCGCGCCAGGCTGCGATAGCGGTCGGCATCGATGGCGGTGAATCCGGCCTCGGCCGACTTCGCGCGGCAAGCTCCGCCTGCTGCTGGCGGACCGCCGCCTGTTGCAGCACGGCCTGCGCCCGCAGCCCCGCCAGCGCCGCCTCCCGCGCATGCAGGTTCGCCTGCGCGTGGTCGAGGGCGGCGTGGTAGTCGCGCGGGTCGAGCCGGATCAGCAGTTGCCCGGCCTGCACGCGCTGATTGTCGCGTCACCAGCACCTGCTGCACGAAGCCCGGCACGTGCGGGGCGAGCGGGGTGATGTTGCCGCCGACATAGGCATCGTCGGTGGTTTCGATGAAGCGGCCGACGGTCCACCAGTGTGGCCGAACCACGCGCCGCCGGCGGCGACGGCGACGGCCGCGGCGGCGAGCGCGAGCGCGGCGGACGCCGCGCCGGCCGATCCGCGCGCGGGGCGGCAACGGTGTCGCGCGCCAGCGTGCCGCTAGACATGCGCAGCTCCGGCGGGCGGCGCCGTGCCGACGCCGGGTCCGCTCGTCGGCGGCGGGGCCGGCGGCGCTGCGGAAGGTCGGCGCGGTCATCGGCCGGCCGCTGACCCGATCGACCAGCACGGGGTCCGCGACCGCGCCGCTCGCGGCGTCCACCAGCACGACGCTCGGCCCTTCGGGGGCGAAATGGCGGTTGCCCCAGGCCAGCAGCGACCACAGCACGGGCCGGAAATCGCGGCCGCGTTCGGTCAGCACGTATTCGTCGCGCGGCGGCCGCTCGCTGTAGCGGCGGCGCTCCATCAGCCCCGCCTCCACCAGCGCATTGAGGCGCCGCGTCAGCATGTTGGGGGCGATGTCGAGGTTCTTCTGGAACTGCTCGAAGCGCGTCGCGCCGTGGAAGGCGTCGCGCAGGATCAGGATGCTCCACCACTCGCCCACCCGCTCCAGGCTGCGGGCGATCGGGCAGGTAGCGTCGGCGAAGCTCTTGCGGCGCATGGCGGGCCCCCGGGGGTCGCTATCATCACGCTAGTATAGGACGCTCGCTTGCACGATGCAAGTCACCCCGCGCCGCCAAATGCGTGGGAAGCGGCAGGCCGGCCGCGCTATGACCGGGCGTCGCGCGGCAACGCTCCGCGCCGGGGAGGAAGCCATGCTGCTCAAGGACAAGGTCGCCGTGATCTCCGGCGCCGCCGGCAAGCGGGGCATCGGCCTCGCGACCGCCCGCCTGTTCGCGGCACACGGGGCGCGCGTCGCGATCCTCGATCTCGACGCGGCGGCCGCGGCCGAGGCGGCGCGGTCGATGGGCGGCGCGCATATCGGCCTCGCCTGCGACGTCCGCCGCCAGTCCGACTGCGCGGCCGCGATTGCCGCCACGCTGGCACAGCTCGGCCGGGTCGACGTGCTGATCAACAATGCCGGCATCAGCCAGAAGCTGACGACCATGGAGATCGAGCGGAAGCACTGGGATGAGGTGATGGAGGTCAACCTGCGCGGCGTGCTGCAGCTCAGCCAGGCGGTGATCCCGCACATGCGCGCGCGCCGCAACGGCGCCATCGCCTGCACCGCCTCCGTGGCCGGGCAGCGCGGCGGCGGCATCTTCGGCGGCCCGCACTACGCCGCGTCGAAGGCGGGCGTGATGGGGCTGGCGAAGAACATGGCGCGCGAGCTCGCCCCGACGGCATCCGCGTGAACTGCGTCGCCCCCGGCATGATCGACACCGACATCACCGGCGGCCTGATGACGGAGGCGCGGCGGCAGGAGATTGTGGCCGGGGTGCCGCTCGGCCGCCTCGGCCGGCCGGAGGACGTGGCCGGGGCGTTCCTGTTCCTCGCCTCCGACCTCGCCGCCTATGTCACCGGCGCCGTCATCGACGTCAACGGCGGCCTGCTGATCCACTGAGCCGGCTTGCAAATCCGCCGCGTTCCGGCCATATCGCGCCCGCCGCCGGCCTCGCGCGGGCGGTAATTCACACGCGGGGCGCCTCCCGACCCTCGGGTTTCGTCCGGTGCTCGATCCCGCCCCGCGGAGGCCCAACCGGATTCTGCGGAGGTCATCGCCCATGGCGATGCCCGATTTCACCCTGCGCCAGCTGCTCGAAGCCGGCGTTCATTTCGGCCACCACACGCGCCGCTGGAACCCGCGCATGGAGCCGTACCTGTTCGGCGTGCGCAACCAGGTCCACATCATCGACCTGCAGCAGACCGTGCCGATGCTGGACCGCGCGCTGCGCGCGGTGCGCGACGTCGCCGCCGCCGGCGGGCGCGTGCTGTTCGTCGGCACCAAGCGCGCCGCCGCCGGACTACGTCGCCGACGCCGCCAAGCGCTGCGGCCAGTATTACGTCAACCACCGCTGGCTCGGCGGCATGCTGACCAACTGGAAGACCATCACCGGCTCGATCAAGCGCCTGCGCCAGATCGACGAGCTGCTCGCGCGGCGACACCGCAGGGCCTGACCAAGAAAGAGGTGCTGGAGATCACCCGCGACCGCGACAAGCTGGAGCGCGCGCTGGGCGGCATCAAGGAAATGGGCGGCCTGCCGGACATCCTGTTCGTCATCGACACCAACAAGGAGAAGCTGGCGGTCGAGGAGGCCAACAAGCTCGGCATCCCGGTGGTCGCGGTGCTCGACAGCAACTCCGACCCGACCGGCGTCACCTTCCCGATCCCCGGCAACGACGACGCGATCCGCGCGATCACGCTCTATTGCGACCTGGTGGCGGGCGCGGTGCTCGACGGCATCAGCGCCGAGATGGCGGCGAGCGGGCGCGACATCGGCGCGGCGGAGGAGCTGCCGCCGAGGCGCTGCGCGCGCGCCGAAGCGCCGGCCGAGCAGCCGGCCGCCTGAGCGACGCACTGCACGAGAGAAGGAGAGCGACGATGGCCGAGATCACCGCCGCCCTGGTGAAGGACCTGCGCGAGCAAGACCGGCGCCGGCATGATGGACTGCAAGAAGGCGCTGACCGAGAGCCGGCGGCGATATGGAAGCCGCGATCGACTGGCTGCGCAAGAAGGGCCTGGCGGCCGCCGCCAAGAAGGCCGGCCGCGTCGCGGCCGAGGGGCTGGTCGGCGTCGCCTCCGCGCCCGGCCGCGCGGCGATGGTCGAGGTCAACGCCGAGACCGACTTCGTCGCCCGCAACGAGACGTTCCAGGACTTCGTCGCAGCGGTGGCGAACATCGCGCTCGACGTGGGCGACGACGTGGAGGCGATCAACGCCGCGCCGTTCCCCGGCAGCGGCCGCACGCGTCGGCGAGGAGCTGACGCAACTGGTCGCGACGATCGGCGAGAACATGACCATCCGCCGCGCCAAGGTGCTTCGCGCTGCCGCAGGGCGTGGTCGCCACCTATGTGCACAACGCGCTGCGCCCGGGCCTCGGCAAGATCGGCGTGCTGGTCGCGGTCGAGCGGCGAGTGCGAGATCGCCGCGCTGGAGACGCTCGGCCGGCAGATCGGCATGCACGTCGCCGCGGCGCGGCCCGAGGCGCTGGACATCGACGGCGTCGATCCGGCGGCGCTGGAGCGGGAGAAGGCGGTGCTGGCCGAGCAGGCCCGCGCCTCCGGCAAGGCCGGACGCGATCATCGACAAGATGGTCGAGGGCCGGATCCGGAAATACTACGAGGAAGTGGTGCTGCTGGAGCAGGTCTGGGTGCATGACGGCGAGAGCCGGGTGCGCGCGGTCGTGCAGAAGGCCGGCGCGACGCTGGCGCGGCTTCGCGCGCTTCCAGCTCGGCGAGGGCATCGACGGGCCGGCGGCGATTTCGCGGCGGAAGTGGCCGCGGCGGCCGGCCTGCACGCCCTGATCGCTGGGGTTCGCTTGCGGGGGGTGGGGCGCCTCTCTATAGGGTGCCTCCGCCCGCACCCCGCGCGATTGCCTGTTGCATGACCCAAAGCCAAGCCGCTGCGAGCCAAGCCGCTGCGCCGCCCAGTGCTGCGCCGCCCGCCGTCCGGCGCGTCCTGCTGAAGCTCTCCGGCGAGGCGCTGATGGGGCGGCGCGAATACGGGCTCGACACCGACACCGTCATCGCGCATCGCCGCCGATATCGCCGACGTCGTCGGCCATGGGCGTGCAGGTCTGCGTCGTGATCGGCGGCGGCAACATCTTCCGCGGCGTGCGCGCCGCGGCGGCGGGCATGGACCGCGCCCAGGCCGACTACATGGGCATGCTGGCGACGGTGATGAACGCGCTGGCGATGCAGAACGCGCTGGAGAAGCGCGGCGTGCCCACGCGGGTGCAGTCGGCGATCCCGATGGCGAGCGTCTGCGAGCCGTATATCCGCCGCCGCGCCGAGCGGCACATGGAGAAGGGCCGCGTGGTGATCTTCGCCGCCGGCACCGGCAACCCGTTCTTCACCACCGACACCGCCGCGGCGCTGCGCGCCGCCGAGATGGGCTGCGACGCGCTGCTCAAGGGCACGCAGGTCGACGGCGTCTATTCCGCCGACCCGCGCAAGGTGCCGGACGCGGAGCGGCTACGACCGGCTGACCTACCTCGAAGTGCTGTCGCGCGACCTGGGGTGATGGACGCCTCGGCGATCAGCCTGGCGCGCGAGAACGGGCTGCCGATCATGGTCTTCAACATCCACGCGCCGGGTGCCTTCGCCCGGGTGATGCGCGGCGAGGGCCGCTTCACCACCATTTTCGAATCCGACTAGCCGGTCGCCGTTCGGCGCTGGGCGCGGCGCCGCCGTCGCGCCATATTCGCCGGCAGGAAGGCGACGTCTTGGAAGGGGGGCGCATGGCAGCCGATCTGAACAGCTCTCAAGCAGGACCTCACGCGCCGCATGGACAGCGCGCTGGAGACGCTGCGGCGCGAGTTCAGCCGGCCTGCGCTCCGGCCGCGCCAGCCCCGCGCTGCTGGAGCCGGTGCGGGTGGAGGCCTATGGCAGCGAGATGCCGCTGCCGCAGGTGGGCACGATCGCGGTGCCGGAGGCGCGGATGATCACGGTGCAGGTCTGGGACCGCAGCCTGGTCAACGCGGTGGTGGCGGCGATCCGCGACTGCGGGCCTCGGCCTCAACCCCGCCGCCGACGGGCAGCTCGTGCGCGTGCCGCTCCCGCAGCTCACCGGCGAGCGTCGCGCCGAGCTCTCCAAGGCCGCGCACCGCTACGCCGAGGGCGCCAAGGTCGCGGTGCGCGGCGTGCGGCGCGACGGCATGGAGCAGATCAAGGCGCTGGAGAAGAAGAGCACGATCTGCCAGGACGACGCCAAGCGCTGGCACGACGAGGTGCAGAAGCTGACCGACCCTACATCAAGCGGGTCGACGACGCGCTGGCGGAGAAAGACAAGGAAATCAAGCAGGTCTGATGGCGGTGGCAAGGCGGCGCGGCGGCGCGGCAGGCGCCGGAGCCGGCGGCGACGGGGGACGCGGGCGCGGGTGCCCGCGCATGTCGCCATCATCATGGACGGCAACGGCCGCTGGGCCGCGGCGCGCGGCCTGCCGCGCGTCGCCGGCCACCGCGCCGGGGCGCAGGCCGTCCGCCGCACCATCGAGGCCGCGATCCGCAATGGCGTGAGCTGGCTGACGCTCTATGCCTTCTCCAGCGAGAACTGGCGCCGGCCGCTGAGCGAGGTGCTCGACCTCACCGGGCTGCTGCGCCACTACCTGCGCAACGAGATCGCGGAGCTGGCGCGCCAGGGGCGTGCGGCTGCGCTTCATCGGCGACCTCGCGCGCTTCGACCCCGACATCCAGGCCGATCTGCGCGCGCGCCGCGCGCGACACCGCGGCCAACACCCGCCTCAACCTGACCGTCGCGCTCTCCTACGGGGCGCGGGCGGAGATCGTCGCCGGCGCGCGCGCCGGTCGCCGCGGCGGCGCAGGCCGGCACGCTCGACCCGGCCGGCGCTCGACGAGGCGGCGTTCAGCGCCTGCTGACCACCGACGGCATTCCCGACCCCGACCTCGATCCTGCGCACGAGCGGCGAGCAGCGGCTGTCCAACTTCCTGCTCTGGCAGGCCGCCTATGCCGAGCTGCTGTTCCTCGACGTGCTCTGGCCGGATTTTGCCGAGCAGCATTTCGCCGCAGCCGCTTGAACGAATTCGCCCGCCGCGAGCGGCGTTTCGGTGCCCGCCCCGGCTGAGCGGGGGCGCCCGGCTGCGCCCGCACGCTGGGCGGATCTGCGCCTGCGCGCTGCCTCCGCCATTGTCCTCGCGGCCGCTCGCCCTCGGCTGGCTGGTGGCTCGGCGGCTGGGCGTGGCGCGCCCTCGTGATCGTGATCGGCACTCGGGCTCGCGCAGGAGTGGCTGCGCCTGTGGCGCGGGCGGGCGGCCGCGGCGCAGGTGGGCGGGCGTGGCCTATATCGCGCTCGGCGGCGGTGGCGCTGGCCTGGCTCAGGAACGATCCGGCGGCGGGGCGGGCGAACGTGCTGTTCGTCCTCGCTCGTGGTCTGGGCGAGCGACATCGGCGCCTATCTCGCCGGCCGGCTGATCGGCGGGCCGCGCCTCGCGCCGCGGATTTCGCCGGGCAAGACCTGGTCGGGCGCGGCCGGGGGCCTCGCGGCGCCGCCGGGCTCGCCGGCTGGCTTGCTGCGGTGTGGCTCGGCTCGCGCCTCGCCGCGGGCCGCCGCTGTCGCGCTCGTCGCTCGGCCTCGTGTCGCAGGCAGGCGACCTCGTGGAGAGTGCGGTGAAGCGGCATCGTCGGCGCCAAGGATTCCGGGGCGCTGATCCCCGGCCATGGCGGCCTGCTCGACCGGCTGGACGGGCTGCTGGCGGCGGCACCGCTGGCGGCGCTGCTGGCGCTGTGGCTCGGGCGCGGAGTAGTGTTGTGGCAATGAAGACCGTGAGCGTTCTCGGCAGCACCGGCAGCGTCGGCACCCAGACGCTCGGGCTGCTGGCCGCCGCGCCCGAGCGTTATGCGGTGCAGGCGCTGGTCGGCGGGCGCAACGCCGCGCTGCTGGCCGAACAGGCGAAGTCGCTGCACGCCGCGCATCGCCGTGATCGCCGACGAGGCCGCCTATCCGGCGCTGCGCGACGCCCTGGCCGGCACCGGGATCGAGGCCGCGAGCGGCGCCGACGGCGGTGGTCGCGGCGGCGGCCGAGCCGGCCGACTGGACGATGGCCGCGATCACCGGCGCCGCCGGCCTGCTCGCGACCCTCGCCGCCATCCGCCGCGGCGCCGTCGGTGGCGCTCGCCAACAAGGAGGCGCTGGTCTGTGCCGGGCGAGGTGATGCTGCGCCGCCGTGGCCGCGGCACCGGCGCGACGCTGCTGCCGGTCGATTCCGAGCACAACGCGATCTTCCAGGCGCTCGAGCCGAGGGCAACCGCGACGCCGTCGAGCGGATCACGCTGACCGCTTCGGGCGGGCCGTTCCGCACCGCGAGCCTGGAGGAGATGGCGCGCGCGCCGGCCGGAGGCGGCGCTGCGCCACCCGATCTGGTCGATGGGCGCGAAGATCTCCATCGACAGCGCCACGATGATGAACAAGGGGCTGGAGCTGATCGAGGCGGCGCGGCTGTTCGGCCTGCCGAGCGAGGCGATCGGCATCCTCGTGCATCCGCAGTCGGTCGTGCACGGCATGGTGCACTACCGCGACGGCAGCGTGCTGGCGCAGCTCGGCAGCCCCGACATGCGCATGCCGATCGCGCATGCGCTGGCCTGGCCGCAGCGCATCGCCACCCCTGCGCCGCGGCTCGATCTGGCCGCGGCTGGGCAGCTCGACCTTCGAGGCGCCCGACGACGACCCGCTTCCCGGCGCTGCGGCTGGCCCGCGAGGCGCTCGCCGCGGGCGGCGGCGCGCCCGTGCGTGCTGAATGCCGCCAACGAGGTCGCGGTCGCCGCTTTCCTGGAGCGCAGGATCGGCTTCCTCGACATCGCCGCCACGGTCGACCATGTACTGCAACACGTCGGCGCCGAACGCGCCGGGCTCGATCGAGGCGGTGCTGGCGTTGGACGCGCGCGCGCGCGCAGGCGGCCGCGCCCGGCGCTGCGCCGAGCGGGCCGTCCGGCCGCCTGAGGTTTCGGAGAACGCTGGTGTTCCACGCCCTGCCGCCGCCGCTCGAACTTCCTCGGTGCCGTTCGTGATCGTGCTGGGCGTGCTCGTGTTCGTCCACGAGCTCGGCCACTACCTGGCGGCGCGCTGGCGCGGCGTGCATGTCGAGACGTTCTCGATCGGCTTCGGTCGGGCGCTCGCGACCTGGCGCGACCGCCGCGGCACGGCCTGGAAGCTGGCCTGGATCCCGCTCGGCGGCTACGTGAAGATGCACGGGCAGGAGCGGCCGGAAGACGTCGCCCGGAGGTGCGCGCGCGGCTGGCAGGCGGGGCGCACCTTCCACGAGAAAGAGCGTGGGCTCGCGCGCGATCGTGGTCGCGGCCGGGCCGGTCGCGAATTTCCTGCTGGCGGCGGTGCTGTTTGCCGCCCTGTTCGCCACCGCCGGCCAGCCGGTGATCCTGCCGGAGGTCGGCGACGTGCTGCCGGGCAGTGCGGCGGCACATGCCGGGCTCGCCACCGGCGACCGCATCCTCGCGATCGACGGCCAGGGCGTGTCGCGGTTCGAGGACATCCAGCGCATCGTCGCGGCCCATCCGAACACGCAGCTGACGCTGCAGGTCCGGCGCGGCGGGCAGGCGAGGTCCGCTCGACGCTTACCACCGATTCGCGCGAGGTCGGGCGGGCGGCGGATCGGCAGTCTCGGCGTCACCGCGCACGCGACCGAATTCCACCGTCTGCCGCCGCGGGACGCGCGGTGCTCGGGGGTGACGCACACCTACGACGTGGCGGCGCAGACGCTGGCCGGCGTCTGGGGCATGATCACGGCCGGGCGCGGCACCGACGAACTCGGCGGGCCGCTGCGGATCGCCCAGCTCTCCGGCGAGGTGGCGCAGCTCGGCGTCGCCAGCCTGGTCGACTTCATCGCCGTGCTCTCGGTCAATCTCGGCCTGATCAACCTGTTCCCGATCCCGATCCTGGACGGCGGCCACCTGCTGTTCTTCCTGGCCGAGGCGGTGCGCGGCCGGCCGCTGCCGCGCGCGCGCGGTGGAATACGGGTTCCGCGCCGGATTCGCGCTGCTGGTCGGGCTGTTCGTGTTCGCCACCTGGAACGACCTGTCGCATCTCGGCCTGTTTCGCTGGGTGCGCGCACCTGATCGGCTGAACACGCACCGCGGGCGTCGCCGCCTAGCGCGACTCGTGCGGCGGCGGCTATGCTCCGCGCCGCCCGTCTCGGGCGCTTGGATGCCGTCTTGCTGGTGGGCGGCGCCGCCGCCACAGGGGATTTCGGCTGTTGGTTCGCACTCGCGCCGCGTTGCTCGCGTCGCTCGTTGCCGTGCTTCGCGCTCGTCAGCACCCCGGCGCCCGCGCCAGGGCCCAGCGCGGTGCGACGCCGGCGGCCGCAGCGATCCGCGCGCCGGCGGCACCATCGCGGCGATCCGCGTCGAGGGCAATCAGCGGATCGAGGAGGCAACGATCCGCTCGTACATGCTGGTGCAGCCGGGCGATCCGTTCGACCCCGACCAGCTCGATCGCAGCCTGAAGACGCTGTACGCGACCGGCCTGTTTTCCGACGTCAATCTGCGCGCGCGAGGGCAATACGCTGGTCGTGCATGTGGTGGAGAACCCGATCGTCAACCGCATTGCCTTCGAGGGCAACCGCAAGCTCAACGACGATGAGCTGCGCCCGCAGCTGCAGCTTGCGCCCGCGCTCGGTGTTCACGCCGGCGATCGCGCAGTCCGACCGGCAGCGCATCCTCGATCTCTATGCCCGCCGCGGCCGCTTCGCCGCGCGCGTCGACGTCGAAGATCATCAAGCTGTCGCAGAACCGCGTCGACGTGGTGTTCGAGATCAACGAAGGCGCCGAGCACGCTGGTCGCGCGCATCGCCTTCGTCGGCAACCACGCCTTCAGCGAGGGCCGGCTGAGGGAGGTGATCGAAAGCCGCGAGGAGCGCTGGTGGCGCTTCCTTTCGTCCAGCGACACCTACGATCCGCGACCGCGTCGAACTTCGACAAGGAACTGCTGCGCCGCTTCTACCTGCAAGAACGGCTATGCCGACTTCGAGGTGGTCAACGCCACCGCCGAGCTGGCGCCGGACCACACGGCGTTCTTCCTGACCTTCACGCTCAACGAGGGCGAGCGCTACCGGGTCGCCAAGGTCACCGTGAACTCCACGCTGCCGCACGTCGACGAGCGCATCGCTGCAAGCCGGTCCTGTCGATATCTCGGCGGGCGACTGGTACGACGGCGATGCGGTGGAGCGGAACGTGCAGGCGCTGACCGATGCGGTGCAGAACCGCGGCGTCGCGTTCGTCGATGTCAAGCCGCGTATCTCGCGTGACCCGAAGAAGCATACCGTCGATCTGGTGTTCGATGTCGCCGAGGCGCCGCGGGTCTATGTCGAGCGCATCGACATCGTCGGCAACACGCGCACCGAGGACAACGTGATCCGCCGCGAGTTCCGGCTCGCCGAGGGCGATGCGTTCAACGCGGCGCTGATCCGCCGCTCGCGCCAGGCGCTGCAGGACCTCGACTACTTCAACAGCGTGCGCAGTCGACCAACTCGCCGGGCTCGGCGCCGGACCGCACGATCGTGACCACCAATATCGACGAGAAGGCGACCGGCGAGCTGACCCTCGGCGGCGGCTACTCGACCGATGTCGGCGCGCTGGCCAATGTCGGGCTGCGCGAGAAGAATTTTCTCGGCACCGGCATCGACGCCGGCATCAACGGCGTCATCGCGCAGCTGGAGAGCTCGATCGACCTGTCGATCACCGACCCCTATTTCCTCGGCCGCAACCTCGTCGCCGGCATCGACATCTTCTACGTCGACAACAACCTGCAGTACGTCTCGGAATACGACGAGCGGCGCTACGGATTCGCGCTGCGCGCCGGCTACAGCTTCAGCGACCATCTGCGGCAGTCCCTGGACCTATTCCGCTGGTCAACCGCGACGTCTACGACGTCGCCAGCACCGCCAGCCCCTATGTCGCCGGATGCAGGGCGTGCACCTTCGCTCTCGCAGATCGGCCAGGCGATGACGCTGGACTATCGCGACAGCACGCTCGATCCGCACTCCGGCTGGATCGTCCGCGCGCGGCACCGACTTCGCCGGGCTCGGCGGCGACGTGAGAGCTACCTCCGCGCCAAGCTGGACGCGGCCTACTATCATCCCGCTCGACCGCTGCACGGCAACCAGCGACTGGGGCGTTGGCGATACTCGGCGGCGTCGGCTACCTGTTCCCGATCGGCCAGCCGGAGAGCATCGTCGACCGCTTCTTCCTCGGCGGCGACAATCTGCGCGGCTTCCTCGACGGCGGCGCGGGGCCGCACGCGATCCCGGTCAAGCCGGCGAGTTCGCCGACAGCCTCGGCGGACGGTTCATCTGGACGCAATCGACCGAGCTGCGCTTCCCGCTGCCGATCTCGCCCGATCTCGGCCTGACCGGGCGCACCTTCGCCGATATCGGCGCGCTCGCGGTGGTCAAGCGCATCCCCGGCGCGCCGATCACCGACTACCCACGGCCCGCGCGTGGGCGTCGGCGTCGGCGTGTCCTGGAAGTCGCCGTTCGGCCTGATCAATGTCGATCTCGGGATACCCGTCGTGAAGTAGCCACTTCGACCAGACCCAGTTGTTCCGCTTCGGCTTCGGCACGAGGTTCTAGCGCGCATGCTTCGATTCCTCCTCACCGTCGCCGCTCGCCGCGGCGCTGCTGCCGACCCTGGCGCCGCCGGCGGCGGCGCAGAACCAGGACTACTTCATCCCCGGCCAGGCCGGCCGCCGGCCGCGGCGCCGGCCAAGGCCCGCGCCGCGCGCAGCGCCACGGCTCCGCCGCCGGTCGCAGGCGCGGCCGCAGCTTCGCCATGCCGCCGGGCGCCGGCAGGGCGCCGCGGCGAGGCGCCGCCGCCGCCGCAGAACTTCGACCTGCCGCCGGCGCCGGAACTGCCGCCGCTGCCCAAGGGCGAGGCGCCGCCCGCCGCGGTGATCGGCGTGCTCGGCGTGCCCGAGGTGATGCGCGCCTCCACCGCCGCCCAGCAGGTCGAGAAGGTGATCGGCGAGCGGCGCAACAAGCTCAACGAGGACGCGCAGAAGGAACAGGCGCGTCTGGCGCGACATGCAGCAGGCGCTGGTCAACGACCGCGGCCAAGCTCTCGCCCGAGCAGATCCGCACCCGCGAGCGCGAACTGCAGGAGCGCATCACCAACGCGCAGCGCGACCTTCCGCGAGCGCAACCGGATCATCCAGGAGGCGGCGCAGTACGCGCTGGCAGCAGATCGAGCGCACGCTGGTCGGCGTGATCCGGCAGGTGGCCGAGGCGCGGGGCATGAACCTCGTGCTGCACCGCTCGCAGGTGGCGCTGAACGTCAACCAGTTCGACATCACCGGGCAGGTGGCCGAGCAGCTCAACAAGGTGCTGGCGAGCGTGGTGATCCCGCCCGACGGGGTTTCGCCCGCGACGCTGGCGCAAGGCGCCGGACAAGGCGACGCCCGCCGCCGCCCCGGCCTCGGCTCCGGCCTCGGCTCCGGCTCCGGCCAGGCGAAACCCGCGCCGGCGCCCAAGCCCGCGCGCCGCGAAATAGCGGCGCCATGACTGCCGGCGACCCGCGCTTCTTCGCGCGCAGCGGGCCGCATCCGCTCGCGGCCGTCGCGGCCGCGGCGGCGGAGATGGCGGAGGCCGGAAGGCGACGCGGCGGCGGCCGAGACGCTGCTGCACGGCGTCGCGCCGCTGCAGGCGCGCCGGCCCTGACGACGTGTGCTTCCTCGACAACCGCCGCTATGCCGCCGCGCTGGCCGCGACCCGGCCGGCGCGGTGATCGTGCATCCCGACATGGCGGCGCGCGTGCCGGCGGGCACGCGTCGCGCTGCTGACGCGCGAGCCCTATGTCGGCTGGGCGCGCGTCGCCGCCCTGTTCCACCCTAGCCGCCGCCGCTTCGGCCGGGCGTGCACCCGGCGCGGTCGTGGACCCCGACGCCGTGGTCGATCCGTCGGCCGAGATCGGGCCGCTCGCGGTCATTGGCGCCCGGGCCGAGATCGGCCCGCGCTGCCGGATCGGCCCGGCGGCGGTGATCGGCGACGGCGTGGTGCTCGGTGCCGATTGCCGCGTCGGCGCGCATGCGAGCCTCAGCCATGCGCTGCTCGGCGCGCGCGTCACCTGTCTATCCCGGCGCGCGCATCGGCCAGGACGGGTTCGGCTTCGCCACGACCGCGACGGCTTCCTGACCGTGCCGCAAGCTCGGCCGGGTGATGCTGGAGGACGACGTGGAGGTCGGGGCCAACAGCACGATCGACCGCGGCTCGGCGCAGGACACGGTGATCGGCGCCGGCTCGCGCCTCGACAACCTGGTGCAGATCGGGCACAATGTCCGCCTCGGGCGTTGCTGTGTGATCGTCGCGCAGGCGGGGATTTCCGGCTCCACCGTGGTCGAGGATTTCGTCATGATCGGCGGCCAGGCGGGGCTGGCCGGACATCTGCGTGATCGGCCGCAAGGCGCGGCTCGGGGCGCAGGCCGGGCGTCATGGCGGATGTGCCCGGCGGGCGCCGACGTGGTCGGCAGCCCGGCCATGCCGGTGCGCGAATTCTTCCGCCAGGTCGCCACGCTGCGCCGGCTGGCGGCGCGGCGGGGAAGCGCGGCCGAGGCGAGCGGAGCAGGCGGAGCAGGGCTGAGCCGGCATGGACAGCACCCGAGCGATGCGCGAAGCGCGCGACGAGGCCGCGGCGGACCGGCCAGGACGCGGTGGGCACGGTGGACATCGCGCGCATCATGCACGCGATCCCGCATCGCTATCCGTTCCTGATGATCGACCGCGTGGTGGACGTGGTGCGCGACCGCTCGGCGATCGGCATCAAGAACGTCTCGGTGAACGAAGGCTTCTTCCAGGGCCATTTCCCCGGCCATCCGGTGATGCCGGGCGTGCTGATCATCGAGAGCATGGCGCAGACCGCGGCGGTGCTGGTGGTCGAGACGCTGGGACCGGAGGCAGCCGGCAAGCTGCGTGTATTTCATGTCGATCGAGGGCGCGAAGTTCCGCCGCCCGGTGCTGCCGGGCGACCAGCTTCGCGTCCATGTCACCAAGGACCGCAACCGCGGCAATGTCTGGAAGTTCAGCGCCGTGGCGCGGGTCGATGGCGTGTCGGTGGCCGAGGCCACCTATGCCGCCATGATCATGGACCGCGCGGCCGAGCGATAGGCACGGCGGCGGCGTCGTGAGCGACATTCATCCGACGGCGATCGTGGCGCCGGGCGCCACGATCGGGCAGGGCGTGCGCATCGGCCCCTGGTGCAGTGTCGGCGCCGACGTCGTGATCGACGACGGCGCCGAGCTGTTCAGCCATGTGGTCGTGGACGGGCGCACCCGCATCGGCGCCGGCGCGCGGCTGTATCCGTTCTGCACCGTGGGCCTGCGCGCCGCAGGACCTGAAATACCGCGGCGAGCCGACCCTGTGCGAGGTCGGCGCCGCGCACCATGGTGCGCGAGCACGTCACCATCCATCGCGGCACCGTGACCGGCAGCGGCGTCACCCGCGTCGGCGCCGACTGCCTGCTGATGGCGGTGGTGCATGTCGCGCATGACTGCGCGATCGGCGACGGCGTGATCATTGCCAACAACGTGGTGATGGGCGGCCATGTGACGATCGGCGACGGCGCGGTGATCGGCGGCGCGGCGGCGCTGCACCAGTTCGTGCGCATCGGCCGCGGCGCGATGGTGGGCGGCGTGTCGGGCGTCGAGGGCGACGTGATCCCGTTCGGCAGCGTGCTCGGCAACCGCGCGCGGCTCGCCGGGCTCAATCTCGTCAGGCTGAAGCGGCAGGGCATCGAGCGCGAGGCGGATCCAACCGGCTGCGCGCCGCGTTCCGCATGCTGTTCCGCGGCCGAGAGCGCGTTCGCCGGCACGGCTCGCGGCAGGCGCGGGCGGAATTCGGCGCCGATCCGCTGGTCGCCGAGTTGCTGGCGTTCGTCGAGGCGCCGAGCCGGCGCGGCCTGATCCGGGTGGCGGCGACCGCCGGCGAGCCGACGATGGTCTTTAGTGCAGCCAGACGCCGGGCGGCGCGGCGTCCGTGATGCCGCCGGTGCCTCTCGGCAGCGCAGACGTCGATCGCCGCCTGCAGGGCGGCGAGCGTGCGCGCGAGCCGCAGCGCCGCCGCCTCCTCGGCCAGCATGCGCAGGCACTGCACGATGCCGCGCGCGGCGCGTCTCATCGTCGTTCGGCAGCGGCCGGATGCTGTCTGTCCATCGGCAGGGCTCCCCTTCGCTGGCGCGGCTTCCGTATCGCGGCCGATCACAGCCTACGTGACCGCTCGGCTGGGTCGTATGCCGGATCGGGGCGGCGATCAACAGCAAATGCCGACTGAGGCGGCGCTCGGCGTGCTCGCCGGCGGCGGGCCGCTGCCCGGGCGCGGTGGCGGCGGCGGCCGAGGCGGCCGGCCGGGCCGTGTTCCTGGTCGGCCTGGAAGGGTTATGCCGACCCGGCGGTGCTGGCGCCGTTCCGCCACGCCTGGGCGCGGCTCGGCGCGGCCGGGCCGCATCCTGACGCTGCTGCGCGCAGGCCGGCTGCCGCGACCTGGTGCTGGTGGGCCCGGTCAAGCGGCCGCCTCGCTGCTCGACCTGCGCCCCGACGCCGAGGGCGCGCGGCTGCTGGCGCGCATCGGCCGCGCCGCGTTCGCCGGCGATGACGGGCTGCTCGCCGCGATCGTCCGCGTGCTCGGCCGAGGAAGGGTTCCGCGCACGTCGGCGCGCACGAAATCCTGACCGAGGCCCTGGCCCGCCGGGCTGCTCGGCCAGCCATGCGCCCGACGCGCAGGCGCTCGCCGACATTGCCCGCGGCGTGACGGTTGCCCGGGCGCTCGGGGCGGTGGATGTCGGGCAGGGCTGCGTGGTGCAGCAGGGCATCGTGCTCGCCGTCGAGGCGATCGAGGGCACGGACGCCATGCTGGCGCGCGCCGCCTCGCTGCGCCCGGCCCGGCCCCGGCGGGGTGCTGATCAAGCTGGTCAAGCCGGGCCAGGAGCGGCGCGCCGACCTGCCGACGATCGGCCCCGCCACCGTGCGCGCCGCCGCCGCCGCAGGATTGCGCGGCATTGCGTTCGAGGCGCGGCGGCACCCTGTTCACCGATCGCGCCGCCTTGGCGCAGCGAAGCCGATGCGGCCGGGCTGTTCCTGATCGGGATCGACCCGGAAACATTCGTGACCGAGGAGAGAGGCAATGAGCGAGGACATGCGCTATCTGCACACCATGCTGCGCGTCGGCGACCTGGAGCGCAGCGTGAAATTCTACACCGAGATGTTCGGCATGAAGGAACTGCGCCGCAGCGACGTGCCGGACGGGAAGTACACGCTCGCCTTCCTCGGCTACGGCGCCGAGGCGACGCACACGGTGCTGGAGCTGACCTACAACTATGGCGTGGACCGCTACGAGATCGGCACCGCGTTCGGCCATCTCGCGATCGCGGTGCCGGACCTGCTATGCCACCTGCGACAAGATGCGCGCGGCCGGAGCGAAGATCACGCGCGAGCCGGGCCCGGTAAAGTTCGGCACCACCCTCATCGCCTTCGTCGAGGACCCGGACGGCTACAAGATCGAGCTGATCCAGCGGCGCTATGAGATGATCACCCTGGAGAACCTTGCCGCATTCACCGAGTGAGGCGGTATTCGCCAACTGCAAGGCCCACGAGCGCGCGTTCAACAGGATGACAGGCGTCTGATTTCATCCACCAGCCTGCGGGCGGCGCTGCCGCTGCGCTGCACCGTCCGCATCGGCGTCACCGGCCTGGCGAAGGCCGGCAAGACCGCGCTGCTGACCTCGCTCGCCGCCAACCTGCTGGCGGCCGGCGCCGGGCTCCCTCCGCTGCCGGCGCTCTGGCGCGGCTGGGCGGGCGGGCGCTGCGGGTGGCGCTGGCGCCGGCCGGCGCCGACGCCGCTCCCCCGCTTCGACCATGCGGCCCATCTCGCGCCGCTTGCCGCCGACCCGCCGCGTGGCCGGCGCGCACCGACGCGGTGTCGCTGCTGGCACTCGACCTGGAGGTCGCGCGGGGCGGCCGTGGCGCCGCCGCTGCCGCCGCGGCGGCTGCGGCTGGAGCTGCTCGACTATCCCGGCGAGTGGCTGCTCGACCTGCCGCTGCTGGCGCAGGATTTTTCCGCCTGGTCGGCGGCGACGCTGCGGCGGCTGGAGGGCCGGGCCGGAGGCAGCCGCGACTTCCTCGGCTTCGTGCGCGGCCTGCCGGCCGGCGCGCCGGCCGACGAGGCGCTGGCCGCCGACCGGGCATCGCGCTCTATCGCGCGGTGCTGCTGCGGCTGCGCGACGAGGCCGGGCTCGCCCTGCTGCAGCCCGGCCGGTTCCTGATGCCCCCGCCCGGCCCGGCGCCGCCCTGGATCGGCGTTCTTCCCGCTGCCGGCGGCGGCGCGCCTCGCCGGCGCTGCTGCGCCGAGCGCTACGACGCGCTACCGCGCCGCGGTGCGGCGTGATCTCGCTCGCGCCCGGCTTCGGCCGGCATCGACCGGCTGGTGGTGCTGGCCGACCTGCTCTCCGCCCTGCACGCCGGGCCGGCCGCCTTCGCCGATGCGGCGGCGGCCCTCGGCGCGGTGGCGGCGGCGCTGCGCTGGCGGCAGCAGCTGCCGGCCTGGCTGCCGGACTGGCTCGCCGCCCTCGCTGCCGTCGTGGGCGGCATCGGGCGCGTCGCCTTCGCGGCCAGCAAGGCCGACCACGTCGCCGAACGCCAGCGCGGCAACCTCGCCGCCCTGGTCGCCGCGCTGACCGCGATGCCGGGCGTCACCGCGGCGCGCCTTCGCGATCGCCGCGGTGCGCTGCACCGAGGACTTCGTCTGGACGCTGGAGGGCCACCCGGTCTCCGCGGTGCGCGGGCGGGTGGAGGGCGAGGCGCGGGCCGGGCGGTCCTATCCCGGCGAGGTGCCGGACCGGCCGCCGGACGCCGCGTTCTGGGCGCATCCGTTCCTGGCCCTGCCGGATTTCGAGCCGATGCGCCTGCCGCTGGGCGGGCGCGGCGGCGTGCCCCATATCGGGCTCGACCTGTTGCTCGTCTTCCTGCTGGAGGATCTGTTGTGAGCGACGACCGCTCGTCACGCCCGCGCTTCGAGCTCGAATCCCGCATGGCGCGGTTGCAGCCGGAGGCGCTGCCGGGCGTGCCGAGCCGCCGCGGCGGCGGGCGGTTCGCGGCTGGTGACTTGGCGGCGTCGCTGGTCCTCGTGGTCGGCCTGGCCGCCCTGCTGATCGGCAATTTCGTCGCCGCCCAGTTCGCGCGCGGGCCGGCGCTGGGCTGGCTGACGCTCGCGGTCGCGGGGCCTGGCTTCGGCGCTGATCGCCGCGGCGCTCGGGCGCGAGTTGCGTGGGCTGCTGGGGCTGCGCCGGGTCGACCGGCTGCGGGCGGCGCTGGCCGATCCGGCGCAGGCGCGGCGCGGCCGCCCTCGGCTGGCTTGCGACCCTGCCGGAGGGCGCGGCGCTGCGGCCCGCGGTGGCGACGGTGGAGACGCCCGAGGCGGTGCTTGCCCTGCTCCGCGCCGGGCCGGGCGCGGACCTGCAGGCGCGCGCCGAGGCGCTCGGCCGGGCCGCGGCGCTGCAGATGTTCGCCGCCACGGCGGCCATGCCCTCGCCCGCCCTGGACGCGCTGCTGGTTGCCTGGCGCGGCGCGCGGCTGGTGCGGCAGGTGGCCGAGCTGCACGGCATGCGGCCCGGCCGCTGGCGACGCTCGCGCTGCTGCGCCGGGTGGCGCTGGGCGCCGCCGGCGTCGCGGCGACCAACCTCGCGGTGGAGACGGGGATGCGCGCGCTCGGCTCGCATCCGCTGGTGCGCCACCTTGCCGGCGAGGTGGCGGGCGCGGGCGTGGCGGCGCGGCGGATGATCGTGCTGGCGCGCGTCACCGCCCTGGCATGCAGCCCGCTGCCGCCCTGAGCGGCACTTCACTGGCACATTGCCGTTGCACGCTGCGATGGTCCGGGCGTAGAGAGCGCCGTCGGAACCAGCAGAACTGATGTCTCAGACATGATCACTGCGGGGCAGATGCGGGCGGCGCGGGCCATGCTGGGGATGGATCAGCGCCGGCTGGCCGAGCTTTCGGGGCTCTCCGTGCCGACCATCCAGCGCATGGAAGCGAGCGAGGGCGTGATCCGCGGCAACGTCGATTTGCTGATGAAGCTCATCGCCGCGCTCAATGCCGCCGGGGTCGAGCTGATCGGCGAGGGCGCGGCCAGCGCCGATGGCGGCCGCGGCGTCCGGTTGCGCCGGCCCGCGGAATGACGCTCCTGCTGCTGTGCGTCGCGGCGCTGCTCGCCCTCGGGGCGGCGCGGTGCCGCGCGCGCGCGCCATCCGGACGGCACGGCGATCGTCTACGGCGGCGCCTTCTGCTGTGCACCGTCGCCGCGGCTCGTCGGCCTGCTCGCATCTCGGCGCGGCGCCGCAGACCGACGTCGTCCTGCCGCTCGGCCTGCCCTGGATCGGCGCGCATTTCCGGCTCGATGCGCTGGCCGCCTTCTTCCTGGTCGTGGTCGGCCTCGGCGGCGCCGGCGCCAGCCTCTACGCGCTCGGCTACGGCCGCCACGAGCACGCGCCGCGAGCGCGTGCTGCCGTTCTATCCGGCGTTCCTCGCCGGCATGATCCTGGTCGTGCTCGCCGACGACGCCTTCAGCTTCCTGTTCGCCTGGGAGCTGATGTCGCTCGCCTCCTGGGCGCTGGTCATGGCGCATCACCATGACGCAGCGGACAACGCGCAGGCCGGCTACGTCTATCTGCTCATGGCGAGCTTCAGCGGCCTCGCGCTGCTGCTGGCCTTCGGCCTGCTCGCCGGCCCCGCCGGCGGCTACGCCTTCGACGCGATCCGCGCCGCACCGCCCGTCGCCGCTCGCCGGCGCTGGTGCTGATGCTGGCGCTGCTCGGCGCCGGCTCGAAGGCCGGCCTCGTGCCGCTGCACGTCTGGCTGCCGCTCGCGCATCCCGCCGCGCCGAGCCACGTCTCGGCGCTGATGAGCGGCGTGATGACCAAGGTCGCGGTCTACGCCTTCGTCCGCATCGTCTTCGACCTGCTCGGCCCGCCCGCGTGGTGGTGCGGCGCTGGTCGTGCTGGCGCTGGGCGGCGTCACCGCCGTGCTCGGCGTGCTGTACGCGCTGATGGAGCACGACCTGAAGCGGCTGCTCGCCTATCAGCACGGTCGAGAACATCGGCATCATCTTCATCGGCCTGGGCCTGGCGCTGGCGTTCCGCGCCAACGGCTTCGCCGCCGGCGCGGCGCTCGCGCTGACCGCCGCGCTGTTCCACGTGCTCAACCACTCGCTGTTCAAGAGCCTGCTGTTCTTCGGCGCCGGCGCGGTGCTGACCGCGACCGGCGAGCGCGACATGGAGCACCTCGGCGGCCTGATCCACCGCATGCCGCGCACCGCCTTCGCGTTCCTGGTCGGCTGCGTCGCGATCTCCGCGCTGCCGCCGCTGAACGGCTTCGTCTCCGAGTGGCTGACCTTCCAGGCGATCCTGCTGCGCCCCGACCTGCCGCAATGGGGCCTGAAGCTCGCTGATCCCGGCCGACGGCGCGCTGCTGGCGCTGTCCGCCGCGCTGGCCGCGGCCTGCTTCGTGCAAGCGCCTTCGGCATCACCTTCCTCGGCCGCCCGCGCACCGCCGGCCGCGGCGCAGGCGCGCGAGGTCGATCGCTTCTCGCTCGCGCGCGATGTTCGGCTGTCGCCGCGCTCTGCCTGCTGGCGGGCATCTTCCCGGGCGTGGTCATCGACGCGCTCGCGCCGGTCGTGCAGGCGCTGCTCGGCGCGCGCATGCCGACGCAGCTCGGGCTGCCGTGGCTCTCGATCGTGCCGGTCGCAGGCGGCGCGCAGCTCCTACAACGGCCTGCTGGTCTTCGCTCTTCATCGCGGCCGTCGGCCTGGCTGACGGTCGCTGGCGATCCACCGCTTCGCCTCGCGCGCGCGTGCGGCGGGCGCCGGCGTGGGATTGCGGCTTTCCCGACCCGAGGCCGGCTACGCAGTACACCGCCGCGCAGCTTCGCCCAGCCGATCCGCCGCGTGTTCGGCGCCGTGGTGTTCCGCGCGCGCGAGATGGTCGACCATGCCGCCGCCCGGCGACACCGCGCCCGGCGCGCATCGAGCCGTCGCATCCGCGACCCGATCTGGGACGCGCTCTATGCCCCGGTCGGCCGCGTGCGATCGGCGCGCGGCGGACGTGCTGAACCATGCTGCAGTTCCTCACCATCCGCCGCTATCTCGGCTTCGTCTTCGTCGCGCTGGTCGGCCTGCTGCTGGCGCTCGCGCTATGGCAGTGATCGGCGCCGCTCGCTGATCGCAGGGCGCGCAGATGGCGCTGGTGCTGCTGCTGGCGCCGCTGCTCACCGGGCTGGTGCGCAAGGTGAAGGCGCGGCTGCAGCGCCGGCGCGGCGCCTCCGCTGCTGCAGCCGTATCGCGACCTGCGCCGGCTGCTCGGCAAGGAGGTGGTGCTGGCCGAGAACGCCTCCTGGCTGTTCCGCGCCGCGCCCTATCTGATCTTCGCCGCTCACCTGGGTCGCCGCGGCGCTGGTGCCGACCTTCGCCACCGGCCTGCTGTTCACCTGGTCCGGCGACCTGATCGCCATCATCGCGCTGCTCGGCAGCGCGCGCTTCTGCTCGGCGCTGGCCGGCATGGATGTCGGCACCAGCTTCGGCGGCATCGGCTCGTCGCGCGAGATGATGATCGCCTCGCTGGCCGAACCGGCGATGCTGATGATCGTGTTCTCGCTCGCGCTGATCGCCGGCTCGACGCAGCTTTCCACCATCGCCGACTACATGCTGTCGCCCAGCCGTCGGCCTGCGCGTGTCGCTGGCGCTGGCGCTGGTCGCCCTCGATCATCGTGGCGCTGGCCGAGAACGCGCGCATCCCGGTGGACAATCCGGCCACGCACCTGGAACTGACCATGGTGCACGAGGCGATGGTGCTGGAATATTCCGGCCGCCATCTGGCGATGATCGAGCTGGCCGCGTCGCTGAAGCTGCTGCTCTACGTCTCGCTGATCGCCTGCATCTTCTTCCCGTTCGGCCTGGCGGCCGGCGATCGCCGGGCTCGCGCGGTACCCGATCGGCGCTTGGCGGCCTGCGTCGGTGAAGCTGGCGGTCGCCGGCGTGCTGCTCGGCGTGTTCGAGACGTCGATCGCCAAGATGCGCGTGTTCCGCGTGCCCGAACTTCCTCGGCGCCGCGCTGATGCTGGGCCTGCTCGGCGTGCTGCTGCTGTTCGTCTCGCGGGGCATGTGATGCACGGGCTCGCCTTCGACGTCGCGCACATGCTGGCCGGGCTGCTGGTGCTGGTCAGCTTCATGATGCTCTACCAGGACCGGCTGCCGGCGCTGCTCAACGTGCTCGGCCTGCACGCGTTCGTCCTGGCGCTGTCGGTCGCCTGGCAGGCGCACATCCAGGACGCGCCGCATCTCTACATCACCGCCGCCATCGCGCTCGGCTTCAAGGCCATCCTGATCCCCGTGGCGCTGCGCCGGATGGTGTTCCGGCTGGGCATCCATCGCGAGATCGAGACCGTGGTCGGCATCGGCCTGACCATGCTGGCCGGCATCGGCGCTGGTCGCGCTGTCGCTGGTGGTCATGCTGCCGGTCACCGCCGCACGCCGACCCGGTGGCGCGCGAGGACATCGCGCTCGCGCTCTCGGTCGTGCTGCTCGGGCTGCTGATGATGGTCACGCGGCGCAACGCGGTCAGCCAGGTGGTCGGCTTCATGTCGCTGGAGAACGGCATCATCCTCGCCGCCACCGGCGCGCAGGGCATGCCGCTGGTGGTGGAGATCAGCGTCGCCTTCTCGGTCCTGATCGCGTTCATCGTCATCGGCATCTTCCTGTTCCGCATCCGCGAGCGGTTCGACACGGTCGATGTCAGGCGCCTCGACCAGTTCCGCGGAGAGCGCGCGATGATCGCCGATCTGGTTCGGCCGTGCTCGGCGCGCCGCTGATCGGCGGCGCCGCGGTGCTGGCCGCTGCATCCCCGGCTACCGGCTGTCCGCGCGCGCTCAACGTGGTCGGCGAGCCTGACGTCTTCGCTGCGCCTCGCTGCTGCTGCTCCGTGCACGGCCGCCGGCGGCGATCTACCTGCTGGTCGACGACCTCAACATCGTCTTCATCGTGCTGAACACGCTTCGTCGGCTTCACCACCAGCGCGTTCAGCGCCAGCTATATCGGCCACGAGCTGGAGACCGGCCGGCTGACGCCGGCGCTATCTGCGATTCTACCACGCGATGTTCCAGCTGATGCTGTTCGGCATGAACCTGGCGCTGCGTCGCCAACAACATCGGCCTGATGTGGGTGGCGGTCGAGCTGGCGACGCTGACCACCGTGATGATGGTCGGGCATCTACCGCACGCACGAGGCGATCGAGGCGGCCTGGAAATATTTCATCCTCGGCAGCGTCGGCATCGCGCTGGCGCTGTTCGGCACCATCCTGGTCTATCTCGCCGCGCGGCCGGTGGTCGGCGAGGGGCTGGACGCGCATGGTCTGGACCGACGCTGATCGCCCATGCGCGCCTGACTTCGATCCCGCGCTGCTGAACATCGCCTTCGTCTTCCTGCTGCTGGGCTATGGCACCAAGGTCGGCCTGGCGCCGATGCACGCCTGGCTGCCGGACGCGCATGCCGAGGGCCCGACGCCGATCTCCGCGGTGCTGTCCGGGCTGCTGCTGAACGTCGCGCTCTACGCGCTGCTGCGCTTCAAGATGCTGCTGGCGGCCAACCCGGCGCGCGATCGCGCCGGGGCCGCTGATGATCGGCGCTCGGCCTGCTGTCGCTGATCTTCGCCGGCGTTCATGCTGTACCGCCGGCGCGACATCAAACGCCTGTTCGCCTATTCCTCGATCGAGCACATGGGCATCATCGTGTTCGCCTTCGGCATGGCCGGGCCGCTGGGCAATTTCGCCGGCCTGCTGCAGATGACGATGCACAGCCTGACCAAGTCGGCGATCTTCTTCTCGGTCGGCCACGTCGCCCAGGTGAAGGGCACGCAGCGCATCGCCGAGATGGGCGGGCTGACCGAGACGCATCCGGTGCTCGGCTGGGCGCTGGTCGCCGGCGTCGCCGCCATCGCCGGGCTGCCGCCGTTCGGCGTGTTCACCAGCGAGTTCCTGATGGTCAGCTCCACCTTCGCGCGCGAGCCGGTGCTGGCGGTGCTGCTGGTGCTCGGCCTGCTGGTCGCGTTCGGCGCGCTGCTGCTGCGGCTGACCGACGGTGGCGTTCGGCGAGCCGAGCGGCCCGACGGCACCGGTTGCACGCGTCCTACGTGCCGATGTTCGCGCATCTGGCGCTGGTGCTGATCGCCGGCATCTGTCTGCCGCGCCGCTGGTCGCTGGTTCCAGCACGTCGCGGCGCTGCTCGGATGAGCGCGCTGCTGGCGACTGCGACCATCGTCGGCACGCGGCGGCTCGGGCATCGTGGCTGGCCACGGCCGCTCGCCGCCGGCGAGCTGACGCTGCTCGAGCCTGTGGGGCGAGCCGGGCGCGTCGCACATGGCGCTGCTCGACCAGGCGCGGCGATCGCGCGTGCTCGGCGCTGCGACTGCCCCGACGGACGCTATCCCGTCGGTCGGCCGCGCTCCACGCGCCGGCGATCCGGCTGGAGCGCGCCGTGCGCGACCTGTATCGGCTGGAGCCGGTCGGCTTGCCCGACACGCGGCCGTGGCTCGATCACGGCGACGACGCCGACCGCGCTATCCGTTCCTGCCGGCGGAGGGCGAGCGCCTGCACCAGATCCCGGTCGGGCCGGTGCATGCCGGCATCATCGAGCCGGGCCATTTCCGCTTCACCGGCGACGGCGAGACGGTGGTGCGGCTGGAGGAGCGGCTCGGCTACGTGCACAAGGGCATCGAGGCGCTGATGCGCGGCGCCGACGTCATCGAGCGCCGCGCGGCTCGCCGGCCGCGTCTCCGGCGACAGCACGGTCGCCTACGCGCTCGGCTTCGCCCGCGCGGTGGAGGCGGCGCTCGGCATCGCGCCGCCGCCGCGCGCCGTCTGGCTGCGCGCGCTGATGGCCGAGCTGGAGCGGCTCGCCAACCATCTCGGCGATATCGGCGCGATCTGCAACGACGCCTCGTTCGGCCTGATGCAGGCGCATTGCGCGCATGCTGCGCGAGCGCGTGCTGCGCGCCGCCGCGCGTCGCTTCGGCCATCGGCTGATGATGGACCGCATCGTGCCGGGCGGCGTCGCCGCCGATCTGGCCGCGATCGGCGCGGAGCGCGCTGCGCGCGCTGGTCGCCGAGCTGCGCCGCGCGCTTCCCGCCGCTGGTGACGCTCTACGACGACGACCGCCTCGCTGCAGGACCGCACGGTCGGCACCGGCATCGTGCGGCCGGAGCTGGCGCGGCGCTTCGGCGCCGGCGGCTATGTCGGCCGCGCCTCGGGCCGCGACTTCGATGCGCGCCGCGACGCCCGGCTATCCGCCCTATGACGCGCTCGCCTTCGACGTGCCGGTGCTGCCGGAGGGCGACGTCAACGCGCGCGTCTGGATCCGCATCCGCGAGATCGAGCAGAGCCTCGCGCTGATCGACGCAGATTCTGCGCGCCTGCCGCGCCGGCCCGGTGCGCGCGGACGCTGCCGGCGGGCGCCGGCGAGGGCATGGCGCTGGTCGAAGGCGTTCCGCGGCGACGTGTTCGTCTGGCTGCGCCTCGGCCGGCGGGCCGGGTCGAGCGCTGCCATCTGCGCGACCCGTCCTGGTTCCAGTGGCCGCTGCTGGAAGCCGCGATCGAGGGCAACATCGTCGCCGACTTCCCGCTCTGCAACAAGTCCTTCAACTGCTCCTACTCGGGGCACGACCTGTAGGCGCCATGCTGACGCACGCTGCTGCAAGGCCTGCTCCATCGCCCGCTCACCGAGCCGGCGCCGCGCGCCGACGAGGCCGAAGCTGGCCGAGCTGGCGCAGCGCGCTCGAACGCGGCGCGCGCAGCGCGGCTCGGCCGCAGCCTCTCGATCCGCGAGGTCGATGCCGGCTCCTGCAACGGCTGCGAGCTGGAGATCCACGCGCTCAACAACGCGTTCTACGACCTCGAGCGCTTCGGCCTGCGCTTCGTCGCCTCGCCGCGCCACGCCGACGTGCTGCTCGTCACCGGCCCGGTGACGCAGCAACATGCGCGAGGCGCTGGAGCGCACCTATGCGCGCGACGCCCGATCCGAAATGGGTGGTCGCGGTCGGCGACTGCGCGCGCGACGGCGGCGTGTTCGCCGGCAGCCCCGCCTGCGTCGGCGGCGTTGCCAGCGTGGTGCCGGTCGACCTGGTCATCCGCGGCTGCCCGCCCACGCCGCTCGCCCTGCTGCGCGGCCTGCTGACGCTGTTCAAGCCCAGCACGTCGAAGGGCGTTCAGTCGTCGTAGAGCACCCGCTCGGCGGCACCCTTGATGTCGTCGTACTGGCCGGCACGCAGCGACCACAGGAACAGCGCGAGCGCGCCGCCGCCGAGGCCGAGGCTCAACAGCAGCAGCCAGAGAATCACGTTCACCGCCGCGCCCTTCCCTGCAGGCGAAAACTGTTGCCGAGCACCAGCAGCGACGAGCTGGACATCGCGATCGCCGCGAGCCATGGCGTGACCAGCCCGGCGGCGGCGAGCGGAACCATCAGGGCGTTGTAGCCGATGGCGAGCGCAAGGTTCTGCCGCATCGCCGATCGTGCGCGGCGCGCAAGCCGCAGAGTCTCGACCACCGGCGCGAGCCGCGCGCCCTGAAACACGACGTCGGCAACGGTCTGGCTGATATCGGCCGCCGTCGCCGGCGAGACGGAGACGATGCGCGGCGGCGAGCGACGGCCCGTCGTTCAGCCCGTCGCCCACCATCAGTACATGCCGGCCATCGCCGCGCAGCCGCTCGATCAGCGCGACCTTGTCGGCGGGCGTGCAGGCCGCGTGCACGTCGGTGATCCCGAGCAGCGCCGCGATCCGCCGCACCGGCGCCGCGTGGTCGCCGGACGCGAGCGCCACCGCCATCCCCATCGCGCGCAGACCGGCGACCACCTGCGCCGCGTCCTCGCGCAGCCGCTCCTCGAACCCGAAGCGGACCGGCGCCCGCCCGGGGCGCGCCAGCCAGAGTTCGGCGGTCGTGGCCGGTGCCTCCGGCAGGCCGCAGAAGGCGCGGCTGCCCAGCCGCACCGTGTCGCCCGCGCCGGCCAGGGCGATGCCGCGCCCCGGGTGCTCCACGGCGCCCAGCGCGGCCGGGACGTCGGGCATCGTCGCGTGCAGCGCGCGCGCCAGCGGATGGCGGCTCGCGGCGGCGAGTGCGGCGGCCACCCGCCACGCCTCGGCGTCGGCGGCGGCCCGGCGAGCGCCAGGCATGCGGCTCGGTCAGCGTGCCGGTCTTGTCGAACACGACCGTGTCCACCTCGCGCCAGCCGCTCCAGCGCGGTCGCCGATTTCAGCAGGACACCGGCGCGGAACAGGCGCGACGTGGCCAGCACCTGCACCGCCGGCACCGCGAGCGCCAGCGCGCAGGGGCAGGTGATGATGAGCACGGCGGCGGCGGTGAGCAGGCTATCGGCCACGCCCGCCCGCATCACCACCCACCAGAAGATGAAGGTGGCGGCGGCGAGGATGTGCACCGCCGGCGCGTAGCGGCGGGCAACCCGGTCGGCCAGCACCACGAACCGGCCGCGCCGCGCCTCCGCCGCCTCGATCAGCCGCACGCACTCGGCCAGCAGCGTCCCCGCCCCGGTCGCGGTGGCGCGCACGATCAGCGCCGGGCCGAGATTCAGCGTCCCGGCAAACACCGCCGCCCCGGGGGCGGCCGCCGCCGGCACGCTCTCCCCGGTGACGAGGCTGGCGTCGAGCGTGGACTGCCCGTCCTCCACCACGCCGTCCACGCCGACCCGCTCACCCATGCCGACCAGCACGCGCGCGGCCGGCCCCACCGCGTCATGCGCCACCCGAAGGGTGCTGCCGTCCGGCTGCAGCACCGCCACATCGGCCGCCCGCAGCGTGAGCAGCTGCTCCGCCGTGGCGCGCGCCTGCCCGCGCGCCTGATGGTCCAGCACGCGGCCGAGCAGGAGGAAGAACAGCAGCGTGATCGCGCTGTCGAAATACGTGTGCAGGCCGCCGCGGAAACTCTCGACGAAACTCATCGCGCTGACCAGGATCACGCCGACGCTGACCGGCACGTCCATGTTGGTCCGCCGCTGGCGCAGCGCCGCCAGCGCGGAGCGGAAGAACGGCATGCCGGCGTAGGCGATCGCCGGCAGCGCGATCAGCGCCGAGACCCAGTGCATCAGCGCCCGTGTCGCCGGCCCCATGCCCTGGGTGAGCCCGAACCACGTCGCCGCCGACATCAGCATCACGTTGCCGGCCGCGAACCCCGCCACCGCGAGCGCGCGGATCAGCGCTCGCCCAATGCGGTCCCGCGCCGCGGCGAGCAGCGCCGGGTCGAACGGCATCAGCCGGTAGCCGAGCGCCTCCACCCGCGCCACCAGCGTCTCCCCGCGCTCAGCCCCGCCGCGCCAGACGAGGCGCAGCCGCCGCGTGGTGAGATTGACGCGACCGAACACCAGTTCCGGCGCCTGCGCGAGCACGCTTTCGATCAGCCAGACGCAGGCGCCGCACTGCACCCCGTCCACCGCAAGCGTGAGCGTCGCGTTGCCCGCCGCGTCCGTGGTCACGTAGCGGCCGAAATCGCGCGGCTCATGCGCCTCTGGCCGCGGCGCGCGCGCTTGCTGGTCGAGCACGCGCTGCCGGTAGTACCGCCCGAGCCCGAGCCCCTGGATGGTCGCGAACGCCGCCTCGCAGCCCGTGCAGCAGAACCGCCGGCCGCCGGAAGGCAGGCCGCAATGGACACAGGCCGTCGCCGGTTCGGTCGCGGCCGGCGCGAGAGCGACCGCGGCGGCACTCACGGCACGACGACGCGACGCGTGACGTGCAGGTGCCGCTCGCCCGTCTCGGCGCGCAGCGCCAGGTCCCACTGGCCGCGCAGCGGCAGTGCGGCGGTCGCCACATAGCTGCCATCAGCCGCGGGCGTGAACTTCAGCCGCGTGGTCATCTTCGGTCCGAGCGGCCGTGCGGCGGTAGCGGCCACGGTGAGCCCGGTCAGCGCGCGGCCCTGCGCATCCGTCAGCCGCACCACGGCCCGGCCACCCCGGATGTCGGCCGCAACCGACCAGCCAAGCGTCGCCTCCTTCGCCGCCTTCACGAGCACGCCGTCATAGGCGTTGCTCTCGTCGAAGCCGTCGTTGTTGGTCGCACCGGGAAACGTCGCCATCGCCCAGTAGATCAGTCCGCCGTTCGCGGCGAACACGAGCAGCATCACGCCGGCCAGCGCCCAGGGAAACCACCGCCACGCCGAACGGGGCGCGGCCGCTGGCGGCACGGGCGGAACCCTGGCAATGAAACTATGGCGATGCTCCGTGCACGCTCATCCCCCGCCCGGTCCGATGAACGTCGAGTGGTACTTGATCTCCTCGCCGGTGAGGGGATCTGTCAGGACGAATGCGATCGGCTGGCTGCCATCGTGCAGCGCCTGCGGGCGGCCCTGTACCAGCACGCGATAGCCGCCCACGGTGTCGGCCGGCACGGCGAGCGTGAGCGCGGGCTTCGCCGCCGCACTCACCTCCGGCAGCGCCATGGCCGCACCCGGCAGGCCCTCAACGCTGAGCGTGAACGTCGCCGGCCGCGGCGTCTTGTTGTCGACCTTCACGGTGTAGCCGTTGCGGATGCTGCCGTCCTGCAGCCGCACGAACAGCGGCGCGCGGTCGTGCAGCACGTGCATCGCGGTGTGCGAGCGCAGCGCGAGTCCCGCGACCATCGCGCCGCACGCCACCAGCAGTGCCGCGGCGTAGATCAGCGTGCGCGGGCGGAGCAGCCGCAGCGGCGGCGACTCGCCGCGCTTGCGCGCGGACTGGCGCGCCAGCGTATCCCAGGTGATCAGCCACGGCTTGCCGCCGGTGCGCTGCATCACGTCGTTGCAGGCGTCGATGCACAGGCCGCAGCCGATGCATTCGAGCTGGATGCCGTCGCGAATGTCGATCCCGGTCGGGCAGACGTTCACGCAGGCGCGGCAGTCGATGCAGTCGCCGAGACCTGTGGTCGTGGCGTCCCGCTTGCCGTGCGCCCGCGGCTCGCCACGCCAGCCCTCGTAGGTGACGACGAAGGTCTGCTCGTCCAGCATCGCCGACTGGAAGCGCGGCCACGGGCACATATAGGTGCAGACCTGTTCGCGCGCCCAGCCGGCCAGCGCGTAGGTCGTCGCCGTGAAGAGAAAGGTGAAGACGTAGACCTCGCGCGAGGCGGTGCCGGTCCAGAACTCGCGCACCACAGTCGGCGCATCGACGTAGTACATGATCCAGGCGCCGCCGGTCCAGAACGCGATGCCGAGCCAGGTGGCGTGCTTCGCGCCCTTGCGCCAGAGCGTGTCGAGCGTGGCCGGCTGCGCGTCGCGCCGCATCCGCTCGTTGCGATCGCCCTCGATCCAGCGCTCGACCACCATGAACAGATCGGTCCACACCGTCTGCGGGCAGGTGAAGCCACACCAGACCCGGCCGAACAGGCTGCTGACGAGGAACAGCGCCACCGCGCCGATGATCAGCGCGCCGGCCAGGAAATAGATGTCCTGCGGCCATAGCACGAGGTCGAAGAAGTAGAAGCGCTCGTTGTAGATATCGAGCAGGATCGCCTGATCCGGCGCGCCCGGCCCGCGATGCCAGCGCAGCCAGGGCAGGATGTAGTAGACGCCGAGGCAGGCGATCAGCACCGCCCATTTCGCGCGCCGCAGCGTGCCGTGCACCGCGCGCGGATAGACGCGCACCCGCGATGCGTACATCGATCTCCGGTGCGTCCGGCTCCAGTTGCGGCCGCCGCGTTGTGCGCCCACGCGCGCCCCCTATTCCCCGCCGCCGAGCGCGTGCACGTAGAGTGTGACGCTCTTCAGCGTGGCCGGATCGAGGCGCGCGCCCCAGTTCGGCATCATCCCGTTATGCGCGTGCGTGATCTGGGCCACCACGGCCGCGCGATCGGCGCCGTAGAGATGGGTGTGCGAGGCAAGCGGCGGCGCCCCCAGCTCGCGGTTGCCCTGCCCTTTCTCGCCGTGGCAGACGGCGCAGTTCTGCATGAAGATCGCGCGGCCCGGTGCCGGATCGGCGCCCGCGACCGGCGTGCCGTAGAGCGTCATCACGTAGGTGGCGACCTGCTGGATCTCCGGCGGCTTGAGCGTGCCGGTGCCGGCGAAATCGGCATCTGGCTGTTGCGCGTGTCCGGATCGCCGCTGCGAATGCCGTGCGTGACCGTCTGCAGGATGTCCGCAAGCTTCCCGCCCCACAGCCACACATCGTCGCCCAGCGCCGGATAGCCGAGCCGGCCCTCGCCGTTCGGGCCGTGGCACGGCTGGCAGTCGTTGGCGAAAGTGACCCGCCCGGCGGTCAGCGCGACGGCCATGAGCTGAGGGTTCCTCTGAATGCCGTCAAACGGCAGCGTCGCGATCTGCTGCATCGCGGCCGCATGCGTCGCCTCCATGCGCCGCCATCCCGCCATCGCGTCATCACGTGCGGAATAGCCGAGCACGCCGCGGAAGTAGCCGGGTCCATACGGGACCGACGGATAGAACACCATGAATCCGAGCGCCCAGACCACGGTGGCGGCGAACATGTACAGCCACCACTTCGGCAGCGGGTTGTTCAGCTCGCGACGCCGTCCCACTCGTGGCCCGTGGTCTCCTTGCCGGTGACCGCGTCCTTCTCGACCTTGGTCGGCATCAGCGTTCGTCCTCGAACGGGATCAGGGCATGCCGCTCGATCCGCCGCTTACGCCCGGGCCAGTAGGCAGCCGCGAAGATCAACACGAACACCGGCAGCACGAGCAGGATCGAGTGCTGCTGCAACCAGAGGATGACCGCGGCGAACTGCATCGCGCGCCCCTATTGCCGCAACTCTTCGTGCTCGTGTCGGCGAAGTCGACCATGCGTGCCGAGCACCTGCAGGTAGGCGACCAGCGCATCCATCTCGGTGACGCGGCCGGGCGTCGCCGGCGACCGGCACCGCCTTCGGGTAGCGCTTCAGCAGCCCCGCGTATCCGCCTGCGCGTCCGCCTGCGCCTCCAGATCGGCGCGGCGCATTGGCGATGTCGGCGTCGGTGTAGGGCACGCCCACTGCGCGGTTCGCGCGCAGATGCGCGGCAATGTCGTCGTAGGTCAAGCGCGCTCTGCTCCAGGAACGCGTAGCGCGGCATCAGGCTCTCCGGCACCATCGCCTGCGGGTTCTCCAGATGCGCATAGTGCCAGTCGTTGGAATACTTGCCCCCGACCCGCGCCAGGTCCGGCCCGATGCGCTTGGAGCCCCACTGGAACGGATGGTCGTACATGCTCTCCGCCGCGAGGCTGTAGTGGCCGTAGCGTTCCACCTCGTCGCGCAAGGCGCGGACCTGCTGGCTGTGGCAGAGATAGCAGCCCTCGCGCACGTAGATGTCGCGGCCCATCAGCTCCAGCGGCGAGTAGGGGCGCACGCCCTTCACGTGCTCGACCGTGGTTTCGATCGTGAACAGCGGCACGATCTCGACGATCCCGCCGATCGCGACCGTCGACCAGCGTCAGCACGAGCAGCAGGATCGCGTTCTGCTCGATGAATTCCTGGCGGATGAACATCGTCTCATCCTCCCGCCGCCGCCGACGCATGCCGGCGGGCAGGCGCTCCGGCTGCGGCTCCGGCGCGGTGCGCGGGCTCCGCACCGTCATGATGAGGTTGTAGGCCATGATCAGCGCGCCGATCAGGAACAGCAGCCCGCCGAGCATGCGGATGACAAAGAACGGATGCACCGCGACCACGCTCTCGACGAAGGAGTATTGCAGGAAGCCGTTGGCGTCGTAGGCGCGCCACATCAGCCCTTCCATGATCCCGGCAACCCACATCGAGATGATGTAGAGCACGATGCCGAGCGTGGCGATCCAGTAGTGCCAGGCGCACGAGCCGCACGCGAATACAGCGCCTTGCGCCGCCACAGCACCGGCACCAGGTAGTAGATCGCGCCGAAGCTGATGAACGCGACCCAGCCGAGCGCGCCGGAATGCACGTGGCCGATGGTCCAGTCGGTGTAGTGGCGACAGCGCGTTGACGGTCGCGGATCGACATCACCGGCCCCTCGAACGTCGACATGCCGTAGAAGCCGACGGCGGTGACCGAGAAGCGCAGGCCGGGATCGGTGCGCAGCTTGTCCCACGCGCCGGACAGCGTCATCAGGCCGTTGATCATGCCGCCCCAGGACGGCATCCACAGCATGATCGAGAACACCATGCCGAGCGTCTGCGCCCAGTCGGGCAGCGCGGTGTAGTGCAGATGGTGCGGGCCCGCCCAGATGTAGAGGAAGATCAGCGACCAGAAATGCACGATCGACAGCCGGTAGGAATAGATCGGCCGGCTCGGCCGCCTTCGGGATGAAGTAGTACATCATCCCGAGGAAGCCCGGCGGTGAGGAAGAAGCCGACCGCGTTGTGGCCGTACCACCACTGGATCAGCGCGTCCTGCACGCCGGAGAACAGCGAGTAGCTCTTGGCGCCGTAGCAGCGACACCGGCACGCCGAGGTTGTTGCCGATGTGCAGCACCGCGATGGTGAGGATGAAGGCGAGGTAGAACCAGTTGGCGACGTAGATGTGCGGCTCCTCGCGCTTCACGAGCGTGCCGATGAAGACGATCAGCGTAGGCCACCCAGACCAGCGTCAGCCAGCAGGTCGATGTGCCACTCCGGCTCGGCATACTCCCGGCTCCTGGCTGAAGCCCATGACATAGCTCAGCGCCGCCATCACGATGAAGAACTGGTAGCCCCAGAAGATGAAGTCGGCAGGGCATCGCCGCCGAACAGCCGCGCCTTGCAGGTGCGCTGCACCACGTAGATCGAGGTGCCGAGCAACGCCGAGCCGCCGAAGGCGAAGATCGCGGCCGAGGTATGCACCGGCCGCAGCCGGCCGAAGTTCAGCCACGGCAGGCCGAAGTTCAGCGCCGGCCACGCCAACTCGGACGCGATGTACACCCCGACCGCGAACGCGACGATCGCCCAGAACACCGCGGCGATCGTGAACTTGTGTACCACCGCCTCGTTGTAGGGCTCCAGGGCCAGCGCCCCGTGCGCCGCGTCGTTCATGGCGCAGCCCCACCGTCGCGCGGCGCCTGGCGCGCGGCCGCCGCACGGTCGTAGTGGCGGCGCACCTGGCCGATCAGGAAGGCGGCGGCGAACCCGGCCAGCCCGAGGCCGAACACATACATCTCATCGTCATGCGCGTGCGCGGCGGCGGTAAGCCCGAGCAGCCCGAGCACCGCCACCATCACGCCCACGACGATGTCGCTTGCCTCGATCGCCACATCCGCCTCCGGCCGGCTCACTGTGCGGCGAGCGTGGCGCGGCGCCCGGCGCGGCTCCTTGATCCAGATCAAGGTCCTTCTGCGAGCGTTATCGCAAGTAGCGACCCATGACCGGATGGCTGCACGGCATCGCTGCGTTCTGCGCATCCGCCCAACCCGCCCTGCTGCAAGCGGGGATGCTGCCGGGCCTGCTGCTGCTCGGCGCCGCCGGCAGCGTCGTGCATTGCGTGCCGATGTGTGGCGCGTTCGTGCTCGGCCAGGCCGCCGACCGCCTCGCCGGCATGCCGGCCGGGCAGCTCTGCGAGCGCCGGCGGATCGCAAGCGGCCTGCTGCCCGCCTACCATCTCGGTCGGCTCGCGACCTACGCGCTGCTCGGCGCCGTGGCCGGCCGCGCCGGCGGCGCGCTCACGCACCTGCCGTGGCCGGCGCCGTTGAACGCAGTGCCGCTGCTGCTCGCCGCGTCGCTGTTTCTCGCGCAGGCGCTGCGCCGCGCGATGCCGGCGCGGCATCCGACCGCAACGCACCGCCCGCCGGGCCGCTGGTCGCGGGCCGTTGCGGCCCTCGCGGGGCACGCGCGGCGCGCACGCCCGAACGGCGGCTTTCTCATCGGCGTCGCCCTGGGCTTCCTGCCCTGCGGCTTTCTCTACGGCGCGCTCGCCGTTGCAGCGGCAAGCGGCGCGGCGGGCGCCGGCGCGCTGGCGATGCTGGCCTTCGGCCTGGGCACCGTGCCCGCGCTCGCCCTGCTCGGCATCGCCGGCGGCGCCGCGGGCCGCGCCTCCCGCCGCCTGCTGGCCCGCGCGACCCCGATCGTGCTCGGCGCCAATGCGGCGGTGCTCGGCGTGCTCGGCGTCGGCATGCTGTTGCACTGAGCAATCCGGCAACGAACCTGCCCCCATAGTCACGAGACCGCGCGTGCGCTCACGCGGCGAGCGCGACATCCCCAGCGGCGGAACGCCGCGCCTTCGCAAAGCCGCAGTCGCCATGGCGCATGTTCCATGATCGGGTGAGCCCGCGGTAATCCCCTCGCTCGCACCGCCGGGTTCGTCCGCTAATGGCGATGAGTTGCGGCCACTTGATGCCGCCGCGAAACTTGCATTGCTTGGCTAGTCGTGCCTTGAATTGCGTGGTATGCAACTTCACGAATTGGTCGTCGGTTGAACTGCCGTGTCTGCCACCCGGTCAAATCGCGTGGAGAATTTCACGGTCCCGACACCATCCGCCGCGGGCATGGGCCTTCCGGCCGGGCCCGCCGGCCAAAACGATGAGCCACACAGCGAAGAGTCCATGTCGCTCCCTCCTGATTCGCCGAAACTGTCACCTTCTACCTTGTTGAACGAAGAAGCCCGCATGCGCCAGGCGCTCGGCCTGCGCGACGGGGCGTCTTCGCCGCGCCCGCCACAGCGGCGCGAGCCCGAGCATGGAGGCCGCCGCTTCGTGAAGGACGGCGACGTTCCCGTCGTCGTGCTCACGCGCGATCGCGGCGCCGACGCCTCCGCCCCGGTCAGCCGCGTCGCGGCGGCCGAGGCAGCACTGCGCACCGAGCGCACCGCGCGCGAGCGTGCCGAGCGGTCGCTGCACGAAAGTGGTGCCGCCCTGCAAGCACTGCAGACCCGCCTCGCGCACGCCGAGCTCGCGCATCGTGAAGCGCTCGCCGCCGAACGCGCGGCGCGGGAGGCGGCCGAGCAGGCGCTGGCCGAGGCCAGGGCGCAGCTCGAAGCGCGGCCCGCACCGGCGCCGGAAGAATCGCGCCCGGCCGCGCCGCCGACGCGCGCGGCGCGCCAGCCTCGCCGCATCACCGCCACCGCCACCAGCAACCCGGAGCGCGAGCCGGAGCCGGTGAAATGGTGGCTGCCCTCCTATCGGGCGAAGCTGCGCCGGCGCTGAACCGTGGCGCGCCGCGGTCGCTGAACCGTGGCGCGCCGCGCCGGCCGGTTCCGGCCCGCGCGGCGCTGTGGCAGTCTTCCGGGGTCGACCGACAACTCCGTGCGACCCCGGGAGGAACCCTCGATGCGCGTCCGTCTCGCCAGCCTCGCCGCCGCCGGCGCCGCCCTGCTGCTCGCCCACACCGCGACGGCGCAGCAGCCGCCGGCCAACCCGCTCGACGTGGTGCCGGAGAAGATGCCGTGGAGCACGCCCTACGGCGCGCCGATCACGCTCGCACGCGCGCAGGCGGCGGTGCAGGCGGCGATGGCGGAGGCCGCCAAGCGCGGCTGGATGCTCAACATCGCCGTCGTCGATTCAGGTGCCAACCTGGTCACATTCCAGCGCATGGACGGCGCCCAGCTCGCCTCCATCGCCATCGCCCAGCACAAGGCGCGGGTGGCAGTGAAATTCCGCCGTCCCACCCGCGTGTTGGAGGACGCGGTGCAGAAATCGGATGCGCGGTTCATCCTCACGCTCGATGACGTGATCGCCTCCCGCGGCGGGATTCCGCTGATCGAGGACGGCAAGATCATCGGCGCGATCGGCTGCTCCGGTGGCACCGGCTCGCAGGACGAGGTCGCCTGCACCGCCGGCGCCGGCACGATCAACAAGTAGCTCCGCCGCCCCGACCACCCGTCGTCCCCGGCGCTGGCTGCGCCGGGACGAGGGGCTGTGCCCGCGTCCGGCGCGCCAAGCCACCGCTTCGGGACAGGTCGCGAACCGCTTACGCGAGTATTCGTGAGCTCTCTAACCGATCGGTCACAGTCTGCTGTTCGCAGCGCAGCATTCCTCGCATGAATGTCAAAACGCTCCTGCCTTAAAATCATGTAAGAAACTAGCGGCCACGTGATAATTACCACGTCTTGATTCGTTCGATTCCGTGCGCCGACTGAAACTTATTGGTTTATCGCCCCGCTTTTGGCCGGGCTTGCGCTTGCCGACCGGACTGTAGCGGGTTTGCTCGTGGGGCACAGCGCGTGGATGCGTTCGATTACGCGGATCACTTCCTGTACAACCTCGCCCTCACGCGCGAGCCCGACCGGCCGTTGCAGGTCGAGCTGCATCCGGGCCTGCATTGTGACCGCTACCGCTGCCCGCATTGTTTCGGGCTCGGCCAGCCGCCCATCGCCGGCCCGCCGGTCAGCGCCGCGGACCTCTCCCGCGCCCTCGGCGAGGTCGCGCGGCACGATCCGCTGGTCGTGGTCTCCGGCGTCACCACCGAGCCGCTGACCCACCCCGAGGCCCCGGCAATCCTGCGCGCGGTGCGCGAGCGGGGGCTGCGACTGGGCCTTTACACAAAGGGGCTGCGGTTCGATCGCGAATGCACGGAGGCAATGCTGCAGGGTAGCAGCGAATGCTACGTGACTTTCTCGCTCGACGCGTTCAACCGCGAGGACTACCGCAGCCTGCACGACATCCGCATCGGGCGCAGCGACCGCGGCCCGCTTGGCAGCGGCGCCGACTATTTCGAGCGCGTGCTCGCCAATATCCGCGCCGTCTATGAAGAAAAGCAGCGACGCCGCTCGACCCTGGAAATCCGCATCGCCGTGCTGCTGTTTCGCGAGAACAGCGACCCCGACGCGGTGGTGCGCTCGGTCGAGGCGCTGGCCGAGATGGCGGACCTCGTGCGCTTCGCGGTGCCGCAGGACCGCAACGACGGCTTCCGGGTGGACAACCTGCCGCCGCGCCCGACCACGCTCCTGCACACGCTGCACGCGCGCTTTGCGGGACATCCGAAAGTGCGGGTGCTCACCCAAACCTTCGCGCCGGCGCGCGACCAGTCGTTCAACCATTGCCACACGCAGCGTTTCCAGGTCACGATCGACAAGTCGGGCAACCTGTTCCCCTGCCCGCAGGTCGCGGTGGGGCAATACGCGCATCTGAGCTTCGGCAACCTGCGCGACGGGTCGCTCACGCACTTGCTGCGCTCCACCCAGCGGCGCGCGATGTTCGGCCAGGACGTCGATCGCGACCTGCGCTGCCGCATTTGCGACCGCAAGGACGAGGCGATCAACGTCGCCCTCACCCGGCTGGAGCGGGCGCCGTTCAGCCGGCCGCGCGTCGCCGTGCGCCGGGGGCGGCCGGTGGCCGTCGCGGCGCAGGCGGGCCCGGCGGACCCTGGCGAAGGCCGGTTCGCGGCCGAATGAAGGCCCGCCTGCGCTGGGGGATTCTGGGCACGGGCCGCGTCGCGCGCCAGTTCGCGACCGCGCTGCCGCATTCCGCGCGCGGGCGGCTCGTCGCGGTGGCGAGCCGTGGCCTGCCGGCGGCACCGCCGGCCGCGGAATTCGCCGCCGCCCGCCTCATCCACGGCTACGACGCGCTGCTCGCCGATCCCGAGGTGGACGCGGTCTACGTCGCCACCCTGCACCCGGATCACGCGACCTGGGTTGCGCACGCCGCCGCGGCGGGGAAGCATGTCCTCTGCGAGAAGCCGCTGGCGATGACCGCCGCCGAGGCAAAACGCGCGATCGCCGCGGCCGCGCGCGCCGGCGTCTTCCTCATGGAAGGGTTCGCCTTCCGCGTGCATCCGCTGACGCAGCGGCTGGTCGAGCTGCTGCGGGCGCACGCGATCGGCAATGTCCGCATGCTGCAGGCGACCTTCGGCTACGTGAAGCCCTACGACCCGGCCTCGCGCTACTTCGCCAGGTCGCTCGGCGGCGGCGCGATCCTGGATGTCGGCGGGTACTGCATGGCGATGGCCCGCCTGATCGCCGGGATCGCCCGCGGCGAGCCGTTCAGTGAGCCGATCCACGTGCGCGGCAGCGCGAGCCTGGCGCCCACCGGCGTTGATCAATGGGCAGTCGCGGAGCTGGTATTCCCCGACGAGATCCTCGCCCAGCTCTGCACTGCCAACACCGCCGTTCTGGACAACCGGGTGCGCATCTTCGGCACCAGCGGCGAGATCGAGCTGCCCTCACCCTGGTTCTGCTCCGGCAAGCGCGGCGGCGTGACGGAGATCATCGTCCGCGACGCCGACCGGCGGGCCGTGGTGCACCCGGTCGCGACCGAGGGGTGGCTGTTCGGGATCGAGGCGGACGCGGTCGCCGCCGCGCTGCCGGCCCAGGAAGTGGAATGGCCCGGCATGCGCTGGGCCGACACGCTCGGCAACATGCGCGCGCTCGATGCCTGGCGCGCGGCGGTCGGCGTTCGCTACGCGGCCGACGCGGCGCCTGTGTAGCGCGGGATGACGCGCCCCGCCCCCCGCCGAACGCGCCTTCGCTCAGCCGGCCGGCACCCGCCCTGCGACGGTGCGCATCGCACGAGGCTCCCGCAACTCCATGCGCGCGCGTCCTGCGATGTGCCAGCCGCCACTCACGCCGAGTGCCGCCATGATCGTGGCCACGAGCAGATCAGGCCACGCCGTGCCGGTGCCGAACACGCCGGCCGCCGCCGCGAGGACCGCAAGATTGCCGATCGCGTCGTTCCGGGAGCAGATCCACACCGACCGCATGTTCGCGTCGCCAACGCGGTAGCGGAAGAGCATGACCGCCACGCCCGCATTGGCGAGCAGCGCGAGGATGCCGACGATCCCCATCGTCTGTGCCTGCGGCAGCGTGCCGGCGATTGCGTGCCAGATCGTGGACGCGAGGACCATCGCGCCAAGCAGGCCAAGCGACCATCCCTTCAGCAGGGCCGCGCGGGCTCGCCAGGTCAGCGCCATCCCGGCCACGCCGAGGCTGATCGCGTAGTTGGCCGTGTCACCCAGGAAGTCGATCGCGTCCGCCTGAAGTGACGCCGACCCTGCCGCCACGCCCGCCACGATCTCGGCCAGGAACATGCCGCCGTTGATCGCCAACGCGATCCAGAGCGCACGCCGCCAACGCCGGCTGTTGCGTTCGATCCCGGAAGAGCAACCGTCGTCGTCGCAGCAGCCGGCCATATCGTCCCCTCGCTGAACCCGATCCGGCCCCTCATATGGACCCTGTAGCCACTAGAGGGTCAAGACATGCCGGGGCAGACGATTGGCGACCTCGCGAGGCGAACCGGAACGAAGGTCGAAACCATCCGCTACTATGAGCGGATCGGCCTGCTGCCGGCGCCTGCGCGAACCGGCGGCAACTACCGCGCCTATGACGAGGGCCAGGTCGGGCGGCTGAGTTTTATCCGGCGCGCCCGTGACCTCGGCTTCCCGCTCGACGATGTGCGCGAGCTCCTGAGCCTCTCGGACCGGCGCGACCGGTCCTGCGCGGCGGTCGACGTGATTGCCCGCCAGCATCTGGCCGAGGTCGAGCGCAAGATCGCGGATCTCACCATGCTCCGCGATGAACTGGCCGGCATTATCGGCCAATGCCGGCAGGACACGATCGCCGACTGCCGCATCATCGAAGCACTTGCCCCGCACGCCGCCGGCTCGGTCGCGCGATCCGCGCCTCAATAGGCCGGATAGGTGCGCGGAAAGGTGACCTGGCCCGGCGGACCCGGGCGGCTGCGGCGCGTTCTTCTTGCCGCACGCGGCCAGCGCCGCAGGCCGACGCCAGCAGCCAGCAGCGCGACGAGCCGCCTCATCCGCAGGCGGTCCAGCCAGCGCGCCGCCGCGCGCCGCGACGCGCGCCGGCGCGGTGCCGCCCTCGCTCGTGCGCGACGCGACCGAGGCCTCCACGCGTCAGCACCGAAAACACGTCCGCGGTGATGCGCGGCTCCTCCGCCTGCATCTCCGCCAGCGTCAGCGCCGCGAGATCCACGCCGCGCGCCTCCGCCCGCGCCACCAGCCGGCCGGTCACGTGATGCGCGTCGCGGAACGGCAGGCGCAGCACGCGCACCAGCCAGTCGGCGAGGTCGGTCGCGGTGGCGAAGCCGGCGCCGGCGAACGCGCGCATGCGCGCGGTGTCGGGCGTCATGTCGCGCACCATCCCCGCCATCGCCGCGAGCGACAGCGCCCAGGCCTCGGCGGCCTCGAACACCGGCTCCTTGTCCTCCTGCATGTCCTTCGCATAGGCGAGCGGCAGGCCCTTCATCACCGTCAGCAGCGCGACCAGCGCGCCGATCACCCGCCCGGTCTTGGCGCGCACCAGTTCCGCCGCGTCCGGGTTGCGCTTCTGCGGCATGATCGAGCTGCCGGTGGTGAAGGCATCGGACAGGCGGATGAAGCGGAACGGCGCGCTGCACCAGATCACCATCTCCTCGGCGAGGCGCGACAGATGCATGGCCGAGATCGCGGCGGCGGCGAGGAATTCGAGCGCGAAGTCGCGGTCCGAGACGGCGTCGAGCGAGTTGCGCCATCGGCCGGTCGAAGCCGAGCGCCGCCGCGGTCATCGCGCGGTCGATCGGAAACGAGGTGCCGGCCAGCGCCGCGGCGCCGAGCGGGCATTCGTTCAGCCGCCGCCGCGCATCGGCCAGCCGGCCGCGGTCGCGCGAGAACATCTCCACATAGGCCAGCAGATGGTGGCCGAACGTCACCGGCTGCGCGGTCTGCAGATGGGTGAAGCCGGGCATCGGATCGGCGGCATGCGCGGCGGCGCGGTCGGCCAGCGCGCGCATCAGGTCGGCAAGCTGCGCATCGAGCCCGTCGATCGCGTCGCGCACCCACAGGCGGAAATCGGTCGCCACCTGGTCGTTGCGGCTGCGCGCGGTGTGCAGCCGCTTGCCGGCCTCGCCGATGCGCTCGGTCAGCCGCGCCTCGATGTTCATGTGGATGTCTTCGAGCGCCTCGTCGAAGGCGAAGCGCCCGGACTCGATTTCCGCCGCGATCGCCGCTAGACCGCCGGCTGATGTCCGCCTCGTCCTTCGGCGCCGATGATGCCGCAATGTGCGCCAGCATCGCGGCGTGGGCGTGCGAGCCGCGGATGTCCTGCCGCCAGAGCCGCTGGTCGAAGCCGATCGAGGCATTGATCTCCTGCATCACGGCGGCCGGGCCGGCGGCGAAGCGGCCGCCCCAGCTCGGGTTGGGCGAGGTGTCGGTCAACGGGAGCGATCCATCATGGCATTAGCCACGCGCCGCGCCGCCCTGACGGGGGCGGCGGTGCTGGCGGCGGCAACGGTAGCGGTGACCACCCTGTGGCGCAAACCGGAGGTCGTCACCCCGGTCACCGGTCCCGATGCGGAGCATGTGGACCTGCAGGGCATGAGCGCGCTGAAGCTTGCGCGATCCGCCGCTTCCCGTGCCGCCGATCACGTTCACCGACGGCGACGGCGCGTCCTATGGGCTGGCAAAATTTCGCCGGGCGCGGCGTGGTGCTCAACCTGTGGGCGACGTGGTGCGCGCCCTGCGTGGCGGAGTTGCCCTCGCTCGCCACCCTCGCCCGCGCGCTCGGCGAGGCGCATGTCGTCGTGCTGCCGCTGTCCAGCGATCGCGGCGGCGCCGCGGTGGTGCGGCGCTTCTACCAGGAGCGCGGCATCGTCGGCCTCGGCGTCTGGCTCGACCCGAAGGGCGCGGTCGAGGAGGCGCTGAAGATTCGCGGCGTGCCGACCACGCTGCTGATCGACGGCACCGGGCGCGAGCGGGCGCGGCTGGAAGGGGCGGCGGACTGGGCCAGCCCGGAGGCGCAGGCGACGATCCGCAAACTGCTCGGCTAGCCGGTCGTGGTCCGCGGCAGCATCCTTGCGGCCCATGTCGCATAGCGTGCCCAGCGCCTTGCGCATTGCGGCGACACAGTCGGGTCCGACACGGGCCAGGAGTTCGGCGTCGACGCGTTCCCGCGCCGCGGCCTGCGTTGCCGCCGCCGCCTCGCCGCGCGGGGTCAAGGTGATGCTGATCTTGCGCCGGTCCTCGGCGTCGACCGCGCGATCGAGATAGCCGCGCAGCACCAGCGTATCCACCAGTTGCCCCGCCGCCTGCTTGGAGACGCCGAGTTCCTGGACCAGCCGGCTCAACGGCACGCCGCCGGCGCCCATCGCTAGGCCGCCGATCACGTACAGTCCGTTCCGCGGCATATCATCGCAGTCGATCGCAGCCAGCGCGGTGCGCATCGCCGACCCGTAGGCGGTACGTGCGTGGCGCAGGAGCGCAGGGACGACGGCGGCTTCGTACCAGGGCGGTTCGTCATGCTGCCGCGTCATCGGCGCCTCCCATTTGGCAAACAGGTTGACAGACAATGAACGGGACTGTCAAGATAATTCACTAACGTGGCATTGGGCCGAAGGGCGGGCGCGTCAAAATGATCTCGAACCGATCCATGCCGGACGCCTGCGTCATCCCCGAACTGGCCTACGGCGATGTCGGCGAGGCCATCCGGTGGCTTTGCGACGTGTTCGGCTTTTCCCTGCGCCTGCGGATCGCGAACCATCGCGCGCAGATCACCGTCGGTGCGGGGGCCGTCGTTCTCGTCGCGGCGGATCCACACGAGCTGCAATTGCGCGGGTCGCTCGGCCGGGCACCCGGCATCATGGCGCGCGTGGCCGATGTCGATCGACACCATGCGCAAACCCGCCGCGCCGGCGCCGATGTGGTGAGCCCGCCATCCGACCATCCCTATGGCGAACGTCAATATTCGTGCCGTGATCTCGGCGGCTACGTCTGGACCTTTTCGCAGACGATCGCCGACGTCGCGCCGGAAGCATGGGGCGCATCGCGCACGTAGCGCCGGCCGGCGATGGTTCCTCGCCTAGCGCTGATGGCTTACAAAGCCGGCATCGCCGCTCCGGTCCATTTCCATGGATGCGAGTTGATCGAGGTGCAGGCACCAAGCCGGCCTGGAGGCGGATGAAAAGCCGATCTCGGGTTTGACCGTGGATGGATCGTCGAGGCTGTAGATCGTCAGACTGATATTGGAACCGGCAACATCCCTGTACGAAAGCGGTGTTCCGCAACGGCCGCAAAATCCTCGCTCAACGGCGTTCGAGCTGGCAAAGACCGCGCGTGGTCCAGACCACGTGACCTGCTTTGCGGCAAACCGCACGAACGCCATAAACGGTGTCCCGCCCGATTTCTGGCACATGCGACAATAGCAGACGCTGGCGCGATCCCGTGGACCCTCGGCGCGATACCGCACCGCGCCGCATTGGCAACCCCCAACATAGTCCATCGTGCCACCCTTCTCGGCTCGTCTCGTCCTAACCCGCCGCCTCGGCGCCGAGCGCCCTGCGCGCCTCGGCGTTGGCCGGCTCCTTGCCGAGCACCGCATGCCATTCGGCGTGCGCCGCGTCCTCCGCACCCATGCGGGCATAGGCGCGGGCGAACAGCAGGTTCACGCACGGATCGGCCGGCGCGATCGCCGCAGCCAGCCGGTCGGCCAGCGCCCGCGCCTGATCCAGCCGGCCGCGGGCGATCGCCAGTTGCGTGAGTTCCTTCAGGTAGGCGGGATGCCCGCGCTCATCGCGCCACGCGGGCGCGCGGACGAACCATTCCACGCACAGCGCCTCGGCCTCGTCGAACCGCGCCTCGTTGAACAGGTGGCGCAGCCGGCCCAGCGCATCCTTCGCCCCTGCCGGCGCGGCCGGGGCCACGGGTGCCGGCGGCGGCGGGGGCCGCCCCGCGATCATGGCCCCCAGCTCGGCTGCCGTCGGCGGAACGAGGCGGAACAGGTCCTCCGCCAGCACCGCCGGCCCGCCGAACGTGACCGCGCCGGCCCGGTCCTCGCCCTGCGGGCCGATATGGCGGCCGTAGGTGGCGAAGGTCGTCAGCCGCGCGAGCCCTTCGGCGGCGCACGCCGCGGCCCAGGCGTCGCGCGGCCCGGTGCCGGCGGCGGGGGCGCCCCAGCGCTCGAACAGCGCCCGGATCGGCGCCGGATCGCGCAGGCGGAAATCCTGCCCGGCCAGCAGCGCCCAATAGGCGCGCAACCGCGGCTCCAGCCGCCGCCACGCGCGCAGCGTCACCGCATAGCCCCGCGCCGTGCCGAGGGCCGTCAGGCGCGAGGGCTGGGCGCGCTGTGCCGCCGCCGTCGCCGCCGGGTCGCCCACGGCCGCGACCATCGCGATCCGCGGCTCGCCCAACGCGAGGTCGATCAGCGCGTGCAGCGTCTTGAGCCACCACGGTCCGGGGCGGAAATCGTCGGTCAGGAAGATCGCCGCCTCGGCCTGCATCTCCGCGAAGGCGAACCGCTCCGCGCGCGCGAGGTTCAGGGCCGCGCCGAGATTCTCCGCCGCCGGCAGCGGCATGCCGTGCGGGACGAGGCGGCGGAACAGGTCGAAATTGTGCAGGATCACGCGGTCGCTGCAGTCGGTGCGCCCGCTCACCCGGTTGTGCCCGCCGTCCTGGAACAGGAACACCGGATGCGCCGTGGCGGCCGCGCCCTGCTGGCCCATCAGCCCGGCCAGCGTCTCCGCCAGAAGCGCCGGCCGATCGAGCGACAGCACGAGGATCGGGATGCGCGCGGCATCGGGCATCGGCGCCGCGCTCAGCCCGCCGGCTCGGCGAGGAAGGCGGCCCGCATCGCCTCCGCCGAGGGCGCGGCGCGCAGGGCGGCGACGGTCGCCTTGTCGCGCAGCCGCCGGGTCGCCGCCGCCAGCGCCGCCAGATGCTCCGCCCGCCCCGCCGGCGGCCCGAGCAGCAGGAACACCAGATCGACCGGCTGCCCGTCGATCGCGGCGAACTCGATCGGCCGCTCCAGGCGCACCAGGAAGGCGACGGTGCCCGACAGGCCCGGCAGCGCGGCATGCGGCACCGCGATCCCGGCGCCCACGCCGGTGGAGCCCAGCGCCTCGCGCGCCGCCAGCGCCGCCGTGATCCCGCCGGCGTCCATGTCCAGCGCGCTCCCGGCCCGGCGCCCGAGCTCCGCGAGCAGGCGCGGCTTGTCGGCCGCGCGCAGCCGGAGCAGCACGCGCTCCGGCGCGAGATAGTCAGCCAGCGTCACCGCCTCACGCCTCCACCGCCAGCCGATAGCCGACGCCGGTCTCGGTCAGGATGTGGCGCGGCCGTTCCGGGTCGCGCTCGATCTTCTGGCGCACCTGGCGCACATACACCCGCAACTGCTGCACGTCCCCCGAGGCTCCCCAGAGCTGGCCCAGGATCTGCCGATGCGTCAGCACGCGTCCGGCATGTTTCACCAAGAGCGCCAGGATGTCGTATTCGCGCGGCGACAGCCGCACCGGCGCGCCGCCCACCGTAACGGCGCGCCGCACCAGATCAACCGCCAGATCGCCACTGGCGAACACCGGCGCGGCGCCCTCCTGCTGCAACCGGTGGCGCAGCGCGGTGCGCAGCCGCGCCACCAGCTCGGCGGTGCCGAACGGCTTGGTGACGTAGTCGTCCGCCCCGCCGTCGAGCGCCGCCACCTTCGCCTGCTCATCCTCGCGCGCGGTCAGCACCACCACCGGCACCGCGGAGCCGGCGCGCAGCCGGCGCAGCACCTCCATCCCGTCGAGATCGGGCAGGCCGAGATCGAGCAGCACCACATCCGGCGCTGCCGCCGCGACCGCGTCGAGCGCCTCCGCCCCGCTCGCCGCCTCCACCACGCGCCAGCCCTGGGCCGCGAGCGTCGTGCGCAGCAGGCGGCGGATCGCCGGCTCGTCATCCACCACCAGCACGCTCGGTGCGGTCACGCCGGCCCCGCCGGCAGCGCGAAGGTGAACACCGCCCCCCGCCGGTCGGTCCGGTTCGCCGCCATCAGCCGCCCGCCCATCGCCTCCACAAACCCGCGCCCGATCGCAAGCCCCAGCCCCGTCCCCGGCGGCCGCCCGTCACCGTCGGCCGCCCGATAGAATTTGTCGAACACCTGCGGCGAGTGCCTCCGGCGCGATGCCCGGCCCCTCGTCGCTCACCGCGAGCCGCACCTCGCCCGCCTCCGCCCAGGCCCGCAGCCGCACGGTGCCGCCGGCGGGCGCGTATTTCGCCGCGTTGTCGAGCACGTTGAACAACGCCTGCTCGAACAGCGCGACATCGAGCGGCACCAGCGGCAGACCCGGCTCGATTTCCACCTCCACCCGATGCCGGGCCAGAATCTTCCCGGCCCGCGCCAACGCGCTGCCCGCCACCTCGCCGAGATCCGCCGGCTCCCGCTTCGGCCGCAGCGCCCCGGCCTCGAGCCGCGTCATGTCGAGCAGGTTGGCGACGAAGCGCGACAGCCGCTCCGCCTCCTCCAGGATCGTGCGCAGCAGGTCGGCGCGCGCCGGTTCGTCCAGCAGCTCCCGATAGCTCTCCAGGCTGCTCGCCGCCCCCAGGATCGCGGCGAGCGGCGTGCGCAGGTCGTGCGAGATCGAGGTCAGCAGCGCCGCCCGCAGCCGCTCCGTCTCCGCCTCCAGCCGCGCGCGATCGACCGCCTCGGCGAGCTGCACGCGCTCGATCGACACCGCCGCCTGATCGGCGAGCGCGTCGAGCAGCCGCCGATGCTCGGGGCTGAACAGCGGCCCGGGCCGGTCGCTCTCGATGCCCATGACGGCAACCGGCCCGCGGGCGGTGCGCAGCGGCAGGAACAGGCGGCGCGCGCCCGGCAGCGTGTCCGCCCCGCGCCCCGCCGGCCGGTCGTGCTGCCAGGTCCAGCGCGCCGCCGCGAGATCGGCCTCATCCAGCGTGTCCTCCGGCGGATAGCCGGCACGCACCGCGATGCTCTCGCCCTCCGGCAGCAGCAGCACCACGCGCACCTTCAGCATCGCCGCGACCTGGTAGGCGGTCGCCCAGAGCAGATCGTCGAGGCGTGCCGATGGCGGCGAGCTTGCGGCTGAACTGATAGAGTTCCTGCGTGGTGCGCGCGCGCGAGCGGGCCGCGATCGCCTGCGCGCGCACGGACGCCGCGAGGTTGCTCGCCACCGCCGCGGTGATCCCGAACGCGACCAGCGCCACCACGTTCTCCGGATCGGCGATCGTGAAGGTGTAGAGCGGCGGCAGGAAGAAGAAGTTGTAGGCGAGCACGCTCGCGAGCGCCGCGTACAGCGACGGCCACAACCCCCAGCTCGCCGCCGCGATCAGGACGGCGGTGAGAAACACGAGCGCGATCGAGGGTGTCGCCAGCACCGCCTGCAACCCCATGCCGATGAGCACCGCGCCGGCGACCAGCGCCGAGCTGCCGCCAAAGGGGGTAAGGCGCCACGCCGGCGCCGCCACGCGCGCCCGCTCGCCACGCCGCCTCGCTCGCGTCGATGCCGAGCACGTGCACGGAAATTCCACCGGCATCCGCGATCAGCCGCTCGACCACCGTCGGCCGCAGCCGCCAGCGGCGCCGCGGCGCGTTGCCGATCACGACATGCGAGAAGTTTCCCTCGCGCGCATAGGCCAGAATCGCCTCCGCCGGCTCGCGCCCGGGGATCGTCACCGCCTCGGCCCCGAGCGTCTGCGCCAGCCGCAGCGTCTCGGCGATGCGGTCGCGCGCCGGCTCGGCCAGCCGCAACGTCGCAGGCGTCTCGACATGCAGCGCGGTCCAGGGCGCGCGCAGCCGCTCGGCGAGGCGCCGCCCGTAGCGCACCAGCGCCGCCCCCGCGCTGCGCCGGGTGACGCAGACCAGCAGCCGGTCGCCGGCCGGCCAGGGACCCTCGATCGCATGCGCCTGCATGTGATCGAGCAGCTGCGCGTCCACGCGCTGCGCCGTGCGCCGCAGGGCGAGTTCGCGCAACGCCGTGAGGTTGCCGGGCGAAAAATAGTGGCGCAGCGCGCGCTCCGCCGTGCGCGCCACATAGACCTTGCCGTCGTTCAGCCGCTGGATCAGATCGGTCGGCGCCAGATCGACGACCTCGATGTCGTCGGCGCGGTCGAGCAGCGAGTCCGGCACCGTCTCGCGCACGCGGATGCGGGTGATGCGCGCGACCACGTCGTTGAGGCTCTCGACGTGCTGGATGTTCAGCGTGGTGAACACGTCGATGCCGGCGGCGAGCAGTTCCTCGACATCGAGATAGCGCTTCGGGTGGCGGCTGCCCGGCGCGTTGGTGTGCGCGAGTTCGTCGACCAGCGCGAGCGCCGGGCGGCGCGCGAGCAGCGCGTCGAGATCCATCTCCTCCAGCACGCGGCCCTTGTAGTCGATGCGCCGGCGCGGCAGGACTTCCAGGCCCGTCGAGCAGCGCCTCGGTCTCGGCGCGCCCGTGCGTCTCGACGATGCCGACGACGACATCCACGCCCTCGCGCCGCCGCGCCTGCGCCGTCGCCAGCATCTCGTAGGTCTTGCCGACGCCGGGCGCCGCGCCCAGAAAAATCTTCAGCCGCCCGCGCGGCTGTTCGCGGGCGGCGACTTTCAGCAGCGCCTCCGGCGAGGGTCGCCCGTCGCGCGGATCGGCGACACTCATCGCAGAGCCCTCACCCCGACCCTCTCCCGCAAGCGGGAGAGGGAGCGAAAATCCCTCTCCCGCTTGCGGGAGAGGGAGGGGCCCATCGCGCAGCGATGGGAGGGTGAGGGCTCCGCGCCCGCCGCATCAACCTCCGGCCTTGTCCAGCGCCATGTTCAATTCCAGCACATTCACCCGCGCTTCGCCAAAAATCCCCAGAAAGCGCGGTGCGGTGTGCGCCGCGACCAGGCCGCGCACCGTCTCCTGCGGCATCCCGCGCGCCTTCGCCACGCGCGGCACCTGGAAATCCGCCGCCGCCGGCGAGATGTCGGGATCGAGCCCGCTGGCCGAGGTGGTCACCAGGTCGCCGGGCACCGGCGCGCCGGGGTTCTCCGCCTGCAACTTCGCAACGTCCGCCTTCACCCGATCGACCAGCGCCTTCGCCGTCGGCGCCGAGGTTGGAGCCGACGGAATTCTCCGCGGCGTAGGGCGTCGGCACGGTCTTCGACGGGTCCTTCGGATCGGGCTCGGTCGTCGCCGAGGGCCGGCCGTGAAAATACTTCTCGCCGGCGAAGTTCTGGCCGATCAGCGCCGAGCCGACGACCTTGCCGTCGCGCTCGATCAGGCTGCCGTTCGCCTGCCAGGGGAAGATCGCCTGTGCCAGCCCGGTGATGACGTCAGCGGATAGATCAGTCCGGTGATGACGGAAATCCCGATCAGCATCACCAGCGCGGGGCGGATATGGCGGAGCATCGCGCGTCTCCTTTCACGCAAGACCGAGGGCTGCGACGAGCATGTCGATCGCCTTGATGCCGACGAACGGCACGATGATGCCGCCGAGGCCATAGATCAGCAGGTTGCGGCGCAGCAGCGACGCCGCCCCCACCGGCCGGTAGCGCACGCCGCTTCAGCGCGAGCGGGATCAGCGCCACGATGATGAGCGCGTTGAAGATGATCGCCGAGAGGATGGCGCTCTGCGGCGTCGCCAGCCGCATCACGTTCAGCGCCTGGAGCTGCGGATAGAAGACCACGAACGCCGCCGGGATGATGGCGAAGTACTTGGCGACGTCGTTGGCGATGGAGAAGGTGGTCAGCGCGCCGCGCGTCATCAGCAGCTGCTTGCCGATCTCCACGACCTCGATCAGCTTCGTGGGGTCGCTGTCGAGGTCGACCATGTTGCCGGCCTCGCGCGCCGCCATCGTGCCGGTGTTCATGGCAACGCCGACATCCGCCTGCGCCAGCGCCGGCGCGTCGTTGGTGCCGTCGCCGCACATCGCGACCAGCTTGCCCTGCGCCTGCTCCTGGCGGATCAGCTGCCAGCTTGTCCTCCGGCGTCGCCTGCGCCAGGAAGTCGTCGACGCCGGCCTCGGCGGCGATCGCGGCGGCGGTCAGCGGGTTGTCGCCGGTGATCATCACCGTGCGGATGCCCATCCGCCGCAGCTCGGCGAAGCGCTCGCGGATGCCGCCCTTCACCACGTCCTTGAGGTGGATCACGCCGAGCAGCCGGTCGTCCTTCGGCAACCGCGAGCGGCGTGCCGCCGGACTTGGCGATGCGGTCGGCGATGGCGCGCAGCTCGCGCTCCGCACGGCGAGCCGCGCGGCGCCGACATGCGCGATCACCGCATCGACCGCGCCCTTGCGGATCGCGCGGCCCTCGAGATCGACGCCGCTCATCCGCGTCTGCGCCGTGAACGGCACGAACTGCGCGTCCAGCGCGCGCCATGTCGCGCGCCGCGGATGCCGTATCGGTCCTTCGCCAGCACGACGATCGAGCGGCCCTCCGGCGTCTCGTCGGACAGCGAGGCGAGCTGCGCCGCGTCGGCCAGCTCGCGCTCGGCGACGCCGGCGAGCGGCATGAACTCGGTCGCCTGCCGGTTGCCGAAGCGTGATCGTGCCGGTCTTGTCGAGCAGCAGCGTGTCGACGTCGCCCGCCGCCTCGACCGCGCGGCCGGACATGGCGAGCACGTTGAAGCGCACCAGCCGGTCCATGCCGGCGATGCCGATCGCCGAGAGCAGCGCGCCGATCGTGGTCGGGATCAGCGTCACGAACAGCGCGACCAGGACCACCACCGAGACCGCGCCGCCGGCATAGGCGGCGAAGCTCGGGATCGTCGCGACGGCGAAGACGAAGATGATCGTCATGCCGGCGAGCAGGATGTTGAGCGCGATCTCGTTCGGCGTCTTCTGCCGCGCCGCGCCCTTCGACCAGCGCGATCATGCGGTCGAGGAAGGTCGAGCCCGGCTGCGGCGGTGATCCGCACCTTGATCCATCCGACAGTCACCTGCGTGCCGCCGGTCACCGCCGAGCGGTCGCCGCCGCTCTCGCGGATCACCGGCGCCGATTCGCCGGTGATCGCCGCCTCGTCGACCGAGGCGACGCCCTCGATCACCTCGCCGTCGCCGGGGATGATGTCGCCGGCCTCGACCAGCACGACATCGCCCTGCTCGCAGCGCGGTGCGCCGGCACCGAGCTCGAATTGCCGCCGCTCGGCCAGCAGGCGCTTGGCCATGCGTCTCGGTCCGCGCTGCGCCGCAGCGTCGCCGCCTGCGCCTTGCCGCGCCCCTCGGCCACCGCCTCGGCGAAATTGGCGAACAGCACGGTGAACCAGAGCCAGCAGGATTGATCTGGAACAGCGAAGCCGAGATGCCGCGCCGCCGGTGAGCGAGGTCGCGGAGGAACAGGATGGTGGTCGAGCACGCGACGATCTCGACCACGAACATCACCGGATTCGCGACCAGCGCGCGCGGGTCGAGCTTGCGGAAGGCTCGCCGATCGCCGGCAGCAGGATCGCCGGATCGAGCACGCGTCGAGCAGCGCGCGGAGCGCTTGGATCGCGGATGGTCTGGCGATAGTCATGTGTCCATTGCGTCGCCTCAGTAGAGCGTGCCGGCGTTCATCGCGAAGTGCTCGACGATCGGGCCGAGCGCGAGCGCGGGGAAGAAGGTGAGCCCGCCGACGATCAGGATGACGCCGACCAGCAGGCCGACGAACAGCGGCGCCGTGCGTCGGGAACGTGCCGGCCGACGGCGGCACCATCTTCTTCGCCGCCAGCGAGCCGGCGACCGCCAGCATCGGCACGATCATCGAGGAAGCGGCCGACCAGCATCGTCGATGCCGAGCGTGGTGTTCCAGAACAGCGTGTTGGCGGTGAGGCCGGCGAAGGCGCTGCCGTTGTTGCCGGTCGCCGGAGGTGTAGGCGTAGAGCATCTCGGTGAAGCCGTGCGGCCCGGCATTGGCCGAGATCGCCGCGACGGCCGCCGGCAGCACCGACGGCGAGCGCGGTGAAGCCCAGCATCGACAGCGGCAGGCAGAGGATGGCGAGCATGGTCAGCTTCACCTCGCGCGCCTCGATCTTCTTGCCGAGATATTCCGGCGTGCGCCCGACCATCAGCCCGGCGATGAACACCGCGACGATCGCGAACAGCAGCATGCCGTAGAGCCCCGAGCCCACGCCGCCGAAGATGATCTCGCCGAGCATGATGTTGACCAGCGGCACCATGCCGCCGAGCGGCAGGAAGCTGTCGTGCATGGCGTTGACCGCGCCGCAGGACGCATCGGTCGTCACGGTGGCGAACAGCGCCGATTGCGCGATGCCGAAGCGCACCTCCTTGCCTTCCATGTTGCCGCCGGCCTGCAGCCGGGTCGCATGTCGACGCGAGCGCGGCGAGGGCGGGATTGCCGTGCGCCTCCGACCCAGTAGGCGACGGCGACGCCGGCCAGGAACAGCACGCCCATCGCGGCGAACATCGCCCAGCCCTGGCGCTCGTCGCCGACCATGCGGCCGAACGTGTTGGTCAGCGCCGCGCCGAGCGAGAAGATCGCGATGCATCTGCACGAAGTTGGTCAGCGCGCGTCGGGTTCTCGAACGGGTGCGCGCGAGTTGGCGTTGAAGAAGCCGCCGCCGTTGGTGCCCAGCATCTTGATCACCTCCTGCGAGGCGACCGGGCCCAGCGCGATGGTCTGCTTGGCGCCCTCCAGCGTCGTGGCCTCGACATAGGCGCGCGAGGTTCTGCGGCACGCCCTGCCAGACGAACACCAGCGCGCCGACGACGCAGATCGGCAGCAGGACGTAGAGCGTGCATGCGCGTGAGATCGACCCAGAAATTGCCGATGCGTCTGCGCGCGAGCGCCGCGCGAAGCCGCGCATCGAGCGCGACGGCGATCGCGATGCCGGCCGCGGCGGACAGGAAGTTCTGCACCGCCAGCCCGAGCCATCTGCGACGAGATAGCTCATCGTCGTCTCGCCGCCGTAGGTCTGCCAGTTGGTGTTGGTGACGAAGCTGACCGCCGTGTTGAAGGCGAGCTCGGGCGCGACCGCGCCCTGCCCTGCCGGATTGAGCGGCAGCACGGTCTGCAGCCGCAGCATGGCATAGAGCAGCACGAATCCGCGCGAGCTGAAGATCAGCATGGCGACGGCGTAGGTCAGCCACGACTGCTCCTCGGCCGGTCGACGCCGGCGAGCCGATAGACAGCCGCGCTCGACCGGGCCGAGCACCGGCGAGAGGAAGGTCCGCTCGCCCTCGAACACGCGCGTCAGGTAGCCGCCGAGCGGGCGGGTGAGTGCGATGATGATGCCGCGAAGAGCGCGATCTGCATCCAGCCGTTCACGGTCATGGGTGCGACCTCAGAAGCGCTCGGGCCGGGTCAGCGCCAGGGCGAGATAGACCAGCAGCACGACGACCACGATGCCGCCGAGAATGTTGTCGAACAGCATGGCCGCGCCCTACAGCCGTTCGCACAGGACGGCGTAGCCGAGCAGCGCGGCGAACGCGGCGAGGCCTAGCACGACGAAAGCGACATCCAGCATCGTCCCCTCCGGGATCGCAGGGGTCGCAAGATCGCGCCGGGCGCATAGGAAAGCGATGCAGGGCGCTTGCCCCGCGCATAGGAATCGCATAGGGGGCGAGCGCGGGTCGGAAGGAGGGATGCGGCATGACGCTCGACGACGCCGAGCTGGACCGGATGATCGCCACCGCCGGGCTTCAGGGCCTTTCGGTGCCGGCGGAATGGCACGCCGCGGTGCGGGCCAACCTGCGCGTGACGCTGGCGCGCGCCGCCGAGGTCGCGGCGTTTCCGCTGCCCGACACGGCCGAGCCGGCGCCGGTGTTCGTCGCATGACGCCGGACCCCTGGTCCTCGGCGGCGGCGATTGCGCGCGATGTCCGCGCCGGCACGCTCAGCGCCGCCGCGGTGGTCGAGGCGGCGCTGCGCACGATCGCCGCGCGCAACCCGGCGCTGAACGCCTTCACCGACGTCGTGCTGGCGCGGGCGCAGGCGCGCGCCGCCGCGCTCGACCGCGGCACGGCGCCGCGCGGCCCGCTCGCGGGCGTTCCCTTCGCGGTGAAGAACCTTTCGACGTCGCGGGCCTCGTCACGCGCGCCGGCAGCCGTATCAACCGCGACAATCCGCCCGCCACGCAGGACGCGACGCTGATCGCGCGGCTGGAGCGGGCCGGCGCGGTGCTCGTCGGCGCGCTGAACATGGGCGAGTACGCCTACGACTTCACCGGCCAGAACGTGCACGATGGCGCCTCGCGCAACCCGCACGATCGCGCGCACATGACCGGCGGATCCTCCGGCGGCTCCGCCGCGGCGGTCGCGGGCGGCATGGTGCCGCTGGCGCTCGCCTCCGACACCAACGGCTCGATCCGCGTCCCCGCCTCGCTCTGCGGCCTCTTCGGCCTGAAGCCGACCTTCGGCCGGCTCTCGCGCGCCGGCACCTTTCCCTTCGTCGCCAGCCTCGACCACGTGGGGCCGCTGGCACGCAGCGCCGAGGATCTCGCGCTCGCCTACGATGCGATGGCCGGCCACGATCCGGCCGATCCGGTCTGCCAGGATCGCGCGGCGGAGCCGGCCGCGCCGGCGCTCGCGCGCGGTGCCGCGGGGCTGCGGATCGCGATGCTCGGCGGCTACTTTCAGCGCGGCGCCGCGGCGGAGGCGCTCGCGGCACTCAGCGCCTGCGCCGACGCGCTCGGTGCCACCGCCACGGTCGAACTGCCCGAGGCCGCGCGCGCCCGCGGCGCCGCCTATGTCATCACCGCGACCGAGGCAGCGGCGCTGCATCACGATCGTCTGTGTCGCCGTGCGCAGGATTTCGATCCCGACGTGCGCGACCGGCTGCTCGCCGGCGCGCTCATTCCCGCGCCTTATGTCGTGCAGGCGCAGCGCTTCCGCCGCTGGTATCGCGAGCAGGTGCTGCGCGTCTTCGCCGATGTCGACGTGCTGCTCGCGCCCGCGACACCCTGCGCGGCACCGCGCATCGGGCAGACCACGTTCGTGCTCGACGGCGTGGAGATGCCGGTGCGCCCGAATCTCGGCGTGTTCACGCAGCCGCTGTCATTCATCGGCCTGCCGGTGGTCGCCGTGCCGCTCCCCGGCCCGCATTTGCCCATCGGCGTGCAGGTCGTCGCGGCCCCGTGGCGCGAAACCGACGCGCTCCGCGTCGCCGCCGCACTGGAAGCGGCCGGCGTCGCCCAGGCCATGCGGCCGGCGAATAGCTAAGCCTGCTTGAGAAATTCGCGCCAGCCGCCGAGGCGGGTGATGTCCGGCGCCCCCTCGACCCCCGCCGCCTCGGCCAGAAACCCGAGGCACGGCCCGTCGTCGAGGTCGACCGTCGCGAAGCCGAGCGGGGGCGCGACCCGTGCCAGCAGGGTGCCGATGGCGGCGGTCGGCAGCGCCCACACCTCGCCCGCGATCGCCCCGTCGCCGCCGCGCACCAGCCCAGGCCGCTGGCCAAGCGCGTAGAGCCGATAGACCGGCCGCGTCCGCGCCGCGCGCACGAGCCGCCCGCCGAGCGTGGTCAGTTCATGGTTGAGCGGCAGCCCGCTCATATGCGCGCCGAGACAGAACAGCGCGGTCTCGTCGGCGCCAAGCGGATCCGCCGCCGCCGCGGGCAGCAGCGGCTGGCGGGTGGCGCCGATCGTGTCCACGGATGCCCGGTGAATCGCATCCGCGATCGCCGCGATCCGTCCCTCCGACCACGCCGGCCCGATCACGGTGACGCCGACCGGCCGGCCATCGTCGAGGAATCCGGCCGGCACCGCGATCGCCGCCAGATCGCAGAGATTGACGAAATTGGTCCAGGTGCCGAGCCGCGCGTTCACGCCGATCGGATCGGCGGCGACCTCGTCGAGCGTTGGCGCCGGCAGCGTCGTCGGCAGCAGCAGCGCATCGCAGCGCGCGAACAACTGCTCCGCCTCCCGCCGCGCCTGCGCGAGCAGGTGGAACGCATCGAACGCATCGACCGTGCGCCGTGCAAGCCCGGCTTCGAGAATGGCGCGCGTGACCGGGTGCAGGATCTCCGGCCGCTGCTCCACGATCGCGCGCAGCGCCGCCGTGCGCTCGGCGACCCACGGACCGTCGTAGAGCAGGCGGGCGATGTTGAGGAATGTGTCGATCGCCACCGTCTCGCCCGCGAACAGCCGGCGGCGCGCGCGTACGCATCGCCCTCGACCGCGATGCGGGCGACCCGCGCTTCCGCCGACGGCGCCGCGCGGCGCAGATGATCGAAGGGCGCGCGGCGCGAATAGGGATCGGCCGCGTCGTAGCCCGCGATCACCCGCCCGACCGCGAGCGCCTCATCCACGCTGCGCGCCAGCACGGAAACGGTGTCCACCGAGCGGCATGCCGGCACCATTCCCGTCGCGGAGATACTGCCGACGGTCGGCTTCAGTCCGACGATGTTGCCGAACGCCGCCGGCACGCGGCCGGAGCCCGCGGTGTCGGTGCCGAGCGCCACCGGCACGATGCCCGCCGCAACCGCAACGCCGGAGCCCGAGGAGGAACCGCCGGGCACGCGGCCCGCATCGAAGGCGTTGCGCGGCGTGCCATAGGGGCTGCGCACGCCGACCAGGCCGGTCGCGAACTGATCGAGATTGGTCTTGCCCATCACGATCGCGCCCGCATCCAGCAGCCGCCGCACGCAGGCGCGCATCCTGCGCCGGCGTGTAGGCAAAGCCGGGGCACGCCGCCGTGGTCGGCAGCCCCGCGACGTCGATGTTGTCCTTCACCGCCACCGGCACGCCCCACAGCGGCCGGTCCCGCGGTCCCTCCGCCTCCAGCGCCTGCGCGCGCGCGCGCAGGGCCGCGTCGGGGACGCGGGTGATCCAGAGCGCGGGATCGGCATGGGCAAGGTCGGCCGCGATGGCGGCCTCGACGGCGGCGAGAGGGGTCATTTCCGCCTGATTGGCACGCAGGCCGCGGCCGCCGCAAGCCCTCGGCGTGACCAGGAATTGCGCGATCTGCTCAGTGCGTGATCGTGCCGTGCTCCGCCGGCGGCAGGGTTGCCCCAGCCGGCGGCACCCACGCGTTGGCACGCCGGTTGCGTGTTGGCACCGGGACGAACCAAACAAGCGGGGGAGCGCACATGCGCGCATGGCATGGCCTGACACGTCGCAACCTGATCCAGGGAGGGGCGGCGGTGGCGCTCGGGAGCGCGCTGCGCCCCGGCCCGGCGCGTGCCGCCGACCTCACGATCGGGTTCATCTATGTCGGGGCCAAGGACGACTACGGCTACAACCAGGCCCACGCCGAAGGCGCGGCCGCGCTGAAATCCCTGCCCGGCATCAAGGTCGTCGAGGAAGAGAAGGTCCCCGAGACCGAGGACGTCGAGAAGACCATGGAGAGCATGATCGAGCTCGACGGCGCGCCGCTGCTGTTCCCGACCAGCTTCGGCTACTTCGACCCGTACATGCTGCGCATGGCGAAGAAATATCCGAAAGTGCAGTTCCGCCATTGCGGCGGCCTGTGGAGCAAGGACAAGCACCCGATGAACGCCGGCAGCTATTTCGGCTACATCGGCATGGGCCAGTACCTCAACGGCATCGTCGCCGGCCACACGAGCAAGATCGAAGAAGCTCGGCTTCATCGCCGCCAAGCCGATCCCGCAGGTGCTGCTCAACATCAACAGCTTCACGCTCGGCGCGCGCTCGGTCGATCCCGTCGATCACGACCCAGGTGATCTTCACCGGCGACTGGTCGATGCCGGTGAAGGAAGCGGAGGCCACCAACAGCCTCGCCGACCAGGGCATCGACGTCGTGACCTGCCACGTCGACGGCCCGAAGGTCGTCGTGGAGACCGCCGATCGGCGCGGCATCTATCGTCTGCGGCTATCACGCCAACCAGTCGAAGCTCGCGCCGAAGGGCTACCTCACCGGCGCGGAATGGAACTGGGCCACGGTCTACACGATGTTCGCGACGAAGATGCAGACGGGCAAGCCGCTGCCGAACTTCGTGCGCGGCGGCATCGCCGAGGGTTTCGTGCAAGCATGTCGCCGTACGGGCCCGCGGTCTCCGAAGCCGCGCGCAAGCACGCGGATGCGACGCTCGCCGAGATCATGAAGGGCAACTTTTCGGTCATCAAGGGCCCGCTCAAGGACAACAAGGGCGCGACGGTCGTCGCCGCCGGCACGGCCTATCCGGAGACCGGCGATCCAGCTCGAGTCGATGAACTATCTGGTGGAGGGCGTGATCGGCTCCACCTCGTGACGACGCTCACCGATATTCGCGCGGCGCGCGCGGGCCAGCCGGCCGCCGCGCCGAGCGATCGGTTCTACCCGGTGCGGCGCACGCTCGAAGCGTTCGCCGCACCGCTCTTCGCGCTGGCGCTGGCGGCCGCCGTGTTCTCGGTCTTCCTGCTGGCACTCGGCAAGTCGCCGGCGGACTTCATGTTCCTGGTCTGGAAGGGCGCGTTCGGCTCGCTGGTTTTCGCTGCAGAACACGCTGCAGCGCGCGGCGCCGCTGCTGCTGACGGCGCTTTGCGTCGCGATCCCGGCGCAGCTCGGCCTGGTCATCATCGGCGGCGAGGGCGCGCTGGTGCTGGGCGGGCTTGCGGCGACGGTCATGGCGCTGCCGCTGAACGGGCTCTGGCCGCCGCTCGTGCAGCTCGCGATGGCGCTGGCGGGCGCGGCGGCGGGCGGCGCTGCTGGATCGCGATCACCGGCTGCCTGCGCGCGCGGCGCGGCGTGAACGAGACGGTCGCGAGCCTCGTCATGTCGTATATCGGCATCGCGCTGTTCAACCATCTCGTCGAAGGCCCGCTGCGCGATCCGGCGAGCCTGAACAAGCCTTCGACCTGGGGCATCGGCGACGCCAACATGATCGGTGCCGCTGCCCGGCACGGACCTGCATCCCGGCCTCGCCGTCGGCGTGGTCGCCTGCATCGCGGCTGGGTGCTGATCTATCGCACCGTCCTGGGGCTTCGGCGCGCGCGTCACCGGCGGCAACCTGCGCGCGGCGCAGCTGCAGGGCCTGCCGGTCGGCGCGGCTGATCGTGCTGGCCTGCGCCCTCGGCGGCGCCTGCGCCGGCCTCGCCGGGATGATCGAGGTCGCGGCGGTGCATGGCCGCGCCAACGCTTCGCTGATCGCGGGCTACGGCTATGCCGGCATCCTGATCGCCTTCCTCGCGCGCCACAACCCGCTCGCGATCATGCCGATGGCGGTGCTGCTCGGCGGCATCGGCGCCGCCGGCGGGCTGCTGCAGCGGCGCATGGACCTGCCCGATGCGACGGTCGTGGTGCTGCAGGGCTTCATCTTCGTCGCGATCCTGGCGAGCGAGACCCTCTACGGCCGCATCCGCTGGTTTCAGCCGCGGGGCCAGGGCTGATGGGTTCGCTCGAGATCGTGGCTGGTCGCGATGGTCGCGGGCGCGCTGCGCGTCTCCACGCCGTTCCTGTTCGTCAGCCTCGGCGAGTGCCTGACCGAGCAGTCGGGCCGCATCAACCTCGGCAACGAGGGCGTGCTGGTGCTCGGCGCCATGGTCGGCCTACGCCATCTCCTATCTCAGCGGCAATCCGTGGCTCGGCGTGCTGGCCGCGGCGGCGCGCGGGGGCGCTGCTCGGCGCGGTGCATGGCGGCGTCTGCTCGCTCGCGCGGGTGAACGACGTCGCGATGGGCATCGCGCATCATGCTGGCCGGCACCGGCATCGCGTTCTTCTTCGGCAAGCCGTTCGTGCAGCCGCAGCGCGCCGCTGCTGCCGTCGATCCCGCTCGGCTTCTGGGCCGACGCGCCGCAGATCCGCAGCGCGCTGCTGGTGAGCCCGCTGTTCTTCCTCGGCCTCGCCGCCGCGTTCGCGCTGCACTGGTTCTTCCGCTCGACGCGCATGGGGCTGCGCGTGCGCATCGTCGGCGACAGCGCCGACGCCGCGCGCGCCCTCGGGCTGCCGATCGAGCGCGTGCGCCTGCTGGCGACCAGCGCGGGCAGCGGCCTCGCCGGCGTCGGCGGCGCGTTCCTCTCGCTTGTGCTATCCCGGAAGCTGGAACGAGGGCCTGTCCTCCGGCCAGGGGCTGATGGCGGTGGCGCTGGTGGTGTTCGCGCGCTGGAATCCGCTGAACTGCGTGCTCGCCGCGCTGATCTTCGGCGCCGCCGGCGCGCTCGGCCCGTCGCTGCAGACCGTGGGCGTCACCAAGGGCTATTACCTGTTCTACGCGGCGCCCTATGTGGTGACGCTGGTGATCCTCGCGGCCACCGTTCGCCCCGGGCGCGCGCTGCGCGGCATGCCGGGCGAGCTGTCGATTGGGCGGTAGCCGAGTGGCCGCGAGCGGAGGAATGCGATGAACGGGCTGGGTGGTCTGAACAAGTCGCCGAACGGCGTGGTGGTCGGGCTGGTGCAGCTCGCAGCTGCCGGTGATCGAGACGCGCGCCGACATCACGCGCCAGGCGGAGAAGATCGCCGCCATGGTGGGCAAGGCGCGAGCGCAGCATGGCCACGCTCGACCTCGTCGTGTTCCCCGAGTACGCGCTGCACGGCCTCTCGATGGACACGCGCGCCGAGATCATGTGCACGCTCGACGGGCCGGAGGTGGCGGCGTTCGCCGCCGCGTGCCGCGACGCACGGCGTCTGGGGCTGCTTCTCGATCATGGAGCACAACCCGCGCGGCAACCCCTACAACAGCCGGCATCATCATCGACGACACCGGCGCCGAGCGCGCTCTACTACCGCAAGCTGCATCCCTGGGTGCCGGTGGAGCCGTGGGAGCCGGGCGACCTCGGCATCCCGGTCTGCGACGGGCCGCGCGGCGTCAAGCTCGCGCTGATCATCTGCCACGACGGCATGTTCCCCGAGATGGCGCGCGAGGCGGCCTACAAGGGCGCGGAGACTGATGCTGCGCACCGCCGGCTACACCGCGCCGATCCGCGCACGCGTGGCAGCTTCACCAACCAGGCCAACGCTTTCTGCAACCTGATGGAGACCGCCAGCGTGTGCATGTGCGGCTCCGACGGCACGTTCGACTCGATGGGCGAGGCGATGTTCGTCAACTTCGACGGCAGCGTCGTCGCCGATGGCAGCCACCGGCCGCGCCGACGAGATCATCACCGCCGAAGTGCGCCCCGACCTGGTGCGCGAGGCGCGGGCGCACTGGGGCGTGGAGAACAACATCTACCAGCTCGGCCACCGCGGTTTCGTCGGCGGTGCAGGGCGGCGCGCGGGACTGCCCGTACACCTACATGCACGACCTGGTGGCCGGGCGCTACCGGCTGCCGTGGGAAGACGAGCGTGCAGGTGACCGACGGCACCTCCTGCGGCTTCGCCCGCGCCGACGCGCCGCTACCGGCGAGACCGATGAAGGAGGCGGCGGAATGAGCGAGCGGTACCATCGCGGCCGACCCGTATCCCTGGCCGTACGACGGCGATCTGCGGCCGGCCAACACGGCGCTGATCGTGATCGACATGCAGACCGATTTCTGCGGCATCGGCGGCTATGTCGACACGCATGGGCTACGACCTCTCGCTCACGCGCGCGCCGATCGAGCCGATCCGCCGCGTGCTGGCCGCCATGCGCGCCGGCGGCTACTACGATCATCCACACGCGCGAGGGGCACCGGCCCGACCTCTCCGACCTGCCGGAGAACAAGCGCTGGCGCTCGCCGCCGCATCGGCGCCGGCATCGGCGACCCGGGCCCGTGCGGCCGCATCCTGGTGCGCGGCGAGCCGGGCTGGGAGATCATCCCCGAGCTCGCGCCGCTCGCCGGCGAGATCGTCATCGACAAGCCGGGCAAGGGCAGCTTCTGCGCCACCGACCTCGAGCTGATCCTGCGCACGCGCGGCATCCGCAACCTCGTGCTGACCGGCATCACCACCGATGTCTGCGTGCACACCACGATGCGCGAGGCGCAACGACCGCGGCTTCGAGTGCGTGCTGCTGGAGGATTGCTGCGGCGCCACCGATGCCGGCAACCACGCGGCGGCGATCAAGATGATCAAGATGCAGGGCGGCGTGTTCGGCGCCGTGAGCGACAGCGCGCGCGTTCGTCGCGGGCATCGCCGTGAGCCGCGGCGCTCGCGCGTCGAGGCCGTCGGCATCACCAAGCGCTTCGGCACGTTCACCGCGCTTGCCGACGTCTCGCTGAAGGTCGCCGCCGGCACCGTGCATGCGCTGCTCGGCGAGAACGGCGCCGGCAAAATCGCACGCTGGTGAAATGCCTGCTCGGCTACTACCGCGCCGATGACGGCGCGTTCCTGATCGACGGGCGCGAGGAGACGATCGCGCGCCCGGCCGACGCCGACCGGCTCGGCCTCGGCATGGTCTATCAGCATTTCACGCTGGTCCCGTCGATGACGGTCGCCGAGAACCTCGTGATGTCGCGCGCCACCGTGCCCGCCGTGATCGACTGGCGGCGCGAGCGCGCCGAGCTCGACGCGTTCATGGCGCGCATGCCGTTCCGCGTGCCGCTCGACGCGCAGGTCGGCAGCGCTCGCCGCCGGCGAGCGGCAGAAGACCGAGATCCTCAAGCAGCTCTACCTGCAGCGCCGGTTCCTCGTGCTCGACGAGCCGACCTCCGTGCTGACGCCGCAGGAGGCGCGAGGAGATGCTGTCGCTGGTGCGCGACCTGGCGCATGGCGGCTGCGATCACCGTGCTGATCATCACCCACAAGCTCAAGGAGGTCGCGCGCTTTGCCGACGACGTGACGGTGCTGCGGCGCGGCCGGCTGGCGGGCGCGGGCGGCAAGGCGCGCGGGCTAGCGCCGCAGAAATGACCGCGATGATGATCGGCGAGCCGCAGGCGCCGACGAGCCTCGAGCGGCGCGGCGCGCGCGCCGGCGCGAGGAGCGGCTGCTGGTGCGCGCGCTGCGTACCGAGGGCGACGCCGGCCGCGCCGGCCTGCGACATCGCGCAGCTGGCCGTGCACCCGCGCGAGATCGTCGGCGTCGCCGGCGTCTCGGGCAACGGCCAGAAGGAACTGGCCGAGGTGCTGGGCGGCCAGCGCGTGCCGCGCGTCCGGCGAGGTCATCGTCGCCGGCGAAACCTACGCCGCCACCCGCGCCGAGGCGCAGGCGCGCGCGGTGCGGGTGCTGCCCGAGGAGCCGCTGCGCAACGGCTGCGTGCCGCGCATGTCGGTCGCCGACAACCTCGATCTGCGCAGCTTCGACCGCGACGCGCACGGCCGGCCGGCGCGCCTGGCTCGACCGCGCCGGCGATGGCGCGAGCGGGCGCGCGCGCATGATCGCCGGCGTACGGCGTACGCGCGCCGTCGCGCGAGGCGCCGATCGGCGTGCTCTCCGGCGGCAACGTGCAGCGCTGCGTGCTGGCGCGCGAGCTGGACGGCGAGGTCGGACTGCTGATCGTCGCCAATCCCGTGCTTCGGCCTCGACGTGAAGGCCGTGGCGGACATGCGCGCGCGCATCATGGCGGCGCGCAACGCCGGCGCCGCGGTGCTGCTGATCTCCGAGGATCTGGACGAGATCCTGGAACTCGCGGACCGCATCGTGGTGATGCACGCCGGGCAGGATCGTGCACGAAACGCCGGGCGCCGGGGCGGACGCGCAGACCATCGGCGCGCACATGCTGGGCTCCCACTAACGCCGCTTCGCTTCGCGTCGCGCTGGCGGTGCCGGCCGACGTGGACAGAGCATCATCCGCTCGCCATGCACCCAGGCGCGCACGACCGCGTTTTGAATGCGAGGTCGCGTCGTGCCGGCGCAGGTCCGGCCAACGCCGCGTTCGGATCGAGGAGTCTCCGTTGGGAACGAGCCACTTCGCGCCGCCATACGGTGTGCCACATGCGGAGGACGCAACGCCGCCACGCCGCGACTTCATGAAGCTGCTGCTGCGATCGGGGAGCGTGATCGGGCTCGCGAGCCTCGCCTGGCCGTTCCTCGAACTCGATGGAACCCGCGCGCGACACGCTCGCCGCGGGCGCGCCGGTCGACGTCGATCTCTCCCGCGTGGCGAACGGGCAGCAGATCACCGTGCTCTGGCGCGGCAAGCCGGTCTTCATCGTCAATCGCTCGCCGGCGGCGCTCCATCGCCTGCGCGAGCCGGACCTGCTCGCGCGGCTGCGCGACCCCGGGTCCGAAGTGCACCAGCAGCCGGCCTACGCCGATAACTGGCATCGATCGATCATGCCCGAATACGCCGTGATGGTTGGCATCTGCACGCATCTCGGCTGCCTGCCCGGATATCTGCCGAAGCCGAACCCGACGACGCCCGTGAACGACTGGCTGGGCGGCTATCTGTGTCCGTGCCACGGCTCGAAATACGACCTGGCCGGCCGCGTGTTCTCGGGCGTGCCGGCGCCCTTCAACCTGCCCATCCCGCCTTACCGGCTGCTTGCCGGCAACAAGGTCCAGGATCGGGAAAATCCGCCGGGGGAGCGCTTCGACTTCGGCTCGATCGTGCAGCTATAGCCGGGACGCGCGGCGGCTCAGAACCGCTCGACCCAGGGGCGGACCTCAACTCTCCCAGCTCCACGCGCTGCGATGCTGGTTCAGCACGTGCCAGTAGGTCTCCGCGATCGCGTCGGGATCGAGCATGCTGTCCGGCGCGTCGGGCGGGTCGGGGCGCTGTGCCGCGCGGATGCCGCCGTCGATCACGAAATGCGCCACATGGATGCCCTGCGGCGAGAGCTCGCGCGCCAGGCTCTGCGCCAGCCCGCGCAGCGCGAACTTGCCCATCGCGAACGGCGCCGACAGCGCGAAGCCCTTGACACCCGCGGTGGCGCCGGTGAGCGCGATCGCGCCGCGCCGCTGCGGCAGCATCCGCCGCGCCGCCTGCTGCGCCACCAGGAACGCGCCGAACGCGCTCACCGCGAGACCGCGCGCAACCTCGGCGGCGTCCAGCTCGATGATCGGCCCGCGCTGCCGCCCGCTGGCGTTGTAGACCACGAGGTCGGGTGCGCCGTCCTTGTCGAGCGCCGCGAACAGCGCCGCGACCTGCGACGCATCCGCGGCGTCGCAAACATGCGCCTGCGCCCCGGTCGCATCGCAGAGTCCGGCGAGCTTGTCGATGCGCCGCGCCGCCACGTCCACGCGCATGCCTTCGCGCGCGAAGCGCCGTGCGAGCGACGCCGACAGGCCCGACCCGGCACCGACAATGAGCGCGCGCCGATACATCAGCCCCTCCGCAATGTCTCCGTCGTCCCGTCGGCGGCGGCGATGATCGCGCTCTCCGCCCGTTCGAGGAACAGCCCCGTCTCGACCACGCCGGCGATCGCGCGCAGGTCGCGCTGCACCGTGTACGGATCGCGGATCGGCGCGAAGCCCGCGCAGTCATAGATGACGTTGCCGCCGTCGGTGACGAACACCGCCCCGCCGCTCTCGCGGCGCAGCACCGGCCGCCCGCCGAGCTCGCCGATCCGCCGTGCCGTCGCCGCATGGCCGAACCGCACCACCTCCACCGGCAGCGGCGCGCGCTCGCCGAGCGTCGTCACGACCTTCGCGGCATCGGCGATGACCACGAACCGCCGGCTCGCCTCGGCGACGATCTTCTCGCGCAGCAGCGCGCCGCCCAGTCCCTTGATCAGCCGCAGGGTGCCGCGCTCCACCTCGTCCGCGCCGTCGATCGCCAGGTCGATCGGCGTCGAATCGGGTTCGGCGACCGTGATGCCGTGGGTCAGTGCCAGCGCATCGGTCTCGGCCGAGGTCGGGATGCCGACGATGCGCAACCCCTCGTCGCGCACCCGGCGCGCCGAGGGCGGCGATGAGATGGCGCACGGTCGATCCGGTGCCGAGCCCGACCACCATGCCGTCGTGACGAGTTGCGCCGCCGCTTCCGCGGCGGCGCGCTTTGCCGCGCTCGGCGCCGCTCACGTGTGTCCCTGTTCGATGTGCCCGCCGAAGCCGAGCCGCATGGCCGACAGCATCTTTTCCGCGAAGGTGTGCTCCTGGCGCGAGCGGAAGCGCGTGAACAGCGCCGCCGCGAGCACCTCGGCCGGCACCGCCTCCTCCATCGCCGCCTCGATCGTCCAGCGGCCTTCGCCGGAATCCTCGACGTAGCCGGAGAAGTGCTCGAGCGTGCGCATCGCTCGACGAGCGCCGCCGCCGTCAGGTCGAGCAGCCAGGACCTCACCACGCTGCCGCGCCGCCAGACCTCCGCGATGTCGGCCATGTCGAGGTCGTAGCGCTCGCGCCGCCGGCACCGCGCCTTCGCCCGGCTGCGCAGGATGTCGAAGCCCTCGGCGATCGCCTGCATCATGCCGTACTCGATGCCGTTGTGGATCATCTTCACGAAATGCCCGGCGCCGGTCGGGCCCGCGTGGATGTAGCCCTGCTCGGCGCGGCGCATCGCGCGTCCGCCCGGCCCGGGCGTGCGCGGAATGTCTGCCGATGCCCGGCGCGAGCGCGGCGAAGATCGGGTCGAGATGCTCGAACGCGGCGCGCTCGCCGCCGATCATCATGCAGTAGCCGCGCTCCAGCCCCCAGACGCCGCCGGAGGTGCCGACGTCGAGATAGCGCATGCCCTTCGGCGCGAGCGCCTCGGCGCGGCGGATGTCGTCGCGGAAATAGCTGTTGCCGCCGTCGATGACGATGTCGCCGGCGCCGAGCAGGCCGCCCAGCGCGGTGACGGTCTCTTCGGTGACGTGCCCGGCCGGCAGCATCACCCACACCGCGCGCGGCGACGCCGGCGAGCTTCTGCACGAGTTCCGCGAGCGAGTCGGCGGCCGTGGCGCCGTCGCCCGCGAGGGTGCGTCGCCGCTTTCGGGTTGGCGTCGAAGACCACGCAGGAATGCCCCGCGCGCATCAGCCGGCGCGCGATGTTGCCGCCCATCCGGCCCAGCCCGACCACGCCGATCTGCATCGTTCCCTCCTTCGCTGCACCGGCGGGCGGGGCGCGGCTCAGCGCGTCGGCCGGGGCGGCGTCTGCGTATAATCGTAGAAGCCGCGCCCGGTTTTGCGGCCGAGCCAGCCGGCTTCGACGTATTTCACCAGCAGCGGACAGGGCCGGTACTTGCTGTCCGACAGCCCCTCGTACAGCACCTGCATGATCGAAAGGCAGGTGTCGAGGCCGATGAAGTCGGCGAGTTCGAGCGGCCCCATCGGATGGTTGGCGCCGAGCCGCATGGCGCTGTCGATCGCCGAGATCGAGCCGACGCCCTCGTAGAGCGCGTACACCGCCTCGTTGATCATCGGCACGAGGATGCGGTTGACGATGAACGCCGGGAAATCCTCGCTGACCGCCGTCGTCTTGTTCAGCCGCTGCGCCAGCGCCTGGATCGCCTGGAAGGTCGGCTCGTCGGTCGCGATGCCGCGGATGACCTCGACCAGCTTCATCACCGGCACCGGATTCATGAAGTGCATGCCGATGAATTTTTCCGGCCGGTCGGTGCTCGGCGCCGAGCCGCGTGATGCTGATCGAGGAGGTGTTGGAGGCGAGCATGCACGCCGGCTTCAGGTGCGGCGTCAGCGTCTTGAAGATGCCGCGCTTGACCTCCTCCTTCTCGGTCGCCGCCTCGATCACGAGGTCGCACTCGCCGAACGCGGCGTAATCGGTCGCGGTGCGCGATGCGCGCCAGCGCCGCGGTCCTTGTCCTCGGCGCTGATCGCGCTCGCGATGGATCTGGCGGTCCATGTTGCGCGCGATCGGTGGTCATCGCGCGATCGAGCGCCTCGCGCTTCACGTCGCCGCAGCACCACCGGCAGGCCGGCGAGCGCGCAGACATGCGCGATGCCGTTGCCCATCTGCCCCGCGCCCACCACGCCCACGCGGGCGATCTCGGGTGCGGCCATCTGCGCGTCGGCGGGCGCCGGCGCGGCTGTGACCTCGACGTTCATTCAGGTGCGCTCCAGCTCGGCTGCCAGTTCCGGCAGCGCGGTGAACAGGTCGGCGACCAGGCCGTAGTCGGCGACCTGGAAGATGGGCGCTTCCTCGTCCTTGTTGATTGCCACGATCACCTTGCTGTCCTTCATGCCCGCAAGGTGCTGGATCGCGCCGGAGATCCCGACGGCGACATACAGGTCCGGGGCCACGATCTTGCCGGTCTGGCCCGACCTGGTAGTCGTTCGGCACGAACCCGGCATCCACCGCCGCGCGCGACGCGCCGACGGCGGCGCCGAGCTTGTCGGCGATCGGATCGATCAGCTTGAAATTGTCGCCGTTCTGCATCCCGCGTCCGCCGGAGATCACCACCCGCGCCGCCGTCAGTTCCGGCCGTTCGCTGCGCGACAGTTCCGCCGAGACGAAGCGCGAGCTGTCCGGCACGTCGACGGCGGGCGCCGGCTCGATCGGGGCGCTGCCGCCCTCGGCCGGCACCGGATCGAAGCTCGCCGCGCGCACGGTGATGACCTTCTTCGCGTCCGGGCTTGCCACCGTCGCCAGCGCGTTGCCGGCATAGATCGGGCGGATGAACGTGTCGGCGTCGATCACCTCGGCGATGTCGCTGATCGGCTGCACGTCGAGCAGCGCCGCGACCCGCGGCATCACGTTCTTGCCCAGCGCCGTCGCGGCCGCCAGCAGGTGCGTGTAGTTGCGGCGCCAGCGCCACCAGCAGCGCGGCAAGCGGCTCGGCCAGCGCATGCGCATACGCCGGCGCCGTCGGCGAGCAGCACGCTTGGCCGACCCCGGGCAGCCGCGCCGCCGCCTCCGCCGCGGCGCGCACGATTCTCGACCCGACGACCAGCACATGCACCTCGCCGAGCTTGCGGCGCCGCCGCCACCGCGCGAGCGCGCCGGCTGCTTGATGCCGGCCGGCTTCGTGTTCGAGCAGGACGAGGACGGTCATGCGTCAGATCACCTTCGCTTCGGTCTTGCAGCTTGGCCACCAGCTCGGCGACCGAGGCAACCTTCACGCCCGCCTTGCGCTTCGCGGCGGCTCGACCACCTTCACGCACGCGTCAGCCGCGGCGCCGGATCGACGCCGAGATCCGCCGGCTTCACCGTCTCGATCGGCTTCTTCCGCGCCTTCATGATGTTCGGCAGGCGGCGTAGCGCGGCTCGTTCAGCCGCAGGTCGGTGGTCACGATCGCCGGCAGGCGTCAGCGCCACCGTCTCCAGCCCGCCATCGACCTCGCGCGTCACGGTGATCGTTGTCGCCGTCGATCGACGAGCTTCTAGGCGAACGTGCCCTGCGGCCAGCCGAGCAGGGCGGCGAGCATCTGCCCGGTCGCGTTCATGTCGTCGTCGATCGCCTGCTTGCCCAGGATGATCAGCCGCGGCTGCTCGCGCTCGGCGAGCGCCCGCAGCAGCTTCGCGACCGCCAGCGGCTGCAGCTCGGCATCGGTCTCGACCAGGATGCCGCGATCCGCGCCCATCGCAAGCGCGGTGCGGATCGTCTCGGCGCAGGCGGCGACGCCCAGCGAGACCGCGACGATCTCGGTCGCGACCCCCTTCTCCTTCAGCCGGATCGCCTCCTCGACGCCGATCTCGTCGAACGGGTTCATGGACATCTTGACGCCGGCCGTCTCCACGCCGGTGCCGTCGGCGCGGACGCGGACCTTGACGTTGTAGTCGACGACCCGCTTGACGGGGACGAGGATCTTCATGGCGTTCCGTGGCGTTCCTGAAGTCGTGGGAAGGGCGCGCCCGCGCCACCCGCGAGGGTCATGCGCCTGCGGCGACCGTTCGCACCTGCAATAGACCGGCCGGACGTTACGGTCCCGGCCCCCGCCGCTGTCAAACCGCGCCGGCGCGCTACGATCGCATCAGGGTCACCAGCAGCGCGAACAGGGCGAGCGCGATCCCCTGCAGGATCACCCGCCAGCGCATCAGCCGGTTCGACCGCCACGGATCGTCGCCGCCCCGCACCAGCCCGATCATGCCGGCCAGCAGCACCCCGAGCGTGCCGAGCATCGCGAGGCCGAGCAGGACCGTCAGCACCGTCTTCATTCCCTTCTTATGGCCCGGTTCGGACGCCCGTGCCATCCCCGCGGGCGGCACCGCGGTTGACAGCCCGCCCCGCCGCATGGTCCGCCTGCCGGCCATGCTGCGCCTGCTCCTGCTCGTCATCGCGCTGCTGGCGGCGACACTGCCCGCGCGCGCCCAGCGCCGACCCAGGGCCCGCCCAGGGCCCGACCCAGGGCCCGACACCGCCCGCCGCCGACCAGCGGCTGACGCCGGCGCAGGCGCAGCAGGTGCTCGACGTGCTGCGCGACCCCCAGAAGCGGGCGCAGGTCCTGGGCGTGCTGGAAGGGGTTGCGAAGGCGCTGCCGCCCCAGCCGCCGCCGGCGGCGGCCGCGCCGCAACCGGCCGGAGCACCGGTCCCGCCGGCGGCACACCCCGCCGCCGCCCCGCCGGGCGCAACCTCTCCCGCCGCCGCACCCGCCACTGCAGCGCTGCCGATCCCGCTCGCTCCGAACAGTCTCGGTGCGGAGATTCTGGTCGGCGCCTCGGATCGGCTGGCGCGCCTCTCTTCGAACCTGCTCGAGAGCACGCGTACGCTCACCGATTTCCCGCTGCTCACGCGGTGGATCGGTCATGTCATCCGCAACCACGAGACGCGGGTCGATCTCCTGCGCGCGCTCTGGAAGCTCGCGGTGGTCATGGCCGTTGCGATCGGCGCCGAGCGGCTGGCGGTGCGCCTGCTGGGCCCCGACCCTCGCCAGCCTCGAACGGCGCGCGCCGCCGGCGGAGGGCGCGCCCTAGCCCCGTCCCGCCGGCACGCGAGAGCGGCGGCGCCATGTCGCGCCGCTGCTGTCGCTGCGCCGCCTGCCCTTCGCAGCGTCGCGGTTTGCCATCGACCTGCTGCCGATCGTCGCGGTCGGCGCGATCGGCTATGCCCTGCTCGGCACGCCGCTCGGCGCGCCCGACACCGCGCGGCTGATGATCCTCGCGGTGCTCAACGCCTATCTTCTCACCCGCCTGGTGGTGACGGCGACGCGGGCGCTGGTCTCGCCGGACCGGCCCGCGCTGCGCCCGCTGCCGCTCGGGGACGCGGCGGCGGCCTTCATTCTGGCCTGGGTGCGGCGCATCGCGATCATCGCCGTGTTCGGCTACGCCTTCGCCGAGGTCGGGCTGCTGTTCGGCCTCTACCGCGTTGCGCACGACGCGCTGCTCAAGCTCGTCGCCCTCGCGGTCGGAATCTGCCTCGTCGTCGTCGTGCTGCTGGCGCGCCAGCCGGTCGCGGAGCGGATCCGCGGCCATGCCAACGGCCGCGGCGGTGCGGTGGCCGTGCTGCGCAACCGCCTCGCCGGCGCCTGGCACATCGTGGCCGTGTTCTACATCCTGGCGCTCTGGCTGGTCTGGGCACTGGAGCTGCCGGACGGGTTCGCACGCCTGCTCCATGTCTTCGTGGCCGCGATCGTGGTGCTGGGCGTGGCGCGGCTGGTGAATGTCTGGACGATCCGCGGGCTGGAGCGGGCGCTGCGCATCGACCCGCACCGTCGCCGCCCGCCATCCGGGGCTGGAGCTGCGCGCCCGGCGGTATCACCCGATCGTGCGCACGTCGCTCAGCGGTGTCATCGCCGCGGTCGCGCTGGTGGTGCTGTTTCAGGCCTGGGGGCTGAACAGCTTCTCCTGGTTCGCCACCGGCGCACTGGGCGGACGGCTGGTTTCGGCCCTGATCGACATCGTGCGTGACGCTGCTCGCGGCCCTGTTCGCGTGGGAAGCCGCCAACGCGGCGGTGCAGCGCTACCTCGCGCGGCTGACGCGCGAGGCGCAGGCGGCGCGCTCGGCGCGGCTGCGCACGCTGCTGCCGATGTTCCGCACCGCGCTGCTGGTCGCCATCTGCCTGGTCGCCGGCCTCATCGTGCTGAGCGAGATCGGCGTCAACATCGCGCCCCTGCTGGCCGGCGCCGGCGTGGTCGGGCTCGCCATCGGCTTCGGCTCGCAGCGGCTGGTGCAGGACATCATCACCGGCCTGTTCCTGCTGCTCGAGAACACGATGCAGGTGGGCGACGTGGTGACGCTCGGCGGCCTCTCCGGCACGGTGGAGGCGCTGTCGATCCGCACCATCCGGCTGCGCGCCCTCGACGGGTCGGTGCACATCATCCCGTTCAGCGCGGTGACCACCGTCACCAACATGACGCGCGATTTCGGCTACGCGGTGCTCGACATCAGCGTCGGCCTCAACGAGGAGCCCGACCGCGTCACCGACGTCGTGCGCACGGTCGCGCGCGAGATGCGCGCCGAGCCGCGCTGGGCATCCTCCATCCGCGACGACCTCGAAGTGCTGGGCGTGGAGAAGTTCATCGACCTCGCCTTCGTCCTGCGCATGCGCATCCAGACGCTGCCGGGGCAGCGCTGGGCGGTGGCGCGCGAACTGAACCGCCGCATCAAGCTGCGCTTCGACGAGCTGGCGATCGAGAGCCCGATCACCAGCTTCCGCGCGCTCAGCACGCACGTCGCCGGTGCCGAACGCCAAGACGGTCGAGGAGGCCGACCTGACCCGCCGCCCGGCGGCGATCAGAACGCCAGCGCCGTCGCCTGCACCACCAGCGGCAGCGTGCGCACCATCGCCAGCACGTCCTCCGGCACCGGCTCGTCCACCGACACGAGGCAGATCGCGTCGCCGCCGCGGTGCCGCGCGGCCGAGATGGAAGGTCGCGATGTTGATGCCGGCGCCCGCCAGCGTCGCGCCGAACCGGCCGATGAAGCCCGGCTTGTCCTGGTTGGTGACGTACAGCATGTGGCGCGCGAAATCGGCCTCGACCTGGATGCCCTTGATCTCGACGATGCGCGGCCGCGAGCCGGCGAACAGCGTGCCGGCGACCGACGCGCGTCTGCTGGTCGGTCGCCACCGTCACGCGCACCAGCGTCTGGTATTCGCTCGGCCGGTCGTGCACCGTCTCGGCCACGTCGATGCCGCGCTCGCGCGCCAGCACCGGCGCGTTGACCATGTTGACGCCCTCCATCAGCGGCGCCATCAGCCCGGCCAGCGCCGCGGCACTCAGCGGGCGATGGTTGAGCTCCGCCGCCTGCCCCTCGTACTCGATCGTGACGCTGCCGGATCGACGCCTTCGCGCGCCTGGGTGAGCTGGCCGGCGAAGCGCGCCGAGCAGGCGGCACAGCTCCATGTACGGCTTCAGCCGCGGCGCATCCTCGGCCGAGACCGAGGGCATGTTGATCGCGTTGGTGACCGCGCCGGTCAGCAGGAAGTCGCTCATCTGCTCGGCGACCTGCAGCGCCACGTTCTCCTGCGCCTCGGCGGTCGCGGCGCCGAGATGCGGCGTGCACACCACGTTCTCCAGCGCGAACAGCGGGCTGTCGGTGGCCGGCTCGGTCTCGAACACGTCGAGCGCGGCGCCGGCGACGTGGCCGGACTTCGATGCGCATCGGCCAGCGCCGCCTCGTCCACCAGGCCGCCGCGCGCGCAGTTGATGATGCGCACGCCTTCTTGCGTGCTGCGCCGAGCGCCTCGCGCGAGAGGATGTTGCGCGTCGCGTCGGTCAGCGGCGTGTGCAGCGTGATGAAGTCGGCGCGCGCCAGCAGCGTCGTCGAGCTCCGACCTTCTCGACGCCGAGGTCGAGCGCGCGCTTCTCGGACAGGTACGGGTCGTAGGCGATGACCCGCATCTTCAGCCCGTGCGCGCGGTCGGCGACGATCGAGCCGATATTGCCGCAGCCGATCAGGCCGAGCGTCTTGCCGGTCAGCTCGACGCCCATGAAGCGGTTCTTCTCCCACTTGCCGGCCTTGGTCGAGGTGCTCGCCTCCGGGATCTGGCGGGCCAGCGCGAACATCATGGCGATGGCGTGCTCGGCGGTGGTGATCGAGTTGCCGTGCGGCGTGTTCATCACCACGACGCCGCGCGCGGTCGCCGATTTCACGTCGACGTTGTCGACGCCGATGCCGGCGCGGCCGACCACCTTCAGGTTGGTCGCGGCGTCCAGCAGCTCGCTGCGTCACCTTGGTCGCCGAGCGGACCGCCAGGCCGTCGTAGTCGCCGATGATGCGCGCGCAGCTCGGCGGGCGACAGGCCGGGCTTGCACGTCGACCTCGATGCCGCGCGCGCGGAAAATCTCGACCGCGGCGGGCGACAGCTTGTCGCTGATCAGGACTTTCAGCATCGCGCATTACTCGGCCGCGCTGCGGCCGGCGGCGAACGCGCGCGTGCTCGCCGCGACCGCCGCATCGGCCCAGTCGAGCCAGGGCAGCAGCGCCGCGATGTCGGCGGTCTCCACCGTGGCGCCGCCCCAGATGCGCAGCCCGGCCGGCGCGTCGCGATAGGCGCGCGATGTCGTAGGCCACGCCTTCCTCTTCCAGCAGCGCGGCGAGCCGCTTCGCCGCCTTGGCCTGCGCCTCCGGCGTCCAGCGCGGTGAACCATGGCGCCGACGATCTTCAGGCAGATCGAGGTGCAGGAGCGCGTCGCCGGGTCTTCGGCCAGGAAGTCGACCCAGTCGCGGCGCGCGACCCATGTCGGCGACGGCGGCGAGATTGGCCTCGCTGCGCGCGATCAGCGCCGGCAGGCCGCCGATGCGCTCCGCCCAGCGCAGCCCGTCCAGCGCGTCCTCGACGCACAGCATCGAGGGCGTGTTGATGGTCTCGCCCTTGAAGATGCCCTCGATCAGCTTGCCGCCCGACGGTCAGGCGGAAAATCTTCGGCAGCGGCCAGGGCGGCGTGTAGGTCTCCAGCCGCTCGACCGCGCGCGGCGACAGCGCGAGCATGCCGTGCGCGGCCTCGCCGCCCAGCACCTTCTGCCAGGACCAGGTGACGACATCGAGCTTGTCCCACGGCAGCGCCATGGCGAACGCGGCCGAGGTGGCGTCGCAGATCGCCAGCCCGGCGCGGTCGGCGGCGATCCAGTCGCCGTTCGGCACGCGCACGCCCGAGGTGGTGCCGTTCCAGGTGAACACGACGTCGTGCGCGGGATCGACCGCGGCGAGATCGGGCAGCCGCCCGTACGGCGCGGCGAGCACGCGCGCGTCGGCGAGCTTCAGCTGCTTCGACGATGTCGGTCGCCCAGCCCTGGCCGAAGCTCTCGAAGGCCAGCACATCGACGCCGCGCGCGCCCAGCAGCGACCACAGCGCCATCTCGACGGCGCCGGTGTCGGAGGCCGGCACGATGCCGAGCCGCCAGTCGGCGGGCATGCCGAGCATGCGCGCGACGCGCGTCGATCACCTCGGCCAGCCGCGCCTTGGGCTCGCGCGGCGCGATGGCTGCGGCCGAGCAGCGCGCCGTCGAGCGCGTCCAGCGACCAGCCGGGACGCTTGGCGCAGGGGCCGGAGGAGAAATTGGGGTTGGCCGGACGCAGGTCCGGCCGCGGCGGCTGATCGCCATCGTGGCTCTCCCTTTCAGAAGAGAAGCGCCCCGGTGGGGGGGCGTGGCCCGCGGCCGTCCTATCCCCGGCCGCCCGGCGCGCAAGCGCGATTGTCGCGCTCGCCGTCACAAGGGTGGGAAAGCGCAATGGAACCGGCCTACGCCGCCGCCAGCCGGCCGGCGTCGCAGGTCACCGCATGGTTGAGCGGCCCGTGCCCGGCGCCGAAGCCGGGCGCGGCGGCGATCGCCGCGCGCACATAGGCGCGCGCCCGCGCCACCGCGGCGCGCAGCGCCATCCCCTGCGCCAGCCCGGCCGCGACCGCGCTCGCCGAGCGTGCAGCCGGTGCCGTGGGTGTGGCGGGTCGCGATGCGCGGGCGCGCGAAAGATCGTCGTGCCGGTCTCGGTCGCGAGCAGGTCGATGACGCTGTCGCCGGGCAGATGGCCGCCCTTCAGCAGCACCGCCGGCACGCCGAGCGCCAGCAGCGCCTCCGCCGCGCGCCGCATGTCGCGCCTCGTCGGCGATGGCGAAGCCGGTCAGCACCTCCGCCTCCGGCAGGTTGGGCGTCAGCACCGCGGCGAGCGGCAGCAGCCGGCGCGTCAGCGTCGCCAGCGCCGCCGGGGCGAGCAGCGCGTGCGCCGCCCTTCGCCACCATCACCGGATCGACCACCAGCGGCAGGCCGCGCCGCCATGCGCCTCCAGCGCGTCGCAGACCGCGTCGATAGTCGCCGCGTCGGCCAGCATGCCGGTCTTCACCGCATCGGCGCCGATGTCGTCCAGCACCGCCGCGATCTGCGCCGCGACGAAGGCCGGCGGCACCGGCAGCACGTCGTGCACGCCGAGCGTGTCCTGCGCGGTCAGCGCGGTGATCGCGGTCGCGGCATAGGCGCCGAGCGCGGTGATCGTCTTGATGTCGGCCTGGATGCCCGCGCCGCCGCCGGAGTCGGAGCCGCGCGACGACCAGGACGCGGCCCTGCATCATGCGGCGTCCGGCGCGCTGGCGCGCGGCCGCCTTGGCGATGCGCTCGCACAGGAACGCGACCAGCCGCTCGACCAGCGCCGCGTCCTCGCCCTCGGCCATGACGCGGATCACCGGCTCGGTGCCCGCTCGGGCGGATCAGCAGCCGGCCGCTGCCGGCCGAGCTGCGCCTCGCGCCTCGCGCGATCGCCGCCCGCACCGACGGCGTCGGCGAGCGGCGAGCGCACCGCTGATAGCGCACGTTGCGCAGCAGCTGCGGCAGCGGCGTGAACACGCGGCAGCGTCTCGCTGGCCGGCCGGCCCTGCTCCACCAGCACCGCCAGCACCTGCAGCGCCGCCATCAGCCCGTCGCCGGTCGTGGCGTAGTCGGCCAGGATGATGTGGCCGGACTGCTCGCCGCCGACATTGAAGCCCGTCGGCGCGCATCCGCTCGACCACGTAGCGGTCGCCGACCTGGGTGCGGTGCAGCGCGCAGGCCGCGCGCCGGCGAGGAACCGCTCCAGCCCGAGATTCGACATCACCGTCGCGACCATGCCGCCGCCGCGCGAGCCGCCCGCTCGCGCTCCAGGAGCGGGCGATCAGGCGCCATGATCTGGTCGCCGTCGATGATCTGGCCGTGCTCGTCGCAGAGGATCAGCCGGTCGGCGTCGCCGTCGAGCGCGAGGCCGAGATGGCGCCTCCTGCCGCAGCACCTCGCCGCAGAGGAACTCGGGCACCGTCGAGCCGCAGCCGCGGTTGATGTTGAACCCGTCCGGCGCGACGCCGAGCGGGATCACCTCGGCGCCCAGCTCCCACAGCACGGTCGGCGCGACGCGGTAGGCGGCGCCGTTGGCGCAATCGACCACGATCTTCAGGCCGTCGAGCCGCAGGCCGCGCGGGAAGGTCGCCTTGGCCGCCTCGATGTAGCGGCCCTGCGCGTCGTCGAGCCGGCTGGCGCGGCCGAGCCGGCGCGGGCTGGCGAGGCTGCGCCGAGCGATCGGCCGCCATCATGCGCCTCGATCTCCGCCTCGGTCTCGTCGGACAGCTTGAACCCGTCCGGGCCGAACAGCTTGATGCCGTTGTCCTCGAACGGGTTGTGCGAGGCCGAGATCATCACGCCGAGATCGGCGCGCAGGCTGCGCGTCAGCATGGCGATCGCCGGGCGTCGGCAGCGGGCCGACCAGCATCACGTCCATGCCGGCGCCGATGAAGCCCGCGGTCAGCGCCGGCTCCAGCATGTAGCCCGAGAGCCGCGTGTCCTTGCCGATCACCACGCGATGGCGGTGCGCGCCGCGGGTGAACAGCAGCCCGGCCGCCTGGCCGAGCGCGCAGCGCGGTCTCGGCGGTCATCGGGTCGGTGTTGGCGGTGCCGCGGATGCCGTCGGTGCCGAACAGGCGCCGGATGGGGGCCATGCGCGGCAATGATCCTGTGCTGTTGGGGAACCGGAACGGGCGATCGGCTTAGCGCCGAAACGCTGTAGCTACGAGACTTGGCGCCGGCGAACAACGCCGTGCCAGACCCGCACCGCCTGCACCGTCGCCGGCGACGTCGTGCACGCGCAGCACCGCAGCCCCGCCGAGCAGCGCCGACAGCCCCGCCGCGATCGAGCCGGGTCCGCGGTGCCGCGCCTCGGCCTCGCCGGTCAGCTTGCCGATGAAGCCCTTGCGCGAGACGCCCGACCACCAGCCGGCAGCCGAGGTTAAGCAGCACCGGCAGCCGCGCGCAGCAGCTCGACGATCTGGGCGGCGTCGTCTTGGCGAACCCGATGCCGGGGTCGAGCGCGATGGCGGCGCGCGCGATGCCGGCCGCCTCGCCGCGGCGAGCGCGGTCGGCGAGCTCGCTTGCCACGTCGAACGCGACGTCGCGGTAGTCCGTGAGTTGCGGCCATCGTGGTCGGGTCGCCGCGCATGTGCATCAGCACCACCGGGCAGCCGCGCGCCGCGACCAGCGCGCGCGGCGGCGGGATCGTGCGCGAGGGCCGAGACGTCGTTGACGATGCGCGCGCCGGCATCGAGCGCCGCCGCGCATCGTCGCGGCGTTGCGGGTGTCGATCGAGACGACCGCGCCGCGCGCGGCCAGCGCCGCGACCACCGGCAGCACGCGCGCCTGCTCCGCGTCGGCTCGGCACCGGCGCCGCACCGGGCCGCGTGCTCTCGCCGCCGACATCGATGATGTCGGCGCCTTCGGCGCCAGCATCGCCCGCCCGCGCGCGATCGCCCGCGCCGGATCGGGATGCCGCGCCGCCATCGGAGAAACTGTCGGGCGTCGCGTTGAGGATGCCCATGACCAGCGGCCGGCCGGCCGGCAGCCCGGCCCAGGGCGGCGGGCGCGCGGTCAGCGGGGCCAGCGCCGCGCCGAATCGCCGTGGCCGGGCGGATGCTCGGTCTCGCCCTCACGCCGGGCGAGCGCGAAGGCAGTCGGCCCGCCCGCGAGCCACACCGCCATGCCCGCGCGCACGGACGCCGCCGCGGCGGCGCCGTGCAGCAGGCCCAGCGGTTCGAGCAGGGACGTCAGCCCGGCTGCGGGGCGGCTCCCAGCCCGCCGGGCGGGGGCGGCGCCGGCCGGCCCGGCGGCGGGCACCGAGGCGCGGCGCGCGTTCCGGCGCCGGCTCGTCGACCACCTTGCGGATCACCGGCTCGCCGCGCAGCACCGTGCCGGATCTCGTCGCCGCTCAGCGTCTCGTACTCGAGCAGGCCGCGCGCGAGCCGGTGCAGCTCGTCGAGATTCTCGGTCAGGATCTGGCCGCGCACGGCGCGTAGGCCGCGTCGATGATGTGCTTGATCTCGGCGTCGATCTCGCGCGCCGTCGCCTCCGACACGTTCTTGTTCTGCGTCACCGAGTGGCCGAGGAACACTTCCTGGCTGTTGTCGCCATAGGCGATCATGCCGAGCTTGTCGCTCATGCCCCATTCGGTGACCATGCGCCGCGCCTGCTCGGTCGCCGCCTTGATGTCGCCGCCGGCGCCGGTGGAGACCTTGTCGGCGCCGAAGATGATCTCTTCCGCCGCGCGGCCGCCCATCGCCATGGTCAGCTCGGCCATGCAGCTTGCGACTTGCTCTTGGAGTAGCGGTCGCCTTCCGGCAGGCTCATCACGAGGCCCAGCGCGCGGCCGCGCGGGATGATCGTCACCTTGTGCACCGGGTCGCATTCCGGCTCGTGCATGGCGCACAGCGCGTGCCCGCCCTCGTGATAGGCGGTCATGCTGCTTCTCCGCCTCGCTCATCACGAGGCTGCGGCGCTCCGCGCCCATCATCACCTTGTCCTTGGCGTGCTCGAACTCCGCCATCGCCACCACGCGCTTGCCGATGCGCGCGGCGAGCAGCGCCGCCTCGTTGACCAGGTTGGCGAGGTCGGCGCCGGAGAAGCCGGGCGTGCCGCGCGCGATCACCTTCGGATCGACGTCGGCGGCGAGCGGCACCTTGCGCATGTGCACGCGCAGGATCTTCTCGCGCCCGTTCACGTCCGGGTTCGGCACCACCACCTGGCGGTCGAACCGGCCGGGGCGCAGCAGCGCGGGGTCGAGCACGTCGGGCCGGTTGGTGGCGGCGATCAGGATCACGCCCTCGTTGCTCTCGAACCCGTCCATCTCGACGAGCATCTGGTTCAGCGTCTGCTCGCGCTCGTCGTTGCCGCCGCCCAGGCCGGCGCCGCGATGGCGGCCGACCGCGTCGATCTCGTCGATGAAGATGATGCAGGGCGCGTTCTTCTTGCCCTGCTCGAACATGTCGCGCACGCGGCTGGCGCCGACGCCCACGAACATCTCCACGAAGTCCGAGCCGGAGATGGTGAAGAACGGCACGTTCGCCTCGCCGGCGATGGCGCGCGCGAGCAGCGTCTTGCCGGTGCCGGGCGGGCCGACCAGCAGCACGCCCTTCGGGATCTTGCCGCCCAGGCGCTGGAACTTCTGCGGGTCCTTCAGGAACTCGACGATCTCCTGCAGCTCGCTCTTGGCCTCGTCGATGCCGGCCACGTCATCGAACGTCACGCGCCCCTGCTTCTCGGTCAGCATGCGCGCGCGCGACTTGCCGAAGCCCATCGCCCGGCCGCCGCCGGCCTGCATCTGGCGCATGAAGAACACCCACACGCCGATCAGCAGCAGCATCGGGAACCAGTTGAGCAGGATGTGCAGCAGCGGCGGCACATCGCTCTCTTCCGGCTTGGCGATGACGCGCACGCCCTTGTCGATCAGGCGCTGCCCGAGCGTCGCATCCTCCGGCATGTAGGTCTGGAAGGTGCGGTTGTCGGTGAGGTGGCCGGTGACGGTGCGGCCCTGGATCGCGACCTCGCGCACATGCCCGGCGTTCACTTCGCCGATGAAGTCGGAATACGCGATCTGGGTGTCGACGCTGCGCCCCGCGCCGGGCTGGAAGAGGTTGAACAGCACCACCAGCAGCAGTGCAATGATGACCCAAAGCGCGAGGTTGCGGCCGAAATTGCTCATCTCGTTCCCTGGCCGGCACCGGCCACTTCATCCCTGGCAGGCCCAGCCTCCCCTGGCAAGCCTTAACAGGGTGCTTGCCGACACAGCCAACATAGGGTGGCGCCGGTTCCGGCGCATCCCCAGGCTTGCACGCGCGTGGCAGCCCTACGCCGCTGGGCGGGCCGGCACGAACGCCGCACCGGCCAGCGGCGTGCCCGGCGCAAGGGACACGCGGCCGCGGCGACAGCGTTCGGCATCAGGATACAGGACATGCGGCACGGCGACCACTGCCCCGTGCAGGCGCAGCGCAGGCAGGCCGGGCAGCACCGCCGCCGGCAGCCGGGGCGGACGCGGCAGGCCCATGGCGTCGCCCGCCAGCGCGCCCAGCGTGGCGCCCGGCGGCGGCTCGGCATCGTCGGCGAGGCGGAAGCGCCCGTCCCAGACCGCGCCGGGCTGCGCCGGCACCGGTGGCGCCACCGCCGCCGCCTCCCGCACCACCAGCCAGCCGCCGGGGCACCGGCGCCCCGCCGGCAGCAGCCGTGCGCCCCCGAGCGTGGCCGCCGCCGGGGCGGCGGCGAGGCGCGCCACCTGCCGCGGCGCCGGCGCCCAGTCGCGCCCGCCGATGAGGCGCAGCAGCGCGCCGAGGGCTGCCGGCGGCAGCGCGCCGGGCGTCAGGATCGCGTAGCCCTCGGGATACAGCGTCACCCGCCGCGCCAGTGCCGCGGTCGTCGCCCGCTCCTCGGCCGCCCGCGCCGCGCCGTGCGCCGCCGCCGCCGCCAGCGCCGCCGCGGTCGCCGGGCCGGTGCCGTCGGCATCGTCCAGGGCGGCCCGCAGCCGGGCGCGCAGCGTCGCCGGGTCGGCGTTGGAGGGGTCCTCGACCCAGGCCATGCCGGCAGCGCGCAGCGTCGCGCGCAGCCGCACCGGCGGGCACGCCCAGCAAAGGCCGCAGCCGCCGCACCCAGGCGCCCTCGCTCAAGCGCCGCCATCGCGGCGAGCCCGGCCGGGCCGCTGCCGGCGCCCGCGCGCATGGCCAGCGTCTCCGCCTGATCGCCCGGCATGGTGGCCGAGCAGGAGATGCACCACGCCCGCGGCGCGGCAGGCAGCCTCCAGCGCCGCGTAGCGCGCCGCCCGCGCCCGCGCCGCCAGCGCCGGCCCACGCTCCAGGCCCCGCAAGGTCAGCACCCGCGCCGCGATGCCGCGCGCCGCCAGCCGCGCCATGGTCAGCGCCGCTTCGGCCGCGGACTCCGCGCGCAGGCCGTGATCGACGATCAGCGCCAGCACCGCCCCGCCCCGCGCCCGCGCCCAGGCATCGGCCAGCAGCGCCAGCGCGGTGCTGTCCGCGCCGCCCGAAACTGCGACCGCCAGTTGCACACGGGGCTCGAACGGGCCGAGCGGGGCCAGCAACGCCGCGAATTCGTCCGGCGTCAGCGGCCCAGTCGCGCTCACGCCGGCGCGCTCACGCCGCCTGGCTCTGCGACTGGCCCTCCGCCAGCGGCCGCCAGTCGCGGAAGAAGGCGGTGCCGATCTCGCCCGCGAGCAGGATCAGGTCGCGCTGCACGCCGTCGAGGAACTGATGCAGCCCGTCGCCGATGATGCGCCCGACCGGGCGGCCGGTGAGCCCGGCGCGCAGCTCCTCGATCCGCTCCAGCGCCGGCACCGTCCCGCGCAGCCCGTAGCGGGTACGCAACTGGCCGAGCAGCCATTCCATCTGCTCCACGCACAGTGCCACGCTGCGCGGCGAGGCGGTGTCGGTGAGCAGGAAGGCGACCACGTCCTCCGGCCCGAAATCCGGCGGCGCCACGCGGCGGAAGGCATGATAGCCGGCGGCGCCGCGCAGCACCGCGCCCCATTGCGTGAGTTCGATCACCCGCCGCTCCTCCGCCGCCAGCGGCACCAGCAGGTGATAGCGGATGTCGAGCAGCCGCGTGGTCTGGTCGGCCCGCTCGATCAGCCGGCCGAGCTGGTAGAAGAACCAGCCCTGATCGCGGAACAGCGTGCCCTCGGTGATGCCCGTGTGGGTCTGCACGCCTTCCTTGATGATGCGGCAGAGGCGCGACAGCCGGTCGCCCTGCAACTCGACGGGCGCGATCGCGGTCATGTCGCGGTGGAAGATGTTCAGCTGCGTCCACATCTCGGTGGAGATCAGCGGCCGCAGCGTGCGCGCGTTGTAGCGCGCGGCCTCCAGGCTCGCCGGAATGCCGGTGGAGTTGCTCGCATCGAGCAGATAGAACCGCTTCACGGCTTCGGCGCCCGGCGAAAAGCCGCGTTCGGCGAAACTCGCCTCGTCGGCGTTGATGCGCACCAGCGCGAACCAGCTTTCCGTCTCGCGCCCGGGCGTGCCGAAGTTCTGCGTCACGTCGATCAGGCGCGCGAGGTTCTCCACCCGCTCGAGGTAGCGCGCCATCCAGAACAGCCCCTCGGCATAGCGCGCGAGCAGCGGCGTTTCCCGGGTCATGCCGCGTCCACCCCCTCGTCCAGCACCCAGGTATCCTTCGACCCGCCGCCCTGCGAGGAGTTCACGATCAGGCTGCCCGCCTTCAGCGCCACGCGCGAAAGCCCGCCCGGCACCACCCAGGTGTCGCGGCCGGTGACGGCGAACGGGCGCAGGTCGAGGTGGCGGGCGCGAATGCCCTCCTCGGTGAGCGTCGGCGCCACCGAGAGCGAGACCACCGGCTGGCTGATCCAGTTCGTCGGATCCGCCAGCAAGGCGGCGCGCGCCGCGTCGAGCTGCGCGCGGCTCGCGCGCGGCCCGATGGTAATGCCGTAGCCGCCGGATTCGCCCACGGGCTTCACCACCAGCCGTTCGAGATTCGCGAGCGTGTAGGCGAGGCCCTCGGACTCGCGGCAGATATGGGTCTCGACATTGGCAAGGATGGCGTCCTCGCCCAGGTAGTAGCGGATGATGCGCGGCATGTAGGCATACACCGCCTTGTCGTCGGCAACGCCGGTGCCGACCGCATTGGCGAGCGTCACGTTGCCATGCCGCCACGCGCCGATCAGCCCGGGCACGCCGAGCAGCGAGTTCGCGCGAAACACCGTGGGATCGAGGAAATCGTCGCCGATGCGGCGATAGATCGTGTGCACCGCGCGCCGCCCGCCGGTGGTGCGCATGAACACGCGCTCGTCCTCGACCACCAGGTCCGCACCCTCGACCAGCGGCACGCCCATCTCGCGCGCCAGGAACACATGCTCGAAATAGGCGGAGTTGTAGATGCCGGGCGAGAGCAGCACGACCTGCGGATCGTCCACCCCCTCCGGCGCGATCTCCACCATCGCCGCGAGCAGCCGGCGGCCGTAGTCGTCCACGCGGCGCAGCCGCACCCCCGACATCAGGTCGGGGAACGCCCGCGCCATCAGGTGGCGGTTCTCCACCACGTACGACACGCCCGAGGGCGTGCGCGCATTGTCCTCCAGCACGAGGAAGCCGCCGCCGTGGTCGCGGACGATGTCGGTGCCGCAGATATGCACGTAGGTGCCGAAGCGGACCGGGAAATCGACCATCTCGGGGCGGTAGTTGGCGTTGCAGAACACGAGTTCGCCCGGGAATCACGCCATCCTTCACGATCGCAGCACCGTGGTAGATGTCGTGCAGGAACGCGTTCAGCGCCGCCACGCGCTGCCGCACGCCGCGTTCCAGTTGGCGCCACTCGGCGGGCGTGATCAGGCGGGGGATGCAATCGAACGGCAGGATGCGGTCGATCGCGTTCGCCTCGGAGTAGACCGTGAAGGTGATCCCGAGATTGATCAGCTCGGTCTCGGCCGCGGCGGCACGGCTGCGCAGGGCATCGAGCCCGATGGTGCCGATCCGCGCGCGCACCAGCGCCGCCGCCCCCGCATCCCCCTCGCGCAATCGCGTCAGTTCACAAAAATAGGCGCCGGCATCGTAATCGCGGAACGGATCGGTCGGGCTCAATGGCATTTCGGGCTCGTCAGTGGGTCGCAGACGCAGTCGGCGCGTGAGCATAACAGACCCGCGCGGCCCGCAAGCCCCTTTTCGCGGCCGCGAAATAGGAGGGTCTTGTTGCGGGAGCGCGGTGGGCTTGGCCGGCACGGCCTGCGTGCGCTAAGCATCGGTGGTGCGTCTTCCGGCCGGCACCCGCTTATGTGTCGGGCGTGGGCGCAAAACCAGGTTGCAAAACCGCCCGTTAAGCGGCTTACCTTCGAGCTGACTTGAACCAGGGCCGCCCCCGCGGCCGGCAGCAACGCCCGGAGTGATGCATGCGCCCTTTGATTTCGGCTCTCGCCGCTGCCGCTCTCTTCTCCGGAACCGCGTTCGCTGGGCCTTGCATGCGACCGGCCGAGAAGGCCGCGTTCGTCGTTGCCGGGCTCAAGAGCGAACTGATGGTGGTCGCGATCGCCTGCCAGTTGCGCGACAAATACAATGGCTTCGTCGGTCGCTACCGGACCGACCTGGTGGCGCAGGAGCGTGCCCTGAGCAGCTACTTCTCCCGCACCTCGGGCCACCGCGCGCAGCAGGAGCACGACGTCTACATCACCAACCTCGCCAATTCGCAATCCCAGGACGGGATTCGCGAGGGCACCCTGTTCTGCAACCAGCATCTGTCGATGTTCGACGAGGTGATGGCGCTGAAATCCGGCGGTGAGCTCGCCGGCTACGCCGAGGCGAAAGGCTTCGCCCAGCCGATCGCGCTGACCGAGTGCCCGGTGTCGCCCACGCGCACGCCGCGGGCAAAGAAGGTGCGGACGGCCGACACGAAGTAAGGCCGATCGCTGCGGGGCGAAGCGCCGGAGCGCGAATCGCCCGGCCCGCTACCGCTCGCTCAACAGAAACCGGACCAGGACCGCCAGCGCGCGCGGTCGTCTCGCGCGGTCGTCTCGCGCGTGTGCGAGACGCTGAGCGCGGCCGCCACGACGGATGAGCGTCCGGCCATGCCGCGCGCGCGGGAATTCCCTTGGGTCGGCGGCGGCCAAGCGCGGATCGTGCTCGCTCATCGGAGCATCGGCCCGGATGGCTGGGCGCGCGCGAGGTCCGTCTCGCCATGCCGCGTGGCGGCTCGGAGCGCCGCAGCACCCGAAGGCCGACGCACGCACGCGGACAGGATCCTGCGGCGGCGCGGCTGAGTGGCGTCGAGGCCGTCGCTTGTGCCGGCGGCCACAAACAAAAAAAGGGCGGGCACCGCGGTGCCCGCCCCGTTTGCAATCGCGTCGCCGACGCGAAGCTACTTGATGATGATCTCGACGCGCCGGTTCTGCGGCTCGCGCACACCCTGCGCGGTCGGCACGAGCGGGTTGCTCTCGCCGAAGCCCTGGGCGGTGATCGCGTTGGCAGGCACGCCGTCCTTGACCAGTTCGGCGGCGACGGCCTGGGCGCGGCGCACCGAAAGCTTCTGGTTGTATTCCTTGGTGCCCGAGAGGTCGGTGTAACCGTTGACCTCGATGCGCGTGTACTGCACCCGCGTCGAGTTCTGCGCCGCCTCGGCGATGATCTGCTTCGCGCGGTCGGTCAGGTTGTACTTATCCCAGTCGAAGAACACGAGATAGGTGCGGCTGGGCGCTGCCACCGGCGTCGGCGCGGGGGCCGGCGGAGGCGGCGGGGGCGGCGTGTAGAGCTGGTAGCGCAGGCCGAGCACGCCGGCGACGTTGCCGATCAACCCGACCTTGATCGTAAACGGATCGCCATTCTGGGCGTTGCCCTTGAACTTCTGGTCCTGCAACGTCGTGAAATAGCGGACGTCGAAAGTCCCCGAGAGGCCCGGCACCTGCGGGATCGGGAAGGCGGCGCCGACGATCGCCTGCGCCGCCACGCTCCCGACCGTGCTGCGTATCGAGTGTGGTGCTGATCCCGAGGTTGGTCGCGGTGATGTTGAGCCCCGTCAGCGACGGTGGCCACGTAGCCGACGCCGATGCCGACATACGGGAACACCCACGACTCGCCAATGTCGAAGTCATAGCAGGGCGTTGACGAAGCCGCCGTAGTTGTTGCTGTGCGACTTCCCGACAAGTCCCGACGCGGTCGAGGCCACCTTCAGAGTCTGGTAGTAGTAGAAGCCCTCCACCTCGACCCGCAAGCCGTTGCCGAAGCCATAGCCGAATTCACCATGCCGAGCGGGCCGCCGGGATTGCTCTGCAGGGTCGTCCCGCTGACGTCCCTGCTCTGACCACGGAACGTGAGCTGCTTGACGTCCGTATTGAGCTGGTAGTCGTACCCGGTGCCGATGCCGACGTAGAACCCATCCACCGGCTGCGCTAGCGCCGCCGTTGGCAGCGCCAGGATGCTCGCGGCAACGAGCATGTTTCGGAGTTTCATTGCCCTCTCTCTCCTCGTTCGTGACCGCGCGACGCGGCCGGCGCGCCGACGCTCGGAGCCCGACGCCTCACGACGCCAGACCGTTGCAGGCGCAACCTAGGACGCGGTGTCCGCTCAGACCAGCCCAGAATGCCACTCCGCCGCATGGAGGGCGCGTTACCGCGCCGCCTGTGGCTGCGACGCAACATGCTGTGGCCGGGGAAGTACGCTATTTCGTGAGCGCGGCCATTCGGGCGGAAGAGAGCGGGAGTTCGAACCCACCCGGGACCGCAGGGCAGCCCCCACCGGCTTTGAAGGCCGGCCGGCCCACCGGGGCCGATTCTCTTCCGGGATTCAGCCTAGCGCAGCGGCGCGGTCCGCGCCTGTCGCCGAAGCTTCACGGAAACCGCCATAGGCAGCGGCGCCGCACGGCGGCCGGGCAAGGACAACGCTCGGATCGCGGCGGCGCCGGCACGGTTGACCCGGCGGCCGGCACAGTTCTAGCTCGCGGGATGTTCAGCCTCGCCGAGCTCGAGGCGGCACGCGCGGTGGTGCACCGCGCGATGCCGCCCACGCCGCAATACGCCTGGCCGCTGCTCGCCGCCGCCGCGGGATGCGAGGTGTGGGTCAAGCACGAGAACCACACCCCGATCGGCGCCTTCAAGGTACGCGGCGGGCTGGTGCTGATCGACGAGTTGCAGCGCGCCGCGGCCCCGCCGCGCGGCCTCGTCAGCGCCACGCGCGGCAATCACGGCCAGAGCCTCGCCTTCGCCGCGCAGCGCGCCGGGATGACGCGCGACGATCTTCGTCCCGCACGGCAATTCGGTCGAGAAGAACGCCGCCATGCGCGCGTTCGGCGCCGAGCTGGTCGAGCACGGCGAGGATTTCGACGCGGCGCGCGTCGCCGCGGAGGCCTTCGCGCAGGCCAACGGGCGCGCCTGGGTGGCGTCGTTCCACCCGGCCCTGGTGCGCGGCGTCGCGACCTACGCGCTGGAGCTGTTTTCGGCCGTCGAAGGGCTCGACACGGTCTATGCGCCGATCGGCATGGGGTCCGGCATCTGCGGGCTGATCCGGGTGCGCGACCTGCTCGGGCTTGCCACCGAGATCGTGGGCGTCGTCTCGGCCCACGCCCCGGCCGTGGCGCTTTCCTTCGCCGCCGGGCGCGTGGTGACGACCGAGCGGGCGGCAACGCTCGCCGACGGCATGGCCTGCCGCGTTCCCGACCCCGCGGCGCTCGCCATCATCCTCGAAGGCGCCAGCCGGATCGTGCAGGTGACCGACGCCGAAGTCGGCGCCGCGATCCGTCTCATGCATGAGGCGACGCACAACACCGCCGAGGGCGCCGGCGCCGCGCCACTTGCCGCGCTGCTGCAGGAGCGCGAGCGCCAGCGCGGCCGGCGGGTGGGGATCGTCCTCAGCGGCGGCAATATCGACCGCGCGGTGCTGGCGCCGATCCTCGCCGGCTGAGGCCCGTTCGCGCCACGTAGCACCAGGCGTGACGCGAGATGAAGAATGAGTTAGAAAACATCCGCGCCATCAATTTGCGTTGACGCTTGCGAACACCCGGGGAGAAATGCCTCACTTCATCCGCTACCGTTTCGCTCTCGGAGGAGGATCGACCGGGCAATGCAGTCCGGTCGTTTGGCACGCCACGCTGGAGACTGTCATCTCGCTAGGATAATCCGACATCGCTGCGCGCAAAGGCCGCTTGAACGGCCACACAGGGAGGAAAGCGCATGAGTGGTCCAAGGCTCCCGAGCCGTCGTTCGCTCATCAAGGGCTCTGCCGCTGTCGGCGCGATCGGCGCGCTGCAACTGGCATCGCCGTTCATCATCTCGCGCGCGCGGCGAAGTGCCGATCCGGATCGGCATGATCGACCCGCTCACCGGCAGCTACGCGGCCGTGGCGCGCAGCGAGGTGGAAGGGGCGAAGCTCGGCATGGCCGAGGTCAACAAGTCCGGCGGCGTCCTGGGCCGTCAGGTCGAGCTGCTGGTCGAGGACTCCGCCAACGACGTCGGTACCGGCGTGCAGAAGGCGCACAAGCTGATCGAGCGCGACCAGGTCGACGTGCATCTTCGGCGACGTGAATTCGGCGATCGCGCTACGCGCTCGCGCAGGTGACGTCGGCCGCAGGCAAGCTGCATATCGTGCCCGGCGGGCACACCGACGCGATCACCGGCAAGGACTGCAACTGGAACGTGTTCCGCGTCTGCAACACCACCTACATGGACGCGGCCGCGGTGACGCAGGTGCTGGTCGAGAAGCTCGGCAAGAAGTGGTTCTTCCTCACGCCCGACTACGCCTACGGCCACACCTTGCAGGACGGCGTTCGTCAAGAACTGCTGACCAAGCTCGGCGGCACGTACGAGGCTGCACATGCTGCCGATCGGGACCAACGACTTTTCCGCCACCTCATCAAGGCCAAGGCCTACAAGCCGAAGGTGCTGCTCGACAATATGGGCGGCTGGCGACAGATCGACTGCATGAAGCAGTTCACGCAGTTCGGGCATGAACAAGGAGATGGCGCTCGGCGGCGCGCTGTTCGAGCTCGAAGTCGATCCAGGCGCTGCCGGCGGAGGCGCAGACCGGCTGGTGGGACATGGAGTGGTGGTGGAACCAGCCGGGCGTGCCGCACGTCGCCGAGTTCGTCGCGAACATCCGCAAGGCGACCGGCAAGACGCCGACCGCGCGCCACTGGTTCGGCTATGTGGCGATGCGCACGCGTTCAGCTCGCGGCCGAGGACGCCAAGAGCGCTGGACGGCGTCAAGATGGCGCACGCGATGGAGGGGATGGAGCTGCCGCCGGACGTCGCGCTGCATGCCGGGGAATTTCGGCTATCGTCGCCGGCGATCATCAGTTGATGAGCGAGATCTTCGTCGGCGAGGCCGCAACCCGCCGCCGGGCGGCAACCCGGACGACCTGTTCAAGGTCAAGGCCGCTGGTGCCCGGCGAGAAGGCCGCCGGCCGGTCGCCGAGACCGGCTGCAAGCTGCATTACCCCGCCTGAGCCGCGAGGCGCCCGTCGCCGCTTCGGCGGGGCCACGCATCGCCTGCATGTCAGCCGGACGCCGCCCGCCGATGACCGCAGCTCGCTGCTGTTCAACGTCACCAACGGGCTGATCATCGGCGCGTTCTACGTGCTGATGGCGCTGGGCCTGTCGCTGATCCTCAATCTCTGCAACGTCATCAACTTCGCCCACGGCAACTTCCTCGCCCTCGGCGGCTATGTCGCGTTCATGCTGCCGCCCTTCATCGGCTTCTGGGGGGCGCTGCTGGTGGCGCCGGTGCTGATGGCGCGTGCTCGGCCTGCTGCTCGAACGCACGATGATCCGCCGCCTCTATGGGCGCGATCCGCTCTACAGCCTGCTGCTGACCTTCGGGCTCGCCTTCATCCTGCAGGACTGTCACCCGCTACGTCTGGGGTGCCAACGGCCTGCCGTTCACCGTGCCCGCCTTCCTCGCCGCGCCGGTCAGCGACCAGCTGTTCTTCGTCACCTGGTACCGCCTGTTCATGGTCGCGGTGGTCGTCGTCGCGGTCGGCGGGCTGTTCCTGTTCCTGCGCTACACCCGCATCGGCATGCGCATCCGCGCCGGCACGCTCGACCTGGAAACGGTCTCCGTCGCTCGGCGTGAATGTGGGCGCGCTGCGCTCCTTCAACTTCGCGCTCGGCATCTTCCTCGCCGGGCTCGCGGGCGTGCTGGCGGGCGGGCAGATCGGCCTGATGCCGAACATGGGCGACGACCTGCTGATGCCGAGCTTCATCGCGATCATCGTGGGCGGCGTCGGCAGCCTGACCGGCACGCTGCTGGGCGGCCTGCTGATCGGGCGTCGCCGCGGCGCTGACCACGATGTTCTGGCCCTCGGCGCAGCGAGGCGGTGATCTACGTCATCATGGCGATCGTGCTGCTGCTGCGCCCGCGCGGGCTGCTCGGCGAAGAAGGCATGCTGGCATGAGCGCCACCACGCCCGCGCGGTCGCGCGCGCCGCGCAGTCGGTCGAGCATCGCGGTGATCTGGGTCGTGCTGCTGACCGTGCCGCTCTGGTCGGCGCCGCTCGGCGGCTACACCGCGCTGGCCGCCGCGTGCTGGTCCTCGGGCTGGCGGCGATGGCGCTCAACCTGCTGCTCGGCTTCACCGGCGTGATGAGCTTCGGCCACGCCGCCTATTTCGGCCTCGGCGCATACGGCGCCGGCCTGACGCTGCAAGTATCGCGCCGACAGCACGCCGCTCGCCATGCTGGCCGGCATGCTGCTCGGCGCCGTCGCGGGCGCGCTGTTCGGCGCGCTGATCGTGCGCCGGCGCGGCGTCTATTTCGCCATGGTCACCATCGCGTTCGGCCAGATCTGCTACTACATCGCCTATAGCTGGAACACGCTCACCGGCGGCTATGACGGGCTGCGCGGCTTCTCAGCGCCATCCGCTCGGCATCGGCCCGTGGCTCGATCGACATCCAGCACAACGCCATCCTGTTCTACTACTTCGTCCTGGTCGTCTTCGCCATCGCCGTCGGCCTGATGGGCTTGCTGCTGCGCTCGCCGTTCGGCCGCACCCTGCTGGCGATCCGCGAGAACGAGCGCCGTGCGCGCTTCCTCGGCATTCCGGTCGAGCGGCATATCTGGCTCGCCTTCGTGGCGATCTGCCTGTTCGTCGGCGTGCGCCGGCGCGCTCTACGCGCTGCTCAACAACTTCGCCGATCCGACGCTGTTCAACTACACCATGTCCGGCGACGATCGTGATCATGGCGGTGATGGGCGGGATGCGGGCGTTCTGGGGGCCGCTGCTCGGCGCCGCGGTGTTCGTCGTGCTGCAGGACTACCTCTCCTCCATGACGCATGAACTGGATGTGCTGCGGTCGGCCTGCTGTTCGTCGTCGTGGTGCTGTTCTTCCCGCGCGGCATCCTCGGCGTCCTGCAGCGGCGGGCCAGCGCGTGACGCTGCTCGACATCCGCGCGCTGCGCAAGCAGTTCGGCAGCCTCGTCGCCGTCGACGACGTGTCGATGGAGGTGGCGGCGGGCGAGCTGCGCGCCATCATCGGCCCCAACGGCGCCGGCAAGACGACGTTCTTCAACATGATCACCGGCTTTTTCCGCCCGACCGCCGGCGAGATCGTGCTGGACGGCCGCCCGATCACGCAGCTTTCGGTGCGCGGGCGCGTCGCGCGGGGCATGGCGCGCACGTTCCAGATCACGGAAGATCTTCCCCGAGATCTCGGTGCGCGAGAACATGCGCATCGCGGCGGAAGTCGCAGCAGGGCCTCGCCCTGCGCCCCTGGGTCGGGCGCGCGGCGCGGGCGCGCGTGCGCGATGGCCATCGACGCGAGCATGGAGCGCGCGGGGCTGACCGAAAAGGCCGACCGGCTGGTGGGCGAACTGTCGCATGGCGACCAGCGCGCGGCGGAGATCGCCATCGCGCTGGCCCTGCAACCGCGGCTGCTGCTGCTCGACGAACCCACCGCCGGCATGGGCGAGCAGGAAACCTACCAGGTCGCCGCGCTGATCCGCCGGCTGCACCGCGACACACGCGCTACACCATCGTGCTGATCGAGCACGACATGCGCGTGGTGTTCAACCTCGCCGACCGGATCACGCGTGCTGGACCAGGGCCGGCTGCTCGCCGAGGGCACGCCGCAGCGAGATCGCCGACAATCCCGCGGTGCAGGCCGCCTATCTGGGAGACGCCGAATGAGCGCGCTGGAGGCCGAGGGGCTCAACACCTTCTACGGCAAGAGCCACATCCTGCACGATGTCGGCGCTGACGGTCGCCGGAGGGGCGGATCACCACGCTGCTCGGCCGCAACGGCGCCGGCAAGACCACCACGCTGCGCAGCCTCGTCGGCCTGACGCCGCCGCGCACCGGGCGGGTGACGATGTTCGGCCAGGACACGACACGGCTCGCCGCCGTTCGCGATCGCGGCGCTGGGCGTCGGCTATGTGCCGGAAGGGCGGCAGATCTTTCCCGAACCTGACGGTGGAAGAAAATCTGCGCGTGCCGCTGGAGCGGCCCGGCACGTGGACGATCGAGCGCGTCTACGCAGCTGTTTCCCCGGCTCGCCGAGCGGAGGCAGAACCGCGGCCGCCAGCTCTCCGGCGGCGAGCAGGAGATGCTGTCGATCGCGCGGCGCGCTGCTGCTGAACCCGCGGCTGCTGATCCTCGACGAGCCGTCGCAGGGGCTGGCGCCGCTGATCGTGCGCGAGGTGTTCCGCATCGTCGCGGGCATGCGCGACGGAGGGCATGTCGTGCTGCTGGTGGAGCAGAACGTGCGCATGAGCCTGGAGATCGCCGACCATGCCTACGTGCTGGAGAACGGCGTGGTGGTCTATGCCGGCACCGCGGCGGAACTGATCGGCGACGAGGCGCGCATCCAGGCGCTGGCGGGCGCGTCCGCAGAGGAATGGGCGTTCGACGAGCGGGCGGCGTGACGCGCGCAGCGGCCGCCGCACGCATGGGCGTGGGCTAAGCCGGGACGAGCGTGGTGGGATATCGGATCTTTCTTGCCGGTGCCTACGGAGCGCTGGGCCGGCGCCTGACGCCGCTGCTGTGCGCCGCCGGCCACGTCGTCCACGGCACCACGCGATCCGTGGCGAAAGCCGATGCGCTGCGCGGGCTGGGCGCGGCGCCGGTCATCGTCGACGTGTTCGACGCGCCGGCCCTGGCGCAAGCCGTCGCCGCCGCGCGGCCGGAGGTGGTGATCCACCAGCTCACCGATCTTCCGCAGGATCTCGATCCGGCCGCGATGGCGGCAGCGATCCCGCGCAATGCGCGAATCCGCGCGGAGGGCACACGCAATCTCGTCCGCGCCGCGATCGCGGCGGGGGCGCGGCGGCTGGTCGCGCAGAGCATCGCCTGGGCCTACGCGCCGGGGCCGGAGCCGCACGCGGAGACCGACCCGCTCGACAGCGCCGCGCAAGGGGACCGCGGCATCACCGTGCGGGGCGTGATCGCGCTGGAAACCCATGTCCTGAACGCGCGCCCGCTCGAAGGGATCGTGCTCCGCTACGGCCGGCTTCACGGCCCCGGAACGTCGCGGCCGCAACCGTCGCCGCCGCCGTCGGTGCATGTGGACGCGGCGGCGCACGCGGCACTGCTGGCGATCGACCACGGCGATCCCGGCGCCTTCAACATCGCCGCGCCGAACGCGCTTGTCGCCACCGAGAAGGCAGGCGCCGCCCTGGGCTGGAGCGCGGATTTCCGGCATGCACGACTGACGGCTTGTTGACCCGGCGGCGGACAACGGCGGTGCTTAATCGCCAATCCCGGAATCGGTTGCTCCGCGCGGCTTCTCTGGGCGCTCCTTCGGGACGAAAGGCGTCACAGCATGGCCGGCATCCGCCCGCACCTCCTCCTGCTCGCCCTTCTCCTTGCTTCACCCACGGCGGCGCGAGCCGCGGAGGGTCCGGCGGGCGCTGCGACCGTGCCGCGCTTCGAGCCCGCGCCGTGCCCGAAGCTGCCGGGCGCCGAAGCGCTGGCCAAAGCGAGCTGCGGCTACCTGGTCGTGTCGGAAAACCGCAGCCGGCCGGGCAGCCGCACAATTCGGCTCTTGGTCGCGAAATACGCCGCGCACGCGCGCCGGCGAAGCGGCCCGATCCCGTCGTCTATCTGGCCGGCGGCCCGGGCGACATCGCCCCGCTGGAGGTCAACGGGCTCATCGCTGCCGACTTCATCCGCGACCGCGATATCCTGGTGGTGAGCCAGCGCGGCACCATGCTGTCCGAGCCGGCGCTCACCTGCGCGCCCCTCGACGATTTCGCCCGGGGCTTCTCGGCCTGCGCTTCTATTCCGCGGCGACCGAGCGCGCCCATCTCGCGGCGACGGAAGCCTGCCACCGGCAACTCGCCGCCACCGGCGCCGACCTCAGCGCCTACAATTCGACCGAAAGTGCCGCCGATTTCGCCGACCTGCGCAAGGTGCTCGGCTTTGCCGCATGGAATGTCTACGGGACGTCGTACGGCAGCTACCTGGCGCAGACGCTCATGCGCGACCACCCCGAGGGCATCCGCAGCGTCGTCCTCGATTCGGTCCTGCCGACCACCTACACCATCCCCGCAAACTGGCAGAACGCACGCGCCGGCTTCGACAATCTGTTCCAGGCCTGCGCGGCGGAAGCGGCCTGCAACGCCGCGCATCCGCATCTCGAACAAACCTTCACCCGGCTGGTCAACAAACTCGAGGCCGCGCCGCTGACGACGACCGTCAGCGACGCCGCCACCGGCAGCGACCTCAAGGTCGTCATCGACGGCGGGGCGCTGGTCGACTGGCTGCGCAACCAGAACTATGCCCTGGCCTTGCTCCGGGCCGCGCCGGATCGGATCGACGGTCTCGCCGCCGGCCCCCCCGATGCCATCGCGGCGATCGCCAAGGATCGCGTCAGCCGGGCGCCGCCATCCGGTCCGGATGTCCCGGCCCTCGGCTACGGGCTGTCCTATGGCGTCACCTGTCGCGAAGACTACCCGTTCGCGACGCCGGCGGATCTCGTCGCGGCCGGCCGGGCAGCGTTTCCGGACTATCCCGCCTCGGTGCAAGGTCGAGGGCGTCGGCAGCTGGGCGTATGTCAACGAGGACTGCCGCGACATCTGGAAAGTCCCCGCCGCCCCGGAGGCCATGCGCCTTCCCGTCGTGAGCAGCATCCCGACGCTCCTGATCTCGGGCAGCTTCGATACGTTGACGTCGCTCGCCGGCGCCAAGGCGGCCGCGCAGCGCCTGTCCCACGCCACCATCATCAGCATCCCCGGCGTCGGCCACTTCGTCGCCCCCGCCTCTCCCTGCGCCCAGGCAGTGGTGGTCTCGTTCCTCGCCGATCCCGGCGCCCCCGACACATCCTGCGTCGGCGCGCTGACGCCGCCCAGCTTCACCTCACAGGCCGCGCAATGAGGCGTCGGCGCGCGTCGCCTTCCGGCCTGCCCCCTGCTACCCTGGCGCGACCCGTTCCAGCACCCGCCGGCCGCCGCGCGCGCACCGGCCGGTCGGCCAGGAGGCAAGCATGGCAACCACCCCGACATCCGCCGGCCGTCTCGCCGGCAAGACCGCCGTCATCACCGGCGCCGCGAGCGGCATCGGGCGCGCCACGGCGGAGCGGTTCGCCGCCGAGGGTGCGGCACTGGTGCTGAACGACCGCGAGCCCGGGCGCTGGCGAGTGTGGTCGCGGAACTCACCGGGCGGGGTGCGACCGCCCGCGGCGTGCCCGGCGACGTGTCGCATGAGGCGGATGTGCGCCTGCTCATGAACACGGCCGTGCAGGCGCATGGCGGCCTCGACATCCTCGTCGCCAACGCGGGCGTGATCCCGGAGGCCGACCTTGCGAGCGCCACGCTCGACACGTGGGAACGCACCATGGCGACCAACGGGCGCGGCATGTTTTTATGCTGCAAATACGCCGCCGAGATCATGGTGGCGCGCGGCAAGGGCGCGATCGTGTGCCTGTCCTCGATTTCCGCCTTCGCCGGCCAGCCGGGGCAGGCGGTGTACGGCCCGTCGAAGTTCGTCGCCTCCGGCCTCACCAAGCACCTCGCGATCGACCTCGCCGCGAAAGGCGTGCGCGTCAACGCGGTGGCGCCGGGCACCATCGCCACGCCGGCGGTGGCGCGCATGGACAAGGCGGGCATCGAAGGTGGTGCAGCGCCACCCGCTCGGCCGCATCGGCCGCCCGGAGGAAGTCGCGAACGCTATTCTCTTCCTCGCCTCCGACGAAGCGTCGTTCATCACCGGCGCGGTGCTGCCGGTGGATGGCGGGTATCTGGCGCAGTAGCCGCGGCGCACGCCCTCAGCCGAGATTGCCGACGAACGCCGCTTCCTCCGCCTCCTCCAAACACCGGCAATCGAGCCACAGGCGCCCCTGCGCGATCCGCCCGATCACCGGCCGCGGCAGGCCGCGCAGCCGCGCCGCCAGCGCATCCAGGCCCGCGCCGGCAAACGTCACCGCCGCGGAAGGCAGCAGATCGACCGGCAGCGCGCCGGAGCCGATCTGGCTGCGGCATGCCCACAGGACTTCGCCGCTCCGGCCTAGCGAACTTTTCCAGCGCCGGCAGCATGCCGCGCCGCCGTCGCCGCGATCGCCGCCTCGGTGCGCGCGAGCAGGCGCAAGGCCGGCAGCCGTTCCGCGAGCCGCTCCGGATCGAGATACATCCGCAGCACCGCCTCCAGCGCCGCGAGCCGCCCCTTGTCGAGCCGCAGCGCGCGCTTCAGCGGATTGCTGATTGAGTCGCGCGATCACTCGCCGCGCCGCCGACGATCAGCCCGGCCTGCGGGCCGCCCAGCAGCTTGTCGCCGGAGAAGCTGACGACTCCACGCCGGCCAGCAGCACTTCCTGCGGCGTCGGCTCATGCGGCAGGCCCAAGCGGCGCAGATCGACCAGGCTGCCGCTGCCCAGATCCTCGATCAGCAGGCAGGCTCGCCGCACGCGCGATCGCCGCGAGGTCCTCGGCGGGCACCGGGCGATGAAGCCGCGATCGCGAAGTTCGAGGGTGCACGCGCACGATCGCCGCCGTCTGCGGGCCGATCGCATCAGCGAAATCGCGCGCATGCGTGCGGTTCGTGGTGCCGACCTCGACCAGCCGCGCGCCCGCGCGCGCGATGATGTCGGGCAGGCGGAAACTGCCGCCGATCTCGATCAGTTCGCCGCGCGAGACCAGCACCTCGCGCGCCTCGGCCAGCGTGTTGAGGGCCAGCAGCACGCGCGGCGGCGTTGTTGTTGACCACCGTCGCGTCCTCCGCGCCGGTGATCTCGCGCAGCAGCGCGCGACATGGTCGTCGCGCTCGCCGCGCCGTCCGGTCGCAAGGTCGTATTCCAGCGTCGTGGGCTGGCACAGCGCCTCGGCGGCGGCGGCGGCAGCCTCCGGCGGCAGCGGCGCGCGGCCAAGATTGGTGTGCAGCACGGTGCCGGTGAGGTTGAACACGCGCCGCTGCCCGGCGCCGAGCCGCCGCGCCAGCGCGTCGGCCGCCGCATCCAGCACGCACGCCTCGTCCGCGCCGAACCGCTGCGCCGCGCGCAGGGTGGCGAGTTCGCCGCGCAGGGCGGCGAGCGTGGCGGCGCGGCCGAAGCGCGCGATCAGCACCGCGCCCGCCGGGGCGCGCAGCAGCGCGTCCACCGACGGCAGGCGCGCGTTCACCTACACCAGCCTTGCGTCGAACGGCGGCGTCAGGTCGGGGGTCTCGAACTCCACCACCCACAGATCGGGATCGACGCGCACCTGCCGGGCGACATAGGCATCGACCGCCGCCTGATCGACCGGGGCGGCGCCGGTCGCGCGCAGCCACGCGGCCGCGCCGTCGGCCGCGCGCACCTGGCTCAGCACACAAAACCCCTCGCGCCCGCGCAGCACGATCAGGATGCCGCCGGCATCGGCGTCGCCGCGGCGCAGCACCGCGCCGTAGCGCCCGGCCGACTTGCCGCGCCGCAGCGCCCAGTTCACGAACAGTCCCGCCTTCAGCCGCGCTTCGGTCATCGCGCGCCCTTGAAGCAGGTGCCGCTCCCTGCCACAACCGCGCGCCACGCCGGGGGATTGCGATGTCGCGACAAATGTCCGAGGGCCAGCGCGCCTACGAAGCCAAACGCGCGGAGAAGGCCGGCCTCAGTCTGGAGAAATGGCTGCCGGAAGGAGCGCGACCGCGCCGAGGCGGAGCGGGAGCGCGAGAAGGCGAAAATCGTGGCCGACGCCGAAGAAGCCCGGGCTGGTCGCGCGGCTGATCGAGCGGGCGTCACGACCCCTGTAATCTCCGGCGGTGTGATCTGCGTGCGCTATATCATATGCCGTATCACACCGTCGCCCGCGCCGCGCGTGATAGGCCGCACCGGCGAGGTGCAGCACCAGCAGCGCCGCCAGCAGCGCCGCGCCCGCCGCGTGCAGCGTGACCAACGTGTGCGCGATCGGGTCGGGCTGTTTGCCGATCGGCGCCGGCACCGCGACCGCCTCGTACCAGACCAGCGGCGCGCCGGCCGCGTTCGCGTCGAGAAACCCGATCACCGGCTGGACTAGCAGGAGCAGATAGAGCCCCAGTGATTGAGCCGCGCCGCGACACGCACCGCATCGGGCGTGCCCGGCGGCAGGGGTGGGGTGCCGGTTGCGAGCCGGACGGCGATCCGCGCGAACACGAGCAGCCACAGCGTCGCCCCGCGTGCTCTCATGCAGGTTGTACAGCCGGTGCAGGAAGGCGTCGTTCTTTGGCGGGAACCAGACGATCCACAGGCCGAGCACGAACATCGCCGCGATCAGCGCCGCGGTGATCCAGTGCAGCCAGCGCAGCGGGCCGGCGTAGCGGTGCGGCACGATCCCTCCCCTCGCCTGCCCCCGCACCTTCCCCGCGCCGACGGATGACCGCAACCCTCGCGGCGCATGCCGACTGGAGCCTGTTCCCGGGCAAGCGCTGGCTCACCCGTCGCCCTGCGCGACGGCGCGGGATGGCGCGTCGCGGCACCGGAATTGGTCGGCGATCCGGCGCACCTCTGCCCGCGCGGCTGCTGGCGGCGGCGGGCGGCGGCGCGGTGGCGCTCGGCGTCGACCTGCCGCTCGGCCTGCCGCGCCGCTATGCCGCGCTCTACGCGACGCTCGCGGATTTCCCCGCCTTCCTGCGCGGCCTCGCGCATCGGCCCGACTTCTTCGCGGTCTGCGCGACGCTCGCGGAGGTCGGCGCCGGAGCGGCCGTTCTATCCGGCGCGCGGCGTGCGCGGCATGACCCGGGCGGCGCATGCGGCGGCCCTCGGGCTCGGCGGTGCCGCCGGGCTGTCGCGCGGTGCGACCGCGCGACCGCGGAGCGCCCGGCGGGCGCGCCGCTGTTCTGGACGCTCGGCGCCAACCAGTCCGGCAAGGCCGCGATCGCCGCGTGGCGCGACTTCCTGCTGCCGGCGCTGGCACCGCCGCGCCGCCCCGGCTCTGGCCGTTCGAGGGCGACCTGCTGCGCCTGCTCGCCGCCGGGCGCGATCGTGGTCGCGGAGACCTATCCGGCCGAGGCGCTGCGCCATCTCGGCCTGCGCATGGGCGGCAGCAAGCGGCGGCAGGCGGACCGCGCGGCGCTGGCGCGGCCGCTGCGCGCCGCGATGGCAGCGCTCTCGGCGCGCGCCCGACGCCGGCGCTGGAGCAGGCGACTCGCGGACGGGTTCGGCGCCGACGCGGCGGGCGAGGACCGGTTCGACAGCCTGCTCGGCGTGCTCTGCGTGCTGGGCGTGCTCGACGGCGTCCGGCCCGACGGGGTGCCCGACGATCCCTGGATCCGCCGCTGGGAGGGCTGGGTGCTCGGCCAGACCGCGCTGCCCGCCATGCCCGCTGCTCCCTTGACCGCCGACACGCGGCAGGTCCCGCCGCCCGCGCGCTTGCGCCGCGCGATCAGGAGAGGATGCGCCGCACCTCCTCCTCGGTGGGAAACCGGCCGAGCGCCTTCTTCGAGAAGCGCAGCGCGCCGTCCACCGTGATCTCGAACACGCCGCCGCCGGAGCGGCGCAGCGTCACCTCGGCGGAGGGCGCGTGTTCCAGAATGACCTCGCGGGCCGCGCGGGCGCGCGGCTCATAGCCTCATTGGCCGCAGTATTCGATCTCGATCGCCATCGCACGCCCTGTCGCGGTTGTCGGCGGAAGGGTGACAGGCAGCGCGGCGCAGGGTCAAGCGCGGCTACGCCCAGCCGGGCGGTGGCACGAAGCCGCGCCAGGACTGCTCCAGCAACTCGGCCACCGCGATCGTCGTGCGGTCGCCGTAGAGCGGGCCGACGATCTGCACGCCGATCGGCAGGCCCGCCGCGGACAGCCCGATCGGCGCGACGCTTGCCGGCAGATGGAAGGCGCAGGTGATGCCCGGCCAGAACAGCATGTCGTTATAAGGGATGGTGCGGCCGTTCACCGTGACGCTGCGCTCCCACGGTCTCGCCCTCCTGCATGTGCGGCAGCGCCGGGGTGGCGATCACCGGGCACAGCAGCACGTCCCATTCGCGGAAGAACGCGCCCCAGACGCGGCGGATCTGGATGCCGCCGCTCGTTCAGCGCGCAGCCACTCGCGATGCGCCATGTCGACCGCGCGCACCATCACCGCATCGGCGCTCATGTCCTCGTCGGCGCAGGGCGGCCTTCGCCGCGCGCGTGCGCTCCAGCACCGCCTCCGCCATGCGCGCCCGCTCAGCGCCGCGTCGAGCAGCGCTGAGATAGAGCTGGAACGCCTCGGTCGACCGTCGAAACGCCGGCCGTGCGGTCGCGGCTGACCGTGGCACCTCGCGCTCCAGGTGGCGCGCCAGCGCGTCGATCAGCGCCGACGGTCTCGGCGTCGGTCTCGTGGCCCGGCTCGCTCCGACCAGACCGCGACGCGCAGCTCGGACAGCCGCGTGGCGCGCGGCGGCGGCAGCGTGATGCTGCCGGCTCGCTGTCGAGCGGATCGGGGCCGGCGATCGCATCCAGCGCGAGCGCCAGGTCGCGCGCCGAGCGGGCGAGCGGGCCGATCACCGAAATGTCGGTCAGCGCCGCCGCATTGCTCAGCGAATGGCCGCGCGGCGGAGCACAGCCCCCAGGTCGGCTTGTGGCCGAACAGCGCCGCAGAAATGCGCCGGCACGCGGATCGAGCCGCCGATGTCGCTGCCGATCTCCAGCGCCGCCGAAGCCCGGCGGCGCACGCCGCCGCGCCGCCGCCGGACGAGCCGCCCGGCGTATGCGCGACGTTCCACGGATTGTTCGTGGTGCCGTAGACCGGGTTGAAGCTCTGCCAGTCGGCGAGCCCCACCGGCACGTTGGTCTTGCCGAACACCACCGCGCCCGCCGCCTCCAGCCGCTCGACCGCCAGCGCATCGGCTCGCGGCGCGATGCTGCCCGCTGGTCCGCATGGCCCCAGGTGGTCGGCAGCCCGGCGAGGTCGAAGCTCTCCTTCACCGTCATCGGCACGCCGAACAGCGGCGCCTCGCCGCGACCCCGCGCTGTCCAGCGCCCGGGCGCGGCGTCGCGCGCCGCTCGAAGTCGCGCACGACCACCGCGTTGATGCTGCCCGTCGAGGCGCTCGACGCGGGCGAGGTAGTGGTCGAGCAGCGCGGCGCAGGAGACCGCGCCGCTGCGCGTCAGTTCGGCGAGGCGCCAGGCGGGCAGGAAGGTGGGGTCCATCGACGCCTCCGGGCTCAGGCGCGACGGGCGCGCCGGTCAACGATATGCCGCGCCCGTTGATGCCCCGATTTTGCGCCCGCGAACAGCCGTCGCGCGCTGCGCCCCGTCCTAAGGGAAACCGAAGCCGAACGAGAGGGTGGGCGGCGGCGGGGCGTAGTAGACCGGCGGCGGCGCGTAATAGAGCGGCGGCGGCGGATAGTAGGCCGGCGGTGGGTAGTAGACCGCCGGCGGCCCGACATAGGCCCAGCTGCGGAACCGCGGCCCGCCCCAGCCGGGTCCGCCCCAGCCTGGTCCACCCCAGCCTCCTGGTCCACCCCAGCCTGGTCCGGCCCAGCCTGGTCCACCCCGGGACGGACCGTGCCAGCCGGCGCGAGGACCGTGCCAGCCGTGGCCGGGGCCGGGACCGGGACCGGGACCGTGCGAGGGGTGCCCGCCCCCGTTGCCGCGATGCGGCGGGTCGGCGTATCCCGGTGCGGCCGTGAGCAGTGCAGCCGTAAAGCCGGCGGCGGCGAGGAAGAGCGTGCGGGTCGACATGGTCGAACTCCTCCGAGGTGGCCCGCGTGGGCCGTGCACACATGCAACAGCGGAGGAATGGCGAAAACGCGGCAAGAAATCGGCCCGTGCAAGGCCGGGGTTAAATGTGTTTTATTCGTCGCGCGGCAGAGAAGGTAACGCGGATGACCTTGGGGCGAATGCTTCGGCGCAAGGCGCGGGCAACGGTGGCGCCGGGAATTTTCCTGGCGCTCGCCGCCTATTTTCTCTGGAGCGCGCGCGGCGGCGACCATGGGCTGCTGGCCGACGTCGCGCGGCAGGCGGAACTGAAGGCCGCACAGACCCAGCAGGCGCAGGCGGCCGCGGCGCTCGGCGTGTGGGAGCGGCGGGTGATGGCGCTGAAGACCCATATCGACGGCGACGCGCTGGATGAGCGGGCGCGCGCCATGCTGAACCTCTCCGACCCGCAGGACGTCATCGTCCCCTACGGCCGCGACCAGCGCCTGTTCTAGGCGCCGGCAAGGACGCTGCGATTTTCGCCCGGCGCGGGCAAGAAAGCGTCCGGCGGCGCCCCGGCCCCGCAATCGCGCGCAATCCGCCGCGTACCGTTGGGACCGCAGGACAAACGGTTAACCGCAGCCCGGTTAACAGCCGCTATTGCATTGCACAAACAGGCTTTTCAGGCGGCTTGGCTTGCCCGCGGCCCGGCCGGCCGCTAGGTGTGCGCCGGATTTCGATCCGGAAATGCCGGCGGAGGGGTGCGATGGCGCAGGCGGTGGCCGAGGCGAAGCGGCGCGGCAAGGCGCGCGAGGGCAGCATGGGGCGCGAGGCGTTGCTGCGCGCCTACCACGACATGCTGCTGATCCGCCGCTTCGAGGAGAAGGCGGGCCAGCTCTACGGCATGGGGCTGATCGGCGGGTTCTGCCACCTCTACATCGGCCAGGAAGCCGTGGTCGTCGGCATGCAGAGCGGCGCTCGGCCCGGGCGACGCAGGTCATCACCTCCTATCGCGACCACGGCCACATGCTCGCCACCGGCATGGACCCGAAGGGCGTCATGGCGGAACTCACCGGCCGCGCCGCCGGCTACTCGCACGGCAAGGGCGGCTCGATGCACATGTTCAGCAAGGAGAAGGACTTCTTCGGCGGACACGGCATCGTCGGCGCGCAGGTGAGCCTCGGCACCGGCCTCGCCTTCAGCAACTGGTACCGCGGCAACGACCGCGTGTGCCTGACCTATTTCGGCGAGGGCGCATCCAACCAGGGGCAGGTGTTCGAGAGCTTCAACCTCGCCGCGCTGATGAAGCTGCCCTGCATCTACGTCATCGAGAACAACAAGTACGGCATGGGCACGAGCGTGGAGCGCGCCTCGGCCTCGCACGACCTGTCGAAGAACGGCGCGCCCGTGGGGCATCCCGGGCGCGCAGGTGGACGGGATGGACGTGGTCGCGGTGCATGACGCGGCGCGAGGCGGCGGTGGCGCACTGCCGCGCCGGCAAGGGGCCGTATCTGCTGGAGGTGAAGACCTACCGCTATCGCGGCCACTCGATGTCCGATCCCGGCAAGTACCGCACCCGCGAGGAGGTGCAGAAGATGCGCAGCGAGCGCGACTGCATCGAGGGCGCGCGCCACAAGCTGGAGGCGCTGGGCGATCGCGGAGGCGGAGTTCAAGGCGATCGACGACGAGGTGAAGCGGCAGATCCAGGAGGCCGCCGACTTCGCGCAGGCGAGCCCGGAGCCCGACGCCGGCGCGAACTCTGGACCGACGTGCTGGTGGAAGGCTGAGCGCCATGGCAACGCAGATCCTCATGCCGGCGCTCTCGCCCACGATGACCGAGGGCAAGCTTGCCCGCTGGCTCAAGAAGGTCGGCGACGACGTGCGCGCCGGCGACGTGATCGCCGAGATCGAGACCGACAAGGCGACGATGGAGGTCGAGGCGGTCGACGAGGGCAAGCTCGCGCGCATCCTGGTCGACGAGGGCGCCGAAGGCGTGGCGGTGAACACGCCGATCGCGGTGCTCGCCGTCGATGGCGAAGACGTGGCCGGCGCAGCGCCGCAGCCGAAGGCCCCGCCGCCGCCGCCCGCGGCGGAAGCGAAGCCGGCGGCGCCGCCCGCATCCGCACCAGGCGCGGCCGCGCCCGCCGCAACCGCCGCGCCGGCGCCCGAGAAGGACTGGGGGCCGACCGCGCACATCACCGTGCGCGAGGCGCTGCGCGACGCGATGGCGCTGGAGATGCGCGCCGACGAGCGCGTGTTCCTGATCGGCGAGGAGGTCGCGCAGTACCAGGGCGCCTACAAGATCAGCGCAGGGCCTGCTGGAGGAGTTCGGCGCGCGCCGGGTGATCGACACGCCGATCACCGAGCACGGCTTCACCGGCATGGCGGTCGGCGCCGCGATGAACGGGCTGAGGCCGATCGTCGAGTTCATGACCTTCAACTTCGCCATGCAGGCGATCGACCAGATCATCAACTCGGCCGCCAAGACGCTGTACATGTCGGGCGGCCAGATGGGCTGCCCGATCGTGTTCCGCGGCCCGAACGGCGCCGCCGCGCGCGTCGCCGCCCAGCACAGCCAGTGCTACGCGAGCTGGTACGCGCATTGCCCGGGCCTGAAGGTGCGTGGCGCCGTGGTCGGCGGCGGACGCGAAGGGGCTGCTGCGCGCCGCGATCCGCGATCCCAACCCGGTGATCTTCCTGGAGAACGAGATTCTCTACGGCCACAGCTTCGACTGCCCGACCGACGGACGATTTCGTGCTGCCGATCGGGCAGGCGAAGATCGAGCGCGCGGGCGAGCACGTCACCATCGTCGCGTTCTCGCATCATGGTCGGCGTCGCGCTGAAGGCGGCCGAGGCGCTGGCCGAGCAGGGCATCAGCGCCGAGGTGATCAACCTGCGCACGCTGCGCCCGCTCGACACCGCGACCATCGTCGCGAGCGTGAAGAAGACCAACCGCATCGTCACGGTCGAGGAAGGCTGGCCGTTCGCCGGCATCGGCGCCGAGATCGCACATGCAGATCATCGAGCAGTGCTTCGACTGGCTCGATGCGCCGCCGGTGCGCGTGCACGGCGCTGGACGTGCCGCTGCCCTATGCGGCCAATCTGGAAAAACTCGCGCTGCCGCAGCCGGACTGGGTGGTGGGCGCGGTGCAAGACAGATCATCTGAGGGAGGCCGGCGATGGCGACGAACATCCTGATGCCGGCGCTGAGCCCGACGATGACCGAGGGCACGCTGGCGCGCTGGCTGAAGAAAGAAGGCGAGACGGTCAAGGCCGGCGACGTGATCGCCGAGATCGAGACCGACAAGGCGACGATGGAGGTCGAGGCGGTCGACGAAGGCGTGCTCGGCAAGATCCTGGTCCCGGACGGCACCGCGGGCGTGAAGGTGAACGCGCCGATCGCGGTGCTGGTGGCCGACGGCGAGGCGGTGCCGGCGGCCGCGCCGGCCGCGCCCGCCGCCCCGACGCCGCCCGCCGCCGGCGGCAGCGAAGCCGCGCCGCGGCCGCGCCGCGCCGGCGGCGCCTGCGCCGCTCCGGCGGCACCCGCGCCGCGCGCGCAACGGCGCGACGATGCCGGCGAGCGCATCTTCGTCTCGCCGCTCGCGCGGCGGATGGCGAAGCAGGCCGGCATCGACCTCTCGGGCGCTGAAGGGCAGCGGGCCGAACGGCCGGATCGTGAAGGCTGGATATCGAGGCGCGCTCAGCGCGCCGCGCCGGCCGCCGCCCGCGCGCCGGCGCCGGCGCCGGCTCCGGCGGCAGCCAAGGCGCCGCGCCGCGCCGATCACCGCGCCGCACCAGCTCGTGCCCAACAGCAGCGTGCGCAAGGTGATCGCGCGCCGGCTGACCGAGGCCAAGCAGACGATCCCGCATTTCTACGTCTCGATGGACATCGAGCTCGACGCGCTGCTGAAGCTGCGCGGCGAGCTGAACGGAAGAGTCGCCGAAGGACGGGCCCGGCGCCTTCAAGCTTTCGGTCAACGACCTGCTGATCAAGGCGGCGGCGCTCACGCTGCGCCGCGTGCCGAAGGTGAACGCGAGCTTCACCGAGGACGCGATCGTGCTCTACGACGACGTCGACATCTGGTCGCGGTCTCGATCCCGGACGGGCTGATCACGCCGATCATCCGCCAGGCCGACCAGAAGGGCCTCGCCGCCATCAGCAACGAGATGAAGGACCTCGCCGCGCGCGCGCGCGCCGGCAAGCTGAAGCCGGAGGAGTTCCAGGGCGGCGGGTTCTCGATCTCCAACATGGGCATGTACGGCGTGAGCGAGTTCGCGGCCATCATCAACCCGCCGCAGGCCGCGATCCTGGCCGTCGCCGCGGGCGAGCAGCGGCCGGTGGTGAAGGACGGCGCGCTGGCGATCGCGACCGTGATGACCTGCACGCTGAGCGTCGATCACCGCGTGGTCGACGGCGCGCTGGGCGCGGAGTGGCTCGCGGCGTTCAAGCGCGATGGTCGAAGATCCGCTGAGCCTGATGCTGTAGCCGCCGTGCCCGAACGCAACCCTGCGCGACGCGACGCCGGCCGACCTGCGGCGTGCTGCTGCACGCTGCTCCGCGCGCTGGCCGAATACGAGAAGCTGACGCACGAAGTGCATCGCGACGGAGGCGGACTGCGGTCGCGCCCTGTTCGGCCGATCCGCCCGCCGCGTATGCGCTGCTCGCGGAGCAGGACGGCGCGGCGGTCGGCTTCGCGCTCTGGTACTACACGTTCAACAGCTTCACCGGCCCGCACCGGCCTGTTCGTGGAGGACGTGTTCGTGGTCGCGGAGCAGCGCGGCCAGGGCATCGGCCGCGCCATCTTCCGCGCACCTCGCGCGCCGCGCCACGGCGCGCGGGCTGCGGGCAGATGGACTGGTCGCGTGCTTGACTGGAACGCACCCGGCGATCGATTTCTACCAGCGCATCGGCGCGCAGCCCGGTGACGCGACTGGACGATGCAGCATCTCGACGGCGCGGCGCTCGCCGCGCTCGCAGCTGAGGGCAAGGGAAACCCAGATGGCCGAACAGACCTTCGACCTGATCGTGATCGGCGGCGGCCCGGGCGGCTATGTCGCGGCGATCCGCGCCGCCCAGCTCGGCATGAAGACCGCGCGTCGTCGAGCGCGAGCATCTGGGCGGCATCTGCCTCAACTGGGGCTGCATCCCGACCAAGGCGCTGCTGCGCACCTCCGAGATCAACCATCTGCTGCACCATCTGCGGCGAGTTCGGCTTCGCCGCCGACAACGTGCGCTTCGACCTCGACAAGGTGGTGAAGCGCTCGCGCGCGGTGGCGAAGCAGCTCTCCTCCGGCGTCGCGCATCTGATGAGGAAGAACAAGGTCACGGTGTTCGACGGCGACGGCAAGCTCGCCGGCAAGCAGACGGTCGCGGTGGAGAAGGACGGCAAGCCGGTCGCGACGCTGAAGGCGCCGCACATCATCCTCGCCACCGGCGCGCGCGCGCGCCAGCTGCCGGGCCTGGAGCCCGACGGCAAGCTGATCTGGACCTACAAGGAGGCGATGGTGCCGACCGCGATGCCGAAATCGCTGCTGGTGGTCGGCTCCGGCGCGATCGGCATCGAGTTCGCGAGCTTCTACCGCAACATGGGCGCCGAGGTGACGGTGGTCGAGGTGCTCGACCGCATCCTGCCGGTCGAGGACGAGGAGATCTCCGCCTTCGCCCACAAGGCGTTCGAGAAGCAGGGCATGAAGATCCTCACCTGGCGCGCGGTGAAGGGCGTCGCAAGAAGGCGCGCGACAGCGTGACCGTCGACCGTCGAGGGCGGCGGCAAGACGCAGGAGATCACGGTCGATCGCGTCATCTCCGCGGTCGGCATCGTCGGCAATGTCGAAGAGCTCGGGCTCGAAGGCACCGGCGTGAAGGTCGACCGCACCCATGTCGTGATCGACGAGTCTGCCGCACCGGCGAGCCCGGCGTCTACGCGATCGGCGACCTCGCCGGCCCGCCCTGGCTCGCGCACAAGGCGAGCCACGAGGGCGTGATCTGCGTCGAGAAGATCGCCGGCCTCAACGACGTGCACCCGATCGACTGGAGCAACATCCCCGGCTGCACCTATTGCCGCCCGCAGGTCGCCTCGGTCGGCCTGACCGAGGCGCGCGGCGAAGGAGGCCGGGCACGAGGTGAAGGTCGGCCACTTCCCCTTCATCGGCAACGGCAAGGCGATCGCGCTGGGCGAGCCGGAGGGCATGGTGAAGACCGTGTTCGACGCCAAGACCGGCGAGCTGCTCGGCGCGCACATGGTCGGCGCCGAGGTGACCGAGATGATCCAGGGCTACGCCATCGCCCGGACGCTGGAGACGACCGAGGCCGACCTGATGCACACCGTCTTCCCGCATCCCGACGTCAGCGAGACCATGCACGAGGCCGTGCTTGACGCCTATGGCCGCGCCATCCACTTCTAGGCGGCCAGCCTCGAGGGAGAGGGCATGCAGCACTCGCGTGCTGATCGATCATCGTGCCGGCGGCGGCCAGCGTCCTGCGCCACCCCGAGAAGGCGCACCGGCCGGACAACCCGATCCTGCGCAAGCCGGCCTGGATCCGGGTGAAGGCGCCGACGCACCCGGTCTATCACGAGACCCGCGAGCTGATGCGGGCCAACCGGCTGGTCACGGTGTGCGAGGAGGCGGCCTGCCCGAACATCGGCGAGTGCTGGGCGCAGCGCCACGCCACCATGATGATCATGGGCGAGGTCTGCACCCGCGCCTGCGCCTTCTGCAACGTCGCCACCGGCCAGCCGCAGCGCGCTCGATCCGACGAGCCGGCGCGGGTGGCCGAGGCGGTGGCGCAGGCTGGGCCTGCGCCACGTGGTGATCACCTCGGTCGACCGCGACGACCTGGCCGACGGCGGGGCGGCGCATTTCGCCGCCGTGATCGGCGCCATCCGCGCCGCCGCGCCGGGCACGACGATCGAGGTGCTGACGCCGGATTTCCTGCGCAAGCCGGGCGCGGCCGAGGCCGTGGTCGCGGCCCGGCCCGACGTGTTCAACCACAACCTGGAGACCGTGCCGCGGCTCTATCCGACCATCCGGCCCGGCGCCCGCTACTACCAGTCGCTGCGCCTGCTCGATCGGGTGAAGCAGCTCGACCCGACGCATGTTCACCAAGTCCGGCCTGATGGTCGGCCTCGGCGAGGCGCGGGACGAGGTGATGCAGGTGATGGACGACCTGCGCGTGGCGGACGTCGATTTCCTCACCATCGGCCAGTACCTGCAGCCGACGCTGAAGCACGCGGCGGTCGCCGAGTTCGTGACGCCGGAGGAGTTCGCGCGACTATGCGCGGCTGGCGCGCGGCAAGGGGTTCCTGATGGTCTCGGCCACGCCGCTGACGCGCAGTTCCTACCACGCCGATGCGGATTTCGCCGCGCTGCGGGCGGCGCGGGCGGCGCGGCTCGCCGGCCACGCCTAGCGCATGCCGACGCATGCCGGAGCGAAGCTCTTCCGTATCGCGCGGAGCAGCTTTTCGACCTGGTCGCCGATGTCGGCCGCTATCCCGAGTTCCTGCCCTGGTGCGCGGGCGCGCGGGTGGTCAGCCGCAGCGAGACGGAGCTGGTCGCGATCCTGACCATCGGCTTCGGCCCGTTCCGCGAAAGCTTCACCAGCCGCGTGGCGCTGGAGCGGCCGGCAGCTGATCCGCGTGCGCTATGAGAACGGGCCGTTCCGCTACCTGAACAACCGCTGGACCTTCACGCCCGACCCGCGCGGCTGCCGGGTGGACTTCTTCGTCGATTTCGAGTTCCGCAGCCGCATCCTGCAGGCGGCGATCGGCGTCGTGTTCCATGAGGCGGTGCGGCGCATGGTGAATGCGTTCCAGCGCCGCGCGCAGCAGGTCTACGGCCCGCCGCCGGCCACCCTCTCCATCACGCCGCCGCGGACGGTGCCGGCGAAGACGCAGGGAGCATGACTTGGCGAGGCTTGTCCCTCGCCCGCCTCCTTCGTAGGATCGCAACATGAGCGCGTCGAGCGATCACGATTTCGGGCAGGCCCGTCTGCGGCACCGACTGGCTGAGGTCCGCATGGCCCTTGGCGGCGCGCTCGTGGGCGTGGGCGTCGTGGAGCTCGGCGTCGCGATCGTGACGTTGGCGGGAACCGCCGCGCCCAACCGCGCGGTCGTGGACACGATCGGCGCGGTCATCGGGTTTCTTGGCGCCTGGCTCGTTCTTGAACACGACCGCACGCCCTGAAACCGCGGCATGCCGAGCGGCCTGCTTGGGGCGGTCTATCATCACTGGGTCGACATCGGCTCGGCGGTCTTTGCCGTCGCGGCCGCAGGGCGGCGCGCGGCGATGCCGGGGGCAACGCGCGACCGCGTTATCTCCGACTTCCTCAACGGCGCAGCATTGTTCCCGTTTCTTCTCATCATGCCCGCCGTCGCCTCGGCAGACGTGCTGGACGTGGTTAAGGAGAGCAGCGGCGTGACGTTCTTTCTCTCCGGCGGCATCGGCGCCATCTGGGTCGTCGGCGAGCTGCTCTAGGAAGAAGGCTGCGGAAGGTACCTTCGCATGGTCCACGCCCCCCCGCGCCCCGCCCGCGACCTGCCGCCGGTCACGGTCAACCTCTACTCCGACACCCAGACGCGCCCGACGCCGGCCATGAAGGCGGCGATGATGGCGGCCGAGGTCGGCGACGAGCAGGCCGGGCTCGATCCCACCGTCGATACGCTCTGCGACCGCATGGCGACGCTGACCGGCAAGGCGGCGGCGGTGTTCCTGCCCAGCGGCACGATGTGCAACCGCGTCGCCCTGCTCGCGCATTGCCGGCCGGGCGACGAGGTGCTCGCGCACGCGACCGCGCATATGCTGACCAGCGAGGGCGGCGGCGCGGCGGCGCTCGGCGGGGTGCAGATCCGCCCGCTGCCGGGCGCGGACGGGCAGTTCGACGTGGCCGCGCTGACCGCAGCCGTCACCGCGCGCAGCCGCTATCAGGCGCCGCAGACGCTGCTGTGCGTGGAGCAGACCGCCAATCTCGGCGGTGGCGCCGTCTGGCCGGTCGCGGCGCTGCACGACGTCGCCGCATGCGCGCACGCGCACGGCATGGCGACGCATATGGACGGCGCGCGCCTGCTCAACGCGGCGGTCGCCGCGGGCGTGCCGGCGGCCGAGATGGCGGCGGGCTACGACAGCGTGTGGCTCGATTTCTCCAAGGGGCTCGGCGCGCCGCTCGGCGCGGTGCTGTGCGGGTCGGACGATTTCATCGACCGGGCCTGGATGTGGAAGCAGCGCCTCGGCGGCTCGCTGCGCCAGGCGGGGATCTGTGCCGCCGCCTGCCTGCATGCGCTCGACCACCATGTCGAGCGGCTGGCCGAGGATCACGAGAACGCCCGCCTGCTGGCGCGCGGCCTGGCGCAGATCGAGGGCGTGGCGGTCACGCCGCCGCAGACCAACCTGGTCTATTTCGACGCCGACGCCGCGGGAGTTTCCGCGGCCGAGCTTGCGAAACGGCTGCGCGCGCGGGGCGTGATGATCTCCGTGCTCGGCAACCGCTTGCGTGCGTGCACTCATCTCGATGTCGCGCGCGCGGGCGTCGAGCAGGCGCTGGCCGCGATCCGTGGCGTTCTTGCCGCGCCCGCACTGAGGACTTCGCGTCGCAGGCGAGCGATGAGCCGCATTGCAATGTCGCCGCCGCCGCGACTCGACTAGGGTGCCGCGGCATCCGCCAAGGAGAAACCTATGATGCGAGTCGTCCTCCCCCTCGCCGCCGCGCTGCTGCTGTCGGTGCCCGCGCTGTCGGTACCTGCGCTGGCGCAGACCACCACCACCACGCCGGCCACCCCGGCGCCTGTGACGCTCGGCACCGGCGACCGCCGCGCCGAGCACCAGCACGGCGCCGACGACGAGCCAGAAGAAGCATGCCCATCATCAGACGCTGCAGCAGCGCTTCGATGCGGCGAACACGACGCATGACGGCAAGCTGACGAAGGATCAGGCGACGGCCGCCAACTGGCCGTACGTGGTCAACAACTTCGCCGCGATCGACAAGGACAAGAGGGGCTACGTGACGACCGACGACATCCACGCCTATGCCCGCGCGCGGCACGCGGCGAAGCACCAGCCGAAGCCGAACAACGGCGTGACGTCTAGCGGCTGACGATCAGCGGGCCGGAGCCACGGCGAAGGCCCGCAGCCAGGTATCGACCGCGCCGGCAACCGCGCGGTCGATGTCGGCGCCCTCCGGCGCCGGCGGCAGCCCGAGGGTGGCGCGCAGGAACAGCGCGGAGCGCAGCAGCGCCATCAAATGCTGGGCAGCCATGTCGGGTTCGGCGTCCGCCCGCACCTTCCCCGCCGCCTGCTGCTGCGCGATCCAGTCGCGCGTCCGCGTCAGCGTCCGCGCCGGGCCGTTGGCGTAGAAACTGCGGGCCGAGTTCGGGGAAGCGCACGCTCTCGGCCATCGCGATGCGATAGATGGCGAGCCAGTCTTCGCGCAGCATGAAGCGCAGCGTGCGCCCGCCCAGCGCCTCCAGCGCCGGGCGCAGGTCGGCGACCTCGGCGGGAAAGAGGTTCTCCTCGGGCAGCAGCATCTGGCTGCAGCCCTCGGCCATCAGCATGCCGAACAGCGCGGCCTTCGACGCGAAATGCGCGTAGAGCGTCGCCTTCGACACGCCCGCGGTGCGCGCCACCGCGTCCATGCTCACCGCCCCGTAGCCCTGGGCGAGGAACAGCCGGCGCGCCGCGTCCAGCATCTGCCGCCGCTTGGGCGAAGCCTCCGCCGCGGCGGGCGGGTCCAGCGTGGCGGCGTCCTGGTGCATGCTCGCTGAGTAGGGTGCGGCGGCGCGCTGCGTCAAGACTGAACTGGACGGTTCAGTTCTCTGTTGACAGGGCGCCCTCGCCGCCCCAGCTTGCGGTCGCACTGAACTGAACGGTTCGGTTCACTCGCTGAGGGACGCCCCGATGACCGCCATCACCGAGAAGCTCGCGCCTGTCGAATCGCCGGCCCAAAGCCGGGGGCGGCGGCCGCGGCGGCACCTGCTGCGCCTGGGCATCGCCGCCGTGGTCCTGATCGCCGCGGCCGGCCTCGGCGGCTGGTGGCAGCAGGAGGGGCGCTGGATCGAGAGCACCGACAACGCCTATGTCCAGGGCGACATCGCCGTGCTCTCGCCGCGCATCGAGGGCGACGTGCTGACGATCGACGTCGCCGACAACCGGCGCGTGCACGCCGGCGAGCCCCTGGTCACGCTCGACCCCGCCGACTGGCAGCTCAGGGTCGAACAGGCCCGCGCTGCGGTTGCCGAGGCCGACGCCGCCGTTGCCACCGCCCGCCGCCAGGCCACCCAGGCGCGCAGCGCGATCGCCCAGGCCGACGCCGGGGTGGCGCAGGCGCAGGCCGAGCAGACCCGGGCCGACGGCGATGCGACGCGCGCCGCGGGCGCTGGTGCCCGCCGGTGCGGTGTCGCGGCAGAGCTACGACCTCGCCATCGCCGACCAGCGCAAGGCGGCCGCCGCCACCGCCGCGGCCGCGGCGCAGCGCGAGGCCGCCGATGATGCGCTCGCGGTCGCCGAGGCGCAGGTGGCGCAGGCCGCGACGAAGCGGGCGAGCGAGGCCGCCGCGCTGCGGATCGCCGAGCGCAACCTGAGCTACACGGTCCTGCGCGCGCCGTTCGACGGCATCGTCGGCAACCGCGCGGCGCAGCCCGGCCAGCACGTCAGGCCCGGCGCGCAGGTGATCGCCGTCACCCCGCTGCGGCGCGACCTCTATGTCATCGCCAACTTCAAGGAAACGCAGCTCCGCCGCATGCAGCCGGGCCAGAAAGTCCGGCTCACGCCCGACATCGACGGCAACGCCGCGATCGAGGGGCGCGTCGACAGTCTCGCTCCGGCGACCGGCGCGCTGTTCTCGCTGCTGCCGCCGGAGAACGCCACCGGCAACTTCACCAAGGTCGTGCAGCGGGTGCCGGTGAAGATCGCGATCGACCCGGCGACCGCCGAGCGCGCGACATGGCTGCGCGCCGGGCTTTCCGTCACGGCCGAGGTGGACACCCGCGGCCCGGCCGCCGTGCGCCGCGGCGTGTTCGGCAGCATCGCGCACCTGCTGGGGCTCGCCTGACCATGGGCACGCTGACCTGGCGCGAATGGGTCGGCTTCATGGCGATGGTGTTCGGGATGTTCATGGCCATCCTGGACATCCAGATCGTCAGCGCCTCGATCGACCAGATCCAGTCCGGGCTTGCGGCCAGCCCCGACGAGGCGAGCTGGGTGCAGACCAGCTACCTGATCGCGGAGATCGTCATGATCCCGCTCTCCGGCTGGCTCTCCCGCCTGCTCTCGACGCGCGTGCTGTTCGTGCTGTCCGCTGCGGGCTTCACGGTCTTTTCGCTCGCCTGCGCGTTCGCGACCTCGCTCGGCGCCATGATCACGTTCCGTGCGGCGCAGGGGTTTCTCGGCGGCGCGATGATCCCGACCGTGTTCGCCACCTCCTTCCTGCTGTTCTCCGGCCAGCGGCGCACGCAGATGTCGGTCGTCATCGGGCTGACCGCGACGCTCGCGCCGACCATCGGCCCGACGCTTGGCGGCTGGTTGACCGAGAATTTCTCCTGGCACTGGCTGTTCCTGATCAACGTGCCGTTCGGCCTGCTGACCGTGGTGCTGGTCTGGCGCCTGCTCGACATCGACCGGGCGGACCCGTCGCTCGCCCGCCGCTTCGATGCGATCGGGCTGGCGCTGATGGCGGCGTTCCTCGGCTCGCTCGAATACGTGCTGGAGGAGGGCAACCGCAACGACTGGTTCTCCGATGATACCATCACGATCTTCGCGCTGATCTCGGCGGTGAGCGGGGCGCTGTTCTTCTGGCGCATGTTTGCGAGTGCCGACCCGCTGGTCGACCTGCGCGCCTTCCGCAACGGCAATTTCGCCGCCGGCTGCACGTTCAGCTTCATCCTCGGCACCGGGCTCTACGGCTCGGTCTATCTCATCCCGCTGTTCCTCGGCCGGGTGCGCGGATTCAATTCGATGCAGATCGGCGAGACGATGTTCGTGACCGGCGTTGCCATGTTCATCTCGGCGCCGATCGCGGGCCAGGTTGCGCAGCGCATCGACCCGCGGCCCATGCTGGCCGCCGGCCTGCTGATGTTCGGCACGTCGCTGTTCTGGCTCGGCCATCTGACCAACCAGTCGGCGTTCTGGGAGATGCTGGGGCCGCAGGCGCTGCGCGGCTTCTCGATGATGTTCGTGATGCTGCCGACGAACCAGCTCGCGCTCGGCACGCTGCCGCCGTCGGCGCTCAAGAACGCATCGGGGCTCTACAACCTGATGCGCAATCTCGGCGGCGCGGTGGGGCTCGCGATGATCAACACCATCGCGACCGCGCGCCTCGCTCAGCACCGGCTGCATCTGGACGAGGCGGTGACCTGGGCGCGCCCGGGTGCGATGCGCATGCTCGATGCGATGACGTCGGCGCTGAGCCCGGCGTTGCAGGAAGACGCGCAGGCCGGCGCATTGCGGCGCATCGCCCTGCTGGTCGAGCGCGAGGCGCTGACGCTCACCTACAACGACGTGCTCATGCTCATGTCGATCGCCTTCTTTCTCGCCGTGCCGCTGACCCTCTTCCTCGCCCGGCCACGGGCCGCGGCCGCGGGCGCGCACTAGCCGTCCCGGGCAGCGCCGCGCTATCCAGGCGGTGTGACAGGGAGAGAACGGCCATGGCCGACCGCGTGACCTGGGGCGTGCTCAGCACGGCAAAGATCGGCGTGGAGAAGGTGATCCCGGCCATGCAGCGGGGCGCGCGCTGTCACATCGCCGCGATCGCCTCGCGCGATCCGGAGCGCGCGCAACGCACGGCGGCGGCGCTCGGCATTCCCCGCGCCTATGGCAGCTACGAGGCGCTGCTCGCCGATCCTGCGATCGAGGCGATCTACAATCCGCTGCCGAACCACCTGCATGTGCCCTGGACGATCCGCGCCATGGAGGCGGGCAAGCACGTGCTGTGCGAAAAGCCGATCGCGCTCAACGCCGGCGAGGCCGAACAGCTCCTCGCGGCCCGCGCGCGCACCGGGCGTATCGTCGCCGAGGCGTTCATGGTCCGCGGGAACCCGCAGTGGCAACGCGCGCGCGAACTGGCGCGCGGCGGCGCACTGGGCGAGGTGCGGGCGATCCAGACCTTCTTCTGCTACTTCCAGATTGATCCGGCGAACATCCGCAACCAGGCGGATATCGGCGGCGGCAGCCTGATGGACATCGGTTGCTACGCCATCGTCACCGCACGCGCCATTTTCGGGGCGGAGCCGCTGCGCATCGCGGCCCTCATCGACCGCGACCCAACCATGCGCACCGACCGTCTGACCAGCGCGCTGATGGAATTTCCGGGCAACCGGCACCTGACCTTCACCTGCTCCACGCAGCTCGCGCCGCACCAGCGCGTGACGATCGTGGGCACCAAGGCGCGGCTGGAGATCCTGATCCCGTTCAACGCGCCCAATGACCGGCCATGCCGCATCGTCATCGACGACGGCAGCGACCTCCATGGCGGCAGCGCCACGGTCGAGGATTTCCCGGTCGCCGACCAGTACGGCTTGCAGGGCGACGCGTTCGCGCGCGTCGTGCGCGGCGAGGCGACGCTCGATCATCCGATCGAGGACGCGATCGCCAACATGCGCGTCATCGACGCGACGTTTCGCGCCGCGGCCAGCGGGACCTGGGCGACACCCTGACCTATTCCGCCCTGACTACTCCGCAAGCGCCGTCCTCGGCTGCGGCTTCACCTTGCGCGCCTTCCGCCACTCCTCGAGCCGCTGCAGCATCACGAAGAAGCTCGGCACGAACAGCACCGCGAGCAAGGTCGAGGCGAGCATGCCGCTGACCACCGTGATGCCGATCGACCGGCGCGAATTGGCACCCGCGCCGCTCGCGAACACGAGCGGGAGCATGCCAAGGATGAAGGCGAAGGACGTCATCAGGATCGGCCGGAAGCGCAGCCGCGCCGCCTCCACCGCCGACTCGACGAGCCCCGCGCCATGCAGCATGCGGTGCTCGCGCGCCATCTCCACGATCAGGATCGCGTTCTTCGCCGAGAGCGCGATGAGCAGGATGAGGCCGATCTGCGTGTAGAGGTTGTTGTCCAGGCCGAGCGCCTCCAGCACCGCGACCGGCCCGAGCAGCGACAGCGGCACCGCGAGGATCACCGCGAGCGGCAGGATCCAGCTCTCGTACTGGCCGGCGAGCACGAGATAGACCAGCAGCACGCCGAGCCCGAACGTCAGATAGATCTGCCCGCCGACCTGCTTCTCCTGGTACGACATCGCCGTCCATTCATAGCCGGTGCCCGCCGGCAGCGTGGCGCCGATCTGGTCCATCAGACCCAGCGCCTCGCCCGAGCTGAATCCCGGCGCCGGCGAGCCGATCACGGTCGCCGTGGGGTAAAGGTTGTAGAGGCTGATCAGCGAGGGGCCGACCGTCGGGTGGATCTTCACCAGCGTGCCGAGCGGCACCATCTGCCCGCCGGGCGTGCGCACCGGCAACAGCAGGATCTGCCGCTGCAGGATGCGAAAATCGGCGTCGGCCTGCACATAGACCTGGAATGTGCGCCCGAACTTGTTGATCTGCGCGATGTAGCTGGAGCCGAGATAGGTCGCCAGCGTGTCGAACACCTGCCCCACCGAGATCTGGAGCTGCTCCGCCTTGATGCGGTCCACCTCCACGTCGAGCTGCGGCACCGCGGCGCGGAACGAGGAGGCGACGCGGGAGAGCGCGCTCTGGCCGGCCGCATCGCCGATCACGGTCCGGGTGAGGGCCGCGAGCTTCGGGAAGTCGCTGCTGCCGTCGCGCACCTCGATCTGCATCGTAAAGCCGCCGGAGTTGCCGATGCCCTGAATCGCCGGCGGAATGAGGACGATATTCTGCGCCTCCTCGATCTTGTCCAGGGCCGCGCTCATGGCGAAGTAGATGGAGCGCATATCCTGCCCCTTCGCCTTGCCCCGGACCGCCCAGTCCTTCAGGATCACGTAGGATGCGCCGGCATTGGCGAGCGTGGCGCTGTTGTCGAGCAGCGAGATGCCGGCGATGCCGATCACCTCCTCCACGCCGGGCACCGTGCGCACCGCCGCCTGCACGCGGTTCAGCACGTCGCTCGTGCGCCCGAGCGACGCGCCGTCCGGAAGCTGGGTCGCGACCAGCAGGTAGCCCTGATCCTCGAGCGGCAGGAAACCGCCAGGGATGCGCGTAAGGCCGAGGAAGGCCAACACGATGACGATGAAGGCAACCGGCACCGTGATCGCGGTATGGCGCACCAGCGTGCCGATCAGCCGCGCGTACCAGCGCTCCGCCACGTCGTATGCGGCATTGAACCCGCGGTAGAAGAAGTTGCGCTTCTCCGGCGGCGTCGGCGGGCGGAGCCAGAGCGCGCATTGCGTGGGCTTCAGCGTCGCGGCGTTGATCGCGGAGATCAGCGCCGTCACCGCGATCACCAGCGCGAACTGCGCATAGAGCTGCCCGGTGAGCCCCGGCAGGAACGCCGCCGGCACGAACACCGCCATCAGCACCAGCGTAATGCCGATGACCGGGCCGAACAGCTCGCTCATCGCCTTCACCGCCGCATCGTGCGCCGAAAGTCCGCGCTCGATGTGGTGCGCGGCGCCCTCGACGATGACGATCGCGTCGTCCACGACGATGCCGATCGCCAGCACGATCGCGAACAGGGTGGAGAGGTTGACGCTGAAGCCGAGCGCCGCCATGCCCGCGAAGGCGCCGATGATCGTCACCGGCACCGTCGTCGCCGGCACCAGGGTCGCGCGCCAGTCCTGCAGGAACACGAGGATCACGACCAGGATCAGGATGCCGGCCTCGACCAGCGTCTTGTACACCTCGTGGATCGACACTTTCACGAACATCGTGGTGTCGAACGGGATGCCCCAGCTCATGCCTTGGGGAAAACTCTTGGCGAGCTCGGCGGTGCGGGCGCGCACTTCGGTCGCGACGTTGAGCGCGTTGGCCCCCGGCGTCTGATAGATGCCGATGCCGGCCGCCTGCTGGCCGTTCACCGCGAACTTCTGGCCGTAGGTCTGGGCACCCAGCTCCACGCGCCCGATGTCGCGGATGCGGGTGATGCCGCCGCTGGAATCGACCTTCACGATGACGTTCTCGAACTGCGCGGCCTGATCGAGCCGGCCGGCGACGTTCAGCGTGAGCTGGAACGGCTGGCCCTTCGGCACCGGCGGTGCGGCGAGCTGTCCGGCCGGCACCTGCTGACTCTGCTGCTGCAGCGCCTGCACCACGTCCTGCGTGGTCAGCGAGCGGGCCTGCATCCGCTCCGGGTCGAGCCAGATGCGCATGGCGTACTGGCCGGCCCCGAACACCGTCACCTGTCCCACGCCCGGCAGCCGCGCCAGCTCCGGCTGCATGTTGATGGTGGCGTAGTTCGACAGGAACAGCGCGTCGTATTTCGGATCTGATGAGGTAAGCGTGATGATCTGCAGCATCGCGGTGGACTGCTTCTGCACCACCACGCCCTGCGCCTGCACCGCCGTCGGCAGCGAGGAGAGTGCTGCCGACACCTTGTTCTGCACCAGCACCTGGGCGAAGTTGAGGTCGGTGCCGATCGCGAACGTGACCGTCAGTGTGTAGCTGCCGTCGCTGGCGCTGGTGGACTGCATGTACAGCATGTTTTCCACGCCGTTCACCTGCTGCTCGATCGGCAGCGCCACCGTGTTCATCACGTCCGTCGCCGAGGCGCCGGGATAGCGCGTCGTCACCTGCACCGTCGGCGGCACGACGTTCGGGTACTGCGCCACCGGCAGCGTGATCAACGCCACCAGCCCGATCAGCACCATCACGATCGCCAGCACATTGGCCAGGACCGGACGGTTGATGAAAAAGGTAGAGATCACGACGCGCGGCTCGCCGTGCGCAGCTGCGGCACGACTTTCTGGCCCGGAACGGCGCGCTGCAGCCCCTCGGTCACCACGCGATCGTCAGGCTTGAGGCCGGAGACCACCTCGCGCAGCGATCCGACGGTCTCGCCGACCACGACGTGGCGCAGCTCGACCACGTTGTCGGCATTGACCACCAGCAAGGTGCGGCCGAGCTGGTCCGCGCCCATGGCGGTGTCGGGCACCAGCAGCGCCTCCACGCCGCTCTCGATCGGGATCCGCGCGCGGGCGAACATGCCCGGCAGCAGCGCCCGGTCGGTGTTGGCGAACACGCCGCGCACGGTGATGGTGCCGGTCGAGGGATCGAGCCCCGGTGCGACGTAGTCGAGCATGCCGCGATGCGGAAACCCGGTCTCGTTCTGCAGCCCCACTTCCACCGGCACCTTGGCCTTCAGCAGGTCGGCGCGCGAGACGATGCCCTGCTTCAGCAGCAGGGCCCGCACGCGCAGCACGTCCTGTTCGCTGAGCGTGAACGTCACCCAGATCGGGTCGAGCTGCACGATGGTGGCAAGCTTCGTCGGCGTCGTTCCGCCCACCAGCTCGCCCACGGATTGAAGGTGCGCGGAAACCACGCCGTCGAATGGCGCGGTCACGCGCGTATAGGAATACTGGATCGCCGAGATCGCCACGCTCGCCTGGGCGCCGGTGAGGGATGCGCGCGCCGTGTCGCGCCGGGTCAGCGCGTCCTCCACCCGCGCTTGCGACGCGAAGTCCTTGGCGCCGAGGGCCGCCTGCCGCGCGTATTCGGACTCCGCGTTCTTGAGCTGCGCGGTGTCGCTGTCCACCGTCGCCTGCGCCTGCTGCAACTGGCTCAGATACGGCAGCGGCTCGATGATGAAGAGATCGTCGCCCTTCTTCACGAACTGGCCGTCCTGATACTTGATGTCCTGCAGGAAGCCGACGACCCGCGCGACCAGATCGACCTGGTTCACCGCCGAGGCGTTGCCGGTGCCGAAGACGAAGCGGTCGATCTTCTCCTTGAGCGGCGGGGCCACGCCCACCTGCGGCGGCGGCGGCGGGACGAAGCGGTTCTCGTCCTTGCAGGCGGCGAGCGGCGCCGCCAGCAGCAGCATCGCAAGTGCGCCGCACACCGCGCGGCATCGCTTGTGGCCCGGCATCCGCATCGTCCCCCATCCCTCACCCGCGGCGGGTGCCCGCCGGCGGCGGGTTGTAGCGCGCGCGGATCGCGGCGTGCGAGCAGTGCGTCCTGCTCGCGATCTCGTGATCATACCATGTCGCGCAGGAGGGCCAGCGCGCGCAAGGTGGCCGCGTGACGCACGGCGGCCCGGTCGCCGGGAAAAACGTGACGCTCGGCCCGCGCCTCCGCGCCGCGGCGGGCGGCGCCGAACCAGACCAGGCCTACCGGCTTCGCAGCACTGCCGCCGCCGGGCCCCGCGATACCGGTGACGGCGACCGCCAGATCCGCCGGAGCGTGCGAAAGCGCACCTGCCGCCATCGCGCGCGCCACCGGTTCGCTCACGGCACCATGCGCGGCGATCAGCGCCGCATCGACGCCGAGCATTTCGTGCTTGGCCGCGTTCGAATAGGTGACGAAACCGCGTTCGAACACATCGGAACTGCCGGCGATCTCGGTCAGCGCCGCGGCGACCAGGCCGCCGGTGCAGCTCTCGGCGGTCGCGACCCGCAGGCCGGCGGCACGGCAGGCGGCAAGCACCGCTTCGGCGGCCGCGCGCGTCGCCGCGTCGGTCATGCGGTCGCCTCGATCCGCCCCACGTCGATCGCGGCGCAGAATGCCGCGTGATCCGCCTCGGTCTGCCGCGCGTAGGCAAGGGCGAAGTCGGCGATCGCGTCCTCGAAGACGGCGCCGTTGCCAAGATAGCCGGCGATCGCCGCCGCATCGCCGGCGCGCGCATGCGCCCGCGCCAGCGTCCGCCCGCAGAGCGGCGCGTAGAACGCCAGCGCGGCGTCCTCGATCTGCGCGCCGATGGCGGCGAGGCGCGAGTCCTTCAGCACGCGGACATAGAAATGCCGCCCCTCCGGCCCCCCCTGCGTCCAGTTCAGCAGGATGTCGGTCGCCGCCTGCATGATGCGCTGCCCGACCACCACCCGCTCGCCCTGGTGGGCATAGGCGCTCGCGCCGGCATAGGGGGCGAGCACCGAGCGCTGCGCCTCCTTGAGCTGCAGCAGCAGCGGCTCGCCGTCGGCGGTGGCGAACAGGCCGATTGCGCAGAACGTGCCCACGCTGCCCACCCCCACCGCCTTGAACGCCACGTCGCGCAGCCGGTAGCGCGCGAGCAGCGCCCGCCGCTCCTCGGGCAGGCCGTCGAGATAGGCGGCATAGGCCGCATGCGCGGTCGCCTCCTCGGGGCCGAGGCGATAGATCGCGGGGGGATGCTCCGGCAGCCGCAGCCCGTCCTTGGCGACGAGATTGCCATAGGCATTGTGGCTCGCCGCGACCGCCATGCGCAGCCGCTGCGCCTCCAGCGCGCGCAGCCGCTTGCGGTCGATCGCCGCGACCGCGCCGGCGAGGTCGATGCGGTCGCGCCAGGCATCGAGCACGGGCATCCCGGCGAGCATGCGCATGTGGCGCCGATAGGCTTCCGCGGTGCCGCGCGCGAGCACGCCCGCCGCCCGGATGCCCGCGCCCCGCACCCGCGCCGCCACCGCGACGCTCGCGGCGAGCCGCTTCACGTCCCATTCGAATGGCGCCGGCAGTGTCTCGTCGAAGTCGTTGATATCGAACACCGGCGTTCCCTCGGGCGAGGCATACGTCCCGAAGTTGAGCAAATGACAATCGCCGCACGCCTGGACGACGAGGCCGGTATTGGGCGTCGCCGCGAGATCGGCGGCCATCAGGGCGGCGCTGCCGCGCAGGAAGGCGAAGGGGTCCTTGCGCATGCGCGCGTAGCGCAGCGGCAGGAGCGATTCGATGCGGCCAGTATCGGCTGCCTGCAGCAAGGCCACCGGGTCGCGCGCGGCGCCCGGTGGCGTGGCGAGGGCGCGACGCGGGAAGCGCCGGCGCACGGCCTGTCCCGCCTCACGGCCGTGCGGCACGCGGCAGCAGGTTGCTGCGGCGAGGCGACGTCCGGCATTGCCCGATTCTGCACGCCCACCACCCGCTCCGTCCAGAACCCCGGGCTCAGTCCAGAACGCCGGGTCAGTCCAGAACGCCGGGCCAGGCGCGGCGCAGCAGATAGAGCAGCAGCGCCGCGAGCGCGCCGGCCAGCACATCGTCGGCCATGACCGCCGCCGGCCCGCTGCGGCGATCGGCCCACCCCACCGGCCCGGGCTTGACGATGTCGAGCAGGCGGAAGAGCAGGAACCCGGCGATGAGCCCGCGCGGCGTGGGGTGGTGAAGGGCGAGCAGCGCGATCCACTGCCCCGCGATCTCGTCGATCACCATCCAGGGCGGGTCGTCCGCGGCGCCGACCCGCGCGATCGCCCAGATGCCCACGCCCACGGCCGCCAGCGCTGCCAGCGCCAGCGCCCAGGAAGAGACGGCCAGCAGGGCCGCACCGAGCAGCGTCGCCGCGAGCGAAGCGGCGGTGCCGGGCGCACCGGGCACGGCGCCGCATCCGAACCCGCTCGCGATCTGCCGCGCCAGCCTCAGCGCAGCCATTGCGCCAGCGGATGCGGCTTCACCGCGCCGCTGCGGGCGCGATAGACCACTTCGTTCTCGATCACCCGCTGCACGTAGTTGCGCGTCTCGCCGTACGGGATGAGCTCGATCCAGTCGATCATCGCCACCCCGCTCTGCCGCGGATCGCCGTAGGTGGCGAGCCACTCCTGCACCCGCGACGGCCCGGCGTTGTAGGCGGCGACGGCGAGCGGCGTGCAGCCGTCGAACTGGTCGAGCATCGCGCGCAGATAGGCGGTGCCCAGCTTCACGTTCTGTTCGCGGATCGCCGATCAGGTTCGGCACGCCGCGTGCCGAGGCCGATCTGCCGCGCGACCAGGCTGGCGGTGCCGGGCATGCAGTTGCATCAGCCCCTCGGCGCCGGCAGGCGAGACCGTGGTCGTGTCGAAGCTGCTCTCCTGGCGGATGATCGCCGAGCACCAGCGCCGGCTCCACGCCGCCGCCCGGCGGAGTTGCACCGGCGTCCGGCCAGCCGGCGTCGAGCAGCATCACGCCCTCGACGCCCCGCCCGGCGCGCGATCGCCACCGCCGTCTCGCGGCATCCCGAACCCGGCCGCGAGCCGGGCCGCCAGCGAGCGGTCCACCGGATCGGGCACGATGTCGACGAGGCGCAGCAGGAACGCCTCCGCGCGGTGCGGCTCGCCCCAGGCGATCAGATAGGCGCTGGCGCGCGCCAGCTCGCGCGCGGCGAAGGCCAGCGCCTGGCCGGAGTCCCAGGTGGGGTCATGCCGCTCGGTGATGCGCCGCGCCAGCCCGGCCGGCCCCTCGCCGAGCGCCAGGATCGCGAGCTGGCCGTAGAACGTGTCCGGCCAGGCGGCGGCGGCCTGGTATTCGCGCCGGCGCCGTGGCCGGGTCGGCGGCCGCGCTGCGCCGCCCAGAAATGCGCCCGCCCCTGCGTGATCGCCGCCCGCGACACCGCCGCCAGCCGCGCGAAATGCGGCGCCGCGCGGGCGCGGTCGTTCAGCCGGCGCAGCGCGATGAAGCCGGCCAGGAACTCCGCGTCGGCGACCTGCTCGGGCGCCCGTCTGCGCATGCCCGGCGGCGAGCGCGTAGGCGCCCTGCGGATCGCCGTCGCGCAGCCGGTGGCGGGCGAGGATGTTGCGCTCGGCCCAGAACGCCGCCCGGTGCTCGGGCGGCGCCGCACGCTCGGCGGCGGTGCCGAGGTCGAGCCAGAGTTTCTCCGCCTCCACGTCGCGCTCGGCGCGGCGCAGATAGCGCGCCTGCTCCAGCACCATCGCCGGCGCGGCCCGCGCGGCCGCCGGCAGCGCCGCGACCATGGCGAGCGCCTGCGGATCGTCGCGGCGCAGCGCCAGCCGCGCCTCGGCCGCCGGCCGGTCGCTCGGGTCGAGCCGCGCGATCTGGCGCGCGGCGGCGGCGGTATCGGTCCAGGCGAGGCGGTCGAAGCGGCGCTCGCTGCTCGGCCGGGCCGATCACGCTTCCCCAGCGCGCCAGGAACGGCCGGCGCGGCCCCGTCGCCGGGCAGCAGCACCCAGGCCCGCCGCGCCGCCGCCGTCGCCTCCTCGGCCCTTGCCCAGCGCCGCGTCGGCCTGCGCGCAGCGTTCCCACCCGGCGGCGGAGCGTGCGGCGCCCTGCGCGCAGGCCGCGGCCGCCGCGGCGTCGTCCGGGTCGGTCACCAGCGCCTCGTCGCGGCGCCGCGCGAGCGTGCCGGCCATGGGCCAGTCGGGGCTGTCGGCCATGAAACGGCCGATCTCGGCCGCACTCGCGGCCCCTGGCGTCGAGCAGGCGATAGAAGGTGACGAGCTTCGCCGCGACCGGGTCCGGCTCGGCGGCCGCGAGGGCCGCGGCCTCGTCCCAGTGCTCCGCGCGCACCGCGGCCATCACGTCCCCGGCCCGCGCCGGGGCGGCGGTGAACAGGACCAGCAGGGCGCCGAGCGCCCGAATCGTTGCGCGCACCATGCCGCCTTTTATCCGCTCGCCGCCTTGCGATGCATCCCCCGCGCGCCTAGCCTCCCGCGCTCACGCGCAGCCCCCCGCATGCGCCAACCCCCGAGGTGTGCGATGTTCAAAGGCTCCCTCGTCGCCCTCATCACCCCCATGCGCCCGGACGGGACGCTGGACGAGGCGGCGCTTGCCCGGTTCGTGGACTGGCAGATCAGCGAGGGCACCCACGGCGTCGTCCCGGTCGGCACCACCGGCGAGTCGCCCACGCTGTCGCACGAGGAGCACAAGCGGGTGGTGGAGATCACCGTCGAGGTCGCGCGCGGGCGCGTGCCGGTGATCGCGGGCGCCGGCTCTAACTCCACGGCCGAGGCGATCGACCTCACCCGCCACGCCACGCGCGCCGGCGCCGATGCCGTGCTGATCGTCACCCCCTACTACAACAAGCCCACGCAGGAGGGCCTGTTCCTGCATTTCTCGGCCATCGCCGACGCCTCCGACATCCCGATCATCATCTACAACATCCCCGGCCGCAGCGTGATCGATATGAGCGTTGAGACGATGGCGCGGCTGGCGCGGCACAAGAACATCGTCGGCGTGAAGGACGCGACCGCCAACCTCGCCCGCCCGCTGCACACCACGCGCGCCTGCGGCGAGGCATTCTGCCAGCTCTCCGGCGAGGATCACACCGCCGTCGCCTTCCTCGCCGCCGGCGGGGATCGGCTGCATCAGCGTCACCGGCAACGTCGCCCCGCGGCTGTGCAGCGCCATGCACACCGCCTGGCAGGAAGGCCGCGTCGCCGAGGCGATGCGCATCCAGAGCCGGCTGGTGCCGCTGCACGACGCGATGTTCGCCGAAACCTCGCCCGGTCCCGTGAAATACGCCGCCTCCCTCCTCGGCCACACCAGCGAGCATTGCCGCCTGCCGCTGGCCCCCTGCGCCGAGGCGACGAAGGCGCGGGTGCGGGCCGCGATGGGCGAGGCCGGCCTGCTCAACTGAGTCCACGATGGCCGAGCGCCGCAAGTCGGGCCTGATCGCGCACGGGATTGTGGCGCAGAATCGCAAGGCACGGTTCGACTACACCGTGAAGGAAACCGTGGAGGCCGGTCTGGTCCTGAGGGGGCCGGAGGTGAAGAGCCTGCGCCACGGCCGCGCGCAGATCGCCGAGGCCTGGGCGGGCGAGCGCGACGGCGAGATGTTCCTGTTCAACGCCTACATCCCCGAATACCAGGGCGGCGTGCTGGCGCGGTTCGAGCCGCGCGCGCCGCGCAAGCTGCTGCTCAACCGCAAGCAGATCAACCGCCTGCTCGGCGCGGTCGCGCGGCAGGGGCAGACGCTGGTGCCGCTCGACATCCACTTCAACGAGCGCGGGCTTGCGAAAGTGCTGCTCGGCCTCGCCGAGGGCCGCAACAAGGCCGACAAGCGCCACGCCATCGCGGCGCGCGACTGGCAGCGCGACCGGGCGCGGCTGATGCGCGAGAAGGGGTAGCAGCAGGGCGGCACCAAGCCGCCCCGCCAGCCCGTGCAGCGGCGCGCGTCAGCAACGGCGGCGGCGCACCATCCCGAGGCCCAGAAGCCCGGAGGCGAACATCGCGAGCGTGAACGGCTCCGGCACCGCCAGGCTGCGCAGCGTCACGTCGGCGATCAGCAGCGCGCTGTCGTTCGCCGCCTCCTCGGTGAGGAACGCATGCTGCGTCACGCCGCCGATCTCGAAGCCGAGGACGTTCAGCGTGTACAGATCGCCGCCGACATTGAAGGATTCGGAGAGCGTGTTGTAGCCGACCTGGACGTGGTCGGCGCAGCCGTTGATGTTCACGCGCTGATAGTCGGCGACCGCCGTAGGGGCAATCCTCGCCGAAGGAAACGTCGTTCGGCGTCTCGTCGTGCATGAAGTCGAAGATAAAGCTCAGGCTCTGCGCCGGTCCGGCGTCCACCGCGATATCGGCGGTGACGACGAGCTGGATGCCGGCAATCGTCTCGCCGGTGATCGGCTGGTTGACATGGGTGAAGGTGCCGAGGGTGAAGTCGGCGGACGGGCTGGGCGGCAGCGTGATCGCGATATCCGGCGGCGTGGCGGCATCCGCTCTGGCCGCCGCTGCTCGCCGCCGTGCCCCAGCGGACCGTCGGGCCCGCCGTGCCGTTGCCGCTATAGCTGGCAACCGGCGGCGTCGCGTTCTCACCTTCACGATGCGGTGACGGGTGCCGCGACGCGGCGGGCGCCGGCTGCTTGCCGCCGGCGGACGCGCGACCCATGTTCCCGGCCGGCCGCTTGCTTCGCGGCCGGATCAGGAGAATGGGCGAATGGCAGAGGACGGAGAGGTCGGGGCGGGGCGTGAGAAGCTGGTGGCCCGCAAGCAGGAATGGGCGCGCGAAGGCCGCCTGCTCACCGGCACCACGGCCGATCCCGCGCGCGTCCGCCTGCCGCCGGGCCAGCGCCTCGTCCGCGACTGGCCGGTGCTCGATCTCGGCGTGCAGCCCGACGTGACGGTGCAGAAATTCCGCCTCGACCTGGACGGCGCCGTCGCCCAGCCGCTCAGCCTCGACCTCGACGCGTTCCTGGCGCTGCCGCAGGCGGACAGCGTGGCGGACATGCACTGCGTCACGCAGTGGTCGCGCTACGACAACCGCTGGCAGGGGGTGGCGGCGCGCACGCTGCTGGAGCAGGCGATGCCGAAGTCCGAAGCGCGGCACGTGATCTTTCACGCGCACGACGGCTATACGACCAACGTCCGGCTCGATCAGTTCGACCAGCCGGACGTCTTTCTCGTGCACCGCTGGAACGGCGCGCCGATCCCGCGCCAGCACGGTGGGCCGGTGCGGGTGATGATCCCGCGCCTCTATCTATGGAAGTCGGCGAAGTGGGTGCGGCGGATCGAGCTGGTTGCCGAGGATCGGCCCGGGTTCTGGGAAACCCGCGGCTATCACAACAACGCCGACCCGTGGCACGAGGAACGCTACGGCTGATCGTCCCACAGCGTCGCGGCCGGCATCGCCCGGCCGAACAGCGCGCCCTGCCCGATCTCGCAGCCGCAGTCGGCGAGAAACGCGCGCTGCGCCTCCGTGTCGATGCCCTCGGCAATGATGCCAAGGCCGAGGGCCGCGGCGGCGGTGCCGATGGCGCGCACGATCGCCGCCGCTTCGGCATCGTCGGGCAGATCGCGCACCAGCGTGCGATGCAGCTTCACCGCCGTCAGCGGCAGCCGCTGCAGCAGCGCCAGGGCCGCGTGCGCCGCGCCGAAATCGTCGAGCACGAGCCCCACCCCGATGTCGCGGATTGCCGAGAGCAGCAGCAGGGTCTCGGCGTCGGCGTCGAGCAGGTGCACCTCGGGCAGCGCGATCTCCAGCCGCTCGGGGGCGAGCGCGGCGGCGCCGAGGGCGGCGGCGAGCTGACCGAGCAGGATGCCGCCCTCGAGCTGGGCCGGGGCGGCCCTGACCGAAACCACGCGCTCCCCGGGCCAGCCCGCCGCCTCCCGGCAGGCAGTGCGCAGCACCTGGGCGCCGAGCGGCGCCGCGAGCCCCGCCGCCTCGGCGAGCGGGAGAAAGACCGAAGGCGGCACCACGCCGCGCCGCGGATGCGGCCAGCGCAACCCGGCCTCGGCGCCGCACGCCGCCCCGCTCGTCAGCGCCACGCGCGGCAGATAGCGCAGGGCGAAGCCGTCGGCATGCACCGCCTCCGCGAGTTCACGCGCCAGCCGGCGGCGCTCGGCCTGCGCGTCGCGGCGGCGGGGTTCGAGGCGAAAGCGCGGCGGCGCGGCCGCGGCGGACGGCGCCGCGAGCGGCTGCGCGAGGTCGGACGGCATGAGGCGAGTCCCGCGTTGGTGGGTGCGTCCAGATTATGGAGCAGTGCCTCACTTTTCGGTTAATTCACGCCGAACCGTCTCATCGGACGCCGCGTCGCTCTTTTATCGGATTGTTCATCGTGGCGCGGCAACGTGACGGCGTTTCGCCAAGCCCGTGGGACCGCATGATCGACGTCGCGCCCGAGCGCTGCGCGCTCGCCAATCCCGTCTTTGCCCGCTTCGGCGAGCCCCTGTTCCGCCGCGCCGAGGCCGACGGCATGCCGGTCATGGTGATCGCCTTGGGCGAGGGACAGGCCGCCCTGCCGCTGCGCGCCTTGCAGCGGGAGTTCCACATCGACGACGACAGCCCCGACGGGCGCATGCTCGGCCTGATCGCGGAATCGCTCGACTACGTCACCTGCCTGCGGCCCGGCGACCGGCTGCCCGCCGAGGTGCTGACCGGCGAGGCGAGCTGGGAGCCGGAGGCGCGGCACCGGCGCCTCGCCGCCGCGCGGCTGCGCCTGCAACTCCTCGCATGGCTCGACCCTGCCGCCGCCAGCGACCCGACCGCGCATGCGCTGCTGGAAACCGACCCGGGGCTGCGCGCCCGCGTCCAGGCCGCCTTCGACCAGGCGGCGACGGCGCTGGGCCTTCCGGATTCGGAGGCGGTGGTACAGGTGGTCGCCAGGCTCGCGGAGGAGATCGCCTATATCGAGGCGCTGCGCGAGGGCCTGCTGGCACGGGTGCAGGCGATGTGCGCGAAGCTCGACACGCTCGGCGCCGGCTGGCGCGGCAATGCCGAGCGGCAGACGACGCTGACGCAGGTCCGTCGCCTCGCCCACATCGCGCTGACGCAACTCGCCGCCCGCTTCGCCGAGGTCGATGCGCAGACCGCCGAGATCGTCGGCGCCCTGCGCAATGCCGAAAGCCACCGCGCCTTCATCCGCTCCAGCCGCGACTGGCTCTACCGCTCGCGCCGGGCCTGGGAGCCGCTGCTCGCCGACTGGGACGCGGCGGGTCCGGGGCTGGACGACTCCGCGTGGCTGCGCCTCGGCCGCAGCTATCAGTTCCTCGCCCCGCGCTTCATGCCAGTGCAGGAGTGGGAAGTCGCGAGCAGCCTGCGGCAGAAAAAGCGGGCCGGCCTGTTCGGCCCGATCATGCAGTGGTGAGCGCGGCGGCCAGCACCTGCACCGAGTGCACCGCCCGCCGCCCCGACAGATCGGCGATCTGTGCGCGGCAGGAGGTGCCGTCGGCGACGATCAGGTCGTCGGGCGCCGCCGCGCGCACCGCCGGCAACAGCGACAGCTCCGCCATCGCCTGCGAGACCGCCTGCGTCTCGGTCTGATAGCCGAACGCGCCGGCCATGCCGCAGCAGGACGAGGTGATCGGCCGTACCGACAACGCAGGTACCTTTTGCAGCAGCGCCAGCGTTGCCGGAAACGCGCCGAAGCTCTTCTGGTGGCAATGGCCGTGCACATGCGCCGCCGCCGCGCGCGGGGCGAAGCGAAGCCGCTTGTTCTCGGCAAGGAACTCCGCGAGCAGCATGGCGCGGTCGGCCAGCGCGCGCGCCGCCGCACCGGGCAGCAGTGACGGCAGCTCGTCCTTCAGCGTGAACAGGCATGACGGCTCCAGCCCCACCACCGGCGCATCGCCGGCAAGGGCCGCGAGCGTGCGCCGCATCTCGCGCCGCGCGCGATCGATCATGCCGGCAGCCAGGAAGGTGCGGCCGCAACACAGCGGGCGGCCACGCATGCGCGGCACGCTTGGGCGCAGGCCGGCCGCGCGCAGCACGCGCACCGCGGCGCGCAGATTCTCCGGCTCGAAATAGCGGTTGAAGGTATCGGCGAACAGCAGCACCGGCGGGCCGTCCCCGCCGCCGTCATCGGCCTCGCGATCGGCGAACACATCGCCGCGGAACGGCGGCGGCGTGCGCGCGAGGCCGAGATGGCGCAGCAGCCCGGCCTGCGCCGGCAAGTTGGCGAGGCCCGGCGCGATCGCGGCGAGGCGCGCGAGCCGCGGCAGCGCGGCGATCAGCCGCTCGCGCAGCGCCACGCCGCGCGCGGCGGCGCGCGCCGCCGTCGCCTCGATCTTCATCCGCGCCATGTCCACGCCGGTCGGACACTCGCGCCGGCATGCCTTGCAGGCGACGCAGAGGCTCAGCGCCTCCTTGACATCCGCGCCCGCCAGCCCCTCGGCGCCGAGCTGGCCGCTCAATGCGAGGCGCAGCGTGTTGGCGCGCCCGCGCACGCCATGCTGCTCATCGCGCGTGGCACGGAAGCTCGGGCACATGCTGCCGGCATTGAAGGCGCGGCAGGTGCCGTTGTTGTTACACATCTCCGCGGCCCCGAGCAGGCCGTTCGGATGCGCCGACCAGTCCAGCCGCTCGACGCTACCGGGGGCGCGCGCATAGTCGGGCGGGTAGCGCAGCAGCGTGCGATCATCCATGCGCGGCGGGTGCACGATCCGGTTGGGGTTGAGCAGCCCGGCGGGATCGAAGGCCTCCTTCACCGACTCGAACGCACGCACCAGCCGCTCGCCGAACATCGCCGCGTGGAACTCGCTGCGCACGATGCCGTCGCCGTGCTCGCCGCTGTGGCTGCCCTTGTATTCGCGCACCAGCGCGAAGCACTCCTCCGCCACCGAGCGCATGGTGGCGAGGTCGTTCGGGTCCTTCGTGTTCAGCACCGGGCGGACATGCAGGCACCCGACGGAGGCGTGCGCATACCAGGTGCCGCGCACGCCGTGGCGGGCGAGCACCTCTTCCAGCCGTGCGGTGTAGTCGGCGAGGTCGGCCAGCGGCACCGCGCAGTCCTCGATGAACGAAACCGGCTTCGCGTCACCCTTCATCGACATCATGATGTTGAGGCCGGCTTCGCGCACCTGCGCGATGCGCGCCTGGAACGCGGCATCGGTCGCGCGCACGACTGCGCCGGGATAGCCGAGGTCGCCCATCGCCTGATCCAGCGCGTCGAGCCGCGCCGCCAGCGTCGCATCCTCGTCGCCGTGGAATTCGACGATGAGCAGGCTTTCCGGCTCGCCGATCAGCATCTCCTCGATCGTCGGGCGATAGATGGGAATGCCGCGCCCCAGCTCGATCATCGTGCGATCGACCAGCTCCACCGCCTCGGGGTCGAGTGCCACCAGATGCTTCGTCGCCTGCATCGCCGCGCGGAAGCTGGGGAACTGGCAGATGCCGACCACCTTGCGCGGGCGGATCGGGTGCAAGAAAAGCTCGATCGCGGTCGAGAGCGCCAACGTCCCTTCCGAGCCCACCAGAAGCCGCGCGAGATTGAGCGGGCGGCGGCCCGGCACCAGCGCGTCGATGTTGTAGCCGCCCACCCGGCGCAGCACCTGCGGGAACCGCGCCGCGATCTCCGCCGCATCCGCCTCGCCGAGCGCCAGCAGCCGCGCGGTCAGCTCCGTGATGCGCGGCGCGGCCTCATTCTGGCCGATGCTGAAGCGGTGCTGCGTGCCGTCGGCGAGCAGGGCTTCGATCGCGCGCACGTTGTCCGCCATCAGCCCGTAGCGGATCGATTTCGCGCCGCAGGAGTTGTTGCCGGCCATGCCGCCGATGGTGCAGCGCGAATGCGTCGAGGGATCGACGGGAAAGAACAGCTGCGCCGAAGCGAGGGCGGCGTTCAGCGTGCCGAGCACGATGCCCGGCTCGACCCGCGCGGTGCGCGCCGCCGGATCGACATGCAGGACGCGGTTGAGGTGCTTGGAAAAGTCGATGACCAGCGCGCGGTTCACCGTCTGCCCGCACTGGCTGGTGCCGCCGCCGCGCGCGAGCACCGGCACACCCTCGGCCCGCGCCACCGCCATCGCCGCGACCACGTCGTCGGTGCTGCGCGGCACGACGACGCCGATCGGCATCACCTGATAGATCGACGCATCGGTGGCGTAGCGCCCGCGATCGGCGCGCGTGAACAGCACCTCCGCCGAGGTCTCGCGCCGCAGCCGCTCGGCAAGATGGTCCGCGAGCAGCATGGCGCGCCTAGCGGAACAGGGCCGGCCGCCCATATCGGGGCGACGCAACCCGGTGGAGTGTCGGATGATCGAAGCCTGGACGTGGCCCACGCCGAACGGCCACAAGGTGCATATCGCGCTCGAAGAACTCGCGCTTCCCTACACCGTCGTGCCCGTGAACATCGGCGCCGGCGAGCAGTTCAAGCCCGAGTTCCTCGCCATCACGCCCAACCACCGCATCCCCGCGATCGTCGATCGCGACGGCCCGGGCGGCAAGCCGCTCGCGCTGTTCGAGTCCGGCGCGATCCTGATCTACCTCGCCGAGAAGAGCGGCCGCCTGATCCCCACGGCGCCGGCGGCGCGCTACGCCTGCCTGCAGTGGCTGATGTTCCAGATGGGCAGCGTGGGTCCGATGTTCGGGCAATACGGGCATTTTCATCACTATGCGCCGGAGCGGCTGGCCTATCCGATGGACCGCTATGCCAACGAGGTCGCGCGGCTGCACCGGGTGCTGGAGAAACGGTTGGACGAGGCGGAGTATCTGGCGGGCGACGCGTATTCGATCGCCGACATCGCGACCTTCCCGTGGCTGCGGTTTCCGGAGCGGCGCGGCATCGACCTCAACGACTACCCGGCGGTGAAGCGCTGGTTCCAGACCATCGCGGCGCGGCCGGCGGTGCAACGGGCGGTGGCAGTCCTGGCGGAGCGGCAGCGACAGGGTAGCATGACCGACGCGGAACGCGAGGTGCTGTTCGGCAAGACGCAGTTCCAGGCGCACTAGGATTTGGCGATCCGCCGGACGGGCGCGGCGCGCGCCCGTCCGGCAGCGTTGCTCCTCAGGCCGTGTCGCTCCTCAGGCACGCAGCGCGGCGCGCCCTGCGAACCGCGCGACCGGTCCGAGTTCCTGCTCGATGCGGATGAGCTGGTTGTATTTCGCGGTGCGCTCGCCCCGCGCCAGGCTGCCGGTCTTGATCTGCCCGCAATTGGTCGCAACCGTCAGGTCGGCGATGGTCGCATCGTCGGTCTCGCCCGAGCGATGGCTGACCACGCAGCGCCATCCCGCGCGATGCGCCCGCTGCATCGTCTCCAGCGTCTCGGTGAGCGTGCCGATCTGGTTGAGCTTGATCAGGATCGCGTTGGCGCTGTGCTCGGCGATGCCGCGCGCCAGCCGCTCAGGGTTGGTGACGAAGATGTCGTCGCCGACGAGCTGCAGCTTGCCGCCCAGCCGGGCGGTCATGTGCTTCCAGCCGTCCCAATCATCCTCGGCAAGCCCGTCCTCGATCGAGAGGATCGGATAGCGGGCCGCAAGATCGGCGAGATAGTCCACCATGCCGCCGGCATCGAGCGTCTTGCCCTCGCCGGCGAGCACGTAGCGACCGTCGTGGTAGAATTCCGAGGCGGCCGGATCGAGCGCCAGGGAGATGTCCTCGCCCGGCCGATAGCCGGTCTTCTCGATCGCGCGGGTGATGAAGCCGAGCGCCTCGTCGGCGGATTTCAGGTTCGGCGCGAAGCCGCCCTCGTCGCCGACATTGGTGTTGTGGCCGGCGTCGTGCAACGCCTTCTTCAGGGTGTGAAACACCTCGGCTCCCATGCGCACCGCATCGGCGATGCTGGGCGCGCCGACCGGCTGGATCATGAACTCCTGGATGTCGATCGGATTGTCGGCGTGCTTGCCGCCGTTGACGATGTTCATCATCGGCACCGGCAGCGTGCGCGCATAGGCGCCGCCGATGTAGCGGTACAGCGGCATGCCCAGTTCCTCGGCGGCCGCCTTCGCGACCGCGAGCGAGACGCCGAGGATGGCGTTGGCGCCGAGGCGGCCCTTGTTGGGCGAGCCGTCGAGCTCGATCAGCGCCTCGTCGATGCGCACCTGCTCGGTCGCGTCCATGCCCGCGATGGCGTCGAGGATCGGCCCCTCGGCGTTGGCCACCGCCTGGCGCACGCCCTTGCCGCCGTAGCGGGAGGTATCGCCGTCGCGCAGCTCCACCGCCTCATGCGCGCCGGTGGAGGCGCCGGAGGGGACGGCAGCGCGGCCGCTCGCCCCGCTCTCCAGCGTGACATCGACCTCGATCGTGGGATTGCCGCGGCTGTCCAGGATCTCGCGCGCGACGACGTCGGCAATGGCGCTCATGGCATCCCTCCTGCTCGGCCCCGGCGGGCTGCCTACACCCGGGCCGGGCCGCTGCCAACCGCGCGGCCTACGCGGCCGTGGCAGAGGAGGGCGGCTCCCAGAACGCCTCGGCGGCGGCGAGGGTGAAGGTCAGCTCGCGCGCGCCGGCGGCCGCGAGCCGGGCCTCGCCGTCGATCCAGCGCGCCGCACTCTCCGCCGCGCGCCAGCCGTCCAGGAAGCACGCCGCGGCGACCGGGGCGCGGTCGAGCCGCAGGTCCGTCAGCGCGACCCCAGCCGGCTGCATGCTGCCCCCTGGCAGACGCGCGCGTGCGCCGAGCCGCAGCGCGCCGACGCCCGCGGGCAGCGCGATGCGGCAGTGCGGCCCACGCCAGACGGTCGCGAGCCGCCGGCCGCCCGCGTGCACCTCCACCAACGGCACGCCGCTGCGCCGCCAGCCGAGCGTCGCGGCACGCGCGGTCAGGCGCGCCACGAGGTCTTCGGCCATGCGCCCGCCGGTCAGCAGCGGCGCGCATCCCTGGGCCGCCCAGGCACGGCGCGCGAAGTCGGCGGTCAGCGTCACGGCGCCGGGCGCGTTGTCGAACGCGCCGCGATTGCCGGTGTCGAGGTAGCTCTCGGCCGGCAGCCCCTCGGCGAACAGCACGTCGTGGGCTTCGAGTTCCACGTGGAAATAGGTGATCCGCCGCGCCGGCTCCTGCACGATGGTGGCGCCGTTCAGCAGGTGGCGCACGGGCACGAGCACCCCGTCCGCGAACACCGCGTGGTCGGGCGAGAGCAGCAGGTCGCGCGCGGGCTGCCCCGGGCCGAAAGCGTCCGCGCGGATGCGCACGGGCGCCACGTCGGCCGGGCGCGGATGGCGCGCAGCATCGAGCGTGCGGCGCCCGAGCCACGTCATGCGCACCCAGCGCCCGGAACGCGCCGAGAGGATGCGTGCGCCGGGGCGCAGATCCTCCACCGCGATGTCACCGCCCGCGGTGCGGATGCAGGTGCCCGCGGCGAAGCACGGGCCGCCCCCGGCGAACGTGCCGTCGGCCGCGAAGGTGATGCCGGTGCCGGCGGCAAGCGGCGCCACCGCGATCGCGGCGATCACGGGATCGAGATCGGCAAAGTTGTTGGCCAGCACGTCGAAGGCGACGGTGCCGGGCGGATAGAACGACACCAGCAGCGCGTTGGCGCTGAACCCGACCACGGAGTAGTTCAGCGTGCCGAGGTAGTTTGCGCCTGCGTCGTAGGAGGAGATCTGCACCGTGCCGGCGGCGTCGTTCACGCCGACGATCGCCAGCGTCGCGGTCGTGGCGTATTGCGCCGCGCCCCCCTGGTTGAAGCTCGCGCCGGTGGCCGTCGCGGTCAGCGTCAGCAACTGATCGGTATCGCCGCTCGGTGCCGCAGTGCCCGACTGCGCGTTGAGCGCGGCGAACTGGCCGATGGTGAAGCCGTAATTCTGCAGCCCGTCGAGGTTGCCGGCAGAGGCGGTCATCGCATCGTCTCGTCGCAATCCCGCGGCGCCGTTGGCGGGCGCCGAACGGAACGAGTCGTAGCAGTCAATATTCGGGACCCGAGATCACTTTCCCGCGGTCGAGGCACGTCGGCCGCCGGTCGCGGGCGGCGCCAGCCAATAGGTCTCGGTCCGGGCCAAGGCGAAGGTCAGCTCGCGCGCGCCCTCCGTGCCGAGCAGCGCGTCGCCGTCGGTCCAGCGCAGGTCGCGCTCCGCCGCATGCCAGCCGGCGGCGAAGCGGGCCTCGGCGATTGGCGCACGGTCCAGCAGCAACGTCCGGAGCCCCACGCCGAGGCGGCGCCCGTCGGCGCCATCGCCCCGGGTCTCCGCCGGGCGCGCGGCGTGCGAGCGCAGGCGGAGGCGGCGCGTGCCGGGCGGCAGCACGACGCGGATGCCGTCCCCGCGCATGGTGTCGGCGACCGCCACGCCATCGGCGAACATGGCCAGTGCGGGATCGGAGGTGCGCCGCCAGCCGAGCGTTTCCGCGCGGGCGATCAGCCGCGCCCGTTCCGACTGCACCGGCGCCCCTTCGGTCCGGAGCGGCGCGCAGGCGCGCTTGGCCCACACGCGGCGCGCGAAGTCGGGCGTGAGATCCACCGCGCCCGGCGCGTTCTCGAACGCGCCGCGATTGCCGGTATCGAGATAGCTCTCCGCCGCCAGCCCCTCCGCGAGCAGCACGCCATGCGCCTCAAGCTCGACGTGAAAGTAGACGATGGACGCAATGAACTCCTGAACGATGGTCGCGCCGTTGAGGAGATAGCGAACCGGCACCAGTGCGTCGCCGAGGAGGAGCGCGTGATCGGGTGAGAGCAGAAGGTCGCGCACTGGCTGGCCGGGCGCGAAGGCGCCGGCGCGGATGCGTACCGGCGCGACATCCCATGGCCGCGGATGCCGCGCCACATCCACGCGCCGCCGACCGATCCAGCGCACCGGCGCGAACGCGCCTGACCGCGCGCAGCGCACCCGGGCACCTGGCCGCAGCGCCTCGACCGCGACGGCGCCCGAAATCGGTCTCGATGCGGGTGCCGGCCGCGAAGCAGGGGGCGCCCGTGAACGTGCCGGTGGCATCGAAGGTAAGGTTCGTGTTGCCCGGCAGGACGCTCGTCGTGAGCGCGGCGGTCGTGCCGTTCAGGCCGCTCGCCATGCCCAGCGCAAGCTCGGTTGCAATCTCCTGCTGGTTGAACACTGTCGAAACGAGCAGCGCATTCGCCGCGTAGCCAACGACGTTGTATGTCAACGTCGCGATGTAATCGCCGAGCGAGTCGTAGGTCGCGATCGAAAGGCTGCTGTCGGTGTCGTTGAAACCGACGACCTTGAACGTCGGATCGCCGCCCTGGAACGGCGTTCCCGTCGTGGTGGCGTTCAGGCTGACGAGCGCGTATGGGGAGGCGCCGCCGCTCGTTGTGGTCCCGGACTGCACGGAAAGCCCGGCGAGGTTGTCGCCCGGAAAGGTATAGCCCAGCAGGCCGTCGAGATTCCCCGGCGAGGCGGTCATTCTGTCCCCCCATGAGCCACAGCGCTGGCTGCAGCTCGCTTCGCTCTCCGAATCGAGTCGGAAACGCTAAGATTGGGGTTACGAGATCACCCTCCTGCCGCGACGTCAACCGGCGGCGGGAACGATCAGGCGAAGCCGAGGAACCCTTCCATCGCGCTGATCGGCGCCGCCGCCCGCAGCTTGGCGATGTCGGGGACCGGCCGGGGCGGCAGCACCGCCTCCAGCGCCGCGGCGGCCGCGAGCACGAAGGCATCGCCGCCGCGCGGCCCTACGATCTGCAGCCCGAACGGCATGCCCACCGAATCGCCGCCCGCGGGCAGGCAGACCGCCGGCGTCCCTGCCAGGGTCACCGCGTAGGGCAGTGCCAGCCAGTGGAAGTAGGTCTTCGTCGGCACCCCGTCGATCGCAGTCGGATACAGCTCCCGCCAGGGCCGCGGGGTGATGGTCATCGCCGGGCTGATGATTAAGTCAAATTCCGTGAAAAATTCGACCCAGCGCCGATAGAGCGCCGTGTGCACCACCTCGGCCCGCGCCACGTCCAGCGCCGAATACGCTAGCGCCTCCTCGACATTCGCGCGCACGTTCGGCCCGACCTTGTCGGGGTGCAGGCGCGACTTCTCCTCATGGGCGGCCAGGAAGGCGACGCCACGCGCGACCCCGAAGGCCTCGTCGGCGCCGGTGCAGTCCGGCGTCGCATCCGCCGCGTGCCCGACCAGGCTGCGCAGCGGGGCGGTGCGGGCGGCGAAGGTTTCGCGGATCAGCCGCTCGGTGGGCGCGAAGCCGAAATCGGGCGTGAACGCGACGCGCAGGCGCGACAGGTCGACCGGGGGCAGCGGCGTGAAATCCTTGGCACGGCGGATCTGCCGCCCGTGCACCGTGGTCGCCAGCGGGTCGCGCGCGTCGTCGGAGACCATCGCCGAGAGCATCAGCGACAGGTCGGCGACCGAGCGCGCCATCGGCCCGCCAGTCGAAAGCGGCGACCAGCCGAGCAGCCGCGCCGCTCGCTCGGCACCAGCCCCGGCGTCGGGCGGAAGCCGACGATGCCGCAGAACGCCGCCGGGTTGCGCAGCGAGCCGCCCATGTCGGTGCCGGTAGCAAGCGGCACCATGCCGGTCGCCAGCGCCACCGCCGAGCCGCCCGAGGAGCCGGCGCAGGACAGCGCGCGGATCGAACGGATTGCCGGTCGCGCCGTAGACCGCGTTGCGCGTGTTCGCGCCGGCGCCGAACTCCGGCGTGTTGGTCTTGCCCAGCACGATCGCGCCCGCCGCGCGCAGGCTGGCCACGCTCCGCTCGTCGGCCGCCGGCACGTTGTCGCGAACAGATCGGGCTGCCGAATGTCGTGCGCAGTCCCGCGGTCTCCTCGAGGTCCTTGATACCGACCGGCAGGCCGTGCAGCGCGCCGAGCGTCTCGCCGCGCATCACCGCCGCCTCCGCCCCGCGTGCCGCCGCGCGGGCGCCGGTCGAAGTCGCGCGCGACCACCGCGTTCACCGCGTGATCCACCGCCTCGATGCGCGCGATGCAGCTTTCCACGAGCTCCACCGGCGAAAGCTGGCGCGCGCCGATCAGCCGGCGCGCCTCGATGGCGCCGAAGATCACAGGGTTCGGTCATCGGTTCAATACCCCAGCGCCAGTCCGTCCTTGCGCGGATCCGAGCCGCCGATCAGGCAACCCCGCGCGCGGTCGATGCGAATCGCCTGGCCGCCGCCATGGGGCTTCGCGATCCGCTCCACGGTGTGGCCGAGCCGCGCGAGATGGTCGAGCACCGGCAGCGGCACGCCCCGTTCCGCCTGCACCTTGCCGCCGAGCGCCATCAGCCGCGGCGCGTCCAGCGCCTCCTGGATGTCGAGCCCGTAGTCGAGGTGGTTGGTCAGGAACAGCGTCTGTCCCATCGGCTGGAAATGCCCGCCCATGACGCCGAACGGCATCACCGCCTGCCCGTTCTCGGTCAGCATGCCGGGGATGATCGTGTGCATCGGCCGCTTGAACGGCGCGATCGCGTTCGGGTGGCCGCGCTCAAGCCGGAAGCTGAAGCCGCGATTCTGCAGCATCACGCCCGACTGCTCGGCGAGGATCGCGGAACCGAAGCTCTGGAACAGCGAGTTGATGAAGCTGCAGGCGTTGCCGTCGCGATCGACGACGCAGAGATAGACCGTGTCGCGATGCGCCGGCAGCGCCGCCTCGCCCGCCCGCGGCAGGTCGCGCAGCGCCGCGTCGTCGCGGATCAGGCCGCGCAGCGCGTCGAGATAGGCGGGATCGGTCAGCCGCGCGACCGGCACCTCGACCTGGCCGGGGTCGCCGAGGAACGCGTCGCGGTCGCGATAGACGAGGCGCGCCGCCTCCAGGTGCCGATGCAGGCGCAGCGTGCTCATCGGCCCGTGCGGGGCCAGGTCCCAGCCCCGCAGGATGCCGAGCAGCATCAGCACCAGCAGGCCGGAGCCGTTCGGCGGGCACTGCCAGACCTCGTAGCCGCGGAACCCGGTGCGGATCGGCTCGACGAAATGCGCCGCAGTCGCAGGCCGGCGGCGAAGTCCGCCTCGGTGTGCAGCCCGCCGCGCGCGCGCAGCGTGGCGACCATGTCGGCGGCGATCGGCCCCTCGTAGAACGCCTTGGCCCCGCGCGCGGCGATGGCGCGCAGCGTCGCGGCAAGCCGGGGCTGGGCGAAGCGGTCGCCCTCGGCCGGCGCGTGGCCGCCCGGCAGGAACGGTGCCGCCCCGGTCGCGCGCAGCTTCGGCGCATGCTCGGCCCAGTCGGAGGCCACGCGCGAATGGACGATGAACCCGTCCTCGGCGTAGCGGATCGCCGGCTGCAGCAGCTCCTCGAGCCCTTTGGTGCCGTGCGCGGCGAGCAGCCGCTCCCACGCGCCGACGGCGCCGGGCACCGTCACGGAATGGGGCGATATGTTCTCGAGCGCGGTGATGCCCTGCGCCTCGTACCAGTCGAGCGTCGCCGCGGCCGGGGCGCGGCCGGAGCCGTTGAGCGCGACCACCCGCCCCGCGCCGGCCGGCGCGTAGAGACAGAAACAGTCGCCCCCGATGCCGGTCGAATGCGGCTCGATCACGCAGAGGACGGCGACGGCGGCGACCGCGGCATCCATCGCGTTGCCGCCGGCGCGCAGCACGTCGAGCGCCGCCAGCGTCGCGGCCGGCATCGAGGTGGCGGCCATGCCGTTGGCGGCATAAGCCGGGCTGCGGCCCGGAAGATGGAGATCGCGCATGGCCGGTCTCCTCTGCCACGCGGCCTGGGACATTGGCACACCTGAGCATTGGCAACCCGGGCATTGGCAACCGGTCGGGCCGGCGGATAGATGCTGGCGCATGGCCACCATCGAGGATTTCGAGCGGCTGGACATCCGCGTCGGCACGGTGCGCGACGCGCGCCGTTCGCCGAGGCGCGCAAGCCGGCGATCAAGCTCTGGATCGATTTCGGCGGCGAGATCGGGGTGAAGCAGTCCTCGGCGCAGATCACGGTGCACTACGAGCCGGACCAGCTCATCGGCCGGCAGGTGCTCGCGGTGGTGAACTTGCCGCCGCGGCGCATCGCCGGCTTCGTGAGCGAGGTGCTGACCCTGGGCGTGCCCGACGAAGACGGGCAGCGGTGGTGCTGCTGCGGGCCGGATCTTCCGGTGCCGAACGGGGGGCGGATGTTCTGATGGCCGACGCATTATTACACGGTGACGTGGGACCAGCTGCACCGCGACGCGCGGGCGCTCGCGTGGCGGCTGATGGCGCTGCGGCCCGTTGCGCGGCATCGTCGCGGTCACCCGCGGCGGGCTGATCCCGGCCGCGATCATCGCCCGCGAGCTGGAGGTGCGGCTGGTCGAGAGCGTCTCCGTCGTCACCTACGACGAGGAGAGACCGGGGCCAGCCCATGGTGACGAAGGCGCCGACCGCGGCCGGCGACGGCGAGGGGTTCCTGATCATCGACGACCTGGTGGACACCGGCACCACCGCGCGCGTGGTGCGCGGCCTGCTGCCGCGCGCGCATTTCGCCTGCGTCTACGCCAAGCCCGCCGGCAAGGTGATGGTGGACAGCTTCGTGACCGAGGTCAGCCAGGACACGTGGATCATGTTTCCCTGGGACACCGAGCCGCAATTCGCGGTGCCGCTTGCCCGCCGCGAGGGCGGGAACTGAACCACCCGGCCCGACCCGCCCGCTATCCGTTGCCTCCGCCCAGGCCGGCGGCCAGCACGACGCAGCGCACCCAGTAGGGCCGCAGCCCCGGCGCCACCTTGTCGGGATCGGTGTTGGCGAATTGCTGGCTGCCCTCCCGGTCCATGATCACGCCGGACTTGGCGCTGGCGGCGAAACCCGCCCACTGGTCGACGGTCAGCGTCTGCTCCGTGTTCGCGTCCTTCACCGCGAAGCCGACCAGCATCTCCTTGCCCGGCAGCACCTCCGCCTTGTGCAGCGAGAAGGCCTGCAGCGTGCCGTGCGGCATCGTCACCTTGATGCTCGCGGTATCGGACAGGACGCCCGGGCCGGACCAGGCGCTAACCGTCGCGCCCTGCTCGGCGAGGCCGCAGACCCAGTCACCGAGCGCGACCCCGCGCCGGCCGTCCCACAGCGGCGTCGATGCCGCGGCGCCGACATCGAGCGCGCCGAGCAGCCCCTGGCAGGCCTGCCCGCGCATCGCGGTCGCGATCGCCACCACGGGCGGCAACCGCCGCCGCGGCCTGCGTCGCCGGCGGCTGGGCAGGCTGGAGGGTCATGCGGAGATGCCCTGCATCGCCCTCGGCAAGCGCCAGACGCGCGGCGGCGCGATCAGACGCCGATCGGCATGTGCTCCGGCGCGCGGGTGACGGCGCGTGGCGCGGTGAGTTCCTTCCACGTCGACAGCGCCCGGTTCACCGCCGGGAACGGCTTGCGGCCGATGAAGCGGCCGCGCCCCGGCCGCGGCTGGTCGTTCTTGCCGTGCGACCAGACCACCTCGCCGCGCGACATGGTGTAGCGCGCAAGGCCGCGCACCTCGAACCCCTCGAACACGTTGTAGTCGATGATCGACTTCTGGTTGGCGGCCGAAATCGTCTTGGAGAGCTTCGGGTCCCACACGACGATGTCCGCCTCCGCCCCGGGCATGATCGCGCCCTTCTGCGGATAGATGTTCAGGATCTGCGCGATGTTGGTCGAGGTGACAGCGACGAACTCGTTCGGCGTCAGCCGCCCGGTCTCGACGCCCTTGGTCCAGAGCACGGAGAGCCGGTCTTCCAGCCCGCCGGTGCCGTTCGGGATCTTGCGGAAGTCGCCGAGGCCCATGCGCTTCTGCTCGGTCGTGAAGGCGCAATGGTCGGTCGCCACCACCTGCAGCGAACCTGCCGCGAGCCCGGCCCAGAGGCTGTCCTGGTGCGCCTTGCCGCGGAACGGCGGCGACATCACGCGCCGCGCCGCGTGGTCCCATTTCTGGTTGAAATACTCGCCCTCGTCGAGCGTGAGGTGCTGGATCAGCGGCTCGCCGTAGACGCGCATGCCGTGCTGGCGGGCGCGGCGGATCGCCTCGTGCGCCTGCTCGCAGGAGGTGTGCACGATGTAGACCGGCACGCCGGCCGCATCGGCGATCATGATCGCGCGGTTGGTCGCCTCGCCCTCGACCGTCGGCGGGCGGGAGAAGGCGTGGCCCTCCGGCCCGGTCGCGCCCTCGGCCATGTATTTGTCCTGCAGCGCCGCGACCACGTCGCCGTTCTCGGCATGCACGAGCGGCAGCGCGCCGAGCTCGGCGCAGCGCGGAACGAGGCGAACATCTCGTCGTCGTTCACCATCAGCGCGCCCTTGTAGGCCATGAAGTGCTTGAAGGTGTTGATGCCGCGGCCGACGACCGTCGGCCATCTCCTCGAAGATCTGCTCGCGCCAGCAGGTGATCGCCATGTGGAAGGAGTAGTCGGACGACGCCTGCCGCTGCGCCCGCCCCTCCCACGTCGCCAGCGCGGCGAGCAGCGACTGTCGGGGCCGGGAATGACGAAATCGACGACGCATGGTGGTGCCGCCGGAGAGGGCCGCGAACGTGCCGCTCTCCCAGGTCTCCGCCGCCGTGGTGCCCATGAACGGCATTTCGAGATGGGTATGCGGGTCGATGCCGCCGGGCATGACATAGGCCCCGGCCGCGTCGACCACGGTGTCGCCGGAGAGGTTCGGGCCGATCGCGGCGATGCGCTCGCCCTCGACCAGGATGTCGGCCTCGTAGGACCGATCCGCGGCCACGATGGTGCCGCCCTTGATGACCGTGGACATCGCGCGCTCCTTCCTGCTCGCCGCCCCGCTGGTTGCGCGCAACCAGCGGGCGCGTCAATCGGTCGCTTCGCAATACCCGCCCGACCGGCGCCTGTTGGCTGCCGCCCAATCGCCGATCCGTGCGCGCAACGGAGTGATGCAGCCCCGGCAGGTGGAGGAAGCACGTGGCGCTGTGGCCGGGTGCGGCCTGCACTCTCGGCGGTACTTCCTGCGCGCAGACCGCCAGGCGCCGCGCGCAGCGCGGTTGAAACGCGCAGCCGGCGGCAGGCGGCGCCTGGCTCGCCACGTCCCCCACCGCCAGCCCGAGGTCCTGCACGCGCATCCGCCGCGGATCGGCGATCGGGATCGCGCGCAGCAGCGCCTGCGTATAGGGGTGCAGCGGTCGCGCGACACACGTCCTCGGCCGGTCCGATCTCCACGATCCGGCCGAGATACATCACGGCGATGCGGTCGGCGACGCGCTTCACCACGCCGAGGTCGTGCGAGATGAAGATGTAGGACAGGCCCAGCCGCTGCTGAAGATCGAGGATCAGGCGCAGGATCTGCGCACGGATGGAAACGTCGAGCGCCGACACCGCCTCGTCGAACACGACGATGTCGGGGCGCAGGATCAGCGCGCGCGCAATCGCGATGCGCTGGCACTGGCCGCCGGAGAACTCGTGCGGATAGCGGTCCGTCGTCCTGCGGCGCGCAGCCCGACCAGTTGCAGCAGTTCGCGCGCTGCCGTCGCGGCGCTCGGCCGGCGGTGCCCGAGGCCTTGCAGGCGCATCGGCTCGGCGATGTTGACGCCGACCGTCATGCGCGGATTGAGCGAGGACAGCGCGTCCTGGAACACGATCTGCAGCCGCCGGCGCAGCTTTCGCCGCTCGCCGCTCCCGGCGCGCCGGTGAAGTCGCTGCCCGTCGATCAGCACGCTGCCGCCGTCGGGCTCGATCAGATGCAGCACGAGGCGCGCCGAGCGTCGACTTGCCGCAGCCGCTCTCGCCGACCAGCCCGAGCGTCTCGCCGCGACGCAAGGTCGAAGCTGACATCGGCGACCGCCCGCACCGCGCGGCGCGACAGCGCCCCCGCCGCGCGCGCGGAAACTCTTGCGCAGGCCTTGCGACCTGCAGCAGCGCCTCAGGCATCGGCCAGCACCTCCGCGGCACCGGTAGCAGGCGACCTCGTGGCGCGGCCGCCGACGGGTCGCAGCATCGGGCTGCCGGTGTCGCAGGCGGCGACTGCGCATGCCGGCAGCGCGGCGCAAAGCGGCAGCCCGGCGGCGGATGGCGCAGGTCCGGCGGCATGCCCTCGATCGGCAGCAGCGGCGCGCCGCGGTCGTCCTCGATTCCGGTGACGCAGCCGAGCAGCGCGCGCGTGTAGGGGTGGCGCGGCGCGTGAAACAGCGTGTCGACGTCGGCGCGCTCCACGACGCGGCCGGCGTACATCACCAGCACGTCGTCGGCCATCGCCGCGACGACGCCGAGGTCGTGCGTGATCAGCAGCAGCGAGGCGCGCATCTCCTGCTGCAGATCGTGCAGCAGGCGCAGGATCTGTCGCCTGCACGGTCACGTCCAGCGCCGTCGTCGGCTCGTCGGCGATGATGATGTCGGGCCGGCAGGCGATCGCCGCCGCGATCAGCACGCGCTGGCGCATGCCGCCGCTGAAATGGTGCGGATAGTCCTGCGCCCGCGTCGCCGCATCGGCGACGCCGACATGCTCCAGCAGTTCGATCGCACCGCCGTTCCGCCGCGGCGCGCGAGGTCGGCTCGTGCGCGCAGGATCGTCTCGGCGATCTGGCTGCCGATGGTCAGCGCCGGGTTCAGCGAGGTCAGCGGGTCCTGAAACACCATGCCGATGCGGCGCCGCGCACGCTCCTCCATCTCGCGCGCGCCGGCACGGCGCAGGTCGCGCCCGTCGAGCAGCACCTCGCCGGCGACGACGTGGCCGGGCGGCTCGATCAGGCCCATGATCGACAGCGCCGTCACCGACTTGCCGGAGCCCGATTCGCCGACCAGCGCGGTGGTGCGGCCGCGGCGCAGGGCAAGGCTCGACGCCGTCGACCGCGACCAGCGCCGCCCCGCTCCGGCCCGAAGCGCGTGCGCAGGCCGCGCACGTCCAGCACGACACGTCGCCGCTCATCGCCGTCCCGTCCGCGGGTCGAGCGCGTCGCGCAGCCCGTCGCCCAGGAAGTTGAAGGCCAGCGACACGAGCAGGATCGCGATGCCCGGCAGCACGGTGACGTGCGGCGCGCGCCGCAGCACCACGCGCCCGTCGGCGACCATCGCGCCCCAGTCCGCGACCGGCGGCTGCACGCCGAGACCGAGGAAGCTCAGGCCGGAACCGACGACGATCATCAGGCCCATCAGCGTCGTCGCATACACCACGATCGGGCTGAACACGTTGGGCAGCACGTAGCGCGCGAGGATCGCCGGTGGCGATCCGCCCGCCGCCCGCGCCGCCTCGATATACGGCATCGCCACCACGCCGAGGGTCGCGGTGCGCGCAAGCCGGCCGACATAGGGGATCAGCACGATGGTGATGGCGATGATCTCGGTCGCCACGCCCGGCGTCAGCACGCCGGCGATGGCGATCGCCAGCAGCACCATGGGAAACGCGAAGCAGCACGTCGAGCATGCGCATGACGACCTGGTCCACGAGCCGCGCGCGTAGCCGGCCAGCATGCCGAGGGCGAGGCCGATGACGCTGGCGCAGCAGCGTCGGCACCACGCCGACCAGCAGCGAAACCCGCCCGCCCCACAGCAGCCGCGCCACCATGTCGCGGCCCTGCTGGTCGGTGCCGAGCAGATGTCCCGGCGTGCCCGGCGGCGCGAAGCGCAGCAGGTTGTCGGCCTCGTACGGGTCGTGGGTGCCGATCCAGGGTGCGAAGCACGGCGCCGAGCGCAACCGCGATGAGAACACGCTGCCGCCACCACCGCCGCCCGGTCGCGCAGGAACGCGAGCAGCCGCCAGTCCGCCGGCGCAGCGGGCGCCGCACGCGTCAGGGGCGCGCGGCCGCCGCGCCGGTTCGGATGCACCGCGTCCGACGGCGCGTCCATGCCTCAGGCCTCCCTCAGCCGCGGATCGAGCAGCACGTTGATGAGATCCACGAGGATGTTGACCAGCACGAAGGCACAGCGCGATCAGCAGCGTCGTCGCCTGCACCACCGGCATATCGCGCGCGGTGATGGAGTCGTAGAGCAGCGAGCCGAGCCCCGGCCAGGCGAACACCACCTCGGTCAGCAAGCGCGCCGCCGATCAGGTAGCCGAGTTGCAGGCCGGTGATGGTGACGATCGGCGGCAGCGCATTCAGGATCACGTGCCGCCGCAGCAGCACCCCGCGCGGGAGGCCCTTCGCCCGCGCGACGCGCACATGCGGGCGCTCCAGGGCCTCGCGGATCGACGAGCGCACCATGCGGGTGATGATCGCCGCCGGGCCCAGCGCCGTGGTCACCGCCGGCAGCACCAGATGGCGCAGCACGTCGAGCGCGCCGCCATCGCCGGCCATGTCCGTGCATGCCGGAGACCGGCAGCCAGCGCAGCCGGATCGCGAACAGCAGCACGAGGATCAGGCCGAGCCAGAACGGCGGCGTGCTGCCGGCCAGCAGCGTCAGCGCCATGGTGACGCGGTCGAACATCGAACGCGCGCGCAGCGCCGCGAACAGCGCCGACGCCAGTAGCCGATCACGATGGCGAGCAACAGGCTCGCGACGGTCAGCAGCAGTGTGTTGACGAATCGCGGCAGCACCAGCGCGGCGACGCGGAAGCTGGGTCGCGATCGAGATGCCGAAATCGCCAGGCAGCGTGCGCCACAGCCAGCGTCCGTACTGCAGCGGCAGCGGCTGGTCGAGGCCGAGCGCGTGACGCAGCTCGGTCTTCGCCGCCTCGGTCGCCTGCGGGCCGAGCAGCACCGTGGCCACGTCGCCGGGTGCCAGATGCATCAGGAGGAAGATGACGACCGAGACCCCGAACATCACCGGCAGCACGCCGAGCAGGCGGTGGACGAGAAACTTGCCCAATCTGCCTCCGTCGTCGAGGGCGGCGCGCGCCGCCGGCGCCGCCCGCCGTCTCGCTCGCTTACTCGACCGACACGGTCGAGAGATCGAACCAGTCCTCCGGCGGATTGACGAAGCCCTTCACCTTCGGCGACAGCAGCATCGGCTGCAGATCGTCCACCGTCGGCACGAACGCGGCGTCGTCCATGATGAGGCGGTTCGCCTTCTGGTAGATCGCCTTCATCTTCGCCGGGATCGCGCTCCAGGATCGCCGCGTCGAGCAGCTTGTCCACCTCCTTGTTGCAGTACCAGCCGGAGTTCACGCCGCCGGGCGGGGCGCTGTCGCAGCGGGACACGATGTCGATCCAGGCCGGCGTGGACATGCCCCAGCCGATCTCGTTGATCGCCACGCTCGGCGGCATGCCGCCGGCCCATTTGCCCATGTAGGTGATCCACTCGTACTTCTTCAGCTGCGACGTCGATCCCGACTTTCTTCAGGTCGCGCTGGATCCAGGTCTCGACGAGTTCGCCGGTGCCGTATTGCGGCAGCTCGAACACCAGCTTCAGGCCGTTCGGCATAGCCGGCCTCCGCCAGCAGCTTCTTCGCACCCTCGGGATCGTAGCTGTAGCTCTTGAAGTTCGGGTCGTAGGCGTCGGTGCCGGGCGAGAGCATGCCGTATTCGGCGCGGCCGGTGCCGTGATAGATCTCGCGCGCGATGCCCTCGCGGTCGATCGCCATGTTGATCGCCTTGCGCACGCGGATGTCCTGCATCGGCGTGATTCTTGAAGTTCAGGTGCAGGAAGTTGATGTAGGGCACGTTGCGGGTTGGTCGAGAGCTTGAAGCCCTCGCTCACCAGCCGCTGGATCTCGTCCCACGGCGGCGTGCTCATCATCTGGATCTCGCCGTTCTCCAGCGCGTTCACGCGCGTCGCCGGATCCTGCAGCGGGCGGAAGATGATGCGGTCGAGCTTGGCCGGCGTGCCCCAGTAGTCGGGGTTGCGTTCCAGCACCGTCTTCACGCCCTGGTCGCGCTGCGACGAACCGGAACGGGCCGGTGCCGATCGGGTGCAGCGCGATGCCGTCATTGCCGTATTTCTTCACCGCCGCCGGGCTGATCATCAGCGGCTGGCCGTAGCTTTGCAGGCCTTGCCGCAGCCACTGGTAGTTCGGCGCCTTCAGCGTGACCCGCACCGTCATCGGGTCCACGACCTCGACGCTCTTGATCCACTTGGTGTAGGCGATGACGAACGCCTTGGCCTTCTTGTAGAAGTTCGGCGAGCTTTCGTCCCAGAACCGCTCGAAGTTGAACTTCACCGCGGCCGCGTCGAACGGCGTGCCGTCGTGGAACTTGACGCCCGGGCGCAGCTTGAAGGTGTAGACGGTGCCGTCGGGTGAAATTTCCCAGGAGGTCGCCAGCCCCGGCACCAGCGGCGGCGTCGGCACGTCCGCCTTGGTCAGATCCTCTTTCACCAGTCCTTCGAAGATCTGATAGGTGACCTGGTAGGTGCTCCATCCGCCGGTCGCGTGCGGGTCGAGAATGTCGGTCTCGGCCGGCATGCCCCAGATCAGGGTGCCGGCGGCGCGCGCCGCGCCGGATGCCGCCCCGACCAGCGCCAGGGTCGTCGCCGCCAGCAATGCGGCGCGCAGCGTTGTCGTTCGCTTGCTCATTCATTCCCCCTTGTCGGAAGCCTTCCTTCGCCAATGAGGCTAGTGCACGGGCGGGCGGTGACGCTACCGGCGTTCGCAGGTGCGGAAGACTTTGCGGCGGCATGCCGGATGCCGTGCAATGCCGCGCCGTCGCTCTCGAGGGAAGGAATGCGCCATGGCGCTGAGCCTGTCTGACTACGCCGATCGCGACGGTCTGGCGCTGGCCGAACTCGTGCGCAGCGGCGCCGTCTCCGCGCGCGAACTGCTGGAAGCCGCGCTCGCCGCCATCGAGAAGCTCAATCCGCGGCTGAACGCAGTCACGCTCACGCTGCGATCGCACGCCGAGGCGGCGATCGCGGCGGGGCTGCCGGACGGCGCGTACACGGGCGTGCCGTTTCTCCTCAAGGACCTGTCGCCGACCTTGGCCGATGTGCCGACATCCGCCGGCAGCCGGTTCTTCGCCGGCGTCAACCGGCCGTATGACACCGAACTCGTGCGCCGCTTCAGGCGTGCGGGTCTGGTGATGGCGGGCAAGACCAACACGCCGGAACTCGGGTCCAACGGCTCCACCGAGCCGGTGGCGACGGGTGCCACGCACAATCCCTGGCGGCTCGGCTTTTCCGCCGGCGGGTCGAGCGGCGGGTCGGCGGCGGCGGTCGCGGCCGGGATCGTGCCCGCGGCGCATGCCAGCGACGGCGGCGGCTCCATCCGCGGCCCGGCGGCCTGCTGCGGGCTGGTGGGCCTGAAGCCGACGCGCAGCCGCAACTCGCTCGGGCCCGACGCCGGCGAAGTGTGGCAGGGCTTCGTCAATGAGCACGTGGTCAGCCGCAGCGTGCGCGACACTGCGGCGCTGCTGGACGCCACTGCCGGCTACTGTCCCGGCGATCCGCACATCGCCCCGGTGCCATCGCGGCCGTTCCTGCAGGAGGTGGGTGCCCCACCGGGGCGGCTGCGCATCGGCGTCGCGCTGCGCGAGGCGGCCGGGGAACGCTTCCACCCGGATGCCGCGGCCGCCGTCGCCAACGCCGCGCGGCTGCTCGCCGATCTCGGCCACGACGTGGAGGAGGCGTCGCCGCAACACGACACGCCGCTGCTGCTCGACGCGTTCATGACCTTCTTTGCGGCCGGCGTCGGCCTCGCGGTCGAGGAACGTGCCGCCGCGACGGGCAAGACGCCCGCGCCAGGGCTGGTCGAGCGCAACAATCTGTGGCTGTGGGAGAAGTCGAAGTCGATCGGCTGCACCGACTATCTGCGGGCCATCGCCAAGCAGAACACCGTCACCCGCCAGTTCGCGCGCTTCTTCGGCGACCACGACATCTGGCTCACGCCCACCACGGCGGATCCGCCGCCGCCGCTCGGGCATCTGCATGCCGACGTGGACGACGTGGAGGAATTCTTCCGCCGGCTGTGGCGGTTCAATCCGCTGCAATGGGTCTACAACGCCACCGGCAATCCGGCGATCACGCTGCCGCTGCACTGGAACGCGGCGGGGCTGCCGCTGGGCGTGATGCTCGGCGCCCGGTTCGGCGACGAGGCGACGCTGTTCCGTCTCTCGGCGCAGATCGAGGCGGCGGCGCCGTGGCGGCATCGGCATCCGGCGGTTTCGGTCTGGAGCCTCTGAGCGGCATGCCGGCCGCTCGGCCTTGCCCCGGCGGCCGGCGGCCGGTATCGCGGACGACCTGAGCGCAACCGGCCCCGATGCTCGAACGCCCGCATATGCTGATCCTCGCCGACGACCTCTCCGGCGCCGCGGATTGTGGCGTTGCAAGCGCGCAGGCGGGTCTTGAGACGCTGGTTCTCCTCGACGCCGATGCGGCCGCCGAGGGTGTCGCGGCGCTGGCAGTGGACCTCGACAGCCGGAGCCTTGACGCCGCGGCGGCCGGCGCCGCGGTGCGCAGGGTCGCGGAACGCCGGCTGCGGCCGGGCAGCGTGCTCTACGAGAAGATCGACTCCACCCTGCGCGGCAATCCCGGCGCAGAGATCGCCGCCGCGCGCACCGCCCTCGCCGCGTGCCTGCCGGCACATCACGGCACGCTCGCCGTGGTCGCGCCCGCCTTCCCGGCGACGGGTCGCACGGTGCGCGACGGCCGCGTGCTGGTACGGGGCGTGCCGCTCGCGCAGACCGAGATCTGGCGGCGCGAACGCGGCGGCGCGGACCCGCATCTGGCGGCCGCGCTGGAGGCCGCCGGCCTGCATACCCGCGCGGCGCCGCTCGAAACGGTCCGCGGCGGCGCGCTCGCGGCGGCGATGCAGCGCGCGCGGGCCGAGGGGGCGGGCGCCATCGTGTGCGATGCCGAGACGGAAGCCGACCTCGCCGCGATCGCCGCCGCGGGCACGGCGATCGGCTCGGGGATCGGCTCGGGGATCGTCTGGGCCGGCTCAGCGGGCCTTGCGCGCCACCTCGCCGCACGAGTGGCGTCCGTGGCCGGGCCGGCAGATCGCACGACGACGCCGGCGCGCCGCCGCAGCGGCCCAGTGCTGGCGGTGATCGGCAGCATGTCGACCCTGGCCCGGACCCAGTGCGAGGCACTCGCGGATCAGGCCCGGCGCGTCGCAGTGACGCCGGACGCACTCCTGGCCGGCCCGGCCACGCCGGGCTGGGTCGCCGCCGAAGCGGCCCTTGACGACGCCATCGAAGCAGCGTCGGCGGTCATCCTCACGATCGAGGCGCAGGCCGGCGGCGATCTGCTGCCGACGCGCAGCGTGTCCGCCGCCCTCGCCCGCCTTGCGGCACCGCGGCTGGACCGGGTCGGCGCCCTGATCGCGAGCGGCGGCGACACGGCGCGGGCGGTTCTGACCATGGCGGGGGTTGCGGGGCTGCGCCTGCTGGGCGAGATCGAGCCGGGGGTGCCGCTGGGCGTCGCCGCCGGGCTGCCGGGGACGCCGCTGCCGGTGGTGACCAAGGCCGGCGCTTTCGGCGACGAACGAACCCTTATCCGTTGCGTGGAAGCATTGCGCGCCCTGCCCGAGGTCCGCGATGCGACGACGGATGACGCCGGGCGGCAGGAGAATGAAGCATGCGCGCAACGCCGCCGGTGATCGCGATCACGATGGGGGATGCCGCCGGGATCGGCCCGGAGGTGATCATGAAGGCCTTGGCTGATCCCGCCGCCCGCGCCCTCTGCCGGCCGCTGGTGGTGGGCGACGCGGCGCGGTTGCGCGAGGCCGGCGCGCGCGCCGGCGGCGCGGCGGCGCGGCTGGAGGTGCGCCCGGTCGCGGGGCCCGAGGAAGGTCGTTACGCCGCCGGTGCGGTGGACTGCATCGACCTCGACCTGATCCCGCCCGGCCTGCCCTGGGGCCAGCTTTCGGCGGCGGCCGGCGAGGCCGCCTTCCAGTTCGTGCGCGCGGCGACCGAACTCGCGGTCGCGGGGCGCGTCGGCGCGATCTGCACCGCGCCCCTGAACAAAGAGGCGCTGCACCTCGCCGGCCGCCGCTATCCGGGACACACGGAGATGCTCGCCGCGCTGACCGACACGCCGGAAGTGAGCATGATGCTGATGACGCCGAAGCTGCGCGTCATCCACGTCACCACCCATATCGGCCTGCTGGACGCCATCGAGCGGATCGAGCCGGGGCTGGTGGAGCGCACCATCGCCCGCGGGCATGCGACGCTGACGCGGGCCGGGATCGCGGCGCCGCGGATCGGGTCTGCGGCATCAATCCGCATGCGGGCGAGCACGGGCTGTTCGGCCGCGGCGAGGAGGAGGGCAAGATCGCGCCCGCCGTGGAGCGCTGCCGCGCGCAGGGCTGGGACGTCACCGGCCCGCTGCCGGCCGACACGCTGTTCTTCCGCGCCGGGCGGGGCGAGTTCGACCTCGTGGTCGCGATGTATCACGACCAGGGGCATGGGCCGGTGAAGGTGCTGGGGATCGAGGCCGGCGTGAACGTGACCGTGGGCCTGCCGGTCATCCGCACCAGCGTCGACCACGGCACCGCCTTCGACATCGCCGGCACGGGGCAGGCCGATGAGCGCAGCATGCTCGAGGCGCTGCGGCAGGCGGCGCACCTCGTTCCGTAGCAGCGGGCGTCCCGGCCTACGCCCGCCCGGTCCGCCGGCGATACAGGTAGCCGCCGAGCGCGCTGCCCAACACGATCACGAGCCCCATGACGATCGCCTGGTCGTAGAAGGCGAGGCCCAGCAGGTTCAGGCCCTTGTCGAGCGTGACCACGACCAGGGCGCCCGTCATCGTGCGAAAGGCGCCGCCCTCGCCGCCGAACACGCTGGTTCCACCGAGCACGACGGCCGCGATCGCCATCAGCAGGATGTTGTCGCCGAGGATCGGGCCGCCCGACCCGAGCCGCAGGACGATGCAGGCCGCGGCGAGCCCGGCGAGCGCGCCGGAGATCAGAAAGGCGACGAACCGGGCGCGGCGCACATGCAGCCCGGCGAACACCGCCGCGCGGCGATTGGCGCCGACCAGGGCGATCTCGCGGCCGATCACCGTCTGGCGGAGGAAGAGATGCGCGGCGGCATAGACCGCAATCGCGATCCACAGCAGCCAAGGCAGCCCCAGGAACGTGCCGCGGCCGAACCGCAACGCGCCGAGCGGCAAGCGCCCCACCGAATGGCCGCCGGTGATCAGCATGGCGATCGCGCGCGCCGTGACCAGCACGCCGAGCGTGTACACGAAGGCGGAGAAGCGGAACCACGCGATCACGGCGCCATTCAGCGCGCCGATCAGCGCGCCGGTCGCGACCATCACCAGCACCCCGAGCCACACCGCGTCCGTGCCGCGCATCGTGAGCGCGCCGAAGACCGAGGCGAGGCTCAGCACCGAGCCGATGCTGAGGTCGATCTCGCCAAGCAGGAACACGAAGGTCAGGCCGACCGCCGCGATCGCGAGCGGCGCGAACAGGCGCGCCATGTTGGCGAGATTGGCGGCGGAGACAAATCCGTCGACGCTGACGGAGAGGGCCAGGAACGCGACCAGCAGCACCGGCAGCATCGGCAGTTTCAGGAGTGCGGCGGGGTTCACGCCCCGCCGCGTCACGCGCGGCGGGGCGCCGGTGCTGTCGCGAGAACCAACGGTCATGACCGGGTCTGTCCCGGCGATCCACGCGGTCGAGCCGAAACCGGTGTTAGCGTGACGGCGTGGATGCCCGGGACGCGCACGGGCATGACGGGGTGAGGGACCATGGACCAAGCGTAAGGCATCTCAAGACGCCCACGACTGGCGCGGCGGCAGCGCGGAGCCCGTGCGCACGGAGAAACGAAGACCGTCATGGCCGGGCTTGTCCCGGCCATCCACGCGAGCGCGCTGGCACCGTCGTTGGCGTGACGGCGTGGATGCCCGGGACGCGCCCGGGCATGACGATCAGGGCCGGGAGCAAAACGTCTCCGCGTGCCGTGCCGCGGCATTATCCCTGGCAACCCCAGATCTTGCCCGCCATCTCCTCCACGTTGTCCGGTCCGTAGGGAATCCCCGGCAGGAACTCCGCCTGCGGCTCGACCTTGCCGCCCTGCGATGCCTTGATCGCCGCGGCGACCGCGCGGCGCGACATCTCGGGCAGCGGTGTCGCGATCTCGAGGTCGATCAGGCGATCCCGCACCGCCTTGCAGCCGAGCGGCGTGCCGTCGATGCTGACGATGGTGATGTGCTTCGGATCGCCCACCGGCAGCAGCAGGTTCTTCGCCTTCAGCACCGAGAACACGCCCTGCAGCGCGTCGTTCCACGGCGCGTAGATGCCGGCGAGATCGGGATGCGCCTGCAGGGCATTCTCCGTGCCTTCCAGCGCCTTCTGCGGGTTCCAGTCGGTCGGCACCTGCGCCACGATGGTGATGTTCGGCGCCGCCTTCAGCGCATCATCCAGGCAGCGGGACCGGCGGATGCCGTTGTCGTTGGCGAGCCCGCCTTGCAGTTCGAGCAGCTTGAACGGCTTGCCCGCCGCCGCCTTGACGAAGAACTCGCCCGCCACCTTGCCGTCGGCGCACGGATCGCCGCCGACGTGATAGGTGACGGATTTGAGGTCCGACGGCGCCTGGTCGAGCGAAACGAACGGGATTCCCGCGGCGATGGTCGATCGCGCGAGGTCGTTCGCCGCCTCGATGTCCCACGGAATCGCGATGATCGCACTCACGCCCTGCGAAACCATCGTATCGACCTGCGACGCCTGCCGCTGGGCATCCTTGTCGGCGTTGGCGAAGTCCATCTTGGCGTTCGCGGCCGCGATCGCGTCTGTCAGCGCCTTCTTCTCCGCGACGCGGAACGGCTCGATCTTGTCGAACGAGACGCCGATCGTCACGTCCTTCGCGCTCGCGGCATCGAACGCCGCCGCGGCCGACAGCAGCGTCGCCGCCAGCCCAATTCCCAAATAGGCCTTCCGCATAGTCTCCTCCCTTTTGTCGTTTCCTTGCATCGTGCGGGCAATCGAGAAAAGCCTTGTCTCTCCGCGCCTCCTTTCGCGGCTCCTGGCTGCGCCTGCGATCAGGCCCGCAATTCTGCGGATCACCGGCGAGCGGCGGCTGCGCATATGCGCGGAGGCCGCATCGGCCGAGACGGCGACGAGCAGGATCACGCCGCGCACCACGTCGTAGGCATAAGGGTCGGCACCGATCAGCGTCATGCCGTTGTCGATCGTCGTCAGCAGCAGGCTCGCGAGCACGGTGCCGAGCATGCTGGCGCGGCCGCCGAACAGGCTGGTGCCGCCGAGAACGACGGCGGTGATGACGGTGAACTCCATGCCGTAGCCGAGGTCCGGGTTGACCACGCCGACGCGGCCCACGAGGATCAGCCCGGCAATCGCGCCGCACAGGCCGGAGGCCGCGTACGCGACCACCAGCAGGCGCTCGGTGCGCAACCCGGTCTCGACGGCGGAGCGCGGCGAACCGCCGACCGCGAGCAGGCGGCGCCCGGTCGGCGTTTCCGACAGGAACACCCAGCCCAGGACGGCCATCAGCACGGCGGCGAAGACCGGCACGCCGATGCCCCAGAGTTGCGCGCGTCCGAACACCAGGATCGGACCGCGCACCGCGATCAGCCCGGCCGCCGTGATATGCAGGCCGAGTCCGCGATAGAGCGTGAGCGTGCCGAGCGTGGTGATCAGCGCGCTGAGACGCAGCACGTTCGTCGCGACCGCGTTGAGCGTGCCGAGCGCCAGCCCGGCGGCGATCGCGATCGGATAGACCAGCCACGTGGTATCGGTGGCGAGTGCCGCCTCCGACCGCGTGCCGGCGCCGAGCAGGGCGAGCGCGAGCGAAAGATTGGCGATGGCGCCGATCGAGAGGTCGATGCCCCGCGCGGCGATGACCAGCGTCATGCCGACCGCGCCGATCATCGTCGGCGCCGCCTGCAGCAGCACGTTGCGCAGGTTGTCGAGGTCGGCGAAGCGGTCGCTGAGGCTCGTGAAGCCGACGCTGACCAGCGCCAGCACCGCGACCAGCGACCACACCTGCGCGCCGACGCGCGTCAGCGGGCGCCGGCCCCCGCTCATGACATCCGCCCGGTGGAGGCGAGGGCGAGAATGCGGTGCGGCTCCGCCTCGGCGCGCGGCAACGCGCCGACGATCCGCCCCTTGTGCAGCACCAGCACGCGGTGCGCGAGCGCCATCATCTCCGGAAGATCCGAGCTGATCAGCAGGAACGCGACGCCCGCCGCGGCCTGCTCGCGGATCAGCCGGTGCATCTCGGCGCGCGCGCCGATGTCCACGCCCTTGGTCGGCTCGTCGAGGATGCAGACGCGGGGCGCGCGCTGCATCCAGCGGCCGACGACCGCCTTCTGCTGGTTGCCGCCGGAGAGCGCCAGCATGAATGCCTCGAGCCCCGGATGATCGACGTGAAACGTCGTCGCCGCCTGTGTCGCCGCCTGCCGCTCGCGGTCGAGCGCGAGCAGGCCGAGCGGCGCCGCTCGCGACCGCCGGCAGCATCGCGGCGGTGAGATTCTCGCGCACGGCGCGATTGAGGAACGCCTGGTCGCGGCGCCGGTCCTCCGACACCAGCACCAGCCCGCGCTCCATCGCCGCGCGCGGCGAACGCGCGGTGAACGCTCGGCCGGCGAGCGTCACGCGCCCTTCGCCATGCCGCAGACCGACGAGAAGTTCCGCGACCTCGCTGCGTCCCGCGCCCATGAGCCCGGCGAGGCCAAGGATCTCGCCCGCGCGCAAACCGAACGAGACGTCGTGCACGGCAACGCCGTCGGCCAGGTGCTCCGCCTCCAGCATCACCGGCGCATCATCCGCCACCGCAGCGGGTGCGGTGGTCAGCTCCACGAGGTCGCGCCCGACCATGCGGCGCATCAGTGCTCCTGCGGCATGTCGCGCGGCGTGCCGCTGCCGACGACGCGGCCGTCGCGCAGCACCGTGATGCGGTCGGCGAGTTCGTACACCTCCTCCATGAAATGCGTGATGTAGATGATGGCGTAGCCCATGATCGCGCAGGCGGCGCACGGCGTCGAACAGGCGCGCGCGCTCCGGCAGGCTGAGGCAGGTGGTCGGCTCGTCGAGAATGAGCAGCGACGATGAGCGGTGGATCGCCTTCGCGATCTCGACCATCTGCCGCTCACCGAGTGAAAGCTCCTCCACCAGCGCCCAGGGATCGATCGCCGCGCCGAGGCGGTCGTGCAGCACCGCGCGCGCCTGCGCTTCCATCCGTCGCCGGTCCACGCGGCCGAAGCGCTGCGGCAGGTGCGGCAGATGGATGTTCTCGGCGACGCTCAGGTTCTCGAACAGGCTGAGTTCCTGGTGGATGGTGCCGATGCCGAACCGATCCGCATCGGCCGGCGACAGCGCGGCGAGGGTGCGGCCGTCGAAATGCACCGCGCCGGAATCCGGGGCGATCAGGCCGCTGAGAATGTTCTTCAGCGTGGATTTGCCGGCGCCGTTCTCGCCGACCAGCATCAGGATTTCGCCGCGGTCGGCGGTGAAGCTCACATCCTGCCAGGACCGGGATGCCGGAGAAACTCTTGCCGACGGATGCAACGCCGAGCAGCGCCCGCCCCGGCTGGTCCGGCGTCATGCGTGGCTCCGTGCGGGATCCGGCATCGGGTCACCCCACTCAAGCGCGTGGGGTGAACTATGACAGGTCGGGCCGCACCCGGTCACCGGGCAAAAGGTTGCCCCATCCGCAATTCCGACCGTTCACGCCCGCATGGCATGGTTGCTGCCGATGCCCTCACGGAAACAACCCGCGCGTGTCCTTCGCGTCGCGCACTTTCGCGACCCCGATCGCCATCGCCGCCGTCCGGTGCGCCACCTTGTCGCGCGCTGCGCGCTCCAGCACCGCCACGAACGCGCGCTGCAACACGCGATAGAGCCGGTCGTTCACCTCCGCCTCGTCCCAAAAAAACTGCTGCAAATCCTGGACCCACTCGAAATAGCTGACGATCACGCCGCCGGCGTTGCACAGGATGTCGGGGATGACGAAGATGTCGGGCCGCTGTTCGAGCACCGTATCCGCGTCCGGCGTGGTCGGCCCGTTGGCCGCCTCGGCCAGAACGCGGCATTGCAGGCGTGACGCCATCGTTCCGTCGATCACCCGCTCGACCGCGGCGGGGACGAGAATGTCGCAGCGCTGGGCAAGCAGTTCGGTCGGGCTGAAGGCAAGCTCCGTGGAGAACCCGGCCAGCGCTCCGCGCGCCGCCACGTGGCGCAGCAGCGCGGGCACGTCGAGCCCGCGTGCGTCGAAATAGCAGGCCGTGTGGTCGGAGACGCCGATCACCCGCACGCCGCGCGCGGCGAGTGCGGCGGCGGCGATCGAGCCCACGTTGCCGAAGCCCTGCACGATTGCGGTCGCGCCGTCCATCGGTGCGTCGATGCGCTCCATCGCCCGCTCGACCAGATAGGCGACGCCGCGGCCCGTCGCCTCGCGCCGGCCGAGCGTGCCGCCGGTGGCGACCGGCTTGCCGGTGACGATCTCGGTGACGGTGCGGCCCTGGTACATGGAGTAGGTGTCCATGAACCACGCCATCACCTGCTCGTTGGTGCCCATGTCGGGCGCCATGACGTCGGTGTGCGGGCCGACGAAGGGGATCATCTCCTGCATGTAGCGCCGCGACAGCCCCTCCAGCTCGCGGCGGGAGAGGCTGTGCGGATCGACGGTGACGCCGCCCTTGGCCCCGCCATAGGGCAGCCCGGCCAGGGCGCATTTCCAGCTCATCCACACCGCCAGCGCCGCCACCTCGCCGATGTCGACGCTGCGGGCGAAACGCGTGCCGCCCTTGGTCGGCCCGAGCGTGAGGTGGTGCTGCACCCGGAAACCCTGAAACACCGCGGTACTGCCGTCGTCGCGGTGGATCGGGCAGGAGACGGCGATGGCGCGCTTCGGATAGAGCAGGCGGTCGCGCTCGTCGGCACCGATCTCCAGATGGTCGGCGATGCGATAGAACTGCGTGCGGGCCATGTCGAACACCGGCCCTGAATAGATGTCCATGTCACGCCTCCCTGCGGCGCCACCGTGCAGTCATGCGACGCTAGCAGGTTGTGCGGCGGGCGGCGTGCGCGTAGCTGTTGGATCGTGATTGACAAGCTGGAATACCTGCTGGCGCTCGCGCAGGAGCAGCATTTCGGCCGCGCCGCCGTGGCGTGCGGCACCACGCAGCCGACCCTCTCGGCCGGCATCAAGCAACTTGAAGAAATGCTCGGCGTGCTGCTGGTCGAGCGCGGCAGCCGGTTCCGCGGCTTCACTGCTGCCGGAGAGCGCACGCTGGCCTGGGCGCGGCGGATCGTGGGCGACCTGCGCGCCATGCGCCAGGAGATCGAGGCGCTGCGCTCGACCCTCGCGGGCCAGCTCCGGCTGGCGGCGATCCCGACCTCGCTGCCGATCCTGACCACGCTGACGGCGCCTTTCGCAGTGCAGCATCCGGATGTGCGGCTGGTGATCCTCTCGCGCACCTCCAACGAGGTGCTGTCGATGCTGGAGAACCTCGAGGTCGATGCCGGCATCACCTATCTCGACAACGAGCCGCTGGGCCGGGTGATCACGGTGCCGCTGTATCGCGAGCGGTTCCACCTCGTCTGCCGCGCCGACGGCCCGTTCGCCGGGCGCGCTTCGGTGCCGTGGGCCGAGCTGGCGGGCGTGCGGCTGGCGCTGCTCACGCCGGACATGCAGAACCGCCGCATCCTCGACCGTGCGCTCGCGCAGGCGGGCGTGGTGCCGACCGTGTCGGTGCAGTCCGACAGCATGCTCTCCCTTCTGTCCCACCTGCGCACCGGCGAGTGGGCCTCGATCCTGCCCGGCCAGTGGATGCAGACGCTGGCGCTGGCGCCGGGCGTCGTGGCGGTGCCGCTGGTGGCGCCGGAGGTGGTGAACACCGTCGGCCTCGTGCTGCCGAGCCGCGAGCCGCTGCCGGTGCTGGCGGCGGCGCTCGCCGCTGTGGCGCGGCAGATGGCGCCGCTTCCCGCGCCGGATTGATCGGTTTTGGCGATCGGGCCATGGCGGACCATGGCTTGATTGCCCCCCGGCCCGAGCGCATCTGCCTGAGGCAGGCCGCCGCGGCGGCCGGCGGAGGAGACATGGCGATACCGGAGCCGTTCAGCGAGGCCCGCGCCGCGCAGGTGATCGCCCTGCACGCCGAAGGCGAGGGCGTGCTCCTGCCGATGCTCCACGCCCTGCAGGAAGCCTTCGGCCATGTCCCCGCGGCCGCCGTGCCGATGGTAGCGCAGGCGCTGAATCTCAGCCGTGCGGAGGTGCATGGCGTGATCTCCTTCTACCACGATTTCCGCCGCGCGCCCGCCGGGCGCATCGTGGTCAAGCTGTGCCAGGCGGAGGCGTGCCAGGCGATGGGCTGCCGCAGCCTTGCGGCGGCGGCCGAGGCGACCCTGGGCGTGCGGCTGGGCGAGACCTCCGCCGACGGGCGGATCACGCTGGAGCCCGTCTATTGCCTCGGCCTCTGCGCGACCGCCCCTTCCGGCATGATCGAGGGGCAGCCGGTCCGGGCGGCTGACGCCGGCCCGGCTCGCCGCCCTGCTGGCGGCGGTGGGATGAGCGCGCGCATTTTCATCCCCGGCGATGCCGCCGCGGTCGCCGTCGGCGCCGACGCGGTTGCGCTGGCCGTGCAGGCGGAGACGCAGCGGCGCGGCGTGGCCTGCACCATCGTGCGCACCGGCTCGCGCGGCATGTTCTGGCTGGAGCCGCTGATCGAGATCGCGACGCCCGGAGGGGCGCATCGGCTATGGTCCGGTCGCGCCCGATGATGTGCCGGCCCTGCTCGAGGACGGCCTGCTCGCCGGTGCGCCGCACCCGCTGCGCATCGGCCGGCCGGAGGAGATGGCGTTCCTGAAGCGGCAGACGCGCGCTGACCTTCGCACGCTGCGGCATCGTCGATCCGCGCAACGTGGAGGACTATGCCGCGCATGGCGGCTGGCGCGGGCTCGCAGCGCGCGATCGCGCTCGGCCCGGCGGCGACGATCGAGGAAGTGGTGCAGTCCGGCCTGCGCGGCCGCGGCGGCGCCGGCTTCCCGACCGGCATCAAATGGCGCACCGCGGCGCGCAGCCGGGGCGACGCAGAAATACATCGTCTGCAACGCCGACGAGGGCGATTCCGGCACCTTTTCCGATCGCATGATCATGGAAGGCGACCCGTTCGTGCTGATCGAGGGCATGGCGATCGCCGGGCTCGCGGTCGGCGCGACGCAGGGCTTCATCTATGTCCGCTCGGAATATCCGCACGCCGATCGCGGCCCTACGCGATGCGATCCGCATCGCCCGCGCGGGCGGCTATCTCGGGCCGACGTCGCCGGCAGCGGCTTTGCGTTCGACATCGACGCTGCGCGTCGGCGCCGGGGCGTATGTCTGCGGCGAGGAAACCTCGCTGCTCGACAGCCTGGAGGGCAAGCGCGGCCAGGTGCGGGCGAAGCCGCCGCTGCCGGCGCATGCCGGGCTGTTCGGCCAGCCCGACGGTGATCAACAACGTGATCTCGCTCGCCTCCGTGCCGGTGATCCTCGATCGCGGCGCAGCCTTCTATCGCGATTTCGGCATGGGCCGCTCGCGCGGCACGATGCCGATCCAGCTTGCTGGCAATGTCCGCCACGGCGGCCTGTTCGAAGCGGCGTTCGGGATCACGCTCGGCGAGCTCGTCGACGACATCGGCGGCGGCACCGCGAGCGGCCGGCCGGTGCGCGCGGTGCAGGTGGGCGGGCCGCTCGGCGCCTATTTCCCCCGCGCGCTGTTCGACACGCCGTTCGATTACGAGGCGTTCGCGGCGCAGGACGGGCTGATCGGTCACGGCGGCATCGTCGTGTTCGACGACACCGTCGACATGGCCGAGCAGGCGCGTTTCGCGATGCAGTTCTGCGCGCATGGAATCCTGCGGCAAATGCACCCCCTGCCGCATCGGCGCAGTGCGCGGCGCCGAGGTGATCGAGCGCATCATGCGCGGCGAGAACCTCGCCGCCAACCGCGCCCTAGTCGCCGATCTGTGCAACACGATGAAGTTCGGCTCGCTGTGCGCGCTGGGCGGCTTCACGCCGTACCCGGTGATGAGCGCGCTGACCCATTTTCCCGAAGACTTCGGCGACGCGCCGCCGCGCGTCGCCGCGGCATGAGGAGCGGCAGATGGCGCTGATCAAGGAGACCGACTACGGCACCCCCGCTTCGGCCGCGGAAGAGACCGTCACGCTGACCATCGACGGCGCGCCGGTCACGGTGCCCGCCGGCACCTCGATCATGCGCGCGGCGATGGAGCTCGGCACGGAGATCCCGAAGCTCTGTGCGACGGACATCGCTGGCCGCATTCGGCTCCTGCCGGCTTTGCCTGGTCGAGATCGAGGGGCGCGGCGGCACCCCTGCCTCCTGCACCACGCCGGTCGCGGCGGGCATGGTGGTGCATACCGAAACGCCGCGTCTGCGCCAGCTGCGCCGCGGCGTGATGGAGCTGTACGCCTCCGACTATCCGCGCGACTGCTGATCTGGATCCCAAGCAGCGCGACAACGAGCTGTTCCGCATGGCGGGCGCGGTCGGGCTGCGCGAGGTCCGCTACCCGGCCCGAGGTGTGCACGCATCTCGCGGCGCCGAAGGATGCCAGCAACCCGTATTTCACCTTCGACCCGAGCCGCTGCATCGTCTGCTCACGCTGCGTGCGCGCCTGCGACGAGGTGCAGGGCACTTTCGCGCTGACGATCGCGGGCCGCGGCTTCGGCTCGCGCGTGGTCGCCAGCATGGACGAAGGCTTCCTCGGCTCCGAGTGCGTCTCCTGCGGCGCCTGCGTGCAGGCGTGCCCGACCTCGGCGCTGCTGGAGAACGCGGTGATCGAGCAGGGCCTGCCGGAGCACTCGGTCGTGACCACCTGCGCCTATTGCGGCGTGGGCTGCACCTTCAAGGCGGAGCTGCGCGGCGAGGAGGTCGTGCGCATGCTTCCTTACAAGGAAGGCAAGGCGAATCACGGTCATAGCTGCGTCAAGGGCCGCTTCGCCTGGGGCTATGCGATGCACCGCGAGCGCATCCTGCACCCGATGGTCCGCGAGCGCATCACCGACCCGTGGCGCGAGGTTTCGTGGGACGAGGCGATCGGCCGCGTCGCCAGCGAATTCAAGCGGCTGCAGGCGCAGTATGGGAAGGATGCGATCGGCGGCATCACCTCCTCGCGCTGCACCAACGAGGAAACCTATCTGGTGCAGAAGCTGGTGCGCGCCGGCTTCGGCAACAACAACGTCGATACCTGCGCGCGCGTGTGCCACTCACCAACCGGCTACGGGCTCAAGACCACGTTCGGGACCTCGGCCGGCACGCAGGATTTCGACTCCGTAGACCACGCCGACGTCATCATGGTGATCGGCGCCAACCCGACCGACGGCCACCCGGTGTTCGCCTCGCGCATGAAGCGACGGCTGCGCGCGGGGGCGAAGCTGATCGTCATCGACCCGCGGCGGATCGACCTCGTGCGCACGCCGCATGTCACGGCGCAGCACCACCTGCCGCTGCGCCCCGGCACGAACGTTGCCGTGCTGAACGCGCTTGCCCACGTGATCGTCACCGAGGGTCTCGTGAACGAGGCGTTCCTGCGCGAGCGCTGCGACTGGGACGCGTTCAGCGAATGGGCCGCCTTCGTCGCCGAGCCGCGCAACAGCCCGGCGGAGGTGGCTGGCATCGCCGGTGTCCCCGCCGAGGCCATCGTGGCGGCGGCACGGCTCTACGCCACCGGCGGCAATGCGGCGATCTATTACGGGCTTGGCGTGACCGAGCACAGCCAGGGCACGACCACCGTCATGGCGATCGCCAATCTCGCCATGGCAACCGGCAATATCGGCCGGCCCGGCGTCGGCGTGAACCCGCTGCGCGGACAGAACAACGTCCAGGGCTCGTGCGACATGGGCAGCTTCCCGCACGAGTTCTCGGGCTATCGCCACATCAGCGATGCGGTCGCGCGTTCGCTGTTCGAGACTGACTGGGGCCGCAAGCTCGACGCGGAGCCCGGCCTGCGCATCCCGAACATGTTCGACGCGGCGATCGGCGGCCGGTTCAAGGGACTTTACGTCCAAGGCGAGGACATCCTGCAATCCGACCCGGACACGCAGCACGTCGCCGCCGGCCTCGCGGCGATGGAATGCCTCGTCGTGCAGGACCTGTTCCTCAACGAGACCGCCAACTACGCGCATGTCTTCCTGCCCGGCTCGACCTTCCTGGAACGCGAGGGCACGTTCACCAACGCCGAGCGGCGCATTCAGCGCATCCGCCGCGTGATGGCGCCGCGCGCCGGCCTCGCGGATTGGGAGGTCACCATCGCCATCGCCCGTGCGATGGGATTCGAGATGAACTACCGCGATCCCTCCGAGATCATGGACGAAATCGCGCGCCTGACGCCGACCTTCGCCGGGGTCTCGTTCAAGAAGCTGGATGAGCTGGGCTCGGTGCAGTGGCCGTGCAACGAGCAGGCGCCGGCCGGCACGCCGGTGATGCATATCGAGCGCTTCGTGCGCGGCAGCGGCCGGTTCGTGCTGACCGAGTACCAGCCGACCGACGAGCGCAGCACCGCGAAAGTTCCCGCTTCTGCTCACGACCGGACGCATTCTCTCGCAATACAACGTCGGCGCCCAGACGCGGCGGACGGCCAATGTCGTGTGGCATCCGGAAGACCGGCTCGAGATTCATCCCGCCGACGCCGAAGCGCGCGGCGTGCGCAGCGGCGACTGGGTGCGTCTCACGAGCCGCGCCGGCGCGACCGCGCTGCGCGCACTGGTGACCGACCGCGTCGCCCCGGGCGTCGTCTACACCACCTTCCATCATCCTGCGACGCAGGCGAACGTCGTCACGACCGAGTTTTCCGACTGGGCGACCAACTGTCCCGAATACAAGGTGACGGCGGTGCAGGTGACGCCGTCCAACGGCCCCACCGAATGGCAGACACGCTATGAGGAGCACGCGCACGCGAGCCGGCGGATTCTGGCGGACGCCGCGGATTGAGAGCCGGCATCGCGGCCTGGCGCCGCGGCGCCACGGTCGCGACTCTGCTGCTGGCGCTCTTCGCGGGCGCGTGGACCGAAGCGGCGCCGCCGGCAGACCTGCGGGCGCAGGAGGCGCGCGGCGGCCACACGATCGCGCGGCATGTCGGGCAGAGCGACGCGGCGCTGCGCCAACGGCTCGCCGCGGAGCCGGAGATCGCCTATGCCAGTTCCTTCGATGATCTCGCGACGGCCGAAGCGGCCGTGGGCGCGGCGCTGGCAGCGCACGCGGCGGACATTGCCGACTGGCTCGCAGGCTATGGATCGCGACGGATGAAGCGTATCGACTACGACACCGGGCGCACCGTGGGCCGTGTGATGGCGCGCGGCGCGGCGCGGCCGATGCCCGCCTCACGGCTGCGCGTGATTCTCCGCCGGACGCCGCACGAGGCGGCGCGCTATCTCGTCCTCACCGCATTTCCCGAGCTGTGAGGCGGCGCCATGCGAACGGACCTCGCGGAAGCCTATCCCGACCTGGCGCATCTGCTCGGTGCTTATCTGCACCAGGATTTTTCGCTTTTCGGCCCCACGCTCGCCGATGCGGTCGCCGCCTTCGCGCGCGACGAGCCGACGACGGCGGTCGCGGCGGCGCGCCGCGACATCGCCCGCTTTGCCCGTGCTCACCTGCGGGATTGTGAGGCGGCGCTGCACCGGCTCGAGCCGGGTCTCGCGCGCCCGGCGGGCATGACTGCGCCGGAATTTCTGCGCTGGCTGGACGCGCGGCTCGTCGGCACGCAACCTCCGGGTGCTCCATGAACGTGCCGCCGTTCCGGATGGTGCGGCCTGCGGTCTGGCGCCACGGCGCACCCGCCGCAAACGGCCCGCGCAGTATCCCCGAGGAGACGGCGATCGCGCTCACGTTCAACCGCGAAACCTACGCGGTGATGATGGCGACGCCCGCCGACCTCGCGGATTTCGCGCTCGGCTTCGCGCTCAGCGAAGGCATCATCGGCCAACCCGATGAAATTGCGTCGCTGGACGTTCTCGAACATGCGCGCGGCATCGAGTTGCGCATGGAACTGGCGGCGCCGCGGCTCGCGGCGCTGACGGCGCGACGCCGGCGCGTGGCCGGGCCGACCGGCTGCGGCCTCTGTGGCATCGACAGTCTGGCCGAGGCCGTGCGCGCACCGCGGCCGGTGCCGGCGGGGCACTCATTCGACGCCGCCGAGATCGCCGAAGCGCTACGCGCGATCGAGCCGTTGCAGGTGCTCAACCGCGCCACGCGCGCCGTGCACGGCGCCGCACTCTGGGAGCCGGGCCAGGGCGTGCGGCTACTGCGTGAGGATGTCGGCCGGCACAACGCACTCGACAAGCTGCTGGGCGCCGCCGCGCATGCCGGCGTGAGTGCGGAGGCGGGGCTGCTGCTGCTCACGAGCCGGGTTTCGATCGAGATGGTGCAGAAGGCCGCCATGCTCGGCGCGCCGGTCATGGTCGCGGTGTCGGCGCCGACGGCGCATGCGCTGCGGCTGGCCGAGGCGGCGGGCATGACGCTGATCGCCATCGCCCGCAACGACGGGTTCGAGGTGTTCTGCGGCGGTCACAGGATCGTGGAGAAGAGGGAGGCGCATGTCGCCTGAAGCCAAGCTCGTCTACATGGCGAACCAGATCGGCAAGTTCTTCGCGGCTCAGGGCGAAGCGCGCGCCGTGGCCGGCATCGCCGATCATCTGCAGAAATTCTGGGAGCCGCATATGCGCGCCACAATCGTCGCGCACCTGCGCGCGGGCGGCGCAGGGCTCGACCCCTATCCGCGGCGCGCGGTGCAGCTACTCGCCGAAACGGCGGGCGAGCGCGTCTAGCGAGGTTGCCGGCACCGTCAGCGGCTTTCCCAGGCGAGCGAGCTCGGCGGCACCGCTCATCGAAGCCTGCGCGAGGGCGACGGTCGCGATGCCTTCGGCAAACGCGCCGTCCGCCGCCGCGGCGATGCGGCGGTGGTAGGCGCCGACGTCGCCGGCGCGGAAAGCCTCCCAGGCACCCTCCACCAGCCGCAAATCGACGCGCGCCCGAGTGCGGGCAGCGCTCTCCTCGAACAGTTCGCCGGTCGGCCCGAGCGTGGTCGGCGCGGCGCACAGCACCACCACCGTTCCCCCCGCGGCGGTCGCGGCATCCGCGAGTGCACGGTCGGCGCGGATCACCGGCACATCGGCGCGCTGCGCCGCCACGCTCGCCGCCGGCCCCACCGTCGAGCAGGTCAGCAGCACCGCATCGGCGCCACTCGCCAGCGCCTGCAGCGCCGCCGCGGTGGCCGCCAGCGCGGCGTCGCGCCCGCCCGGCTCGCCGGCGCCGGCCAGCAGGTCGGGGCGCAGCGTGTGCGTGAGGCGGAGGCCGGGCGGGCAGGTGGCGGAGAACAGGGCGACATTGCTCTCGACGGTGTGCAGGCAGGCGATGGTGGGCATGGCTTGGATGTCCTTCCCTCAACCGATGGTCATCAGGCTGGCGTTGCCGCCGGCCGCGGCGGTGTTGTTGCTCACGGAGCGCTCTTCGAGCAGCCACGTCAGATCATACGCCGCACCCGTGGCGAGCACACCACGCGGGACGGAAAGGAACGGCACGATCGCGCCCTCGCGTGCGGCAAACACGCGCTGCCAGTGCAGCAGCGCGTCGGCATCGCCTTCATAGAGCGCGACCGCACCGCGCGCCTCCTCCGGCGTCGCGATCAGGCGAATGGGCCCGCGCAGCACCTCCGGCAGGCGCACGAGCAGCGCGTCGCCGCCGGCGGGAGGCAGCACTTCCGCGGTGTTCCCGCAGGCGAGCGCCGCGCCGACCTGGCAGGCCATCGCGAACGGGTTGCTCGCGATGCAGATCACGGTGCCACGTGGATGCAGCGCATAGACGTTGCGCTCGCCCACCGGGCCGGGCAGCTCGACCGCGGCGCCGACGCGGCTGCGCGCGATCATCGCCCGAACCTGCGCCGCCGCCCCCGCCGCGCCCCGCTGCTCCAGCAGATCGGCGAACGCGCGCGCGGGATGCAGCAGTTCTTCGGACGCGGCGGCATCGAGCGGCGGTACCGTCGCGTCGACGGCCGCGAGCCGGCGCAGCATGAGCGGCCCGCCGGCCTTCGGGCCGGTGCCGGACAGGCCGTGGCCCCCGAACGGCTGCACGCCCGACCACGGCGCCGATGAGGTTGCGGTTGACGTAGATGTTGCCCGCCGGCGCCCGCTCGGCGAGCGGCAGCGATGGTTTCGTCGATGCGGCGAATGCACGCCGAAGGTCAGCGCGTAGCCGGTCGCCGCGATCGTCCTTCAGCAGCGCGTCCAGCGCCTCGCGCGCGATAGCGCAGCACATGCAGCACCGGCCCGAACACTTCGCCGGTCAGGTCCGCCATGCTCTCGATTTCGATGATCGCGGGCGCGACGAAGCTGCCATGCTCGGCCGCCGCCGGCAGCGCCGCCTGGTGCACACGGCGGCCGCGCGCCCGCATCGCCGCGATATGCGCAGCGAGCGTCGCCTGCGCCTCGGCCGTGATCACCGGCCCGACATCGGTGGCGAGCCGGTCGGGATTGCCGATGCGAAGCTCTGCCGCAGCACCCCGCAGCATGGCGAGCATGCGGTCGGCCACCTCCTCCTGCAGGCAGAGCACGCGCAGCGCCGAGCAGCGCTGGCCGGCGGAGTCGAAGGCGGAGGTGATCGCGTCGGCGACGACCTGCTCGGGCAGCGCCGGAGGAATCGACGATCATCGCGTTCTGCCCGCCGGTCTCCGCGATCAGCGGAATGGGCTGGCCGTGCGGATCGAGCCGCTCGGCGAGGCTGCGCGGCGATCAGCCGCGCGACCTCGGTCGAGCCGGTGAACATCACGCCGCGCACGCGCGCATCGGCGACCAGCCGCGCCCCGACGCGCCCGTCGCCGGGCAGCAGCTGCAGCGCCGCCGGCGGCACGCCGGCCGCATGCAGCAGCCGCACCGCCTGCGCCGCGATCAGCGGCGTCTCCTCGGCCGGCTTGGCGAGCACCGGATTGCCGGCGGCGAGCGCGCGCCGCGATCTGGCCGATGAAGATCGCCAGCGGAAAATTCCACGGGCTGATGCAGGCGACCGGGCCGAGCGGCCGCGTGCATCGGGAAACCGCCGCGGATCTGTGCGGCGTAGTAGCGCAGGAAGTCCACCGCCTCGCGCACCTCGCCCACCGCGTTCGGCATGGTCTTGCCCGGCTTCGCGCACGATGAGCCGCGATCAGCGCGGCACCCGCCGCCTCGATCAGGTCGGCCGCGCGCAGCAGGCAGGCGGCGCGCTCGGCCGGCGGCGTCGCCTGCCACACGGCGCCCTCGCGAGTCGGCGGCGGCGACGGCCGCGTCGATCTCGGCGCGCCGGCTTCCGCCACGTGGCCGACGACGTCGCGCCGCGTCGGCCGGATTGCGCACCTGCGCGGCGCCGCGGCTCGCGTCGGCCTGTTGCCCAGCGTGCCGCGCGCTGCCTGCGCCGAGCGCAGCAGCGACGGCGGCGAGCGAGGCCAGTCGCTGCTCGTTGGAGAAATCGACGCCCGCCGAATTCACCCGCGCGGCGCCGAACAGCGCCGCGCGGCAGCGCGATCTTTGCATGCGGCGCGCCGAGCGGCTCGACGGCCGCAGCGCGCCGCCACCGGATCGGCGACCAGCTCGTCGAGCGGTGATCGCCGGATCGGCGATGCGGTTGACGAAGGAGGTGTTGGCGCCGTTCTCCAGCAGCCGGCGCACGAGATAGGCCAGCAGCGTCTCGTGCGTGCCGACCGGCGCGTAGATGCGGCACGGGCGGTTCGAGCTTCTCCGGCCCGACGACTGCCTCGTAGAGCGGCTCGCCCATGCCGTGCAGGCACTGGAACTCGTACTGGCCGGCGCGAAGCCATCGCCCGCCATCTCGTAGATCGCGGCCGAGCGTGTGCGCGTTGTGGGTCGCGAATTGCGGGAACACCGCGTCGGGCGCGGCGAGCAGCCGGCGCGCGCAGGCGATGTAGGCAGACATCGGTGTGCACCTTGCGCGTGAAGACGGGAAAGCCTTCCAGCCCGTCGACCTGCGCGCGCTTGATCTCGGCGTCCCAGTAGGCGCCCTTGACCAGCCGCACCATCAGCCGATGCCCGCTGCGCCGCGCCAGCTCGACCAGCCAGTCGATCACGTACAGGGCGCGCTTCTGGTAGGCCTGCACCACGAAGCCGATGCCGTCCCAGCCGGCGAGCGCCGGATCGGCGCAGAGCCGCTCGAGCAGGTCGAGCGAGAGTTCCAGCCGGTCGGCCTCCTCGGCGTCGATATTGAGGCCGATGTCGTAGCCGCGCGCGACGGCCGCCAGCGCCTGCAGCCGCGGCAGCAGCTCGGCCATCACGCGCTCCGCCTGCGCGCGGCTGTAGCGCGGATGCAGCGCCGAGAGCTTTATCGAGATGCCGGGGCCGTCGTGGATGCCGCGCCCGGCCGCGGCGGTGCCGATGGCATGGATCGCCCGCTCGTAGGCGGCGAAGTAGCGCTGCGCATCGGCCGCCGTCATCGCCGCCTCGCCGAGCATGTCGTAGGAATAGCGGAATCCCCGCGCCTCCATGGCGCGCGCGTTGGCCAGCGCCTCGCCGATGGTCTGGCCGCAGACGAACTGCTCGCCCATCAGCCGCATCGCGAGATCGACGCCGCGGCGGATCAGCGGCTCGCCGCCGCGGCCGATCAGGCGGGCGAGCGCGTGGGCGAGTCCGCGCCTCGCTCTGCGTCGCGACCAGCCGGCCGGTGAGCATCAGCCCCCAGGTCGCGGCATTGACGAACAGCGAGCGGCTGCGCCCGAGATGCGCGTGCCAGTCGCCGCTGCGCGATCTTGTCGCGAATCAGGGCATCGCGCGTCGGCCGGTCGGGAATGCGCAGCAGCGCCTCGGCGAGGCACATCAGCGCGACGCCCTCGTTGCTCGACAGCGAGAACTCGTGCATCAGCCCCTCGACCCCGCCGCCGCGCTGCTTGGCCGCGCAACGCCTCGACCAGCCGCATGGCGAGAGCCCGCGCTCGGGCCTCGGCCGCTTGCGGCAGCGCGGCCGCCGGCAGCAGGAGGGGCACGCACTCCTCTTCCGGCCGGCGATAGGCGGCGGTGATGGCGGCGCGCAGGACCGATTGCGGCCGCACCTCATGGGCGAAGGCCAGGAAGGGCGTCGGCGTGTCGGACGGTCCGGGGTCGGCGAGGGTCTCGCCACGCTCGATCCGTTCGAGCAGGGCGAGCAGGCCCTGCTTGATCAGCCAGTGCGGCGTGCGGCCGGAGCGCTCGGCGGCGGCGCGGAGGCGGGCGCGCAGCGCCTCATCGACCTTCACCCCGAGCGTGGTTGCACCCATGCCGGCCTCCGGGTTGCACCTTTTTGTAGCGCTCTGGCATCAAAGGTGCAACCCGGCCCGCGCCGCCACCAGCCGCGCCGCCATCAAGTCGAGGTGCCCGCCGCCGGCATTCTTGAACAGGGTGATCTCCGCCGCGTCCCGCCGCCCGGGCGCGCCGCGTACCAGCTCGAACAGGTCGGTGATGGCGTCCTCCGCGAGCAGGCCGGCGGCGAGCGGCTGGGAAATGTCGCCGGCGTCGTGCAGCGTGAAGCGCCGGGTGTCGACGAAGACACGGGCGCGGCGCACCGCCGCGTCGTCCGCCTCGCGCATCGAAGGCGTATAGCCGCCGACCAGATCCACATGCGTGCCGGGAGCGAGCCATTCGCCGCGCAGAACCGGCGCCGTCGCCGCGGTCGCGCAACAGACGATGTCGGCGCGTGCGACCGCGGCGGCGAGGTCGGTCACCGCTTCGGCGTCCGGGATGGCGGCGGCCAGCGCCGCGGCGCGCGCCGGCGTGCGGTTCCAGACCAGCACGCGCGCGATTCCCGGCCGCACGACGCGATGCGCGGCGATCTGCCACGGCGCCTGCGCGCCCGCGCCCAGCATCAGCAGCGTCCGCGCGTCGCGCCGGGCAAGATAGTCGGCTGGCGAGGGCGGAGTTGGCGGCGGTCTTGCGCAGCGTGAGCGGCGTCGCGTCCATCACCGCGGCCGGCGTGCCGTTCTTGCCGTCGAACAGCACGTAGACCGAGGCGATGTTCGGCATGTTCTGCGCCGCGTTGCCGGGAAACACGCTGGCCAGCTTCACGCCGAACGCGGCCCCCCGCTGCCACGCCCCCATCGCCAGCAGCGCGTCCGGCGCCACCTCCATCAGCATGCGGCCATAGGCGTCCACGCCGGCGCGATGCCCCGCGCGCATCGCCTCGATCAGCGAGGGAAGATCGAGCAGCCGCTCGACGGTCGCGGCGTCGATAAGGATCACGGCACGATCGCGTCGAACAGCGGCGTGCGCGAGAGCGGCCGGGCGCCGCCCGCCCCGATCACCACCTGCTGCTCCAGCTTGATGCCGTCCGGCCCGCCGACCTCGCCGATATAGCTCTCGACCGAGACCACCATGTTCTCCTCGAACATGCCGTCATAGCCCCAGTCCTCCCAGTCCGCGACGTAGGCGACGGACGGGTACTCGTCCACGAAGCCGCAGCCGTGCAGCATCATCATGTAGCGGTTCGGCACGAACGCCTCGGGCACCGGCCAGCATTGCTCGGCGAACTCGCGGAAGCTCGAGGCCGGGACGCAGGAGTTCCATGTTGTGCAGGATCTGCGACTGCGCGAGGTCGTAGAGCCGGCGATGCCGGTCGGTCGGCTTCCCGCCCGGGCAGACATAGCTGCGCGAGATGTCGGCGAGATAGCCGAACGGCCCCACCATGTCGGTGTCGAAGCCGACGATGTCGCCAGGCTGGATCACGCGGTCGCCGGATTCCTGGAACCACGGATTGGTGCGCGGGCCCGAGGCGAGCAGCCGGCACTCGATCCACTCGCCGCCATGCGCGATGTTCGTCTCGTGCAGCAGCGACCAGAGCTGGTTCTCGGTGATGCCGGGCACGAGCGCGGCGCGCATCCGCTCGATCGCCACGTCGCAGACATCCATCGCCGCCTGCAGGCACGCGATCTCCTCGGCCGATTTGACCATGCGCGCCTGCTCGGCCGCCTCCTGCACGTCGAAGAGCTGCACGCCGTGCGACAGCAGGCGCAGCGTGCCCAGCGGGTCGCAGCGATCGACCGCGAGGCGGCGGTTGTTCCCGCCATACTGGCGCAGGAGGTCGGCGATCTCGTCCGCCCAGCGATGCGCCTTCTCCTCGGTGCGGGAGCCGGCGAGGAAATAGAACCACGGCGTGCAGGGCCGCACCTCGTCGACGATCGGCGAAGCGGCGGTGACATGGCGGGAGGAGGTGTATTCGAACAGGATCACCGGCCCTTCGGTCGCCACGAACGCATAGCGGCCGGGCGCGTGCATGCTCCAGACCGCCATGTTGCGCGTGCCGGTCGCGTAGCGCAGGTTCATGGGGTCGGAGAGCACCGCGCCGGCATAGTCGCGACGGCGCAGCTCCGCACGCAGGCGATCGAGGCGGTAGCGCAGCAGCCGGTCCTGGTCGATCGCCGCCATGCGCTGCATGAGCGCCGCTTCGACCGGCGCGGCCGGACGCGCATCGGCCTGCGGTGCGGCGCCCGCGCTGGCAAGGATGCGGCTGGTGTGGCGGGTGGGCGCGGACATCGCTCCTCCTGACTTCAGGACGCGCTGCGGAACACCGGCTCGACCGCGCGCAGATCGTCGAGCGGGATGTGGCAGTAAGATCACGTGCCCGGCGCCGGCCGCGCGCGGCGGCGGCGATGTGTCATCGCACACGCGCCCCAGCTTGCGCGGACAGCGGGTGGCGAAGCGGCAGCCCGGCTTCGGCACACTCAGCGGGCTCGGGATTTCGCCGTCCAGCCGGATGCGCGCGGTCCGGATCGTCGGGTCGGGCACCGGCACGGCGGAAAGCAGCGCCTCGGTGTAGGGGTGATAGGGCGGGTCGAACAGCGCGGCGACCGGCCCCGCCTCCATCACCTGCCCCGAGATACATCACCACGACCTCGTCGGCGATGTAGCGCACCAGGCCGAGATCGTGGCTGATGAACACCATCGTCGTATGGTGCTCGGCCTGGATGCGCAGCAGCAGGTTGATCACCGCCGCCTGCACCGAGACGTCGAGCGCCGACACCGGCTCGTCGGCAACCAGCAGTTGCGGATTGCCGGCGAACGCGCGCGCGATCGCGATGCGCTGCTTCTGCCCGCCGGAAAGCTGGCGCGGCAGCGCGTGGCGCACCGAGGCCGGCAGGCGCACCATCTCGCAGCAGCTCCGCGACGCGCGCCTCGACGTCCCGCCGCGTGCGGCGCGATGCCGAACTTGCGCAGGCTGCGCGCGAGCGGCCAGCCGACCGCGGTGCGACGGGTTCAACGTGCCGTCCGGGTTCTGGAACACCATCTGAATGGCGGCGACTTGCGCGGCGCTGCGCGCGGCGCACCGGCCGGTGTGCAACCTCCGCGCCGAGCACCCGCAGCCTGCCGCCGGTCGCCGTGTCGAGCCCGGCCAGCACCTGCGCGAACGTCGTCTTGCCGGAGCCGGATTCGCCGACGATCGCGAGGACGTGTCCGCGCTGCGCCGTGCAGTTCCAGCCGGTCGTTGGCCATCAACCGCCGCTCGCCCGATCGGGAACACGCGGGTGAGGTCGTGCGCCTCCATGACACCGTCGCATCACCGGGCACCGGCTGGTTGGTCATGCGCCGGCGCGGCGGCGATCGCCGGCGCTGGTAGCTCCTCGGCCCAGCGCGCGCAGCGCACGTGCTGGTCCGATGCGGCCGCGAGCATCGGCACCGGCCGCACGTGCGCAAATGCCGGGCGCGCGCATGCGCGCAGCGGGTAAGGAAGCCGCAGCTCTCGGGCGCTGCGCCGGCGCCCGGCACGCACGCCCGGGATCGGCACCAGCGGGCGCGCAGCGCTTGTCTGCGCCCATGCGCGGCAGCGAGGCGAGCAGGCCGCGCGTGTAAGGATGCCGCGGCTGCGCGAACAACGCATCGGCCGGCGCCTCCTCCACCAGTTCGCCGGCGTACATCACGCCGATCCGCTCGCAGACCTGCGCGATCACGCCGAGATTGTGCGAGATGTAGAACAGCGCCGTGCGGTATTTGCTGCCGCAGTTCGTTGATCAGATCGAGCACCGCCGCCTCGACCGTCACATCGAGCCCCGTCGTCGGCTCGTCGAGCAGCAGCAGCGCAGGATTGGCGAGCAGCGCCATCGCGATCACGACGCGCTGTTTCTGGCCGCCGGAGAGCTGGTGCGGGTAGCGGCGCATGACGCTCTCGGCATCGGGCAGATGCACATCGGCCAGCATCCGGGCCGCGCGCTCGCCGCGCCTCGGCGCCGCGAGCGCCGCCGTGCGCGACGCGGCACCTCCATCAACTGGCGGCCGATCGTCATGCTCGGATTGAGCGCCGTCGCCGGCTCCTGATAGACGATCGCGATGCGCGACCCGCGGATGCGCCGCAGCGCCTCTCCGTCCGTGCGTGACCAGATCGCGGCCCTCGAACAGGATGCTGCCCGCGCGTGATGACGCCGTTGCGGCCGAGATAGCCCATGATCGCCATCAGCAGCGTCGATTTGCCGCAGCCGGATTTGCCCACCAGGCCGAACGCTCTCACCCGCGTCGATCTCCAGCGAGAAGTCGGGAATCGCCACCATGCGTCCCGCGCGACGTGCGTGTATTCCACGCGACAGGTTACGGATGGCGAGCAGCGCCATCGGCCTCAGTCCGACATGCGAAAGTTCGGTGAGCCCGTCGGCCAGCAGGTTGAAGCCGAGCATCAGCGGACGATCGCGAAGCGCCGGATAGCAGCGCCATGTGCGGGAACACGGTGAGCATCGACGTCGCCTGCTTCACCATGCCGCCCCAGTCCGGGATCGGGCGGCGGCAGGCCGAGGCCGAGGAAGCCGAGCGTGCCGATGGTGATCGTGGTGTAGCCGAGGCGCAGGCAGAAATCGGTGATCAGCGGCGCCGCGGCAGTTCGGCAGCAGCTTCGACCAGCATGATGTACAGGTCGCGTCTCGCGCCGCAGATAGGCGGCGGCGACGAACTCCTGATGCATCAGCGAGAGCACCAGGCCGCGCACGATGCGCGCGATGCCGGGCGCGGATGCCAGCACCACGGCGACCACGATGTTCAGCGCCGAGGGCCGATATTGGCGATCAGGATCACGTAGAGCACGACGACGGGAAAGCGAGAGGATGACGTCGGAGACGCGGCTGATCGACCACATCGACCCAGCCGCGATAGTAGCCGGCGAGCAGGCCCATCGCGCATGCCGACCGCATAGGCGGTGAGCACCGCGACCGGCGCCACCGCCAGCACCGTGCGCCCGCCCCAGATCAGGCGCGACAGCATGTCGCGCCCGAGCGGATCGACGCCGAGCCAGATGCTGCGCGCTCGGACCCGGATGGGCCATCGCGGGTAGTCCTGCGCGTTGGCGATCGGCGAGCGGCAGCACTGGCGCGAGCAGCGCCAGCACCACCCAGAACAGCGACCAACGCCAGCCCCACCATCGCCACGCCGGAGCTCGGCAGTCGGCGCAGCAGCCCCGGCCGGCGGCCGGCTCGGCGAGACTCCTCGGCGCCGACCAGGAGGCCGTGACGATCACGCCGGCCTGCGGGTCGAGCACACGGTAGCCGACATCGCTCAGAAGCTGCGTCGCGGTGGCGACGAGCAGGGCCACCAGCGTCGCCGCCTCGATGAGCGAAATATCGCCGAACAACGAGGCGTCGAGCAGCATGCGACCGAACCCGGGATAGGCGAACACCAGCTCGGTCACCACCACGCCGCCGATCAGCCAGTTGATCTGCAGCAGGATCACCGTGAACGGCGCGATCATGCGCGTTGCGCAGCGCATGGCGCACGATGACCGTGCGCCGCGGCAGGCCCTTCAGCACCGCGGTGCGCACGATAGGGCCGCGCCATGACCTCGGCCATCGACGCGCGCACGATGCGCGCGACGTAGCCGGCATCGTAGATCGCCAGCACCGCCACCGGCAGCACGAGCTGTGCGGCGATCGACCAGCCGGCGTTGGGATCGAGCGGGCTGGTGCCGGGCAGCACGCCGAGCGCAGACGACGAACACCGCGACCAGCATGCACGCCGAGCGCGAATTCGGGCATCGACGTCATGACGATCGCGAGCGTCGAAATTACGCGATCCAGCACGCTGCCGGCCCGCATTCCGGCCATCACGCCGAGCAGCAGCGACAGCGGCACGATGACGGCGAACGCCAGGCCGGCGAGCAGTGCGGTGTTGCCGAGCCGGTCCCACAGCACGTCGTTCACCGGCGCCTTGTACAGCGTCGAGTAGCCGAAATTGCCGAAATAGCGGGCGCCACGCGGATCCTTGAAGTCGAGGCCCAGGGCCGGGTCCTGCAGCGGGTCAGCCTGCAGCCCGGTGAGCACGCCGACCCAGCGGCCGTAGCGCACCAGCAGCGGATCGTTCAGGTGCAGCTCTTGTAGAGGAGATCGACCTGCTCCTGGAGCGCGAAGGACCCAGCGTCTTGCGCGCGACGTTGCCGGGCGAGAACTCCGTGACCACGAACACGAGGAACGACGCCACCAGCAGGGTCACCAGCATCTCCAGCGTGCGGCGCAGGATGTACCGGGTCATGCAGCCGCCGGCGGCGCGTGTTGCCTAGCCCTTCTGCAGCGCGAGCTGGTTGCCGAAGAAGTAGCTCGAAGGATGGATACCGGCGCCGAGCACCACCTTGTCGTAGAAGGTGAAGTTGTTGCGGAACAGCGGCTGCGCGATCGGCCCGTCTTCCTGCATGATCTGCTCGAGCTCGCCCATCATCGCGCGGCGCTTGCCCATGTCGAGCGTTCCCTCCGCCTGCGTCAGGATCGCATCGAACTTCGGGTTCGAATAGCCGCTCTCGTTCCACGGCACGCCGGTGCGATAGCCCAGGCCCAGGATCATCATCGCGAGCGGCCGGTGATACCAGATGGTCGCGCCGAACGGCACCTTGGTCCAGACGTCCCAGGTACTGGGCGCCGGGCATGACGTTCAGCTTCACGGTCACGCCGATCTGCTTCCACTGCTCGGCCGCCGCCTGCGCCTGCGCCGGGATCCACGGCAGGTCGTTCGGCACATAGAGCGTGGTCTCGAAGCCGTTCGGATAGCCGGCCTCGGCCAGCAGCTTTTTCGCCGCCGTCGACGATGCGCGCCGAGCGCCGGGATCGGCTGGGTAGTCGGGCTGCGCCGGGCGACAATGCGAGTGCTGTCCCGCCGCGCCGATGCCGCGCAGCGCCACCTCCATGATCGGCGCAGGGTTCAGCCCGAGCCTCATCGCCTTGCGCACGCGCGGATCGTCGAACGGCTTCTCGGTGACCTTGCATGCGCAACACCGCCGTCTCGGCGCGTCTGCGACCTGATAGAGCTGCAAGATGCGGCATCGCCTTCAGCGCATCGTACTGCAGCGGATCGGCGAACATCAGGCCGTGGATCTGCCGCGACGCCAGCGCCGCGATCGCCGCCGCGGGATCGTCGCCCATGTCGACTGAACTCGATCGCGTCGAGATGCGCGGCCTCGCCCCAGTACGCCTTCGACCCTGCGCAGCGACCGCCAGCTTGCCGGTGTCCGCCTGACACCAGTTCGAACGGGCCGGTGCCCTGCGCTCCCGGCTGGAACACGCCCTTTTCCGCCGGAGACGAGCATCGCCGCCGGATAGTGGAAGAGATGCTCGGGCACCGAGATCTGCGGCTCCTTGCAGTTCAGCCGCACGGTGTGGCCGTCCACCTTCTCGATCGCGTTCGCGTCCCACAGCACCGGTGGTGGTCTTGCCGTCGGCGCCCTTCCCGTCCTTCATCAGATAGCCCTTCACCAGGCCGACGAAGGAGGAGCCGACCGCGGGATCGGTGATCTGCTTGAGGTTCCACACGACGTCATCGGCGGTGAAATCGCTGCCCGTTGTGCCACTTCACGCCCTTGCGGATGTTCAGCGTCCAGGTCTTCAGGTCCTGGCTGACGTCCCACTTCTCCAGCAGATAGGGGTGGGTGACGTTGTGCTCGTCGGTGAGCGTCAGATACTCGACGACCTGGCGCGAGACGTTGCTGTCATAGGCACCCCAGGAATAGGTGTGCGGCGTCTTGAGGTCCTTCACCCGCGTGCCGACGCGCAGCGTGCCGCCCGCAGGCATGTCGGCCGCACGCGCGCGGGGCAGGAAATCGAGCCTGGCCATCGCATAGGCCGACGGCACGGCGATGCCGATGAGGGTGGCAAAGCGCACGAACTCGCGCCGGCTCATCGTTCCGGCGGCAAGCTGCGCCCGCAACTTGCGAAGATGCGGCATCTTTTGGTCATCCGACATCGCGCATTCTCCCTGATCCCCCGGCGCTTGCCGCAACGCATTGCCTCGCCTGGAAGCGATACTTGCGCGCCGTCAAGATGGTGCACCCCCCTCAAAGCATCTGCAAGCGCTGGCGCCGTCGCGGGGGCGGGAAGGCCGCGTCGATTGCGGCGAGGTCGGCGTCGTCGAGGCGCAGCGCCGCCGCCGCTGCGTTTTCGCGTACATGGACAGCGTCCGACGCCTTCGGGATGGCGAGCACATGCGGGTGCCGCAGCGCCCAGGCGAGCGCGACCTGCGCGGACGTGGCGCGATGCCGCGCCGCGACCTGCGCCAGCGCCGGCGCGCGCAGCAGCCGCCCGGCCTGCCCCAGCGGGGTGTATGCCATCACCGGCATGGCGTGCGCCGCGCACCAAGGCAGCAGCGAAAACTCGATGCCCCGCGCCTCCGGATTGTAGAGAACCTGGTCGGTGGCGCAATTCGCCCCGCCGGCGATGGCTGCGATCTCGTCCAGTTCCTGTTCGTCCAGGTTCGACACGCCCCAGGCGCGGATCTTTCCGGCGGCACGCAGCGCCTCGAACGCATCGACGGTTTCCGCGAACGGGATGCTGCCGCGCCAGTGCAGGAGGTAGAGGTCGATGCGATCGGTGCGGAGCCGCCGCAGGCTGCGCGTGCAGGCGGCCGGCAGCGAATCGCGCCCGGCATTGTGGGGATAGGCTTTGGTGACGATGAAGACCTCGTCCCGGCGCCCCTCGATCGCCTCCGCCACCACCTCCTCCGCGCCGCCATCCGCGTACATCTCGGCCGTGTCGATCAGCGTCATGCCGAGATCGAGCCCGAGCCGGAGCGCGTCGGCCTCGATGCGCCGGCGACCGTGCTCGCCCATGTGCCACGTGCCCTGCCCGATCACGGGCGCCGTCCGGCCATCATTGAACCTGATCGTGCGCAAAGAACGCTCCCCCTCTACGCGGCACCTTGTTCGGCGACCTCGAGCAAACGCAGGAAATTGCCGCCCCAGAGCGCCGCGAGCGCCCCGGCATCGAAGCCGCGGCGGGCCAGTTCGGCCGTGATCGCGGGGCTCTCGGCCGCGTCGCGCCAGCCGAGGATGCCGCCACCGCCATCGAAGTCGGAGGAGATGCCAACATGCGCAAGCCCGATGCGGCGGACGGCATATTCGACGTGATCGGCGAATTCGGCGACGCCGACGGTCTCCGGCTTGCCGCCGCTGCGCAGGAACTGCGGCACGGCGGTGATCTGCACCACGCCGCCGACCTGGGCCAGGGCATCAAGCTGCGCATCGTCGAGGTTGCGCGGATGCGGGCAGAGCGCGTGGGTACAGGAATGGCTCGCCACGATCGGCGTGCGCGAGGCGGCCGCGGCGGCAAGCATGGCGGCCTTGGAGGCGTGGCTGACATCGACCAGCATGCCGAGCCGGTTCATCTCGGCGACCGCGGCATGGCCGAACGGCGAGAGCCCGCCATGCTCCTCGGCAGCGTCGCCGAGGTCGGGGCGGGGTATCGCGGAGTCGGCGAGCGCGTTGTGTCCGTTGTGCGTCAGCGTGAGATAACGGGCACCGCGCTCCGCCAGCGCGTGCAGGCGGGCGGGATCGGTGCCGACGACGTAGCCGTTCTCGACCGCGGGGATGATGGCCGTGGCACCAGCCCGCCAGGCGGCGGCGACGTCGGCGGCCCGCTCGCAGACGCGCGCCTCCGCACCCGCCATGCCCCGGATGGCCTGCAGCATCGCAAGCGCGCGAGCGAAGGCGGCCTCGTGCCCCTCGTTGGTGCGACGGCCCTGCGGCACGTAGGCCGCGAAGCAGCCGGCCACGAGGTGGCCGCGGCGCATCTTGGGCAGATCGACCCGCCGGTTGGTCTGGGCGGCAAACGGCGGGCCGCCTGGCCAGGGGATGTCGATGTGGCTGTCGAGCGTGAGCAGGCTACGGTGCAGCGCGAGCGGGTCGGTCATGGCGGCACGGTCGGGGCGGCAAGGCGAGGCGTCAAGGGCATCGCCGACGCCGGCTGACGCGCGCGGCGCGGCGCGGTATACGGTGGGCAGGCAGTTCCCGTAGCTCAGCAGGATAGAGCACAGGATTCCTAATCCTGGGGCCGTGGGTTCGAATCCCGCCGGGAACGCCAGCGTAGTCGGTTGATCTGCAAAGGTAATCGGTAGGACGCCCGGCGGCTGACGACACAAAGGGCTCACCGGTCAAGGGCCGCAAGCGCGGGGCTTGCCATCAACCGCCCCGCCGGCGGGCAAGTGCTGAACATCCGGTGGTCCACCATGGGACTCTGCCCCCGCCCCCGGCGGCGCCGGCCTGACCAGCGGATGTGCCCTATGCCGGATGCCATTGGCCCGCCACATGCAACGCCGCAGCTCATCGCTCCAAGCGGAGGCAATCGTGTGGTCAGCGCTGACCGGAAGTCTGGACTTCGCGACCTTGCAGGCGGGATATCGCTCCGGTGCGCTCACGCCGCGCCAAGTCGTCGCCGCCGTCTACCGGCGGATCATGGCACGCGGCGCGGACCCGGCCTGGACCCTGATCGTGCCGGAAGAGAAGGCCATCGCAGCGGCGGAGCGACTGGTGGCAAGCGCCTCGCCGGCAACGCATCCGCTGTTCGGGCTACCGATGGCCGTAAAGGATAGCTTCGACGTCGAGGGGCTGCCGACCACGGAAGCCTGCCGCGCCTTCGCGCACGTCGCGACCCGGACCGATCCGACGGTGCGCAGGCTGCTCGACGCCGGGGCGATCCTGATCGGCAAGAACAACATGGACCAGTTCGGCGTCGGACTGGTCGGCGTACGGACCGACTACGGCGCGCCGCGCTGCGTCTTCAATTCCGACTACATTTCGGGCGGCTCCACCTCCGGCGGTGGCGTGGTGGTCGCGGCGGGGCTGGTGAGCTTCGCGCTCGGCGGCGACGCGGCGGGGTCCGGGCGCGTGCCGGCGGCGCTGAACAACATCGTCGGGCTCAAGCCGACGCCGGGGCTGATTTCACTCGGCGGCCGCTCCAGGGCGGGCATGAGCGCGAGCCACACGGTGCTGACGCTGACGGTGCAGGATGCCGTCGCGGCCACGCAGGTGCTGATCGGCTTCGACTCCGACGATCCGCAATCCCGGCCCGAGGCAGAAGCGACGCATCTGCGGATTTCGCCGATGCCAGGTCGGTTCCGGTTCGGCGTGCCCTCGCCGGAGACGCGACTCTTTCATGGCGACGCCGACGTCGAGCGGCTGTTCGACGCCGCGATCGCGCGGCTGGAGCGGATGGGCGGCACGCGTGTCGAGCTCGACTATCGTCCGTTCCACGCGGTCGCGAAGATGCTGTACGAGGATGCGTTCATCGCGCGCCGCTACGCCAATCTGCGCAGCTTCTTCGACCTGCACGAAGCGGAGATCTACCCCGCGACGCGCACCATCGTCGGCTGGGGCCGCGGTTACAGCGGCGCTGACGTGTTCGAGGCGCAATATCGTCTGGCACGCCACAAGCGGACGCTGCTGCGTCATTTCGAAACAATCGACGTGCTGGTAACGCCGACGACGCCAACGACGTTCCGGGTTGCCGAAGTGGAGCAGGACAACATCGCGCTGAACGCCGTGATGGGCAGCTACACGAACTTCGTCAATCTGCTCGATATGTGTGCACTTGCCGTGCCCAACGGCTTCCGCGCCGACGGACTCGCGCAGGGCATCAGCTTCGTGGCGCCGGAGTTGCAGGAGGCGACCATCCTTGCGTTCGGCGCCGCATGGCAGCGTGCGCTCGGGCTGCCGATGGGCGCCACCGGGAACGCGCTGCCGGAAGCATGAGGCAGCCGCGTCAATGCACCTGCGGCGTGTTCACCCATAGCAGGCGCGCTGTGCCGCGGCCGACATTGCGGTAGCCGTTCTTCAGATGCGCCTTGAAGAAAAACGAATCGCCGGCCGACATCCGATACGTCGTCCCGTCGATATCAAGCTCGATCTCGCCTTCGAGCAGATAGCCGACCGCTTCGCCCTGGTGCTTGATCGGGTCGGTCTTGTGGCCGCCGGGCCGGATGTTGTGGATATTGGCTTCCAGCAGGTTGCCGGCGGCCGGCGGCACCAGACGCTCGTAGTTGACGCCGTGGCCGCGGCGTAGCGCGTCGCCCGCGACCAGCACACGCTCCTCGGGCCGTTGCACCAGCTTGTGCGTGTCGAGCTCCAACCCGAAGAAGGAGGCCATGCTGCGGTCCAGCGCGACGATGATCTTCTGCAGCATCGGAATCGAGGGCACCACGCGATTAGCTTCGATCTTCGAGATCATGCTTTCGGTGCAATTCACCTTCTTCGCCAGATCGCGCATGCGCAGTCCCCGGAGCACGCGGGCGTAGCGCACGCGCGCGCCGATCTGCAGATCCGCCGCGGCGGCGTCCGGCTCGGTCGTCCCGTTCGGCTCGCCGGCCAGGAGGGGCGGCGGCGATCTACGCCTGTGCGTTGTCATCGGTGCCGGCCGGCCGCTGCGCAGTCCTTGAGCAGGACGGAAGATTGATGGTCATCCACATGCCCCTAAAGAACGCACGTGACTATCCCTCATCCCTCGGTGACCGGACCGGTATACGGCCGAACCGCCCTCATTTCCATACGATTCGGTCGGCGCCTCGGCGATGATTATCCGTCAAGCCACCCGCGGAGCCCACTGCCGAGCGGCGGCACGCTGGTTGCTAGGGATAGACCCCGGTGCCGATCGATTGCGGAGAGGGGCGAAGCGCCAGTGGAGTTCGTGTGGAAACGTTTGCTCGGAACAATTCCAAGCCTTGCCGGCGTGGTTGTGGTGACGTTCCTGCTCTCCCATGCGTTGCCCGGTGACCCGGCTGCATATTTCGCCGGGCCTGCGGCGAACGCGGAATCGATCGCCCAGATCCGCGCGAAGCTGGGCCTCGATCAGAGCCTGCCGGTGCAGTTCCTGCACTACGTTCGCGATCTCGCGCACGGCAACCTGGGCAATTCGCTGACCACCGGGCAGCCCGTGTTGACCGACCTTATCCAGCGCCTGCCGGCGTCGATCGAGCTGACCTTCTTCGCACTCGTATTTGCCGTTGCCGTCGCGATCCCAATGGGCGTGTGGGCGGCCACCAGGCCCGATTCGCTCGCCGATCACTTCTGCCGTGCGACGGTCTCGGTCGCTGCCGCATTCCCGACGTTCTTCGTCGGCCTGCTCCTGGTCTACGTGTTCTATTTTCTCCTCGGGCTCGCCCCGGAGCCGGTGGGAAGGCTCAACGAGATTCTTTACACCCCGCCGGCGCGCGTCACCGGGATGTATACGGTCGACAGCCTTATCGCGGGAGACTGGCAGACGTTCCGGGCGTCGCTCGCGCAACTGGTCCTGCCGGCGATTTCGCTCGGCCTCTTTGCGCTGGCGCCAATCGCCCGGATTACGCGCGCCTCGATGCTGCAGGCGCTGGGCAGCGATTTCACGCGCACGGCGCGTGCGGGCGGGCTGCCGCGCGCCAAGATCCTGGTCACGTATGCCTTCCGCAACGCGCTGCTGCCGGTGAGCAGCGTGCTCGGCATGGTGTTCTCGTTCCTGCTGGGCTCGAACGTCCTGATCGAGCAGGTCTATGGCTGGCAGGGCATCGGCGCCTATGCAGTCACCGCCGTGCTGGCCTCCGACTATGCCGCCGTGCAGGGTTTCGTGCTCATGATGGCGGTGCTCTACGTGCTGCTCAATCTGCTCGTCGACCTGCTCGGCACCGTGATCGACCCGCGCGTGCGGTTCGAATCCTGATGCGAACCGCCGCACTTGCCCGCAATGTCGGCCATGCGTTCGGCGAGAACCGCCTGACGCTCGTCGCCGTCGTCATCCTCCTGGTGCTGCTGCTGTGCGCCGCGTTCGGGCACGCGCTCGCGCCATACGATCCGTTGACCACGGACGGCGCTGCCAAGCTGCTGCCGCCCACGATGGCGCATCCGTTCGGCACCGACGCACTCGGCCGCGACATCTTGAGCCGGGTGATCGTAGCGGCGCGGCTCGATATCGGCATGGCGATCTCGGCGGTGCTGCTCTCGTTTGCCGCCGGTCTCGCGCTGGGTGCGGCCGCCGGATACTTCGGCGGCTGGACCGACCGCATCATCGGTCGACTGATGGACACCATCATGGCCTTCCCGCTGTTCGTGCTGGCGATGGGAATTGTCGCCGCGCTCGGCAACAGCGTGCTGAACATCATCCTGGCGACCATGATCATCAACCTGCCGTTCTACTGCCGCTTCGCGCGCGGCGAGGTGAACGTGCGGCGCGAACTGGGATATGTCGAGGCGGCGCGCATGGGCGGCAACCGCGCGGTGCCGGTACTGATCCACCACATCATCCCGAACATTCTGCCGCCGATGATGGTGCAGGCCTCGCTCAACATGGGCTGGGCGATCCTGAACGCCGCCGGGCTCTCCTTCATCGGCCTCGGCGTGCGCCCGCCGACGCCGGAATGGGGCATCATGGTCTCCGAGGGTGCAAGCTACATCATCTCCGGCGAGTGGTGGACATTCGTGTTCCCCGGCGCTGCCCTCGTGCTGGCGGTGTTCTGCTTCAACCTGCTCGGCGACGGGCTGCGCGACCTGCTCGATCCGCGGCGGCGCATATGACCGCGCAACTGCAGATCGACGGGTTCTCGCTGGTCTTCCGAACGCGCCACGGCATCGTGCGAGCGCTGGAGGACGTGTCGCTCACGGTCGAGCGCGGCGAGATCCTGGGCGTGGTCGGTGAAAGCGGATCCGGCAAGTCGGTGCTCGCCTACGCGGTGATGGGGCTGCAGGACCCGGCGGCGCAGGTGCAGGGCGGCCGAATCGTGTTCGGTGGCCTGGACATGCTTGCGGCCTCCGAGCAGGCGCGAGCGGACGTGCGCGGCCGGGAGCTCGCGATGATCTTCCAGAGCCCGCGCACGGCGCTCAACCCGATCCGCACGGTCGGCAGGCAGATTGAGGACATCCTGCGCCAACATGCGAACGTGCCAAGCGGCGAACTGCGCCGCCATGCGATCGCGGCCCTCGCGCGCGTGCGGATTCCAGACCCGGAACGGCGCTATCACGCCTATCCGTTCGAGCTTTCGGGCGGCATGTGTCAGCGTGTGATGATCGCGATGGCACTTGCCTGTTCGCCCTTTCTGCTGATCGCCGACGAGCCGACGACCGGCCTCGACGTGACGACGCAGGCGGTGATCATGGATCTGATCCGCGATCTGAGCCACAGCGCCCGCATGTCCACGCTGCTGATCACGCACGACCTCGGCCTTGCCGGCGAGTATTGCGATCGCATTGCGGTGATGCACGCTGGCCACGTCGTCGAGGTTGCCCCGGTCGAGGAGCTGCTGTCCCATCCGGCTCACCCCTACACGCAGCAATTGCTCGGCGCCACGCCGACGCCACATTCCACCATCGCAGGGCTGGCCGCCATACCAGGCCAGTTGCCGGACCTTCGCGATGAGCTGCCGGCCTGCCGGTTCAGCGCACGGTGCGACCGCCGCGTTGCCGCCTGCGACGCGCGCCCGCTGCCGTGGACGGTCCGCGGTCCGGACCATCTCGTCCGCTGCCAGGTCCCGCTATGAGGCCGCCCCTGCTCGAGGCGCGCGGATTGAGCAAGCATTACCCGGTCGGCAGTCGCCGCCACAGGGCAACGCTGCATGCCGTGGACGCAGTGGACCTTGCGATCGGGCCTGGCGAGCGCGTCGGCCTGGTCGGAGAGTCCGGCTGCGGCAAATCGACCCTGGTGCGGCTGTTGGCGCGCTTGATCGACCCGACCTCGGGCACAATCCTCCTCGACGGCACCGACACGACGGCCGTGTCGCAATCGCCGCTTCGTGACCATGCCGGATCGCGCGCGCATCCAGGTCGTGTTCCAGGACCCGACGGAGAGTCTGAACCCGGCGTTCAGGGTTTTCGAATCGATTGCCGATCCGCTGCGCCGGCTGCTCGGCGTGCGCGATCGGGCGAAGCTGGAGACGCGCGTGCACCGGGCCGCCGATCTCGTCGGCCTGCCGCGTGAGCTGGTCACACGGTATCCGCACCAGCTCTCCGGCGGGCAGCGCGCCCGCGTCGGCATCGCCCGCGCGATCGCGGTGGAGCCGTCGCTGCTGATTCTCGATGAACCCACCTCCGCGCTCGATGTTTCCGTGCAGGCGGTGATCCTACACTTGCTCGCTGATCTGCAGCGGCGGCTCGGCATGAGCTACCTGTTTGTCTCGCATGACCTGAATGTGGTGCGCCTGCTCTGCTCGCGCATCGTCGTGATGTATCTCGGCCGCGTCGTCGAGACGGCGCCGACCGAAGCGCTGTTCACGACACCCCGCCATCCCTACACGCAGGCGCTGATCGCCGCGATCCCGGACCCCGCGCGGCGCGGCGAGCAGCGACCACGGCTCGACGGCAGCCCGCGCAGCCCCGTGGACCCCGATCCAAACACCTGCCGCTTCTACGGGCGCTGTCCCGTCAGTACGGATCGCTGCTCCACCGCCATGCCCGCGCTGCTGCCGTTCGGCGATGCGCATTTTGCCGCCTGCCATTTCGCCTGATTTGAGGTCCGACGATGACCCGGGGAGACCAGCAGCAATGACCGCCGACAACGAGATCTGCCGCATGGACGCGCTGACGCTCGCGGCCAGGATCCGCGGCAAGGAGCTTTCCGCGATCGAGGTGACCGAGGCAGTGCTCCGCCGCATGGCAGCGCTGGAAGCCGCATATCCACGCGTTCTGCACGCCGACGCCTGAAGTCGCGCGCGCCGCCGCGAAGGCGGTGGATGCCAAGATCGCGGCGGGGGACGATGCCGGCGCAGTTGGCGGGGTCCCGATCGGCATCAAGGATCTGGTGGCGACCAAGGGCATCCTCACGGTGATGGGATCGCCGCTCTACCGGGACTTCATCCCCGATGAGGACGACATCGTCGTCGAGCGGCTGAAGGAAGCCGGCGCCGTCATCATCGGCAAGACCAACGTGCCGGAATTCGGCTACAGCGGCGTCGGCCACAATCCGGTGTTCCCCACGACATGCAACCCATGGAATCTCGTCGCTCACCCCGGGCGGGTCGAGTGCCGGTTCAGGCGCGTCAGTGGCATCCGGCGTTGCGCCGTTCGCGATCGGCAGCGACGGCGGCGGCTCGATCCGGATCCCCGCCGCGCATTCCGGGCTCTATGGGTTCAAGGCATCGATGGGCCGCGTGCCGCTATATCCCGGCTGCCGCGACGAGCGCTATCCGGGCGCGTCGGGCTGGGAATCGCTTGAACACGTGGGGCCGATGAGCCGCACCGTCGCTGACGCCGCGCTGATGCTCAACGTCATCACCGGTCCCGATCCGCGCGACCGCTATTCGATTCCGGCAGCCGACTACGACTACATCGACGCGACGAAAGGCGGCATCAAGGGCCTGCGCGTCGCCTACAGCGAGGACTGGGGCTACGCCGCCGTGGATCCGGAAGTGCGCCGGGTCGTACGCGAGGCCGTGGCGGTGTTCGAGCGCGATCTCGGCTGCGTCGTCGAGAAGGCCGATCCGGGCTGGGAGGATCCCTCGGGCATTTTCTGGGCCCTGGTCGTCGCCGATACCGACCTGACCGGCCTGCGGCGGATGATGAAAGGCCATGAACGCGAGATGTCGCCGCATCTCGTCGATCTGTTGCAGCGGCCCTGGACGGCGGAGCAGTTCACCGATGCCCGCATCGGTCGCCAGAAGATCTGCAACATCATGTGGCGCTTCATGGCGAAATACGACCTGCTGCTGACGCCCACGCTCGCCGTGCCGCCGTTCCCGATCAACGTGCAAGGTCCGGAAGTGATCGAGGGCCGCATGCGGCATTGGGGCGATTGGCTCTGCTTCACCTTCATCGCCAACATGACCGGGCAGCCGGCCGCCAGCATTCCGGCAGGATTCACCAGCGACGGATTGCCGATCGGGCTGCAGATCATCGGCCGCCACCTCGATGACAGGACCGTGCTGCGTGCGTCTGGCGCGCTCGAGGCGGCGCGACAGTGGGCCGACCGATGGCCTCCGCTGCTCGCCGAACTGGGACTCTGACCTCGCCACACAAAAACCGGGAGACGAAGATGATAACTGCAAGGACAGCCTGGGCAGCCGCCCTGCTGCTGGGAACCACGGCACTGTGGGCACTCCCCGCCGCGGCCGCCGGCGTGCCGAAGGACACGCTGGTCGTCGTATCGGAAATGGGTCCAAACGGGCTCGACACCATGGTACCGACCGCCAACGACGACAGCCGCATGGTGAACTGGCAGATCTACGACCGGCTGGTCAGCAGCCCCGAGAAGACGCTGCCCAACGGCGTGACGTCCTACGACGCCAAGAAGTTCACTCCTGAACTGGCGGAAAGCTGGGAGATCAGCGAGGACAAGAAGACCTACATCTTCCACATCCGCAAGGACGCGACCTTTCACGATGGCACGCCCGTCACCGCCTACGATGTGAAGTGGTCGTTCGACCGCGCGGTCGCCGCCGGCGGGTTTCCCACAGTGCAGATGGCGGCGGGCTCGCTCTTCAACGCCAAACAGTTTTCGGCCGTCGACGCCCATACCTTCAAAATCACCTTCGACAAGCCGAACAAGCTTACCATGCCGGACCTCGTGGTGCCGGTGCCTGCCATCGTGAACTCGACGCTGGCGAAGAAGCATGCAACGGCATCCGACCCGTGGGCGTTCGAGTGGACCGCGCACAATGACTGCGGCGGCGGCGCGTTCGAGGTCACGAGTTGGACGCCGGGGCAGCAGGTGATCTTCGCTCGCTTCGACAACTGGAAGTCCGGCCCGCTGCCCAAGCTGAAGAAGGTGATCTTCCGCCAGATCGCCTCGCCCGGCACGCGCCGTGCACTGCTGGAGAAGGGCGACGTCGATGTCTCCGTCGGCCTGCCGCCGAAGGACTACGCGGAGCTTGCGAAGGTGGGCAAGGTCAACGTCATTGGCGTGCCGGTGCAGAACGACCTCGTGTTCGTCGACATGAACGTGAAGATGAAGCCGTTCGACAACCTCAAGGTGCGCCAGGCGATCTCCTACGCGCTGCCGTACAAGGAGATCCTGTCCTCGGCGCTCTATGGCCGCGCGGTGCCGATGTATGACGGCGACCCGAACAAGCCATACGATCCGACCTGGCCGGTGCCGCTGAAGCATGGCACGGATCTCGCGAAGGCCAAGCAGCTGCTCACCGAAGCCGGCTACCCGAACGGCTTCAAGACAACACTCTCCATCGACCTGAGCGAGGCCACCACGCGCGAGCCGATGGCGATTCTGATCCAGGAGTCGCTCAAGAAGATCGGTGTCGACGTCACCATCGAGAAGGTGCCCGGCTCCAACTGGTTTGCCCAGATGGCAAGCAAGACGATGCCGTTCGTGATCGCAGAGTTCTACGGCTGGCTCGACTACCCGGAGTACTTCTTCTTCTGGAACTACGACGGCGCCAACAACTCCGTGTTCGACACGATGAACTATCAGAACCCGGTGATGGACAAATACATCGAGGCGGCGCGCTTCGCTCCGGACGAGAAGAGCTACACCCAGGCTCTGCAGGAGATGGTCGACCTCGCGATGACGGACCTGCCGCGGATTCCGCTCTATCGGCGCTACGCCGACTACGCGATGCAGAAGGACGTGAAGGGCTTCGAGTACTGGTTCCACACCCACCTGGATTTTCGCAAGCTCTACAAGGAATAGGCCCCTGCCCCCTCCGCACCGGCCACGGTGCGGAGGGGTTTGGATTTCCCAGCGTGCTGGAGCCGGCTTATGCGCGATCACCTGGGTGCCTTCGTGCCGCATGTCGATGTCGTCATCCAGGGGGCGCAGTCGGGGCCGCTTGCGGGCATGACGTTTGCGGCGAAGGATCTGTTCGACGTCCGCGGCACCGTCACGGGTTCGGGCAATCCTGATTGGGAGCGGACGCACCCGCCGGCAGGCCGGTCCGCCTGGGCGGTGGAGCGGCTGCTCGCGGCGGGCGCGACGCTTGTCGGCAAGACCATCACCGATGAGATCTCGCTCGGGCTGCTCGGCATCAATCGCTTCTACGGCACGCCGCTCAACCCGCGGGCACCCGACCTCGTGCCGGGCGGCTCCTCCAGTGGCTCGGCCTCGGCAGTCGCGGGCGGCATCGTCGATACGGCGCTGGGCACCGACTCCGGCGGCTCGGTGCGCGTCCCTTCGAGCTTCTGCGGCCTGTATGGATTGCGGCCGACGCACGGGCGAATTCTGGTCGCGGGGATGGCGACACAGTCACCGAGTTTCGACACCGTAGGCTTCTTCGCACGCGACGCGGAGACTTTCTCGACGGTTGGCGAGGTATTGCTGCAGGGCGCAGCGCCCGCCGCGCTTCCGGCGGAAGTGCTGATCGCCACGGACTGTTTCGCGATCGCCGACGAAGCGGTGCTACGGGCGCTGGCACCGGCTGTGGCGCGGGTCGCCGGCCGATTCGCCATGATGCGGGAGGTCGTGCTGGCGGAGAAAGGCATCGGCGCCTGGTGCGCGCACCAGCGCCGGCTACAGAGTTTCGAGTTCGGCCGCACCTTCGCCGAGTGGATCGACGCGACGAATCCACGGTTTTCGTTCGAAGTGGCGGGCGCCCTCGCCGCTGCGGCGCAGATCGACGAAGCCGAAATGGCCGCTCACCGTGTATTTCGCGCTGACGTGCGGGCGCGGGTTGACGCATTGCTTGACGGCAAGCGGTTGCTGTGTCTGCCGACATCCCCTGTCCTGCCGCTCCGGCGCGATGCGCGGCTCGGGCCGATGCGCGCGGCGATCGACCGGATCATCCATCTCACCTGCATTGCGGGGCTCACCGGGCTACCGCAGGTCAACCTGCCTCTCGGCTGGCACGGCGAGATACCGGTCGGGCTATCGCTGATCGGCTGGCGCGGCTCGGACGAGGTGCTGCTCAGGGCGGCGCAGGTGATGGCCGGCGCGGAAACGTGAGCGGGGGTGGTCGGCCGATGAAGCTTCGTCATCCCTACGCGCAGTTGAACGACGTCGCCGTCAAGCGCGAGTCGATGATCTCGGTAATGCGGGCCGCCAGGTCGGAAAACGCGAACGGCTTAGCGAGGACATCGAGACCGAGCCGCTCGCCGTCCTGCAAGTCGGAATAGCCGGTGATCATCAGCACCGGCAGGTCGGGCACATGCGTCCGCACCTCGACCGCCAGCTGGGCGCCGGTCATGGCGGGCATCATATGATCCGTAATGAGGAGTTCGGGACGGAATCCCGTGCGCACTTGCCCAAGCGCCTCGGCCGCCGAGGCCGCCTCCACGACCTCGTAGCCGAGTTCGCGCAGGAGTGCAGCGGTGCTCGCGCGCACGAGTTCTTCGTCATCCACGAGTAGCAGAGCCGCGCGGTGTGTGGCAGGCAATGCCTCCGGTTCCCCCGGGGTGGCGGCGGCGGGGGCTCCTTCGGTGACCGGGAGCCACAGCGTCGCCGTTGTTCCCACGCCGACCCGGCTCGAGAGACGAAACGCGCCGCCCGACTGCAGCGCGAGGCCGTGCACCATCGAGAGCCCGAGGCCAGTCCCCTTGCCCACGCCCTTGGTCGAGAAAAACGGCTCAACGGCGCGCGCGAGTGTCGCCTCGTCCATGCCGGCGCCAGTGTCAGTCACGTCGAGGCGGATGTAACGCCCGGGTGCGAGCCCCGACGTCGTTTCGGGCCCGATATCCTCGGTTTGCGCGCCGATCGCCAGCGTGCCGCCGCCTTCCATCGCATCGCGGGCGTTGACCGCGAGATTGAGGAGCGCCAGTTCGAGCTGACTGGGATCCGCGAGCGCGGGGGGCAGGGTGGCCGGTACCTCGATGCGGACCGCTATGGCCGTGCCGACGCTGTAGTCGATCAACTCTCGTATGCCTCCAACGAGCGTCGCGGGGTCGACCGGCTGCGGCGCGAGCGTCTGTCGCCGCGCGAACGCAAGCAGCCGCTGGATGAGCGTCTTCGCGCGCTCCGCCGATTGCAGCGCGGCACCCATGAGGCGCTGGCTGCGCTCGTCGCCGTGCCGCCGGCGCAGCAGGTGCAGGCAACTCATGATCGGTGTGAGCAGATTGTTGAAGTCGTGCGCGACACCGCCGGTGAGCTGTCCGATTGTCTCGAGCTTTTGGGCCTCGTGCAGCCGGTCGCGCGCGACTTCGCGCTCTGCGACCGCCTCTGCCACGCGCCGCTCCAGGTGCTCGTTCAGCTCTTCCAGCGCGTGCTGCGCGCGGCGGCGATCCGTTACATCGCGATAGAACACGGCAAGCGCGCCATCCTCCGTCGGGTAGGTGTGCATGTCGAGCCAGGCTTCCCGCCCGTCATGCCAGACGCAACGATGCTCGAGTGCGACTGGCGTGCGCTCAGCCATGGCACGCCGGTAGAGCCGACCAAGCTCCGCATCCTCCGATCCTGGGTAGGCCACCCAGTACGTTTGGCCGATGATCGCCTCCGGCGGGCGCCCGTCGAGCCGCAGCCCCTCGGCGTTCATCTCAACGATGCGGAACGCGGGGTCGAGCAGCGCGAAGCCTTCCGCCATGCCGCCCAGCACGCCGCGCAACCGCGCCTCGCTGGCCCGCACCGCCGCGCCTGCCTCGCGCCGCGTGCGTGCCACTTCCAGGTTGGCGGCCACGCGGGCGAGGAGTTCGCGCGCCGAAAACGGCTTGACCAGATAGTCGTCCGCCCCGGCCCCGAGCCCGTCGATCTTCGCCTCCTCGCCCGCCCGGGCCGAGAGCATTACGACGGGGACGTCAGCAAGACCCCGGTCATGCCGCACCAGCGCGAGCAGCTCGAAGCCGTTCAGGCCCGGCATCATCACGTCGGTCAGCAGCAGGTCGGGGCGGCGCGCGCGGGCGGCAGCAAGGGCCGCCGCACCGTCGGCAACCGTCTCCACTTCGTAACCGCGCTCTTCAAGCAGGCGGCGGACGTAATCGCGCAGGTCCGCATTGTCATCGGCGAGCAGCACGCGCCCATCGCGCCGGCGGCCCTTCGACGCCGCCAGCCCTTTGCGCTCGACGTCATGAATGACATCGCTGCCATCGGGCGGCGTCGTTCCGCCGGGCAGCCAGCGCAGCGCCTCGTCCACGAAGGCCACCGCCCGCGTCGCCATCGGGGGTGCCGTCGGTGCTGCCTCCACGCGCTCCGCGGGCAGGTGCGCCGTGCCCAGGAGCACGCGAACGCGGAAGGTCGTGCCGCGTCCGTTGCAACTCTCGGCCGTCACTTCGCCGCCATGCAGGCGAACGAGGTCGCGGACGAGCGCGAGACCGATGCCGGACCCCTCAGCGCTGCGACCCTTCGCGCCCTCGACCCGATAGAAGCGCTCGAAGAGCTTGGGCAGCTCGGTGCGCGGGATCCCGCTGCCGGTGTCCGCGACCGCCAACTCGACCGCACCGGCGGCCTGTCGGAGGGTGACGGAAATGCCGCCCTCGAACGTGAACTTGAATGCGTTGGATAGCAGGTTGAGGACCACCTTCTCCCACATATCCCGATCCACAAACACCGGCTCGTTCAGGGTCGGGCAGTCGACCGATAGCGTGAGCCCCGCGCGCTCACAGGCGGATCGGAAAGCCGAGGCAAGCTCGGCCGTGTAGGAGCCGAGGTCGGTTGGCCGGTAGGTGGCCTCGACGCGCCCGGCCTCGATGCGGGAAAAGTCGAGTAGCCCATTCACGAGACGCAGCAGACGCTGACCGTTCCTGTGGGCGATGTCCACGCGCAGCGCCTGTTCGTACGGCAGCGCTGCGCTTTCAGCCAGCACGTCCTCGAGCGGCCCGAGCATGAGTGTCAGCGGCGTGCGGAACTCGTGCGAGATGTTCGAGAAGAAGGTGGTCTTCGCGCGGTCGATCTGGGCGAGTGCCTGGGCGCGGGCGCGCTCGCGTTCGAACTCCTCCGCTCGCGCAATGGCGGCGGCCAACTGCCCGGCGATGAGCCCGATGAAGCCGCGATAGCCTGCGTCCAGTGCGCGATGCGGGTTGAGGCCGGCGACCAGGAAGCCGACCGGCGTGCCACCCTCGGCACCCGCGATCGGCACGACGAGCGCCTGCCTCGGCGCGACTTGCCAGTGGCCGAGCGGAAAGTCGCCGAGCATCTGCGGCTCGAACGTCATCACCTCGGCACCATTGTCGAGCACCCGGCCAAGGCGCCACGCTGCACCGGCATCGCGGATGGCGATGCTTGCGGCAGCGGCCGGTGCACCACGGCTCACGCCGTGGACCGCACTGAGTTCGGCCTGCCCGGTGCGGGAGTCATGACGATAGGCGAGCGCAAACGGCAGGTCGCGTGGTTCGGCGGCAAGGCTCGCTTCCAGCGCCCCCATCGCCTCCGCACGCGTGGGCGCGGCGGCCAGCCGCACGCCAAGGTCGCGCAGCGCGGCCAGCTGGCGCTCACCGATGACACGCTCGGTGACCTCGGCCACGACGCAAAGCATGCCGGCCGTGGCACCGGTGTCGTCAGCAAGCGGCGAATAGGAGAACGTGTGATACGTCTCCTCGGAAAAGCCGCTGCGCTCAAGATAGAGGCGCAGCGCCTCGTCCCACGTCGCCTCGCCGGTGCTGAGCACGTGTTCGATGCGCGGACCGATCTCAGGCCAGATCTCAGCCCATACCCGATCCGAGCGTGCGCCAAGCACCCAGTCGCGCTTGAGACCGGTCGTTGGCAGGTAGGCGTCGTTGCAGAAGAAGGTAAGTTCGGGGCCCCATGCCATCCACATCGCGAAGCGCGACGTGAGCATGACGCGGACGACGGCCTTCAGGCTCTGCGGCCAGGTGTCGGGCAGGCCAAGCGGCGTGGCGGCCCAGTCGAGCGCGCGGATTCGCGCTCCCATTGCGCCACCGCCGGCGAGGAAGGCGGATGCATCTTCGCCGATCACGTGGCGCCCCGCTGCAACAGCGAAGCGCCCGCGGATCCTCCGAATGGGCCGCGGCGTGCCCAACGCGCTCGCCGGCACGGCGCCAACGCTGGCGCCTGCGCCGGATCCAATGAACGCGGCTCGGGACGGGAGGTTCCTGACATGCCTGAGTTTGTCCGCAAACAACGGTTACTTGACGCGGAAGAAGCGGGGCAGTTCCCCGACAACAAGCAGGGTCAGGCTATTGCGCTCCTCCGATACCCTGCCCAAGCGGGCAGCCGGTGGCCTGACCCTTTTGGCCTTGCGCGTTGATGGCGCCCCGCCATGGCCGACGGCGAGCGGTTCTTGGTGACCACCGGTCGAGGTTGATCCGGAATGCCAGCGACGCTCCCAGTTTGCGAACGATCAGCCGGATCACGGCCGCAACCATATTGCGGAGCGGCCCAGAGTGACACCGACAGCGAACCGATACCCGATCCACGGACCGACAACAGCAGCGCGACCCAGCCGCGCGTCGTACCCATGACTGTCGAAGAGCCCGCATCACATTCCTGCGCCACGCGAACGCGCCCCTCCCTCAGCATGTTCTTGAACAAGGATCCCGCGACCACGCTCCTGATCCTTCACTCGTACAAGCTGGAGATTTTTTATGGCCAACCTCGAAGATCCGTCCGACACGCGAGGCCCGCTGATCGCCGCAAGCAAGGTCAACGGCACGTCCGTCTACAATGAGGCGGGCGAAAAGCTCGGCAGCGTCTACGATGTTATCCTTAACAAGGCATCCGGACGCACCGAGTATGCCATCATGAGCTTCGGCGGATTTCTCGGCATCGGTGACAGCTATCATCCGTTGCCCTGGCAGGCGATGCGCTACGATGAACGCCAGGGCGGTTACGTCGTGAACCTCGACCGTTCGCGTCTGGAAGGCGCCCCGTCTGTACAAGGTGGGCGACACCGGCTCGTGGGATGACCCGCAATATGCGCACCGCGTCAGCGACTACTACGGCACGCCGCTTGTCTGAACTCCCTGCGAACGCCGGCGGCGCACCGGCAGCCACGACCGTCGCGTAGCGGAGAAGGATGCGCCCGGGTTGTGACCTGCTGCACGGCGCCACGCTATTGCCCGGGGGCGGCGTAAGGTTCCGCCTCTGGGCACCGGCTCATGCGCGCGTTGCCCTCGCACTCGAGGACGATGGGCGCAGTGTCACGATGCTCCGCAGCGAAGATGGCTGGCACGCTCTGGACGTCGCCGCTGCTGGTTCCGGCACGCGCTATCGCTTCATCCTGCCCGACGGGCAGCGCGTGCCCGACCCGGCTTCGCGCTTTCAGCCGCAGGACGTGCACGGCGCCAGCGAGGTGATCGACCCCGCTGCGTACGCATGGCGCGACGGCGACTGGCGCGGGCGGCCGTGGCACGAAGCCGTGCTCTACGAGCTGCATGTCGGCGCGTTCACGCCGAAGGCACGTTTCGCGCCGCGATCGAGCAGCTCGACCATCTGGCGACGCTCGGCGTTACCGCGATCGAGCTCATGCCGGTCGCGGATTTTCCCGGCCGGCGCAACTGGGGCTACGACGGCGTGCTGCTCGTTTGCGCCCGATTCGACCTACGGCCGGCCCGAGGACCTGAAGGCGCTGGTGGATGCGGCCCACGCGCGCGGCCTGATGGTGCTGCTCGATGTCGTCTACAACCACTTCGGCCCGGACGGCAACTACCTGCCGGCGTATGCGCCGCATTCTTCAACACAGACGGCAAGACGCCGTGGGGCGCCGGCATCAACTACGACGGCGCGGACAGCTCGCGGTGCGCGAGTTCGTCATCCAGAACGCGCTCTACTGGCTCGAGCGAATTCCACTTCGACGGCCTGCGCCTCGATGCCGTGCACGCCATCGTCGACGACGGTCCGCGAGCACATTCTCGAGGAGCTGGCCGAACGCGTCCGCGCGACAGCCGACGGCCGGCGCGTCCATCTGGTGCTGGAAAACGAGGACAACCGAGCGCACTGGCTCGCGCGCGACGCCAGATGGCGAGCCGCTGCTCTACACCGCGCAGTGGAACGATGACGTGCATCACGTGCTGCACGTGGCGGCGAGCGGCGAGGGCGAGGGCTACTATGCCGACTATCTTGGCGACACCGAGAAGCTGGGCCGGGCGCTCGCCGAGGGCTTCGCCTTCCAGGGCGAGATCATGCCGCTATCGCGGCACCGGCCGCGCGGCGAGCCGAGCGCCGGACTGCCGCCGACCGCCTTCGTCGGCTTCATCCAGAACCACGACCAGATCGGCAACCGCGCCTTCGGCGAGCGCCTCAGCGCGATCGCGCCGCCGGAGGCGGTGCGGGCGGTCGCCGCGGTCTATCTGCTGTTGCCACAGATCCCGATGCTGTTCATGGGCGAGGAATGGGGCGCGACGCAGCCCTTCCCGTTCTTCTGCGACTTTGCCGGCGACCTTGCGCGAAGCGGCGCGTGAGGGACGGCAGGCGGGAGTTCGCCCGCTTTCCCGAGTTCCCGGACGAGGCAACGCGCGCCCGCATTCCCGATCCGCAGGCCGAGTCAACCTTCGCCGCGGCAAGCTCGACTGGAGCGATACGAGCCTGGAACCGCATGCTGGTCGGCTCGACTGGTACCGGGATCCTTCGCGGTGCGCCAGAGGCCATCGTGCCGCGTGATCGCCAGCGATTCATCGTCGGGCGCACGCGCTACGAGATCCTCGGGGAGCAATGCGGTGCGGGTGAGCTGGCCGCTGGAAGGCGGCCGCGACTGATCCTGACGGCCAATCTCTCCAGAACGCCGCGTGCAGGGGTTTCCCGAGCCAGGCGGGCGCGTGCTCTGGCAGGAAGGGGATGTGGACAGGGCGGGCGCGCTCGGTCCCTGGGCGTGCCTGCTGGACAATCGCGGGGCCCGAGGCGATGACACCCGCGCGCCACCTATCGCCTGCAGTTCAATAAGGATTTCGGCTTCGACAGGCGGCCGAGCTGGCGCCCTATCTGGCCAGGCTCGGCATCAGCCATGTCTACGCTCGCCCTATCTGAAGGCGCGCCCGGGCAGCCCCCATGGCTACGACATCGTCGATCACGGCGCCCTCAACCCGGAGCTCGGCGATCAGGCCGCGTTCGAGCGGATGAAGGCGGCCCTGACCACGCACCGGCTGAGGCAGATCCTCGACTTCGTGCCGAACCACATGGGCGTCGGCGGCGCGGACAATCCGCTCTGGCTCGACGTGCTGGAGTGGGGGCCGAATCCGCCGCACGCCGGCTGGTTCGACATCGACTGGGACCCGGACCGCCGCGACCTGCACGATAAAGTGCTGGTGCCCTGCTCGGCGACCAATACGGCGTCGAGCTGCGAGCGCGGCAAGCTCGTTCTGAAGTTCGACGCCGATGCAGGGAAGCTTCGCGGTCTGGGCCTACGACACGCACAAGCTGCCGATCTGGCCGCTCCACTATGCGCCGCATTCTCGGCGATGCGCATCCGGATCTGGAACGCCTCGAGCGACGCCTTCGCCAGCGCTTGCCGACATGGCGCCGGCAGATCGCACGCCGCGCCGCCGAGCTGAAGGCGCAGCTGGCGCGCGCTGGTCCGGGAGTGCGCGGGCGTTCGCGAGGCGCGTAGCGCCTGCGCTCGCAGCGCTTCAAGGCGAGGCGGGCGAGCCGGCGACGCTGGCGCGCGCTCGACCCGCTGATCCAGCGAGCAGCACTGGCGCGTCGCGCACTTCCGCGTCGCGGCCGACGACATCAACTATCGCCGCTTCTTCAACATCAACGATCTGGCCGGCCTGCGCATGGAGCTGCCGGAGGTGTTCGACCATGCGCATCGGCTGGTGCTCGCGCCTGCTGCAGGACGGCACGCTGGATGGCCTGCGCATCGACCACATCGACGGGCTGCACGATCCGAAGCGGTACCTGGAACAGCTGCGCGTGAGAGCCGGTCGCGGACCTTCTATCTGGTGGTCGAGAAGATCCTCGCGCACGACGAGTCGCTGCGCGAGGACTGGCCGATCGACGGCACCACGGGCTACGACTTCGCCAACCTCGTGCTCGGGTCGTTGCTGGATCCCGCGGGCGACGACGGCGCTCAGCCGCTTCTATCGCCGAGTTCACCGGCGAGCATGCAGCCCTTGAGCGACATCGTGCGCGACTGCAAGCTGCGCATCATGGAGAACGAGATGGCGAGCGAGCTGAACATGCTCGCGCGCGACGCGGCGCGGGTGGCGCGCCAGAACCCGCGCACCGCCGACTTCACGCACAACATCCTGCACCGCGCCATCCGGGAGGTGATCGCCTGCTTTCCCGGTCTATCGCACCTATATGGACGCGGTGAACCCGCCGGACGCGGTCGATCGGCGCGATCTCGACTGGGCGTTGGCGCAGCACGCCGCAACGAGACCGACATCGATCCGACCGTGTTCGACTTTCTGAGCGGGCTGCTGACCGGCGATCTGGTCGCGAGGCCGCGCAGCGGCTTCTGCCGCGCAGGCGGTGCTGCGCTGGGCGATGCAGCTGCAGCAGTACAGCGGCCCGGTGATGGCCAAGGGGCTCGAGGACACCGCCTTCTACCGCTACAACCGCTTCATCGCGCTGAACGAGGTCGGCGGCGATCCCGACCAGTTCGGCGTCACCATCGCCGGCGTTCCATCCGCGAACCAGCAGCGCGGCCGAGCGCTGGCCGCACGCCATGCTCAGCACCTCGACCCACGACACCAAGCGCGGCGAGGACGCCCGCGCGCGCCTCGCCGTTCTCTCCGAGCTACCGGAGGAATGGGCGCGGCAGGTGCGGATCTGGAGCGACCTTCTTGGCGACCGCCGCGGAGCGGACGAGTTGAAACGTTCCGGACCGCAACGACGAATACATGCTCTACCAGATGCTGATCGGCTCATGGCCCGTTGCGCTCCTTGATGGGAGCACGCCGGACGCAGAGGCCATCGCCGAATACGCCGCGCGCATCAAGGCCGCGCTGACCAAGTCGATGCGCGAAGCGAAGGTGCACTCGACCTGGGCGCGCCCGGACGCCGCGTACGAGGAGGCGATGCTCAATTTCGCGGGACGCACGCTCGATCCGGTGCGCTCCAGCCGATTCCTCGCGGCCTTTCTCCCGTTTGCGCGAGAGATCGCCAAGCTCGGCGCGCGCAACAGCCTCGTGCAGACCGTGCTGAAGCTCACGCTTCCCGGGGTGCCCGATATCTACCAGGGCGCGGAGCTGTGGGATCTGAGTTCTGGTCGATCCCGACAACCGACGGCCGGTCGACTACGCGATACGGATCCGCTTGGTGGAGGAGGTGGAAGCCGCGCTGCGCGACGATCGGGCAGCGGCCATGCAGGCGTTCATGGAAACCTGGGCGGATGCACGCTTCAAGCTGGCGACGATCCTGACGTTGCTGCACCTTCGCCAGCAGCAGCCTGCGTTGTTTACCGAGGGCGACTATGTGCCGCTGGCGGTGCAGGGGCGCGACGCGGATTGCAGCTGCGCCTTTCTGCGTCAGCGCGACTTGGCGATGATGCTGGTCGCAGTCGCGCGGTTCCCTGCACGATGGGAGCAATCGGGCACATCGTTCGACGCCGTTCTGCCCTCGCTCTCGCTGCCCGCTGACGGCTGGTCGGACGTTCTAACCGGCCGCAACGTCGAGATCACTGAAGGAGGTCTTCCCTTGGCTCGCGTGCTCAGGAGCTTGCCCGCAGCGGTTTTGACGTGGAGCGAGAGCTGAGGCCGCGCATCGGCCCCGCTGGCGGTTCCGCATCTCAGTTCACGCGTCGATCAGTGCGCGCCAGACGTGTCGCCGGAGCGTTCGTAACCATTGATGTTGCCGAGCCACGCGCCGTCCATTGCGCCCGCCACGTGCAGGTCACGCTCGCGCCGAGGTTGGGCGGTGGTGACAATGACGCCCGTGTCAATAGGAGTCATCGTCACGGCAGCGCCGATATTCGGGCCGATCCTTCGATCAATCAGTGCCTCTCAGCCGGCGGGCCGCTCCGGGCGAATCTCGATCCGCGTCCTGATCGTCAAATCGACCGCGTCGGAGACGAACGTCGGCTCCGCCACCATGCCGAACGCGCGGCGGCTGACGCGCCCGGTGATTACGAAGACGGCCACTTCCGCTCCTCGCGCGCGGTCGAACTGCCGGTCGATCACACGGGCCTGCAGCAATACCGGCTGCGTGACGCCGCGGATTTCGAGCTGCCCGTGCACCGCGTACCGATCGGGCGCGACCAGCCCGACCGAGGTGCTGCCGAAGCGGATTTCCGGGTAGTCGCGCGCATCGAAGAACTCCGGTGAGCGCAGCATGTCCGCCCCGCCCTGCCACGACATGTCAACCGACCCCGCATCGATGCGTGCCGCGATCCGGGTCCACTCGGGATGGGCGGGGTCGATCGTGAGATTGGCGAGAAACTGCCGGAACGAGCCGTGCGAGCTGAACAGGCCGAGATGACGGACGGTGAATTCGATGCTGCCGAAACGCGGATCGATCGTGTAGAGGCTCTCCGCGCGCGCGGGAACCGACGTCAGCACGCCGAGCAGCAATGCGCCGCCCAGCGCCGCGACGCGTGCGAAGACCTCAGCCCTGCGCGCGCGCCTGGGCCCGGACATGCTTCGAAAGCTCCAGCAGCCGGGCGTAGGACTCCGCACCGGTAACGGTGTAGCCGATGCCTTGCTCGATCCACGCGCAGCCATCCGATGCCCCAACGTCAACCTCCGCGATCGTCGCCGTATCGGCGGCGTCCACCGGGCGCGCGAATACCGCGAGCCGCATGCCGCGCACATTTTCGTAAACGAACAACGCTGCCGCGCCGTGCCCGGTTGCCACCACCCGCCCGCCCAACAGCCGGTAGCCAGCCGCCGACAGGTCCGGGGGGACCAGCTTGCGGTTGAGCCGGCTGCCCACCCACTTCGCCAACTGCTGCGGGTCGGCGGCGGAGAATTCTACCGGCCGTTCCGTGTTCGGCACGAAGGTCGCGTAGCTGATGGCGGCCTCGTCCACGAGCGCGTCCAGTGCGGGGCCAGGGGCGTCGCGGTTGGCGAACCACCAGGTGCCCGAGGCGCCGATGCCAAGACCCAGCACGACCGCCGCGGCCATGCGCCAGGCCATGCGCCGCGGTCGCAGCCGCGCCTCGACCAGCCGGGCAAGATTGAGCGAGGGCGGCAGCGGCGCTTCGGCAAACGGGGCAAACGCCGCCCGCAGTCCCTCGCGGTGCGCGCGATAGGCCGCGACCCGCGCGGCCTCCGCCGGGTGGCATTGCAGATAGTGCTCGACCGCGGCGCGCCGTTCGGGGTCGAGCTGCTCGTCCACGTACCCGTGCAGCGCCTCTTCGCTGATGCAGGAAGGCGTCTCGCTCACTTGACCCTCCGCAGGCCCGGCCGCGCCGGTTCCGGCACGGCGGCCAGCGCGCGCAGCCGCTCGCGCCCCCGCGCGAGCCGCGACATCACGGTGCCGATGGGAATATCGAGAACCCGCGCGGCTTCGGCATAGGTCAGGTCCTCGACGGCGACGAGCAGAATCACCTGGCGCTGCTCGGGCGCCAGGCGGTCGAGCGCGTGCAGCAGATCGCGCCAGCGCAGGCGTCCCTCCTGGTCGGCCGCCACGGCCACCTCCTCGGGCTCACGGGTGGCTGCGTAGGACGCGCCCAGGCGGTTGCGGCGGAGGCGCGAGACGAACAGGTTGTGCATGATCGCGAACAGCCACGCCCGCACATCCCCTTCGTCGTGACGCGTGTGCAGCCGATCGAGGGCGCGTACCAGGGTGTCGTGCACCATGTCGTCGGCGTCCTGGCGGCCGCGCAACAGCGCCATGGCATAGCGCCGCAGCGCCGGGATGCACGCCTCGATCCGCGGCAAAACGTCCGACACGCAAGCCCCTTCCCGCTCTCGCGCGGCCCCGCCCGGCCGCCTCCGGGGAAGCAGACTCTGCAGCGCGGCAAATTATTCCCGTGTCCCCGTCATTCCTTCGCCCGGGGCCGTCACTCGGCCAGCACGGAAAGGTCGAGCGGCAGGACCGCTCCCATCCAGGCCGCATGCGCGGTGTGATCGGCGCGCTCGTGGCCGGTCTCGGGATGCAGCAGCACGATCAGTCCGGCGCGGTTCAGCATCAGCCAGGGCAGGAGTGTCGCCAACAGCGCGGGCGCGAAGGCGACCTGAAACATGCCCTGCGAATGCGGCCCGATCGGCGCGTCGTGCCAGCGGCCGATCCGCGCGTCCGGAAACGCTGCGCCCAGATGCGCCCGCAGCCGCTCGGCCTGCGGGCGGGCCGCCGCATCATAGTAGATATGGGCGTGATAGGCGGTGATCGGGGCAGGGTCGGCGGCCGTCGCATCTGTCATCGGCGCATCCTCTCCGCGTTCAGTGCATCCTGGCCGCTTTCACGGCGTCCTGCAGCTCGCTGAGCTCCAGCGCGCCGGGCAGGAGCTGCTTGCCGACCACGAACGCCGGCGTGCCGTCGATATCCAGCGTGTGGGCAAGCGCGAGGTTGGCGTTGATGCGTGCCTCGATCGTCGGGTCGGCCATGTCGCGCTGCAGGCGTGCCCAGTCGAGCCCAGCCGTCTGCGCCGCGCTCCGCACGCTGGCGTCGGTGATCTGCGAGCCACCCTCCATGAGCAGCTCATGCATCCGCAGGTAGCCACCCTGCCGCTCAGCCGCCAGCACCGCCTTCGCCCCGAGCACGCTGCCGGGTCCGAGGATCGGAATATCCTTGTATACGACGCGCAGCTTTGGATCGCTGTGGATCAGCGCATCGAGCACCGGCAGCATCCGCCGGCAGTACGGGCAACGCAGGTCGTAGAACTCGACGACGGTGACATCCCCATGCGGATTGCCGGCGACCGGATCGCCCGGCGCGGCGGTCAGCGCGGGACCGAGCCGCTCGATCGAGCTCGCCGCCGCGCCGGCATGCCGCGCCGACTCCTCGGCCTGCAGCGCTATCACCGCGTCGCGCAGGATCGAAGGGTCGGATTTCAGCGCCTGGCGCAGGATCGCGACGATCTCCGCCCGCTGCGCCGGCGTGAAGTGGGCAGGGTCGTCGGCGCGCGCGGTCGCGGCCACGAGGACGAGCAGCAAGGCCAGAATCAGGCGCATCAAAGACTCCTCGGCGGTTGTCGGTCGCACCGAAGCCGTCTATGGCGTCGGGCGATCGGCGGATGCATGCGGACCAGGTCGCGATCGCCGGCCGCACGGAGGTGGCGTTTGGGAACTTGGCGCAGCATGCGAAGCATAGCGGAGATATGCCGCGCCGTCCTGCTGGCGTTGCCGCTCGCGACGAGCGGCTGCGGAATGTTCTCCAGATCGTCCGACGATGCCGGTCCCACCTCCGGCAACCCTGGGTACATCAAGGGATTTCTGGGCGGTGTGGTGGCCGACGAGCCGCGCGCGGCGCTGGTCGGGCGGGAAGTGCTCTCGGCCGGCGGCACGGCGGCTGACGCCGCGGTCGCGGTCGGCTTCGCGCTCGCGGTCACGCTGCCCTCGCGCGCCGGCCTGGGCGCCAGCGGCGCTTGTCTGAGCTACGCCGCCTCACCCAAAGGCGCGAACAAGGGCGTGCCGGAGGCGATCCTGTTCATCGCCCCGCCGCCGGCCGCACCCGGCAACGCCGACCGGCCGGCGGCGGCGCCGATGCTCGCGCGCGGGATGTTCGCGCTGCACGCCAAATACGGCACACGCCGCTTCGAGTCGCTGATGGCGCCCGCCGAGCAGATGGCCCGCTTCGGGGTGCCCGCCTCGCGCGCGCTGGTGCGCGACCTGAACGTGGTCGCCGGCCCGCTCGCGGCCGACCCGGCGGCGCGCGCCGTGTTCTTCCCCGACGGCCACCCGCTGGCCGAGGGCGCGCAGCTCATCCAGCCGGGGCTCGGCGGCACCCTCGCCCAGCTCCGCACGGCCGGCGTGGGCGATCTCTACCAGGGCGCGCTCGCGCACCTCGTCGCAGACGCCGCCCGCGACGCCGGCGGCGGCCTGACCGCCGAGGATCTGCGCCGCGCGCTCGCCGCCTATGCGACCCCGCTCAGCACGCCGACGGGCCACGACATCGCGACCTTCCTCCCGCCGCCGGCCGATGGCGGCCTCGCGGCGGACGCCGCCTTCCGGGTGCTTGAGCACGACCCGTCGGCAACCGCCGCGGCCCAGGCACGCGCGCTGGCCGTTGCCGCGCGCTGGCGGCAGGGCGGGGGTGATCCGGCGGCGATCCTCGGCGCCGCCGACCTGCCGGGCGGCAGCCTGCCGGCGCTTCCGGCCTCTACCAGCTTCGCGACGCTCGATCGCGACGGCAACGCGGTGGTCTGCGCCCTCAGCATGAACAACCTGTTCGGCACCGGCCGCATCGCCGCGGGCACCGGTGTGCTGCTCGCAGCCTCGCCGGCCTCGATACCGCCGCCGTTGCTGACCGCGGCCCTGGTCTACAACGCGAACCAGCACTCGTTCCGTGCCCTGGTCGGGGCATCCGGGCAGGAGGCGGCGCCGCTCGCGGCCGCCCTCTCCCTCGTCAACGCGCTCGCCGATCCGGGCCCGCTCGCGAAACCCCTTCCCGTTCCTCCGCCCGATCCCGGGCGCGTCAATGTCATTGAATGCCCGCGCTACATGTCGCGGACGCCCGGCGCATGCGGCTGGGCGACCGATCCACGCGGCGGCGGGCTCGCGGTGGGCAGTTCGGGCTGATGGCACTGAAAATCGGGCGCGGGGCGTCCGCGCCGCCGTTCATCGTGATGGACGTGATCACCGCTGCGAATGCCCGCGCCGCGTCCCTGCCGGCCGGCGCCCCCGCGGTCATCCGCATGGAGGTTGGCCAGCCCGGGACGGGGGCACCGCAAGGCGCGGTTGCCGCCGCGGCGGCGGCACTGCGGAGCGGGTCCGCGCTCGGCTACACCGAGGCGTTCGGCCTGCCCAGCCTGCGGGCGCGGATCGCGCGCCACTATGCCGACTGGTACGGCGTCGCGGTTTCCCCCGCGCGCGTCGCGGTCACGCTGGGCGCTTCGGGCGCCTTCCCGCTCGCCTTTCTGGCCGCCTTCGACCCCGGCGACCGGGTCGCGCTCGCCGCCCCGTTCTACCCGCCCTACGTGAACGTCCTCCAGGCGCTCGGCCTCGTGCCGGTCTGGATGGAATGCGACACCGCCACGCGGTTCCAGCCCACGGTCGCGATGCTCGACGCGCTGGACCCCCGCCCCGCCGGCCTGATCCTCGCGAGCCCGTGCAACCCCGCCGGCACCATGCTGCATCCCGACGAATTCGCGGCGATCGCGCGCTGGTGCGGGGCAGAGGGCGTGAGGCTGATCAGCGACGAGATCTATCACGGGCTGCACTATGACGCCCCGCTCGCCACCGCCGCCGCGGTGCCGGGCGCCGTCGTGGTCAACAGCTTCTCAAAATACTTCTCCATGACCGGCTGGCGTGTCGGCTGGATGGTGCTGCCCGAGGACCTGGTGCGGCCGGTCGAGCGGCTGGCGCAGAACCTCTTCATCAGCGCGCCGCATATCGCCCAGGTCGCGGCCGAGGCAGCCTTCGAGTGCACGGAGGAGCTGGAGCGCAATATCGCCCGCTATCGCCGCTCGCGCGATCTGCTGCTGCACGCGCTGCCGGACGCCGGATTCGCGCTCGGCCCGGCGGAAGGCGCGTTCTACCTCTTTGCCGACGTGTCGCGCCTGACCAACGACAGCGAGGCTTTTTGCACGCGGATGCTGGCGGAAGCCGGCGTCGCGGCGGCGCCCGGCGTGGATTTCGACCGAACGCGGGGCAGCCGCTTCGTGCGCTTCAGCTACTGCGGCCCCGAGGCCGACATGCGCGAGGCGGCCGAGCGTCTCGCCCACTGGACACGCAACACCGCCGGGGGCTGAGCAAGAATCGCCAAGTCCCGCCACGCGGCCTCGTGCCACCCTGCCGAACCTGTGCGGCGCGGAGGTGGCGATGATCGGTCGGGTTTGGCGCGGGTGGACGGCGGCGGCGCATGCCGACGCCTACGAAGCCCTGCTGCGGGGGACGATTTTTCCGGGGATTCTCGCGCGCAGGATCGCCGGGTTCCGCCGCATCGACCTGTTTCGTCGCGCCGACGGCGCCGAGGTGGAATTCCTGACCCTGATGTGGTTCGAGGACCTCGGCGCGGTTGGTGCCTTCGCCGGCCCGGATGCCGAGGCCGCCGTGGTGCCGCCGGCGGCACGCGCCCTGCTCGGCCGTTTCGACGCGCGGGCAAGCCATTTCGACCTGCGCGAGACGCGGTCCGCCTGACGCTCGTTCAGTGCAGGCCGAGGACGGCGTAGAGCCGCTCGCTTGCCGGCCAGGCGGCGATCACCGCCTCGCGCCAGACGACGGCGCCCGCCCCCAGGCCGATCAGCACCACGAGGCTTACCGCCCAGCCCAGCAGTGAGCTCCGCCCGGCGCGCGAAAAATCCTCATAGTTCTGCGGCGGCAGGCGCTCCTCATCCACCCCGGCGGGGCCGGGTGTCCGCAAGCTTGGCAGGCGGGGCCGCGACGGAGGCTCCGGCGGCGGCGGCGCGGCGGGCGGCAGGTCGGGCGGCGCGGGTTCGAATGGCTCCTCAGCCGCGGGCGGCGGCGGCGCGGCGACTTCGAGAGCAGGCGTCCAGATCTCGCTGCACTTGGCGCAGCGCACCGGCTTGCCGGCGGCAAGCAGCGCCTCGGGGACGTCGTACGCGGCGGCACAGGCGGGACAGTGAATACGCATGCGGCAGTTCCGGGGCGCGCGATCCTGCTTGCATCCGCATGCGCGCGCAACCGCTTGCGGGTGATGCGCCTCGCCCTTTCGCGACCCCCGCCCGGGATGGCAGAAGGGGGCATGATTCGTCTCGACGGGGTGGGCCTGACCTACGGGTCCGGCAAGACCGTGACCGAGGCGCTGCGCGGGCTCTCCTTCAGCGTCCCGGAAGGCGGGTTTCGCTGGCTGCTCGGCCCCTCCGGGGCCGGGAAGACGAGCCTGCTGCGCCTGCTTCAGCTCGCCGCGCGCCCCACGGCCGGGCGGCTCTCGGTGTTCGAGGTGGATATCGGCCGCACGCCGCGCGCGGCCCTGCCGCTGCTGCGCCGGCGCATCGGGATGGTGTTTCAGGACTTCCGCTTGCTCGCCCATCTCTCCGCGTTCGACAACGTCGCCCTGCCGCTGCGCATCGCCGGGCGGCCGGAGGGACAGGTCCGCGCCGATGTCACGGAAATGCTGCGCTGGGTCGGCCTTACGCGGCGCAGCGATGCGCGGCCGGCGGAGCTCTCGGGCGGCGAGCAGCAGCGCGCGGCGATCGCACGCGCCGTCGTCTGCCGGCCCGGCCTCCTGCTCGCCGACGAACCGACCGGCAACCTCGACGATACGCAGGCGGAGCGGCTGATGCTGCTGCTCAAGGAGATGAACCGGCTGGGCGCCACGGTGCTGGTGGCGACGCACAACGCCGCGCTCGTGGCCCGCCATCCGGCGCGGGCGCTCCGCCTCGACCACGGGCGGCTGGTGGCCGATGAGTAGGACGCCGTCGCTGCGTTCATCCCGGCTCGACGATCTCGGGCTGCGGCGCGCGCTGGGGGACGGGATGCTGCCGCTCCTGGTCGCGGCGATGGCCTTCCTCGCAGCGCTCGCGCTCGCCGGCTCGGCCGGCGCCGCGGCGCTGGTACGGCACTGGCAGCAGGGCGCGGCCACCGCGCTGACCGTGCAGGTGCCGACCCCTTTGCTCGCCGCCACCGATGCCGCCGCCGGCACCCGGCTCGAAGCGGTGCTTGGGCTGCTGCACGCGAGTCCCGGCGTCACCTCGGCACGCGCCCTTTCGGAGCAGGAGTTGCGCGCGCTGCTGCGCCCGTGGCTGGGCGAGGGCGCCGCCGCTTCGCCGCTGCCGTTGCCCGCGGTGATCGCGGTGCGACTCGCCGAGGACGGGGCAGATCTCACGGCGTTGCAGACGCGGCTCGCGGCGCTGGCACCGGGCGCGCTCGTGGAAAGCCACGGCGCCTGGGTGCGCCGGCTCGCGCTGCTCGCGCGCAGCCTGCAGGCGTGCGCGTGGCTGGCGCTCGCCGTGGTCGCGGCGGTCGCGGCGGCGGTGGTCGCGGTGGCGACCCGCGCGGGGCTGGCGGCGCGGCGCGATGCGATTGAGATCGTGCACGGGCTGGGCGCTGCCGATACCTACATCGCCAGCCGCTTCGCCGCCCGCACCACGCGGCTGGCAGCACTCGGCGGACTGGTCGGCAGCCTCGCCGCACTGCCGGCGGTCGCGGGGCTCGCGGTGCTGGCAACCCCGTTCGTGGCAGCCCCGGCGGTACCGGCGCCGACCCTGCTCGCGGCGCTGCCCGGCGAACTCGTGCTGGGCCTGACGGCGCTGCCGCTGTTTGCCGCCGCGATCGGCTTCGTCACCGCCCACGCGACCGTGCGCCTGTGGCTGCGGCGGCTGCCGTGAAGCGCGCGGTGCTCGGGGTCGCGGTGGGGCTCGCGCTGACCTGGGGCGCGGGCTTCGGCTGGTTCCTGCACAACGCTTCCCATCCGCTGCCACCGCCGCCGCGCGCCGATGGCATCGTGGTGCTGACCGGCGGCGCCGGCCGCGTCGAGGCAGCGCTCCGCCTGCTTGCCGGTGGCCGCGCCCGCCGCCTTCTCGTCTCGGGCGTCGGCGGGCCGGCGGAGTTCGCGACGCTTGCGCGCCGCGCCGGCGTCGACCCGGCACTCGGCGATCGGGTGACGCTCGGCCGCGCCGCCATGACCACGCGCGGCAACGCCGCCGAGGCCGCCGCCTGGGCACGGGCAAACGATATCAGCTCTCTGATCGTGGTCACCGCCGGTTACCACATGCCCCGCGCGATGGCCGAACTGACCCGGGCGATGCCCGGCGTGACGCTCTATCCGGCCGCCGTGACGCCGCCGGCACTGCGCGACGGCGCCGAACCCGCGCTGCTCCCGCTGCTCGCCAGCGAATACACGAAGTTCCTGGCGGCGGAGATCGGGCTCACCGCGCTCGATCCGCATGCACCGCTACGGCCGATCACGGAGCACGGCGGATGAGCCTTGTCCGATCTGCGGCATTCAACGCGCTCTTCTTCGGCGGCACGTTCCTGATGGCGGCGGCGAGCCTGCCACTGCGCCTTGTCGCGCCGCAGCTCATTCCCGCCTATGCCCGAAGTTGGGCGCGCCTCATGCTCGCGGCGCTCCGCGCGATCTGCGGCATTCGCTACGAGATCACCGGACGCGACCACTTGCCGCGAGAGGGCCCGGCGCTGCTCGCGCCCATGCACCAGTCGGCGTTCGACACGCTGATCTGGATGCTGCTGCTGCCGCGCCCGGCCTACGTGGTGAAGGCCGAACTCCTGCGGATTCCGCTGTTCGGGCCGCTGCTCCGGCTCGCCGGCATGATCCCGGTCGATCGCGGGGGCGGTGCCGCGGCAATGCGCAGCCTGCTGCAAGCCGCCGACGCTGCGATTGCCGGCGGACGGCAGATCGTGATCTTCCCCGAGGGAACGCGGGTCGCCCCCGGGCAGAAGGTAGCGCTGCAACCCGGCGTGGCCGCGCTTGCCGCGCGCACCGGGGTGCCGGTCATCCCGGTCGCGACCGATTCCGGGCGGCATTGGGGCCGACGCGCGTTTCGCAAGATTCCCGGCGTCATCCACGTCGCACTCCAGCCGCCGCTTGATCCCAGGCTGCCACGCGCGGCCCTGCTCGCGGACCTGCAGCGCGCCTTTGCGGCCGGCGAGGCCACCTTCGCGCCGCCTGTGGATAACTCTGTGGGCGAGCCGGCGGCAGGGCTGCTATGACGGTCGAGTTTGATCTATCAATATATTGAAAAGTAATCAGTTTAGTCCGTTCGTTCCGCATTTGATTGTCACGCGCAGCGGTTGGGGATGAACGCCCGGGATAGGCTGCCGGTGGACCCGACGCCTATAAGGGCGCGATGCGCCGGCCGCTCTTCGTCCTTGCTGTCCTGGCCGGGCTCCTGCTCGGCAGCTACGCCCTCTGGTGGTGGACGACCGCGCGGTTGGCCCAGGGTTTCGCCGACTGGCGCGAGCAGGCAGCCGCCGCCGGCTGGACCGTGCGATCGGGTTCCGTGCAGCGCACCGGTTGGCCGGCCGCCGCGGAGCTGGTCATCTCCGATCTGTCGCTGGCGGGTGGCCTCGCCGACATCCCAGGCGGCGCGGACTGGCAGGGAGAGCGCGTCGAGCTGCGCCTTTCACCGTTCGCGCCCGATTCACTTGAGGTGCGGGTCAGCGGAGAGCAGCGGTTGCGGCTTGCGGCGAGTCCGCGGTTGCGCTTCGGCGCCGAACGGTTCGTCTGGCGCGTTCCGCTCGGCACCCCCGGCCCGGCGACCCTCGATGCGAAGAATGTCCGCTTCGGCCCACCGTTCGCCGGCATGACGGTCGGCCTGCTCACCGGCACGTTCGCCGCCCAGCCAGCGGCGCGTCAGGGCGAACCGGCCCTGAACGCCTCGCTGTCGGCCGAGGCCATTGCCCTGCCACCGCCGCCCGCGCCGCGGCCCGCCCTCGGGGACCGGATTGCCTCGGCGACCCTCGAGGGCTCGATCGACGGCCCGGTGCCGCCGTCGAGCGATCCGGCGGCCCGCGCCGCGGCCTGGCGGCAGGGCGGCGGGATCGTGCAGGTGCGCCATTTCGCAGTCGGATGGGGACCGCTCGGCCTGTCCGGAAGCGCCACGATCGGGCTCGACCCCGGCTTGCAGCCTGAGGGAACGGCGAGCGTGCGTGCAATCGGCTACGATGCGGCGCTGGCGGCGCTCGCCGACGCCGGCGTGATGACGCGGCCGGCGGCGCAGGCCGTGCGTGCACTGCTCAGCCTGCTCGCCCAGGCACCCGAGGGCGGCGGCTCGCCGGTGGTGGAGCTGCCGCTTGCGCTGCACGAACAGGTGCTGAGCGTCGGACGCATTCCGATCGGGAAAATTCCCATTCTCGTCTGGCCGACCGCGCGGTGATGCGCTAAGTTCCACAGCCATGACGCTCCGGACCCACAGCGCGCGAATTAGCTCCCCGGCTGCCTGACGCAGCCGGGTTGGCGTTCGCCCTGTCCTGATCCTCTCCGGAGTCATTCCTTCCATGTCGCTCGAGCCTTGGGCCCTTGTGGGCCTGCATGCGTCGGTCCGCTTCCGCGTGGCCGCCGAAGCCTCTCCCGGCCTGCTCCCACGCCTCCTCGCCCCGTTCGCCCGGCGCGACCTGACGCCGGATTCGCTCCAGTGCTGGCGGTCCGGGAACGACATGCATGTCGAGATCGGCATGGACGCGATGCCGGCCGAGATGGTGCACCTCGTCGAAGGCAATCTGCGGCAGGTCGTTGGCGTGCACACGCTGAGCCAGCAGCAGGAAATCACCGGACGGGTACAGCGCCGGGCCGCTTGAGCGCGCGCGGCCCCGATCAGGCGGCGGCGCGCCGTCGCCGACGCGCCGGCGCGGGAACCGGCACCGTGGCCGGCTCTTCCGGGCTCGCGAGCGCCGCGAGCAGCGCCTCGCGCAGCTGCGCGAGCTTGCGCTCGTTCTCGACCTTCAGGCCGAAGACGTCCTTGACGTAGAACACGTCCACCGCGCGCACGCCGTAGGTCGTGACGTGGGCCGAGGCGATCTGCAGGCCCTGCTCGCTGATCGCCGCCGTCACGTCATGCAACAGCCCGGGCCGGTCGCGGCCATTCACCTCCAGCACGGTGTGCGTGTTGGACGCACGATTGTCGATGACCACGCGCGGCGGCACGTGAATCGCGCGCATCCGCCGCCCGAGCAGCGCCCTTCCGATCTTGCGGATTTCGGCGGCGAGCTTCAGCCGCCCGGACAGCGCCTGCTCGATCAGCACGTAGAGGCGCGCGAGCCGGTGTGGCTGGTCGAAGGCGCCGCCGGCGGCATCCTGAATCCAGAACGTGTCGAGCGCCATGCCGTTGGTGAGCGTGTGGATGCGCGCATCCACGATCGACGCGCCGGCCACTGCGAGCGCGCCCGCAATACGGCTGAACAGGCCGGCATGGTCGGCGGCGTAGACCGTCACCTCGGTGACCGCGCGCGCCGGCAGCGGTTGCGTCTCCACCGTCAACGGCGCGCGCCGACCCTCGGCGTCGCGAATCATGCGCGCGTGGCGCGCATGCGTCTCCGGGTCGAACGAGAGCCAGTATCCGGCGTAGCCGAGCGCGAGAAAGCGCTCGATCTCCGCTGCCGGCCAATCCTGCAACAACGCCGCGGCCGCCGCCTTCGCGTGCGTGACCCGCACGTCGCGCTCGGTCGCGGCGAGCGCACCTTCCAGAACTTCCGCGACCCGCGAATAGAGTTCGCGCAGCAGCGTCGCCTTCCAGCCGTTCCAGACTTTCGGCGACACCGCGCGCATGTCGGCGACGGTCAGCACGTGCAGCAGGCGCAGCCGCTCCGGCGACTGGATCGTGTCGGCAAGGTCGAGGATGGTCTTCGGGTCGTCGATATCACGCTTGAATGCGGTCTGGCTGAGCAGGAGATGGTGCAGGACAAGCCAGGAGACAGTTTCGGTCTCCTCGGCCGTCAGCCCGAGCGTCGGACCGACCTCCAGCGCAAGCTCGGCACCGAGCTCGGAATGGTCGCCGCCACGGCCCTTGGCGATGTCGTGCAGCAGCAGGGCGGCGTAGAGCGCGCGGCGCGACTGGATCTGATCCATGAGCCCGGTCGCGATCGGCGCAACCTGCCGCAACTCGCCGCGCTCAAGGGTGTTGAGCACGCGCACCGCCTCGATCGTGTGTTCATCGACGGTAAAGACGTGGTAGCTATCGAACTGCATCTGCCCGACAATACGCGCCCAATCGGGAAGGAAGCGGCCGAGAAATCCCGTCTCGTTCATCACCGAGAGCCAGCGCGCGCCATCGGCGAGGTGTCGTTCGTCGTCGCGGCCGCAGAGCAGGTCGAGAACAGATTGCCGCTGCCTCGGGATTTCCGCGCAGGCTGACGGCGCGACGCTCGTTCCGGATCAACGCCCGCATCGCCAGCGGGTGGAGCGTGAGATCGCGGTCGCGCGCAGTCTGCAGAATGCGCAGCATCATGATCGGCTCGTCGCGGATATCGCGGCCCTTGGCGCAGAGCAGCATCCCGTCGGCGAGCACGAACCCGTCGCGGGCCAGTGCGACATCCGTCTCCGCCGCCAGGGCCGGCGGGCCGAGCGCCGCGCGCACCAGCGCCGGCTCGACCACATGCGTCAGCCGCGACACCTCGCGCGCGGTGAGGAAGTAGTGGCGCATGAAGCGCTCGACGCCGTCCTGCCGTCCGTGCCGCGTATAGCCCATGCGCGCGCCGATCACCGGCTGCAGGTCGAAGGTCAGCCGGTCCTCGGCGCGGCCGGCGACGTAGTGCAGGTGGAAGCGCAGCGCCCAGAGAAAGTCCCAGGCGCGCTGGGCAAGCTTGGCCTCCGCCGGCGAGATGATCCCGCGCGCGGGCCCGTCGGTGCTGGCCAGGTCGAAGATGTTGGCAATGCCGAAGACATAGCGCGCCATCCAGTAGAGCGTCTGCAGATCGCGCAGGCCGCCGCGGCCTTCCTTGATGTTGGGCTCGACCACGAACGGGCTGTCGCCGAAGCGGCGATGGCGCGAGTCGCGCTCGGCGCGCTTGGCCTCGATGTAGCCCGCCGCCCCTGCCTCCTCGCACGCCGCACGGAACGCCGCGGCGAAGTCGCTGAACAGCACTTCGTCGCCTGCGATCGGCCGGGCGTCCAACAGCGAGGTGCGCACGGTCGCGTCGCCGTTCGCCTCATTCAGGCAATCGGCCACGGTGCGCGTCGCATGACCCACCTTCAGCCCGAGGTCCCACAGGAAGTAGAGGATGAACTCCACGACCTTGAGCCCGGTCGGGCCCGGCGCTTCCCGCGTGAGAAATAGCAGGTCGATGTCGCTGAACGGCGCCAGCACGCCGCGGCCGTAACCGCCGGTGGCGGCGACCGTGAGCGGGCCGACCCCTGCCGCGGCACCCCCGTGCATGGCGAGCCCGTAGTCGTAGAGCACCTCGATCAGGCCGTCGGTGTATCCCGCCAGCCGCCGCGCGGCCTTGAGCCCGGAGAGATTGCCTTCCTCGAAGGTCTCGCGAAGCTGCGTCTGCAGCCGCGCAAGATGACGGCGAAACACCCCGAGTGCCGCGTCGCGCGGCGGGGGACGGCCCGGCGCAAGGGCGGCGAGCGACTGCCGCAGAAGGGCCGCGGCCTGGGCGCGTTCGGAGGCGTGGGACGAGAGCGAGGACATCCGACCAATGTTACCTACGTCTCGCCCGGTGCAACAGTCGCAAGTTCTTTGAGGCGATAGAGTTCTTCGAGTGCCGCACGGGGGGCCAGCCGGTCCGGTTCGAGCGCCGCCAACGCTTCACGGAGCGGATCGGCGGCGGGCGCGGGCGGGGGTGCGAACAGCGGCAGCGCCGCGGCGTCGGTCAACCGCCCGGCGCGCTGTTCGAGTGCCGCGAGCAGCGACGCGGCGCGCCTGACGACGCCGGGCGGCACGCCAGCGAGTTTGGCGACGTGCACGCCCCAGCTCCGCCCGGCGGCGCCCTCGGCAACCTCGTGGAGGAAGACGACCGCGCCCTTCCATTCCTTGACCCGCATGCTGTGCGGCGCGAGGCGCGGCAACTCCCCGGTCAGTCCCGCAAGTTCGTGGAAGTGCGTGGCAAAGATGACACGGCAGCGCACGGCGTTGTGCAGGGCCTCCAGCACCGCCCAGGCGATCGCGAGCCCATCGAGGGTCGCCGTTCCCCGCCCAATCTCGTCCACCACGACCAGACTGCGGGGTCCCGCCTGGTGCAGGATGGCCGCGGTCTCGGTCATCTCCACCATGAAGGTGCTGCGCCCGCGGGCGAGGTCGTCCGCAGCGCCCACGCGCGAGAACAGCCGGTCGACGACGCCGATCCGCGCCGACGCGGCCGGCACCGGCAATCCGGCCTGGGCGAGGATCGCGATCAGGGCGTTCTGGCGCAGATAGGTCGATTTGCCCGCCATGTTCGGGCCGGTGAGCAGCAGCACCCGCCGCTCCGGCGGCAGCGTGCAGTCGTTGGGCACGAAGGAGGCGGTGCCCGACAGCGCCGCCTCGACCACCGGATGGCGCCCGGCCTGGATATGGAAGTCCGCCTCGGCGACGACGGCGGGGCGGCACCAGCGCCCGGCGGCCGCAAGCTGCGCGCAGGCTTGCACGACATCCAGCGTCGCGAGCGCCTGCGCACAGGCCGCGAGCGGCTCGGCATGCGCCAGGGTGCGCGCGCAGAGATGCGCGAACACCGCCCGCTCGCGCGCCGCCGCCCGCTCGCCGGCCTCAGCGATGCGCCGGTCGAGGTCGGCGAGATCGGCGGTCGTGAAGCGTGCGCCGTTGGTCATGCTCTGCCGCAGCGTGAGCGCTGGATGGGTGCGCAGCTTCTCGGCCGCCGTCGCCGGCACTTCGATCACGTAGCCGAGCTGCGCGTGATGCCGGATCTTCAGGCTGGCGACTGCGAATTTCTGCGCGTAGTCGAGCTGCAGCCTGGCGATCACGCGGCGGCTGTCGTCACGCAGCCGCCGCTCGGCGTCGAGCTCGGCGTCGAAGCCCTCCGCGATCGCGCCGTCCTCCAGACGCAGCGGCACGGGATCGGCGAGCGCCGCGCCGAGCTGGGCGCCGAGTGCGGGCGCCGGATCCAGCGCCTCGCGCGCTTCGCCGAGCAAGCGGGGCGGCAGCCCGGCAATCGCCTCGGCCGCGATCGCGGCGGCGGCGATGCCGTCGCGCAATGCCGCGAGGTCGCGCGGTCCGCCACGCCCGAGCGAGAGGCGGCCCAACGCGCGCGCCATGTCGCCCGCGCTGCGTAACGCCGCGCGCAGCCGCTGCGCGGCCTCGGGATTCTCCAGCGTCCAGGCCCAGGCATCCTGCCGCGCCGCAATCGGTCCCGGATCGGTGAGCGGTGCGGCAAGCCATTCGGCCAGCAGCCGCGCGCCGGCCGCCGTGACCGTGCGCTGCACCGCGGCGAGCAGCGTGTGCGCGGTTCCGCCGTCCCGCGCGCGGGTGATTTCCAGGCTGGCGCGGGTCGCCGCGTCCATCGCCATGCGCCCCTGCTCGCCCATTGGCAGCGGTCGCGCGAGGCGCGGCAGCTTGCCGGCCTGGGTTGCCCGTACGTAGTCGAGCGCGACGCAGGCCGCGCACGCCTCGGCGTCGGCGAAGCTGCCGAACGCATCGAGACTTCGCGGCCGAGAACGCCTCCGCGAGCCGCCGGCGCGCGTCCGCGGCACCCGGCGGCGCAGGCGCGCTCGCGCGCCGGTCCTCCCATTCCGCGAGGGCAATCTCCGCCGGCGCCAGCACCTCCGCCGGATCGAGCCGGCCGAGCAGAGACGCGAGCTCGCTGCGCCCGAGGTTCGTCGTCTCGAAGGCACCCGTGGAGATGTCGATCCAGGCGGCGCCCACCCGGCCGCCGGCTTCGGCGAGCGCCAGCAGCAGGTTCGCGCGCCCGGCTTCCAGCAACGCCTCCTCGGTCAGCGTGCCGGGAGTCACGAGGCGCACCACTTCGCGGCGGATCAGGCCGCGGCCCTTCGCCTCCATCTGCTCGGTGACCGCCACGCGGAAGCCTCGGCGAATGAGGCGCAGCAGGTATGCGTCCGCCGCGGCCGCCGGCACGCCGCACATCGGGATCGGCGCGCCCGCATGCTCGCCGCGCTTGGTCAGCGCGATGTCGAGTGCGGCGGCCGCCGCCTCGGCGTCGTCGAAGAAGAGTTCGTAGAAATCGCCCATGCGAAAGAAGACCAGCGCCTCGGGGTGCGCGGCCTTCGCGGCGAACCATTGCGCGATGGCGGGTGAGGCGCCGGTCGCATCGGGGCGGCGTGGCAGGGGCATGAGGGAGCTTTAACCGCCGGCGCGGCGAGTGCGAAGCGTGACGCTTGTCGCGGACGGCATCGCTGGGTCACGATGGCGCAACGCCGAGCTCAGGGAGGGCACGCATGGCCGACGGCAGTCCTGATCCACGCACCGCGCGCATCTCCGCGCAGGAGGCGCTGGCGCTGCATGCGGCTGGCCGCCCCGGCAAGCTGGAGATCCGGATCACCAAGCCGCTCGTCACGGCGCGCGACCTCTCCCTCGCCTATTCGCCCGGCGTCGCCGAACCGTGTCTCGAAATCAGCCGCGACCCCAATCTCGCCTACGACTACACGGACAAGGGCAACATGGTGGCGGTGGTCTCCAACGGCACCGCCGTGCTGGGCCTGGGCAATCTCGGCGCGCTGGCGAGCAAGCCGGTGATGGAGGGCAAGGTCGCTCTGTTCAAGCGCTTTGCTGACGTGGACGGCATCGACCTCTGCATCGATACCGAAGTCGTCGAGCATTTCATCGAGTGTGTGCGCTATCTCGGCCCGAGTTTCGGTGGCGTGAACCTGGAAGATATCAAGGCGCCGGAGTGCTTCATCATCGAGGATCGCCTGCGCGAGCTGATGGACGTTCCGGTCTTTCACGACGACCAGCATGGCACCGCGATTGTTGCCGCCGCCGGGCTCATGAACGCGTTGCTCCTCACCAGCCGCGACATCACGGCAACGCGGCTCGTCGTCAACGGTGCGGGCGCCGCGGCCATTGCCTGCGTGGAACTGCTCAAGGCGATGGGCATGCCGCACGAGTCGATCGTGCTCTGCGACACCAAGGGCGTGGTGTATCAGGGCCGCACCGACGGCATGAACCAATGGAAGAGCGCGCATGCGGTGCCGACGAAGGCACGCACGCTTGCGCAGGCGATCGAGGGGGCCGACGCCTTCTTCGGCCTCTCCGCGAAGGGTGCGCTCACCCAGGCGATGGTGCGGCAGATGGCCGAGCGGCCGATCATCTTCGCGATGGCCAATCCCGATCCCGAAATCACCCCGGAGGAGGCGCGCGCCGCGAGCCCGCGGGCGATCATCGCAACCGGGCGCAGCGACTATCCGAACCAGGTGAACAACGTTCTGGGCTTCCCCTACATCTTCCGCGGCGCGCTCGACGTGCGGGCACGGACGATCAACGACACGATGAAGATCGCGGCGGCCAACGCACTCGCCCAGCTCGCCCGCGAGGACGTGCCGGATGAAGTGAGCACCGCCGGTGCCGGACACCGCCTTCAGTTCGGTCCCGAATACATCATTCCCAATGCGTTCGACCCCCGCCTCATCTCACGCGTGGCACCGGCGGTTGCGAAGGCGGCGATGGACTCCGGCGTCGCGCGGCGGCCGATCGCCGATCTGCGCAAGTATGCACGCGAGCTTTCGGGACGGCTCGATCCGACGGCGAACGCGCTCGACGCCATCATGGAGAGCGTGCGCGCCAACCCGAAGCGCGTCGTGTTCGCCGAGGGCGAAGAGGAAAAGATGGTGCGTGCCGCTGTCGCCTTCCGCAACGCCGGCTACGGCACGCCGATCCTGATCGGGCGCGAGGAGCGGGTTCGCGCGACCATGACCTCGCTCGGCCTCGGCCATGCCGAGGGCGTGGAAATCCATAACGCCCGGCTGTCACACAACAACCGCCGCTATGCCGAGTTCCTGTATGGGCGCCTGCAGCGGCGCGGCTATATGGCGCGCGACTGTCAGCGGATGGTCAACCAGGACCGCAACGTCTTCGCCGCCAGCATGGTCGCGACCGGCGATGCCGACGCGATGGTCACGGGGCTCACGCGTTCGGTCTCGGTCTGCGTCGATGACATCGCGCTCGCGATCGACCCGGCAGCCGGCGCGATCGCGTTCGGGCTCACGCTGATGGTAGGAGCGCGCGGCACGACGATTTTCATCGCCGATACCCTCATGCACTTCCGCCCCGACGCACGCCAACTGGCCGATATCAGCTGCGGTGCGGCGGCGGCGGCACGCGAACTGGGCCATGAGCCGCGCGTGGCCCTGCTCTCGCATTCCACCTTCGGCAATCCGGAGCACGCCACCGGTAACACGATGCGTGAAGCGGTGGCCGAGCTCGACGCGCGCGGCGTCGACTTCGAGTACCACGGCGAGATGAGCCCGGACGTCGCGCTCGACGCGTCCTACCGCGCGCTCTATCCGTTCTGTCGGCTGACCGGGCCGGCCAACGTGCTCGTCATGCCCGGGTTGCACTCTGCGCACATCACCTCGCGCCTCGCGCCGCGACTGGGGGGCGGAGGCACGATCGGACCGCTCGTGATCGGGCTGACCCATGCTGCGCAACTGGTCGCGATGGACGCCTCGGTCAGCCAGATCGTGGAAATCGCCGGGATCGCGGCACATCAGGCGGCCGCGCGCGAGAAGGCGCGCGCACCCGGCGGATGAGCTTCCCGGTCACCCTGCTCGACCTTGCAGGGGCCGTAGCACTCCTGCTCTGGGGCGTCCGCATGGTGCAGACCGGCGTCCAGCGGGCGTTCGGTGCCCATCTGCGCGCGGTCCTGGGCAGCGCGCTGCGCACGACGACAAAGGCGCTTCTGGCAGGCATCGGGATCACCGCGATTCTGCAGAGCAGCACGGCGACCGGGTTGATGGTCACGGGCTTCGCCGCCAGCGGACTGGTGGAGCTTGTCCCAGCGCTTGCCGTGATGCTCGGCGCCAATATCGGCACGACGCTGATCGTACAGGTTCTGTCCTTCGACCTACGCGCGGTGACGCCGGCCCTGATCCTGATCGGCGTAATGGCCTTCCGGCGCGGCCAGCAGACCCGCACGCGCGACCTCGGCCGCGTCGCGATCGGGCTCGGCCTGATGCTGATGGCTCTGCATCAATTGCTGGAGTTGGTCACGCCGTACGAGGACGCTCCCAGCCTGCGCTTGCTGGCCGGAACCATCGCGACCGAGCCGCTGGTTGACGTCGTGATCGCCGCGGGCCTCACCTGGGCCGCGCATTCCTCGGTCGCGGTCGTGCTGCTGGTCATGTCGCTTGCAGCGAAGGGGGTCGTGCCGCCCCACGCCGCCTTCGCGCTCACCTTCGGCGCCAATCTCGGCAGCGCCATCAACCCGCTGCTCGAGGGAGCACCCGGCGACGATCCGGCCGCGCGGCGGGTGCCCCTCGGCAATCTCGGAACGCGCCTCGCAGGCGTGGCCATCGGGCTGGCGGCGCTGCCCTGGCTCGGGCCGTGGCTGGTCACGATCGAGCCTGACCCGGCGCGCGCGGTCGCCGACTTGCACACGGGCTTCAACGTGGTGCTGGCCGCGCTGTTTTGGCCCGCCCTCGTGCCCTACGCCGCAGCGCTGCGCCGCCTGCTGCCGGCGCGGGCCGAACCGGCCGACCCGGCCCGCCCGGTCTATCTCGACACGGCGGCGCGCGAGACGCCGGTCGTGGCACTCGGCGGGGCGACGCGCGAGGCGCTGCGGCTGGCCGACCTTCTCGAGGCGATGCTGCACGCCGCCCGCGAGGCATTCGGCGGCGAGGATCGCAAGCGCATCGGCCATGTCAAGCGCATGGACGATGTGCTGGACCGCGTGAACGTCGCAATCCGCGCCTATCTTAGCGACCTCGACCCCGAAGCACTCTCCCCGGCCGATCAGCAGCGCATCGCGGAGATCCTGACCTTCGCCATGAACCTCGAAAATGCCGGCGACGTGATCGAGCGCAGCCTGCTGGCGCATGCGGCCAAGCAGATCAAGTACGCCATTCCGCTGCCCGAGGCAGACCTGGACACGGCGTTCGCTCGCCTGACCGCCAATCTCAGGGCCGGGGCGTCGGTCTTCGTGAGCGCCGACGTGCGCGCCGCCCAACTCCTCGCGAGCGAAAAGGAGGCGTTCCGCGCGATGGAATCCGCGGCGACCGAGGCACACCTTGCCGCCGTGCGGGGCGGGAGCCGCGATGCCATGCAGGCGAGCGCCTGGTGGCTCGACGTGCTGCGCGACCTCAAGCTTATCAATGCCCATCTGGTCGAGGCCGCGGCCTATCCGGTGCTGAGCAGCCAGGGTGAGTTGCTGCCGACCCGGCTCCGCGGCGAAGAGAGCGAGGACGCATAGCTACCTGCTTGCGCCCGAGCCCGGCCGCCGCCAGATTTTGGACATGCCCGACGAGAAACCTGCCCCGCCCGCGCCCGCAGCCCCCGAGGGGCCATCGATCGCACCGCGCGAGGTCGGCGGACCCAAGGGGCCCGAACCGACCCGCTATGGCGATTGGGAATTCAAAGGTCGCTGCATAGACTTCTAGCCCCGCAGCGGAGGTATGCCCCGTCGCGGCTAGCGGATCGCGTACGCCGGATAAAGTCTAGGACGGCGACCGACGAGCCGTGGCCGTTCCGCTCGCGGGCACCGCGTGATCGCCGGCCGGTTGCGAAGCGACAGTGCTCTGGTCGGTTTCGGTGGAGACCGATTTATTATAATCGCAGGCGAAGGCCGGCACGGCGACGCCGGCGAAGAGCAGGGCAGCAGCGAGCAAGCGGATCATCGTGCATTCTCCCGCATCCATCGGGCCGGTCCGCGCGCCGGGGGCCACCGGGCGGGATCGGCCGCCCGAGCATCGCGCGGCAGCCCGGACCGATGCAAGTCTTTCGCGCCGACGCCGCCTTGCGCAACGCCTCGCGGAGCGCTAGTTGCGCGCCCGCCACTGGAATTGCCCCACAGGGACACTGCCCGCATGCCCGCGAACCCCGTCAAGAAAGTCGTGCTCGCCTATTCAGGTGGCCTCGACACAAGCGTGATCCTTCGCTGGCTGCAGACGACCTATGGCTGCGAGGTGGTCACCTTCACCGCGGACCTCGGCCAGGGCGAGGAACTCGCCCCGGCGCGACACAAAGCCGAGATGTTCGGGATCAAGGAAATCTTCGTCGAAGATCTGCGCGAAACGTTCGTGCGCGACTTCGTCTTTCCGATGTTCCGTGCCAACGCGCTGTACGAGGGTCAGTATCTTCTCGGCACCTCCATTGCGCGGCCGTTGATCGCGCAACGGCAGATCGAGATCGCCGAGCAGACCGGCGCGGATGCAGTGGCGCATGGCGCGACCGGCAAGGGCAACGACCAGGTACGCTTCGAACTCAGCTACTATGCGCTGAAGCCGGACATCAAGATCATCGCGCCGTGGCGCGAATGGGACCTGACCAGTCGCACCAAGCTGCTTGAGTTTGCCGAGGCGCATCAGATCCCGATCGCGCGGGACAAGCGCGGGGACGCGCCCTTCTCGGTCGACGCGAACCTGCTGCACTCTTCCTCGGAAGGCAAGATCCTCGAAGACCCGGCGGTCGAGGCGGATGAGATCGTGTATCAGCGCACCATCCGGCCGGAGGATGCGCCAGATCGTGCCACGGTCATCAGCATCGACTTCGAGCGCGGCGATCCGGTTGCGATCGACGGCGAGCCGCTTTCACCGGCAGCCCTGCTCGCGAAGCTGAACGAGTTCGGCCGCGCCAATGGCATCGGTCGACTCGACCTGGTGGAAAATCGCTTCGTCGGCATGAAGTCCCGCGGCGTCTATGAAACGCCCGGCGGCACAATCCTGCTTGCCGCGCATCGCGGCATCGAGAGCATCACGCTCGACCGCGAGGCCGCGCACCTCAAGGATCAGCTCATGCCGCGCTATGCCGAGTTGATCTACTACGGATTCTGGTTCAGCCCCGAGCGGCGGATGTTGCAGGCGGCGATCGACGAGAGCCAGAAGAGCGTAACCGGCCGCGTGCGCGTCAAGCTCTACAAAGGCAATGCGAGCGTAATCGGGCGCGAAAGTCCGCGCAGCCTGTATTCGATGAGGCACGTCACCTTCGAGGACGATCAGGGCGCCTACGATCAGGTCGATGCCCAGGGATTCATCAAGCTGAATGCGCTGCGCCTTCGGCTCGGCGCGATGGCGGGGCGACGGGGGGGAAGTCTTTAACGATGGCGATGTCGATGTACGCGGCTTCGGTGCCGCTGTTTCGTCAAATGCTCGGCGCGTTGTCGTCGGTCCTCGACAAGGGCGCCGCGTTTGCGGCCAAGCAGGCGCTTGATCCAGCAACGCTGCTGGAAGCGCGACTTGCGCCGGACATGTTCCCGCTGGTGCGCCAGGTGCAGATCGCAAGCGACATGGCGAAGGGCTGCGCCGCGCGGCTCGCCGGTGTTGACGTGCCGAAGTACGCGGACGAGGAGCAGAGCTTTCCTGACCTCATCGCGCGTATCGGACGCACACTCGGCTTCGTCGAAACCCTGCGGCCGGAGCAGATCGACGGGAGTGAAGAGCGCGAGATCGTCCTACCCCTGCGCGACGCTGAGTTGCGGTTCTCGGGCGAACGCTACCTACGCGGCTTTGTTATTCCCAACTTCATGTTCCACTGCACGACCGCCTACGCGATCCTGCGCCACAATGGCGTGCCCCTGGGCAAGCGGGATTTCCTGGGCGCGAACTAAGGCGCGAACCCTCACCCCGACCCTCTCCCGCAAGCGGGAGAGGGGGAGCAAGCTCGGTCCGCCGGCCTCACGCGCGCCCGCCGGACTCGCCTCCGCCGCTATTGCCCGGGTGGGCAAGCGCGCGAGCCATCTGGCTCAACGCCTCCTGATACTTCTCGTTCTCGATCGCGGCGAAGTTGCGGGCGAGTTCGAGGCACATGCGCTGTCGCTGCGTCATCTCCGCCGGCTGATCCGCGCGCGAGAGGCCGTCAAAGAACCACGATACTGGGACACCCAGCACCTGTGCAATCTCGTAGAGGCGGCCGGCTGAGATCCGATTCAGCCCGCGCTCGTATTTATGCGCTTGCTGGTACGTCACCCCGATCATCTGCGCCAGTTGTTGCTGGGACAGCCCGAGCATGATTCGCCGCTCGCGAATACGGGCCCCGACATGATGGTCGGCCGCATTGGCGCGCGGGCTAGGCTTCGGTTCGGCCTCCGGCTCGGCCGCCTCGGCGGTAACAGTCACCGGCTCAGCCGGCTCGACGGCGGACGCGTGCGGCTGCTCGCTCGTATCGGGCATGACTTCGTCCCTCCTCTGCGGCAAGCAAGTGCCACAGGGACAGGAGGAGCGATACTCAAAGTTTCCCGCCTCGCGCGAATGCTACTTTCACGATTGACGTGAAGATGTCTTTCGCAACGCTCGCGGTTCAGTCCATCTTCGTGTCGACAGGCGGTTTTTCCGGAACAATCTTCTCCGTTACTTCCGCTGGACTTTGCACGGATGCTGTCGCGCGCGCGCGCGACAGCTGACCGCGGAGAAAGTCGATCTCGGCGCGCAACGCCCGCAGTTCCTCCTGCGGATCAGCGCTGCCCGAAGGGCGCCGCTCGGTCGGTTCCTGCTCGCGGTAGAAGGGCGTGAACAGGCTCATCGCCCGCTCCATCATTGCCAGATTCTGACGCCCCACCTCCTCCATGTTGCCAAAAGGAAAGAAATTCCCCATGGTCTGCTGCATGGCCACGCGCATCTGTTCTTGCTGGCGGGCGAAGCTGGCCATGGCCTGTTCGAGATATTTCGGCACCAGTGCCTGCATCTGATCGCCGTAGAAACCGATCAGCTGACGGAGGAAGCCGGTGGGCAGCATCGCGCGACCCTTGCTTTCTTCCTCCACGATGATCTGCGTCAGCACGGTGCGGGTGATATCCTCGCCGGTCTTGGCATCATAGACGACGAAGTCGCGCCCGCCGCGCACCATTTCGGCAAGCGTGTCGAGCGTGATATAGCTGGAACTTTCAGTATTGTAGAGGCGACGGTTCGCGTAATTCTTGACCACCACCGGGGCCGGCGCGGCCGGCTTGGCGACGGGATCGGTCGGTAACGGCTGCGACATTTCGGCCCTCGCGCGGGAAAGCGATGAAGCGTAGCATGATGCGGTGCAATAGAAATAGCGGCGCGGCGCGATCCCCTGCGTGGCCGCGTGGTTCCCCCGCCAGCCACCGCCGCGGCCAGGAGGATGGATGACGGATGGAGGCGGGCGATTTGCCGCCAGGTGGCGCCGGCGGCGCGCCACGGGAGACTGCGGCGCCCGATCGGCAGGCGCCCGATCTGCAGGCATTGGCACGGGATTGGATCACCCTCTGGCAGAGCGAGCTCGCCGCGGCGGCGGCAGACCGCGAGCTGGCCGAGGGCTGGCAGCAGCTTGCCGCGCTCTGGGCGGGCGCCGCCGCGGCGGCGCTGCAGGCTTGGCCGCGCGGAGCGGCTGACGGTGCGCCCGGAGGCGCCGGCACCGGGGTTACGCCGCGGCCCGCGACCTCTGCTCCTGCACCTGACGCTCGCGATGCTGAGATCGAGCGTCTCGCTCGCCGCATCGCCGAGCTGGAGCGCCGGCTGGCCGACATCGAAGACGCGCCCCGAAGCGGCCGCCGCCCTCGCCGCAGCGCTCGCTGAGCGCGCCGGCGAGTTTCCGCGCGCGATACTGGAAGAAACCCTGCGGCAGGACCGCGCGCTGATTGCCGGCATCGCCGCCTATCGCCGCCATCCCTATCGCCGTGACCTTCCCGACCCGCCCGCGATCTTCGCCGAGGGCGACACGCGCCTGCTCGATTTCGGCGGCGCCGGGCGGCCGGTGCTGTTCGTGCCGAGCCTGATCAACCGCGCGTACGTGCTCGACCTCGCCCCCGGCCGGTCGATGATGCGCTGGCTCGCCGCGCAGGGACTGCGGCCGTTGCTGCTCGACTGGGGCTGGCCGGGTGAGGCCGAGCGGCGGTTCACGCTCACCGACTACATCGCCGGGCGGCTCGAACGGGCGCTTGCCGCGGTGGGCACGCCGGTCGTCCTCGCGGGCTACTGCATGGGCGGGCTTCTCGCGGTCGCAGCGGCCCAGCGGCGGCCGGACCTCGTGGCGGCCCTCGCGTTGCTGGCGACCCCCTGGGATTTTCATGCGGGGGACCCGGAGCGCGCACGGTCTCTCGCCCGCCTGCTGCCGCTGTTCGAACCGGCTCTGGCCTTTGCCGGGACGTTGCCTGTCGATGGCCTGCAGCTTCTGTTCGCGATGCTCGACCCGTATGGGATCGCGGAAAAATATCGCGGTTTCGGCCGACTTGATCCCGCCGGCGCGCGGGCGACGCTGTTCGTTGCGCTAGAAGACTGGCTGAATGACGGCGTGCCGCTTGCCGCGCCGGTGGCGCGGGAGTGTCTGCGCGACTGGTACGGCGCGAACGCGCCGGCACGAGGGGAATGGCGGGTCGCCGGGCTCGGCGTCGATCCAGCAGCCCTGCGCCTGCCCGCCTTCGTGGCGGTGCCGGCCCGCGACCGGATCGTGCCGCCCGAAAGCGCCAGGCCCCTCGCCGCCGCGCTGCCCGGCGCGACCCTGCAACAGCCGGGGGCCGGCCACATCGGTATGGCGGCCGGGGCCGGGGCCGAGGCGGCCCTGTGGCGCCCTCTCGCGGAATGGATCGCGGGGCTCTAGCATCATCGCTGCCCGGCGCGCCCCGCGGTTGGCACGGCGGGGTGGACGCGCCAGATTTAACGCATCGGAGTGGCCCGCAAGGAGGTTCTCGTGCAGGACATCGTCATCGTCGCCGCCGCCCGCACCCCCGTCGGTAGTTTCAACGGCGCCTTCGGCGGCCTGCCTGCCCACGCGCTCGGCACGGTCGCGATCAAGGGCGCGATCGAACGCGCGAAGCTGGAGCCGGCCGATGTGGACGAAGTGATCCTGGGTCAGGTGCTCACGGCGGCGCAGGGCATGAACCCGGCGCGGCAGGCGGCGCGCGCCGCCGGCATCCCGGACGAGAAGACCGCCTTCGGCATCAACCAGGTCTGTGGCTCCGGCCTGCGCGCGGTGGCGCTCGGCGCCCAGCAGATCCAGACCGGGCAGAGCGAGGTCGTCGTCGCCGGCGGGCAGGAGAGCATGAGCCTGTCGGCGCACGCGCAGCACCTGCGCGCGGGTCACAAAATGGGCGACCTGCAGTTCATCGACACGATGATCAAGGACGGCCTGTGGGACGTGTTCAACGGCTATCACATGGGCAACACGGCGGAGAACGTGGCCCGCGCCTATCAGATTACCCGGGAGGAGCAGGATGCCTTCGCGCTCGCGAGCCAGCAGAAGGCAAGCGCTGCCCAGAAGGCCGGCCGCTTCCGCGACGAGATCGTCGCCGTGACGGTGAAGGGCCGCAAGGGCGACGTGGTGGTCGAGGACGACGAGTACATCCGCCATGACGCCAACGCCGAGGCGATGGCGAAGCTGCGCCCCGCTTTCACCAAGGACGGCTCCGTGACCGCCGCCAATGCGAGCGGCATCAATGACGGGGCGGCGGCGATCGTGCTGATGTCGGGCGCCGAGGCCGCGCGGCGCGGCCTGAAGCCGCTGGCCCGCATTGCGAGTTTCGCGACGGCAGGAGTCGATCCGGCGCTGATGGGCACGGGCCCCATCCCGGCCAGCCGCAAGGCGTTGGCGCGCGCCGGGTGGAAGGCAGCCGATCTCGATCTGGTCGAGGCGAACGAGGCGTTCGCGGCGCAAGCCTGCGCCGTGAACAAGGAACTGGCCTGGGATGGGGCGCGCGTGAATGTGAACGGCGGGGCGATCGCAATCGGCCATCCAATCGGCGCGTCCGGGGCTCGTATCCTGACCACGCTGCTGCACGAAATGGTGCGAAGCGACGTCAAGCGTGGGCTGGCAACGCTGTGCATCGGCGGCGGGATGGGCGTGGCCATGTGCGTCGAACGCTAGGGCGCCGCGCGGGCCCGGCACACAACGGGCCGGGCACACAACAGGGAGGAGAAAGCAGATGAACAGGGTGGCTCTGGTCACGGGCGGCACGCGCGGCATCGGCGCGGAGATCAGCCGGCAGCTAAAGGCTGCCGGCCGGACCGTCGTCGCGAGCTACGCCGCCAACGATGCCGCGGCCCAGGATTTTTCGCGTGAGACCGGAATTCACGTCGAGAAGTTCGATGCCGGCGACTTCGCACAGTGCGCGGCGGCAGTGCAGAAGATCACCGCGGCCCACGGCACCATCACGATCGTGGTCAACAACGCCGGCATCACCCGCGACGCGACGCTCACGAAGATGACGCGCGACGATGTGGGACAGCGTGATCGACACCAATCTCGGTTCCTGCTTCAATCTCTGCAAGCTGACCTTCGAGGGCATGCGCACGGAAAAATTCGGGCGCATTGTCAACATCGGCAGCATCAACGGCCAGGCCGGCCAGTACGGTCAGGTGAACTACGCCGCCGCCAAGTCCGGTATCCATGGCTTCACGAAGGCCCTGGCGCAGGAGGGGGCACGGTTCGGCATCACCGTGAATGCAGTCGCGCCCGGCTATGTGGACACCGACATGGTGCGCGCGGTGCCTGCTGACGTGCTGCAGAAGATCGTGGCGCGCATTCCCGTGGGCCGGCTCGGCAAGGCTGAGGACATCGCCCGCGGCGTCGTGTTTCTTACCGCCGAGGAGGCAAGCTTCGTCACCGGCTCCACGCTGTCCATCAACGGCGGACAGCACATGTACTAGCTGGTCGCTCAGCGCGCCTCGTGCGGCGTCGTCTCGGCGATGCATGGCTCCTGTGCGAACTCGGCGAACCACGCCGCAAGCCGCGGGCAGTTCGGTCGCCAGGGCTCGTGTGCGAAGCGGAAATCGAGGTAGCCGAGCGCGCAGGCCACGCCGATCGAGCCGATATCGACGCTGCGATGCGGGGGGTCGGCCTCCAGCGCCGCCAGCGTGCGCGCGACCACATCCTTCTGGCGGGCCATCGCGGCGCTGCGGGCGTCTTCTGCAGGGCGCTGGGCTTCCATGCGCCGCAATATCGCGGCATCCAGAATCCCGTCGGCCATCGCCTGATATTTCAGCGCCCGCAGGCGGGCCCCGCCGGCTGGCGGAAACAGCGGCGCGGCCACGCCGACGCTGTCGAGGGTACTCGCAGATCACCGGACTGTCGAACAGCGCCAGCCCGTCCTCCGTCACGAGGCACGGCACCTTCGAGAGCGGATTGGCCGCCAGCAGGTCGGGCGGCGAGGCATGGGGGTTGGTCGGGAGGCGCTGGATCTGCCGATCGATTTCGCGCGCGATCGCGCAGGCCACGACCTTTCGCACATATGGGCTGGCGGGCGAATAGAACAGCTTCATCTGAACTGGTCCTTGCGAGAGCGCAGATCGGCGAGCGTCGCGACGTCGGGAGCGCGCAGAAACGGATTCGCGGCCAGCTCGTCGGAAAGCCGGCTCGGCACGGTCGGCTTTCCCGCCGCGCGCCACGCCCGCACCTGCTGCGCGTAGGCCTCCAGCGCAGCGTTGTCCGGATCGGCCGCCAGTGCGAAGCGGGCGTTTGCCTCGGTATATTCGTGCCCGCAGCAGACCAGGGTCTCGGGCGGCAGCGTCCGAAATTTCTCAGAGACTCTTGAACAATTCAGCGGCGCTACCTTCGAGCAGCCGGCCGCAGCCAAGGCTGAACAGCGTATCGCCGCAGAGCAGCGCGGCGCCGTCGGGGAAGAAGTAGGCGATGTGGCCGCGCGTATGACCGGGGGTCTCCATCACTCGTGCGGTCCCCGCGCCGAGCACGACGGCGTCGCCCTCGGCCACTTCCTGATCGAGCCGCGGCAAACGGTGCGCATCGGCCGCCGCCCCGGCCACGCGGGCGCCGAATCGGGCTCGGACGGCTTCAACGCCGCCGATATGGTCGTGGTGGTGGTGGGTGAGCAGGATTGCGTCGAGCCGCCCGCCTGCCGCCGCGACCGCAGCAATGACCGGGTCCGCCTCGGATGGATCGACGATCGCAGTGGCGCCCGTCGCAGAATCGCGCAGGAGCCACGCGTAATTGTCGGACAGAACCGGCACGGGCTGCGCGGATATCATGTCGGCCGGTGTAGCATTGCTTGCCGAAACGGCAAACCGCGGCCGGATCACGGGCAAGCGTGCTACACTCGCGCCAGTGGCGACGGATGTGCATCAGGCAGGCGATTTCTACGGCACCCCTCGCGGGGCGGTGGCGGCACGCTTGCTGCGCGAGCGGCTGCACCGGCTCTGGCCGGGACTTCGCGGCGAGAATGTGCTCGGGCTCGGCTACGCGGCGCCCTATCTGCGGCTGTGGCGGGAGGAGGCGGCCCGTTCGATCGCCCTGAGCCCGGTACAGATCGGCGCGGCCCGTTGGCCTGCCGGTGCCCCCTGCCTCGCCTGCACCGCCGAGGAGGACCAGCTGCCGTTCGCTGACCTTTCGTTCGATCGCATCCTCCTCGTCCATGGGTTGGAGGCGGCGGAAAACGCGCGGCGCCTGCTGCGCGAGGTGTGGCGGGTGCTGAAGGATGACGGGCGGCTGCTCGTGGTGGCGCCGAACCGGCGCGGACTGTGGGCGCATGTGGAGAGTACGCCCTTCGGCCACGGCCAGCCCTATTCGCCCGGCCAGATCGGCCGGCTGCTCGCCGCCGCGCTGTTCCGGGTCGAGCGGCGCGACACAGCGCTCTATCTGCCCCCGAGCCGCCTTCGCGTGCTGTTGCGCGCCGGCCCGCTATGGGAGCGAGCGGGGCGGCGCCTCGCCCCGCAGTTTGCGGGGGTGACGCTCACTGAGGCGGTGAAGGACGTCTACGCCGCGGTGCCGGTCGAAGCGGTGCCGCGGCGGCGCATGGTCCTGGCCGAGGCCGGATAGGCGGGGACCGCCCGCGTCAGGCCCGGCACAACTGAAACAGGCCCTGCTCGCCGAACACATTGGCAAGGCCCGCGAAACGGCGCCACGGGGCGCGCTGCCCGGCCTCGTCCACCGCGAGCCAGCGCTCGACCACGTAGCCCTCCTCGGCGCACAGCGAGAACAAGTCGCGGATCGTGCAGGGATGGATGTTCGGCGTCTCGTGCCACGGCCGGTTCCACACCGCCGTCATCGGCATCCGCCCCGACCACAGCAGCTGCCAGCGCACCTGCCAGTGGCCGAAATTGGGAAAGCTCACGATCGCATGCTGGCCGATGCGGAGCATCTGGCGTAGCACCTCGCGCGGCCGCCCGACCGCCTGCAGGGTGCGGCTGAGCACCACGTAGTCGAATGCGGCGTCGGGGTACTCGGCGAGGTCGCTGTCGGCATCGCCGTGCATCACCGGCAGGCCGTGCACCACCGCGCGCGTCACCTCCGCCATGTCGATCTCGATCCCGCGCGCGTCGCAGCCGCGGGTGCGGAACAGGTGGTCCAGCAGCGCGCCGTCGCCACAGCCGATGTCGAGAACCCGCGTGCCCGGCTCGATCATCTCGGCGATCAGCCGGAGATCGAGACGCATGTTCTTCGCGACGTACCGGACCGGATCGACCGCCACGTTCATCGCGGCAGCCCCACGTGCTCCGCGCAGCCTGCCAGGAATCCGGCGAGGGTACGGTGAAAGTCCGGCTCGTCGAGCAGGAACGCGTCGTGCCCTTTGTCGGAGGCGATCTCCACGAAGCTCGCGTTGGCGGCAGCCCGGTTGAGCGCGCGCGCGATGGCGCGGCTTTCGGCGGTCGGATAGAGCCAGTCGCTGGAGAAGCTGATCACACAGAACCGCGTGCGGGCGCCGCGGAACGCCGCGGCAAGGTCGCCACCATGCTCGGCGGCAAGGTCGAACCAGTCGGTCGCCCGCGTGATCGTGAGGTAGCTCGCAGGATCGAAGCGCTGCACGAAGCTGCTGCCCTGATGGCGCAGATAGCTCTCAACCTCGAAAATGTCGTCGAACGGCGTCGGCACCTGCGTGCCGCGTCAGCCGGCGCCCGAATTTTCGCGTCAGCGCCTGCTCGGAGAGATAGGTGATGTGCGCGACCATGCGCGCCACCGCGAGGCCTCGGGCCGGCACCCGCCCGTGCTCCCAGTAGCGCCCGCCCAGCCAGTCGGGGTCGGCGAAGATCGCCTGCCGCCCGACTTCGTTGAACGCGATGTTCTGCGCCGAGTGATACGCGGCGGTCGCGATCGGCACCGCCGCGAACACGCAGTCGGGGTAGTTCGCGGCCCATTCCAGCACCTGCATGCCGCCGAGCGAGCCGCCCGCAACCGCGAACAGGCGGCGGATGCCGAGATGGTCGATCAGGCGCTTCTGCGCGCGAACCATGTCGCGCATGGTCACCGGCGGGAAATCCATGCCCCATCGGGGCGGCGGCGTCTGCTGCGTATCGTCGCGCGGCGTCTGCGGCCCGCTCGATCCCATGCAGCCGCCGAGCACGTTGGAGCAGATGACGAAGAACCGGTCCGTGTCGATCGGCCGGCCCGGGCCGACGACCATCTCCCACCAGCCCGGCTTGCCGGTGAGCGGATGCCGCTCGGCCACATACTGATCACCGGTCAGCGCATGGCAGACCAGAATCGCGTTCGACCGCTCCGGATTAAGGCTGCCATAGGTCCGGTAGGCGATCCTCAGGTGACGCAGCACCGTGCCGCAGTCGAGCGTCAGGCCGTCGTCGAAGGCGACGTGCGCATGCTCGATCCGGGGCAGGGCAAGAAGGTCGGACTGATCCATCGCGCCGTGCATATGCCCCCCATGGGGCGACGCTGCAACAGTCGCAGCTTTGCAGCCGCCCGGACCATCCGCTATTCCAGCGCATCCGCAGTGCACAGAACATGTCCAGCGCCGCTCCCGTTGTCGATCCCAAGTCGCCTCCCCTCCCTTCCCTCGCCGAGCTCCGCGCGGAGCTGGATGGGCTCGACGACGCCCTGCATGACCTGCTGATGCGTCGCGCCGCGGTCGTAGAGCGCGTGGCGGGGCTCGCCGCGCGCGGGAAAGTGCCGTTCCGGCCAGGGCGCGAGGCGGCCATCCTGCGCCGGCTGCTCACCCGCCACGAGGGCCGGCTGCCGCCACGCGCTCTGGTGCGTCTTTGGCGAGAGTTGTTCGCCGCCACCACGAGCCTACAGGACCATTTTTCCGTCACGGTCAGCGAGAGCGATCCGGCCTTTGCCTACACCGCAGCGGCGCGGGAACATTTCGGCGCGCTCACACCGCTGCGCGTCCATCGCTCGCCCGCCCAGGCGATCGCGGAGGTGAGCACGGGGGCGGCCACCGCCGCCGTGCTGCCGCTGCCGGCCGAGGAGGAACCGCCGAACGCGGCGTGGTGGACAACCCTGCTGCACCAGGACGAGCCGCGCCTGCATGTCGTGGCCCGGCTGCCATTCTGGGCGCCGCGACCTGAGGGGGCGCCCCAGGTGCAGGCCCTGGTCGTTGCCGCTGCCGCCCCCGATCCGTCGGGGGCCGACCTGGCGCTGCTCGGCCTCGAACTGCCGCCCGATCTCAGCCGCGCCCGACTCGCTGCCGCCTTCACCGGCGCGGGCCTGCCGCCCGCCGGGATTCTGCTGCGCCGCGACCCGCAGGCGACGCACGGGCTGATCACGGTCGAGGGGCTGCTGGCCGAGGACGACCCGCGCCTGGCGGCGGCGATGGAGGGGCTCGGGCGGCCGACACTGCTTGGCGGCTACGCGGTGCCGCTGGAGGGCGAGACATGACGCCACGGCCGCGCGCAGAGGTGATGCGGATCGCCGCCTACGTTGGTGGCGAATCGACCGTCGCCGGCGTCAACCGGGTCATCAAGCTGTCGTCGAACGAGGGCGCGTTCGGACCGCCGCCGGCCGCCGAGGCGGCCTATGCGCAGGCGGCCGCGGAAATCCACCGCTATCCCGACGGCGGCTCGATCGAGCTGCGCCGGGCCATCGGCGCGCGTTTCGGGCTCGATCCGGCGCGCATCGTCTGCGGCACCGGCTCGGACGAGCTGATCCAGCACCTCTGCCACGTCTACGGCGGCCCCGGCACCGACATCTTCATGTCCCGCCACGGCTTCACGATGTACGAGATCGCCGGCACCTATGCCGGCAGTCGAGTGCAAAAAGTGCCGGAGCGCGATCTGACCGCCGATGTCGATGCCATGCTCGCCGCCGTGTCGCCTGCGACGCGGCTGGTGTTCCTTGCCAATCCGAACAACCCGACCGGCAGCATGCTGCCGCAGAGCGAGGTGCGAGCGGCTGCGCCGCGGCCTGCCGCCGGAAGTGCTGCTGGTGCTCGATGCCGCCTATGCCGAATACGTCGAGCGGCCGGACTACGATCCCGGCGTGGCGCTCGTCGATGCCGGCGAGAACACGGTGATGCTGCGCACCTTCAGCAAGATCTACGGGCTCGGCGGGCTGCGCGTGGGCTGGGCCTATGCGCCGGCCGGCGTCGTCGATGCGCTGAACCGCGTGCGCGGCGTGTTCAACGTCAATCGCGGTGCGCAGGCCGCGGCGGTCGCGGCGCTCGCCGAGCCAGGCTGGGTGGAGCGCTGCCGCGCGCACAATACCCTCTGGCGCGAGCGGCTGGCGGCGGCGCTGCGTGACTGCGGCATCAAGGTCTGGCCGAGCGAGGGCAATTTCCTGCTCGCCGATTTCGCGACAGCCGCGGCCGCGGCTGCCGCGGATGCGCATCTGCGAGCGCGCGGCATCATCGTCCGCGGCATGGCCGCCTACGACCTGCCGCAATGCCTGCGCATCACCGTCGGCACCGCCGAGGAATGCACGCTCGTCGCCGAGACGCTCGCTGCTTTCATGGCAGGGGCGCGCACGCGTGGCTGAGCCGCTGTTCCGCCGGCTCGCGCTGCTCGGCATCGGACTGATCGGCAGCTCGGTCGCGCGCATCGCCCGTGCGCGCGGCGACCTTGCGGCGGAGGTCGTTGCCAACGCGCGCAGCACGAAGACGCTCGACCGGGTGCGCGAACTCGGCATCGCCGACCGCGTCGAGGCCGACCCAGCGCGCGCGGTCGCCGGCGCCGACTGCGTCATGCTGTGCGCGCCGGTGGGCGCATTCGCCGCACTCGCCGAGGCGATCGCGCCGCATCTCGCGCCGGGTGCAATCCTGACCGATGTCGGCTCGACCAAGCAGTCGGTGATCCGCGATGTCGGCCCGCTGGTGCCCGCGGGCGTGCATTTCGTGCCGGCGCACCCGCTCGCCGGCACCGAATATTCGGGTCCCGACGCGGGCTTCATCACGCTGTTCGAGAATCGCTGGTGCTTGCTGACCCCGCCGCCGGGCACCGACGCCGCTTCGGTCGAGCGGACGGCGGAGTTCTGGCGCCGCTGCGGGTCGATGGTGCGAGACGATGGAGCCGGCGCATCACGACCGGGTGCTGGCCATCGTGCAGCCACCTGCCGCACCTGATCGCATTCACGATCTGCGGCACGGCGGACGATCTGGAGGATGAGAGCCGGCAGGAGGTGCTGCGCTTCGCCGCGTCCGGTTTTCGCGATTTCACGCGCATCGCCGCGTCCGACCCGGTGATGTGGCGCGACGTGTTCCTCAACAACCGCGAGGCGCTGCTGGAGATGCTGGCGCGCTTCATGGAGGACGCGCAGGCGATGGCGCGCGCCGTCCGCTGGGGCGATGCCGGGTATATCGAGGACAAGGTGCAGCGCGGGCGCGGCATCCGGCGCAGCCTGATCGAGCTGAAACAGGCGTAAGGACGGGGCCGGCGTGGGGCGGCCGTAAGGCCGCCCCGTCCGCAGGCCGCGGCTCAGCCGAAGCTGGCCAGGATCGCCAGCAGCAGCAGCGCCACGATGTTCGTGATCTTGATCATTGGGTTCACCGCCGGCCCGGCCGTGTCCTTATACGGATCGCCCACCGTGTCGCCGGTGACCGCCGCCTTGTGCGCCTCCGAGCCCTTGCCGCCGTAGTTGCCTTCCTCGATGTATTTCTTGGCATTGTCCCACGCGCCGCCACCGGAGGTCATCGAGATCGCGACGAACAGGCCGGTGACGATCGTGCCGAGCAGCATGGCGCCGAGCGAGGCGAATGCCGCAGCACGCCCGGCGATCAGATCGATCACGATCCACAGCACGAACGGCGCCAGCACCGGCAGCAGCGACGGCACGATCATCTCCTTGATCGCGGCCCGGGTGAGGAGATCGACAGCCCGGCTGTAGTCCGGCTTCGCGGTGCCCTCCATGAGGCCGGGGATCTCGCGGAACTGCCGCCGCACCTCAATCACCACCGCCCCGGCGGCACGGCCGACCGCGGTCATGCCGAGTGCGCCAAACAGGTACGGCAGCAGCCCGCCGATGAAGAGGCCGATCACGACGTAGGGGTTCTGCAGGTTGAAATCGACGACGATGCCCGGGAAGTAGTGTTGCAGGTCCTGCGTGTACGCGGCGAACAGCACGACCGAGGCAAGCCCCGCCGAGCCGATCGCGTAGCCTTTGGTCACCGCCTTCGTCGTGTTGCCGACTGCATCGAGCGCGTCGGTGATCCGCCGCACCTCCGGCGGCAACTCGGCCATTTCGGCGATGCCGCCGGCGTTGTCGGTGACGGGACCGTAGGCGTCGAGCGCGACGATCATGCCCGCAAGCGCCAGCATCGTGGTCGCGGCGATCGCGATCCCGAACAGGCCGGCGCAGAGATAGGAGAGCACGATGCCGGCGCAGATCACCAGCACCGGCAGGGCCGTCGCCTCCATCGACACCGCGAGACCCTGGATGATGTTGGTGCCGTGGCCCGTGGTGGAGGCAAGCGCGATGCTGCGCACCGGGCGGTACTCGGTCGCGGTATAATATTCGGTGATCCAGACGATCAGCCCGGTCACCCCGAGGCCGACCAGGGCGCAGAGAAACAGCCATAGTCCGGTGATCGTGGTACTGCCCATCGCGATCGGCGTACCGAAGCCGGTCGCCAGCGCGATAACGATCGCGATCAGCACGACCGAGATGGCGCCGGTGACGAGCAAGCCGCGATAGAGCGCGCCCATGATGCTGTTGCTCTGCGGCAGGCGGACGAAGAACGTGCCCGCGATCGAGGCCAGGATACAGGCGCCGGCGATGCCGAGCGGCAACATCAGGATCGAGTCGCGCACCGGATCGGCGAAGAAGATGTTGCCGAGCAGCATGGTGGCGACGATCGTCACGACATAGGTCTCGAACAGGTCGGCGGCCATGCCGGCGCAATCGCCGACGTTGTCGCCCACGTTGTCGGCGATGACGGCCGGGTTGCGAGGGTCGTCCTCCGGAATCCCGGCCTCGACCTTGCCCACGAGGTCGGCGCCGACATCCGCGCCCTTGGTAAAGATGCCGCCTCCAAGGCGGGCGAAGATCGAAATCAGCGAGGCGCCGAAGGACAGGGCGATCATCGCCTCCATCACCGGACGCAGTTCGCCGCTGATTGCGCCGCGCAGATAGAGGTAGTAGCCGGCGACGCCGAGCAGGCCGAGGCCAACCACCAGCAGGCCCGTAATGGCGCCGGAGCGAAAGGCGATGGACAGACCGCTGGCGAGCCCCTGTTTGGCGCCTTCGGCGGTGCGCACGTTGGCGCGCACCGACACGTTCATCCCAGCATAGCCGGCGACGGCGGAGAGCACCGCGCCGATTGCGTAGCCGATCCCCACCCGGATGCCGAGCAGCAGGCTTAGGATGATGAACACGACGACGCCGACGATGGCGATGGTCGAATACTGCCGATTGAGATAGGCGCGCGCGCCCAGCTGCACGGCGGCGGCGATTTCCTGCATGCGGGTGGTGCCTGGATCCGCCGCGAGCACCTGTCGGGCGCTGAGCAACCCGTAGAGAATGGCGAGCACGCCGCACGCCAGGATGGCGATGGCAGCCAAGGTCATCCGATCACTCCCCAGAGCCGTGTGAGGCCGCGCACGGCCTGCGGAGCTGCCCTTTCGGACGCCCCCGAACCTTGCGCCTTTGTCATTCCGCGGGAAGATGGCAGAACCGAGGACCGCAGGCAACCGAGGCCCGGCGGTTGACGCGGGCCCGACGGCGGCCTATTTGCGCGCCTCGCCAAGGCCGATGGCGGCGTAGCTCAGCGGTAGAGCAGGGGAATCATAATCCCTTGGTCGGTGGTTCAAATCCGCCCGCCGCTACCACCTTTTCAAGGGGTTATCGGCCCGGCGCCGGAACCGTGGCTAGCGATGCGACCAGTAAGCCGCGCTGTTGGCGCGGATCCCGAGCGTGCTGTTCAGCCGGTTGGTGAAGTTGAAATAGGCGACCACCGTTGCCGCCTCCAGCACGCCAGCCTCGCTGATACCGCCCGCCCGAAGGGCATCCAGGTCGCCGGGCTCCACTTCCGCCGGGGCGCGCGTCGCCTTCACTGCATAGTCGGCCAGTGCTCGTTCGCGGGCGGTCAGCATGGCTCGGCGGTAGTTGACGGCTATTGTTGCGGCCCACTCCGCCTGCCCGGTCAACTTGCGCAGTGCCGCGGCGTGGGCAAAGACGCAGGCCTCGCAGCGATTCTCCGCGCTCACCACCAGCGCCATCACCTCGCGCTCCTGCGCGCTCAGGGCGCCGGCGGCGTCGCGTACCACCGCGTCGCCGAGCGCGGTCAGGGCGGCAAGGATCCGGGGCCGATAGGCCAGTACCTCCTGCTGGTGGCGCGCATAGCCCAGGCCGGCGCGCGTCGCTGCGAGGATCGCGTCCGTCTCAGCCGACACCGGCGGCGGCGCGTCAAAGCGCAGCCAGGACAGCGGCGTGGCCTTGGTGGCGTCCTGATCCATGGCGGGTTCCTTCGATCTGCCTGACGCGCGATCATAGCAGCGACCGCCGGCGCGCGGCGCCCGATCGCCGCAGAGACCGCCGGCCGCAGGGGCCGCGCAGCCGCGGCGCAACGACAACAGGGAGGAAACATCCGATGACACTGACCCGTCGCGGCCTGCTCGGCACCACTCTCGCGGCGTCCTCGGTCTCCCAACTCGCGCGCGCCGACGCGCCTGTGCTGCGCCTGGGCGTCCTCACCGACCTCTCGGGCCCCTACCGCGACACCGGGGGCCCGGGCTCGGTCGCCTGCACCGAGCAGGCGGCGCAAGAGGCGATGGCGCAGTTTCCCGGGCTGCGCGTGGAGGTGCTAAAGGCGGACCACCAGAACAAGCCCGACATCGGGGCCGGCATCGCGCGGCAGTGGTTCGACCGCGGCGGTGTGGACGCGATCGTCGACGTTCCGCATAGCGGCGTCGGCCTCGCGGTCGCCCAGGTGGCGCACGAGAAGGACCGGGTGTTCCTGATCACCGGCGCCGCTACCACGGCACTTACCGGCGCACACTGCGCCCCCACCTCGGTGCACTGGACGTTCGACACTTACATGCTCTCTCGCTCCAACGCGGGCGCCCTGGTGGCGGCAGGGCGCAAGACCTGGTTCTTCATCATCGCCGACTACGCCTTCGGCCACGCCTTGCAGCGCGACGCCACGCGCGTGATCGAACAGGCGGGCGGGACTGTGCTCGGCGCAGTCGCCTATCCGTTTCCGAACACCTCCGACTTCTCTTCGTTCCTGTTGCAGGCAAAGGCGAGCGGCGCGCAGGTGATTGCCTTCGCCAATGCCGGTGCCGACACCATCAGTTGCGTGAAGCAGGCGCGCGAGTTCGGCCTCGGCGGCGGCGGCAAGGTGACGCTGGCGGCGATGCTGATGTTCATCTGCGACGTGCATTCTCTTGGCCCGGCGACCGCGCAGGGGCTGACACTGACCGAGAGCTTCTATTGGGACCGCGACGCGCGCACCCGCGCCTTCGCGACGCGCGTCGCGCCGAGGATGCCGGCGGACTGGCGGCCCGACATGGAGCATGCGGGAAGCTACGCGGCGGCGTTGCACTATCTGAAGGTGGCGCAAGCGATGGGCGCGGCCGAGGCCAAGAAGTCAGGCGCGGCCACGGTCGCGCGCATGAAGGCGACGCCGACCGACGACGATGCATTCGGCCCGGGGCGAATCCGCGAGGACGGGCGCAAGCTGCATCCCGCCTATCTCTTCCAGGCGAAGTCGCCGCAGGAGAGCCGGGGCGGCTGGGACCTCTACACCCTCATCGCGACCACGCCGGCCGATGCCGCGGCACCGCCGCTCGACCGTGCCGCGTGCAAGATGCTGGGCTGAACCCGATCAGAGGTGCGGCAGCCAGACATCGAGCACGGCGCAACGGCGCTCTTCCCGCACCACGCGAAATGCCTCGGCGAGCGCGTCATCGACCTCCTCGGGCCGCGTGACCTTGCGCGCCAAGGCGCCGCCCGCCGCGGCGGCGATGCCGCATAGTCGGGCGGCGGATCGAAGCTGATGCCGAGATCGTTGGCGCGGCTCGCATAGCCCGTGCGGGTGCACCGCGAGGGTGGAGAATTTCGGCGCCTTCCAGCCGCGATTGTTGAAGACCACCTGCAGGAACGGCGTCGCATAATGCCGCGCCATCCAGTGCACGGTGGACGGGACCGAGAACATGTAGGAGCCGTCGCCAGTCAGCGCCACGATCGTCCGATCGGCCGCGCCAGCTTCGCGCCGATCGCCGCGCCGCCGTTCCAGCCGAGCGACCCGCCGCCGCTGACGAACATCGCGCCGGGCCGCGTCAGCCGCAGATGGTCGATGATCGCCATGGTAGTTGGTGATGCTCTCGTTGAGGACGATGCGTGTTCGCGTCGATCTGCGCGGCGCACGCAGGCGGTCAGATATTCGGGCGTGATCCGCCGGCGCCGGCTGCTTCGCGCGCCGCGAGCTCGGCAGTGCCGCCGTTCGCGTGCAGTGCTGCCTAATGCGCACGGCGGCGGCCGCGTCGCGTGCCGGCCCGGCGATCCTGGCCGCGCATGCGCGTTCAGCTGGCCGCAGCGCCGTCGCGGCATCGGCGCGGAACGCCTGGCGCGCCGGATGTACCAGAGCGGCATCTGCTGCTTCAGCGGATCGACGTCGATGTGAAAGATCACGCGCATCGGCGGCCGGCCGGCTGACCGTCGGAATCCAGGGCACGTCGCTGTCGATGACCAGGATGACGTCGGCCTCGGCCAGCGCCGGGTTCTGGTGCGGCTCGTTCCACTGGTTGCCCTGGTAGAGCGGATCGTCGGTGCGGGAAGTTGACGTAGTTCGGCACCGATTCGAGCACGCCGATGCCGAGCGCGCCGGCAGAGCGCACGAGCTCGCGCCACCGCGGCCGGGTTGCGGCCGAGATAGGAGGTGACGACCAGCGGCCGATGCGCCGCGCGCAGCGCCGCCAGCGATCGCGGCGACGCCTTCGCGCCGGCAGCGGCTGCGGCGCGATCGGCGCGACCACCGCCGGATCGACGGCGACGCGGATCGGATCGCGCTGCTCCATCACCTCGCGCGCGCCGACGAGATAGACCGGCCCCTTCGGGTCGCTGTGCGCGAACTGCATCGCGCGATGCACGATCTGCTTCACGTTCTGCGCCGATGCGCAGCTCGTTGTCGTACTTCATGTAGCCGCGCACGATGCCGCGCTGATCGAACACGTCCTGGATCCACTGGATGAACTCGTTGCGGCTGCCCGGCAGCTCGCCTTCCTGCGTGAACGGCGAGGTGCCGGCGAAGATGAACACCGGGATGCGGCCCTTCGCCGCGTTGTGGACCGCGCCGGCGAGCGACTGCGTGCCGCATTCGACATGCACGATCACCGCCTGCGCGCGGCCGCTCGCCTGCGCAAAGCCGTGCGCGCAGCTGAGGCGCGACCATCTCGTTCGGACAGGTGATCAGCGTCGGCACCGTTCGGCCCGTCACTTGCGCGCGCGGCGATCGCCTCGATCAGCGCCGGATGATCGCTGCCGAGATTGGCGAAGAGGTATTCGACACCGGCCTCAACCAGCGCGTCGAGGAACGCCGTGCTCGCGGTGTCGCTGTCCGAACGCGCGTCTGGGGACGACATGCTGGCTCTCCGGAAAGGCGGGGGCGCAGCATACCCGCGGCCGGCGGCATCGGCCATGCGATCAGGCCGCCGCCACCTCCTCTGCCCTCAGTCCGAACGCGGTGGGCACCGCTGCCGCGCACAGCAGCGCCATCGCCCAGAACCCGCCGGCGCCGAGTTGTGCGTAGAGCGGCCCGGACAGGACGGTCAGCACCGCTCCCGCAAGGCCCACACCGAACGTCGCGTAAAGCGCCTGCGCGGTGGCGGCCTGGCGGGCGGGCACCGCGCGGGCGATCAGCGCCATCGCCGCGAGGTGCTGGGCAGCGAAGGTCAGCCCGTGCAGCGGCTGCACGAGGAGCATCGCGGGCAGCCACGCAGTTTCGGCCATCACCGACCACCGCAGGACGCCCGCCCCTGCCGCCAGCGCGCAAAGCCGCCCCGGTCCCAGCCAGCGTAGCAGTCGGCGGCCGAGCAGAAGGAAGACAAGCACCTCTGCCGCCACGGCGACCGACCAGAGCAAGCCGATCGTTCCCGGCGCCAGGCCCGCTGCCTGCCAGCGCAGCGTCGCGAAGGCGCCGTAGAAGGCATGACTGCCCTGGATCAGGCCAGCGACGAGGAGCAACCGGCGGAAGCCTGGCTGGCGAAAGACCATCCGCGCTTGGCTCCGCGTCGCCTCTGCACGCGACGTCGCCACCGCGGCGGCCGGCACGAAGAGGGCGACGCCAGCGGCGAGCGTGAAGCACAGCGCGTTGGCCCACAGCACGCCCGCGAGCGAGCCCGCGAGCCCGATCGCCGGCCCGGTGAGCGCGGCGCCCCCGATGAAGGCCGCGGCCCCCGTCCCTCGTACGACGCCATAGTCGATGCGCGCGCCCGGCCGCTGCCGCCGTGCTGCCTCCACCGCCAGCGCGTCCGGCAGCGGCCCGAGCGGCCCGCTCGCAGCCGCGTGCGCGAGGCTGACCAGAAGCAGGCCCGCGAACCCTTCCGCCATCCGCAAACCGAGCGCGAGCCCTGCCGCCGCTACCAACAGGGCGGCCAGGACCTGCCGCGGCGCATGGACCCGGTCGGCGAACAGCCCCGCGGCCGGCATCGCGAGGAGCCGCATCGCAAGCGCAAGTCCCAGCAGCAACCCGATCTGCTCCGCTCCCGCGCCCTGCCCTGCAAGCACCGCCGGCAGGAACGGGCTGAGAACTCCCCAGCCGGCATAGAGCGCGCCATAGAGCAGGAGATAGGGCGCCAAACGAGTCCTCGGTGCGATGCACCGCGGACTTCAGCGGCGCGTTGCGCGCCGACCGGCAGCTAAAAATTCATGCGCGTCGTGAACAGCCATGCATGGTTATACGAGGGGGTCTGCGGCTTGGGCTGGTAGGTCGGCGCCACCGCGAACTGACACCCGGCGCCAAAGGTGAACCGCAGCGTGTCGGTCAGCGAGAAGCGGCCGACCACCACGCCGGTCGTCAGGAACACCTGATTGAGGCCGCCGCGCTGCCCAGTCGCGTAGTAGGTCCAGTTCAACTCGACTTCGGGCCAGAATACTTCCAGAATATGATACTGAAACGCGATGTTCGTCTGGATCTGATTGCCGGTGGGGAATGTCGGCGCGGGGAACACCACGGCAACGGTGCCCTGGATGTCGAAATTCCCGAACCCTTTGCCGAAGGCGAGCGTGGGCGTGTAAATCCACGCGCTGCTGCTCAGGCGGGCAATGCCGGTTGGCGCCTGGAACGTGATCCAGGCCGTTAGCACATAGTCGTCACCGCTTGCGGGGCTGCTTGCCAGCCGTTGTTCGATTCTCAGGAACGGCCAGTCGTTGAAGCCGGTCAGCGACGGGATCGCGCCCTTGTTGTTGGGGCCGGTCCCGGCCACACCGGTACGAATATAGTACGGTGGGATCGCCACCTGGATTTCGTTCGTGTCGCTCACGATCAGATCGACGCCGCGATCACCGCCGAGCACTGTCGTGTCGGTTCCGTTACCGGAGTGTTGCTGGAGCACATCGAACCGCACGCGTTGCTCGAGCAGGCCAGTCGTCGTAACGAGCGGGCTGCTCCAGCGTGGCTGCGCCGCCCGCGCATGCGCGACCCGCGCTTCCCAGTTCGCGAAGTAGGCGGACATTCCGTCGGTATCGACCTGGGTGTCGTCGGTGGCCGCGACCGCCGACGCGTCGGTGATGCTCGACTGCGGGACCGTCAGATCGAAGCCATCCGCCCGTGCCTGCGGAAGCGCGGCGCAAAGCAGGGTCGCGGTCCCTGCGAGTTGCAAACCCCGTCGGGATCGTCGCGCGGCGCGCTCGTTCGGCAGCCCCATCGTCCCTCACTGATCAGTCCGTTCCGGGAGAGTATCGCCGTGTCTAATACATACCTGTGAAATATGAAAACGGCGTCGTTTTCTCCCGAGACCCGCAGAGAGGCAGCGTGTGAACACAGCCCGATTGAGAAACAGATTTCCGCGGCGATCGTCGTGGGAGCGGCCGGTCGCCGGGACGGGGCAGCACCGTCTGGTCACGCTCCAGGAACCGGCAACCGTTCCTGGGGCCAACAGTGCGCTGGGCGCTGCGTCTTCAGCGCGCGGTGGGACCTTCGCCAACCGATTCTTCGCGAACCGCCTGGGCCATCGCGGCAAGGCTTTCGAACCGGAAGTCATACCGCGCGGGCCCGGCCGGAGCCGGCGTGGCCCCGCCGCCGGGTGTCGCGCCGCGGCGGTCGATCCAGGCCGTCGCGAGGCCGATCTGCTTCGCCGGCACGTGGTCGTGGAACAAGCTCTGGGCGGTATGCAGGATACGCTCGCGAGCCAGCCCCCGCTCGGCCAGTCGATCGAGCAGATATCGGAAATTCGCCGCGTCTGGCTTGTACGAACCGATGTCCTCGGCCGTGAAGATCGCGTCGAACGCGACACCGAGCCGACGGTTGCTCGCGGCGAAGCCGGTGCGATCGACATTCGAGAGGATGACGAGCCGATAACGACGCTTCAGTTCCTGCAGCGCCGCGGCCGAGTCTGGGAAGGCTGGCCAGTCCGCAACCGAGGCCCCGAAGCGCCGGTGCTCGTCCTCGCGAACGGTCGCACCCCATTCGCGAGCGAGTTGCCGGTGCACCTGTTCGAGCAGATCGGCGTAGAGCATACGCGGCGCCTCCGCCTGCTGCGCCAACTCGTGCCGTGCAAAACATTCCAGGGCAGCATCGCGTGAAACGCCGCTCGCCTTGGCAAGCAGCGGTTGCAGCGCCGTCGCGATTCCGCTCTCCCAGTCGATCAGCGTGCCGTAGCAATCGAACGTAAGGACGCTGAAATCGGTAAGCTTCACAGGGGTCTCCCATGCTTGCCGTAGCATGACCGCACTTTGCCCAAGGCCCGACGCCGTGGCAAACTGTCGCGAAAATCGCTCACAATCAGGTGGCCGCACGGGAATGCGCCTACCGGCGCGCAGGCGCGGCGGTAGAGTGTTTTGGAATGAATCCCGCCTCGCGCCTTCCGGCGGCGAGCAGCGCCCCGATCACCACAATGCCGTACGAACTCTCAGGAGACGCCTGCGGAAGATCAATCCATCTGACGTTGGCAAGCGGTGCCTAAGCGCCGTCGCAACCCACCGCCGTTCGCTCCCACTCCAACTTGGTCCGGAATCCGCTCGATGGTGTCTGAAAAGGTCACGCTGCTCGGTCTGGACTTCGCCAAGTGCGACGCGGCGCGCGCAGCAGCGGAACTGGCGTCGCGCCCAGCGGATGCGCCATTCGGCTATGTCGTCACGCCAAACGCCGACCATCTCGTTCGGCTAGCCCGCGATGCAAGCTTGGCGCCACTCTACCGCGCGGCGCTGCTCTGTCTGCTCGACAGTCGCGTGGTGCAGCGGGCCGCTCGACTGATCGGCTTACCCGCCCCGCCGGTCGCGACCGGCAGCGACGTCACCGCTGCATTGTTGCGACGACATCTCATGCCCGGGGAGCGCGTAACCATCATCGGCCTCCGTGCGCACGATCTGCCCGCATTGATCGCGGCCTGCGACATGGCGCCCCCGGCGCACTACGATCCTCCAATGGGGTTTGATCGCGACCCGACCGCACTTCAACGCACGGTTGAGTTCGTACTGGCGCACCCAGCGCGGTTCGTCTTTCTCGCGGTCGGCTCTCCGCGCCAGGAGCGGCTTGCCGCCGCAATCGCCGCGACGGGGCAGGCACGCGGCGTGGGCCTATGCATTGGTGCCGGGCTGGAGTTCCTCACTGGTGGGCAGCCCCGCGCCCCGCGCTGGGTCCAGCAAGCGGGCCTGGAGTGGCTGCATCGGCTGCAGCAGAGCCCTGCCCGATTTGCGCGACGCTATCTCCTCGACGATCCACCCATCTTCGCCCTGCTGCTGCGCGAGCGCCTCTCACGCAACTGAAACCTCAAGCGTGGCCCGGCAGCAGGGCGAGTACTTCGCGGCGGATGCGCGTGAGTGCCGAGCCGCGATGGGCGATATCGTTCTGCGCGAGATACGCGCGAGCCCTGGGCGAGAGCGGGGCCCGCGGCGCCGCCCGCGCCATCCGCGCGGCCGCCGGGAGCGCTTGAAGCGTCTGCAACATCACGCCGTTGCGCGCGCCCTTCAGCAGATAGCCCGCCATGCGCGGGGCAAGCGCGATCCAGCCATCACCGGATTTTCTGGCGATATAGACCCGGTTGCGCACAAAGTAGTACCAACGCGTCTTCGACCACGCGAACCGCTGCTCTGGGCTGACCTTGTGACGAACGACCAGGTCGCCGCAATAACGGATCCGCCAACCGCGCTCGATCGCACGGAGCGAGAAATCGGTACTCCTCCCAGTTGAAGAACAGCGCATCGTCGTACCCACCCGCGGCATCCCATGCGGCCCGGCGGATGGCATGGCCGGCGCCGACGAACGTGACGCTATCGAAATTCTCGCCGGCTCGCGGGAGCAGGGCAATCGGGTAGCCCCACGAGGAAAGATCGTCGCGCCCGTCGGCGAACACGACGATCCGGAAACCCAGTGCGGCGACATCCGGTGCTTCATCCATTGCCGCGACCGCCCGCGCGAGCGTTTGTGTGTCGGCGAACTCCGCGTCGTTGTCGATTGCGACGATCACACGGCCACGGCCGAGTGCGCTGCCGCGATTGCGCCCGCCCGCGACGCCGTAGTTACGATCGAGCCGCACCAGCGTCGCGTCGTAGCGCCCGGCGACGCAGGCCGCAAGGCGCGCAAGATTCTCCGGGCTCGAGCCCTGGTCGACAACGAACAGGTGGCGTGCAACCCCGCGCTGGGCCAACGCCGAGACGATCGCCTGTTCCGTCTCCTCGACGCGGTCGACGGCGAGGATGACGACGTCCGCATCGTATGGTTGTGCGGGCGGCGCCAGGGCGCCAGCGACGTGCTGCATGTTCCTCGCTTTCGCGCTATCAAGCGAACAGCATTATGCGAGCAGCGAAACTCCCGACCGCTTCACGATCGGGTCAGGATGCCGCAAGCGGCCGCCATTGCTGTTAATGTTTCGCGATGCATGTTTCGGTGATCACACCCGCCTACAATGTCGCCGCTTTTGTCGGGACCGCGGTCGGCTCCGTCTGCGCGCAGACACATAGTGACTGGTCGATGATCGTTGTCGACGACGGCTCGACCGACGGGACGGCGGCCGCCGTCCAGGCCTGGGCCGATCCGCGCGTCCGCCTCATCTGCCAAGACAACGCCGGCGTATCGGCCGCACGCAACCGCGGCCTGTCGGAGCTCGACGGCGACGCCGTGTTGTTCCTGGATGCCGACGACTGGCTCGCGCCCGACGCGCTGGCGCGCCTGGTCCAGGCGTTGCGGACGGATGTCGTTGCGGCTTATGGGCCCTATGCCTTTGTGACCGAAGACGGTGCCCGAGTTGTGGATCAGAGGCGCGGGCCGTTTCCCTATGGAGACATTCTGCCACGACTTCTGGTTCGCAATCTCTTCGCTAACGGTGGGCACATGCTTGTGCGGACCGCCGCGGTGGGGGAGGCGGGGGAGTTCCGGCGCGACCTGGTATATGGAGAGGATTGGGAATACTGGTGCCGACTAGCCACGCTCGGCGAATTCGCCGTGACCCCCGGGACCGCGCCCTTGTTGTTCGTGCGCCAACGCCAGGGCGGCGCCTTTCTACGGCTCGCAAGCGACCCGCGGTCGTTTGCCCCCTGCATGGAAGCCATCTTCGCCAATCCGACGCTCATAGCCCGGCTCGGCGCGACGCGTGCAGCCACCCTGCGACAGCGGACGGACGCGGAGAATGCCTGGATTGTGGGACGGGAACTGATCCGGCATGGCCGGCGACGCGAAGGACAAGCGTGGCTTCAGCGCAGCTTCGCCAGGCAACCCTCCGTCAAACGGGCCCTCTTGCTCGCTGCGGCCCATGCGCTGCCGCTGCTGCCGGATGGGTTGCATGGGCCATTTCGCACCTACCAAGCCTGATCTGATCGGATGACGCTGCAGCAGCCAGCTGCAAACGCACGTTGAATTCGGACAACCGCCATACTGATTGGAGTTCAAGGCTGCGGTTCCGGAACCGCGACGGACGCGCTATTTTGACCGCGCCGTCAAGGGAGGGTTCAGCCAATCCAGGCCATGCGCGCCGTCACTGGCCAGCGGGAGCCGCCTTGGCGGCGGAGACTGCGGCTGGCCGCCAGCCCGGCTGCGCCGGCCATCGGGTTCATCGCGCCCGCGGGGATTGTTCTCGTGCTGATGAATGTCGGGCCGCTGCTCTGGTCGCTCGGGATGAGCTTCTTCCGCTACCGTGCTGACCGCCCGCACACGCCGCCGCGCTTCGTCGGACTTCATTACTATCTCCAAGCTGCCACGGATCTCGACGTCTGGGAGCGCCTTCAGCATACCGCGCTCTTCACCGGCGGGAGCGTGCTCATGCAGGTCGTCGTCGGCAGTGCCCTCGCGCTCCTTTTCTACCGGCCATTCCCGGGACGGCGCGCCGTACTCATGCTCGTCCTTGCACCGATGTTGCTGTCGATGGTCTTCGTCGGCACATTCTTCAACTTCCTCTACGATCCGACTTTCGGATTGGTCAGCGCCGCAGTTCGCCTGTTCACCGGCGCGCCGTTCGCGCCCCTCGGCACGCCCGCCTCGTCGATGACCAGTCTGATCGCCGCCGACGTCTGGATGTGGGCGCCGTTCGTCATGCTCATGCTGCTCGCCGGCATCGAAGGAATTCCTGCAGCTCTCGTCGAGGCGGCTGAGATCGACCGCATCCAGGGCTGGCGCCGGTTCCGCTCCGTGATCTGGCCGTCGGTCCGCGGCGCGCTGCTGCTGGCACTGCTGTTCCGCGCAATCGAAAGTTTCAATCAGTTCGACCTTGTCTTCACGATCACCAACGGCGGGCCGGGAAGCTCGACCGAGATGCTCTCCACCCAGGTCTACGGCGATGCCTTCGTGCTGTTCGAGACAAGCCGTGCCGCGGCGCTCGCGAACTTCGGCACGGCTGTCGTCATCGTGCTTGCGTCGCTCTATTTCGCCACCCTGCGCCGACGCGGCGCCCCTTGAGCGCGAGCACCAGTCCACAGGCTCCACATTGAACTGGAAGAACATCGCTGCAAACGCGCTAGGGGCCTGCGCGAAGGAACCAGGACGTCAGCCGATCAGGGTGGTTGCTCGTTGTACCCCGCCACGAATCGCGCCAGCCGGTCCATCGCCGCGTTGAGATTCTCTGGACTCTTAGCATAGCAAATTCGCACCAGGCGTTCTGCCCCGCGACCGAACGAAGTGCCCGGCGCCATACCAATCCGCGCCTCAGTCACTGCTCGCTTGCAGAATGCGAGGGTGTCGGTAACGCCGTCGACCTCGAACATGGCATAGAAAGCGCCGCTGCTGGGGATGTTGCGCACGCGCGGGATCGCATCCAGACGCGCATTGGCAATTTCCCGCCCAACGCGGCAACGCTCCACAAAGAATCGCACGAACTCCTCGCCGCGCTCCAGCGCCGCGATGCAGCCAGCCTGCAAGAATTCGAAGTCCACCCGAAGTGTTGAACTGGATGAGCTTTTCGAACGCACCAAGGGCGGCTTCGGGATAGACGAGCCAACCCAGCCGCCAGCCGGTCATTGCCCAGGCCTTGGAAAAGCTGTTGACCACGAACAGCGGATCGTCCGGGCGCGCGATCTCGAGGAACGAGAAAGCGACCGGGCGATCGTAGACGATACGATGATAGACTTCGTCCGACAGCAGTGCGATTCCGCGCCCACGGCAGAAATCCAATAGCCGCTCTGCTTGGTCTCGAGCAATCATCCAGCCGGTCGGATTGCCCGGCGAAGCTAGATAGATCACGCGGGTACGCGCATCGCACGCCACGAACAGCGCCTCGAGATCAAGCCGCCAGCCTTCGTTGCCGCGCTCGAGAAGCACTTCGCGCACGTCCGCGCCGTTTATCTGCATCGCGCGCATGATGTTCGGCCAGGACGGAGTCGACCGCAACCGCATTGTCGCCAGGCTGTACCGTCGCCTGCGCCACGAGCATCACCGCGTTCATCCCCGAAAGCGTGAGCGCAATGCGCCCGTCGGCGACATCGACGTTCCACAGCCGCTGCAGATAGGCCGCGATCGCGGCGCGCAGAGCAGGTGTGCCGCGGTTGTGCGAGTAGAAGGTGCGTCCCTCGGCGAGGGCCCGACTCGCGGCGTCGCAGATGAAAGCCGGCGTCGGCACATCCGGTTCGCCCGCCCACATGCCGATCACATCAGGATGATCAACACCGAGGCGGAACACCTCCACGATCGGGCTGTCCTCCAAAACCTCGATCTGCTGGCGGATCACGCCCATCTCTCGCCTCGTGCGTTCGGCCGGGCGCGCATAGGACAGGAGCCGTGAGCGGCGGTCAACCGCAGCGGGCGCTGCGGGAGGTCAGGACATGAACGCGACCATGATGGCGATGCTGTTCTCGGGCCCAGGCGAGCCGCTGCGCGCCGAACGGGTCCCGATCCCGGAGCCCGGCCCCGGACAGGTGCTGCTGCGGGTGTGCGCCTGCGCCGTCTGCCGCACGGACCTGCATGTGGTGGACGGCGATCTCAAGCACCCAAAGCTGCCGCTGATCCCAGGCCACGAGATCGTCGGCCGCGTGGTCGCGCGTGGCACGGGCGTCGAGCGGTTTGCCGAAGGCGACCCGCGTGGGCGTGCCATGGCTCGGCTGGACCTGCGGCTCCTGCAACTATTGCCGAACAAGCCGAGAAAATCTTTGCCCCTATGCGCGCTTCACCGGATATCAGATCGACGGCGGCTACGCGGAATACACCGTGGCCGATGCCCGTTACTGTTTTGCGGTCCCGGACGCGTATGGCGACGCTGCAGCAGCACCACTGATGTGCGCAGGTCTGATCGGCTACCGCACCCTGCGTATGGCCGGCGATGCGCGGCGGCTCGGCGTCTATGGCTTCGGGGCCGCGGCGCATATCGTCGCCCAGATCGCGCGCCACGAGGGCCGCGAGATCTACGCCTTCACGCGCCCCGGCGATGCGGCAGCACAGGGGTTCGCGCGCCGCATCGCCGGTGGCTGGGTAGGCGGTTCGGACGAAATGCCGCCGGAAAGACTTGATGCTGCATTGATTTTCGCCCCGGTGGGGGCACTTGTGCCGGCGGCCTTACGCGCGACCGCGCCAGGCGGCGTAGTTGTCTGTGGCGGCATCCACATGAGCGACATCCCCGCCTTTCCATACGAAGCGCTTTGGATGGAGCGCAGCATCCGCTCTGTCGCCAACCTCACCCGGGCAGATGGCGAGGCATTCCTCGCAATCGCGGCGAAGCTGCCGCTTCACACGGAAACCATCGCCTACCCGATGGATCGTGCTAACGCGGCGCTCGCCGCGCTACGCAGCGGAACCCTCACCGGCGCGGCGGTCCTGTTGCCGGACGTCACCTAGCATCCGGTCATCCCCCTTCGTCCTCGTACCAGGTCCGCCCGTTGCGCTCGATCAATGCGATCGCGGCCGAGGGGCCCCAAGTGCCGGCCGTGTACGGCTTCAGCGGTTCGTGGCTTGCTGCCCACACGTCGAGAATCGGGTCGATCCACTGCCATGCCGCCTCCACCTCGTCGCGGCGCATGAACAGCGTCTGATTGCCGCGAACGACGTCCATCAGCAGCCGCTCGTAGGCGTCGGCGTTGCGCACGTTGAAGACGCTGGCGAAACTCATGTCGAGCGGCACGTGCTGCAGCCGCATCCCGCCTGGGCCGGGATCCTTGATCATCAGCCAAAGCTTCACGCCCTCGTCGGGTTGCAAACGGATCACGAGTCGGTTCGGCGCGATCGGCCCGGCAGTGCTGCCAAACACCGAATGCGGGATCGGACGGAAGGCGACCACGATTTCCGAGACGCGTGCTGAAAGCCGCTTGCCGGTGCGGAGATAGAACGGCACCCCGGCCCACCGCCAATTGGCGATGTCGACTTTAAGTGCGACAAAGGTTTCGGTGCGGCTCGACGGGTCACCGAGCTCTTCGAGATAGCCGCGCACCGGCCCGCCGGCAGAAGCGCCTGCCCGGTACTGACCGCGTACCGTGCTCTCGGCGATCGATTCCGGCGAGAGCGGCACCAGAGACTTCAAGACCTTCAGCTTCTCGTCGCGCACGGAGTCGGCAGCGAGCGACGTCGGTGGCTCCATCGCGACCAGACAAAGGAGCTGCAGCATGTGATTCTGCACCATGTCGCGCAGCGCCCCGGCGGTGTCGTAGTAACCCGCCGCGCCCCTCCACGCCCAGCGTCTCGGCAACCGTGATCTGCACATGGTCGACATGCGCGTTGTTCCACAGCGGCTCGAACAGCGCATTGGCGAAGCGCAACGCCATCAGGTTCTGCACGGTCTCCTTGCCGAGATAATGGTCGATGCGATAGACGCGGTCTTCCGGGAAATACCTTGCCGATCGCGTCGTTCACTTCGGTCGCGGAGTCCAGGCTCTTGCCGATCGGCTTCTCGACCACCACCCGGGAATGCGGGGTCGCCAGGCCGTGGCGGCCGAGCGCGGAGCAGATCGGCGCGGAACAGATTCGGGACCGGTCGCGAGATAGAACACCCGCACGCGGTCCGGCTGGTCGGCGAGCACCGCACGAAGATCGCTCCAACCGTCATCACCTTGGGCATTCACCGGCACGTAGGAGAGGCGATCGACGAACCGCTCAACGACGCCGTCGCGCCTGTCCTCCTGGGCCACATGCTTGAGCAGCCATTCGCGGGCAAGGCCACGGAAATCTTCAGTCGTGAGGCGCCGGCGGGAGGCCCCGACGATGCGCACATCGGGCGGAATCTGCCCGGCTTCATCGCGGTGGAACAAGGCCGGGATCAGCTTTCGGGCGGAGAGGTCGCCGGTCGCGCCGAACACGACGATGTCGAACGGCTCGACGGCGATCACGCGGGCAACCATCGTGTCTCTCCTGTCAAAAAAGTTCGGCGCCGACGAAACCGCCGGCGCCTCCCCCTCAGCATCTGTTCATTAGCGCAAGCTGTGCCGCAAACTCAGTGCGACGTCCAGCCTTTGTAGTCACTAACGTTGTCCCGCGTCACCAGCTTACTGTCCATCAGCAGCGGATCCTTTTCCGGCTTTTTGCCATTGAGCAACCCCACACCTGCCTGCACCGCCAGTCGCGCCATCAGGAACGGGTCCTGGCTTGCTGATGCCACGAACTGCGGCGAGTGCGGGTCTTTGAGCTGGGTCTCCGCATCCGGTGCGCCATCGACCGCGGTGATCGGGAAGCTGGTGCGATGCAACTGCTTGGCGGCCAACTCAACCCCGATCCCGGTCGGGTCGTTGATCGCGAAGACACCGTCGATCTTTGGGAAGCGCGTCAGCAACGACTGCATCACGGCAAGCCCGCCGTCGCGCGAACCCTTGGCGTCCTGGTCGGAAGACAGGACCTTGATGCCCGGCGACTTGGCAAACACGGCCTTGCAACCCTTCACCCGCTCGATCACGGAGGAAACCTGCGGGCCGTTCACAATCACCACGTCGCCCTTGCCGCCCATCTTCTCGGTCAGATACTGGCACGCGATCTCGCCGGCCTGCACGTTGTTCGTCGTGACCGTCGCGTTGGCACCCTTGGCTGCGGTATCGACGGCGACGACAATGATCCCGGCAGCCTGGGCGCGCCGGATCGCCGGCTCAATCGCATTCGGATCGCCGGGGTTGAGTAGAATGAGATCGACACCAGCCGCGATGAAGTTGTCGATCTGCGTGTTCTGCTTGCCAAGGTCGTAGTCATAGCCGACAGCGGTGATCTTGACGTTCGGGTTGGTCTTCTGCGCCTCGAACGTCGCGCCCTTCGCCAGTGCCACGAAGAACGGGTTTCCCATCGAGCCGAGTGAGATGCCGATCGCCTTGAGCTCCTTGGCCGAAGCGACGGAAACGGTGAGCGTCAGCACTGCACCTGCGAGCAGGATTTTTTTCAGCATGCCATGTCCATCCTCCTGGAGCCTGGTTGCGGGCTGTGCGCGCGGTGGCCCAGGATCGCCCGCGCGCGCAGCGTCTCGTTCAGGTGCGTGCGGAGCCCCGTAGCCGATAGCGATCTAGAGCAACGGCGCCGATGATGACCGCACCTTTGATGATGTACTGCCAGACATCCGTGACTTCCGAGGAGGATGAGGCCATTCGAAAGGACGGCGATGATGAGCGCACCGATCAGCGTGCCCCAGATGCTTCCGATACCACCCACGAAGCTCGTGCCGCCGAGAATGACCGCGGCGATCGCGTCGAGCTCGTAGCGATTGGCCGAGCTGCAACCCGTTCGCGGCATAGAGTCGCGCAGCCTGCATCACGCCACCAAGGCCGGCGAGCAGACCTGAGGCGCCGTAGACGAACAGTAACACCGCCCAGACCTTTATGCCCGAGAGGCGCGCCGCGGTGTCATTGCCGCCGACCGCGTAGATATGCACGCCGAGCACGGTGCGACGTAGAATAAGCCATGAACCAACGATCACCAGGAAGGCGATTACGATCAGCCAAGGGACCGAGACAACCCCGGGGATGGTCAGCGAGCCGTTGCCGATGAAGGCGAATGCCAGATCGGGGTTGAAGACCGTGGTATCGTTGCCGAGCAAGCGCGCGAAGCCGCGCACCGCGGTCAATGAGCCGAGCGTTACGATGAATGGCGGCAGCCGAAGGAACGCGATCAGCACCCCGTTGCCGAGGCCGATCAGCAGGCCCATCAGCAGCGCCGCGAGAATGCCCAGATCGCCGAAACTCTTGCTGACGATCAGGCCCACCATGGCAGCGGCAGCGAGGATCGACCCCACCGAGAGATCGATGCCGCCGGTCAGGATGACGAAGGTCATGCCCGCCGCCGAGTACCGCGTTCACCGAGGCCTGCTGCGCAACAATGGAAAGGTTCTGCCAGCTCAAAAATCGGCCTTCGCCAGTGAGCCAGATGCCCCCGCCCTGGACCAACAGCCCCAGAATGATCAGGACCGGGAGCATGCCGATTGATCGGACGAAGCCGCGCCATTGCGCCTGCCGCGCGCGCAGGCCGGTGCCGCCGACGACTTTCGCGTCGCTTGCCGTGTTGCTCATGTTCCCACCCTCGCGATATCCACCCCTGTCGCCAGCGCCATGATGTTTTCTTCGGTGATGGCGCGTCCGCTCGCACCGCCGACCTCTCCCACCGTCTCACCTTCGCGCATCACCACCACGCGATCGCAGATGCCGACGACCTCCGGCAATTCGGAACTGATCACCAACACCGCCGCGCCGCGCTTGGCCAGATCGTCGATGATACGGTAGATTTCCGACTTCGCCCCGATGTCGACACCCCGTGTGGGTTCATCGAGGATGAGCACTTTGGGCTGTGTCTCCAGCAGACGGGAGAGCAGAACTTTCTGCTGATTGCCGCCCGAGAGCCCCCCGACCTGAAATTCAGGGCCGGGGACGCGAATGCTCAGCGCCTCGATCGCCGCGAGCGAGCGGCCGCGGGCACGGGCACGATCGAGCCAGCCCAACAGCTTCGCGTCATGCTGGATCACTCCCAGATTGATGTTCTCGCCAACGGTCATGTCGAGAAACAGGCCCTGCGCCTTGCGATCCTCAGTGAGGTAGACGAGACCCGCGGCGATCGCCTCGGCAGGCCCAGCGAAATTGGCTGCACGCCCTTGCAGCGTCACAGTACCCGCGCTGCGGCGCTCGGACCCGTAGATCAGGCGCGCGAGCTCCGTCCGGCCGGCCCCAACCAGCCCCGCGAGCCCGAGAACTTCGCCCTCGTGCAATGCGAAGCTCCCGCCCTTGACGCGTCGACCATCCGCAAGGCCCGCTACCTCTAGCACGACGCTTCCCGTGTTCCCGCCACGATGTTCCTTCTTGTAGAAGCTGGAGAGATCGCGGCCGACCATCATGCGCACGATCGCTTCCGGCTTTGCTTTGTCGTGCGTCAGGGTCCCGACATAGCCGCCATCGCGAAGGACCGAAACACGCTCCGCGAGTTCGTAGACCTCGGCCATGCGATGCGAGATGTAGATGATGGCGAGGCCCTCCGCCTTCAGCCGGCGGATGAGGGTGAAAAGGCGCTCGGTCTCACGTCCGGAGAGCGTCGTGGTCGGCTCATCCATCACCAGGATGCGCGAATTGGCGTTGAGGGCGCGCGCCACTTCCACCATTTGCTGCTCTGCGATCGAGAGATCACCGACCAGTGTCTTCGGCCCGAACGTGGCGCCGAGATTGGCCAGGATGTCACGGCAACCGGCGGTCATGGCCGCACGGTCCACGCCCGGCCCCCGCTTCGGCTCACGGCCTAGATAGATGTTCTCGGCTACCGTCAGGTTCGGCGAGAGCGCAAGCTCCTGGTAGATGATGGCGATGCCGTGCGCCTTGGCGCCGAGCGGGCCCTCGATCACCACGGACTTGCCGCCGATGCGGATCTCCGCACCCGGGTCGGCGGTATAGGCACCGGAGAGAATCTTCATCAGCGTCGACTTGCCGGCGCCGTTCTCGCCCATGAGCGCGTGGACTTCGCCGGGATAGACAGTCAGTTCCACGTCGTTGAGCGCGCGCACGCCCGGAAACGTCTTCGACACGTGGCGCATCTCGAGGATCGGTTCAGGTGACGGCGACATGGAACGCTCCCTCCACAGGGGGTTCGTGCGGCGTGGGCCGAGGGCCAAAGTTCTCGAACAGCGGCAGGGTGGCGGCGCCCAACGCACCCGCACTGGCCCCGAAGCTGCCGCGCAGGAGTTTGGGTGGCGTGCGGGCCTCGGCCACGTTTGTGGCGAGAAGCGGGGCCAGACGGTCGATCAGACGCTCGAGCGCCGCCGTTGGCAGATCGCTGTCAATTATGACGGTCGGCACATCGAGGAATGCCCGCGCCGCCAGCAACGGCGCGGCGAGCGCGTCTGCGCAATTCTCTAACCATTCCTCGACCGCGGGCGTGCGATACGGCAGCGCGGCGTTTCCAGGTGGCTCGCCGCGAGCCCGAAGATGGCGCCGCAGTGTGCTCAGCGAGGCCCGGCTCAACAGGATGTCGTGCGTTCCCGCCGCGGGCGACGACGCAAGGCGCGAGGGCGGGACCGGGATCATGCCGATATCGCCGGCATTGCCCGTCGCACCGCGCAGGCATTGGCCGCCGAGCACGACACCGCCGCCGATCGCAGGGCCGATGAAAACATAGAGAAAGTCGTCGCAGCCGCGCCCACGGCCATGAAACAGCTCTGCAATCGCTGCGGCGGAGCCGTCGTTCTCCTCGATAACGGTGAACCCGGTCGCCTGCGCGAGCTCGTCGCCGAAAGTGACGCTTTCCCAGGGAATAAATGCTGCCCGCGGCAGATCGAGCTGTTCGAGCCAATTGCCGAGATTGTAAGGGCGCGCAACTCCAATTCCGGCGATGCGGCGCCGGTGTGCCGGCGCAAGGTCCGCGACGAGCGCTTCAATGTCTTCGCGCACGATGGCGAGCGCCTGGGGCGGGGGCGGCAGCAGCTGATCGTGGGTGCGCTGCGCGACGACCCCGCCGAGCAGATCGATCACGACCGTTTCGATACGCGTGCGGTCAAGTCTCACGCCGATCGCGAAGGCACCTTGGGCGTCGAGGCTTAAGAGCATTCCTGGCTGGCCGCGCTGGCCGCGGTGCCCTCGGCCGACCGCGCGCACCAGACCGACATGTTCGAGGTCCCTGACGATCTGGCCAACGGCCGTGTTCGTCATTGCCGTGGCTCGCGCGAGGTCGGCTCGCGACGCCTCGCCGAGGCGTCGAAGTCGTTGCAGGATCGCTCGCTCGCTCAGCCGGGAGGGGAAGCTCCCCCGACCGGGGCTCCGCATCCGCATCTGACGTTTCCCAAGGCGGCCGCAACCGCGTTATTTCTTCACTAAGATTGATTTAATAATCCAGGCACCGCACGGCGTCAAGAAATTTGGCCACGACGAAGAACGTCGGTCGCGAGCGTGGGTTGGAGTGGTGGGCCGAGCGATCGGCGCCGCCAACGATCAGCAGCCCGATGCGAAAGCTCGGCAGTCGAATGGCACCGCGGTGAGGCGCGTCGCCGACTTGCGAGCCGTTAGCATGCCGATGTGCCGCCTGAACGCTGCCTACCGCTGTTCACGACACCAAGTCAGCGGTTGTGGTGAAGCGCACTCCCCGAGCGGCGAGCCGTGCGCGCGCAAGCGTCATGGTGTCCTGCCCATCCGGGGTCGGCAGGGCAATCCCGCGGCACGCGTCCTCCACGACAAAGACCGTGTAGCCGAGCGCTGCCGCATCCTCGGCCGACCAAGCAACGCAAAAATCCGTTGCAAGTCCACACAAGAACAATCGCCGCCAACCGCGGCTTCGCAGCCAGCCGTCAAGTCCCGTGGGCGTGGCACGATCGTTCTCAAAAAACGCTGAGTAGCTGTCGACGGTCGCCTGCATCCCCTTCCGCACGATGACGGCAATGCGGTCTTGTACAAGCGACGGGTGCAGCGCCGCGTTCATGCTCCCCTGGACCGCGTGGTCGGGCCAGAGCGTCTGCCGTCCGTAGGGCAGCACGACTTCGGCGAAAGGTGGCAATCCATGTCTGGATGCGAACGAAATGTGGCCGCGCGGGTGCCAGTCCTGGGTCGCAAAGGCTGTGGCGAACGGGCCCGCGAGCAGCCGGTTAATCGGGTCCACCACCCCGGCGCCGTCCGCTACCGGTAGTTCGCCGCCGGGCATGAATGTCGGCTGCACGTCGATCAAGCCGAGAATGTCGGTCGCGCCTTCGATGACGATACGGCTCATGCAACCGCCTTTCGCTCGACGGGCGCCCGCATTTTCGGGCCGTAGCGACACCACGGCTTGCCCGGGCACCGCCAGCATTCGGGGCTGCGCGCCTTGCAGACATATCGCCCATGCAGGATGAGCCAGTGATGCGCCTCTCGCAGCATCTCCTGTGGGATGCGTGCAATCAGCGCGTCCTCGACCCCCCGCGGCGTCTTGCCGGGCGCTAGGCCGGTGCGGTTGGCGACGCGGAATATGTGCGTGTCGACCGCCATCGTGGGCTCGCCGAACGCCACGTTGAGCACGACGTTGGCGGTCTTCCGCCCCACGCCAGGCAGCGCCTCGAGCGATACCCGGTCCCGCTGGTACCTCCCCGCCATGCCGCTCGACCAGCAGGCGAGCAAGTGCCGCGACGTTGCGCGCCTTGCTCTGCCAGAGGCCGATCGTGCGGATGTGGGTCGCGATCCCCGCCTCCCCTAGGGCTGCCATGGCCGCGGGCGTCGAGGCTTCGGCGAATAGCGCCGGCGTCGCTTTGTTCACCGACGCGTCGGTGGCCTGCGCCGACAACACGACGGCAACCAGCAGCGTGAAGGGATCGGCGAACTTCAGTTCGCTTTTGGCGTCAGGATTGGCGCGAGCGAGCGCCTCGAGAAAGGAGCGTACCTCTGCCCGGGTCATGGTCGAGCGGCGCGAGTCTGCCATAGTCGGATCCTCGCGCTGGGGAGCCAGAGTTGGCAAGATGCCAACGGATACCACATGCGAGATATGGCTACCGCCGACGTTCTGTTCGAGGCGCTGATCGTCCCGCACCGCAGCCTCTCGCGGCGCGGGCTCAATCTGCTTGTGGGTGCGATCGGGGCGCTGTGCGCGGTCAACGCAACGGTGTTCGTGGCGCTGGGAGCATGGCCGGTGGGCGGTTTCACCGGCGTCGAACTGTTGCTCGCCGCTTTCTTATTGCGACTGAATGCGCAGGGCGCGCGCGCCAGCGAATTGCTGGTGCTAACGCCTGAGGCGCTCCGCATCACTCGCACCGACCCGCGCGGGCAGCGCGAGGAACGCAGCCTCCCACCCGGCTGGCTTTCGGTCAGACTCGAGGAGCGGCCGGGCAGGGTCCCCGCGCTCATCGCCACCGTAGGTGGACGTCACGAAGAACTTGGCAGGAGCCTGGGAGAGGTCGAGAAGCGCGACCTCGCCGCGGCGCTGGCGGCCGCGCTGCATGGCTGGCGCAATCCGTGCTTCGAAAACCCCCAATTGGCGGAATAACTCGCTGCTATGACGCGGCATCCGGCGCCAGCGAGCGCACCAAGTCCAGCACGCGTTTGCGGACCGTTGGATCGGTGATGCGGTAGTATGCGCGCACGAGGTCCTGCGTCTCCCGCCGCGCCATCGGATCCTCGCCGTAGGGCTGCTGCACTTCCGCCGCACCAAACGCAAGCCGCGCGCCCGAGAGCGGCACATCGCGTCGCGCGGTTTCGTCCGGCATGTCGTCGTAGAAAAAGCCGATCGGCACGTCCAGTACGCGCGCGAGATCATAAAGCCGGGAGGCACCGACGCGATTCACCCCCCGCTCATACTTCTGCACCTGCTGGAACGTAACGCCGAGCGCCTCGGCCAAGCGTTCTTGCGAAAGCCCCAACATGCCGCGACGCAGGCGGATGCGGGCGCCGACATGCACATCCTTGGGGTCCGGCTTAGCCCCGCCGCGACCGCTTCCCTCTTCGCTCAACGCGACCTCCGGTTGAAATCTCACGGCTCGGCTGCCGTTATGGGCGAGTTAACACCACAACCTCCGGTCGTCAATCCTTTTCGCAACCAGTGCAACTGTGTCCCGAATTAGTGTCGTGTCTCACGATTGCGACGGGGGCTGAGCCCAGCCAGCAGCGCAATCGTCGCGAGCGCGCCGGGGATAAGCAGCCCGCCACGCGCGAACGGCGTCGGTGGGAGCGGCGCAGGGAGCGCCAGCACCAGGGTACCGGCTCTGCCGAGCCCCAGGCGTCCTAGCTCCCGCCCGTACGCGTCGAACCCAGCCGAGATGCCGGTGTTCGCCGCGCGCATCAGCGGCAACCCTTCCTCGACCGCCCGCAGCCGCGCTGCCGCCAAGTGCTGGCGTGGGCCCGACGAGTTGCCGAACCACGCATCATTTGTCACGTTGACCAACCAGTCTGGCCGGTCGTTCTCATTGACGACCTGCCCCGGAAAGATCGCCTCGTAGCAGATCAAGGCCCCGACCGGCGGTAGCGCAGCGACGCGCAGCGTCTCCGGACCCGGGCCCCGAACAAAGCCACCTCCCCGCACCAACTGAACGGCAAGGGGAACCCAGGATGGCGAATATTCGCCGAACGGTACGAGATGCCACTTATCGTAGATCTGCCGCGGCGCTTCGGCTGAGACAACGGCGACCAGGCTGTTGGCGGGCCGCTCAAGCGCATCGAAACGAATCGTTCCAGCAAGCAGAGGGACGCCATCGAGTTCCTGAGCAAGCTCGGCCCGAGCGCCGGCGTCGTTCGGCAGTGCGAAAGGGCTCGCCGACTCCGGCCAGATCACGACCGGTCGGTCGCCGGGAACCGTTTGCTTCGCGCGAAGAATGCCAGTGCGGGTCAGGGCAAGGTAGTGATCGAAAGTCGCGACCGCGAGGTGCATGTCCCATTTGCGGGACTGGGGAACGTCGCCCTGAACGATGACCGCAACGAACTCCGGGCGGGAGGGGGGAGGCAGCGGCCAGTCGCCAAGCGCCCCAGCCGCCCCAGAGTAGCGAGGCCGAGAACCCCGATCACGACCCCTCGTCGCCCGAAGGCGGGTGTGGCGGCAATCAGCAGGGTCGCAAGCGTGAGACCGTGCACACTGACCCAGGCGGCGGGCTGCAAGAACACGTCGCCCGCCACGCCCGGGATCGCCCAGTCGGCTCCCCAGAGGTTCCACGGAAAGCCCGTGGCGATGAACTGTCGCGCGAGATCGGCGAGTACCCACGCACCCGCGAGCGCACTGACGCGCCGCCAACCGGGCGCCGCAAGCCGCGCGATGCCGCAAGCAGCCGCGATGAAAGGTGCCAGGATTGCGGCGAGTGCCGGCACCGCGAGCGGCACTAGCCACCAATACCGTGCTGCTTCGAGCAGCACCGCATCGGTCACCCAGTAGAGGCCGACGATATGATGCGCGAACCCGAACCAGAATCCGCGGATAGCCGCCGTCCGGAACCTCGGCGCAGCGTCGATCAACGCCAGCAGGCCCGGGATGGCGACCAGCAGCACCGGAAGCAGGTGGAGCGGGGGCAAGGCGAGCGCGCTCGACAGGCCCAGGGCCGCCGCAGCCGCATTCGCGCGCCAGCCCTTCAGGGCGACGAGCCATTGCAAGAACCTCATCAACGACGGCTCAGGCCCGAACGACGATGCGCTCCGGCGGGACCAGCCCGCCGCACAGCGCAAGCACGATGCATTCGGCCGCCGCTACCCCCATCGCTTCGAGCGATGCGGTGCTGACGCCCGCGAGATGGGGCGTGACAAGGACGCACGGATGATTGCGCAGTGGGGAATCCACCGCCGGCGGTTCGGCCGCGAACACATCAAGGGCGGCCCCGGATATCCGGCCGGAGTCGAGGGCGGCGACCAGGGCGGTCTCGTCGAGAATGCCGCCGCGAGCGGTGTTCACAACGAGCCCGCCGGCGGGCATCGCACACAATATGGCCGCATCGACCATCCCCCGCGTCGCCTCGGTCAGCGGGCAGTGGAGTGACAGGATGTCGCTGCGCGCCGCGAGCGCGCGCAGCGAACTTGCCGATCCGATTCCGGGCAATCCGCCTGCCGGCATCGCCGGGTCGTAAGCCGCAACCTCGATCCCGAAGGCTGCCGCGAGGCGCGCGACCGCTCGGCCGATCGCACCACACCCGAGCAGTCCGAGCCGCATCCCCGCGAGGTCACGCGTTCGGCTCGCAGGGCCCCGCCAACCGCCGGCGGCCACCACCGCACCCAGCGGTTTCAGGTCCTTCACAAGGGCGAGAATCAGCGCCAGCGTGTGTTCCGCAACCGCGGCAGTATTGGTGCCAGGTGCGTTCGTCACCAGTACCCCGCGCGATGCAGCCGCCTCGAGATCAACCTCATCGGTACCGACGCCATGGCGTGCGACAATGCGCAGCCGCGGCGACGCGGCAATGGCCTCGCCAGTCACGCGCCCCTGGCGTGCGAGGATGGCGTCGGCCCGCACGTCTGCCGCGAGTGCCGCAATCGCCGCGCCGGACGGATACGCCGCCGTGTAGTGAATCATGCAGCCGGCGGCCTCGAGGATGCTCACCGCCGCCGGCGCGAGCGCGGGTGACGTCATCACGACGTTGAAGCGGTTCATGCGTGTCCTTGTGCGGCGATGCGGTCAATCCAGGGCGTCGCGCACCTGTCGCTCGTAGTGGCGATAGTACTTGTCCGTCACCAGATCGGTCTTCACCACGACGGCCACATCCGTCGTGTTGAACTGGTGGTCGATCACGGCTCCGTCGCCGACGAAGCCGCCCAGCCTGCAGATAGCCCTTGATCAGCGGCGGCAACCCCCCGGCAACCCGCCGGATGTCCAGCGTCGCAGGGTCAAGGCGCCGCATCTCGACATAGCGGTGCGGAAGCGCGCGCGGGCGCAATGCGGGCGGTGCCAGATGGTTCTGATAGAGGTAGGTCAGCTCCGCCGAGAGCAAATCGGGATCGGTCCCCGGCAGGCTCGCGCAGCCGAACATAAGATCGATCCTGTGTAGGAACACATAGGCCGCGATGCCCCGCCAGAGGAGCTGCATCGCCGCCCGGTTGCGATAATTCTGGTGCACACACGAGCGTCCAAGCTCGAGAACATGCCCGGGGAACGCGATGATTGGGGCGATGTCGTATTCGTCAGCGGAGTAGAAATGCCCGATACGCTCGGCCGCAGGTTGACGGATCAGCCGATAAGTACCCACGACCCCCTCGGGACCGGCACCGATCATGTGGTCCACAACAAGGAGGTGATCGGCGACCGCATCGAACTCGTCGCGATCGCGTTGCGTCTCCGCAGCCGACACCCCCGGCCGCGCACCCATCTCCTCATAGAAAACGCGATAGCGCAGGGCCTGCACCGCGTCGATCTCGGCATCCGTGGTCGCGATTCGCACGCCGAGGTTGCCGCCTCGAAGCTCACCGAACCCGTTGTCCGAGTCACCGGGCGGCGCCGCCGGCGCGCCGATTGGAGTGCTCGCGGTCATCGGCCGGCGGCCGCCCGAGGCGGCGGCTTGGTCTCGGGCTGATTGGACGACGACGCCGGCTTGCCCTCGCGCCTTCGCCCGAACAACTCAAGGCGGTGGGAGACCAGATTGAACCCGAGCCGGAGCGCGATCGCCTCGAGCGCACGTGCATGCTCAGCGTCGGCGAACTCGATAACACGACCCGTGTCGACGTCGATCAGATGATAGTGCGGCCCGTGCTCACTGGGCTCGTAGCGCGCCCTGCCGCCGCCGAAATCCCGCCGCTCCAGGATCCCCTGCTCTTCGAGCAACCGAACGGTCCGATACACCGTTGCAATGGAGATACGCCGGTCGAGCGAACTGGCCCGCCGATAGAGCTCCTCCACGTCAGGGTGGTCAGCGGCGTCGGAGAGTACGCGCGCGATGACCCGGCGCTGGCCGGTCATTTTCAATCCTCGCTCGATGCACAGGCGCTCGATGCGGCTTTCCATCGCTCCCGACTTCCGCGGCTGCGGCCGCCCGGAGGATAAAGGGGCAGGCGGGCGAGAGGCAAACCGCCCGCACGCGGCCGCCTTTCGCGCGGAGAAGTCGCGACCGGCGGACGTTCGCGAGAGCTTACTTTCGGCTGCGGGGTTTGGTGCCAAGTCCGATCTTCTTGGCCAGCGATGAGCGGTGACGGGCATAGTTGGGCGCGACCATGGGGTAGTCGGGAGCCAGCCCCCAGCGCTCGCGGTATTGCTCCGGGCTCATGTTGTACGCGGTCTTCAGATGGCGCTTCAGCATCTTAAGTTTCTTGCCATCCTCCAGACAGATAATGTGGTCCGGGAAGACGGACTTCTTGATCGGCACCGCTGGCTGCGGCTTGTCCGGCTGCGCGGGTTCCTTGCCTACGCCAGAGAGGGTGCGATAGACGTCCTGGATCAACGTCGTCAAAGCGTCTGGCGAGATGGAGTTGTTCGACACATGCGCCGAGACAATCTGCGCCGTGAGACCCAGAACATCCGACGGACTCGGTGGTATCGGTCATGTTTCTCCCTTTCCGACCGCGGGACTTGCGCCATATAGGTCGGCAGCACCCCGTTTCGCAACGTATATTACGTGAGAAAGCAACAGTCCAGTCATGCCCAAGATGAGCCAGACCCTGCCACATCCGGCGGATCAGACGCTCGACATCACTCGTGAGGTCTGCCCCATGACGTTTGTGAGGACGCGTCTGGCGCTCGAGCGCATGGCACCCGGCGAAACGCTCCTGGTGGTGCTGCGCGGCGAGGAACCGCGCCGCAACGTCCCCGCCAGCGCAAAGGCGCTTGGCCATGAGGTACTGGCCGAAGAGGACGATCAGGACGGGGTTACGCGGCTGTGGCTGGCTCGGGCGTAGGTAACTTGCGCAGCACCAGGGCGTCGTCGCCGTCGCGGTAGTACCGCCGGCGCCGCCCCGCCTCGCGATAGCCGGCGGCAGCATAGAGGGCGCGGGCCGCCGCATTGGAGGCGGCGACTTCGAGGAACAGTTCGCGCACCCCGTTTTCCTTCGCACGCGCCTCGGCGGCCGCGAGCAAGGCTCGCGCCCGACCAGCCCGCCGGGCGGAGGGGACAACGGCAAGCGCAAGGATCTCCGCTTGGTCGGCGGCGCGCCTCGCGAGCAGCATCGCACCGGCTGGATCCAGCAGACCGAACACGCCAGGCAGATCCAGTAGCATTGCGATCGTGGCGGCGGTCCACTGCTCCCCGCCCGGACAGGCGGCCGCGTGAATAGCGGCCAGCGGTTCCGCGTGACTTGCCTCGGCGCCGAGGAGGGGGGGACGAAACAAGCGAGTAACGTTTACCCGGCAGCGTGAACGGCCGGTGGGTCGACGTACAGGGGCGCCGCGGCGAGGGGCGGTAGCGCACCGGCAAGCCGGCGCAAGGCCACAGCCCCGACATCACGGGCATGAGGCGGAAGCGCTGCGGCGAGAACGGCGTCCGCCCCGCGCGCGGCCAACCGGGCGACGACCTCGGGCGCTGCGTCACCCACAACCGCGATCGGACCCGATGGCTGCGGCAACGCGGCCCGCCCGACCGCACGGAACGGCCCGTCCGCTGCGAGAAACACGTGCTTGACCCGGCGGCTGTCGATCGCAATCCACAGCGTGCGCCCGGCGGGCGCCGGCAACGCATGTGTGAAGACCTCGCGCAGGCTGACCCCGACCGGCTCCCTGCGCACGGCGCATGCCAGTCCCCATGCCAGGGCCGAGCTGACACGCAGCCCGGTGAAGCTGCCGGGTCCAATGCTCACGGCAACCGCATCCAGCGCCGCCGGCCTGATCCCCGCTTTGGCCAGGACGGCTTCTGCGAGCAGCGCCAGCTGCTTGCCCTGCTCACCCGGCACGGCTTGTTCAATCACTGCAAAGCCGTCAACCAGGATCGCGGCGGAGCAGTTCGAGAGCGAAGCATCGAGGGCGAGCAGCCGCATGGGCGGCTTATAGCACCGCGCAGGCCTCGAAAAACTCGAGGCGCGGGTTACGCGGCCGGACCCCGGCGGGGTCGCCGTGTCCAAGATTGATCAGAAAGTTCGACCTCCAGCCCCGCCCCGCGAGGAAAGCCGCATCGACCTTCTCGCGGTCAAAGCCGGACATGGGTCCGCAATCGAAACCGAGCGCGCGCGCCGCGACAATAAAGTATGCGCCCTGAAGCGAGCTGTTGCGAAACGCCGTCTCCTCCGCCAGGGCATCGTTGCCGGCGAACCACGATCGCGCGTCCGATTGCGGAAACAGGCGAGGGAGATAATCGTAGAACCTCGGATCGTAGCAGACGACCGCAGTCGCCGGGGCGGCCATCGTCTTCGGCGTGTTGCCCGTCGAAAGCGCTGGCCGCAGCCGCTCCTTCGCCTCCGACGAGATAATGAACATGAACCGCCCCGGCGACGAGTTGGCCGAGGTAGGTCCCCATTTCATCACGTCGAAGATTTCGCGCAAATCGCCGTCGGTGACGGGCTGCTCCGTCCACGCATTGTGCGTACGCGCCTCGCTGAACAGCTGGTCCAGCGCCCCGGCATCGAGAACTCATTGCAGTCCCTTTGACGCGGCCAGAGGTTAATACGCCACTTGCTCGACTGTGAGGACTTCCGGGACGTAGTGGCGCAGCATGTTCTCGATGCCATGCTTCAGCGTCGCGGTGGAGGATGGGCAGCCGGAGCAAGCGCCCTGCATGTGCAGACGTACGACGCCGTCGCGGTAGCCGCGGAAGATGATGTCGCCGCCGTCGCCGGCGACGGCCGGCCGCACGCGCGTGTCCAACAACTCCTTGATTTGCGCGACGATCTCCGCATCGTCAGGCGACACGTCCTCCTCAACAGCATCAGCATCACCCTCGACCACGGGGCGGCCGGCGAGGAAGTGTTCCATGATGATGCCGAGAATCTGCGGCTTGAGCGCCGGCCACGCAACCGCGTCGGTCTTGGTCACGGTGACGAAGTCGCCGCCCAGAAAAACCCGCGCCACGCCGGGAAGGGCGAAAATATCGCTGGCCAGTGGGCTTCGGCCGGCCGCCTCGGCGGACGCAAAGTCGGCCGTGCCAGCGCCCATCACCGCGCGTCCCGGCAGGAACTTCAAGGTCGCAGGGTTGGGCGTGCCTTCGGTCTCGATGAACATGCTTTCCGTCCGTGGCCGATGCGCGCGGCGGCTAGATCCGCGCCGGTAGTGCTGCCCTTAGATTGCCCGTCGCCGCCGCGAAGGCAAGGGGCAGCAGAGAAGGGAGCGCCGTCGCGCCGATGGCCGACGCCTGCCCGCCTACTCGGCCGCGGCCTGCTGCGGGGCCGACCGGCGGACCCGCACCCGGCGGACGCGCCGAGCATCCGCTTCCAAAACCCGAAATTCACATCCCGACGGATGACTTCAGCACTTCGCCCTTGGCAGGAACTCGGCCGGCCAGTGTGAGCACAAGTCCGCCAACGGTCTCGATGTCGGCCGCGCGCTCGTCCTCGGTGAGGACGGGGCCGAACCGAGATTCAAACTCCTCCACCGGCAATCGCGCATCGATATCGAGCGACCCATCCGCCCGCTCGGTCACAAGCGGGCCTACAATTTCGTCATGCTCGTCAGAGATATCGCCGACAATCTCCTCAACCAGGTCCTCGATCGTTACCAGCCCGTCAATGCCCCCGTACTCGTCCACGACCAGCGCCAGATGCACATGCGCCTGCCGCATCTGCAGCAACAGATCGAGCACCGGGATCTGGGGTGCCACCATGAGCGGTCGTCGCAGGATGGCTTCCAGCCGGAAGGCCTCCGGCCGACCTACATAGGCGAACACGTCCTTGACGTGCACCATGCCAACGATGTTGTCGAGTTGTTCATGAAACACCGGAAGGCGAGAATGCCCCTCGCGACGGAGCACCGCGATCGCCTGATCGAGGGTCAGGTCGACTGGCATCGATACGATGTCGGCACGCGGCACCATCACGTCGCCAGCCGTCCGTCCACGCAGGCGTAGAACGTTGGCAATTAGCGCTCGTTCCTGCCGATCAAGCTCGGGGGGTTGCCCGGGCAGCTGGGGCGCCGCCGCCGCCTCCTGCACCAGTTCGGCGATGCTCTCGCGCACCGAGGGCTCAGGCGCCCGGCGACGCAGCAAGCTGCGGAGACGGGCGACCAAGCCGGCGCGGACAGGACTGCTCATGCGCGCTTCCATGGGTTCGGAAAACGGAGCCGGCGCAGGATGCGCGCCTCCTCGCGTTCCATCCGGCGCGCGGGCCCCGCTCGCAGATGGTCGTGTCCGCGGAGATGCAGTGCCCCGTGCACAACCAGGTGCACCATGTGGGCTGCCAGCCGTTTGTCCTGCGCAGCGGCTTCGCGCCGAATCGTGCCCAACGCCAACACGATCTCACCGGGCCACCCCGGCGCCGCCGGCTCGAAGCTGAGCACGTTCGTCGCCACGTTTCGCCCGCGATGGCGGGCGTTAAGCCGCTTCACCAATGTATCGGACGCCAGCACAACCGTGCACATCACCCCAGCCGCGTTGACCGCTCGTCGGGCCCGCACTTCGGGGTGGCGCAATGCTCGCCGCCAGGACGGTTCTGCTACAATAACCGGGACCCCCGCCGCCGCGGGGCTGGGACTATGCGAGTCGGCCATCTAAGCGCCCGCAACCTCCGCCGACATGTCGCGGCTGCGACGAGCGTCGCGGGTTTCGCGCTCGGCCGCGGCCCGCTGTTCGTACGCCTCCACGATCCGAACCACGAGCGGATGGCGCACGACATCACGGTGCGACAGCCGGCACACCGCGAGCCCGGGCACCCCCTCGAGCGTGTCGAGGGCGTCGCGCAGCCCGCACCGCGTGCCCGCCGGCAGGTCGATCTGGCTCAGATCGCCAGTGATTACCATGCGTGTGCCCTCACCCATCCTGGTGAGGAACATCTTCATCTGCATGGGCGTTGTGTTCTGAGCCTCATCGAGGATCACAAACGCGTGGCTAAGCGTGCGCCCTCGCATGAAGGCCAGCGGAGCGACCTCGATCTCGCCGCTGCCAAGGCGGCGAATGACCTGCTCGGACGGCATCAGTTCGTTCAGGGCATCGTATAGCGGGCGCAGGTACGGATCGACCTTCTCCTTCAGGTCGCCCGGCAGAAATCCAAGCCGCTCGCCCGCCTCGACAGCGGGTCGGGACAAAACGATGCGATCGACTTTGCCCGCCTGCAGCATTGCCACCGCCTGAGCCACGGCGAGAAATGTCTTGCCGGTGCCGGCCGGCCCCAAACCAAACACCATCTCATGCTGGGCCAGCATATCCATGTACCCGGCTTGGCCCGGACTGCGGGCCGTGACCGCACCGCGGCGGGTCCGGATCGCCGGCATGTCCGAGAGCGGAAGGCGGGGATCGTCGACCTCGCTGAGGCGAATAGCGGTATCGACGTCGCTCGCGCTGATGCCCTCCCCCCGCTCTAGGCGCCGCCAGAGGCTTGTGAGCGCGCTTTGTGCCATTTCCACGCGCGCTGGCTCCCCCGTTATCGCCACGCGATTGCCGCGGCACGACAGTCGCACGCCGAACCCTTGTTCCAGACGCACGAGGTGGCGGTCATGATCGCCTAAAAGCAGCGGCAACAATGCGTTATCAGCAAAGTGCAGAGTGACGGCCTTCGCCGGGCTCCGCTCGGTGGAGGTACGGTTAGCGGGGAACGCGGCGCTGTCGCTCAAGCTTGGGCAGGCTCCTCTGTAAGCAGGATCGCTGATAGAGAGTTGGGGTTGGCCGCCGAGATCTTCACCTCGCCGATTTGCCCGATTAGGCTCCGGGGGCCAACCGTGTGGACCGGCTGCTGCCACGGCGAGCGGCCGGCGATCTGACCCGCGTAGCGCCCCGGCCCTGTGAAAAGGACCGACGTTTCATGGCCAACGCAGTCTGCATTGAAGGCCCGTTGCTGCTCCCGGAGCAACGCTTGCAGGATGGCGAGCCGCCGCTCCTTTTCCGGTTCCGGGACCTGAGGGAGTGCTGCGGCAGGGGTGCCAGGACGCGCAGAGTACTTGAAGCTGAACGCCTGGGCGAACCCAACCGCGCGCACGAGCGCGAGCGTATCGGCGAAATCGCTCTCGCTCTCGCCAGGATGGCCCACGATGAAGTCCGACGAAAGCGCCAGATCCGGCCGCGCCGCGCGCAATTGTTCAACCAGTCGCACATATTCAGCGGCGGTATGCCCACGGTTCATGGCGGCAAGGATACGATCCGAGCCGGATTGCACCGGCAGGTGGAGGAATGGAACGAGCTTCGGAACGTCGCGATGCGCCGCAATGAGTGAAGCATCCATGTCGCGGGGGTGCGAGGTCGTGTAACGGATGCGCCCAAGCCGCTCGATCCCGGCCAGCATTCGGACCAACCCGGCGAGCCCCTGCGCACCCTCGCCGTGCCACGCATTGACGTTCTGCCCGAGCAACACAATCTCACGCGCGCCGCCCGCGACCAGCCGTCGAGCCTCCGCAACGACGGCACCCGCCGGCCGACTCTGTTCGGCACCGCGAGTGTATGGGACCACGCAGAAGCTACAGAACTTGTCACACCCTTCTTGAATGGTCAGGAAGGCCGTCGGGCCAGTCCGCCTAGCCCCCTGCGGGAAATGCTCAAACTTGTCGTCGGCGGGGAAGTCGGTTTCGATCAAAGCACCGCGTTCTACATCCGCCTTGGCGAGCAGCTCCGGCAGGCGATGATACGTCTGCGGCCCGACCACGATGTCGACGAACGGGGCGCGGGCGACGAGTTCGGAACCTTCCGCCTGCGCGACGCACCCTGCGACGGCGAGTACCATGCGCCCGCCCTGAAGCGCCTTGGCATTCTTGAGATCGCGCAGCCGCCCCAGCTCGGAAAAGACCTTCTCCGCCGCCTTGTCGCGGATATGACACGTGTTCAGGATCACCATGTCGGCAGCTTCCGGCGTTGCGACCTGCCGGTAGCCCAGCGCCGCAAGCAGATCGACCATGCGATCGCTGTCGTACACATTCATCTGGCAGCCCCACGTGATAACGTGCAGACGCTTGACGTCGGCCGTCATGTCATGGGGTCGTTGCAATAAGCTACCAAACCGGGTGTCTCCCTTCCGCGCGGATGGTCTCGCGCGGAGCAATGGGGGCTGGGAAACATCTGTTCAACCGCACGCAGCGAACCGGACTCCGGTAGCCGCCGCCAGTCTCGCAGCATCAGTGGTAGCCATGTCAAGGCGAGCGATCCGTTTGTCGCCAGCTCTTCACGCGAACGCGGGCGCGGCGGTGGCGTCGGCGCCCTCGCCAGCGCCCACCGGCCTCGCGGCGCGGTTCTGCCGCAAGGCAGCAGCCCCCGCAGCGACCGCCACCCAGGTCGCGTGAGCAAGAGCCTTGCGGCTAGGGAACGCAGCCGGGTCGAGAGGTGTGTGAAGCAGCACCGTGGCACGTAGACCCCGGCGCTGGGCCAGTCGCCAGAAATGCGACCCGATATCCATGTCGCCATACCAAGCGAAGATCGGCCGGGTTGCCCGCCCCGCCGGAAGATAGGCGAGGCGGTCATAGACGACCGACACCGGCTGGACCAACGGCGGCCGTCCGTCCGGTCCCACCGGCAGGTGGGCAATGGAGAGGAAAGCGGTACGGAACGGCAGAACGCGTGATCCGTCGGACGTCGTGCCCTCAGGAAACAGGATGAGATTGTCCCCCGCGGCCAATCGCTCGCCCATGTCGTCCCGCTCACGGGCCGTGCTCGAGCGCTGCCGGCGCACATAGATGGTCCGCCCCAGACGCGCGATCCAGCTGATCAGGGGCCAGCTCGCGACCTCTTCCTTGGCGATGAAGCACGCGTTCAGTCGGCCGCCAAGCACGAGGATGTCGAGCCACGAGGAATGATTCGAAACATACACGACAGGCCGGCCACCGGCGTCGGCGCCACGTGCGGGCGCCCCGATCAGGCGCACGCGAAGACCGAGGAGACGGCACATTGTTGACCAGTAGATGCGTGCGAAGGCCACTTTCCCGGACCCCGGCAGCACGATCAGAACGGACTGGACCAGCATCGAGACAAGCGTCCAGAGAATGACGAGCAGCCCACGACGGATAGCCCGCACGCGCCGGGTCAGGTAGCGGTTGCTGGGCCATGCCAGTGCATTCCAGCCCTCTTCCGCCGGCTCCTCGGGTCGGCGCAGGAGCGGCAGACGCTTGGCCTTCAGGCGGCGAGGGGTGGGTACCATAGCAGCAACGGGATAGCGCGCGCGCGGCGCTATCAGCAATGACACCAGCGTGACGTTTGCGCTTTCCGACTCCGCCATGGCCGAAAAGCCCTCCATCGGGCGATTTGTGCTTGCCTCCGGCACCACATCCGCGACGTTCTGGACCGGTGACCCCGCTCGCCCGTCTCGCCGGCCGTCTGGTTTGCATATACCTCTGCCTGCTCCTGGCCCTCGCGCTGGCCGGCGCGGCGGAGGGACAGGCACCCGACCGCCTCGCCTACGCAGTGACAATCGCGCCCACCGGCAACGGACCGCTGGACCAGGCGGTGCAGGGGGCTTCGACCCTGATCAGTCTGCGGGACAGTGCGCCGGTCGGTCCGTTCGCGCTGATTGCCCGTGCGCGCAGCGATGCCGCTCGGTTCTCAGCTGCCCTCCAGAGCTTCGGCTACTACGATGGCCATGCCAAAATCACCATCGCTGGCCTCCCGCTCGACGATCCCACGCTGCCAGCGACGTTGGGAAGACTGCCGGCGAACAAAACCGCACAGGTGCATGTCAGCCTGACGCTCGGCCCGCTCTTTCACCTGCGCCACATTGCCGTGCAGGGAGAGGTATCGGCGAGTGCCCGCCAGAAGCTGGCCCTTCAGCCAGGGGCGCCCGCGGTCGCGGCCGACATCCTGGCCGCTCGCGATCGCCTGTTAGCGGCATTGCGGAGCGAAGGACACGCATTCGCGAAGGCGCCCGAACCGATTGCCACTCTAATCCCAGCCGAGCGGGCGCTGGACGTCACCTTTCCCGTCGACGCCGGCCCAGCGGTCGATCTGGGGCCCATCACCTTCACAGGGCTGACACACTTGCATGAAAGCTTCGTTCGGCAACGACTGCTGCTGCACCAAGGCGAGAAATTCAACCCAGAGACCATCGAAGCGGCCCGGGAGGATCTCGCGAGCGTGGGCGCGATCTCCACGGTGCGGATTACGCCTGCCGACACGCTCGATGCGGCTGGCCAACTTCCCATGCGGGTTGTCATCAGCGAGCGCCCGCTGCGGCTGGTGCAGTTCGGTGCCGCCTATTCAACCGATCTCGGCGGGAGCGTGAGCGCGAGTTGGACCCATCGCGACCTGTTCGGCAGCGCCGAACAGCTCACGCTGAGCGCGGCGGTCACGGAACTCGGCGGCACAGCCGCCGTTCGCCCTGGCTATAATCTCGCGACAACGCTCACGTTCCCGGATTGGATGCGTCGTAACCAGTCGCTCACGCTGAGTGCCCTGGCGGTGCGAGAATACCTCATCGCCTACGACCGAACCGCTGTTGTGGCCGGCGCGGCGGTTTCGCGGCGCCTTGATCGCGACTTAACCGCAGGCATCGGACTGAGTGCAGAACAGGCGCAGATCACACAAGAGGGGGTCACCAACGATTATACGCTGCTGCAGGTTCCACTAAGTCTGCAGTCACGACAGCACCCACAATCTTCTCGATCCCACACGCGGCGTGCGTGCCGCGGTGAATGTCACCCCTACCCAAAGCTTTGCGACCCCAAACGCGGCATTCGTGATCGCCCAGGCGTCGGCTTCGACCTACATCAACCTCGGTGCGCCGGGGCGCAGCGTATTGGCGATGCGAGGACTGGTCGGGACAGTCGAAGGCGCCGATACGTTCGCGATCCCGCCCGACCAACGCTTCTACGCTGGCGGCGGCGGGACGGTGCGTGGCTTCCGCTATCAGTCAATCGGACCTCAGTTCCCTGATCAGGTTCCGATCGGCGGCACCTCCGTCGAGGCCGGCTCCATCGAGTTCCGCCAGCGCTTCGGCGCGAGCTATGGAGCGGTAGCCTTCGTGGACGCGGGCGCAGTGCAAGCCAAAGGCGTCGACTTCTCTGCGACGCCCCAGGTCGGCGCTGGACTGGGTGTCCGCTACTATACGAGCTTCGGTCCTCTGCGCCTCGATTTCGCGCTGCCCGTGACACACCAACCCGGCAGTGATGCGTTCGAACTGTACATCGGCATCGGTCAGGCGTTCTGATGCGTCGCGCCTTCAAGATCATCGGCTTCATTCTCGGTGTCGTCATAGCCGTGCCCATACTGCTTCTTGCGGCACTGAACACGGACCCCGGGCGGCGCCTTGCAGCACAGGCGGTTACGACAGTCAGCGGCGGCCAGGTCATCGTCGAGGGACTCTCGGGAAGGTTCCCCGACGCTCCTCGTGTGGCGCTCATTGCACTGGAGGACGCTCGCGGCCGCTGGGCGGAAGTCCGGGGTGCGTCACTCGATTGGGCCCCGTTGGATCTCGCACGCGGTATGATCAAGGTCCGTCGCTTGGCGGCGACGGCGATTACCATCGACCGGTTGCCTCCTTCGTCCGGTGGCGGCGGAACGACGACAGGGACTGGCTTCAGATGGCCGATCGACGTCGTTGCGCTGCACGTCGATCGCCTAAGCCTCGGCAAGGCCGTGCTTGGCGAGCCGGTGGTGTTCGCCGCCGACGGCTCCGCGAACCTGGCCTCGCTCGACGAGGGCGACGTGGCCGTGGACCTGCACCGTCTCGACGGAACGGGCACCTACGCGGCACGAGCCAGCTTCACCCGCAGTCATCTCTCGGCGCGGTTGACGGCAACCGAACCGCAAAACGGATTTGCCGCATCCCTTGCCGGAGTTCCGAATCTCGGTCCGATCGCTCTGGATGCCCAGCTTGATGGCCCGTGGCCGCACGCGACGACACGCTTGACGCTTTCCGCGGGTGCATTGCACGCCGAGGCGCATGGCCATCTGGACGTAAATCGTCCTGCCGGGGACCTCCAGGTGACGGCGAACGCCCCTGCGATGTCGCCGCGCGGCGATCTTGCATGGGCATCGGTCGCGCTCAACGCTCGAGTGCAGGGCGATGTCGCGCGCCCAGAGGCGAGCGGCACGCTTACGGTTGCCGGCCTGCGCGTGGCCGGCGCCGGCGCGGAGCGCGTGACGGCGGACGTATCGGGCAATGCAGGACACGTAAGGCTTCGCGCCTCGATCGCCGGTATGAGCATTCCCGGCCCGAAGCCTGACCTGTTGGCGACGGCACCCATTACGGTGGATGCTGAGGCACGAACTGATATCGCTGGATTTCCGGCAACGTTCGCGCTCAGACATCCCCTGGTCACGCTGCGCGGCACCGCAAACACCGAGGGGGGGCTGCACGCCAAGGCGCACGTCGACCTCCCGGACCTCGCCGCGTTGGCGCCTGCGGCCGGCCTCGATGCGAGCGGACACGCCGAATTCGACCTCTCCGCGTCACAGTCGGACGGCACAACCACGGTCGGGGCAACCGGTACGGTCGGCATCCTCGGGGGTCAGGCGCCCTTGCCTGCCTTGATCGGTCCGGGTGCAAAGCTTGACGCGAGCCTTCGTCTTGCGGGGATAGAGATCACGCTCTCGCATCTTAGCGTTGACGCCAAGTCGCTCTCCGTGCGCTCCCAGGGAACGATGAGTGATGGCCGGCTGCAGCTCGACTGGCAGTCGACCCTGAGCGATCTTTCCGCTCTTGTGAGCACCATTCACGGCACAGCGCTCGCGAGCGGGAAAGTCGCCGGCGCGATTGAGGATTTCGCGTTGGACGCGAATGTCTCGGCAAATGTCGGGCTGACGGGTGCAACCCGCCAGCCCATCCATATCGCACTCGCCGCGCGCGGCCTCCCGAACAAGCCGGAAGCGACCGTGACTGTCGACGGGTCGCTCAACTCGGCACCTGTCACGCTCACGCTCGCCGCTCAGCGCGCGCCCGACGGAATGCTCGGCATCAGCGTCGAGCGGGGCGAGTGGAAGAGCGCGCGCGCCGAGGGCGCGCTGCAACTCCCCCCTAATGCGGTGTGGCCCACCGGCTCGCTATCGCTTCGGGTCCAGCGGTTGAGCGACCTGCAAGGTCTGCTCGGACAGCCGCTCGCAGGCGGCCTTTCTGCGCGCATCGATGCGTCGGAAGAGAACGGTCACTCGGCCTTGCGTATCAACACTGACCTGCGAGACGCCGCTCTGGCGCACGCTTTGACGATCCGACAGGCAACACTTTCGGGCCGCGTGCTGGATCCTGTTGCCGATCCGATGATCGAGGGCACGCTCAACCTCACCAGCGTTCGGGCGTCCGGAGTGAATGTTGACGCGCGTCTCTCGGCAACCGGCCACCCGTCCGCGTTGGCTTTGAAGCTGGCATTGACGGTCCAGGGCGTCGCCGCCGAGCCACTGAAGGCAGACGCCGGCGCAACCCTTGACGTGCCCGGCCAGAGCATCGTCGTCACAAGCATGCAATCGAATGTCGCTGGTGCATCCGCACGATTGCTCGGGCCGGTGCGCATCGACTTCGCCAACGGTCTTGCTGTCGACCGCCTACGCCTGGCGTTGCAGCGGGCGACGCTTGACGTAGCCGGCCGCGCTCTGCCAGCGCTCGACCTGTCGGCCTCGCTTCGCGACCTGACCCCTGACGCATTGCGTCCGCTGGGGCTGGATCTCGACGCCGACGGCACCGTGTCGGCTGAGGCGCGCGCTTCGTGGTTCAGTGGCTCGGCCCTCCGGAACGGTGCGTTTGTCCGCCACCGGTTTCCGATCGCGGCACGATCCGCTGCGCGGCCTTCCCGCGGCGTCGCTGAACGCCGATGCCTCTCTCAACGGTGACGCGGCAACCCTACGCTTGCGGTTCGCCGCGGGCGACAACGCGATCACCCTCGACGGCCAAGTCCCAATCCCTGGACCCGCGCCGTCGAGCGCACTGCGTCTGCACGGGAGCGGCGTTCTCGACCTTGCCACGGTGAACCCGCTCATCGGCGGCGGAGGGCGCCGTGTACGGGGGACCGCACGACTGGATACCACGATCACCGGCTCGGTCTCGGAGCCCGAAGTTGCGGGAACGCTGCGGCTAACGGGTGGCGACGTGGACGACTTTGGTTCTGGCGCACATTTGAGCGACGTGACTGCTCTTGTCGAAGGCACCGGTCACACGCTCCGGCTAAGCAACCTCTCGGCCCGTGCCGGCCAGGGTACCATCCGTGTGCGTGGCGACATCGGCTTGACCGGGTCGATGCCTGTCGACTTGACGCTCGTGGCGCGCAACGCGACGCCGCTCTCTAGCGACCGCCTGACCGCCACGTTCGACTCGGATCTTACGCTGCGCGGCGACCTGCAGGGGCCTTTGGCGTTGGACGGTACGGTGAAGGTGACGCGAGCCGACTTTCGAATCCCCGAGCGGCTGCCGGCGAGCATTCCCGTCCTGCAGGTGCGCCGGCCGGACCAACCAGCACCGGCTCCGGCACCTTCACCTCCGCCAATCGCTTTGGACGTCACTGTCACCGCGCCTGGCCAGGTCTTCATCCGCGGCCGCGGCATCTTTGCGGAATTGGCCGGCCGCGTTCATATCACCGGCACAACGGCTGCACCGGTTCCAGATGGTCCCTTCCGCCTCAAAAGGGGTTCTGTAAGCCTCGCTGGCAGAACCCTGGAGTTCACGAGCGGGACGATCCGCTTTGAAGGCAGCAGCACGCTAGATCCCGCCCTGAATCTCGTCGCCACAAGCAGCAACGGCAATATCACCGCGACGCTCACGATCGGCGGATTTGCCAGCGCACCGAAAATCACACTGAGCTCGGTTCCCGAGTTGCCGCAGGACGAAGTCTTGGCACAGCTGTTGTTCCGGCAGAGCGCCGGATCGCTGGGTCCCTTGCAGCTTGCCGAAATCGCCGCCTCGCTGGCGCAGTTGAGCGGTCTCGGCGGTGGTGCGTTCGATCCCCTGAGCAAGGTGCGGCAGGAGCTTGGACTAGACCGTCTCAGTGTCGGTGGTTCGGCAAGCGGAAGCGGAGCGGCCGTCGAGGCAGGACGGTATCTTGCGCCCGGCGTCTACTTGGGAGCGCGCCAAGCGACTTCGGGGGCAGGCACGCAGGCGACGGTGCAGATCGACCTGCTGCGCGGGCTGAAGCTTGAGACGTCCGTGGGCACAGGAATGCAAACGAGCGCTACCGGCGGGGCAGGAGGTGCCGATCCATACGGCACGAGTGTCGGCCTGACGTACCAGTTCCAGTATTGAGGAGCGGTCCAGCGGGTCCATTCGCGCCTCAAAATGCGACTGGCCCGAATGCCGCCCGCAGCAGCGCATAGAGCACCCCGCCGACCAGGAAACCCACCAGCGTGCCGTTGATCCGCACGTATTGCAGGTCCCTGCCCGACGCGCAGTTCCAGCTTTTCGGTGATCGTCGCCGCGTCCCAGTCCCGCCACGACCTTGGCGATGAATTCGGCGACCCTCACCTGCGCTGACGGCAGCAGGCTTGCCACCACGGCCTCCGCCGCTGCCTGCACGCGCGCCCGCGCCGCCGGGATCGGTCGCGAGCATGGTCCCGAGATTGGCGAAGCCGCCCTCCAGCACCGCGACCGTGCGGCCCGTTCGGTCGCGCGGCGTCGGCCTCCAGCGCCACGCGCAAGCCGCGACCACACGTCGCGGACCCAGGCCTGCACCGTCGGATGTGCGCAGCACCCGGCGGATCGCACGGCCGATCTCGGCGGCGCGCTCCGGATCCTCCTCGATGCGGACGATCTCGCGGCGCATCCATTCGTCGAAGGCGGCGCGCAGGTCGGAGCCGCCGGCCTCCATCTTGTCCAGTTCGGCGTTCACCTGCGCGAGCACGCGCCGCGCGATCGAGGCGCCGAGCGCCCAGCCGACCAGCCGCCCGCCCTGCTCGCGCACCCGCTCCTCGATCGCGCGGCGCAGCGCTCTCCTCGCGCTCGGCGAGCAGCACTTTCGAAGTGCGGTCGAGGATGAAGCCGAACACCTCCTGGTGCCGGCCGCCCTCGACCAGTTTGTGCAACGCGCCGCGCCACGCATTCGCCCGGCGCCGGCGCCGCCGAGGACGCGCGGCACCAGGCGCGCGAGCAGCCGCCGTGCGCGGCCGTCCTCCACGCGTGGCCAGCAGCCGCGGCAGCATGCGCCGCCAGCGCCTCGCGCCGCCGGCCGCGTCGCCGCGGGTCGGCGAGGAAGCGGTGCGAGGATGCCCGGCGAGGTCGAGCCGCGCGAGCTGCGCCGCGACCTCGGCAGCGGTGAACACGTGGGTTGGCGACGAAGCGGCCGAGCGCGCGGCCCGAGGCGCGCCTTCTGGGCCGGGATGATGGCGGTGTGCGGGATCGGAATGCCGAGCGGATGGCGGAACAGCGCGGTGACCGCGAACCAGTCGGCGATGCCGCCGACGAAACCGGCCTTGGCGGCGGCCTGCAGCACGGCGGTCGCAAAGCCGGGCGGCAGCGCATAGCTCGCCAGCGTCAGCGCGGCCATCAGCACCAGCAGCGCGGTCGCAAAGCCTTGTGGCGGGCCAACGTCGCGGCGGGCCTCGCGCTCGGCGTCGGCCGCCGAGGTCGACACGCAAGAGGGAGAAGCGTCCATGTGCGAGGAACGCTACCACGCCGCCCCTGGTTTGCCGGCACGCAGAGCGGAGGCACGATCAGTCCGCGCGCGCAACATAGGCAGTCCGCCCAACCCTCATCAGGGCTGTTGCGAGCCGCCCACTTCGCAGGCACACTTCGCAGTGCAGCATCCGGCGCTCAGCCATCACCGCCGTCCTCGCGCGCGACCTGCTCGCGCTCACCGCCCGTCACCGCGAGAGCCATGACGCGGATCCGTTCGGCAACCCCGTCCTGTCGATCGCGCTCGCGATCTCCCGCCGCATCGATGCCGGGCACCTTGACGCAAGAGGAAATCGAGGCGCTGGTGCGCCACCTGCGCGACGCCGCCTTCGCCGACCGCGCAGCACGGCTCGCCGCCTATGTGGGCGACACCGACCCCGGTTCCAGCCGGACGGCGATGGCGGTTCTTGCCGAGCGCATCGTGCGCCCCGATCCGGCCGACAGCCCGGTGCCGCTTGCCCGGCGTTCCGCGCCGCAGTCGAGCGCACCGCGCTTCGCCGCGGTGTTCACCGCCCACCCGACCTTCAGCCTGCCCGCCGAGGTGGGACGCGCCCTCGCCGCCGCCGCGAGCCTCCGGCCCCCCGCGGAGCGCTTCGTCTCCCACCGCCCGTGGCGCCGACGCTAGCGGAGGAGTTCGACCAGGCGGTTGCCGCGATCAGGCATGGCCGCGACGCGCTCGATGCCATGAGCGAAGCCCTCCTGCGCGCCGCCCGCGCCGCCTGGCCGAACCGCTGGACGGAGATCGTGCCGGCGCCGGTGATCCTGACCAGTTGGGTGGGCTATGACACCGACGGGCGCACCGATATCGGCTGGTGGGACACGCTGCGCCTGCGCCTGCACATGAAACGCCTGCAGCTCGCTCGGTTCCGCTCGCAGGCGGACGCGGTGGCGGAAGGCGCGCCGGCCGCGGCCGCGCCGCGCGGCGCTCGCAGCGGTGGAGGCGCAGCTTGCCGCCGCGCCGACCGCCGCCGACGCCGACCAGGTTTCCGCCTTCGCCCACGCGCTGATCGAGGCGCGCGAAAGCACTCGTCCGGCCGCTCCGCTGGACGAGGCGTTCACGGCGGCGATCGCCGCCGCGCCGGAGGAGCGACGGCTACCGCTGGCCGTTGCACGTGCGGGCCTGCGTTCGCACACGGGCTCGCCCTCGCGCACACGCATGTCCGGCTCAACGCTTCGCAGATCCACAATGCCGTCCGCCAGCGGCTGGGCCTGGCCGATCCGCCGGAAGACCCCTCGCGACGGCGGGTGCTGCTGGGGCGATCAACGCGGCGCTGGATGGGTCCGGCCGGTGCCGGTCGATTTCGGTTCGGTGCTCGCCGAGGGCGCATCGGCGACGCGGCTGATGATGACAGTCGCCCAGCTGCTGAAACACATCGATACCGCGACCCCGTGCGCTTCCTGATCGCCGAGACCGAGAGCGGCTACACGCTGCTCGCCGCGCTGTGGCTCGCCCGCCTGTTCAGCATCGAGCGGAAGATCGAGATCAGCCCGCTATTCGAGACCGCCGAGGCGCTCGAGGCGGGCGTGCACGTGCTCGAAGAAGCGCTGCGCAGTCCGCATTGGCGCGCCTACCTGCGCACGACCGGGCGGCTTGCGCTGCAGTTTGGCTACTCGGATTCCGGGCGCTATATCGGGCCGCTGCCGCCAGCCTACTTCATCGAGCGGTGCGCCTGAAGCTCGCCGAGGCGATGGTGCGTCACGAACTGACGAACGTCGAAGTGCTACTTTTCGACACCCACGGCGAAAGCGTCGGCCGCGGCGGGCATCCCCGCTCGCTGGCCGAACGGCTGGCTATCTCTCGCCCCCGTTGGCGCGGCGAGCGCTGGCGTCGGCCGGCATCGCTGTGCCGAGGAAAGTGCGTTCCAGGGCGGCGACGGCTACCTGCTGTTTGGCACGCCGGAACTCGCGCGGCAGCGGTCACGCAGCATCGCCGAGCACGCTTTCCCCGGCAACTACGGCCCGCCGATCCGATCTATTCCGAGCCGACTTCTCCGCGGACTTCTTCGCCACCTGCCGGCCGGCATGCAGGAGCTGGTGAAGACGCGGGCTACGCGGCGCGTGCTGGGCGTGTTCGGCCCCGCGCTGCTTGACCGCACCGGCTCGCGCCCTGCGGCGCGACAGACCGACGGCATTGGCGGCCCGGCGCTCATCCGTCATCCGCGCGACTTGCGGGCGATCCCGAACAACGCCATCCTGCACCAACTTGGCTGGATGGCGAACAGCCTGCAGGGCCTGGGACTGCCGCGGCGCGACACCCGGAAGCCTTTGTCGAGTTGCGCACGTCGAGCCGGCGCTTCGCAATGCCCTGGCGCTTGTCGAACACGCGCTGGCGCATTCAGACATCGAGGTGCTACGCGCTGTGGTGGCGACGCTCGATCCGGGCATGTGGCTTGATCGCGCTGCGCACGCGCGAATTCCCGGCCGCCGGCAGGCGCTGGTCGCCGTCGCGCGGGCACTCGAACGGCTGGATCTCTGGGCCGATGCGCAGGCGATGTTTCGACGTATCCAGGCGGATCAAGTGAGCCTCCGAGCGGTCTACCCAGACGCGCCGCGGCCCGCCGATCGAGAGATACTGCTGCACGCCGTGCGGCTCGCGCTGATCCATCGGATCTGGCTGCTGGCGAGCGCCGTTCCCGACTTCGCGCCGCGCTACGGCGTGACCCGTGCGGCACTCGAGCAGCGGCTGCTGCGGCTCGATGTCCCCGCTGCGGTGAATTCCTGGCCGAGGTGTTCCCCGCCGCCCCTGATCCCGCCGCCGAGCGCGACTATGCCGAACCCAGGGCGCCGCGGGCGTCAGCAGCCTACGCGCGCGAACACACCGAGATCTTTGCGCCCATGCTGCGACTGTTCGACCTGATCCGGGAAATCAGTACCGCGGTCACGCATGAGGTGGGTGCCCTCGGGTGAGGCCCACCGGCTCAGCTGCCAGCTGCATCTGCCGGGACTTGATGGTCTTCCCATAGCCAAATGATCCGTTCGAATTTGAACCGGACTGGGCCAGGTCCGCGCCCCCTGCCGACCGGAGATCCGGCTGATGCACGCCTCACTTGGTCGTTCCCCTGCACCACGTGGAGGCGGCTTCAACTCGCTGCCCGGCCGCGCCCCTGTCACGAAGCGTGGTTCTTGGCGGGTGGACGCCGCTTTCCCCGGCTTGACCACATCCAAGGGCAGGGAATTGCGCGAAGGGACTTGCGCATGCGTTGCGGTTTCGGCACTCCCTGACGCGATGCTGCACGGCGTGTCCCCGCGATGAGCGAAACCTTTGGCGCACTCGCGACCGAGCGGCTCACCCTGCGCCCCTATCATGCGGAAGACGCGGCCGAACTGCATCGCCTGATCAACGACTGGGAGGTCTGCCGCGCCCTTGCCGCCGTGCCCTTCCCCTACCCGCGTTCGCTCGCCGACGAATGGATTGTCTCTGCAGCGCGGTTGCTTGCCGCTGGCCGCGCTTACCATCTTGCAGTCACGGGGCGCGAGGCCGACCGCGAGGTCATCGTAGGTGGAGTCGGGCTCCGGATCGACGCGGCCAAACGGTGCGGACGCCTCGGCTATTGGGTCGGTCGCCGCTTCTGGGGTCACGGCGTCGCGCCGGAGGCTGCGGGCCGGCTCGCGCGCTGGGCTCTGGCGAACCTGGCCCTCGATTTGCTGGAGGCAACTGTCGCGACCGACAATGCCCGGTCAATCGCGGTGCTACACCGTATCGGATTCAAGCAGATTGGAAAGGGGCACGAGACCTTTCTTGCCCGTGCTTCCGAGACCCGGTGCTTCACTTCACCGCCAACCGCGAAAATCTCTTTGGCGCCCCAGGACCGGCCACAGACGGGGTGGAACGGCCGCTGCTGCTCGTTGCAGCGTGCGCGCTCATCGACGCGGACGGCCGCGTGTTGCTCGCGCGCCGGCCAGAGGGCAAGAAAATGGCGGGTCTATGGGAGTTCCCTGGCGGCAAGCTCCGGCCAAGCGAGACGCCCGAGGCTGCGCTGATTCGCGAACTGAACGAAGAGCTAGGCATCGAGGTGGCGGGAAACTGCCTTGCACCCTTTGCATTCGCGTCACATGCTTACGCGACCTTCCATCTGCTGATGCCCTCTGTTCCTTTGTCGGCGCTGGCGAGGAGCGCTGATGCCGCGCGAGGGCCAGACACTTGCGTGGGTCCGGCCCGCTCAAACTCGCTGACTACGCGATGCCCCCCGCGGACCGCCCACTGGTGCCCCTGCTGCGCGATTTCCTGTAAGCCGGTCACCATGAGCACAACCGACAATCCAACCGCCTGTGTACTGATCATCGGCAACGAAGTGCTCTCCGGGCGGACGCAGGACATCAACCTCAGGTTTCTGGCCACGCGTCTGGGCGATCTCGGCATTCCGGTGCGCGAGGCACGCGTGATCCCCGATATCGCCGAGGTCATCGTATCGACGGTCAACGACGCCCGTGCGCGATTCGACCACGTGTTCACGACCGGCGGCATCGGCCCGACGCACGACGACATTACGAGCGAGTGCGTCGCTGCGGCCTTCGGTCTACCGTGGGAGCGACATCCGGTTGCCTGGGAAACAATGGCGGCTGCATACAAGCCGGGGGAATTCAATGCCGCCCGCCAAAGAATGGCAACGATGCCACGGGGGGCCAGCCTGATCGAAACAACCGTCTCGCTCGCGCCCGGATTCTCTATCGGCAACGTCCATGTGATGGCCGGGGTGCCCAGAATCATGCAGGCCCAGTTCGAGAGCCTGGCCCCCACGCTTTCCCGGGGACAGCCGATCGTCTCGCGCGCCGTTCACGGGCATGGAGTCCTCGAGGGCACGATCGCGGAGCCGCTGGCGTCCATTCAGAAGCGATACCCGGCTTTGGACATCGGCAGCTACCCTTACTACCGCTCCGGCGGAGGGGGTGTGGCCATCGTTGCCAAGGGGACCGATACAGCCGTCGCCGAGAGCGCGATCGCTGAGGTCGCGGCGCTGATGACGTCGCTCGGCGCCACGCCGGTCGCCGGCGAGCCTCCAAGTTGACGGGGATGCCTCTCTCCGCTCCCGTGGTCCGGGAACGGCTGCATACACGCGCGATCGTCGTCGAAGGCTTTCGCCGGGCCGACGGGCTGTTCGATATCGAGGCGGAAATCACCGATACGAAGACCTATGCATTCTCGGTCGGCGATCGCGGTCAAATCGATCCCGGGCAGGCCCTACACCGCATGCACCTCCGGCTGACGATCGACCAGAGCCTGGCAATCGTCGCCGCCGAAGCTGCCACGCTGGATGCCCCGTTCTCGGTCTGCCCGGGCGGCACGGAAACTTTCGGGCGATTGGTCGGCCTCCACATCCGCGCTGGGTTTCTCAAGGATGCCAGCGCTCGGATCGGCGGAATCGCGGGCTGCACCCACATCCGTGAGTTGCTCCAACAGGTCGCTACCGTTGCCATCCAGACGACGTACGTGCTGCCGCAGCGCCAGCGCAACGACGCGGAAGCTGCGAAGCGCATGATCGACAGCTGCTTCGCCTATGCCGCCGACGGGCCGGTCGTGCGGCAGCGCTGGCCTCACCTTGCGCGATAGGCTATTCGCGCGCCGCTTGTTCCTCGGGCGTGCGCAAAGTAAGCGAGAGAGCGTGCAGCCCCGAAGCGAACTCATCGGCCAGGGCCGCATGGACCGCGCGGGCACGGGCGACGCGTGGCGTATTCCGAAACGAACCCGACACCATAAACACATCGTAATGAGTCTCCCCCCCGACCGCCGCGCCGGCGTGGCCCGCATGTCGTGCCGAATCGTCCTCGATCTGCAGCCGCTCAGGGTGAAAGGCCTGCCGCAGAACTGCTTCAATGCGTTGAGCCCGATGCGTCATAACCCCACATACCCCGCCTGCATGCGGCGACACCACTTCCCTCTTTGCAAAACCCTCGTACGGCCGCACATAGCGCTCGATGACCCGACGTCCCTTGCGAATGCGGGCCTATGCCCCGGATCCGGAAGCACCGGGCCAAACCTGTGATGTACCCGGCTGTAACGCCGCCGGGGAGTACCGCGCACCGAAGTCACGCAAGACGCTGCGCGAATACTGGTGGTTCTGCCTCGAACATGTGCGCGCCTACAACGCCACATGGGACTTCTACAAGGGCATGACCCCCGCGCAGATCGAAGCGGAATTACGCGCGGATAACGCTTGGCAGCGCCCAACCTGGCCGCTCGGGCATCTGGGCACGCGGCTTGACAACATCGTGGCGGGAGACCCACTTCACGTCCTAAGAGCGGGGCTAGAAGCTGACGCCCGTGCGGAAGGCCAGCGTCGCCGGGCGGCGCAGGCGGCGCCGCCGGATATCCGCGGGCCTCTGGCGACCCTCGGCCTCGATTGGCCGCTGACCCTCTCTGAGCTCAAAACCCGCTATAAGCAGCTTGCCAAACAACACCATCCCGACGCCAACGACGGTAGCCGCGATGCCGAAGAGCGGCTGAAGGCGATCAACCTCGCCTATGCCGCGCTCCGCGGCCGACTCGCGCGCGTGGATCCGGTGGCCGCCGGGGGATGAGCCCGCCTACCCAAACAGGGTATCGTGGGAGTAGTCTCAGGACTTGGCCGAAGCACAGGATCGCTGTTTGATGACCAAGATCGCCGCCGTGCCCAACTCGCGTTCTGCGCCGACCTCGGCGATCAACGTACCCGACATCACCATAGACGCGCGCGAGGTGTTCGGTCTCGACAGCGCCATGCAGGTCCCGGCGTTCAGCCAGCGCACAGAGCATGTGCCTGACGTGGACGAGGCGTACCGCTTCGATCGCGACACCACGCTCGCGATCCTCGCCGGGTTCGCCTTTAACCGCCGCGTTATGATCCAGGGATACCATGGCACTGGCAAGTCAACCCATATCGAGCAGGTCGCGGCGCGGCTGAATTGGCCCTGCATTCGCGTCAATCTGGACAGCCATATCAGCCGTATCGACCTGATCGGCAAAGACGCCATAGTGCTGCGCGAGGGCAAGCAGGTTACCGAGTTCCGTGAAGGCCTGCTGCCCTGGTGCTTGCAGCACCCCTGCGCGCTCGTTTTCGATGAGTATGATGCCGGCCGGCCGGACGTGATGTTCGTGATTCAGCGGGTGCTGGAGGTCGAAGGCAAGCTGACGCTGCTCGACCAGAATCGCGTCATACGTCCGCACCCGGCGTTTCGTCTGTTCTCGACGGCGAATACCGTTGGCCTCGGGGACACCACCGGCCTCTATCATGGCACTCAGCAGATCAACCAGGGCCAGATGGACCGTTGGAACATCGTGGCGACCCTGAACTACCTACCCCACGCGCAGGAATGCGACATCGTCATGGCCAAGCTCGGAGTCGATCCGGCCGACAAGGCCGCACGACGGCGTATCGAAAGCATGGTGGCTCTTGCGGATCTGACCCGTGCTGGCTTCATCAATGGCGATATCTCCACCGTCATGTCACCGAGGACGGTGATTACATGGGCCGAGAACGCGCGCATTTTTGGCGATATCGGCTTTGCGTTCCGGATGACCTTCCTGAACAAGTGTGACGAGGCCGAACGGAGCACTGTCGCAGAGTACTACCAGCGCTGCTTCAACGAGGAGATTGCCACCGGAGCGCTGGCGCGGCGGATCGCCTGAGGCGCGGATGAGCGGTAGCAAGGATAGTCCGCGGACCGAGGAGTTCAAGCGCGCCACGGCTGCCGCGCTGCGAGCACTTGCGGAAAGCGACGTACAGGTCGCATTCCAGCCTGGCCCTTCAGGTCTCGCTGGAAAGCGAGCCCGCCTGCCGTTGCCGACGCGGGCTCTTCCGGCCGTCGAGGCGGCGCGCCTTCGGGGAATCGCCGACAGTCTCGCCATGCGGCTGCGGCACCATGACGACGCGATCCACGCTGCTCGAGTCCCGGCACAACGTGAAGGCCGAGATGCTTTCGAGGCGCTGGAGCAGGCGCGTGTCGAGGTCATAGGCGGCCGCCACATGGCCGGCGTTGCCGCGAACCTCAGAGCGCATTTAGCTGAACAGTGCGAAGCAGAGGGCTTCGACCGTATGACGCGCCGCGAGCAGCTACCGGTGTCAGCGGCCCTCGCTCTGCTGGCGCGCGAGCGCATGTCCGGCGAGCCGAGTCCAAACTCGGCCGCTCGCGTGCTCGACCTCTGGCGCAACTCCCTGGGAGAGGCGGCAGAGCGCGCGCTCGACGAAATGGCCCGCACGCAGGGACGACCAGGTGGCCTTTGGGCGTGCGGCGCGCAAGCTCCTCGCGGCGCTCGACCTTGCTGAAGCGGAAGCCGACGCATCGCCGGACGAGGCCGAGCCTGCAGACGACGCCGCAGCCGAACAAGGGCCGCAGGATTTCAGCCAGGACTCCGAGGGCCAGTCGCGAAGCGAAAGCGACAGCGCTCTCGATGTTCAGCCCGAGGAGATGTCGGGTGAGGCTGCCGAAAGCGCTGAGGACGAGGATGCTGACGACGGAGCCGCCGCAACCGGCGAGGAGCGGCCGAGCGGGCCCCAGCCGCCACGCGGGACGACCAGCGGCGAAGCGGGCTCCGGCTATCGTGCGTTCACGCGCGCGTTCGACGAGGAGATCGCCGCCGAAGAGCTCGTTGACGCAGACGAGTTGTCGCGACTCCGCCAGCAGCTCGATCAGCAACTTCAGCACCTGCAAGGTGTCGTGGCGAAACTCGCCAACAGACTGCAGCGCCGTCTGCTTGCCCAACAGATGCGCGCGTGGGACTTCGATCTCGAGGAAGGGCTCCTTGATGCCGGCCGGCTGGCGCGCGTCGTTGTCAATCCACTGCAAGCGCTGTCCTACAAGCGAGAGCGCGATACCGAGTTTCGCGACACCGTCGTCACGCTGTTGATCGACAACTCCGGTTCCATGCGCGGGCGGCCGATCACGGTGGCCGCTATGTGCGGCGATATCCTGGCACGCACGCTCGAGCGGTGCGCCGTGAAGGTGGAAGTGCTCGGCTTCACGACGCGAGCCTGGAAGGGTGGGCAGTCGCGCGAGGCCTGGGTATCGCAGGGCAAGCCGCGAAATCCGGGACGGCTCAACGACCTGCGCCACATCATCTACAAGTCGGCCGACGCGCCCTGGCGCCGGGCCCGACGGAATCTGGGGCTGATGCTTCGCGAGGGTTTACTCAAGGAGAACATCGACGGCGAGGCACTGCTCTGGGCATACCGGCGGCTCCTGGCGCGCCCGGAGCATCGGCGGATTCTCATGGTGATCAGCGACGGGGCGCCCGTTGACGACAGCACCCTCTCGGTTAATGCCGGGAATTATCTGGAGCGGCACCTGCGCGAGGTGATTCGTGAGATCGAGAGCCGTGACGTCGTGGAACTGATCGCGATCGGCATCGGTCATGACGTAACCCGCTACTATAGACGCGCCGTTACTATCGTCGATGCCGAAGAACTTGGCGGCACCATGATGAAGAAGCTGACGGAGCTATTCGACGAGGATGCGATGTTGGCCTGGGCGCGCATGGCAGCCGAACGGGCTCCACTGGTGGCGTAGCGACGGGCGAGCGGCTGGTGGCTTCACGCCGCCGCAAAATTTTTCCGTTCATGCTTGGTGGCGGCTCTTTGCGCCCCGGTTGAAAAAGTGAGATCCGCGGAGGGCGGGCCCAAAGCCAGCGGTTCGACCGCCCCGCCATGCGGCGAGCCGCCCCGAAACGGGCATCGTCGCAGATGCCTCGCGCCCGCCAAATGCGCTAGAGTGCCGCCATGCCCGAGTATCCCCCCCTTGAAGCGGCCTGGACGCGTCTCGCCACCCTCGCCGCCCGCCCAGCCGCGCGCGACATCAAGGCGCTCTTTGCCGCCGACCCGGAGCGCGCGCGGCGCTTCTCGGCCAGTTTCGAGGATCTTACGATCGATTTCTCGAAGAACGCGATCGACGGCGACGCGCTCGTCGCATTGCTCGATTTCACCCACGAAGCCGATCTCGAGGGCTTTCGCGCGCGGCTCTTCGCGGGCGAAGTGGTCAACCCGACCGAAGGCCGTGCCGCGATGCATATGGCATTGCGCTCTGCGGCCGACGCAGGCATGCGCGCGGCCCTACCGGGAGGGGTGGATGAGGCCTCTCGCCTGGCCGCCGCGGAACGCGACAAGATGCACGACTTCGTGCGCAAGGTGCATGCGGGCGAACTGCGCGGGGCCACCGGCGAGACCTTCGATACCGTTCTCAACATCGGCATCGGCGGCTCCGATCTCGGGCCGAGGATGGCGGTCGATGCGCTCACGCTGGCGCGTGGTCCGCGCATGGAGGCGCGCTTCCTATCCAATGTCGACGGACACGCCTTCGCCGCCCTGGCCCGCTCGCTGAATCCCGCGCGTACGCTGGTATTGGTCGCCTCGAAAACCTTCACCACGCTCGAGACCATGACCAACGCCCAAGCGGCCCGGGCATGGCTCGCGACCGCCCTTGGCGAGGAGGCGGTGAGCGCACATTTCGGCGCACTCTCAACCAATCTGAAGGCAGTGGCGGATTTCGGGATCCGGCCCGACCAGGTTTTCGGCTTCCGAGACTGGGTGGGTGGACGTTACTCTGTGTGGTCGCCGATTGGCCTGCCGGTAGCGCTTGCCGCAGGGTGGGAACCGTTTCAGGCCATGCTGGACGGCGGAGCCGCCATGGACCGCCACTTCCTGGAAGCGCCGTTCGCCCAGAACCTACCTGTGCTGCTGGCGCTGGTCGGCATCTGGAACATCAATGCCCTCGATCTGCGCACGCATTGCGTGCTCGCGTACGATGAGCGCCTGCGGCGATTCCCTGCGTATCTCCAGCAGCTCGAGATGGAGAGCAACGGGAAGTCCACCTCGCTCGACGGCCTTCCGGTCGCCCACGCCACCTGCCCGGTGCTGTTCGGCGAGCCAGGCACTGATGCCCAGCACAGCTTCATGCAGCTTGTCCACCAGGGCACGCAGCCGGTCCCGGTAGACTTCATTCTTGCGGCCGAGCCCGATCACGACCGCCCGGAAGCGCACCGTATCCTTGCCGCCAACGCCTTCGCTCAAGCCGAGGCACTACTCCGCGGCAAGTCGCGCCAGGAAGTTGAGGCTGAGATGCGCGCCAAGGGCATGAGCGACGCGACGATCGCCGCCGTCGCCCCGCACCGTGTGTTCTCCGGCAACCGTCCTTCCAATACGTTGCTGTTCCGCCGACTCGACGGCTATGCGTTGGGACGACTCATCGCGCTTTACGAGCACAAGGTCGCTGTGGAGGGCTGGCTTTGGCGAATTGATAGCTTCGACCAATGGGGCGTGGAGCTGGGTAAGGTACTGGCCGGCGGCATTATTCCGGCGCTTGCCCCGGGTGCCGCAGCCGGTGTGCACGACAGCTCGACGACCGGGTTGATCCGTCGTTTCCGGACGTTACGCGGCGAGACATAGTTGCAGGCGGGGCGCATCCGCCTTCTGCCCGAGGGCGTTGTCAACCGCATTGCCGCCGGAGAAGTGATCGAGCGGCCGGCTGCCGCGGCGCGCGAACTGATCGAGAACGCGCTCGACGCCGGGGCAACCCGGATCACGGTCTCGATCGAAGGGGGCGGCGTCGCGCGCACCGAGGTCGTCGATGACGGCTGCGGCATGAGCGCTGAGGAGCTGCCATTGTCAGTCCAGCGCCACGCGACCTCGAAACTTGCCGATGATAGCTTAATTCGGATCGCAACGCTGGGCTTTCGCGGCGAGGCCCTGCCGTCCATCGGCGCCGCAGCGCGACTGGCCCTTACCTCGCGCCCTGCAGGGGCCGACAGCGCCGCTGCCATCGTGGTGGAAGGCGGCATCGTGGGCCCCGTCGCTCCCGCGGCCGGTCCGGTCGGTACGCGCGTCGTCGTTTCCGACCTGTTCTTCGCCACTCCGGCGCGCCGCAAGTTTCTAAAATCGCCGCGGAGCGAGGCGGAGGCGGCGGAGGCTGCAACCCGCCGTCTGGCGCTCGCGGCGCCGGGTGTTGCGTTCCGATTCGCGAGCGACGACCGGGTGGCTTTCGATCTCCCGGCCGCGACGCGAAGCGCGCGGGTGGCAGCGCTGCTTGGTGCGGAGGCCGCGGCTGCGTTGCTCCCGATCGAGGCCCAGCGCGGCTCGCTGCGGCTCAGTGGCTTTGCTGCTGCGCCTCTGGTTTCGCGCGCGACGGCCGTCGCGCAGGCCCTGGTGGTCAACGGCCGACCCGTCACCGATCCATTGCTGCGCATGGCAGTGCGCGTCGCCTATCGGGACGTGTTGCCGGCCGGTCGGCATGCCATTGTCGCGCTCTATCTCGATCTGCCGGCCGAGGAGCTGGACGTGAACGTCCACCCGGCCAAGTCCGAAGTTCGCTTTCGTGATCCCGAGGCGGTCCGCGCGCTGGTCATCGGTGCCTTATCCCGGGCACTTGCCAGCGGAGCCGGCAGGGTCGCGCCGGCGCCGCGGCCGGCGTTGCGCCTTGTGCATCCTGCGTCCGGCCTGGCGCCCTCGGGCTTTGCCGAGCCGATCCTGCCCCTAGCCGCAGCGCCGGGCGCACGCAGCCAGGGCGCGCTCGCCGCGGCCCCGATCGCCACCGACTATCCGCTCGGCGCTGCGGTGGCCCAGGTGCTCGACACCTACATCATCGCGGTCGCCGGCGACGGCAGCCTGGTGCTCGTCGATCAGCACGCCGCGCACGAGCGGCTGACGCATGAGGCGTTGCGCGAGCAGCTCGAAGCAGGCGGCGTGCGTGCACAGCCGCTGCTTCTCCCCGCCGTCGTCGACTTGCCCGCTGGGCAGGCAGCGGCACTGCTCGCGCACACGGCGGAACTTGCCCGACTCGGGTTGGAGATCGAGGCGTTCGGCGCTGGGGCCGTTCTCGTGCGTGCCACGCCGGCGCTGCTGTCGGCGAATGATCCCGCACCAATCCTGCGCGATCTTGCTGAGGAATTTTCCGAGTTTGACGCGAGTCCAGCCCTCACAGAACGGCTGGACGCAGCTCTGGCGCGCATGGCATGCCACGGCAGCATTCGAGCCGGACGCCGACTCACAGCGCCTGAGATGGACGCGCTGCTGCGCCGCATGGAAACAACGCCCCGCGCCGCAACCTGCAGCCACGGACGGCCGACGTTTCTGCGGTTCGAACGCAGCGAGCTCGAGCGCCTCTTTGGCCGACGGCGCTGAGCCTGCGCCGGTCAGTGCGGAAGCGGGGCGCCCGGAGGCCGGCCCGGTTATCAATTCATTGGATTGAAAGAAACAGCGATGCGATCTGGGTCCGCGCGCCAAGCGGCCAGCCGGGCAGCGCCGTGCCCGCGCTGCGCGAGCAGCTCGCCAAATTCCGGAAGTGCTTCTTTGCGTCCGAGCTCGGCAACGACGAGGCAGCCCGCCCCGATCCACCCCGCTGCGGCCAGCCCGGTCACGGCACCGGGGAGCAACGCCTGTCCGTATGGCGGATCCAGAATCACGAGATCGCATGGCATGCCCGACGGTGGGCGCGTGGCATCGGCTGCGAGCACGGTGCAGCGCCCGCCAGCCCCACAAAGGGCAATGTTTGCGCGCAGGACCGCGAGCGCGGCCTTGCTGTATTCCATGAACGTGCAGAAGGCGGCCCCGCGCGACAGCGCCTCCAATCCCATCGCCCCGGTGCCGGCAAACGCATCAACCACGCTGGCGCCTTCCACCGCAGACCGCCCGCCCCAGGGTGCGTGCAGCAGCATATCGAACAGCGCCTGCCGCACGCGGTTGGCGGTCGGTCGGGTAAGCAGCCCGGCGGGCGCCACCAACCTTCGACCGCGCCAGACACCCCCCACGATCCTCATGGCGGTCCCGGCGGAAGCTGCTCGCGCAGGACCTTCGCCGACACCTCCTCCACCGCTCCGGGCGGCAGGTGGCCAAGCTGGAAAGGGCCGTAGGCGGTGCGGATGAGGCGTGATACCGCAAACCCCAGATACGCCATCACACGCCTCACCTCGCGGTTGCGCCCTTCGCGAAGCGCCACGGTGAGCCAGGCGTTGTCGCCCTTCACGGAGTCCAGCGCCGCGTCGATCGGCGCGTAGCGAACGCCCTCCACGGTCACGCCCTTCTTCAAGGCGGCCAGTTGCCCCGGATCTGGGCGGCCGAACAGGCGCACCCGGTATCGACGCAGCCAACCCGTCGCAGGCAGCTCCAACCGGCGCGCAAGGGCTCCGTCGTTGGTGAGCAACAGGAGTCCTTCGCTCGTGAAATCGAGCCGGCCCACGCTGATGAGCCGCGGCAGCCCAGGCGGAAGACTATCGAAAACCGTCGGACGGCCCTGCGGGTCGCGATGCGTGGTCATGAGTCCGGCGGGCTTGTGGTACCGGAACAAGCGCGTTCTGGCTGGGGTTGCCACCGGCGCCCCGTCGACGAGCACGACATCGCCCGGTGCGACGAACGTCGCGGGGTGAGTTGTCGTCACGTTGTTCACGCGCACGCGGCCTTCGGCGATCAGACGCTCCGCGTCCCGACGGCTCGCGACTCCGGCGCGGGCGATGTATTTCGCGATACGCTCACCCGTCGCCCGCTCATTCATCCGCAGGCTGCAATCAAGGCCGCGAACAGCCGCCCATCACCCGGATCAATGCCAAATTCAGGGTGCCATTGGACGCCCAGGCAAAACCGCCGATCCGGCATCTCGATGCCCTCGATCACTCCGTCAGGCGCGACCGCATTCACGATCGCGGCTCCAGGCTCGGCGACCGCCTGATGGTGCGATGAATTCACCTGCATCACCGTGCCGCCGACGATCCGGTGCAGGCGCGTGCCAGGTGTGATCGCGACGCGGTGACCGGCTTCGTGGCGCGGATTGGGCTGCTCGTGTGCCAGTGCGTTTGCTACCCCGTCAGGGATGTGCTGGATCAACCGGCCGCCAAGAACAACCGCAAGAAGCTGCTGTCCACCACAGATCCCGAGCACCGGCATGTCACGCGCCAGAGCCTCGCGCAGGAGAGCGGCCTCGGCCGCGGTGCGGTCCGACTTCAGCGTCACCGACGCATGGCGATCGGACGCGCCGTAAAGCCCCGGATCGACGTCGAAGGCGCCGCCGGTAACGACGAGTGCATCGATACGATCGACGAACGCCGACGCGAGCTCCGGGAAATGTGGAACCGCAAGCGGGACCCCGCCTGCGGCCGAGATGCTCTGCGTGTAGTTGCTGCGCAGCGCGTACCAGGGGTATCCCGAATAACCCCCTGGCGGCTCGGCATCGAGCGTAATCCCCACGGCAGGCGGTCGGCGGTGGCGGGTCATGGCATGTTGCTAGCGCCGGCGCCCGGGCCGGGGCAAGAAGTCGAGATGGAAGCGATGGAGATCGCGCTCGAGGAGGCCCGCCGAGCCCTCGCCAGGGGCGAAGTTCCCGTGGGCGCAGTGGTGATCGGCCCGGACGGTACCGTGCTGGCGCGGGCGGGGAATCAGGTCGAAGCCACTTGCGACGCCGCCGCGCATGCCGAACTGCTCGTGTTGCGTGAAGCGGCTCGGAGGCTCGGCACATCGCGGCTGCCGAGCTTCGACCTCTATACGACGCTCGAGCCCTGCCCGATGTGTGCCGCCGCGATCAGCCTGTTTCGAATTCGCCGCCTCGTCTTCGGAGCCTACGACCCGAAGGGCGGCGGCGTAGAGCATGGTCCACGCATTTTCGACGCTTCGTCCTGCCTCCATCGACCCGAGGTCGTTGCGGGTGTGTGCGAACGCGACTCAGCCGCCTTGCTCCGATCGTTCTTCGCCGGTCTGCGCCAAGCGCCGGGCTGATTTCGCCGCATGCACGAATGCGCGAATGAGCGCAGGGTCTTTTTGGCCCGGTGCGCTTTCCACGCCGGAGGAGACATCGACCGCCTCTGCCCTCGAAACCCTGATCGCCGTCGCCACGTTGTCCGGCGTCAGTCCGCCGGCGAGCAGCCAGGGAAGGGGGGCCGTCCAGCCCGCAAGCAGCGACCAGTCCAGCGACACCGCGTTGCCCCCTGGGCGCGTTGCCTCCGGCGGGGCTTTGGCTTCCACCACGAACCGGGCAACGCTGGCCTCGTGCCGCGGAAGCTCCGCGCGCGCGGCCACCCCGACCGCGCGCCAGACCGGCAGGCCGAAGCGGGCCCGCAATTCTGCCACGCGTTCCGCCGCCCCGTAGATTTGAAGGGCGTCGAGCGGAATCGCGTCAAGGACGGCCTGCACGTCCGCGTCGCGCGGCGACACGAACAAGCCGATGCGCGCCGGGCCGCCTACGTGCCGCCGGGAGATTTGTGTCGCCTCTGCGGGCGTTACCGCTCTTGGCGAGGCGGGGAAGAACACGAAGCCGATCCAGTCAGCCCCCGCCGCCACCGCGGCATCGAACGCCGCGGCATCATTGATGCCACAGACCTTGACCCGCATCATGCCAGCTCCGCGGCGATCGCGGAAGCGGCAGCCGAGGGATCCCGCGCGGCCGTGATCGGACGCCCGACAACAAGCCAATCGGCGCCAGCCGCCGCGGCCTCGGCCGGCGTGGCCGTTCGCGCCTGGTCGCCCACGGCCCCCCCGTGAGGCCGGATGCCTGGGACGACCAGCAGCGGCGCTTCGCCCAATGCATCGCGGAGCATAGCCACTTCCGACGGCGCACAGACCAAGCCGTCGGCTCCGGCAGCGACTGCCAACCGCGCCAGACGGAGCACCTGCTGGCGCGTGCCTCCGGCGACCCCCATCGCAGCGAGCGCGGCAGCGTCGAGGCTCGTCAGCACGGTGACCGCGAGCAGCAGCGGCCGATCAGCTCCGCCCGCCGAGGCTGCGGTCGCCGCCGCCTCGATCATCGCCGCCCCGCCCGCAGCGTGAAGTGTCAGCATTCGCGGCGACAGCCGTATCGCGGAACGCACCGCGCCGGCCACGGTGTTTGGGATGTCATGCAGCTTGACGTCCAGGAAAACCCTACCGCCGATTGCCAGCAAACCAGCCGGGCCGTTCGCAAGGAAGAACTCGGGACCCACCTTGAAGAGCTCACACCATGGCGTGAGGGTGGTGGCCATACGCCGAGCCTGCGCCATGTCGGCCGTGTCGAGCGCAACGATGAGCCTACAGCGTCGCGTCACGGCAGGGAGACAAGCGGTCCGGGCGCGACGCGGGGCGCGCGTTGTGCCTTCAGTTCCGCTACCTGAGCCTCCAGCAGCCGGACGGCATGCTCTGCACGGCGCGCCCGGCGCTTCGCCGTCAGCACGCTGAGCCACAGCACGAGGGCTCCACACACGAACGCCACCGCCATCGCCCCGAGGACCGCCAGCGAAAGCGGCAATTCCACGACGACATCGGTCGGCCAAAGTCGGAATACGGCCGGTTCCCGGTTCGACAGCGCGAACAGCACAACCACCAGTAGCACCGGCACGGCCAGAACGCTGCGCAGGACTGTCACGATTCAGGCCGGCAGGCGCTCGCCGACCGACCGAACAGGTTTGGACCGGTTGACACGCTCGCGGAGTTCCTTTCCGGCCTTGAAGAAGGGGATGACTTTTTCATCCACCGACACCGCCTCCCCGGTGCGCGGATTGCGGCCGGTGCGGGCGTCGCGCCGCTTGACGGTGAAGGCGCCAAAGCCGCGCAGCTCCACGCGCTCGCCACGCGCCAGTGCCGCAGTGATCTCATTGAAGATCGTCGCCACGATCACCTCCACATCCCGTCCAAGAAGATGCGGGTTTGCCGCGGAAAGCTCGGCGATCAGCTCCGATTTGGTCATGCCAGACCCCACCCGCTCTGCGCGGCTCACGGCGTGCGCTGCCCCGAATTGCCCTGCCGTTGCTATCCGGATCGCATTCGGGCAGACCGCACGACCTCCATTCCTAGAGCTCAGGGTGCCAGACAGCCCACGCACCGTCAAGCTTAAGTCCTTGGAATGCAATGCTTTTCGTGATGGCCTGCAGAATCGGCCCAAAAACGGCCCCGATCGCGCGTTCGGCCAGAGTGGCAACCTCCACATCCTCGGTCGGAAGGGAAGCGGGCACACCGCGTGCTGCGGCAAGCCAAGCCCGCGCCTCCATCTCGCCACCGATCGCGTCGACGAGGCCGAGTTGTTGCGCCTGCCGCCCAGTGAAGGCCCTTCCGTCTGCGAGCTCACGGACGCGCTCCGGCGCCAAGTGCCGCCCTGTGACGACCATGCCCACGAACTGCTCGTAGAGGTCCATCACCAGCCCCCGCAGCACTTCGCGCCCCGCGGGAGAAAGAGGCCGAACAAGGTTCGGCTCACCCTTCAGCGGGCCGGACGTGATGAGTTCGGCTGATACACCCACACGCTCCAGCAACCCCGATATGTCGCCGGTCTCCAGAAGAACTCCGATCGATCCGGTAAGCGTCGCGTCGCGGGCAAAGATCCGCGCCGCCGGCAATGCGACCATGTACCCCGCCGACGTCGCCAAACCGCCCATTATCGCGACCATCGGCTTCGCTGCGGCGACCTTCGTGAGCGCGTCGTGCAGACTCTCGCCGCCCGCGACGCTTCCGCCCGGGCTGTTGATGTAGATCTCCACCGCTCTCACGCTGTCATCGCGCGCCAGGCGGGTGATGGCCTGGGTCAGGCGACGGTCCTCGGTAATGAGACCGCTGACCACAACACGCGCCACGTGTGGCCGACCAAAAAAACCCTCGCGCGCCAGCCCGACGACCAGCACCGCAACGACCGCGAGAACGGCCAGCACCCGCCAGAAGACGAGCCGGCGCGTCAGGCGCCGGCGGTCGATCAGCAGGTCCGTCTCCAGGCTCATCGCGCCCGGAAGCCTCAGCTCTCCTGCTGTGCCTGCTGATTCCTCCGGCGGATCGCCGCGCCCAGGATGTCGCCGAGCGAGGCGCCCGAGTCGGACGTGCCGTACTCCGCGATCGCCGCCTTGTCCTCCTCGACCTCCTTGCCCTTGATGGTGAGCTGGAGCTTGCGCGCAGCCCGGTCGATCGAGGTGATCTTTGCGTCGACCCGTTCTCCCACCGCGAAACGGTCGGGGCGCTGGTCAGACTTATCGCGGGCCAGCTCGGCGCGGCGGATGAACCCGGTCAGCACATCGTCCACCTTCACCTCGATCCCGTTGTTCTGCACCGCGGTGACGATGCAGGTCACGACGTCGCCCTTGTGGATGCGCTCAAGCACATTCGCCGCCGGGTCATCGCGAAGCTGCTTGATGCCGAGGCTGATCCGCTCCTTCTCGACGTCGACGTCCAGGACCTTCGCACGGACGGTCTGGCCCTTCTTGTACTTCGTCATCGCCAGTTCGCCGGGCTCGTCCCACGAGAGATCGGACATGTGAACCATGCCATCGATGTCGGGCGACAGACCCACGAATAGGCCAAATTCGGTGATGTTGCGGATCTCCCCTTCGACCATCGAACCCACGGGATGCTCGTCGAGGAACTGCTCCCACGGATTGCGCTGGACCTGCTTCAGCCCAAGCGAGATGCGTCGCTTCGCCGCATCCACGTCGAGGACCATCACCTCGACTTCCTGACTGGTGGACACGATCTTTCCAGGATGAACGTTCTTCTTCGTCCACGACATCTCGGAGACGTGGACAAGCCCCTCGACACCCGGCTCGAGTTCGACGAACGCGCCATAGTCGGTGATGTTGGTCACGCGGCCTGTGAATTTCGCGCCCGGCGGATACTTCGCAGCGACACCCTCCCAGGGATCGGCCTCGAGCTGCTTCATTCCCAGGCTAATGCGCTGGGTTTCCGGGTTGAACCGGATGACCTGCACCTTGACTTGCTGGCCGATTTGCAGCGCCTCGCTTGGGTGGTTGATGCGCCGCCAAGCGATATCGGTCACGTGCAACAGCCCGTCGACACCGCCGAGGTCGACGAAGGCGCCGTAGTCGGTGATGTTCTTGACGACCCCGTCGAGGATCATGCCCTCCTTGAGGCCCTGGATCAGCTCGCTGCGCTGTTCCGCCCGCGTTTCCTCAAGCACGGCGCGACGGGAAACAACGATGTTCCCACGTGCGCGGTCCATCTTAAGAATCTGGAAGGGCTGGGGGGTACCCATGAGCGGACCGACGTCGCGCACCGGGCGGATGTCGACCTGGCTGCCGGGCAGGAACGCGACCGCCCCGCCCAGGTCCACAGTGAAGCCGCCCTTAACACGGCCATAGATCGTGCCCTGAACGCGTTGGTTCGACTCGAACGCCTTCTCGAGATTGGTCCAGGCCTCCTCCCGCCGCGCCTTCTCGCGCGAAAGGACAATCGACCCATCGCGGTCCTCGTAACGTTCCACGTAGAGCTCGACTCGGTCACCCGGCTTGACCTCGGGTTTCGCGCCCGGTGGCGCGAATTCCTTGAGCGCCACCCGGCCTTCGCTCTTCAGGCCAACATCGACGATCGCGTACTCGTCAGTGAGTTCGAACGACTCGGCCCGTCACGACCGACCCCTCGAAACCACTGTCACGACCCAGGGTCGACTCGAGCAGCGATGCGAAATCGTCGGAATTCTGCGCGTTGGGCGTAGGCGACGGCGCTGGATGCCATGGGGTTGGTTTCGTCCTATCCGAATTCGGCTCAGGCACGGCGCCCGAAGCCGGGGATTGGCGCGCTTGACGGTATCAAGCACGACTTGCCCGCGCTCGGCGCAGGCCAAATGACTGTCTCGAAGGGAACCTCCGGCGCGCGGCATCTGCCGCGTGCGGTGCGCATACATGGCCAGACGCTCCGGGGAGTCAAGGGAAACCCGCTCGCGGCTGCCGGCCGACGCCGGTGTGGGCCCCGTCAGAAGCCTCTTCGACGAACCGCGAGCCGTCGGCCCCACCTGCAAGCGCCATGACTACGCGCGCACGATGCCTCGGGCTTCGCGGAGCATGCGCAGGGCTTCGGCGAAGGTCGCATCGGCATCAAGCGCGGTCGTATCCAGCAGCAACGCATCCGGCGCCGGAACGAGGGGCGCCGCGGCGCGGGCGCGGTCCTGCGCGTCACGCTCGCGGATCAGCGCGATCACCTCGTCCAGGCTCGTCGGGAGCCCGCGCTCCCGAAGTTCAAGCCAGCGGCGACGTCCCCGTGCTTCCGGGCTCGCCGTCACGAACAGTTTCGCTGCGGCGTCGGGAACGACGATCGTGCCGATGTCGCGGCCATCCAGCACTGCGCCTCGCTCGCGACCGAAGCGTCGCTGGAACTCCAGCAAAGCGGCCCTCACCGCGGGGATCGACGCCACCGTGGCGGCGGCCTGGTCAGCCTCGGGGTCACGGAGGTCCGGCCGGGCGAGGTCATTGGCCCGAAGCATACGCGCGGCCGCGGTTGCCGATGCGACGTCGGCCGGGTTCCCGCCGGCATCGAGCACCCGCCTTCCTGTGGCACGGTAGAGCAGACCCGTATCCAGGTGCGGCAGCGCGAAATGTGCCGCCAATCGCTTGGCCAACGTCCCCTTCCCCGCCGCGGCGGGGCCGTCGATGGCAATCAGAAGGCTCACGCCGCCAACAATGCGGGGGAGCCCTCGCCCGCTGTACCGTTCATGAGTGCTACGAAGCCGGGGAAGCTTGTATCGATGAACCGTGCATCGTCGATCCCAACCGGCCGCTCAGCGACCAATCCGAGCACCAAGGCGCTCATTGCCAAGCGGTGGTCCATGTGCGTCGCAACGACCCCTCCCCCGACGGGCGGAGTGCCTTTGCCGTGAACAATCAGATCGTCGCCCGACACCTCGACTTGCACCCCGTTCCCGACCAACATTGCTGCGGTCGCCGTCAGCCGGTCGCTCTCCTTCACCCGCAACTCGTGCAGGCCCCGCATCCGCGTGTGCCCCTGGGCACATGCTGCCGCGACAGCCAATATAGGGAACTCATCGATCATACTCGGGACGCGCTCGGGTGGCACTTCCACGCCGCGCAGAGCCGACTGCGTCACGATCAGGTCGCCAACCCTTTCGCCGCCCGCCACCCGCTCATTTTCCACGCTCAGTGCCGCGCCCATCTCGCTCAACGTCGCGAACAGGCCGGCGCGCAGCGGATTGAGCCCCACGCCATTGATGCGCAGGCGCGAGTTGGGGACCAGCAAGGCCGCGACAAGCGGGAAGGCAGCGGAGGACGGATCGCCGGGGACTACGACGTCGGCCGCCCGCAATTCAGGCTGACCGCGCAGCCGGATCATCCGCCCTGCGCCCGCGGCCTCCACCCAGACCTCCGCGCCGAAGTGGCGCAGCATATTTTCGGAATGGTCCCGTGTGGCCTGAGGTTCTTCAACCGCGGTGACGCCCGGCGCGTTCAGCCCGCAGAGCAGCACGGCGCTCTTCACCTGCGCGGAAGCGACCGGCAGCCGATATTCGAGCGGCAAGGCCGTTGACGCCCCCTCTATCCCCAGGGGTAACCGCCCTCCCTCCCGTGCGGCAAACCGGGCGCCGCAGCCGCGGAGTGGCTCGATCACCCGCTGCATCGGTCGACGCCGGAGACTCGCATCGCCCGTAAGCACCGCGAAGAAAGGGTGGCTTGCGAGGATGCCGGCAAGCAGGCGAGCCGCGGTTCCTGAATTGCCCATGTCCAGGATATCCGAAGGCTCGCTCAACCCGCCAACGCCACGACCCGCCACGCGCCACAGCCCGTCGGCGTCCCGCACGACAGCGGCCCCGAGCCTGCGCATGGCGTCGGCCGTCCGTAGCACGTCCTCTCCTTCGAGAAGGCCAGCGATGTGCGTCTCGCCAACCGCAAGCGAACCGAACATCAGCGCTCGATGCGAAATCGATTTGTCACCCGGAACCTGGATGCTGCCGGCAAGAGGACCGGACGGCCGGCGGGCGAGCAAGGGACGGGGGCCTTCCATGGCCGCGGCGCTTAGCATGGCAGCCGTCCGTTTGACAGGCACACGATCCAGTGGCATGGGGCGCGCCCTCATCAGCCCCCATGGGCGCCTGAGAGGCAAGAATGGCCAAACCCGAACTCGGGACCAAGCGGGTCTGTATCTCGTGCGGCGCCCGCTTCTACGATCTGGCGAGGCAGCCGGCGGTGTGCCCCAAATGCGGCACCGAGCAGCCGGCCGAGCAGCCACGCCCGCGCCGCCCGAGCGGCAATGTCACCGAAGAGAAGCGCCGACCGAAAGCGATTCCGGTCCCCGGCCTCGAAGAGGCGGAAGTGGAGGTCGAATCCGCAGAAGAGGAGGCGGATGCCGACGTGCTCGAGGACGCGTCCGATCTTGAGGACGGTGCGGACGCGATTGAAGTGGACCTGGAGCCGGAGGGCGGCGAGGAAGAGCGCTAGCCTCACCCGTTCGTGATGGAACCCGAGCCTGCCGCGCACCACGTTGGCTGAGTGGGGTGAGGCAGCCGGGGGAGTCCGGAGGCGATGCTGATTTCCGATGTGCTCGCGGCCAAGGGCGGTCGAGTAGCCACCGTACTGCCGGATGCAACCGTTGCCGACGCGGTGCGCCGGCTTGCCGAGATGCGAATCGGTGCTCTCGTGGTGGAGGACCGCTGGCAGCGGCTGCGCGGGATCTTTACGGAGCGGGACCTCGTGCACCTGCTCGCGCGCGAAGGGCCGGAGGCGGTCGACCGGCAGGTCCAGACCGTGATGACGGAGCGGCTTATCACCTGCCAACCGTCGGACAAGATCGACGACATCCTGGCGGTGATGACGATGCACCGGGTGCGGCACCTTCCGGTGCTCGACGCGGGGAGGCTGGGAGGCATCGTCAGCATCGGCGATCTCGTCAACCACCGGCTGAACGAGAAGCGGCAGGAGGCGGAGGTACTGCTCGAGATCGCCAGGATGCGGGCCTGAGCGGCTCGCCAAGCTCTGGCCTGCCGTCCGGCTAAAGATCCAGCTCGACGCAGACCGGCACGTGGTCCGACCCCTGCGGCCAGTCACGCGCCTCTTTGAGAACGGTCTGACCCAGCAACGCGGCGCGCAGGTCGGGGCTGACCCAGATATGATCGAGCCGTCGGCCCCGATCGGAAGCCCGCCAGTCCCGATTGCGATATGACCACCAGGTGAACAGCTTCTGGTCGTTCGGTACGAAATGCCGCACGGCGTCCACAAAGCCCGTTCGCTGCCAGTCCAGCAGGCCCTCCGTCTCGGGCGGCGTGTGGCTGACCACGTCGAGCAGTTGCCGGTGGCTCCAGACGTCGTGCTCAAGCGGCGCGATATTCAGATCCCCCACGACGACTGTTCGCGCCGGTTGCGGGCGGGCAGCGAACCAGTCTCTCGCCTCGGCAATGAAATCAAGCTTGTGCGCAAATTTCGGGTTGACCGCGCGGTCGGGAACGTCGCCCCCGGCGGGGACGTAGAAATTGTGCAGCTCGATCGGTCCCCGATTTGAGCTCGAGCGCGACACCGAGATGACGACAATCGCCTCGGCCGCACCAATCGGGGGCGGCCGGCTGCTCCACCAGCGGCAGGCGGGAGAAAATCGCGACCCCATTGTAGCCCTTCATTCCGCGAAACATCGTGAAGGGGTAGCCCAGCTCCGGGGGCGCGGAGACCGGGAACAGCTCATCGGGCACCTTGGTTTCCTGCAGACAAATCACATCGGGCCCCAGCGCCGCCACCAGGCGGGACAGCAGGTTGAGCCGGAGGCGCAAGGAGTTGATGTTCCAGGTGCAGATACGGAGCCGGGTCATCGCCGGGGGATGCCAAGTGCGGGCCCGGAACGCAAGACCTTGCGTGCGCCGAACTCCATCTGCATGAACCGCCGTGGGAGGCACAGCGATGCGACGGAGGTCCTTTTCGGCGGCGTTGGTCGCGGCGGCGCTCGGTGGCCCGGCGCGCGCCGCCCAGCCGGTGCCAGTCGGCCTGATCGCGATCCTCAGCAGCCCGAATGCCGCGTACGGCATCGCCATCCGCGCCGGCGCGGAGTTGGCGCTGACAAGCATCAACGCAAAGGCCACGCGCCCGATCGCGCTGATCGTCGAGGATTCCGGGGGAACCAAGGACGGGGCAATCAACGCGGCGCGCAAGCTAATCGGCCGCGACAAGGTTGTGGCGATCCTGGGGCCCACGCTGTCGAACGCGATGTTTGCGGTCGGGCCGATCGCCAATGGAAGGGGCATTCCCACCATCGGCACCTCGACGACCGCCAACGGCATCACGGAAATCGGCCCGTTCATTTTTCGTACCGCCCTGCCGGAGGCGGACGTGATTCCGGTCACGATGCGCAAGGCCGCCGCCCGCGGTCGCAAGACGATCGCGCTGCTCTACGCGAACGACGACGCCTTCTCGAAGTCCGGCTTTGAGGTGATGCAGGCCGCGGCCAGGGCCGTCGGCTTGAAAATCGTTGCCACCGAGAGCTTCGGAAGCAAGGACACCGACTTTGCAGCGCAGTTGACGAACATCAGGGCGCTCAAGCCCGACGCGGTCGCCATCTCCGCCTTGGTCGAACCTGTCTCGGGGGTATTGCTGCAAGCGCGACAGCTCGGTTTCGGGTCCGAGACGCTGTTCATTGGCGGCAATGGCTCCAATTCTCCGAAGCTCGGCCAGATAGCGGGAGCCGCCGCGGACGGCCTAATCGTCGGCAGCCCTTGGTTCATCGGGAAGCCCGACGCCCCGAATCAGGCTTTCGTCTGGGCCTTTCGCACCCGCTACGGCCGTGATCCGGATCAGTTGGCTGCTCAGGCCTACGACACCATGTTTATCCTCGCGGAAGCAATCGACCGCGGGTGCACCGGAGCCGGAGCGGATCCGGAATGCGCCTGTTGGAGACCAATCACGACGGCACAATGGGGCCGTTTCGGTTCACCTCACATCGCGACCCGGCCTCGACAGCCGGCGTGCTGGTGCTGGAGATGCACGCGGGCGCATTCCGCATCGCTGGATAGCGCGTGTTCGCCCAGCAACTGGTCAACGGCGTACTGCTTGGCGCGACCTACGCATTGTTCGCGCTTGGCTTCACGCTTATGTTCGGTGTGTTGCGCGTCGTGAAATCTGGTCTACGGATTCTACTTCACGGTCGGTGCTTTCGTGACGCTCTTCCTTGCGCGCGACCTTGGGTTTGCGCTTTGGCTTGCACTCCCGGTGGCCGCGGCGGCAGCGGGCGCCACCGCGGTTCCCCTCGACGCACTGCTGCTTTCGCGGCTCCGTCGCACGAAGGCAGGACAGCTCGCTTCGCTCATGGTGACGCTCGGCGCCGCGCTTGCCCTCTACGCGGCACTCGCGGCGCTGGTCGGACCCGATATCCAGCGCCTTCCGCCGCAGTTGCTGCCGGTCGCGGCGATCGAAATCGGCCAGTTGCGTGTCGGCGTCGCGCAACTGCTCATCATCGGCGCATGCGCGGTGCTCGCGGGCGCGTTGTTGTGGTTGATGCGACGCACCCGCGTGGGTCTGGCCATCCGCGCAATGGCCGAAGCTCCAGAGGCCGCCGAACTGTTCGGCATCAACACGGGCCTGCTGGCGGCGCTGGTTTCCTTCGTCTCAGCCGCTCTGGCCGGAGCCGCGGGTGTGTTAATCGGCCTCGCCTTCAACGCAGCCCATCCTTACATGGGCGAGGCAATGATGTTGCGAGGCTTCGCAGTGATCATCGCCGGCGGCCTTGGAGACATCGGCGGTGCGCTGGTGGCGGGGCTGGTGCTAGGCATCGCTGAGGTGCTGACCGCCGGCTACTTTGCTTCAGGCCTGAAGGAAGCGGTGGCATTCGCGCTCCTCGTGCTGGTGCTATGGACACGCCCCGCCGGGCTCTTTGGCCATGCTGCGTCTTGGCGGGCATAGGACGCTGTGAACGCTTCGCTCGACGACTTGCTGTTCACTTATCGCAACGTCGCCGTCGCACTCGGAGTGAACGGCCTTCTCGCGCTGGCGATGTGCGTCGTGCTTGCGGCAGGTCAGCTCTCGCTCGGACAGGCGGCCTTCATGGGTCTCGGTGCCTATGGCTCCGCACTGCTGACGCTGCGACTGCACTGGCCCTTCTGGGCAGTGCTGCCGCTGTCGTTGTCAACGCCGCTCGAATTTTGGTTCTCCCGCACTTTCCGTGCTGATTGTCGTCAGCCGGCATGAAGCACGCGAGCGCGGAGAAGTTCGAAGCCGGCGCGACCGTACATGGTGCGCTTGATCATCTTGATCCGGCAGATTTGGCCTTCCACCGGGCTGGTGGTCCACGGCAGCGACAGCGCCGCATTGATGGCGTCGTAGTCACGCCGCAGGCTCACGGCGAACTTGCAAAGCAGCGTGCCGGCGCCGGCGGTGAGGACGTCGTCGAGGCTTTCGATTGCATTCTGCCGCAACATCCTGGTCAGCCGCTTCGCCCAGGTGACGGCCGCGCCGAGCTCCGGCTGGTCGGCGGAAAGCTTGGTCACGAAGATCCTTTCCTCGGCGGTCATCCGTGATCGGCTCGTCGTCAGGAGACGTGCCAAGCGGTAGCCGGCGGGGGCGGGCCACGTGGGAGGCAGAGGTCCGCCAGCGTCGCCCTCGCGCCCAGGTGGGCCACGATGCCGGGCGGCCCAGTCCCGGACGACGGAAGGGCGTCCGCGGAAGCCGAGGTCTCGGAGCTCGCGCCAGAGCCGTGCTGCATTGCGACAGCCCTCGCTCCAGCGCCGGCCAAGGAAGGTAGCGTATGGGTCGAGGATGCTGTCACCGGAGGGCTGCCGCCACAGCGGGGGCCGACCGGTGCGAAGCCAGCCGCGCACGGTCTTGCGGTCGATCCCGAGTTCGGCGGAGATGCGAGTGATCGTCGCACCGGCGTTGCGCAACCGAACCGCCTCCTCGCATTGAGCTTGCCTGCGCGATGGGGCCGCCGCCACCACAGGGACGATGACGCTCGCCGCCGCCGCCGACGGGGTGCAAAGCGGCGCTCGCGTCATCGCCAGGTGGGTTCTGACGTGCTGGGCCGCGCGGCGAACGGCGGCGCTGTGACGCTCACCAAGGGCTTGGACAGCCTCGCCGAGATTGCGCAGCAAGTGCCATCGATCCGCGACCTGGATGGTGTTCGGGGCACCTTGGCGAATACCATCGCCGTAGGCTCCAGCACGATCGCGGGCGACAATCTCAATGCCTGGATGGTCCCGAAGCCACGCGGCAACGGTTGCGGTCTCACGGTCAGGGAGCAGATCGAGGACTTCGTTCTTCTCGAGATCGACCAGCACGGAGCCGTAGCGGCGGCCCCGCCGCCACGCCCAGTCATCGATCCCAAGCACGCGCGGGGCCGCTTTCGGCACCGGAGGCGCGGCTGACGATGCGAGGCGCAGCAAAGTATCCGGGCTTGTCGGCGTCGCGAGACGCGCGGCCAACCGAGCCCCCGCTTCACCGCCAAGTGCCAAGCCCAGATAGCGCTGGAGTTCGTGTAGTCTGCCGGTGCGCCGGCCCGAGGAACGCGCAACGTCGCTGAACCGCTCGGCGAAGGTCCGCCGAATGCAGCAGCGACCGACGCAACGAAAGCGTCTCGCCGCAACAGAGATCGTCACGCGCCGCCCTTGCCATGGCAGGTCGCAGAGTGATCGTTGGTATCGGCTGTGCACACGGCGTGAGGCTGTTCCACAATCCGGACACACCGCGTACGGCGAGCGCGGCGCCGTGTGGATGATCACTCCGTCCGCCGTGGTGAGCACGTGGAGCACTTTCAATGAGTGCGGGACGAAGGACAGTGAACGGAAGGACACCTGGACGAGCACCATGGATGTGAGTCCAGGTCTGTCCCGATCCGCCGACGAAGTACAAGCGCCGCAGCACGGAAAGTGCGGGAGAGCCAGTTTCACTCCGGTATCCACAGTCGTTCGTGGTCCCCGTCACATTCGCGATGCTCGTCGGAGGTCCAACGCTGCGGCTCTCGGGCGTCTATCTCGCCATTGCCACCATCGCCCTCGGCGAAGTGCTTCGTGCCATCTATCTCAATGTCGATGCGCTGGGCGGGGCACTTGGGCTTTCGGGCATTCCCGAGGCGACGCCGATTTGGCTGATCTACGTACTGCTCGCGGCAGCGTTGCTGGCATGCTGGCGGATCGGTCGCAGCCGGATCGGACGCGCCATGGAGGCGATGCGCAGCGATCCGATCGCCGCGCAGGCCATGGGCGTGAACCTGCGTCGCTACCGCCTCGGTGTGCTGATAGCGGCGGCAGCGCTGGCCGGGCTGGCGGGCGCCCTATCGGCGCATGCAACGGACTTCATCGGCCCGAACGACTATGGTTTCGAGCCCGCTGTCGCCATCCTCGCCTTCGCGTTGCTCGGCGGCATCGGCTCGCCGCTAGGACCGGTGCTCGAGGCGTGGGTGCTGACGCTGCTCCCGGAGATTTTCCGGTCATGGGCTGACCTGCGCCTGATACTCAACGGCGTCGTGATCGTCGTCGCGGTGCTTTTCCTGCCGAATGGGCTGTTGGCCTGGCGGATGCGGCGGCGGGCGGCGTGAGCCTGCTGGCCCTGCGCTCGCTGTCCCGCCGCTACGCCGGACTAGTCGCAGTCGACGATTTTGACCTCGATGTCCCCGACGCCGATGTGCACGCCGTGATTGGCCCGAATGGCGCCGGCAAGGCAACTCTGTTCAATCTGATTTCGGGTGCCGTGACTCCCAGTGCCGGGTCAATCACATTCGCCGGGCGCGACATTCCCCGCCTGAGGCCCGACGCACGGGCAGCGCTGGGGCTCGCACGTACATTTCAGAACTTGCGCGTATTTGGGGCAATGACGGTGTTGGAGAACGTGCTGACCGGCCTCCACCCGCTCCTCTCGGCGTCGTTGCCATCCATACTGCTTCGGCTCGGGGGTGCGCGACGCGAGGAGCGACAAGCCGTCGCTCGGGCTCGCGAAGCGCTCGCGCTTGTCGGTCTGGACGGCGCGCCGACGTACGCGCTTCTGCGCTCTCATACGGCGAGGGGCGGCGCCTGGAGATCGCAAGGGCCATCGGCGGCGCGGTTGGAGGGGGGAACGGGGATGCTTGAGGTGTCCGGCCTCGCGGTCACCTATGGGCGCAGCGAGGCAGTGCACGGCGTTGATTTCTCGGTGGCTGCCGGGGAGACTGTCTGCGTGCTCGGCGCCAACGGCGCGGGCAAAACGACAATTCTGCGGGCGCTCTGCGGCCTGGTTCGTGCGCATCGTGGCGGCGTCCGGCTCGACGGGATCGACATCATGGGCCGACGGCCACACTGGGTCACCGCCCATGGCATGGTTCAGGTGCCGGAGGGTCGGCAGGGTTTCGCCACCTTGACGGTCGCCGACAATCTCGTCCTGGGTGGCTGGTGCGTCCGCAGCCGCGCGGACCAGGCGCGACGGCGAGACAGCGTGCTGATCCGCTTCCCACGTCTGCGCGAACGCCTGCATCAGGTCGCCGGCTCTCTATCGGGGGGAGAACAGCAGATGCTCGCGATCGGGCGCGCCCTGATGGCGGCTCCACGTGTGTTGCTCCTCGACGAGCCGAGCATGGGCCTCGCGCCCCGCTTCGTCGAAGAGGTCTTCTCCACCATCGCGCAGTTGCGGGGCGAGAGCGTGACCATACTGCTCGTCGAGCAAAACGCCTCCGCTGCGCTCGAAATCGCCGACCGCGCGTGTGTGCTCGAGGCGGGGCGGATTGCGTTGACCGGACCGGCCGCACAGGTCGCCAACGATCCCGCTGTAATGGCCGCGTATCTCGGCGCGTGAGGGCGCGCCTACGCGATCCGCACCCTTACGGTGCCGATTCCCGCCACTGTCCCCTCCAGCAAATCACCCCGTCCGACCGCGCCTACCCCGTCCGGCGTACCCGTGTAGATCAGATCGCCCGGCGCCAAGCCGACCAGACGCGAGAGATGCGCAATCGTTTCCGCTGTGCTCCAGATCATGCGCGAGAGGTCCGAGGCTTGCCGGGTCGAGCCGTTAACCTGCAGTTCGATCCGCCCGCGCGTCGGATCCGCGACCTTGTTGGCAGGCATGATTTGCCCGATTGGAGCGGAGTGGTCGAAGCCCTTGCTCATGTCCCACGGCCGCGCGGTCTTCTTCGCCTCGTTCTGCAGATCGCGGCGGGTCATGTCGATGCCAGCTGCGTATCCAAACACATGGCGAAGTGCGTCGGCCTCGCCGATCTCGACCCCAGCCACCCCGATCGCCACCACCAGCTCCATCTCGTGGTGGAGGTTGGTCGTCGCCGCCGGGTACGGCATGTCCGCCCCGCCTACCACCACTGCGTCGGCGGGTTTGGTGAAGAAGAAGGGTGCCTCCCGATCAGGGTTGCCGCCCATTTCGCGCGTATGCTCCGCGTAGTTGCGGCCCACGCAAAAGATGCGCCGAACCGGAAAAAGCCCGCCACCGGCAACGGGAACCGCAGGCTGGACGGGCGGCGAGATGACGAAGTCGGACATATGGCAGGTACCTGATCGCTACGGGTTTAATCCTATCGCCCGTACGCGGGTGATGGCTAGGAAGAGCGTAGCGGCCATCGCCGCAGAGATTCGTATTGGCTCTTGCCGCGCTTGCGGGCACGAGTGCCAACTCGTTCACGGTCCAACCGACGGCCTTGACCGCCCGTGCGAGTTCGGCCTGGAGTTCCGCCAGCGTGATGTCGGAGTTCTGTTCGAGCAGGCCGAGGATCAGCGCCGCATGCGCCTCAATACGCGCCGAGCGTCGGTCGCCCCCGAGTGGGCATGGTGCAACGGACTTTCCGTCCCGCGCCAAAGCACTCCAGCGGATCGCGCTCGAGGCGCTGACCCCGAACCGCTCCGCCGCGGCACCGCAGGACGCTCCCGCCGCAACCGCCGCCACAACCCTCTTCCGCAGATCGATCGACAAGGCCTTCGACATGCCCGTCGGCCTCCTCGCCGACAGGCAAGTCGAATCACATCCCATCCGCGTCGCGGAATCCCCTGCGACTTACTCATACCAAGGCTCGAAGACCGTGACTCTGTGGGGCTTCCGCGACGCGGGGGTAGTCTGATTCTGTTGGCGGCGAGCGAAGGAGGTTCGCCATGCCGGTTGCGCTGCGGGGTGATTTCGATGCGCCAAGCCTGCGGGCCGCGGCGCGCGAGTCCAGGGACGCCGGGCAGGCGCGACGTCTGTTGGCTCTGGCCGCGATCTATGACGGGTCGACCCGCACGGAGGCGGCGAAGATCGGCGGCGTGACGTTGCAGATCGTGCGTGACTGGGTGGTGAAGTTCAACGCGCACGGCCCTGCCGGCCTGATCGACCGCAAGGCGCCCGGCCAGCCGTCGCGGCTGAACGAGACGCATCGGGCGGCCCTGGCGGAGATCATCGCGAGCGGCCCGATCCCGGCCATTCACGGCGTGGTGCGGTGGCGGATCGTCGACCTGTGCCAATGGATCTGGGAAGCGTTCAGGGTTGCCATCGCCCGGCAGACACTGAGCCGCGAGCTGCGCGCGCTCGGCTACCGCAAGCTGTCGGCCCGGCCGCGCCATCACGCCCAGGCCGCCGGCGCGGTCGAGGATTTTAAAGAACGTATGGCCCGCCCCGTCCGCAAGAGATTTCTGCAACCTGATCTGAGCAGTCTGCGTCAACGTATCCGGCCTGTGGGCATCACCCCGGCCAAGATGGAGATCCGCGCGTCCCGGTCCTCATAAACTTCACGGCGTCTTGCGCCATTTTTTAAACCAGGTTTCCAGAACGCCGATCGACTGTCAGGCCATCTCGCTTTCACCGCCAGCAGACATCGATGGCCGGGCGGCACCCCTTGCCGCAGCCGGCCGATCTGGATCAAGCCGCCGCGCTTGCCGCCGTTGCGTCGAACGCCTCGCCTCGCCGCAGCACCACCCACGCGATCCGTGCGAGCTTGTTAGCCAGGGCGACCACAGCGGCATTCTTGTGCACGCGCGTCAGCAGCCCCCGCAGCCAGCCGCCCAGCGGCGTGGCACTGGCCGCCAGTATCGGCATGGCGGACCGGGCGCCGTGGATGAGCAGCTTGCGCAAGTATTTGTTGCCGCGCTTCGTGATCCCGACCAGGCGGGGTTTGCCGCCGGTCGTGATCTGGCGAGGCACTAACCCAAGCCAAGCCGCAAGATCGCGCCCACGCGCGAACGTCTGGGCGTTGCCGACGGCGGCCACCAGCGCCGTCGCGTTCAGCACGCCGATGCCGGGGATCGTCGCGAGCCGCCGCGCGTCGGCGTCATTGCGGGCGCGCGCCGTGAATTCGTCGTCGAACACGGCAATCCGTCGGTCGAGCGAGAGCCACTCGGCGCGCATATCGTCGATCAACTGGCGCATTCGCGGGCTGAGCGGGGCATCGCTGTCGCCGTCGAGCATTGTCGCCAGATGCTGCTCCAATTTGTGACGTCCCTGCGGCGCGGTGCGGCCACGCTCCAGCAAGATGGCGCGCAGTTGGTTGATCAGTGCCGTGCGTTCACCCACCAGTCGGTCGCGGGCGCGATGCAATGTCTGCATGTCGAGCTGCTGCTCGCTCTTGAGCTCGACAAAGCGCATCGTCGGCCGGGTTGCTGCCTCGGCAATCGCCTCCGCGTCCCGGTCGTCATTCTTCTGCGCCTTCACGTAGGGGCGGACATACTCGGGCGACATGAGGCGCACGGTGTGACCCTGGCTCGACAGCAGCCGGCCGAGATGATGCGCCCCGCAGCAAGCCTCCATCGCCACGACGCAGGCTGCCATCGTCTTGGTGAAGGCGGGAATGCTCTCCGGCCGCATGCGCCGTCGCTTGACCACCGCTCCAGCATGATCCAGCCCCACCAGGCTGCAGCTATTCTTGCCCAGATCAATCCCGAGTATCGCGATCTGCATTGCCATGTGCGCCCTTCCTTCCGGTTGCCCCTGCAAGCCTATGCTGCCGGGAAGTAAGGGGCGGGCCATCCCATAAGCTTCCCCGCCCGTCTGCAGGAAGTCGCACGCACCAAGGGCCTCGATCCGGCCGATATAGAGGTGTGGTTCGCCGACGAAGCGCGTGTCGGCCAGAAGAACAAGATCACCCGCCGGTGGGCCCGACGCGGTACACGGCCGGCGGCGCCGAAGGACCAGCGCACCGCCTCGACCTACATCTTCGGCGCGATCTGCCCCAGGCTCGGCAAGGGGGCCGGCCTCGTGCTGCCCCGCTGCAACGTCGCCACCATGAACCTGCACTTGGCCGAGATGGCGGTCGCCGTGGCGCCGGGCGCCCACGCCGTGCTGCTGATCGACCAGGCCGGATGGCACCTCTCGGACCGCCTGGCGGTGCCGCCCAACATCACGCTCATGCCGCTGCCGGCAAAATGCCCGGAGCTGAACCCGGTCGAGAACGTCTGGCAGTTCATCCGCGACAACTGGCTGTCCAACCGCGTCTTCCGCTCCGAGCGTGACATCGTCGATCACTGCTGTGGTGCCTGGAACAGGCTCATCGCACAGCCCTGGCGCATCATGTCCATCGGCATGCGCGATTGGGCACACGGGTTCTGATCATCGGGCGTTGGTATCAGTCTCGCTCACCGGCCTGACGACGCTCACGCTCTCGGCGAACAACAACGCGACCGATCAGGCGCGCATGGCGTCGATCAACTTTACGGGCACGCTATCGGCGCCGTGCACGGTGACGCTGCCGAGCGTCTCGAAACTCGGCTGGATTACGAATAGCACCACCGGCAACTTCAACGTCATTCTGAAGTGCGGCGGCGGCACCGAGCGTGTTCTGCCGTCGAACGGCAGGCGTTCCTTCTACTCGTGCGACGGGACGAATGTGGGGCTGGTGGTGACCGGCCCAGACGCGAACGTGTTCTGTTACGGCGCGGCTGGCGATGGCGCGACCGACGATACCGCGGCGATCCAGGCGGCGATCAACACCGGCCGCACCGTCTACCTGCCCGCCACGTCCGCCGGCTATCTGGTCAAGGACGCGCTGACGTTCAGCACCAAGGGCCAGGTATTCCGCGGCGATAGCCACGGCACGACGCTGATCCACGTCGAGGCGTCCTTCAATCTCTCGGCGACGGGCGTATTCGTCGCCAGCACTGGCGAGCCAGGCCCGGTGTTCCGCGACTTCAAGGTGCTGCATGTTCAGCCGGACACGGCGACGCGCGCCTCGCTAACGACCTATCCGCCGACGTTCTACATGCGAGCGACGCCGCGCTTCCGGATGGAGCACGTGCGCGTCTCCCTGGCGACGGTCGCGGTTGACATGAAGGGCAACAGCGGCGGCGCGGTCATCGACGATTGCGAAATCTGCGCGTTCACCACGAACATCCTGATCGACGGCTCGCTGGACACCGTGCGCATCAACAACGTGCATATCTGGGACTTCGATTGCACGTCGAACCAGACCAGCATCTTTATCAGCAACGGCACGACGGGGATCAAGTCAGGCCGCTGCGATGGGCTGGGCATGGTCAACTGCCTGATGTTGTGCGGCACATGCCTCAACCTGTTCTACTCGTCGCCCGGCTTCGGCAGCGTCAATCCCGGCGCAACGTTCGGCTACGCGGTCGGCTGTGGCTTCGATACCTGCACCGGCATCGTGATGTCGGCGGGCGAGTTCAACATCGCGGGCAGCTATTCCAGCCTGGGCTCGTCAGACATCTCCGCCATCAATATGTCGGACGGCTTCCTGACGGTCTCAGCCTGCAACTTCCAGCAAGGTTACGCGGGTTCCGCAGCGGTCGTCAGCGTCGGGGTGACGGGCGGCAACACGGCGTATCTCCAGCTCGGCGATAGCACCTTCAACACGGCGGGTGCGGACGTGCCATGCATCGCGCTCGGCACCGATGGCGCAAGCGCATCCTTCGTCGGCGTAGATAACTGCTTCTTCTTCCGGACGCCGGGCGTGACTTACTCGCTGCCCACAATCATCGTGAACACCGATGTAGGATGCCGAACTCTCCGCGCATGGCAATCGCGCCGAGGACAAGGGCACCGGCGCCGGCTCGTTCATCACGATCGGCCTCGATGATTTCCACAACGTCACCGGCAACTGTGCGCCGGGGTAGACTTACAACACGCCGTCCGTGACGCACGCCGTTTACGCGAATAACAACTGATGTCGCGGCCGCTGCTCCTGTCCATTCTTTAAGTTCGGCGCCAATTGTCGCCCCCGGCAGCGCCTGTGAAACCTCCGACTGGACGCCCTTCCACGAGGGGGGTGTTCCCTCACTAGGCCCCGGGGCTTCGGCCTCGGGGCTCTTTTTCGTGCGCTCGAGGCATCAAACGGCCGTCTGGTCTTGGCCACAGGGTCCGGGGCACCAGCTCCGGGCCTTTTTGCGCGCCCGGAGCCCCGGTGAGAGCGGTTGCACGTGCGCGGCTCCTGGGGGCGCCGGCAGAACACATTACTCGGCGGAATCCGGCTTGGGCAACTTGGCCTGAGCCGCCTCGCGCCGCTCCAGTTCACGCTCAACTGCAACTCGCACGACGTCCGCCCGGTCCTCCAGCGGTGTCCTGACCGCATCCAGGCGGTCGAACGAACCCTCCGGAAGCCGCAGGTTCATCTTCTCGATAAAGCGCCGGCGCTTCGCCATCACCGGCCGGCTATCGGAAATCACGGTCACGTGCAAGGCGGTTGCCCCTTAAGAGAACACGGTTGCCATCTTATAGGGTCCTGTTATAGCATGCAATTGCGGGACAGCGCATGCCCCGTGCGCCGCTCGGGAACTCGGCGCCCTTCTCTCTCAACTGGCGGGCTGCGCCACCCTCCTCCCGGCGCGGTCCGCCACTTTTTAGGAGGCCGGGATGCCATTCGAACCGGATCTACTGACGAAGCTGCGAAGGCGCTGCCACCAGCTCGTGCCGGACGTGGATGCCGTTACCGCCGTGCTGCTGCTCGCGGGCCTCTTGCAGGCGCTGGCCGGGTGCGGCGTCGCGGGGAAGGTGGAAGCGCGGCATCACCTCGAGGATGCGCAGGAGGCGTACGCCGGCTGCCTGCATACCAATACGGCCGCTCCTGACACATGCCGGACTGCCAAGCTTGAGCTGGACAGCCGGCTGCGGACCTATGACCACCTCGCCGCCGGGGTCACCATCCGCGGTGTCAACGTCAACGACGCGTCGCTGGAGGAGCCGCAATGAAATGGCTCGGACCCGTCGTCTGGATTGCCGGGGCAGCCGCAATCGGCTTGGTGGCGGCACTGGTGCTCCAGGCCATCCTCGAGCTTTGAGGGACTCGGGCCGGCGGCGTAGACGACCCATCTCTCATTCTCTGACGGTTGCGACTTCCCCCGGGTGATGAGGCCGGGGGTCTTTTTTGCGAATCGCGCTCCGGGTGTAGACACATCGCGGTCATTCCAGCTCCTGAAGCGGACATATTGTTCAGTCGCGGGAATGCTTGGCACGCCGGCTACCGGTGGGCGAAGATGGGTGGCACACGCGACGTGCCTGACGTGTACTCGCCATTGGCCGGGGAGGCGTGGTTGAAGGGCTACGACGCAGCCATCTCCGCGGAGCCAGTGTGGGCGGAGAAGCCGCTGCCCGCCGAAGATGCCCCCGACCGCTGACGCCCCTCTCGTCTGAGCGGGGACTCGCGAGCTCGCGCATCACTATCGCGAGTCCGACTCAGGATTTATTTGGCAAACTTTCCATAGACAAGAGAATGCCTCATTTCGACGGCACTGTGTGCCGGCGGGGGAGGATCGCGATATGGAGTGGAACGGCGGGACCGGAAATTGGAACGACCCGACGCTATGGACGCCGCAGCAGGTCCCGCGCCCAGGCGACTATGCGTCATTGGGGGGCGGAACAGTCTATATCACGAATGTTAATGCCTCCGACATTCCTATCATTGATGGCTGGAACCTCGAGGCGTTCGAGCAAGGCGACCAGAGTGCACTCGATCAGGATACGACGCTGGACATCACCAACTCGGTGATTGGAGACGTCCGCTTAGAGGGCGGCAACCCCGTCACTCCGCACGGGACTGCGAATGCTGTCTGGAATCTGCAGGGTATCGTCACGTTTCGTGGAGACATGGGCATCGACAATGCAGGCGAGGGAGCGCGCCTCCAGGTCGCCGTTGCGCCGGGTAGTATCGTTCTCAACCAAGGCCAGTGGACACTTGACCGCGAAGGCCCGGTGACGGCGAGCATCGCCATGGGCCATGGCGCGATCATCAACAACCAGGGCGGCATCTTTATTGGTTCGGGTTTCGGCAGCAATCTGACGGTTAGCGGAGATGCCAGCGACCTACTCCTCAACGGCGGCACCATTTCACTGCCAACGGAAACGCTGATCGGGCCAAGTGTGGTCGGGAACGGCATCTTCGAGATCTCGGCGGGGGAGGGGACGGCCGAGTTCAAGGGGCTCTTTGGGGGCGGCGAGACATTTGCCTTTCAACCGCAAACGCCGTTTAGCGCATTGGTCCCTGCCACAGAGGAGTTGATCGCGGACCAGGCGCGGGAGTTCCTAGGGAATATCGCGATTTTCGTGCACTAGACACCATTGACCTCCCGGGCGTGACCGCTACCGGGTCGCAGTTCAAGAATGGTACGTTGACCCTCTCAACAATGGCCACGCGCCAGTCGCCGCGCTGCATTTCA
>CAVPIQ010000010.1:0-712503 GCA_963705035.1 uncultured Alphaproteobacteria bacterium | reverse complement strand
GCGCATAACCGCATGATCCGCGCCGTGCAGCGGGCCGGGCGCATGCTGCGGGGCCTCGAGGCATGACCGAGCTGCCCGGCAGCCTGCGCGACACGCCGCGGCTGGATCGCTGGCTCGCGCTGCCGCCGGGGCCGGTACGGCTCAGCGTCGGCAAGGTCGAGCTGGGGCAGGGGATCGCGACCGCGGTGACCCAGATCGCCGCCGAGGAGCTGGACGTGGCGCCGGACCGCGTCGATCTCGTCACCGGCGACGCCGATGCGGTGCCGGACGAGGGCTCGACCTCCTCCAGCCTCCGATCGAGATGAGCGGCACCGCGGTGCGGCAGGCCTGCGCCGAGGTGCGCGCGCTGCTGCTGGCGGAGGCGGCGCGGCGGCTGAACTGCGCGCCGGCCGACCTCACGGTCGAGGACGGCGTATTGCTGCGCGAGGGGCGGCGACCGGGCGGAGCCGGTGACGCTCGCGCCGCTGGTTTCGCTGGCGCGCGACGCGACCGGGGCGGCGGTGGCGAAACCGTCCACGGCGTTCCAGGTCGTCGGGCGCGACCTGCCGCGCCGCGACCTGCCTGCGCGGCTGTTTCCCGGCGCCTGGTGCAGGACCTGCTGCCGCCGGCGTGCTGCATGCCCGCGTGCTGGCCAGCCCAGCCCGGGCGCGCGGCTGGCCGGATCGACGAGGCGGCGGTCGCCCAGCGCCGCGCCGAATGGGTGAGGATCGGCGATTTCGCCGCCGTGTTGCCAGGGCGGACGTTGCCGCCCGCCGCGCTGGAGGCCGCCAGCCGCGCTGGGAAGGCGCGGCCGCAGATTCCCGCCACCGAGAGCGAGGCGGAGGCGCTGTTCACCGCCCCGGCCAGCGAGCGATCGGCGGACCACGCCGCGCCGCGGCGGGGGGCCATGCCGCGACCTACGCGGGCGGCCTATATCGTCAGCCATGCGGCCGATCGATTCCTCCTCGCGCTCGCGGAGCCCGCGACGGGGCTGACCGTGTGGACGCGTTCGCGGGCCTGTTCCCGCTGCGCGCCGTGCTCGCTGCCGCGACCGGCCTGGCCGAGGATACGATCACGCTGCGCCACGTTCCCGGTGCCGGCACGTTCGGCACCGCCGGGCCGAGGATGCGGCGGGGGATGCGGCGATGCTGGCCCTGGCGCGGCGGGCCGGCCGGTGCGCGTGCATGGCGGCGCCAGGACGAGTTCGGCTTCGAGCCGCTCGGCCCGGCGATGGTCGTGCGGCTCGAGGCGGGGCTGGAGGCGGGGCGGATGCCGCGGCCGGTCGGCTGGTCGGCGGAGATCTGGAGCCCAGTCACGTCCTGCGCGGCGGCGCCCCGCTCGCCCGCCTCGCGATGCCGGACGCGCCGGCGCTGCCGCCCGCCTTCGAGGCGCCGGTGGCGCTCGGCGGCAGCGCCACGCGCAACGCGGTGCCGCTCTATGACGTGGGAGCGCCGTTCATCCGGCTGCATCTGGTCGAGCGCGGCGTGCTGCGACCTCCTCGGTCCGCGCGCTGGGGGCGAGCGTGAACGTGTTCGCGATCGAGAGCTTTCTCGACGAGCTGGCCGAGGTCGCCGGGGCCGACCCGCTCGCCTATCGGCTGGCGCTGCTGCCCGACCCGCGCGCCCGCGCCGTGCTGGAGCGCGCGGCGGCGATGGCGGGGTGGGCCGGGCGTGGGCCGGCCGGCAGCGGCGCGCGGGCTCGGCCTCGGCTTCGCGCGCTACAAGAACCGCAGCGCCTATGCCGCCGTGGTCGCCGCCGTGGCGGTGGACCGCGACGTGCGGCTGGGAGCGGATCTGGTGCGCCGCCGACTGCGGCTGCGTCATCAACCCCGACGGCGCGCGCAACCAGCTCGAGGGCAGATCGTGCATGCGGCCAGCATGGCGCTGAAGGAGCAGGTGATGCTCGGCGGCGCCGGCGTCACCTCGCTGAGCTGGGCCGAGTACCCATCCTGCGCTTCTCCGAGATCCCGGAGATCACGTCGATCTGCTCGGCGCCCGGACGACCGCCGCTCGGCCTGGGCGAGGCGACGATGGGCCGACCGCGGCGGCGATCGGCAATGCGGTCGCGCATGCGCTCGGCGCGCGGGTGCGGGCGAATGCCGATGACGCGGGCGCGGATCGAGCGAGCCTGCTCGCGTGAGGCGTCACGCTTCGTGACGCTGGCACCATTGACCCTGCCACGCGTTCGCCCTTTTTGCATTGTCAACAGTGCGCGCCACTCGCGCGCGGATATCGTCCGATGCTGAGGCCCGCCGTCCCCCTTGTGCTTTTCGGCCTGGTCCGCCTGGCCGGCTGCGCCGTGAGCCCCGCCGACCGGGCCGAGCTTTGCCGCCATGCCCGGCCCGGGCAAGAGCTACGAGCAGTTCCTCGGCGATGATGCGCGCTGCCGCCCGACGGCGATGGCGTCCACGGGCAACGTGACGCCCGGGCGGCGGCGACGCAGCGCGATCGGCAGTGCGGCGATCGGCACCGCCCTCGGCGCCGCGGCGGGGGCGCTGTTCGGCGCGGCCGGCGGTGCGGCCGGGGTGGGGGCGGCGATCGGCGCCGGCACGGGCCTCGTGGCCGGCTCAGCGGTCGGCGCCGGCAACGCCCAGGTCTCCGCGCCAGCATGCAGCAGCGGTATGATGTCACCTATGCCCAGTGCATGGCCGGCGCCGGCGACCAGGTGCCGATGCCGAGCGCGCCGTCGCCGGCCTACGGCTACGGCTGTCCGCCGCCGGTCGCCTACGCGCCCCCGGTTGTTTACGCGCCGCCGCCGCCGATCCTGTACGGGCCGACGGTCGGGATCGGCGTGGGGTTTGGCTACGGCGGGTACGGTGGGTATGGCGGCTACGGCGGCTGGCGGCGCTGGTAGATCGGGTCAGGCTGGCGCGGCGAGCCGGCGTCGGCGCGCGGCCGGCTTGGCGAGCGGCCCGCTTGGCGCGCGGGGGGGCCTGGCGAGCGGCGGCGCGACGAGTTTCGCGCTTTCGGCCACGATCGCCTGCAGGCGGGCGAGAATGCGCAGGCCCACGGCGCGATGGCCGAAGCCGCGCAGCACCTCCCGCCGCCCGCGCGCCGCGATCGCCCGCCCGCGCGCGGGGTCGTCCAGCACCGGACGCAGCAGCGCCAGCGCGTGATCGAGGTCCGGCTCGGCCCAGTGCTGGCCCTGCCAGTGCGGGTAGCGCTCGGCCGGCACCTTGGTCAGTGTATGGCGCACCAGCAGCGAATTCGCCTCGGTCATGAAATCGACATTGCCGGACCAGCCGGTGCCGAGCGCGAGCCGCCCGAGCGCCATCGCCTCACCCGAGCCCGCGGCCGAACCCCTCGGCGCGATGCAGCGAGACGAAGCAGTCGCAGGCGGCGAGCAGACTGCGCGTGGCGAGCGTGTCGAGCGGGGTGTCGATCACCTTCACGTCGCCTCGGTGGCGAAGCTCTCGGCCCACGCGGCCGCGTCCCGCTCGATCTCCTTCACCTTCAGCACGAGCTGGACATCGAGGAACGGCGCCTCCCGCCGCAGGCGGCGCAGCAGCGTCAGCACCGCCTCCGGGTTCTTGCGCGTCGGCGTAGGAGGAGAGGTCGAAGGAGTGCAGCAGGACGAAGGCCGATTCGCGAATCCCGAAGGCGCGCCGCGGCAAGCAGCCGCCCGGCTCGGTCTCCACCGACTGGCCGACGAGGTGGCTGGTGATGCCCGCCGCGGCCAGGCTCGCCTGGATGAAGCCGGAGAGCGCCCACACCTCGTCGAAGCGCGCGAGCCGCTGCGCCCAGAGCTTCGGATAGGTCGGCAGCTCCCAGGCGGGGACGATGACGTTGTAGCCGGCCGCGAAATCGCCGCCGCGCTGCCTCGAAGGCGGCAATGACCGCATCCACCTCGTCGCCGTTGATGTGGAAGACGCGGATGCCACCGGCGGGCGCGGTGCGCTCATGCGCGTCGATCAGGGTGTGGTGTGCCGCGTCGGCGCGCTGCGCGTAGCGGAAGATGTCGAGCACGCCGAAGGGAATCCGCACCGTGCGCATGCGGCGATGTGGCTGCGCAACTGCTCGCCCATGCCGATCGGCGCGAACGGGTGGCCGATGAGCGTGACCGGGACCTGATCGAGCTCCGGCATCAGCGCCAGCCCTTCACGTCGAGCGCGTCGCGCATCGCTTCCAGCCAGCGATGGCCGAAGCCGGTATCGGGTTCCAGATGCGCGCCCTCCGCCCATTCGTTCCAGGCGTTGATGAACAGCAGCCGCTCGTCGCCCATGAGGACCTGGCGCACTTCCTCGATCTTCTCTTCGACGAAGACGCGGAACGCCTCGGGCGTCGCGCCGTCGAAGCTGGTGCCGTTCTGCGGCTGGCGCGGCGTGTTGTCCCAGCTCGGGAACACCGCGGGATAGCGCGTGTACGGCACCGACTCGCGGCCGCAGAACGCCAGCACGGTGCGCGGGTAGTCGTAGCGGTAGCCGCTCCAGTCGGGCTTGATGATCTCGGCCGCCGCCTCCGCCGGCGCGGCGCGGCCGTGCGGGGAAACTCCACGCAGGCGTCGAAGCCGAAATCGACCGGGCGCAGGCGCTTGTCCACCGCTTCCATGCTCTCGACATAAACCAGATGCACGCCTGGGAAACCGGCGCGCACGAACGCCGCGCGCGTGGCGGCGGCGAAGCGCGGGCGGATCGGGCAGGCGCAGCGGCCGGTAGACCAGGAACAGCGGCCGGCCGTTGACGCGCAGGTAGCGCGGATCGGCCGCCTGCGCGATCGCATCGCCGATGATCGCGTCCAGCGTCGCGGCGTCGTAGCTCTGCTCGAGCAGGATCTCGCGCGTCGCCGCCGTCCCAGTGCTTGGTCCAGTTCTCGTTCGCCCAGCACAGGCACCAGTGGAACGGCATCGCCGGGTTGGCGCGCACCACGTCGAGCGGCGCGCCGAGCAGGCTGCCGCTGCCGAAATTGTAGTAGTAGACGCAGAATCCCTCGATGCCGTAGCGGCGGGCGAGTTCGCCTGCCGCGCCAGCGCGTCCGGCGGTGCGCAGGTCGTAGAAGCCGAGATCGGCCGGCAGATGCGGCTGGTAGTGTCCGGCATAGCTCGGCTGCGCGCGCACCACGTTGGTCCATTCGGTGAAGCCCGCGCCCCACCAGAAATCGTTCTCGGGCGTGGGGTGGAACTGCGGCAGGTAGAACGCGATCGGCCGCACCCGGTCGAGCCGCGCCAGCAGCTCGCCCCAGCGTTCGGAAAGCTTCTGCTGGTTGCGCGCGATGTTGCGCAGCTTGCGCGCCGGCGCCTGGCGGTTGGTGGAGACGCTGAGGTAGTGCACGACCACCGCATCGGCGACGTAGCGCACGCGCCAGCCGGCGTCGATCAGACGCAGGCAGAGATCGGCGTCCTCGCAATAGGCCGGGTAGAAGGCTTCATCGAACAGCACGTCGCCCACCGGCGCGCGGCGCAGCATCAGCGCGGCGCCGGAGCAGTAGGTCACGTCGCGGTCGCGGCAGAACCCGGCCCTTCGGGTCGCCGAACAGCCCGACCATCGCGCCCTCGCCGTTGGGACGGATGAAGCATCCGGCTTCCTGCAGCCGCCCGTTGGGATAGACGAGCTTCGGGCCGACCGCGGCGAGCGTCGCATCCGCCTCCAGCGCGGCGAGCATGCGGTCGATCGCGCCGGGCAGCACGCGCGCGTCGTTGTTCAGCAGCAGCACGTACTCGCCGCGGCAGCGCGCCCAGGCGGCGTTGCAATTGCGCACGAAGCCGACATTGCCGCGGCTGGCGCACATGCACCAGATTGGGCACCGCCGCGAACCGCGCCATCGCCGGATCGGGCGAAGCGTCGTCGGCCAGCACCACCTCGAACGGCGCGGCCGGCGGGGCGGCGGCGATCGAGCGCAGGCAGGCCACCGTGTGCTGCGAATTCGTTGTAGGCGGGCATAAGGATCGACAGCAGCGGGGCGGCCACGGCGGGAAACGCGAGCGGGCGAGGTCGCCGCGGCCCCTCGCCAGCGTCCGGCTGCCGCGGGCACGACCGCGTCCTTGCGCACCTGCTGCGTCCTCGTCGAGCAGCCGGCGCATCGCCGCGTAGTTCGACCGCGGCCTGGCGGGGTCGATCGGCATCGGCGCCGCCACCGGCACCGCGGCACCCGGCGCGGCCGGGCCCGGCAGCGGCGCCAGCCGCTCGACGGGAAGCTGGCGGCCCTCGCGCCGCCCGTTGGTGAGGTAATGGCGCAGCGGCGGCACGCCGGCATCGGCGACGTCGACATAGCGGCGCCGATACAGCTTCCCGTCGAAGGCCGGTCCCGCCGCGCGCCCCTGCGGCGTCGCCGACCAGCAGGAAATGCCGCAGTGCCCCGTAGCGGTCCTTCGGCACATCGTCGTGCTGGGCCGCGTACCAGTCGGGATCGAGCCAGCGATTCGGCCGCCGCCCCTCCGCCAGCCCGCCGGCGAGGAAATGGCGCAACTGCCCGCGCGGCGGGCCGGCATGGGCGAGGCTCTCGGCGTACCAGGCCGGGATCGAAATAGGGCGAGGGCGCGGCGAGGTCGTATTCCAGCAGATCGAGCAGCGCGCCGAGATCGGGCGGCTCGCCGAGCGTCGCGGGGTCCTCGCGCACGATGTGAGCGAGATCGATCAGCGGGTGCGGCGAGCGCAGCTCGCCGAACCCTTCGGCGAGGAAGTGCAGCAGCGGATCGTCCATCGCGCTCGAACAGTCGGGATTGGCGGCGAAATAGAACTCGCGGTCGAAATAGATCGACAGAGCCGGCCGCTTCAAGCACCGGAAGGGCGAGATAGCGCGCCACGGTGCTGATGTCGCCGCGCCCGGCGCCAAGCGCCGCGTGGAACGCCGCCTCGTCCACGAAGGGCGAGCACAGCAGGCGATGCACCCGTTTCAGTTCGTCGCGCATCTTCCGGCTCGGCCCCTCCGTCACGTCTCACGCCTCAAGCGTCGCGACGCGGAGCACGCTCATCCAGCCATCGATTTCCGGCTTCGAGCTCGGCGCTCGGCACCCGCCCCTCGGCCGCGCCCGAGCGCAGATAGTGCTCGGCGCCGGAGTCCATGTCGCCGCGCGCGATCGCCGCTGCAACGTCCTTGTAGATGCCGCGATAGTAACGTCTCGTCCACCGGCGGCGGCGCACCCAGCCGGCCCTCGAAGAACCCGGTTTCGACGAAGTGGCGGTGCAGGTCCGGAGATGCGCCCGGCCGCGGCCGCCTCCGCGATGTCGGGATAGGTGCCCCGATAGAACTCTGCCGAGAACGGCAGTTGCGATCGCCACGCATTGCAGAATCCGTCGCAACAATCTCGGCATCGATTGCGATCTTCGAGCGTCCGTTTAACCGCTCGCGGTTGATGCGCATTGCCTGCAGCAAGCACATCCACATGCGGAAAATAGTCGGACGGTTGCAAATCTCTCTCCCGGCCCTGCGCTCGATGCACACTTCTTAGTGAGGGGGCGACGCTTCTGCAACTAAACACCCGCCGCAACTCATGAATCCTGTGCGTCCAGGTGTGCCGACAGGCCGACGGCGCGCCGCTCGGCGGCGGTCATCCCGGTCATGTCACGACCCCAGCTGATGCCCTCGCGCAGCACGCGCGCCGGCGTGCCGGCGACCGCGACGCGCGGCGGCACGCGCCCCTTCACGAGCGAGCGCGCGCCGACCACGGTGCCCATGCCGATGCGCTCGCAGCCCAGCAGCAGCGATTCCTGCCCGAGCCAGACATGCCGCTCCAGCACGGTGCTCACCGGCGGCCGGCCGATGCGCGCGCCGGTGGCGAGATCGTGCAGCGGGTGCATGTCGTGATTGCGGATCCACACACCGTTCGAGATCAGCGCATCGTCGCCGATGACGACGCCCTGGCCGCTGCCCTCGATCTCCACGCTGCACGCAACCGCGGTGGCACCCCGGCCCCAGAACAGGAACTGCCCGTCCGAGCGCAGGAACACGTCGCCGAGCCCGACATAGCCGGGGCCGATGTCATTGAAGATGACAGCCGAGTCGCCGCCGGCGAGGCGAATATTGGCATGCAGGCTGCCGTTCGCGGCTCGATTGTCAATATAGACAAGATGACCGTTACCACCGGTCTGAATGCGAACCCGGCCGGCCGGACGGGCGGGGTCGGTGACGACAAGCGTGATTTCCGGCCCGGACGTTACTTCCACGCCGATTGCGGCGGACTCGGCGTCCCGGCCGGTATAGAAGAAAAATTCCGTGCCCGAATCCGGCTCGGCGCCGAAGGCGGTGACCTCCGGCGTCAGAATTGCCGCAAGCCGTGCCTCCACCGTATCGCTCAGCCCCGGGATCATGCGCCGCCTTTGTTGCCCTGCGATGTCAATATCGACGGACAGTCGATCCCCGCGCCGGCCCAACCACTGCGGGGATTGCCGGTCCCGATCCGTGCTGCCAAGGTAGCAGACTGCTTCCGCGAACGCGCGACCAACCGGTTGAGGAGCGAATGCGGCTGTTGCTGACCGGCGGATGCGGTTTCATCGGTTCCGCCGTGGTTCGCCACGTGATCCGCGCCACCGACCACAGCATCGTCAACGTCGACAAGATCACCTATGCCGCCAGCGAGGAGGCGCTGGAGGAGGCGCGGCACGCACCCGCGGCACACGCTGATCCGCGCCGACATCGCCGATGCCGCCGCCATGCAGCAGGTCTTCGCGCGCATCGAGCCGGACGCGGTGATGCACCTGGCGGCCGAGAGCCACGTCGATCGCTCGATCGACGGGCCGGCGCGCGTTCGTCCAGACCAACGTCGTCGGCACCTGCGTCCTGCTCGAGGCGGCGCGCGCCTACTGGGCCGCGCTGCCGCCGCCGCGGCGCGGCGCGTTCCGCTTCCACCACGTCTCCACCGACGAGGTGTTCGGCGCCCTCGGCCCCGGCGATGCGCCGTTCACCGAGACGACGCCCTACGACCCGCGCAGCCCTTATTCCGCGAGCAAGGCGGCCTCCGACCATCTCGTGCGCGCCTGGCACCACACCTACGGCCTGCCGACGATCGTCAGCAACACGACCAACAATTACGGGCCGTGGCAGTTTCCGGAGAAGCTGATCCCGCTGGTCACGCTCAACGCGCTCGAAGGCCGGACGCTGCCGGTCTATGGCGACGGCAGCAACCAGCGCGACTGGATCTTCGTCGAGGATCACGCCGCCGCGCTGGTGCGGGTGCTGGAGCGCGGCGAGCCCGGCGCGACCTACGCCATCGGCGCGCGCCAGCCGCGCAGCAATCTCGCCGTGGTGCGGGCGATCTGCGCCGCGCTCGACGCGCGCCTGCCCGATGCGGCCGGCCCGCGCGCGCGGCTGATCAGCTTCGTCACCGACCGGCCGGGGCACGATTTCCGCTACGAGATCGACCCCGCGCGCAGCGAGGCGGCGCTCGGCTGGCGCGCGCCGCACGATTTCGAGGCGGGGCTCGCCCGCACCATCGACTGGTATCTCGACAGGCGCGACTGGTGGCAGGCGATCCGCAGCGCCCGCTACGCCGGGCAGCGGCTGGGGCAGGCGGCGGCATGACGCGCGAAGGGCATCATCCTGGCCGGCGGCTCCGGCACGCGGCTGCACCCGATGACGCTTGCGTCGTCGAAACAGCTGCTGCCGGTCTACGACAAGCCGATGATCTACTATCCGCTGTCGGTGCTGATGCTGGCCGGCATCCGCGACATCCTGGTCATCTCCACGCCCGCCGACCTGCCGCAGTTCCGCCGCCTGCTCGGCGACGGCGAGGCGATCGGCGTGCGCTTCGCCTATGCCGAGCAGCCGCGGCCCGAGGGGCTGGCGCAGGCGTTCCTGATCGGCGCGCGACTGGCTCGCGGGCGAGCCCTGCGCGCTGGTGCTCGGCGACAACCTGATCTTCGCCGACCATCTCTCGATGCTGCTGCGCACGGCGGCGGCGCGCCCGCGCGGTGCGACGGTGTTCGCCTATCAGGTGCGCGATCCGGAACGCTACGGCGTGGTCAGCATGGACGCCGAAGGCCGCGCGCGTCGACATCGTCGAGAAGCCGGCGGCCCCGCCGTCCAACTGGGCGGTGATCGGGCTCTATTTCTACGACGAGCGGGTCTGCCGATGGTCGCCGCGCAGGTCCGCCCCTCGGCGCGCGGCGAGCTGGAGATCACCGACCTCAACCGGGTCTATCTCGAGGAGGGCAACCTGCAGCGTCGAGCGGCTCGGCCGCGGCTGCGCCTGGCTCGACGCCGGCACGCCGGATAGCCTGCTGCAGGCGGCGACCTTCGTGCAGACCATCCAGTCGCGCCAGGGCATGCTGGTCGGCTGCCCGGAGGAGGTCGCGTTCCGCATGGGCTGGATCGACGCGCCGGCGCTGCGCAGGCATGCGCGCGCGCTGGGCAAGACCGAGCTCGGACGCGTGCTGGCGGAGCTCGCCGACGGCGCGCACGGCTGAGGGGCTGGGATGAACGTCGAGCGCCTTGCGATTCCCGACGTGATCCTGCTCACCCCGCGCCGCTTCGCCGACCCGCGCGGCTATTTCTCCGAGACGTTCCACGCGGCGCGGTTCGCCGAGGCCGGGCATCGCCGGCGCCGTTCGTGCAGGACAACCAGAGCCACTCCGTCGCAGGCGGGCACGGTGCGCGGCCTGCACTGCCAGATCGCGCCCAGCGTGCAGGGCAAGCTGGTGCGCTGCCTGCGCGGCGCGATTCTCGACGTCGCGGTGGACATCCGCCACGGCTCGCCGCATTTACGGCCGCCACGTGGCCGCCGAGCTGAGTGCCGAGAACGGGCAGCCAGCTCTGGATCCCCGGCGGGTTCCTGCACGGGTTCTGCACGCTCGAGCCGGACGACCGACGTGCTCTACAAGGTCACCGCCGGCTACGACCCGGCGGCCGAGCGCGGCGTGATCTGGAACGACCCCGATCTGGCGCTGCCCTGGCCCGGTGCGGGTCGGGCCGCCGGTGCTCTCGGACAAGGACGCGCGCCTGCCGCCGCTCAGCCGCCGCGCGACGATCTGGTTCCGCGTATGATCCTGGTGACCGGCGGCAGCGGGCAGCTTGCCCGGGCACTCGTCGAGCGCGCCGGGGAGCGGCCGGTGCGCTGCGTCGGTCGGCCGGACTTCGACTTCGACCGCCCGGAGACGCTGGCGCCGCTGCTCGACGCCGCGGCACCCGCGCTGGTCGTCAACGCCGCCGCCTATACCGGGGTCGATCAGGCCGAGCGGCGAGCCGGACGCGGCGATGCGCGCCAATCGCGACGGCCCGGCCGCTGCTCGCCGCAGTGGTGCGCGCGGGCCGGCGTGCCGCTTATCCACGTTTCGACCGATTACGTATTCGACGGGCTCAAGGGCGCACCCTATGTCGAGCAGGACCCGACCTGCCCGACCGGCGTCTACGGCGCGAGCAAGCTGGCGGGCGAAGAGGCGGTGCTGGCCTCGGGCGCGCGCGCGGTGATCCTGCGCACGGCCTGGGTCTATGCGCCGGCGGGGAAGAATTTCGTGCTCACCATGCTGAACGCGGCGCAGCGCACGGCGCATCTGCGGGTGGTGGCCGACCAGCGCGGCTGCCCGACCGCGGCGGCCGACCTCGCGGCGGCGATCCTCGCGATCGCCGATCTCCAGCCGTCCTCGACCGCCGCCGGCATCTACCACGCCGCCGGCAGCGGCGAGACGACGTGGCACGGGCTCGCCTGCGCGGTGTTCGACGCGGCGGCGCGCCATGGCCGTCCCCGGCCGGAGGTCGCGGCGATCACGACCGCCGACTGGCCGACACCGGCGCGGCGGCCGCCCGATTCGCGGCTCGACTGCGGCCGGCTGGAGGCGACGTTCGGCGTGCGCCTTGCCGCCCTGGGAGGAGAGCGTCGCGCGGACGGTGGCTGCCATCGTGCAATGATCGTGGACGCGGCCCGGGTCAGCATCCTGCTCTCCACCTACAACGGCGGCGGCTACCTCGCCGACCTGCTGGCGAGCCTGCGCGCCCAGACCTATGCCGACTGGCGGCTGCTGTGGCGCGACGACGGGTCGAGCGACGCGACCGTCGCGACCATGCAGGCGTTCGCCGACGGCGGCGGCTGCGAGCAGATCGTTGACCCTGCGGGACGGCTGGGCGTGCTGGGCAGTTTCATGGCGCTGCTGCGCCGGGCGGCGCCGCAGCTGGCGCCCACCGACTTCGCCGCCTTCGCCGACCAGGACGATGTGTGGCTGCCGGAGAAGCTGGCGCGCGGCGTCGCCGCCCTGCGTGACATCGGGGGCGGCGTGCCGGCGATGTACTGCGCGCGGCAGGTGCTGGTCGATCGCGGGCTGCGCCGCATCGGCCTCTCGCCGCCGCTGCCGCCCGCGCCCGCGCTTTCCGGCCGCACTGACCCAGAACATCGCCACCGGCTGCACCGTGCTGCTGAACCGCGCGGCGGCGCTGCTGGTGGCGGCGAGCCGGCCGCCCTCCGGCGCCCTGCACGACTGGTGGTGCTACCTGCTGGTCGCGGCGGCCGGCGGGCGCGTGCTGACGGATGCGGAGCCGGTGATCCTGTATCGCCAGCACGGCGGCAACGTGGTCGGCGCGCCGGGGTCCTGGCCGCGCCGGGCGCTCGCCGCGATCCGCCGCGGGCCGGCGCCGTTCATGGCCGATTTCCGCCGCCACCTCGACGCGCTCGCGGCGCATGGCGAGGTGCTGACGCCGGCCGCGCGCGGCGAGATCGCGATGCTCCAGGAGGCGCTGGCGGGCGGCGTGCGGCCCCGGCTCGCGGCACTCCGCGACGGCGGGCTGCGGCGGCGGGCATGGAGCGAGGGGCTGCTGTTCCGGCTGTGGTTCCTGATGGGCTGACGCCATGCGCGTCCATGTCCAGAACGACCCGGCCGATCCCGCCTTCGCCATCACCGCGGCGCAATGGCAGGCAGCGGCCGAGGGGGAGCCGCCGCACGCGGTCAGCTTCGCCGCCGGCCCGGACGGGCTTGCCGCCGCCGAGGCGACGATGGAGCTGCTGGTGGCGCCGCCTCCGGTGCTGCGCCGTCTGCATCCGCTCACCGCCCCGCGGCTGCGGCTCGTGTTCGTCAACGCGGCCGGCGTGGACGCGCTCGCGCCGTTCGACTGGCTGCCGGACGGTGTCGTCGCTGCTCAACAACCGCGGCACGCACGGGCCGAAGGCGGGCGAATACGTGGCGATGGCGGCACTGATGCTGGCCGCCCGCATGCCGGCGCTGTGCGCCGCGCAGCGCGCCGGCCGCTGGCAGCCGATCCACAGCGCCACCCTGGCCGGGCAGCGCGCGCTCATCGTCGGCACCGGCGACCTGGGCAGCGCCGGCGCGCGGGCGCTGCGCGCGCTCGGCATGCACACCACCGGGGTCAACACGAGCGGCCGGCCGCATCCGGATTTCGACGCCGTGGCGCCTGCGGCCGCGCTCGACACGCTGCTGCCGCAGGCCGACATCCTGGTCCTGGCCTGCCCGCTGACGCCGGCGACGCGCCACCTGATCGACCGCCGCCGGCTCGCGCTGCTGCCGGCGCAGGCGGGGCTCGTGAACATCGGGCGCGGCGAATTGCTGGCGCAGGACGCGCTGTGCGAGGCGCTGGCGCAGGGGCGGCTGTCCGGCGCGGTGCTCGACGTGGTCACGCCCGAGCCGCTGCCGGACGGCCATCCGCTCTGGACGCACGCCGAACCTGATCGTCACGCCGCACGTCTCCTGCGACGATCCGGTGACCTATTCCGCCCGCAGCCTCGCCATCCTGTTCGCGAACCTGCGCGCGTGGCGTGCGGGTGCGGCGCTGCCGAACCGGGTCGATCTCGCGCGCGGCTACTGACCTCACGCCGCGAGGGCGCGGTGCGCGGCGGCGTCGGCCTCCGGCACGATCGCCTCGATCGCCGTCAGCACCTCGGCGATGCGCTGGCGCCGCCACGCGGCGAAGGCGGGCGGCAGCCGCGCCGCCTCGGCCACGAGCGCGGGCAGGGCGCGCAGGAACCCCGCCGCCTCCTGCCGCAGCCCCGGCAGCCAGCGGGCGCGGAAGATGCGCGGCGCCGCCTCCATCAGCGCGGTGCGCTGCGCGAGGTCGAGCCGTGCCACCGCGAACAGGTCCACATGCGCGTAGGCGTTGGCGATGCGCGGCGTCATCCAGCGCAGATCGGTCAGCGCGTTGTCGAGCGGCAGCCCGCGCTGCGCCGCCTCGGTCGAGGCGCGGGCGATCTGCAGCACCGGCTTGCCGGGATCGCGGCGCAGATAGAGCAGGTCCGGCACGTGCCGGATCTCGCCATACAGCGCGAGTTCCGCGAGCATGACGTGATCGTAGCCCGAGGTGTAGCGCAGCGGCGCGAGGCGTTCGAGCGCGTCGCGGCGATAGATGCCCCAGAAGCTCGGCGCGCTCGCATAGTGCTCCATCACCGTGCAGGCGCGCGCGATCGGGTCGTCGCCGACCGCGTGCAGCCGGTGCGACGCGGGATAGACGCCGCGCACCGTGCCGGCGCCGGTGAACACCAGCCCGCCCGCGTGGCACATCGCGCAGTGCGGTTCGGCCAGCATCACCGCCATCACGCGCGCGACGAAGCCCGGCGCCAGCAGGTCGTCGGCGGTTTTCGGCAGCACGAAATCGGCGTCGCCGGCCGTGAGCGCGCGCTGCAGATTGGCGACCGCGCCGGCGTTCTGCCGCGCGCGCGTGCAGCCGCATCCGGGGCTCGGCCGCGCAGTAGTCGCGCGCGATCGCGACCGTGGCGTCGGTGGAGGCGTTGTCGATCACCGTCAGCCGCAGTGCGGGCCAGGTCTGCGACAGCACGCTCTCGATCGCGGCGGCGATCGGTCGCGGCGCCGTTGTGGACGAACAGATTCACGTCGACGAGCGGCAGCGCGTCGCTCATGGCCGTGCGCACGCCTCGCGCCACGCGCCGCGCAGCGCGGCGCCCAGATGGCGCCCGAACCGCGGCGCATCGCAGAGCGGGCTCGCCGCCATTTGCGCGCGCAGCTCGGCCCGCAGCCGCGCCAGCCCGGGCCGGTCGGCGGCCCAGGCGACCGCACGCTCGACATACTCCGCCGTGTCCGCCGCGATCCAGTCGGCGAGCCCGGCATTGCTGAGATGGCTGGTGGAATGGCGCGCGGCGAAGCTCTCGCCCGCCAGCGCCAGCACCGGCACGCCCATCCACAGCGCCTCGCAGGTCGTCAGCCCGCCGGTGTACGGGAACGGGTCGAGCACGATGTCGATCGCGCGGTGCTGCGCGAGCTGTTCGCGCAGGCTGCGTGCTGCCGCGCAGCTCCAGCCGCGCGGCGTCGATGCCGTGCGCGCCGAAGGCGGCGCGGATGCGCTCGGCGGTGGGCGCGTCGGAGAACTGGTGCGCCTTCAGCACGCAGCCGCGCGTCCGGCACGCGCCGCAGGATCGCGGCCCAGGTGGCGATGACGCGCGGCGTGATCTTGGCGAGGTTGTTGAAGCAGCCGAAGGTGATCCATGCGCCGCGCTCGGCGGCCGGCAGCGGCCCGGGGTCCGGCGCGTCCGGCGGCGGGCTGTAGACCACGTAGCCGTCCGGCATGCGCAGCAGGCGCTCGGTGTAGAAGCGGCTCGAAGCCCGGCGGCGTCTCCCAGCGGTCGGTGAGGAAGCAGTCGATCTCGCGGCATGCCGGTGGAGTGCGCTCTGCATGCCGACCCATTTGATCTGCAACGGCGCGGGGCGTTCGGCGCAGGCGGCAAGCATGCCCTGGTCGCCCCAGCCGCTGAGGTCGATCAGCACGTCGATGCCGAGGCCGCGGATCGTGGCTGCCACCTCCTCGGCCGGCTTGCCGGTGACGACGTGCCACCCGGCGGCGATGGCGGCGAAGCGGCGCTGCAGCGCGTCGCCGCCCGGCTCCTGCCCCAGGCAGACGATCTCGAACGCGCGCGGGTCGAGCGTCTCGAACCCGGCGACGGTGAGCCAGCCCACGGGATGCGTTTTCAGCGTCGCCGAGAGCAGCCCGAGCCGCAGCCGCCGCTCCGGATCGCGCGCCACCGGCGGCGCGGCGCGCCCGCGCGGCAGGGTCGCCGCCGCGCGCTCGGCGAGGGCGCGCAGGGTGCTCCGCGGATGCGCCGCCGGCATAGGTGAGGGCGCCGGCGAGCGTCCGCCAGGCGAGGTGCATGCCCGGCGCCCGCTCGGTCGCGCGCCGCGCGACCTCGACGCCCTCGTCCTGCAGCCCCAGGCACACCAGCGCATTGGCGAGGTTGCAAAGGAACGGCGCGCGCGCGCCATGCGCGGCGATCAGCCCGTCGAGCAGCTCGCGCGCCTCGCGGTAGCTGTGGATGCGGGTCAGCGCGACGGCGAGGTTGTTCTGCAGGATGAAATCGTCCGGCGCCAGCGCCGCGGCGCGCCGCAGCGCCGGCACCGCGAGGCTCATGCGGTTCGCCTGCACGAGGCAGGCGGCGAGCGCCGCGGCCGGCTCGGGCGCGTCAGGCGCGAGCGCCGCCGCCGCGCCGAGCACGTCCGCCGCCGCGTCGAGCCGGCCCAGCCGGTGCAGCAGCGCGCCGCGCGCGGTCATCTGCACGATGTCCAGCGGGTCGCGCACGCAGGCCACTTCCAGCCGCGCCAGTTCCCGCTCGCCGCCGCCTGCCGCATAGGCGGCGTCGCCGCGGCGCAGGGCGAAGCGAGGCCTGCGCCGGGCGCAGGCGCTGCGCCATCGCGAACGCCGCCTCGGCCGCCGCCGGATCGCCGGTCTGCCGCCGCGCGATGCCCGAGCGCGTCCCAGGCCTCGGCGTGGTCCGGCGCGAGGGCGCACAGCCGCAGCAGCAGCGGCAGCGGCCGGCGCCGCCTCCTCGCGCGCCGAGATGCAGCACCGCCAGCCCCAGCAGCGCCTCGGCCCGGTCCGGGTTGAGCGCGAGCGTGCGCGCGTATTCCGCCAGCGCCGCCGACGTCGTCGCCGGCGCGGCGAAAGCTTTCCGCGAGCCGCAGCCGCGGCTCGTCCCATTGCGGCCACAGCGCGGCCACCGCGCGCATCCGCGCCCGGCCGTCCAGGCCCAGCCGATCCTCGGCCAGTGCGAGGTTCAGCAGCGTCACCGGTCCGGCCTCGCCGAGCGCCGAGCGCCGTCGCCAGCGCCGCCCGCGCCGCCGCCCAGTCGCCGGCGGCCAGATGCACCATGCCGGCAACCGCATGCTCCTCCGCGCCCGCGGGGTCGGGGAGGGCGGCGAGGGCGCCGTCGACGGTCGCCGGCCTGCAGGCGTTCGAGCGCCATCTGCACCGGGCGGCTCATCGGCCCGCGCTCCGCAGCACCGCGAGCAGCCCCGGAACCGGGGCATCGCCCTCGTAGCGCACCACCTCCGGGCCGCAACTGTTCCACGGCCAGGCCGGCCGCCGCCGCCGCGCGCCGCGATGTGGCCGGCGCCGTGGCGATAGCGCCCCTGCTTGCCGAGCTGCCAGCCGGGCAGTCCGCCGCCGCGCTCGCCGAGCGCCTCCGTCGAGAAGATGAACCGCCCGCCCGGCGCCAGCCGCGCCGCCGCGCCGCGCAGCAGGAGCGTGAGGTCGCCGAAATAGGGGCAGCACGTCGCCGGCCAGCAGCAGCGCGAACCGGCGCGGCTCGGCGGCCAGGAACGCCTTCGATGTCGCATTCATGCAGCTCGGCATAGAGGCCGCGCTCGCGCCGCGGCGGCGAGCATGCCGCGCGAGAGATCGACGCCCACGATCGGGCCGAGCGGCAGGTCGGAGAGCGCCACCGCCATCAGCCCGGTGCCGCAGCCGAGGTCGAGCACTGGCCCGGTTCCGGCGCGCTCCTCCGGCGGTGTCGCCGCGACGATCGCGCGCACGAGGCCGGGGATGCGGTAGCCGAGCCCCATCAGGTGCGCGTCGAAGCGCGTCGCATAGCCATCGAACACCACCCGCACATAGTCGGGCGGCGCGCGGCCGAGATCGGGGACCAGCCCGGCCGCGGCCACGAGATGGCGCACATACGGGTCCTCCGGCGCGAGCTTCAGCGCCTCGGCATACGCGCCGCTCGCCTCGTCGTGGCGGCCGAGGCTGGACAGCGCGTGGCCGAGCAGGCCGAGCACGCAGGCATCGGCCGCCCCGTCGGCGCGGGCCGGCGGTCGCCATTGCCACCGCCTCGGCGAACGCCTCGCGCTTGACCAGCAGCAGGATCGCCGCGGTGCGCAGGCGGATGCGCTGCGGGCGCGAGCGCGATCCCGGCCCGCAAGCGTGGCCAGCGCCGCCCCGCCAGTCGCCCAGCGTCTCCTCCGCCCGCGCCAGCGCGAGCCGCGCGTCGAGGTCCTGCGGCACGGCGCGCAGCGCCTCGGCGAGACAGGCGCGCGCATCCGTCGGCCCGGCCGAGTTCCAGCAGCACCGCGCCGAGCAGCGCCTTGGCTCCGGCATCGCCGGGTCGCATGCAGCACGGCCTCGGCCGCGTCGGCCGCCGCCAGCGCGAGTTCGCCCCATCCGGGCCCGCGCGCCGGCGCGGCAGAGCAGCAGCGACACCGATGTCCGGCCGCAGCGCGAGCGCGCGGTCGAGCACCGCGAACGCCTCCGCCGCGCGGCCCTCGCGCAGCAGCAGCCGCGCCTCCAGCTCCCACATCTCCGGCGTGGGTTCGGCGAGGCGCTGCACCGCGCTCAGCAGCGGGCGCGCCGCCGCCACCCGTCCGCCCGCCGACCAGCCCGCGGATCTGGCGCAGCAGGTCGTCGACGTCGCGGTTCAGCATGAGTGCACTCATCCTGTCCCTCCTGGACCGACGCGCGCGGCGCTCTTGCCGCGCACGCGCTAGACGATCAGCCCCTGCGCCTGGGCCGCGAGGCTCTCGATGCTCGGCGCCGTCGTGCGTCGCGCTGCTGCTGCTGCATCGCCAGCAGGTAGCTGGTCGGTGATGCTGGTGACGAACTTCGGTTCCTGGAAGCTGCGTGATGTCGATCTGCGAGGTGATCGCCTTCTCCTGCGCGGCTGAGGTCCTGGAAGGCGATCTGCTCGGGGATGCCGAGCGCGGTCGTGACGACGCTGCGCATGATCGGATCGCCGAGGATCTGGTCGACCGAGGTGATCGTGGACGCCTCGGCGAGGAACGTCAGCGCATTCGAACAGCCCCGGCGTGGTCGGCATCGAGCGACTGGCGCCACTGCACTTCGGCATAGCCGTTGGCGATGGTGGCTGAGCACCTTCGGGTCGCTGAGACCGACAGTCCCTTGGTCGCGAACTCGTAGGTCTGCGCGACGGTCTTCCAGCGTCGTGTCGGAGAGCTGGTTGACCAGCGACTTCGGATCGGACGGATCGGACAGCAGCGCCTTCTGCGCCAGCGCCGTGTAGCCGGCCTGGTCGCTCGAGCCGTTGGCGGTCAGCAGCACCTTCAGGACGGTGGGATTGTTCAGCAGCGTCGCGGGCTGGCGGCCGTGCTCACCGCGGCTCGAACGCGGCGATGTCGCGGGCGACTGCGGGCTGCGCGGCGGTCGCCGCGACGTCCTGGGTCTGGTTCTGCTGCGGCGCCTGCAGCGCCTGGACCGGGTTGCCGCCGGCCGCTCGTGCGCCGCCGTAGAGCGCGTTGAGGATCGGGTCGCCGCCGCGCCGGCGAGTGCGGCGAACAGCGAGACGATGCCGGCCGATGCCGCTCATGCGCGCCGCCCTCAGGCGGTGGCCGACAGGCCGGCGGCGATGTTCTCGTTCACCGCGACCAGGAAGCCGACATCCGGCGTCTCCTTGCGCATCTCGCGCTGCACCGCCAGCCCCACCGAGACGATCGCGGCGCGCAGCGGCGCCGGCAGCGCGTTTGCCGGGTCCTGCAGCAGGTCGATCACCGCGTGCCAGAGCCGGGCGTTGTCGGCGAGCGCGCGCACCCGCGTCGTGTCCGCCGGTCATCCTGCGCCGTGCGCGCAGCATCGCGTTGGCGCGGCGGAACACGTCGGCCTCCTGCTCGCGCGGATCGCGCGCCGCCGCCGACGCGGCATAGGCCTTCAGGGCGTTCTGCGGTGCGCGTAGGCCTGGTGCATTTTGCAGCCTCCTTGCGTCTGCGTCGGCGGCGCTCACGCCGCTGCGCGTCGCGGCCGAGCACCGCGTCTTCGTGGCGGATGATGCGCCGCGCGAGCTTCAGCGCCTGGTAGCAGTCGTCGGCCTCGGCGAGCGCCAGCGCCCGCTCGAGGATTTCGCGCACCAGGGCCGAGGTGGTGGCGGCGGTGAACTCGCCGATCAGCGCGCGCGCCGAGCCGAGGCCGCGCGCGCGCTCCTCGTCGGTGCCGATATAGGCGGACTGCAGGGCGAAATAGATCCGCCGCGCCGGCGTGTCCGCCTCGTCCGGCGCCATGATCTGCTTGCCGAACAGGAAGCGCGCGTGTGCGGTCAGCTCGATGCGCGATTTCGTGCGGAAGCGGATCGGCGCGCCGTTGACGATCATCGTCTCGCCCTGGCGCAGTTCCAGAACCAGCGTGGACATCCGCCCTCGCGAACCAACGTGACGGGGCGCGGGCGCCCCGCGCAGAGCGTGAGGCGCCGGCCGGCGCGCCGCCGGCCGGCGGCGCGCTCAGCGTGAACAGGCGAGAGCAGGCTGTTGCGGCGCCTGGTTGGCGATCGACAGCGCCTGCGTGCCGAGCTGCTGGCGGATCTGCAGCGAGGTCAGCATCGCCAATTCCTGCGCCAGATTGGCATCGACCAGCGCGCCGAGGCCGTTCTTCATCGCCGTCGATCTTGTCGCTGTTGTAGGTGATCTGGTTGCTGACGTAGTTGGTCGCCGCGCCGTACGTGTTCAGCTCGTTGCCGAGCGAGTTCACCATGTTGATGAACGTGCGCGCCCGTGCCGGTGCCGATCAGGCCGGCCACCGTGGCGGCGCCGTTGAGCTGCGTGGACGTGAAGTTGATCGAGCCGAAGAACGCCGAACCGCCGAAGGTGGCGATGCCGTAGGTGGCGCCGACCTCGTTGCGCACCACCGCGACGCCGCCGAAGGTGCCGGCGCTGCCGGTCATGTTGCCGATCAGCGTCTTGCCGTTGTAGTCGGCGTCCTGGAAGAAGGTCTTGATGTTGGCGAGCAGCGACTGGTACTGCTGGATGTACTGCGTGCGCTGCGTGCCCTGGGTGTTGCCGTCCGCCAGCTTGACCAGCACGTCGCGCGCGCTGCTCATCGTGTTGGAGACGTCGTTCAGCCCGGAGAGCGTGGTGGAGAGCAGCCCCTCGACGTTGCCGAGCTGCTGGTTCGCGCTGGTCAGCGCGCCGACGTCCGACCGCACCCGCTGCGCCACGGCATAGGCGGCGCCGTCATCGGTGGCGTCGGCGACGCGATAGCCGGTGGAGATCTGCTTCTGCGTCGCCGCGAGCTGCGTGTTCGGTGAGGTTGAGCGATTGCAGCGCGATCATGGCGTCGACGTTGGTGTTGACCGAGTTCAGGGGCATCGCCGTTTTCCTTGTTGCACAGACGGGTTACGGGCCCGCCTGTTTTTGGTGGGCTTCGTTCGAGCTTGCGCGCAGGTTTCTTAAGGGAGGATGAAGCACGGCGCTTCAGACCGACGATCGGGCTCAGGTATTTGACCAGCGAGAGGCGACGTGAGCCCGCTGATCGATCTGGTACGACGCCTGCAGTTGCGTCTGGGTCTGCGTGAGGCTGCGACAGGGTCTGCGCCATGTCCACATCCTGCGCATCGGAAAGCTGGGCCTGCAGCGCGGTCGCCTGGTCGCCGAGCGTGGCCTGCGCGGTCTGCAGCGTGGTCTGCCGATCGCCCATCACGCCGGCATCGGCGTTGAGCGCCGTGATCGCGCCGCCAAGGCTGGTATGCGTGTCCTGCACCAGCGCGTCGAAGCCGGCGTCGCTGACCTGCGAGCTGCTCAGCGAGCCGATGGTTGCCAGCGCGCGCATGATGTCGCGCGATGTAGGAGCCGGTGGTGGAGCTGCCGGTGGAGGCGATGTCGGCGTTGGTGCTGGCGAGGATCGACGGTCGGCACGCTCTGCCCCTGGCCGGTCGCGACCGAGGTGCGGAACCCGGCAAGCGCCGCGGCGGGCTGCGACAGCGTGGCGGAGAACGGGCGACGTGCCCGCGGCGTTGGAGCTGGCGGTCGCGAGCGTGGCGGCGATCGTCGCCGCCGCGCCGCTGGTCGCCGAGTGCTGCGACCGCGGTCTTGATCTGGGTGAAGAATCCGGAGCTGGTGATGCTGTCGGGATCGGGCACCGGCGGGTTGCTGACTGTCCTGGCCGGCGAAGACGTAGTTGCTGCCGTTGGTCGTATCGAGCAGCCCCGCCACCTGCTGCAGCGCCGAGCGCGCGTCGGCCGCGACGCTGTCCACTTCCGAGGGGTCGAGGCCGTTGAGGTTCGTCGGTCTGCGCATAGAAGTTGCTGGCGATCGAGCTGATCTGGGTCAGCGCGGTCTGCGCCACCTTCATCGTTCGCCGACGCGGCGGCGATGTCGTTCTGCCAGGTCTGCAGGTTGGCGAGCTGCCGGGCCGAGCGACACCGCGGTGGCGATGCCGCCGCCGAGCCCGGCGTAGGTGTCGGCGACCTAGCCGTCGCTAGCCTGCTGCAGCAGCGTGTCGAGCTGCTGCTTGACGTGGCGCTGTCGCCCACCAGCGCGCCCGACGATGTCGCCGCCGAACGCGCCGAACTCGTCGCGGCGCCGATCGATCGCCGCTCATTGCACGGCCTGCATTGCAGCGTGGTCCACATCGCCTGCACCGTCGACGAGCACGCTGCGCGTTGGCGCCGTAGGCGTTCTGCAACTGGACCATCGTGCGCCATCTCGGCGTCGATGCTGACCGCGCTGGACGCCGAGAGCTTCGACTGCAGCGTCGATTGCACGGCTCTGCTCGGTGCCGAGCTGGCCGGTGGCGCTGGCGCTGGTCCTGCCGCCTCGCGCCGCGTCACGGCGGCGGCGAAGCCGGCGAGGTCGGCCGGTGCGGCGAAGCCGGCGCGCGAGCGTGCCGGTGGGGCCGAGCCCGGTGACGTTCGGCGACGGCTGCGCCACGCCGTCCTGCACGTCGGCGCCGAACGTGTAGTTCAGCACGCGCGTGATCAGCGTGGTGAAGCCCGCCGGGCCGCCCGGCGGGTTCGGCGTGAAGGCGGTCGGCGCCGGTGGGCGAGCCGGCAACGCCGTGGGTGCCGTCGCGCACCAGCGACGGGGTGCGCCGCGACCGCCGGATTGACCTGGATTTCGCTCGCATAGCCGACATAGCCGGCCTGCACCGGCGTGCCGCCGCCGCTCGGCACGCTGCCGCTGCCGATCGGTGAACAGCGTGAGCCCCTGCGCGTCGAAACCGCGTGCTGCAGCGTTTCCGAGAACTCGTCGAGCTTGCGCCTGGCAGCGTCGGCAGCGTCTGTGTCGCGCAGCGTGATCTTCGCCGCCGAGCTGCCCGCCGCCGAGCTGCGCGGTCACGTCGGCGCCGCCGAGCGTGATCGCCGGGATGCCGCCGCCGCGGGCATAGCTCGCCGGCGCCGATCGTCGCGTCCGAGGTCGACGAGCGGCGTGCCGTCGGTGGGCAGCAGCGAGGCCGCCGGCCGTGGCCACCAGCATGTCGCCGTTCGGCTGCTGGATGAACGTTCGCCGAGACCAGGCCGCTCACCTGTGTCTATCCGCCGCGTCGCGCTGGTTTTCCAGATCGGCGGTGCTCTGCCCGGCGGCCTGCGCCGCCATGATCTGCTTGCTGAGCGAGCCGATGGTGGCGAGCGTCGTGTTGAGCGTCTGCACGCCGCTCGCGATCGCGTCCTGCGCCGCCTGCCTGCGCCGAGCCCATCGGCGTCGCTGAGCGTGTTGATCTGCTGCGCCAGCGTCGCTCGCGGCGGCGACCACCGCGCTCTGCTGCGTCGGCGCTGCTCGGGTCGGTCTGCAAGCGTCGAGAACGCGCCCTGCAGACTGGCCGAGCAGGCTGCCGATATCGCCGCCGCTGCCGGTCGCGCCCTTCAGCCGCGTCGATCTGCTGCAGCGCCGTCTGCTGGGTCTGCAGTGCCGGCGACGGTGCCGTTCTGCGTGAAACACCTCGGCCTGCAACGCGCGTGTCGAGGTCTGCGGCGCGACCACGCCCTCGCGCGCGCCGAGGCCGGCGCCGAGCGAGGTGACGCTCTGCTGGCTCACGTCCTCCGCGGCGTAGTCCGGCGTGCTGGCGTTGGCGACGTTGTGGCCACCAGCGCGAACTGGCTGTTGATGTTGGCCGATCTCGCTGCCGGCGATCGAGCAGCGCCGCGTCCAGGCTCATCGCTCCTCAGCGCTTCATGTCGATGGTCGGTCTGCAGCATGTCGCTCGCCGTGGTCACCATCTTCGCGTTCGCCGAATAGGCCTGCTGGGCGACGATCAGGTTGCTGAACTCGGTGGCGATATCGACGTTCGAGCTCTCCACCGAGCTGGTCACCAGCGAGCCCGCGCCGTTGGTGCCGGCCGCCTGCGGCGAGCGGCTCGCCGGAGGCGACGGTCGCGGTGAACGCCTGACCGTTCTGCCGCTGCAGCGCGTCGGGGGCGTTGAACGTGACGATCGGCACCTGGGCGATCGTGCGCGACTGGCCGTTGTCGTAGTTCACGACGACGTCGCCGGCGGTGGTCATGGTGATGCCGGAGAAGTTGCCGGGCGGCACGCCGTCCTGGCTGAGGCCGCGCAGGCTGTAGCTGGCGCCGGCATACTGCGTGACGCCGTTGGTCTCGCCGATACGTGCCCAGGTTGAGGTCGATCGTCTGCATGCCGCTGGTGGTCCGATATTGGTGGTCAGCGTCAGCGTCGCCGGCGCGCCGGCCGTGGACGTGGTCGGTGGCGCCCTGCGTCACCGAGGCCGAGCGTGCCGTCGGCGCCGCATAGGTCGAGCGAGTGCCGGTGCCGATCGGTCGCACCGCGTGTCGTCGGTGACGGTCGACCGTCCAGTCGTTGGTGCCGGCGCCGGCGAGAGGAAGTTCAGCGTGAGCTGGTGCGACTGTGCCCTGCGCGTCGTAGACGCTGACGTTGGAGGTGATCGGCACTTCGTCGCCGGTCGGCGGGTCGGTGCTGCCGCGCGGGCGGGCAGATTGGCGGAGAGCGTGACGTTGCCGGTGGCGACCGGACTGTACAGCGTCTCGCTCACCTGGATCGGCGCCAGCGTGTTGTTGTCGACCGTGCCGTCCGGGATGCGACCGGCCAGCCGTTGAGGTAGTCGCCGGCGCTAGTTGACCAGATAGCCGCTCTTGTCCAGCTGGAAGTCGCCGGCGCGGGTGTAATACTGCTGCGGCGAGAACTCCGGCCCGGTGGTCGGTCTGCTCCTCGGCCTGGCTCACCGCGAAGAAGCCCTGGCCGGAGATCGCGAGCGCCAGCGGATTGTCGGTCTGCGATGATCGTGCCCTGCACGGTGTTGACGTATTGCGGGGTCGCGACCACGGAGCCGGGCTCGTTGCGGTCGCGGTGCTGGTGGTCAGGTAGTCCTGGAAGCTCGTGTCCACCCGCTTGAAGCCGACCGTCTGGCTGTTGGCGATGTTGTCGCTGATGTTGCCGAACGCGGCCGACTGGCTGGTCAGGCCGCTGATCGCGGTGTCCAGGGCGCCGAAGAGCGACATGGTGGGCTCCTGCGAGAATGCTCGTGCTGGCGGAGCGGGCAGCACGAAGCGTGCCAGTTCCCGCCACGCGGAATCCCGCGCCGCGGCCACGGCGGCCCGGCAGGAGTTGCCGGGTGCGACGGGGTCCGGCCGGCAGGTCGTGCCGTGCGCGCCGCGGTGGCGGGCGCGGCAGAGCGGATATGTTGCTGGCCCGCCGCTTGCAGCGCCGCGTCCGTCACCGCACGGTCCCCATGGCGCCCGAAATCTCGCAACTGCTGACCGCCACGACGAAAACCGCGACGGCGTCGGCTGCGACCGCTGTGCTGCGTGCGGGCGCAACGGGCGTGCAGGGTTTCGCGGCGCGGCTCGCGAGCTTCCTGAGCGCCGCGCCCGCCGGGCGCGATGCGGACGCGGTGTCGTCGGCGCCGGACGATGCGACCGGCACGCCGGCACCGACTCCCGTCCCGGCCACCACGGTCGATTCGTCGCCGTCGACGCCGGCCGCGCAGACGACTGCGCGCGCCGCCGCGCAGGCCGCGCTCGCACTGCCGTCGCTGCCCGCACCGACGCCGGGTGACGCGAGAGCGGCGGACGCCACCGACCCGCCGGCGCCGTCCAAGGGCGCCCGTGCAGCGGAGCCGGCGCGCAAGGCGTCGCGGGCGCGGCGGAGCGAGGCTTCTGCGGTTCCGGCCGACGCCACCGCGACCAATGCCGTCCCCGCGCTCGACACGCGCGACCTCAGCGCCATCGTGGCCGGATCGCCTGCGCCCGCAGCCGCCGCAGTCGCCCCGCCGCCGCGCAAGGCCACGGCGGACTCCGCCACGCCCACGCCTGCGCTCGCCGCCACGCACGCGACGGCGCCTCATGAGACGCCGCCGGAGGCCATGCCGACCCCGGCCTCTCCGGCGGTGCCGGACGCCGCACCCCCGGTGCATGCCGCGCCCACGGACGCCGCCGCGCCGCCGGCCCCCGCCTCCGCGGCTCCGCCCGCCCATGCCGCGCCGAGCGGGGCCGCGCTCGTCGAATTCGGCGGCCCTGCTTGCCGGCGCCGCGCCGCATGAGGCCCCGGCCGCAACCGCCGCCGCCGCCCCCACGCGCGCCATGGCTTCCGCGACGCCCGCCGCCGCCGCTCGCGCCGCCCGCCGAGCAGGTGGCGACCGCCCTCGCGCGGCTCTCGGCGCATGCCGGGCGCACGCAGCTCGACCTCTCGCTTCAGCCGGCGGAACTCGGCCACGTGGCGATCCGCATCGCGCGCGGGGCGGACGGCGCGGCGAGCGTGACCATCCATGTCGAGCGCCCGGAGACGCTGACCCTGCTCCATCGCGATGCGCCCCAGTTGCAGGCGGCGCTCGACCGCGCCGGGGTGGCGAGCGACGGGCGCAGCGTCACCGTCGCACTGGCGCCGCGCGAGGCGGCGGCACCGGACACCGCGACGAACACGCCCGCAACCGCCACGCCAAGCGACGCGGCACTCGCCTTCGGCGGGCAGGGGCGCACCCCCGACGGCCAGCCGCGCGGCCGCCCGGCGCGCCCGCGCGGCGACGCCCGCGACGCGCGCACGACGGTGCTCGCCGTCACGCTCCCCGCCGCGACCGGACCGCGCGGCGGCCCGAGCACCGACGCCCTCGACATCACCGCTTGAGATCACCGTTCAACAGGGGCCGCAGCCGATGAGCGCCAGCACCTCCAGCCTGATCAACGCCGCCAACACCGCCGCCGCGGGGATCGTTGCCAACGGCGCCACCAGCAGCACGGGAAGCACGACCGGCAGCGCGACCATCGACCCGCTCTCCCAGCTCACCAGCAACTTCCAGAGCTTCCTCACGCTGCTGACGACGCAGTTGCAGAACCAGGACCCCTCGACGCCGATGGACAGCAACCAGTTCACCAGCGAGCTGGTCGAGTTCACCGGCGTCGACGCGCAGATTCAAACCAACAGCAGCCTGGCCAACTGATCCAGCTCGCCCAGGGCAGCACCGCGATCCAGTCCGAGCAGCTGCTGGGCAAGCAGGTCGCGGTGACGTCGAACCAGCTCGCGCTGCAGAACGGCACCGGCGAGCTGAGCTTCACCGCGCCCAGCGCCGGCACGGTCGCGATCGCGGTCTACAACAGCAGCGGCCAGCCGCTCTACGACGCGACGGTCAACGCGACGGCGGGCAGCAACACCTGGACCTGGAACGGCCAGACCGCGGGCGGCCTCACCGAGCCCGACGGCACCTATAACGTTGCGGTGGTCGGCGGCACTGCCGGCGGCGGCACGACCGCGCTGCCGTTCAGCGTGCTCGGCACCGTCACCGGCGTGCAGTCCACCGGCTCGACCGTCAATCTCAATCTCGGCGGCCTCACGGTGCCGATCTCCTCGCTGGGCTCGGTGGCGAACGGATCGTCGACCACCACGAATTAACCCGCCGGTAAGCGCGGCACGGCACGGTCGGCCCGGTAGGCAATTTCGACCGGGCAGGATGCCTGTGCAGAGCGACCACGAGGACGTGGACGAAACCGGCGGAGCGCGCGCGTGAGCGGCGTGCTCGAAGGGTTGCGGGCGCTGGGCGCCCCGCGGCTGGCGGCGATGGCGGCGGTGGCCGCCGGCGTGCTCGGCCTGCTGCTGGTTCTCGCGCTGCGCGGCGGCGCCACGCATATGGGCCTGCTCTACGGCGATCTCGATCTGCGCGAGGCGGGGCAGATCACGGAGCGGCTGGAGCGGCAGCACATCCCGTATCAGGTCGGCGCCGGCGGCGCCGAGATGCTCGTGCCGACCGACCAGATCGGCGCCGCCCGCATGCTGCTCGCGCGCGACGGGCTGCCGACCGGCGGCTCGATCGGCTACGAGATCTTCGACCGCAGCGACGGGCTGATCACCAGCCAGTTCCATGCAGCAGATCAACCAGACCCGCGCGCTGGAAGGCGAGCTTGCCCGCACCATCCGAGACCATTCGCGGCGTGCGCGCGGCGCGCGTGCATGTCGTGCTGCCGCATCGCGAGCCGTTCTCGCACCTGCCGTCCGACGCGCAGGCGTCGGTGCTGCTCACGATGTCCGGCAGCGGCCGGCTCGATCGCGAGGAGGTGCAGGCGATCCTGAACCTCGTCGCCGCCGCCGTGCCCGGGCTGCGGCCGCGACAACATCGCGCTGATCGACAACCGCGGCAACCTGCTCGCGCGCGCCGGGCAGCCCACCGGCATCGCCGCCGCCGAGCGCCTGGGCGACGTGCAGCACGAGGCCGAGCTGCGCCTGTCGCGCGCGGTGGAGGAGATGCTGGAGCGCAGCCTCGGCCCCGGGCCACGTGCAGGCCGAGGCCTCGATCGAGATGGATCTCGATCAGGTGCAGCGAAACGCAGGAGCGCTACGACCCCGACGGGCAGGTGGTGCGCAGCACGCAGACGCGTCACCGACAACAACCGCAGCACCGAGGCCACGGCGACGACCAGCGTGCAGAACAACCTGCCGAACGCGGATGCCGGCAATTCCGGCACCGGCAGCCAGGAACAGCGGCAGGAGGAGACCACCAACTACGAGATCGGCAAGACCGTGCGCAGCATCGTGCGCGAGCATCCGCAGATCCGCCGCATCAGCATCGCGGTGCTGGTGGACGGCACCGAGGAGCACACCGCCAAGGGCGTGCAGTACAAGCCGCGCAGCGAGCAGGAGCTGCAGCGCATCGCCGCCCTGGTGCGCAGCGCGATCGGCTACGACGAGAAGCGCGGCGACCATGTCGAGGTGGTCAACATGCCCTTCGCGCATGAGCCGGTGGTTCCGCAACCGGCGCCGCTGCTCGGCATGACGCTCGAGAAGTCCGACCTCATGCGCCTTGCGCAGACGCTGCTGATCGGGCTGCTCGGCATCGCGGCGCTCGTCTTCGTGCTTCGCCCGACGGTGCATGCGTCTGGCGCGGCTGCCGGCGGGCGACGGCGCGGCCGGAGCGCTCGCCCTCGCTGGCGGCGTGCGGCGCCGCGATGCTCGCCGCCCCCGCCGGCGCGGGCCAGCTCGCCGCCGCGCCCGGCGTGCCGCGGCTGCCGGCGCCGGCCGGCGCGGCCGAGCGCGAGGCGGACGAGGCGATGGTCGATCTCGCCAACATCGAAGGCCAGATCCGCGCCTCCTCCATCCGCCGCGTCGCCGAGCTGGTCGACAAGCACCCGGAGGAGAGCCTGACCATCGTGCGCACCTGGATGCAGCAGGAGGCCGCCTAGTGTCGGGCGCGCGAAGAGGCGCGGGCGCTGAGCGGCCCGCAGAAGGCGGCGGTGCTGATGCTGGCGCTGGGCGAGGAGCATTGCGCGCAAGCTGTTCGGCCTGATGCATGAGGACGAGATCCGCGAAATCTCCGCCGCCATGGCGCAGCTCGGCCCCGTGCGCGTCGGAGACCGTCGAGCGGCTGTGCGCCGAGTTCGCCGAGCAGCTCGGCAGTTCCGGCAGCATCATCGGCAGCTTCGAGAACACCGAGCGGCTGCTGCTGAAGACGCTGCCGCGCGAGCGCGTGTCGCAGATCATGGAGGAGATCCGCGGCCCCGCCGGGCGGACGATGTGGGACAAGCTCGGCAACGTCAACGAGGCCGTGCTCGCCAACTACCTCAAGAACGAATACCCGCAGACGGTCGCGGTGGTGCTGGCGAAGGTCAGGCCGCATCACGCGGCGCGCGTGCTCGCCATGCTGCCCGAGGGATTCGCGATGGAGGTGGTGATGCGCATGCTGCGCATGGAGAGCGTGCAGAAGGACGTGCTCGACGGCGTGGAGCGCACGCTGCGCGCCGAGTTCATGTCCAACCTCGCGCGCAGCACGCGCCGCGACGCGCACGAGATGATGGCGGAGATCTTCAACAGCCTCGACCGGCAGGCCGAGCAGCGCTTCCTCGCCGCGCTGGAGGAGCGTAACCGCGAGGCGGCGGAGCGCATCAAGTCGCTGATGTTCACCTTCGACGACCTCAACCGCCTGACACCGCCCGCGGTCCAGGCGCTGCTGCGCGCGGTGGAGAAGGACAAGCTGCCGCTGGCACTCAAGGGCGCGTCGGAGAAGCTGCGCGAGCTGTTCTTCGGCAACCTCTCCGAGCGTGCGGCGAAGATGCTGCGCGAGGAGATCGAGGCGCTCGGGCCGGTCAAGCTGCGCGAGGTGGACGAGGCGCAGGGCGCGATCGTCACCCTGGCGAAGGAGATGGCGGCGCAGGGGCAGATCGAGATCGGCGAGAGCGAGGAAGACGAGATGGTGTTCTGAGCGATGGCGCCGCACGAAAACCTCTTCCTGTTTCCCGAGAGTTTCGAAGAACCGCGCGCGCCGGCACGGCGGCCGGCGCCGGTGTCTGCCGAACCGTCGCCGCCGGCGCTGACCGAGGCCGATCTGCGCGCGGCGCACGAGGCAGGCTTCGCCGCCGGCCACGCGCAGGGCCGTGCCGCCGCGATGGAGGCGACGGCGGCGGCCACCGCGAAGATGCTCGCCGCCGTCGCGGAACGGCTCACGGACGCGCGCGCGGCGGCGGTGCAATGCGCCGAGGCCTCCGCCGCCGCGCTCGCGCAGCTCGTCCTCGACGCCGTCGGCGCCGGCTATCCGGCGCTGCGCGAACGCTTCGGCGAAGACGAGTTGCGCCGCTTCGTCGCCGCGATCCTGCCGGCCCTCGCGCGCGAGCCGGCGGTGGAAATCCGCGTGCATCCCGCGCACGCCGCCGCGGTGGCGGAGGCTGTCGGGGCACTCGGGACGCCGTCCGGCCCGCGGCCCACGATCACGCCGAGCGTCTCCGTCGCCCCCGGCGATGCCGCCATAGTCTGGCATGACGGCAGCGCGCATCGGGATGCCGCCGCCGCGTGGTCGGCGGTCGCCGCGGCACTCGCACCGCTCGGGCTGCTGTCGCCGACACCGCGCGACGAACGCTGCAACACAACGGGTGAGGGATGAGCGAGGAAAACGAATTCACCGAGGCGGGCGAAGCCATCGCCGCGCCGCCGGATGCCGGCATGCCGCGCAGCGGGCGCGAGCTGGAGGCGGTCTACGACATTCCCGTCACCGTCAGCGCGGTACTCGGCAAGGCGACCATGCAGGTGAGCCAGCTCCTGAAACTCGGGCGCGGCGCAGTGGTGGAGCTGGACCGCAAGCTCGGCGAGGCGATCGACGTCTACGTCAACAACCGGCTGGTCGCGCGCGGCGAGGTGGTGATGGTCGACGACAACCGCCTGGGCGTCACCATGACCGAAATCGTCAAGGCCGATCGCTCGGCATGACGCGCTGAGGGAGCGGTCAGCATGCGCGTGCTCATCATCGGCCCGCTCGGCGCCGAACTCGGGCAGGCGGCGCGGCTCGCGCTGGCACGTGGTGCCAAGCTGGCGCAGACCGACGACATCGCGCCCGCGCTCGACACGCTGCGGGCGGATGGCGGCATCGACCTCGTGCTGTGCGACCTGCGCCGCGACATCGCGGGGCTGCTCGGCGCGATGGCGCAGGAGCGGATCGCGGTGCCGGTGGTCGCCTGCGGCGTCAACGCCGATGCCGAGGCGGCGGTGCGCGCGATCCGCGCCGGCGCGCGGGAGTTCCTGCCGCTGCCGCCCGATGCCGAGCTTATCGCCGCGCTGCTCGCCTCGGTCAGCGACGACGCCAGTGAACTCATCGTCGGCGACCCGCGGATGCAGGCGACCGTGCGCCGCGCCGAGCAGGTCGCGGCCGCGGAAGCATCCGTGCTCATCACCGGCGAGAGCGGCACCGGCAAGGAGGTGCTGGCGCGCCACATCCATCGCCGCTCGCGCCGCGCCGCCGGCCCGTTCGTGGGACTGAACTGCGCCGCGATCCCGGAGGCGCTGCTGGAGAGCGAGCTGTTCGGCCACGAGAAGGGCGCGTTCACCGGCGCGCTGGCGCGCCGCGTCGGCAAGTTCGAGGCCGCCGACGGCGGCACGCTGCTGCTCGACGAGATCGGCGAGATGGATCTGCGCCTGCAGGCGAAGCTGCTGCGCGCGCTGCAGGAGCGCGAGATCGACCGCGTCGGCGGCGCGCGGCCGGTGCGGGTGAACGTGCGCATCCTCGCCACCACCAACCGCGACCTCGCCGAGGAGGCGGCGCAGGGCCGGTTCCGCGAGGACCTCTATTTCCGCCTCGACGTGGTCAGCCTGCGCATCCCGCCGCTGCGCGAACGGCGCGGCGACATCGCCCCGCTGGCGCAGGCCTTCGCCCGGCGCTTCGCCGGCGTGAACGGCCTGCCCGCGCGCCCCTTCGCGCCGGCCGCGTTGCAACTGCTCACGGCGCATGCCGTGGCGCGGCAATGTGCGCGAGCTGGAGAACACCGTGCATCGCGCGGTGCTTCTCGCCAGCGGCGACGTCATTGGCGCCGACGCCATCGAACTCGGCGGCGAGCCTGCATCTCCGGCCGCGTCCGCTGCGCCCGCTCGCCGAGGGCGTGGCCGGGCTGGTCGGGCGCAGCATGGCGGAGGTCGAGCGCGACCTCATCCTGCAAACCCTGCGTCACACCGCCGGCAATCGCACGCACGCCGCCGTCATCCTCGGCATCTCCATCCGCGCGCTGCGCAACAAGCTGCGCGACTATGCGGCCGAGGGTGTCGCCGTGCCGCCGCCCGCGCTCGGCGTGAGCGCCTGATGCAGGCAACGCTCGCCGCCCTGCTGCCGGTCTGGTCGGCGCGGCTGCGGGCCTATGCGCCGGGCACCGATGTCGGGCTCGCGCTCGGCGTGGTGGCGCTGCTGTCGGTGCTGATCCTGCCGCTGCCGCCGTTCGTGCTCGATCTCGGCCTCTCGCTCTCGGTCACCTCCGCGGTGCTGGTGCTGATGGTCGCGCTGTTCCTGCGCCGGCCGCTCGACTTTTCCAGCTTCCCGACATTGCTGCTGCTGACCACGCTGCTGCGCCTGTCGCTCAACGTCGCCACCACGCGCCTCATCCTCAGCCGCGGCAACGAGGGGCCGACCGCCGCCGGCCATGTGGTCGCCGCGTTCGGCGGCTTCCTGATGGGCGGCGACGTGGTGATCGGCCTGATCCTGTTCGCGATCCTGCTGGTCGTGAACTTCATGGTCATCACCAAGGGCTCCGGCCGCATCGCCGAGGTTGCCGCGCGCTTCACGCTCGATGCGATGCCGGGCAAGCAGATGGCGATCGACGCGGAACTCTCCTCCGGCGCGATCGACGAGAAGACCGCGCGCCGCCGCCGCCGCGAGCTGGAGGAGGAGAGCGGATTCTACGGCGCGATGGACGGCGCGGCGAAGTTCGTGCGCGGCGACGCGATCGCGGCGCTCATCATCACCAGCGTCAACATCGCGGGCGGGCTCGCGATCGGGCTGATCCGCCACGGCATGCCGTTCGCCGAGGCCGCCGGCACCTACACCACGCTCACGGTGGGCGACGGGCTGGTGAGCCAGATCCCGGCGCTGCTCGTCTCCACCGCCGCCGGCATCGTGGTGACCAAGGGCGGCACGGAGGGGCCGGCGGATTCGGCGCTGCTGCGCCAGCTCGGCGCGAGCCCGAAGCCGCTGGCACTCGCCGCCGCCGCCGCCGGGGTGCTGGCGGTGATGCCCGGGTTGCCGGCGGTGCCGTTCCTGGCGCTCGCGGGCCTGGCCGGCGGCGGTGCCTGGCTGCGCCACAAGAGCCCGCCGCCCGCGCCCGACGCGCCGCCGCCGCTGCCGGCCAACCGCGAGCCGCCGATCAGCGACGCGCTGCGGATGGACATGATCCGCCTGGAGCTCGGCTACGGCCTGCTGACGCTGGCCGGCGGCGACGCGCCGCGGCTGACCGAACAGATCAAGGGGTTGCGGCGCAGCATCGCCGCCGAGATGGGCTTCGTCCTGCCGCCGGTGCGCATCCAGGACAACATGCAGCTTTCCGCCGATGCCTACTCGATCCGGGTGAAGGAGATCGAGGCCGGCGGCGGCGAGTTGCGGCCGACCAAGCTGCTCGCCATGGACCCGGCCGGCGGCGTGCCCGACCTGCCCGGCGAGCGCGACGCAGGAGCCGGCGTTCGGCCTGCCGGCGCTGTGGATCGACCCGTCGGTGCGCGAAGCAGGCGACGGTGCGCGGCTTCACCGTCGTCGACCCGCCGAGCGTGCTGACCACGCACCTCACCGAAATCGTCAAGCAAAGCATGGCGGAGCTGCTCTCCTTCGCCGAGACGCAGAAGCTGCTCGACGAGCTGCCGCGCGAGCACCAGAAGCTGGTGGCGGAGCTGATTCCCGACGCAGATCTCCGTGGGCGGGGTGCAGCGCGTGCTGCAGGCGCTGCTCGCCGAGCGGGTGTCGATCCGCGATCTGCCGACGGTGCTGGAGGGGATCCAGGAGGCGTGCGCGGCGCAGGCGCGCGCGGTGCCGGCGATCGTGCTGCATGTCCGCGCGCGCCTCGCCCGGCAGATCAGCGAAAGCCATGTCGGCGCCGGCGGCTACATCCCGCTGGTCACGCTCTCGCCGGAGTGGGAGGCGGCGTTCGCCGATGCGCTGATCGGCCCGGCGGAGGATCGGCAGCTCGCGATGGCGCCCTCCAAGCTGGCCGAGTTCATGCAGCGGCTGCGCGCCGCGTTCGACACCGCGGCGGCGGCCGGCGAGACGGCGGTGCTGCTCACCAGCGGGCCGATCCGCTTCCACGTCCGCGCGGTGGTGGAGCGCATCCGGCCGACGACGCCCGTCCTGGCGCAGGCCGAAATCTCGCCGCGCGCGCGCATCCGCACGGTCGGCACGATCTGATGCGGCTGAAACTCTACCGCGCCGCGACCGCCGCCCTGGCGATGGGGCGGGTGCGGGCGGAGCTGGGGCCGGAGGCGCTGATCCTCGCCACCCGCCGCGTCGGCGACGGGGTCGAGGTGACGGCCGCGCTGGAACCCGATCCGCCGCCGGCCGCCGCCGCGGCCGTGAGCCCGGCGCTGCGCGGGGCGTTCGCGTGGCATGGCGTGCCGCCGGGGTTGCAGGCGCGGCTGCGCGGCGCCGACCTCGCCGGGGCGCTCGCCGGCGCGCTGCGCTTCGAGCCGCTGCCGATGGAGCGCCAGCCGCTGCTGTTCGCGGGTCCGCCGGGCGCGGGCAAGACCCTCACCATCGCCCGGCTCGCCACCCGGCAGGTGATGGCCGGCGCGCCGCCCCTGGTCGTCACCGCCGACGCGCGCCGGGCGGGGGCCACCGAACAACTCGCCGCCTATACGCGGCTGCTCGGCCTCGAACTCGCGGTCGCCGAGCACCCGGTGGCGGTGGCCCGCGCGGTCGCCGGGCGGCGGCGCGGCGGGCCGGCGCTGATCGACCTCGCGGGCGGCGACCCGTTCCAGGAGACCGAGCGGCAGGAGATCGCGGCGCTCGCGGGCGCGATCGGGGCGGCGGTGGTGGCGGTGCTGCCGGCGGCGCTCGACGCGCTGGAGGCTGCCGAGCTCGCCGCCGCCTATCGCGAGGCCGGCGCCGCGCTGCTGGTGGCGACGCGGCTGGACTGCGCCCGCCGGCTCGGCGGCGTGCTCACCGCAGCGACGGCGCTGCCGCTCGCTGAGGTCGGGGTCGGGCCGGGGGCCGCCGACGGCCTGCTGCCGGCGAGCGCCGACCTTCTCGCCGCCTGGCTCGCCCGCAAGACCCCTCAGGACGCGCTTCCGGACCGCATGCCATGACCGACGCTCCCCAACCGACGCTGCTCCGGCCCCGCGCGGCGCGGGCCGGCCGCCTGATCGCGGTCGCCTCCGGCAAGGGCGGCGTGGGCAAGACCTGGCTCGCGGTCACGCTCAGCCACGCCCTGGCCCGCGCCGGCCGGCGGGTGCTGCTGTTCGACGCCGATCTCGGCCTCGCCAACGTGGACATCCAGCTCGGCCTGGTGCCGGAGGGGGATCTCGGCGCCGTGGTCGCCGGCCGGCTGGCGCTGGAGCGGGTGCTGCTGCGGCACGACGCGGGGTTCGACGTGCTGCCCGGCTGCTCCGGCTCCGGCGCGCTCGCCGCCCTCGACGCGCCGACGCTGGAGGCCGTGCTGCGCGCGCTGCGCGAGGTCGCGCGCGGCTACACGGACGTGGTGCTGGACCTCGGCGCGGGCGTGGAGCCCACGGTGCGCCGCCTCGCCGCCGTCGCCGACCTGCTGCTGGTGGTGGCGACTGCCGAGCCGACCAGCCTGACCGACGCCTACGCGGTCCTGAAGCTGCACGCCGCCGACGGCGGGGGTGCCGCGCGGGTGGTCGTGAACCAGGCGGCGAGCCGTGCCGCGGGCGAACGGACCTATGCCGCGCTCGCGCGCGCCTGCGCCGCCTTCCTCGGCCGCACGCCGCCCTGTGCTGCGATCATCCGGCGCGACGAGCGGGTGAGTGACGCCATCCGCCACCAGACGCCGCTGCTCACCCGCCACCCCGCCACGCCGGCCGCGGCCGATGTCGAGGCGCTGGCGGCGGCGCTCGTGTGAGCAGCCTAGCGCGCGCGTCCCCAGGTGTAGGTCGAGGCGATGGCGTAGTTCCACACCGCGCCGATCAGCGCGCCGGCAAGGCCGGCGAGCCACCAGCTGCTGCCCTCGCCGAACACCTACGCCGCGATGCCGATATTGGCGACGGCGCCGACGCTGCAGACCGAGGCAGAACACGGCGAGGCCGCGCACCATGCGCCACCCGTGCAGCCGCCGGTCGCGATAGGTGAACTGGTTGTTGAGCAGGAAGTTCGAGGCCATGGCGACCAGCGTCGCCAGCGCCTGCGGCCGCGGCGAAGCGCAGGCCGCCGAGCAGCGCCAGCGCGCAGCACCGCGAGGTGCACGAACGACGCCGAAGCCGCCGATCAGCGCGAACAGCACGAAGCGCACCGGCACCGCGCGGCCGACGAGCTTGTCGGCGATCAGCATGAAGAATTCCCACACCACCATCGCATCGAGCTTGCTCTCGCCGGCTGGCGCGGGCGGAAGGTGTAGGGCAACTCGCGCGAAGCGCAGCGGCCGCGGCGAGGAGGCCAGCAGGTCGAGCAGGATCTTGAAGCCCTGGCCGGAGAGGTTGCGCACCGCGGCGTCGAACGCATCGCGCCGGATCACGAAGAAGCCGCTCATCGGATCGGCGATGTCGGCCCGCAGGATCAGCCGGCTGACGCGTGTCGCGAGGTCGCTGACCGCGCGCCCGCGCACCGCCCCAGGCGCCGACGCTGCCGCCGGCCACGTAGCGGCTGGCGATGACGACGTCGATCGCCTCGTCGCGCACGGCGGCGAACATCGCCGGCAGCAGCGTCTCGTCGTGCTGCAGATCGGCATCCATGACCGCGAGGATAGGGCGCCGAGGTCGCCAGCACGCCCTCGATGCACGCGCTCGCCGAGCCCGCGCCGGCCGATGCGCTGCACGCAGCGCACCCGCGTGTCGACCTGCGCGATCGCGCGCACGGCAGCGGCCGTGCCGTCGGCGGAGTCGTCGTCGACGAACACCACTTCCCACGCGATGCCGGCCAGCACGTGATGCAGCCGCTCGATGAGCAGCGGCGACGTTCGCCTGCTCGTTCAAGGTCGGCACGATCACGGCAAGCTCCGGCCCGCGCGGGGCCAGCCGCTCCGGCGTCACGGCGCCTCGGTCGGCATAGGTTGCGGCCAAGCCCGCATGCTCCGTCACGATCCCGGCGCGGGTGCTGCCAGAATCGCAGAGCGGACACAAGCCGCCCTCAGCCGGACGTGCCCACGAAGCGTTGTAGGTCCGCGAGCAGGGCCGGGTCGGAGATGACGCGTGGCACCTTGTTCTGCCCGCCGAGTTTTCCCCGCGCGCGCATCCACGCGCTGAACGTTCCAGGCGGCACCAGCGCGACCTGCGGCGGGCGCAGGCCGAATCCGCCGGCCCGATGCGCGGCGTAGTCGGCATTCTGTTGCGCGAGTTCCGCGTCCAGCGCCGCTGCGAACGCCGCTGCGTCCTCGGCCCCTTCGAGTTCGACAATGAAGCAATGCCCGCCGCGCGCATCCGCGCCGCTCGGCGCCAGCGCGGCTGCCGCATAGTCGGCGACGCTGCCGCCCGCCGCACGCGCCGCCGCCGCCACCGCCGCATCCAGCTCCGCGCCGACCAGATGCTCGCCCGCGACCGAGAGCGACCAGCCGGTGCGCCCGGTCACCAGCAGGCGCGGCGGATCGCGCGCGATCAGCGTCACCGTGTCGCCCAGCACATAGGCCCAGAGCCCGGCATTGCTGGAGAGCACGAGCGCGTATTCGACGCCGAGCGCGGCGTCGGCGATCCATCGGCGCTCGGCCGCGGGATCGCCGAGCGCTGCCGGCTCGACGAACTCGTAGAACAGGCCGTTGTCGAGGATGAGCCGCAAGCCCTCGCCGTCGCCGCGATCGGCGATGGCGACGAAGCCCTCGCTCGCCGGATACACCTCGCGCGTCTCCGCATGGCTGTCCGCGAGCCATTCGGCGAAGGCGGCGCGATACGGCGCGAAGCCCACGCCGCCATGCACCACCAGCTCCAGCGCCGGATACAGCGCGCCGAGCCGCTTGCCCGGATGCAGCTTCCCCAGCAACTCGAAAAACAGCAGCAGCCAGCTCGGCGTTCCGGAAATGCTGGTGACGTTCGCGGCGAGCGAGCGCGGCGCCAGCGTCGCCATCTTGCGCTCCCAGTCCTCGATCAGCGCCAGGCGCTGCGGCGGGAACATGCGCGGCCGCGCCCACAGCGGCACGTCTGCCGCGGCGATGCCGGAGAGGTCGCCCGCGATCACGCCGGGCGCCAGCCGCTCCAGCGCGGTGCTGCCGCCGAGCAGGAAGTTGCGGCCCGCCAGCACGCGGCTTCGCGGCCGCTGCGCTGCGTGAAACACCAGCACGTCGAGCGCCGCGCGGCGGTTGGCGCGGCGCATCGCGCGGCTCACCGGAATCCGCTTCGTCGCCGCCCCGGTCGTGCCGGAGGTGTTGGCGAAGGCGGGAATCCGGCCCGGCCACGTGATCTCGTCCAGGCGCGGAAACGCCGGCGCCCAGTATTCCGCCCAGAAATCCTCCCAGCGCCGCAGCGGTGTCGCGCGCTGAAACGCGGCGACGCTGCGCAGCGCCGCGAACCCGTGCGCGCGGCCGAAGCGCGTGTCGCGCGCGCGTGCCAGAAGGCGCAGCAGCTCGCGCTCCTGCGCCGCGACTGGATCGAGAGTTTTCAGCACCCGCAGCCGGTGCGCGGCATAGGCGCGCAGCAGGGGGGTCGCGTCGAGCATCAGGCCGGCGCGATCACCGTGTGGTGCGGCCACGCCCGGGCGCGCTCGGGCGCCAGCGGCAGCGTCACGTATTCGCCCGCGCGCCATAGCGCCGCCTGGTCAAGAAACGTGTCGCTGCCCAGAAACCCGTCCTGCCCGCCCAGCAGCACGACCTGCACCTCCGGCACGGCAAGGTCGGCGAGGAAGCGGGCGGAGGCGCCGTAGCTCACCGCATGGCGGCGGCGCGCCGGCGGGTGGCCGGTCTTGTTGAGCGTATCGTTGCTGCCGGGCGCAGCAAACTCCGCGTAGCGGAACCGCCCGCGCAGCAGCGGCGCCATCGCCAGATGGTGCTGCAACCGCATCCGGTGGCATGCCGCCCCACCCAAGCCAGCGCCGCAGCGCGCGCGTGGCGGCGCGCAGCGCAGCATCCAGGGCAGGGCGCAGCACCGGCTCGGCGGTCGCCGCGATCTCCTCGGCCAGCAGCGCGCGCGAGGTCCAGACCGCGCCGGTCGCGGCACCGAGCGGACTGCCGCCGTTCAGCCGCGCCCCGAGTTCCGCCAGCAGCACTTCGAACACCAGCGCGCCGGCGCTGTCCTCGGCGTAGTCGCCCTGCCATGCCGCGAGCGCACGCACCGGCGCGAGCCGCGCGCGGTCCGGCCCGAGGCGTGCCAGCAGCGCATCGCGCAAGGCCGGCGCGCTGCTCGCCACCACGTCGCGATGCAGCGCGGCGAGCGCCTCCAGCCCGAGCGGTTCGGTGCCGCCGAGCAGGGCGCGCATCCGCCGCACGCGATCGGCCGGGAAGAAGAAGCCGACCGGAACCGACGGACCCTCGGCGCCGTCGGGCGGGCGGTCGTTGGCGGAGGCGACGAAGCCGCCCGGCGGATCGGTCCAGTGCGGCAGCTCGGCGGTGCCCACCGGGTGCTCCCACGCCGCCGCTGCTGCCGGGGTTGCCACGAGATCGGCCGGCGGGCCGTTCGGCCGCCGCGGCAGGCGCGCCGCGAGCAGGTGGCCGATCCGCCCGTCGCGGCCGGCGTGCAGCATGTTCTGCCCCGGCAATGCGAACCCCGCGAGCGCCGCGCGGAACGTCTCCGGGCCGTCGGCGCGCATCACCGCCAGCATCGCGCCCATCTCGTCGCTCGGCTGATGGCCGATCCAGGCGAGCGCCAGCGGACTCGCATGGCGGATGATCATGCCGTCGCTCACGATCGGCCCGAGCGATGACTTGCGCAGGCGCAGCACCCGCGGCCGCCCGCCGCGCACGCGCACCACCTCCCGCCGCTCGGTGAGCGGCAGCGCGGAAGCGTCGAACAACTCGCTGGACGCGGCGTGCAGGCTCGTGCCGGCCCAGGCGAGATGCCCGTTGCGCCCGATCGCCACGATCGGGAATCCCGCCGGCATCAGCCCCGCCACCTGATAGCCGGGGGAGCGGAACGCGGCGGCGAGCCAGATGTTGGGCAGGCCCACCGACAGATGCGGGTCGGCCGCGAGCAGGGCCGCGCCGCTCAGGCTGCGCCGGCCGGCGACGGCGGCGGCGTTGCTGCCGCTGCGCGCGAAGGCGGTCACCGCCGTTTCCGACAGGTCGTCGGGCGGTGGCGGAGACGCCGCGCCGAGCAGCCGCGGCCACAGCGCGCGCCACGCTTCCGGTGCGAGCCGCGCGCGGCTGCGCAACAGCCGTGCCCAGACGATCCAGTTCACGTCGGCCCCCGCGAGCCGGGTCGCGGTGAACAGGTCATACAGGCTCCAGGGCGCCACCGGCATGCCGAGCAGCGCGAATTCCGGCGGCGGCGGCGCGGTGGCGATGACGTGGTTGACGCCGCGCAGGAACCCCTCCGCCCAGGCGCGCGTCTCCGCCGCCAGCCCGTCGAGAATCGCCGGCACCGCGCGGCCGAAGTCGAACAGCCGCAGCGCGCGATCCAGTTCGACGCCCAGCGGCCCGACGACTTCCGCGACGCGCCCCTGGCTGAGCCGGCGCAAAAACTCCATCTGCGCCAGCCGCAGATGCGCGTGCACGAGGCCGAGCGCCACCGGCACGTCGGCATCCTCCGCCGCCTCGATGAACGGGATCTGGTGCGCATCCCAGTGGATGCTGACCGGTGCTGCGAGCGGTGCGCGGCGCGGCAGGGCGGCGAGGCGTTCGGCGAGCGTGCGCGCCGGTGGCCGCGGCGTGCGCAGCACCCGCGCGAGCAGGCGCAAGGCGGTGATCGTTCCGCGCGCGCGATCGAGCATCACCGCACGCTCCTGCAGCGTCGCGTCGCGCTTCGGGAACGATGGCCGCGGAATAGGCGCTGGCCGGCAAACGTCCTGATCACGGACGTGAAGGGACTGATCGTTACGTGCAAACCAACCGCGTGCGATTGCGTTTCCCCACACAGCGCAGGGGGTGCCAGGATGGCGGACACCAAGGACGCGAAGTACGAACGGGCCCGCGGGTTGGCGCAGGACGCGCTGACCGAATACGCGAAGGGCGACAAGACGCGCGGCGAGCAACTCGCCGAGCAGGCCGTGAAGACCGACCGCAGCGCGGTCGAGGAATTGGTGCGCGAGATCGAGCGGCGCGGGCAGGGCGCGAAATGAGTCACAGCACCATCGCCGTCAGCAACGCGTCCAGCCGCTTGCGGCCTTCCGTCGTGGCCGCGACGCGGCCCTCCGTCCGGCGGAGGTAGTCCTCCGCCAGTGCCTGCTCGAAAATCGCCGGGTCGATCGCGGCCTCGAATGCGCGGCCGCTGCGCGCGGCGAAGCGGGCGAGGTCGATCCCCTCGGTCAGCCGCAATCCCATCAGCAACATCTCCCGCGCGCGCGTTTCGGCATCGAGCGCGGTCTCCTCGTCGGTGCCGTGGCCGCGCCGCTCGACGCATTCGGCCCACGCCTCCGGCGCCCGCCGCCGCCGCGTGGCGCGCAGCGCGCCGCCGATGCTGACCCGCCCATGCGCGCCCGGCCCGATGCCCGCATAGTCGGCGTAGCGCCAGTAGGCGAGGTTGTGCCGGCTCTCCGCACCGGGCACCGCGTAGTTGGAGACTTCGTAGGCGGCGAGCCCGAACTTCGCCGCTTCCTCGGCCGTCGCGTCGTACAGCGCGGCGGCGGTGTCCGGGTCCGGCAGCACGATCTCGCCGCGCGCGTGCCGGGCCGCGAAGCCGGTGCCGGGCTCGATGGTGAGCTGATAGAGCGAGAGATGGTCGGCGGCGAGCGCCAGCGCCGGCGTGCAGCTCCGCCCGCCACGCCGGCAGCGTCTGGTCCGGGCGGGCATAGATCAGGTCGAAGGAGTGGCGCGGGAACGTTGCCCGCGCGATCTCCAGCGCCGCGATCGCCTGCCGCGCCGAGTGTTCGCGCCCGAGCGCGCGCAGCACCGCGTCGTTGAGGCTCTGCACGCCGAGCGAGAGCCGGTTCACGCCGGCGGCGCGGAAGGCGGCGAATTTCTCCGCCTCGACGCTGGTGGGATTCGCCTCCAGCGTGACTTCCAGATCCGGCAGCGGCGGGAAGGCGGCGGTGGCGTCGGCGATCAGCGCGGCGACCGTCTCCGCCGCCATCAGGCTCGGCGTGCCGCCGCCGAAGAAGATCGAGCCGAGCGGCCGCCGCCCGAGCCGCGCCGCCTCCCACGCCAGCTCGGCGCGCAGCGCGGCGGCGAAACGGCGCTGGTCGATGCGCTCGCGCACATGGCTGTTGAAATCGCAGTACGGGCACTTGGCGCGGCAGAAGGGCCAGTGGATATAGAGGGCGAGCGGCTCCATCACGGCGTCATATAGGGCGGCATGGCGGCGAAAACCTCGGTCGAACGCGTGCGCGAGGCGCTGCTCGCGGCGGGCCACCCCGATACCATCACCGAATTCCCGGCCAGCACGCGCACCGCGGCGGACGCGGCGGCGGCGATCGGCTGCACGGTCGCGCAGATCGCCAAGTCGATCGTCTTCCGCGCCGGCGACCGCGCGGCGGTGGTGATCGCCTCCGGCGTCAACCGGGTCGATGCGGCGAAGGTCGCCGCGGTGCTCGGCGTGAAGCTGCAACGGGCCGACGGCGACTGGGTGCGCGAGCGGACCGGCTTCGCGATCGGCGGCGTCGCCCCGGTCGGGCACATCGCGCCGCCGCTGATGGTGTTTGACCGCGACCTGCTGGCACTGCACCCAATCTGGGCCGCCGCCGGCTCGCCGAGCCACGTGTTCTCGACCGAGGCCGAGCTGCTCGCCCGCATCACCGGGGCGCCGGTGGCTGAGGTGCGGCAGGACTGAGGGGCGGATGGATCTGCCGGTGCCGTCCATGGATCTCTCGCTCATCCTGCTCCTGATCGGCATCGGCGGAGCGCTGGGCGGAGCCGCCGGATTCTTCGGCCGGTTCTCGCTGCGCGACGGCGCCATCGTCATCGAGCGGGCAGACGCGAGTTCCGACACCGGCGGCGCGGGCGCCGTCGCCGGCTATGACCGCGTCGGGTTCGGTGCCGCGGTGCTGCTGACGCTGGTATCGGTCGTCATCGGCTGCGCCGGCGCGCTGGCGATCCAGTTTGTCCTCGTCGTGCTCGACGCCGCCAAGCTGGAAGCGTCCGCCAAGCACGAGTTATTTGTGCTGTCCATCAGCGTGGCCGCCGGCTTCGGTGCGCGGCGGTTGCTGGCGAGCCTGACTGCGCGGCTGGAGGAACAGGTGCGGCGCGCGCAGATCACGGCGGCTGAGGCCAAGCAGACGGCCGAAACGACGCGCCGCTCGGTGGCCGAGGAAGCCCAGTTCACCGCGATGGTCGACACCGCGCTGCGGGGCCATGCGGGCCCCGCGACCGTCGCCCACGTGGTGCAAACGCTCCGGCAGCGACTGGCGCAGGACCCGACCGACCGCAACTATGCGGCGCCCTTGGGCCGGCTGTTGAAGCTCCAGGGTCAGATCGACGAAGCCCTCGCGGTGACGGATCGCTTCCTCGCGGCGAAGGCCGCGCGCGGCGAGCGCGACTTGCATTTCGGCGCGACGCTCTACAACAAGGCCTGCTACCTCGCGATCCGGTACGGCACGAACTGGCGCGAGGCCGATCGCACCGACGCGTTGCAGGCATTGCGGGAGGCGCTTGCGCTCAATGACTCGAACTGGGACTACGCCGCGATCGACGAGGACCTGCTCAGCCTTCGCGGCGCCCCTGAATTCGCTGCCATCATGGAAGGCGCCCCGGCGCGGGTCCGCGGGCTTGCCGGCCAAGCGACCTCCGCCGCGCCGACGGCCCCGGCCGGAAGCCGGCCCGTATCCTGACGCCGCGCGTCCGGCCAGAGGGTCCGGCCAGAGGGTCCGGCCAGAGGGTCCGGCCAGAGGGTCCGGCCAGAGGGTCCGGCCAGAGGGTCCGGCCAGAGGGTCCGGCCAGAGGGTCCGGCCGAGAGGGTCAGGTCAGACAGTCCAGGGACGATCGTGCACCATTTCAGCCTCCGGTGAATTCCGCGTGGCGGGATGGATCGTAGCTGGTCCCGCGTGGGGTCCAAAGCAAGATCGAGGCTGGGGCCACGCTCCCGCTCAGCGGTCCGGCGGTCCGACTTCCAGCAGCGCCAGGTTCTGCTGCGCGAGATCGGCCGCCTGGCTGTCGGGGGCGAGCGCGATCGCGCGCTCCCAATCGGCACGGGCGCCGGTCGGGTCGTTGCGGCGCTGGCGCAGGATGCCGCGCTCCAGCAGCGCCTCCACGTTCTGGCCGTCGAGCGCCAGCGCGCGGTCGATGTCGTCCTGCGCCGCCGCCAGCCGGTCCAGGTGCCGCCGCGCGGCACCGCGCAGCACCAGCGCATCGGCCCGCCGCGGCTCGGCGGCGAGCGCCTGCGTCAGGTCGGCTTCGGCGACCCCCCAGCGCGCCAGGGCCTCCGCGGCGACGGCGCGGTTCACCCGCAGGTCGGGCGTGTCCGGCGCCAGCGCGACCGCCTCGCTCGCGGCGGTGAAGGCGGCATTGGGGTCGCCGGCCATCAGCCACGCCTGCCCGGCCTGATCGAACAGCGCGGCCCGCGCGGCGCCGGGCGCCTTGCTGCCGGACGCGAGGCGCTGCAACCGCGCCGCCGCCTCCTCCGGCTCGCCGAGCGCGATGTAGGCGAGGGCGAGGCAATGCTCGGCCGCTTCGCCGCCCCCGGCGGTGACCCAGCTTTCCGCGGTGGTGCGCGCACCCTGCGGGTCGGCGGGGAGCATGGCGAGGCAGCGCTCATACGCATCGCCCTGCGCGATGCGCGGCGGCAGCGGCGGCACCGGGAGGGGCGTATCGAGGGCCTCGGCGTTCTCGCCCGCGTCGTCCAGCCATCGCCACGCCGCCACCCCTGCGCCGGCGAGCAGCAGCAGCGCGACGAGACCCGCGAACACGGCGCGCCCCTTCATGGGCCGAGATATACTGGGCGCATGGCGCGTGCTGCAAACGACCGTGCGTGAATCGCATCTTCTGATCTTCGGGCTCGGCTACACCGGCCGGGCCGTGGCCGAGGCGGCGCTGGCGGCCGGCTTCCGCGTCACCGGCACCTATCGGGCGCACCCCCCGGCGCCACTGCATGCCGGCGTGAGCACCGTCGCGTTCGCGGCCGCGGCCGCGGCTCTGGCCGGTGCGACGCACATTCTTGCGACCGCCCCGCCGCCGGGGGACGGCGGCGAGGGCGAGGGGACCGATCCCGTGCTCGCGGCCTTCGGCGATGCGATCCGGGCGGCTCCGCGGCTGCGCTGGGCGGGCTATCTCTCCAGCATCGGCGTCTACGGCGATCGCGGCGGCGGCTGGGTGGACGAGGCGACGCCCCCCGCGCCGGGCCAGGAGCGCAGCCGCCGCCGGCTGGCGGCGGAACAGGCCTGGGCGGCGCTCGGCGACCGGCGCGCGGTCGATCTGTTCCGGGTCGCCGGCATCTACGGGCCGGGCCGCTCGGCGCTCGACGAACTCCGCGCCGGGCGGGCGCGCCGGGTGGTGCGGCCGGGCCATTGCTTCTCGCGCATCCATCGCGACGACATCGCCGCCGCCGTGCTCGCCGCCATGCGCCAGCCGCGCGGTCCCGGCGTGCGGGTGCTGAACCTCGCCGACGACGAGCCGGCCGAGCCCGCGGCGGTGATGGAGGAGGCGGCGCGGATCCTCGGCGTGGCCCCGCCGCCCGCGATCCCGTTCGCCGAGGCGGCGGCCGGGATGAGCCCGATGGGGCGCAGCTTCTGGCAGGAGAGCCGCCGCGTGCGCGCTGCGCTGACCCAGGCCGCCCTCGGCATCACCTGGCGGCACCGGACCTACCGCGAGGGGCTACGCGCCATCCTCGCCGCCGAGCAGGGCGACGGTCCGGCATAGCAACGCGAGGTCGGCGGGGCGGGAGAGCCGGTGGTCGCCGTCCTTGATCAGCGTCACCTGCACATCGTCGCCCGCCAGCCGCCCGGCGAGGCGCAGCGACAGCTCCCACGGCACGTCCTCGTCGCGCTGGCCGTGTAGCAGGCGCGCCGGGCAGGTGAGCGGGATCGGCGCGTCGAGCAGCAGGTGACGCCGCGCCTCCTCGATCAGCGCCCGCGTCATGCGCAGCGGCGCGCCGTAGCGGCTGGGCGCGTCGAGCCAGCCCTGCCGTTCGAGCAGCGCGCGCTCGGCCGGCGCCATCGACTGCCAGACCAGCTCTTCGGAAAAATCCGGCGCCGCCGCCACACCCACCAGCCCGGCCACGCGCTCGGGCCGGGCGAGGGCGACCAGCAGCGCGATCCAGCCGCCCATGGAGGAGCCGACCAGGAGCAGCGGGCCCTCGCTCAGCCGGTCGATCACCGCCAGCGCGTCGTCGCGCCAGCGCCCGATCGTGCCGTCGTCGAACGCACCCTCGGACGCGCCGTGGCCGGAATAGTCGAAGCGCAACAACGACTGGGCGCGGGCGGCGCAATCCTGCGCGAGCGCGCTTGCCTTCGCCCCCGTCATGTCGCTCGCGAAGCCGGGAAGGAAGACGACCGTGGGCCCGCCTCCGTCCAGGCGTGCCCAGGCGAGCCGCACCCGGTCGCCGCGATCAAGCAGGCCGGTCGTTTCGCCCATGCCGGGGGGGTCCTTTGCCAGTCCTCGGGGTGATATAGCGCCGCCGATGGACGCATCGGTCTCGATTCGGGAAATTTCCGTGCTGCAGGTCCTGCCTGCGCTCGGCGGCGGCGGTGTGGAGCGCGGCACGCTGGAGATGACGCAGGCGATCGCGGAGGCGGGGGGCAGCCCGCTGGTGGCGAGCGCCGGCGGCCGCCTGGCCGAGTTGATCGAGCGGGCCGGCGGGCAGAACGTCGTGCTGCCGCTCGACAGCAAGAACCCGTGGACGATCTGGCGCAACGCGGCGCGGCTGGAGGCGCTGATCCGCGCCGAGCGGGTGCGGATCGTGCACGCCCGCTCCCGTGCGCCCGCCTGGTCCGCCTGGCTGGCGGCGCGGCGCACCGGGGTGCGCTTCGTGACGACCTATCACGGCGCCTACGGCGATTTCCCGGGCAAGCGCCAATACAACGCGGTAATGGCGCGCGGCGAGCGGGTGATCGCGATCAGCCGCTTCATCGCGGACCTGCTGGAACGCCGCCACGGGGTCGCCCCCGAGCGCATCCGGGTGATCCATCGCGGCGTCGATCCGGCGCTGTTCGACGCTGCTTCGGTCCCGCCGGAACGGGTGCGCGCGCTGGCGCGGCAATGGCGGCTGCCGGGGCGGCGGCCGGTGGTCATGCTGCCCGGGCGGCTCGCGCGCTGGAAGGGCCAGTCGGTCTTCATCGAGGCGCTGGCCGGGCGCGACGCGGTCGGCGTGCTGGTGGGCGAGGCCGCCCAGCACGAAACCTTCGCCCGCGAACTGGAGGAGGCGGCGCGGCGCCGGCGCATCGATCTGCGCATCGTCGGCCACTGCGACGACATGCCGGCCGCCCTCATGCTCGCCGATGTCGTCGTCAACGCCTCCGTCGAGCCCGAGGCGTTCGGCCGCGTGGTGGTCGAGGCGCAGGCGATGGGCCGCCCGGTGATCGCGACCGACCACGGCGGCGCGGTGGAGACGGTGGAGCCCGGCAGCACCGGCTGGCGCGTCCCTCCGGGCGACGCCGCGGCGCTGGCACCGCGATCGACGCCGCCCTGGCCCTGCCGGGGCCGGCGCGGGCGGAGCTGGCGGCGCGCGCCCGCGCGGCGGTGCTGGCGCACTACACGGTGCGCGCCATGCAGCAGAAGACCCTGGCGGTGTACCGGGAATTGCTGGGGTGAATCGGATCCTCGTGATCCGGCTCGGCGCACTCGGCGACTTCATCCTCTCCTTCGGCCCTTTCGCAGCGATCCGCGCGCATCACGCCGGCGACGCGATCACGCTGCTCACCACCGCGCCCTTCGCCGCGGTGGCGGCGCGCGCGCCGTGGTTCGACCGGGTGCTGGTGGACGCGCGGCCGGCGTGGTGGGACGTGCCCGGGCTCGCGCGGCTGGTGCGGCGGCTGCGCGGCTTCGACCTTGTCTACGATCTGCAGACCTCGGTGCGCTCCAGCCGCTATTTCCGCCTCGCCGGGCGGCCGCGCTGGTCGGGCATCGCGCCGGGCTGCGCGCTGCCGCACGCCAATCCCGCGCCGCGACTTCATGCACACGCTGGAACGCCAGCACGAGCAGTTGCGCATGGCCGGGATCGACGCATTCCCGCCGCCCGATCTCGCTTGGCTCGCCGGCGGCGCGTTCGACCTGCCGCGTCCCTACGCGCTGCTCGTCCCTGGTGCCGCCGCGCACCGACCGGAAAAGCGCTGGCCGGCGGAGCGATACGCCGAACTCGCGGCACTGCTGCGCGGGCGCGGGATCACGCCGGTCGTGCTGGGCAGTGGCGCCGAAGCGCCGCTCGCCGCCGCAATCCCCGCCGCGCTGGACCTCACCGGCCGCACGGCGCTCGCGGACATCGCCACGCTCGCGCGCGGGGCGGCGCTGGCGGTGGGCAACGACACCGGGCCGATGCACCTGATCGCCGCCATCGGCTGCCCTTGCGTGGTGCTGTTCTCGGCCGCGAGCGACCCCGCGCTCACCGCCCCGCGCGGCCCGGGCGGCGCCTGGCCCGTGGTGCTGCGCGAGGCCGATCTGGCCGACCTGTCCGTTGCGAGGGTTGCGGCGGCGCTGCCCTGACGCCATAGAGCGCCGATGCCTGCGATCACGCTTCCGGACGGCTCCGTCCGCCACTTCGACGCGCCGGTCAGCGGGGCCGCGCTCGCCCAGGCGATCGGCCCGGGCCTGGCGCGCGCCGCGCTGGCCATGAAACTCGACGGCAAGCTGGTCGATCTTTCGACCACGATCACGCGCGATGCGTCGGTGGTGTTCGTCACCCGCCGCGACCCGGACGCGCTCGGCCTGATCCGCCACGACGCCGCCCACGTGCTGGCCGAGGCGGTGCAGAGCCTCTATCCGGGCACCCAGGTCACGATCGGGCCGGCGATCGAGAACGGCTTCTACTACGACTTCGCCCGCAACGAGCCGTTCACGCCGGAGGACTTCCCGCCGATCGAGGCGAAGATGCGGGAGATCATCGCCGCCAACGCCCCCTTCGTGCGCGAGGTGTGGGAGCGCGACGCCGCGATCGCGTTCTTCGAGGCGCGCGGCGAGCGGTTCAAGGCGGAGCTGATCCGCGACCTGCCGGAGAGCGAGGAGATCTCGTTCTACCGCCAGGGCGACTGGGTCGATCTGTGCCGCGGCCCGCACATGCGCACGACCGGCGATGTCGGCCCCGCCTTCAAGCTGATGAAGGTGGCCGGCGCCTACTGGCGCGGCGATCACCGCAACCCGATGCTGAGCCGCATCTACGGCACCGCGTGGCGCGACAAGGCGGAGCTCGACGCCTACCTGCACATGCTGGAGGAGGCGGAGCGGCGCGACCACCGCCGCATCGGCCGCGAGATGGGGCTGTTCCACCTCCAGGAAGAAGCCGTCGGCAGCGTCTTCTGGCACCCGAAGGGCTGGCGGCTGTACCGGCGCACGGAGGCCTACATGCGCCGCCGGCTCGACGCCGCCGGCTACCAGGAAGTGCGCACGCCGCAGCTGGTCGACCGCTCGCTGTGGGAAGCCTCCGGCCACTGGGAGAAGTTCCGCGAGCACATGTTCATCGCCTCGGTCGAGGACGAGGCACGCACGCTCGCGCTGAAGCCGATGAACTGCCCGTGCCACGTGCAGATCTTCCGCCAGGGCGTGCGCAGCTACCGCGAGCTGCCGCTGCGCATGGCGGAGTTCGGCTCCTGCCACCGCTACGAACCCTCGGGCGCGCTGCACGGCATCATGCGCGTGCGCGCCTTCACCCAGGACGACGCGCACATCTTCTGCACCGAGGCGCAGGTGGCGCCGGAGACGGCGCGCTTCGTGGCGCTGCTCGCCTCGGTCTATCGCGACCTCGGCTTCCCGGACTTCTCGGTGAAGTTCAGCGACCGCCCGCCGGTGCGCGCCGGCAGCGACGACGTGTGGGACAAGGCCGAGGCGGCGCTGATCGAAGCCTGCCGCCTCGCCGGCGTCGAGTACACGCTCAATCCCGGCGAGGGCGCGTTCTACGGGCCGAAGCTCGAATTCGTGCTGCGCGACGCCATCGGGCGGGAGTGGCAGTGCGGCACCCTGCAGGTGGACTACATCCTGCCCGACCGGCTCGATGCCGAATATGTGGGCGAAGACGGCGCCCGCCACCGGCCGGTGATGCTGCACCGGGCGATCCTGGGCAGCTTCGAGCGCTTCCTCGGCGTCATGATCGAGCACTATGCCGGCCGCTTCCCGCTGTGGCTGGCGCCGGTGCAGGCGGTGGTGACGACCGTCGTCTCCGACGCCGACGCCTATGCCGAGACGGTCGCGGCGGCGCTGCGCGCGCAGGGGCTCGCCGTGGAGGTCGATCTCGGGCGCGAGAAGATCACGGCAAAAATCCGCGAGCACAGTCTCGCGCATGTGCCGGTGATCCTGGTCGTCGGCCGCAAGGAGACGGAGGCGCGCACCGTGGCGCTGCGCCGGCTGGGCGGCGAGGCGCAGGAGGTGCTGCCGCTGGACGAGGCCTTGGCCCGCCTTGCAGCCGAGGCGACGCCACCCGATCTACGCTCCGCCTAACCGCTTGATCCGGTTGCACCGGATAGGTGAGACTGCGCCCGGCCTTGCGCGACCGGGCGGCCTTGCCGTCCCATGCGTGTGGCCGTTCCGGAACGTTGATAGGAGAGACCCATAGCCAGACCCCCTTTGCCCGCCCCGCCGAACCGCGACGGGCCCCGCGTGAACGAGGACATCCGCGCCGCCCAGGTGCGACTGATCGACCAGGAAGGCGAGATGCAGGGCGTGATGTCGATCCGCGACGCACTGCACCGCGCCTACGCCTCCGGCCTCGACCTGCTGGAGATCAGTCCCAACGCCGAGCCGCCGGTGGTCAAGATCCTCGACTTCGGCAAGTTCAAATACGAACAGCAGAAGAAGAAGAACGAGGCCAAGAAGAAGCAAAAAGTCATCGAGATCAAAGAGATTAAGGTCCGCCCGAACATCGACGAGAACGACTATCAGGTCAAGCTGCGCGCCATGAAGATGTTCATCGACGAGGGCGACAAGGTCAAGGTGACGCTCCGCTTCCGTGGCCGCGAGATGGCCCACCAGGAACTGGGGGTCAAGGTTCTCGAGCGCATCCGCACCGACATGGACACCCAGACCAAGGTCGAGCAGATGCCGCGGATGGAGAACCGGCAGATGGTGATGGTGCTGACGCCGCGCTGACGCGCGGCGGCGGCGTTCGGACCGGCGCGCGGCTGCCGCTGCCGCGCGCCCCGCTGCGTCGCATTCGGCGAATTCAGCTTCTGTACGCGCCGTTGATGTCGATGTAGCCGTGCGTGAGGTCGCAGGTCCAGGCGGTGGCGCGGCCGCCGCCGAGGCCGAGATCGACCGCGATCGCAATCTCCCGCCCCTTCATGTGCGCGACCACCGGCGCCTCGTCGTAGTCGGGCACGAGGCTCCCCGCGCGCGCCATCCACACGCCCCCGACCGCGACGCTGAGCTTGTCGCGCTCGGCCGGCTCGCCCGCCTTGCCCACCGCCATGACGATGCGGCCCCAGTTGGCATCGCCACCCGCGATCGCCGTCTTCACCAGCGGCGAGTTGCCGATCGCCAGCGCCACGCGCCGCGCCGAGCGGGGCGAGACCGCGCCGCTCACGTCGATGCGCACGAGTTTCTGCGCACCCTCGCCGTCGCGCACCACGGCCAGCGCGAGGTCGTGCAGCACCGCGAACAGGGCGGCGCGGAATTCGCGCAGCAGCGGCCCACCCGTCGCCGATCCGCCCGTGGCCGGCACGCGCGCATGCCGCGCCTGTCCGGTCGCGCACAGCAGCACCGTGTCACTGGTCGAGGTGTCGGAATTGACCGTGGTGCAGTTGAAGCTCCGGTCGACGCCGGCGCTCAGCATCTTCTGCAGCAGCGGGGCGGGGATCTTCGCGTCGGTGAAGACGAAGCCGAGCATGGTCGCCATGTCGGGCGCGATCATGCCGCTGCCCTTCACGATGCCGGTGATCCGCACCTCGCCGTCGCCGATGCGCGCCGTGCGCGTCGCGGCCTTGGGGAACGTGTCCGTGGTCATGATGCCGCGCGCGGCATCCTCCCACGCCTCGGCGCGCAGGTCGGCGTGCAGCCCCGGCAACGCGGCGGTGAGGCGATCATGCGGCAGCGCCTCGCCGATCACGCCGGTGGAGGCGATGAACACCTGCCGCGCCGGGCAGCCGAGCAGGCCGGCGGTCGCCTCGGCGGTCGCGCGCACCGCCTCGCGCCCCGCGGCGCCGGTGAACACGTTGGCGTTGCCCGCGTTCACCACCACCGCCCGCGCCCGCCCGCCGCGCAGCGCGGCGCGGCACCAGTCCACCGGCGCGCCGGGGCACTTGTTGCGCGTGAACACGCCGGCGACCGTCGTGCCGGGGGCCAGTTCCACCAGCACCGCGTCGCGGCGGCCCGGATAGCGGATACCCGCCGCGGCCGCCGCCATCCGCACGCCATCGAGCGGCGGCAGCGCCGGCAGCGGCACCGCGAGCGGCGAGACCGCGGCCATGCGGCTACTTGCTGGGCGCGGCCGGCGGCGGCTCCGCGCTGTCGGTCGCCTTCGGCTTCGAGCCGTCCGGGTTGAAGGTCTCGATCGGCAGGCCCTGCTTGGCCTCCGCGACCACCTTCTTCACGCCTTCCTGAATCATGTCCTGGCGGAGCTGGTCCTTGGCCTGGTCGAAGCTGGGCGGCGGCGCCGTCCGGCGCTCCTCCACCTTGATCACATGCCAGCCGTACTGGGTGTGCACCGGCGTGTCGCTCACCTGCCCCGGCTTGAGCGAGAAGGCGACGGCGGAGAATTCGGGCAGCATGTCGCTCTGCTTGAACCAGCCGAGGTCGCCGCCCTGCTGCTGGCCGGACGGGTCGGTGCTGCGTTCCTTGGCGAGCTTGGCGAAGTCCGCGCCGCCCTTGATCTCGGCGATGATCTTCTTGGCGTCCGCCTCGTTCGCCACCAGGATGTGGCGCGCGTGCACCTCCTCCTCGCCCGGCTTGCCGGCGATGGTCTGGTCGTACCGCTCCTTGATCTTGGCTTCGGTGACATTCGGCCCCACGGTGCGCGCGAGCAGCGCGTTCTGCAGCGCGGAGTCCTCGGCGCGCGCGACCTGGCGCTCGACCGCCGGGTCCTTGTCGAGCCCCTGTTTCTGCGCGAGCACGACCAGCGCCTTCCGATCGACGAGCTGGTCCAGCATCATCGGAAACAGCACCGACACCGGCATCTTGCGGTATTCCGGCGGCAGGGTGGCGACCGCGTCCTTCACGTCGCTGAGATGGATCTTCGCGGTGCCGACGATCGCCACCACCGGGTCGTCGGCCGCCGACTGCGTCGCGGCCTGCGCGGGGGCCGCGGCCTGCGCCGGGGCGGCGGGCTTCGCGGCGGCGTCGCCGGCCGCGGGCGTTGCCGGGTTCTGCGCGAGGGCAGGTCCCGCGCCGCCTGCGAGCAGCGCGCCCGCGACGATCAAGCCGATGGTCCGCATGGACGATCCTTCCAATCCCGGCCGGCTGTATGGCGGAACCGGGCGCGGGCGACAAGGCGGCGGCCGGTTTGCTGGCGCCGCCTCGTTGACCGGGGCGGTTGCGGGCCCTATCTCACGGGCTTCGGGCGGTCCCGCGGGGCGGCCGGCGGCGGCGCGCCCGCCCGGGCCGCGTTGTGTCGGCGGCCGCGCTCCATCCCGGAAGGGCCGCATGTTCGCCAGCCTCGCCCGCGCCGTCTTCGGCACCACCAACGACCGCACGCTGAAAGCCTATCAGCGCCGCGTGCCGCAGATCAACGCGCTGGAACCGGAGATTGCCAAGCTCTCCGACGAGGCGCTGCGCGGCAAGACCGCGGAGTTCCGCCAGCGCCTCGCTGACGGTGCCGCGCTCGACAGCCTGCTGCCGGAGGCGTTCGCGGTCGTGCGCGAGGCGTCGAAGCGCGCGCTCGGCCTGCGCCATTTCGACGTCCAGCTCATCGGCGGCATGGTGCTGCACGACGGCAAGATCGCGGAGATGAAGACCGGCGAAGGCAAGACGCTGGTCGCGACGCTGCCGGTCTATCTCAACGCGCTGCCGGCCAAGGGCGTGCACGTGGTGACGGTGAACGACTACCTCGCCCGCCGCGACGCCGAATGGATGGGCCGCATCTACGGCTTCCTCGGACTCTCGGTGGGCGTGATCGTGCACGGGCTCGACGACGCGGAGCGCCGCGCCGCCTACGCCGCCGACATCACCTATGGCACCAACAACGAGTTCGGCTTCGACTACCTGCGCGACAACATGAAGTACCGGCTCGAGGAGATGGTGCAGCGCGACTTCGGCTACGCGATCGTGGACGAGGTGGACAGCATCCTGATCGACGAGGCGCGCACGCCGCTGATCATCTCCGGCCCGGCCGAGGACTCCTCCGACCTCTACCGTCACGTCGATGCGGTGGTGCGCGTGCTGGTGACCGAGCCCGAGACCTTCGAGAAGGAGGAGAAGACGCGCACCGTCTCGCTGACCGAGCCCGGCAGCGAGCGGGTGGAGGACATGCTGCGCGAGGCCGGCATCATCACCGAGGGCAACCTCTACGACATCTTCAACGTGAGCGTGGTGCACCACGTGCAGCAGTCGCTGCGCGCGCACACGCTGTTCGCCCGCGACGTGGACTACATCGTGCGCCAGGACAAGGTCGTGATCATCGACGAGTTCACCGGCCGCATGATGGAGGGGCGGCGCTACTCCGAGGGGCTGCACCAGGCGCTGGAGGCGAAGGAGGGGGTGACGATCCAGCCGGAGAACCAGACGCTGGCCTCCATCACCTTCCAGAACTACTTCCGCCTTTACCCCAAACTCTCCGGCATGACCGGCACCGCGATGACCGAGGCCGACGAGTTCGCGGAGATCTACAAGCTCGACGTGGTCGAGATTCCGACCAACGAGGCCGTGGTGCGCAAGGACGAGGACGACGAGGTGTACCGCACGGCCGGCGACAAATACGACGCCGTGATCCGCCTGATCGAGGAGGCGCGCGGGCGCGAGCAGCCGGTGCTGGTCGGCACCACCAGCATCGAGAAGAGCGAGCTGCTGAGCGAGCTTTTGAAGAAGAAGAAGGTGCCGCACCAGGTTCTGAACGCGCGCTTCCATGAGCAGGAGGCGGTGATCGTGTCGCAGGCGGGCGCGCCGGGCTCGGTCACGATCGCGACCAACATGGCCGGCCGCGGCACCGACATTCAGCTCGGCGGCAACATCGACATGCGCCTGCGTCTCGAACTGGCGAAGATCGAGGATGCGGCGGCGCGCGAGGCGCAGGCGGAGGCGATCCGCGCCGAGGTCGCAGTCGCCCACGAACAGGTGAAGGCGGCAGGCGGGCTGTTCGTGATCGGCACCGAGCGGCATGAGAGCCGGCGCATCGACAACCAGCTCCGCGGCCGCTCCGGCCGGCAGGGCGACCCCGGCGCGTCGCGCTTCTTCCTCTCGCTGGAAGACGACCTGATGCGCATCTTCGGCTCGGAGCGCATGGGCGGGATGCTGCAGCGCCTGGGGCTGAAGGACGGCGAGGCGATCGTCCATCCCTGGATCAACAAGGCGCTGGAGAAGGCGCAGAAGAAGGTCGAAGCGCGCAACTTCGACATGCGCAAGAACGTGCTGAAATATGACGACGTGATGAACGACCAGCGGCGCGAGGTCTATGCGCAGCGGCGCGAGTTCATGAAGGCGGCCGACGTGTCGGAGACGGTGGCCGACATGCGCGCCGAGATCGTCGCCGCGATGGTCGCGCGCCGCATCCCCGAGAAGGCTTTCGCCGAGCAGTGGCAGGGCGAGGAGTTGCAGCAGGACGTGCGCCGCGTCCTGAACCTCGACCTGCCGGTCGCCGACTGGGCGCGCGAGGAGGGGATCGACGAGACCCAGATCCGTGAGCGCCTCGAGCAGGCGACCGGGCAGTTCTTCGCCGCCAAGACGGCGACGATGGGCGAGGACCTGACGCGCTTCGTCGAGAAGAGCCTGCTGCTGCAGATTCTCGACCAGGTCTGGAAGGAGCATCTGCTGGCGCTCGACCATCTGCGCCAGGGCATCGGCCTGCGCGCCTATGGGCAGCGCGACCCGCTGAACGAATACAAGAGCGAGGCGTTCGCGCTGTTCAACGCGATGCTGGACGAGCTGAAGGAGCGGGTGACGATGATGCTCGCCCGGGTCGAGCTGAACCCGGAGCAGCCGCCCCCGCCGCCGCCCCCGCCGGTGCCGATGGTGGAGAACCACCCGCTGCCGGCGGCGCTCGCCATGGCCGGCGCGGAGCCGGCGTTCGAGATGGTCGGCGGGCCCATCGGGGCGCCCATCGGGACGGTCGCGCCGCGCAGTGACAACGTGGACCCGAACGACCCCGCGACCTGGGCCCGCAGCCCGCGCAACGCGCCGTGCCCGTGCGGCTCGGGCAAGAAGTTCAAGCACTGCCACGGCCGCGAGATGTAGGCGTTGTTCGGGACGGTTCCGCTCGCTGATTGCGATCCCACGATCGCCGAGCTGATCGCGGCGCGGCCGCAACTGCGCATGCACGCGCAGGACGGGCTGCTGCTCGAAGACGTGCCGCTCAACGCCATCGCCGATGCGCTGGCAACGCCGGTCTGGGCCTACGGCGCGGGGACCATGCGCGCGCGCCTCGCCACGCTCACCGCCGCGCTCGCGGGGCTCGGCGCGCATGTGCACTACGCGGTGAAGGCGAACGACCATCTCGCAGTGCTGCGGGTGATGGCGCAGGGCGGCGCCGGGGCGGACGTGGTGAGCGGCGGGGAGCTTGCCCGTGCCCTGCGTGCAGGCATTCCCGGCGGGCGCATCGTCTTCTCCGGCGTAGGCAAGACCGCGGCCGAGATCGCGGCGGGGCTGGATGCGGGGATCGCGCAGTTCAACGTGGAGAGTGCCGCCGAGCTCGACGCGATTGCCGCGGTGGCGGCGGCGATGGGGCGCACGGCGCCGGTGGCGCTGCGCGTCAACCCGGACATCGACGCCGGCACGCACCCGAAGATTACCACCGGGCGGGCCGGGGACAAATTTGGTATACCATATGGCGACGCTCATATGCTGTATGCCAAAGCGGCGGCGCTGCCGGGGCTGCGTCCGGTGGGGCTCGCGCTGCATATCGGCAGCCAGATCGTGACCCTCGCCCCCTACCGCGCCGCCTTCGCCCGTGCCGCCGCGCTGGTGCGCACGCTGCGGGCGGCCGGACACACGGTGGCGCGGCTGGATTGCGGCGGCGGCCTCGGGATCGGCTATCGTGACCCCACCGAGGCGGCGCCGGTGGCCTTCGCCGGCGCACTGCGGGCGGCGTTCGCGGGACTGGACCTCGAACTCATGATCGAGCCCGGGCGTTGGCTCGTGGGTCCGGCCGGCGTGCTGCTGGCGACCGTGGTGCGCGTGAAGGACGGCTGGGTGGTGCTCGACGCGGCGATGAACGACCTCGTGCGGCCGGCGATGTACGACGCGTGGCACGGCATCGTCCCGCTCGCCGCCGCGCGCGCCCACGCGGCGGCGGTGCCGCTCGACGTGGTCGGGCCGGTCTGCGAGTCCGCCGACACGTTCGCGCGCGCCCGCTCGCTGCCGCCGCTCGCCGAGGGCGATCGGGTGGCGATCCTGGATGCCGGCGCCTATGGTGCGGTGATGAGCTCGACCTACAACGCGCGCCCGCTGGCGCCGATCGCGCTCATCGACGGCGCGCGCTGGGCCCCGATCCGCCCACGCCAGCCGCTCGAGGCGCTGTGGGATGGCGAATGCGTGCCGGGCTTCCTCGATGAGCCCGAGCGATCATGACCGCACCGCCGCAAGCTGAGCCGCCCTTCGCGGCCCGCCTTCGCCGGCGCCGGCTTGCCGCCCGCGCCGCGCTGGGGTTCGAGCGGCTGTGGCCGGCGCTGTGGCCGGCGCTCGGCGTGCTCGGAGCCTATCTCTGCGCCGCCCTGCTCGATCTGCCGCCGATGCTGCCTGCGGCGCTGCAAGCGGTCGTGCTGGTGGCCGTGCTGGCCACCGCCGGCTGGCTGCTGGTGCGCGGCGTGCGGCACCTGCGCGTGCCGAGCGAGGCGGAGGCCGACCGGCGGCTGGAGCGGGCTTCCGGGCTGCGCCATCGCCCGCTCGCGGCGCTCGTCGATCAGCCCGCGCTGCCCGGGGCCGAGGGGCTGTGGCGGGCGCATGTCGCGCGCGCGGCGGCGCAGATCGGGCGGCTGCGCGTCGGCCTGCCGCGGCCGGGCCTCGCCGCGATCGACCGGCGGGCGCTGCGCGGGGGCCTGATCGTGGCGCTCGCGGCGACGCTGGTGGTCGCGGGCGGCGAGGCGCCGGAGCGCGTCGCCCGCGCCTTCGTCCCGCATTTCGCGCCCACGGTGCCGGCGCCGCCGGCCGAGCTGCAGGGCTGGATCACGCCGCCCGCCTACACCAACCTCGCCCCCGTGTTCCTCCGGCCGGAGGGCGGCGCGATCTCGGTGCCGGCGGGGTCGCACCTGACCATCAGCCTCTCCGGCGGCAGCGGCACGCCGGCGCTGACCCTGGGGCCCGCGCGTCTGCCGTTCCAGCAGCTCGACGCCAGCAGCTTCCAGGCCGACCAGGACCTGAGCGCCGGCGGGCGGCTCGTGGTGCGGCGGGGCGGGACGGAGCTGGCCGCCTGGGACCTGACCGTGCGGGTGGATGCCGCGCCGGTCGTGCGCTGGCCGGAGCCGCCCGGCGTCGCGCGCGGCGGCGGGCGGGTGCCGTCCACCAGGCTGCCCTGGCAGGTCGCGCACGACTACGGCGTCACGTCGCTGCAGGCGGAACTGCGGCTGCGGGAACGGCCCAACGACCCGCCGCTGATCGTCGCCATCCCGCTGCCCGGCGGCGCGCCGAAGCAGGCCAAGGGCGTGCGGGTGCAGGACCTCACGCCGCATCCCTGGGCCGGGCTGCCGGTGGTCGCCCGCCTCATCGGCCGCGACGCGCCGGGCCTCGTCGGCACCAGCGACGACGCCGTTTTCATTCTGCCCGAGCGGCGCTTCGACAACCCGATGGCGCGCGCCGTGATCGCGGTGCGCAAGGGACTCACGCTCCACCCGGACCGGCGCGCGGCGGCGATCGCCGAACTCGACCGGCTGAGCGAGGTCGATGCGGTCTGGCACAACGACCCCGGCGGGTTTCTGAACCTCGAGGCCGCCGGGTCGGAGCTGCTGTACGACCGCGACGCCGACGCGGTCGCGGAAGTCCAGACGCGGCTGTGGCAACTCGCACTGCATCTCGAAGAGGGGGCGACCGAACGCACCGCGCGGGCACTCGAACAGGCGCGGCGGGACCTGCGCGAGGCGCTCGATGCGCAGCGCCGCGGCGACAAGATCGACCCCAAGGAGATCGCGCGGCGCATGCAGGCGCTGGAGCAGGCGATCGCGAAGCACCTCGAGGCGCTTGCCGAGCAGCTTCGCCGCGATCCCGACGCGCAGATGGCCGATCCCAACAGCGCGCAGGTCGATCCGCAGGCGGCGCAGCGCCTCGCCGAGGAGATGCGCCAGGCGATCGAGCAGGGGCGCATGGAGGATGCGCAAAAGCGCATGGCCGAGCTGGAGAAGATGCTCGACCAGTTGCAGAAGGCGCGGCCCATGCACCGCAGCGCGCAGGCGCGCGAGCGGGCGCAGAAGCAGGCGCGCGGGCAGCAGCAGATGAACGCGCTGCAGGACATGGTGCAGCGCGAGGGCGGCCTGCTCGACCGCGCGCAGGCCCGCGATGCGCAGCCGTCGCCGGATGCGACCCCGCCATCCGACGCGCAATCCCAGGACCAGCAATCGCGGGATCAGCAGTCCCAGGATCAGCAGTCCCAGGATCAGCAATCGGGGGATCAGCAATCGAGGGATCAGCAATCCGCGGACAAGCAGGCCGCCGACAAGGACGCCGCGACGAGGAAGCGCGACGCGCGGATGCAGGAGGCGCTGCGGCGCGCGCTCGGCGAGCTGATGCAGCAATACGGCGACCTGATGGGCAAGGTGCCGCCCAATCTCGGCGATGCCGACGTGGCGATGCGCGATGCCGCGCGGTCGCTGAACAAGGGCGAGGACGAAGCTGCCGCGGGCGCCGTGCAGCGCGCGATCGAGGCGCTGCAGAAGGGCGGCCAGTCGATGAGCGAGCAGATGGCGCAGGCGTTCGGCGCCCAGGGCTCGCAGCGGGACGGCGACCAGCAGGAGGGCGGCCAGCAGGGCGACCAGGACGGCGCCGGCACGGCGCTCGGCGACCCGCGCGGCGGCGACGGCAACAGCCCCGGCGGCCGGAACAACCGGCCCTGGCAGCACGGCAACGGCCAGTTCGGCCGCAACGGCGACCGCCATAGCCGACCCGCTGGGCCGGCCCTTGCAGGAAGGCACCAGCGGCGCCGACGAGAGCGGCGACGTGACCGTGCCCGAGAACATGGAGGGCGCGCGCACCCGCGCGATCCAGGACGAGCTGCGCCGCCGCGCCGCCGAACGCGGCCGTCCGCAGCAGGAGCTCGACTACATCAACCGGCTGCTCAAGCAGTTCTAGCCGCGCGCGTCCGATCCGCAGAGGGGAGGGTTACGATGGATACGATGCCGGGCGATGTGCTCGCCACCTGGCCGCAATGGCGGCGCGACGAACTTGCGGCGAACACCGCCAACCCGCGCGTCGGCACGCGCCTCGTCTCGCAGGACGCGCGGGTGCGCGTGTGGCTGCTGGACCTGGCGCCGGGCGAGCGGCTGCCGTTCCATCGCCATGTGCTCGACTATTTCTGGACCGTGACCTCGCCCGGCGGCGGCAAGGGGCGGTCGCACTACGGCGACGGCCGGGTGCAGGAGGTCGAGTACGCGCTCGGCGACACCAAGCACCTGCGCTATGCGGCGGGCGAGTCGATGATCCATGACCTGGAGAACACCGGCACCAACACGCTGTCGTTCGTCACCGTCGAGTTCCTGGACAGCGCCAATCCGCCGCTGCCGATCTGACGCGGGCGCGGGTGGCGCTTGCGTGGTTCGCCCTCACCCCGGCCCTCTCCCGCAAGCGGGAGAGGGGGACGCGGGCGCGCGACGGTGCTTGCGTGGTTTGCCCTCACCCCGGCCCTCTCCCGCAAGCGGGAGAGGGGGGCGTGCGGGCGCGACGGTGCTTGTGTGGTTGGCCCTCACCCCGGCCCTCTCCCGCAAGCGGGAGAGGGGGACGCGGGCGCGACGGTGCTTGCGTGGTTTGCCCTCACCCCGGCCCTCTCCCGCAAGCGGGAGAGGGGGACGTGCGCGGCGTGGCGATGCTTGTGTGGTTGGCCCTCACCCCGGCCCTCTCCCGCACGCGGGCGAGGGGGGCAGTGAGGGGGCCGCGCGGCCCGCTTCCCTCTCCCGCTTGCGGGAGAGGGTGGCGAGCGCAGCGAGACGGGTGAGGGTGTGCGCCCGTGTGTGACAAGGAGCCGTCTGCCGCGCCGCCATGAGCCTGCTCGTCATCGAACGCCTGACGCTGCGCGTGGCCGGGCGCCCGCTGCTGGACGGCGCCGACCTGACGCTCGACGCCGGGCGCCGCGTCGGGCTGGTCGGGCGCAACGGCGCGGGCAAGTCCACGCTGCTGCGCGCGGTGCTCGGCGAGGTGGCGCCGGACGGCGGCACCATCCGCCTCGCCGCGCGCGCCCGGCTCGGCTGGGTCGCGCAGGCGGCGCCGACCGGCGAGACCGCGCTGCTGGACACGGTGCTGGCGGCCGACACCGAGCGCACCGATCTGCTCGCCGAGGCGGGCCACGCCGAACCGGGGCGGCTCGCCGAGATTCATGAGCGCCTGATCACGATCGGCGCCGACGCGGCCCCCGCACGGGCGGGGGCGATCCTGAGCGGGCTCGGATTCGACGCGGCGGCGCAGGCGCGGCCGCTGTCGGCGTTCTCCGGCGGCTGGCGCATGCGCGTGGCGCTCGCGGCGGCGCTGTTCCGCGAGCCCGACCTGCTGCTGCTCGACGAGCCGACCAACCACCTCGACCTCGAAGCGGTGCTGTGGCTGACCGGGTGGTTGCAGAAATTCCCCGGCGCCGTGCTGATCGTCAGCCACGACCGCACGCTGCTCGACGCCTGCGTGCATGCGATCGCGCATCTCGACCGCGGCAAGATCGCGCTGACGCCCGGCGGGTTCGAGGCATTCGTGCGCATCCGCACGGAGCGCGCGTTGCAGCACGCGCGGGCGGCCGAGCGCGTGGCGGCGCAGCGCGTGCGGCTGCAGGCCTTTGTCGATCGGTTCCGCGCCAAGGCGACGAAAGCGCGGCAGGCGCAGTCGCGGCTGAAGGCGCTGGAGCGGCTGCCGCCGATGGAGGCGGTGGCCGAGGACGTGCCGGAGGAATTCGCCTTCCCCGAGCCCACGCCGCTCGCCCCGCCGATCCTGGCGCTGGAGCGGGTCGCGGCCGGCTACGGCGGGCGGCCGGTGCTGCAGAACGTCTCGCTGCGGCTCGACATGGACGACCGCGTGGCGCTGCTGGGCGCCAACGGCAACGGCAAGTCCACGCTGGCGCGCATCCTCGCCGGGCGCATGGCACCGCTTGCCGGCGAGGTGCGGCGCGCGGCCAAGCTCGGCGTCGGCTATTTCGCGCAGGACCAGATGGAGGAGCTGGTGCCCGGCGACTCCCCGCTGGCGCACATGGCGCGCGCGCTGCCGCGGGCCCACGTCACCGCCCTGCGCGCGCAGCTCGCCCGCTTCGGGCTGGATGCGGCGCGGGCGGAGACCACGGTCGCGATGCTCTCCGGCGGCGAGAAGGCGCGGCTGCTGCTGGCGCTCGCCACGCGCGAGGCGCCGCATGTGCTGATCCTCGACGAGCCCACCAACCATCTCGACATCGACGCGCGCGAGGCGCTGCTGCGCGCGCTGGGCGCGTTTTCCGGCGCCGTGGTGCTGATCACGCACGATCCGCACCTGGTTTCGCTGATCGCCGACCGGCTGTGGCTGGTGGCGGACGGCACGGTGCGGCCGTTCGAGGGCGATCTCGACGATTACCGCGCCCTGCTCGCCGAGCGGGCGCGGCCGGCGGCTGCCAAGGAGGCGGCGCGGCCGCGGGATGCAAGGCGCGAGCGGGCCGATGCGCGCGCGGCGACGGCGCCGCTGCGGCGGCAGGCCCGCGAGGCCGAGGCCCGCATCGCGAGCCTCGCGGCCGAGCGCGCGGCGGTGGAGGCGCGGCTGGCTGATCCGGCGTTCTATGGCGCGGCCCGCGCGGCCGACATCACCGCGGCACAGCAGCGGCTGGCGGCGATCGCCCGCGCGGTGGAGGCCGCCGAGGCGGCGTGGCTCGCGGCCGAGGCGGCGCTGGAGGAAGCGGCGCAGTAGGCGCAGCCCCGCCTGCCGCGCCCCGGGTTGGATCGGTTCACACGGATTGATGTATACCGGGCGGGAAAACGCCGAACGCGGTCGGAGAGGAACATGGACGCAACGACTGACAACGCCAACGCGGGCAAGTGCCCGGTCGTGCACGCAACCCTGGCCCGGGCCAACCGTGACTGGTGGCCGAACCAGCTGAACATTCAGGTCCTGCATCAGCACTCCTCGCTGTCCAACCCGATGGGCGAGGCGTTCGACTACGCCGAGCGAATTCAAGACCCTCGACCTGAATGCCGTGATCAAGGACCTGCATGCCCTGATGACGGACTCGCAGGAGTGGTGGCCGGCCGACTTCGGCCACTACGGGCCGCTGTTCATCCGGATGGCGTGGCACAGCGCCGGCACCTACCGCATCGGCGACGGCCGCGGCGGCGCCGGCGACGGCCAGCAGCGGTTCGCGCCGCTCAACAGCTGGCCGGACAACGTGAACCTCGACAAGGCGCGCCGGCTGCTGTGGCCGATCAAGCAGAAATACGGCCGCAAGATTTCCTGGGCCGACCTCATCGATCCTCACCGGCAACGTCGCCCTCGAATCGATGGGCTTCAAGACGTTCGGCTTCGGCGGCGGGCGCGTCGACATGTGGGAGCCCGAAGAGGACATCTACTGGGGCCCCGAAGGCAAGTGGCTGGCGGACGAGCGCTACAGCGGCGACCGTGACCTGCTGAACCCGCTCGCGCGCCGTGCAGATGGGCCTGATCTACGTCAATCCGGAAGGGCCGAACGGCAAGCCGGACCCGGTCGCCGCGGCGCGCGACATCCGCGAGACCTTCGCGCGCATGGCGATGGACGACGAGGAGACCGTGGCGCTGATCGCCGGCGGCCACACCTTCGGCAAGACCCACGGCGCCGGCGATGCGACCCTGGTGGGGCCGGAGCCGGAAGGCGGCGAGCATCGAGGAGCAGGGCCTGGGCTGGAAGAGCAAGTTCGGCACCGGCAAAGGCGGCGACGCGATCGGCAGCGGCCTGGAAGTCATCTGGACCACGACGCCGACGACGTGGAGCAACAGCTTCTTCGCCAACCTGTTCGGCTACGAATGGGAGCTGACCAAGAGCCCGGCCGGCGCGCATCAGTGGACGCCGAAGAACGGCGCCGGCGGCGGCACGGTGCCGGACCCGTACGACCCGGCGAAGCGGCGCACGCCGTCCATGCTGACCACCGACCTCGCGCTGCGGCTCGATCCTGCCTACGAAAAGATTTCGCGGCGCTTCTACGAGCATCCGGATCAGTTCGCGGATGCCTTCGCGCGCGCGTGGTTCAAGCTGACGCACCGCGACATGGGCCCGATCGTGCGCTATCTCGGCCCGCTCGTGCCCAAGGAGACGCTGCCGTGGCAGGACCCGATCCCGGCGGTGGACCATCCGCTGATCGGGGAGGCGGACATCGCCGCGCTGAAGGCGAAGATCCTCGCCTCCGGCCTGTCGGTGTCCGAGCTGGTCGCGACCGCCTGGGCATCGGCGGCGACCTTCCGCGGCTCTGACAAGCGCGGCGGCGCGAACGGGGCGCGCATCCGCCTCGCCCCGCAGAAGGACTGGGAGGTCAACCAGCCGGCGCAGCTCGCCCGCGTGCTGCAGACGCTCGAGGGCATCCAGACGGCGTTCAACGCGTCGCAATCGGGCGGGAAGAAAGTCTCGCTGGCCGACCTGATCGTGCTCGGCGGCGGCGCGGCGATCGAGGCGGCGGCGAAAGGCGCCGGGGCCGACGTGAAGGTGCCGTTCACGCCGGGGCGCATGGACGCCTCGCAGGAGCAGACCGACGTCCCCTCCTTCGCGCCGCTGGAGCCGATCGCCGACGGGTTCCGCAACTATGTCCGCGGCAAGCCGCGCCTGTCGCCGGAGGAGATGCTGGTGGACCGGGCGGAGCTGCTCAGGCTGACGGGGCCGGAGATGACGGTGCTGGTCGGCGGCCTGCGGGTCCTGGGTGCGAATGTCGGGAACTCGCCGCACGGCGTCTTCACCAAGCGCCCGGGGACGCTGACGAACGACTTCTTCGTCAACCTGCTCGACATGGACACCGAATGGCAGCCCGTCGCCGACACCGACGGCGTCTATGAAGGGCGGGACCGGAAGACGCGCGAGACGAAGTGGACGGGCACGCGCGTGGATCTGATCTTCGGGTCGCATGCACAGCTTCGTGCCCTGGCGGAAGTCTACGCCTGCGCCGACTCGACGGAGAAGTTCCTGAAGGACTTCGTGGCGGCGTGGACCAAGGTGATGAACCACGACCGCTTCGACGTCGCCTGATCGCGGCGGCGAAGGAGCCGCGACGCTGAGATCAGGGCGGCGTTTCGGGGCGGCGTTTCCGGGCGATCGGGAACGCCGCCCTGCATTTCCGCCTGCGTCTCGGCCGCGCCCGGGTTCATCCCGGCGGTCGCACTCGAGCGCCGGTTGCGGGGACCGGCGACGATCATGGCCTTCAGCGAGACGTTCCGTATTCTGGGCGCGACGCTGGTCGCCGCCCTGCCGCTCAGGAAGCGCGGCCACCTTGAAGGCGGCGGCGCACACTGGGCCCCCCGCTTCGACATCGCGCCCTCGAAATCCGTTCAACACCACCAGAGAGGAAACCGACATCATGCAACCCACCCGGCACGCGCTGGCACGGCGGATGGTCATGGCTGCGACCCTGGCCGCGACCCTGCTCGCCGCACCGATGGCCGGCCTCGCGCCGTCCGCCACCGCCAAGGAGCCGCCGGCCCACGCGACGGTGGCGTTCTCGACCGAACTGCCCAACGTGCCCGGCAAGCGGCTGACCGCGGTCGTGGTGCACTACGCCCCGGGCGAGGCATCGCCGCCGCATCATCACGCCGGCAGCGTCTATGCCTATGTGCTCTCCGGCGCGATCCGCTCGGAGAACTCCGCCACCGGCCCCGCGAAAGTCTACAAGGCGGGCGAGAGTTTCTTCGAGCCGCCGGGCAGCCTGCACCTGGTCAGCGCCAACGCCAGCACCACGGAGCCAGCGACCCTGCTGGCGATCTTCGTGGCCGACGACGGCGCCGTGCTGACCATGCCGAACAAGTAGCCCGAAGCCGCAAAGGAACGTGCGCCATGCGCACTGCTCTCTCGGATGCCGAGTCGGTCGCCCGGCCGCTCGCCGCCAGCAAGGCGTGCCGGGTCCATCGCTTCGGGCCGCCCGAGGTGATCATTCTCGAGGACATCGAGCGCCCCGTGCCCGGGGCGGGCGAGGTGCTGGTGCGCGTCCGGGCCGCCGGGGTCGGGCCCTGGGACGCCTGGATCCGCGCCGGCAAGAGCGCCCTGCCGCAGTCCCTGCCGCTCACGCTGGGGTCCGACCTCGCGGGCGTCGTGGCGGCGGTCGGCCCGGGCGTTGCGGCCTTCGCGCCGGGCGATGCGGTGTTCGGCGTGACGAACCCGCACTTCACCGGCAGCTACGCCGACCATGCCGTCGCCTCGGCGGCGATGATCGCGAAGACGCCGCCGGGGCTCGCCGATATCGACGCGGCGTCGGTCCCGGTGGTTGCGGTCACGGCGTGGCAGGCGCTGTTCGACGAGGCGCGGGTGGCGCGCGGCCAGACGGTGCTGGTGCACGGCGCGGCGGGCAATGTCGGCGCCTATGCCGTGCAGCTCGCGCACGCGGCGGGGGTGCGCGTCATCGCCACCGCCGCGGGCGAGGACCTGGCCTATGTTCGCGGCCTCGGCGCCGACATGGTCATCGATCATCGGGCACAGCGGTTCGAGACGGTCGGGCGCACGGTGGACGCCGTGATCGACCTCGTCGGCGGCGAAGTGCAGGCGCGGTCCTTCGCCGTCCTCAAGCCCGGCGGTGCGCTGATCTCCGCCGTGTCGCCGCCCGATGAGGCGGTCGCCACGGCGCACGGCGTCAGGGCCGCGTTCTTCCTCGTGAATGTCACCACCGACTGTCTCGCGCGCATCGCTGCGATGATCGGGAACGGCGCGCTCACCACCACGGTCGGCGCCGTCCTGCCGCTCGCGGCGGCACGGGTGGCGCATGCGATGCTGGAGGGCGCGCGGCCGCGGCCGCGCGGCAAGATCGTGCTGCGCGTCGCGGATTGACGCCCGGCCGCCGCGCTATCGCCGGCCGCCGCCCGGAACCAGCGACCCCAGCCGGCCGACGATGTAGCCGAACGCGAAGATCAGCAGGCCGGCGGTGATCGGCTGGGCGCGGATCACGGCGCGGACCTCGCCGACGCCGTCGCGCGTGTGGGTGGCGCCCTCGCGCACCCGGCTCGCGGCATTCTGCACGCCGCCGGCGACGGTGCGCGCCGCGTGGCGGATCGTGGAGGGGGCGTCGCGTGCCGCGGCCTCGCCGCGTTCCTCCAGCGTGCTGATCGCTTCGCGCACGCGGCGCAGCATGTTCGGCTCGCCGCCTTCCATGCCCTCGGTCTCCGCCTCGGCGAGCTGGCGGGCGTCCTGCTCCCACTGGTGGAGGAGCTTGCGCTGCACGTCGAGCGCCAGCGCCGGATGGGCGAGGATTTCTCCCGGCTCGGCGAAATAGGCGCTGGGATTGGCGAGCGCCGCGTCCACGTCGAACAGCGGGCGGCGCGATGAGGTGCCGTGGGTCATGGTGTGAGCCCTCCGTCAGAGGGATCTAAACCCGCCGGCGGCGCCCATGGTTCCGCCGCGCGCCCCTCACCCGGCGCTTCGCGCCACCCTCTCCCGCGCAGCGGGAGAGGGAACCAAAGGGCTCACGCCTCTCCCGCTTGCGGGAGAGGGAACCAACGGACTTACCCCCTCTCCCGCTTGCGGGAGAGGGCCGGGGTGAGGGGGCGGCGGTCAGCCCTTGCTGACGCGCCGGCGCAGGCGGGTGCTATCGGTGAACATCGGCATGCGTCCCTTTCTCGTCGGCCCCCGGGAGGGCCGGGGCTGGATTGGTAACATGGGGAGGCTTCTCCCGCCACACAACGAAGGCGGCGATCCCCGGCAGCGCCCACCAGGGCGCGGTGACATGCACATCCCGCTCGCCACTGGCGACCGCGTTGCCGAGCGCCTGGCCCGGATGCCACTCGAACCGGTCCACCGAGGCGAGCGCCAGCACCACCTCGTGGCCGGGCGGCACCGTGAAGCGGAAGGTGAAGCCGAGTGCCGGTTCGTTCAGCACCTTCGCGTATTCCTTGTCGGAGCGCAGGATCAGGCTGGTCTCGTCCGCCGTGATGCTGACGCTGCGCGCGCCGACCGGCACCGAGTGCCGCACCTTGAAGTGCAGGATGCGGTTGGCATAGCGCAGCCCGAACGCGCCCTGCTCCCACCCGGCGGCGGCGCGCACGCGCGCCATGTCGATGTCGTCGCGGACGGCGCTGAATTTGAGCTGCGCCGAGTTGTAGGAGATGACGTATTCGAAGTTGCTCACCAGCGTCGCCAGCTCTTCCTCGGAGGCTTCGAGCCCGGCGTCGAAGCGGAACGGGTGCGACGCGCCGGGCTCGCTGCCGACGATCTCGAACGCCGTGCTCTCGCGGTAGCGGAAATAGCGGGCGGCCAGCGGGTTCGCGGGCTCGATCTGCTCGATCGTCACCACCGACTGATGCCCTCGCCGCCATGTCGCCGAGGGGCGGCTGGCGATGCCGTCGAAGACGAACTCGGCGAACTCGGCGCCGGTCTGCTCGCCGCGGGCCATGATGCTCGCCAGCGTGGCGCTGAACACCTGGCGCAGCTCCTCGCGCGACAGGCGGTTGGCCTTGATCTGCGGCAGCCAGACATTGGCGACGTTGCCGGCCTGCTCGACGACATCGCGGAACAGGCCCTGCAGCACGCCGAGCATCCAGTCGTAGACGACGGCGTAGAACACGCCGGCCAGGATCAGGATGGTCCAGACGGCGCCGAGGCCGAGCGTCACGAACGAGAGTTTCGCGGCGTAGCAGGCGATCGACGTCGCGGCGCCGCCGCAGACGTAGCTCACGATGACCGTGTGGTCTTCGTCGAGCCGCTTCACGACCAGCCCGGCGATGATCAGGCACACGCCGAACAGAATCCGGCCGATCTGGCCGTCGAGCCTCCACCCTCGCCGCGGCATTTCGCGTTCCTCCACGCTTCGCCGGTGAAACGGCACTATCGCGGGGAGGGGCGTCGTGCCGCAACCGAAACCGCAACCAGCCGCGCCGCATCTCGCCGTGGAACGCGCGTTGTTCCGTGATGTTGCGGGGGGACTGCGCGGGGCACGCGCCCGCCGGTCTGCCGCTCAGCGCTGGGGCGCGGGCTGGGCCGGAGCGGCCGAGGCTCCGGCAAAGAGCTGTGCGGCCAGGGTGTCGATGAAACGGAAGGCCACTTCCACCGAATACCCAGCGAGGAATGCGAGCGCGGGCGCGGCGGCGCTGGCGACGTCGGTGAAATCCGTGGCACCCACCGAAACAACTGCGCCCGCCGCCGCGTTGGACCCCGATGTCGCCCCGAAGATGATGCCGATTGCGACCCCGGACAGCGTCCCGAGCACGATGCGCACCGCATGCTGCCGGAGATCGCGCAGCGTGAGAACTCTCGCGCCCATACTGCTCAGGTAGTTTCTGAGCACATACGCCATCGCCCCAAGCATTCCCATGATCAGCGGCAACAAGTAACGGGTCGTGATTGCCAGAAGATTCGCCGCGGCCCTGTCGGTTATGGTGCGCGTCGCCCCGAAGGTTCCAAACGATATCCATTGGTTCAGGCTGCCGTAGGTTTCATCGCGGCGGGTGGCGACATCGTTGCGATGTGAGCATGTTTGATAGAGGCCGAGCAGATAGTGAAGATCCCGGCCATCGCCGGCCGAGGCCAGGGTTCCGAACGAACTGATGATGGTTGCTTCGAGGCGCGTCTTTTCTGAAACAGTCTGCGTATCTCTCGATGATTTTTGCTCCAGAAGGAGACAATACTGTGCCAGGGATCGTATCAATTCGTTGTCGGTGCTTTTGAGTGGCGCGACGGATCGGTCCACAGCGGCGTCCACGGAGGCCACTCCCGCCGGTGGCGCGGTCGCCATCTGGCCCGCCCTGTTTCCCATGTCGGCCTGGTTGGTACGAATCGCCGTCTCCAACGTCTCGAACTGCGTGGTCTGAACGGCCAGGTACTGCAGGAGGAAATTCCCCCAGTATGCGTAAGCATAGACGAAAGAAACCACGAAGGTCGTCGTGATGGCGGCAATCTGGATGCGGAACATCCAGTTTCGCAGGCTGCGGGCCGGTTCGACATAGTCCGGGAAGGCACGCTCGGCATCATTTCTGGCGTTGCCCGTCGTCTTCGGAACACTTGCCTTGTTGTCCGGGCTGGATGGTGTGGCGCCCGTGTCGCTGCCTCGGGGGACGCGCGGCGCGTCGCGGGCAACCAGGATCGAGAACGCGATGGTGGCGCCCGTCGCCGGCTTCACCAAGGCGTTCAGCGTGTCGCGCAGATCCAGCAGAAACTCTAATTCCTCCGGACCGATGTCGCTGTGCTGGCAGTCTCCGTCAGGCGGAAGGCGCTGGCAGATTTCGAAGTAGCGCTTCAATGCTTCGTCCGCGCTCCGCTCTCCAGAGAGCATAGCGATCGTTCCGCCGCTCCCGAGCCTGCCTCCGGATGTTCCGGAGACGAAGTCCAACAGCAGACCGATCTCATGTATCAAGGTATCAGGTGAGAGAGCGTGCGGTAGCAATGCCATGATTGCCGCATCTCCTGCTTGCGCTCGTGCTCAAAAGCCAGACGCCCGGCAGTCCTGCGAACCGTGGAACGCGTCAGAAAACCCTACTTTGGGTCGCAGCTTTCTTCGCGAGGAGGCACCGCCCCAGCCCGTTTTACATGCCTGGACTTTCCCGGGGCGACCCTTGCACAAGAGGAGCGGTATCGGATGAACACATTCGCGTGTTTTGGCAACCGCGAAGGAAGAGAAACAGCTTGTGCGTCGAGTGCGCCACCGTCAGGGCGAGGCGTTCAGTTCCTGGCGTGACCTACGCGGCGCGCCGCATTTCCCCGCGGAACGTCTCCATGATGTGCTCGGCCAGCGCGTCGGTCACCGGCTGCTGCGGCTCGCGCGCCTTCAGCAGGATGATGCCGGTCTCCGGCAGCGGCGGCAGCGCCTCGTCCGGCGGCAGGCGGCGCAGACCCTCCGGCAGCCAGGTGACCGGCGAGACCGTGACCGCGAGCCCGGCCAGCACCGGCGCCAGCGTGCCGGACTGGGTCTGCGAGACATAGGCCATGCGGTAGCGCCGGCCCGCCTGCTCCAGCGCCCGGATCGCCGCGCGGCGCCAGGCGCAGGTGGCATCGGCCAGCGCCAGCGGCAGCGGGTCCAGCCGGTCGGCGGCGTGGCGCTCCGACGTGATCCAGTAGAGCGGGCCGCGCCACAGCTCCTCGTACGGCCAGTCGCGCGGCTGGTGCGCGGCGGTGCAGAGCGTCAGGTCCAGCGCCCCCGCCTTCAGCCGCTCGACGAGCGAGGAGGAGTTGCTGCACGTCACCTCCACCTCCACCGAGGGGTGGGTGTCGGCGAAGCGCTTCAGCACGCCGGGCAAATAGCGGAACGCGTAGTCGTCCGGAGTGCCGAGGCGGACCGTGCCCTGCATCGGCGGGGCCCGGAACGCGCTCCAGATGGCGTCGTTCAGCGCCAGCACTTCGCGCGCCCGCTCGAGCAGGTACTGGCCATGCGGCGTGAGCGCGACTGCCCCGCCCTTGCCGCGGGTGAGCACCCGCTGGCCGAGGACGGATTCCAGGCGCTGCACCTGCATGGAGACGGCCGACTGCGTGCGCCCGACGCGCTCGGCGGCGCGGGTGAAGCTGCCTTCCTCCGCGATGTAGGTGAAGGCGCGCAGCAGGTCGGGGTCGAGGCCGAGGGGGAGCGACATGGGTATCACGATCCCTGATGCAGCACATAAATGCAATTCGTTTTCCTGATTGCCAGGGGCGCTCCATCTTCCGAGCCGGCGGTGGCGCGGACGATGCGGCCGCACGCGGCGGATGGCCCGCTCGTGAGCGGCCGAGCATCGTCCCCGACCACCTGGCGAGGAGGTTGAGATGTCGAGCAGCGTGTTGGCATGGCCCCGGCGGCCCGCGCGGGGCGCGGTGCGGCGGACTCTGGCGACGGTCTGGGCGCGGTGGACGGAGATGCGGCGGCGGCGCGAGACGATGCGCTATCTCGCCGAGATGGACGACCACATGCTCTCCGATCTCGGCGTCTCGCGCGCGCAGCTCCATTTCGAGCTGGATCGGCCGGCGGGCTGGCGGGACTGAATGACCGTGCGCGGCTATCGCACGCCAAAGGCCTTCGCGATCAGCGGCGCATCGACGACGACATGCGGCGCGATCGCGTGGTAGCCGATGGCGTGCACCCACGCATTGCCGGTGCGCAGCGTGATGAAGGTCTTGATCATCCCCGGCCCGAAATAGCCGAGCAGCACGATCAGACACCGACAGTGCCGCCTCGCGCGGGGTGGAGAACACCGACCAGCCTTCCACCAGATGCATCGCGGCGTAGGTGAGGCCGCCGAGCAGCACCGTGATCGGCAGTGACCCGGTGAGCCTGACGTAGCGCGGCACCAGGATCGCGTAGATCAGCACCATGGTCGGCAGCACCGTGCCGACGAAGAACACCGCCAGCGCGAGCGGGGCCGCGATCGCGATCTGCCCCGGGCTGAGGGCGAAAAAGCCGGGAAACGTGGCCAGCTCCACCGCGCTCTCGATCACCGCCACGACCACGATGACGAGGACGTCGTTGCGCCAGTCGGTCGAGCGCAGGTTGAGTTGCAGCGCCGAATAGCGGCGGCGGAACCACAGATACGGCGCGGCAGCGAAGACGAGGAAGTTGTAGAGCGCCCAGGTGGCGATCTCGCCCGGCACCGGCGGCACGCTGCACCCGACCAGGGTGCCGGCGATGTGGAAGCTGAACGGGCGGTAGCCGAGCGCCGGGCCGAGGACCCAGCCGCCGGCCTGGCCGAGCGCCGCGTAGGCAAGCAGCCACGCGGTCTCGCGCGCGGCTCTGCCGGCGGGGCGGGGCGCGGACGGCAAGGTCGGGAACGATGCGCCGCCGCGTCAGCCCGTAGACCACCGCCATGAGCAGGAACACCTCGATCAGCCCGAGGGTCGGGAACGCCACCTGCTGCGCGAACGGCACCTGCGCCAGCGCCGGGCGGTCGAAGGGCAGGGCGCCGTCCGCCAGGGCGAGCACCGCGGCATTCGCGAACAGCCAGAGTGCGGCCGCCACCTGGACCGCGGGGTGCAGCACCGTGGCGCGGGCGATCCGGCGCAGCGGCGACAGGCGCGGCTCGGTTTCGCTCATGGCGGCGCCCTGTCCGAATGCGTCCGGCGATGCTAGGCTCGGCGGCGGGGGAAACGCTGGAGTTCTGCCATGCTGAGCCGCGCCCAGATCGACGAATACAATGACGTTGGCGCGATCGTGGTGCCCGACGTGCTGTCCGCCGCCGAAGTGGCGCGGCTGCGCGCGGCGACCGACACGTTCGTGAACCGGGCGCGCGCGGTGCGCACCCACGATGCGATCTACGATCTCGAAGACAGCCACACGCCGGAAAATCCGCGCGTGCGCCGCATCAAGGCGCCGCACCTGCACCACCCGGACTATGCGGCGCTGGTGCGCCACCCGGGCATCGTCGCGGTGCTGCAAAGCCTGTGGGGGCCGAACATCCGCTTCGACACTGCCAAGCTGAACATGAAGTCGGCCGGCTTCGGCGCCGCGGTGGAATGGCACCAGGACTGGGCCTTCTATCCGCACACCAACGACGACCTCGCGGCGGTGGGCGTGATGATGGACGACATGGCGGAGGAGAACGGGCCCCTGCTGATCGTCCCCGGCAGCCATCGCGGGCCGGTCTATGACCACCACGCGGACGGGCGGTTCTGCGGCGCGATGGACCCGGCGCGCGGCGACGTGGATTTTGCGCGCGCGGTGCCGCTGACCGGCCGCGCGGGGGCGATCACGGTGCACCATGTGCGAGCCGTGCACGGCTCGGCGCCGAACCTGTCGGCGCGCGACCGGCGCCTGCTGCTGCTGCAGTTCCGCGCCGCCGACGCCTGGCCGCTGCTCGGCTTCCCCGCCGGAATCGCCGCGTATGACGCGCTGATGGTGGCGGGCGCGTCGCAGGAGCCGCGGTTGGCGCCGGTGCCGGTGCGCATGCCGCTGCCGCCGGCCGACCACCAGGGCTCGATCTACGAGAACCAGAAGGGCGCCGGCCGCCGCTACTTCGCCGCCGCGCCGGAGCCGGTCGCCGCTCTCTGATCCGCCCGCTATCTGGCGCGGTTGTCGATCAGCTCCGTCACCACCGAGGGATCGGCGAGCGTCGAGGTGTCGCCGAGCCCCTCGGTCTCGTTGGCGGCGATCTTGCGCAGGATGCGGCGCATGATCTTGCCGCTGCGCGTCTTCGGCAGACCCGGCGCCCACTGGATCGCATCGGGGGTCGCGATCGGCCCGATCTCCTGCCGCACCCAGGCGATCAGTTCCTTGCGCAGCGCCTCGGTCGGGTCCTCGCCGTTCTTCAGCGTGACATAGGCGTAGATGCCCTGGCCGCGGATCTCGTGCGGGAAGCCCACGACCGCGGCCTCCGCAACCTTCGCGATGGGCGACCAGCGCGCTCTCGATCTCCGCGGTGCCCAGCCGGTGGCCGGCGACGTTGATCACGTCATCGACGCGCCCGGTGATCCACCAGTAGCCGTCGGCGTCGCGGCGCGCGCCGTCGCCGGTGAAGTAGAGGCCCTTGAAGGTCGAGAAATAGGTCTGCACGAACCGCGCGTGATCGCCGTAAACGGTGCGCATCATGCCCGGCCAGGGGCGGTCGATGCACAGATTGCCCTCGGCCGGACCCTCGAGCGGCTTGCCGTCGCCATCGACCAGCATCGGGCTGACGCCGGGCAGCGGCAGCGTCGCGGAGCCCGGCTTCTGCGCGATCGCGCCGGGCAGCGGGCTGATCAGGATGCCGCCGGTCTCGGTCTGCCACCACGTATCGACGATCGGGCAGCGCTGCGTCGCCGACCACGCGATGTACCAGAGCCAGGCTTCGGGATTGATCGGCTCGCCGACGCTGCCGAGGATGCGCAGGCTGGCGCGGCTGGACTTCTTCACCGGCGCCTCGCCCTCGCGCATCAGGCTGCGGATGGCGGTGGGCGCGGTGTAGAAGATGTTCACCTTGTGCTTGTCCACGACCTGCCAGAACCGGCCGGCGTCGGGATAGGTCGGGATGCCCTCGAACATCAGCGTGGTGGCGCCGTTCGCGAGCGGGCCGTAGACGATGTAGGTGTGCCCGGTCACCCAGCCGACATCGGCGGTGCACCAGTAGATCTCGCCGGGCTGGTAGTCGAACACCAGCTCGTGCGTGTAGCGCGGCCCAGACCATGTAGCCGCCGGTGGTGTGCAGCGCGCCCTTCGGCTTGCCGGTGCTGCCGGAGGTGTAGAGGATGAACAGCGGGTCTTCCGCCGCCATCGCCACCGGCGCGCATTCCGCCGACGCGGCCGCCATGAGGGCGCCGTAGTCGTGATCCCGCCCCGGCTTCATCGGCACGGCGGCGCCGGTCACGCCGACGACGAGGACGTGCTCGACCGACGGGCAGTGCTCCACGGCAGCGTCCGCATTGGCCTTCAGCGCCACGCGGCGGCCGCCCCGGCGGCCCTCGTCGGCGGTGATCAGCACCCGCGCCCCGGCATCCTGGATGCGGTTGGCGAGGCTCTCCGGCGAGAAGCCGCCGAACACGACGGTATGGACGGCGCCGATGCGCGCGCAGGCGAGCATGGCCACCGCCGCCTCGACCACCATCGGCAGATAGATGCAGACCGGATCGCCCTTCTTCACGCCGAGCGACTTCAGCACGTTGCCGAGCCGGCAGACCTGCGCGTGCAGCTCGCGATAGGTGACGTGGCGGCTCACGCTCGGATCGTCGCCTTCCCAGATGATCGCCACCTGGTCGCCGCGCGTGGCGAGATGGCGGTCGAGGCAGTTGGCGGAGGCGTTCAGCGTCCCGTCCTCGAACCAGCGCACATGCACGTCGCCGGAGAAGTCCCCGGCGCGCATCTTGGTGGGCGTGCGCATCCAGGTGACGCGGCGCAGCTGCTCGGCCCAGAACCCGTCCGGGTCGGTCGCGGCGCGCGCGGCCATGGCCCGATAGCCGGCGGCGTTGACGTGGGCGCGCGCGGCGATTTCGGGCTTCACCTCGATCAGCGTGTCGGTCATGACGTCTCCCGTCCGGCGCGGCGCGGCGCGCCGCCGGTTACAGGCCGGCGTCATCCGGCACGAGGACCACGCCGTCCTTGATCTCGATCATAACCGCGTTCCAGCCGCTCGCCAAGACAGGGGCCGCGCAGGCACTCGCCGTCGGCGATGCGGAACTCGGCGCCATGGGTCGCGCAGAGGATGCGCCGCCCGTCGGCGCTGAGGAACCGGTCCGGCGTCCAGTCGAGCGGCGTGCCGAGATGCGGGCAGGCGTTCACATAGACGAGCACCTCCCCGCCCTGTCGCACCGCGAACAGGCCGGTGAAGCCGCCCGGCGTCGGGGCGAAGCCGCGCGCCGCGCCGTCGGGCAGGTCGTCGAGCCGGCACAGCACCCTCATCGCCCGCACCGACCCTCGCGGTGACGTGAGACACTCGCGGCCGTACGATGCCGACGTATATGCTGAAGCTGACGGTCCAGAATGTCCGACTCCAACCGAGGGGGAAATGCACGATGGCCATGTGGAAGCCTGATCCGACCTTTTATCCCTCGCCGCGGCTGGCCATGCAGGCGCCCGCCGAGCGGCTCGCCTATGTCGCGTGCTCAATGTCGAAGCACAGCCGAAGCCGGACGCGATGGGCGTGGTCGATCTCGATCCGGCCTCGGCGACCTACGGGCACGGTGGTCGGGCGCGTCGACATGCCGGGGGTGGGCGACGAGCTGCACCATTTCGGCTGGAACGCGTGCAGCTCCGCGCTGTGCCCCTACGCGCCGCATCCGCATGTCGAGCGCCGCTACCTGCTGGTGCCGGGCCTGCGCTCCTCGCGCATCTACGTTATCGACACCAAGCCCGACCCGCGCAAGCCGCAGATCGTGAGACGATCGAGCCGGAGGAGATCGCGAGCCGCACCGGCTACTCCCGCCCGCACACGCTGCATTGCGGGCCGGAGGGGATCTATGTGAGCGCGCTCGGGCGCGCCGAAGGCGACGGGCCGGGCGGCATCTTCCTGCTCGATCACGAGAGCTTCGACGTGCTCGGCCGCTGGGAGGTGGATCGCGGGCCGCAGTACCTCGCCTACGACTTCTGGTGGCATCTCGGCTACGACACGATGGTCACCAGCGAGTGGGGCACGCCGAACATGATCGAGAACGGCGTCGATGCCGGAACTCCTGCTCGGCGGCAAATACGGCCACGCGCATCCATTTCTGGGACCTACAGCGCCGGCGGCATCAGCAGGCGCTCGACCTCGGCGCCGAGCAGCAGATGGTGCTGGAACTGCGCCCGGCGCACGATCCCACCAAGGCCTACGGCTTCGTCGGCGTGGTCGTGTCGCACGAAGGATCTCTCGGCCTCGATCTGGCTGTGGCATCGCGACGGCGACGACCTGGGCGGCGCGCAAGATGATCGAGATTCCGGCCGAGCCGGCCGACCCCGACCAGCTGCCGCCGCTGCTGAAGGGCTTCAAGGCGGTGCCGCCGCTGGTCACCGACATCAACCTCTCGCTCGACGACCGGTTCCTCTATGTCTCCTGCTGGGGCACCGGCGAGATGCGGCAATACGACGTGTCCGATCCGTTCAACCCACGCCTCACCGGCACGGTGCAGCTCGGCGGCATCGTGCGCGCAGGCGACGCACCCCGAGCCCGAGCCAGCCGCTCAACGGCGGGCCGCAGATGGTGGAGGTCAGCCGCGACGGCCGGCGCGTCTACTTCACCAACTCGCTCTACCGCGCCTGGGACGAGCAGTTCTATCCCGAGGGCGTGCGGGGCTGGATGGCGAAGCTCGATGTGAAGCCGGAGGGCGGCATCACCGTGGATCAGGAATTTCTTCCCGCAGTTCGACGGCCGGTTCCGCCCGCACCAGGTGCGGCTGGAGGGCGGCGACGCCTCTTCGGATTCGTTCTGCTACCCATGAGGGGGTCCTGAGAGGGGACCATGTGGGGCTGGGCGGCACTGGCCGGGCTGGGGGCGTTCCACGGGGTCAACCCGGCGATGGGCTGGCTGTTCGCGGTCGCCCGCGGCCTGCAGAGCGGCGAGCGCGCGGCGGTGCTGCGGGCGCTCGGCCCCATCGCGCTCGGCCATGCCGTGTCGGTGGCCCTTGTCGTGGCGCTGGTCATTGCGCTGCGCGGCGAGATCGACCCGACCACGCTGCAGATCGGCGCGGCGCTCGGGCTGATCGGCTTCGGGGCGCTGCGGCTGGTGCGCGGGGCGCGGCACCGGTTCCGGGTCGGCATGGTCGCGGGGTTCCGCGACCTCACGCTGTGGTCGTTCCTGATGGCGACCGCGCACGGGGCGGGGCTGATGTTGGCCCCGGTGCTGCTCGCGGCCCCGCTCTACGCGCCCGGCTGGGCGGTCTGGGGCGGGCTGCTCGCGGTGGTGGCGCACAGCGCCGCGATGCTCGGGGTGATGGCGCTGATTGCCGTGATCGTATTCGACCGCGTCGGGCTCGCGGTGCTGCGGCGCGGCTGGATTAACCTTGACCTGCTGTGGAGCGGCGCGCTGATCGGTGTCGGCGCGCTGCTGCTGCTGTTCGTGGCCGGCTCGCATCTCGGCGCGCCGAACGGCGCGCTCGCCGCATTGCTTCGGCTCTGCGGCGGGCACGCCTGAACGGTCGCGGCCGCTACCCCGCGATCGGGTGCGGCACGTAGGGCTCCTCCAGCGCCGCGATCTCCTCCTTGCGCAGCGCGAGGCGCATCGCCGCGATGGCATCGTCGAGGTGGCTGAGCTTCGAGGCGCCGACGATCGGCGCGGTGACGGGCTGCTTCTGCATGACCCAGGCCAGCGCCACCTGTGCGCGCGGCACGTTGCGCGCGGTGGCGATCTCGCCGACCCGCTCGATCACGCGCCGGTCGGCCTCGGCCGTCGCCGTGTACAGCGTGCGGCCGAAGACGTCGGTCTCCTGCCGCTCGCTGCTTTCATCCCAACTGCGGGTGAGGCGGCCGCGGGCGAGCGGGCTCCAGGGGATCACGCCGATGCCCTCGGCGCGGCAGAGCGGCAGCATCTCCCGCTCCTCCTCGCGGTAGAGCAGGTTGAGGTGGTCCTGCATCGTGACGAAGCGCGTCCAGCCGTGCAGCTCGGCGACGTAAAGCGCCTTGGTGAACTGCCACGCGGCCATGTTGGAGGCGCCGATGTAGCGCGCCTTGCCCGCCTTCACCACGTCGTGCAGCGCCTCCATCGTCTCCTCGATCGGCGTGTCCGGATCGGTAGCGATGGATCTGGTAGAGATCGACATAGTCCATGCCGAGCCGGCGCAGGCTGTGGTCGATCTCCGCCATGATGGCCTTGCGCGACAGGCCCATGCCGTTGGGGCCGGGGCGCATGCGCGCAGTGCACCTTGGTGGCGATCACCACTTCGTCGCGCGATGCGAAATCCTTCAGCGCGCGGCCGACGATCTCCTCGCTGGTGCCGTCCGAATAGACGTTGGCGGTGTCGAAGAAGTTGATCCCGAGTTCGAGCGCGCGGCGGATGATGGGGCGGCTCTTTTCCTCGTCAAGCGTCCAGGGATGCGGCCCGCGATCCGGGATCGCCGTAGGTCATGCAGCCCAGGCAGATGCGCGAGACATCGAGCCCCGTGGGGCCGAGTTTCACATATTCCATGCGTGGTCTTCCTCGTCCGAACGATGCGATGCTACGCCGGCACGACCGGCGCCTTGGTCTTGCGCAGCGCGTGCATCACCGCCTCGTCCAGATGCAGATGCGCCTCGACCAGCTCCGGCGGCGTCAGCGCGAGCCACTGATTGAGCGAGACGTCGGCGTAGTAGCTGCTCTTGAACATTTCGAGGAACCGCAGCGTCTCGCTGCCCGTGTTCTCGATGTAGTGGCCGGTGGCGAACGGCACGTAGCCGACATCGCCGGCCATGAAATCGAACGTGCGCGCCTGTCCGGCGGCGGCGAACACGCCCATGCGCGCCTTGCCCTGGATGTAGTACTGCCACTCGTCGGTGTTCGGATGCCAGTGCAGCTCGCGCATCCCGCCCGGCTCCACCTCCACCAGCGCCGCGGCGATGGTGGTCGAGACGGGGAAATTGCTGGAGTCCGTGATGCGCACCGTGCCGCTGCGGGTGCGGATCGGGTCCTGCGCCATCATGCGGTGGCTGAAGCTGTTCGGCACCGGCGTTGCACCGGCGATCCGGTCGGAGGCGAGCGGCCCCGGCAGCGGTGCGGGAAAGATGTAGAGCTGGCTGGGGTCGGGCGTGTGGCCGAAGGCGGAGGCGGGCGCGCCGAAATTCTTGGCCAGCACCTCGTTCGGCGTGTGCTTGAACCAGTCGCTGAGCAGGAAGGTGTTGTCCTCGTCGAAGTCGCCATCGTCGAACACGAGCAGGAATTCGCAGCCGTCCGGGCCGAGCCCCTGGATCGAGTGCGGGATGCCGGAGGGAAAGTACCAGAGATCGCCGACGCCCACGTCACCGACGAAGTTGCGCCCCTGCGGGTCGATCGCGGTGATGCGCGCGGTGCCGTAGAGCATGTACGCCCACTCGGCGGCCTTGTGCCAATGCAGCTCGCGCACCGCGCCCGCGTTCAGGCGCATGTTCACGCCGGCGATGTTCTTCGAGATGCCGAGCTCGCGCACCGTGACCTGCCGCGTCCAGCCGCCGGACTCGAGGCGCATATGCGCGTCGGCGAAGGAGAAGCGCAGGTTGGGCAGCGTGCCGTGATCGGTGGCGGGCGGCACATAGAGATCGGGGTTCTGGCGCTCGAGGACGGTGTTGCGCGGCCCGGGATCGGTGCCGGCCGCGCCGGGGCGGCGCGGCTCGGGCACCGGCTGGTCGGTCTGCGCGCTGGCGGTCGCGACCGTCAGCAGGCCGCCGACGGAGCCGGCGAGCATGGCGCGACGAGAGGCTGAATTCATGGTGCTTTCTCCATGCGCGGCGGCAGCGGCGCAGCACGCAGCAATGCCTGCTGTTCTGTCCAGGTGATGAAATCGTGCTCATAAAGTTCGGGCGGCGTCACCCTCGCCACCCGCCGAGTCGGCAGATATGCGCCCAGTGCGGGGCACTGACGGGCACGACCGACAGCCGCGACTGCCGGATCAGTTCGAGCCCCGTCAGCGCCGGGTCGGCTTTCATCGCGGCGAGGGTGACCGGGCGCGGCATCGGCCCGACGGCGCGCATGTCCACGCACACCCAGTCGCCGCTCTCGGCCGTCGGGTCGGGATAGGCCTCGCGCACCACTTCCACGACGCCGACCACCTCCTTGCCGGCGCCCGAGTGGTAGAAGAAGGCACGGTCGCCGGTGCGCATGGCCTTGAGGTTGTTCTTCGCCGTGTGGTTGCGCACCCCCGTCCAGGGTTCCACGCCGGCCTTGACCTGGTCGGCCCAGCCGAACGCCTCCGGCTCCGATCTTGACCAGCCAGTAGGCCGTCATGGCGCGACTTTGACGCCGTCCTTGTAGACTTGCCGGAACGGGCGGATGACCGAGCTTTCGAACAGGCCCGCCTTCACATACGGGTCGGTGGCGACGAGCGCCTCCGCCTCGGCCCGGTCGGCCACGTCGATCACGAGCAGCGAGCCCGCCGGGCCGTCCGTCGGCATCGAGCAGCGCGCCGCCGCTGACCATCCTGGCGGCATGCGCCTCGGCATAGGCCAGGTGCGCGGGCCGGGTCGCCATGCGCAGGTCGAGGCTGCCGGGCCGGTCGGTGTGGATGACGGCGAACAGCATTGGCGTTTCCTTTCCCCGGTGGATCGACGGAGATTACGGGCATCGGCCGCTGCCTTCAAACCAGCCGATGCCTCCCCTATAACAGGCCGGTGGACGCCAGCACCGCGCTTGCGCCGCCCGCCGGCGGGGGGCGCAACCTTCACCGCTTCGCCAATCCCGGCCGCTTCCTGCGCGCCTCGGGCCGCGTGCTGCCGTGGCTGGCCGCGGCCGGGCTCCTGCTCACCGGCATTCGGGCTGGTCTGGGGGCTGTTCTTCGCGCCGGCCGACTGGCAGCAGGGCGATGCGGTGCGGATCATGTACATCCACGTCCCCGCCGCATGGCTCGCCTCGGCCGGCTATTTCGGGCTGGCGCTGGCCTCGCTCGCCGCGCTGGTCTGGCGCCACCCGCTCGCTGACCTCGCGGCGGCCGAGATCGGGCCGGTCGGCGCCGCCGCGACCGCGCTCTGCCTCGGCACCGGCAGCCTCTGGGGCAAGCCGATGTGGGGCGCATGGTGGGTGTGGGACGCGCGGCTGACCTCGGTGCTGGTGCTGTTCTTCCTCTATCTCGGCCATATCGCGCTGGTGCGGGCGTTCGACGATCCGCAGCGCGGCGCGCGCGCCGGGGCGATCCTGGCGCTGGTCGGCGTGGTGAACCTGCCGATCATCAAGTTCTCGGTCGACTGGTGGAACACGCTGCACCAGCCGGCGACGATCACGCTGACCGGGGCGCCGACGATGTATGTCGGCATGCTGTGGCCGCTGCTGTTCTCGGCACTCGGCTTCAGCTTCGGCTTCGCCGCCCTGGTGGTCGCGCGCATGCGCGCCGCGGTGATGGAGCGGCGGATCCGCGCCCTGCTCGCCGCACGGCGCGCGGGCGGAGGCGGCGTGAACCATCTGCCCTACATCGTCGCGTGCTTATGCGCTGTTCCTGGCGATCGCCGGCGGGTTCACGCGTGGCGGCCTGGGTGCGCGCTGGGCCGCGCGCGGCGCCGGCTTGCCGCGATCGACCCGCAGGGCCGCCGCGATGACGCGCAAGCGCCGCCGCCTCGCCCTTGTGCTGGCCTGCGGCGTCGGGCTCGGCTCCGCCGCCGCGCTCGCGCTCTCGGCGTTCAGCGACAGCGTGGCGTTCTTCGTCACCCCCTCGCAGATCGCGACCAAGGCGCCGGCACCGGGCCGGACGTTCCGCCTCGGCGGGCTGGTCGAGGCGGGCAGCGTGCAGAAATCCATGGATGACGGGAAGCCGGCGGCCCGCTTCCGCGTCACCGACGGCACCGGCGCGGTGACGGTGAGCTTCGTCGGCATCCTGCCCGACCTGTTCCGCGAAGGGCAGGGCGATGGTGGCGCTCGGCACGCTCGCGCCGGACGGCACGTTCCGCGCCCAGGAAGTGCTGGCCAAGCACGACGAGACCTACATGCCGAAGGAAGTCGCCGACGCGCTGAAGAAGTCGGGCCACTGGAACCCGGCCGCCGGCCCGCCGCCGCCGGCCTCGACGTGGAACACGCTGGTGCCGCAGAAGCTCGGCGGATGACCGCGTGCGCCCCGCAAAACGCAACGTCCGGGTCTCCGACAGATGATCCCCGAACTCGGCCATTTCGCGCTGGCGCTGGCGGTGGCGATGGGATTCGCGCAGGCGATCATCCCGCTCTGGGGCGCCGCAGCGCGGCGATGCGCGGCTGATGCAGGCGGCCCCGGCCCTGGCGCTCGGCCAGTTCATCGCGCATGGCCACCAGCTTTCGCTGCCTGGTGTGGAGCAGCGTGACGAGCGATTTCTCCGTGCTCACGGTCGCCGAGAACACCAACAGCCTGGAGCCGCTGATCTACAAGATCACCGGGACCTGGGGCAACCACGAGGGCTCGATCCTCTTCTGGTGCCTGATCCTCTCGCTCTGCGGCGCCGCCGTCGGCGTGTTCGGCAGGCTCTGCCGGCCTGCTGCGCGCGCGCGTGATCGGCGTGCTGGGGCTCTCGGGCGTCGGCTTCGCGCTGTTCGCACTGCTCGCGAGCGACCCGTTCCTGCGCCTGTGGCCGCCGCCGCTCGAACGGGCGCGACATGAACCCGCTGCTGCAGGACCCCGGCCTCGCGATCCATCCGCCGATTCTCTATGTCGGCTATGTGGGATTTTCGGTCCCGTTCGCGTTCGCGATTGCGGCGCTGCTGGAAGGGCGGATCGACGCCGCCTGGGGCCGCTGGGTGCGGCCCTGGACGCTGGCGGCGTGGTGCTTCCTCACCGGCGGCATCGCGCTCGGCTCCTGGTGGGCGTACTACGAGCTGGGCTGGGGCGGGTTCTGGTTCTGGGATCCCGGTCGAGAACGCCTCGCTGCTGCCCTGGCTCACCGGCACCGCGTTGCTGCACTCGGCGATCGTGGTAGAGAAGCGCGAGGCGCTGAAGATCTGGACGGTGCTGCTGGCGATCGGCACGTTCTCGCTCAGCCTGTCGGGCACGTTTCTGGTGCGCTCGGGCATCCTGAACTCGGTGCATTCCTTTGCCAACGATCCGGCGCGCGGCGTGTTCATCCTCGGCCTGCTGGGACTGGTGATCGGCGGCTCGCTGCTGCTGTTCGCGCTTGCGCGCGCCGGTGCTGGCGCGCTACCGGCATCTTCGCGCCGATGTCGCGCGAGGGCGCGCTGGTGCTGAACAACATGCTGCTGTGCTCGATCGCCGCCGTGGTGCTGACCGGGACCACCTATCCGCTGTTCGCCGACCTGCTGCTCGGCGAAAAGCTCAGCGTGGGGCCGCCGTTCTTCAACGCCACCGTGTTCCCGCTCGCCGCGCCGCTGTTCGCGGCGATGGCGGTGGGGCCGTTGCTGGCCTGGAAGCGCGCCGACCTGCTCGCCGCCCTGGCAAAAGCTGTGGTGGGCGGCGCTGGTTGCCGCGGCGGTGGGCGTTTTCGCCGCAGTCCGGCGCACGGCTGCTGCCGGCGCTCGCCTTCGCCGGCGCCGCATGGCTGATCTTCGGCGCGCTGACCGACCTGTCGCGCGCATCAGCCTGTTCCGCCTGTCCCGCCGGCGCGAGCCTGCACCGCTTCGCCGGACGCTGCCGCGCGGCTCGTTCGGCATCACCCTCGCGCATGCCGGGCTCGGCGTGACCATCGCCGGCATCGCGGGCGATGTCGCTCGCGCAGCAATCCATCGTGCTGCTGCATCCCGGCGAAGGTGGCGCATGTCGGCGGCTACGACTGGCAGCTCGATCGAGTGCACGATGCGGCCGGGCCGAACTACGCGGCGCGGGAGGCGCAGATCGCAGGTCAGCCGCGACGGCGCGGCGGTGGCGACGCTGGCGCCGCAGCGGCGCAGTCCTTCTCGGTGCAGCAGGTGACGACCACCGAGGCCAAGATCAGCACCAACCTGCTCGCGCGACCTCTACGCCGTGCTTGGCGAGGAGCGCGACGGCGGCGCGGTGCTGCGGCTGCATGTGAACTGGCTGGCACCCTGGATCTGGCTCGGTGCGCTGATCATGGCCGCGGGCGGCCTGCTCTCGCTCGCCGACCGGCGGCTGCGCGTCGGCGCCCCTGCACGGCGGGCGCGCCCGGCGCGGCGGCGCCGGCGTGAGATGAACCGCCGCCTGCTCGCTGTTGGCGCCGCTCGGCCGCGTCGCCGCCGGCGGCGCCGGGTTCTTGGCCATGCTGGAGCGCGCGCAGGAGGGAAAATTCGATCCGCGCGAGGTGCCGAGCATGCTGATCGGCAAGCCCGTGCCCCGTTCGATCTGCCCGGCGACCCCGGCTTCTCCAGCACCGACCTGCCGGCCAGCCATCCTGGTCAACTGGTTCGCCTCCTGGTGCGCCCCCTGCGCCGAGGAGGCGCCGGTGCTGATGGACCTCAAGCGCGCCGGCGTGCCGATCTGGGGCATCGCCTACAAGGACAAGCCGGCGGCGACCTCTGCCTTCCTTGCTCGCCACGGCAATCCGTTCGCCCGCGTCGCCCACGACGTACCCGGCCGGGTCGCGATCGACTGGGGCGTGACCGGGGTGCCGGAGACCTATCTGGTCGATGCACAGGGCATGGTGCGCTGGCGCTATGTCGGCCCGCTGACCGCCGAGCGGTGTCGGCGGAACTGCAGCCGGCGCTGAAGAAATACGCATGAGCCGATCCGTCTGGCGCTGCTCCTGCTGCTGCTGCTCGGCGACGCCCGCCCGCCGCGATCAGCGATCCGGCGGAGGCGCTGCCCGATGCGCAGCAGGAGGCGCGCGCGGTCGCCATCGGCCAGCAGCTCCGCTGCCTCGTCTGCCAGAACGAGAGCATCGAGGATTCGGGCGCCGACCTCGCCCGCGACCTGCGGCACATCGTGCGCCAGCAGGTAGCGGCGGGGCGCAGCAATCGCGAGATCATCACCTGGCTGGTCGCCCGCTACGGCAATTTCGTGCGGCTGCGCCCGCCCTTCGAGGCAAGCACGCCGCTGCTGTGGGGCTCGCCGGTGCTGGCGCTGGCGGTCGGCGCCGGCCGCGGTGGCGATTGCCCGCGGCCGCCGCCCCGCGCCGCCCCCGCCGCTCAACGAGGCCGAGCAGGCGCGGCTGAAGGCGCTGCTGGACTCGTGACGCTGCTCGCGCTTCTGCTGCTCGCCGTGGTGGCGCTGGCCCCGCTCGCCTGGCGCTGCGGCGCGCCGGGGGCGGCGCGGTCGCGGCGGGAGAGCGCGCTCGCCCTGCACCGTGCCCAGCTCGCCGAACTGGACCGCGACCTCGCCGAGAACCGCCTCGCCCCGGCCGAGCATGCGGCGGCGACGCTGGAAGTGCAGCGCCGCCTGCTTGCCGCCGCCGAGGCGCCGGACCCGGCGCCGCCCCGCGCTGCCCGCGTGCCGCTGCTCGCCGCCCTCGTGCTGGTGCCGCTGCTGCGCGGCCGGGCTCTATGCGATCGACGGGCGGCCCTTCCTGCCCGACGCGCCGCTTGCCGAGCCGGCAGAGCCGAGGCGCGCGAGGCGGAGGCCATGATCGCCCTGCTGCGCGAGCGCCTCGCCACCCTCGACCAGCATTCCGAGACGGCGCGGCAGGGCTACGTGCTGCTCGGCAACGCGGAAAACGGCCTCGGCCACCTGGCCGAGGCGGCGGCGGCGTGGCGCCGGGCGCGTGGCGATTCGCTTCGACCCGGCGCTGGCGACCCTGGCGGCGGAGGCGCAAACCCGGATTGACGGAAAAGTGAGCCCTGAGTCGGCGGCGCTGTTCCGCCGCGCGCTGGCCGAGGGCCCGCGCGACGCGCCGTGGCGGAAGATCGCCCAGCAGCGGCTGAGCGAAGCCGGCGGCTGACTGATGAACGCGCTGAAAGACGTTGCACGGCGCGGCGGGAGCGCCGAGCATCGCGGCAGACGCGGACCTTCTGTCCGGGGGGTGGGCCATGGCCCGCGCGACGGCTCGACGGCGCTTCAGCCTGTACCTGATCAAGCCGTCGCACTACGACGACGACGGCTACGTGATCCAGTGGTTGCGCTCGGCCATCCCTTCGAACACGCTCGCCGCCCTGCTACGGCCTCGCTGAGGACTGCCGCGACCGCGGCGTGCTCGGCGAGGATGTCGATCTCGACATCGTGGCGCTGGACGAAACCAACACGCGCATCCGGCCGGAGCGCATCGCGCGCGCGCATCCGCGCGGCCGGCGGGCGCGGGCTGGTCGCGTTCGTCGGCGTGCAGTCCAACCAGTTTCCGCGCGCCATCGACCTCGCGCGCCGGTTCCGCGCCGCCGGGCATCCAGGTCGGCATCGGCGGCTTCCACGTCTCCGGCTGCATCGCCATGCTGCCCGAGATGCCGGAGGATTTGCGCGAGGCGCAGGCGCTGGGCATTTCGCTGTTCGCCGGCGAGGCGGAGGGGCGGCTCGACGCAGGTCCTGCGCGACGCCGTTCGCGGGAACGCTGCAGCCGCTCTACAATTTCATGGACGACCTGCCGGGCATCGAGGGCGCGCCGATGCCGCATCCTGCCGGTCGCGCGCATCGCCCGCACCGCCGGCACGCTCTCCAGCTTCGATGCCGGGCGCGGCTGCCCGTTCCAGTGCTCCTTCTGCACCATCATCAACGTGCAGGGCCGCAAGTCGCGCTATCGCTCGCCCGACGACGTCGAGGCGATCATGCGCGCCAATCTCGCCCAGGGCGTGCAGCCGCTTCTTCATCACCGACGACAACTTCGCCCGCAACCGGAACTGGGAGGCGATCTTCGACCGGCTGATCCGAGCTGCGCGAAGACGAAGGCATGCGCTTCACGCTCGTTCATCCAGGTCGACACGCTCTGCCACCGCATCCCCGCGCTTCATCGAAAAGGCCGCGCGGGCCGGCGTGAGGCGCGTCTTCATCGGGCTGGAGAACATCAATCCCGGAAAGCCTCGTGGCGGCCAAGAAGAAGCAGAACCGCATCGCCGAATACCGGGCGATGCTGCTGGCCTGGAAGCGCGTCGGCTGCTTCACCTATGCCGGCTACATCCTCGGCTTCCCCGGCGACACGCCGGAAACCATCGTGCGCGACATCGGCATCATCCAGCGCGAACTGCCGCTCGATCTGCTGGAGTTCTTCTGCCTGACGCCGCTGCCGGGATCGGAGGACCACAAGCAGCTCTGCACGCGCCGGCGTGCCGATGGATCCCGACATGAACAAATACGATCTGGAGCACGTGACCGCGCCGCACCCGATGATGAGCAAGGCGGACTGGGAGCGCGCCTACCGGCTCGCGTGGCGGACCTACTACACGCCGGAGCACATGGAGACCGTGATGCGCCGCGCGGTGGCGACCGGGATCAGCCCCGGCAAGATGATGTTCCTGCTGATCTGGTTCTACGGCTGCGTGATGATCGAGAAGATCCATCCGCTGGAGGGCGGCTATCTGCGGCGCAAGGTGCGCACCGACCGGCGGCCCGGCCTGCCGATCGAAAACCCGCTGCTGTTCTACCCGCGCTATGTCGCCGAGCTGATTGCGAAACACGTGCGCATCGCGCGCGTGGTCTGGCGGATGGCGCGGGTGCGGCGGGCGCTGAAGCGCGATCCGATGGCGCGGCACTACATGGACACGGCGCTGACGCCGGTGGCGGACGACGAGCTCGAGACGCTGGAGATGTTCAACGTCACCGCCGCCGCCCGCGCCGCCGGGGAGAAGGCGCGGCGGCAGGCGACGGCGGCGTAGGCAGGCTCAGGCGCGCCGGCGCCGCCGCGCGACGAGGCCGAGCACGCCCGCGCCGAGCAGCCCGAACGTCGCCGGCTCCGGCACCGCGAAGGCGAGGTCCTGGTTGGGGTACGGCCTCAGCCCCTCGAGCTGCACCGCATCACCATGCGGGGTCCACGCGCCCGAGGTGACGTCGGCAAGATAGGTGTCGGCGAGCGCGATGTCGGTCGCATCGCTCGGCCCGGACACCCAGAAGCCGCGGCTGCTGTCGGTCGCGTCGTAGCCGCTGTCGCCGGTCTGGTACTCGGCGGTCCAGATCGCGATCTGCAGCGCCGAGGAGATCTCGGTCGCCGAATACGCGCCGTAGTGGCCGCTCGCCAGCAGCGCGGTGCCGTCGGTGACGAGGGTGCGGATCTGGGCCTGCTTGGCCGGATCGCTGATCGTGTCGGCGAGCAGCCCGCCGCGATAGGTCATGCTCGGCGCGGCGAGCCAGTCATGCACGTCGACGCAGAAGGCCACGAGCGAGAAGGCATCGCCGCTGCCGACGAGATGGCCGCTGATGCGGTCGGCGCCGGAATAGACCGCGATCGAGGTCGCGCCGCCGGGGAAGACCCCGCTCGATGCGTTGAGACCGATCGTGTCGTAGCCATACGCGGCCCCGTCCGACGTCACGTCGAACGTCGTCGCCTGCGCCGGCGCGGCCAGCGCCAGGCCGAACGCCGCCGCGATTCCCGCCAAGGACCAAAGCCTGACCCGTGCCAACATGAGATATATTCCATTCCGAACTTGTTCTGGGACGCGATATAACTCCGAAACGGCTAACAATCAAGCAACGTCTCATCAAGGGCGGTGGCGGCCCTGAGATTACGCCGACGGGCTCCGCCGGCGGGCCAGCAGCCGCTGCGCCTGCACCAGATGCGGCCGGTCGATCATCCGCCCGCCGATGCCCACCGCCCCCAGCGTCGGGTCGGCGGCAAACGCCGCCACGATCTGCTCGGCATGCGCCACCTCTTCCGCCGTCGGGGTGAAGGCGGCGTTGATCGGCCCGATCTGGTCGGGGTGGATCGCGAGCTTGCCGGAAAACCCGTCGCGCCGCGCCGCCGCCGCCTCCTGCGCCAGCCCCGCGGTGTCGCGGAAGTCGGTGAACACCGAATCGAGCGGCTCCGCGCCGGCCGCCACCGCGCCCGCGAGGCAGAGCGTGCGGGCGAGCCGGTACGGATCGGCATAGCCGCCGGCAGTGGCGCGGTTGCTCGTCGCGCCGAGCGCCGCGGCGAGGTCCTCCGCCCCCCAGGTGAGGGCCGCGAGCCGCGCCGAGACATGGGCGTAGTCCCCGAGCGCGAACAGCGCCGCCGGCGTCTCGGTCGCGATCACCAGGATGCGCGTGGCGCCCGGCGTGAGCCCGAACGCCGCCTCCAGCGCGCTGAGAGAATGGTCGAGCCGGCGCAGGTCCGCCGCCCCCTCGGCCTTCGGCAGCATGATGCCGGCGGGGGCCGCCGGCATGACGGCGGCGAGGTCGGCCAGCGCCTCCGGCCGCGTCAGCGCATTGATCCGCACCCACAGCCGCGGCCCCGGATGGGCGCGCAGGAACGCCGCCACGAGCCCGCGCGCCGCCGGCAGCCGCGATGCCGCAACCGAGTCTTCCAGGTCCAGGATCAGCGCGTCAGCCTCGCCGGCCAGCGCCTTCTCCAGCTTGCGCTCGGCATCACCGGGCACGAACAGCCAGCTGCGTGCGCTCATGCCGGCTGCCCCGCGCTGCTTTGCAGCGGGCGCCGCTGCATCAGCGCCGTGCGCCGGCAGCTCGCCACTTCCTCGTCGCGCTGGTTGAAGCAGCGATGCGCGAAGGTCACGATGCCGGCATCGGGGCGCGAGCGGCTCTCGCGCCGCTCCACCACGCGCGTCTCGCAGCGCAGCGTGTCGCCCACGAACACCGGCCGCGGGAACTTCACCGCGTCGAAGCCGAGATTCGCGACCAGCGTGCCGAGCGTGGTGTCGCCCACCGACACGCCGACCATGAGGCCGAAGGTGAAGATGCTGTTCACCACCACGCGCCCGAACTCGGTCTTCGCCGCATACTCCGCATCGAGATGCAGCGGCTGCGGGTTGTGGGTGAGGGTGGTGATCAGCACGTTGTCGGTGTCGGTCACGGTGCGGCGGATCGCGTGCGCGATCTGCCAGCCCTCGACCAGGTCCTCGTAGAATTGTCCGGGCATGGCGCCTCCTCGCGGCGAATTCTGATGTGCGCCGTGCCGCCGGGCGGCGGTGGCGCGCGGCACCATGCTACGCTCGGCACGACCAGGGAGAAGGGGACACCGATGGCCGATCAGCGCCTGCGCGCGGCGGCGGCCTGCATCGTCGCCACGCTCCTGGTGGCGGCGGGCGCCGCGCGCGCCGCCGACGCTCACGGGGCGGAGGCGGCAAAGATCGCCGTCGGCGCCGAACTGGCGAACCGGCACTGCACCAGCTGCCATGTCGTCGGCCCGGAGCAGAAGCACGGCACCGACCAGGCGCCCACCTGGCGCGAGATCGCGGCCCGCCCGACCACCACGCGGGATTTCCTGCGCGGCTTCCTTACCCATCCGCACGGCGGCATGCCGCCGCTGACGCTCGCGGGTGAGCAGATCGACGATCTCGCCGCCTACATCCTCAGCCTGCGCCAATAGTCCCGGCGCCTACTCCGCCGCCGCGCGCGCGGGTGCGAGGTGCCGCGTGCCGGTCAGGTCGCGCAGGATCGGCATCACCTCGCTGCGCCAGCAGGTGCATGTGCCGCCGCCACATCTCGCGCGGCACCCAGTCGTGGTGCGAGCAGATCAGCGTCTCGAACGGCCCGGTCTCCTCGCGGAACTTCGCCAGTTTCTCGGCCACGGTGCGGGGGCTGCCGGCGATCACCATGGTGTCGATGCAGTACTCGGGCGTCACCTCGTCGTCCGGCATGTCGGGGTGCGACTTCAGCATGTGCACGAACCCGCCGTGCTTCGTGATCCCGATGATGTAGCGGAAATACCATTCCAGGCTGTTGCCGGGGGTCTTCAGATAGGCGTCCGCCTCGGCGTCGGTCTCGGTGACGAGCAGCGTGCGCCCGGCGCGCCACTTCGCGGGCTCGATCGGCAGGCTGTGCCTCCGCCGCTCGTCGCAGTAGTCGTGCCAATGGCTGGCCAGCACGTCCTGCGGCACGAAATTGGCCGAGATCATGTGCCAGCCGCGCCGTGCGGCGAGGCGCGAGCTTGACGAATTGCGGCTCATCGACGGCAGCATGATCGGCGGGTGCGGAAGCTGGTAGGGCACGGTCAGCTTGCCGATGCCGAGGTCGGGCAGCACGTTGTCGCGCACCACGATGTTCCAGTATTTGCCGCGGATGTCGTAGGGCGGGTCCTCGGTCCACAGGCGGATCATCATGTCGACGCTCTCTTCCAGCATCTCCATCCGGTTCTTGTCCACGACGCCGAACGCCTCGAAATCGGGCGGCGCCGCGCCGGGGCCGACGCCCATCATGAAGCGGCCCTTCGCGAGATGGTCGAACTGCGCCACCTCGCCCGCGACCACGGCGGGATGGCGGTTCGGCAGGCAGTGCACGCCGGAGCCGAACATGATGCGCGGGCATTCGGCGATCAGGCGGGCATAGATCATCAGCGGCGAGGCGAACGGCTCCGAGGGCAGGAAATAATGCTCGCCGAGCCAGACCTCATCGAATCCCTCGGCATCGGCGGCGCGGATCACGTCGAGGTCTTCGAACAGCAGCGTGTGATAGCCGCGTTTGAAATCGTGGATCGGGTGCATGAACATGCCGAGCCGCATGGCCGTATCCTCCGGAATCGTTTTCCTTCAGTTGCCCGGGATGTAGCAGGGTCCGGGAATCGCCGGATGCGCGTCGAGCACCGCGGTGTCGATGTCGAGGCCGAGACCCGGGCGGTCGGAGCGGCGCGATATGGCCGTCGACCACGCGATAGGTGTCGCCTGCAAGGTCGGTGCGGAACGGGTTGATCGCCGCCACGTCGGCCTCGAAGATGAGGGCGTTCGACAGCGCGCAGAGCAGGTGCACGTTGGCCGCGGTCGAGATCACGGTATGGCTGGTGTGCGGCGCGGCGTGCAGGTGCCAGGCGCCGGCCATGTCCATGATCTTGCGAACTTCGCTGATCCCGCCGGCCTTCGTGCAATCCGCCTGGACGATGCTGACGCAGCCTTGCGTGAACAGGTCGCGGAACGCCTGCCGCGTGTAGTGGTTCTCGCCGCCCGCGATCGGCACCGGCGTGCGCCGCGCGAGGTCGGCGTAGGCTTGCAGGTTATCCGGCGTGAACGGCTCCTCCAGCCAGTAGACGCGGTCGCGTTCGCAGTAGGCGAGCACCTCCGGCAGGTCGAGCGGCGTGTAGCGGGTGGCGGCATCGACCGCGATGTCGAGGTCGGGGAAGGCGCGCCGGATGTGCCCCACGCGCTCCGCGTCGCGGCGCGGATGGTCGCCCACGCGCAGCTTGATCGCCGTGTAGCCGTCGGCCACGAGCGCGTGCACCTCCTGCTCCAGCGCCTCCGGCGGCTTGAAGCCGAGCGAGAGCCCGCCGGCATAGGCGCGGATGCGCCGCGGCGCGCCGCCGAGCAGGCGATAGACCGGCTGGCCCATCAGCTTGCCGCGCAGATCCCACAGCGCGATGTCGATGCCGGAGAGCGCGATCACGCTGCCCGCGCCGAGCCCGTGGGTCACCACCTGCTGGCGCGCAAGCCGCGCCCAGATCCCCTCGCTGTCGAGCGCATCGGCGCCCAGGATCAGCGAGCCGAGGCCCTTCTCGACGATCTCCGCCATCGCGGTCGGGTTCTGGCCATGATGCGCCTCGCCCCAGCCCACCGTTCCGTCGTCGCTGGTGATGCGCACGACGACGCAGTCGCGCTTCGTGTTGGCGCCCAGGCCGAGGCGAACCTTCTCGCCTGGGAACGGTCGCGAATGGGCGCTCGCGCGCAGCTCGGCGATTCTCGGCACCGTGCCCCTCCCGTGTATTTTCCCGGAGCCTAGGGGCAAAGCCCAGGCTTGTCACACGCCGCCGCACGCGCGGCACCAGTAGCGGCCGGTCATCGCCACGTCGAAGGCGAGCGTGCGCGCGCCATCGGTCGCGATCCAGCCGTCGCCGGCGGTCCAGCGCCAGCCCGCCTCCGGTGCGTGCCAGCCGCGGCCGAAGCGCGGATCGTCGAGCGCGACCGCGACGCCGTCGAGTTGCAGTCCGCTCACGGCGATGCCGAGCGGGCGGTGGTCGCGCGCGCCCGCCTCGACTTCGCCCGGCACCCAGACGCGCGAGAGCAGGCGCACGCGCTGCACCCGCGGCGGCAAGCGGATCGTGCGGTCTGCTGCGGCCCAGTTCGCGCCGGCCGGCCAGCACGCGCAGCGCCGCGTGGCGCGTCAGCCGGTGCCCGAGCCGCTGCGCCCGCGCGACGAGGCGCGCATGCACCGCGGCCAGCCGTGCGCCGCCCTGTACCAGCGCGGTGTGCGCCCGCGGCGCGGCGCCGTGATGCGCCCCTTCGCCCGCGAACCAGCCGCGGTTGCCGGTGTCGAGAAAGCTCTCGGCCGGCAGGTTCTCGGCCAGCACCACGTCGTGAACCGGCAGTTCGACATGCCAGTAGGTGACGCGGTCGACGCGCCGCTGCGCGATCGTCGCCCCGTTCATCAGGTGACGGATCGGGATCAGCATGCCGTCGATGCAGACGGCATGATCCGGCGACAGCAGCAGGTCGCGGCAAGGCGTTTGCGGCGCGAACGCATGGGCGGCGATGCGCACCGGCCACACGTCCTGCGGCCGGGGATGGCGGCGGCAATCGACGCGGCGATGGCCCAGCCAGATTGCGGGCGCAAGACCGCCCGATGCGGTACGCAGCAGCTCGCCCGGGCGCAGGCGCTCGACCGCGATCGGTCCCCGCGCGGTCGCGATGCGCGTGCCGGCGGCGAAGCAGGCGGCGGCGAGCGCAAGCTCCACCGCGCCGTCCGCCTGCACCAGCCCCGCGCCCTCCACGTCGGCAGGCAGCCCGAGATCGGTCGCGGAGGCTTGCAGCATTGCGCTGACCTCTGCCGGCGTCGCGGTCGGATCGGCCTGCAACATCAGCGCCGCGACCGCGGCGGCGGCGGGCGCGGCGGCGGAGGTCCCCTCGAACGGCGCGAAGCCCGGCACCGGCGTTGCCGCCCCGTCGGGGGCGAGAAGATCGATCTTGGCGGTATCCGTGCCGCCGACATCGGAAAAATACTCGGCGTAGCTCGCCGCATCGCCGAAGGTGGGGGTGGCGGCGAAGTTCACGGCGCCCACCGTGTTCACCTGCGGCAGCATCGCATGCCCGATCACCGTGCCGGCATCCGCGCCCGGATCGTCGATGGTCCCGTTCGGGCCGGAGCCGCCGCCGGGGTCGGAGCCGAACATGACGTATTTGAACGTCAGCGGCCCCGGGTCATCGACCAGCGCGGTGACCGCGAGCCGGTACTGCCCGGTGACGAGGGGTGTTTCCTCGAACTCCGTTTCCGGCAGCGCGTCGCCGTTCGCGTCGCGGACTTGCGTGGAGACGGCGACGAGGTTGCCGTTCGCATCATAGAGCCGCGCCTGCAGCAGATCCGGCACGCTCTGCCCGGTGTCGGGCCAGGGCGCGTTCCATTGCAGCATCAGGTCGGTCTGCACGCTGCCCTGGAGCGTCAGCGTCTGATAGGGCGAGTCGTTGGCAAAGATTTCGGCCGGCGCGATCGTGCCGTCCGACAAGGTTGTGACCTGCGGCGTGAAGTCGGCGGCGAAGGCGTTGTTTGCGAAATTGCCGGCGGCGGTGAAATAGCTCACGCCTGCAGCGACCGCGTTCGCGATGGCGAGATCCGCCGGCCCTGCGTCCGCGAAGAACGGCTCGTCGTCATAGACGAGGTCATCGACGATGATGTTGCACCCCGCATTCTCCAGCGCCGTCACGCTGGCCGCGAAGCTGTCGAGGTCGGCGCCGCCGGCGGCGAAGGCGATCGCGGCCCCCGGCGCGATCGCGTGCACGATCTCCGCCATCGCCCGGCCTTCGTCGCTGCCGCTGCCGTCTTCCAGCACCTGCACCGCCGACGTACCGCTCGCCGCGTCGAGCGGCAGATAGCCGGCGAGCGCATCCGCGTTCGCCGGATCGGCGGCGCCGATCCCCGGGCTCGCATCGAAACTGTCCGAGATGATCCCGATCTTCACCCCGGCGCCGGTGATCGGCGCGCCGCCGGGCATCGTCATCGTCGCCCGCACCAAGTCGGCGCGCATGGCACGGTCGGGACCGGCGATCGTGTAATGCGTGCGCTCGGCGGTTCCCGGCACCTCGATCAGGCTGCCGCCCGCGCCGTCCGGGCTGACGCTGAGCGCCCCGCTCGCGGGCCCGCTCACGTCGAGGGTCGCGACGACGACGCCCCCCGCGGTCACGGTCAGCAGGCCATCCGCACCGAGCGTTGCCGAAATCGGCGGCGAGGCTGGTCAGGTCGATCAGGTCGCCCTGCTGAAAGTTGCTGATGGTGCCGTAGAACGCCGCCGGATCGCCGAGCAGCAGCCGGCCGCCGACATCGGTGAACCGCACCGCGATCGCCGAGGGCGCGGCGCCGGGTTGCAGGTAGAGCGAGCTGTAGAGCCCGATATCGACGACGCCGGGCCCACCGAGGCTCGCGCCGGCCTCGATCTCGAAGGCGCCGCTGCTCTGCGCGATCGTGCCGGCGTTGAAGAACGTGCTGCCGGCCTCGACGGTGATGGTGGCGTGATTGCTGATCGTGCCTTCCGCGACCAGCGTGTCGCCCGTGCTCACGTCGATGCTGGCGTCGCCGAGCAGCACGAAGTCGCCGGCAAGATCGCCCGACGGTTGCGCGTCGAGCGTGAATGTGCCGCCCGGGGCGGCGGCTTCGATCGTGCCGTAGAAACCCACCGCGCCGCTTGCCAGGAAGCTCGCGAAGCCGGCGGTGCCGGCGCTGTCGATCACGAAGCGCTGGTCGAACCGCGCGTCGCTCGCCTCAATCGTCGCGCCCGCGAACGCCGAGCGGCCGCCGAGCGTCACGTGCCACGGCGCGAAGAGGCCCGGCCCCGGCATCTCGACCATGCCGCCCGCGATCGTGACCGTATCGTCGGTTGCCGGCACGCTGGCGCCGAGCCAGAGCGCGGCATCCGTCCACAGGCCGCTGCCGCCGTTCCAGCTATCCCGCGCCATCCGCCCGCCCCGCGCCCTTCGCGCCAAGGTAGAAAGCAAGCCGGAATGACGCAACCGCAAGGTGCGCGCACCGCACGCCCGCAACCACACGCCGCGGGCGTCGCAACCGCGAGACTCACGCGAGCGCACAACTGACGGAAGAATTGCGCAGCGAGAAATTCAACGAACCTCTAGAATAGCCGGGCGAATCGCAGGGTTTTGAGGGCGTTCTCCGGCGGACCGGTCACGCCGCGCTATCGCGGCGTCTCCACTGCGCTGTATGTCCGCACGGTCGCATCCGTCGCGTGCCTGGGCCTGCATACTGCACGCGCGAGTGTTGCCGCTGGCGTCGCACAGAAGCCCGGCGGTCGCGCGCAAACAGGTTGAAGGAGGGGCGCCGATGTCGCGCAAGCTCGCTGCGGAGTTCTTTGGTACGCTTTGGCTGGTGCTCGGCGGCTGTGGTGCCGCCGTGCTGGCGGCGAAGTTTCCTGGGGTAGGCATCGGCCTTCTCGGCGTGGCGTTTGCGTTCGGGCTAACGGTGCTGACCATGGCGTATGCGATCGGGCATATCTCGGGCTGCCATCTCAATCCGGCGGTCACGGTCGGGCTTGCGGCGGCCGGGCGGTTCCGCGGTGTGGAAGTTCCCGGCTACATCGTCGCGCAGGTGCTGGGCGCCATCGCCGGCGCCGCGGTGCTGTATGTGATCGCGTCCGGCTCGCCCGACTTCTCGCTCGGCGGCGGCTTCGCCGCCAACGGCTACGGCGAGCACTCGCCCGGCGGGTACAACTCTCCGCAGGCATCGCCTGCGAGTTCGTGATGACGTTCTTCTTCCTGCTGATCATTCTCGGCGCCACGTCCGCGCGCGCGCCGGCGGCACTCGCGCCGGTCGCGATCGGGCTCGGCCTGACGCTCATCCACCTCATCAGCATTCCGGTCACGAACACGAGCGTCAACCCGGCGCGCAGCACCGGCCCCGCGATCTTCGTAGGCGACTGGGCGTTGTCGCAGCTCTGGATGTTCTGGGTGGTGCCGATCCTCGGCGGGATCGCGGCCGGACTGCTGCACCGCTGGCTGGGTGCCGACGACAGCGCCGTGGATCGCATGGAAGCCGCGGTCGAGGCGGCGCTGAATCCCGACGAACCGCTCGCGCCGGCAACCGCGCGCGAGCCGCGCTGACATCTGAAAGGAACCAGCGATGCGTATCCTGCTCGCCGTCCTCGCCCTTGCCGCTGCTGCCGTCGCGACGCCCGCCGTCGCGCAGCAGAAGCCGACAGCCGCGCAGGCAGCGCAGCAGGAGCGCATGAAGACCTGCAACGCCGACGCCTCGCACCGCAAGCTGAAGGGCGCGGCGCGGCAGGACTACATGAGCGCCTGCCTCGCCGGAAAGGCCGATTCCAACACGATGATGAAGGTCTGTAACGAGCAGGCGTCGCAGGACAAGCTCGCCAGTGACGCGCGCAAGACCTACATGAGTTCCTGCCTGAAGAAATCCGGCTGAGCCCAACCATGCAGCCGCGCCGGCGCGTGTTCCGGACGGCGCTCGCCGGCGTGATCTCGGCGGCGTTGCTGTTCGGCGCGCCGGATTGCGGCTTCGCGCAGTCGAGCGGCGGCTACAGCCGCCCCACGGGCGGCGGCGGCGGATATGGCGGCGGCGGCGCCGGCGACCGCGCGTTCTCGCGTGGCGCGGCCTCGCAGGCGCTGCGGCAATACCGGTCGATGCAGCAGCCGAGCGCGCGCCGCCCCTCGGTCGCCGCGCCGGACGCATGGTCGGGCGCTGATCGGCGGCGCGCCCCGGCCTATGGCGCCCCGGTCTACGGCGGCGGGCCGTTCGGCGGCGGCGGCGGCGGGCTCGAGTCGATGGCGCTGTGGGCGTTGCTTGGCGCGCTCTCGGGCTCGGACCGGTCGAACTACGCGCGCGACCACCGCGACGACCCGGCGTATCAGCAATGGCGCCAGCAGGCGCAGCAGCAGGCGGCGCGCGATCCGGCGCTCGCCGCGGAACTGCAGAAGATGGACCCGCAGGCGACGCCAGCAGCTCCGTCGTCGGGCGGCGGCGGCATCGGCTGGCTCATCGTGTTTCTTGCCGTCGGCGCCTTCGTCCTGCTGTGGCTGCGGCGGCGCCGGACGGGCGCACGTGCGGCCGCGGCGGCGCCGCCCGGCCTCTCCGGCAGCAGCGTCGAACGCTGGCGCGTCGGCATGACCATCCCGCTCGACCCCGCGCCGTTCCTGCTCGCCGCCGGCGCGACGAAGGTGCAGCCGCCGCCGGAGGGCGGGATGATCAGCATCGAGGCGATCGGGCTGCTCAGCGACGCCTCGGCGCGCCTGCACCGGCTCTACCTGCCCGGCCGCGACGCGTTCTTCCAGATCCATCTCGGCGCCGACGGCAGGACCGACGAGTGCCGCTATTTCTCGCGGCTCGATGAGGTGACGCCCGCCGATGCGGCGGAATGGCAGGTCTGGCTCGATCCGGCACAGGGCATGATCGGCTGGCCGGCGTTCCAGACCAAGGACGGCAAGACCTATCCGCGCGCCTGGGCGCCGGGCAACACGCGCATTCCGCCGCGGCAGATGCAGGAGACGGTGCAGACGCTGCAGGGCACGGCGGAGCGGCAGTTGCAGCTCATGCTCTACGCCGGTCCCACCGGCGCGCCGCCGCCGGCGCCGCCGCGCGAATACGTGCTGGTCGCGGCGGTCGAGGCGGCGAACCAGGCATGGGTCGAAATCCATGTCGGCATCGACGTCAATCCCGCCTCGCTCAACCTCGCGGCGGTGCCCCTGGAACCCGAACGGAGTGCCGTATGATCGCGCTCGACCCCACGGCGCTCGGCGTCGGCCTGCCGACGCTGCTGCTGCAATTCGCCGTGACTCTCGTGCTGCTGATCATCGGCATTGCCATCTACATGGCGGTGACGCCGTTTCGCGAGCGCGAGCTGATCGCCAAGGGCAATCCCGCCGCGGCGACCGCGCTCAGCGGCGCCGTGGTGGCGCTTGCGATTCCGCTCGCGGCCCTGCTCGCAACCACTGCCGTCCTGCTCGATCTCATCGTCTGGGGCCTGGTCGCGATCGTGCTGCAACTCGTCACCGTCGTGATCGTCTCACATCTGCTGCGCGGCATGCGCGGCATGATCGAGGCGGGGCACGTCGCTGCGGCGCTGCCGATCGTGGCCGCGCAACTGGCCATCGCGCTGCTCAACGCGGCGGCGATGGTCCCGGTCTGAACCGCTACTCCGGAGGGAAGGTCATGCTCAGGTTCTTCAGCAATTTCGTCGGCGTGAAGGCCGACACCGCCGTGCAGTCCGGCCTGGAGATGCTCGTCCGCTGGGATCCGAAATCGGCGAGCGAGGCTGAGCTGCGGTCGATGGAGCAGCATCTCGACGACCTCGGCCGGCAGGTGGCGCAGGCGCGCCAGAGCTATGACCGGGAGCAGCGGGAGGCACAGGCGATCCAGGACCTCTCGCAGCAGCGCATGGCGGCGGCGGAGCAGTTGCAGAAGCAGATGGCGGCGGAGAGCGACCCGGCGCGCAAGGCGCAGCTCGAAAAGAGCCTCACGACGCTCGTCGGCATGATGGAGCAGATGACGCCGGAGATCGAGCGCGAGAAGAACGACGCCGTCGACGCGAAGGATTTCATGGAGATGCTGGAAAAGACCTACGCCGAGGCCGGCGGCAAGCTGAAGGAGGGACGCGCGCAGCTCGAGCGGGCGCAGCGCGACATGGCGCGCGCCGGACAGCAGCGCCAGACGGCGGAACAGCAGGCCGAGGCGGCCCGCCGCGCCGCCGGGCTCACCAGTGCGACCAGCAGCCTGACGGTGGCGCTCAAGTCGATGCAGGACGCGGCGACGCGCGACCTCGCCTCGGCCGACGCGGCGGCGATGAAGGCAAAGATGCTGAAGCCGACGCGGCCCGAGCAGGATGACCCGAACATCGTCCGCGCGCTCGACTTCGCCGCGGGCAAGCCGGACCGGCCGCAGACCCTCACCGACCGGCTGGCGGCCGTGCGCGCGCAGTTGCCAGCGCCGCGCTGAAGCCCCTCACCCTGCGCCCTCTCCCGCAAGCGGGAGAGGGAGCATGGTGAGCGGACTTCCCCTCTCCCGCTTGCGGGAGAGGGCCGGGGTGAGGGTGTGCGACGGTTCCCGCTCGCCGGAAATCCCGCTAAGCCGCTGCCTCCGCCTCGCGCCGTTCGGAGCGCTTGCGCGCGTGCGGGTCGAGGTGGCGCTTGCGCAGCCGCACGGCGCCGGGCGTCACCTCCACCAGCTCGTCGTCTTCGACGTAGGCGATCGCCTGTTCCAGCGTCATGCGGCGCGGCGGCGTCAGCAGCATCGCATCATCCTTGCCGGCGGCGCGGATGTTGGTCAGCTTCTTCTCCTTGATCGGGTTCACGTCGAGGTCGGTGCCGCGCGCGTGCTCGCCGATGATCATGCCGACATAGACCTTCTCGCCCGGCCCGATGAACAGCGCCCCGCGCTCCTGCAGATAGAACAGGGCGTAGTGCACCGCCTCGCCGTCGGCGTTGGAGATCAACGAGCCGGTGCGCCGCCCTTCGAGCGGCCCGCGCCACGCGCCGTAGCCGGCGAACAGCCGGTTCATCACCCCGGTGCCGCGCGTGTCGGTCAGGAACTCGCCATGGTAGCCGATCAGGCCCCGGCTCGGGATCAGGAAGCTCAGCCGCACCTTGGCGCCGCCCGAGGGGCGCATCTCGCGCAATTCGCCGCGCCGGCGGCTCAGCTTGTCGACGACGACGCCGGCATAGGGCTCGTCCACGTCGACCAGCACCTCCTCCAGCGGTTCCTCGCGCTCGCCGCTCTCGGCATCGCGCCGGGTGATCACGCGCGGGCGGCCGATGGTCAGCTCGAACCCCTCGCGCCGCATGGTCTCGATCAGCACGCCGAGCTGCAATTCGCCGCGCCCGGCGACCTCGAAGGCTTCGGTCTCGCTGCTGTCGGTCACGCGGATCGCGATGTTGCCCTCGGCCTCGCGCAGCAGCCGCTCGCGGATCTGCCGCGACGTCACCTTCCGCCCCTCGCGCCCGGCCAGCGGCCCGTCATTGATGCGGAAGGTCATCGCCAGCGTCGGCGGGTCCACGGGCGTCGCCGGCAGCGGGCCGGCAAGCTCCGGCCCGCCGATCGTGTCCGGCACCGTCGCCTCGGCAAGCCCGGCGACCGCGATGATGTCGCCGGCCTCGGCCGTGTCCACCGCGATGCGCTCCAGGCCGCGGAAGGCCAGCAGCTTGCTCAGCCGCCCGGCCTCGATCGCGGTGCCGTCGGCGCGCAGCACGCGCACCGGCATGTTCAGCCGTGCCGTGCCCTGCTCGATCCGCCCGGTCAGCACCCGGCCGAGATAGGGGTCGTATTCCAGGATCGAGGCGACCATGGCGAAGGGCGCCGCCGCATCGACCGCGGGCGGCGGCACGTGGCGCAGGACCAGGTCGAACAGCGCCGGAAAGGTCCTGGCGCGGCCCGTCCGGCGCCTCGTCCGCCCAGCCCTGGCGGCCGGAGGCGTAGAGCATCGGAAAGTCGAGCTGCGCCTCGGTCGCGCCCAGGGCGGCGAACAGGTCGAACACCTCTTCGTGCACTTCATCGGCCCGCGCGTCGGCGCGATCGACCTTGTTCAGCACCACGATCGGCCGCAGGCCGCGCGCCAGCGCCTTCGAGACCACGAACTTGGTCTGCGGCAGGACCCCCTCGGCGGCGTCGACCAGCACCAGCGCCCCGTCGACCATGCCCAGGATGCGCTCGACCTCGCCGCCGAAATCGGCGTGGCCGGGGGTGTCGACGATGTTGATGCGGCTGTCGCGCCACGCGACGCTGGTGCACTTGGCGAGGATCGTGATTCCCCGCTCGCGCTCCAGCTCATTGCGGTCGAGCGCCCGCTCGGCCACCGCCTGATGCTCGCGGAACGAGCCCGACTGGCGCAGGAGCTGATCGACCAGCGTGGTCTTCCCATGGTCGACATGGGCGATGATGGCAATGTTGCGAAGGTCCATGAGCTCGCGGCAGGGGGGCTTGTTGCGCCGCACACTTAGTCGATCCGGCCGCCGGATGCGAGGGGGCGGCCGTCGGTGCCAGATCGGCCGCACGGCCGCGCTTGCAACCGGCCGCGGGCGCGCCCTATCTTGCCGACAACAATCATCTTCCGCCTGGATACGGAGGGTGGCCCTAACGGGCCGCCTTTTTTATTTGTCGCGCGAACGACCGCATCATACCGGCCTGGAAGGCCGCCTCGCCGCCATCGTCGCCCCGACCCTCGAGGATATGGGGTTCGAGCTGGTGCGCGTGACCGTCCTCGGCCGCGAGCGTCCGACCGTGCAGGTCATGGCCGACCGCGCCGACGGCAGCGCGATCTCGATCGAGGATTGCGAGACGATCAGCCGGGCGCTCGGCGCCGTGATCGACGTGGAAGACCCGCTGCCGGGCGAGTGGCGGCTGGAGGTGAGTTCCGCCGGCATCGACCGGCCGCTGACGCGGCGCAAGGACTGGACCCGCTTCGCCGGCCACCTCGCGCGCGTGGAGCTGGCGGTGCCGCTCGACGGCGGGCGGCGGCGCTTTGCCGGCATCGTGCTGGGCGCGGACGCGGCGGCTGCCCATCTGCGGCTGGACGACGGCACGGCGGTGGCGCTGCCGCTCGACCAGATCCGCCGTGCCCAGCTCGTGCTCACTGATGCGCTGATCGACGCCACCGCAACCGCCAAGCCGACCAACTGACCAAACCGACCAACTGACCAAATCGACCAACTGAGAGGCCGCACCACCATGGATACCGCTGTTGCCCGTCCCGAGCTGCTGCTGGTGGCCGATGCCGTTGCGCGGGAAAAATCCATCGACCGCGAGGAAGTGCTGGAGGCGATGGAGCAGGCGATCCAGAAGGCCGGCCGCGCCAAGTACGGGCACGAGAAGGACATCCGCGCGACCATCGACCGCAAGACCGGCGACGTGCGCCTCTCCCGCTGGACCGAGGCGGTGGAGGCGGTGGAGAACGAGGAGACGCAGATCCCGGTCCACATCGCGCGCAAGTTCCAGCCCGACATCCAGATCGGCGAGCATCTCGTCGATCCGCTGCCGCCGATCGACTTCGGCCGCATCGCGGCGCAGACCGCCAAGCAGGTGATCGTGCAGCGCGTGCGCGAATACGAGCGCAAGCGGCAGTTCGAGGAATTCAAGGACCGCGTCGGCGAGATCGTCAACGGCGTGGTCAAGCGCACCGAGTACGGCAACCTGATGGTCGAGATCGGCCGCGCCGAGGCGCTGCTGCGCCGCGACGAGCTGATCCCGCGCGAGAGTTTCCGCAACGGCGACCGGGTGCGCGCCTATATCTACGACGTGCGCGAGGAGCCGCGCGGGCCGCAGATCTTCCTGTCGCGCACCCATCCGGGCTTCCTGGCCAAGCTGTTCGCGCAGGAGGTGCCGGAGATCTACGACGGCATCATCGAGATCAAGGCGGTCGCGCGCGATCCGGGAAGCCGTGCGAAGATGGCGGTGATCAGCGCGGGATTCGTCGATCGACCCGGTCGGCGCCTGTGTCGGCATGCGCGGCTCGCGCGTGCAGGCGGTGGTGCAGGAGCTGCAGGGCGAGAAGATCGACATCATTCCGTGGAGCCCGCAGGCCGCGACCTTCGTGGTCAACGCGCTGGCCCCGGCCGAGGTGACGAAGGTGGTGATGGACGAGGAAGCGGGGCGGGTGGAAGTCGTCGTGCCGGACGACCAGCTTTCGCTGGCGATCGGCCGGCGGGGGCAGAACGTGCGCCTCGCGAGCCAGCTCACCCGGTGGGACATCGACATCCTCACCGAGGCCGAGGAGAGCGAGCGGCGGCAGGAGGAGTTCCGGCGCCGCACCGGCCTGTTCGTCGAGGCGCTCGACGTCGACGACGTGATCGCCGGGCTGCTGGTCACGGAGGGTTTCAACACGATCGAGGAGCTGGCCTTCACGCCGCCCGACGAGCTCGCCTCGATCGAGGGGTTCGACGAGCAGGTGGCCGAGGAACTGATCCGCCGCGCCGAGCAGTTCCTGGTCCGGCGCGACAGCGAGCTGAACGAGAAGCGCATCGCGCTCGGCGTCTCCGACGAGATCGCCGCGATCGAGGCGCTGACGCCGGCGATGCTGGTGGCACTCGGCGAGAAGGGCGTGAAGACGCTGGACGACCTCGCCGACCTCGCCTCCGACGAGCTGGTTGAGATCGTGGGCGAAGGGAACATGGACGAGGCGACCGCGAACGAGGTCATCATGGCCGCGCGCGCCCACTGGTTCGAGGGTGAATCGGGCGGCGAGGCCGGCGGCGGCGGCGGCGAGGAGGCGGCGCACGACTGAGCTTCTTCCAGACGCAGACGCGGGACGAGGCGGCGGACGAGGCGTGCGACGAGCCGCGAGACCGGCCCGCTGCGCCGCTGCGCCGTCACGCGCGAGCGGCTGCCGAAGGAGGCATGATCCGCTTCGTCGTCGCCCCCGACGGCCGGTCGTGCCCGACCTTGCCGCACGTCTGCCCGGCCGGGGAATCTGGTTGAGCGCGCGGGGCGATGTGGTAGAAACCGCGCGCACTGCGGGGTGCCTTCGCGCAAGGCGGCGCGCGCCCCGGTGCAGGTGCCCGCTGACCTTCTCGACATGCTGCGGGCGGCGCTGGAGCGGCGGATCGGCGAGCATCTCGGGCTTGCCCGACGCGCCGGGCAGGCGGTCGCGGGGTTCGTCAAGGCGCGGGAGTGGCTGCAGACGGGGCGGGCCGGGCTCGTGATGGAGGCCGCCGACGGCAGCGTGGACGAGCGCGCGCGCCTGCTCGGCGCGCTGGACCGGCCCCGTTGCTCGCGCCGCTGCGCGGGCGCGGAGTTGGGCGCGGTGTTCGGGCGCGATCACGTCGCGCATGTTGCGGTGGCGCAAGGGCGGCTGGCGGAGACCATCCGCCGACGAGGCGGAGCGACTGGCCGGGCTGGGCGCGGCGGAACGACAGTGAAGGCGGATAGATGAGCGAAGGCAACGATCAGGACGCGGCCAAGGGGCGGCTCTCTCTGCGACCGGCCGGGCGCATGGAGCTGGGCCGGACCGTGGATGCCGGCTCCGTCCGACAGAGTTTCAGCCATGGCCGCTCGAAGGTGGTGCAGGTCGAGGTGCGCAAGAAGCGCGTGCCGGCCCGACCCCGGGCGCGCCGGGCGGCGGCTCCGGCGGCCCGGGCCGGCGCGCACGCGCAGGCCGGACGGGGCGCCGCCGGCGCCGGGCGGGCCCTGACCGCGACCGAGCTCGCCGCGCGGCAGCGCGCGCTTGCCGAGCAGCAGCGCGAGAACGCGCGGCGCGAGGCGGAGCGGCGCGAGCAGGAGAAGATCTCGATCCTCTCCGCCGCCGAGGAAGCCCGCCGCCGCGAGGAAGAGGCCCGCAGGGCCGCCGAGGAAGAGGCGCAGCGCGCCGTCGAGGAGCAGGCCCGCAAGGCTGCCGAGGACGAGGCCCGCCACGCCGCCGAGGCGGCCGCCGCCGCGGCCCCCGCCACCCCTGCCGCGCGGGGCGCCGAGGACCGGCGCAGCCCGCCGCGGGTGGTCGGCCGGCCGGCGCCGCGGCGCGCCGCCGGCGCCCGCCAGCGAGACGCTGCGGCTGAAGACCCCGCGCGCGGCGAGGACGAGGACGAGCGTCCGGTGCGCCGCCCCGGCTCGCCCCGGGCCTTGCGCCCGCGCAAGCCGCAGGTGGCGCTGCCGAAGAAGGGCGTGGACGACCGCCGCCGCGGTGCGAAGATCGACGTGCAGGCCGCGATCGAGGGCGAGGACGACCGGGTGCGCAGCCTCGCCTCGGTCCGCCGCCAGCGCGAGCGCGAGCGGCGGCAGGCCGAGCTGGAGCGGCTGCGCTCGGATCAGGTGAAGGTCGTGCGCGAGGTCGTGCTGCCCGACAGCATCACCGTGCAGGAACTGGCCAACCGCATGGCCGCCCGCGCGCCGGACGTCATCAAGACGCTGATGCGCATGGGCGTGATGGCGACGATCACCCAGACGCTCGACGCCGACACCGCCGAGCTCGTGGTGCAGGAATTCGGCCACCGCGTGAAGCGCGTCTCGGAAGACGACGTCGAGCTCGGCCTGGTCGGCGCCACCGACGCCGATGGCGGAGCTGCTGACCCGCCCGCCCGTGGTCACCGTGATGGGCCATGTCGATCACGGCAAGACCTCGCTGCTCGACGCGCTGCGCGCGACCGACGTCGCGGCCGGCGAGGCCGGCGGCATCACCCAGCATATCGGCGCCTACCAGGTCGAGCTGCCGACCGGCGAGCGCATCACCTTCATCGACACGCCCGGCCACGAGGCGTTCACCGCGATGCGGGCGCGCGGCGCGAGCGTCACCGACATCGTGGTGCTGGTGGTCGCGGCCGACGACGGCGTGATGCCGCAGACCATCGAGGCGATCCAGCACGCCAAGGCGGCCCACGCGCCGATCATCGTCGCCATCAACAAGATGGACAAGCCCGACGCCAGGCCCGAGCGGGTGCGCCAGGAACTGCTGAGCCACGGCATCGTGGTCGAAGAGATGGGCGGCGAGACCCAGGACGTCGAGGTTTCGGCGCTCAAGAGGACCGGGCTCGACAAGCTGGCCGAGGCGATCCTGCTGCAGTCCGAAATCCTCGACCTGCGCGCCAACCCCGAACGCGCGGCCGAGGGCACGGTGATCGAAAGCCGGCTCGATCGCGGCCGCGGTCCCGTCGCGACCGTGCTGGTGCAGCGCGGCACGCTGCACCAGGGCGACATCGTCGTGGCCGGCGCCGAGTGGGGCCGGGTGCGCGCGATGCTCGACGACAAGGGCCGCCAGCTGCAAGGACGCCGGGCCCTCGATGCCGGTGGAGATCCTCGGCCTTGCCGCCGTGCCGGTCGCGGGCGAGCCGTTCGTCGCGGTCGAGAGCGAGGGCCGGGCGCGCGAGATCAGCGAGTTCCGGCAGCGCAAGATCCGCGAGAAGGCGGCCGGCGCCGTCTCCGCCGCGCGCGGCGGGACGCTCGACCAGATGCTGGCGCGCATCCAGGCCGGCGAGCAGAAGGAAGTCGCGGTCCTCATCAAGGCCGACGTGCAGGGCAGCGCCGAGGCGATCCAGGCGACGGTGCAGCGGCTCGCGACCGACGAGGTGAAGGTGCGCGTCGTCCTTGCCGGCGTCGGGCAGATCACCGAGAGCGACGTGCAGCTCGCCCGTGCCTCGAACTCGGTGATCGTCGCGTTCAACGTGCGCGCCACCGCGCAGGCGCGCGACCTTGCCCAGCGCGACGGCGTCGATATCCGCTACTACTCGATCATCTACGAGTTGGCGGATGACATCGAGAAGCTCGTGCGCGGCAAGACCGCGCCCAAGGCGCGCGAGAAGTTCCTCGGCTACGCCGAGGTGCGCCGCGTGTTCGAGATCACCAAGGTCGGCAAGGTCGCCGGCTGCATGGTGACCGACGGCGTGGTGAAGCGCGGCGCAGGCGTGCGGCGTGCTGCGCGACAACGTGGTGATCCATACCGGCGAGCTCACGCAGCTCAAGCGCTTCAAGGACGACGTGCGGGAGGTGGCGCGCGGCTATGAGTGCGGCCTGTCCTTCGCCAACTTCCATGACCTGCACGAAGGCGACGTGATCGAGTGCTACGAGACGGAGCTGGTCGCCGGCGTGAAGCCCGGCGCCGCGCGCCAGCCCGCGAAGCCGCCGAGCCAGCGCCAGTTGCGCGTGGCGGAGGAGATCCGCCACGTGCTCGCCGGCGTGTTCGCCCGCGGCGAGATCCGCGACCCCGCCCTCGCCGATGTCGCGATCACGGTGACGGAGGTTCGCGTGAGCCCCGACCTGCGGCACGCGACCGCGTTCGTCACCCGCCTCGGCCGGTCCGACATCGCCGAGAAGCTGCCGGCGCTGCGCCACGCGGCGCCGTTCCTGCGCCGGGCGGTCGCCGAGGCACTGCGGCTGCGCCACGCGCCGGAGATCGATTTCACCGCGGACACCAGCCTCGACTACGCAATGCACGTCGATGCCCTGTTGCGGGCGCCGGAGGTGCGGCGGGACCTCGCGTGAGCCTGGGCTGTGCGGCGGCCCTCTTGCCGCATCGCGCGCCGCCGGGCATAATTCGTTGCACCGCGGTCGGGCAGCGGTCCCTCCCGTCTTCTCGCCGCCAGCCTGAAAGGATGGTCGGATGCGCCTTGCGGTGCCGAAGGAACGGCGCGCGTTCGAGACGCGCGTCGCCGCCACCCCGGAGACGGTGAAGAAACTGATCGGCCTCGGGCTTACCGTCGCGGTGGAAACCGGCGCCGGCGTCGCCGCCGCGATCTCGGACGCCGACTACCTGGCCGCCGGCGCCGAGATCGCCCCTGATCCGGCCACGTCTTCGCCAACGCCAACATCGTCTTCGCGGTGCAGGCGCCGCCCGACCGAGCTCGCTGGCCATGATCCCGCGCGGCGCGCTGCTGGTCTGCATCGCCGACGCATTCGCCGAGCCCGAGCTCTGCCCGGCGCTCGCCGCGGCCGGCATCGACTGCGCCGCGATGGAACTGCTGCCGCGCATCACCCGCGCGCAGGCGATGGACGTGCTGTCGAGCCAGGCGAACCTCGCCGGCTATCGCGCGGTGATCGAGGTCGGCGACGGCGTTCGAGCGCGGCTTCCCGATGATGATGACGGCCGCCGGCACCGTGCCCCCGGCGCGCGTGTTCGTCATCGGCGCCGGGGTCGCCGGCCTGCAGGCGATCGCCACCGCGCGCCGGCTCGGCGCGATCGTGTCGGCGACCGATGTGCGCCCGGCCGCGAAGGAGGAGATCAAGTCGCTCGGCGCCACTCTTCGTCGGCGTCGAGGATGCCGAGACCGCGGCGCAGACCGGCGCCTATGCGCGCGAGATGAGCGACGCGTTCCGCCAGAAGCAGGCGGAGCTGATGGCCGACGACGGTGGCCAAGAACGACATCGTCATCTGCACCGCGCTGGTCATGGGCCGCAAGGCGCCGGTGATCGTGACCGAGCCGATGGTGGCCGCGATGAAGGCGGGCAGCGTGATCATCGATCTCGCGGCCGATGCCGGCGGCAACTGCGCGGCGACGCGGCCGGGCGAGAGCATCCTCACCGCCAACGGGGTGCGTGTGCTCGGCTGCCACAACTGGCCCGGCCGCATCGCCGTCGCGGCGAGCAACCTCTACGCGCGCAACCTGCTGACGTTCCTCACCACGTTCTGGGACAAGGACGCGAAGCGCGCCGAAGCTTCCCGGACAGTGACGAGATCGTCAAAGGCACGCTGCTGACGCGCGGTGGCGCCGTCGTGCATCCGCAATTCGCAGCCGAGCCAGGCCGCCTGATCCGGAGAGCCGAGAGCATGAACCCCGCCCAACTGGCCGATCAGGCACGGCCGACTTGCCGCACCGGGCCACACGTGCTCGCCGAACAGGCCGCGGCGATGGCCGTCGCCGCCGGACCGGTGGCCGAGGCGGTGCAGCCGTTCATCTTCCTGTTCGCGATCTTCGTGATGGCCTGCTTCGTCGGCTACTACGTGGTGTGGAACGTCACCCCGGCGCTGCACTCGCCGCTGATGGCGGTGACCAACGCGATCTCCTCGGTGATCGTGGTGGGCGCGATGCTGGCGACGGGGCTGGCCGTGTCCGGCTGGGCGCGCGGGGTTCGGCTTCATCGCCGTCATGCTGGCGAGCGTCAACATCTTCGGCGGCTTCCTCGTCACCCAGCGCATGCTGCAAATGTTCAAGAAGAAGCAGTGAGGCGGCCGCGATGCCCGCCGTCCCTGACCGCGCTCGCCTACCTGATCGCCGCCGTCCTGTTCATCCTGGCGCTGCGTGGGCTGTCGCACCCGGAGACGTCGCGCCGCGGCAACATGCATGGGCATGACCGGCATGGCGATCGCCATCGTCGCCACGCTCGCGCATGCCGGCATGTTCGGCGTCGGCTACGGGCTGATCGTGCTCGGCATCGCTGATCGGCGGCGCGATCGGCGTGTTCATCGCGCTGCGCATCCAGATGACGGCGCTGCCGCAGCTCGTCGCGGCGTTCCACTCGCTGGTCGGCCTTGCCGCGGTGTTCGTCGCCGCGGCGGCGCTGAACGCGCCGGAGGCGTTCGGCATCGGCACTGCCGGACAATGTGCATCTGCAGAGCCTGATCGAGATGTCGATCGGGCCTCGCGATCGGCGCCATCACCTTCTCCGGCTCGGTCATCGCCTTCGCCAAGCTGCAGGCGCTCATGAAGGGCGCGCCGATCACGTTCCCGATGCAGCATCCGCTCAATGCGGCGCTCGGCGCGCTGCTCGTGGTGCTGATCATCATCTTCGTGGCCACCGGCAGCCAGGTGGTGTTCTGGCTGCTCGCGCTGCTGGCGATCGCGCTCGGCTTCCTGCTGATCATCCCGATCGGCGGGGCCGACATGCCGGTGGTCGTGTCGATGCTGAACAGCTATTCGGGCTGGGCGGCGTGCGGCATCGGCTTCACCATCCAGAACCTGGCGCTGATCATCACCGGCGCGCTGGTCGGCGCCTCCGGCGCCATCCTGTCCTACATCATGTGCAAGGGCATGAACCGCAGCATCTTCAACGTGCTGCTGGGCGGGTTCGGCACCGAGAGCGGCGCGCCGGCGGCCGGCGGCGCGGCGGCGCAGGACCGCACGGTGAAAAGCGGCGCTGCCGAGGATGCGGCCTTCATCCTGCGCAATGCGTCGAAGGTGATCGTGGTGCCCGGCTACGGCATGGCGGTGGCGCAGGCGCAGCACGCGCTGCGCGAGATGGCGGACACGCTGAAGAAGCGAGGGCGTGGAGGTCAAATACGCGATCCACCCCGTCGCCGGCCGCATGCCCGGCCACATGAACGTGCTGCTGGCCGAGGCCAACGTCCCGTACGACGAGGTGTTCGAGCTGGAGGAGATCAACCACGAATTCAGCCACCGCCGACGTGGCCTACGTGATCGGCGCCAACGACGTGACCAACCCGGCGGCCAAGACCGACCGCACCAGCGCCGATCTACGGCATGCCGATCCTGGAGGTGGACAAGGCGCGCACGGTGCTGTTCGTGAAGCGCTCGATGGCGTCGGGCTATGCCGGCGTGGAGAACGAGCTGTTCTTCCGGCCGAACACGATGATGCTGTTCGGCGATGCGAAGAAGGTGACCGAGGGGATCGTCAAGGCGCTCGCGCACTGAGCTCGCCCTCACCCCGACCCTCTCCCGCAAGCGGGAGAGGGAGAAGAGAGGCTCCGTGCGCTTGACAAACCCTCTCCCGCTTGCGGGAGAGGGTGGCGCGAAGCGCCGGGTGAGGGGCCTCGCTCGCTTGCCGCCGGCCGACCCCAACCCCATACTGCTGGCATGCACGATGCGATGCGGGTGACGCTGAACGGGGAGAGGCGGGAACTGGCCGGGCCGACCTCCGTCGCGAGCCTGCTGGCGCAGCTCGGCCTCGACCCGCGCAAGCTCGCGGTGGAGCGCAACCTGGAGATCGTGCCGCGCTCGCGCTACGCCGCAACGTGGCTCGCCACGGCGACCGGATCGAGATCGTGCACTTCATCGGAGGCGGCTGAGATGGACCAGACCCCGAACCTCGCCGACCGCGACGACACCTGGACCGTGGCCGGGCGCACCTTCCGCTCGCGCCTGATCGTCGGCACCGGCAAGTACAAGGACTTTGCGCAGAACGCCGCGGCGGCCGAGGCGGCGGGGCGGAGATCGTCACCGTGGCGCTGCGGCGGGTGAACCTCTCCGATCCCGAGCCCGCCGATGCTGACCGACTACGTCGAGCCCGAACGCTTCACCTACCTGCCGAACACCGCCGGCTGCTTCACCGGCGAGGAGGCGGTGCGCACGCTGCGCCTGGCGCGCGAGGCCGGCGGCTGGGACCTGGTCAAGCTCGAGGTGCTGGCCCGCCGCCGCATCTCTATCCGGACATGGAGGAGACGCTGGGGGCGGCTGAAGCGCTGATCGCGCGACGGGTTCTAGGTGATGGTCTACTGCACCGACGATCCGGTGGCGGCGAAGCGGCTGGAGGATCTGGGCTGCGTCGCGATCATGCCGCCCGGCGCGCCGATCGGCTCGGGGCTCGGCGTGCAGAACCCGGCGACTCCGCTGCTGATCGTCGAGCAGGCGCAGGGTGCCGGTGCTGGTCGACGCCGGCGTCGGCACCGCCTCCGACGCCGCGATCGCGATGGAGCTGGGCTGCGACGCGGTGCTGATGAACACCGCGATCGCCCAGGCCAAGGACCCGGTGCGCATGGCGCGCGCCATGAAGCTCGCGGTCGAGGCCGGGCGGCTCGCGCATCTCGCCGGGCGCATGCCGCGCCGCATGTACGCCGACCCGTCGAGCCCGCTGGCCGGGCTGATCCGCTAGACGCCCCGGGCGGGCCTCCGCCGCTTGCCGTTCCACGTCCTGAAACTATTTTCGCGTGGCGCCGCGTGGCGCGCGGAAAAGGGGGCGTGATGCTCGCAGCCCGGCTGGCCTCGGCGTTCGCGCGCCGCGGCGTGCACTACGGCTGGGCCGTGGTGGCGGTAACGTTCCTGGTCATGCTCTCCACCGCGGCCGCCATGGGCATGCCCGGCGTGCTGCTGCGCCCGCTGACCCATGATTTCGGCTGGAGCACTGCCGCCGTCTCCGGCCCGCTCTCGCTCCGGCTGCTGCTGTACGGGCTGATGGCGCCGTTCGCCGCGGCGCTGCTGCAGCGCTACGGCGTGCGCAAGACGGTCGCCGTCGCGATGCTGCTGATCGTGGGCGGCATCCTGCTGGCCACGCACATGACGGCGCTCTGGCAGCTCTGGCTGACCTGGGGGTTGCTCGTGGGCATCGGCACCGGGCTGACCGCCATGGTGCTGGGCGCCACCGTCTCCAACCGCTGGTTCACCGCGCGGCGCGGGGTGGTCATGGGCCTGCTGACCGCGAGTGCGGCCACCGGCTCCCTGATCTTCCTGCCGCTCGCCGCCTGGCTTGCGCAGCACTACGGCTGGCGCGTGGCACTGCTGCCGGCGGCCGCGGCCTGCGCGGTTGCCGGCGTGCTGATGCTGCTGTTCGGCCGCGATCATCCCGGCGAGCTGGGACTGCCTTCGTACGGGGAGCGCACGGTGGCACCGCCCCCGGCGCGCGGCGGCAATGCGGCGCGGCTCGCGCTCGCGACCCTGTTCGAAGTGGGGCGGACGCGCGCCTTCTGGCTGCTGTTCTTTACCTTCTTCGTCTGCGGGCTTTCCACCAACGGGCTGATCGGCACCCATTTCATCCCGCTGTGCCAGGACTTCGGCATGGCGGAAGTGGCGGCGGCGAGCGTGCTGGCGATGATGGGCGCGTTCGACTTCGTTGGCACGATCGGCTCCGGCTGGCTCTCCGACCGGTTCGACAGCCGGCGCCTGCTGTTCGGCTATTACGGCCTGCGCGGCCTGTCGCTGCTGGCGCTGCCGTTCTCGACATTCTCGGTCTATGGGCTGACGGTGTTCGCGGTGTTCTACGGGCTCGACTGGATTGCGACGGTTCCCCCGACGGTGCGGCTGTGCGCGCAGAATTTCGGGCGCGACCGGGCGGCGCTGGTGTTCGGCTGGGTGTTCACCGCGCACCAGCTCGGCGCCGCGGTGGCAGCCTTCGGCGGCGGCGTGTCGCGCGACGTGCTGCTGAGTTATGTGCCGGCCTTCATGATCTCCGGCGCCTTCTGCCTGCTCGCGGCGCTGGCGGCGATCATGGTGCCGCGCGCGCAGCCGCCGGGCCGGGCGGTGCCGGCCACCGCGGCTGCGGCGGCGGCCTGAGCGCGATCGATGCTCATCTGGATCGTCATCCTCGTGCTGCTGGCGGTGCTGACCGGCATGGCCGGCTACACCGGGCTCGTCGTCTCGCTGGTCGGGCTGCTGCACAGCCTGTTCGCGATCCTGCTGATCCTGATCGTGCTTTCGGTCGCGTTCGTGGCGCTCGGCCGGCGCTGACGGATATCAATCGTCCGGGTCTGCGTCGCCCCGGTCGCGCCGCGGATCGAGCGCGCGCCAGTCGCGCTCATCGGCACCCGCCGGGCGGTCGGCGAAGTCGGCGAGTTCGGTGCCGCTGCGCCATCCGTCCTCGCCGGCATCGACCACCTCCGCGTCCTCGCCGAATGCGAACCACGAATCCAGCACCTCGCGCAGCGACAGGCCGGGCGCGCGGCAGCGTTCGACGCTGTCGCGGACATAGGCGCGCGCGAACGCATTGGCGTGCATGAGGGTTGCGAACCCGCCCACCTCCTCGACCACGTTGCCCTCGGCGCCGCCGGAGAGGTCGAGGATGCGCACGCGCCAACCACCGGGCGGCGCGAACAGGTTGTCCGCGTCGCGCCCGCTCATGCGATGAGGCCGGTGAAGCCGTTGGTGATCGGATAGCGGCGGTCACGGCCGAAGGCGCGCGGCGTGATCTTCACCCCGGGCGGCGCCTGCCGGCGCTTGTATTCGGCGCGATCGAGCATCCGCCACACGCGCAGCACCGTCGCCCGGTCATGGCCGAGTGCGACCAGCGCATCCACGCTCTGCTCGCCCTCGACCAGTTCGGCGAGGATCGCGTCGAGCACCTCGTAGGGCGGCAGCGTGTCCTGGTCGGTCTGGTTCGGCTTCAGCTCGGCGGTGGGCGGCTTGGTGATGACGCGCGTCGGCATGACCGGCCCCGACGGACCCAGCGCGTGCGGCGGCACATGCGCGTTGCGCCAGTGCGAGAGGGCGAACACCGCGGTCTTGTACACGTCCTTCAGCACCGAGAACCCGCCGCACATGTCGCCGTAGAGCGTCGCATAGCCCACCGACATCTCGCTCTTGTTGCCGGTGGTCAGCAGCATGTGGCCGAACTTGTTGGAGATCGCCATGAGGATCAGGCCGCGCGCGCGCGACTGGATGTTCTCCTCCGTGATGTCCGCCTGACGGCCTTCGAAGATCGGTGCCAGCGCCTCGGAGAAGGCGCGCCATCGCCCCGGTGATCGGCACCGTGTCGCAGCTTATGCCGAGCAGGCGGGCGACGTCCGCGGCGTCCTCCAGGCTCTCGCGGCTGGTGTACGGGCTCGGCAGCATGAAGGCGTGCACCTTCTCCGGCCCCAGCGCATCGACCGCGATCGCCGCCGAGAGCGCGCTGTCGATGCCGCCCGAGAGCCCGAGGATGATGCCGGGGAACCGGTTCTTGCGCACATAGTCGGCGAGGCCGAGCATCAGGCTGCGATAGATCACCTCCAGCCGGTCCGGCTCCTCCGGCAGCGGCTGCGGCGCGCAGACCATGCGTTCGCCCTCGCGCCGCCACTCGGTGAGGGTCACGGCCTCCTCGAAATACGGCATCTGCACGGCGAGGCTGCGGTCGGGGTTGAGCACGAAGCTCGCCCCCTCGAACACCAGCTCGTCCTGGCCGCAGACCTGCGCGCAGAACACGAAGGCGAGGCCGGTCTCCACCACCCGCCGGATCGCGAGTTGCTGGCGGTGCGCCTGCTTGTCCGTCTCGTAGGGGCTGCCGTTGATCGACAGCAGCAGCTCGGCGCCGCTCTCGGCGAGGGTTTCCGGCACCGCGGGAAACCACCAGTCCTCGCAGATCATCAGCCCGAGCCGGACGCCGCGGAAGGCGACCGGGCCGGGCGCGGGGCCGGCATCGAACACGCGCTTGTCGTCGAACACGCCGTAGTTCGGCAGCTCGTGCTTGGCGCGCCGGGCGATGATCCGGCCGCCGTCGAGCACGAAGGCGGCGTTGAAGATGCGCTCGCCCTCGCGCCACGGCCCGCCGACGATCAGCCCCGGTCCACCGTCGGCGGTGTCGGCGGCAAGCTCGGCGATCGCCGCCTCGCAGGCGGCGACGAAGGCGGGCTTGCGCACCAGGTCCTCCGGCGGGTAGCCGCCGATCGAGAACTCCGGCGTGACGACGAGATCGGCGCCGAGGCGGGCGCCCTCGGCGCGGGCGCGGCGGATGCCGGCGAGGTTGTGGCGCACGTCGCCCTCGTGCGGATTGAGCTGGGCGAGCGCGATGCGCAGCGTGTCGGACATCACCACAGATTAGGTGGGATTGCCGCACCCGGCCACCGCCGCGGGGTGCACGGCGCGAGGGGCTGTCGCCGGCCGCACGCAGCCTTACATCCGGTGTGACGAGGAGCCCAGGCGGATGGACGCGACTTTGCTGCATCGCGGGTCGATCACGGCCTTCGATTTCTGCTGCCACGCGGGTCCGGCCGATCCGCCGTTCCCGGAGCGGCACGAGGTCCATTCCATTTCCTATGTCCGCCGCGGCAGCTTCGGCTATCGCGGCGCGAGCGGCGTATCCGAGCTGGTCGCGGGCTCGGTGCTCGTCGGCCGTCCCGGCGACGAATTCGTCTGCACGCATGAACACCACGCCGGCGGGGACGCCTGCCTCTCCTTCCACTTGGCGCCGGAGTTGGTCGACGACGTCGCGGGCGGCGGCGGGCCGTGGCGCAGCGGGGGGTTGCCGCCGCTGCCCGCGCTCGTGGTGCTGGGCGAGCTTGCGCAGGCGGCGGCTGCCGGCCGGAGCGACATCGGGATCGACGAGGCGGGGCTGCTGCTGGCGCGCCGGTTCGTGTCGCTGGCGACGGGCCGGCGCCCCCCGCGCGGCGCGAGCGGGACGCTCGACCGTCGCCGCGCGGTCGAGGCGGCGCTCTGGCTCGACGCGCATGCCGACCAGCCGGTCGACCTGGAGGCGGCGGCGCGGGCCGCGGGACTGAGCGCGTTTCATTTCCTGCGCCTGTTCGCCCGCGCGCTCGGGGTCACGCCGCACCAGTACCTGCTGCGCTGCCGGCTGCGCCGGGCGGCGCGGCGGCTGGCGGAGGACGCCGGCCCGATCACCGCGATCGCCTATGATGCCGGGTTCGGGGATCTCTCCAACTTCGTCCGCACCTTCCACCGCGCGGCCGGCGTCTCGCCGCGCGGCTTCCGCCGGCTTGCGCGCGGCGAGCGCAAGATCCTCCAAGAACGGCTGGCCGCGCTCGCGCCAGGGTGACGCCATGACCACGGAGGTTGCCATGTACGACCATGTCGGTTTGAAAGTGAAGGATCTCGACGCGAGCCTGCGCTTCTACGAGGCGGCGCTGCGTCCCCTCGGGCATGTGCTCGGGCCGCGGGACGCGGAGGGCGCGGGGCTGGGGCCCAAGGACGCACCGGGGTTGTGGCTGGGCGTGACCGCCGGGGCGGCCGGACCGGGCGTGCATCTGGCGTTCACCGCGGCCGACCACGCCGCCGTCGACCGCTTCCACGCCGCCGGGCTCAAGGCGGGCGGGCGCGACAACGGCGCACCCGGCCCTCGCCCGGATTACGGACCGAGCTATTATGCTGCCTTCCTGTTCGATCCGGATGGCAACAATGTCGAGGCGGTCTGCATGCGCTGACATCCTGCGGCGACGGGGCGCCCTGGCCGGGGCGGCGGCGATCGTGCTGCTGCCGCTCCTGCCGGCCGCCGCCGCGCAGCAGCAGGACCCGACGCTGGGGCGGTACGAGGCGCGCACGATCGTCACCGGCACCGATCTGCGCAGCCGGCCCAGCGGCTTCGCGGCGTGCCTGGCCGACGTGCTGGTCAAGGTCTCGGGCGATCCGACGTGGCCGACGACCCGCGCCTGCCGGCGTTGACGGCGCATGTGGACCGGCTGGTGGCCGGCTACGACTACTGGGACCGGATGAGCGGCATTCCGCACCACGACGAGCAGGGCAGCTCCGACCGGCCCTACAACCTCACCGTCCGCTTCGACCCCGCCCGCATCGACGCGGCGCTGCGCGAACTCGGCCGCGCGCCGTGGCCCGATCCCGCGGCCGCCGGTGGTGCTGGCGGTGCAGGTGCAGGGGCACAGCGGCGCCTTCGCGCTGACCCAGGCAGAGCCGCGGGCGGCCGGCATGCGCGCGGCGATCGTCGAGAGCGGGGCGAAATACGGGCTGGCGGTGAGCGTTCCCCCGGCCCCGGGCGCGGCCGCCCCACCCGGCAGCGTCACCGTGCCCGGCAGCCTCGTGCTGAGCGAGGCGGCGCTGGGCTGGGTCGGAACCTGGCATCTCGACTGGCGCGGCCGCGTTTACGAGTGGCGGATCAGCGGCGTGAATTTCGACGCGGCATTCCGCGATGCGGTTGCCGGGGCGCTGCAGGTCCTGTCCGGGCACGGCGCGCCGCGCTGACTGGCGCGTATGTGAACGGGCCGGGCCCCGCGCTTGCTGTTGCGGTGCGGCGTCGACACGTGGAAAGAATTGGGACAACGGCTTACGGGACCTGGGCGCGCATGGCGATGGACGGCAGCATCGAGCGGACCGCCACCGCGCCCGAGGGGGCCGAGGCGGAGCGCTTGCGCGCCGAGCTCCGCCACACCCAGGACGAGCTTGCCCAGCTGCGGCGGCGCTTCGCGCTGCTGTCGGCCGAGACCTCGCTGCTGAGCGGCACGCTGGCCGCGGTCTATGCCTCGCGGTCCTGGCGGATCACCGCCCCTCTGCGCGCGGCGATCACCTGGCCGGCGCGTCGGCGGCAGGCGCCCCGGACCCAGCGCCTGGCGCCCGAACTGCCGCCCGAGGGCGGGCTCGATGCCGCGGCACCGCGTGTCTCGCTCATCGTGCCGCACCGGCCGGGGCAGGCGAGCGCGCCGCTGATCGAGAGCCTGCGGCGAAGCGGCGCCGGGGTGCCGTTCGAGGTGCTGCTGCACCAGCCACCGGGCGCCGCCCCACCGCCGGAGCAGGGCGGCGTGCGGGCGTTCCTGGCCCCGGCGGAGGCCGGGCCGGTGGCGCTTTGCAACGCCGCCGCATCCGTTGCGCGCGGCGCGTTCGTGGCGCTGTGGGATGGTGTTTCGCCGCCGCTTCCCGGCTGGCTCGCGGCGCTGGAGAGTTGCTTCAGCCTGCGCGAGGGCGTGGGCATGGCCGGGGCGATGCTGCTCGACGCGGCCGGGCGCATCGCCGCCGCGGGGGCGACGATCGGGCCCGATGCGCGCCTGCTGCCGCGCGGGGCCGGCGCGCCGGCGACGCATCCCGACTATGCCGGTGTCGCGGCGGTGGAGGCACTGCCGCTGGGCGCCGTCATGCTGCCTGCCGCGCTCTGGCGGCGGCTGGGCGGCCTCGATGAAGGGCTCGGCGCGCTCGCCCCCGCGCTCACCGATCTTGCGCTTCGGGTCGCCGAGGTCGGATCCGCCGTGGTGTGCACGGCCTTCGCCCGGCTGCGCGCCGCGCCTCCGCCGGCGGAGGACTGGGCCGAGGCCGAGGGGCGGCGACGCCTGCGGCGGCAGTTCGCGAGCCTGGCTGCCTTCGATCCGCCGCGCGCCGCGCCACGGCGCGCGCTCTTCGTCGATCACTTCGTGCCGACGCCCGACCGGGATTCCGGCTCCGCCGACCTGCACGGGTTCCTGCGCATCTTCGTCGGCCTCGGCTACGAGACGACCCTGTTGCCCGTCGATGACCTCGCGCGCGCCGATGCGTATGTGGACGATCTGCGCCGCCGCGGCGTGCGCGTCGCCGCCGGTGGCTTCTACCGCTCGCTCGGCGATTTCCTGGCGCGCGAGACCGCGCCGTTCGACCTGTTCATGGTCTATCGCGCCACGCTCGCCGAGGCGCCGCTGCTCGACGCGCTGCGCCGGCACTCGCCGCAGGCGCGGCTGGTGTTCAACACCGTCGACCTGCATTTCCTGCGTCTGGAGCGCGAGGCGGCGCTGGCGCGGGCCCCGGCGCTGCTGGACGAGGCATTCCGCATGCAGCAGCGCGAGACGGCGGCGATCCTGCGCGCCGACTGCACGATCCTGCTCTCGCCGGTCGAGCAGCGGCTGCTGGCGGAGCTGATCCCCGAGGCGCGTACCCGCGTGATCCCGATCCTGCGCGACATTCCCGGCCGCACGGCGCCCTTCGGTGCCCGGCGCGGCGTGGTGTTCGTCGGCAGTTTCCGCCACCGGCCGAACGTCGATGCGATCGTCGAGTTCGTCCGCGAGGTCTGGCCGCTGGTGCGCCGGCGCCTCGACGTGCCGCTGACCGTGATCGGCGCCGATCCGCCGCCGGAGGTGCAGGCGCTGGCCGGCGAGGGCGTGGTGGTCGCCGGCTACCGGCCGGATCTCGACGCACTGCTCGGCGCCTGCCGGCTGACCGTGGCGCCGCTGCGCTTCGGCGCGGGGCTGAAGGGCAAGATCGTCTCGAGCCTCGCCGCCGGCGTGCCGTGCGTCGCGAGCCCGATGGCCGCCGAAGGCATGGCGCTGATCGACGGCGAGCATGTGTGCCTGGCCAGCACCCCGAGCGAGTTCGCCGCCGCCATCGTCGATGTGCACGAGGACGCAGACCTCTGGGAGCGACTGTCGCGGGGCGGCCTGCTGCTCGCGCGCGAGACCTATTCGCTCGCGGCGGCGCGCTGGCGCATCGCGGCGTTGCTCGAGGAGCTGGCGCTGCCGGCCGGGCCGGATTCGGACGTGGCATGACGCCGCTGCAGCGCCTGCTCGGGCCGCGGCCGCGCGCCGCGCCGGCGATGCCGCGCGCGGGCGACGTGCCGGTATCGGTCGTGGTGCCGCTGTACAACCATGCGCGCTACATCGAGGCGGCGCTCGCCAGTGTGTTCGCGCAGACCGCGCCGCCGACTGAGATCGTCCTGATCGACGACGGTTCCGACGACAGCGGCCTGGCGATCGCCGAGCGGATGCTGCGCGATGTTCCGGCGGCGCAGGTCTTGCGCCAGGACAACCGGGGCGCGCATGCGACGCTCAATCGCGCGATCGCGCTGTGTACGGGCGAGTTGGTGGCGGTGCTGAACTCCGACGATCGGTTCCTGCCCGGGAAGCTCGCGTTCTGCCAGGAGAGTGCGGCCGCCACGCCGCCGCCGGTGCTGATCGCCGGGCGCGTGACGCTCAGCGATGCCGCCGGGCGGCTGCTGGAGCAGGGGATCGCCGCCGACTGGCTGCGGCGCGCGCACGCGTTCCTCGCCCGCAGCGCATTGCCGCAGCTCGCGCTGCTCAACGAGAACTTCGTCGCCACGACATCGAACATGGTGTTCGCCCGGACGCTGTGGGAGCGCGCGGGAGGGTTCGCGGCGCTGCGCTACTGCCACGACGTCGATTTCCTGATGCAGGCGTTCGCGGCGGGGCCGGTGACGTTGGATGCGCGCGAGCACGTGCTCTATCGCGTGCACGCGGCGAACACGATCGGCGAGGACGTGCAGGCGGTGCGGCTGGAACTCGCGGCGGTGATCGCCGAGACGATCGCGGCCGCGCCGGCACACCTGCTGCCGCGCGACGATGCGGAAAGCTTTGGGGCATTTCAGGAGTTTCTGCGCAACAAGGGGCTCTCCGACCTCGTGCTCCATCTGCTCGCGCTGCGCGGCCGGTTCACGGACCGGCATGCGTTCTACCGGCACATTCTCGCCACCCCGCAGCGCGATCGGTTTCTGGCGCTGCTGCGCGACCACGCATGCTGAACTGGCTGAGGCCGCGCCGCGCGGTCGCCGTGCCCGCCGATGGCCGGTTGCGCGCGGTCGTGGAGCTTGCCCGCTTCGACAAGGGCGGCCTGGAGAAGGTCGTGCTCGATTCCACACTCGCGCTGCGTGCGGCGGGAATCGAGTCGGTGATCGTGAGCGTCGGCGCGCTCGGCGATCTCGCCGCCGCGGCGCAGGCGGCGGGAATGCGGGTGGTGGCGCTGCCGGCGCGCGGCGCCGAGCGCGCGTATGCCCGTCTGCTCGACGAGGTGCAGCCAGCAGTCGCTGTCTCGCATTTTTCAACGCTCGGCTATCGCCTGTTCGCGCGCCGCGGCATTCCGGTGGTGTCGTTCATCCACAATGTCTACGCCTTTCTCGGCGACGCGGCGCGGCAGCGGTTTCTTGCCGACGACCGCGCGGTCGATCGCTACATCGCGGTCTCGCCCAAGGCGGCGGAGTATGCCGCCGCGCGCTTCGGCATCGACCCCGCGCGCATCACCACCATCGCCAACGGGCTCGATGCAGCCGAGTATGAGCGGCGCGCGGCGGCGGCGCGGCCGGTGGCGCGGGCGAGCCTCGGCATCGCCACCGATGACTACGTGTTTCTCAACGTCGCCGCGTACAACCTCCACAAGGGCCACTACCTGATGGCGGCGGCGATGCGCCGGCTTCTCGTGCGCCGCCGCGACATCCGCATCGTCTGCGTGGGCAACGAGGTGCATCCGCCGCACATCGCCGGCCTGCGCGCGTGGCTGGCGGAGCATGGGCTGGACCGGCACATGCTGCTGCCCGGCTATGCAGCGCGGGTCGAGGACCTGTTCGCGATGGCGGATGCGTTCCTGCTCCCCTCCTTCATCGAGGGCTGGAGCATTGCCATGAACGAGGCGATGGCCTTCGCCAGGCCCATGGTGCTCACCGACACCGGCGGCGCCTCGGAGGTGATCGAGGGCGAAGACACCGGCATCCTGGTCGGCAACGAGTACGGGCCGGTCACGGCGCTGGACGCGCCCTTGCTCGACCGGCTGGCCTACGAGACGCGCGATTTCCGCACCGCCGAGCCCCTTGCCGCGGCGATGGAGCGGCTCGCCGACGCGCCCGCGCAATGGGCGGAGGCGGGCGCGCGCGGCCGGGAGAAGCTGTTGCGGCGCTATCGGCTCGACGCCGTGGCGGCGCAATATGCCGCGGTGCTGGGCGCGGCGGAGCGGTCGTGATCGCGCGCATTCGCCGCAAGGCCCGCGCCGTGCGCACCCGGCTGCTGCCGGCGCTCGCGTTCTATCTGGGCAACCATCTGTTCATGAACTACACGCCCTATCGCGTGCGGCACTGGTATCTGCGCCGCTTCTGCGGGGTGCGGCTCGGCCGCGATTCCAGCATCGCGATGGGCTGCTTCATCACCGGCTCGGCGTCCGGATCGGCGACAATACGGTGATCAACCGCTTCTGCTATCTCGACGGCCGCTGCCCGCTGGTGATCGGCAACAACGTCAACGTCTCGCACTACACGCTGATCCAGACGCTGACGCATGATGCGCAGAGCCCGCACTTCACCTGCCTGGAGCGGCCGGTGACGATCGGGGATCATGCCTGGATCGGGGCGCGCGCCCTGATCTGCCCCGGCGTGGCGATCGGCGAGGGCGCGGTGATCGGCGCCGGCGCGGTGGTGACGCGCGACGTGCCGCCCTACGCGATCGCGGCCGGCAATCCGGCCCGCGTCATCGGCACGCGCGCCGCGGCGCTCGACTACCGTTCGCGGTATTTCCCGCTGTTTGATACGGATATTCAATAGACGGGGCCGGAATGGTGCGAACACCGGAAGAAACCGGATGCGATTGGTACCGGCAGGTACAACAACCCGTGATTGCGTAAATGGGCCCAGGATCACTATCGTGTGACCCGAGGGTGGAAGGGGACGCATGATCGGCGGCGGCGGAGCACAGCGGTTGGGCCAGATCGCGCCGGCGGATGCAGATGGCATTCAACCTCTGGTTGAAGCGCTTCTCGCCCAGGGCATCATCGGCGTGGCGGAGATCGATCTGCCGGGCAGCCAGGTTGCGCGCATGAACCCGCTGCTCGCGGGCCTGCTCGGCTGCGACACCGCCGATCCGCTGGCGCGCCAGCTCGTGCTGCTCACCGGGCCGCCGCTGAGCCCGTCGATGCCGCCGCGCCCGGCGCAGCTCAAGCGGCGCGACGGCAGTTTCATCCCGGTGCTGCTCACCCGCCTGCGGCTCGGCCCCGGCCGGGCCCTGCTGCTCGTGGCACGCGACAAGGGCAGCGTGGAGGCGGAGCAGGCGGCCGAACGCTTCCGCGACATCTATGAGAATGTCAGCGAGGGCATCTATCGCTCCAGCATCGACGGACGGCAGCTTTCGGCCAATCCCGCGCTGGTGCGGCTCAACGGCTACGCCAGCGAGGCGGAGATGCTCGCGGGGGTGAAGAACATCGCCGCCGAGTGGTATGTCGATCCGCGCCGGCGCGATCTGTTCTGCAAACTCGTGCTGGAGCACGGGCGGGTCGAGAACTTCGTCTCGGAAGTCTATCGCCACAAGACGCGCGAGCGGATCTGGATTTCCGAGAATGCCCGCCTGGTGCGCGACCGGCCTACCGGTGTCGCGCTCTATTTCGAAGGCACCGTGCGCGAGATCACCGAGACGGTGCGGCGCCTGCAGCTTGAGGAGCGGTTGCGCACCATCGTCGAGACGATCGCCGACGGCGTGGTCGCCACCGATTCCGCGGGCGTCATCCAGTCCGCCAACCGCGCCGCCTGCCGCATGTTCGGCTGGCCGGGCAAGGAACTGATCGGCCGGCCGCTGTCCGACCTGATCGCGGATGCCAACGGCAACGCGCTCACCACGCTGAGCGCGCTCGGCGGGCAGCAGGCGCAGGGACGGCGGCAGGACGGCACCCTGTTCCCGCTCGACATCGCGCTCGGCGCTGCCGCCGGCCAGGCCGGCACGATGATGATCTGCTGCATGCGCGACGCGACCAACCGCGTGCGCTACCTGGAGGGGCTGCGGCAGGCAAAGGAGGCGGCGGAGCGGGCCAACCGCGCCAAGTCCGACTTCCTCGCCATGATGAGCCACGAGTTGCGCACGCCGCTCAATGCCGTGATCGGCATGACCGGCCTGCTGCTCGAGGGCGCGCTCGACGATCCGGCGCGGCGGCATGCGGCGACCCTGCGCGAGGCGGCCGACCATCTGCTGGCGCTCATCAACGACGTGCTGGATTTCAGCAAGCTCGAAGCCGGGCGCCTGGAACTGGAGGAAATCGAGTTCGAGCCGGAGAGCGTACTGCACGGCGCGCTCGATCTGCTGGCACCGCGGGCGCACGCGAAGGGGCTGGAGCTGTGCGGCTATGTCGGCGCGGATGTGCCGGCGCACGCGCTCGGCGATCCGGGGCGGCTGCGCCAGGTGCTGATCAACCTCGTCGGCAACGCGGTGAAGTTCACCGAGCGCGGCGCGGTGACGGTGGAGCTCGAACGGCTGCCGGCCGAAGACGGCGACGTGGCGCTGGCCTGCGAGGTGCGCGACAGCGGCATCGGCATCCGGCCGGAACAGCTTCCGCTGCTGTTCAAGGAGTTCGCCCAGGCCGACAGTTCGGTCTCCCGCCGCTTCGGCGGCACCGGGCTCGGGCTTGCGATCTGCAACAAGCTGGTCACGGGCATGGGCGGCCAGCTCACCGCCAAGAGCATGCCCGGCGAGGGCAGCACGTTCCGCTTCACGGTGCACCTGCGCGCCGCCGCGCCCGCTCCCGCGCCGCCGCCGGTGCCGCCCACGCGGCTCGACGGAATGGCGGTGCTGGTGGTGGATGACAACGCGATCAACCGGGGCATGTTCGCCCGGCAGTTGCAGCAGCGCGGCGCGGACGTGACGCTGATCGAGGATGCGCGCACCGCGCTGCGGGCGCTGCGCGGCGGGGCACGGTTCAGCGCCGCGCTGATCGACCACGCCATGCCGGAGATCGACGGCGAGTTGCTCGCCCGGGCGATCCGCGCGGAACCCGCCGCGAACGGAGTGCGGCTGGTGCTCGCCACGTCGTCGCTCACCCGGGCGGAGACGCGCACCGCGGCCGGCACGCTGTTCGACGCCGTGCTGACCAAGCCGGTGCCGACCGAGACGCTCGCCCGGGCGCTGAGCCCGACCCCCTACCGCCCCGCGGCGCCCGCCGCCCCGCCGGTTCCGGCCCAGGGGTTGCGGCCGGTGCGGGTGCTGGTGGCCGAGGACAATGCCGCGAACCAGCTCGTCATCCGCACCATGATCGAGCGGATGGGCCATCGCGCCGACCTCGTCGCCAACGGAGTGGAGGCGCTGGAGGCGGTGCGCAGCCGCCCGTACGACCTCGTGCTCATGGACGTGATGATGCCGGAGATGGACGGCATCGACGCCACGCGGCGCATCCGCGCACTGCCGCCGCCGCTGTGCGCGCTGCCGGTGCTTGGCCTGACCGCGCATGTCGCGCCCGAGGACCATGCGGAGTTCCACGCTGCCGGCATGGACAGCGTCATCACCAAGCCGGTGTCGGCGAAGGCGCTGGCCGAGGCGATCGCCCCGGTCGCCACGCGCCTCGCCCGGACGCCGGGCTGACCCCCCTCAGGGAACGCGGGCGGGGCTCGCGACCGGCTCGGCCGGCGGCGGGAACGGATCGGGCGGGACCATCGGCCGGCTGGGCGTGAAGCGCTCGACCAGGTAGAGCGGACGGCCCTTGGTTTCGTTGAAAATCCGGCCGAGATATTCGCCCATGACGCCGAGCGTCACGAGCTGCGCGCCGCCCAGGAACAGGATCACCGTCATCAGGCTCGGGTAGCCGGGGACCGGGTTGCCGAACAGCAGCGCGCGCACGACGATGTTGCCGCCGTAGATCAGCGCCACCGCCGCGGTGAACAGCCCGAGATAGCTCGCGAGCTTGAGCGGCATGGTGGTGAAGCTCGTGATCCCCTCGATCGCGAGGTTCCACAGCTTCCAGTAGTTGAAGCTGGTCTGCCCGGCGAAGCGCGGCGCGCGGTCGTACGGCACGGCGAGCGCGGGGAAGCCCACCCAGGCGAACAGGCCCTTCATGAAGCGGTGGTGCTCGCGCAACTGCATCAGGGCATCGACGGCGCGGCGGCTCATCAGCCGGAAATCGCCGGTGTCGCGCGGCAGCTTCACCCGCCCGACCGACTGCATCAGGCGATAGAACAGGTCCGCCGTCGTGCGCTTGACCCAGCTTTCCCCCGCCCGCTGGCGGCGCTGGGCGTAGACCACGTCGAACCCGCCGCGCCAGCCGGCGACCAGGTCGGGGATCACCTCGGGCGGGTCCTGCAGGTCGGCGTCGATCACGACCACCGCGGCCCCGCGCGCGTGATCGAACCCGGCGGTCATTGCGATTTCCTTGCCGAAGTTGCGGCTGAGGTTGAGGATCGCGCAGGCCGGATCCTCGGCGCGCAGTCCCTCCAGGATGGTCAGCGACGCGTCGCGGCTGCCGTCGTTGACGTACACGACTTCCCAGGGCGCCCCGAGCCCGCGCATCACGCGGGCCAGGCGGGTGTGGAATTCCAGCAGCCCCTCGCCCTCGTTGAAGACGGGCACCACGACCGAAAAGGTCGGGCCGGCCGCGATTGCCGCCTCGTTGCGTCGCTCCTGCACGGGGCCTCCTCCGACGAAAGAACCGGGCGGGTCAAGTCATAGGAATGCGATGCCGGGCTTGGGCATCAGGGGTATAGTATCGACATAGTCTGTTGCACCGCATCAACCACAGGATGAGGCAAAGCATATGGCACGGTTTCAGGAGAACACCGGATCGTGATCGCCACTTCGCTGTTCGACGCTCGCATTAAACCTGTTGCGCTATTGTTATCTCTCCTCCTTGCGACTTTTATTCTCTCCGGAACGGCTCGGTTCCGTGGGGCGGAATATGACGAGGGCTATACCGTCTTTCTCGCCGACGGCGTGCCGCGGCCGGACTGGCCGGAACACCCGTTCCGGGCCGGCGAAGTGCGCGGATACTTTGAGGGGCACAGCACACCGCTACAGATCGCCGCGGATTTACGCCGCAAGGACGTGCATCCGCCGCTCTATTTCTGGACGGCCGCGGCCTGGCGCTCCGTTGTTGGGCCGGGATTGTTCCGTCTACGGCTGCTGTCCGTCGGATACGGCCTCGTCGCGCTGGTGGCGGTGGCGGGGATCGCGGTGCTGACGGGCGTTCCTCCGGTTGCGGCGATGCTGCTGACGATGAGCTGCTACGGCTTCAGTTACACGGCGATGCTGGCCCGCGGCTTTGCGCTGGCGCAGGCGCTCTCCCTCGCCGGTGTGCTGCTGCTGCTGCTGGCCGCTCGGCGTGAGCGTGTCCTGCTGGCGCTGGGCGGGGGGCTGCTGCTGGGGCTCGCGACGTTCACCAACTATCTCGCGGTGTTCGTGGCGACCGCCGCGCTGCTCTGGCTTCTGGTCACGCGCTGGCGCCGGCCGCGATTGTGGGTGGTGGCCGGGCTCGCTTTCGCCGTGTTTCTGCCCGCGGACCTGTTCTTCTTCGTGGCCCAGCGCGACAGCCGAGTGGATCAGTTCCCGCCCTTTCATCTCCTGCCGAGTTTGATGCGCTTGGCGCAATATACGGCTGCCGCCATCTTCGGCGGGCTGCCGCTTTACCTCCCTGGACTTGGTCGGCCCGCGCTGGGCGCGGGGCTGGCGCTGCTGCTTGTCGGGCTGTGCGGGCTGATCGTGTGGCGATGGCGGCAGATCGGGCGTCCCGAAGGCCGTGCGCTGCTGGGCATGGCGGCCCTCGCGCCGCCCGTGGGGCTGCTGGCGCTCGGGGCCGCGTTCGACAACACCCCGATCGAGCTGCGCTATCTCGCCTTCGCGACACCCTTCTTCGCGCTGCTGCTGGCCGGGGCGCTGCTGAGCCTGGTGCCGGCGCGGCGCGGCCCGTTGGTTGGCGCGGTCTTCGCGATCCAGGCGGCGGCGCTGGCCGGGCTCGCGTTCATGCCGGAGACGATGCAGCCGCAGGCGGCGACGGCGCGGGAGGCGGCGGCGCTGGCGGGGCCGGACGGGCTCGTGATCGTGCCGCGCGGCGACGATGGCGTGGGCCTGGTGGGCGCGATGGTGCAATCGTCGCCGGACTGGGTGCGCCTGCTGGCGATCCCGCGCGGCGAGGCGCCGGAGGCGATCCGCGCCCGTTCGGGCACGTCGCCGCGCGTCGTGCTCGCCATGCTCGGGATCGACGGGGCGAGCCGCGCGACGCTGCCGGCCATGGAGGCGGCCTTCCGCGATGACCCATGCTGGCGCCCGGCCGGCGGCGGACGCGACACGCTCGCGTTCCAGCGCGTGCGGGGTTGCGGCGGCGCCGCGAGCGCCAACTGACGGTCAGGGGGGCAGGACGAGCTGCAGGTCGGTATCGCCGGTGCGCTCACCGGCCGCGGTCAGCATGGCGTGCGCCTGGCCGCGATGGTGGGTCTGGTGATTGAAGAAATGCGTGACCAGAAGCATGCGTGGCCGGGTGAAATCGCGCCCCGCGGCGCCGCTGTACCACGTCTGATCACCGGCAAGCCACGCCGGGTCAAGCTCGCTCCGCCCAGTCGGAGATGCCGGCATCGGCCTCCACGCGACTTGCGGCGAGGGCGGCGAAATCACCCTCGAACCGATCGCTCTCGGCCAGCTTCTGCGGCGGCCGCGCCCAGCCGGCGAAGCGCGCCATCCACATCCGGTCGGCCCAGACCAGATGGCTGAACGTGCCGTGGATGGAATGCCAGAACGCGCCGCGATCGCGGCGGCGCTCCTCCTCGGTCAGCCGCCCGGCGGCGGCATAGAGCCGGCGGTTCATCTCGGCATTGTAGGCGGCCATCATCGCCACCCATGCCGGCGTGATCATCCCTCGACGCGCAGCAGTACGTCCGCGCCCTCCAGCCGCACCGGATAGGTCCGCAGGTCGTTATCCACCGGCGGCGAAATGGCCTTGCCGGTGCGAACCTCGAACCGGCCCGCGTGCAGCGGGCACTCGATCACGTCGCCGTCGAGATAGCCGTCGGTCAGCGTGGCCTCCGCGTGCGTGCAGATGTTGTCGATCGCGGCCCAGGTGCCGTCATCGAGGTGGAACACGGCGATCTGCCGCCCGCCCGCCTCGACGCCGAGCATCTCGCCCGCGGGCACGTCGGCTGCGCTTGCAACGCGCACCCAGCCTGCCGAGTCACTCATGCGATACTCCTCCGATTCGGTGTGGATCATGCCGCACCCGATGGCGCGAGGGCAAAGGGGGCGGGGATGAGCACGGTGATCATCGGGGCTGGGCAGGCGGCCGCGCACGCGGCGATGGCGATGCGCGCGGCGGGCTCGCAGGCGCGCATCGTGCTCGTCGGCGCCGAGCCACACCTGCCCTATGAGCGTCCGCCGCTGTCGAAGGCGATGCTGACCGAAGCCATGGCGCCCGCGCCGGCTTTTTTCTACCCGGCCGAGCGCTACGCCGCCGCCGGCATCGAGGTGCGGCACGCCACGATGGCCGTCGGCATCGACCGTGCGGCCGGACAGGTCCTGCTCGGCGACGGCACGCGGCTGGGCTACGCAGCGCTGCTGATTGCGACCGGCGGCCGGGCGCGCACGCTGGCGGTGCCGGGGGCGGAGCAGGCGCTCGTTCTGCGCACCCACGACGATGCGCAGGCGCTGCGGACGCGGCTGGCGGAGGGCGCGCGCCTCGTCTGCATCGGCGCGGGCGTCATCGGGCTGGAGGTCGCAGCCTCGGCGCGGCAGCGCGGCTGCGCGGTAACCGTGATCGAGGCGGCGGCGGCACCGCTCGGCCGCGCGATGGCGCCCGAGATCGCGCAGTTCATCGCCGATCTGCATCGCCGCGCAGGGGTGAGCCTGCGCCTCGGCACGGGCGTCGCGGCGATCGAGCCCGACGCCGTGCGGCTGCAGCGACGGCGAGCGCGTGCCGGCCGACGTGGTGCTCGCCGGGATCGGCATGGTCCGCAACAGCGAGCTTGCCCGCGAGGCGGGGCTCGCGGTGGACGAGGGCATTCTGGTGGACGAGTTCGGCCGGACCGACGCTGCGGGGATCTTCGCCGCCGGCGATGTCGCCGCCTTCTGGCATCCCGGGCTCGGGCGGCGGCTGCGCCTGGAGTCCTGGCGGCATGCGCAGGACCACGGCGCCGCCGTCGGCCGGGCGATGGCGGGTGCCGGCGAGTCCTACGCGCCGGTGCCATGGTTCTGGACCGATCAGTTCGGCCGCAACATCCAGGTCGCGGGTCTGCCCGCCGATGCGGTCACGACGGTCTGGCGCGGCGAGCGATCCGACCCGAGCTTCAGCGCGTTCCATCTCGACGCCGCCGGACGCATCGTCGCCACGACCGGCGTGGACGCCCCGCGCGAGGTGCGGGCCGCGATGCCGCTGATCCGCAGCGGCGCCATTGTCGATCCGGCGGCGCTGCGCGACCCGGCGGTCAGGCTGCAGACGCTGCGCGGCGGAAGCTAGAACGGGGCGCGTTGCGCGCGCGCTGGCGAGCGTCGAACCGCACGATCCCGATCGGTGTGGCGGAGCAGTTTGCCGGCATCCTCGACGATTTCGCCTTCCTCCCGGGCGGGCTGATCCTTGCCGGGGCGGGCCTGCGCGCGTGTTGCTGGCCGGCAACGTCTCCAGCGGGATCGAACCGGTGTTCGCGGCCGACGCCACCCGGCGCGTGCTGGACCGGAAGGGCGAGACGGTCGCGTTTCCGGTCACGGACAATGCGGTGGCGCTGTGGCGGCGGATGCAGGGCCGTCCCGATGGCTTGCCACTCGCCTTCGTGAGTGCGCCGGAGCTGGCGGCCAAGGATCACCTGCTGATGCAGGCGCGATTGCAGCCATTCGTGGACAACGCGATTTCCAAGACGATCAACTTGCCCGCGAGCGCGGGCTTCGACACCTTTGCGAAGGTGTTCGCCCGTGCCGACGCGCTGGCGCTGAAGGGCTGCACGGTGTTCCGCGGCGGGCTTGATCGCGGAGCGGTGCTCGCGCAGGCATAACCCGGACTTCTTGGACGGGTTCGCAATCGCCTGCCTTGAGGCAACCGGATCGATGGCAACCGCCCAGCGGCTTGACCTGCATCAAGGCTGCCCGGAGCCGACACCCGCCAATGCTTACAGGGGTTGCGCGCCCGCCCGACGCCACCACGCACCCCGACGCCAATCGTGGAGTGAGGGTGTGACAGCGGGACGAAGCGTGCGGCGCCTCCTGCTCGGGTTCGTCCTGGCCGCGCTCGCGGCGGGCCTGCTGGCGCGTGCCTGGGCGGCGCCGCTGCTCGCCCGGGTCGCTTTCGACGCGGCGGCGCTGCCGGTCCTGGTTGCGCTCACCGTCGATCTGCTGGCCGCGCTGCGGCGCCGATCGCTTGGCGTGGACGTCATCGCGCTGCTCGCGATCCTCGGTGCGCTTGCGCTTGGCGAGCATCTTGTCGCGGCGATCGTCGCCCTGATGGTCTCTGGCGGCACCGCGCTCGAAGAGTTCGCCGAGGCCCGCGCGCGTCGTGAACTCGCTGCCCTTCTCGCGCGCACACCGCGTGTCGCTCATCGCTATGAGGGCGAGGCGATCTGCGACGTCGCCGTCGGTGACGTGCGAGCCGGCGATCGGCTCCTGGTCAAGCCGGGTGAGATCGTGCCGGCGGATGGGGTCGTGACCGGGTCCGCCGCAACCCTCGATCAGTCGGCGCTGACCGGCGAGCCGCTGCCGGTCGCCTGCGCCGATGGCGCCGCCGTGGCGAGTGGCGTGCTGAACGTCGGTCCTGCCTTCGCGCTGTGCGCGACCGCGCGTGCGGACGATAGCACCTTCGCGGCGGTTGTCCGGCTGGTCTCTGCCGCGGGGCAGGACCGGCCGCGCATGGTGCGCTTAGCGGACCGGGGCGCCACCGCGTTGCTGGCGGTCACGTTGCTGCTAGGCGGGCTCGCCTGGGGGCTTGCCGGCATGCCGGAACGAGCGCTCGCGGTGCTCGTGGTGGCAACGCCTTGCCCGCTGATTCTGGCGGCCCGGTGGCCTTGATCTGTGGGGTCTCGCGCCTCGCCCGGCGCGGTGTCATCGTCAAGGGCGGCGGAGCCCTGGAGCGGCTTGCGCGCGCCTCCACAGCCCTGTTCGACAAGACCGGCACCCTTACGGCGGGACGGCCGCGCGTCGCCGGCGTCGAGCCGGTGGACGACTTCGAGGCCGACACGCTGCTACGCCTCGCAGCCTCCCTCGAACAGGCGTCGCCGCACGGTGTGGCGGCGGCGATCATCGCGGCGGCGCAAGCCCGCGGCCTGCCGCTCGAACCACCCGAGGCAGTGGCGGAAGTACCCGGCGGCGGGCTTTCGGGCCGCGTCGCCGGGCGGCAGGTAATGGTCGGCAGCGCCGGCCTGCTCGCCACCGCGGGGTTGGTGCCTCCGCGCGACGGGTCGGCGGCGCGGCTTGCGCAGGCTGCCGCATCCGTGTCCTGGGTGGCTGTGGACGGGACGGTTGCTGGGGCGCTCCTGCTCACCGACCCGATCCGGCCCGACGCGGCACGAGCACTGCGCAGCCTGCGCGCCGCCGGCGTTCGCCGAGTGGTAATGGTGAGCGGCGACCGCACCGCCGCCGCGGCGGAGATCGGGCGGGCGCTGGCACTCGACGCAGTGCACGCCGAGCTTTCGCCGGCAGACAAGATCGCGGTCGTGAGGGCCGAGCGCGCTGCGGGGCCGACGCTGATGGTCGGCGACGGGATCAACGACGCTCCGGCGTTGGCGGCGGCGGACGTAGGCGTCGCGCTCGGCGCGAGCGGCGCTGCCGCCGCCGCCGAGGCCGCCGACGTAGTGGTGATGGTGGACCGGCTCGACCGGGTCGCCGAGGCGGTCGGGATCGCGCGGCGCGCGCGCTTCATCGCGCTGCAGTCGATCGGCATCGGGGTCGGCCTTTCCGGCCTCGCCATGGTCGCGGCGGCATTCGGCCAGCTGCCACCCGTCGCCGGGGCGCTGTTGCAGGAGGCGATTGACGTCCTCGTGATCCTCAACGCCCTGCGTGCGCTGAGCGGCCGCGGGGCGCCACGCCCGCTCCCCGACCGCGCCGCGGTGCAGCGGCTGGTGGACGAGCATGCCCGGCTGCGCGCGCTGCTCGAGCGCATGCGCGGCACCGCCGCCCAGCTCAATCGGCACGTCGCGCCGCCGCTGCCAGAACTGCGTGAAATCGCCGAACAGCTGGAGATCCTGCTTCTCCCCCACCAGCGTGCCGAGGAGGCCGGCCTGTATCCGGCGCTCGCGGGCCGGCTCGGCGGGCGCGACCCGCTTGGGACCATGAACCGGATGCACGACGAGATCGCCCGCGAAGTCGGGGCGCTTCACGGCGCTGGTCGACGCTCTCGCCGGGGGCACGCCCGCTGAGCGGGAGTTGCGGGAACTGCAGCGGCTCCTGCAGGTCCTTGAGGCGCTGATCGGTCTGCATCTGACCGCGGAGGAGGAGCTCCTCGGACACGTGGAAGACCTCCCGGCCCCCCTGCTTGACCTGCGTCAACGACCCGCGGCCGCCGCGGCGGTGAAATCCCCTCCGCCGCAAGGCTTCTAGGGGAGAAGATTCCATGCCGGACGATCAGACCCTGCGCGCCACCGTGATGGCGGAACTCGAATGGGAGCCGAGCGTGGACGCCGCACATATCGGCGTTACCGCCAAGGATGGCGTGGTTACGCTCAGCGGCTTCGTGGACAGCTATCCGGCGAAGGCGGCCGCCGAGCGGGCGGCGCGCCGCGTGCGTGGCGTGCGCGCGATCGCCGAGGAGATCGAAGTCCGTCTGCCCAACGATCAGAAACATGCCGATGACGAGATCGCCGAGCGCGCACTGCACATCCTCGCGTGGGACGTCGAGGTGCCGCACGAGCGGATCAAGGTGAAGGTCGAGCACGGGATGGTCACGCTGGAGGGCGACGTCGCCTATCAGTTCCAGCGCGCGGCGGCCGAGGCGGATGTGCGTCGGCTCGGCGGTGTGACGGGCGTGGTGAACCTGATGCGCGTGATGCAGTCCGCGGGCCGACGCCCCGATGCGGACGTGATCCGGGAGAAGATCGAGCGCGCGCTGCGTCGCAACGCGGAGCTCGAGGCCGCCCGGCTGGCGGTCGATGTGGAAGGTGGCCGGGCGACGCTGCGCGGCAGCGTGAAGACCTGGTGGGAACGGGACATCGCCGAGGGAGCCGCCTGGGCCGCCCCCGGCGTGAGCCAGGTGAAGAACGAGATCGAAGTGCGGCCCTGAGCCGCCTCAGCCGCGCCGGGGGGTCAGGGCCTGGTAGCCCGCCTCCACCTCGGCGCGGCCGATGCGGGCCGTGCCGACGCCGCCCAGCGCGGCGCTGCCCGCGGCGACGCCCCAGGCGAGGGCCTGCTCCGCGGGCTCGCCGCGCGCCAGCGCGAGCGTCATCGCGGCCAGGAAACTGTCGCCCGCCCCGACGGCGCTGCGCACCGCGACCGGCGGCGCCGCCATGCGCAGCGTGCCCGCCGCGGTCGCGAGGATCGCACCCGCGCGCCCGAGCGTGAGCGCGACCATGCGCGCGGCGCCGTTGCGCACCAGCGCCAGCGCCTCTGCCTCCTGCGCGCGCGGGTCCGGCAGCTTGCGGCCGACCAGCGCCTCCAGCTCGCCCAGGCTCGGCTTGAGCAGCGTGACCCCGTGCCCGAGTGCTGCGGCGAGCGGCGGCCCTGACGTATCCAGCACGAAGGGCATTGCGCGGCGGGCGGCGATGCGGGCGACCGTCGCATAGATGTCCGGCGGTACGCCGCGCGGCAGGCTGCCGCTGGCGACGATCCATGCGCCCTCGACGGTTTCCAGCACGTCGAGCGCCGCCTGCCACTCCGTCGCCGCGACCTCGGGCCCCTCCGGCACGAAGCGGTATTCGAGTCCGCTCGCGGCCTCGAACACGGTCAGGCTGATGCGCGTGCGCCCGCGCGTGGGCACGCTGATGCGCGCGACGCCCGCTTCGTCCAGAAGCTCGCCCACATACTGGCCGGTGGCGCCGCCGGCGAGCAGCACCGCCAGCGCCTCGCCGCCCAGCGCGTGCACGACGCGCGCGACGTTGATGCCGCCGCCGCCGGGGTCGACGTGTTCGCCGGTGGTGCGGATCTTGTGCGTCGGGCGCACGAGCTCGGTGGTCGAGGCCAGATCGAGCGCCGGGTTGAGCGTCAGCGTGACGATGCGCGGACCCATGGGCGCGTCAGCCGGCGGCGCGTTTCGATGGGGCGCGCTCGGCCTCGCGCACCACCGCGATCGTGCGCGGCAGGCTCGCCGGGTTGACGCTGATCGAGTCGATGCCGAGTTCGGCGAGGAAGCGGGCGATCTCCGGATGGTTCGCCGGCGCCTCGCCGCAGATGCCGACATGCCGGCCGTTGCGCTTCGCCCCGCGCACCGCGAGGCGCAGCATCTCCAGCATCCCCGGGTCGCGCTCGTCGAAGTCGAAGGCGACGATTTCCGAATCCCGATCGACGCCGAGCGTGAGCTGCGTGAGGTCGTTGGAACCGATCGAGAACCCGTCGAACACCGCGGCGAATGCGTCGACCTGGATCACGTTGTTCGGGATCTCGCACATGACGTAGATCTCGAGCCCGTTCTGCCCGCGGGCGAGTCCGTGCTGCGCCATCACCGCCAGCACCTGCCGCGCCTCGTCCACGCGGCGGCAGAACGGCACCATGACGCGCAGGTTGGTCAGCCCCATCGTCTCGCGCACCATGCGCAGCGCCGCGCATTCGAGCGCGAATCCCTCGGCGTAGGCGGGATGCGCGTAGCGCGATGCGCCGCGGAAGCCCAGCATCGGGTTGGACTCGTGCGGCTCGAACGCGGCGCCGCCGAGGAGTGCCGCGTATTCATTGGTCTTGAAGTCGGAAAGCCGCACGATGACCGGCTTCGGATAGAACGCGGCGGCGATCGTGCCGACGCCTTCGGCGAGGCGGCGCACGAAGAAATCCGCGGGCGAGGTGAAACCGCGTGTGCGCGCCTCGATCCGCCGGCGTTCGGCGGGGGGGACGCGCTCGGGGTGCACGAGGGCCATCGGGTGGATGCCGATCTGCTCGCTGATGATGAACTCCATGCGCGCCAGCCCGACGCCGGCGTTCGGCAGCATCGCGGTGCGGAAGGCGAGTTGCGGGTTGCCGAGATTGACCATGATCTCCGTGCGCGGCAGCACGAGCGCATCGGCCGGCAGGCGCGTGACGGCGAAGGGAACGGTGCCGTCGAGCACGACGCCCGCGTCGCCGCCGGCGCAGGAGACGGTGACGATCTGCCCGGTGCGCAGGCTCGTCGTCGCGTTGCCGCAGCCGACCACGGCCGGCACGCCGAGTTCGCGTGCGACGATCGCGGCGTGGCAGGTGCGCCCGCCGTGGTCGGTCACGATCGCGCCCGCGGTCTTCATCACCGGCTCCCAGTCGGGACTTGTCGCGCCGGCGACGAGAACCTCGCCGGGGCGGAACGCCTTCAGGTCTTCGGTTCCGGCGACGATGCGCACCGCGCCGGTGCCGATGCGCTCGCCCACCGCCTTGCCGCTCACCAGCACGGTGCCGCCGCCGCTCAGCTCGAACGTCTCGAACGCATCCGCGGCTCCGCGGCGCGAGGCGACGGTCTCCGGCCGTGCCTGGACGATGTAAAGCAGGCCGTCATCCGCGTCCTTCGCCCACTCGATATCCAGCGGCACGGGATGCCCGGCGCGCGCGCCGTAGTGATCCTCGATCCGGATCGCATTGTCGGCGAGTTCCAGCACCTCCGCGTCGCTGATGCAGAAGCGGGCCCGTGCGGCCTCGCTGGTCGTCTCGTTGCGCGTGGTGGCGCCGGTGTGGCCGGGAGCGAGTACCATGCGCAACTGCTTGCGCCCGAGCGTGCGGCTCAGCACCGCGCGATGACCCTGGCGAAAGGTCGGCTTGTGGACATAGAACTCGTCCGGATCGACCTTGCCCTGCACGATGTTCTCGCCGAGCCCGTAGATGCCGGTGATGAACACGACATCGCGGAAGCCGGATTCGGTATCCAGCGTGAAAATGACGCCGCTCGCCGAGCGGTCGGAGCGGACCATCTTCATCACGCCCACGGACAGCGCGACCTTGAAATGGTCGAACCCGTTGTTCGCGCGATAGACGATCGCGCGGTCGGTGAAGAGCGAGGCGAAACAGCGCCGGCACGCCTCGAACAGGTCCTCCGCCCCGGTGATGTTCAGGAAACTGTCGTGCTGACCTGCGAAGCTTGCGGTCGGCAGGTCCTCGGCGGTGGCCGAGCTGCGCACCGCGACGGCGACCTTGGCGCCGTACTCGCCTTCAAGCTTTCGATAGGCCGCGACGATGGCCTCGCGCAGCGCGTCGGTGTCGGTGGCTTCATAGATCAGGCGGCGCGCCGCGGCCGCGCGCTCGGCAAGCTGGGCGACATCGGCGATGTCGAGGTCATCGAGCAGCGCATGCAGCGGTTGCCATGCGGCCGCCCCGCTGATCGCGTCGCGATAGGCGGCCGCGGTCACGGCGAAGCCGTTCGGCACGCGCACCTCGGCCGCGGCAAGCGCGCGGTAGAGCTCGCCGAGCGAGGCGTTCTTGCCGCCAACCAGCGGCACGTCCTCAAGACGGATCGCGTCGAACCAGCGGATTGCGGAGGTGTCGGCCACGGGCTGGACTCGCTTTGGATGCAGCACCACATTGGGTTCGTGGCGAGTGCGCCTGCATTGACGCAGGTCAACCGGCGGGTGCGCGCCGCGCGGGGCCGGTTCGCCCGGTTCGCCTTGACGTGGATCAATGTCGTGCACGCCGCGCCGGGGCAGGATCCGCCCGCGAGAGGCAATTGCATTGATCAGGAGAAGGGCCCATGGCCACGGTACCTGTCGACGTCAAGCGCTCGGCCGCGCCCGCGCCGCGCGCGCCTGACGTCTTCCGCTCGTTCCGCACCGATATGGATCGGCTGTTCGATCGCTTCGCGGGTGCCTTCGCACTGCCCTCGATGGCGCGCATGTTGGACTTCGTGCCCGAATTCCGCTCCGAGGGCGGCTTCACCATGCCCGCCCCGGCGGTGGACATCGCGGAGGATGAAACCGCCTTCAGGCTCACCGCCGAACTGCCGGGCATGAGCGAGAAGGAGATCGAGGTCGCGATCTCCGGCGACACGCTGACGATCAAGGGCGAGAAGCGGCAGGAGAGCGAGAAGACCGAGAAGAACTACCACCTGACCGAGCGCGCCTGGGGCGCGTTCCAGCGCTCGTTCATGCTTCCCGAGGGCGTCGATCGCGACAAGATCGCGGGCGAGTTCGCCAAGGGCGTGCTGACGCTGACGCTGCCCAAGACCGCGAAGGCGCAGCAGCAGCAGAAGAAGATCGAGATCAAGACCGCCGCCTGACGGGCGGCGCGGGATCGGGGGGAGTGCGCGCATGGTCGGCATCACGCTGTCGGCGGAGCAGATCCGCGCCGCGCCCCCCGAGGTCCGTCATTGGCTGGAACAGCAGATCGCGCAGATGCTCGGCCTGCCGCATGGCGCGGAGGCGCCGGCCGCACCGCCGCTGACCGCCGCGACGCCGGACCTCGCGGGTGCGATCGTCGAGCAGGTGCAGGGGATGCTGCCGGTGGTCGCGGTGTTCTTCGAGCTCGGCCGCGAGCAGGGCGGTGTTGCGGCGAACGGGTTGCGCGCCTTCCGCCTCGTCGATCTCGCGCGCCACGCCCGCCTGGCGAGCGTCGAGCAGGTGGTGCAGGCGCTCGCGGTGATCGACGCGGCGCTGCGCCGAGCAACCGGCGACCCGGCGGCCACGCTGCACGCGCTTGACGCGCAGGGTCACGTGTTCGTGGCCGAGGCGACCAGCCGCAGCATTCTCGCGCTCTGGCAGCGGATCGTCGCGGCGCGCGGGCTGGAGGCGCAGCCGCAGTTCACCCCGGCCGCCGGGCCGGTGCTAAAAGTCCCGTCGGCGCCGATCCCGGATGCGGCGCCGGCTGCCGCCGCTCCCGGCGGCTGAGGAACGAGGACGCGATGTCGATCGAAGCTGCCAGCATCATGACCCGCGACGTGGTGAGCGTGAGCCCCGACGCGACCGTCAAGGAGGCCGCGGCGCGGCTCAGCGAGCGCGGCATCAGCGCCGCCCCGGTCGTGGACAAGGACGGGACGGTGCTCGGCATGGTGAGCGAGGGCGACCTGATGCAGGCGTTCGGTCACAAGAAAGCGCAACATCGCGCCTGGTGGCTGAACGTCCTCGCCGAAGGCGAGCGCCTGGCACCCGAGTTCGAGAACTACCTGCGCCTGGACCAGCGGCGGGTGCGCGACGTGATGACGAAGGACGTCGTCGTCGTGGCGGAGTCCGCGACCGTGAACGAGATCGCCGACCTGCTGACGAAGCATCGCATCAAGCGGGTGCCGGTGGTGCGCGCGGGCAAGCTCGTCGGGGTGGTCAGCCGTGCCGACCTCATCCGCGCCCTGGCCCGCTCGCCGGACGAGTTCGCCGAGCCGTCCTGATCCCGGCCGATCCGACCGGCCGGCGCTCAGCCGGGGCCGGCGATGAACTCCAGCAATTCCTGCTCGGCCGGCGGCTTTTCCAGCACCTTCGCCACCCCCAGCGCCGCCGCCCGGCCGCGCAGCCGCGGCGAAGTGAGGCCGGTGATCAGCATCACCCGCAACGGCACACCGTCGGCGCGCAGCCGCTCCACCAGCTCCAGCCCGGTCATGTCCGGCATGTGCTGGTCGAGGATGAGGCAGTCCGGGCGCACCTCGGTGTCGGCCAGGAAGTCCGCTGCCGAGCGGTAGGTGACCACCCGCAACCCGGCCACTTCGAGCAGGAAGCGCAGCGAATCCAATACCGCGTCGTCGTCGTCGACGATGGCGACGAAATCATCGTTCCGGCCTGCCATGTTCGCGTGCTCCGCACCGGACCCGATTGCCAACGCCTGTTCGCCGATCCACGCTCGATGCTTGCCTGCCGCCGCCGGATGCATGTCCCGCTCCCGGACCGGCCGGCCGCGCCACCGCGGCCTTGCGCTCGATCCAGAGGTCAGCTTCGCCCATGCGATGCGGCGCGGCTCTGATCTAGGTCAGGCGCGCCGGCCGGTCGCCTTGATCTGGGTCAAGCCGGCGCTGCGCCGGCGCCTTCGGTGTCTGTGGCTGCGATCGGCAGCGTGAAATGGAACACGGTACCGCCGCCCGGATTGTCCTCCGCCCACAGCCGGCCGTGGTGCGACTCGATGATGGTGCGGCAGATCGACAGCCCGATGCCCATGCCGTCCGGCTTGGTCGTCACGAATGGCTGGAACAGCTGCGACGCGACGTCCGGCGCGAGCCCCGGGCCGGTATCGGCGACCCCGATCTCGACCTGTGCGCCCTCGCGGCGGGCCGTGATCGTGAGCGTGCGTCGGGGCTCGTGCTCCATCGCCTCGATCGCGTTGCGGATCAGGTTCAGCAGCACCTGCTGGATCTGGACACGTTCGACCAGGACCTCGGGCAGGTCCGGCGCGACCGACATGATCACACGAATGCTGCGCTCCTTGGCGCCGAGCAGCGCCAGCGCGCTCGCCTCTTCGATCAGCGTTGCCACCGGCTCGGCGCGGCTGATGACGTCGCCGCGTTCGACGAAGCCGCGCAGGCGGCGAATGATCTGCCCGGCGCGCAGCGTCTGCTGCACGGCAAGCTCCACCGCATCGCGCACGCGCGCCAGGTCGGGCTCGCGCGCCTGCATCAGCCGCTGCGCGCCGCGCAGGTAGTTGGCGACGGCCGTCAGCGGCTGGTTCAGCTCATGCGCGAGTGCCGCCGCCATCTGGCCGGTGGCGCGCAGGCGCGAGGCGTGCAGCAGCCCCTGCTGCAGTTCCTGCATCCGCGCGTGGGTCTTCTGCGCTTCGGTCAGATCGCGCACGAAGCCGGTGAAGACGCGCCGCGCGCCGAGGCGCGCCTCGCCGACGGCAAGCTCCATCGGGAACGTGCTGCCGTCCTTGCGCAGGCCGACGACGACGCGGCCGATGCCGATGATCCGCCGTTCGCCGGTCGCAAGGTAGCGCTGCAGGTAGCCGTCATGCTGGTCGCGATACGGCGCGGGCATCAGCAGCCGGACATTCTGCCCGCAGGCTTCCGCGACCCCATAGCCGAACAGGCGCTCGGCGGCCTTGCTGAAGGCTTCGATGATCCCGTGCTCGTCGATCACGATCATCGCATCCGGCACGGTCTCCAGGATCGAGCGCAGATGCGCCTCCTCCCCCGTTGTCGCCGGCGCGGCCTCGCCCGCCTCGTTCATCGCGATCCGCCGGGCGGGACGGGGCCGTGGGCCGCGCCGGCGGCCTGCACCAAGCGCACCAGTTCGGGCAGGCTGCGCACCTGAAGCTTCTCCATCACGCGCAGGCGATGCACCTCGATCGTCCGCGGGCTGGCGCCGAGATCGAGCGCGATCGCCTTGCTGGACTGCCCGGCAACCAGGCCCTCGAGAACCTCATGCTCGCGCGGCGTCAGCGCGGCGAGCCGGCTTGCCGCCGCCGCCGCCGCCGCGCAAGCAGCCTGCTGCGCCCTGCCGGCCAACAGGGCCCGTCGGACGGCGCCGAGTAATTGTTCGTCATCGAATGGTTTTTCGAGGAAATCGAGAGCGCCGCCCTTGATCGCCTCGACGGCGGTGGGGACATCGCCGTGGCCGGTCATGACGATGACCGGCATCGGCAGGCCCATCTCCTGCAGCCGTCGCTGCAGCGCGAGGCCGCCGAGGCCCGGCATGCGCAGATCGGTCAGCAAGCAGCCGGGCGGCAGGTCTGCCGCGGCGCCCAGGAACGACTCTGCGCTTTCGTGCAGTTCAACGTCGAACCCGGCCGCGTCGAGCAGGACGCGCAACGAGTTGCGCACCGCCGCATCGTCATCAACCACGTGGACGGTCTCAACGCGCGTCATTTCCGCGTCCCTACGCAGACTTGCGTACGAATTCGCCCGGATTCTGCCATGCGGCAGGCGTCGCTACAGCTTGGTCCGCGCGATGACAAGCGAGGGTCGGAGACCAGGATGCACACGTCATATCAGATTGCCGTGGGGCGCCGGCCCCAGACCAGCCTGTCGCTCGCAACGCACGCCGAAGAGCAGGCGCAGGTCCCACCCGCCGCCGGGGCGTTGGACGCACTCGGCACCACGATCACCGTCCGCAAGGACGTCGAAATCTACAGCCAGGGTGACGCTGCCCGGTATTGCTACCAGATTGTGGGCGGCTGCGTACGAACGGTCAAGTTGATGGAGGACGGCCGGCGGCAGGTGGGCGAGTTTCTGCTTCCGGGCGACTGGTTCGGATGCGAGGCGCTGGAAGAGCATGATTTCGCCGCCGAGGCAGTCACCCCCGTCGTGTTGCAGCGCTTTCCGCGGCGTGCGCTGGAGATGCTCGCCGAGCGCGACGCCCGGCTGGGCCGGCTGCTGTTCGCGATCGTCGCGCGCGAGTTGCGCCGTGCGCGGGACCAGGTGGTGGCCCTCGGCCGCAAAACGGCCTGCGAGCGGATCGCCGAGTTTCTGCTCCAGATGACGCAGCGGATGCCCAAGGACAAGGCCGGAACGATCGCCCTGCCGATGAGCCGGACGGACATGGCCGACCACCTTGGCCTGACGATCGAGACGGTCTGCCGCACGCTGGCGCTATTGCGCAGGGCGGGGGCCATCTCGCTCTCCCGCACGAACCTGCTGGTGCGCGACCCCGCGGCCTTGCTCGCCTTGGGCTGTTCCACGCGACACTGAGCGCCGGCGCCGGCTAAGGACCGCCTCGGCTCACGAACACCTCAAGTCACGAATTCCGGCACGCGCCGCAGCAGTGCGGCATGCAGTTCCGGCCGCCGCGCCCAGAGCGCGTGATACCACGCCACGCGCTCGCTCACCTGATAGGCCAGCATGCGCTCGCGCGCCACGTAGGCCCGCGCCGCATCGCCGATGCCGCGGGCGATTTCGGGATTCGCGACCAGCCGCAGCAGCCGCTGCTCCAGCTCCTCGCCGCGTCCCGAACAGCACGCCCGTCTCGCCGTCACGGATACTGTCTTCGTACACCACGCGGCTCGCCAGCGCGGTCACCCGATGCGCCGCCGCCTCGATGAACTTCAGATCCGACTTGCAGCGGTTGAACGGGGTGTCGGTGAGCGGGGCGAAGGAGATTTCGCTCGCGCCCAGCAGCGCCTGGTAGGTGTCGTAGCCGCACAGCGGCACGAACCGCTTGTGCGGTGTCGCGAGCTGCTCGAACAACGCACGGTCGTTGACCACGACGATGTGCAGCCGCTCGCCCACCTTGCGCACGACGGCGTTCAGCGCGTCGAGGTAGGGTTGCCACTCCTTCTCGCGGTTGATGCCGGCGAACAGCATGGTCAGCCGTGCCGGGTCGCGGAAGTTCGCCACATCCGGCATCCGCGCGACGCCGTTGGCGAACACCTTGATCTCCGGGTTGTCGCGCCGCAGCACTTCGGCCAGCGGCGCGGTGGACGTCTGCACCGCGTGCACGGCACGGAAATTCTGCACGTCGGGGCGCTGCAGCACCGGGATGTAGTCGGGATGGTCGTCGAACTCGCACAGCACGAGCCACCCGCGCGCCGCGATCTCGCGCACCCGCGCGATGCCGGAGTCGCCGGCCAACAGCGGGCGGTGGAAGATGAAGATGCCCGGCTGGTCGGGATCGGCCGTGAAGGCGTCGGCGGTGTCGATGATCCGCGTGGCCAGCGAGGGATCGGTCGCGAGCGCCGCCATCGGCTCGACGACGCGCAGATGGCTCACGCCGCCGACCGGATTGAGCATGGTCGAGACGAGCGGCAGCGGGCGCGTGGGACGGCGGCGGGCGCGCCAGACATGCTGCAGCGGCGGCGCAGCGTTCGCGATAGGCGGCGACGTCGATGCCCAGCCGGCGCAGGCCCGGTTCGGCCGCGTCGCAGAACGCGGCTGCCGCCGGCTTGTCGAAGATGCGCGGGATCACGTCGATCGGCGTCAGGCCCGGCGGCGCGCAGCGTGCGGCGCGTGGTCTCGGCCGTGAACCAGCGCAGATGCGTCTGGTCGAACAGGCCCAGCGGCTCGTAGGCGAAGGTGCCGCGCAGCAGCCGCTCGGCGAAGCTCCAGTGCTCCGCGTTGGGCATGCAGATCACGACGATGCCGTGCTCCGACAGCAGCGGCACCTGCGCGCGCAGCACCGCCCAGGGATCGGCGAGGTGTTCGAGCACGTCGCCATAGACCAGGCAGTCCACGCTGCCGGGCGGCAGCGCGTCGCCGAAGGGCAGGGGGTCGGCGTCGAGATCGGCGCGCTTCACCGCGTCCAGCCGCTGCTCGGCGATGCGCGCGGCGGCGGGGTCGCGCTCGATGCCCAGCACGCGCGCGGCCGGGTTGCGGCGCTTGTATTCCGCGCCGAGCGCGCCGCTGGCGCAGCCGATATCCACCACCACGCGCGCATCGAGCGGGATGCGGTCCAGCAGGTCGGGGTTGAACAGGTCGGGATAGCTCATGCCGGCGCCGTGGCGCGGCCGATGCCCTGATAAGTGAAGCCGGCGGCGCGCATCGCCACCGGGTCGTAGACGTTGCGCAGATCGACGAGCACCCGGCCGCGCATCGCCTCGCGCAGCCGGTCGGGCGCGAGCGCGCGGAACTCGTTCCATTCGGTGATCAGCACCAGCGCGTCGGCCCCGTGCGCCGCGTCCAGCGCGTCGCGGCAATAGATGACGCCCGCGGGCAGCAGCGGCCGCGCCTGCTCGCATCCCCTCCGGATCGAAGGCGCGGACCGTGGCGCCGTCGCCGACCAGCCGCGCGACGATCGGAAGCGACGGCGCGTCGCGCATGTCGTCGGTCTCCGGCTTGAAGGTCAGCCCGAGCACCGCGATCGTCTTGCCGCGCACCGAGCCGCCGCAGGCGGCGATGACCCGCACCGCCATGCCGGCCTTGCGCGCGTCGTTCACCGCGACCGTGGTCTCCACCAGCCGCGACGGCGCGCCGTAGTCCTGCGCGATGCGCATCAGCGCCAGCGTGTCCTTGGGGAAGCAGGAGCCGCCGATAGCCCGGCCCGGGATGCAGGAACTTGCGCCCGATGCGGCCGTCGAGGCCGATGCCGCGCGCCACGTCGTGCACGTCGGCGCCGACGCGCTCGCACAGATCGGCCATCTCGTTGATGAAGGTGACCTTCATCGCCAGGAAGGCGTTGGCGGCGTATTTGGTCAGCTCCGCGGTCTCGATGCCGGTGAACACGATCGGCGCCTCGATCAGGTAGAGCGGGCGGTAGAGCCGGCGCAGCACGTCGCGGGCGCGGTCGCTCTCGGCGCCGATCACCACGCGGTCGGGCCGCATGAAGTCGCCGATCGCGTTGCCCTCGCGCAGGAATTCCGGATTGGAGGCGACGTCGAAGTCGAGGTCGGGGCGGGCGTGCGCGGACGATTTCGGCGATCCGGCGGCCGGTGCCGACCGGCACCGTGGATTTGGTGACGATCACCGCGTAGCCGGTGAGCGCGCGCGCCACCTGCTCGGCGGCGGCGTAGACGTAGGTCAGGTCGGCGTGGCCGTCGCCGCGCCGGGTCGGCGTGCCGACGGCGATGAACACCGCCTCGGCGCCGTGCGACGCGCGGCGGCGAGGTCGCCGGTGAAGCGCGAGCCGGCCGGCGGCGACGTTCTCCGCCACCAGCTTGTCGAGGCCCGGCTCGTAGATCGGCATGCGGCCCTCGCGCAGGGCGGCGAGCTTGTCGCGGGATCGGCCTCCACCACCGTGACGTCGGTGCCGAACTCGGCGAAGCAGGCGCCGGACACCAGGCCGACATAGCCGCCGCCGATCATCGCAATACGCAAGACTGTCGTTCCTCTTCCCGTGCGAGCGGCCGAAACGGCGATGCCGCTTGGTCGCGCAGCGACGAGTGCGGCGGTCAAGCGTTTTGGGCGGCGGCATGCGCAGGGCCGCCTCGTCCAGCGCGGCCTGCTCGCGCCGCGCCGGCGGTCGCGGCCGCGGCGCTGGCCCGCGCTTCGATCAGCGCCTCGACCGCGGCCTCGGCGGCTGCGTGCGGCGGCGAGCGTCGCGCGGGCCTGGGCGGTGATCGTCTCGGCACGGGTCAGCGCCAGTTCCGCCCGGGCGATCGCGGCGCGGCCCTGGGGCAGCCAGGCGGCGAGCGCCTCCACCGCGGCTGTCGTCGGCATCGGTGCGGCTCGCATAGCGCGATTTCGCGCGCGCAGTGCGGCGGCGGCCTCGGCAGCGCACGGCGGCGGCGGCGTGCTCGGCGGCGATCGCCTGGGCAAGCTCGCGGCCGGCCGCGGCCACCGCGAGGGCGCGGAGCCGCCGCGCCCGTTCGAGCGCGTCGGCCACGGCCTAAACGCCCTCCAGCGCGGCGCGCAGGCCCGAAAGCAGATGGCGGGGTCGGCGCTCTCGTCGCGGGTCCTGCGCGCAGGAACGCCTCCAGCCGCGGCGCCAGCGCCAGCGCCTCGTCGGCGGCGGGATCGGTGCCGGGGCGGTAGGCGCCGAGGCGCACGAGGTCGGCAAGCTCCGCCTGCAACGCGAGGGCGGCGCGGGCGCGGCGGGCCAGGGCCGTCTCCTCGGCGCCCAGGCACTGCCCGGGCGGTGCGGGAGAGCGAGCGCAGCACGTCGATCGCCGGGTAGCGCCCGCGCTCGGCGATCCGGCGGTCGAGCACGACATGCCCGTCGAGGATGCCGCGCACCGCAGTCGGCCACCGGCTCGTTGTGGTCGTCGCCCTCCACCAGCACCGTGAACAGGCCGGTGATCTGCCCCGGCCGTGCCGCCGTGCTCCAGCGCCGGGCCCGGCGCGCTCCAGCAGGCGCGGCAGCTCGGCGAAGACGCTCGGCGGGAAGCCGCGGGTGGCGGGCGGCTCGCCGGCGGCGAGCGCGATCTCGCGCAGCGCCAGGCAGAACCGGGTGAGGCTGTCCATCAGCAGCAGCACGTGCCTGCCCTGGGCGGCAAATGCTCGGCGACGGTCATGGCGGCATAGGCGGCCTCCCGCCGCAGCAGCGGCGGGGCGTCGGAGGTGGCGACGACCGCCACGGCGCGCGCCAGGCCCGCGGCGCCCAGATCGTCCTCCAGGAACTCACGCACCTCGCGGCCCCGCTCGCCGACCAGGGCGAGCACGGCGACGTCGCAGGCGGGCCGCGGGCGAGCATGCCGAGCAGCGTCGATTTGCCGACCCCGGCGCCGGCGAACAGGCCGAGGCGCTGGCCTTCCCGCGCCGGCACGAAGGCATCGAGCGCGCGCACGCCGAACCCGAGGCGCGGACCGAGCCGGGCGCGCGCGGTGGCGGCCGGCGGGGCGGCGCGCACCGGGCGGGCGAGCACCCCGGGGGCAGCGGTCCGCGCGCCATCCAGCGGGCGCCCGAGCGGGTCGATCACCCGGCCGAGCCAGGCATCGTCGACGGCGAGCGTGGCCGGGCGGGGCGGGGCGGCGGCGAAGGCCGGACGGCCGGGGCCGAGCCCGTCCAGCGGCCCCAGCGCCAGCGCATGCGCCAGCCCGTCGCGGAAACCGACCACCTCGGCCGGCACCGGCACGCCGCCGCGCGGCGCCAGCAGCAGCCGGTCGCCGACCGCCAGATGCGCCGACAGCCCGCGCAGCGCGACGCCGAGGCCGACGACGGCCGCCACCTCGCCCCCGACACAGTTGGCGGTGAGCGGGGCGAGGGCGGCGCGGGCGAGGGCGGCGCGCGCGCGGAAGCCGGGGGCCGGCGGGAGGGCGGGATCGAGCATGCGGAGAGCGTTGTCGCATTGCAGTTAACGAGTTGCTGAACTTGAGACACGCGTATGTGATTTTTTGGTAGACCGAAAGCGAGTCGGCGCTTAAGAATGCAACCTAAGGTAGCGGAACGGGAGACGAAAATGCGCGTCCTGCTGGTGGAAGACGATGTCACCGCCGCCCGCGGTATCGGGCTCATGCTGAAATCCGGCGGCGCGGTCGTGGACGCCGCCGACACCGGCGAGGAGGCGCTCGAACTCGTCCGTCATTACGATTACGATATCGTCGTGCTCGACCTCATGCTCCCCGACATGGAGGGCTACGAGGTCGTGCGCCGCATGCGCGCCGGGCGCATCGACGTGCCGGTCCTGATCCTCTCCGGCCTCTCGCGGCCGCAGGCCAAGGTGAAGGGGCTCGGCATGGGCGCCGACGACTTCATCACCAAGCCGTTCGACAAGGCCGAGCTGCTCGCGCGCATCCAGGCGGTCGTGCGGCGCAGCAAGGGCTACAGCCAGCCGACGCTCCGGGTCGGCGCCCTGCAGCTCAATCTCGACAGCCGCGAGGTGCTGGTGGCGGGCAGCCCCGTGCACCTGACGGGCAAGGAATACGCGATCCTGGAGCTGCTGGTGCTGCGCAAGGGCATGGTGCTGACCAAGGAGGCGTTTCTCAACCACCTCTATGGCGGCATGGATGAGCCGGAGATGAAGATCATCGACGTCTTCATCTGCAAGCTGCGCAAAAAGCTGGCGGTGGCGGGCGCCGACAACCTGATCGGCACCGTCTGGGGCCGCGGCTACATGATGCGCGAGCCGTCGAGCGAGCGCGGCTTCGACGCGCCGCTTCCCCATCACGCCAGCGCCGAGGCCGAGGCCTTGAGCGCCGCCTGACCGGCGCGCCCGATGCCGCAGGCGCCGCTTAGAGCGACGTGGCCGGCCCCTCGTCGAGCTCCGAGCCCCACATCTTTTCGAGGGCGTACATCGCGCGCGCGTCCGGCTTGAACAGGTGCACGACGATGTCGCCCGCGTCGAGCAGCACCCAGTCGGCGCCCGGCGCGCCCTCCACCTGAATCCGCCGGAACCCGGCCGCGTGAAGCTTCTCCTCGAAGATGCTGCGCCATCGCCGCGATCTGCCGATCGGCGAGGCCGGTCGCGATCACCATCCGGTCGGCGAACGCCGCGCGCCCGGCGACGTCGAGGGTGACGATCGCGTCCGCCTTGTCGTCCTCCAGGCTTGCCACGATGACTTGCTGCAGCCGGTCGAGCGTGGAGACCGTGGCCGCCGGCTCGCGCCGGGCGCGCCGCGCCGGGCCGGCGACCGCGGCCTTCTTGCGCGGCGTGCCGGGCGGCGCCGGCGGTTTTGCGGCCGCAGCGACGCGCCCGGCGACGCGCCGGCGCGACGCGGCGGCAGGGGCCCGCCCCGGCGGCGCAGGCGGTGGCTCGTCAGGCGGCGAGGGTGGCGCGGGCGGCTTGCGGGCGATGGTCTTGCTCTCCTGTTGCGGCGGCGCGAATCGCGCTCGCCGACGCGCTGTGCTGGGCGGCCGGCAGGAACAGCCACGCCGGCGGCGGCATCGCCGCCAGCGCCGGTGCCGCGGCGACGCGCCGCCGTCCGTGGCGCAGCCGCCGTGCCGCCTGCCCGGCCAGCGCGCGGTGGTTGTAGGTGGGCCGGGGCAGCACCGCGATCGGCACCAGAAGTGCGATATCCGCAGCCAGCGGTTCCAGCGCGGCAGCTGCACAAGATTGTCGGCGCCCATCAGCCAGACGAACCGGACCCGCGGAAAGCGCCGCCGCAGCGCGGCGCAGCGTGGCGAGCGTGTAGCGCGTGCCGAGCGCCGCCTCGATCGCCGGTCGCGACCACCCGCCGCCCGTCCGCGATCGACCGCGCCGCGGCGAGCCGCACCGGCAGCGGCCGCCATGCCGCGGCGCGGCTTCAGCGGGTTGCCGGGCGAGACGAGCAGCCAGACCTGGTCGCAGCCGCAGCCGCCGCCGCGCGAGCAGCGCGATGTGGCGATGCCCGGCATGGGCCGGATTGAACGATCCGCCGAGCAGGCCGACCCGCGTGCGCCGCCGGTCGCCCCAGCGCGGGAGCGTGTCGTTCAGGGCCGCACCTGGCCGCTGCCGGTCAGCACGATAGCGGAATGTGGTGAGCTGCTCGAGCCCGACCGGGCCGCGGGCATGGATGCGCCCGGTCGCGATGCCGATCTCGGCGCCGAACCCGAACTCCCCGCCGTCGCAGAACTGCGTCGAGGCGTTCCACAGCGCGACCGCGCTGTCGACGCCGGCAGGAACTGCTCCGCCGCCGCCGCATCCTCGGTGATGATGGCGTCGGTATGCTCGCTGCCGTGGCGGCGCGATATGGGCGAGCGCCGCCGTCGACCCCGTCCACCACGGCGACCGAGAGGATGGCGTCGAGCCATTCCGTGTCGAAATCGCGCTCGCCGGCCGCCGGCAGCTCCGGGCAGATCGCGCGGGCGCGCGCGTCGGCGCGGAAGTCGCAGCCGAGCGCGCGCAGATCGGCGACCAGCAGCGGCAGCAGCGACGGCGCCACGGCCGCGTCGATCAGCAGCGTCTCGGTCGCGCCGCACACGCCGGTGCGGCGCATCTTCGCGTTCGCCAACACGCGCCGCGCCATCGCCGGATCGGCGGCCGCATGGACGTAGGTGTGGCAAAGCCCTTCGGCATGCGCGAGCACCGGCACCCGCGCCTCTGCCTGCACCCGCTCGCACCAGGCGCTTGCCGCCGCGCGGGATGATGAGGTCGATCAGCCCGGCACCGCCCAGCATCGCGCCGACATAGGCGCGGTCGGTCTCCGGCGGGATCTGCAATCGCCGCCGCGGGCACGCCGGCCTGCTGCAACCCTTCCAGGAGTGCCGCATGGATCGCGCGCGCGGAGCGGAAACTCTCCGACCCGCCGCGCAGGATCACCGCGTTGCCGGATTTCAGGCAAAGCACCGGCCGCATCGGCGCCGACATTCGGGCGGCTCTCGTAGATCATGCCGATCACGCCGATCGGCGTCGCGATGCGGCGGATGCGCAGACCGTTCGGCCGCGTCCAGTCGGCGAGCGCGCGGCCGAGCGGATCGGGCAGGGCCGCGATGTCGTCGAGCCCCTGCGCCATCGCCGCGATGCGCGCCGGCGTCAGCGCCAGCCGGTCGCGAAACGCGGGCGTGCCGCCGCCGGCGTCGAAGGCGGCGAGATCGGCGGCGTTGGCCTCCGCGATCGTCGGGCGCATGGCGCCGCAGCGCGGCGGCGGCGGCCACCAGCGCCGCGTTGCGCGCCGCGGCCGGCATGCGCGCGAGCTGGCCCGAGGCCGCGCGCGCATCGCGCGCCGCGTTGCGCAGCCAGTTGGTCGCGGTGTCGGTCTCGACGTGCATCCGGCGTCTCCTCGGCGCATCCTGCCGCGGGTCAGGCGCAAGCGGAAGCCTGTTGCGCGCAGGGTCGCCGCGCGCGCCGCGACCACCGGCCGAGAGGAGCCGCGATCCCATGCCCCAATGCGTCGCTGCGGTTGCGCTGCTCGTCCGCGACTACGACGAAGCCAGGACGTACTACCAGCAAATTCTGGGCTTCGAACTGATCGAGGACACGCCCCTGGATGGAGACAAGCGCTGGGTGGTGGTCGCGCCGCGCGGGTCGCAATGCCGGCTGCTGCTCGCCCTGGCCGCCACGCCCGAGCAGAGCGCGCGGGTGGGCGACCAGACCGGGCGGGCGGGTGTTCCTGTTCCTGCACACTGACGATTTCTGGCGCGACTACCGCGCGTTCCAGGGCCGCGGCGTGCGGTTCCGCGAGGCGCCGCGCGCCGAACCCTATGGAACCGTGGCGGTCTTTCAGGATCTCTACGGCAACCTCTGGGACCTGATCGAGACGCGGACGCCCAGCACGAGAGAGGGAGCAGAGTAACGGGCGCGTCAGAGCAACGCCAGATCGTCGCGGTGGATCAGCTCGTCGCGCCCGCGCCAGCCGAGGATCGCCTCGATCTCCTCGCTGCGATGGCCGATGATGCGCGCGGCATCGGCGCTGCGCGTAGGCGGAGAGCCCGCGCGCCGAGCAGCGTCCCGTCCGGCCCGCGCACCTCCACCGCATCGCCGCGCTCGAACCGGCCCTCGAGCGTGCGCACGCCGGCGGGCAGCAGCGAGCGTCCCGCCCGCCAGCGCCCGCGCCGCACCGGCATCGACCGTGAACGCGCCGAGCGGCTGCAGCGTGCCGAGAATCCACCGCTTGCGCGCCGAGCGCCCTTCCGGGGCGGCGAGGAACCAGGTGCAGCGCGCGCCCTGTCCTCCAGCGCGCGCAGCGGATGCTGCAGTGTCGCCGGGCGCGATCGCCATCGCGCAGCCGGCGCTGGTGGCGATGCGCGCCGCGACCAGCTTCGTGCGCATGCCGCCGGAGGAATAGCCCGGCGGCGGCTCGCCGCCCATCGCCTCGATCTCCGGCGTGATCGCGTCCGACCACCGGGATATGCGCCGCGCCGGGTCGCGCTGCGGATCGGCGGTGTAGAGCCCGTCGATGTCGGAGAGCAGCACGAGCTGGTCCGCCTGCACCATCTCCGCCACGCGCGCGGCGAGGCGGTCGTTGTCGCCGAAGCGGATTTCCGCGGTGGCGACGCTGTCGTTCTCGTTGATGACCGGGCACGCAGCCGAGGCCGAGCAGCGTGGTCAGCGTCGCGCGCGCGTTCAGGTAGCGGCGGCGGTCCTCGGTGTCGTCGAGCGTGAGCAGCAGTTGCGCGGCGGTCAGGCCGTGCGCCGAGAGCGCCTCGCTCCAGGCCTGCGCGAGCCGGATCTGCCCGACCGCGGCGGCGGCCTGCTTCTCCTCCAGCCGCAGCCGGCGCTGTGCGTCAGCCCGAGCGCGTGCGCCGGGCCAGCGCGATGGCGCCGGAGGAGACCACGATCACGTCGGCGCCGCGCGCGCGCAGCGCCGCGATGTCCGCGGCGATGCCGGCGAGCCACGCGGCGCGCGGCGCCGCCTGGCGGCATCCACGACCAGCGCGCTGCCGATCTTCACGACGAGCCGGCGGGCGGCGGCGAGCGCGGGCGTCATGCCGCGTGCGCCCGCGCCGCCCGCGCCCGGGCGACGTCATCGGCCAGCGCGCCGCAGCACCTCCGGCACGCCCTGGCCGGTCACGCCGGAGACCAGCATGCACCGGCGCGCCGCTGGCGCGCGCGAGGGCCGCGCGGCGGGCCGCGATCTGCCGCGGCGTCATCGCGTCGGCCTTGTTCAGCGCGACGATCTCCGGCTTTTCCGCGAGGCCGCCGCCATAGGCGGCGAGTTCCGCGCGCACCGTGCGCCAGGCCCGCACCACGTCGCCGGCGGCGCCGTCGACCAGGTGCAGCAGCACCGCGCAGCGCTCGACATGGCCGAGGAAACGGTCGCCGAGCCCGGCGCCTTCGTGGGCGCCCTCGATCAGGCCGGGGATGTCGGCGAGCACGAATTCCTCGCGCGCCGAGAGCCGCACCACGCCGAGCTGCGGATGCAGCGTGGTGAACGGATAGTCGGCGATCTTCGGCGCGCGCTGCCGAGACCGCGGCGAGGAAGGTCGACTTGCCGGCGTTCGGCAGGCCGACCAGCCCGGCGTCGGCGATCAGCTTCAGCCGCAGCCACACCCAGCGCTCCTCGCCCGGAAAGCCCTTGTCGGCGCGGCGCGGCGCCCGGTTGGTGGAGCTCTTGTAGTGGGCGTTGCCGAACCCGCCGTCGCCGCCGCGCAGCAGCACCACCCGCTTGCCCGGCGCGTCGAGGTCGGCGAGCAGCAGCGTGCGATCGTCGTCGAAGATCTGGGTGCCGACCGGCACCCGGATCACCACCGGCCGGCGCCGCGGCGCCGGTGCGGTCCGCAGCCGGCGCCGTTGCCGCCCTTTGCGCGCGCGGAAATGCTGCGCGTAGCGGAAGTCGATCAGCGTGTTGAGGTTCGTCCACCGCCTCGAACACGATGTCGCCGCCGCGGCCGCCATTGCCGCCGTCGGGGCCGCCGAACTCGATGAACTTCTCGCGCCGGAACGCGACCACGCCGTCGCCGCCGTCGCCGGAGCGGCAATAGATCTTGGCCTGGTCGAGGAACTTCATCGAACCCGCCTCCCGCGCCGCGACACGGGACCGGCGCCGCGGACGGCTATTCGGCCGCGGCCGGCGCCGGTTCGACGGAGACGTGCACCCGGCCTTCGGCGCGGCGCTGGAACTTCACCTGGCCGTTCACCAGCGCGAACATCGTGTGGTCGCGCCCGACGCCGACATTCGGCCCCGGCTTCATGCGCGTGCCGCGCTGGCGGACGATGATGTTGCCGGCCATGCACCGCCTCGCCGCCATATTTCTTCACGCCGAGGCGCCGCCCGGCCGTGTCGCGCCCGTTGCGCGAGGAGCCGCCTGCCTTCTTGTGCGCCATTGCCCTCTCTCCCGACCCTAAGCCGCGCGGATCGCCGCGACGCGCAGCACCGTCACGTGCTGGCGATGCCCCGCCTTGCGGCGCGAATTCTTCCGCCGGCGCTTCTTGAACACGATGATTTTGTCCAGCCGGTCCTGCGCGATCACGGTCGCCGTCACCGCGGCCCCGGCCACCACCGGCGCGCCGAGCGTGAGGGCGCCCTCTCCGCCGACGCGCCAGCACGTCGGTGAAGGTCGACGGTGCTGCCGGGCTCGGCCTCGAGCTTTTCGACCTTCAGCACGGCGTTCTCGGTGACGCGATACTGTTTCCCGCCGGTGCGGATGACTGCGAACATGGACCAATCCCGTGGGCAAGCGCACCCGGCGGCGAGGACCGACCCGGCCGCGGGGAGGGGCGGGTTATAGCGCCCGGCGCCGCCCTGTCAACGCGCTGCCGTGCGCGGCACGGGTTGACTTGCCCCGGGGTGGCGGGAATTATGCCTGACAAATGGCGCCCGCATGGGCGCCTCGGAGGAGGCGGCCGGAAGGCGCGCGCATGAACGAGACGCAGAGCGGCGGCGACTTCGCGCACATCGTCCGCATGGAAGGCGTGCAGAAATTCTTCGGCGCCGTGCATGCGCTGCGCAACATCAACCTCGCGATCGGGCGCAACGAGATCGTCGGCCTGATCGGCGATAACGGCGCCGGCAAATCCACCCTGATCAAGGTGCTGACCGGCGTCATGCCGCCGAGTGCGGGGCGCATCTTCGTGCGCGACCGGCCGATCGACCTCGCCCGCCACTCGGTCGGCATGGCCCACACGATGTCGATCGAGACCGTCTATCAGGACCGCTCGCTCGGCGAGAAGCAGCCGCTGTGGCGCAATTTCTTCGTCGGCAGGCAGATCACCGACCGGCTCGGCTTCATCCGCGTCAAGGAGCAGAAGCGCATCGCCCAGGAGATCCTGCTCAACACCATCGGGTTTCGCGGCGTCGGCATCGGCGTCGATTCGACGGTCAAGCAGCTCTCGGGCGGCGAGCGGCAGGGCATCGCGATCGGCCGGGCGATGCACTTCAACTCCGACCTCATCATCCTCGACGAGCCCACGGTGGCGCTCGCGGTCAATGAGGTGCGGAAGGTGCTGGAGTTCGTCCGCCGCATCAAGCAGTCCGGCCGCGCCTGCATCTACATCGAGCACAACCTCGCGCATGTGCACGGGGTGGCCGACCGGCTGGTGGTGATCGACCGCGGCGAGATCGTCGCCGACATCGACCCGCGCGACATGTCCGTCGCGGCCCTGACCGAATACTTGATCGACCTGCAGCAGCACCGCTGAGCGAGGACGGATGCCCGAAACCAGCTTCCGTTCCGGCCTGTTCGCGCGGATCGAGGGCCTGCCGATCATCGTCGTGTTCGCGCTGATCCTCGGCCTGTTCATGTACACCGCGCCGGAGGTGTTCCTGGCGCCGCAGATCTACACGACGTTGCTTTCCACCGCACCGCCGCTGATCCTGCTCGGCGTGGGCCTGACCTTCGTCATCGGCGCGGGCGAGATCGATCTTTCGTTCCCGTCGATCATCGCCTTCTCCGGCTATGTCTTCGCCGTGCTGTTCAAGGAGTATCAGCTCGGCTGGATCGCGGTGCTGGGCAGCCTCGCCTCCGGATTGCTGGTGGGCGTCGTCAACGGGCTGCTGATCGCGCGCGTCGGCATCCCGAGTTTCATCGCGACGCTCGGCAGCCAGTTCTTCTGGTCGGGCATGGCCACGGTGCTGTCCGGCGGCCGCTCCTACGCCCTGCGCGGCGCCGAGACGAGCAGCGTCTGGCGGCTCCTGGTCGGCAATTTCGGCGACCCGAACTCGATCGCATGGCAGGACCAGATTTCGATCCAGGCGCTGTGGACGGCGCTGATCGTGGTGCTGCTGTGGTTCATCCTCAACCGCCACCGCTTCGGCGAGCACATCCTGTTCATCGGCGACTCCAACGACGTCGCGCGCGTCGTCGGCATCAACGTCGAGCGCGAGAAGATCCGCCTGTTCACGCTGATGGGCGGGCTGGCTGCGATCGCGGCGATGATGCTCACGCTGGAGAACAAGAATTTTTTCGGCAATCAGGGCCAGGGCTACCTGCTCACCGCGATCGCCGCGGTGCTGATCGGCGGCACCTCGATCTTCGGCGGGCGCGCGACGATCGTCGGCACCGTGTTCGGCTGCTTCATCATCTGGATTCTCGAAGCGGGGCTGGTCGCCTCCGGCCTCACCGGCGCCTGGGTGCGCACGGTGCAGGGGCTGATCTTCCTGATCGCGATCGTCTTCTACCTTCTTGTCGAAGAGCCGGGCCGGCGCGCGGAGCTGGTGCGCCGTCTTGGCCTGCGGCGGGAGGCCGGGCGCGGCTTCGCCGGCGGCCGGCCCGCGGTGCCACCGCGACGCGCGGGGCCGCGCCAGAGCTGAATGCGAGAATCGCCAACCGTGGAGGAAACCCGATGAAACGCACAACCTTCCTGCTCGCCGCGACGGCCGCCGCGGCCCTTGCCGCCGGCACCGCCCGCGCCGCCGACGCGCCGCCCGGCAAGGGTGTGACGATCTACATGCAGATGGGCGGCGGGCCCGGCGAAGGGCCGGTGCTCGCGCGCCAGGTCGGCGCCGCCGCGGCGGCGAAGGCGCTCGGCGTGGACAAGCTGAACGAGCAGTTCTCCGGCTGGGCGCCGGAGAAGATGATCGAGCAGTTCAAGCAGGCGATGGCGGCAAAGCCGACCTGCATCGTCATCATGGGCCATCCCGGCTCCGAATGCCTTCCACGACCTGGTGAAGCAGGCGGTCGAGGAGGGGATCATCGTCACCGACGGCAACGCGCCGCTGACCCCGCTGCAGAAGGAGTTCGGCACCAAGGGCTTCGGCTATGCCGGCGTCGATCTCTACGCGGGCGGTTCGCTGACCGCGCAGGCGATGATCGCGGCCGGGCATCTCAAGGCCGGCGATCAGGCGATGGTCTATGGCGTGTTCAGCCAGGCGGAGCGCGGCCTGTCCGAAAAGGGCCTCGCCGACACGCTGGAGAAGGCCGGGCTGAAGGTGGACCGGCTGGAGATCACGCAGGAGGCGAACTCCGACCCCTCGCTCGCGATCCCGGTGCTGACCGCCTATGTGCAGTCGCACCCCGGGCTGAAGGCGATCGGCACGCAGCATGGCGGAGTGACGGGCGTGCTCGCCGATGTGCTGAAGAAGGCGGGGAAGAAGCCGGGCGAGATCACGGTGGGCGGCATCGACCTCGTGCCGGCGACGATCGACGGGCTGAAGAGCGGCTATGTCTCCGCGACCCTCGACCAGCTGCTGTATCTGCAGGGCTTCATGCCGGTCACGCAGTGCGTGCTGACGGCGAAATACAAGATGCCGGGTCTGTCGCTGAACACCGGCGCCGGCGTGGTGACGCCGCAGACGATCGGTGGGCTGATTCCGCTGATCGAGGCCGGCTACCGCTGACGGCGGCGCGGGCGGAGGGGATCCCTCCGCCCGCGTGTTGCGTCAGACCGTGTCGCCGGCGTCGGTCATGCCGCTGCGGCGGCGCCGGTCGGCCATGAACTGGTCGAACTCGGCCTTATCCTTGGCGCGGCGCAGGCGCTCCAGATACTCGACGAACTCCCGCTGCTCGTCTTCGAGCCGGCGGAGGGTTTCCGCGCGGTACTCGTCGAACGCCGCGTTGCCGCTGGGCCGGCCGCCGCCGCTCCAGCCGCCCTGCCAGCCGCGGTTCCAGCCCCGCCAGCCGCAGCCGCCGCGGCCGCCTTCCGTGTTGTACCAACGGCCGGCGCCGTGCATGGCGCAGGCGCGCAGCCGCCCGCTGAAGGCGAGGAAGGCCAGAATCGCCAAGCCGAGCGGCCAGAACGCCCAGAACGCGAGAACGGTGGCGGCGATCCAGCCTGCCTTGCCGAACTCGTCCACCTTCGCCGCGAGTACCATGGCGTCCTCCACCGGATGTAAAAGACATTCACATCGTGGGGTGGCGAGGGCCGGCTGTCAAGGTGCCGGCATCGGGCCGCCGCGCAGGCCGAGCGATTGCAGGTAGATCAGCCCGCCGGCCTCCAGCAGATCCTCCGGCGACATCGGCAGGCGGCGGCGCGCGCCCTCGCCATGGCCGATGAAGAGGGTGGCGATGCCGTGCGCGAGCGCCCAGAAATGCAGCGCCACCATCAGCGCCGGCGGGCGCGGGCCGGGGGCGACGGCGCACACCGCCTCGGCCGCCCGGCGCAGCACCGCGAACGCCGCATCGGAGGCCTGGCGTAGTTCGGGATAGTCGTCGAGCGGCAGGGCGGGGTCGAACATGACCGCATAGGCGGCGGGCTCCCGGCGGGCGAAGGCGAGATAGGCGCGGCCGCTGGCCTCGATCGCGGCGACCGGATCGGCGCGGGCGCCCTCCAGCGCGCGTTCGAGATCGGCGGTGAAGCGCACGAAGCCGCGGCGCGCGATTTCGGCGAGCAGGGCGCTGCGGTCGCGGAAGTGCCGGTACGGCGCGGCGGGGCTGACCCCGGCGGCGCGCGCCAGTTCCACGAAGGCGAACCCGGCCGGCCCGCGCTCGGCGATCAGGCGCAGCGCCGCCTCGATCAGCGCCTCGCGCAGATTGCCGTGATGGTAGCTCTCCCGGCTGCCGCGATCGTCGGAACCGCCGAACCTCATGTGAAAGATTTTTACACGATTGCGACGCCCTGGATAGCCGCGGCGCGGTTGACTCGGGCGGCGGCGCCTGTCTCGGTTGCGACCGCGAAAGGGCGGCGGACGCGGCGATGCGGTTGATCCAGGTCGGGCTCGGCGGCTGGGGACTCGATTGGGCGGCCAGGATCCTGCCGCAGGTCGCCGGCGTGGAAACCGTCGCCTGCGTCGATCCCGACCCGGCGGCGCGCGCCCGGGCTGCTCAGCTTCTTGCCCGCGCGGCGGCGCGATCTTTTCCCAGCCTGGAGGCGGCGCTGGCGGCGGTTGCGGCCGACGCGGTGCTCGCGACCGTGCCCGCCGACGCCCATGCCGCGGTCGTTGCTGCCGCGCTGCATGCGGGCAAGCACGTCTTGGTCGAGAAGCCGTTCACCGCGACGCTCGCCGAGGGCGCGGCGCTCGTCGCTGCCGCCGCCGCGCGCGGGCGCGTGCTGATGGTGAGCCAGAACTACCGCTACTTTCCGGCGATCGCGACCGCTTCGCGGCTGCTGCGCGCGGGCGCGTTCGGCGCGCCGCGCTCGGCCACGATCGCGTTCCGCAAGAACTGGCAGGTGAGCGGGCATCGCTACCACGACATTCCCGGGCCGCTGCTGCTCGACATGGCGATCCACCATTTCGACCTGCTGCGCGTGCTGCTCGGCGAGGTTGCAGCCCTCGCCTGCAAGAGCTGGAACACGCCCGACAGCCCGTTCCGCGAGCCCGCGGCGGCGGCGGCGATCGTGCAGATGCAGAGCGGGCTCGTCGCCGCCTATCACGGCTCCTGGCTGTCGCGCGACACGCCGACACTGTGGAGCGGGGAGTGGCGCGTGGAATGCGAGAACGGCACGCTCGTGTTCGCCGCGCGCGGCGTGAACGGCACGCCCGACGACTGGATGGCGGTGCACGCGCAGGACGGCAGCGTGCGCCGCCTGCCGCTGGATGACGTGGCCGGTCTCGATCGCGCCGGCGCGCTCGCGGCCTTCGCCGCCGCGGTCGCGGGCGACACGCCCCCGCATTTCCCGTCCGGGGCGGACAATCTCCGCTCGCTCGCGCTGTGTTTTGCGGCGATGCGCTCGGCGGAGGCCGGCGGGCGCTGGACCGAACCCGCCGACCTGCCGGAGACTGTCGCGCCATGAGCCATCCGCGCGTCCTGATCTGGAACGAGTTTCGCCATGAGCGGACGACCGAGGCGGTGCGCCGGCTCTATCCGGACGGCATCCATGAGGCGCTGGCGGCGCCGCTGCGCACGGCGGGGCTTCCCGTCGCGACCGCGACGCTCGAACAGCCCGAGCAGGGATTGAGCGAAACGGCGCTCGCCGGCGCCGACGTGCTGATCTGGTGGGGCCACGCCGCGCACGAGGAGGTTTCCGACGAGACGGTCGAGCGCGTGCGCCGGCACGTGCTCGGCGGGCTCGGGCTGATCGTGCTGCACTCCGCGCACTACGCGAAGATCTTCCGCCGGTTGATGGGCACGACCTGCAGCCTCGGCTGGCGCGTGGACGGCGCGCGCGAGCGGCTGTGGGTCGTCGCGCCGGCGCACCCGATCGCGGAAGGCCTCGGCCCGCACTTCGAGATTGCGGCGGAGGAGATGTACAGCGAGTTCTTCGACATCCCCGAGCCGGACGAGCTGGTGCTGGTGAGCTGGTTCAAGGGCGGCGAAGTGTTCCGCAGCGGCTGCGCGTGGCGGCGGGGTTTCGGGCGCGTGTTCTATTTCCGGCCCGGGCACGAGACGTTTCCCACCTATCACCAGGCGCCGGTGCAGCGCGTGATCGCGAACGCGGTGCGCTGGGCGGCGCAGCCCGGGCGGCGCGAAGCGGCGCCGGACAATCGGCGGTGCGCGCCGCTGGAGGCGTGAGCGGCCGCGCGTCGTCCGCTCAGGTGTGCACGAACGGACAGCCGCCCTCGCTGAGCGGGCGGAACGCCTGTTCGCCCGGCGTGGTTGCGAGGAGCTTGTAGAAGTCCCAGGGGTACCGGCTCTCCGCCGGCGACTTCACCTGAAACAGGTAGCTGGGATGGATCTTGCGGCCGTCCGCGCGGATATAGCCCTTGCCGAAGCAGTCGTCGTCGGTCGGGATCGCCTTCATGCGCGCGACCGTCGCGCGGCCGTCCGCCTTCGCCGCCGCCACGCCCATATCGGCGACCGCCTTCAGGTAGTGCAGCACCGCCGCGTAGTCGCCGGCCTGGAACATGGTCGGCCGCGCGTCGCCGATCTTCGGCAGAACGCGGGCGGTGAAGGCGCGGGTGCGGTCGTTCAGGTCCCAGTAGAAGCTCTCCGTCAGCCGCAGGCCCTGCGCCGTGGCGTTGCCGAGCACGTGCACATCGGCCACCGTCATCAGCATGGCGGCGAGCAGCATCCTCTGATTGAGCCCGAACTCGCGCGCCTGCTTGACGCTGGTGATCGTGTCGGCGCCGCCGGTGCACAGGCCGAGCACCTTCGCGCCGGATGCCTGCGCCTGCTGGAGATAGGCGGAGAAATCCGTCGTCTCCGGGAAGGGATAGGTGACGGTGGCCAGTACCTTGCCGCCGCCCTCGATGATGAAGCGCGTCGCGTCCCGGGCGAGCTGGTGGCCGAAAGCGTAGTTGGGTGCAAGCAGGAACCACGAGTTGCCGCCGCCCTTGAGAATGCTGGTGGTGGTCGATCGCGCCAGCATCCAGGTGTCGTGCGACCAGTGCACCGTGTTCGGGCTGCACTGGCGCCCGGTGAGTTCCGACGTCGCCGCGCAGACCAGTGCCACTTTGTTCTTCGCGCGGGCGATGCTGGAGACCGCGAGTGCCACCGCCGAATTGAGCACGTCGACGACGACATCGACCCCCTGCTCATCGAACCACCGCCGCGCGATGGTGGCGCCGACATCGGCGTTGTTCTGCAGGTCGGCCGCGAGCACCTCGACCTGCATGTCCTTGCCGGCGGTGAACTCCTGCACCGCCTGGCGCACGCAGGCGACGGAGTTCGGTCCCGCCAGATCGCGATACGCGCCAGACAGGTCGGTCAGCACGCCGATGCGGATGGTTGCTGCGTTGTTGCGCCCCTGTGCGCGTGCGACCGACGCTGAGACGGCTGCGGCGGCGCCACCGAGCCATGTTCGGCGCGTGATGGTCATGAGCCCCTCCCCGATGTGCCCCTCGTTCTGCTCGGCAGTCGGACATGCACCGACGACCGGCCCGCCCGCCGTGCGCTGAGCGGCGGGGCTGGCTGGAGACTATGACAGCAGATATTGGTCGCGTGTTGCGAATCAGGGGGATGGCAACCGGAGGGGGACGATCCGGGGAGGGCGTTGACCCGGGCGGCAACCGGTGTCGATGTCCGATCCGGCGCAAACGCGAGGCGAGGGACAGGGCCGTGCTCCACCCAAAAGCGACCCCTGAGCGGCTGAGCATGTTCTCCGATGGGGTGTTCGCCGTCCTCATAACGGTGCTGGTGTTGGAACTGCGCCCGCCGGAGCTCCCGACCTTTGGGGCGCTGTTGCTGCTCTGGCCCACGTGGCTGAGCTACGCGGTAAGTTATGTGTTTATCGCCATTGTTTGGACCAATCACCATTATCTGCTCCGCCACGCGAGCGAGGCGACGTCTCGTCTGCTATGGTTCAACTTTGCGCATCTGTTTTCCGTATCCCTGCTTCCGCTCGCGACCGCTTGGATGGCCGTAAGCGAATTGGCGCCGCAGCCGGTGACGTTCTATGCGGCGGTGTTTTTCCTGGTGAATGCGACCTATATCCTTTTGATCTGGGAGCTGATCGGCCGTGCCGCGCACGGTGCCGTCGCGCCCAAGGCCCGAGCGATCATGAAGATCCGATCGAGTGTGACGCTCTGCCTCTTCGGGGCCGCTGCGGTGGTGGCGCTGAAGTACCCCCTGGTCGGCCTCGGAATTTGTGTCTGCTGTCTCACGGTTTATTTGAAGCCGGAAGCGCCCGGCTCAAGCAAGTCGTCAACGCGGCACGTCGCCGGATGAAGCACATTGAAAGGGAGCCATCCGATTTGTGTCGCATGACGCGAGATGGAGAGGACCAATCCGTGCCAGGCCGGCAAATGAGATCGAAGCTACGGACGCGATGATCCAGGCTCGCGCGCGCGCTTCGGCTGGAGGAGCGATCGTCGGCACGGCGCAATCTGCGACGATCACCTGCGCCGTGCCCCGCGACGATCCCGTGCGCGTCGGCGTCAGTCGCCCGGATCATCGAGCTTCTTGATCGCCGCCGCCGTGACGGGGGTGAAGAAATTCACGAGGTTCCCGTCGGGATCACGGAACAACAGGGACCGATTGCCCCAAGGCATGGTCGTTGGCGGCTGCACGACGTCGCGGACCAGACCCCGCAGCCGCTCGTGGTCCTTGTCGACGTCGGCGACGCGGAACTCGATGATCGCGGTGTGGTTGTCGGCAGGTCGCGCCGCCCCCGCTCCGAACAGCGCCACGGTGCGGGTGCTGGCAATCGCAAGGGTGCAGGACGGGGCGATGACTTCCGCGAAATCGTCGGTATACCAGGTCGCAGCCAGGCCGCTGACGCCCTCGTAGAACCGAACCAGACGCCCGGGATCATCGGTGATCAGCCGGATCGAAACCAAGTCCATGACTTCTCCTTCGCTCGACTGGAAGTTCGCGTTCGCACGGAGCGGGACCGGCCGGTGACGCTTCGTTGCCTGCGGTGTATAGGGGGCATGCTGACAACATGGTGGCAGCAGCGAACCCGAGATGCGCCGAGCCGATCGCTTATTCCAGATCATCCAGATTCTCCGCGGAACCACCCACCCCGTCACCGCGGGCACGCTGGCCGAGGAGCTGGAGGTGTCGAAGCGGACCGTCTACCGCGATGTCGCCGATCTGATCGGTCAGCGGGTGCCGATCGCGGGCGAGCCGGGCTTCGGGTATGTCCTGGCGAGCGACTTCGACATGCCGCCGCTCATGCTTACCCCCGACGAGATCGAGGCCGCCGTGTTGGGCGCGCAATGGGTCGCGGAACGCGGAGATGCTGTGCTGGCCCATGCCGCCCGCGATCTGATCGCCAAGATCGCGAGCGCCGTGCCCGAGCGGCTGCGCCCCTTCATCGCCGAGCCGACCATCGGCACCCCGCCGAACAACGTGCCTTCGCATGACGGCCTCGATATCGCACGGACACGTCAATGGATCCGCGGCGGGCGCAAGATACGAATCCGCTACAGGAACCAGGAGGGACAGGAGACCGAGCGCACGATCTGGCCAGTCATGATCGGCTACGCCGAGACGGTGCGGCTGCTGGCGGCGTGGTGCGAGCTGCGTCAGACCTTTCGGCATTTCAGGACGGATCGCATCGTCGACGCCGAATTCCTCGATGAAGCCCACGGCGGTCGCCCCGGCGTCCTGAGGATGCGGTGGAAGCGCTATATGGAGAACGGGCGCGGCGTGGCGGCCTGAAGGCCCGGCACGGTGGCCGGGCGTTGACGTTGCAGAGCGCACCCGGTCGGTTCAGACGGGGCCACGCTTCCCGCACCGCCGCCGACTGCCGGTAGACGCCCCACGGCAAAACTCATAATATCACCGGATCAGTGGCCGGCACCGGGCACGACCGCCCGGCGCCGCCGCACGAACGCGGCGCGTGAACGCGCCCATGGTGAAGAGGAGAGGAAACATGCCGGATCGGAACGTCGTCCCCTGGCTGCAAAACGTCGAGCGTCGGCGCCTGCTGCAAACCGCGGGCTTCGCGAGCCTCGCCGGGCTGCTGCCGCGCGCGGCGCGGGCGGCGGATGCGCCGACGCTGGTGACGTCGATCCGCTCGCTCTCCAACCCGTATCACGCGATCTGGAAAGAGGGCGCCGACGCGTTCGCCAAGGCCGTCGGGCTGCAGAACGTCACCCTCGTCTCCGAAGGCAACAGCGAGAAGAGCATCGCCGACATCCGCGCCATGATCGCCAAGACCAACGGCAACATGGTGCTGAACTGCGACCCGAACGACACGCCGGACGCGCGGCCGGTGGCGGAGATCTGCTCCAAGGCCGGCGTCTATCTCGTCACGCAGTGGAACAAGCCGACCGACCTGCATCCGTGGGATTTCAACCCGTATTACGTCTCGCATATCGAGTTCAACGGCGTGCGCAGCGGGCGCGAGATCGCCGAGATGCTGTTCAAGGCGATGGGCGGCTCGGGCGGGTTCGTGGCCCTCGGCGGCATGATCTCCACCACCGCGGCGATCGAGCGCCGCCGCGGCCTCGATCTGGCGCTCAAGGCCAATCCGAACATGAAGCTGCTCGATTTCCAGACCGGCGAACTGGAAGTCGCAGGAAGCCTACGACATCACCAGCGGCTGGCTCACCCGCTTCGGCGACAAGATCAAGGGCATCTGGGCGGCCAACGACGACATGGGCGTGGGCGCGCTGGAGGCGCTGCGGGCCGAGGGGCTGGCAGGAAAAGTGCCGATCGTCGGCGTGGACGGGATCAAGGCGGCGGTCGATGGCGTGCGCAACCGGCGAGTTCATCTGCACCATCACGTCCGACCCGTACTGGCAGGGCGGCATGGGGCTCGCGATCGCCGCTGGCGGCCAAGCGCGGCGTGTTCGACCCGGCGAAGGAGCCGCATCTGCACCGCGAGTTCTATGCCCAGGTCACCGAGATCACGAAGGCCAACGTCGCCGAGTACATCAAGACCCAGGTGCAGGCGCATCCCGTGCTCGACTACAAGGATCTCTGGGGCCGGGTGGTCGGGCCGATCGTCTATAGCTGAGCGGCGGGCGGCGCGGCGGGGGCGGTGACGCAGCCGACGGCACGAGGTCGCCGCCCGCCGCGGGCAGGCAGGCTGCCGCGGCGCGCGGAGGGCGTCTGGCCGCGGCTGCGCCGGCGCGCGGCGGACTGGGCGCCGGCGGTGGTGCTGCTCGGCATCTGTGTCGCACTCGCCGTGCTCAACCCGGCGTTCATCGAGCCGCGCAACCTGGTGCGGGTCGCGAACAGCCGCCGCGATCCCGCTGATCCTCGCGATCGGCGTCACCTTCATCATCGCCATGGGCAGCATCGACCTCTCGGTCGAGGGCGTGATGTCGCGTCGGCACCGATGATCGTCGCCATGCTGGCGGCGAACGACGCCAACGCCAACGACTTCGGCTGGTGGGCGCCGCTGCTCGCGGTGCTGGCGGCGAGCGCGCTCGGCGCGGTGAACGGGATCGTGCATGTCGGGCTGCGCATCCCCTCGTTCATGGCGACCCTCGGCATCTGGTTCGTCGGCCGCGGCATCGCCAACACCGCGCTCGGCGGCTCGGCGGTGCGGGTGATGGACCCGTCGATCCGCGACCTCGCCCTGCAGCGCATGCTCGGCGTGCCGTTCGCGGTGTGGATCGCGATCGCGTGTTTCCTGTTCGCCCTCGGTCGTCGAGCGGCTGACGCGCTTCGGGCGCTACGTGTTCGCGATCGGCGGCGGCGAGGACATCGCGGAGCTGTCGGGCATCGCGGTGCGGCGCGTGCGGGTGATGGCGTTCACGCTGGCGGGCTTCTTCTACGGCATCGCCGCGGTCCTGGCGGCGGCACAGCTCGGCCAGTCGAACGCGGTGATCGCGGACGGGCGGCTGTTCATGACCGTCACCGCGGTCGTGGTCGGCGGCACGGCGCTGACCGGCGGCGAGGGCGGCGTGCTGAACACGCTGATCGGCGTGCTGATCGTGGGCGTGCTGGCGAACGGCATGGTGCTGCTGGGCGTTTCGCCCTACGTGCATCAGGCGGTGCAGGGGCTGATGATCATCGGCGCGGTGGCGCTGTCCACGCGGCGCTCGCGCCTGCAATTCGTGAAATAGGGCGCGCGATGCTGCGGGCGCTGCGCGATCGACAAGAGCTTTATCCGGCGTGCATGCGCTGCGCGGCGTGTCGGTCGAGGTGCGGCCGAACGAGGTCGTCGGGCTGATCGGCGAGAACGGCGCGGGCAAGTCCACGCTGCATGCGCATTCTCGCCGGCGTGCACCGCCCGGACGGCGGCACGATCGAGATCGACGGGCAGACGGTGACGACTGCGCAATCCGCGCGAGGCGAACGCGCACGGCATCGGCATCGTGTTCCAGGAGCAGTCGCTGCTGCTGAACATGTGCGTGGCGGAGAACATCTATCTCGGGCAGGAGGCGGAATTCACCCGGCTCGGCCTGATCGACTGCGCGGCGGCGCAACGCGGCGGCGCGGCGGCAACTGGCGAAGGTCGGGCTCGACATCGAGCCCACGCGGCGCACCGCCGAACTCAGCTTCGCCGCGCGGCAGATGGTGGAGCTGGCGAAGGCGCTGGCGCTGGAGGAACGGACCGACCGCGCGCTCACCATCCTGCTCGACGAGCCGACTTCGGTGCTGGAGAGCCGTGACATCGAGATCCTGTTCGCGCGCATGCGGGCGCTGAAGGCGCGCGCGAGCTTCGTGTTCGTCTCGCACCGGCTGGAAGAGGTGCTGCATGTCAGCGACCGCGTCTATGTGATGAAGGACGGCGCCGTCGTTGCCGAGCGCGCGGCGGACGGCGTGAGCGTGCCCGGACCTGCACCAGATGATGGTCGGGCGCGGGCTGCAGACCGAATATTATCGCGAGGCGCGGCAGGTGCCGCCGGGCGAGCGCGTCGTCGTTGCAGACGCGCGGGCTGGGCGTCGCGGGCGCCTATCGCGACGTCGATCTCGACCTGCACGCGGGCGAGGTGCTGGGGATCGCCGGCGTGATCGGCTCCGGGCGCGAGGAGCTGACGCGCACGCTGTTCGGCTTCCTGCCGCAGACATCGGGCACGCTGGCGGTGAATGGCACGCAAGCGGTGCTGCGCTCGCCGGCGGAGGCGGTGGCGCGCGGCATCGGCTACATCCCGCGCGAGCGGCGCGTGGAGGGGCTGGTGATGTTCCTGTCGGTCGCGACCAACATCACGCTCGCGCGGCTCGGCGCGGTGCTGCGGATGGGGCTGATCGCGCATGGGCGGGAGCGGCGGCTGGCGCAGGAGTGGGTGCGGCGGCTGACCATCCGCACCCCCGACGCGGCCACGCCGTGCCGCAACCTCAGCGGCGGCAACCAGCAGAAGACCGTGCTGGCGCGCTGGATGACGGCGAAATCGCGCATCCTGATCCTCGATCATCCGACGCGCGGGCTGGATGTGGGCGCGAAGGAGGAGGTGTACGAGCTGATCCGCGCGCTCTCCGCGGATGGCGTCGCGGTGGTGCTCACCTCCGACACGCTGGAGGAGACGATCGGGCTCAGCCACACCATCCTGGTGATGCGCGACGGCGCGGTGACCGGGCGCTTTGCGGCGCCGCCCGGCGGCAAGCCGCAGCAGGTCGATCTCGTGCGGCACATGGTCTGAGCGGGCGCGCGGCATGGTGACGATCGCATCGCGGGTGGCGGGGGCGGCGTGGTTGCGGGCCGCCTCGCCGGTGCTGCTGCTGGTCGTGCTGGTGGGTCGGAATCGGCAGCGCGGCGCCGGGCTTCATGCGGCTGGAGACGCTGGGCCTGCTGCTGTCCGACACCGCGGTGCTGTTCGTGATGGCGGCGGGCCTGACCTTCGTCATCATGGTGGGCGGCATCGACCTCTCGGTGCAGGCGGTCGCCTCGCTGGCGAGCGTGCTCGTGGCGCAGTGGCTGCCGGTGCTCGGCTATGCCGCGTTTCCGGCGGCGGTCCTGGCCGGGCTGGCGGTGGGGCTGGTCAGCGGGTTCGTGCATGTGCGCTTCCGCATCCCCTCCTTCGTCGCCACGCTGGCGACCGGGGGCGTGGTGGCGGGGCTGGCCCTCCTCGCCTCGCACGGGCAGACGGTGACGATCCTCGAGGCCGGGCGGGCGCAGGCGCGCTGGGTCAGCGGGGCGCTGTTCGGCGTGCCCGACCTGATCCTGATCGGCGTCGCTGGTGGCAATCGGCGGGCTGGTCGTGCAGCGCTTCACGCCGTTCGGCCGCTACAGCACCGCGATCGGCGCGGGCGAGCCGGCGGCCTGGGCCTCCGGCATCCGGGTGGAGCGGACGAAGATCGTCGCCTTCGGCATCTCCGGCGGGCTCGCGGCCCTGCGCGGGCGCGCTGCTGGCGGCGCGGCTTGTCCAGCGGCTCGCCCACGCTCGCCAACGAGCTCCTGCTGCCCGCGATCGCGGCGGTGGTGGTGGGCGGCACGGCGATCACGGGCGGCGTGGGAAGCGTGGCCGGACGATCGTGGGCGCGCTGATCGTCTCGATCGTGCGGATCGGGATGACGTTCCTGAACGTCAACATTTTCGCGGAGCAGATCGTGTTCGGCGCGGTGCTGGTGCTGGCGGTGGCGATCACCATCGACCGGACCAAGATCCCGATCGTGAAGTAATAGCCGTGGGCCGCTTGTCAGCGCGCCCGGCGTCTGCTTGACGCTCGCCGCATGCGCCAACGCAAACTTCGCGGCCGTCCGCTGGACGGCTGGCTGATCGTCGACAAGCCGCCGGGGCTGACCAGCACCGACGTGGTCAACCGCGTCCGCCGCGCTTTCGACGCGCGCAAGGCCGGGCATGGCGGCACGCTCGATCCGCTGGCGACCGGCGTGCTGCCGATCGCCTTCGGGGCGGCGACCAAGACCGTGCCCTATGTCATGGACGGCACCAAGCTCTACCGCTTCACCCTGCGCTTCGGCGAGGCGCGCGACACCGACGATGCCGACGGCCAGGTCACCGCCACCTCCGACGCGCGCCCGACCGACGACGCAGATCCGACGCCGCCCTGCCGGCGTTCCGCGGCGACATCATGCAGATGCCGCCCGCCTTCTCGGCGGTGAAGGTCGCCGGCGAGCGCGCCTACGACATGGCCCGCGAGGGCCGCGCCCCGGTGCTGGAGCCGCGCCCCGCCCGCGTCGACCGCTTCGAACTCGATCGAGCGCCCCGACGCCGACACCGCCATCTTCGAGGTCGCAGTCCGGCAAGGGCGTCTACATGCGCAGCCTCGCCCGCGACCTGGCGCGCGCCTGCGGCACGCTCGGCCATGTCGCGGCGCTGCGCCGGCTGCGCGTCGGCCCCTTCACCGAGGCGCAGGCAATTCCGCTGGACAAACTCGGCCGCGACGGAGGATACCCCGCCCGCTTCCCCGGACCTTCTGCTTCCGGTCGCGACCGCGCTGGCCGACATCCCGGCGCTGGCCCTGACCGAGGCGGAGGCCTTCGGCCTCAGCATGGCCAGGCGATCAGCCTGGTCACGCTGATGGGCCGCATTCCACGGGCGGCCGATCCCGATGGGGGTTGGCCCGCGCCATGGCGGGGGGCCGCGTGATCGGGCTGTGCCGGCTGCGAGGACGGCTGGCTCAAGCCCGAACGGCTGCTCTGAGCCGGCCACGCGCGCGCTTCCAACCCGCGACCAGGAGTACTGCACGATGTCGATCACTGCGGAGCGCCGTACGGCGCTCGTCGGCGAATACGCCACCAGCACCGGCGACACCGGCAGCCCCGAGGTCCAGGTCGCCCTGCTCTCCGAGCGGATCGGCAACCTGACCGAGCATCTGAAGACCCACGCGAAGGATTTCCACTGCCGGCGCGGGCTGCTGATGCTGGTCGGCCGCCGCCGGCGGCTGCTCGACTACCTCAAGGCCAAGGACCAGCGCCGCTACGAGGCGCTGATCGGGCGGCTGAACCTGCGCCGCTGATACGCCCGCCCGTGGTGACTTGCCGGCCCGCGCACCCATATTGACGTGGCGCTCGGCGCGATCCCCCGCGTCATGGTGGCGCTGGGGCAATGCCAAGCGGGGGCCGGACCCCCGGCGCCGCGACTGCGGCGGAACGACAGACGGCCGATCCGGCCACCTCCGCCGTGCGGGGAAGCCGCGACGGCGTCTCCGGCCACATGGTCCCGGCCGCGCGCTGCGCGGCCCCGGATTCCGCGTGCCAGCACCGCCCCCATGCCGCCCGAGACGCCGTCTCCCGCACCGGAGCTACGGATCGCACCTGCTGCCGCCCGCCGCGTCGCGCATCCGACAAGGATGACGTGATGTTCAACTATTTCCGCAAGGAACTCGACTGGGGCGGCCGCAAGCTCGTCCTGGAAACGGGCAAGATCGCCCGCCAGGCCGACGGCGCCGTGCTGGTCGCTATGGCGACACCATCGTGCTCTGCACCGCGGTCGGCGCCCGGACGGCCAAGCCCGGGCAGGATTTCTTCCCGCTGACCGTGAACTACCAGGAAAAGACCTTCGCCGCCGGCAAGATCCCCGGCGGGTTCTTCAAGCGCGAGGGCCGGCCGAGCGAGAAGCGAAGTGCTGATCTGCCGCCTGATCGACCGGCCGATCCGCCCGCTGTTCCCGCGACGGGTTCCGCAACGAGGTCCAGGTCATCGCCACCGTGCTGAGCCATGACCTGGAGAACGACCCCGACATCGTCGCCATGATCGGCTGCTCGGCGGCGCTGACGCTGTCCGGCATTCCGTTCTTCGGCCCGATCGCGGCCGCCCGCGTCGGCTATATCGACGGCCAGTACGTGCTGAACCCGACCGCCGCACAGCTGGAGACGTCGCAAGCTCGACCTCGTCGTCGCCGGCACCACCGAGGGCGTGCTGATGGTGGAGATGCGAGGCGCAGGAGCTGCCCGAGGACGTCATGCTCGGCGCCGTCACCTTCGGCCACACGCGCTTCCAGCCGGTGATCCAGGCGATCATCGAGCTGGCCGAGCACGCCGCGAAGGAGCCCTGGCCGCTGCCGGAGCCGAGCCGAGGCGGACCGGCGCTCGCCGCCCGCGTCGACGCGCTGGCCCGCGCGTCGCTGACCGAGGCCTATAAGGAGACGCAGAAGCAGGTCCGCCAGGAGCAGGTCGCCGCCGCCAAGCAGGCTGCGCTCGCCGCGCTCACCGCCGAGGGGCTGGACGCCGACAAGGCCAAGGCCGCCGTTCAAGGATCTCGAAGCCGACATCGTCCGCAACGCCATCCTCGACACCGGCCTGCGCATCGACGGCCGCGACACCAAGACCGTGCGCCCGATCGTCGCCGAGGTCGGCGTGCTGCCGCGCGCGCACGGCAGCGCGCTGTTCACCCGCGGCGAGACGCAGGCGCTGTGCGTGGCCACGCTCGGCACCGGCGCAGGACGAGCAGATCATCGACGCGCTGGAAGGCGAGTACCGCGAGCACTTCATGCTGCACTACAATTTCCCGCCGTATTCGGTGGGCGAGGCCGGCCGCATGGGCAGCCCGGGCCGGCGCGAGATCGGCCACGGCAAGCTCGCCTGGCGCGCCGTCCATCCGCTGCTGCCGGCGAAGGACAAGTTCCCGTACACGCTGCGCGTGGTCAGCGAGATCACCGAGAGCAACGGCTGCTCCTCGATGGCGACGGTCTGCGGCAGCTCGCTCGCGCTGATGGATGCCGGGCGTGCCGCTGCTGCGCCCGGTCGCCGGCATCGCCATGGGGCTGATCAAGGAGGACCGCGGCTACGCCGTGCTCTCCGACATCCTCGGCGACGAGGACCATCTCGGCGACATGGACTTCAAGGTCGCCGGCACCGAGCAGGGCGTCACCAGCCTGCAGATGGACATCAAGATCACCTCGATCACGCCGGAGATCATGCGCGTCGCGCTCGACCAGGCGCGCGACGGGCGGATGCACATCCTGGGCGAGATGGCGAAGGCGCTGACCGGCGGCGCGCGGCGAGGTGGCGGCGCACCGCGCCGCGCATCACACGTGATCAACGTGCCGAAGGACAAGATCCGCGACGTGATCGGCACCGGCGGCAAGGTGATCCGCGAGATCGTCGAGCAGACCGGCGCCAAGATCGACATCGAGGATGACGGCACGATCAAGATCGCGGCGACCGAGGCCGACCGCGGCGCAGGCGGCGATCGACTGGATCCGCGGCATCGTCGCCGAGCCCGAGGTCGGCGTGATCTACAACGGCAAGGTGGTGAAGACCGCCGATTTCGGCGCCTTCGTGAACTTCCTCGGCTCGCGCGACGGGCTCGTGCACATCAGCGAGCTGGCGCAGGGCCGGGTCAACAAGACGACCGACGTCGTCAACATCGGCGATCCGGTGAAGGTGAAGGTGATCGGCTTCGACGAGCGCGGCAAGGTGAAGCTGTCGATGCGCGTGGTCGATCAGGCGACCGGCGAGGACATCAGCGAGAAGGTCGGGCCGAAGGGCGGCCGCGGCGAGCGTCGCGAGCGCGAGGCGGTGGCCGAGTGATCGGGCCGGCGCCCGGCGCGCACCCCGAGGCCGGGGATGCGGCCGGGCGCCGCTTGCATTACACTGCTGTGACCAAGCCGGCGATGCCGGGAGTGGACCCGATGGGGCAGGCGCGATGAAGGCGATCAACCCGATCCGCATCGGCGGCAGGGAGCGTGCTGCCGCTGGTTGAAGGCGGCAAGGGCGTCTCCATCTCCAACGGCATCACGGCCGGGCACTGGGCGGCGAGCGGCGGCGTCGGCACGTTCAGTGCGGTCAACGCCGACAGCTACGACGACCAGGGCCGGATCATCGAGCAGGTCTATCACGGCCGCACCCGCCGCGAGCGGCACGAGGAGCTGGTCGCTACGCGATCGCGGGCGGCATCGCCCAGGCCCGGCGCGCCTATGAGATCGCCGGCAACTGCGGGCCGCATCCATGCCAACATCCTGTGGGAGATGGGCGGCGCCGAGCGCATCATCACCGGCGTGCTGGAAGGGGCGAAGGGCCTGATCCACGGCATCACCTGCGGCGCCGGCATGCCCTACCGGCTGTCCGACATCGCCGCGCGGTTCAACGTCTACTACTACCCGATCGTCTCCTCGGCGCGCGCCTTCAACGCGCTGTGGAAGCGCGCCTATCACAAGGCCGCCGACCTGCTCGGCGGCGTGGTCTACGAGGACCCCTGGCTGGCCGGCGGCCATAACGGCCTGTCCAACAGCGAGGACCCGGAGCAGCCCGGAAGACCCGTATCCCGCGCGTGCGTCGCGCTGCGCAAGCTGATGCGCGAGTTCGGGCTCGGACGACACGCCGATCATCATGGCCGGCGGCGTGTGGTGGCTGGAGGAGTGGGAGGACTGGATCGACAATCCCGAGCTCGGGCCCGATCGCCTTCCAGTTCGGCACCCGCCCGCTGCTGACCAAGGAAAGCCCGATCGGCCGACGCCTGGAAGCGCAAGCTGCTGACGCTCAAGGAAGGCGACGTCTTCCTCAACCACTTCAGCCCGACCGGCTTCTATTCCTCGGCGGTCAACAACGGCTTCCTGCGCGAGCTGCGCGAGCGCAACGAGCGGCAGGTCGCCTATACCGACCGAGCACGATCGGCGAGCACACCGCCGAATACGGCGTGGGGCCGCGCAAGCGCCCGGTCTATCTCACGCCGACCGACCGCGAGCATGTGCGGCGCTGGGAGGCGGAAGGGCTTCACCGAGGCGCTGCGCACGCCCGACAGCACGCTGATCTTCGTCACGCCGGAGAAGGCGCGGGAGATCCTGGCCGACCAGGTGGCCTGCATGGGCTGCCTGAGCCAGTGCCGCTTCTCCAACTGGGCGCAGCACGAGCCGGAGTTCTCCAACGGCAAGAAGGCCGACCCGCGCAGCTTCTGCATCCAGAAGACGCTGCAGGACATCGCGCACGGGGCGGACGAGCGACGAGGCGATGGAGCACAACCTGATGTTCAGCGGCCATAACGCCTTTCGCTTCGGCTCCGATCCGTTCTACAGCAACGGCTTCATCCCGACGGTGCGCCAGCTGGTCGAGCGGATCATGACCGGGCGCTGAGGCGCGCGGCCGGGCCATGAACGCCGCCCTCGCCACGCTCGCGGCGGTGCTGTGGTCCACGGCCTATGTATGGTTTTTCGGGCGCGAACTGCGGCGCTGGTGGCGCGGGCGCCACGCGCGGCGGGCGCAGGCGGAAGCGGCCCGGGCGCGCGCCCGTGCGGTGTACGCCGCCTGGGTGCGCGACATCCCGCCGCCGCGTTCGCGCGCCGCCGTCTTTCCGCCGCCAGTCCCCCCGCCGCCGCGGCGGCCGGTGCCGGCCGTGACGGGCCGCGGCGCCGTGGTGCCGTTCCCGCGCCGCTGAGGGCGCTTCAGGGCTGCAGATCGACGTGCAGCAGCGGCGTGCTGTCGGGCGCCGGCAGGTCGCGGTCGCTCCAGCCGCCACCCAGCGCCCGGATCAGTCGCACGCCGGATTGCAGATACTGCGTCTGCAGTTCGAGCAGCAATTCCTGCGCGCCCAGCAGCTGCTCCTGCGCCACCGCCACCTCCAGGTAGCTGCTCGCGCCGTCCACGAACAGCGCCATCGCCATGTCGAGCGTGCGCTGCGCCGCGGCCACCGCGCGCTGGTCATCGACCAGCTCGGCGCCGAGCCAGTGCAGCTGCGCCAGCGCGTCCTCCACCTCCTGGAAGGCGGTGAGCACCGTGCCGCGATAGTTGGCGGCGGCAACGTTGAACTGCGCGACCGCGGCCGCCTCCTCGGCGCGCAGCAGCCCGCCGCGGAAGATCGGCAGCGTCAGGCCGGGGCCGAGCGACCAGATGCTGTTCGGCAGGTTGAAGCATGCTCAGCGCCGTCGACTGGAAGCCGCCGAGCGCGCTGAGCGAGATGTTCGGATAGAAGGCCGCGCGCGCGACGCCGATGTCGGCATTGGCCGCGGCCACCCGACGCTCGGCGCCGGCGATGTCGGGGCGGCGCTGCAGCAGCACCGAGGGAATGCCCTGCGGCAGCGGCGGCATGCGGATCGCCGACGGGTCGCGCGGCAGCGAGAAGGCGGGCGCGGGAACGCTGACCAGGGTCGCGATCGCATGCTCCGCCAGCGCGCGCCGCCCGCGGATGTCGTCGAGCTGGGCGCGCGCCGAATTCGAGCTCGGTCTGGGCCCGCGACACGTCCACGCCGGAGGCGATGAGCCCCCTGAAGCGGTTCTGCACCACGTCGAGGGCGTGGCGATAGGCGGTGACGGTGTTGTCGAGCAGCTTCTCCTGCGCATCGAGGCCGCGCAGCAGCAGGTAGTCGTTGGCGAGTTCGGCCTGCAGGCTGAGCCGGATGAAGGCGAGGTCCGCGGCGCTCGCCTGCGCCGAGACCTTGCCGGCGACGACCTGGTTGTGGATCTGGTCCCACAGATCGACCTCATAGCCGACCGCGGCGCCGACGGTGTTGGCGCCGTAGTAGGTCGGCTGGTTCGGGCTGCGCAGCGGCCGATGCTCCGACTGGCGATTGTAGCTGATCTCGGCACCCGCGTTGACCTGCGGAAACAGCCCGGAGCGCGCGGCCGCCGCGTTCGCCCGCGCCTGGTCGTAGGTCGCCGCGGCGCTCGCGAGGGTGAAGTTGCGGGCGAGCAGCTCGCCTTGCAGCCGGTCGAGGTCCGGCTCGTGGAACGCCACCCACCAGTCGCTGCGCGGCATCGTGTCGGCCGGCGTCGCGGCGTGCCAGATCGTGCGGTCGCGGTAGGAGACGGGCACGATCGACGGTCGGCGCCTTGTAGGGCGGCGCGAGGTCGCATCCGGCGAGGAGCAGGGCCGCGCTGGCGGCCAGCGCGGCGAGGCGAGCCTTCATCGGTGCGGGGTCTCGCCGGGCCGGCGGGGGAGGGCGGGGTGTCGCCGTGCGGACTCGGCTCGACCGGCTTCACCCGCTGGCCCTGCACGATCGAGTCCGGCGGGCTGTCGATGACGCGGTCATCGGCGCGTGATGCCGGACAGCACCTCGACCTTGGTGCCGAAATTGCGCCCGACCTGGACCGGCTTCAGCGCGACCGGTTGTCCGGCGCCGACCATCGCAACCTGCAGCCCGGCCGAGCGGAACAGCAGCGCGCTGGTCGGAATTTCCATCGACCCGCGGTGTCGGCGGCAGGTCGAAGCTGCACCGTCGCGAAGGTGCCGGGCCATAGCTTGCCGTCCGGATTGTCGGCCACGAGTTCGACCAGCACCGTGCGGCTCTCGGGGTTGATCGCGTTCGAGGTGGTGAGCACGGTCGCGTCGAATGTCTGCGGTCGGGATACTGCGGCAGCGTCAGGGTCGCCTTCTGCCCATCCCTGATCTCGCGCGGAGAAGCTCTGCGGCACGCGGACATAGACGCGCATCTGGTGGATGTCGGCGACCGCGAACAGCTCCGGCCCCGCGCCGGCGCCGACATTGATCAGCGCGCCGATATCGGTCCCGCGCGCGGTGACGACGCCATCGAACGGCGCGGTGATGCGCTTGAAGCTCTCCAGCGCCTCGAGCCGGCCGACATTGGCCTGCGCCGCCGCGACCAGGGCCTTCTGCGCCACGGCGTCGGCCACCTTCTCATCCACCGACTGCTGCGAGACCGACTGGGACGGCAGCAGCGCCTGCCAGCGCTTGGCCGTGACCTCGGCGAGCTTGGCGTTGGCGACCGCCGTGTTCGAGCTCCTGCTTGGCCTGGTCGAGCGCTGATCGAGGTCGGGCGTGTCGATCTCGGCAAGCAGTTCGCCGGCCTTCACCTTGGCCCCGATATCCTTGTACCAATTCTTTAGGTAGCCGGGCACGCGCGCATAGATCGGCGCCTCGAACCAAGCGTTGACGTCGCCGGGCAACGACAGCGCCTGCGCCTTGGTCTCGCGGCTTCGGCCGCACGAGGCCACGGTGGGGATCGCCTGCGCGTCGGTCCATTGCGCGAGGTCCGGCGCTCGTTGTGCTGTCGCGCTCCAGGATGCCGGACGCCGGCGATCGCGCCGGCGGCGATCAGCGCCACGACGGCGGCAACCTTGAGCGTGGCGAAGCGGCGCGGCGCAGGCTCCAGCGGGCGGTCCGAGGATATGTCGCGCATGAAGCGTCCGTGCGTCAGTGGGAGGAGGCAGTGGCGGCGGGCTCGCTCGCTCCTGGCCGCCCGGATGCACGCTGCGGCCGGTCGTGGCGGTGCACGAGACTGAAGACGGTCGGAACGAAGAACAGCGTCGCGATCGTCGCGAAGATCAGGCCGCCGATCACCGCGCGGCCGAGCGGCGCGTTCTGGTCGGCGCCCAGCGCCATCGGCGCCATGCCGATGATCATCGCCAGCGCCGTCATCAGCACCGGGCGGAAGCGGGTGACGCCGGCTTCCATCGCGGCGGCGGTCACGGCGTCGAGCGCCGTGCGCCAGAGCTGCTCGCGCGCGAAGCTGATGACCAGGATGCTGTTCGCGGTCGCGACGCCCATGCACATGATCGCGCCGGTCAGCGCCGGCACCGAGAGCGTGGTGTCGGTGACGAACAGCATCCAGACGATCCCGGCGAGGGCCGCCGGCAGCGCCGTGATGATGACGAACGGATCGAGCCAGGACTGGAAGTTGACGACGATCAGCAGATAGATCAGCACGACCGCCAAGCCGAGGCCGAAGATCAGCTGGCCATAGGCGCTGGTCATCGTCGTGACCTGGCCGCGCCAGCGCACGCGTCGTGCCGCGGCGGCACCTCGCTGCGCGCGTGTCGTGCAGGATCTCGCGCTGGATGTCGGCCGCGACGGCGCCGAGGTCGCGGCCGTGGGCGGCGGCATAGATGTCGATGACCGGCTGCACGTTGTAGTGCGAGACCACCGCGCTGCTGGGCACCCGGCGCACGGTCGCCAGGGCGCCCAGAAGCTGCGTGCCTGCCGCTCGGCGGTGATCGGCATGTTGTTCAGCTCGCCGATGGTGTCGATCCGGTATTGCGGCATCTGCACGACGATCGGATAGGAGACGCCGGTCTTGCGGTTCGAGCCAGAACGTCGGCGCGGTCTGGATGCTGCCGGCGAGCGTCGTCCTGCATGCTCGTCGGCGACGTCGCGCTCGGTCAGGCCGACCAGCGCTCGCGAAGGAGCGGTTGACGTCCACATTCAGCGTCGGCGCGTTGAAGGCCTGCTGGATGCGCGCATCGGCGATGCCCGGTATCTGTCCGGATGCGCTGCGAACAGCTTGTTCGGCGTAGGCGCGGTTGGCCTCAGGTCGCGTGCCGATCATCTGCACGTCGATCGGCGCGGGCAGGCCGAAATTCAGGATCTGCGTGACGATGTCGGCCGGGCAGGAAGGCGAAGGTGCGTGCCGGGGAACTGCCGCGGCAGCCGCTCGCGCAAGCGTCTGCACGTAGTCCGCGGTCGGCGCGTGGTCGGGCTTCCAGCGTGATCAGGATGTCGGCGTCCTCGACGCCGATCGTTCCGGAATTGCTGTAGGCCATGTTGATGCCGCTGATCGGCAGGCCGATGTTGTCGACGATGCTGTCGAGCTCGCGCGGCGGGATGATCTGCCGACGACCGCCTCTCGACCTCGTCGCACAGGCTTGCGCGGTCTCCTCGATCCGGGTGCCGGTCTGAGCGCGCACATGCAGCTTGATCTGGCCGCCATCCGTCGTCGGGAAGAAGTTCTGCCCGAGGAATGGCACCAGGCCGAAGGAGACGCAACACCACGGACCAGGAAGCCGATCGACGAAGCTCCAGCGGCATGGCCGAGCGCGATGTCCGAGCAGCTCGCGATAGCGCCCCGCGGATCTGCTCGAACCGGTGTTCGAAGCCGCGCTGGAAGCGCGACCAGCGGGTTGCGCGGGGCGGCGGCGGCTCGCGCGCCGGCATCGCCATGCGTCTGGCCGTGCTGCACCTGGGCGCGCAGCAGGTAGTTGGCCAGCGTCGGCACCAGCGTGCGCGACAGGATGATACGAGCCGATCATCGCGAACACCACCGCCTCGGCGAGCGGGCGGAACAGGAAGCCGGCGACGCCGCCCAGGCCGAACATCGGCACGAACACGATGCAGATGCACAGCAGCGAGACGGTCGCCGGCACGACGATCTGCCGCGCGCCGTCCATGATCGCGGTCTCGATCTCCTTGCCCTGCTCCAGGTGGTAGTTGATGTTCTCGATCGTCACCGTCGCGTCGTCCACCAGGATGCCGACCGCGAGCGCGAGCCCGCCCAGCGTCATCACGTTGATCGTCTCGCCGATGCACGGACAGCATCGTGATCGAGGCCAGAATGGCGAGCGGGATCGAGATCGTGATGATCAGCGTCGAGCGCCAGCTGCCGAGGAACATCAGGATCATCAGCCCGGTCAGGGCGGCGGCGATGGCGCCCTCGCGGATCACGCCCGACACCGCGTCGGTCACGAACACCGACTGGTCGCCGACCGCGTGCAGCTCCATGCCCGGCGGCAGCGACTCGCGGATCCGCGGCAGCAAGCGCTTGACGCCGTTGATGACGTCGAGCGTCGAGGCGGAGCCGGCCTTCTGGATCGTCATCAGCACGGCGCGCGCTGCCGTTGACGCGCACCATGTTGATCTGCGGCGGATAGCCGTCGTGCACGAAGGCCACGTCGCGCATGTAGACGATGGTGCCGTTGACCTTCTTGATCGGCAGGTCGTTGAGTTCGGCGATCCGCGTTCGGGCTGTCGTTCAGCTGCACCGTGTATTCGAACTTGCCGATCTTCTCGGTGCCGACCGGAGTGATCAGGTTCTGCGCGCGCGAGCGCGTTCGACGACGTCCTGCGCCGACAGGCCGATAGGCCTGCAGCGCCTGCTGGTTGATGTCGATCTGCACCTGCCGCACCTTGCCGCCGTACGGCGAGGGGATCGCGGCGCCGGCGACGGCGGCAAGCTGCGGGCGAATGAAGTTCTGCGCATAGTCGAACAGCGTCTGTTCGGGCAGCGTGTTGCTGGACAGCGCGAGCTGCAGGATCGGCACGCTGGAGGCGTTGAAGCTCAGCACGTAAGGCGGCGTGATGCCGGCCGGCAGCAGCTTCAGCACGGTCTGCGACGCCGCCGTGACCTGGGCGAGCGCCGCGTTGATGTTGACCGTCGGCTGGAAGAAGATCTTGACGATGCCGTAGCCGGGCAGCGACTGGCTCTCGATGTGCTCGATGTCGTTGACCTGGGTGGTCACCGAACGCTCGTAGTAATAGACGACGCGGCCGGACATGTCGTCCGGCGGCAGGCCGTTATAGGTCCAAACCGACGCTGATGACCGGAATGCCGATATTGGGGAAGATGTCGGTGGGCGTGCGGAGCGCCGACAGCACGCCGAAAATCAGGATCAGCATCGCCAGCACGATGAACGTGTAGGGCCGGCGCAGCGCGATGCTGACGATCGCGACCATTCGGCTAGACCCCGTTCCCCCGGCAGGGCTTCAGGCTGACGCAATAGCGCATTGTCACTATTGCGACCACCGGATCGTACAACACTTTTGGCTCACTGCGGCAGGCATGGGGGGCGCCATTAGCCTCCGCATGAGATAGGGGCATCTATATTCTGATTTAGCCGCATTTTCACCTCCGATTCCAATTCCCACCGCGCTGCCGCAGCGCGGCAATTGTCATCATCATGCCACACACGGGTTGCGAGGCGGCAACTAGGTTCCTGATGCCGCGCGCGTGAGCAGCGGTGCCCACCCCTGCCTGTACCCGCCGAGGTTTGCATGAACAGAACAAAATTCCTCCGGTCCGCCCTGCTGGCGGCCTCCGCACTCACGGCGGTCGGTCTGAGCCGCCCCGCCGCCGCGCAGACCGATACCCAGATCCAGGCCATCGAGAGCCAGATCAAGGCGCTGCAGTCGGAATTGTCGCACCTAAAGAATGAGCTCGGCGCGCGCGATCGGGCGGTGAAGGCCGCACAGGACCAGGCGAAAGCGGCGCAGGCCCAGGCGGCTCAGGCGCAGGCCCAGGCCGCCGCCGCGCAGGCGCAGGCCGCCGCAGCCCCGCCGGCACCCCCGCCTGAACCGGCGAAGCCGCCGCTGCCGCAGGGAACGTTCCAGGTCGGCGGCGTAACCGTCACACTCGGCGGGTTCACCGCGGCGGAGGGTGTGTGGCGCTCCCGCAACCAGGCGGCGAGCATCAATTCCAACTTCAACACCGGAATCCCGTTCCGTAACAATCCCAATTATTACGTTCCCGAATTTCGCATGAGCGCGCAGCAGAGCCGCCTGACCCTGCTCGCGCAGGGGCAGCCGGATGATGTGACCAAGCTCGCCGGCTACTTCTCGATGGACTTCCTGAGCGCGGGCTCATCGTCGAATTCCAACGAGAGCAACAGCTACACGCTGCGCATCCGCGAGGCGTACGCGACCTACGCGCGCAGCGACCTCGATCTGTATGTCCTCGGCGGCCAGTCCTGGAGCCTTGCCACGATGTACCGCATCGGGCTGGTACCGCGGCAGGAGAACGTGCCGCTGACCATCGACGCGCAGTACGTCGTGGGCTTCAACTGGGCACGGCAGACGCAGCTTCGCGTGGTGAAGGGATTCGACAACGACCATGTCACCGCCGGCCTGTCGCTGGAAGAGCCGCAGACGACCTTCTCGAGTTCGACGAGCTGTCCGGCCGGCACGCAGCCGACGGTGCCTGGCGGGACGCTGGAATACACGCAGTGCGGCGGGTCGAACGTGAACTCGGGGCAGGCGTATAGCGACAACAACGCGCCGGACATTATTGCGAAAGTCGCCGTCGATCCCGGCTTCGGTCACTATGAACTCTACGGCCTGATGCGCTTCCTGGGCGGCCGGGTCTCCAACATCGGCGGGGGCACGAACTACAACACCGTGGGCGGCGGCATCGGCGGCGGCCTGATCTTGCCGGTGATCTCGAAGAAGCTCGACTTCCAGGTGAGTGGCCTGGTCGGTTCCGGCATCGGGCGCTACGGCTCGGCGCAGTTGCCCGACGCGACATTCGACGCCGCCGGCAAGATCGAGCCGCTGCAGGAATACCAGGTGATGGGCGGCCTCGTCGGCCATCCGGTCCCGGCGGTGGACATCTACGCCTATGCCGGCACCGAGCAGACCTATCGCAACTACCAGTCGGTGGGCGGCGTCAACGTCGGCTATGGCAACCCGAACGTGAACCTCGCCGGCTGCGGCGTCGAGCTGAGCCCGCTCGGCTGCAGCGCCAACACTTCCGGCGTGGTCGAGGGGACGATCGGGTTCTGGTGGCGCTTCCTGAAGGGCAGCTACGGCACCATGCAGATGGGCGCCCAGTACCAATATCTGGGCGAAGCGCCTTCTCCGGCCTGTTCAAGCCGACGGGCGTCACCGTGCCGGCGGGCAGCCAGACCACGCCGACCAGCGACGCAAACATGTTCCTCTTCAGCTTCCGCTATCTGCCGTTCCAATGAGCGACGGGGCGGCCGGGCCGGCAGATGCCGCCGTGCCCGGCCGGTCCGGCAGATCGGGTCGAGCGGCGTCGGTGGGTGCTGCCGGTGGGCGTGCCGGTGCCTCGGTGCCGACCCGAGGCGCGGCGGGAGGCCGTTGCGGCCTCCGCCACGATCGCGAACACCGCGCCGCTGCGCAGTGGCGGCTCGCGCAGGATCAGCCGGAAGTCGTGCAACTGCACGATCGCGCCCACGATGCTGAGACCGAGCCCGTTGCCGGACGTGTGGCGGCTGGTCTCGGCGCGGTAGAAGCGGCGCATCACCGCATCGCGCTCGGCGGCGGGAATGCCGGGGCCGCTATCTTCCACGCGGATCGCTGGCTGGCCGGCCTCCTCGCCCACCACGCAGCCGCACCGCGCCGCCCGGCGGCGTGAATTTCATCGCGTTGTCGACGAGGTTCGCCACCGCCTCGAGCAGCAGTTCGCCGTCGCCGCGCACCACCGGGTCGCTCTGGATGTCGAGCGTGAGTCGCAGCCGGCCCTCTTCGCTCACTGGCTGATACAGATCGAACACCTCGCGTGCCAGGTCGGCGAAGCGCACCTCGCCGAAGCCGCTGCGGCGGCGCCCGCTCTCGATCTCGCCGATCCGCAGCAGGGCCGTTGATGATGCCGATCGCCTGATCGAGATCGCCCACCGCCGTCTCCGCCACCGCGCGGAGGCCGTGCAGATCCTGCGCCGCGCGGCTGCCCCGCTCCAGCTTGGCGCGGGCGCGGGCGAGCGGCGTGCGCAGGTCGTGCGCGATGTTGTCGCCGACGCCCTTGACGTCGTGCAGCAGCTGCTCGATCCGGTCGAGCATGCGGTTGACGCTGGCGGCGAGGCGGTCGAGGTCGTCGCGCGTGCCGCGCGTCGGCAGCCGTTCGTGCAGCGCGCCGGACATGATCCGCTCGATCCGCTCGTGCACCGCCTTCACCCGGTCGAGCGCCCGGCGGCTGAGCAGCGCGCCGGCGCCGAGCGAGAGCAGCAGGGCCGGGATCAGGCCCAGCTCCAGCGCGTGCAGCACCGGCACGCGCAGCTCGGCTCAGCACGTCGATGTCGCGCGCGATCACCAGGATATTGCCGTCCGGCACGGCGCGGGCCACCGCGCGCACCACCGCGAAACTCGTCGTAGGGCTCGATGCCGGTGGCGCTCACCGGATGCGCGACACCATCCACGCGGCAGGTCTGACCGGCAGATGCGTGCAGATTGCCGCGATGCGCACGCCCTCCGGCGTGAACAGGCCCACGAAGCTGATGCGAACGAGATTGCCGGCGAGCTGGCGTGCGACCGCGCGGTCGATTTCCTTCGGCGTCTCGGCGGCCAGCGCTTCGGCTGCGCTTTCGAGGTAGCTGTCGATCCGCGCGGTGCGGAACACCATCGTCTGCCAGGAGAGGAAGACGCACAGCACCATGCTGACGACGGCGATTCCGGCGGTGAACGCCAGCGCCAGGCGGAACTGCGCGGTGCGGAAGATCTCAGTCGGGAACACGGAATATGAAGCCGGCGCCGCGCACGCCGCGGATCAGCGGCGCCTCGCCCGGCGCGTCGATCTTGCGCCGCAGCTTGCCGATATGGACGTCGACCAGATTGGTCTGCGGCAGGAAGCGGTAGTTCCACACGTCCTCCAGCATCATGTCGCGCGTCACGACGCGGTCGGGCCGGCGCATCAGATATTCCAGCAGCTTGAACTCGCGCGGCAGCAATTCGATGAGCGCGCTCGCCGCGCGCGCGCGGTGCGGTCGATCAGGTCGAGCGACAGCGGCGCCGACCCGCAGCACCGTGGCGCGCGGTCTCGACCGGGCGGCGCAACAGCGCCTCGATCCGCGCGGTCAGCTCGCCCAACGCGAACGGCTTGGTCAGATAGTCGTCGCCGCCCGCCTTGAGGCCGCGCATGCGGTCGTCGACGGCGCCGAGCGCGCTCAGCACCAGGACCGGCGTGCGGACCTGCTCGGCGCGCAGCGTCTCGATCACGGCAAGCCCGTCCAGCTCGGGCAGCATGCGATCGACGATCAGGAGGTCGTAGTGCAGCGCCTGCGCCGCGTGCAGGCCGGCCGCGCCGTCGGCCACATGCTCGACGGTATAGCCGCGGCTCGCCGAGGTCGTCGCGGACCTCGTCGGCGATGCTCTGGTCATCCTCGACGAGGAGGATGTTCGGCTTGTGGCCGTGCTGGACCCGTAGTCGGGCGGCGCCACCACGCGCTCCTGCTCGATCATCGACAGACCCCGCTTTCGCTCGCGACCCCGGTTGCTGGCGGCCGGCGCGGTCGCCTGTGCCGACCGGATCTGAGCGCGGCTTAGGCGTCCGCTATCAGCGTGCACAAATAAAACAATTCATAGGGCCACGGTTGCCGGCGTATGCGAATAGCCTATGCCGGGGCGTCGCGGGCACGGGGGATCGCGATGGAACAGCCAGGTACGGGCCGGGGTCCGCTGCACTGCACTGCCTGCGCCTTCTGGGGCCGGCTGAACCCGACGCTGGGCGTCTGCCGCCGGCACGCGCCGTGCCCGGTGGAGGGCGACGCGGCGGTGGCGCACTGGTCGGAGACCCGCGCGGATCAGGGCTGCGGCGACGGCGAGCCGGGCGCCGGGCGCGCGGCGATGATTTCGTGCGGCGCCTGCATCTATTGGATGCGGCCGGGCGCCGGCGGCGTGCTGCGCCCGACCGATTTCGTCGATCAGCCGCGCGCGTGGTGGCGGCAGGCGGGCTACTGCGCGCGCCATGCGCCGCGGCCGGGGCACGAGCCGGGGGCCCGGCGCGTCTGGCTGGCGACGCACGCGTCGGACGCCTGCGGCGAGGGCGTGGCGCGCCCGGCCTGAGCGGCCCCACGCGGCCGAAGATGGACAGCCGGCGCATGCCGCGCTACAGCGGAAACGGGTCCGTGATGACCGGGCGGCGGGGCGGCGGCGCCGGTCCGTGCGCCCGGCAGCGGATCGCGATGGTCGTTCCGGCACCCCTTCGTCCTTCGGCATGACAGCAGGTGACGTCATGGCGGCTGCAGCTTCCCTCCGTCGCGTGCCGCCCGAGGCAGCCTGCTCCGCGCCCGCACCGGGGGGCGCGGTGACCGTCACGCCGTCCCGCTCCGCCGCCCCCGCCGCCAGCCGGCGCATCATCATCCGCATTGACCTCGCCTCCGGCGTGCGAATCGGCCCGGGCAAGGTGGCGCTGCTGGAGGCGATCGCGCGCACCGGCTCGATCTCCGGCGCCGGCCGGGCGCTGCGCATGTCCGTACCGGCGGGCCTGGGAGCTGGTGGAGGACCTCAACCAGCATGTCGGCCGGCCGGTGGTCAGCGACGGCCGCCGGCGGGGCCGGTGGCGGCGGCGCGCGGCTGACCCCGGCGGGCGCGCGATCGTCACCGAATACCGGGCGCTGGAGGCGGAGACGGCGGCGGCGGCGGAGGCACGGCTGGCGGCGCTGGAGGCCGGGCTGCAAGGCTGAGCGGGCCGCAGGGCTGATCTGCCGCGCACGAAGCCCGCTTGTCTCGCGCGCCCACCGCCGGCTAGGCGATAGGGACGGACGAGGAGGGTTTCCCATGGGCTACAGGGTCGCGGTCGTCGGCGCCACCGGGGCGGTCGGGCGCGAGATGCTCAAGACCCTGGACGAGCGCGACTTCCCGGTGAGCGAGGTGGCCGCCGCTCGCCTCCGGCCGCTCGGCCGGGGCGCAGGTCTCGTTCGGCGACCGAGACCGTGCTGAACGTGCAGAGCCTGGAGCAGTTCGACTTCGCCGGCTGGGACATCGGCCTGTTCAGCCCCGGCGCCGCGGTCTCCGCCGTGCACGCGCCGCGCGCCGCCGCCGCCGGCTGCATGGTGATCGACAACACCGAGCCAGTTCCGCATGGAGCCCGACGTCCCGCTGGTGGTGCCGGAGGTCAACCCGCAGGCGCTCGACGCGCATCCGCGCGCGGCATCATCGCCAACCCGAACTGCTCGACCATCCAGATGGTGGTGGCGCTGAAGCCGCTGCACGACCGGTTCCGGATGCGCCGGGTGGTGGTCGCGACCTATCAGTCGGTCTCCGGCGCCGGCAAGGAGGGCATGGACGAGCTGCTCGCCGCAGACCCGCGCGAGCCTGGTGCACGACCCGGTCGCGCCGCGAGCAGTTCACCAAGCAGATCGCCTTCAACTGCATCCCCCATATCGACCGCTTCATGGACGACGGCTCGACCAAGGAGGAGTGGAAGATGGTGGTCGAGACCAAGAAGATCCTCGACCCCGACATCCAGGTGATCGCGACCTGCGTGCGCGTGCCGGTGTTCATCGGCCATGCCGAGGCGATGACGGTGGAGTTCGAGCGCCGGTGACCGTCGCCGAGGCGCGCGGCCGTGCTGCGCGCGGCGCCGGGCATCACGGTGCTCGATGAGCGCGAGGACGGCGGCTACATCACGCCGCTGGAGTGCGCAGGGCGAGGACGCGACCTACGTCAGCCGCATCCGCCGCGACCCGACCGTGGCGCACGGGCTGGCGTTCTGGTGCGTCGCCGACAACCTGCGCAAGGGCGCGGCGCTGAACGCGGTGCAGATCGCCGAGACGCTGGTGGCCCAGGGCCTGCTCGCGCGCAAGGCGGCCTGAGCGCCCATGCCCTGGCTCTGGCTGGCGGCCGCCGGCCTGATGGAGGTGGCGTGGACGGTGCTGCTCAAGCGTACCGACGGGTTCACCCGGCTGTGGTTCAGCGTCGCCTGCATCGCCGCGATGGCGGTGAGTTTCTGGGCGATGTCGCAGGCGCTGCGCAGCCTGCCGATGGGCACGGTCTACGCCGTCTGGACCGGCATCGGCGCGGCCGGCGGGCTGTTCTGGGGCATCACCATCGAGGGCGAGCCGCTCACCGCGCTGCGTGTCGGCTGCGTGGCGCTGATCCTGGCCGGAGTGGCGGGGCTGCGCTTCGGCTCATGAGCGCCGCCGTTGCGCTGATCCGGGCCGCGTTGACCCCCTGCTGCGGCGCGGCTAAGGGGAGAGCCGGAGGTGGGCGCGGATGACCGACTCGCGTGACGCGCTGATGCTGGGGCGAGCGAGCGACGGTCGCCTGGTGCGCCGCCCGCTCTCGCCGCATCTGCAGGTCTACCGGCCGCAGATCACCACCGTCCTGTCGATCCTGCATCGGGCGACCGGCATCGTGCTGTCGGCCGGCACGCTGCTGCTGGTGTGGTGGCTGGTCGCGGCGGCGAGGGGCGAGGCGGCCTATGCGACGGTCTCCGGCTTCCTGCGCTCGCCGGTCGGGCTGCTCCTGCTGTTCGGCTGGACCGCGACGCTCTGGTACCATTTCTGCTCCGGCCTGCGGCACCTCGCCTGGGATGCCGGCTGGGGCTACACGCTGCCGGTGGTGCACCGCTCCGGCTGGACGGTGGTGATCGCGGCGGCGGTGCTGACGGTGCTGACCTGGATCGTCGCCGTCATCGTGATGTGAGGGCGCCGATGGCGGCAGCGGACAAGATTTCGGTGATGCGGAGCGAGCTCGGCCGGGTGCGCGCCCTCGGCGCCGGCCGCGCGGGCACGGGGCATTGGTGGGCGCAGCGCGTGACCGCCGTGGCGCTGGTCCCGCTCACGATCTGGTTCGTCATCGATGCGCTGCGCCTCGCCGGCTTGCCGCGCAGCGTGGTGGCGCACTGGGCATCGCACCCGATCAACGCAGCCCTGCTCGCGGCCCTGGTGCTGGCGAGCTTCCACCATGCCCAGCTTGGCCTCAGGGTCGTGGTCGAGGACTACGTGCACGGCGAGCGGGCGCGGATGGCGCTGGTGCTTGTCGATCCAGGGTGCCGCGGCGATCCTTTGCCTGATTTCGCTTATTGCCATCGTGCGGCTGGCGGCCACGGCCTGAGGCGGCGCGGCGCGATCGGCCCGTTGCGGAAATCCCATGAACGCGATCAGCAAACCTTCCAACGGCGCCTACAAGTCATCGATCACACCTACGACGTGCTGGTGGTGGGCGCCGGCGGCGCCGGCCTGCGCGCCACGCTCGGGCATGGGCGCGGCCGGGCTGAAGACCGCCTGCATCACCAAGGTCTTCCCCACCCGCAGCCACACCGTCGCCGCCCAGGGCGGCATCGGCGCCGCGCTCGGCAACATGGGCGAGGACGACTGGCGCTGGCACATGTACGACACCGTCAAGGGGTCGGACTGGCTCGGCGACCAGGACGCGATCGAGTACATGTGCCGCGAGGCGATTCCCGCGGTCTACGAGCTGGAGCATTTCGGCGTCCCGTTCAGCCGCACCGAGGACGGGCGCATCTTCCAGCGGCCGTTCGGCGGCCACACGCAGGATTACGGCAAGGCGCCGGCGCATCGCGCCGCCGCCGCCGCCGACCGCACCGGCCACGCCATCCTGCACACGCTCTATCAGCAGAGCCTGAAGCATAGCGTGGAGTTCTTCGTCGAGTATTTCGCCCTCGACCTGATCATGGATGAGGGCGCCTGTCGCGGCGTGATTGCGTGGTGCCTGGAGGACGGGTCGATCCATCGCTTCCGCGCGCAGGCGACGGTGCTGGCGACCGGCGGCTACGGTCGCGCGTATCTCTCCTGCACCTCCGCGCATACCTGCACCGGCGACGGCGCCGGCATGGTGCTGCGCGCCGGGCTGCCGTGCCAGGACATGGAGTTCGTGCAGTTCCACCCGACCGGGATCTTCCCCGCCGGCTGCCTGATCACCGAGGGCGCGCGCGGCGAGGGCGGCTACCTGACCAACTGCGAAGGCGAGCGCTTCATGGAGCGCTATGCGCCGACCGCGAAGGACCTGGCCAGCCGCGACGTGGTCTCGCGCTCGATGACGCATCGAGATCAACGAGGGGCGCGGCTGCGGGCCGAACCACGACCACATCATGCTGCACCTCGAACATCTCGGCGCCGACCTGCTGCACGAGCGGCTGCCGGGCATTTCCGAGACCGCGCGGGTGTTCGCCGGCGTCGATGTGACCAAGCAGCCGATCCCGGTGCTGCCGACCGTGCACTACAACATGGGCGGCATTCCGACCAACGTGCGCGCCGAGGTGCTCTGCCCGACGCCGGACGATCCCGACGCGGTGGTGCCCGGCCTGTTCGCGGTGGGCGAGGCGGCATGCGTTTCGGTGCATGGCGCGAACCGGCTCGGCACCAACTCGCTGCTCGATCTGGTCGTGTTCGGCCGCGCCGCCGCGCACCGCGTGGCCGAGACGTATCGCCCGGGCGCCAGCCAGGCGCCGCTGCCGCCGCGCGCGGGCGAGGATTCGCTCGGCCGGTTCGACCATGTCCGCCATGCGGCGGGCAGCACGCGAGTGGCGGACATCCGGCTTGAGATGCAGCGGACGATGCAGAGCAACGCGGCGGTGTTCCGCAACAGCACGACCCTGAGCAGGGCGTGGAGAAGATGGCGGCGTCTGGCGCGGCCTCGGCGACATGGCGGTTTCCGATCGCAGCCTGATCTGGAACTCCGACCTGATGGAGGCGCTGGAGCTGCACAACCTGATGGGCAACGCGCTGGCCACCATGGTCGGCGCCGAGGCGCGGCAGGAGAGCCGCGGCGCGCACGCGCATGACGATTTCCCGAGCGCGACGACCAGCACTGGATGAAGCACACGCTCGCCTGGTGCGACGACGACGGCAGCGTGCGGCTCGGCTACCGCCCGGTGCGGATGCAGACGCTGACCAACGAGGTTTCCGTGTTCCCGCCGAAGAAGCGGGTGTACTGAGCGCGGGCGCGAAAGGCAACAACCGCATGGCCGAATTCACTCTGCCCGCGAACAGCAAGGTCGCGCGCGGGCAAGACGCACGCGGCACCCGCCGGCGCCAAGCGCGTGCGGCAGCTTCAAGATCTATCGCTGGAACCCCGACGACGGCGAGAACCCGCGCGCTCGACACTTTTGAGATCGACCTCGACGCCTGCGGGCCGATGGTTCTCGACGCGCTGATCAAGATCAAGAACGAGGTCGATTCCACGCTGACCTTCCGCCGCTCCTGCCGCGAGGGCATCTGCGGCAGTTGCGCGATGAACATCGACGGCACCAACACGCTCGCCTGCCTCAAGCCGATCGAGGAGGTGCAGCGGCGCGGTGCGCATCTATCCGCTGCCGCACATGCCGGTGATGAAGGACCTGGTGCCCGACCTGACCCAGGCCTATGCGCAGCTGCGCAGCGTCGAGCCGTGGCTGAAGGCCGACACGCCGGCACCGCCCGACGCCGAGCGGCTGCAAAGCCGCGAGGAGCGGGCGAAGCTCGACGGGCTGTGGGAATGCATCCTGTGCTTCTGCTGCACCACGTCCTGCCCGAGCTACTGGTGGAACGGCGACCGCTATCTCGGGCCCGCGGTGCTGCTGGCCGCCTATCGCTGGATCGCCGACAGCCGCGACGAGGCCACCGGCGAGCGGCTGGACGCGCTGCAGGACCCGTTCAAGCTCTACCGCTGCCACACGATCATGAACTGCACCCAGACCTGCCCGAAGGGTCTCAATCCGGCGCAGGCGATCGGCGCAGATCAAGACCCTCATGCTGGAGCGCCAGGGCTGAGGCCGCGCGGGGACCATGTTCGCGGGCGATGTCACCACGCCGCACGGGCGCCGCGCGGCGTGGCTCGACAGCCTGCTGCTCGATCACGGCGTGTTCCGCACGGTCTGGGACAATTTCGCCGAGGTCGTTCCGGGAAAACTCTATCGCTGCAACCACCCGACGCCCGGCGCGGCTCGCGGCACTCGCGCGCCGCTATGGCCTGCGCACGCTCATCAACCTGCGCGGCGAGCAGCGCTGCGGCTCCGACGCGCTCTCGCGCGATGCGGCGGCCCGGCTCGGGCTCGAACATCGTGGACATGGCGTTCGAGAGCCGCGGTGCGCCGCATCGCGACGCGCATCCTGCAGCTTCCATGCGATCTATTCCGACATGGCGACGCCGGCGCTGATGCACTGCAAATCGGGCGCCGACCGCGCCGGCCTCGCGGCCGGGCTCGCGCTGCTGTTCGAGGGCGGCACCGCGCGCGACGCGCTGCGCCAGCTTTCGCTGGCGCTTCGGCCATTTCAACCGCATCGCGCACCGGCGTGCTGGACGCCTTCTTCGTGCTGTATGCGGCGAGTCGCGGAGGGCCGCAAGCCGTTCCTCGACTGGGTGCGCGAGGACTATGACGAGCGGCGCTGCGCGCCACGCTTTCGCGCCCAGCGGCCTCGCCAGCTTCTCAACGACGTGGTGCTGGCGCGGGAATAGGCGCGAGCCGCGCGATGGTCACCACGCGCTCGGTGCGGTCCTCCAGCTCGGTCGTGGTCGGCACGGCGTAGTCGCGAACGGCGCCAGCCCCTCGCGCGGCAGGTAGGCGCGGCCCGGATCGGCGATCCACACCTCCGCCTGCTCGCGCCATCCGCGCGCAGCCACGGCAGGATGTGGCGCGGTCATCGGCGCCTCGTAGCAGACGTCGCCGCACAGGATCAGGTCCCAGCGGCAGGGCTGGCCGACCACGTCCTCGGCCAGCACGTGCAGCGTCGACACCGTTGGCGCGCGCGTTCAGCGCGATCGCGGCGGCGGCGAGCGGGTCGATCTCGGCCGCCTCCACCGACGCCGCGCCCGCCAGCGCGCAGGCGATCGCCGCGATCCCGCAGCCGGCGGCGAAATCGAGCACGCGCCGGCCGGCGACCAGCGCGCGGATGATCCAGCACGTGGCGCGCCAGCGCCTGCCCGCCCGGCCAGGCGAACGCCCAGAACGGCGGCTCGACATTGTGCGCGTGCAGCCATGTCCTCGCGTCGCCTGCCAGATCGGCGTGATCTCGGTCGCCAGATGCAGCGCGATCTCCGGCACCAGCGGCGCGCGCGCGAGCACGCGTCTGCGGCCGGCACGAACGCCTCCGGCGTCGCTCACAGCCGGCCGAGCAGGATCGCCAGCGCCGACCGCCAGCCCAGCCTCGCGGTTGGCGCGGAACAGCCGCAGGCAGCAGCGCCGGATCGTCGATGTCGAGCCGCACGCACCTGCCGCGCGAGCAGCACGCCGGCAGCAGCCAGCGCGGGATAGAACCAGCCCCGACAGCCCGGCCAGCCAGCCCGCCAGCGCCAGCAGCGCCAGCGTCGCCGCGTAGCACGCGCCGAGGAACGGCGCGGCGTGCGCTCGCCGAACAGGCGCGCGGTGGAGCGCACGCCGACCAGCGCGTCGTCCTCGCGGTCCTGGTGCGCATAGATCGTGTCGAAGCCGAGATCCCACAGGATCGCCGCGGCGTAGAGCGCCGCGCCAGCCGCGATCGATCCGCCCGGTTGCGGCGGCATAGCCCATCGGCGCGCCGAAGCCGAAGGTGAAGCCCATCACCAGCTGCGGCCACCAGGTGACGCGCTTGGCCAGCGGATAGAGCGCCACCAGCAGCAGCGAAGCCGCCCCGAGCGCCTGCGCCAGCGGGTCGAGCTGCAGCAGGATCGAGAAGCCCGACGCGAGCAGCAGCGCGCGCAGGAACGCCAGCGCCTGCGCGCATGCCGAGACGGCGCCGGAGGCGAGCGGCCGGCCGGCGGTGCGCGCCACCTGCCGGTCGATGTCGCGGTCCCACATGTCGTTGACCACGCAGCCGGCGGCGCGCATCACCACGGCGCCGACGGCGAACAGCGCGATCAGCCGCAGGCTCGGCCGCGGCCGGCCGGCCGGCCGAGCAGGATCGCCCCACAGCCCGGGCAGGAACAGCAGCCAGACGCCGATCGGCCGGTCGAGCCGCGCCAGCAGCGCGTAGGGCACCCAGCGCGCGCGGCAGGCGGGCGACCCAGCCGGTGGCGGCGATGTCGGTGTGGGCGTCCATCGCTGCTACTCTGCCGCCCGGCATGGCCGGGTCAATCCGCCTCTTCGTCACCGCACCCGCTCGCCGCCGGCGCCGAGCGTCGCTCGGCGCGCCGGCGCAGGCGCATTATCTCGGCACCGTGATGCGCCGCGCGGCCGGCGAGCGCGGTGCGCCTGTTCAACGGCGCGCGACGGCGAGTGGGCGGCGCGCATCGCTGTCGCTCGCCGCGGCGACGCGCCGGGTGCGAGGCCGAGCGCGGCTGCGCCCGCAGGCGCCGGAGCCGGACCTGTGGCTCGCTGTTCGCCCTGCTGCAAGCGCGACGCGACCGATCTCGTGGTGCAGAAGGCGACCGAGCTCGGCGTCGCCGCGCTGCTGCCGGTGCTTACCGAGCGCACCAACGCCGCGCGCGCCGAACGCCGGCCGGCTGCCGCGATCGCGACCGAGGCCGCCGAGCAGTGCGAGCGCCTGACCGTGCCCGCAATCGCGCCCGCCGCGGCGGCTCGCCGCGCCTGCTCGCCGACTGGCCGGCCGGCGCGGCCCCTGTTCGCGGCGCTGGAGCGGCAGCGCGGCGCCGCCGCTGCGGCCGCATGCGCCGGCCCGGCCGGCGCTGCTGATCGGTCCGGAGGGCGGCTTCACGCCGGCGGAGCTTGACGAGCTGCGTACCGGCATCCCTTTGTCATGCCGGCCTCGCCTCGGGCCGCGCATCCTGCGCGCCGAGACGGCTGCCATCGTCGGCCTGGCCCTGTTGCAGGCGCCGGGCGGCGGTTAAGACGCACGCGCAGCCAGAAACCACTTGGGAGCACCGATGTCCAACCCGGGAGACGCCGACGCGACGCCGATCACGTCGGTCCGCCAGCTGACCGACTACATCGCGGCCGGCTGCAAGCCGCGCGAACAGCTTCGTGATCGGCACCGAGCACGAGAAATTCGGCTTCCGGCGCAGCGACCTCTCGCCACCCCCCTACGAGCCGCGACGGCATCCGGCGCCGTGCTGGAGCGGCTGGTCGGCACGGCGGCTGGACGCCGATCCTCGATCGCGGCAACCCGATCGGCCTCAGCCGCGACGGCGCCTCGATCTCGCTGGAGCCGGCCGGACAGCTCGAACTTTCCGGCGGCCTGCTCGCACCCTGCATGAGACGCGCAGCCGAGCTGGCGGCGCATTTCGACGCGCTGCGCGCCGCCGCGTCGCCGCGTTCGGCCTCGGCTTCGCGCCGCTCGGCTTTCATCCGCTCGCCAGGCGCGTGCGGCGATGCCGTGGATGCCGAAGGGCCGCTACGCGATCATGCGCCGCTACATGCCGCGGGTCGGCACGCTCGGCCTCGACATGATGACGCGCACCTGCACGGTGCAGGTCAACCTCGACTACGCCTCCGAAGCCGACATGGTGCGCAAGCTGCGCGTCTCGCTCGCGCTGCAGCCGCTGGCGACGGCGCTGTTCGCCAATTCGCCGTTCACCGAGGGCCGGCCGAACGGCTTCCTCTCCTATCGCGCCCATGTCTGGACCGACACCGATCACCGACCGCACCGGCATGCCCGCGCTGTTCTTCGACGACGGATTTCGGCTTCGCGCGCTACGTCGCAGTGGCTGCTCGACAGTGCCGATGTATTTCGTCTACCGCGACGGCCGCTACGTCGACGTGGCCGGCCGGTCGTTCCGCGACTTCATGGCAGGGCGACTATCGGCCAGCAGGCGGGACGCGCGACGGTGGGCGATTTCGCCGACCACATGACCACCGTGTTCACCGATGTGCGGCTCAAGCGGTTCCTGGAGATGCGCGGCGCCGACGCCGGCACGCCGGAGATGATGCTCGCGCAATCGGCGCTCTGGGTCGGGCTGCTGTATGACGAGCGCGGCGCTCGCCGCAGCGGCCGAGCTCACTCGTGCGCCGCGCCTGGCTGGCCGACTTCCAGGCGCTGCGCGCGCGCGGTGCCGCGCGCAGGGGCTCGCGACACCGTGGCAGGGCGGAACCCTGCGCGACCTGGCGCGCGAGGTGCGTGGCGATCGCCGCGCGATGGGCTGCGCGCGCGCGCGCGGCGCGATGCCGCAGGGCGCGACGAGGCGATCTATCTCGCGCCGCTGCACGGCGATTGCCGCCGGGCGCGCCGACGCAGGCGGAACACTGGCTCGCGCGCTATCACGGCGACATGGCGCGGCGATGTGCGTCCGCATTTTCGCCGAAGCCGAGGTTTGAGACGATGCTCGGACTGCGTGCGTGAGAGCTTGCCTTCATACGCATGCTCGGCGTCTTATCCTGCCTGATGATGATCGCAGGCACACCGCAGCGTCTGCCGGCCCATGCTCGCGGCCACGCCGGCCAGCGGACCCGGTGATGGTGCGGCTGCGGCTGATCGGGCAGATGGAAGCCTGGACGCTGACCAGCGAAAGCATCCTGCCGACCGGGCGAAAAACCCGCGCGCTGCTCGCGATCCTCGCGCTTGTCCGCGCCGCGCCCGGTCGCTGCGCGGCAAGCTCGCCGAGCTGCTGTGGAGCCGCCGGCCGGAGGAGCAGGCGCGCGCCTCGTTGCGCCAGGAGATCCACCGGCTGCTGGAGACGCTGGGCCCGGCCGGGGCCGCAGGTGCTGCTGGTCACGCGCGATCACCTCGCGCTGCGGCCCGGGGCCGGCCTGGGTCGATGTCGAGGAGGTGATGCGCGCGACCCCCGCGCAAGCCGGCGGCGCTGTCGCTGCTCGACGGCGAGCTGCTCGAGGACCTCGACGGCGTCGATGCCGCCTTCGATGCCTGGCTCGCCGGCGAGCGCGAGCGGCTGCGCGACCGCGCGCGCTCGGTCGCCGAAGCCGCTGCTGCGCGAGCAGAACGAGCCCGAGGCCGCGATCGCGGCGGCGCAGCAGCTGCTGGCGATCGACCGGGCGCATGAGGGCGCCTGGCGGGCGCTGATGCGCGCCTACGCGGCGCGCGGCGAACGCGGCATGGCGATCCAGGCCTTCGAGCGCTGCCGCGACGGTGCTGGCCGATCTGCTGGACGCCGCAGCCCTCGGAGGAGACCGCAGCGGCTGATGCACGGAGATCCGCGCGAGCGGCGTGCGGCCCGCGACGGCACCGCCGCCGCCGGCGATCGCGCGGCCGGAACCGCGGGTTCCGCCGCGGCCCGAGCCGCGCGTCCGAGCCGCGCGAGACGCGGCACGAGCACCGCGGCGACGGCGTCGCGCATCTGCCGCGCGGCGGCGCGCGCGTGGGCGTCATGCCGCTGCAGCTCGTCGGCACGACCGAGGCGGAGGCGCATCTCGGCGCCGGGCTCGCCGAGGAGATCACCTCCGCGCTCGCCCGGTTTCGCTGGATGTTCCTGGTGTCGTCGAGCTCGCTCGCGCGCTTCGCCACGCAGACGCGCGACGAGGCGGCGATCCGCCGCGCCTTCGACATCGACTTCCTGCTCGACGGCACGATCCAGCGCGTGCAGGGGCGGCTGCGCATCGCCATGCGCCTGCTCGACCTGCGCGCCGGCAACCAGGTGGTCTGGTCGCGCCGGTTCGACCGCCAGGCCGACGACCTGCTGACCCTGCAGGACGAGATCGCCGCCGAGGCGGTGGCGCAGATCGACCCGGAAATCCTGCTGATCGAGTCGCAGCGCGTCGCCTCGCGCCCGGTCTCCGATCCGACCGCCTACGACCTGCTGCTGCGCGCGCTGGCGCTGATCGACCGGCTGGAGCGCTCGCAGTTCGTGCAGGCGGGCGAATTGCTGCGCCAGGCGATCACGCTCGAGCCCGACTACGCCGCCGCGCATGCATGGTACGCGTATTGGCACGTGTTCCTGGTGGGGCAGGGCTGGGCGCGCGACCCGACCGTGGGCATGACCGAGGCGGGGCGCCTCGCCGAACGGGCGATCACGCTCGATCCGCAGGACGCGAAGGCGCTGACCATCGCCGGACACGTGCGCGCCTACCTGCACCGCCGCCTGCGCGAGGCGATCGCGCTGCACGAGCGCGCGCTCACGCTCAATCCCAACCTCGCGATGGCGTGGAGCCTGTCCGGCGTCGCCTTCGCCTACATGGGCGATCTCGACGAGGCGGAGCGGCGGCTGCAACGCTACAAGAAGCTCTCGCCGCTCGACCCGCACGCGTTCTTCTACGACACGGCGCTCATCATCGTCGCGGCGCTGAAGCGCGACTACGCGACGGCGGTCGCGATCGGGCGCGAGGTCAGCGAGATGAACCCGGCCTTCTCCGGCGCCTGCAAGCCGTATCTCGCGGCCCTCGGCCATCTCGGCCTGCAGGACGAGGCGGCGGCGGTGCTGGGCCGGCTGCTGGCGATCGAGCCGGGGTTCACGGTGCGGAAATTCCTCGAATCGGCGCCGTTCGAGCGCGGTGAACACCGCGAAAGCTACGCCGAGGGGTTGCGCAAGGCCGGGGTATCGGAGGTCTGAGCGTGATCGCCGGCGGCGCAAGCGTGAATCGCGCGGGGGGATAAGCAAAAGCGGGACGCCGAACCGCCCCGCTTCGCGCTGCTACCGTCGCGTCTGATTCACGCCCGGTGCGAGCGGCTCAACCCTCGCCGGTCTCGCCGCCCTCGCCCGGACCGTTGCGCCGCTTGCGTGCCGCGGCGGCGTACATGCCGCGCGGGCGGTTCACCATCACGTTGGGCCGCACCACGGTGTCGTAGAAATCGTCCCAGTCCTCCGGCCGCAGGCCCTGCACGTCCGGCACGATCTCGTAGTTGTTGAGCGCGCGGTCATCGAGCGCCTCGCGCGGCAGCGGCTGCACCTGCAGCAGCGGGAAGTCGGCGTGGAACTCGATCGGCATGTTGGTCTTCGTCAGGCGCAGGTTGGTGATCAGCGGCCCGAACCAGCGGTCGGTCTCGATGACGCCCTCGTAGAGTTCGTAGCCCGAGGCACGGGGCAGATTGGGGCAGGGGCGCACGAGCGCGCTCCATCCGGGCTGCGTGCGTGCGACCAGCCCGCTCCAGACCTGTATCAGTCCCGGCTCGTGGAAGGCGCCAAGGAACGGCGGCGAGAAGCCGCGGATCTCCTCCGGCACATGGGCGTCGAAATAGGCGGCGAAGTGCGGGAACTGCGCGGCCTTCAGCGGCATCCACCCGTCCGCGCCCTGATAGGTCCACGAGACCTCGCTGCCGTCCCACATCAAGGTGAAGTTGATCGGCGGGAACACGTAGTAGCCGAACGCCGAAGCGGTCACGACCGGCTCGCAGTAGCGGAACGCCCGCGTCGGCAGCGTGCCGGCGGCGGATCGGTCGGCGCGCTGGGGCAGCCGTGCCTGGGGGATCATGCGATGGAAGACGATGCGCGGGGCTGGCGTCGCGTCCTTCGTCGCGTCCTCGGCGGCCGGCAATTCGGAGGCGGGCAAATCAGGCACGGCGAGCTCTCCTCTCGGCGGCGAACGCAACGCGCGAAAGCCGGGCGTGTTCGCCCGGCTTGCGTGCTGCTTCAATCGACGGCGTCGCGAACATAGCCCCCCGCGCCGCGGTCCGCGCGCAGTCAGAAGGAGGACCGCATTCCCCCGAGGCGAACTTTTCCGGCGTCGGTGGTCGGCAGGCTGGGGCTCATGCCGCCGAGGCGAACTTTTCCGGCATCGGTGGTCGGCAGGCTGGGGCTCATGCCGCCGAGACGGACCTTGCCGGCGTCGGAGGTGGGCAGGCTGGGGCTCATGCCGCCGAGGCGAACTTTTCCGGCATCGGTGGTCGGCAGGCTGGGGCTCATGCCGCCAAGGCGAACTTTTCCGGCGTCGGAGGTGGGCAGGCTGGGGCTCATGCCGCCGAGACGGACCTTGCCGGCGTCGGTGGTCGGGAGGCTGGGGCTCATCCCGCCGAGACGGACCTTGCCGGCGTCGGAGGTGGGCAGGCTGGGGCTCATGCCGCCGAGACGGACCTTGCCGGCGTCGGTGGTCGGGCAGGCTGGGGCTCATGCCGCCGAGACGGACCTTGCCGGCGTCGGTGGTGGGCAGGCTGGGGCTCATGCCGCCGAGGCGAACCTTGCCAGCATCGGTCGGTCGGCAGGCTGGGGCTCATGCCGCCGAGGCGCACCTTGCCGGCGTCGGTGGTCGGCAGGCTGGGGCTCATGCCACCGAGCCGCACCTTGCCTGCGTCCGTGGTCGGCAGACTCGGGCTCATGCCGCCGAGGCGAACCGTGTTCGAGTCATGGGTGGCGCGGGCTGCGGTGGTGCTCGTCATTGTTCAGTCCCCTGAGCGTGGCGGAACCACCAGCGTGGCACCGTGATTGCGATGAGGGGACCTTGCGCGCCGTTCTGTATCGCGGCGTATTAACGGCGTGAAGACGCCGTGAAAACGGCCGGTAAACGCATTTTTAACGAACGATTCTCAGATCCCGCTGCCCACTCGATACGATGGACGATGAGGACGCAAGTTATCCCCGCGCCGGCGCAGCCGGAGCGGGGTCGCAACGCGCCCGCTTTCGTTAATTTATTCCTGCTTCGGCGCGACCGGGGCTTTATAGCGCAAATCCGCGCCTTCCCGCCAGTCCTGCCGCGAAGGGATCGTTGTTCAGGCGGCCGTACCGCCCACGGTGAGCGCCGAAAGCTTTAACGTCGGCTGCCCCACACCCACCGGAACGCCCTGCCCATTCTTGCCGCAGGTTCCGATTCCCGGATCGAGTGCCATGTCGTCACCAACCATCTCGACCCTTAACAATGCGTCCGGGCCGTTACCGATCAATGTCGCGCCCTTTACCGGACTCGTAACGCGTCCGTTCTCGATAAGATACGCTTCGCTAGCGGAGAAAACGAATTTGCCCGAGGTGATGTCGACCTGTCCGCCACCGAAATTGATGGCATAAAGGCCACGCTTGACTGACGCAATCATTTCATCTGGGCGATGCTTGCCGCTGAGCATCACCGTATTCGTCATGCGCGGCATCGGCGCATGGGCAAAGGATTGCCGCCGTCCGTTGCCTGTGGCGCGCATGCCCATCAGCCGGGCGTTGAGCCGGTCCTGCATGAATTCGCGCAGGATCCCGTCCTCGATCAGCACCGTCCGGCTCGACGGCGTGCCCTCGTCGTCGACCGTCAGGCTGCCGCGCCGGTCTGGCAGCGTGCCGTCATCCACCACCGTGACCCCCGGCGCCGCGATCCGCTGTCCCAGCAGCCCCGCGAAGGCCGAGGTCTTCTTGCGGTTGAAATCGCCCTCCAGCCCGTGCCCGATCGCCTCGTGGAGCAGGATCCCCGGCCAGCCCGGGCCGAGCACCACCGGCATCTCGCCGGCCGGCGCCGGCCGGCTGTCCAGGTTCAGCACCGCCTGGCGCAGCGCCTCATCGACCGCGTGCCGCCAGGTCTCGGGACCCATGAGCGCGGTGTAGCCGAAGCGCCCGCCGGTGCCGTGGCTGCCGGTCTCGCGCCGCCCCTCGGCCTCCACGACCACCGCGACGTTGAGCCGCACGAGCGGGCGCAGGTCGGCGACCCGCCGGCCGTCCGGGCGCAGGATCTGCACCGCCTGCCACTCGCCGGCGAGCGAGGCGATCACCTGCTTGACGCGGGGATCCCTGCCGCGCGCGTAGGCGTCGATCTCCGCCAGCACCCCGGTGCGCGCGGCGAAGGTGCTGTCGTCGAGCGGGTTGGCGGCGGAATAGAGGCGCGTGTTGGTGGCGCGCGGCGCCTCGGCGCTGGTCCCGCTGTGGCCGGCGAGCACCGCGCGCACGCTCCCCGCGGCCCGCTTGAGCGCGGCCTCGCTCAGTTCGCTCGCATGGGCATAGCCGGTCGCCTCGCCGGCCACGGCGCGCAGGCCGAAGCCGAGCGCGCCGTTGAACCCGGCGCTGCGGATCCGCCCGTCTTCCAGGCCCAGCGACTCGCTCTCGCGATATTCGAGGAACAGCTCGCCGTCATCGGCACCCGCCAGCGCGGCGCCGGCGATGCGCTCGGCCTCCTCGCGGGCGAGCGCCGCCTCGGGACGGTCGAAGAACAGGCGGTCGGTGACGGCGAGTGGGGTGTCGGCGATGGCGCTCATGGCGACGGGTCCGGGTCCTCTCGGGCGGGGGCGCCGCGGGTCGCGTGAAGCGTGATCACGCCCGCGGTCAACAGCAACACGGCGACCGCCTGGTGCAGCGTGGCCAGGCCGGGCGGGGCCGCTGCCAGCAATGTGGTGACGCCAAGCAGGTATTGCACGACGGCCAGCCCGCCGAACGCCGCCAGCGCCGCGCGCAGCAGGCCGCGCGGGCCGGCACTGAACCCGGCGAGCACCGCGGCCGCGACCGTGAGCGCGGTCAGCGTCGCCAGCACGCGATGGTCGAACTGCACCGCGATGACGTTCTCGAGCGGATTGCGCCAGAACGGCGCGAGGTCGCCGTAGCCGCGCGGCACCAGCCGCCCGTCCATCAGCGGAAACGTGTTGTAGACGCGCCCCGCATGCAGCCCGGCGACGAAGCCGCCGGCGACCAAAGTCAGTGCCAGCAGCGCGACCGCCGCCGCCACCAGCCGCCGCGGCGCGCCTGCAACCGGCCGCCCCCGCCCGCGCAGCACCGACAGCGCGGTCCAGAGCAGGGCCACATACAGCGCGAGCGCGAACACCAGATGCGCGACCAGCCGGTAGGCGGACACCGCGATGCTGTCCGGCAGGAACCCCGAACTGACCATGAACCAGCCCACCGCCCCCTGCAGCCCGCCGAGCACGAACAGCAGCACGAGGCGCGGGCGCAGCCGCGGCGGGATCGCCCCGCGCGCCCACAGCCAGATCAGCGGGATCAGGAACGCGAACCCGATCAGCCGGCCCCACAACCGGTGCACCCATTCGAGCCAGAAGATCTGCTTGAACCCGGCGAGCCCGAAGCCTGCGTGCAGCAGTTCGTATTGCGGAATCTGGCGGTAGAGGGCGAACAGGCGCTGCCACTCCGCCTCGCTCAGCGGCGGGATCGCGCCCCGGAACGGCGCCCACTCCATGATCGAGAGGCCCGAGCCGGTGAGCCGCGTGGCCCCGCCGAGCACGACCATGACGAACACCATGGCGCTGAGGCCGAACAGCCAGGCTGCGACCAGGCGCCGGTTGCGTGCGGCACCGGCCGCGGGGAAGTCGCGGACATCGAACGGCATGCCGCGAGCTTATACGCCCGCACTCGCGCGGTGGCACCCCGGCCCAAAACCTCAGTGCAGGTGCCGCAGATGCGCCGTGTGCCGCCACTCCGCCGCGCTGACCAGGCCGGCGGAGGCGACACGGACCGAATGCAGCCGGCCTTCGATCCGCTGCTCCCAGAAATCGAGGAACCGCCGCAGCTCCGGATAGCGGGGTGCGAGGTCGAGTTGCTGCCAGATGAAACTTTGCAGGACCGAGGGATGGTCGGGGAGGCGGTAGAGGATTTCGGCCGTGGTCAGCCGGTAGCCTCGCAATTGGCGTTCGAGCCCGCTCTCGCGCGTCATCGGTCCTCCTCTTGCCAGCGCCGCCTGGGCGCGCCGCGGTTGCCTCCTCCCGGTCCGCCTGTCATCCGCGGGTTGCCGGAGCATGACACGGGCGCCCGCTCGATCGGCAAGTGAAAAGCGAAGGATATCAGGAACTTGGCACTCGATACGGTCGAGTGCTGCCGACGCTTGACTTTGCTGCCGGGTTTTTCTAGATCGCTGGCACTCCCGAGCAGGGAGTGCTAACAGCAACGCCAAATCACCCAGGAGCGATCCGAATGAAGTTCCGTCCCCTGCATGACCGGGTCGTGGTCCGGCGCATCACCGCCGAGGAGAAGACCGCGGGCGGGATCATCATCCCCGATACGGCCAAGGAGAAGCCGATGGAGGGTGAGATCATCGCGGCCGGCCCCGGCGCGCGGAACGAGCAGGGCCAGCTGGTCGCGCTCGATGTCAAGGCGGGCGACCGCATCCTGTTCGGCAAATGGTCGGGCACCGAGGTCAAGATCGACGGCGAGGAGCTGCTGATCATGAAGGAGTCCGACATCATGGGCATCATCGAGCAGTCGGCGAGCCACAAGAAGGCGGCCTGACGCCCCGCGCGCACACGAAACGACAGCACACAAGGATAGACAGCACATGGCTGCAAAAGAAGTTCGCTTCGGCGGCGATGCCCGCCAGCGCATGTTGCGCGGCGTCGACATCCTCGCCGACGCGGTGAAGGTGACGCTCGGGCCGAAGGGGCGCAACGTCGTGCTCGACAAGAGCTTCGGCGCCCCGCGCATCACCAAGGACGGCGTGACCGTCGCCAAGGAAGTCGAGCTTGCCGACAAGTTCGAGAACATGGGCGCGCAGATGGTGCGCGAGGTGGCGAGCAAGACCAGCACCGAGGCCGGTGACGGCACCACCACCGCGACCGTGCTCGCCCAGGCGATCGTGCGCGAGGGCGCGAAGGCCGTCGCCGCGGGCATGAACCCGATGGACCTCAAGCGCGGCATCGACAAGGCGGTCGTCGCCCTGGTCGAGGAGCTGAAGGCCCGCTCGAAGAAGATCGCGACGCCGGCGGAGACCGCGCAGGTCGCCACCGTCTCGGCCAACGGCGAGGCGGAGATCGGCAAGATGATCTCCGAGGCGATGCAGAAGGTCGGCAACGAGGGCGTGATCACGGTCGAGGAGGCCAAGGGCATCCAGACCGAGCTCGACGTGGTCGAGGGCATGCAGTTCGACCGCGGCTATGTCTCGCCGTACTTCATCACCAACGCCGAGAAGATGATCGCCGAGCTGGATCAGCCCTACATCCTGATCCACGAGAAGAAACTGTCGGGCCTGCAGCCGATGCTGCCGCTGCTCGAGAGCGTCGTGCAGTCCGGCAAGCCGCTGCTGATCGTGGCCGAGGATGTCGAGGGCGAGGCGCTTGCCACCCTCGTCGTCAACAAGCTGCGCGGCGGACTGAAGGTCGCGGCGGTGAAGGCGCCGGGCTTCGGCGATCGCCGCAAGGCGATGCTGGAGGACATTGCGATCCTCACCGGCGGGCAGGTGATCAGCGAGGATCTCGGCATCAAGCTCGAGAACGTCACGCTGAACATGCTCGGCCGCGCCAAGAAGGTGATCATCGAGAAGGAGAACACCACCGTCGTCGAGGGCGCGGGCAAGAGCGACGACATCAAGGGTCGCTGCAACCAGATCCGCGCCCAGATCGAGGAGACCACCTCCGACTACGACCGCGAGAAGCTGCAGGAGCGGCTGGCGAAGCTCGCAGGCGGCGTGGCGGTGATCCGCGTCGGCGGCTCGACCGAGGTCGAGGTGAAGGAGCGCAAGGATCGCGTCGACGACGCGATGCACGCGACCCGCGCGGCGGTCGAGGAAGGCATCGTCCCCGGCGGCGGCGTGGCACTCGCGCGCGGCTCGAAGGTGCTCGTGGGCCTGAAGGCCGACAACGACGATCAGCGCTTCGGCATCGAGATCGTCCGCAAGGCCATCCTGACGCCGATGCGCCAGATCGCCGAGAATGCGGGCGAGGACGGCGCGGTCATCTCCGGCAAGGTGCTCGACAAGGACGAGTACAACTGGGGCTTCGACGCGCAGGCGGGCCAGTTCAAGGATCTGGTCGCGGCCGGCATCATCGACCCGACCAAGGTCGTGCGCACGGCGCTGCAGGACGCGGCCTCGGTCGCCGGCCTGCTGGTGACCACCGAGGCGATGATCGCCGAGAGGCCGGAGAAGAAGGCTCCGCCGATGCCTCCGGGCGGCGGCGGCATGGGCGATATGGATTTCTGATCGTCCCGGGAATTCTGATCGTCCCGGTTGGAAGAGTTGCAGAGGGGGTGGGCCGCGAGGCCCGCCCCTTTTGCTGTCGCAACGTCAGCGACGGCGCCGCGGGGCGCAGTTGACACGGCTCACGGTTTCTGTCCAACTGAATTGGCAATCGCCATTTGGCTAGGCTTGCTGCGCCTCCGTCATCGGGTGCCTTCAAGACGTCCAAAGCCCGGTTGTCCGACGCTGCCGGCGATCGTGCCGGCGGCCCACGACGGAGAAAGACGCAGAGATGGCTATCGGGACCGTCAAATGGTTCAACACCACAAAGGGGTTTGGCTTCATCATGCCCCAGGATGGTGGGAAGGATGTGTTCGTACACATCACGGCGGTCCAGGCCGCCGGGCTTCGCGGCCTGAACGAAGGCCAGAAGGTCAGCTACGAAATCGCAATGGAGCGCGGCAAGGCGGCGGCGACTAACCTCAAGCTCGCCTGACCGTTTCGCTCTCCAGATACCTTCAACCCGTCAGATTGTCGCTTCGTGCGGCCGTGTGACGGGTAAATTGTTGTACGGTCGCAGCCTGTGCTGCCCGCGCTGCGCCGTGTTCGGCAACCATGCCGGACACGGCGTTACCGTGTGCGGCGTTGTCTTCCGCGGCGGCCGGGGGACTCGCGCAGACGTGTTGGCCTGGTCTAGCCTCTGAACCCTCAGGCGTGCGGCGCTTCGATGTGCTGGTGGCGCGCCCGCGCCCCTCGCTCCACCGCCGCCGCGACCAGCGGGTCCAGCCGCAGCTCCGCCTTGACGAACTCCAGCATCCGCAGGCTGTCCTGATCGGCTGCGCGCTCGGCCGCGATCACCTCGCAGGCGAGGGCGTACGCGGTCTCGCGCAGCCGCGGCTCCAGCGCCTCGCGAATCAGCGCGCCGGCATGCGCAAGCCCCTCATCCTCACGCAACAGTGCCACCGCTGCCTCGGTCGCTGCGTTCAGCCGGTCGGTGGAAAAGGTGCGAAACACCGGCAGCGTCTGCACTAGCCCGGCCATCACCCCGATCTCGGCATCGCTGATGCCGCGTCCCGCCGCGGCGACCAGCACCATCGTGCAGACCAGCGCTTCCTGCGCGTCCAGTCCGCTGCGCGCCAGCATCTCGCCCTCCAAGCAATTTCGGCCGGACCGTGCGTGAAGCCGCGCGGGCAATCAAGCGCGATCGTGATTACCTTTGCGTCAAGCGCGCATCCGGCCTGCCGGCTGCAGGGCGAACAGCGCGGCGGTGCGCGCGGGGAGCGGGTACGCGGCGGCGAGCGCGAAGGTCTCGCCGTTGTCATGCTCGGGCTGATCGGTGTCGAACACGCGCGCCCAGGCATGCCCGCCCGCCACCTCCGGCAGCGTGAACGCCACCGGCTCATGATGCGCGTTGAGCACCCAGAGCAGCGTCGCGTCCCCGGCCGGGCGGCGGATGCCGGTTGCCTGTGCGCGGCCGTCGAGCAGCATGCCGAAGCATTGCGTCGCCGGGTTGGTCCAGTCCTCCTCCGTCATCTCCGCGCCGCGCGCGCTGAGCCAGGTCACGTCGCGCACGCCGAGGTCCTCGTTGAACGAGCCGGAGAGGAAGCGGCCGCGTCGCAGCACCGGATAATGGTGGCGCAGCGCGATCAACCGGCGGGCGAAGGCGGTCAGCGCCTCTGCCTCGGCGTCGTGCTGCCAATCGACCCAGCTGATCGCGTTGTCCTGGCAATAGGCGTTGTTGTTGCCGCCCTGGGTGCGGCCGAACTCGTCGCCGGCGAGCAGCATCGGCGTGCCCTGCGCCAGCAGCAGTGTCGCGAGCAGGTTGCGCTTCTGCCGCTCGCGCAGCGCGGCGCACCTCCGCGTCGTCGGTCGGCCCCTCGGCGCCGCAGTTCCAGGAGCGGTTGTCGTTGTGCCCGTCGCGGTTCTCTTCGCCGTTCGCCTCGTTGTGCTTGTCGTTGTAGCTGACGAGATCATTGAGCGTGAACCCGTCATGCGCGGTGATGAAGTTCACGCTCGCCCACGGCTTGCGCCCGCGCCGGTTGAACAGGTCGCCGGACGCGCACAGCCGGCTCGCCAGATCGGGCGCCGTGCCCTCGATCGCCCTTCCAGAATCCGCGCACCGTGTCGCGGAACCGGTCGTTCCACTCCGCCCAGCCCGGCGGGAATGCGCCCACCTGATAGCCGCCCGGCCCGATGTCCCACGGCTCGGCAATCAGCTTGACGCTCGAAAGCACCGGGTCCTGCCGGCAGGAATCGAGAAACCCGCCGCCTTCGTCGAACCCGTAGGTCTCGCGCGCGAGGATGGTGCCGAGGTCGAAGCGGAACCCGTCGACGTGCATCTCGCTCACCCAGTAGCGCAGGCTGTCGGTGACCATCTGCAGCACGCGCGGATGCGAGAGATTGAGCGTGTTCCCGGTGCCGGTGTCGTTGATGTAGTAGCGGCGCGTCGTCCGGCAGCAGCCGGTAGTAGCTCGCGTTGTCGATGCCGCGGAAGGACAGCGTCGGCCCGCGCTCGTTGCCCTCGGCGGTGTGGTTGTAGCACGACGTCGAGAATCACCTCGAGCCCGGCGTCGTGCAGGCGCGCGACCATCTCCTTGAACTCGTTGATCGCGTGCGTCGGCACGTGATACCGCTCATCCGGCGCGAAGAAGCCGATCGTGTTGTAGCCCCAGTAGTTGGTCAGTCCGCGTGTCGAGCAGCAGGCTGTCGTTGACGAATGCATGGATCGGCAGCAGCTCGACGGACGTGACGCCGAGGCCGCGGATGTAGTCGACCACCGCCTTGGCCGAGAGGCCGGCGAACGTGCCGCGCTGCGCGTCGGGCACCGCCGGGTGGCGCATCGTGTAGCCGCGCACATGGGTCTCGTAGACGATCGTGCGTTCCCACGGGACCTGCGGCTTGCGCTCGCGGCCCCAGGTGAAGGCGGGGTCGATCACCCGGCATTTCGGCATGAAGCGCGCGCTGTCGCGGGTGTCGAAGGAAAGATCGTCCTTGCCGGCGAGCGCATAGCCGAACAGCGCGGGGTGCCAGGTGAGGCTGCCCACCACGCCCTTGGCGTAAGGATCGAGCAGCAGCTTGTGCGGATTGAAGCGGTGGCCTTCCTCCGGCGCGAACGGGCCATGCACGCGATAGCGCATAGACGGTGCCCGGCCGCGCCTCCGGCAGGTAGCCGTGCCAGACCTCGTCGGTGAACTCCGGCAGTTCGACGCGTGCCGTCTCGCGCCGGCCGGTGTCGTCGAACAGGCACAGCTCCACCTTGGTCGCGTGTGCCGAGAACAGGGCGAAGTTCACGCCAAGCCCGTCCCAGTTCGCCCCCAGCGGGAAGGGCAGGCCCTCGCTCACTCGCATGCTGCGCGTCGTCGGTGCGGCCACGTCGGTCCCCTCTTCCAAGCCGGGGGCCTGACGGCGCGCCGCCGCTGTCCCGCCCGATCGCGCCACGCGAAGCCCGCTTCATCCTAGCGAAGGCGCCGCCGCTCGGGCGAGACATCCCGCCCGGCGGTCGGCCGGGCGGGGGTGGTTCAGCCTCGATCAGCCCCGGTCGGGCGACGTGCTCACGGCCGGCGCCGGCCGGGGGGCCGTGGCGACGCCCGAGTTCTGCTGCGCGCGCCACTGCTCCTGCCAGTCGGGATAGGAAGCCGGGCCGAGCTCGTTATGGACGTTCGACCGGAACGAGCCGGACGCGAGGTCCGGGGGGTCCTGCGGGGCCGGGGCGCGGGTCTGAGCCACCGCGACTCCGGCGACGAGGGGTGACAAGGCGGCCGCCAGGATCAGTTTACGCATGATACGGAAATCTCCTCCTTCAGCCGGCGATCCCGAGGAGCGCCGGGCGTCACTTACCGACGGGTAAGTGATAAGCAAGCTTATCATCAGGAGACTTATCAGCAGCACGGGCGGGTATCGCATGCCGGCCATCGCAGCCACGGCGGATTGACACGGTCCGGGCCGCGCCTATCGGCGGCGTCGGCCGGTCGGTCAGCGGGCCTGGCGTCGCCCGGCAAGCGCGCGCAGCTCGGCGGCCTGTTCCGCAGACCGTTCGCGCGCGATCAGGCCGGGCAGAGCGGCGCGCAGGGCGGCGAGGTCAAGCTCGGCCCGGCAGACGAGGAACTGCCCGGCCTGCGAGTGCTCCGCGTCGCCGTCGAGCGGCCGGCCGCTCGCATCGAGGGGCAGTGCGGCCAGGCCGAGATCGGCGTAGACGCGCAGCAGGCTGCGCCCGGCGCGCCAGACCGCCGGGTTGCGGCCGTCGCGCTGCGCGAGGTCGCGCAGGCGCCAGATCGCCGAGACCTGATCGCCGCCCGACCCGGCGGGGTCGCCCAGCGCGAGCAAGGTGCGGCCGAACTCGGCGGAATGGCATGGCCGCCCGCCCGGCCTCGCCCCACACCACGCCGTCCGCTTCGTCCGGCGGGTCGGCGCCCAGTGCCGCGTAGCGCAGCCGCTGCGCTGCGTTCCACGGCGCCCACGACACCTGACGCGGCCGCAGCAGCCGCCACAGCGCGGCGAGGCCGAGGGCGACCGTGAGCGCCACCGACGCGCGCATCGAGTTCGCCACGTCGCGCGAGAGGATCACCTCCCAAAAACTGTTGCGCGACAGCCAGCGCACATGCCGCTCGAACACCGCCAGCGCGAGCACGCACAGGATCAGCGCCAGCAGCGACAGCGCGCTCGCCGGTTGCAGCGGGTCGGCGAGGATGCGGGCGTGGCGGTAGAAGGCGCGGCGGTACGGCGCCACCAGCCCGGCCGCCAGCACCAGCACGCCGGGAATCCACAGCGGCTCCTCCTGCGCGAGCGTGAAGGCGGCACCCACCACCAGCAGGATCAGCGTCACGCTCCAGGCGAGGTTCACCCGCTGCGCCAGCGCCGCAGCCAGCACCATCAGCGCCGCGCCGATCAGCGACGGCACGAACTCGCCAGCCTGTGCCGCGACCGCGGCGAAGTCGGAGTCCATCCAGGAGAAGTCCGGCCGCTGCTCGATCACGCCCAGCGAGAGCAGCAGGAAGCCGCACAGCGCCACTGCGCCGGCGCCCGCGGCGACGCCGAAATCGGCTCGCTGATGCGCCCGATCGGCGCGATCCCGCCGGCGCGCGCCAGCATGCGCCCGCGGACGAAGAACTCGTTGCCGGCGAACAGGCTGCCGGCGAGGAACAGCGGGATCATGTAGTAGTAGAGCCGGAAGACCAGGATCGCGCCGACGATGTGCGGCGCGTCGAGATAGGGCGCGAGCCCGATCAGCATGGCGCCGTCGAACACGCCGAGCCCGCCGGGAATGGTCGCCAGCAGCCCGGCCGAGTAGGAAGCGAGATAGACGCCGAGGAAGCGCAGATAGGTCAGCCGCGGCTCGTGCGGCAGCAGCGCGAAGAAGATCGCCGCGGTCGCCGCGACGTCGGCGGCGGCGAGCACCACCTGCACCAGCGCCATCCGCCACCCCGGCAGCTCGAACCGGCGGCCGAACAGCGTGATCTGCTTCTTGAATGCCGGCGAGCGCGATGTAGCCGATGCCGATGCCCCAGAGCACCGCGGCAACCGTATACATCGCCCAGTGCGGCACCCACTCGGCGACGAACGGCACGGCGCCCGGCTCGATGAACAGGATGCTGCCGCCGAGCGCCATGCCGCCGAGCCCGAAGGTCAGGCTGCAGAACGCGATGACTTTCGCGATCTGCTGCGGCGCTCAACCCCCAGTGCGAATAGAGCCGGTAGCGCACCGCGGCCCCCGACACCGCGGCGAAGCCGAGATTGTGCGACAGCGCGTAGGCGCAGAACGAGGCGAAGGCGACCTTGCCGTAGCTCACGGCGCGGCCGGCGTAGATCGTGCCCAGCCGGTCGTAGAGCGTCAGCAGCGCATAGGCCACGATCGTCCATGCGGCGGCGACCAGCAGCGCATGCAGCCGGACGCCCTCGAGCGCATGGCGGATGGTGTCGATCCGCAGCGAGCGGAACTCGCGCTGCACGACATAGATCGCGCCGATCATCAACCCGACGCCGATGACGGCCGGGGCGTGTCGCAGAAGAGCCTTCCAGCGCTCGGCCGCGGGGGCGTCCAACCGACCGCTCCGTCAGGCCGCGTCGGCGGGGCGTGCGAGCGAGGCGTCGATCAAGGCCACGGTTTCGGCGATGCCGTACAAGGCGGCGAACTGGCCGAAGCGCGGCCCGTCGGGCTGGCCCAGCAGCACCTGGTAGAGACAGGCGAACCAGGCGCGCAGTTCGGGGAAGGGGTGGCGCTTGCCGACCTCGTAGATCACGTTCTGGATGTCCTCGGCCGGCGTCCCCGCCGGCAGCGGCGCGAGCGCTGCGGCAAGGTCGGCAAGCGCCGCGCGCTCGACCGCATCCGGCGCGCGGAACTGCTTCTTCGGGCGGACGAAGTCGCGATAGTAGGCGAGCGCGTGGCCGACCAGGGCGGCGAGGAAGGGCATCGTCTGCGGGCTCGCCGCGTGGTTGTAGCGGCGGATGAATCCCCAGAGGATGTCGGGCGTCTCCGCGTTCACCACGCTTGCGAGGTTGAGCAGCATGGCGAACGGGATCGGGCTGTACGCGCTCTGCGGCACCGTGCCGGCATGGATGTGCCACGCCGGATTCGCCATCACGTCGTCGCCGGCCTGCACCTGCGCCTTCTCGGCATTGGCGAGATACTCGTCCACCGCGCGCGGGATCACGTCGAAATAGAGCCGCTTGGCGCGCTGCGGCGCGTTGAACATGAACTGCGCGAGGCTCTCCGGCGGCGCGTAGCGCAGCCACTCCTCCACCGCGAGCCCGTTGCCGCGGCTCTTGCTGATCTTCTGTCCGTGCTCGTCGAGAAACAGCTCGTAGGTGTAGCCCACCGGCGGCTCGCTGCCGAGCAGGCGGCAGACGCGCCCGGAGAGGCGCACGCTGTCGATCAAATCCTTGCCCGACATCTCGTAGTCGACGCCGAGGGCGTACCAGCGCATCGCCCAGTCGGCCTTCCACTGCAGCTTGGCCGCACCGCCGGTCACCGGCGTCTCGAACCACGCACCGCTCTCGTCGCGCCAGGCGACGGTGCCGGCGGCGACGTCGATGCGCTCGATCCGGCACTGCATGACCACGCCGGTGCGCGGATGGATCGGCAGGATCGGCGAGTAGGTCGCCGCGCGTTCGGCGCCGAGCGTGGGCAGGATCAGCGCCACGATCTCGTCGTGGCATTCCAGCACCCGCCGCAGCGCCGCATCGAACCGGCCGGCCGCGTAGTAGTCGGTCGCCGAGCCGAACTCGTAGTCGAACCCGAACCCGTCGAGGAAGCCGCGCAGCCGCGCGTTGTTGTGCGCGCCGAAGCTCTCGTGGGTGCCGAACGGATCCGGGATGCGGGTCAGCGGCTGGCCGAGATACTCCTTGAGCATCTCCCGATTCGGCACGTTGTCCGGCACCTTGCGCAGCCCGTCCATGTCGTCGCTGAACGCGAGCAGGCGCGAGGGCAGGCCGGTGAGCGTCGTGAACGCGTGGCGCACCCAGCTCGTGCGGGCGACCTCGCCGAAGGTGCCGATATGCGGCAGGCCGGAGGGGCCGTAGCCGGTCTCGAACAGCGCCGCGCCGCGGCCGGCCGCCGCCAGCCGCGCCGCCACCCTGGCCGCCTCCTCGAAGGGCCATGCGCGCGGCATGGAAGGCGAGCGCGGGGCCGGCGTGTTGCGAACGGTATCGGACATGCGCGGCAAGCTATGGAGGGGCATTGGGCAGGTCAATCGCCGCGCCTATTCTCCTGCCATGCCCAGAATCCGGCGCCGCGCGCCCGCCGTTCCGCCTGAAGCTGCCCGAGGCGCCGGCCGTGGTCGCGGGGGTGGGGCGCGCCGCCATCCTGACCGCGGACGGCGAGATCCTCGACCTGCCGGCGGCGGAGGCGGCGCGGGCGCTGCGCGGCATGCCGGCGCCGCTGCTCGTGCACGCACCGGCGACACTGCGCCGGCTGGGGCTGGCCGGCGCGCCGGCGCTCGACCTGCTGGAGCTGTTCGCCTTCGTCCTGCCCGCGCGCGCCCGGCGACGCCGACGCCGCGCGGCCTCGCGCTCGCGCTCGACCTGCCGCCGCCGGCCGACGCGGAGGCGGCGGCGCTGCTGCTGCCCGACCTCGTGCGGGCGCTGCTCGCGCGCCTCGCCGCCGGCCGCACCCTGCCGCTCCATCGCGACGCGCCGGGGCTCGCGGCGCGCATGGGGCCGCCGGCTGGCCCTGGGCCGGCTTCGTCACCGCCGCCCTCGGATGCCGCACGGCGCGAGCCCGGAGAGCGCCGGGCTGCGGGTCTGGCGCCGGCTGCCGGAATGGGAGGAGCTTGCGCCCCCAGCCGCCGCCCGCCTCGCATCCGGTGGGGACCGCGGAGGCGCGGGCGCGGCTCGCTGCCATGCTCGGTGCCACGGCGGAGCAGCGCCCCGGCCAGTCGGACTACGCCGCCGCCGCCGCCGCCGCCTTCGCCGCCGCGCGAGCGGAAGGGCGAGCCGCATGTCGTGCTGGCCGAGGCCGGCACCGGCACCGGCAAGACGCTGGGCTACATCGCGCCGGCCAGCCTGTGGGCCGAGCGCAACCACGGCGCGGTCTGGATCTCCACCTTCACCCGCCACCTGCAGCGCCAGATCGACGCCGAGCTGGCACGCCTGTTACCCGGACCCGGAGGCGCGCCGCCGCCGCGTCGTGGTGCGCAAGGGGCGGGAGAACTACCTCTGCCTGCTCAACATGCAGGACGCGGTCGACGCCGGCCTCAACGGCCTTGCCGCCGGCGCAGCGTCGTGCCGCTCGGGCTGCTGGCGCGCTGGGCGCTGGCGACCGCCGACGGCGACCTGTTCGGCGGCGACCTGCCCGGCTGGTTCGCGGAGCTGTTCGGCACCGGCGACGCTCGGCCTCGCCGACCGGCGCGGCGAGTGCATCCACGCCGCCTGCGACCACTACCGGCGCTGCTTCGTCGAGCACACCATCCGCCGCGCGCGCGGCGCCGACCTGGTGGTCGCGAACCACGCGCTGGTGATGGCGCAGGCCGCCTGGGGCGGCATCGACGACGCCTCGGTGCCGCTGCGCTACGTGTTCGACGAGGGCCACCACCTGTTCGACGCGGCCGACGGCGCCTTCGCGGTGGCGCTCTCCGGCTGGGAGACGGCGGACCTGCGCCGCTGGCTGCTGGGCGCGGAGGGCGGCCGCTCGCGCGCCCGCGGCCTGCGGCGGCGCATCGAGGATCTGGTTGCCGAGCGCCCCGACTTGCAGGCCCCGCTGGACGCGGCGTTGCAGGCGGCGCGGGCGCTGCCGGCGCTCGGCTGGACCACGCGCCTCGCCGCGCCCGGGCCGGAGCTGACGGGCCTCGAACCGGGCCGGCCCAACCCTACCGAGGCGTTCCTCGCCCTGATCCGCCAACAGGTGCTGGCGCGGCAGCCGGACCCGGACCCCGGCCCGTTCGGCGCTCGAATGCGACCTTCATCCGCTGCTGCCCGAGCTGCCGCCGGCGGCGGCGGCGCTCGGCCGCGCGCTCGCCCGGCTGGCCGCACCGCTGGCGACGCTCGCCGAACGCCTCGCCGCCCGGCTCGATGACGAGGCGGAGACGCTGGAGGAGGCGGAGCGCGCCCGCATCGAGGCGGTCGGCCGTTCGCTCCGCCGCCGCGCGCTGGAGCCGCTCGCGGCCTGGCAGGCGATGCTGCGCGGCCTCGCCGAAGCGCCGCCCGCGCCCGGCGATCGGCGCGCGCACGTGCTGTTCCTGCGCCTCGACCGGCTGCCGGGCGGCGCGGGACGGCGATGTCGGGCTGCACCGGCACTGGCTCGACCCGACGCTGCCCTTCACGGCCACGCTGGTGCAGCCGGCGCACGGGGTGCTGGTCACGTCGGCGACCCTGCGCGATGCCGGCGAGGCGGACCCCGAACTCGCCTGGGCGGCGGCGGAGGCGCGGGCCGGGGCGGCGCATCTCGCCCGCCCGGCGATCCGGGTGGCGGTCGCGAGCCCGTTCGACTACGCCGCCCAGACCCGCGCCTTCGTCGTCACGGATGTCGCCGCCGGCGATGTGGACGCGCTGGCAGGCGCCTTCCGCGCCCTGTTCCTGGCCGCCGGCGGCGGTGGGCTCGGCCTGTTCACCGCGATCCGCCGGCTGCAGGCGGTGCACGGGCGCATCGCCCCGGCGCTGGAGGCGGCCGGGCTGCCGCTGCTCGCGCAGCACGTCGATGCGATGGACAACGCGACGCTGGTGGACATCTTCCGCACCGAGGAGGCGAGCTGCCTGCTCGGCACCGATGCGATGCGCGACGGGGTGGACGTGCCCGGGCGCGCCCTGCGCCTCGTCGTGTTCGAGCGCGTGCCGTGGCCGCGGCCCGACATCCTGCATCGCGAGCGGCGCATCCATCTCGGCGGCGGCGAGCCGAAGGCGTTCGACGACCGCATCGCCCGGCTCCGGCTGCGGCAGGCGTTCGGGCGGCTGATCCGCGGCACCGACGACCGGGGCGTGTTCGTCCTGCTCGACCGGCAGACGCCCTCGCGCCTGCTGTCGGCGTTTCCGGCCGGCGTGGGTGTGCAGCGCGTCGGGCTTGTGAGCGCCGTGGCGGCGACGCGCGCGTTCCTCGAATAGCGGTGCTCGCGCGTGCTTTCGGCCGCGTCGATCGTCGGCGACGCGGCTGATCCGTTGAACCGCAATCTCGCTGATCGTCAGCGCCGTTGTCTGGAATGGCTGCGCGGCGGCGAGCAACAGCGCACGACATCGACTGCCGCGAGATTGATCCCCCGCAGCTTGTTTGGCAGGGAAATGTTGGAATGGGTTTTCTGCTGGAATGCGCAGGGCGCGACGCTGCCCGGTGCGCGGCAAGCGCGTATCGCCGCGATGTGGACACGCAAGCAGGAGTTAAATGGACGTGTACCGCACAGCGCGTCCGCACCAGGCCTGCACCAACCCAATCAAGGAGTCATAGTGTCTGCGCGGGGCGATAGCGGAGGACTGTGCGTTGCCAGACCGTCAAGCCTGCGACGTCTGGGTTCAGAAGGTGCTCGGTGCGGACGTGTCGTTGTCCGACGCCCGTACGCCGCTCGCCGTGCAGCGCGGAGCAGAGGCACGCGACGCGAACCGGCGTGGGATTGCCTACTCCAAGCTCCTCCTGCGCTGGCGCACCGCGCAAGCCAAGCTGGCCGTGGCGCTGGACACCATTGGACGGGACCTGATGGACCGGGACGAGGTGCGCAGCGATCCGCGCCTCCACGACGTCGAAACGGCCGTCGCGGCGTTGCCGAAGCTGGTGCCGGCCTTCAGCGGCGACCTGGAGGATCTCCTCGACGCTGATATCAACGAGGGAGGAAGTCCGCAGGCGGCTGCGGTCGCCGCCAGGGCGATCCAAGTCGTCGACCAGTACCCGCGCGCAGCTTGCCGCGGCCCGGCAACTCGCCGATCTGGAAGTGTTTGCCAGACAAGATCTCGGCAAGGGCGTGGCGCTCGGCAGCGAACTGGACTCGGTGCTGGCGGAATTGCGCGATCAACTTGCTGTTGCAGCATGATGGAAGCGTATCATGTCCCTCAGCGGCTCGTTTTCGACGCTCGTCACGAATTTCCTGCGAATCGCTGGCTACGGGGGCGGCGGTCAGCAGCCGGGGGCACCGGCGCCGCAGATCTCTAATGCGTCCGCCGGCGACTTCGACGACGAGGGCTACGTCACACCGCCCGACATCACGGATGATGTCGATGGCGACACCGATGAGGAGGAGGGCTACAGCACAGCGCCGGAAATCCCTGATGATGTCGATGCCGACACCGACGATGAGGACTACGTCACAGCCTCGGACAGCTCGGATGATGCCGATGACCAGACCGCCATTGACGAGGCGCGACGGCTCGCTGCCGAGTTCGAGGCACGCTTTGCCCGGGTCAAGGATGCCGATCCCGCGGGTGCCGAGTTCGTGGCGACGTTTCTTGCGTACGTCCGGGCGAAAAGGAGACTGGATCAGCTGCTCGCGGATGGCGATGGTCGGAGGGCGCTTGAGTCCTGCCGGGGTGTCGAGGCACGTCTGGCGGCATTCGAAGATGTTGCTGGACCGAAGCGCTGGCAGAGGCAGCGGAAGGCCGAACGCGCGCGACGCGATGTGTCCGCGATCAGCGACGATGACCTGAAGAGTCGATCGCTGAAGGAGAAGGCGTATCTCGCGATGGATTTGTGCGCCGATGGCTCTCCAACCGACGCGAACACTCGGCGCCAGCTTTGCCGAGTCTACAGGCAATCGCCGCCCGATCCCCAATTCCTCGAGCAGCGCAAGCAGCATCGCGACGCCATCATCGCAAGAGTTTCCCAGATGCCCGAGATCGTGGCGCTCTACGATGACCGTGGCGATCTGAACAAAGGGAGGTGGGGTCGCATCAGTCGGGATCCTGGCAGAGCGAAGACATTGTTGACCAAGGTCTGCGACGTGCAGACCGAGGTGCTGGGCATGCAGCAAGTGCCGGTGCGAGCCAGGGAGCCAACGCCCAAGGATCCTAAGGGCGGAATCAAGTACGGCAGCTTCGATCCGCGCAGCAATTCGATCAACTTGAATTTGCATCCGGATGCCTTGGAGCAACCCATCCAGGCGTTGAACACCATCCTGCATGAGACCTTTCACGCGCATCAGGAAGTGCTCATCAGGCGGCTGAGATCCGGTCGGATCGGGCCAAACGATCCGGACTATCCGACGGCCCTGATGCTCCTCGCCAACGACATCGCCTATCTGAAGCGGCGTGACGTCGGGGGCGTGAACTACAAGAGGCAGCCTATGGAGATCGATGCGGAAGAACACGGCATGTCGGCTGCTCAGGCCGTGCTGCAGAAAGTGAAGCAGTCGAAGCCTCGCGCCGAGAAGCGGCAGAAGCCTCGCGGCAATTGAGAGGACGTGCCATGAGCGGCGAAGGGGCGGCCCTCCAGATGTACGCAGTTGCTCACAAGGGATTGCTCGACGACGAAGCGGTCCCCACTGGCGTGGTCGCGATCGACGACGACCAGTTCGTGGACGTGAAGTCGGCCGAAGGGGAGTTCGCCGACGACCTGGATCTCGTGGCGAGCGTGCTCAACGCCAGCGACAACTTCCTGGTGGACGACGACGCGTCGCCCGACGACCCACAATTCGAGATTTGCAAGCGGGCGGTGTCGCGTGATGCGGCCGAGGCGCGTGCGGCGTTGCTCGAGGTTCTGCGCGAAACCTATCACTTCGAGCTCACGCCGGTGAACTGAATTGCGGACAGTCCTGAAGGACCAGGTCGGTGTGCAGCGCCGTGCTGACCCCTGGACGCGCGCGCGGGCTGGGCTCAGCGCGGTGCGCGGGCGGCGAGATGGGCGGCAAGCGAGAGGCCGGTGAGCGTCAGGCCGACCGCGCACACCGCGGGCCACCCGGCCAGCACCCAGCCGTAGCCGGCGGCGGCGGAGCCGATCGCGCCGCCCGAGAACATGACGGTCATGAAGGCGGTGTTGATCCTGCCCCGCGCCTCGGGCGCGAGGGCGTAGATCACCACCTGGTTGCCCACGATCGCCGCCTGCACGCCGAGATCGAGCAGGATCAGCCCGACGATCAGGCCGCCGAGCCCCGACCAGAGCGCGAACACGACGAAGCCGGCGGCGCTGAGCACGCAGCCGGCGCCGATCACGCCGCGCGCCCCGAACCGGTCGGCGACGCGGCCGGCCAGCGAGGCCGCCATGACCCCCGCCGCGCCGAGCACGCCGAACAGCCCGGCGATGTCGGCGCCGAGGCGCAGCGGCGGCGCCTGGAGCTTCCAGACCAACACCGACCAGAACGCGCTCATCGCCCCGAACAGCCCCGCCTGCACCACGCTGGCCCGCCGCAGCGCGGTGAGGCGGCTGAACAGTTCGACCACCGAGAGCAGCAAGGCCCCGTAGGAAAGCCGCACGGACGGGCGCGAGTGCGGCAGCCGGGCGGCGAGCCCCAGCGCCACCAAGACGCCCAGCGCCGCCGCCACGCCGAACGTTGCGCGCCAGCCGAAATGCTCGGCCAGCACGCCGGAGAAGACCCGGCCGAGGAGCACCCCGGCGAGGAGCCCGCTCATCACCGTGCCCACGGCGCGGGCCCGCGCACCGGGTGCCGCGAGCTCCGCGGCGAAGGGAACGATCTGCTGCGTCACCGACGCGCTCAGCCCGACCGCGACCGAGGCGAGCGTGAGCGTGGCCACCCCCGGCGCGACCGCCGCCGCCAGTGCCGCGAGCGCAAGCGCCACGAACTGGGCCAGGATCAGCCGGCGCCGGCTGACCACATCGCCAAGCGGCACCAGCAGAAGGATGCCGGCGGCGAAACCGATCTGGGTCGCGGTGGGGAGGATCGCCACCTGCCGGATGGGCGCGTGGAGGCTCGCCGCGATGCTGCCCAGCATCGGCTGGTTGAACCAGACATTGGCGGCGGCGATTCCGGCGGCGATCGCGAGCGCGAGGGTGAGGCGCGGGGTCAGCGTGAGCGACGGGGCCCCGGGCAAAATGACGGCGTCCTGCATGGCGCGCAGATGGTATCATGCTGCGCCGCGTCATGCCCCCGCTGCACTGATGCCGCAGCGACCCAGCCATTCGCGGGCGGCGCGTTCAGGGCAGGGTAAAGGCGATGATCGAGTTGCCGCGCTTGGAGCCGAGCTGGCCGTTGCCGCCCGCCGCCACGACGATGTAGGGCTGCGCGCCGAGCATGTAGGTCGCCGGCGGCGCGTTCACGCCGGCATCGGCCTGGTACTCCCACAGCACCGTGCCGCTGAGGGCGTCGTAGGCCTTGAAGGCGCCGTTGGCCTCGCCGGCGAAGACGAGCCCGCCCGCGGTCGCCAGCACGCCGCCGATCATCGGCTCGGGCGTCCTCACCTGCCAGCGGATGCGGCCGGTGTTGTACTCCACGGCCGTGACGTTGCCCCACTGCCCGGCATCGGGCAGCAGCGTCATGGCGCCCCCGAACCAAGACTTGCCGGGCGCGTAATCCCCCGGCTGGCGCGAATAGCTCATCGGCTGGTGCAGGGTCACGGCATAGGCGAGGCCGGCGCCGGCATTGATCGCCATCGGCGACCAGCTCACGCCCCCGTTCGTGCCCGGCGCGATCGGCGTGCCGGTGGGCGTGGGATGGGCGAACATGTTCGTCTGCGGAACCATCGGCTCGGACGCGCGGATCAGGCGGCAGTCGCGCCGGTCGTGCACATAGACGTGGCCGGTCTTGCCCGCATGCAGCACGCCGGGGATGGTCTGGCCGGCCTCGTCCTGCACGTCGGTCAGCACCGGCGGGCTGACGGCGTCGAGATCCCACAGGTCGTGCGGGATGTATTGCAGGTGGCAGACATAGGCGCCGGTATCGAGATCGACCGCGACCAGCGAATCGGTGAACAGGTTATCGCCCGGGCGCTTCGCCCCGTCGAGATCGGGCGAGGGATTGCCGACCATGAAGAAGGCGCGGCGCAGCGTGAGGTCGACCGCCGGGGTCTGCCAGACCGCGCCGCCCAGCGTGCGGTACGGATCGCCGAGGCGCGCGAGCTGCAGCTTCTCGCGCGCGATGTTGCGACGCAGGGCGCGGCCGGTCGCGTCCTGGTTCGCCCACACGCCCACCGAGTTTTCCGGTATCGTGTAGAACGTCCACAGCAGCGCGCCGGTGGCGGCATCGTACGCCTTGACGAAGCCGCGGATGCCGAACTCGCCGCCGCTGACGCCGATCAGGATCTTCCCGTCCACGGCGAGCGGCGCCATGGTTTCGCTGTATCCCTGCTCGGGATCGGCGATCTCCTTGGCCCAGCGCTGCTTGCCGGTGGCGGCGTCGAGCGCGATCAGCTGCGCGTCCAGCGTTGCGAGGTAGACCATGTTGCCGTAGACCGCGACGCCGCGGTTGTTCGGGCCGCAGCAATAGCTGCGCACCGGGCCGAGCTTCGCCTGGTAATGCCACAGCTTCTGCCCGGTCTTCGCATCCAGGGCGTAGACGTGGTCGAAGGCGGTGGTGACGTACATCACGCCGCCGACCACGATCGGCGTTGTCTGCAATGCCTCCGTCACGTCGACATGAAAGATCCAGGCCGGGCGCAGTGCGGCGACGTTGTCGGCGTTGATGCGATCGTTGGGATGAAAGCGCGTCTGGGCATAGTTGCCATTCGGCAGCAGGAACTGCGCGTCATCCTTCTCGGCGCCCGTGAGGGCCTCCGGGCTGACGAACGTGGGCGTAGCGGTGGGCGCGGGCGCGGCGGCGGGTGCGGGTGCAGCGGCCGGCGCAGGCCCGGCAGCCGGCTGATCGGCGCCGGCGTGCGGCATGCCGGCGAGGATGCCGAGCAGCGGCAGAAGCAAGGGGAGGGTGGCACGCCCGCGGGGGAGTGCCGCCAGCAGCGACGGGCGCGTCATGTGCGGTGCGAAGAATCCGCGCCGGGATTGCGGCAACAATCAGGCGGCACGTGTGAGGATACGTTGCGCCGGCTTCCAGAAGGGTGCTGTTGCGCCTGAGCGGTTCGCATCGCTGCCGGGTCTCTGCAAGGCATTTGCGCCATGTGCGTAACGTAGGGTGCAGGAGGGGCGGCGGCAACCGCTGGACACCGCGCTTACAATTCGTTTGCCCTCGGGCGGGGCCTTGTGCGCGGACCGGACGATCGGCAAGGCTTGCCGGGAAAAGGCGGCACGAGGCGGGAGGGGAGCGTGGAATTCGACGAGGCGCTGCGGCGCCGGCTGATCGAGGCGGTCGCGCAGCGCGTGATCGCCCATGCCGAGGAGCTGACCGCGCTCGACCAGGCGATCGGCGACGGGGATCACGGTATCAACATGAAGCGCGGCTTCGCCGCCGTGCTGGAGTCGCTCAACCGCATCGCCGCCGAGCCGTTGCCGAAGGCGCTGCATGCCGTCGGCATGACGCTGGTGATGAAGGTGGGCGGCGCCTCCGGCCCGCTTTATGGCACGTTGTTCATGCAACTTGGAAAGACGCTTCCCGAAGCACCCACGCGCGCGGACGCGGCCGAGGCGTTTGCCGCGGCGATCGCGGCGGTGAAGGCGCGCGGCAAGTCCGATGTCGGGGCGAAGACGCTGCTGGACGTGCTGGTGCCGGTGCAGGCGGCGCTGCGCGAGGGGGCCACGGATCTGGCGAGAGTCGCCGATGACGCGGCGGCAGCGACCGCGCCGATGCAGGCCACGCGCGGCCGCGCCTCCTTCCTCGGCGCGCGCAGCGTCGGCCATGTCGATCCCGGCGCGCGCTCCGCCGCCCTGATGGTGCGCGCGGCCTGCGAGGCGCTGGGCGAATGAGGGTGATCGCATGAGCAATGTCGGCATTGTCATCGTCTCGCACTCGCCGGATGTCGCGCGCGGGGCGGCGGACATGGTGCGCGAGATGGTGGGTGCGGACGTGCCGCTCGCCCATTGCGGCGGCGCGCCGGGCGGCGGGCTCGGCACCGATGTCGCCGCGATCCTGGCTGCGATCGACGCGGCGTGGTCGGAGGCGGGCGTCGCCATCCTGGTCGATCTCGGCGGCGCCGAGACCAACAGCGAGATGGCGATCGAGATGCAGCCCGAGGCGCGGCGGGGCCGCATCGTGATCTGCAACGCGCCGGTGGTGGAGGGCGCGGTGATCGGGGCGACCGAGGCCTCTGCCGGCTCGCCGTTGGAGGCGGTGCGCGAGGCGGCGGAGGAGGCGCTGCGATGAGCGCCCCGATTGCGGTCGAGCTGGTCAACGCGACCGGGCTGCATGCCCGCCCGGCGGTCAAGTTCACCAAGCTCGCGAAGACGTTTCCCGCGGCCGGCGTCGAAGTCGCGCTGGCCGCGGCGGGGCCGTGGATCGACGCCAAGAGCGTGGCCAAGGTGATGGCGCTGAAGGCGCCGCGCGGGGCGATGCTGTTCATGCGCGCGAGCGGCGAAGAGGCGGCGGCGGCGCTCGCGGCGCTCGGCGATCTGGTGCGCGGCGGCTTTGGCGAAGCCGATGGCGCGGGCTGAACTGCGCGGCATTCCAGCCGCGCCGGGGGTCGCCTTCGGCAGGCTGCGCCGCCTCGGCGTGCGCACGGGTGGGGCGCGCGCGGCGGGCGATCCGGGCGCGGAGGCGGCGGCGCTCGATGGCGCGATCGAGGATGCCGTCGGCGAACTCGCCGCCCTGGCCGCGCGTGCGGGCGGCGATGCCGCCGACATGATCGAGTTTCAGGTGGCGATGCTGGAAGACGACGCGCTGCGTGCGCCGGCGCATGACGCGATCGCGCGCGGCGTGCCGGCCGATCGCGCCTGGAGCGAGGCGCTGGCGGCGCAGATCGCCGACTACGCGGCGGCCGACGATGCGACGTTCCGCGCCCGTGCCGCCGATCTGCGCGACCTTACCGAGCGCGTGCTGCGCCGGCTGCACGGCGGCGCGGAGGAGACCGCCGTGCCGCCGGGCGCGATCGTGTTCGCCGAGGACATCACGCCCTCGTGGTTCCTGGCGGTCGACTGGCGCGGCGGCGGAATCGCGCTCGGCGCGGGCAGCCCGGCGAGCCATGTCGCCATGCTCGCCCGCGCCCGCGGCGTGCCGATGGTGGTCGGGCTCGGCGAGGGTCCGCCCGATGGCGGCGAGGTCGCGCTGGACGGCGGCGCGGGGCTGCTGCTGCTCGCGCCCGACGCGGCGGATCGTGCGCGGCTTGCCGCGCGCGCGCCTGCGCCGGCCGCGCTCGCGCCGCACGGCCCCGCCGTGACCGCGACCGGCAAGCGCATCGCGGTGCTGCTCAACGTCGCGCGATCCCGACGAGCTGGGGCCGCTCGATCCGGCGATGTGCGACGGCATCGGGCTGGTGCGCACCGAGCTGTTCTTCGCCGACGGCCTGCCGGACGAGGCGACGCAGTACGCGCGCTATCGCCGCATCGTGGAATGGGCGGCCGGGCGGCCGGTGGTGATCCGCACGCTCGATGCCGGCGCCGACAAACCCGTCGCCGGGCTGACGCGCGGCGGTAAGTCCAATCCGTTCCTCGGCCTGCGCGGCGTGCGACTGTCGCTTGCGCACGCGGACGTGTTTTCGCGTGCAGTTGCGCGCGCTGGTCCGCGCGGGTGCGCATGGCGCGCTGAAGATCATGCTGCCGATGGTGACCGTGCCGGCGGAGCTTGCCGCCGCCCGCGCCCTGCTCGACGCCGCCGCCGCCGCGGTGGGCCTGCCGCCGCCGCCGCTGGGCATGATGGTGGAGGTGCCGGCCGCGGCGCTGGCGCTGGAGACATTCGACGCGGCGTTCTTCTCCATCGGCAGCAACGACCTTGTGCAGTACGTCACCGCGAGCGCCCGCGACATCGCGTCCGTCGCCGCCCTGGCCGATCTGCGCCATCCCGCCGTGCTGCGGCTGATTGCCGAGATCGCGGCGCATGGCCGCGCGGCGGGGCGGGAGGTGAGCGTGTGCGGCGATGCGGCCGGCGACCCGGCGCTGGTGCCGCTGCTGCTCGCGGCCGGGATCGAGGCGCTCTCGATGGCGCCGAACGCGGTCGCCGCGGTCAAGCGCGCGATCGCCGCGCAGGACTGACAGGGGAGGAATTAATAAATGAAGAAATTTATGAATTCGGCCGAAACGATCCTGGCCGACAGCCTGGACGGATTCGCCGCCGCGTATGCCGACCTGGTCGTGCTGGGACCGGAGCGGAAATTCGTCCGCCGCCGCATCCTCACGCCCGGCAAGGTGGCCCTCGTCTCCGGCGGCGGGTCGGGGCATGAGCCGCTGCACGCGGGGTTCGTCGGGGCCGGCATGCTGGATGCCGCCTGCCCCGGCCAGGTGTTCACCTCGCCCACGCCCGATCAGGTGCAGGAAGCGGCGGCGGCGGTGGACGGCGGTGCGGGCGTGCTGCTGATCGTCAAGAACTACGAAGGCGACGTCATGAACTTCGACATGGCGCGCGAGATGTTCGGCGGCAGCGTGGCGACCGTGCTCACCAACGACGACGTTGCGGTCGAGACCTCCACCTATTCCACCGGTCGGCGCGGCGTCGCCGGCACGATGGTGGTGGAGAAGATGCTCGGCGCCGCGGCCGAGCAGGGGCGCGACCTGGCATCGCTCGCTGCCCTCGGCGCGGCGGTGAACGCGGCGACGCGCTCGATCGGGGTCGCGCTGACGAGCTGCACCGTGCCCGCCGCCGGCCGCCCGACCTTCGCCATCGGCGACGACGAAATCGAAGTCGGCGTCGGCATCCATGGCGAACCGGGACGGCGGCGGGAGACGCTGAAGCCGGCCGACGCGCTCGTGGCCGAGATGGTGGGCGCGATCCTCGCGGACATCGGCGACGCCGCGAAGGGCGAAGCCTTACTGTTCGTCAACGGATTCGGTGCGACACCGGCGATGGAACTCTATGTCGTCTACCAAGCCGCGCGCCGCCTGCTGGAACGCGCCGGACTCGGCGTCGTGCGTTCGCTCGTCGGCAACTACGTGACTTCGCTGGACATGGCCGGATGTTCCGTTACCGTGAGCCTGCTGGATGCGGAGCGCCGCGCGCTCTGGGACGCGCCGGTGCACACGCCCGCGCTGCGCTGGGGGACATGAACCATGGATGACGTGCTGATCGTCGGCGGCGGCCCGACGGGCCTCGCGACGGCGATCACCTGCTGCCGCTTCGGCGTGAAGCCGCGCATCGTCGAGCGGCTCGCGCAGCCGAGCGGCGTTTCCAAGGCGCTCGCGGTGTGGGCGGGGAGCCTGGAAGCGTTCGAGGCAATGGGCGTCATCGAACAGTTCCTCGCCCAAGGCCGGCAGATGGAGCGCGCGCATTTCGGCGACGGTGTGCGCGAACTCGCCAGCATCGCAACCGGGGAGGGCGTGGACAGTCCCCATCCGAAGCCGATCCTTCTGCCGCAGTCGACCACCGAGGCGCTGCTCACCGCCCGCCTTGGCGCGCTTGGCGGCACGATCGAGCGCGACCGCGAGCTCGTGGCGCTCACGCAGGATGCCGAAGGTGTGAGTGCCACGCTGCGACGCGGCGACCGTCGCGAGGAAAAGGTGCGCGCGCGCTACCTCGTCGGCTGCGACGGGGCGCGCAGCGCCGTGCGCCATGCGCTGGGCATTGACTTTCCCGGCCATACGGAGCCCGAGAACTTCCTGCTCTGCGATGCGCGGATCGAGGGCGCGCTTGATCCCGCCGGCATCTATGTCTGGTGGCACGGCGGCGGCACGATCGCGTTGTTTCCCGTCACCGGCGATGTGTGGCGCGTGTTCGCGAGCCGCGCGGGCGTGGACGAAACGCCACCCACGCTGGCGGAGATGCAGGATCTGGTGACACGGCATGGGCCGCCCGGGCTCACGCTGCGCGACCCGAGCTGGCTCGCGACGTTCCGTATCAACGACCGGATCGCAGCGCGCTATCGCGCCGGCCGCTGCTTCCTTGCTGGCGACGCGGCGCATATCCACAGCCCGGCCGGCGGGCAGGGCATGAACACGGGCCTTCAGGACGGCGTAAATCTCGGCTGGAAGCTTGCCTATGCGCTGCAGGGCGCCGGCGATCCCGAGATGCTGCTGAGCAGCTACGAGCCGGAGCGGCGCCCGATCGCGGTCGACGTCGTGCACTTCGCGACCCGCATGCTGCATTTCGGCTTCGCCAATGCGCCGCTGCTGCGCATGGCCAAGGATGTCGCCTTGCCCCTGATCACGCACATCCCCGCGGTTCGCCGCCAGATGCAGACCCTGCTGTCGGAGACGGCGAACACCTATCGCGAGGGCCCGCTGGTCGCGCTCGGCGGCGGGGGCGAGCGGGCGGCGGACGTCGCGCTGGACGACGGCAGCCGCCTTTACCCGCGGCTCTGCGCGCCACGCCATACGCTGCTCACGTTCGGCGAGGTCGCGGTGCCGCCGGCGCTGGTGGGCGAAAGCCTCGCGGTGGTCAAGCTGCCGGCGACGGGGGCGGCGGCGAGCCGTTACGGGATGGCGCGGCCCGGATGGGTGCTGATCCGCCCCGACCAGATCGTCGCCGCGCGCGGTTCGGCCGACGAACTCCTGATGCTCGAGACCTACGCGCAACACGTGCTGCCGGGCGCCCGCGTTCCCGTGTAGGCTCGGCGCGGGGAGGGCCTGCCATGCGTGCCGTGTCGTGGCTGATTGCGATCGCGCTCATCGTGTTGCCGGGTACGGCGCTGGCACAGAACTGGGTGACGGCCTGGACCGGCGCCGCGCAGGGGCCGTATCCGTCCGGCAACGCCACCGTCCAGCCGGTGCTGACCTTCGCGTTCCCGGCGCCCGAGGCTGGCGCGCGCGACCAGAGTTTCCGCCTGATCGTGCGGCCGGACATCATCGGGCCGGACGCGCGGCTGCGCTTCTCCAACGCGTTCGGCACCCGGCCGGTCACGCTGGATGCGGTCTCCGTCGGCGTGCAACTGAGCGGTGCGGCCGTGGTGCCGCTGACGTCCGCGCCGGTTACCTTCGCGGGCGTCCGGCGGGTCACGATCGCGCCCGGCGCGTCGGCCTGGAGCGACCCGGCGCCGCTGCCCTTCGCCGGCGCCGGGCTGCTGGAGGGCCGCAAGCTCGCCGTGAGCTTTCACGTGGTGGGCGAGAGCGGCCCGATGACCTGGCACGCCAAGGCCCTCACCACCTCCTACATCGCGGCACCGGGCACCGGCACGGCGCCGGCGGAGCACGACGACGAGCTGGGTTTCCCGTTCAGCACCACGTCCTGGTATTTCCTCGATGCGCTCGACATGAGCGCGCCGAGCGGCACGCGCGCGGTGGTGGCGTTCGGGGATTCGATCACCGACGGCACCGCCTCCACGCTCAACGGCGACGACCGCTGGCCCGACGTGCTGGCGCGCCGGCTGCACGCCGCCTATGGCGCGCGCGTCGCGGTGGTGAACGAGGGGATCGGCGGCAATCAGGTGACGGGGCCGGCCGCCTATTCGGCGGAGAAGCCGTTTCCGGGCGGGCCGGCGGCCGGGCAGCGGCTGGAGCGCGACGTGCTGGGCCTGTCCGGCGTCGGCGCGGTGATCTGGCTTGAGGGCATCAACGATTTCGGCACGCAGGGCAACGCCACAGCGGAGACGGTGGAAGCGACGATGCGCGCGACCGTGGCGCGGCTGCGCGTGGGCATCGCGGGCGTGCGCGTCATCGGCGCCACGGTCACGCCCGCGCTCGGCACCACCAACCCGTCGCACGGTTCGGCCGCGGAGGATGCGAAGCGCCGCGCGCTCAATGACTTCATTCGCACCAGCGGCGTGTTCGACGGCGTGGTGGATTTCGACGCGGTGACGCGCGACCCCGCGACCGGCCAGATGCGCGCCGAATTCGTGCCCAACAGCACGATCGGCGGCGAGGGCGACAAGCTGCATCCGAACCGGGCCGGCTATCAGGCGATGGGCGCGGCGGTTCCGCTGTCGATGATCGTGCCGGACGGCAGCCGCTGAGCGGCGTGGACCCAGGCAGCTTCGATCGGCGCTGAGCGGGCCCGAATGGGGCGGCCGACAGCACAGCCGTGTTGACAGGCGAAGGCGCGCGGCGCATTCGTCAGCAGCATGATACGCTGTGTTACAATCAGCGGTAGCGATAGAACTGAAAGAAGAACGCGCACGTGGATTGTCGGCATCGCACGGATTCATTTTAGCAAGCAACTGCCGGAAGTACTGAGGTTGGACCATATCTCGGATTGAATACGTGGCTTTATTATAGTTTATCGGGATGATGACTGTCCTTGCACCGGCGCCGCCACGAAGCCGCGCGTGTATGGTGCGGCCGAATAACGACAAAGAAACAAGCGAGGCACCCACGCACGGCGACGGCATGTGTCGCGTCCAGGAAGAGAGCACGGCACCGAGAAAACACGAACGCGAAAGGGAGCGAAATGAGCGGAAGTTCCGGCACGTCTGGCCCGACCTACACCGGCGGATCGGGCTCGGATTCGAGCGCCGGGTCGGCCACGCTGTTCAATTACACCGGGACCATCGTGTCCTGGGTCGTTCCCACCAGCGGGATCTATGAGATCGAGGCGCTCGGCGCCCAGGGCGGCGCCGGCGCGTTCGTCGGCCACGCCGGCGGTCTGGGGGCCGATGTTGTCGGCGACTTCGTTCTTTCCGCAGGCGAGACACTGGAGATCGCCGTCGGCGGCGCCGGGGGCACCAACAGCTTCGGCGCCTCCGGCGGGGGCGGCGGGGGCGGCAGCTTCGTGGTCGAGGGCGATGGCACGACCCCGTTGCTGGTCGCCGGCGGCGGCGGGGGCGGTGCCGCGAACGCGGCCGGCGGCGACGGGCTGGCCGGCACCGCGGGCGGTGCCGGTGGCGGGACGGCAGGGGGCGCCGGTGGTTCGAGCGGAAATGGCGGCGGCGCCGGCGGCGGTGGCGATGGCGGTGGCGGCGGCGGCGGCGGCCTCACTGCCGGCGGCGCGACGAGCCCCGATCTCGGCAGCGGCGGGGGCGGTGGCGCATGGACCGCAGGGGCTGCGGGTGGTGCGGCAGGCGGCGGAATCGCGGCCGGTGGCGCCGGGGGGTTCGGCGGCGGCGGCGGCGGTGGCGGAAATGACGGCGCCGGCGGCGGCGGCGGCGGCGGCTACAGCGGTGGCGGCGGCGGCACCACCGGCTTCGGCCAGAGCGGCGGCGGCGGCGGATCGTTCGACGACGGGACCAATCAGGCGCTGACCGCCGGGGTGAACAGCGGCAACGGTTCGGTCGAGATCGCACTGCTCTCCGTCGCGGCATCGCCGATCACGGTGACGGCGACGGCGAGCACGGTCGCGACGACCGACGAGCAGGCGGCCTCGCCGTTCGCGGGCGTGGTCATCACCGACCCGAACAGCGGCCAGACCGAGACCGCGGTGGTGACGCTGGACAACGCCGCCAACGGCGCACTCTCCGACCCCAACGCCGGCACCGACGGCAGCACGATCAGCGGCGGCACCTATACGGTGAGCGGCTCGGCCTCGGCCGTCGCCACTGCGCTCGACGGCCTCATTTTCACGCCCACGGCGCATCAGGTGTCGCCGGGGACACCGGTGATCACCAGCGTCACCGCCACCGTCACCGACAGCGCCGGTCAGCACGCCGCAATCACCACCGCCATCACCGCGACCGCGGTCAACGATGCGCCGGTGATCAGCGGCACCGCGGCCGGCCAGGCGACCAGCGACTACATTCCGATCCGCCCGTTCACCACCGCCGCGATCACCGATGTGGACGTGGGCGTGCAGGACAGCCTGACCATCGTGCTGAAGAACGCGGGCGGCAGTGCCACCGATGCCAACGGCAAGCTCTCGGGCAGCGGGCTCGTCAAGAGCGGCGCCGGCACCTACCGGCTCGCCGCCGTGAGCCCGGCCGCGCTGACCGCGGAGTTGCAGGCGCTGAGCTTCACGCCGACCAAGGGCGAGGTCGCGCCGGGCAGCACGGTCACCACGACCTTCGCGCTGACCGCGAGCCAGACCGCCGGCGGCAGCACCCGGACCAGCACCGATGCGACCGCCAGCGTGACCGCCAAGGCGCTCAGCGTCATCACCGGGACCGGCAACAGCAATGTCAACGTGACTGGCAGTGCCGGCGGCAGCGCGATCACCGAGGGCAACGGCAACGACAAGATCACGCTGTTCGGCAGCGGCAATGTGGTGAGCGCCGGCAACGGCAGCGACACCGTCAGCGGCGGGACGAGCAACAACGTGATCACGCTCGGCAACGGCGTCGACAAGGTGACGCTGAGCGGCGGGAACAACACCCTCATCCTTGGCAACGGCGCCGACACGGTGAGCCTCGGCGGCGGCGGCAACACGATCAGGCTCGGCAACGGCGCCGACAAGGTCACCGTCGGGGGATCGGGCAGCCAGATCGCGCTCGCCAACGGCAACGACGTGGTCAACGGCGGCAGCGGCGACACGATCACGCTGACCGGCAATCAGGGCACGCTCGCGCTGTACGGGAGCGGCGAGACCGTGTTCGTCAACGGCACCAACACCGCGATCGACGATCTGTCGCAGGCGATGACGCTCGTGCTCAGCGGCAGCCCGGGAGCGCTGACGTTGCGCGACTTCGGCTCGGACGCGACCGGCGTGGTCGATCTGCGCGGCGGGCTCGGGGGCTTCGCGTCACCCACCGACGCGGTGATGGCGCTGCAAAGCGACGGGCACGGCGGCACGCTGCTCGCCTTCGGCGCCGCCGGCTCCCTCGACTTCATCAACACCGCCGCAAGTCAGCTTACCGCCAGCCACTTCGCCATCGGCTAGCGCGCGCTCCTTCGTCGTGCCAGGTCGCCGGCGCTTGCGCGGCTGCGGACGCGCGCCGCAGACTGTCGCCGGGTGCCGCGCGAGCAAGCGCAGGGGGCGGCGATCGTGGACGCCTGGGCCAACTTCTTCCTGGGCGAACTCGGCGCGGCGGCGGCGCTCGCCGGGCTGCTGTTCGTCGCGATCTCGGTCAACCAGGCGCGCATTCTCGCGCTCGGCCGCATGGCGGATCGCGGGCTTGAGGCGCTGTTGCTGCTGCTGCTCGTGTTGATCGTGTCTTCGCTGATGCTGATTCCTGCGCAACCGCCGCGCGCGGCCGGGGCCGAAGTGGCGGTGGTCGCGCCGGCGGTGCTGGCGGTCCAGATCGCGCTGCAGCGCGCCTACACGCGCGACCTCGCGTCGGAACATCGCCGGACGACGCGGCAGACCATCGCGCTCAGCCGCTTTTCGGTAGCGCTTGTCATCGCCGCGGGCCTGGCATTGGTGTGGCGCGACGACACGGCCGGCGCGTACGGTCTCGCGGCCGGGATCCTGATGTCGTTCATGACGGCGGGCGTCAATGCCTGGGTGCTGCTGATCGAGATCAATCGCTAGGCGCTCGCGTGCGGCGCCCGAGCGGGCGCGCCGAGCCCGCTGCGGAAGATCGCGCGCACCCGCCGGCGCAGGAGCCAGCGGATCGGCACCCCAAGCACCAGCACGCCCAAGCCCCCGAGCAAACGCCAGTCGGTCAGGATCGCGTGGAGGAGCAGCGCGCGCTCGGTGGCGAGCATCTCCTGAACGGTCGATGCTGCGGCCGCAATCCCGCCGCATGCGCCCACCAGCCGCGCCAGCATCCGCTCCATCCCGAGCGCTGCGGCCCAGCCGCCGAGCGCGGCCGTGACCGTTTGGAAATGCGTCTCCGCCAGTCGCCCGCACCGCCTCCGGCGAGGAACTCTCAAGCCAGCCACGCAGGATGTCGGTCTGCGTGTCGCCGATCAGGCGCAGGCGCGTGCGCAGCACGACCCGCATTCCCTGCGGCGTCATCGCCTGGGTGTCGATGAGCAGGCGCCGATGCGCGAGCAACTCGCGCGCGTCGCGCCGCGCGGCGCGCCATCCGCCGCGCACCGATCCCCAACTTGCCCACAGGGCGGCGATATCGTCGCCGGTCGCGGTCAGCCACCCGAACATGTCTCAGCCGGTCATGCCTTGCCGCCAAGCAGCACGCGCACCGCGGTGCCGGCGATCTCGCGCACCGCGTCGAGGAGGTATTTCCAGCAGGCCACCGAGACGTCGATGCTTTGGCGGTGAATGGAAAACAGCGTTTCCGATCCCTGGCCGCGCAGCGCCGCCTGCACGCGCGTCGTCACGTCGCCGGTGACGTGCACCACGGTCTGCGCGACGATCTCCTCCAGCCCGAGATCCCACATCTTCTGCAACAGGATCAGGTCATCGGGCGACATCGCGTAGCTGTCGGCCTTGATCGGCGTCTCCAGCAGCTGCGCGCGCGTCTTGTTCAGGAACAGGGTGTTAAATGACGCGCCGAAGCGCGCGAACATGTCCTTGATCGCATCGGCGTTGTTGATGATGCGTTCGAGCAGGACGCGCGTGGCGGGCGGGATCGGGGTCGGGCGTGCGGCTGGCGCGCTGGCCGCCCATTTCGCGGCCCAGCGGAGGCGATCGAACGTCTCCGGCGCGACGGTGAGATTGTCGCTGATCGACCCGATCGTCGCGACCCAGCCCGGCGCGAGCTGCGGCAGCGTGGCCGGGTCCGCGGCGAAGACCCGGTTCATGTCGACGCCGAGGGCGCAGAGCAGGCCCGCATAGTCGCGGGCGATGTCGAGCAGCGCGTGCGGCACCGGCGGCATCGGCTCCGCCGTCATGTTGTCCCGCACGATCGTGTTGACCTCGAGGCTGAGCAGACGGCGCGCCGTCGCGGTCAGATCGAACCCCTCTGCCATCGCGGTTTCCCCCTCCAACGCCACCGGGTCGGCCGGCGGGCACTCGCCGGTGCCGAGGGCCTAGGGCGTCGTCTTGCGGACCGGGCCGGTCGCAGGTGGGGGCAGCGCGCCGAGCTGCTGGCCGAGTTCCTTCGCGATCGTGATCAGGATGTTGACGTTGCGCTCGACAATGTCCTGCGCCTGCTTGACCGCCGCCTCGTGCGCGGTGCGCAGGTCGGCGAACTCGGCGCCGAGCAGCTTGTCGCTGATGATGTGCGTGATGTCGCCGCCGACGATGTTGATGTCGGTGACGAGGCAACTGCCGGGCTTGGCCGGTGCGCCCACCTCCATCCGCTCCAGCGTGCCGCCGACCACGGCATCGCCCACCATGGTCACCACGCGCAGATTGACGGCGCGATGGATGGTGTCGCTCAGCGCCTGCCAGAAATCTGATTCAGGCATGTTGTGTCCCCCCTGGCAATGAACCGGCTCACGAAATATACAGATATTTTAGTGAGCGCGGCAACGCAGAAGGGATGGCGGCGTGCGGATTCCCGTCAGCCGACCTTGGTGATCGCCCATTTCACGTGCTGCGGCCCGTCCTGGTAGCCGGTCAGCACGACCTGCTCGGTGCGCCGGGGCGCGACGCCGCCGAGATAGATGCTCTCCTCCAGCGTCAGCCGCGCGCCGTCGGCGCGCAGCCGCCAGCCGCCGCCGGAGGGCAGGCGCAGCAGCACCGCCTCGCCGTCCTGCTGCACGCTCGCATCCACCGTCGGGGTGCAGATGGAAGCGCACCGTGTACGGCTGCGGCGTCGCCGCCTCCACCGCGTCCTCGCCGCGAATGTCCTCGCCGCTCTCGCTGACATAGAGGCGGCGGCGATGGATCGGCGCCGAACGGCTTGCGGTAGCCGTCGTGGCTCGCCTCCAGCCAGTGCGCGCCGTTCGCCTCCTGGCGCTGCACCTCCACCACGTCCGGGCGGCGGCCGAGTCCCTCCGGGCGCAGCTCGGAGGAGCTGTGTCGGCGATCACCAGCGTGGAATGCGCGGCGGTCGCGCGCGTCGCGTCGCGCCATTCGGTGCCGGCGGCGGGGGCGGCGCCGACATTGACGATCAGCCGCTCGCGCCCGATCGACAGCTCGAAGGCCAGCGTGCCGGCATGCGCGAAGCGGTCGAGCTTCGGCGGCGGCGGCGCGCCGCAATCGACGATCAGCACGCTGCGCCCGGCCTGCAGCCGCTGAAACCCGCCGTCGGTCAGCGCCGAGGGCGGCGCGCCCGCCGCGCCCGGCCTGGGTCAGCACGAGGTCGATCAGCGGCTGCCGCTCTCCTCCTTGCTGCCGTTGAACAGCGCGAGCCCGCCGTCGCCGTGGCGCAGCGCGCGCAGCGCCGGTGCCATGCGCTCGATCGCGCCGGCGAGCGCGGCCGGCGGCTGCGCCTGGGCCGCCTGCAGCAGCGCGCGGATCTCGGTCAGGTCCTGCAGGGCCGCGAGCATCTGCGGCCGGGCTGCGCTCGACATGGCAGCCGTCCGGCAGCACCTGCCGCGCCGATCTCCTGCGGCAGCAAGCGCAGCGCGCGGGTCAGGAACGCCGCGTGCTCGGGCAGCGCCACCGCGGCGGCGATCAGGCCCTTCAGCGCGGTCAGCGCGCGGGCGTCGAGTTCCTCGGTCGGCAGCGCGGCGGCCAGCGCGCGCGCGTCGGCGACGAGGCGCGCCATCAGCCGCTGGCGGAACGCGTCGTCGGCGCTGGCGGCGAAGAAATCGTAATGGCCGAGCCAGGCGGCGATGCGCGCGCCGGCGACGTCCGGCCGCTGCGCGATCGGCGCCTCGCCGGCGCGGCCGCGATCCATTCCGCACCAGCGCGCGCGCCCGCAGCCGGGCCGCGATCGGTGCCGAGCGCGCGCAGGTCGCGCAGCCAGGTGAAGCCGTGCGCGCAGGCGCGCAGCGGTTCGGAGCCGGCAAGCTCGGCGAAGCCGCCCGGCCGCAGCAGCGCCGACGGTGCCGGCGAGTTCCAGCTCGCCCTTCAGCAGGTTGGCGCCGCGCGACCGGGTCGCCCGGCCAGGGGTCGCGCACCGGCAGCGCCGGCGCGTCCGGCACGCGGCGTCATGCGCAGGCTGGGCAGGCGCGCCAGCCGCCGGCGCGCGTCGCGCATCCAGCGGCCGGGGTCGATCGCCGATCACGCCGCGCCGCCGCGCAGGGCCGCGATCGCGGCGGCATAGTCCGGGGCGCCGAACACGGCGGTGCCGGCCACCAGCGTGTCGGCGCCGGCGGCCACGATGCGCGGCGCGGTCGCCGGCGCTCACGCCGCCATCGACCGCCAGCGCGATCGGCGCGGCCGCGTCGCGTCGATCATCCGCCGCAGCGCGCGCGATCTTCGGCGAGCTGGCCGGTCGAGGAAGGCCTGGCCGCCGAAGCCGGGATTGACCCCCATCACCAGCACCATCTCGACCAGATCCATCACCCACGCGATCGCCTCCACCGGGGTCGCCGGGTTCAGCACGACGCCCGGCCTTCTTGCCCAGCGACCGCGATCAGCTGCAGCGAGCGGTGCAGATGCGGCCCGGCCTCGGGGTGCACCAGGATGTGGTCGGCGCCGGCCTCGGCGAAGGCCGCGAGGTAGGGGTCGACCGGCGCGATCATCAGGTGCACGTCGAAGGGCAGGCGCGTGTGCGTGCGCAGCGCCGCGCAGCACCGGCGGGCCGAAGGTGATGTTGGGCACGAAATGCCCGTCCATGACGTCGAGGTGCAGCCAGTCCGCGCCGGCCGCCTCGACCGCCGCGCACTTCCTCGGCGAGCCGGGCGAAATCGGCGGAGAGCAGGCTGGGGGCGATGCGGACCGGGCGCGGCGCAGGCGGTGGCATCGAGCGGGTTCTAGCGAAGCGGCGCGACGCGGCACAAGCGATCAGGTCTTCGTCGAAGCGGGCGATGAAGAATCCGTCCATGCCGCCGCGCTCGGGCCACAGCGCCGGGGTGGTGCGCACGCAGCCCGTCGGCGGTCAGCGCCTGCGGCGAGGCCGGGCACCTCCTCGGGCCGCACCGGCGCCGCATGCAGGCGGCAGCCGGGCGAGCGCCGCGGCGATCGCGTCGGCGCCCTCCTCCGGCTGCAGCGAGCAGACGGCATAGATCAGGCGCCCGCCGGGACGCAGCATCGCGCAGGCGGCGTCCAGCAGCCGGTCCTGCTGGCCGCGAGCGCCGGCGATGTCGCGCGGGCGCTTCAGGTGCGGCACGTCGGGATGGCGGCGGATGGTGCCGGTGGCGCTGCACGGCGCGTCGAGCAGCACCGCGTCGAGCGGCGCCGCCGGGCGCCAGGCGGTGGCGTCCGCCGCGACGATCTCGGCGGCAAGCCGCAGCCGGGCCAGAGTTCTCGCGCAGCCGGCCGAGGCGCGCCGGGTCGCGCTCGACCGCGGTGACCGTGGCGCCGGCGGCGGCGAGCTGCGCGGTCTTGCCGCCGGGGGCGGCGCAGAGATCGGCGACGCGCTCGCCCGGCGCTGGCGCCGAGCAGCCGGGCCGGCAGGGCGGCGGCGGCGTCCTGCACCCAGAACGCGCCCTCGGCGAAGCCCGGCAAGCTCGGTCGAGCGGGTGCCGGGGGGAAGCGCAGGCTGCCGGTCGGCAGCGCCACCCCGCCCGGCGGCGGCGCGGCGCCGGCTTGCAGCGTGAGGTCGAGCGGCGCCTCGCTGCTGATGCGCCTCGGCGATGGCGCGCGCCTCGGCGCCCCAGGACGCCCAGAGCCAGGCCGGGGTGTCGAGCCGCGGGCCGTCGAGCGCCGTCCAGCGCCGCCGGCCCGGCCTCGGCCGCGAGGCGGCGCAGCACCGCGTTGACCAGGCCGGCGAACGGGGCGAGGCCTGCGGCTGCGCGCCAGCGCCACGGCGGTCGCCACGGCGGCGTGCGGCGGCGTGCCGAGCAGCAGCAGCCCGGCCGCGCCCAGGCGCAGCACGTGGCGCACCGGCGGCGGCGGCGCCTTGGCCAGATACGGCTCCAGCGCCGCGTCGAGCGAGCCCAGCCGGCGCAGCACGGCGGCGGCCAGCCGGTGCGCCGCCGCCCGGTCGCGCGGCTCCAGCGGCGGCAGCGCGTCGAGCGCCACGTCCAGCGTGCGGTGGCGGTCGAGGACGGCGGTGAGCAGCGCAAGGGCTGCCTCGCGCGTGGGGTCGGTCATCGCCGCTGCATGCCGCTTGTGAGGGGGGCCGCCAAGTGTCATCGGACGGTCACATAAGTGAAACACAGGCGTCGCCCCGCGCGCGTAGTGTCCGCCCCGCCGGCAGACGCGGACTGGTCAGCGGCCGGAATGATCATCGTCACGGAGGGGATGGATGCGCTTCACCAGGCACTTGCTGGCGCTCGCGCTCGGCTGCGCGCTGGGCGCGGGGACCGCGCAGGCACAACAGATCACCGGCGCGGGCTCGACCTTCGTCTATCCGGTGCTGTCAAAATGGTCGGCAGACTACACCAAGAAGACCGGCGTGCAGGTCAACTACCAGTCGATCGGCTCCGGCGGCGGCATCGCGCAGATCAAGGCGGGGACGGTGGATTTCGGCGCCTCCGACGCGCCGCTCAATCCCGCCGAGCTGACGAGGCCGGGCTCGCGCAGTTCCCGCTCGTGATCGGCGGCGTCGTGCCGGTGGTGAACATGCCAGGGCGTCAAGCCCGGCGACCTGAAGCTTCACCGGTCCGCTGCTGGCCGACATCTTTCTCGGCAAGATCAAGAAGTGGAACGATCCGGCGATCGCGAAGCTCAACCCCGGTCTGAAGCTGCCGGTGACGCATGATCACCGTCGTGCACCGCTCCGACGGCTCCGGCACGACCTTCAACTTCGTCAACTACCTGTGCAAGGTGAGCCCCGAGTGGAAGGACCGAAGGTCGGCGAGGGCACGTCGGTCTCCTGGCCGACCGGCATCGGCGGCAAGGGCAACGAGGGCGTCGCCGCCTATGTCGAGCGCCTCAAGGGTGCCATCGGCTACGTCGAGTACGCCTACGTCACTCCAGAACAAGATGAACTGGGCGACGATGCAGAATGCGGCCGGCAAGTTCGTGCGGCCGAGTGCGGACAGCTTCCAGGCGGCCGCGGCGAGTGCCGACTGGGCGAACGCCCAGGACTTCTACCTCGTGATGACCAACGCGCCCGGGGCCGAACGCCTACCCGATCGCGGCGACGGTGTTCATCCTCGTCTACAAGCAGCCCAAGGACGCGCGCCGGCGCCAAGGCCGCGCTGGACTTCTTCCGCTACGCCTTGGAGATGGGGCCAGGAGACCGCGAAGAGCCTGGACTATGTGCCGTTTCCCGGCGCCGGTCGTGCAGACAGATCGAAGAGCCTACTGGCAGCGCCAATCATTGCCACGCGCAGTGACGCTGCGGGGCGGGGCGAGGCGATGTGACCGTCGCAGGGGAGCGAGTGCCCTGATGTCGGCACTCCATACACGCGGGAGGGATCGCGCCGCCGCCCGCCAGGCGCTGTCGCGCGGCGCGCGCGCGGGCGATGCGGCGTTCCGGTGCTCGCGCGCAGCGCCGCGGCGCTGCTGGTGCTGATCGCTGCTCGGGCTCGACCGCGGCGCGCGATGCTCTGGGGCGGGCTGCCGGCATTCTGCGACCTTCGGCTGGCGCTTCTTCGTGGGCATCGAATGGGACCCGGTGGCCAAACGCTTCGCGGCCCTGGTGCCGATCTACGGCACGCTCGTCACCTCCGCGATTGCGATGCTGATCGCGGTGCCGGTGAGTTTCGGCATCGCCGTTGTTTCTCACCGAAGTGGCGCCCACCTGGCTGCGCGGGCCGGTTGCCGCGGCGATCGAGCTGCTCGCGGGCATTCCCTCGATCATCTACGGCATGTGGGGCCTGTTCGTGTTCGTGCCGTTCATGGCCGATTACGTCGACCCGTGGCTCGACGACGATCCTGGGCCCGCTGCCGGTGATCGGCGCGCTGTTCAGCGGCCCGCCGATGGGCATCGGCATGCTGACCGCCGGCATCATCCTCGCGATCATGGTGATCCCGTTCATCTCGTCGGTGATGCGCGACGTGTTCACGCTGGTGCCGCCGAGCCTGCGCGAATCGGCGTTCGCGCTCGGCGCGACGCGATGGGAAGTGGTGCGCGGCGTGGTGCTGCCCTACACCCGCACGGCGGTCGTCGGCGGCATCTTCCTCGGCCTCGGCCGCGCGCTCGGCGAGACGATGGCGGTGACGTTCGTGCTCGGCAACGCGCACGACTTCTCCATCTCGCTGCTCGCGCCGGGCAATTCCATCGCCGCGGCGATCGCCAACGAGTTCACCGAGGCGGATTCCGACATCTACCGGTCAGTCGCTGATCGCGCTCGGCTTCCTGCTGTTCGTGGTGACGTTCATCGTGCTGGCGGCAGCGAAGCTGATGCTGCTGCGCATGGCGCGGCGGGAGGGGACGTGAGCACGGCGCGCGCACGCGGACTGCATCGTCGCCGCCGGGTGGTGAACCTGCTCGGACTCAGTGCGGCCACGCTCGCGACGCTGTTCGGCCTGTTGTGGCTGGTGTGGATCCTCGGCACGACGCTGTGGAACGGCATCGGCGCGTTCGACGCGAAACTGTTCACCGAGATGACGCCGCCGCCGGGCGAGGCCGGCGGCCTGCTCAATGCGATCGCCGGCAGCGCGATCATCATCGTGCTCGGCATCGCCTTCGGCACGCCGGTGGGCGTGATGGCGGGCACGCATCTCGCCGAGTATGCGCACGGCACCGCGCTCGCGGAGGTGATCCGCTTCGTCAACGACATCCTGCTCTCCGCGCCGTCGATCGTCATCGGCCTGTTCGTCTATGCGCTGGTCGTGCAGCCAACCGGACATTTCTCCGGATGGGCCGGCGGCGTCGCGCTGGCGCTGGTGATGCTGCCGGTGGTGGTGCGCACGAGCGACGAGACCATGCGGCTGGTGCCGGCGACGCTGCGCGAGGCGGCGCTGGCACTCGGCGCGCCGAAATGGCGCATGATCGTGCGCGTGGTGTGGCCGGCGGCGCGCACCGGCATCGTCACCGGCATCCTGCTGGGAATCGCGCGCATTTCGGGCGAAACCGCGCCGCTGCTGTTCACGGCGCTGAACAACCAGTACTGGACGCTCAATCCGGCCAACCCGATGGCCAACATTCCCGTGGTGATCTTTCAGTTCGCGCTGAGTCCGTACGACCAATGGCACGGGCTGGCGTGGGCGGGTGCGCTGTTGATGACACTCGTGGTTCTGCTGTTGAGCGTCGGTGCCCGCGCGGCATTGCGCCGGCGCGGATGAACGGAGAACGGCATGGCGGACCAGGTGACGACGCAGCACAAGCCGGAGGCGCCCGCGACATCGCAGGACGGGGCAGCGACGCCGCAGATCGCGATCCGCGGGCTGGAGTTCTTCTACGGCAGCAACCGTGCGCTGAAGAGCATCACGCTCGACATTCCGGCGCGCCAGGTGACGGCCATGATCGGCCCTTCGGGATGCGGCAAATCGACGCTGCTGCGCGTGCTCAACCGCATGTACGACCTCTATCCGGGCCAGCGCGCCACCGGCGAGGTGATCCTGGACGGGCAGGACATCCTTGACCCCCGACGTCAACCTCAACGACCTGCGCAGCCGGGTCGGCATGGTGTTCCAGAAGCCGACCCCGTTTCCGATGTCGATCTACGACAACATCGCGTTCGGCGTGAAGCTGCACGAGCGGATGAGCAAGGCACGGATGGACGAGCGCGTGGAATGGTCGCTGGCGCGCGCGGCGCTCTGGGACGAGGTGAAGCGACCGGCTCGGCGCCTCGGCGACTGGGCCTTCCGGCGGGCAGCAGCAGCGGCTGTGCATCGCGCGCACGATCGCGGTCCGGCCGGAAGTGATCCTGCTCGATGAGCCGACCAGCGCGCTCGACCCGATCAGCACGCTGCAGATCGAGGAGCTGATCGACGAGCTGAAGCGCGACTTCACGATCGTGATCGTGACGCACAACATGCAGCAGGCAGCGCGCTGCGCGGATCAGGTGGCGTTCTTCTATCTCGGCGAGCTGGTCGAGGTGGGCCCGGCGGCGCAGATGTTCACCGCGCCGCGGGAGCGGCGCACCCAGGAATACATCACCGGCCGTTTCGGCTGAGCGGAGGAGGCGGCGATGGCGGACGTTGCCGGAGCATATCGTGAAAAGCTACGAGCAGGAGCTGAACCGCCTGCGCGTCGCTCATCACCGAGATGGGCGGCATGGTCGAGAGCCAGGTGGCGATGGCATGCGACGCGGTGCTCGACCGCGACGATGCCGTGGCGGCGCGGGTGGTCGAGGGCGACCCGAAGGTCGATGCGCTGGAACAGGAGGTGCAGCAGTTCGTGATCCGCCTGCTGGCGCTGCGCCAGCCGGTGGCGCAGGACCTGCGCTTCATCGTCGCGAGCCTGAAGATCACCGGCGACCTGGAGCGCATCGGCGACTACGCGGCGAATGTCGCCAAGCGCAGCCTGGTGCTGCACCAGTTCAGCCTGCCGTTCACGCTCACCGGCCTCGCCAGCATGGCGCGGCTGGTGCAGGAACACCTCAAGGAAGTCATCGACGCGGTCGGCAACAGCGATGCCGAGGCGGCGGTGGAGGTGTGGCGGTCCGATGAAGGCGTGGACCAGATCTACAACGCGCTGTTCCGCGAGCTGATCACCTACATGATGGAAGATCCGCGCAACATCACGCCCTGCACGCATCTGCTGTTCATCGCCAAGAACCTGGAACGGATCGGCGATCATGCGACCAATGTGGCGGAAACGCTGTACTACGCGGTGAAGGGCGAGACGCTGGCGGGCGTGCGGCCGAAGGGCGATACCTCGGCCTACGCCGTGGTGCGGCCGGCGAGCGAATAGGCGCGCAAAGGGGAACAAGACGATGGCGGGCAGCGTTTCGGCGATGGCGCGACCCGCTGGTGCTGGTCGTGGAAGACGAGGCGGCACTCGCGACGATGCTGCGCTACAACCTCGAGAAGCAGGGTTTCCGGGTGGAGGAGGCGGCGGACGGGCAGGAGGCGCTGACGCGCCTCGCCGAGCGCGCGCCGGATCTCGTGCTGCTCGACTGGATGCTGCCGGGCATGTCGGGCATCGAGGTGTGCCGCCAGATGCGCCGCCGCAACGCGACGCGCGACGTGCCGGTGATCATGGTCACGGCGCGCACGGAGGATCAGGACGCGGTGCGCGGACTGAACACCGGGGCCGACGACTACATCACCAAGCCGTTCAGCATGGACACGCTGCTGGCGCGCATGCGGGCGCTGCTGCGCCGGGCGAACACGGTGCCGATGAAGGGACAGCTGGCGTTCCACGACCTGACGATGGATCTTGCGTCGCACCGGGTGCAGCGCAACGGCCGGATGCTGCATCTCGGTCCGACCGAGTTCCGCCTGCTGGAGTTCTTCATGCAGCACCCGCGGCGGGTATTCGCCCGCGAGGAGCTGCTGGACGCGGTGTGGGGCCCGGACATCCATGTCGAGCCGCGCACCGTGGACGTGCATATCCGCCGGCTGCGCAAGGCGATCAACGGCGAGAGCGAGGTCGATGTGGTGCGCACGGTGCGCGCCGCCGGCTATGCGCTCGACACCGAGACGCATTAGGGCCGAACGCGTAGGCTTCGAAGCGCATCCCGTCGGCGGCGATCGTCCATCCCGCGCGCCTCGGCGCTCGGCCCGCTCCGGCGAGTCGGCGAGCAGGACCGGATTGCTGTTGTTGATGTGGATGAGCACCTTGCGCCGCACCCCGAGCGGGGCGAAGGCGGCGAAGGTGCCGGCGGGGCCGGTCTGGCTCATATGGCCCATGCGCCGCCCGGTCTTGGTGCCGATGCCGGCGGCGATCATCTCGTCGTCGCGCCACAGCGTGCCGTCGAAGAACACGAGATCGGCGCCGCGCAGCCGCGCGCCCAGCCAGTCGGGCAACTCGGCGCAGCCGGGGATGAAGAACGCGCGCGAGCGGCCATCGGCGATCGCGACCCCGACCGTCGTGCCGTCGGCGACGATCGGCGGGTCCTCGCCCGGCCGCTCCGAATAGAGCGGCATCTTGCCGGGCACGGCGAACAGCTCCGCCGTCAGCCCGGACTCGGCTGCCGTCGGGGCGAGTGAGCGCGAAGGGCCGGTCGAGGCCGACGGTGCGGCGGGCGACGAGGTCGCGGCCGAGCACCTCGAAGATCGGATTGGCCTCGAGCACGCCCATGACCGGCGCCGCGCCCCAGATGGTGAAGGGGTGGCGCTCGCGCAGGACGAGCAGGCCGGCGATGGCATCGACATCACCGCCCGTCAGCACGACGCCCGCGATCGGCGAGTGCCGCAGGCCGTGGCTAGGATGCAACAACGGCATCGCCTCGATCTGCTGGCGCAGATCCGGCGATGCGTTCAACAGGAAAAAGCGTCTCACCATCGGCGCTGACGGCGAGGCTGGCCTGGGTTCGCGCTGGAGCCTCTGGATCTCCATGCCGCGCCCGCCGGCACGCGGGCGCGTTGGAGTTCCACTGCGGGAACCCTCCCCCGGCCGCGGCCCCGAGGATAACCGTGAGCATCAGCGGGGCACCGGGACGGGGATCGCTGCGACACCGCCGAAGCGGTGCCGTCGCGAGGAGTTACTTCACGCGGGCGCAGGCGTAGCAGTTGATCTCACCGCCCAGCGCGATCTCGACGATCTTCGGGGTCTTCCAGCTCATATCGGCATTCCTCCGTTGCTGCCCGAACGCCGGGCACAGTCCGATGTTATGGTGGCTGCGCGCCGAAGGTCAAGCAGGGCGACGGGGCGCGCCCGCGATCGGCCGCGCCAATCGCGCCATCAGACCAGACCAATCGTTGTGCTGGCGCACTACTTTGCACTGGCAAGCATCCGTCAATCGAGCCACACTATCACCGAATGCGGGCTCGGTACAGGCCGGCGCGCCAGGGAGGGAATCACCATGAATGTGTCCGGCGCTGCGGCGCAGGCAGCCGGCGGGCTGCTCAGTCGGGACCGCATCGTCGCCGGTCCCCGCTTCAACCGATGGCTGGTCCCGCCGGCCGCGCTGGCGATTCACCTCTGCATCGGCATGGCTTACGGGTTTTCGGTGTTCTGGCTGCCGATGGCCCGGCAACTGCCCGGCGCCGACGCGGCGGCCTGCGCCGGCCAGGGTTTCCTCGACGAACTGGTGACGACCTCCTGCAACTGGTCGGTGCCGGCGCTCACCCACGTCTTCGAGACCTTCATTGCCGTGCTGGGCATCTCCGCCGCGATCTGGGGCGGCTGGCTGGAACGTGCCGGGCCGCGCCGCGCCGGGGTGATCGCGGCGCTGTGCTGGGGCGGCGGCATGATGGTCGGCGGCGTCGGCGTCGCGCTCCACCAGCTCTGGATCGTCTATCTCGGCTGCGGCCTGATCGGCGGCATCGGGCAGGGGCTCGGCTACATCACGCCGGTCTCGACGCTGATCAAATGGTTTCCCGACCGGCGCGGCATGGCGACCGGGTTCGCGATCATGGGCTATGGCGGCGGGGCGATGATCGGCGCGCCGCTGGCCGTCTGGCTCATGGCCCACTTCACACATGACGGCGTGCCCGGCGTGGCGCGCACGCTCATCGTGATGGGCGTGATCTATCTGGTGGTGATGGCGATCGGCGCGTTCGGCTTTCGCGTCGCGCCCGAAGGCTGGATGCCGGAGGGCTGGAGCCCGGGTGCGGCGGCCAGCCACCCGATGATCACGGCGCACCACGTGCACGTGAACCAGAGCTGGCGGACGCCGCAGTTCTGGCTGATCTGGGGCGTGCTCTGCCTGAACGTCACCGCCGGCATCGGCGTGATCTCGATGGCGAGCCCGATGCTGCAGGACGTTTTCGGCGCCCGCCTCGTCGGTGTCGACGCCGCGACGGCGATCAACGCCGGGCACCGCGCCGCGATCGTCGCCGCAGCGGCCGGGCTCGTCGGGCTGATCAGTCTGTTCAACAGCGTCGGGCGCATCTTCTGGGCGTCGCTGTCCGACCGGCTCGGGCGCAAGAACACCTATTATGCGTTCTTCGTGCTCGGCATCATTCTCTACTGCCTGCTGCCGACCTGGGGGCATCTGGGGCTGCCCGCGCTGTTCGTGGCATCCATCTGCATCATCCTCAGCATGTATGGCGGCGGGTTCGCGACCGTGCCCGCGTATCTCGCCGACATTTTCGGCACGCAGATGGTGGGTGCGATCCATGGCCGCCTGATCACGGCGTGGTCGGTCGCGGGCGTGGTGGGGCCGGCGCTGATCGCGGGCGTGCGGCAGTTCCAGATCGACCACGGGGTGCCGCACACGCTGGTCTACGACCGCACGCTCTACATCATGGCGTTCCTGCTGCTCTGCGGGCTGGTGTGCAACGCGCTGGTGCGGCCGGTCGATCCGAAGCATTGCATGACGCCGGAGGAACTGGCGCGCGAGCGTTCGCTGCAGCACGAGGTCACGGCGACGCGGGAGGCGCGCGGCGCCGCGCGCGGTTCGTTCGGCCTGGGGGGCGGGCTCGCTTGGCTCGCCGTGGGCGTCCCGTTCGCGATCGGGCTTTCGATCGCGTTGCAAAAAGCCGCTGGATTGTTCTAGCCGAGGGGAACCAGCCGGGTGAGCCGGCTCGGCGAAAGCTCGGCGAGGTAGAGCCGCCCCGCCGGGTCGCCCCAGATGCCGTGCGCGCCGTTCAGCACCGGGCGGCAGCGGCCGAGCAGCGTGCCGTCGCGGCTGAGCAGCGCCAGCCGCGGCACCTGATCGCTGACCAGCACGTTGCCGGCGGCATCGACGAAAATGTCCATCGGGCGGGCAAAGCCGCGCCACGCGGCGAGGAAGCCGCCCTCGGCGGTGAAGCACTGCACGCGGTCGTTCTCGCGGTCGGCGACCAGGACCCGGCCGTCATCGGTCAGGTGCACGGCATGCGGGGTCGCGAACTGCCCCGGGCCGTCGCCGGGCGCGCCCCAGGTGCCCATCAGCCTGCCGTCGGGCGCGAACCGGTGCACGCGGCTCGCGCCATAGCCGTCGGCGACATAGACCGTGCCCGAAGCGGCCACGGCGACCCCGCTCGGGTGGTTGAACGGCGCCTCCGGCCGATGCCGCGCGCCCAGGCCGCCGACGCGCCGGCCGTTGCGGTCGAAGATGACGATCTCGTGGGCATCGCGATCGGCCACGTAGAGCCGGTCGTCCGGCCCGCAGGCGAGCATGTGCCCGTCCGCGATCGCATCGCCGCCCCAGGCGGCCAGCCGCCTTCCGTCGGGCGCCAGCTCGATCACGGCCGGCAGGTCGGGGTCGAGGGAGCTGTCGTGGCGCAGCAGGACGAACACGTGGCCGCGCGAGTCGCAGACCACGTCGCTCACCAGCGCCCGGCCGGGGTCGATCTCGCCCCACGGGCGCTCGACGCGGTAGTGCGTGGTGCCGAGCGCGACCCGCAGCATTCCCTCCGCCATCGCCTCGCCCCGTGGTGTTGCACGGCAGCTTGCGCGGCGGCGCGCGCGCCCGTCAAACTCGTGCCGCGGGCGAGGGAGGCGGGGATGGATCTGGGTCTGCGGGGCCGCAAGGCGCTGGTCACGGGCGGCACGAAGGGGATCGGCCGGGCGATCGCGGAGCATCTGGCGGCGGAGGGTGCGGCGGTGGCGCTCTGCGCACGCAATGCCGCGGAGGTGGCGGACACGGTCGCGCATCTGCGCGGGCTGGGCGTGCCGGCGACCGGCAGCGCGGTGGACGTGACCGACGCGGCAGCCGCTGAAGGCATGGGTGGCGGCGGCCGCGAGCGAGCTGGGCGGGCTGGACATCGTCATCCCCAACGTCAGCGCGCTGGCGATCAGCAGCGACGAGGCCGGCTGGCGCGCCGGGTTTGAGACCGACCTGATGCACACGGTGCGCACGGTCGATGCGGCGATGCCGTTCCTGGAGAAATCCGACGCCGCGTGCGATCGTGATCGTCTCCAGCGTCTCGGGCCGCGAGATCGACTTCGCCGCCGGCCCCTACGGTGCGTTCAAGGCGGCGCTGATCCACTACGCGCAGGGGCTCGCCTTCAACCTGGCGGGCAAGGGCATCCGCGCCAATTCCCTCTCGCCCGGCAACGTGTATTTCGCGGGCGGCGTGTGGGCGCAGATCGAGCAGGGGATGCCGGACCTGTTCGCCCGCGCGCTCGCGCTGAACCCCACCGGCCGGATGGGCCGGCCGGAGGAGATGGCGCGGGCGGCGGTGTTCCTGGCGAGCCCGGCGGCGAGCTTCATCACCGGCGCCAACCTGGTGGTCGACGGGGCGCTGACGCGGGGCGTGCAGTTCTGAGCGTGGCCGGGCGCCGGCGGTCGCCCGCGCGGTTAGCGATTTGTTCAGGGACGCGGCTGACTTTGGCCGCGTGCCGGTTCCGATCATGTCACCGAGTTTCGCCGCCGCCGCCTTGAGCGGCCTCGGCATATGCACGAAAAGCGGGAACGGGCGGCCGGGCCGCGACGTCATGGGTCATGCGCCATTGGTCGCCGCGATGGGGAGCGCATGGACGATAGGTCGACGCCGGCGCGGCTGATCCGCAGCGAGGCCGAAGCGCTGGCGGTCGCGGCGGAGTTCCGTGCCCGCCTTGCCGAGGGCGCGGCGGAGCGTGATCGCCACCGCCGGCTGCCGCAGGCCGAGGTGGCGGCGCTGTCGCAGAGCGGGCTCTGGGCCATCACCGTGCCGCGCGACCATGGCGGCGCGGATGTCGGCCACGCGACGCTGGCCGAGGTCGTGGCCCGGCTCGCCGAGGGCGACTCGTCGGTGGCGCAGATCCCCCAAAACCATTTTTCGACGCTGGAGACGCTGCGCCACGTCGCGCCGCCTGCCGCGCAGCGCGAGTTCTTCGCCCGGATCCTGGCGGGCGCGCGGTTCGGCAATGCCGAGGCCGAACGCGGGCCGCCGGCGACGCTCCGGCCGGCGGCGGCCGGCTTCCGTCTCGATGGGCGGAAGGCCTACTGCACGGGGGCGCTGTTCGCGCACTTCGTCACCGTCACGGCCCGCGATCCCGAGGGCCGCGCCGTGCTCGCGATCGTCGAGCGCGATGCGCCGGGCCTGACGCTGCTCGACGACTGGTCGGGAATGGGCCAGCGCACGACCGCGAGCGGCACCGCGATTCTCGACGGCCTCGTGGTGCCCGGGTCGCGCGTCCTGCCGCTCTGGGAGGCATCCGACCGGCGCACGCCGATCGGCGCGCTCGCGCAGTTGCTGCATGCCGCGATCGACCTCGGCATCGCCCGCGCGGCGCTGGCGGAGACTGCGCGCTTCGTGCACGAACGCAGCCGGCCGTTCGCCGATGCCGGCGTGGCGCGCGCCGCTGACGATCCGCTGCTGATCCTGCGCTTCGGTCAGGTGCAGACGCGCGTGCACGCGGCCGAGGCGATGCTGGCGCGCGCGGCCGCCAGCCTCGATGCGGCGCGCGACGCGGCGGATGAGGCTGCGTTCAGCGCCGCCTCGATCGCTGTCGCGGAGGCCAAGGTTCTGACCACCGAAGCCGCGCTGGAGGCGGCCGGGGTGCTGTTCGAGCTGGCCGGAACGCACGCGACACTCGCCTGCTACAATCTCGATCGCTACTGGCGCGACGCGCGCACGCACACGCTGCACGACCCGGCGCGCTGGAAGTATCACGCCATCGGCAACTTCCATCTCAACGCCGTGGCGCCCCCGCTGCGGACCTATCTGTAGCGGTGACCGGGCGGCGGCGGCGCGCCGCCGCGTGACGCGGGCCGGCGGCGCGGTGGATTTGTGGCATCACGCGGAATTTTGACGGCGCCGCGGCTTTGCGCACCGCGCCGAGGCCTTGCCGGGGGAGAATTGCGGCGATCGACGCTTCCCTCGGGAGAATGCCAATGAATGCGAGCCGCGAGACGCCTGCACCGGCAGCGCTGGGCGCTGGCGGGCGCGCCGGCCTGGGCCGGCAATTCCTTCGGCTGCTGATCGAAGGGGCCCTGGTCGTCGGACCCATCGGTGCGATCGTGCTGCTCGTTCTTGGCATCGTGAACCGGCTGGAGGCGGCGGCGCATCCGCTCGAAAGCCGCTTCGTGCATCCCACCCTGTCGGCGGTGCTGCTCGTGGTCCTGCTGTGCCTGCTGGTGGGCGCGGTGGTCCAGGCCCGACCCGGCCGCATCGTGCGCCGGCGAATGGAGGACCTGCTGTTCGAGCGGATTCCCGGCTACCGCCTGGTCCGCGCCTTCGCCGCCGGCGAATTTCCCACGGGCGGCGAGCGCCCGCCGCAGCCGGCGCTGGCCAGCATCGAGGAAGGGCTGTGTCCGGCGCTGATCATGGACCGCTTCGCCGACGGTCGGCTGCTCGTGTTCGTGCCGGGCTCGCCGGCCGTCATGTCGGGCGCGATCTATATATTCACACCCGACCGTGTGCAGGCAGTGGACGTGCCGCTGATGGCGTTCGTGCGGGCGGTTTCATCCTGGGGCCTCGGGATGCGCGAACTCATCGAGGCGCCGCGCGCGGTTCCCGCACAGGGCCCGATGCTCAGCTAGCGCAGCCGCGGGCGCATCCATTGCCAACGCGCCCGGTCGTCACGGCGCTGGCACATCCCGCTTGCCCGCCGGCATGCGCGCGGTCTATGCGGGCCTCAGGCGGCGCGCGCTGGACAAAGGTCAGCGCGCGCTGCCCCGGCAGCCGCCGGCGTGCAACCAACCACAGGGATCCCATGAACCCGCGATCTAGCAGCCAGCCCTCGGAGAGCCATAGTCGGCGCTTTGCGCCCGACATGACCTCACCGCTGGGTTGGATCATCGCCCGGGACGAGCCTGTGACCGCCACGGTCTTCGCGCGCATGCGCTGACCGCGCGGCCAAGCCCTCCCGGGCTCGAGCAACCGCTTGAGCCGAAGGAGGCGCCGATGGCCGCCCTCTGCATTCCCTTTGCGTTTCCTGGCCCCCGCGCGGGGCAACGCTGCCGCACCGTCCGGCGCCGCCACTTCGGGCCGGCCGCCGCCGCGCGACCGCACTGACGCGCCGCTCCGCCCGCATCGACGACGAGGAAGGAGGGGACGATGAGCGTCACCCGGACCATGAACCCGCCCGCGGTTCTGGATGCCGCCCATATCGGCGACATCGAGGGCGCGCTGGGCACCATCCGCCAGCACGATGTCGCGGCCCGGCGCGGCTGGCGCCGGCGTGCCGCGACGCTGCTCGCGGTTCTCGGCCCCGGCTTGATCGTGATGGTCGGCGACAACGACGCCGGCGCCTTCGCGACCTACTCGGAGGCCGGCCAAGTCTATGGCACCGCGCTGCTCTGGACGCTGCTCCTGCTGGTGCCGGTGCTCTACGTGAACCAGGAGATGGTGCTGCGGCTCGGCGCGGTGAGCGGGGTCGGGCACGCGCGCCTGATCCTGGAGCGGTTCGGCCGCTTCTGGGGCGCGTTCAGCGTGATCGACCTGCTGCTGCTCAACGCGCTGACCATCGTCACCGAGTTCATCGGCATCAGCCTGGCACTCGACTATCTCGGCGTCTCCAAGCTCGTCGGCGTCTCGATCGCCGCGGCGCTGACCGTGCTCGCGGCGAGCACCGGCAGCTTTCGCCGCTTCGAGCGGTTCGCGCTGACGCTCTGCGCCGGCACGCTGCTGCTGGTGCCGATCTTCCTGCTTGCCCACCCGCCGCTGGGCGTGCTCGCGCGCGACTTCGCCGTTCCGCGCTGGCCGGCGGGCAACCCCGCCGACGTGATGCTGCTGGTGATCGGCATCGTCGGCACCACCGTGGCGCCGTGGCAGCTGTTCTTTCAGCAGAGCTACGTGATCGACAAGCGCATCACGCCGCGGTTCCTGAACTACGAGCGCGCCGATCTGTGGATCGGCATCGTCGTGGTGATCCTCGGCGCGGCGGCGATGATGGCGTTCTGCGCGGCGGCGTTTTCCGGAACGCCGGAGGCCGGGCAGTTCTCCGACGTGGGCGGCGTCGCGGCCGGGCTGGGGCGGCATGTCGGCCACGCGGCCGGCATCCTGTTCGCGCTGGCGCTGATCGACGCGAGCGTGATCGGCGCCGCGGCGGTATCGCTGGCCAGCGCCTATGCGATCGGCGACGTGCTGTCGCTGGGCCACTCGCTGCATCGCAAGCCGGCCGAGGCGGTCGGCTTCCACGTCGTCTATGCCGGCCTGATCGCGGCGGCGGCGGCGCTGGTGCTGATGCCGGGGGCGCCGCTCGGGCTCATCACCGCGGCCGTGCAGACGCTGGCCGGCGTGCTGCTGCCCTCGGCGACCGTGTTCCTGCTGCTGCTCTGCAACGACCGCGCGGTGCTGGGGCCATGGGTGAACGGGCGCTGGCTGAACCTGTTCACGGGCGCGGTCGTCGCGGTGCTGGTGCTGCTCTCGCTCGTGCTCACCGCGGCGGTGCTGTTCCCGGCGATCGGCGGCGGCACGATCGCGTGGACGCTGGGCCTTGGGCTCGCCACCGCCGCGCCCCTGGCCTGCATCGCGCTCCGCCGCAGCCGCACGGCGCTGCCGGCGGTCGACCCAGCCGAGCGGGCCGAGTGGCGCATGCCGCCGCTGCCCACGCTGCCGCCCGCCGCGCTCGCTCCCGGCGCGCGCCTCGGGCTGCTGGTGTTGCGCGCCTACCTCATCGGCGCCTGCCTGCTCGTCGCGGTGCGCGTGGTGCAGTTGGCACTGGGAAAGGGGTGACCCGCATTTCCCGAGACTGAGCGGTGCTTTGCAGCGATATGCGCCGCAGCGGCGGGATTTTGCCGCGAAGCCGGCCTCAGACGAACAGCGGCGCGTCGGTGATGCCGAGCAGGTGCTGTCCCACCAGCTCGAAATTCGCGCGCCGCCCCTGGACCTGCTGGGCGACGGCGTGGATGTCGCGGAACCGCCGCTCGAACGGGTTGGCGTCGAAGATCGCCGAGGCGCCGGCCTCGTGATAGGTGAGGTCGGCGATGGCGACGGCCTCCTGGATGGCGAAGGTCGAGGCCATGCGGATGCCGAGCGCGTGCTCGCGGCCGCATCGCCCCGCCCGCCTCGAACTCGGCGTACATCTCGCCCAATGTCGTCAGCAGCAGGGCGCGGGCGGCGCGCAGGCGCGCGGTGGCGTGGCCGAGCAGGCCCTGGATCGCGGCGTTCTGGGCCAGGGGCCGGCGCAGGCCGCGCGGGGTTTTCTCGGTGGCCAGCGCCATGAAACTCTGCAGCATCGCCCGCGCGATGCCGAGCGCGACTCCGCCGAACGCGCCCGGATAGAGATGGGTCAGCGGCATGCGGTAGAGCGGCGCGGGATGCGGTGGCGGGACGTTGCGGTCCAGGCTCGCATCCTCGGGCACGAACAGGTCGTTCACCGCGTAGCTGTCGCTGCCGGTGCCGCGCAGGCCGAGCACCCACCAGGGGTCGGTGACCTCGGCCGCCGCGCGGGGAAACAGGAAGGTGCGCAACGGCGCATCCGGCGCTCTCGGCGATCGGGCACTGGCCGCCGAGCAGGGTGGCGTGGCGCAGCCCGCTGGCGAACATCCAGCGCCCGCTGATCCGCCAGCCGCCGGCGACCGGGCGCGCGAGGCCGTTCGCGCCGGGGCCCCAGGCCAGCACCGCCTCGGGCACGCCGAACAGCCGGCGGGCGGTCTCCGGCGCAAGGTGCGCGGCACTCGCCGCACAGCCGGCGGCCTGGCCGACGCACCAGGCCGTGCTGGCGTCGGCCTCGGCCAGCGCCTCGGTGACCTGTATCAGCGTGGCCGGGTCGACCTCGGCGCCGTCGAGCTCGCGCGGCAGGGTGAGGCGGAACATGCCGGCCCGGTGGAGGGCGGCCAGCACGTCCGGCGGCAACGCGCGTCCCTGTTCGATTCGCGGCGCCGCCTCGGCGAGAAGCGGCTGCAGGGCCCGCGCCCGGGCCAGCGGGGCGGCGCCCGCGCTATGCGGCTGATCGTTCATTGCCCGAGACTAGCAGCCGCGCCGCCGCGCGCCAGCCCACCGCGTCCCGAGTTCGCGCGCACTCGGGCGCCGCTGCGGGCACCCCTGAGCTGGCACCCTTGACGGAACCGCAGGCGCGCCGACGTGATGGTTGTCGCCCGGCACGGGTGCAAACCCCGGCGCGCCGCTGCGTTACAGCAGCGCACCGGCCGGCTTTGATCCAGGATTCATACGGTGGGCATATTAAGTCGCTTCAATGCATCGAGGGTGCGCACGCTTTCTCGTAGCTCTCGGTTGCACATTGCTCCATCATCGGCGCAAAGCGATTGGCGCCGTTGAGCGGGCGTTGAGGACGCCCCCGACGGGTGCGCCAAGATGGGAGGACCAGGGGAGTTCAGTTTTGGCTGACAGGAGAGTCGTGCATGCCCCTCAATTCTGTCCGTGACCGCTTCGCGAAGATCTACGAGTCTCGTCGCGAAACCGAGATGCCGCTCGAGGAGTATCTCCGGCTCTGCAGCCGCGACCCAGCGACTTATGCCTCGGCGGCCGAGCGGCTGCTGCGTGCGATCGGCGAGCCGGAGATTGTGGACACCGCGACGCGACCAGCGACTCGGGCGCATCTTCGGCAACCGGACGATCGCCCGCTACCCGGCCTTCAGCGAGTTCTACGGCATGGAGGAGACGATCGAGCGAATCGTCGGCTTCCTGCGCCATGCTAGCCAGGGTCTCGAGGAGCGGCGGCAGATCCTCTATCTCCTCGGCCCCGTCGGCGGCGGAAAGTCGTCGCTGGCCGAGCGCATCAAGGCGCTGATGGAGAAGGAGCCGATCTACGTGCTCAAGGCGGGCAATGAGGTGAGCCCGCTGTTCGAAAGCCCGCTCGGCCTGTTCGCCAGCGAGGAAATGAGCGACAGCGGTGGGCGAGCAATACGGCATCCCGCCGCGCGCGATCCGCGGGCCGATGAGCCCCTGGGCGGCGAAGCGGCTGGAGGAGTTCGAGGGCGATATCGGCCGCTTCACGGTCGTGCGCATGATGCCCTCGCGCATCCGGCAGATCGCGATCGCCAAGACCGAGCCCGGCGACGAGAACAACCAGGACATCTCCACCCTGGTCGGCAAGGTCGATATCCGCCGGCTGGAGACGCTTCTCGCAGAGCGACCCCGATGCCTACAGCTATTCCGGCGGGCTGAACCGCACCACGCAGGGCGTGCTTGAATTCATCGAGATGTTCAAGGCGCCGATCAAGATGCTGCACCCGCTGCTGACCGCCACGCAGGAGGGCAACTACATCGGCACCGAGAACATCGGCGCGATGCCGTTCCACGGCGTGATCCTGGCGCATTCCAACGAGTCCGAGTGGGTCGCGTTCAAGAACAACAAGACCAACGAGGCGTTCATCGACCGCATCTTCGTGGTCAAGGTGCCGTACTGCATGCGCGTCTCGGAAGAGGAGCGCATCTACCGCAAGATGCTGGAGGCGAGCGAGCTGTCGGCGGCACCCTGCGCCCCGGGCACGATCGAGATGCTGGCGCGCTTCTCCGTGCTGTCGCGCCTCAAGGATCATCCGAACTCCAACCTGTTCTCGAAGATGCGCGTCTACGACGGCGACAACATCAAGGAGCAGGACCCGCAGGCACGCTCGACCCAGGAGTACCGGGATGCCGCCGGGATCGACGAGGGGATGAACGGCGTCTCGACGCGCTTCGCCTTCAAGGTGCTGAGCCAGACCTTCAACTACGACGCCTCCGAGGTCGCGGCCGATCCGGTGCACCTGATGTACGTGCTGGAGAAGGCGCTGAGCCACGAGCAGTTTCCCGAGGAGACCGAGCGCCGCCTGCTCAACACGCTGAAGACCGTGCTGGCGCCGCGCTATGCCGAGTTCATCGGCAAGGAGATCCAGAAGGCCTATCTGGAGTCCTACAGCGACTACGGCCAGAACGTGTTCGAGCGCTACATCGCCATCGCCGACCGCTGGATCGAGGATCAGGACTACAAGGACCCCGATACCGGCATCCTGATGAGCCGCGAGGAGCTGAACGCCGAGCTGACCAAGATCGAGAAGCCGGCGGGCATCAGCAACCCCAAGGATTTCCGCAACGACGTCGTGAAGCACTGCCTGCGCGTGCAGGCCAACAACGGCGGGCGCATGCCGCGCTGGAGCGACTACGCGAAGATCCGCGAAGTGATCGAGAAGCGCATGTTCAGCCAGGTCGAGGACCTGCTGCCGGTGATCAGCTTCGCCGCCAAGAAGGACGCGGAGATGGAGCGCAAGCACTCCGACTTCGTCGCCCGCATGCACGAGCGCGGGTATACGGAGCGGCAGGTGCGCCGCGCGGTGGAGTGGTACATGCGCGTGCAGAAGGCCGGCTGATCGGAGCAGTTGATGGTCATCGTTGACCGGCGGGCGAACCCTCAAGGCAAGAGCCTGGCCAATCGCCAGCGTTTCCTTGAGCGGGTGCGCGGAGACGTCAAGCGTGCGGTCGCCGATACCATCGCCCGGCGCCGCGTGGCCGACGTCGACACCGAGGAGGAGGTGCGCGTTCGCGTCGACGGCACCGAGGAACCGGGCTTCGCCACGACGCCGGAGGGCGAGCACGACTACGTGCTGCCGGGCACCGGCACGCTCAATCGCGGCGACCGCATCCGCAAGCCGAGCGGCGGCGCCTCCGGCGGCAGCGGCCGCCGGGCGGGGCGCGGCAGCGGCCAGGATGCGTTCGAGTTCACGCTGACCCGCGAGGAGTTCCTGAGCTACTTCCTCGACGAGCTGGAACTGCCGCGGCTCGCGCGCACCTCGGTCGCGCAGGAGAAGCTCTCCCGCCCGCAACGCGCCGGCATCTCGATCTACGGCTATCCGAGCGCGCTCGACGTGCGGCGGACGATGCGCAACAGCCTCGCGCGCCGCATCGCGCTGCGCCGGCCCGACCAGGCGGCGATCGAGGAGTTGCAGGCGCGCATCGTGGCGGCGATCGAGGCCGGCGACGAGCCTGCGGCGGCCCGCGCCCGCGCGGCGCTGGCCGAGGCCGAGCGGCGGATGCAGCGCATCCCCTATGTCGATCCGGTGGATGTGCGCTACGCGCGCCATGTGCGCACGCCGCAGCTTGCGACCGAAGCGGTGATGTTCTGCCTGATGGACGTCTCCGGCTCGATGACCGAGCACATGAAGGACCTGGCGAAGCGCTTCTTCATGCTGCTGCACCTGTTCCTCAGCCGCCGCTACGAGCGGGTGCACGTGGTGTTCATCCGCCACACCGAGCGCGCCGCGGAGGTCGACGAGGAGACGTTCTTCCGTTCACGCGAGACCGGCGGCACGCTGGTCTCCTCGGCGCTGGATGTGATGCTGGAGGTGCAGGAGGCGCGCTACCCGCGCGAGCGCTTCAACCTCTACGTGGCGCAGGCCTCGGACGGCGACAACGATGCGCTGGACCGGGCGCGGGTGACGATGCTGATGCAGGAGCGCATCCTGCCGATCGTGCGCTATTTCGCCTATGTCGAGACGGGCGGCGAGCGGGGGGTGTTTCCGCACAACGCCGGGCGGCGGACCAGCGAGCTGTGGGACACCTACGAGGCGCTGAGTGCCGCGACGGACTCGGAAAATCTGGCGATGCGCCGGCTGAACGACGGCGCGGCCGTGTGGACCGTGCTCGCCGACCTGTTCGCCAAGAACGCGCACGCGGCGGCGTGATCCGATGACGCTGCTGTTCGACGGCGCGGACTGGGATTTTCAGACGCTGGATGCGATCAACCGCGCCTGCACGGAAATCGCCGTCGGCGAGTACGGACTCGACATCTACCCGAACCAGATCGAGGTGATCACGTCGGAGCAGATGCTGGACGCCTATTGCTCCAACGGCCTGCCGCTGATGTACAGCCACTGGAGCTTCGGCAAGCGCTTCGCGCGCGACGAGGCGCTGTACCGGCGCGGCTACCAGGGCCTGGCCTATGAGATCGTCATCAACGCCTCGCCCTGCATCTCCTACATCATGGAGGAGAACACGGCGACGCTGCAGGCGCTGGTGATTTCCCACGCCTGCTTCGGGCACAACCATTTCTTCCGCAACAACTACCTGTTCCGCCAATGGACGGACGCCGAGGCGATCCTCGGCTACCTCGCCTATGCCAAGGCGTATGTCGCCGAGTGCGAGGAACGGCAGGGGCGGGCGGCGGTGGAGCGCATCTTGGATGCGGCGCACGCGGTGCGGCCGCAGGGGATTCACCGCTATCCGAAGCGGCGCTGGCGGCTGGCGGAGGAAACCGAGCGCGCCAAGGCGCGGGCGGAGCACGCCGAGCGCACCTACGACCCGCTCATGCGCACCGTCCCCGGCTTCCGCACGACGCTGGAGCGGCCGGAGGCGCGCCAGCAGATGGAGACCGAGGCGCGCGCCAAGCTGCGCCTGCCCGAGGAGAACCTGCTGTATTTCTGCGAGAAGCACTCGCCGCGCCTCGCCGGGTGGGAGCGCGAGCTGATCCGCATTGTCCGGCTGCTGGCGCAGTATTTCTATCCGCAGGCGCAGACCAAGGTGGCGAACGAAGGCTGCGCCACCTACTGCCACTACCACATCATGACGCGCCTGCATGAGACAGGGCAGATCAACGACGGTGCGCTGCTGGAATTCCTGCATTCGCACAGCGCCGTCATCCTGCAGCCGGATCTGTCGGACGAGCGGTTCTCCGGCTGGAACCCGTACGCGCTCGGCTTCGCGATCATGCGCGACCTGGAGCGTGTGTGCCTCGACCCCGATGCGGAGGACCGGGACTGGTTCCCCGCGATCGCCGGCAACGGCGATCCCTGGGGCACGCTGCGCGACGTGTGGGCGAACTATCGCGACGAAGGGCTGATCCGGCAGTTCCTGGGCCCGAAGGTGATGCGCGCGTTCCGCATGGTCCATCTCGCCGACCGCCCGGCCGATCCCGACTACCGGGTGGCGGAAATTCACGACGAGGCCGGGTTCCGCCGCATCGCCTCGCTGCTCGCCGACCAGTACGAGCCGGCGAAGCTGGCGCCGCTGATCGAAGTCGCGGATGTCGATCTGTTCGGAAGCCGCACGCTCAAGCTCGTGCACGAATCCTACCGTGGCGCCCGGCTCGACGGCGAGCAGACCAAGAAGACGTTGCAGCATCTGCAAGTCCTGTGGGGGTATCGCGTTTGCCTGCAGGAGCGCGATGCCGAGAACGGACGGGTGCTGACCGAATACGCCTCGGCCTGAGCCGTGTCATGGTAGGATCTCGCCGCGCAGCACGACACTTCGTCGGTCGCTGCGGGAGGGGAAATGTGCCGTGACCACTTACGTGATGCTGGCGAATTGGACCGAGCGTGGGTTGAACTCGGTGAACGAGGCGCCCCGCCGGTTGGACGTTGCGAAGCAGCGGCTCAAGGAGATGGGGGGCGAGTTCAAGTGCTTCTTCATGACCATGGGCGACTACGACATGGTCGCGATCTACGAGGCGCCTGACGACGCGGTTGCCGCGCGCTTCTCGCTGCTGGCGGGTCAGCTGGGCACGGTGCGCACCCGGACGCTGAAGGCGTTCCCCGAGCAGGCGTTTCGCGAGATCATCGCCTCGCTCGGCTAGTCCGGGGCAACCTGTTCATTGCCGGCGCGCCGCGCTAGCGTCCACGCCAGCGGCGACAGGACGCGGCGGGGGAGGACAATGATGCGACGTGATGCTTTCACGCGGCGAACGGTGATCGCGGGGCTGGCCCTGCTGACCGCGGCGCCCTCGGGGGCGTTCGCCGAGGAGAGCGTGCCCTGGTCGGCGGGCACGGAGAAGCCCACGCTCGCGGCGCCGCCGAACACGGCCGACTGCCATCACCACATCTACGACTCGCGGTTCCCGATCGCGGCGAACGCGGTGCTGCGCCCGGCCGATGCGACGGTCGCCATGTATCGGCTGCTGCAGCAGCGGATCGGCACCACGCGCCACGTGATCGTGCAGCCCTCGACCTACGGCGTCGACAACCGCTGCCTGCTCGACGCGCTCGCCCAGTTCGGGCTCGCGACCGCGCGCGGCGTGGCGGTGGTGAACACCGAGGTGACGGACGCGGAGCTGAAGCAGCTGCACGCCGCCGGCGTGCGCGGCATCCGCTTCAACCTTGCACCACCGGGCGCCACGACGCTCGCGATGGTGGAGCCGCTCGCGCGCCGCGTGCACGCGCTCGGCTGGCACATCCAGGTGAACGCGCCGGCCGAGACCATCGTCGCCAACGCCGATCTCTGGGCGGCGCAGCCGTGCGACGTGGTGTTCGACCACTGGCCCATCCCCGGGCGGCCGAGGGCGTGAACGACCCGGTGTTCGTGCTGGCGAGCCGGCTGCTGCAGAAGGGCAAGGCCTGGGTCAAGCTCTCCGGCGCCTATATGGACGGCAAGGTCGGCCCGCCGACCTATGCCGACCGCACCGCGATCGCGCAGGCCTACGTGAAGGAGGCGCCGGAGCGCCTGGTCTGGGGCAGCGACTGGCCGCACCCGACCGAGAAGGTGAAGCCCGACGACGCCATGCTGTTCGACCTGCTCGCGCAATGGGTGCCGGATACGGCGACACGGACGCGCATTCTCGTGGACAATCCAGCGCGGCTCTATGACTTCGGCTAGCGCTGCCGTCCCTGGGCGTGTTCAGAAGGCCGCGAAGGTTCGCTGCACGCGGGCGACAAAGCGCGCGCGGGCGGCGGCGGACGCATTGTCCATGCTGTAGAGCGCGAGGTAGATCCGGCGCGCCCGCGGCGCGAGCAGCGGGCGGATGCCGCGCATCAACACCACCTTGCCCGGATTGCGCATGACGAGCGTGACGAACCAGTGCGGTGAGCCGTGGGTGGTCACGACGACGAATTTGCGAATGTTGGTCAGCAGCGGACGAACGCCGCTGCCGTTGCCGCCCAGCTCGAACGCGACGCCCGGCACCCAGACGCGATCGAAATACCCTTTCAGGATTGCGGGCATGCCGGACCACCAGCTTGGCGCGCAGACCACGAACGCCTCGGCGGCGCGCAGGCGGCGGACATACGCTTCGGTCCCGGCGAGATTCCCGTCGGCTGTCTGGTAGCGGATGCGTTCCGCCATCGAGAGCACGGGGTCGAAGCCTTCGGCGTAGAGATCGAGGTCGTCCACCGCGTGCCCGGCGCTGCGCAGGGTCGTGACGATGCAGTCGTGCAGCGCCGCGTTGAAGCTTTGCGCGACCGGATGAGCGTAGACGACGTGAACCCGCATGCTCCTGGCCTGCCACGGATGCCGGCGGCATTCGGATCACGAAATCGTGAAATCAGCCTCGCGCGCTGCATCTGGGCGGCACCCGCCCCGGTAACGCGTCGGCACGGGGGGCACGGTGCCGCCCGGCCGACGGAAGGAAGCCGACATGACTCTGCGCAAGACCTCTCCCGCGGTGCTCGCAGCACTCGCTCTGGCCGCGTGCAGCCAGGGGATGGCGGGCACGCCCATGGCCGATGCGGCGGCGCCGACGACGGTCGCGATGGCCGATACCAAGCCGGTCACGGTCGGCGGCCAGCCGATGCTCGCGGGCAAGGACATCGTCGACAACGCGGTGAACTCGGCCGACCACACCACGCTCGTCGCTGCGGTGAAGGCGGCCGGCCTCGTGCCGGTGCTGAAGGGGCAGGGCCCGTTCACCGTCTTCGCGCCGACCAACGAGGCGTTCGCGGCGCTGCCGGCCGGCACCGTGCCCACGCTGCTGAAGCCTGAGAACAAGGCGATGCTGACCAAGGTGCTCACCTACCACGTCGTCCCCGGCCGGCTCGACTTCGCGGCGCTGCAGGAGCGGATCATGGCCGGCGGCGGCAAGGCCACGCTGACCACCGTCGAGGGCGCGCCGCTCACCATCATGATGAACGGGGCGCACAACATCGAGGTGATGGACGCGAAGGGCGACGTGGCGCAGATCTCGACCTACGACGTCTATCAGTCGAACGGCGTGATCCAGGTGATCGACCGCGTGCTGCTGCCCGGCTGAGCCGGCGGCGCGCAACGGTCAGGGAGCGGCCGCCGCCCGGCTGTCAGGGTGCGGCCGCTGCCGCGATCGCTGCGTTCATCGCGCGCACGCCGGCGGCCGGGCCTTCCGGGATGGTTCCACACCGCGCCGACCACGGCGAGGAAATCCGCTCCCGCCGCCGACGAGCGGCGCGCAATTCGCCGCCGTGATGCCGCCGATCGCAACCGACGGCAATTCGGCGAGGTCTGCCCACCAGCGCAGGATCTCGGGGTCCGCGCGAGTGGGTGCTTCCTTGGTCGCGGTCGGGAAGAAGGCGCCGAACGCGACGTAATCGGCGCCGGCCTCGCCGGCCTCGAACGCCAGATCGCGGCTCGCATGGCAGGTCACGCCCAGGATCCGCTCGCCCAGCAGCTTGCGCGCGACCAGCGCCGGCGTGTCGGTCTGCCCGACATGCGCGCCGTCGCAGCCATGCGCGACCGCGAGGTCCGGCCGGTCGTTCATGATGAACGCCACGTCGCGCGCCTGCGTCACCGGCCGCAGCGCGTCGATCGCGCGCGCAGCGCGTCGTCGTCGACATCCTTCAGCCGCAACTGCACCGCCGCCACGTCGCCGGCATCGAGTGCCGCGGCGAGCCGGTCGCCAAACGTGGCGTCGATCGCCGGCGGCGTCACCAGATAGAGGCGGCACTGCGCCGCCTTGGTCATGCTCAAGCGTCGCCCCTGAGAATCGCGATGAGGTGGGCGAGCATCGCCAGCGCCTCCGCGCGCGGGCGCTGGAACGTGTTGCGCCCGATGATGCAGCCGGTGCCGCCGCCGTCACGCACGCCGCGCGCCTCGGCGTAGATGCCCTTGCGGGTCATAGGCCGGTGGGTTCGGCGCGAAGCTGCGCGCGGGCCCATGCTCGAACCCCTGGTCGACCGGCAGGATCAGGAGCTTGCCGGTCCCGCCGAGCTTGCCGTGGCTGAGGATGCGGGCGAGGTTCGCCTTGGTGCCCGGGTTGTCGCTCTCATAGCCGTCCAGGATCGCTTTGACGCGCGCGGTGATGCGCATGGGGGTTTCCGTCTGCGGCGAGGGTTAGCGCGCTGGTAGCGCAGGCGCGCGCTGCCTGTCACGTCACGCACGCTTCGCGTCCGCCAGCCACCGTGCGAGGCGCCGCCGTGCCGTGGGGTCGGCGAGATCGAGCGCCGGCGGGCGCCCGGCCAGCACGATGGCGCCAAGCGTCGCTGCCGCCGACCGCACGGCGCCAAACGCCGGGCAGGCCGGGTCGAGGATCAGCAGGCGCTGGCCGGCGCGCAGCGCGGCCATCGCCTGGCCCGGGGCGTCGCCGCAGTCCAGCACGTCCTGCGCCGGCGTGGCCGGATGCGCGGCCCGTGCCGCCGCCACCAGCTCACGCCACCACAGACAGCCGGCGAACAGCGCCGCCCCCGGTGCCGAGAGCAGCGTCACCGGCCGGCCCACGCGCAGCGCGCGCTGCGCATCGGCCAATCCGTGCACGACGACGGCGGGCGGCAGCATCACGCGGGCGTCATCGTGGCGGCCAGTTCATGCTTGACCTTCAAGCGTGCCGCTGGTTGAAACTCAAACCTTCCCGGAGTGGCCGGAGGCGGGCTTGGCGGAAGAGGATGATCCGGCCGCGGCCGCACTGCGGCTCGAGCAGGCACTCGAACGAATCGCCCGGTTCTCTCGTCCGGGAGCACCCGAAGCGCCGGGGACGGCGGCGGTCGCAGCCCGGCTCGATGCGCTGATCGCCAATCTGCGGGCGGCGCTGGCGGGGGCGCCGGGTCCCTGACCGGTCCCTGAGCATGAGTGGAGGCGCGTTTGGCGCAGGTTACCGTCAAGATCAACGGCTATGCCTATACCGTCGGCTGCGAGGACGGGCAGGAGCAGCATCTGCTCGCGATGGCCGATCAGGTCGAGCGGCGGATCGACAGCATCAAGGGTCTTGCCGGCAGCTCCGGCGAGTCGCGGCTGCTGGTGCTCGCGGCATTGCTGATGGCCGACGAACTGCACGACCTGCGCATCGAACTGGACCAGCGCGCGAACGCGCGCGGCCCGCGGCGCGACGCCAAGGAGGGCGGCGACCCGCAGCTCGGCCGCAAGCTCGGCCGCCTCGCGGTGCGTGCGGAGCAGATCGCGGCCGAGATGGAGCGGCCCGGTCAGGCGTGATCGCCGGGGTTGAGCAGCCGGCTTGATCGGCCGGCGCCGCCCCCCCATAACTCCTCGCGCGGGGCTGCCCGGTGCGTCAGGCAAGTCATCCCCGGGGCCGATAGTGACTCTCCTGGGAGCTGGCTCTGTCGTGATCCTGGTCACGGTACCTGGTGCCCACCTGCACAAGCAGGCTCTGGGAGGGTGAACACGCCAACGGCCATGGCGGCTCCGCACGCTGCCTCCCGACCTCGAAGGCGCGAAGCGCGCGGCCCGCGCGGCGGCGCTCGCCGCGCGCGCCGGCTGCGATCCGGCGCGGGGCGCCGAGCTTGCGGCGCCACGTGCTGGCGCGCAGCTCGCCTTGCCGCCGGGCGCCGCCGTGTCCGGGTTCTGGCCGATGCCGGGCGAGATCGACATCCGCCCGCTGCTGCACGCGCTGCACGCGCGCGGCCACGCGATCCTGCTGCCGGAGACGCCGCCGCGCGGCGCGCCGCTGACCTTCCGCCGCTGGCATCCCGGCGCCGCCATGGTGCCGGAACGGTTCGGCACGCTGCGCCCGGACGGGCGCGGTGGGCACGCCGGACTTGCTGTTCGTGCCGCTGCTGGCCTTCGACCGCGCGCGGCCATCGCCTCGGCTACGGCGGCGGCTACTACGACCGCACGCTCGCCGGCGCTGCCCGGCGCGCGCGCCATCGGCTGCGCCTTCGCCGCGCAGGAGGTGCGACGAAGTGCCGGCGGGGCCGCACGACATCCGCCTCGACGCCGTCGCGACCGAGCGCGGCCTGCATTCGTTTCAAGGAATTCTGAGATGCGCATCCTGTTTCTCGGCGACGTGGTCGGGCGCACCGGCCGCGAGGCGGTGGCCGCGGCGCTGCCGCGCCTGCGCGCCGCGCTGCGCGATCGACCTCGCGGTGGTGAATGCCGAGAACGCCTCGCACGGGTTCGGCCTGGCGCCGGACATGGCGCGCGCGCTGTTCGCCGCCGGCGCCGACGTGCTCACGCTCGGCAACCATGCCTGGGACCGCAAGGAGATCATTCCCTACATCGCCGAAACCCCGCGCCTGATCCGCCCGCTGAATTACCCGCCCGGCACGCCCGGCGCCGGCAGCGTGGCCGTGGTCGAGCTGCCGGACGGGCGCCGCGCGCTGGTGCTGCAACGCCATGGGCCGGCTGTTCATGGAGCTGCTGGACTGCCCGTTCCGCGGCACCGCGACCGAGCTGGCGCGTCACCGGCTCGGCGCCTCCGTCGCCGCGATCGTGGTCGATTTCCACGCCGAGGCGACCAGCGAGAACATGGCCTTCGCCCATTCCTTCGACGGCCAGGTGAGCCTCGTCGTCGGCACGCACACCCACTGCCCGACCGCCGACCACCAGATCCTGCCGGGCGGCACCGGCTTCATCAGCGATGTCGGCATGTGCGGCGACTATGACAGCGTGATCGGCATGCAGAAGGACGGGGCGGCGGCCCGCTTCTGGCGCCGCGTGCCGGCCGAGCGGCTGCAGCCGGCGGAGGGCGAGGCGACGGTCTGCGGCGTGTTCGTCGAGACCGACGACGCGACCGGCCTGCGCCCGCCGCATCGAGCCCATCCGCCAGGGCGGGCGTCTCGCGCCCACGCTGCCCACGGTGTAAGGGAGCCGCGAGCCGGGAGAGAGGCATGGCGGGACATTCGCAGTTCAAGAACATCATGCACCGCAAGGGCGCGCAGGATGCGCGGCGCGCCCGGCAATTCGCCAAGCTGATCCGCGAGATCACCGTCTCCGCGCGCACCGGCCTGCCCGATCCGGGCTCGAACCCGCGCCTGCGCGCCGCGGTTGCCGCCGCGCGCGAGGCCAACATGCCGAAGGACACGGTCGAGCGCGCCATCAAGAAGGCCACCGGCGGCGCCGGCGGCGAAGACTTCGCCGAGGTGCGCTACGAGGGCTACGGCCCGGCCGGGGTCGCCGTGATCGTCGAGGCGCTGACCGACAACCGCAACCGCACCGCTTCCGACATGCGCGCCACGCTCAGCCGCCACGGCGGCGCGCTCGGCGAGACCAACGCGGTCGCTTTCCTGTTCTCCCGGCTCGGCGTCGTGCGCTACCCGGCGAGTGTCGCGAGCGAGGACGAGATGCTGGAAGCGGCGATCGAAGCCGGCGCCGAGAACGTCGAGAGCGGTGCCGAGGGGCACGAGGTCACGACCTCGGTGGAGAACTTCTTCGCCGTGCGCGACGCGATGGAGGCGCGGTTCGGCCCGCCCGCCGAAGCCAAGCTCGACTGGCGCCCGAACACGACCGTGGCGCTCGACGAGGAGCGCGCCGCCGCGGTGCTGAAGCTGCTCGATGCGCTGGAGGAGTTCGACGACGTGCAGAACGTCTACGCGAACTACGACATTCCGGAGACGGTGCTGCAGAAGCTGTCGGCCTGAGGGCTGCGGTGGCGCGGCTGCTCGGCATCGATCCGGGGCTTCGCTTCACCGGCTGGGGCGTGGTGGAGGCCGCCGGCAACCGCCTGCGCCACATCGACGACGGCGTGATCGCGACCGACGGCACGGCGGGCGTGCCGGAGCGGCTGCGCGCGCTGCACGACGCGCTCGCCGCCCTGCTGCGCGAGCACCAGCCGGACGAGGCGGCGGTCGAGGAGACCTATGTCAACCGCAACGGCACCGCCACGCTGAAGCTCGGCTATGCGCGCGGCGTGGCGCTGCTGGCGCCGGCGCTGCTGGGCATTCCGGTGACCGAATACGCGGCGCTCGCCGTCAAGCGCGCCGTGGTCGGCACCGGGGCGGCGGAGAAGGCGCAGGTGCAGGCGATGGTGCGCCGCCTGCTGCCCGGCGCGCGCCTGCGCCGTGCCGATGCCGCGGATGCGCTGGCGGTCGCGATCTGCCACGCCCATCACCGCGCGAGCCGCCTCGCCTGGGCCGCCGGGGTGCGCATGGCGTGATCGCCAAGCTCACCGGCCGCGTGGCGGCGCTGGAGGACGGCAGCTGCGTGCTGGACGTGGGCGGCGTGGGCTATCTCGTGCACGCTTCCACCCGCACGCTCGCCGCCCTGCCCACGGGCGAGATCGCGGTGGTGCTGATCGAGACGCAGGTGCGCGAGGACGCAATCACGCTCTACGGGTTTGCCGATCCGGCGGAGCGCGAGTGGTTCCGCCTGCTGACCACCGTGCAGGGCGTGGGCGCGAAGGTGGCGCTGAACGTGCTCTCCGCGCTGTCGCCGCGCGAGCTGATCGCGGCGATCGCGGCCGGCGATCGCGCGAGCACTCACCCGCGCGCCCGGCGTGGGCGCGCGGCTGGCGGTGCGGCTGCTCACCGAACTGCACGACAAGGCCGGGGCGATGCCGAGCGGCACCGCCTTCGCGCCCACGCTGCCGCCGCCCGCCGGCCCGGAGGCCGACGCGCTCTCGGCCCTGCTCAACCTCGGCTATCGCCGCCCGGAGGCGCAGGCCGCGGTGGCACGGGTTTCAGCCCGGCTCGGCGTGGGGACGGCGCTGGACGCCCTGATTCGCGAAAGCCTGAGGGAGCTGGCGTCATAGCGTTTGATTGCGCACAGGGGCGGGCTTAGGATTCCAGCCCAGGCGAGGGCCGGACATGCTTGATCAGACAGCGGAAGACCATCTGAAGGACGCGGAGACCGAGTTCCGGCACCGCCTCGTGCAGAAATTGGCGGCCCGCGGGTATGAGGGAGCTGCGATCGACCGGAAGGTCGAGGAGCTGCTTCGCAGGGGCGTCAAGCTGCGACTGAACATCGACGAGATCACCAGGGCCTGAGGTCCCTTCCCGCAGAATAGCCGAGGTCGGGCGGTTCGATCTTTTCATTACCGATCTGTTCGACCTGTATAATCGTTTGGTTTCAGAACTTGGCCGAGACCGACGGCACGTCATCGTTGCGAGCCGGCGTGCGGCTGCAGTGTTGCGGGCCTACTCCCCGGCCGATGACGGCGAAGCCATCCTGATCGAGACGGCGATCGAGCAATTTGAGGCGCTCGCCCGGCGCGCGGGTGGGGCTTGACCGGCGCGGCCTGAACTGGTTCCGCCTCGCGCCATGAGTTGCCATGACCGCGCCCGAGCGCACCGTCTCCCCCGCCCGCGCCGACGAGGACGCCGCCGAGGCCAGTCTGCGGCCGCAAACGCTGGCCGAGTTCATCGGCCAGCGCGCCACGCGGGAAAACCTCGCGGTGTTCATCGCCGCCGCCCGCGCCCGCGGCGAGGCGCTCGACCACGTGCTGCTGCACGGCCCGCCCGGCCTCGGCAAGACCACGCTGGCGCAGATCGTCGCCCGCGAGCTGGGCGTCGGCTTCCGCGCCACCTCCGGCCCGGTGATCCAGCGCGCCGGCGACCTCGCCGCGATCCTGACCAACCTGCAGCCGCGCGACGTGCTGTTCATCGACGAGATCCACCGCCTGCAGCCGGCGATCGAGGAAGTGCTCTATCCGGCGATGGAGGATTTCCAGCTCGACCTCATCATCGGCGAGGGGCCGGCGGCGCGCAGCGTGCGCATCGACCTCGCCGCCGTTCACCCTGATCGGCGCGACCACGCGCTCCGGCCTGCTCGCCACCCCGCTGCGCGACCGGTTCGGCATTCCGCTGCGGCTGGTCTTCTACACGCCGCGAGGAACTGCAACTGATCGTCAGCGCGCGGCGCGGAAAAGCTCGGCATGGCGCTGACCGACGACGGCGCGGCGGAGATCGCCCGGCCGCTCGCCGCGGCACGCCGCGCATCGCCGGGCGGCTGCTGCGCCGGGTGCGCGATTTCGCCCTGATCGAGCAGGCGCAACCCCGGTCGACCGCGCCGGCGCCGACGCCGCGCTGCAGCGGCTCGAGGTCGACGCGCTCGGCCTCGATGCGATGGACCGCCGCTATCTGCGCCGCATCGCCGAACACCATGGCGGCGGCCCGGTCGGCGTCGAGACGCTGGCCGCCGCGCTGGCCGAGGCGCGCGACACGCTGGAGGAGGTGGTCGAGCCGTTCCTGATCCAGGAGGGGCTCGTGCTGCGCACGAGCCGCGGCCGCGTGCTGGCGGAGCGCGGCTGGCGCCATCTCGGACCTCGCCCCGCCCGCCGGCGGCAGCCGCAGCTCGACCTGCTGCGTGAGCGACGAATGACGCACCTCTATCGCGTGCGCGTCTATTTCGAGGATACCGACGCGGCGGGCGTCGTCTATCACGCCAACTACCTGCGCTTCGCCGAGCGGGCGCGCACCGAGGCGCTGCGCGATCTGGGCGTGCCGCATGCGGAACTGCTACGCGATCATGGCCTTATATTCATGGTGCGACGCGCAAAACTGGACTATCTGGCACCCGCGCGCCTGGACGAATTGCTGCTCGTGACGACGCGCACGCTGGCACTCGGCGCGGCCTCGGTCGATCTGCGCCAGTCCTTCGCGGACGAGATGGCGCCGGAGCGGAGCCTGGTGGTGGCGGAGATCAGGCTCGCCTGCGTGCGGGTCGCCGATATGCGTCCGGGCCGCATTCCGCCGCGATGGCGCGCGGTGTTGGCGGGCGGAGCTTTGGGGTGAGAGGAAGTCGAGAGTGGACCGGACCGTCGATGCAGTGAATCTGGGCAGCGCCGCGAGCGACCTGTCGATCTGGAGCCTGTTCCTTGCAGGCGGACATCGTCGTCAAGATCGTGATGATCGCGCTGCTGCTGGCGAGCGTCTGGGTCTGGGCGATCGTGTTCGAGAAGATCACCAGTCTGCGCCGGGTCGAACCGCGCGGCCGACGGGTTCGAGGACCGGTTCTGGTCCGGCGGCAGCCTCGACGAGCTGTACGAGCGAGGAAGGCGCCAAGCCCGCGCATCCGATGGCCGCCGTGTTCGGCGCCGCGATGAACGAATGGCGCCGCAGTCGCTGCGCGTCGCCGGCGCCGACATCAGCCGCAGCGGCGTGCGCGACCGCGTCGAGCGGGCGATGGCGGTGACCATCCAGCGCGAGATGGAGCGGCTGGAGAGATGGATGATCTTCCTCGCCTCGGTCGGCTCGACCGCGCCGTTCATCGGCCTGTTCGGCACCGTCTGGGGCATCATGCACAGCTTCGCGGCCATCGCCGCGATGCACAACACCAACCTCGCGGTGGTGGCGCCGGGCATCGCCGAGGCGCTGTTCGCCACCGCGATCGGCCTGGTCGCGGCGATCCCCGCGGTGCTCGCCTACAACAAGATCAGCACCGATCTCGCCCGCTTCGCGGCGCGGCTGGAAGGGTTCGGCACCGAGTTCGGCGCCATCCTCTCGCGCCAGAGCGAGGAGCGCGCCTGAGATGGCGGCATCGCTCAACGGCGGCGGGCAGCACCCGCCGGGCGCGCGCGGCCGCTACCGGCCGCTCGCGGAGATCAACGTCACGCCGCTGGTCGACGTGATGCTGGTGCTGCTGATCATCTTCATGGTCACGGCGCCGCTGATGAGCACCGCGGTGAACATCGACCTGCCGAAGGTCGCGACGTCGCCCGATCAACCAGGACAGCGAGCCGCTGACGCGTCTCGGTCGATGCGCAGGGCGACGTGTTCCTGCAGGACCAGAAGGTCGATCTCGGCGGAACTCGTCGCCAAGCTGCAGGCGATCGCGCAGAACAACAAGGACCGGCGCATCTTCGTGCGCGGCGACAAGGCCAATTCCTACGGCCGCATCATCGAGGTGATGGGGACGATCATGCAGGGCGGGTTCACCAAGGCGGCGCTGATGAGCGATCCGCCGGCCGGGCTGCCCGCCGACGTGCCGGCCGCGACGACGCCCGCCGCGCCCGGCGGCTGCGCCGCGCCGCGCCCGGGGCCGCGCCCGGGGCCGCACCCGCTGCGCCGGGGGCTGCGCCTGCACCGGCGCCCGCACCCGCGCCGCCGCCGCAGCGGAGAAGCCGGGCTGAGCGCGCGTCCTGATGAGTCCGCTGCTGAAGCGCGGCGCGACGCCTCTTCGCTGCGTCCACGTGGTGGTGCTGGCGGCGCTGCTGCTCGGACTGCCGAGCCGCCCGCCGGAGCCGCCGCCGCCGCCGGCCGAGTTCGAGCTGGCCTTCACCCCGGCGCCGCCGCAGGAGAGCGCCCAGGCGCCGACCCGCCGCGCCGGCGCCCGCACCCGCGCCGGAGCCGGTCGACGCGCCGCCGGCGCCCGAGCCGCCGCTGCCCGAGCCGATCGAGGCGCCGCCGCCGCCGCCACCCCCTCCGCCGCCGCCGCCCCCGGCCGCCGCCGCGGCCGCCGCCGAGTCGCCGCAACCCCGGCGCCGGCACCGACCCCGCCGCCCGAGCAGACCGTCGCCCCGTCGCCGACCCCGCCGCCGGTTCCGCAGCCGCCGCTGCCGGTCCCGCCCGCGCCGCCGCCCCCGGCGCCGGTGCCGCCGCAGCAGATGGCCCAGGCGCTGCCGACCCCGCCCTTGCCCGTGCCGCCCCCGCCGCTGCCGCCGCCGCCGGTGGCGAGCCGGACCAGCCAGCCCAATCCCACCAAGAATCCCGGCGCCGAACACGAACGAGCTGACCAACACGCTCGAGAAGCTGCGCGCGCGCAGAAGCAGAAGGAGCCGCCGAAGGCGCGGCCCAACCCGCAGCGCGGCGGCGCGCCGGCGGCGGGCGGCAGCCCGAAGGGCAACATCACCGGCGCAACTGAGCGCCGAGCAGCGCGGCGCTGATCGGCGACAAGGTGCGCGAGTGCTGGACCAAGGATGCCGGCGCCCTTGATCTGGACAAAATGAGCGTCATGCTGACCGTCACGACCGACGCCGCGGGGCGTCGCCCGCGACGCCGAGGTAGCCGACCGAGGATCGCGCTGCGCATGGCCGATCCCCGCTTCCGCGCCTTCGCCGAACGCGCCGTGCGCGCGGTGCTCGATCCGCGCTGCGCCAACCTGCCGCTGCCCAAGGACAAGCTCGGCACCGACGCCAACGACTGACCTTCCGCTTCCGCCCCTGATCCGCCCCTGATCCGATGATCCGACGAGCAGGTGAGACGATGACCCTGATCCGCCCCTCCCGCCTTGCCCCGCTGCCGCGCGAATTCGGCCGTCGCGGCCTGATCGCCGGGACGGCTGCACTGTTGGCGTCGCCGCTCCCGGCGGCCCAGACAGCGGCGGCCGCAGGCGCCGGCCCCCGCCGCGCCGGGCGGGCAGAGCGCCGTGATCGACGTCGATCGCGCGCGCACCGAGCCGATCCCGATCGCGATCCCGGCCCTCGCCGGGACCAGCGGCGACGCCGAGCGCCTCGGCCGCGACATCGCCGGCGTGATCACCAACAATCTCGCCCGCTGCGGCCTGTTCCGCCCGATCGACCCGCAGGCGTTCATCAGCGCGCCGGTCACCGCCGAGCGTGCCGAACTTCCAGAACTGGAAGGCGGTCGGCGCGCAGGCGCTGGTCACCGGCCGCGTCGAAAGCCAGGGCGGCGACAAGGTGCGCGTGGAATTCCGCCTGTGGGACGTGCTGCCCGGCCAGCAGATCCAGGGCACCGCCTACACCACCACGCTCACCAACTGGCGGCGCATCGCGCACATCATCAGCGACGTGATCTACGAGCGCCTGCTGGGCGAGAAGGGCTATTTCGACACCCGCATCGTCTATATCGCCGGCACCGGGCCGCGCGACCGGCGCATCAAGCGGCTCGCCATCATGGACCAGGACGGCGAGAACAACCGCTTCCTCACCGACGGCAGCTTCCTCGCGCTGACGCCGCGCTTCCATCCGACCAAGGATGAAATCGCGTTCATGAGCTACGCCAACAACCGCCCGCGGGTCTATCTGTTCGACCTCGGCAGCGGGCGGCAGCAACTGCTGGGCGATTTCCACGGCATCACGCTCTCGCCGCGCTTCAGCCCCGACGGCAACACCGTCGTCATGGCCGCAGACCAACGATGCGCGGCTCCAGCATCTACATCATCGGATCTGGCGAGCCGGCCGCGCCCGCCGGCTCACCGACTCCGGGTCGATCGACGTCTCGCCCTGCTTCAGCCCGGACGGCACGCAGATCGTCTTCAACTCCGACCGCGGCGGCGATCAGCAGCTCTACGTGATGAGCGCGGACGGATCGGGCGTGAAGCGGATCAGCTTCGGGCAGGGCCGCTACGCGACGCCGGTCTGGTCGCCGCGCGGCGACCTGATCGCCTTCACCCGCATCAATGCGGCAGCACCTTCGCGATCGGCGTGATGCATCCCGACGGCACCGGCGAGCGCATCCTGTCGGAAAGCTGGTACGTGCGAGGGCCCGACCTTCGCGCCCAACGGGCGGGTGATCATGTTCTGGCGCGAGACGCCGGCGCGCGACATCGCGCGGCCGCGGCTATGCGGCGCGGCTGGTCTCCATCGACATCACCGGCTTCAACGAACGGGAAGTAACCACGCCGACCGATGCCTCCGATCCGGCCTGGTCGCCGCTGCTGTCATGAGCGCCGGCAGCCATGTGTCCGGCGACTGTCCGGCATGGATGACATGTGTCATTTCGCACGACTGGTCCTTCTTGACCCGGTCTCGTTTCGACGGCTAAGCGCATGCTGTGCCGCGCGAACGGCGCCGGCCCTGGACGGCCGGGGGTTCGCAGGCAGCTGTCGTTCACCCCTACCCGGCAGCCGCCGCGGCCCGCTCCCCGGTGGTTGCGGCTGCTCGGTACAGCTTCCAGGGAAGAAGTGCAATGAACGCGAAAGTTCTGGGCGCCTTGGCCGCGGTGGCGCTGCTGGCGGCCTGCGCTGAGAAGAAGCCGGAGATGGCCGCGGCTTCCGGCGCCGGCGCGGCGACCACGCCGACCGTCGTCCCGGGCAGCCAGGAGGACCTGGTCAACAACGTCGGCGACCGCATCTTCTTCGACTTCAACAAGTCGACACCTGCAGCAGCGAGGACAAGGCGACGCTCGACCGCCAGTCGGCGTGGCTCGGCAAATACGGCCAGGTGAACGTGCAGATCGCCGGCAACTGCGACGAGCGCGGCACCGAGGAATACAACATCGCCCTCGGCCAGCGCCGCGCCAACGCCGCGCGCGACTATCTCGTCGCCAAGGGCACCGCGGCCGCGCGCATGACGCACGATCAGCTTCGGCAAGGACCGCCCGACCTGCACTCGAGAGCACCGAGGCCTGCTGGGCGCAGAACCGCAACGCGATCACCTCGGTGAAGTAGGACGGCGGCACGCGAACCGGGCCGGGCCACGATCCGGCGGCCATCCGGCCGCCGGTTCCTCCGCGGGCTCGGTTGGGCCTAAATGACGCCAGACCGTCGGCCGGGGAGAGTGGAGATGGCGCGTTCGCGGGTTCTGGGACTGGCTCTGGCTGCCTCGCTCGCCACGGTCCCGCTCTTGGCGGCTCCGGGGGTCGCGCGTGCGCAGGTGGAGAGCCGTGAGGGCATCGCCCTGCAGAACCAGATCCTGGAGTTGCGCCACCAGCTCGACGCGATCCAGGCCGGGCGCGGCGCCGCGGGGGCGGCCGGGGGCTCGGCGCTGGGCGGGGCGACCTCCCTGGCGCCGTCGGCCGGCTCCTCGGGGCCGATGGACGCGCAGTTGCTCGACCGGGTGCAGCGGCTGGAAGAGTTGGTGCGCGAGCTGCGCGGCCGGATCGAGGACGCCGAGAATGCGCGCCAGCAACAATACGACGCGCTGAACAAGAAGATCGACGATCTCACGTTCCGGCTCGACGGCGGGGCGACCCCGCCACGCGCCGCCGGGGCGTCGCCAGCGCCGGCGGTGGCCGCCGCCGCGCCGCCGCCGCCGCCCCCGCCGCCGACGACCCGTCCGCCGGCCGCCGCAGGGGTGCGGCGCACGCCCGAGCTCGTCCTGCAGGACGGCACGGCCGCCCTGGGCCGCCGCGACTACGCCCTCGCCGAGAGCGATGCGCGCGAAGTGCTGGCGGCCAAGGGCACCCACATGGCGGATGCGCAGTTCCTGCTTGCCCAGGCGCTCGCCGGCAAGAAGGACTATTCCGCCGCCGCGGTCGCCTACGACGACGCCTACAACCGCAGCCGCACCGGCGCGCACGCGCCTGACAGCCTGCTCGGCCTTGCCAACGCGCTTGTCGCCATCAACGAGAAGCGCGCCGCTTGTGAGACGCTCGACAAGCTGCGCACGGAGTTTCCCAATCCGCGCGGCGACCTCAAGGACCCGATCGTGGCCGCGCGAAAGAGCGCCGCCTGCAAGTAGGCTGCCGGAGCCCTCGCGCGGCGTTCGTGTAGCCCTCACCCCGGCCCTCTCCCGCAAGCGGGAGAGGGGGAAATGCGTGGCTTCCTTCCCTCTCCCGCTTGCGGGAGAGGGTGGCGCGAAGCGCCCGGTGAGGGCGCGTCACCCCGCCGCGATGCCCAGCTTGCGCCGCCACGCAGTCTCGATCGCGTCCGTCAGAACCCGCCGCCCCATCTGCAAGGAATGCTTTTCCTGCACCAGCGCCTGACCCGCCTGGGACAGGCGCTGCCACAGCGCCGGATCGCGATACAGGCGCACGCAGGCGGCGGCGAGGTCGGCGGCGCTTTCCGCAATCAGCACCTCCTCGCCCTCGACCATCTCCATCCCCTCCGCGCCGCAGGGCGTGGAGACGACCGGCAGCCCGTACGACATCGCGGTGGAAATCTTGCCCTTGGTGCCGGCGCCGATGCGCAGCGGGCAAACGAAGACGCGCGCGGCATCCAGCACGTCGCGCAGCTCCTCGATCATGCCGGTGACGACGACGTGCGGGCCGGCAAGCTGCCTGCACCTCCGGCCCGGGATTGGCGCCGGCGATGATGAAGCGCGCCTCCGGGATCTCGGCACGGATCAGCGGCAGCACCTCGGCGGCGAAGAACTGCACCGCGTCCACATTCGGGCGGTGCCGGTAGCCGCCGAGGAAGACGAAGTCGCGGCGGGCATCGAAGCCGATGTTCGTTGCCCAGGAACTCGAACATGAAGGGCCAGACCACGATCGGCGTCTCCGGCGCCTCCGCCGCCAGCAGGTCGCGCTCGAACGTCGAATGCGTGATCGCGCAGTCGACGCGACGGATCAGCTCCAGCTCGCGCGTGCGCGCCTGCGCCGCGGCAGCGCGGGTCGCATCGCTGCCGTCCAGCTCCGCCTCGCGCTCCAGGCGCAGGAAGTGCAGGTCCATGGCGTGGAACAGCACCGGCGCCTGCGGCGCGAACCGGCGCAGCAGGTCGAGCGTCTGTTCCAGCACCGGAAAGCGGTAGACGAAGATCACGTCGAACAGCGCGCCGTAGCGGCGAATGCAGGCGTCGAACGGACCTTCGTAGGGCGCGTAGAGACACTCCACGCCCATCGCCTGCAAGGCCGGCGTGTGCTCCGGCTCGAACAGGAAATTGTCCTGCGGCATGTAGTAGGGCTTGTAGCCCAGCTCGGCGAAGAGCTGCAGCGTCTGGGTCGTGGTGACGCTGCCGGCGTCCTGCTTCGGCGTGGGCGTGGTGGCGTCCACGATCAGCGCGCGTTGCCGCACCGCGCGGTCGCGCTCGAGATACGGCGCCTCGCCGTTCGGCCGGTGATGCGCCAGCCGGTCGCGCCAGCGCAGGAACAGTTTTGCGGCATTGGCGACCTGGTGCGCCTTCACCCCGCTCGCGGTGTCCGTGCCGGAGGTGCGGCCCTCGTAGTGGATCACGCGCGATGACGGCTGATACCAGACGGTGCGGCCGGCGGCGCTGATGCGCAGGCCGAGATCGGCGTCCTCGCAATAGGCGGGGGCGAACCGCGCGTCGAAGCCGCCGAGTTCGTGCCAGAGATCGGCGGCATCGCGACCGAGGCGGCGGAGACATAGTCCACCGCGCGCGCGTGGCAGTAGTGCGGCCGGTTGGGATCGTCGTTGCGCCCGAAATTCCACGCCGAGCCATCGCGCCAGATGATCGCGCCCGCCTCCTGCAACGTGCCGTCGGGGTAGAGCAGTTTCGATCCGACGAGGCCGGCATCGGGAAGGTGCGCGAGCCCGTCGAGCAGCGCGTCGAGCCAGCCGGGCAGCACGCGGGTGTCGTTGTTCAGCAGCACGAGCACGCGCCCCCGTGCCCGCGCGGCGGCGGCGTTGCATGAGCGCAGGAAGCCGAGATTCTCGGGATTGGTGTGCAGCGTGATGCCGTCGAGGTCCGCCAGCACGGTCGCGGTCGCGTCCGGCGAGCGATCGTCGGCGACCAGGATTTCGGCGCTGTAGCGCGAGTGCTGCGCGCGCAGGCTGTGCAGGCAGTTCAGCGTGTAGGCAAGCTGCCCGTAGACGGGAATCACGATGGTGGCGTCGGGCGCCGGGCTGGACGCGAGGTGCCGCGGCATCGCGTTCAGGGCCGCGACCGCGCCGGCGAAATCCGGCTGCTCGCTCAGCAATGCGAATTGCCGCAGGAACGCGTCGCCGGCGCGGCCCTCGGCGATCGCGGCGTCGTCGGGGCGGCGTTCGTAGAAGGTGAGTTCGGCGGGATCGCGCTCGGGCGCATCGGCGGTCGGCCACGCATGCGGCGTGCGCGGCACGTCGAACGCGCCGCCGGTGCTGCCGCCCGCCGCGAGGTGCCGCTCCACCTGCTCGCGCAGCCGCGTGGCGTCGGCGGCGAGGTCGATGCTGCGGTCATCGAGTTCGATCAGCCGCCCGATCAGCGAGGCGGCGCCGCGCAGGTCGCCCAAGGGCGCCGGGGCGGGTTCCGCGCCGGGCGCGGGGGCGGCGCGGGTGCGGCGGCGGCCACGGTCCCGCTCGCGGCCTCGAAGATCCCGCTCGGCAGCGCCGGCAGCGGCGCATCGGACGCCACGACCAGCGTGGCCGCCCAGGGCTGCGCCGGCAGCGGATCGGCGAGGCCGGCGATGCGCGCGGTCGCGTAGTCCTCCTCGACGAACACGGAGCCTGCGATCGCCCGCTGATGATAGCGGCGCACATGGGCGAAGGCGGCGAGGGCACGCTCGATCCAGTCCAGCCCTTCGCTCACCGCCGCCACCAGCACGCCGCCGGGCGCGAGCCGCCGGCGCAGCGCCGGCAGCGCGGTCGCGAGCGTCTGGCCCGGCTGTGGCGTGAGGGACAGGATCACCTCCGCCGCACCGGGCGCCGCGAGCGGTTGCACGGTGGCCGCGACCGAGGCGACCGGCGCCAGCGCCTCGGCATCCTCCGGCCCCGTCGATCCGCACCGCCCGGTCGCGGCACAGCGGCGCTGCGAAGCGATGCCGATGGAGGCTCGCGATTTGCTCAGCAGGCGGCGGCGACGTGACGTCCATCGCCTAGGCCGCGACGCGCGCCATCGCGTCGTCGAACACCGCGCGCACCGTTTCCTCCAGCGACACGCGCGGGCGCCAGCCGGTGCGCGCGCGCAGCTTGTCGGTGCGGCCGAGGATCACCGGTTCGTCGGAAGGGCGCAGCAGCGCCGGGTCGGTCTCCAGCGGCAGCGCACGGCCGGCGAGGTGCGCGAAGATCGGCACCAGATCGCCGACCGGTCGCGCTTGCTCGGCGCAGATGTTGTAGGCCTCGCCCGGCTCGCCGCGCGCGGCGAGCAGGGTGAGGGCGGCGAGCAGGTCGCGCACGTCGAGGATCGCGCGCCGGGCGTCGAGGTTGCCCACGCGCAGCGTGCCGCCGCCGCCGTGCACGATGGCGGCGACCCGGCCGGCGAAGTCGGCGATCACGTCGGCCGTCTTGCGTGGACCGGTGGTGTTGAAGATGCGGGCGCGGATGGTGCGGATGCGCTCGTTGCGCCGGTACTGGAAGGCGAGCAGGTCCTGCGCCACCTTGCTCACGCCGTACGGATGCAGCGGCAGCAGCGGCGCCTCCTCGTCGATCGGCAGCCGCTCGGGCGTGAGGCTCGCGCCGTATTCGGCCGAGGAGCAGGCGACCACCACCATGGGGTCGTAGCCGGCATCCGCCGTCGCCCGCACCGCGCGCACCGCCTCGAACACGTTGACGGTGCCTTGCACGTTCGTGTCCATCGTGGTCCACGGGTCGCGCCAGGACAGCGTGGGCAGGCTCTGCGCGGCGAGGTGGTAGATCACCGCCGGCCGCGCCTGCGCGATGCAGTCGCGCACCGCCGCCGCGTCGCGCACGTCGAGCGGCACGAGCGGCAAATCGGCCGGCAGCGGGCCGGCGGGGCCGAACGACGTGCCGAGCACCGCGCCGGGCGCCTCGGCGCACAGGGATCTCGACGAGATGCGAGCCCACCATGCCCGTTGCACCTGTCACGAGAAACCGGATCATCGCCCGCCCGCACTGCACCGATCGTGTCATACCCGATCCGCCCGGACGCGAACACCGCGCCGAGCACCGCGCCGAACACCAGGGGGTATTGCTATCTCGTTATTGGCAATACTTAAGAGTTTCCAATAGTTCCCTTGACGCGCACGAAAACCCGATTTTGCTTTGTTAAGAAAGCTGATAAGCAGGTCATTACGAGGGCGACGGCGCAGGCGGGAGGCCGGTCGTGTTGGACATGCTACGGCGCGACAATGCGCTGGACTGCGAACTCGGTGTGGTGCGGCTGTTCGGCGCCGCCGATATCGGCGCGCAAGGCATGCTCAGCGGATGGTCCGGGCCGGAGGACGGTCACACCTGGAACGACGGCGTGGAGGCGACGTATCTGCTGGCCATGCGCCCGCCGGTCGGCCGCACCGTGCTGCTGGTCGGCGGCGAGCCCTATGTCAGTCGCGCGCGGCCGGTGCAGGAGCTGACGGTGTTCGGCAACGGCTACCGGATTCAGATGTGGCGCATGACCGCGCGGGTGGAGACCACGCTGGTGATTCCGCTGGAGCCGGAGTGGTGGTTCCAGCGCGGCCAGCGGGCGATCATGCGCCTGAGCTTCTATCTTCCCAACAGCAGCCGGCCCAAGGACATCGCCGACGGCGTGGACGGACGCGAACTCGGGTTCTGCTTCCGCTCGCTCTGCCTGCGCGCGGTGCCCGACTGAGGCCCCAGCTGAGGCATGGTGGCCGGGGCACCGCTGCAGGGCGACCTCTACCTTCGCGCCGACGGCGCCTTCGACGGCTGGTGCTTTGCGCCGGACCGGCCGGACGAGCGGCTGGTGGTGGAAGTGCTGGTGAACGACACCGTCGCGGTCTCGATGGTCGCCGCGATGTTCCGCCGCGACCTGCTGCTGCGTGGCTGCGGTGACGGGTATCACGGATTCCTCCTGCGCCTGCCGCCGAACTTCCCGCCCGCCGCGAGCGAGTGCCTGATCACCGCGCGCGAGCGGCGCTCGCGGCGCGTGTTCGGCCGGCTGCTGCGCCCAGGGCCGCCGCCGGGCACCGCGCGCCTGGCACGGCTCGCGGACGACGCGGCGGCCCTGGCGGCGGCACTGGGCAGCCTGCCGGCGCGGCGCGGCGCGGCGGCGTCCCTGCGCACGGCGCTCGGCGCGCTGGCGGGCGAACTCGGCGGGTCGCGGCGGGTCCTCACGCTGCCGGCGGTCGCCGCGCCGCGCGTGACCCTCGCGCTGCCTGTCGAGGACACCGCGACGGCGCTGCGGCAGATCCGCGCCTTGGCGCCGGCGGTCGGGGAGATCGGGGTCGAGATCGTCGCGGTCGACCCGTCGGGCGCTGCCGCGGCGCTGCCGGCGCACGTGCGCAACCTCCACTACCGCCGTGCCCCCGGCAGCGCGGCGGGGGTGCTCGGGATGGCCGCGGCGGTGGGGCGGGGTGTCTGGCTGGCCCTTGTGGGCGCCGCGGACCCTTCGGCGGCGGCGCTCCTCGCCCTTGCCAATGCCCTGCCGCGCGAGGGACGCGGCGTACTGGTCAGTGCGGCGCTCTTGCCGCCCGAGGCAGGGGGCCGTGAGGCGGCGGCGCTGCGCCTGCCGGCTCCGCTCGGCCTCGCGCTCGCCTGCGACCGTGGGTTCTGGCGCGACGCGGGTCCGGTCGAGGGCGACGCGGCACAGGTCGGCGCGGCGTTCGCCCTGCGGGCCCACCTGCTCGGGGTGCCGCTGACGCGCGTGCTGGAACCGGCGCCGCGCCGCATCGTGCGGCCGTAGGGCGGCGCCACGGCGCGGCGGTGGCGAAGCCCCGCGCCGCGCGCCTATGCTGCGCGCGCAACGGGAGCGTCGTGCGACATGGTGCAGCGACTGGTTCTGGCCGTCATGCTCGTCATGCTGTGGGCTCTGCCCGTGCGGGCCGATCCGTCGCCGCTCGACGTGCTGCGCGAATACGCCCATCACGGTGCCGGGGAGCGCCTCAATACGCCGGCGGACGAGATCGCGTGGCTCAAGAAAAGCCAGCTCAACCACGGTGAACTGGATAACTTCCCAACGGCGGCGGTGATCCTGCATCGCGTCGATGTCGAAGCCTACCTCAAGGCGCTCGGCTTCGCGGGAACGTATACGTCCTTCGCCTACGGCTTCACTGACCCGGTCGTGGTCTACATCGTTCGCAAGTCGGGCATGGCGCCGTTCGCCGTCGCCCGCGGCCTGCCCGGCGCGGGCGGCGTTACCACGATCGCGGCCGAACTGCACGCAATGGGTGCCGACACGATCGTGCACGTGGGCACCGCCGGCCTGCTCTCGCCGGAGGTTGCATACGGACAGTTGATCATCGCCGACGGGTCGTACAAGGACGGCGCGGCATTCCTGCTCGATGACGATCCCACGCGGCAGATTGCCCGCCCCGCGCCGGACCTCACCGACCGGATCGCCCAGATCGTCGCCGATGACGGGCTGCCGCATGCGCGCGCGGTCGGGTTCACGATGCCGATCTACTATTTCCAGCCCGCCTCCGTCCTGCGCGAACTGCTGGCCGTGACCGGCCCGGACAAGCCGGCGTTCGTCGAGATGGAGGAGGCGTCGCTGTTCGCGGTCTGCCGCGTGATGGGCGTGCGTGCGGCGAGCGTCGTGGTTGCCTCCGACCGGCTGGAGAATCGCGGCGGCACACTCGCGCAGGGTTTCTGGGACGGCGATCTTGATGCGCTGGAGCGACAGGCGTTCGCCGAGGTGATCCGCGCCATCGCCCCGGCGCGGCCCTGATGGCGACAGGGGCGAGCGCGCTGCGCGACGCCCCGGCGCGGGTGCCGTTTCCCTCGGCGCGCTTCATCTCGCAGGCGGAGTTCGTCGCCTGGCGCCGCGACGCGCAGGACCGGCTGGACGCGCGCCACCTGCATGAGGCGGCGCAGGTCACGCAGGACGACGTGACGGTCCGCGCCGGCACCTGTGCGCTTTGCCTGCGCCGCGCGACCTTCACCTCGCCGACCGCCGGCTGGCCCGCGCTGCCAGACGGGCGGCGGGTGCCGGCGTGGAGCGAGGCGCTGCGGTGCGACTGCGAGGACGCGCTCTCCAACCGCGCCCGCGCGATCGTGCATTTCGCGCGCACCATCGGCGGGCTCTGTGGCTGGACGCGCCTGCTGCTGTTCGGCGCACCGCATGCGAGCCATCTCCGTCTCGCCGCGGAGGCGGGCGGCACCGTCACCGTGCCGGCGCCGCGCCTGCAGGACGGCGCGCTGCACATCGCCGCGCCGGACAGCCGGTTTCACCTCGCCGTCGCGGTCGAGACGCTGCATCGCATCCCCGCCCTGGCGACCGCGCTCGCCGAGCTGCGCCGCGTGCTCGCGCCGGGCGGTGCGCTGATCTTCACCGCACCTTTCCGCTACAACGCCGCCCGCACCGTCTCGCGCGGCGACCTCGCCGGTCCCGACGGACGCGTGCCCACGATGGTGCGTGACAGTGCGCACGAACTCGGCTGGGACCTGCTCGCACAGTTGCGGGATGTCGGATTCGCTCAGGCGACGGCGCACTGCTACTGGTCCGGCGAGCTCGGCTATCTCGGAGCCTTCAACATGATCTTTCATGCCGCCACCTGATCTCCGGCCGCCTGACTTGAGGCCGCCGCCGGGCCGCGTGGTGCGCGCCCGCGCGCCGCTGCGCCTCGGTCTCGCCGGCGGCGGGACGGACATCAGCCCGTATTGCGACCGCTTCGGCGGTGCGGTGCTGAACTGCACCATTGACCGCTACGCCTATTGCTTCATCGAACGTTCGCCGGACGACCGGGTGCACCTCGTCTCATACGATCTCGCCGCTGCCGAAGCGCACCCCTGCGACCCGGCGGCGCTCGCCGGGGCACGGCTCGCGATTCATGCTGGCGTCTACCGGCGCATGATGCGTGATTTCGGTGCCGGCGCGCTGCCGCCGCTGAAGATGACGAGCTACGTCGATGCGCCGCCGGGCTCGGGCCTCGGCTCCTCCTCCGCCCTCGTGGTGGCGATGGTGGAGGCGTTCCGGACCCTGCTCGGCCTGCCGCTCGGCCTCTACGACGTCGCGCATCTCGCCTTCGAGATCGAGCGGCTGGACCTGAAGCTCGCGGGCGGCAAGCAGGACCAGTACGCGGCCGCGTTCGGCGGCGCCAATTTCATCGAGTTCTTCGACGCCGACCGCGTGATCGTCAACCCGCTGCGCATCGCGCGCGGCTTCCTCAACGAGCTGGAAACCTCGCTGGTGACCTGCTTCACCGGCCTCTCGCGCCAGTCCGAGGCGATCATCGTCGAGCAGCGGCAGAACATGATCGACGCCGATGCCGACGCGCTGGAGAGCCTGCACCAGCTCAAGCGCGACGCGGTGGAGATGAAGCAGGCGCTGCTGCGCGGCGAGATCCGCCACATCGCGGAGATCCTCGGCCGCTCCTGGCTCGCCAAGAAGCGCACCGCGCGCGCGGTGTCGAACACGCATCTCGAGCGGCTCTACGCGGCGGCGCTGGCCGAAGGGGCACTCGCGGGCAAGATGTCGGGGGCCGGCGGCGGCGGCTTCTTCATGTTCATCGTGCCGCCGCAGCACCGCGTGCGCCTGATCCGCAGCCTCAACGCGATGGATGCCACCGCGAGCGCCGTGCATTTCACCGGCGAGGGCGCGGAATCCTGGATCAGCGACGGCGGCTGAGCAGCTCAGCCCCGCTCGGCCCCGCTCAGCGCAGAACGGCGGCGAACGCGGCGGCGAGGTCGGCGGCGCGGAACGGCTTGCGCACCACCTGCGCCGGCAGCGCCGCCACGGCGGAGAGGTCGGCATAGCCGGTGGCGAACAGCAGCCGCAGCTCCGGGCGCAGCGCGCGCAGGTGTTGCGCCGCCTCCGCGCCGTTCATGCCGGGCATCGAGTAGTCGAGCAGCGCCGCATCCACCGCCGCCCCGCCGGCCAGCAATTCGATCGCCTGGGCGCCGCTGTGGGCGCGCAGCACCGAGCAGCCGAACTCCTCCAGCAGCTCGGCGGTGGCGGCGCAGACATCGGCGTCGTCGTCGACCACCATGATGCGCGCGCCGCCGAGCCCGTCGCGCGGCGGCTCGGGCGTGGGCGGTGCCGCGGCGGCAGGGACTTCGGCGGCGCGGGGCAGGAAGATGCGCACCGTCGTGCCATGTCCGGGCATGCTCGCGATGCGCACGCCGCCGCCGAGTTGTTTCGCCAGGCCCAGCACCTGCGGCAGCCCGAGGCCGGAGCCGAGGCCCACGTCCTTGGTGGTGAAGAACGGCTCGAACACGCGCGGCAGCGTGTCGGTCGCAATGCCGCTGCCGCGGTCGTGCACCGCGACCGTCACGTGCTCGCCCGCCGGCGGGTCCTCCGCGGTATCGGGGACGCCGGTACGGGCGTTCGCGGTCTCGATCACGATCACCCCGTCCGCCGGCCGCGCGTCGCGCGCATTGATGGCCACGTTCAGCACCGCAAGCTCCACCTGCGTCGGGTCGGCGAGCGCCGGCCACAGATCGGGCGCCAGCCGGGTCTCGATCCGCACGCTGCCGCCGAGCGTGCTGTGCAGCATCGCCGCCATGCCGGTCACCAGCGCATTGAGGTCGATCGGCCGCGGCTCCAGCCGCTGGCGGCGGGCAAAGGCGAGCAGTTGCCCGGTCAGCCGCGCCCCGCGCTCCGCACTGCGCCGCGCGGCATCCAGCAGGCGCCGGCCACGCGCGCTCCTCACCTCGTCTTCCAGCAGCTCCAACGAGCCGAGCACGCCGGTGAGCAGGTTGTTGAAGTCGTGCGCGACCCCGCCGGTCAGCTGGCCGATCGCCTGCATCTTCTGGGTGTGGCGCAGCTCCTCCTCCATCCGGTGCTGCTCCGTCACCTCGCGCGAGGCGACGAGGATGCGCGCGATCCGGCCGCGCTCGTCGCGGATCGGCACCATGAGCGAGTCGAACACGCCCTCGCCGCCGGGCAGCGGCAGGCGCTTGGTGAACCGCTGCGTGCCGTGCGCGAGCACCGTCGCGAACGAATTCCTCGGTGCTGCGCGCCAGCTCCGGGGTCATGAACTCGCGCGGCGTCGCGCCCGCGCACGGCCGCGTTGGCATAGCCGCTGCGCACCTCGCCATGCGGGTTGTAGCCTTCGTGGACGTACCGCCCGTCCTCGGTGACGGCGACGGTGAACAGGCAGTCCTCGGTCGCCTCGAAGAAGGCGCGGAACCGCGCCTCGCTCTCGGCGAGCTGGGCCGTCCGCTCGGCCACCCGGCGCTCCAGGTCGAGGGCGGCGGAGCGCAACGCCGCCTGCGCCGCGCGCGTCTCGGTCACGTCCACGCAGGAGCCGATCAGCCCGCGGCAGGACCCGTCCGGCCCGATCTTCGGCGCGCCCGCTTCCTGCAGCATGCGCCACGCGCCGTCGGCGCGGCGGATGCGGTAGTCCATCTGGTATGGCACGCAGCGCGCCAGCGCGTCGCGAAACGTGCCGAGGCAGTGGTCGAGGTCGTCGGGATGGATCACCTGGGTCCAGCCGTCCCCCACCTCGTCTTCCAGCGTCCGGCCGGTGAGATTGAGCCAGGGGCGGTTGAACCAGATGGCGCGGCCGTCGGCCGTGGCCTCCCAGATCATCACCGGGGCGCTGTCGGCCAGTACGCGGAACCGCGCCTCGCTCTCGCGCAGCGCCGTCTCGGCAAGCTTGTGCTCATGGACGTCGACGCCGATGCCGAACCAGCGCCACGTGCCCAGCGTCAGGTCCGGCACGCCCACGCTGCGGATCAGAAACCAGCGCCACGCGCCGTCATGGCGGCGCAGCCGGAGTTCGATCTCGAACGGCCGTCCGGCGCGGTTCGCCTCGGCCACGAAGGGAACGATCCGCGCCAGATCGTCCGGATGCGTCACCTCGCGCCAGCGGTGGCCGAGCAGCGCCTCGGCCGGGCGGCCGGCGTATTCCTGATAGTAGCGGTTGACGTAGAAATTCCCGGCCGCCGCGGTGCCTTCGATGACCACCGCCGGCACCGCGTCGGCGAGCATCCGGAAGCGCGATTCGCCCGGCGTCAGCGCGACGGGGCCGATGCCCGTCTCCGCCGCCGCGGCGCGCAGCCGGGCCACTTCGGCTTCCAGCGTGCGGATGCGTTCCAAAAGCGGCGGCGGGAGCGCGCTCCCGTCCGGCGACAGATCCACCCGGCTCTTCCTCTCATCCCGGCAGCGTGGCCGCCAGTTTAGTCCGCGCAGCAGGGGGTGAACCAGGGGGTTATCGCAATCCGGTGATAACGCCAGTCTCAGCAACGTATTTTGGGCGCGGGCGGCTCACCGCCCGACCGCGACCGGCTCGGCCGCCCGGGTCCGCCGGGCGGCCGCCTTGCGCTCGGGCCGGACCCGGAAAGCCCAGGCGTACAGGGCAGGCAGGAACATCAGCGTCAGCACCGTCGCGACCAGCAGGCCGCCGATCAGCGCCAGCGCCATCGGCCCCCAGAAGACGTTGAAGCTGAGCGGAATGAAGGCGAGTGCCGCGGCCAGCGCGGTCAGCACCACCGGGCGGGCGCGCCGCACCGTGCTCTCCACGATCGCGTCGCGCAGCGCCGAGCCCCGCCGCCTGATCCTGCCGCACCTGATCGACGAGGATGATCGTGTTGCGCATGATCATCCCGCCCAGCGCGATGACGCCGAGCAGGGCCACGAACCCGAACGGCGCATCCGCGACCAGCAAGGCGGCGACCGCGCCGATGACGCCGAGCGGCATGGTGGCGAGCACCAGCAGCGTGCGCGGCAGGTTCTGCAACTGGATCATGAGCAGCAGCAGCATCGCCGCGACCATGATCGGAAACACCGCGACCAGCGCCTTGTTCGCCTTGGCGGACTCTTCCGCCGCCCCGCCCACCTCGACGCGCACGCCAGGCGGCAGGGCGAGCGCGCGGATCGCCGGCAGCGCCGCTGCGGTCACGTCCGGCGCCTGCAACCCGTCCTGCACGTCGGCCTGCACGGTGAGGTAGCTCTCGCGGTCGCGCCGCCACAGGATCGGCTCCTCCGTCTGCGGCTTCAGGCGCGCGACCTGGGAGAGCGGCAGCGGCCCGGCGGCGGTCGGCACGACGAGATCGGGCAGGCTGATCGAGATCGAGCCGCTCCGCCGGCACCGCGCGCAGCACGACGCCGACGCGCTTGGTGCGGTCGCGGATCTCGGTCGCGGTCACGCCGGAGACGAGGGTGGCGAGCGTCTGCGCGACGTCCTCCGGCGAGAGACCCAACTGGCGCACGCGCGCCTGGTCGAGCTCCAGCCGCACCGACGGCGCCCGCTCGCCCCAGGCGAGCTGTGCGTCGCGCGTGCCGGGGGTGCTGCGCAGCGTCTGGAGCACCTGGTCGGCGGCGCGGCGTACGGCGCCCAGGTCGGTGCCGACAACGCGGAACTGCACCGGGAAGCCGACCGGCGGTCCGAGTTCGAGACGCGACACGCGCACCCGCGCCTCCGGCGCGCCCTCGCCGGCCGCAAACGCCATCAGCCGCGCGCGCACGCGCTCGCGCGCCTCGGCATCGCGGGTGGTGAGCACGATAGTCGCGATCGCGTCGTTCGGCAGCGGCGGGTTGTAGGCGAGGAAGAAGCGCGGCGGACCGGCGCCGACATAGCTCGTGTACCACCGCACGTCGCGATCGCCGGCGAGCGCCGCTTCCACCTTCTTCACCGCGGCCTCGGTCGCCTGATGGCTCGCGCCCTGGCGCAGCGTGATGTCCACGATCAGCTCGGGCCGCGCGGAGGAGGGGAAGAACTGCTGGCGCACCAGCCCCATGCCGCCGACCGAAAGCAGGAACAGCGCCACCGTCGCCAGCACCACGCTGCGCCGCCAGCGCACGCAGAACGCGACCACCGCGCGCAGCATCCGATAGGGCCGCGTGCCGTAGACCGCATCGTGCGAGCGCACATGCTTGGGCGCCGGCAGCAGCAGCACGCCGAGATAGGGCGTGAAGATGACGGCGACGACCCAGCTCACCAAAAGTGCGATGGTCACGACCCAGAAAATGCCGCCGGCATATTCGCCGGTGGTGGAGCGCGCGAGCCCGACCGGCAGGAACCCGGCCGCCGTCACCAGCGTGCCGGTGAGCATCGGGAAGGCCGTGGACGTCCACGCGAACGTCGCCGCGCGCACCCGGTCCCAGCCTTCCTCCAGCTTCACCACCATCATCTCGACCGCGATGATCGCGTCATCGACAAGCAGGCCGAGCGAGATGATGAGCGCGCCGAGCGACACGCGCTGCAGCTCGATCCCCATCAGGTCCATGACCACGAACACGAGCGCGAGCGTGAGCGGCACCGCGAGGGCGACGACGATGCCGGTGCGCCAGCCGAGCGAGAGGAACGAGACCACCAGCACGACGCCGAGGGCGACCGCGAACTTGAGCTGGAACTCGCCCACCGCCTCGCCGATCACCTGCGGCTGGTCGGCGATCTGTTCCAGCGTGATGCCGGCGGGCAGGGACGCGCGGATGCGCTCGGCCTCGGCGCGCAGCGCGTCGCCGAAGGCGAGCCCGTTGGTGCCCTTCTGCGTCGACAGCGCCAGCACCACCGCCGGCGCGCCGTTGTGGCGCACGGAGAACTGCGGCGGGTCCTGATAGCCGCGATGGATGGTGGCGATGTCGGACAGCCGCAGTGTCGTGTTGCCGGCCGGCACCGGCACCGCGCCGAGGCTCGCCGGCCCGTCCAGCGCGCCGTCGACACGCAGCGGCACGCGGGTGGTGTGGGTCTCGACCAGCCCGGCGTCGGTGACACCGTTCTGCGCCGCGATCGCCCGCGCGATCTCCGGCACCGTCACGCCGAGGGCGGCGAGCCGGCTGTGGCTGAACTCGACGTCCACCGTGCGCGGGATCTCGCCGAGGATCGTGACCTTCTCCGCCCCCGGCAGGCGCAGGAACCGGTCGCGCACGCGTTCCGCCTGGCGCACCAGCTCGGCGTTGTTTGCGCCGGTGAGCGCGAACACCGCGCCGTACACGTCGGTGTATTCGTCGTCGGCCGCCGGCCCGATCACCCCGGCCGGCAGGCTCGGCCGCAGGTCGTCGAGCTTCTTGCGGGCCTGGTAGAAGAGTTCGGGAACTTCGGATGGCGCGGTGTCGTCGCGGAAGCTCACCATGATCGCGGTGAAGCCCGGCCGCGAGAACGTCGTCAGGTGGTCGAGATGCGCGAGGTCCTGCAGCTTGCGCTCGATCGGCTCGGCGAGCAGGTCCTGGGTCTCCCGCGCCGTGGCCCCCGGCCACTCGGCGGTGACCACCATCAGCTTGACGGTGAAGCTCGGGTCCTCGTTGCGGCCGAGATGGCTATAGGAGAGCGCGCCGGCGGCGAAGATCAGCGCGATCAGGAAGCCGACGAGGCTGCGATGCGCGACGGCCCAGGCCGAGAGGTTGAACCCCGTCACGGCGCATCGGCGACGTCGGCCGGGCGCAGCCAGCGCAGCAGCGCGCCGGGGCACCAGCAATGCGCCTGGACCTCGTGCACCTCGGCGGGCAGGTCGTCACGCCGTGCGGGCGTGAGCCCGGCGAGCGCGAGCCCCGGGCCGAAGCCCTCGCTGACCCAGAAGCCCAGGGCCTGCGGACCGAATTGATCAGCACTTGGGCGCATTGGCGTCACTCCGTCGCCGGTCGTGTGTCGGCCACGCGCACCCGCGCGGCCGGATCGAGCTTCTGCACGCCCAGCACCACCACCTGCTCGCCGGCGCTGAGGCCGGAGAGCACGACGCGGTCCTGATCGAGCCGGTGCACCGCCACGCGCTGCGCGCGCAGCGTGCCGTTCGGCTGCACCGCCCAGACCATCGGCCCGCTGCCGCGGTCGATGAGGGCGGACGCCGGCAGGTCGGCGACCCGCGTCGTGGTCGCACCCGGCAGGTGCAGTGTCGCGGTCATCCCCAGCGCCACCCAGGCGGGCGCATCGTGCAGCACATAGCGCGCGGCGTAGGTGCGCAGCTTGCCGTCGGCGGCCGGGGCCACCTCGCGCAGCGACGCCTCCACCGGCTCATCGGGCCGCGCCCAGACGGTGACGGTCGCGCCCGGCCGCGCCGCGTCGGGCAGCGCCTGCTCGGGCAGCTGCACCTCCACTTCCGGCGCACCGGCCTCGGCGAGGCGCAGCACGGCATCGCCCTCGGCGACCACCGTGCCGCGGTCGCGCACCACGGCCATGATCACGCCGTCGGCCGGGGCACGCAGTTCGGCATAGGCAAGGCGGTTGCGGGCGAGATCGAGGGCGGCGCGGGCGGAGACCACGCGCTCGGTGGCGGCGCGGGCGGTCGCCTGCTTGGCTTCGTCCGCCGCGGCGGCGACCCAGCCCTGGGCCAGCAGCTTCGCGCTGCGCCCCGCGTCGGCGGTAGCCTGCGTCGACTGCGCCTGGGCGGAGGCGAGGTCGGCCTCGGCGCTGCGCACGGCGAGCGCCAGGTCGGTCGGGTCGAGCCGCGCCAGCACCTGCCCCGCGCGCACATGCGCGCCCATGTCGACCAGCCGCTCGGCGATCCGCCCGCCGGCGCGGAAGCTGACATCGGCCTCGCGCCGCGGCCGGACGGTGCCGGCATAGGCGCGGGCGTCGGCGTCGTCGGTCAGCGCGACGGTGACGACCTGCACCGGGCGCGCCGCATCCTCGACGCTCGCCTGGGTGCGCTCGAAGCACGCGCCGAGCAGCAGCGGCAGGATGAGGGCGAGGGCAGTGCGGGCGGTCGGCATGGGTGGGTCTCCGGGGGCGTGTCCGGAGACTGGCGTTGAGACTGACGAATGTCAATAGTCGTCACATATCTCCCCGTCAGATGTCCGGGCCCCGGTGCCGTCCGACGGCCGGGAAGGGGAAGCGCGGTCAGTCCGGGCGCAGGGCGCGCAGGCAGAACTCCGCCATGCGCTCGGCCAGCACCGCCGTGTCGTCACCCAGGCGGGCGCATTTCTCGACCAGGAGCGGGTGGGTGAACATCACGCAGTTCGCGTGCAACGAACTGGCCGTCTCGTCCGGGTCGAGCCGGGCGAAGACGCCCGCCGCCTGCCCGTCCATGACGATATGGCGAAACGCGGTGTCGATCGTGCGGATGTGTGCCTCCACGATCGGCCAGTTCTCCTCCAGCGCCGCCGCGACCATGTCGTGCATGCGCCGCTCCTCGAAGAACAGCGCCTGGGTCTGCTGCTGCAGCAGGCGGAACAGGGCGCGGATCCGATCTGGCGGGCTGCCCGGCCCGCGCGCGATCGCCCACGCCGCCTCGTCGAGCCCGGCGAGGCAGCGCGCGCAGATCGCCTCGTTGATCGCCGCCTTGCTCGGGAAGAACCGATAGACGTTGGCCGGCGACATGCGCAGCTCGCGCGCGATGTCGGCGACCGTGGTCTTCTGGTAGCCGAGGGTGCGGAACAGCCGCTCGGCCGTGTCGATGATCGCCCCCCGGGTCGCGGCGGCGGCCGGCGTGAGGGTGACGGGCTGCACAGTGCTGGACATGATGCGGCTCTACATATGACGAATCACGTCAGATGTCACGACCCATTCGGCACAAAAGAGTTGTAACGCGGCAGCCATCCGCGAGACTGACCACCATCGGCGAGGACAGGAGGACGGGATGCGCGGTGTGATCTTCGTGGTCGCGGTGGGCCTGATGGCCGCGGGGCTGATCGACGCGGCGCCGCGGGCCGCGGCCCAGGCGACGGTGCGGCGGCCGGTGGTCGCGGAGCTGTTCACCTCCCAGGGCTGCTCCTCCTGCCCGCCGGCCGAGGCGCTGCTGGGCGAGATCGCGATGACGCGGCCGGACGTGCTGCCGCTCGCCTTCCACGTGACCTACTGGGACCGGCTGGGCTGGCCCGACCCGTTCTCGCTGGCGGCGGCGACCGCCCGCCAGCGTGCCTATGCGGCGTCCCTCGGGCTCGACGAACTCTACACGCCCGAGCTGGTCGTGGACGGGAAGCGCGACGTAGTTGGCAGTGATCGCGCGGGCGTGTTCGCCGCGCTGAATGCCTCCAACCCGGCCGCCGACGCCGCCGTGCCGCTGCACCTGATGCGCACGAACGCGGGCATCAATATCGCGGTAGGCGCGGGGTCGGGAACTGGCGCGCTGCTCTTGCTGGGCTATGATTCAGCCCGGAGAACCGCGGTCGCCCGCGGCGAAAACGGCGGGAGAACGTTGCTAGAGACGAACATAGTGCGCGCCATCGTCCCGCTCGGCACGTGGCAGGGCCAGCCCCTGGTCCGGACCACTCCGCGGCCCGCGGGAGAGCATTTTGCCGTGCTATTGCAGGCCCCCGACGGGCGCATGCTCGGTGCGGCGGCCCTGGAGTAACATCCTCCGGCCCCCATGTGGGACGGATGCGACGACGCGTCCTGCCGTTCCTTTTCATCCCGCCGCTGCTGCTCCTGCTCACCGCCGCCGACTGGCGCGCCGACGCCCCGGGCGTCGAGCACCGGCTGGATGCGAGGCATCTGGCGGTGCCCAACGAGACCGCGAGCGCCGCGGACACCCCCGAGGTCGCGGCCCGCCCGGCGGGCGCGCTGCCGCGCGTGCCGGCCGGATTCACCGTCTCGGTCTGGGCGCAAGGGCTGGAGATGCCGCGCGCCATCCGCCGCGCCCCGGACGGCAGCATCTTCGTTGCCGAGGCCGGCGCCGGAAGGCTGCTCCGCTTCACCGCCGCGGGCGAGCGCGCGACCTTCGCCGAGGGGCTGGATCTGCCCTACGGCATCGCCTTCTGGCCGCCGGCCGCCCCACGCTTCGTCTACGTCGCCGAGACCGGGCGCGTCCTGCGCTACCCCTGGCACCCCGGCGCCCCGGCCCCGTCAGGCCCGGCCGAGGTCGTCGTCCCCGTGCTGCCGACCGGCGGCCACTGGACCCGCGACCTGGCCGCCGCGCCCGACGGGTCACGGATCTTCCTCGCGGTCGGCTCCGGCAGCAATGTCGGCGATGACATGGGGCCCCAGCCCCAGGGCGGCGTTGTGGCGTGGCAGGCGGCCGCATGGGGTCGGCGCCGCCTGGGGTGCGGAGGCCGGGCGCGCCGGCGTGTTCTGGCTGCGCCCGGAGGGTGGGGCGCTGCACCCCTACGCGCAGGGCTTGCGCAACTGCGCCGGCCTGGGGCTGCAACCGCCGCGCGGCACGCTGTGGTGCGTGGTCAACGAGCGCGACGGGATGGGTGACGACCTGCCGCCCGACTACGCGACGCGGGTTCACGACGGCGCGTTCTACGGCTGGCCCTGGTTCTATCTCGGCCGCCACCCCGACCCGCGGCGCACCGGCGAGCGCCCCGACCTCGCCGGCCACGTGACTGTCCCGGACGTGCTGTTCCAGGCGCACAGCGCCCCGCTCGGCATCACCTTCTACGATGGCAAGAGCTTCCCCGCCGCCTATCGCGGCGATGCCTTCGTCGCCCTGCACGGGTCCTGGAACCGCAGCCGCCGCACCGGCTACAAGGTCGTCCGCCTGCCGATGCCGGGCGGGCGGTCCGAACGGCGCCTATGAGGATTTCATGACCGGGTTCGTCCTGGACGACGATTCCGTCTGGGGCCGTCCGGTCGGCATCGCGGTCGCCGCTGACGGCGCCCTGCTGGTCACTGAAGATGGCAACGGGTTTATCTGGCGCGTCGCCCCGCATACCCCCTAAACAGTCTGGCGTGCGTTGCGGAGCCGGACGGTGATCCTCGTTCACGTGAGCGACCTGCATGTCCGCCCGCGCGGTGAGACCGTCTCGCGCGTGGTGGAGTCGAGCCAGTTCGCCGAGCGCGCGCTGCGCGCCATCGCCAGCTTCCGCCCGCGGCCGGACGCCGTCGTGATCAGCGGCGACCTGACCGATTGCGGGCTGGAGAGCGAATACAAGTGGCTCCTCTACCTGCTCGACCGCCATCTCAGCGGCCTCCGGGTGCTGCTGATCCCCGGCAATCACGACCGGCGCGAGAACTTCCGCGCCGTCCTCGGCCGGTTCGAGGGGGTCACGTCGGACCCGGACTTCATCCAGTACGTGGTCGAGGACCTGCCGGTCCGCCTCATCATGCTCGACAGCATCGTGCCCGGCGCCGGCCATGGCGAGCTGTGCGCCCGCCGCCTCGCCTGGCTCGAGGCGCGGCTGGAGGAGGCGCCGCAGCGCCCCACGCTGCTCGCGCTGCACCACCCGCCGCTGCGCTGCGGGCTGCAGATCCTCGATACGATCAACCTCCGCTCGACGCCCGAACTCGGCGCGCTGCTGCGCCGCCACCCGCAGGTCGAGCGCATTCTCTGCGGCCATCACCACCGCAGCATGATCGGCCGCCTCGGCCACGCGACGGTCTGCGTCGCCCCCGGCACCGCCCAGGCCGCCGCGTTCGAGCTCGACCACGACCGCGGCGATTTCGTGATGGAGCCGCCGGGCTACTACGTCCACCTGCGCAACGGCGACGGCTCGATCGTGAGCCATCTGGTGTTCGTCGAGGCCTTCCCGGGGCCGTATCCCTACATCCTCGACGGCGACTATCCGGGCGGCGCGGATGTGGCGGCGGAGCGTTGAGAGCGGCGGGACGCGCTGTTCGGGTCCCTTCGGCGGGCCGGGCCTTGCAGGCGCAAGGAAGTTCCTTACCTTCCGCTCCATGATTACCAGCAGGCTGACGAGCAAGGCGCAAACGACGATCCCGCAGGCGGTCCGCGCGGCGCTGGGCCTGCGCGCGGGCGACCAGCTTGCCTATGTCATCGAGGACGGTCGTGTGCTGCTGACGCGCAGCAGCGGCCGTCCCGGCGGCGACGATCCGTTCGCGACGTTTTTCGAGTGGGAAAGTGCCGCCGACGCGCGGGCCTATGGCGGGCTCTGAAGCCTGGGACATCATAAAGGTCCCGTTCCCTTACACGAACCGCCCCGTTCAGCAGCGCCGCCCGGCCTTGGTCGTCGGACAACACGCCGCTACCGGCGTACCAGCGTTGCTCTGGGTCCTCATGATCACCAGCGCGGGCCATCGGCGGTGGCCGGGCGACCTCGAGATCTCGGATCTGGACATGGCCGGGCTCCCGGCGGCGTCGATGATCCGCACGGCCAAGATCGCCACCATCGAGGCGGTGAATGCCGAGCGGATCGGGTCCCTGCCGCTTCCGGATCGGCCGGCGGTGCGCAGGCGGATCGTCGACATGCTATCCGGGGTACTCTAGCGCCGGGGTCGTCGGGCGGACGTGGCCTTGCGACCGATCCGTCAGCCCGCGTCGGCCTTCAAAACCTCGCCCGCCAGATAGAGGCTCCCGCAGACCAGCACACGCGCCGGCCCCGGCGCGCGTGGCAGGGCGTCGAGCGCCGCAAGCACCGTCGGTCCCGCCTGCGCGACGCCGCCGGAGGCCGCGATGATCTCCGCCACCGGCTGCGCCAGATGCTGGCCGGGCTCGGCCACCGCCCATAGCGTCGTCGCCCGTGCGCAGCAGCGGGCGGAGGAAGCCCGGCGCGTCCTTCGAACGCTTCATGCCGACGATGATGTGCAGCGGCCGGTCGCGCCCAGCCGGCGGCATGCTCGCGCCAGCGCCGCGCCCGCCGCCGCGTTGTGCCCGCCGTCGAGCCACAGCTCCCAGTCCGGCGGCAGCAGGCGTGCAGCGAGTGCGCCGTGCAGGCGTTGCAGCCGCGCCGGCCAGCGCGCGCGCGCGAGCCCTTCGCCAAGCGCCGCCGGTGGCAGGCCAGGCCCGGCGGCGCGCATCGCGGCGAGCGCGATGCCGGCATTGTCGATCTGGTGCGGCCCCGCGCAGCGCCGGCAGCGGCAGGTCCAGCGCGCCGGCCGCATCCTCGAACCGCAAGCCTTCGCCGCGGCGCGCGATGGTCCAGTCGTGGCCGCGCGCGAGCAGCACCGCGCCCTCACGCGCCGCCTTGACCGCGAGCAGCGCCAGCACCTCCGGCGGCTGCACGCCGGTCGCGACCGGCATGCCGGGCTTGATGATGCCCGCCTTCTCCGCCGCGATCTCCGCCAGCGTGTCGCCCAGCCACTCGCGATGGTCGATGCGAGATCGAGGTGATCGCGCCCGCGCGCCGGCGGCGGCGATCACGTTGGTCGCATCCAGCCGCGCCGCCGAGCCCGACCTCGATCACGCAGAAATCCGCCGGCGCGCGCGCGAACAGCAGGAACGCCGACGGCGGTGATCACCTCGAACACGGTGATCGCGGCGCCCTCGTTCGCCCGCTCCACCTCCTCCAGCGCGTCGGCGAGCGTCGCGTCGTCCACCGTCGCGCCGGCGAGCACGATGCGCTCGTTGAAGCGCACCAGATGCGGCGAGGTGTAGACATGCGCGCGCAAGCCCGGCCGCCTCGGCGAACGCGCGCAGGAAGGCGCAGACGCTGCCCTTGCCGTTGGTGCCGGCGACATGCATCACCGGCGGCAGGCGCCGCTCCGGATTGCCGAGCCGGCCGAGCAGGCGTTGCAGCCGGTCCAGGCTGAGGTCGATCAGGCGCGGATGCAGCCCGTGCAGCCGCTCGACGATGGCGTCGAAGCGGCCGCCCCGCGGCGCGTCGGCGACGGTCGCGCTCACGCGGCCTCGGCGAGATCCTTGACGCGCAACAGCGTGATCAGCCGCGCCAGCGTCGCCGCCAGCTCCGTGCGCTTCACCACCATGTCGACCATGCCGTGCTCGTGCAGATATTCCGCGCGCTGGAACCCTTCCGGCAGCTTCTCGCGCACCGTCTGCTCGATCACCCGCGCGCCGGCGAAGCCGATCAGCGCGCCGGGCTCGGCGATGTGGATGTCGCCCAGCATGGCGAAGCTCGCCGTGACGCCGCCGGTGGTCGGGATCGGTCAGCACCACGATGAAGGGCAGGCCGGCTTCCTTCACCATCTGCATGCGCGATGATGGTGCGCGGCATCTGCATCAGGCTGACCGCGCCCTCCTGCATGCGCGCGCCGCCGGAGGCGGTGAACACGATCAGCGGCGCCTCCTGCAGCACCGCGAGCTTCGCCGCCGCGACCATGCCCTCGCCGACCGCGGCGCCCATCGAGCCGGCCATGAACGCGAAGTCCATCACCGCGACCACCGCGCGCTGCCCGCCGATCGTGCCGTGCGCGACCGCCGAGCGCATCGTCGCGATGCGCCGCGTCGCGCGCCGCGCGCAGGCGGTCGGTGTAGCGCTTGCTGTCGCGGAAGCGCAGCGGGTCGGCCGGCACTTTCGGCAGCTCGATGCGGGTGAACTGGCCCTCGTCGAACGTCCAGCGCAGCCGCTCCTCGCGCGCTGCGCGCGCAGATGGTGGCCGCAATGCGGGCAGACCTTGCAGGTTCTTCTCCAGCTCGGTGTGGAAGATCATCTGCTGGCAGGCGGGACATTGCAGCCAGAGATTGTCCGGCACCTCGCGCCGGGCGAGCAGCGTGCGGATGCGCGGGCGGACGTATTCGGTGAGCCAGCTCATGCGCGGTCACTCCCATCCCGCGCGCCGCGCACGCCGGCGGCCAGCGCGCGCACCTGGTCCAGCACGCGCTCGCACGGTCTCCGGCGGCGCGCGGCCGTGCTCGTCGAGATCGTGCGCCAGCGTGTCGATCAGCGCCGAAGCCACCACCGCGGCATCGGCGACCCGCGCCGCCGTCCGCCGCCTGCTGCGGGCGTGCGCACGCCGAAGCCGACCGCGATCGGCAGGTCGGTGACGCGCCGCACGCGCGGGATCGCCGCCGCCAGATCGGTCCGCGGTGGCGCTGCGCGTGCCGGTGATCCCGGTGATCGCGACGTAGTAGACGAAGCCGGAGCTGCCGTTCGAGCACGTGCGGCAGGCGCGCGTCGTCGGTGGTCGGCGCGACCAGGCGGATGACGTCCAGCCCGCTGCGCGCGGCGATACGGCAGCAGCATGTCGGCCTCCTCGGTCGGCAGATCGACGACGATCAGCCCGTCCACGCCGGCGCCGGCGGCATCGGCGCAGAACCGCTCCGGTGCCGTAGGACAGGATCGGGTTGAGGTAGCCCATCAGCATCGACCGGCGTCGTCGGCGTCCGCGCGGCGGAACTCGCGCACCATGGTCAGAACGTGTGCGACCATGTCACGCCGGCCTTCAGGCCGCGCTTGCCGGCGGCCTGGATGATCGGGCCGTCGGCCATCGGATCGGTGAACGGCATGCCGATCTCGATCAGGTCGGCGCCGGCCGCCGGCATGCCCGCGCAGCAGCGCCATCGAGGTCGCCGGCGTCCGGGTCCCAGGCCTCCAGGAACGGGATCAGCGCGCCGCGCCCCTCGGCGCTTCAGCTCGGCGAAGCGGGCGGCGATGCGGCTCACAGCTTCACCCCGAGATGCTCGGCGACGGTGAAGATGTCCTTGTCGCCGCGGCCGCAGAGATTCATCAGGATGATCTGCGTCCCTGCTCATCGTCGGCGCCAGCTTCGGCACGTGCGCCAGCGCATGCGCGGGCTCCAGCGCCGGGATGATGCCCTCGGTCCGCGTGCAGAGCTGGAACGCCTCCAGCGCCTCGTCGTCGGTGGCGGCGACGTATTCGACGCGGCCGATGTCGTGCAGCCAGGAATGCTCCGGGCCCGATGCCGGGATAGTCGAGGCCGGCGCTGATGCTGTGCGCCTCGATGATCTGGCCGTCGTCGTCCTGCAGCAGATAGGTGCGGTTGCCGTGCAGCACGCCGGGCCGGCCGCCGGTCAGGCTGGCGGCGTGCTCGCCGCGTGTCGATCCCGTGGCCCGCCGGCCTCGACGCCGATCAGCCGCACCGTCGGATCGTCGAGGAACGGATGGAACAGGCCCATGGCGTTGGAGCCGCCGCCGATGCAGGCGACCGCGGCGTCGGGCAGGCGGCCCTCGGCTTCCTGCAGCTGCGGCTTGGCCTCCTCGCCGATCACGCGACTGGAAGTCGCGCACCATCGTCGGATAGGGATGCGGGCCGGCGACGGTGCCGATGAGGTAGTAGGTGTCGGCGACGTTGGCGACCCAGTCGCGCATCGCCTCGTTCATCGCGTCCTTCAGCGTCGCCGGCGCCGGAGGTCACCGGCTTCACCTCGGCGCCGAGCAGCTTCATGCGGAACACGTTGGGCTTCTGCCGCTCGACATCGGTCGGCGCCCATGTAGACCACGCAGGGCAGGCCGAACAGCGCGCACATCGTGGCGGTGGCGACGCCGTGCTGGCCGGCGCCGGTCTCGGCGATGATGCGCGGTCTTGCCCATGCGGCGGGCCAGCAGGATCTGGCCCATGCAGTTGTTGACCTTGTGCGCGCCGGTGTGGTTCAGCTCGTCGCGCTTGAAGTAGATCTTGGCGCCGCCGAGCTGCTTCGGTCAGCCGCTCGGCGAACCACAGCGGGCTCGGCCGGCCGACATAGTGCTTCAGGTAGAAGTCGAGCTCGGCCTCGGAACGCCGGGTCGGCCTTGGCCGCGTCGTAGGCCCGCTCGACCTCCAGGATCAGCGGCATCAGCGTTTCGGCGACGAAGCGGCCGCCGAATTCGCCGAAGCGGCCGCGCGCGTCCGGGCCGGTGCGCAGGCTGTTGGCGCCGTGGGGCAGAGGCGTGTTCACGCGAGAAGGGTCCTCCGGGTCGCGCGCGCGTCATAGCGCAGCCCCGGGAACGCGGCTATGGGGCGGCGAGCTCGGCGCCGCAGGTGGTCGAGCGGCGCCTCGTCGGCCGCCGCGGGCTGGTAGGCGACCCCGAACCGCCCGAGCGCCGCCTGCCAGGGGGCGGGGTCGGCGCCCTCGGGCAGCGCCACCGTCGAGACACCGCAACGCAGCAGGAAGCGGTACTGGTCGGGCAGGATATGCCCCACGGCGCGGATTTCGCCGGTGAACCCGTAGCGTTCCCGCAGGGTCCGCGCGAGCGAAAAGCCCCGCCCGTCGCGGAATTTCGGAAATTCCACGGCGATGAGCGACAGATCCGGCAGCGCCGCCGCCACCTCCTCCGCCCGCGCCGCCGGGCCGACCAGCACGCCAAGCGGCGCGTGCGCCGGGCCGCCGCGCCTCCGGCAAGCCGCTTCGAGGCTCGACGATGGCCGGCGCGTCGGCGGGGAGGGGGGCATCGTCGGCGACGAGACCCAGGGGTCCTCGATGCACGTGCCCGCGTTCAAGCAGCGGCATGCAGCGCGTCCCTGAACGGCGTCAGGCCGATGCGGCGATAGGTGTCGATGAACGCCTCGCCGGGCGCGCGCACCACGAGATAGGTGCGCAGGATCGTCTCCACCGCATCGACCACCTCGTCATAGGCAGTAGGCGGGGCCGACGATGTCGCCGAGCGCCGCGTCGTTGCTGGCCGAGCCGCCGAGCGTGATCTGGTAGAACTCCTCGCCCTTCTTGTCGACGCCGAGAATGCCGATATGGCCGACATGGTGATGGCCGCAGGCGTTGATGCAGCCGGAGATGTTGATGAACACGGTGCCGATGTCGTGCTGCGCGCGCAGGTCGGCGAAGCGCTCGGCGATGCGCTGCGCCACCGGGATCGCGCGCGCGCTGGCCAGGCTGCAGTAGTCGAGGCCCGGGCAGGCGATGATGTCGCTGACGCAGGCCGATATTCGGCGGTCGCGAGGCCGAGCGGGCGCAGCGCCTGCCACAGCGCGATGCAGCTCGTCCTGCCGCGACATGCGGCAGCACCAGGTTCTGCACGTGCGAGACGCGGATTTCGCCGAAGGAGAACCGCTCGGCGAGGTCGGCGATCGCGTCCATCTGCGCCGCGGTGCAGTCGCCGGGCATGCCGCCGATCGGCTTGAGCGAGATCACCGCGCGAGATGTAGCCCGGCTCGCGGTGCGGATGCGTGTTGCGGCCGACCCAGGCGGCGAATTCCGCGTCCGCCGCAACGGCGTCGGCGAGCGCGGTCGCAGCGCCGGGCTGTGCCGCGAAGGGCGGCGGCGTGAAATGCGCGCGGATCGCCGCCACGATCGTCCGGCATCGAGACGGAATTTCTCCCGCGGCAGGGCCGCGAACTCCTCCTCCACCAGTTCGGCGAACCGCGCCTGTCCCACGTCGCGCACAAGAATCTTGATGCGCGCCTTGTGGATGTTCTCGCGCCCGCCGAGCGCGTTGTAGGTGCGCAGGATCGCCTCCAGATAGGCGATCAGCGCGTGCTTCGGGCAGCCACTCGCGGATGCGGAAGCCGAGGATGGGCGTGCGGCCGAGCCCGCCGCCGACCCACACCTCGAACCCGATCGTCGCCGTGCGCGTCGCGCTTCGCGGTGAGCCCGATATCGTGGATCTGGAGCGCCGCGCGGTCGCCCGGGCGCGCCGGTGATCGCGATCTTGAACTTGCGCGGCAGGATAGCTGAATTCCGGGTGCAGCGTCGACCATTGCCGGATGATTTCGGCATACACGCGCGGATCGACGATCTCGTCGGCCGCGGCGCCGGCGAACTCGTCGGTGGTCACGTTGCGGATGCAGTTGCCGCTGGTCTGGATCGCGTGCAGGTCCGCCTCGGCCAGCGCCGCGATCGCATCCGGCGCGTCCTGCAGCGCGATCCAGTTGAACTGGATGTTCTGCCGCGTCGTGAAATGCCCGTAGCCGCGATCGAAGGTGCGCGCGACATGGGCGAACTGCGCGAAGCTGGTCGGAGCTCAGCACGCCGTAGGGGATGGCACAGCGCAGCATGTAGGCGTGGAGCTGGAGATAGAGGCCGTTCATCAGCCGCAGCGGCTTGAACTCGTCCTCGGTCAGCTCGCCGGCCAGTCGCCGCGCCACCTGGGCGCGGAACTCGGCCACGCGCTCGCGCAGGAATTCCCGGTCGATAATCGTCGTACTTGTAGATGCCGGCGCTGACCGGCGCGTGGCGCTCAACGGTGTCCATCAGCTGTCACTCCGCGGCCGCGACCAGCACGCTCGGCCCATCGACGCGCACCCGCTCGCGCATGCGCAGCGGCAGAGGCCGTCCGGCGTCTCGACGACTTCCACCGCATAGGCACCGACCACGAGCTGCCGCCGCTCATCCGCCTCACCCGCGGCGAGCCCGGCATTCACCTGCTCGCCGAGATACACGGCGGCGTCGCGCAGAGGCTCGACCCAGCGGCCATCCGCCGCGAGCCAAACCACGCGCCCGTCGCGCAACCGGCTGGCGCTCACCACGAGTGGCTGTGCGCTTCCCTTGGCCTTCACTTTCGCCTGCATCCGGGCCCTCGGCCAAAAATGGCACCACGGGGCGTTATATGGCCTAATCCACGGAATTGAAAGTGACTTCCCGCGCCGGTCAGCCACGCGCGGCGTGAGAAGCCGGCGCGGCGGGCCGGTTGCGTCGGCCCGTGGCCCCGGCCTAGACCCACCCGATGCACCCGGCAACCCGCGCGGATATTTCGGCATCGGCGCCGAGGGCGTTGCCAAAGCGACGAATTTCGGCGCGCTCCTGCGCACGGCGCATGCGTTCGGCGCCTCGTTCTGCTTCTGCGTCGGCGCCGGGTGGGACGCGCGCGCGCGGCGCGCGCCGCGGACACCGCCGCAACCCCCGCGCACGTGCCGCTGTGGCGCTGGCCCAGTCCCGCCGAGATCGCGCTGCCGCAGAACTGCGTGCTGGTCGGCGTGGAATTGCTGGACGAATGCCAGCCGAACTGCCGAGCTTCCGGCATCCGCTGAACGCCGCCTATGTGCTCGGCCCGGAGCGCGCCGGGCTGTCGCCGGCGATGCTGGCGCGCTGCCGGCATGTTGTGCGCATTCCCGACGCGGTTTGCGCTGAATCTGGCGGTGGCCGGCGCGATCGTGCTGTATGACCGGCTGCTGCAGCATGGCCGCTTCGCCGAACGACCGGTGGCAAGTGGCGGCGGCCGGCCCGGCGGCGCCGGCATCCCGCCACGGACCGCCGGTCTTCCGCCGCACGCGGCCCGACTGGCTCGACCGTCCCGATGAGGAGCGATGATGCGCCTGCCCTTGTTCGCCGCCCGCCGGCTGCGTATGCCTCGTGCCATGCGCTTCCTCGCCCTGCTCCTGCTCGTCGCGACAATTCCGGCACTCGCCACCGCCGCCACGAAGTCCGCGCCCGAAAGGCGGACCGGAGGCCATCGGCACGTTCGAGGACTGGATCGCGGCCACCAACAAGGAAGCCGGGGAGACGGTCTGCTACGCCTTCACCCGCGCGCACGGCTCCACGCCGGGCCTGCGCGGGCGCGGCGACGTGGTGCTCACGGTCACCGAGCGGCAGGGCGGGCGCGATGCTGTTGCGGTCAGCGCGGGGTTCAGCTACGCGGCCAATGCAACGGCGAAATTCCTGCGTCGATACGACGCCGTTCGACTTCTACACCGCCCAGCGGCTCGGCCTTCGCCCGCGACGGCCGCGCCGTGGTGACGGCGATGCAGCGGGGGCGGCAGGCGGTTGCGCACTCGCCGGGGCCGAAGGGCGCCGAGGTGGTGGACACGTTCAGCCTGCGCGGGTTCTCCGCCGCCTACGCCGCGATCAACAAGCGCTGCCCGCCAGCCAAATGAACGCCGCCCAGATGATCGGCATGGATCTGGAGGCCGCCGATCTCGACGCCGCGGAGCGGGCGCGCATTCTGGCGAAGGTGGCGCGCTTCGCGCCCCCGCCGGCCGAGCTGCCCGACGGGCGGCGCGACCTCGTCGGCCTCTCGCGCGCCGAGCTGGCGGCGGAGATGGCCGCGATCGGCGAGGCGCCGTTTCGCGCCAAGCAGCTCTGGCACTGGATCTATCATCAGGGCGTCACCGACTTCGCGCGCATGCCCACCATCGCGCGGCCGCTGCAGCAAAGGCTCGCCGAGCGCTTCGTCGATCGGCCGGCCGGCGACCGTCGCCGCGCAGACCAGCGAGGACCGCGACCCGCAAATTCCTGTTCCGCTTCCGCGACGGGCAGGAGGCGGAGACGGTCTACATCCCCGACCGCATGGAGGATCGCGGCGCGGTCTGCATCTCCTCGCAGGTCGGCTGCACGCTCGCCTGCCGGTTCTGCCACACCGGCACCCAGCCGCTGGCGCGCAACCTCGGCGCGGCCGAGATCGTCGGGCAGTTCATGGCGGCGCGCGATGCGTTCGGCGAATGGCCGAGCCCGCGCGGGGAGGCGCCGCGGCTGCTATCCAACATCGTGCTGATGGGCATGGGCGAGCCGCTCTACAATTTCGAGAACGTCGCCAAGGCGATGACGATCGCGATGGACAACGAGGGCATCGCGCTGTCGCGCCGGCGGATCACGCTCTCCACCTCCGGCGTGGTGCCGATGATGGACCGCGCGGGCGCCGAGCTCGGCGTGAACCTCGCCGTGTCGCTGCACGCGGTGACGCGACGCGCTGCGCGACGAGCTGGTGCCGCTCAACCGCAAATATCCGATCGCGGAGCTGATCGCCGCGTGCCGGCGCTATCCGGGTGCGTCGAACGCGCGGCGGATCACGTTCGAATACGTGATGCTGAAGGGCGTGAACGACAGCCTCGCCGAGGCGCACGAGCTGGTGCGGCTGATCGCCGGGATCCCGGCGAAGGTCAACCTGATCCCGTTCAATCCCTGGCCCGGCAGCCGGTTCGAGACCAGCAGCTCCGGCCGCGATCGCGCGGTTCGCGGAGGTCGTGAACGCGGCCGGATTTTCCGCGCCGGTGCGCACGCCGCGCGGACGCGACATCCTCGCCGCCTGCGGGCAGTTGCGCACGGCGAGCCGGCGCGCGCGCGGCGAAGCCGCCTGACGCCTACGCGCCGCGCCGCGCTGCAGCGGCGCGAACGGTGTTTTCGAGCAGACAGGCGATCGTCATCGGCCCGACGCCGCCCGGCACCGGCGTGATTGCGCCCGCGACCGAAGCCGCTTCCACGTAGGCGACGTCGCCCACGAGCCGCCCGTCCGGCAGCCGGTTGATGCCAACGTCGATCACTGTGGCGTCGGGCGCGATCCAGTCGCCGCGCACCATCTCCGCCCGCCCGATCGCCGCCACCAGCACCTCCGCGCGCCGGCATTCGGCGGCGAGGTCGCGGGTGCGGGAATGGGCGACGGTCACCGTGGCGTCGGCGGCGGTCAGCAGGGCGGCCATCGGCCTGCCGACGATCGCCGAGCGCCCGAGCACCAGCGCCCGTGCGCCACGCAGGGGAATCTCGGCTGCCGCCAGCAGCTTCATCACGCCCAGCGGCGTGCACGGCACCAGCGTGGCGACGCCGTCGTGCAGCCGCCCGACATTGATCGGATGGAACCCGTCGACGTCCTTCGCCGGGTCGATCGCCTCGATCACCGCCCGGGCGCGGATCTGTGGCGGCAGGGGCAGCTGCACGAGGATGCCGTCCACTGCCGGGTCGGCGTTGAGGCCGGCGATCACGGCCAGCAGGTCGGCCTCCGCCGTGCCGGCGGGCAGGCGGCGGGTCTGCGCGGCGATGCCGGCGGCACTCGCCGCGCGGTCCTTCGCGCGGACATAGACGGCGCTGGCCGGGTCCTCGCCCACCAGCACCACGGCGAGGCCGGGACGATAGGCGAGCCGCGCCACCGCGCTCCGCCACCGTGGCGCGCAGGGCGGCGGCGATCGGCACGACCGTCGATCAGGCGCGTCACAGCGCCGCCAGCCGCGCCGCGATCGCCGCCGGATCGCCCGTCACGCGCAGCACTTTGTCGCGACTCGCGGCCCCCGCCGTCGACCGCGACCGCGCTCGGCGGCACGGCGAGTGCGCGGGCCAGCAGCGCGCAGGCGGCCCGATTCGCCCGCCCGTCCTCCGCCGCCTCGGCCACCGCGAGGCGCAGCCGCTCGCCCTCGGGCGCGGGGGCGCGGCCGTGCAGGCCGGGGCGGCGGGACTTCGGCTGCACTTTCACCGCGACCAGCACCCCGTCGGCCGCGGCGCGCCAGAAGCCCGTCAAAGCACCAGGTTCCGCACGTCGCCGAACGCGATCGCCCCATAGACGCGCCAGAGCAGCATCTGCGCGGCGTAGAGCAGCAGGATCAGGATGATCGGGCTGATGTCGATGCCGCCGAAGGCGGGGAGGAAGTTGCGAATCGGGCGCAGCGCCGGCTCGGTCAGGCGATAGAGGAAGTCGCCGATCGTCCAGACGAAGCGGGTGCGCGTGTCCAGCACCCCGAACGAGATCAGGGTGCTGAACACGGCGGCGATGATCACCGCCCACAGATAGAGATGGAGCAGCTCGCTCACGAGCCAGAACAGGACATACAAGCGGGGCGCTCTCCGAAAACGGCGGACCCTAATCGGGGCGCGGCGGGGGTGCAACGGGGCCGCCGCGGCTTGACTTGGAACAGGTGCCTGCCCATTGTCCGGCCGCTCGCGGGATGGGGCTGTAGCTCAGCTGGGAGAGCGCCTCGTTCGCAATGAGGAGGTCAGGGGTTCGAGCCCCCTCAGCTCCACCACTGTCCTGCGAAATCAGCAACTTGGCGTAGCAAAGGTGCCGGCGCGTCAGGCGTCGCCGGTGACGCGCCAGATCACGTCGCCCACGTCATCCGCGACCAGCAGCGAGCGATCGGGCCCGATCGCCACCCCGACGGGCCGCCCGTAGGACACGCGCTCGTTCGGCGCCAGGAACCCGGTCAGGATCTCGCGCGGCGGGCTGGCCGGGCGTCCGTTCTGGAACGGCACGAAGATGACGCGGTAGCCGCTGAGCGTGCTGCGGTTCCAGGAACCATGCTGCCCGATCACCATCCCGTCGGGAAAGCCGGGCAGCGTGCCCGCCGGCAGCCAGCACAAGCCCAGCGATGCGGTGTGCCCGCCCAGCGCATAGTCCGGCGTGATCGCGTGGGCGACCGCGGCAGGGTCCTGCGGCACGCGGTCGTCCACGGTCTGGCCCCAGTAGCAATACGGCCAGCCGTAGAACCCGCCGTCCTGCACCGAGGTCAGATAATCGGGCGGCGTCTCGTCACCCAGCCCGTCGCGCTCATTCACCACGGTCCACAGCGCGCCGCTCTGCGGCTCCCACGCCAGTCCCACGGGGTTGCGCAGGCCGGCGGCGAAGATCCGGCTCGAGCCGCTTGCCAGATCGAGTTCGTGGATCGCCGCGCGGCCTTCCTCCACCGCCATGCCATCGTCGCCGATATTGGTCAGCGAACCCACGCCGATGAACAGCTTCCGCCCGTCGGCGCTCGGCAGCAGGCTGCGCGTCCAGTGCCCGCCGGACCTGAACTCGGTCAGCTTGCGCCCCGGCCCGGTGATGCGATCCGCCCCTGCGACATAGGGAAACGCGACGACGCCGTCGGTGTTGCCGACGTAGAATGTGTCCCCTACCAGCGCCATGCCGAATGGCTGGTTCAGCCCGTCCAGGAACACGCTCCGGGTCTCGGCGACGCCGTCGTCATTCGCGTCGCGCAGCCTCGTGATGCGATTGGGGCTGACGCCGAGGGCGGCCGCGCGGCGCATCGTGCTCGCCATGGCGTAGTCGAACAGCGATTTGACGGAAACCGCGACCGTCAGCGCCTCGGCGACAAGCACGTCGCCATTGGGCAGCGCGTAGATCCAGCGCGGATGCTTCAAATCCGTCGCGAAGGCATTGACCTTGAGGCCCGATGCCGCGACCGGCGTGTGCCCGCGCGGCCATCCTTTGGCGGTCGGCATCTTGAGTGTCGGGATGTTGCCCTGCGGCTTCGCCGTCGGGATGACCGGCGCGTTTCCCAGGGCCTGCACTGGCGCTCCCCCGGACATTCGCCGCACAACCACCGTGCCGGCACCGACCACCGCCACGACCTGCGCGAAAGCACGGGATAGGTTCATCGCGATGTTCCCCTTCGCCAGTCAGGCGCTGCTGATCGGCACGGGCATCCTAGTCCTCCGCCACCCGCAGCGCATACCATTTCGCCCCCGGCGCCTGCGCCGCAGTCACCGCCTGATTCTTGCGCATGACCAGGAACAGCGCGAAGCCGCGCTTCTCGGCACGCGCCCGCTCGATCTCGCGCTGAACGTCGGCCGGCGTGTGCACGCCGCTCGCCCCCACCTGGGTGATCACGTCGCCCTGGCCGAGCCCGCGCTGCGCCGCGTCGGTGCCCGGCAGGACGCCCGTGACGAGCACGCCGGCGTCCGTCATCCCAACCTGGTACTGCGCGCGCATGGCGTCATCGAGCGAGGCGAGCATCAGCCCCAGATCGGCCGGCACGCTGAAGCGCGGCGGTGCGGCGCCGCCCGGCTCCTCCCACCACATCGTCGGCCATTCGGCGATCGTGACCGGCACCTCCATCTCCTGCCCGTCGCGGCGCAGCCCGATCGCGGCACTGCTGCCCGGCTTGGCGCGTGCGATCGCGCGCAGCAGCGCCCGCTCGTCCGGCGGCGTCTCGCCGGCGAAGCGCACCAGCACGTCGCCGTTGCGCAGGCCCGCCTGCTCGGCGGGGCTTGCCTTCTCGACCGCGGCTACGATCGAGCCCAGCGGCTCGCTCATGCCGAGCGCCGCCGCCATCTCCGGCGTCAGCGGCTGCAGCCGCACGCCGATATAGCCGGGGCGCTGCATCGCCTTGCGCGTGAGCCGGTCGAAGATGAAGCGCGCATCGTTCGACGGCATCGCGAAGCCGAGGCCCGGCATTGGCGGAGGTGGGCGAGATCAGCGCGGAGTTCACGCCGATCACGGCGCCGTTCATGTCGAACAGCGGCCCGCCCGAGTTGCCGTGATTGATCGCCGCATCGGTCTGGATGAAATCGTCGTAGGGCGTGTCCATGATGTTGCGGTTGAGCGCGCTGACGAGCCCGCCGCTCACCGAAAGCCCGACGCCGAGCGGGTTGCCGATCGCGAGCACCGGATCGCCCACCTGTACCTTCGCGCTGTCGGCCCACCGCACCGCCGGCAGCTTGCGGCCCGTGCTGACCTTGATGCACCGCCAGATCGACCAGCGGGGAGGCGTTGAGCAGCACCGCCTTGGCGCGCGCGCCGTCCGAGAACGTCACGACGATTTCATAGGCGCCGACAACGACATGCCAGTTGGTCGCGATCTCGCCCGACGGGTCGATGATGAAGCCTGAGCCGGCGTTCACGCGGATCTGCGGCGCGGCGGCGGCCGCGCTGGCGTTTTCCTTGCCGCGGGCGCTGGCCATCGCCGGCTCCGGCGTGCCGCCGATCGCGGCGCGGGCGGTGATGTTGACGACCGTCGGCAGCAGCGTGCGCACGAGCTGCGCCTGGTTGAACGACATCTGCTGCGCGCGCGCGGGTCGCGCCGGCACCGCCATGACCAGGGCCGCGGCCAGCACCATCATGCCGGCCCGCACCGTAAACTTGCGCATCGACCGCTCTCCCCTCCTACGCAGGCGTCGCACTCTAGCGACTCGCCCATCCCGCTGGAATTACGGCGTGGCGTGCGATCGGATGCGCCCGGGGCCTACGTTTGGGGCCTGAGCTTGGCGCCTAAGCTTGGCGCCTAACCGGCGGCGCGGGCGCGGGCCAGATGCGGGCCGAGGCGGCCGCTGGCCCAGAGCGCCGCCATGCGGAAATCGCTCGCGAAGGACCAGAGCGGATGGCCGAAGGTCGCGGGGCGGTTGCGCTCGATCAGCGCATGGCCCGTCCAGGCGAGCCCGTAGCCGACGACGAAAGCGAGCAGCACCAGCCGCCAGTCGCGCATGGCCGCCGCGGCCACAAGCAGCGCCAAGCCCCCGAGAGTGCCCAGGTAGTGCAGAACGCGCGTGCCGGGGCGCTCGTGCGCGCGCAGGTAGTGCAGCCAGAATTCCGAATAGGTCACGGCGCCCGCATCAGCCGGCCGGGTCGAGCGCCGGCGCGGCGGTGGCGGGCATGGACGTCCCGGGCATGCCCGGGCCGGGCACGCCCGCCTCGCGCAGCGCCGCCGCCTGCCGTGCCGCGAGGGCGTCGGCATCGAAATCGGCGATCAGGTCGTGGAACAGGCGCGACCAGTTGAGTTCCGCCCGCAGCCGCAGGAACACGCCGCCCAGGCCGATCGCGCTGCGGTCCATCAGCACGAACTCGCGCGGCGGCCGCACGCCGCCGGTGCGCTGCAGCCCGGCATGCACCCGCTCGGCGACCGAGCGGCCGAAGGTCGGGTCGTCGTTCTCCTGGATGCGCCGCACACGATCTTCCATCAGCGGCTCGTAGAGGAAGCGCGCCCACTCGTTCAGCACCGCCATCTGCTCGCGCGAGATCTCGTCGAAGCCCCAGGTCTCGTAGGCGTGGTGCGCGAGTTCGTCGTCGTTGTCGCGCACCGCCTCGTAACAGGTCGATCACGCCGCGGACGAATTTCGGCTGCGAACACGCGCACGACGCCGAAATCCAGCAGGTTGACGCTGCCGTCCGGCCGCACCTGGTAGTTGCCGAGATGCGGGTCGCCGTGGATCACGCCGTAGCGGTAGAACGGCACGTACCAGGCGCGGAACAGCGCCTCGGCGATGCGGTTGCGTTCTTCCTGCGGCGGATCCTCGCGCAGCCGCTGCAGCAGCGGGACGCCGTCGAGCCACGTCATCGTCAGCAGCCGCTTCGTGCTGTACTCGGCGAACGGCACCGGCACGTGCACCGTCGGCTCGTCGCGCAGCATGATGCCGTAGAGCCGCATCTGCGCCGCCTCGCGCACGTAGTCCAGCTCCTCGCGCAGCCGCTCGGCGAGTTCCTCGAAGATCTCCTCGTGCCGGATGGCGTTGTCGAAGCGGTGGTAGATCGCCATCGCGAGCTTGAGCTGCCGCAGGTCGGCCTCCACCGTGCTCGCCATGTCGGGGTATTGCAGCTTGCACGCGACCTCGCGTGCCGTCGGGCAGCGTGGCGCGATGCACCTGGCCGAGGCTCGCGGCGGCGGCTGCGCTCTCGCTCGAAGCTCGCGAACCGGCTGCCGCCAGTCCGGCGCCCAGCTCGCTGCTCATGCGGCGGCGCACGAACGCCGCCGCCCATCGCCGGCGCGTTGGACTGCAGCTGCGCCAGCTCGGCGGCGTATTCCTCCGGCAGCGCGTCCGGCACGGTCGAGAGGAACTGCGCGACCTTCATCAGCGGCCCCTTCAGCCCACCGAGAATCGTCGCGCAGGTCCTCGGCATGCACGGCGCGGTCGGTGCGCATGCCGAACACGCGCGCGCCGGCGAAGCGCGCGGCGATGCCGCCGACCGCGCCGGAGGTGCGCGCAAAGCGCCGCAGCTCGCCGAACAGCGAGGCGTGGTCCTCGGCCGAGGACATCAGCGCGGCTGGCCTCCAGCTCGTCGATGAAGCCCGGCGATCACGTCGAGGCCCCGCCGCCAGAACGCGGGATCGGAGGCATCGAGCCCGAACGGCGCCAGCAGTTCCTTGTGCCGCTTGGTGCCGCCGGCCCGCAGCATGTCGAGATATTTCTGCCTGGAAGCCCGGATGGCCGCCGACTGGAACACGGCATACAGCGCGTTCACCAGGCAGTCGCCGAACGCATAGGCGTAGACGTAGAACGGCGTGTGGATGAAGTGCGGCACGTAGGACCAGAACACGCCGTAGTCCGGCGTGAACTCGAAGGCCGGGCCGAGGCTCTCGCGTCTGGACGTCGAGCCAGATCTCGCCGATGCGGTCCGGCACCAGCTCGCCGCTGCGCCGCTCGTCGTGCAGCGCGCTGTTCGAAGCGGTAGAAGGCGATCTGCCGGACCACGGTGTTCAGCATGTCCTCGACCTTGGCCGCGAGCATGATGCGCCGGCGTGCCGGGTTGGTCTCGGCATCGAGCAGGGCGCGGAAGGTCAGCATCTCGCCGAACACGCTCGCCGTCTCGGCGAGCGTGAGCGGCGTGCCGGACACGCAGATAGCCCTGGTCGGCGGCCAGAACCTGGTGCACGCCGTGGCCCAGTTCATGCGCGAGCGTCATCACGTCGCGCGTGCGGCCGTGGTAGTTCAGCAGCACGTAAGGATGCGCCGACGGCACCGTGGGGTGCGAGAACGCGCCGCCTGCCTTGCCGGCGCGCAGTTCGGCGTCGATCCAGCCGCGGCGTCGAAGAAGCGGTCGGCGATCTCGGCCATCTCCGGCGCGAAGCGCGCCGTATGCGCCCAGCACGCGCCGCTTCGCCTCCGGCCACGCGATATGCGCGTCGTCGTCGTCCGGCAGCGGCGCGTTGCGGTCCCAGTGCTGCAGCTTCTCCAGCCCGAGCCACTTCGCCTTCATCGCGTAGTAGCGGTGCGACAGCCGCGGATAGTCGGCGACCACCGCGGCAACCAGCGCGTCCACCACCTCGTCCTCGACCATGTTGGCGCGGTTGCGGTAGCTCTCCGGCCGCGTCGAAGTGGCGCCAGGTGTCGATGATCTCCTTGTCCTTGGCGAGCGTGTTGGTGATCAGCGAGAACAGCCGGATGCGCTCGCCGAACGCGGCGCCGATCGCCCGCCCCGCCGCCTCGCGCACGCCGCGGTCGCGATCGGAGAGCCGGTTGAGCGCGGCGCTGACGGTGAGGTCCTCGCCGCCCAGCGGGACGCGCATTCCGGCCACGGTTTCGTCGAACAGCCGCGACCACGCGCTGCGTCCCGTGACTTCCTTCTCGTGCAGCAGCTTCTCCAGCTCGTCGGAAAGCTGGTGCGGGCGGAACACGCGCAGGTCGCGCAGCCACGGCCGCCAGGGGGCGAGTTCCGGGGTGCCGAGCTTGGCCTCCAGCGCGGCATCGTCCAGCCGGTTGAGTTCGAGGGTGAAGAAGATCAGGTCGCTGCTGATCGCCGTCACCCGCTCGTTCATGCTCTGCGCGAAGCGGCCGATCGCCGGGTCGGTCGAGTCGCCCGCGAACCGGAGCTGGGCGTAGGAGAGCACGCGCCCCAGCATCTCCTCGATCCGCTCATAGGCCGACGATCGCCGCGGCCAGCGCCGCACCCGGCAGGCCGGCCAGCTTGCCGGCATAGGTGGCGGCGAAGCCCTTCGCCTCGGCCTCGGCGCGGTCCAGGTCGCCTGCCAGTTGCGCGGAGTCGGGCGCTTCGTATAGGTCGGCTAGGTTCCAGGTGGGCAGCTCGCTGGGGGGCGTGGCCTCGCGCGGCGCAGTGCCGGCCTGTCCGTCGGGCATCGGGGCGTCCTGTCTCGCTGATATCGCGGCCAAGCATGTAAGCGGCCGGCGCGGCAGGGGAAAGGGTTGAGGGAGCGGGGCGGGTGAAGGTCTATCCGGCGTGGCCCAATCTGGCCACGATGATGTTCGACCTGGCCCGGACCTGGCCGGAGCGGCCGATGCTGCGCTTCTGGCGTGACGGCGCCTGGCAGCGGATCACCTGGGGCCGGTTCGCCGCCCTGACCGCCGCCGCCGCGCGCGGCTTCCGCGCGGCCGGGATCGGGGCCGGCGACCGGGTGCTGATCGTCTCGGAAAACCGTCCCGAATATCCGATCGCCGAGGTGGCGCTGCTGGCGCTGCGGGCGGTGCCGGTGCCGACCTACATCACCAACACGGTCGAGGATCACGCTCACGTGCTGCGCGATTGCGGCGCGCGGGCAGCCGTCTGCGCGAACGCGGCCCTGGCCGAGCGCGTAGCGGCGGCGGGACCGCTCGACCTGTTGATCGCGCTGGATGATTTCACGGTCCCCGGCGTGCGCACCCTCGGCTTCGGCGCGATGCAGCGCGATGCCGGAGCGTTCGAGGAGGTGGCCGAGGCGGCGGCGGCGATCCCGGCGGACGTGCTTGCCTGCATCATCTACACCTCCGGCACCGGCGGCGCGCCGAAGGGCGTGATGCTGCCGCACCGCGCCGTGCTCGCGAACTGCCGCGGCGCGTTCGAGCATCTGCGCTCGCTCGATCTGCACGACGAGGTCTATCTCTCCTTCCTGCCGCTGTCGCACTCGTACGAGCACACCGCCGGACAGTTCTTCCTCGCCAGCATGGGCAGCGAGATCGTCTATGCGCGCGGCATCGAGCACCTCGCGGCCGACATGCTGACGGTGCGGCCGACGATCATGACGATCGTGCCGCGCATCCTGGAAGTGATCCGCGCCCGCATCCTCGCCCAGGTCGCGCGCGAGAGGGGCTGGCGGCAAGCGCTGTTCGCGCGCGCGATCGAGATCGGCCGCCGCCGCGCGGAGGGCGAGACGCTGTCGCTGCTCGACCGTCTGCTCGATCCGGTTCTGGAGCGCCTCGTGCGCCGAAAGGTGCGCGCGCGGTTCGGCGGCCGGTTCCGCGCCGCGATGTCCGGCGGCGCGCGGCTGGAACCGGAAGTGTGGCGCTTCTTCCTCGGCCTCGGCATCGAGCTGATGCAGGGCTACGGACAGACCGAGGCGGGGCCGGTGATCTCGGCGAACACCACCGGCGCCACGCGGGTCGGCACGGTCGGCCGCGCGCTGCCGGGCGTGGAGCTGCGCATCGCCGCGGACGGCGAGATCCTGCGTGCGCGGCGACCTGGTGATGGACGGCTACTGGCGCCGCCCGGCCGAGACGGCGGCGGCGATCCGCGACGGCTGGCTGCATACCGGCGACATCGGCGTGCTGGATGCCGACGGCTACCTGCGGATCACCGACCGCAAGAAGGACATGATCGTGCTGTCGGGCGGCGAGAACGTCTCGCCCGCGCGCATCGAGGGCATGCTGGCCGCCCAGCCCGCGATCGCGCAGGCGATGGTGCTGGGCGAGGGACGGCCGGGCCTCTCAGCCGTTCTCGTCGCCGCCGAGGGCTTCGACGACCTCGCGGTCGCGGCGGCGGTCGGTGATGTGAACAAGCACCTGTCGGTCACCGAGCGCATCCGCAAGCACGCCATGGTGCCGCCGTTCACGATCGAGGCGGGGACGCTGACGGCGACGCAGAAAGTGCGGCGTCACATCGTGATGGAGCAGCACAAGCGGGTGCTGGAGGGGTTGATGGCCTGAGCGGAGGCTGCTCCGTCACCGCTTCGACAGCGCCAGGATCGCCGTGACGGCTGTCTTCAACCCGTCCTCCTGGGCGATGGACGCGGCGAGCGCGGCTGCGCCGGCGCGCGGCGCGCTCTTGTCCGCCGCGTCGATGGCGCGCGCCAGCCGCGCCGCGCGCAGGCCCTTGGCGGGCACGGGCGGCGGCGCGGCGCCGGCCTGACGCAGCCGGTCCGCCCAGAAGAACTGATCGCCCGCGAACGGGACCACCACCGAAGGCACGCCGGCGCGGGCGGCGGCATGGGCGGTGCCCGCGCCGCCGTGATGGATGACCAGCGCCGTGCGGGGAAATAGCCAGCCATGCGGCGCATCCGCGAGCAGATGGACGTTGGCGGGCAGGTCCGCGGCGGCCACGCCACCCCAGCCAAGGTAGAACAGCGCGCGCCGGCCACCCAGCGCCGCCAGCGCCGCACGCATCAACGGCGCGCCACCCAGGGCCGCCATGCTGCCAAAGCCGAGATAGATCGGCGGCTCGCCTGCGGCGAGGAATTCGCCCAGCGCCGGCGGCGGCGACCAGTCCGTCATCGGCGCCAGCCACTGGCCGCAAATCCGCGCGGTCGGCGGCCAATCACCCGGTTGCGGCACGAGGCTCGGCGACACGCCGTAGAGCATCGGATGATCGGTCCAGACGCGACGGCGTGGCGGCAGCCCGCACACCGCGCGGCGGGCGGCGTTGACGGGGGCCTTGAAGACGCGCCAGAGCATCGCGTTGACCAGCCTGTGGCTCATCCGGTTCAGCCAGCACGGCACGGTGCCTGGGCGCAGGAATGGCGAGGCGAAGTCGCGCGTCGGCGTGATCGGAATGAGGCCGGTGCCGATCGCCGGAAGTCCCAGCGCCTCCGCGGCGGAAAGGCCCACGAAGGCGGCGAGACCGCCGAGAATCACGGCGTCGCAGTTCTCGGCGGCGGCGAGCGTGGCGCGGAGCCACGCTTCGGAATTGACGGTGGCGATGCGCGCGAAGGCACTCGCGGTGTTGCCGAACCCGCCGCCGCTTTTGGCGAGCGTCGTGTCCTGCCGCAGCACCGTGCGGATGTCGCCGGCAAGGCCTGTCGCCGGAACGCCGAGGGCGGTTGCGTAGCCGAGCGTGCCGGCGTCGGCTAGCAGATGGGCGCCGTGGCCGGCGTCGATGAGCGTCCGGCAAAGCAGCGCCATGGGGCGCGTGTCGCCCTCAGTGCCGTAGGTGACGGCGACGAACTTCATTCGGCGACAGGCCATGAATTGGGCGGCGCCTTCGGCGGTGCATCATGCCCCGTGTCTACTCCGCCAATGCGTCGCGATACGCGGCGATCGCTGCTTCCCACCCCATCAGCAGCGCATCCGCCGTCAGCTCGTGCCCGATCGAGGCTTCCGCGACGGTCGGCATCGCCGCCAGCAGCGGCGGCAGGTTTTGCAGATTGAGGTCGTGGCCGATGTTGACCACCAGCCCCCGCGCCGCCGCCGCGCGCGCCGTGGCGGCACATGCGGCTGACGCCTCCTCGGGCGCGCCTTCGCGGAACGCCGTCGCGTAGCCGCCGGTGTAGATCTCGATCCCGTCGGCGCCGGTTTCCGGCACGCGCGCGACCACCGCGGGATCGGGATCGACGAACAGGATCACCCGGCTGCCATGCGCGTGCAGCCGCGCCACCGCCGCGCGCAGGACGGGCAGTTGCGCGGCGTCGATGCGCCAGCCTTCCTCCGAGGTCAGCACGCCCGGCGCGTCCGGCACCAGCGTGCACTGTTCCGGCGCCACGCCCGCGACCAGCGTCAAAAACGCTTCGTCCGGATAGCCCTCGATGTTGAACTCGAAGCTTGGCCGCCACGGCGGGATCAGCGCCGCCAGTGCCGGCACGTCGGCGCGCCGGATATGCCGCTCGTCGGGGCGCGGATGCACCGTGATGCCGTGCGCGCCCGCCGTGTGCACGAGCCGCGCGAAGTGCAGCAGGTCCGGCACGCCGGTGCGCCGTGCGTTGCGCAGCAGCGCGATCTTGTTGAGGTTGACCGAGAGTCGCGCCACGAAACCCTCACTCGCGCCGATAGGTCAGCACCAGCACGTCGCGCCAGGCCGGCAAGGCCGGGTCGAGCGGATGGATCGGCGTCACGCCATGATAGACCCGGGCATCGTCCACCAGCGCGGAATTGAGCGGCTCGGTCAGCGTGAAACTTCCCAGCGGTTCGCCGCGCAGCCCGGCGATGGAGGTCTCGCCGCTGGCGACGTTCTGGCGGCGGACCAGCAGCACCAGCACCCAGTCGACGCCGTCGCGGTGCGCGCCTTCCGGCGTCGGGCGGCCCTCGGCGCCGGCATGGGTCTCGATGCGGAACTGGTGCATCTCCACGTGCCACACCGCCGGCCGCGTCGCGGGCGGGGTCAGGCCGGTGAACAGCGCGTTCGTCACCCGGATGATCGCGCGCATCGCCGGGTGGTCTGCCACCGCGTCCGTCACCGGGTCGAACCAGCGGGCGATGCCGCCATTGAGCGTGTTGTAGTCGCGGCTCTGGTAGTGCGGCTGGTGCGGCTTGCGGCGGATGCCGCCCGCATTCACCGCAAAGGTCGCGAAACGGCGGCGGCGGTAACGGCCGCCATCGGCCATGTAGCGGTCCAGGCCCAGGTCGTCCCAGCTCGCTGCGAAACTCTCCCACGCGGTGAGCCCGGCCTGTTCCAGCATGCCGCGCATCGCGGGGGCGCGCACGAACGCATAGCCGTCGCGCGCCAGCGCCTCGGCGGTCAGGTCCAGCCCGGCGGGGGTGTCCATCGATGCTCTCCCCGGCATTGCGCGAAAAGCCTATCTGGGAACGCGCGGCGGCGGCAGAGGAGGCGAATGCATGGCGGGTAGGCCCATCGGCGTCACCATGGGCGATCCCGCGGGCATCGGGCCGGAGATCGTCGCGCGCCTGCTCGCGGGCCCGCTGCCGGCGCGCCTGCGTCGTCTACGGCGATGCCGCGCGGCTGCGCGCCGCCGCCCGGCTCGCTGGCGTGGAAGCCGCGCTCGACGCGCGTCGATCTGGTGCAGGTCGGCGCCGTGCCCGAGGACCTGCCGTTCGGCGTGGTGGACGCGCGCGCCGGCGTCGCCGCGCACGCCTATGTCGTCCGCGCGATCGACGACGCGCTGGCGGGGCGCATCGGCGCCATGGTGACGGCGCCGATCAGCAAGGCGGCGTGGCAGGCGGCCGGCATCGACTGGCCCGGCCACACGGAGCTGCTCGCCGCGCGCAGCGGCGCCGCCGAGGTTTCGATGATGCTGGCGAACGACGAGCTGCGCGTCGTGCTGGTCAGCATCCATGTCCCGCTCGCCGAAGCGGTGCGCGCGGTGACCCGGCGGCGGAGCTGCGGGCGATCCGCCATGCCGCATGCGGCGGCGCGCCGCTTCGGCGTCGCGCAGCCGCGCATCGCGGTGGCCGGCCTCAATCCGCATGCCGGCGAAGAAGGACGATTCGGCCGCGAGGAGATCGAGGTCATCGCGCCCGCGATCGCCGTTGCCCGTGCCGAGGGGATCGACGCCAGCGGCCCCTGGCCCGGCGACACGGTGTTCGCCCGCGCCCGCGCCGGCGCATTCGATGCCGTGGTCGCGCAGTATCACGACCAGGGGCTGATCCCGGTCAAATACCTGGGCATCGACGCCGGGGTGAACGTGACGCTCGGGCTGCCGTTCGTGCGCACGAGCCCGGATCACGGCACCGCCTTCGACATCGCCGGCACCGGGCAGGCACGGGCGGAGAGCATGCACGCGGCGCTGCGCATGGCCGTGGCGCTCGCCGCCGCATGAGGATTGCCGCCGGCGCCGCCTTCGCCGTGCTGCTGGCGGTGCTGGCGGCATACGCGGCGCTGATCGGCGCCGCGGACTGGCGCTCCGATGAGTACTTCATCCTCGCGACGTATCGCGCCAACGGCTGGCCCTACCTGCTGACCCGGGTGATCCACTGGAGCCCGCGGCCGTTCTCGGAGACGCTGTTCTTCCTCTACGGCCTGGGCGTGGCGGCGCTGCGCCGGCCGGCGATCGGCGCCCTGCTCGGCGCGCTGTGGGCCGGGCTCGCGGCCGGGCTGCTGGCGAGCGGGCGGTGGCGGGAGCCGGGGCGGGCGGCGCGCCTGCTGCTGGCGCTCGCGATGTTCGCGGCGATCCTGGCCGGGCACGAAATCGCGGGCGTGTTTTTTTGGCCGGCCGGCGCCGTCGCCTACCTGCCCGACGCTCGCCGGCATCGTCCTCGCCGCGTTCGTGGTGTTCGACGGGCGCGCGGGCTCCCCGGGCGGCGAGCCGGCGCTGGCGGGCGGGCTGACGCTCGCGGCCGTCAGCTCGGAGGCGGGGGCGATCTACGCCGTGGCGTTTGTCGGCTTCCGGCTGGGCGCGCGCGCGATGCTCGGGCCGCGCGGCCCGCGCGCGCTTGCCTGGCTCGCGCTGCCGCTGCTGGTCGGGGGCGCCGTGCTGGTGCTGCTGGCGCGCGGCCGGGCCGGCACGTTCGAGGGGATCGGCGCCGCCTCGCCCCTCCTGCATCACCCTCTGCGCGGGCTGGGGCCGGCGGCCTGGGACCTGCTCGCCGAGTTCACCGTGCCGCCCGCGAAAGGCCGCCATCTCGGCCTCGATCTCCTGGCCAAGGCGCTGTTCGTCGCCGGCGTCTGGGGATGCTGGGCGCCGTCCCGCCGCGCCGCGCCGCCGGCAGCCTCCGACCTGCTCGCCGCCGGGCTGGCGCCGCTCGTCACCGCCTATGGGCTGCTGGTGACCGCGTATTACGAGTTCGGCCAGGTCTGCTGCGACCGCCATGCGACGCTGCGCCAGGCGCTGTTCGTGCTGGCGCTGGCGGCGCTCGCGGTGGGGCTGCACCGCGCCGTGGCGCCGCCGTTGCGGCTGCGGGCCGCGGCGCCGCTGTTGCTTGCCGCGGCGGCGGCCATCCCGGCGGCGCTCGACGGCGCGGCGCTGCGCCATGATTTCGCGCTCGCCCCGGCGGCCGTCGCGGTCCGGCGGGCGAACTGGGGGCAGGGGCTGGCGCCGGGCGATGCGATGGCGTTCCGGCCGCCGCCGCCGATGCGGATCGTGCGCGGCTTTCAACTGCCGGCTGGCAGCTATGACAGCGGGGCCGGATACGCCCTGGCCGGAACTCGGCATAATGCGGTTCTTCGGCAAGCAGACCCTGACGGTCCTGCCGCCGCCCTGATGGCTCTTTGCGCAAGGAACGTCCTGATGCCCGCACTGTCCCGCCGCAGCCTGCTCGTTCTCTCCGCGGCCGCCGGCATCGGGCTCGCCCGCTCGGCCCGCGCGGCCGAAGCGACAACGGTCGCGGGGCGCGTGGCGGGCACCGAGGAAGGGGCGGTGCGGATCTGGCGCGGCGTGCCGTTCGCCCAGACCCCCGACGGCTCGCTCCGCTTCCGCCCGCCGCTGCCGCCGCTGCCGTGGGCAGGGGTGCGGCCCGCCAGCGCGTTCGCCCGGGCGCCGATCCAGGCGCCGGCACCTTCCTCGCCCCCGGCGGCACCAGCGAGGACTGCCTGTATCTGAACGTGTGGGCGCCGGCGTCCGGCAAGAACCATCCGGTGTTCGTCTGGTTCTATGGCGGCGGCAACGTTTCCGGCGCCACCAGCCAGCCGATCTATCGACGGCGCGAGCTTCGCCCGCGACGGCGTGGTCTGCGTCACCGCCGCCTATCGCGAGGGCGCGCTCGGCTTTCTGGAACTCGGCGCGCTGCTCGGGCACGAATACAAGGGCAGCGCGAATGTCGGGCTGCGCGACCAGGTGATGGCGCTGCGCTGGGTGCAGCGACAACATCGCGGCCTTCGGCGGCGATCCCGGCGCGCGTCACCATCGCCGGCGAATTGGCCGGGGCGAAGGACATCTGCGGCCTGCTCGGCGTGCCGGAGGCGGCGGCCCTGTTCCACCGCGCGATCATCGAGAGCGGCAGCGGCCAGACCGTGTTCGCCCCGCCCGCCGCCGACGCGATCGGCGAGATGTTCCTGCACGCAACCGGCCTGCCGCCCTCGCAGGTGCAGGAGCTGCTGCGCCTCACGCCCGCGCAGTTGCTGGCGGCGCAGGACGGTGGTGCTGAAAGACTTGCCGGTGAAATTCCCGTTCCGGCCGCTGATCGACGGCACCTGCATGCCGCTGCGCCCGGTGCATGCGGTGGCCGAGGGCGCGGCGCGCGGCAAGGCGCTGCTGCTGGGCAGCAACCGCGACGAGAGCACGCTGTTCCTGACGCCCGATGCCGCGGCCGGCGCGCTGCCGCAAAGCGCGCTCTCCAACATGAACGCCAAGCGCTTCGCGATGCTGGACGAGGCGTATCGCAAGGCCCTGCCCACCCTGCCGAGGCCGATCGGCACTGGCGCATGCTGACCGCCGAGGAATACTGGATCCCGACGCTGCGGGTGGCCGAGGCGCAGGTGAGCGCGGGCGGGGAGGCGTTCTTCTACCGCTTCGACCGCGGCCCGCGCGCCGGCAAGTTCGCCGGACGGGCCGATCACAGTTCCGAACTGCCCTATGTCTGGGCCAACACCGCCGATCCGCACTGGGCCGGCGTGGGCACGGACGATCCGGCGCTGGTGCACACGATGCACGCCGCCTGGGTCGCCTTCATCCGCGACGGCCGCCCGGTGGCGGCGGGCCTGCCGGACTGGCCGGCGTACTTCGCTCGACCGCCGGCCGACGATGCTGTTCGACGCGACGCCCAAGGTCGCGACGGACCCGAACGGGGAGGAGCGGCGGCTGTGGGAGGGGGTTCTTTGAGGGCCCCCGCGTGCCGGGGGGAATGCGCGGGGGGAATGCGGTCGAGAAGACTCGAACTTCCACGGGGTTTCCCCCACAAGCACCTCAAGCTTGCGCGTCTACCATTCCGCCACGACCGCACCGGGCGAGGGGGCGCGGTATAGCGGAAGCCCTGGCGGGCGGCAACGGGCGGGCTGGGGGATCGTGCCTCGGGTCGAATGCGGGGCGCGCGCTGAATGAGTTCTGGTGGTTCGCCGATATCGAGGATCCCACGACGGCAGACCAGTTCGCCGAATGGCAACGCTTTTGCGACACTGACCGGCCACATAGTTCCCTAGGCGGGCGAACTCCATCGGAGGGGCCGGAAGAACTCGCAGACGGCGCAAAAGATCCAGACGACTGGTCACAAGGGCTGCCGGTCTTGCTTACGCTCCGGCGCTTCGCTCGATGTCTTCGAGCAAGTCAACGAGACGCTCCGTTCTGAAGGGACCGTGGCAGTGGAATTGATTGAAGCAAAGGGATGAAGCGATCTGCGTTCGATAACGACTGGCAAGTATCCCCACACGTCGCCGTACGGTACCCAGCATCGGATCGCGTCCGAACACCATTCTCTCGAACCGTAGTCGCCATCTACCCCGATGACGGAGTTTGCCTGGCGTATCAAGCTCGTAATCTTCCCAAGAGTGGCAAAAGACTCTTCGATCGCGCGCTCAAATTCGACTACAACTATGCTTCCGTACTTGCGCTCGACATGCTTGCAGAAGCCGTGAAAACCAAGCGCAGTCTCCATGACTTGTGCAAAATCGTCAACAAACGCGTCAGTGATGTCCGTGTTTTGCGCAGACACTACTGCTGTGCTGACGCCCAAAATAAGGTCAAGCTGATGGATTGCTCCGGGGTGCCGACCGGCCTTGAGGGCTCCGCTGCGAAACGTCACGCTAGGGGGATTGGGTGGAATACCACCGGGCGCTCCCGCGATTTGAGACTGCAGCAATATCTGTTGCGCCTGGGCGGGATCAGGAGCGCTCTGGAAGTTGTAACGCGCCGCGATCGTGTGGAACCACATCGCGAAGGTAAACCCAGCCGGCGGCGCCACATCTTCCGTTGACCAGCGAAATGTCGTTCTGCCAGCAAGGGATCCAATCACTCTCACGGATTTACCTGAAAAGCCATAGGAGATTGAGCAGACACTGCGATGCGCGAATCTGTTTGCTGGTCGCCAAGAAGGCTCTTCTTCGGCAAATCAGCCTGAGGCGCAGGCAGGGCCCATTGGGCACGCAGGGGGCGGCCGTTGGTATGCCACCAACGACGAGAAGCGTGCCGCCTGGAAACGCACTGCTCGCTTGGAACGCGCAGCTTGTTAATGATGCGATGTTTGAGGCGGCCGAAGCCCAGCGGTTAAATGTTGCCAGCGCGTTGATTTTCGATGGATCCAAACGGTCTACGTGCTCAGGCCCGGCAGGTTCTCCGACCGCCAAATGAACTTCGTTGGTGCTTGGGTTTTCATCCGAAAGCGCCAGCGCATCAAAGCTGCACCGCTCAAAATCCTTAGCCGATCCAGCACTCATTGTGCGCATCCAATCTCCCCACTCAGGGAAGTCGATCATTAACGGAAGATCGAATGCCGACGCTACGTCAAGAAGGCTTTGGACCGTCAGTCTACCGTAGTCCGGATCTTCCAGACGAGAAACTACGCTTTGGGGCTTCCCCATCTGTTGTCCCAGGTCCGCTTGAGTCCATCCCCGATCCCGTTGCTCGCGAAGCGCCCTAATCATGTTTGCCACACGCGTGCGGAGGCGGTCAGCGACGTAGGCATCGCGGACCTTCTTGTCGGAGATCTGATCAAGGAACGCCTTACTCCAAGGCGAGCCACAGTGCATCCGTTCGTCCTCCACCGGACTCCATCTCGCTCTTTCGGTTCAACGCTTGCTGGCAGGCATTTGTCGGTATGAAGCGGTCATTCTTCTCCCGCGCCCAGAGCAGGAGGGTAAACTCGCGCTTGTCAGACCTATAACCCAACGGGCGCTGCTGTACCGGTCAGCCTTGAACCGCAGCTCCGAAAGGCCTTCGCATGGGCCGCTCAGCTTCTTGTAGTAGGTCTCATGCCACTCGTTCGGCGGGAGCCCGGCGAGCATCTGCAAGCGCGCCAGAAAGCTGGCTCGAACGGCTGCGCTGGACGCGTCGTAGGTCTCGCGAATCTGGTTTGCACCTCGCGGGGATATATAGCAGCGGAAGGTCCAGAGGACAGACAACAGCCTATAACTTTTTTGCTATGCGGTCCACAGCTGCACTCTGCGATGGCCCATGGTATCGCAATTTTGCTATATAACCAAGTACCCCGCCGTGAAGACCCTGCGAGCGCGGGACGCATCGATCGGCGCAGCACCGATACGCCTAGGGAATGGGAGTAGTGTCGGTTCAGCTGTTCGTCCAGAGCAAACCGCTTCGGATCGCGATCAGTGCGGAATGGCGGTTCCCTCTCGGGAGTGGGCTGCACAAACGTCTAGTCTACCGTTCGATGCCCCGGAAGCGTATCAGTTCGCTCCAGGCCAGCTCTGGCTATGAGGCGAATGTCCAGAATCGTTGTATCAATACATCAAAGCGGACGGTTGCTCCGCCCAAAACCGACACTCAAACTGAGGCGCTGCCCGCCCGCCTGCCTCGAGTAGACGCCACCGGCAACCGCGGTCGATCCTGCCCCGCAACCGCCGGCGCGCTGCAGGACCAATGTCCATCGCCCGAATCCCCAGCTTCGCTTTCTCCGGCATCGAGGCGATGCCCGCTAACGTGCAGGTGCGGATCGCCCGGCCTGGCCGCCGTCCTCATCGGCGGCCTGCCGGACAAGGCGGCGTGGGAGCGGGTGCGCGCCTCGCTCATCGCCAAAGGGCTTGCACCGCCCCCCGAGGGTATGCTGATCGATCCGCCCCGGGAGAACCCCCATGCCCAAGATCGACATCGCCGCCGTGCCGGAACGCAAAGGCACGGGCTACCCGCCCCCGTTCAACGCGCCCTGCGCCGAGCGCGTGCGCCAGCGGCTGGGCGAACGCCGGCGGGCTCACGGATTTCGGCGTCAATCTCATGCGCCTGCCGCCGGGCAACTGGTCGAGCCAGCGCCACTGGCATTCGCACGAAGACGAATTCGTCTATCGTGCTCGAAGGCGAACTGACGCTGATCGAAGACGGCGGCGAGACCGTGCTGCGCGCCGGCGATTGCGCGGCCTTTCCGAAAAACTCCGGCAACGGCCATCACATGATCAACCGATCGGGCGCGACGGCGGTCTATCTCGAAGTCGGCTCGCGCGCCGCCCGCCGACCTCACCACCTGCTCCGACATCGACATGATGAGCGCCAACGCCGACGGCCGGTTCGTGCACAAGGACGGCACGCCCTACGCGCCCCGATTGCCGGGCGCAACGCCTCGTGATGGCTCGTGAAAGCGGTTGTCCGCGGCAGCGTGTCGGTGTCCCGTCAAGCCCGCATGCAGGAGGCGCCGATGGTACCGAGCGACACGCATCTTCAGATCGGATCGCTGGTGTTCGACGGGATGGACCAGCTCGATCTCACCGGACCGTTCGAGGTCCTGTCGCGCATCCCGAATTCGACGTATCGCCTGTATGGCAAGACCGCGCAGGCGGTGCGCGACGTGAAGGGACTGCGGCTGATCCCGGACGCGGACCTCGCCGCGGCGCCCGCGCTCGATGTGCTCCATGTCCCCGGCGGGTTCGGTCAGGACGCGCTGATGGAGGACGACGTTGTGCTCGACTGGATTCGCACCCAGGCGGCGGGCGCGCGGGTGGTCTTCTCCGTCTGCACCGGGGCGCTGCTGTGCGGGGCGGCAGGGCTGCTCAAGGGGCGGCGCGCGACGACGCATTGGGCCTCGTTCCACCTGCTGCCGTTCTTCGGCGCCATCCCGGTGAATGCAGCGCGTCGTGATCGACGGCAACTGCGTGTTCGCCGCCGGGGTGACGGCCGGGATCGACGGGGCGCTGCGGCTCGCCGCCGAACTGCGCGGCGTCGAAGCGGCGCAGGCGATCCAACTCTACATGGTCTACGCGCCGGAACCGCCCTTCGACAGCGGCACGCCGGAGACCGCGCCGGCGGCGATTCTGGAGCAGACACGCGGCGCCATGTCCGGCATCACGGCGCAGCGTGAAGCGACAGCGCGGCGCGTTGCCGCCCGGCTCGGCGTGGACGCAGCACGCTTCGCCGCCCAGGCGCCTACGCGGTGACGCCCACCGCGGACCGGCTGGCGGGCGCCGCCTGCTCCAGGAACGCGCCGATGCGGCGCACCGCCTCCGACAGCATCGGCAGGCTCGCGGCATAGGACAGCCGCAGATACCCTTCGCCGAAGGCGCCGAAGCTGGTGCCGGACAGGGTCGCCACCCCGGCCTCATCCAGCAGGCGCGACTGCAGCGTGCGCGAATCGAGGCCGGTGCCGCTGATATTGGGAAACGCGTAGAACGCGCCGCCCGGGACGGCACAGCGCACGCCCGGCAGCGCATTCAGGGCCGGGATGATGCTGCTGCGCCGCTCCGCGAACGCCGCCACCATCCGCTGTGCCGGCTCCCGCGGCCCGGTGAGTGCGGCGATGCCGGCGTACTGGGCCGCGGCGTTCACGCAGGAATGGCAGTTGATCGCCAGCCGCTCCGCATGCACCACCAACTCCTGCGGCCAGACGCCATAGCCCAGGCGCCAGCCGGTCATCGCATAGGTCTTGCTCCAGCCGTCCAGCAGGATCAGCCGGTCGGCCAGTTGCGGATAGGTGGTCAGGCTGGTGTGCGTGCCCTCATAGATCATCTCGCCGTAGATCTCGTCGGACAGCACCGCGACGTGCGGATGCCGCTCCAGCCCCGCGACCAGCCGGTCCAGCTCGGCCTTCGGCACCACGCCGCCGGTGGGATTGGCGGGACTGTTCAGGATCAGCAGCCGCGTGCGCGGCGTGATCAGCGCGAGCACCTCCTCGGCGTCGAAGGAAAACCCGTTGCTCTCGTGAAGCCGCATCGGCACCGGGGTGGCGCCCGAGAAGCGGATGACGCTCTCGTAGATCGGGAAGCCGGGGTTCGGATAGATGATCTCCGTGCCGTCCTCGCCGAACATCATGATGGCGAAGAACATCGTTACTTTGCCGCCGGGCACCACCAGCACCTGCGCCGGCGAGAGCGACACGCCATGGCGCCGGTGCAGGTCCGCCACCACCGCCTCCCGCAACGGCAGGATGCCGTTCGCGACCGTGTAGCCGTGATGCCCATCCGCCAGGGCCTTGCGCCCGGCCTCGACGATGTGGTCCGGCGTCTGAAAGTCCGGCTGGCCGATGCACAGGTTGACGATGTCGTGGCCGGCGCGCTGCAATTCGCTTGGCACGCGCCAGCACCTGGAAGGCGGCTTCGGTGCCGAGCTTGCTCATCCGTTCCGAAAGCAAGGGCATGGCGGGCGTCCCCTTGAATGCGGCCGTGCGGGCCTGGGCCGAGCCGATGGCTGCTACAGGCTTCCATGCGAGGCCGCAAGTGACAGGCCGCTGATCGGCGGCCGGAACGGCGCTGTCGCCGCCCGGCGGGCTGCCGCATGATCGCCGCGCCGTCCGCAGGGGAGCACGCCATGACCTCCGCCGCCTTCCGTCCCGTCCACGCGCTGGCCGCGGAGATCGCCGCGCGCCGCCTGTCGCCGGTCGACCTCGTGGACGAATACCTTGCCCGCATCGAGCGGCTGGAACCCAGGCTGCACGCCTTCGTCTCGGTCAACGCCGCCAATGCCCGGCTCGCCGCCGAGGCCGCGGACAAGGCCATCCGCGCCGGCCACGCCGTCGGCCCGCTGCACGGCATTCCGATCGCGATCAAGGACCTGGTGGAGATCGAGGGCGAGGTCGCGATGGGCGGCTCCGCCGCCTGGCGCAACCGGATCGCGCCGCACACCGCGACGCTGCATGCGCAAGCTGATGGCGGCCGGCATGATCAACCTCGGCAAGACCCACACGGTCGAGTTCGCCTATGGCGGCTGGGGCACCAACCAGCATCTCGGCACGCCGTGGAACCCCTGGGACGCCGGCACGCACCGCGCGCCCGGCGGCTCGTCGTCCGGCTCCGGCGTCGCGGTCGCCGCGCGGATGGCGCCCTGGGCGATCGGCACCGACACCGGCGGCTCGGTGCGCATCCCGGCGGCGTGGAACGGCATCACCGGGCTGAAGACCACGATCGGCCGGATCAGCACGTTCGGCGTGCTGCCGCTCAGCCCGACGCTGGACACGCCCGGGCCCGATCACGCGCGACATCGAGGACGCGGCGCTGCTGCTGACCGTGCTGCAAGGCGACGACCCGCGCGACCGGCATACGCTGGGCGTGCGCGACGTCGACCCGATGCCGGAGCTGCGCCGCGGCGTGAAGGGACTGCGGCTGGCGCGGCTGCCCGCGCGACGAACGCGACGGCATCGATGCCGAGGTGCTGGCCGCGTACGACCGCTCGGTCGACTGCGCTCGCCGGCACTGGGCGCGGAGATCGTCGATGTCGACGCTGCCCGCGCGGTTCGCCGATCTGGGCGCGATCAACGGACGCATCATGTCGGCCGAGGCCTATGCCGCGCTCGCGGAGCTGGTCGACGACAACGCCCAGCCGCTGGACCAGGACGTGCGGCCGCGCGTGCGCGCCGGGGCGGCGATCTCGTCGCGGGACTATCTGGTCGCGCTGGCCGAGCGGGAGCGGATGAAGGCGTCGTTCAACGCCGCCATCGAGGGCGTCGACGCGCTGCTGACGCCGACGGCGGTGACGCCCGCGCCTGCCGGTGGCCTCGATCGACCAGAACACGACGCCGGCGATGTTCACGCGCTGGGTCAATTTCCTCGACCTGTGCGCGGCGGCGGTGCCGAACGGCTTCACCGCGAGCGGACTGCCCACCTCGCTGCAGATCGTCTGCCGCGCCTATGCGGAGCCGTTGGCGCTGCGGATCGGCTATGCCTATCAGGCCGCGCATGACTGGCACCTGCGGGTTCCCGCCCTGGCGGCGTAGGCGCGACCGTGCGGATGGAGGGGGCCGGCTGGGCATCGCATCTGGCTGTGTTACGCTCGGCCCCTTCGAGAAGGAGACCCCGCTGTGACCGAAGCAAAGCTTGCCCCCAATCTCCCGCAATGGATGATCGACCACGCCCACCTGTATATCTCCAGTGGCGGCAAGAGCGGTCACATGTACACCGATCACGCCGCCGGGCTACGCGGAGATGACGGTTCCCTCCCTCCTGCTCACGACCGTCGGTCGCAAGTCGGGCGAGAAGTTCATCTTCCCGCTTTTCTATGGCGAGGACGGCAACAGCATCATCATTGTTGCCTCGAAGGGCGGCGCGCCGGAGCATCCGGGATGGTATAAGAACTTGCTCGCGAACCCCGAAGTCGAAGTCCAGGTCGGCAGCAGGAAATTCAAGGCCCACGCGCGGACGGTTACCGGCGCGGACCGCGAGCGGCTGTGGCAGAAAGCCCTTAAGTTCTGGCCGCCCTACGCCGATTACGCAAAGAAGACCGAGCGCGAAATACCGGTTGTCCTGCTCGACGCGATCAACTGATCGCGTCTCGACATCCAGATCGGCGGCCCCGTCGGCCCACGATGCTGCTGGAGGATCGCGCTCCGCGTGGCGCGATCCCCAGCTTCAGCCATCCCAAATCGCTCGCCTCGGGTTGACGGCAGACACAAGCGCGGTCGATCCTGTCGCGTAACCGCCCGCGCGCCGCAAACAATGTCGATCGCCCGCATCCGCAGCTTCGCCTTCTCCGGCATCGAGGCGATGCCGGTCGAGGTGCAGGTGCAGATCGCGCCCGGCCTGCCGGCCTTCCTCGATCGTCGGCCTGCCCGACAAGGCGGTCGCCGAGGCGCGCGAGCGGGTGCGGGCCGCGCTCACCGCCATGGGCCTCGCCCTGCCGCCCAAGCGCGTGCTGATCAACCTCGCGCCTGCCGACCTGCTGAAGGAGGGCACGCATTTCGACCTGCCGATCGCGCTCGCCGTGCTCGCCGCGATGGACGTGCTGCCGCGCGAGGAGATCGGCGGAGTTCGCCGCCCTCGGCGAGCTGTCGCTCGACGGCTCGCTGAACGCGGTCGCCGGCGTGCTGCCGGCCGCGATCGCCGCCGCCGCGCCGGGCTCGGCCTGATCTGCCCGGCGGCGCAGGGCGGCGAGGCGGCCTGGTCGGGCGGGATCGAGCGTGCTCGCGGCCGCCGACCTGCTCGCGCTGATCAACCATTTCCGCGGCGCTGCAGGTGCTCGCGCCGCCCGAGCCGGGCGGGGTCGCCGAGCCCGGCATGGCGCCCGACCTCGCCGATGTGCGCGGGCATGGAGACCGCCAAGCGCGCGCTGGAGATCGCCGCGGCCGGCGGCCACAACCTGCTGCTGATCGGCCCGCCCGGCGCCGGCAAGTCGATGCTCGCCGCGCGCCTGCCCGGCCTGCTGCCGGACCTCGCCCCGCGCGAGGCGCTGGAGGTCAGCATGGTGCACAGCGTCGCCGGCATGCTCGACGGCGGCCGGCTGCTGAAGCGCCCGCCGTTCGCGAGCCGCATCATTCGGCGAGCCAGGCGGCGCTGACCGGCGGCGGCAACCGGGCGCGCGCCGGGCGAGGTGTCGCTCGCGCATCGCGGCGTGCTGTTTCTCGACGAGCTGCCGGAATTCCCGCGCGCCGCGCTGGAGGCGCTGCGCCAGCCGATGGAGAGCGGGCGCACCACGGTCGCGCGCGCGATGGCGCATGTGACCTACCCGGCGCGCTTTCAGCTCATCGCGGCGATGAACCCGTGCCGCTGCGGCCATCTCGGCGACGCCGCGCGGGAATGCGGCCGCGCGCCCCGCTGCGGCGAGGACTACCAGAACCGCATCAGCGGCCCGCTGCTCGACCGCATCGACCTCGTGCTGCAGGTGCAGCCGGTCGCGCCGGCCGAACTCTCCCACGCGCCCCCGGCGAGCCCCGCGCGCGATCGCCGAGCGCGTGGCGCGGGCGCGCAACGCACAGCGCGACGCGTGGCGGCGACGGCGGCGCGCTCACCAATGCCGAGGCCGACGCCGGCGGGCTCGCGCTCGACGCGGAGGCGCAGTCGCTCGCGGACGCAGGCGGCGGAGCGGCTGCATCTCTCGCCGCGCGGCTATGCCCGCACCCTGCGCGTTGCGCGCAGCATCGCCGATCTCGCGGGCGAGCCGGTGATCCGCCGGCAGCGACGTGGCCGAGGCGCTGGCCTATCGTCACCGCCCCGCGGTCACCGTGCGGTCGGCGGCGAGCTGAAGGGGAGCGAACGACCAGACATGAAGCGCGCAACCATCGTCGTGCTGGGACCATTGCTGGCGGCGGTTGCCGTCGTGCCCGCCGTCGCGCAGACGGCATGCGTCGCCAGCAACGCGTCCGTCCCCGCAGGCGCCAACACGACCGACCGCGCGGCACCCTTCTTCATCGACACGACCGGCCTGGACCTGCGCACGTCGCCGCCGACCCGCGACCCGTCGAACCCGAACTACCCGCACGCGCAGGAGCTTGCGGACGGAACGCTGCCGCCCGCGGGCGCCGAGGGCAATTTCATCATCGGGCCGACGCACGGGGCGGCGCCGGAGACGGTGGCGCAGCCCGAGGTGCCGCACGGCACGATCCGTTCGTTCACGCTCTCATCGCAGGACAGCGTGATCTACAACCCCGGCATCATCCGCGACGACCCGCCGCACTGCCGCGACGGCGCCGCGCGCGCCGCGCACGCGATGCCGGGCGATCCCTCGAACCTGGTGCTGACCGCGAGCCACGCCGGTCGCTGGGAGCGCACGATCGACGTCTATGTGCCGGCCGGGTACGTGCACGGCCGCGAGGTCCCGTTCATCGTCTTCGGCGACGGCAGCGCGGCCGGCTTCTATCCGGGCCGCGACCTGTTCACAACGCTCGACAACCTCATCCACGCCCATCGCCTGCCGCCCATGATCGCGATCGGCATCGGCGCCGGCGGGCAGAACGCGCAGGGCAGCCAGCGGGGACGCGAATACGACACGGTCTCCGGCGCCTACGCGGAGTGGGTCGAGCGCGAGGTGCTGCCGCGGGTGGAACAGGTTGCCGATGTCCGGCTGACGCGGGACCCCGACGGCCGGGCGACCATGGGGATCAGCTCCAGCGGCGCCGCCGCCTTCACCATGGCCTGGTTCCACCCGGAGCTGTACCGCCGGGTGCTCGCCTACTCGCCGACCATGGTGAACCAGCAATGGCCCCATGACCCGTCGCTGCCCGGCGGCGCATGGGAATATCACGACCCCTGGCCCGGCCCGGCGACCCCGGCCGAGACCGTCACGGCGCTGGCCGTGACCCCGACGACTGCGCCCGCCGGGGCGCCGCTCATTCCCAACAGCCCGGCGAAGCCGATCCGGTTCTGGTTCGAGGTCGGCGACCGCGACCTTTTCTTCCCGATGCCGAACATGCCCGACGGCATGCACGACTGGGTGCTGGCGGACGAACGGATGGCGGCGGTGCTGGCCGCCAAGGGCTATCACTACCAGTTCGTGTTCGCGCGCAACGCCGGGCACGTCGACCGCGCGACCGTGGCCCAGACCCTGCCCGAGGCCCTCGAATGGCTCTGGCAGGGGTATCCGGGCCGGTAGCGGGACGCCTCAGTCCGTCCTGGCGGCGTCGGGGTTCTTCTGGGCTTGCTCAAGCAACTGCACCGCGGTCTGGCGGTCGCCCGCGCCCAACGCCTGGCGCGCCTTGGTGAGTGTCAGCACCAGCGGTTGCTGGCTGGGGTCGCCGGCTTTGGAGATCGCCACCGCGCGAGTCAGCGCGCGGCTCTCGGCGCGTTCGATCGCCTCCTGCGCCTCGCCGGTGCGCCCCGCCGCGACCGCCCTCAAGGCGGCGGCGATGAAGGCCGAGGGCGGCGCATTCTCGCTCACCGGCGGCGCCGGCAGCTGCGGTGACCACTCCGTATGCGTATCACCCGCGGCGATGTTGCTGGCGGCGCCGCTGCTCGGCTGCTTGCCCGGGACGTCCATCGACGTCGCGGGCGTGGTCTGTGCCAGCGCGGGGATGGCGGCGGACGCGAACAAGGCGGCGAGCAGCAGACGGGGCATGGCAGGTCTCCGGGACGTTTGCACAGGCTTAAACGAGAGGCGGGCTGGTGCGCTACGGCGTGATGCAACATTCGTCGCGGGCCGGGATGCTCGTCCCCGGATCGCATAGAGTTGACGCCAATCACAGGCAAGTCTCATGTAAATAAGCGCGCCCTTTACAGGGCATCGCTAAAACATAAACGCTTTGTCAGGTAAGGGAACGGAGCAGCCTGCCCGCTGCAGAGGGCTAGGCTGCTCACAACTCGCACGTAACTGTAGATTGTTGTTTGCATCGCGTTAATCGCCCTCGCGAAATGCATCGGCGATGCGGCGCACTTGTCCTGCGTCGTCCACCACCAACACGTCAAAGCGCACGCCGGCACGGCCCCAGTGATTCATGGGCGGCGAGCACGGCCTCGGCGGCGGCGAGCAGGCGCGCGCGCTGCCGCGCTGTCAACGCCGCGGCGGCGACGGCGAGCGAGGGGCGGCGCTTGACCTCGGCGAACACGAGCAGCCCGTCGCGCTCGGCCACCACGTCGATCTCGCCGGCCGGCGTGCGCGCACGGCGGGCGAGCACCTGCCAGCCGTCGGCCGCCAGTGCCGCGCAGGCCAGCGCCTCGGCGTCGAGGCCGCTCGCCTGGGCGCGGCGGCCGGTCGCGGCGCGGCGATCGGTCATGCGGCGAGCAGCCGCCGCGTCGCGGCCTGCTGCGGCCGGGCGAACAGGGCCTCGGCCGGCCCGCTCTCCACGATCCGTCCGGCGTCCAGCACGGCCACGAAATCCGCCATGAAGCGCACCACGCCGGGATCGTGGCTGATGAACAGCAAGGTGAGCCCGAGCCGCGCCTGCAGGTCGCGCAGCAGGTTCAGCACCTGCGCCTGCACCGACACGTCGAGCGCGCTGGTGGGCTCGTCGCAGACCAGGAAATCGGGCTCGCTCGCCAGGGCGCGGGCGATGGCGAGGCGCTGCACCTGTCCGAGGCTGAACGTGCTCGGCGGGCGTGCCGCGGCATCGGCGGGCAGGCCGACCGCCGCCAGCAGCGCCGCCACCCGTTCTGCCACACCTGCCCGGTCCGCGCGCAGGCGGAAGGCGCGGATCGGCTCGGCGATGCTGCGCCCGGCCGGCCAGCGCGGGTCGAGCGAGCCGGCCGGGCTCTGGAACACCATGTTGATCCGCCGCCGCACGGCGCGCGGCCACGCGCGGCGGGGCAGCGCGGCACCGGCGAAGCGGATCTCCCCCGCCAGCGGCGCGAGCAGGCCGGTCGCGAGCCGGGCCAGCGTCGACTTGCCGCTGCCGCTCGGCCCGACCACGGCCAGCGTGGCGCCGCGGGGGATCGCGAGCGAGATGTCGGCAAGCGCGGCCGCCCCGGCGCCGTAGCGGTGCGAAACGCCACCCATCGCGAACAGCGGCGGCTCAGCCATCGCCGGTCTCGCCCAGCGGGTGCCAGCAGGCGGCGCCGTGCGGCGGCTGCGGTGGGCGTTCGGCGGCGCAGCGGGCGCTCGCGCGGGCACAGCGCGGATGAAAGGCGCAGCCGCCCGGCACCGCGCCGGGCGGCGGCATCGCGCCCGCGATCGCCGGCAGCCGGGCCGGCCGCGCCGCGACCCCGGGCAGCGCCGCGAACAGGGCGGCGACGTAGGGATGCGCCGGGCGGCGCAGCACCAACGCAGCCGGACCCTGCTCGACGATCCGCCCGGCATACATCACCGCCACCCGGTCGGCCGCCGCGGCGACCGTGCGCAGGTCGTGGGAGATCAGCAGCACGGCCGTGCCCTGCCGCGCGGCGAGGTCGCGGAGCAGCCGGGCAAGCTGGGCGCGCAGCGGCACGTCGAGCGCCGTCGTCGGCTCGTCGGCGATCAGCAGCGCCGGCCGCGGCGCCAGGGCGAGCGCGAGCGCGACCCGCTGGCGCATGCCGCCGGACAGCTCGTGCGGCCAGGCCCGCGCGCCTGCCGCCGGCAGCCCGACCGCGTCGAGCCAGCCGGCCACCGTTCCCGGCGCGCCGTGCACGCGCAGCGTCTCGGCGAGCTGCGCGCCGACGCGGCGCAGCGGATCGAGGGCGGTGAGCGGGTCCTGAAACACCGCGCTGATGCGCCGCCCGCGCAGCCGCCGCCATCCCGCCTCCGGCAGCGCCTCGACCGCCGTGCCGGCGAAGCGGATCGTTCCGGAAGCGAGTCGGGCCGCCGGCGGCAGCAGGCCGATCGCGGCCGCCCCGGTCAGCGACTTGCCGGCCCCGCTCTCGCCCATCAGCCCGAGGACCTCGCCGCCGTCGAGGCCCAGGCTCGCGCCGTCCACGGCGCGCCCGCCCGGCACCGCCACGGCGAGATCGGCGATCTCGAGCAGGCTCACCGCACCACCGCCGCCAGCCGGTCGCGCAGCGCGTCGCCCAGGACGTTCAGCGCCAGCACCGGCACCGCCAGAGCCGCCGCCGGGAACACCACGACCCACCACTGGCCCGCGAGCAGATACTCGCCGCCGAGCCGGATCAGCGTGCCGAGCGAGGGCGTCGTCGGCGGCAGGCCGACGCCGAGGAAGGAGAGGGTCGCCTCGTCCAGCACCGCGAGGCCGAGGCTCAGCGGCAGCAGCACCAGCGCCGGGCCGATCGCGTTCGGTGCGACATGGACGAACAGCACGCGCACGCGCCCGAGCCCGATCAGCCGCGCCGCCGCCACATAGTCGCAGCCCGCCGCCAGCCGCGCGGCGCCGCGCACGAGGCGGGCGAATTGCGGCCAGCGGCTGACGCCGATCGCCGCCACCAGCACCGGCAGCGCCGCGGCCTCCACCCGCGCGGGGGCGAGCAGGGCGCGGGCGGCGCCGTCGATCAGCAGCGCCAGCAGCACGGCGGGGAAGGCAAGCTGCGCATCGGCCAGCCGCATCAGCGCCGCGTCGAGCCACCCGCCCGCGTAGCCGGCGATGAGCCCCGCCGGCAGGCCGATCGCCGCCGCCAGCCCCACCGCCAGCACGCCCACGAGAAAACTGAGCCGCGCGCCGTACAGGATCGCCGACAGCAGGTCGCGCCCCTGCCCGTCGGTGCCGAGCGGGAACGCCGGCACGCCGCCGCGCAGGAAGGCGGGCGGGAGCAGGCTGTTGCGCAGGTCCAGGCTTGCGGTGTCGAACGGGTCCTGCGGCGCCAGCAGCGGCGCGCCCAGGGCCGCGAGCAGGGCCATCGCGGCGATGGCGGCAGCGAGGGCGGTGCCCGATCGCATCGTCATCCCGCCGGGCGCGCCCGGCGCAGCCGCGGATCGACCGCCAGCATCAGCGCATCGGCGAGCAGGTTGAGTGCCACGAACAGCAGCGCCACCAGGACGAGATAGGCGGCCATCACCGGCACGTCGGCGGCGGCGATCGACTGCACCAGCAGCAGGCCGACGCCGGGCCACTGAAAGACGCTCTCGGTGACGATGGAGAAGGCGACCAGCAGGCCGAGCTGCAGCGACGCCGCCGCCAGCACCGGCAGGGCCGCGTTGCGCAGCGCGTGCCGCAGCAGGCGGCGGCGCGGCAGGCCGCGGGCGCGGGCGAAGCGGAGATGCGGGCTCGCCAGCGCCTCGATCATCCCGGCGCGCACCAGCCGCAGGATCAGCGCCGCCTGGAACGCGGCCAGCGTCACCGCCGGCAGAACCAGCGCGCGCCGGCCGCTCGGCGTCAGCAGCCCGGTGCTCCAGCCGTGCCAGAGCACCACGTCGCCGCGCCCGAAGCTCGGCAGCCAGCGCAGGGCCACGGCGAAGACGAGGATCAGCAGCGAGCCGGAGAGGAAGGTGGGCAGCGACACGCCCAGCAGCGACGCCCCCGCCGCGATCCGCGCCGCCAGCGAGCGCGGGCGCAGTGCCGCCACCACGCCCGCCGGGACACCGAAGGCGAGTGCCAGGGCGAAGGCGGTGCCGGCCAGTTCCACGGTCGCCGGCAGCCGCTCGAAGATCAGCGGCCCGACCGGTTGGGCGAGCCGCGTGCTGATGCCGAAATCGCCGCGCAGGGCGGCGAGCAGGAAATGCGCGAACCGCGCCGGCAGCGGCGCATCCAGCCCGAGCGTCGCCGCTGCCGCCGCCCGCTGCGCCGCGGTCGCGTCCGGCCCCAGCGCGGCCGCCAGCGGGTCGCCGGCGACGAGGCTCAAGGCGAAGGCGAGCGCCGCGACGCCCAGCAGGACCGGCAGCGCCTGCGCCACGCGGGCGAGGAGGAAGGCCATCGCCGCTCACACCCGGCGCGGCGCCAGCTCCGGCTCCTCGGCGAGCGCCCATTCCTTGACCAGGGTGAAAGCGACGCCCAGCAGGGCAGGACCCACGAAAACGCCGAGCAGGCCGAAGGCGAGCGCCCCGCCGAGCACGCCGAGCAGCGTGAGCAGGAACGGCAGGCGCGCACCGCGGGAGATGAAATACGGCCGGATGATGGAATCCGCACCGCTGACCGCGATCAGGCCATAGGCGAACAGGAACAGGCCGCGCCAGGTATGGCCCTCGGCGAGCAGCCAGGCGGAGGCCGGGACCCAGACCACCGGCGCGCCGACCGGCAGCACTGAGAGCGCGCCCGCGAACACGCCGAGCAGCAGCGGACGCGGCACGCCCGCGGCCCACAAGCCGAACGTGGTGAGAATGCCCTGCATCACCGCGGTGCCCAGGATGCCGTAGACCACCCCGCGGATCGTCGCCCCCGTGACGGAGATGAGCCGCGGCGCCCGTGCGCCCGCGATGCGCCCCAGCAGCGCGCTCAGCACCAGCGCCAGCCGGTCGCCGGATGCGTAGAAAAAGAACGCGACGATCAGCGCCACGATGAACAGCAGCACGCCGTTCGCGAGCCCCAGCAGCAGCGAGAGGCCGAACCCCGCGATGATGCCGAAATAGGGCTTGAAGAACGCGACCATGGCGGTGAGGTCGGCGGCCCAGGTGTTCCAGAGCTCGGCGACCGTCGGTCCGATCAGCGGCACCGCGTCCACCCAGCGCGGCGCGAGGGGCAGACCCGTCTGCACTGCGCGCTGCAGCAGCACCTGCAGCTCCTTGGCATCATCGGCCCCGCCCGGCGCGGCGAGCCCGAGCGGCAGCACCACGACCACCGCCACGATCGTCACCATCAGCGCCGCGGTGCCGGTGCGCCCGGCGTGCACGCGCAGGCGCAGCCACTCGTAGACCGGCCAGGTGGTGAAGGTGAGGATTCCCGCCCAGAGAATCGCCGACAGGAACGGGTAGAGCACCACCAGACAGCCGATCGCGATGCCGCCGATCAGCAGGCCCATCAGGATGCGTTCCGTTGATATCATGCCCGCCGCTGGCGCCCGGTTGCTCTGGCAGGGCCGGTATCGGGCAACGCGGGGGGAACTTCAACGTTCGCGGGCGCTGCTCACTTGTCGCTTACGTCGACGCGCGCCCAGCTCAGGTCCGGGTCGAAGCGCGTGATCGCGGGTGCCAGCGCCTCCGTCCGCGGACCGAGGTCCTTCTGGAACACCACGCCGTCCTGGTTGACCAGGAAGGTCATGATGCCGGAGGCCCCATAGCGCGCCGGCCATGCGACCAGGGCGAAGCCCTCGGTCATCCGCCCGTTCTTCAGGTAGTCCTTGGTGCCGCCGGGCGCGTCGTCGCCTTGGCCCTTGAGAATGTGGAAATAATAACCCTGGTAGGGGATCGCGCGCCGCGCGCTGGTGGCGCCGGGATAGCCTTCGTCCACCGCCTGGTCCACCAGCGGCCCGAACGGGCTCTCCGCCTCCCCCGCCTCCGCCGGCCAATAGAGGCCGTCGTGATGGCCCTCGCGGCTGACCAGGCGCTGCGCGTATTCTCCGGCACCCGTCTCGGCCTTGCGGCGGGCGAAATAGTCCTGCTGCGCATCGACATAGGCGAGGGCCACGCGGATCGCCGCGATCTCGTTGCGGCCGATTCGCCGGTCGACGATCTCCTGCGCCGCCGCCGCCGAGTCGAAATGCCAGCGCCCGTCCGCCTGCACGAGCGGCATCGGCAATGGCCAGTCGTTGTCGCCCACGACGAGCACCACCGAGCCGTCGGCCCGCTTGGTCAGCTCGTGCTGCTTGCCGTAGTTGGTGAGGAACTTGTCCCGCGCGTTGCGGTCCGCGACCCGGTCGCCGGAGCTCAGCAGCTTGTCGCTGCCGGGCCCGAGGATTTTCGCCAGCACCGGCTTGTCGTCGACCCGCAGGGCGGCGACGAAGGCGGCGACGGCGTCATCCGGCGTCGCGAAACTCTCCTGCGGGGCGGCTTGCATCTCGTCGGCGGCGCGGACCGGGCCGCTTAGGGCGAGCAGCACCAACGCAGGCAAGAGGTAGCGCTGGATGAACATGGCGGATCCTCCTTGCGCTAACGGCGCCGGCCGCCGCCGCCGCCGGCCCCGCGGCCGCCACCCCCGGCCCCGCGGCCGCCGCCGCCGGCCCCGCGGCCGCCGCCCCCGCCGCTGCGCTGCATGGACTGGCGGCTCTGGTTTCCCCGATCGCTGTAGGCGTTCGCCCGGCGACCGTCGTTCACGCCGCTGAAGGCGTCCTGGCGCGGCGTCGCTTGGCGCGAAGCGGGGCGCTGCGCCTGAGTCGGACGCTGGGCCGGCCGCTGCGCCGCCCCGGGCCGCGCCCCCGCGCCCACGCCCGCCCCGGCCCCCGGCGGGCGCCCGGCTGGCCCCGCCCCGGCACCCGCAGGGCGCCCCGCTGGCCCCGCCCCGACGCCTCCCGGTCGCGTCGCCGGCCGGTTCACGGCGTTGGCGGGCACCCGCACGCTCTCCCGGCCGATCGCGTTCGCCGGCAGGCCCTGGCGCGGCGCCGGGCGCCCCACCGGCCCGGCAACCGCGCCGCCGCGCACCGAGTTGACGCGCGGCTGCCAGTTGTTCGAGTGGATCGCCCCGCGATTGGAATTGATGTTGTTGTAGCGGTTGACGTTGACGTTCACGTTGTTGCCGCCCCAGTTCGCGGAGCCCACGCCCCACAGGCCGCCCACGATCGCGACACCCGCGCCGAATGCGAGCCCGGTCGCAAGCCCGCTCAGCACCGGATAGCCCACCGGCGGCGGGTAAGAGACCGGCGGGTAGGAGGGATAGGGCCAGCTGCCGTAAGCGACGGTCGGGTTGTACGTGGGCACGTACACGGTTTGCGGGTTCGTCGGCTCGATGACGATCGCCTGCTGGCTCCTCGTCACCGTCTGCTGCGGCGTCGAGGCCAGTGTGCCCGCCGCCTGGGCCTGCTGGCGCAGCCGCTGCACCGAGTCCATCACCGCCGCCTGCTGGGTCGCCATCGCGTAGCCGACCTGCTGCGTCCAGTCGAGATTCGTGCTCATCGTCTGCAGCACCTGCGGGAACGGCACCAGCGACTTCACGGACGGATCCCACGACTCGGCCTGCAGCGCATTCGTGAGCGCGTCGCCGGTGAGCGACTTGTGCGCCGGATCGTCGACCCAGCGCTGCGCCTGGACGATCTCCAGCGGAAAGCCGGCGGCCATCAGGATCTGCGTCAGCAGCGTGTCGGGATAGAGCGCGATCGGCGCCAGCATCGCGTCGAGCTGCTCGGGGTTGAACTGCTGCTCGGCGGGCGCGGCGGCGGGCTGCGCTTCCTGCGCAAGTGTCGCCGGCGGCATGGCCGGGATCAGCACGGCGGTGGCGGCCAAGCCGCGCAGCAGGAGGCTCGCGAACGAGACACCTCGTTTCCTCATCGCTTCCTCCCGCGCAACAACCGAGTGGCGACCGCACGCGGCGGTGCGAAAGAAGGCACGAAACGCGCGGGCGGTGCAACATCGCCCGCGCCGCGGCCCCGCCCGGCGGGTGCTGGCCATCGGCGGCGACCGAGGCTAGCCTCCGCCGCCGCGCTCGGGAGGGGGAGGATCATGCCGCGTTTCGCCGCCAATCTGTCCATGATGTTCAACGAACACGGCTTTCTCGACCGCTTCGCCGCCGCCGCCGCGGCCGGGTTCAAGGCCGTCGAGTTCCTGTTTCCCTACGAGCATCCCGCCGCCGAGCTGCGCCGCCGCCTGGACGACGCCGGGCTCAAGCAGGCGCTGTTCAACGCGCCGCCCGGCGACTGGGCGGCCGGCGAGCGCGGCCTCGCCTGCCTGCCCGGCCGGCAGGCGGAGTTCCGCGACAGCGTGCGCCGCGCGCTGGAATACGCGGCGGTGCTGGACTGCCCGCGCGTGCACCTGATGGCCGGCCTCCAGCCCGCCGGGCTCGACCCCGTCACCGCGGCGGCCGTGTATGCCGCCAACCTGGCCTGGGCGGCCGAGCAGTCGCGCCAGCACGGCGACACGGTTCGTGATCGAGCCGATCAACCACCGCGACATGCCGGGCTTCCACCTCAACACGGTCGAACAGGGGGCGGCGATCGTGGAGGCGATCGGGCGCGACCGCCTCGGGCTGCAGTTCGACATCTACCACTGCCAGATCACCGAGGGCGACATCACCAAGCGGATGGCGGCGCTGATGCCCGTCATCGGCCACATCCAGATCGCCGACGTCCCCGCCCGCCACGAGCCGGGCACGGGCGAGATCGGCTGGGACTTCGTCTTCCGCCAGATCGACGCGCTTGGCTACACGGGCTGGGTCGGTTGCGAGTACCGCCCGGCCGGCGAGACCGTTGCCGGCCTTGCCTGGCGCAAGAAGTTCAACGTCTGACGTTTTTCAGGGGAATACGCCGCCATGCAGATCGGATTCATCGGCCTCGGCATCATGGGCCGCCCGATGGCGCTCAACCTCAAGGCCGCGGGCCACACGCTGATCGTGCCGGACCGGCCCTCGCTCACCGACGAAGTGCGCGCGGCGGCGACCGTCGTCGGCGACGCGGCGGCGGTCGCGGAGGCGGCCGAGGTCGTGATCCTCATGGTGCCCGACACCCCCGATGTGGAGCGCGTGCTGTTCGGCTCGCACGGCGTCGCCGAGGGGCTGCGGCCGGGGCGGCTCGTCATCGACATGTCCTCGATCAGCCCGATCGCCACCAAGAGCTTTGCCGCGCGCATCAACGCGCTCGGCTGCGACTATCTCGACGCCCCGGTCTCGGGCGGCGAGGTGGGCGCGAAGGCGGCGACGCTCACCATCATGATCGGCGGGCCGGAGGCGGCGTTCGCGCGCGCCAAGCCGCTGTTCGAGGCGATGGGCAAGAACATCACGCTGGTCGGCGACGAGAACGGCGCCGGCCAGACCTGCAAGGTCGCCAACCAGATCATCGTCGCCCTGACCATCGAGGCGGTGAGCGAGGCCCTCACCTTCGCCCGCAAGGCCGGCGCCGACCCGGCGCGGGTGCGCCAGGCGCTGATGGGCGGGTTCGCCTCGTCGCGCATCCTGGAAGTGCACGGCGAGCGGATGATCAATCGCACCTTCAACCCGGGCTTCCGCGTGCGCCTGCACCAGAAGGACCTCGGGCTCGCGCTGATGGCGGCGCGCGAGATGGGCATGGCGCTGCCGAACACGGCGATCGCGCAGCAGATGTTCTCCGTGGTGGTGGCGCATGGCGGCGCCGACCAGGATCATTCCGCCATGGTGCGGGCGATCGAGCGAATGGCGGGCATGGCGGAATAAGAACGATATGGGATATCCGTCGGCACGTTGCCCGTCGGTGCAGAAACAGGCGGCGACCGGCGACCTCTTCGCGACGTCAATGTTGAATTAACCGGTATAGCGGCAATAAGGTAACCGTGAGCCGGAGCATGAGACCGGGGTGCGGCGCCTGCGCCGCGTCTCGCGCCGTGCTCCGGTGCAGGCCGCACGGGGGGCTGCATGCGCTTCGCCGATATCGGACAGCAGTTGCGCGCGTTCCGACTCGAGTCCGGCATGCGTGCCGAGGAGATTGCGGCGCGCCTCGGCGTCTCGCGCGCGGCGCTCTATCGCTACGAAAAAGGCGATGTCATCAAGCTCGACACGATCAAGCGCCTTGCCGAGCTGCTGAAGATCTCGCCGCTGTCGCTGCTGGGCATCGGCGTCGAATACTACAGCCGGCCGGTCGGCTATTTCGAGCGCCTGCGCCAGGTCGAGGAGACGGCGGAGCAGATCCTGCAGGTGGATGGGCCGGTCTGCTACCTCACCACCACCGACGGCTACGACGCGGCGCTGGCCGAAGCATGGGCGGAGGCGGCGGAGATGGCCGGCGCCGAACGGGCCACGGTGCGCGCGGCGATCGAGCAGGTCACGGGCATCCAGGCGGCGCGCAAGCGCATGTACGCGATGCGCCGGCCGGGGATCATCTGCATCCTCTCGGTCTCCCGCCTGCTGGCGTTCCTCGACAGCGGCATCGGCTGCGGCATCGCAAGCTCCGAGCGGGTGCGGCGCCTGGGCCGGCAGGCCGCGGCGGCGGAGATGGAGCGCATGGCCGATCTGATGGAGACCGAGCCGATGGGCCTGCAATTCGGCGTGCTGCCGGACAGCGAGCCGAACGGCGCGTTCGCCGTCCTGCGCGCCCGCGACCGCGACTCGCTCACCGTCAACCCGTTCCGTCCCGACGGCATGCCCACCGGCACCACCGGCGTCGCCATGATCACCGGGGCGGAGGAGGCGGTTTCCGCGCACCAGCGCGCCGCCGAGGCGCTGTGGCGAGAGGCGCTGAAGGGCGCCGCGGCGGCGGCGCGGGTGCGGCAGATGATGGCGCAGGCGCGCGCCGCCTGATCAGACGCCCGATCAGGTCCGCAGCGCGCTGCTGCGGCCATAGACCAGCAGCATGACGATGATGACGAGGCCGTAGATGATCTGCCGCCCGGCCTCCGGCATCTGCATCACCGACAGCACGCTCTGCAGCAGCACGATCAGGATCGTGCCGACGACCGTGCCGCTGTAGCGGCCCTGCCCGCCGAGGATGTTGGTGCCGCCCACCACCACGGCGGCGATCGCCGGCAGCAGATAGACGTCGCCCATCGCCTGGAACGCCTTCGACGTGTAGCCGGCGACCAGCAGCCCGGCCAGCGAGGCGCAGAGGCTGCAGATCACGCAGCAGCCGATCAGCACGAGGCGCGTGTTGATGCCCGAAAGATAGGTGGCCGCCTCACGGTTGCCGGTCGCGTAGATGTAGCGCCCGAACGGCGTGCGGGTCAGCATGAACACCAGCGCCGCCGAGATCAGCGCCCAGACCAGCACCGAGTTGGAGATGCCGAGGCTGCTGTTGCCGGGCACCGCGAGCAGCCGGCCGCTGGCCAGCCAGCCCATCACCGGGGTCGCCGAACTCTGCGGCGCGAAACCCCCGGTGAGCATGACCATCAACCCGCGCAGCACCGCGTTCACCCCGAGGGTGAAGATCATCGAGGGCACCCGCAGGAACGCGACACCGACGCCGTTGACGACGCCGACGGCGAGCCCCACGCCGAGCCCGACGGGAATCGCCCACGACCCGCCGACCGCGGTCGCGAGCATGGCACTCGCGGCGAGGGTCCATGGCACCGAGAGGTCGATCTGCCCGATCAGGATCACCATCATCATGCCCGCGGCGACGATGCCGAGGAAGGCGGCGATCTTGAGCTGTTGCAGCAGGTAGGTGGGCGCGATGAAGCTCGCCGTGCCGCTGGTGGCGACGGTGTAGACGGTGCCGGCACAGAGGATGACGATGATGAAGAGGCTCGCGATCAGCGTCGGGCGGTCGATGGATTTCAGCATGAAGTTCACGAAAACAGGGTGAGGCGGTTCTTCACGCGAAACACCCGCGCGGCCCCGAGCGAGACGGCGAGCAGCAGGATGACGCCTTCGAAGATCGGTTGCAGCAGCGGGTTGGAGAGGAAGCCGAGCGGCCCGTTGCTGTCGAAGACGCGGAAGCAGAACGCGATCGCGCGCAGCACCAGCGCCCCGAACAGCGACCCGATCGCCCCGCCACGAGCCGCCGAACAGCGAGGTTCCGCCCACCACCACGGCGGCGATGGAATTGAGCGTGTAGGCGCCCGCCTGCGGGATGTCCGCGTTGCCGCTGCCGGTCTGCAGCGCGAGATAGAGCCCGCCGATCCCCGCCAGCAGCCCGCCCACGGTGTAGGCGGCAAGCTTGCTGCGCCCGATGCGCACGCCGGACATGTAGGCGGCACCTTCGGAGGAGCCGATGGCGTAGCAGCCGCGGCCGGTGACGGAGTTGCGGAACGGCAGCCAGACCAGGAGCGATGACGAGCAGGATGAGCAGGATCGGCACCGGCAGGCGGCCGACCCCGTTGGCGAACCAGCCCGGCGCGCCGTCGGGAAACCAGTGGAAGGTGTTGTCCATCTCCGACAGCGCGTTGGTCGCGACCCAGGCCAGGTCCTCATTGATCTTGCCGCCCGGCGTCGGGCGCAGGAACAGCGAGATGCCGACGAACACGGCGCCGGTCGCGAGTGTCGCGATGATCGGCTGGATGCGGCCGTAGACGACGATGCAGCCGTTGACGAACCCGGCGAGCGCCCCCGCCGCCAGCACCAGCACGATGCCGAGCGCGAGCTGCCAGGGCGAGCCGATCACCAGCACCGAGGCGAGGCAGTTCGCGAGCGTCATCATCGGCCCCACCGAGAGGTCGATGCCGCCGGTCAGCACCGGCAGCGTCTGCGCCATGGAGACCATGATGAGCGCGAAGGAACTCGTTGGCGTTCTCGACCAGCACGTCGACGCTCCAGCCCTTCGGATGGAGCGAGTTGTAGAGGACGTAGAGCGCCACGAACAGCGCGACCGCGAGCAGCAGGCCGGTGTTCTGCGCGAGCCGCAGGCGCAGATCCCTCATCGCGCGTCGCCGCTCATGCCGGCGCCTCCGTTCGTTCGAGCGAAATGTTCAGGCTGCTGGCAACGATGTTCGCCTCCGTGATGTCTGCGCCCGTCAGCTCGCGCATCACCCTGCCGTCGTACATGATCAGCACGCGGTCGCAACAGCCGATCAGCTCGTCGTAGTCGGTGGAGTAGAGCAGGATCGCGGTGCCGGCGTCGGCGAGGTCGCGCAGGAGCTGGTAGAGCTCCTGCTTGGTGCCGACGTCGATGCCCCGCGTCGGGTCATTGAGCAGCACGATGCTGGCGCCGGTGAGCAGCCACTTCGCGATCACCACCTTCTGCTGGTTGCCGCCCGAAAGCGTCGCCACCGGATCGCCGAGCTGGCCGATCTTGATGTTGAGCTTCGCCACCATCTCGGCCGTGCGCTTCTCCTCCAGCGCGCGGTCGACGACCAGCCCGTGCGTCATCGACCCAAGCGCCGCGACGGAGATGTTGTCGGCGACGCTCATCGGCAGCATCAGGCCCTCGGTCTTGCGGTCCTCCGGGATCAGCGCGATGCCCACGTCCGGCCGCTTGGCCTGCGCGGGGCTGGTGATGCGCCGGCGCTTTCCGTTGACCAGAACCTCGCCCTCGACGCCGCGCAGCACGCCGAACAGCGCGAGCAGCAGTTCGCGCTGCCCCTGGCCGTCGAGCCCGCCAAGACCCACGATCTCGCCCCGCCCGACCTGCAGCGAAATGTCGGAGAGCCGGCCCTCCCAGCCGATGCCGCGCAGTTCGAGCGCCGGCGGCGGCGGCGCCGTGCGCAGCGGCTTGGGCGGATAGACGTTTTTCCACTCGCGCCCGATCATCATCTGCACGATCTCCTGGTCGCTGCGCGCGCCTTTCGGGAACGTGTCGATGTGCTGGCCGTTGCGGAACACCGAGCAGGTATCGGCGAGTTCCTCGATCTCGTGCATCCGGTGCGAGATGTAGAGCAGGCACAGGCCACCGTCGCGCAGCGAATGCAGGATCGCGTAGACCTTCTCGACATCGGCCGCGGTGAGCGCGGAAGTCGCCTCGTCGAGAATCAGCAGCCGCGGCTCGCGGCCGAGCGCCTTCGCGATCTCCACCATCTGCCGGCGCGACAGCGGCAACTGGCGCACGCGCATCAGCGGGTTGATGTCCTCGCAGCCGACGCGCGCCAGAAGCTCCTCCGCGCGGCGGCGCTGCGCGCGGCGGTCGATCAGGCCGAAGCGGCGCGGCGGGGCCGTGATGCCGATGTTGTCCGCCACCGACAGGTCGGGCATCAGCGAGAGTTCCTGAAAGATGCAGACGATGCCGGCGGCGTTCGCGGCCTGCGGGCCGCGGAACGTGACCGGCCGGCCGTCGAGCGTCATCGTCCCCGCGTCCGGCTCCACGACGCCCGCGATGACCTTGATCAGCGTGGATTTGCCCGCGCCGTTCTCGCCGAGCACGGCGTGGATCGAATGCCTGCGGCAGGCAAAATCGACGTTGGAGAGCGCCCGCACGCCGCCGTACCGCTTGCTGATGTCGGAGAGCGTCAGAAGCGGCGGTTCGTCGTCGGGCATGCGGCGGTTCCTGGACGGGTCGATCGCAGACGTGTCGGCCACGCGACCCTCACCCGCCTCGCTCCGCGTCGGGGGCACCCTCTCCCGCAAGCGGGAGAGGGAGGGGCCCATCGCGAAGCGATGGGAGGGTGAGGGTGCTGGCCGCGTCCGCCCGCTATTTCACGTCCGCCTGGGTCTGCGCCATGATCTGCGGCGCAGTGAAGTTGATGCCGCAAGGCGGGAACTGGTTCGGCGCGAAGAACTGCACGTCGAGATCAGGGAAATAGTTCACGCCCGGCTTCAGCGACGTGAAATCGGCGTACGGGATCGGGATGAAGATCTTCTGAGGCATCACGTTGCCTTTCAGCGCCGATATCGCGGCCTTCATCGCGATCGCGACCAGCGCCGGCGACTGGCCGTAGGACATGCCCTTCAGCCCGTCCTTGGAGTGTTCGGCGATCTGCTTGCGATAGTTGTTTTCGCCCTCGCCGGACATCGGCACGAACGGATGATGCGCGTCGATCAGCGCCTGCACCGTCCCGTCGCTGCCGCCCTGGGTGAAGATGCCGTCGAAGTGGCGGTGCACGGCGATTGCGTCTGCCGTCACCTTCTGGCTGTCGCCGGTCGCCCAGTTGCCGACCACTTCCACCACCTCGAACTGGTTGCCGGGCTTGTCGACGATCGAGTGGAAGCCGAGATGGCGGTCGCGATCGACCGAGTTGCCGGGCACGCCACGCACTTCGAGCAGCCGGCCCTTGTGACCGACATATTTCTCGATCCACTCGCCGGACATCGTGCCCATCTTGAACTGGTCTTCGCCGACCTCCATCACCTGGTCGGTGTCGAGGATGTTGTCGAAGGGAACGATCACCACGCCCTTCGCGTTGGCCTGCCGGATGACGCGATCGAAGCCGGTCGGGCTGACCGCGATGGTGACGATCGCGTCAAATCCCTGGTTCATGAAATCCTCGATGGCGCCGAGCTGGGCGGCGGCATCAGTGCCGGTGGAGACGACCTTGAACTCCTTCAGATCGGGCTTCACCTCCGGCAGGTCCGCGTACGCCTTGGCGGTCTTGATCATCTGAATCCGCCAGGTGTTGCCGACGAAGCCGTTGGCCAGCGCGATCCGGTACGGCCCCTTCTTCGCCGGCCACTGGAAGAACTTCGTCTCCTTGGTCGCCGGGATGAAGCATTGGGGCTCGACGCCCGGACCCTTGACGACTTTCGGTCCGGCAGCCTGCGCGCCGGAAACCAGCAGCGCCGCACCGGCGACGGCCGCCAGCAAGGCGTACCCAAACTTGGACATCTTGACCTCCCTTCCTCCAGGCGTCGCTTCGCGGCGGCGCCCTGTTCACGTCCATTTATCATGCAATTACCAGCGGCGCTCGGCAACCGGGTTTTCGCAGCGTCGCCCGCCCCGAGGCAGCCGGGCGCAGTCATATCATCGCAGAAACAGATCGCAAGCCCGACCCGGTGCGGATCACCCTCCGCGACGGGGCACCCGGTCGGTGTCGATCTCCTGAAAATTCCAGAAACTGTCGAGCGCGATGCGCAGCCGGTTCGGCTTGGCCGGAAGCCGGGCGCCATCCGGACGCGCTGACCGGCGCGTGCGGCGCCAGCACGAGGCGCCAGAAATCCGGCGTCAGCAGCCAGTCGTCGAGGGAGGCGTACGCATCCACCCCGCCGCCGCGCCAGGCGATGCGCAGCGGCAAGGGGGCCAGCGCATGCACGCGCTTGCCGAAATACGGTGCCTCGTACGCGACCGAGGAATTGACCGTGAGCACCGCAGCAACCTGCGGCAGGGCGAGCATGCGGTAGAGATTGTCGGTGATCACGCCGAGCACGTTGGCGCCCGACGCGGCGGCGGCGAGCAGGAGGGAATGCGCCTCGCCCGCGGGATGCGGCTTCAGCGCGACGGCGCGGTACTGCGCGCAGATCGCGGCCACGCGCGCCCGCACCGCCAGCGCGTCGAAGAAGCGGCCGGCGACGATCTGCGTCGCGTCCATCGGCCGCTGTCCGACCACGATCAGCGTCTCCTCGGGCACCGCGGCGTCGGAGATGAGCTGGCCCATCGCCTCGCGCAGCCCGGCCGTGGCGAGCACCACCGCCTCCGGCACCGCGCGGGCGATCAGCGCCGCCTGGGTCGCAGGGTCGGCGGCGCGCACGGCGAACAGGAGGTCGTCGAGGAAGCGCACCGGGTGCACCCGCACGTCCAGCCACGGCGCGCCGAGCGCATCGAGCCGGCGCAGGAGATAGGGCGGCGCCTCGTAGGTCAGACAGAACCGGCCGCGCAGATGCGCATGCAGCAGGTGGTCGAGCGCGGGGTCGTCGGGCAGGGCCGCGTGATGCGCCGCCCAGTAGGCATCGGCATCACCCGGCGCGCGCTGGGCGATCAGCCAGTCCTGCAGCGCGGCGTCGCGGCTCGGCAGCAGCGGCCAGACCGGGAGGTCGGCGGCGAGGCCGATCTGCCGCTTCACCACGTTGGCAAGCCACAGCGCCGGGCGGTCGGTGCCGCCGGGCCGGCCCTGCGCGTCGGGGCGCAGGAAGTCGCCGAGCACCACCACGCTCCGGACCGGATTTGGGGCCGCATGGGCCGGACCGCTCATGGCGGAACGATGCGCGCCGGCGGTTAATCGCGGGTGAGGGCCGCCTGTACTTCGGCCGTGCGCGGGATCGGCGTCACCGCGCCGAACCCCTCGCATTTCAGCGCCGCCGCGACGAGGCCGTAGCGCGCCGCCTCGACCGGCGCATCGCCCAGGATCAGGCGGGCGAGGAACGCGCCGCAGAACGTGTCCCCCGCGCCCGTCGCATCGACGAAGCGGCAGGCATGCGCGGGCAGATGCGTGCGCGCCTCGGCGCTCGCCAGCAGCACGCCCTCCGCCCCGAGCTTCAGCGCCACCATCCGCGGGCCGAGGCGGAGGTAGAAATCGGCGATCGCGTCCGGATCGGCGAGGCCGGTCAGCGCGGTCGCATCCTCCAGGCTCGGCAGCGCGATGTCGGCCTGCGCCACCGCGGCGTGGATCACCGCCGAGGCGCGGGCGGGCGGCCACAGGCGGGGGCGGTAGTTGGTGTCGTAGGCGATGCGCACCCCGGCCGCGCGCGCGACCGCCATCGCATGGAACACCGCGTCGGCCGCGCTGCTCGAAATCGCCTGGCTGATGCCGGAGGCGTAGAGGATGCGCGCCCCGCCCACCAGGCCCTCGTCGACGTCCGCGGGGCCGTAGCCGCTCGCCGCGGAGCCGGTGCGATGGTAGAGGAAACTGTGTCCCGCCGGCCCGTGCATGGCGAAATAGATGCCGGTGGGGCTGAGATCGGCGACGCGCACGCCCTCGGTGTTCACCCCTTCCTCGGCCCACAGTGCCAGGAAGCGCTCGCCGGCCGGGTCGCGGCCGATCGCGGTGAGATAGGCGGTGCGCACGCCCTGCCGCGCCGCGGCGATCGACGGCGTTCGAGGTATCGCCGCCGAACCCTTCCAGGAACAGCCGCCGCCCGTCCGCGCCCGGCGGCTGCTGCGAGAACTCCAGCAGCGGCTCGCCGAGGGCGACGAGCTCGGGCGCGCTCATCCGGCGCGGATCTGCGCCGCGGCGGCGAGGATCGCGGCGCGGTCGCCGGCGGCGATGCGCGCCTCGTCCACGAGCTTGCCGCCCATGCCGACGAAGGCGGCGCCGGCGGCGAGATAGGCGGCGACGTTGCCCGGATCGACCCCGCCGGTCGGGCAGAACGCGACGCCGGGAAAGACGCTCGCCAGCGCCTTGATATGCGCGGGCCCGCCGGCGGAGGAAGCGGGGAAGATCTTCACCACGTCGGCGCCGGCGGCCAGCGCCGCGCGGACCTCGGTGGGCGTCATGGCGCCCAGCATCAGCGCGGCCCCATGGGCGCGACAGGGTTCGGCGAGCGCGCGATCGACCCAGGGCGCGACGATGAACCGCGCCCCCGCGTCGAGGCAGGCTTGCGCCGTGGCGGCGTCGGGCACCGTGCCCGCGCCGACCAGCAGCCCGGGCTCGCGCGCGAGCGTGCGGATCAGGCCGGGCGCGTCCGGGATCGTCATGGTGATTTCGAACACCGCGATCCCGGCCTCCCGCAGCCAGGCGACGGCGGTGGCCGCATGCGCGGCGGAGCCGGTCCGCACTACCGGGATCACCCGCGCGTCGCGAAGCCGGGCAAGCAGGGGCCGGTCGGTCATGCCCGACAGTTGCACGGCCGGGGCGGCCGATGAAAGGCTAACGTTCGCCCCACGCTGCGAGCCGGCGCGCCTCGTCACCCAGCCGTGCGACGCCCGCGCCGAGATGCGCGAGGCGCGCGCGGTAGCCCGCGAGCGAGGCATGGAGACCGGCCAACGATCCGTCGAGTGCCGCGAGCGATTCCCGCCAGTCCGCCATCGCCGCCCGCTGCCGCGCCAGCGCCGCCTCGAGGGCGGCGAGCGCCAGCGGCAGCCGCTCGGCTTTCCTGCGCCGGCCTCGGGCGCGCCGGGAAGGGGATCAGTTCGGCCATGGCGCACTCCGCGATATGCAATGAAGGCCAATGAATCGCATTTCGTATCAAAAATCAACGCCGCTCTAAAACATGAGCCGTGCGCCGATCAGCCGCAGCGCCAGCACGCTGATCGAGCACCACCAGCACGATGATCGACAGCGCCCAGCGCATCGCGACATAGGCCGGCGGCACCAGCCCCCGGCGGCGCAGCGCGTGCTCGGTCACGATCGTGGCGAGAAACCCCACGATCAGCACCGCCAGCCCGATTTCCGGCAGGCCGAGCAGCGGGATCAGCATGGCGAGCCAGCCGATCAGCGACGGCAGCACGCCGAGGCCCAGCCGCGTCGCATCGCGCCGCGAGTCCGGCGAGAGGCCCTCGGGCAGGACCGGGTGCAGCACGAACCCCCAGTGCACGCCGCCGAGGAAGGCCAGCACCACCGCCCCGTAGGCCACCAGCGCGAGCAGGAGCCGCGCGGACTGCACGGCATCGGTGGTGGAGACCGCGGCGATGCCGAGGACGATGAACGGCACCACGCCGAGAAGGCCGAGACCGAGGGCGGCGAGCGGCAGGCGGGTGCGCATGGCGGGACTCGCAGAAGGGAGGGGACACGGCCCATCTTTACCGCATCCCACGCCAGACTGGATGCGCCCCCGCATGGAAATGGCCGCCGAACTGATCGTGATCCTGCTGCTGATCGGGCTGAACGGCGCGTTCGCGCTGAGCGAGCTCGCCCTGGTCTCGGCCAACCGCGCCCGGCTTGCGGTGCTGGAGCGCAAGGGGGTCGCCGGCGCCGCCCGGGCGCGCGTCGCTGGCCGAGGACCCGCAGCGCTTCCTGCCGACGGTGCAGGTCGGCATCACCGCTGATCGGCATCCTCGCGGGCGTGTTCGGCGGCGCCCATGTCGCGGCGCAATCTCACCCCGCTGCTGGCCGCGCGTCCCGATCCTGGGCGAGTTCGCCGGGAGCCTGTCGCTGGCGCTGGTGGTCGTGATGATCACCTACCTCACCCTGGTGCTGGGCGAGCTGGTGCCGAAACAGCTCGCGCTGCGCAAGCCCGAGCGCATCTCGGCCGCCGGGTCGCCGCGGCCGCTGGCCGTCCTCTGCGCGGGTGGTGGCGCCGTTCGTCTGGGTGCTCGGCCGGTCCTCGGCGCTGGTGCTGCGCCTGTTCGGCGCGCATCGCGCCGCGTCGCAGACGGTGACCGAGGAGGAGCTGAAGGCGCTGCTGGCCGAGGGCGAGCAGACCGGCGTGCTGGAGACCGAGGAGCGCGACATGATCGAGCGCGTGCTGCGGCTCGCCGACAAGCCGGTGCGCGCGATCATGACGCCGCGCACCGAGATCGCCTGGATCGACCGCAACGACCCGGCCGCGCGACATCGCCGCCGAGCTGAAGGCCGCGCCGCACTCGCGCTTCGTGGTGTGCGACGGCTCGGTCGACAACGTCGTCGGCGTGGTGCAGGCGAAGGACCTGCTCGACCGCGTCCTGGACGGCAAGGAGCTCTCCATCGCCGCCGCCCTGCGCCAGCCGATCGTCATGCCCGACACCGTGACCGCGCTCGATGCGCTGGAGCGGCTGAAGATCCGATCCGCTCGGCCTCGCGCTGGTGCTAGACGAATACGGCAGCTTCGAGGGCGTGGTCACGCGCGGCCGACGTGCTGGAGGCGATCGTCGGCGAGGCCGAGCCGGCGAACCGCCGCCGCAGGGCGAGGCGCCGCCCGCCGGGCGAATTGCTGCTCGACGGGCTGATGCCGGTCGACGAGGCGAAGGAGCGGCTGGCACCTGCCCGACCTGCCGGCCGAGGGCACCTATCACACGCTCGCCGGGCTGCTGCTCGCGCTGCTGCGCCGGGTGCCGCGGCTGGGCGACCGGATCGTCTTCGGCGGCTGGCTGTTCGAGGTGGTGGCGATGGACGGGCGGCGAATCGACCGGGTGCGCGCGAGCCGGGCCGTGCTCGCCGCCTGACCACGCGCCCTCTTAAGAACTGGCCTGCAACGCGAGCGCCCAGGTGCAGCTCGGCTGGGTCGGCATGCCGTGCCACAGCCGGCCCTGGAACGTCGGTCCGGCGAAACGCCCGACGATCACGCCGCCGCCGGAGCGCATGGTCACGCTGCCGTCGGGGGCGATGTTGCCGCTGTAGTCGAGGAAGCTCGCCCAGCGGCCGACCACCTGGAACGCGTCGACCGAGACGTTGGTGCAGTCGGCGATGGCGTTGCTCTGGCTCAGGATCACCGTGGCGGTGCCGCGATACCAGCCCTGAACGATCGGAACCGGCTTGGGCGGAACCTGGTTCGTGCTGGGCATCATGCCCGGCGGCGGCGGGACGCTGGGCGGACCCGATGGCTGCGGACCGACGGGGATGTTCCAGCTCAGGCCCGAGGTGGTGCCGAGCACCGACCCGTCCGGCGTGTCGTAGCGCGCGCAGCGCGGCCGCAAGCAGCGGGAGCACCATGGTGGCGGCAAGGGCAAAGGAACGGCGCATGATGGTCCTGCTCTGCGGGCTCGGACCGTTCTAGCGGCCGATGCTGCCGGTTACGAGGTGGCTTGCAGCGAAACGGCCCAGATACAGTTGGGGAAGCGCTGCCAGAGCTGGCCCTCGAAGGCGCGCCCGACGAAGCGGCCGCTGAGCCACCGGTCGCCGCTCTGCATCGTCACGCTCCCGTCGGCCGCGATCGTGCCGCGGAAGCTGAACAGCCGGGCCTGCCGGCCATCCACCCGAAACGCGGTAATGTTATGGTCGCGGCACGGCCGTGGGTTGCCGGTGCTGAAGGTGAGGACCGCGCGACCACGATACGTACCCGCTGAGATCGGCGGCCGGCGGCGCGTCGGCCGCGGGCGGGCCCAGATCGTCGTCGCTCGCGCCCGCGCCGGCTTGCGCGGGCGGCGCGCCGCCGGGAAGCGGCTGCGGGTTCACCGGAAAGGTCCAGCTGAGCGGGGGCGCGGTTCCCAGCCTCGGCCCGCTCGGGGTGTCGTATTTCGCACAGCCGACGATGAGGAGCGACATAGCGAGGCCAGCGACCGCGAAGCTGCGCCAGGGCATGCGCCGGGCCTATTGCGATTGCGTCGCGGGCGCGCCGCTGCGGCCGGCGGCGTAGCCCTGCTGATAGGCCGACTGCTCGTTCCGCTTCACGTGATCGACGATCAGCCCGGTGGCAAGGCCGGCGCCGGCCCCCGCGACGGCCCCGAGCGCTGCGTTGCCGCCGATCGCACCCAGCACGGCGCCCACGCCGGCCCCGCCGACGGTGCCGGTCAGCGCCCGCTGCTGCGTATCGCTCATTCCGGCACAGCCGGCGAGCACCGCCGCCGCGACCAGCAAGCCCAAGCCCCTCATTTTCGTTCCCTCCACGTCCCGGTTGCCCCGCGCGTTCTCACTGCCCCGTCTCAACGGCCGGTCGGGCAGGGATAGGTGTCGCGCAGGAACTGGAAGAACCCGTCGGCCGGCGGCCAATCGAGGTTGGCCGGATGCGCCGCCCCCCAGGCGTTGAACATTTGCACCGCCTGCTGGAAGGCCGGCCGTGGCGAGGGCAGGCAGAACAGGTGCTGGCTCATCTTGTACGCGGACTCGTTTTCCTGCTGCACCGCAACGGCGCCCTGGGCGAAGCCGTGACAGAAATTGATCGCGGCCGTGGCGAGCGGGTCGCTCGCGCCGGCCGAGCAGAGTGCGAGCAGGTCGCGCGTGGTCCTCGGGGGGAAGTTGTCGGCGGTGACCGCGTGGGCCGGGGCGGCGAAGGTCAGCGCCGCGAAGCTCAGCGCAACGATTGCCGTAGCCGCGACCCACCGGATCGACTGCATCGAAGATCCTCCCTCACCTGTGGCCGCGCAGCGGCCGCACCACACGATTATGTGTGCAACAAATCACACCTGCGCTGCCGCCACCAACCAACGCTGCGTGATCGCGCGGGTCGATGAAGGATGGGCGTGCGGCGACGCGGCACCGGATCAATGCGCCGGATGCGGCCCGCGCAGCAGCTCGATCTCCAGAAAGGCGTATTCGTGGCCTGACGCATTGACCACGTTGTGCTCGACGCCGGCCTGGCGGGCATAGGGTGCGTGGGCGCGCATGGGCACGGTTCGCGCGACGCCGCCCGGCTCCTCGAGCAGCAATGCGCCGTCGAGCAGTGGCACCACCACGTAGTCATGCGCGTGCGTGTGCCATCCGGTCTCGGCATCCGGCGCGAAGCGCCATTCGGTGACGCGCGCGAACGGTTCGTCCACCATCACCGTCGCCACCGCCTGCGGGCGCGAAGTCATCGCGGCACTCCCTGCTGATGCGGCAAAGCTTGCGCGGCCGCTGCCGCTTGGCAAGATGCAGGCAGGGCGCAGGGCTTGGGGGCGCCGGCCTTGGGGGCGCAGGCCAGGGGGAAGCATGATGGACGCGCGACCAGCGGGCACCTCGGTGCTGCACATGGCGGCGGGGCTCGGCGCGGGACTTGTCGACGCCGAGGAACTTGCGCAGCGCACGCTGCGGACGGTGCAGGAATGCGACGACCCCGCGATCTTCACCTGCCTGACCGAGGCGCGCGCGCTGCGCGAGGCGCGGGCGGCGGCGCGGCGGCTGCGCGAGGGACGCGGGCGCGGCCCGCTCGACGGCGTGCCGGTTGCCTGGAAGGATCTGTTCGACCTCGCCGGCCTGCCGACCACGGCCGGCTCGCGCCTGCTGGAGACGGCGGCGCCGGCGGCGGCCGACGCGCCGGTGGTGGCCCGGCTGGCGGCGGCCGGCATGGTGTGCATCGGGCGCACCAACATGACCGAATTCGCCTATTCCGGCCTCGGCCTCAATCCGCACTACGGCACGCCGCGCAACCCGCACGGGCGCGATCACGGGCGGGACGCGCCGCGCGCGCCCGGCGGCTCCTCCTCCGGCTCGGCGGTCGCCGTCGCGCGCGGGCTGGTGCCGGTCGCGATCGGCAGCGACACCGGCGGTTCGGTGCGCGTGCCGGCGGCGTTCTGCGGCGTGGTCGGCCACAAGACCTCGACCGGCCGCTATCCCATCGCGGGCGCGTTTCCGCTCGCACCCACGCTCGACACCGTCGGCACCTTCGTGCGCACGGTCGCGGACGCGGTGCTGGTGGATGCGGCGCTGTGCGGGCGCGTGGCGCCGACGATCGCGCGCGGCAGCCTCGCCGGACAGCGGCTGATCGTGCCGCGCAACGTCGTGCTCGAGGACGCCGAGCCGGCGGTGGTCGCCAATTTCGAAGCGGCGCTCACGCGTCTCGCCGCCGCCGGCGCGGTGATCGAGCATCTGGCGGTGCCGCTGTTCGACGCCGTGCAGTCGCTCACCGCCACCCGCGGCGCGATCACCGCCGCCGAGGCCTTCGCGTTGCACGCCGAGCGCGTGCAGGGCGAGGCGGCGGCGCGCATGGACCGGCGCGTGGTGAAGCGCATCCGCGGCGGCGGCGCGATCAGCGCGCCCGACTACATCACGCTGCTGCAGGAGCGGCGGCGCATCATCGACGAGTTCGTGGCGACCTACGGCCCCGGCGCGATCTTCGCGTTCCCCACCACGCCGCATGTCGCGCCGCGCATCGCGCCGCTGGAGGCGGATGACGAGCTGTTCAGCCGCATCAACCTGCGCACGCTGCGCAACACGATGCTGGGCAACTTCCTCGACTGGTGCGGCGTGTCGCTGCCGAACGGGACGGATGCGGACGGCATGCCGACGGCGCTGCTGCTCTCGGGCATGCCGGGCGCGGACGAGCCGCTGCTGGCGCTGGCGCTGGCGGCCGAAGAGATCGTGCGTGGCGAATTATGAAGGATTGCACATGAAAGAGATTCTTTGCGGCTTCGGCGTCGACGTCGATGCGGTGGCCGGCTGGCTCGGCAGCTATGGCGGCGAGGACAGCCCCGATGACATCTCGCGCGGCCTGTTCGCGGGCGAGGTGGGCGCGCCGCGGCTGCTGAAGCTGTTCGAGCGGTTCGGCATCAAGACCACCTGGTTCATCCCCGGCCACTCGATCGAGACCTTCCCCGAGCAGATGCAGGCCGTGGCCGCGGCCGGGCACGAGATCGGGATTCACGGCTACAGCCACGAGAACCCGATCGCGATGACGCCGGAGCAGGAGGAGGCGGTGCTCGACAAATGCATCGACCTCGTCAGCAAGCTCGCGGGGCGCCGCCCCACGGGCTATGTCGCGCCGTGGTGGGAATTCTCGCGCGTCTCGAACGAGCTGCTGCTGAAGAAGGGCATCAAGTACGACCACTCGCTGATGCACCACGACTTCCAGCCCTACTACGTGCGCGTCGGCGACTTCTGGACCAAGATCGACTACTCCAAGCAGCCGCACGAGTGGATGGTGCCGCTGAAGCGCGGCGTGGAAACCGACCTGATCGAGATCCCGGCGAGCTGGCATGTCGATGACCTGCCGCCGATGATGTTCATCAAGAAGGCGCCGAACAGCCACGGCTTCGTCAATCCGCGCGATGTCGAGGACATGTGGCGGGACCAGTTCGACTGGGTGTACCGCGAATACGACTACGCCGTGTTCCCGATCACGATCCACCCCGACGTGTCCGGCCGCCCGCACGTGCTGATGATGCTGGAGCGCTTCTATCACCACATCATCCGTCATCCCGGCGTGCGCTTCGTGACCATGAACGAGATGGCCGACGATTTCGCGCGCCGCTCGCCGCGGCGGAAATAGGCGATGTGCGCGCTGTGCGGCGTGCTCGGCGGCCCGGAGCACTGGACCGACGCCGCCGCCGGCGCGGACTTTGCCGCGCGGCGGCGGGCGCGTGCGGCGCGGGTGGCCCTCGCCAACCGCGTGCTCGCGCACTACGCGATGCGGCTCGATGACTGGCAGGGCAGCGCCTACATGCTGTCCACCGCCACCGGCAAGCAGGAGATGGTCGAGACGCTCGGCCATCTCTGGCCCGCCGCCGAGGGGCTGAGCGGGCGCACGTGCGACCCGCTCGACCCGGCCCTGCTCGCGCGGCTGGAACGGGCATGATCGAGGTCGCGCTGCTCACCGGCTTCCTGGGCGCCGGCAAGACCACGCTGCTGCAACGCCTGCTCGCCGATCCCGCGCTCGCCGACACCGCCGTCCTGATCAACGAGTTCGGCGAGGTCGGGCTCGACCACCACCTGCTGGAGCGGATCGACGAGCGCACGGTGCTGCTGCAATCCGGCTGCCTGTGCTGCACCGTGCGCGGGGAGCTCGCGCAGGCGCTGCGTGACCTGCTGTCGCGCCGCACCCGTGGCGCGGTGCCGCCGTTCGCGCGCGTGGTGATCGAGAGCACCGGACTCGCCGATCCCTATCCGGCACTCAGCACGCTGCGCGCGGAGCCGGTGCTGCGCCACCACGTCGCGCCGGGCAACGTTGTTACCGTCGTCGATGCGCCGAACGGGGCCGCGAACCTCGCGCGCCATGCCGTGAGCACGCGCCAGGTTGCTGCCGCGGACCGGCTCGTGGTCACGAAGACCGACCTTGCCGACGCTGCGACCACGGCCGCGCTGCTCGCGGCGCTGCGCGCGATCAACCCGACCGCGCCGCTGCTGCAAGCGGCCGAGGCGCCGATTGACGCCGCGCGGCTGCTCGCGCCCGACGCTGCCGGCGCGCGCGCGTGGTTCGGCTCGGCACTCACCGCCGATTTGCCCGGGCATGGCGGCGACATCGAAGCGTTCGCGCTCACCTTCGACGCGCCGCTGGACTGGGTCGCGTTCGGCGTCTGGCTCACCATGCTGCTCAACCGCCACGGCGAACGCATCCTGCGGGTGAAGGGGATTCTCGCGGTGGCCGGCGCGGAGGCGCCGGTTGCGGTGCATGGCGTGCAGCATCTCGTGCATCCGCCGGTGCACCTGCGCGCGTGGCCCGATGCGGATCGCCGCTCGCGGCTTGTGTTCATCGTGCAGGGCCTGCCGCGCGCCGCGATCGAGCGTTCGCTGCGCGCGTTCCTCGGCGTCGAGGCTCAGGCGAGGGCGGCGTAGCCGCGTCGGACCGCCTCCGCTTCCATGTCGCGCAGAACTTCGTAGGCCGCGAGGGGAAGAATCTCGAAGCCGGTGAGGCCGAGCGCGCGCGCGGCGGGCGTGTCGCGCGTGGCGCACAGCGCCGCGCGCAGGGCGCCGACCTCGGCGGCACTCGCATCGCCGCGCGTGATCAGCGGCAGGCCGGGGGAGGCCGGCGTGTGCGCGAGAACGCGCAAGCCCGGCGACGGCGGCGGGACGATGGCGCTGCAACAGGCCGAAGGTGACGCAGTCCACGCTTGCGGCATCGACGGTGCCGTCCGCGACCGCGCGCAGGCTGGCGGCATGCGTGCCGGTGACGTAGACGGCGCTGAAGAAGCGCCCATGCCGCGCGAGCGGTGCCACCGCGGCGCGCAGCAGGTTCATGCCGGTGTTGCTGTCCCAGGTGTTCAACGCCAGCCGCCGGCCCCGCAGCTCGGCGAGGCCGCGCGCCGGGTCGGCCGTGCGCACGACGACGAAGCCGCAATGCGTCGCGCCGGCGCAGCCGGGCAGCGCGTAGCAGGCGGTGGCGACGAGCTGAACCTGCCCGGCCAGCCGCGTGATCAGCGGCCAGCCGCACGCCTGGGCGAGGACCAGTCCCGGATCCGTCCACACCGACTCGAGGGGCCGGCCGCGCGTGAGTTTCGCCGGCGCGCCCGGCACCCGCGCCGCGATCGCCGCCCACAGCGCATCGTTGGCGGCGTTGAGCGGCGGCGCATCATACATCGCCAAAGCCGCGACGCGCGGCGCTTGCATTTCCGCCTCATCTCCGCACAGTGCCGCGGGAGGTCATGCCGCGCGCCATTCCATGAATCCCCAGGACGCCGTTGCCGGCAACGCCGCCTCCTACCTGGCCGATGCCGCGCTGCTCGGCACGGAGGTGGTCGAACATGTGCGCATCGACATCGGCGCCGACGGCCGCATCGCCGCCGTGCAGACGGACGCGGCAGGCGGCGAGCGTCTGGCCGGCCTTGTCGTCCCGGGCATCGCGAATGTCCACAGTCACGCCTTCCAGCGCGCCATGGCCGGGCTTGCCGAGCGGGCCGGGCCGGAGGGCGACACGTTCTGGCGCTGGCGCGAGGTCATGTACCGCTTCCTGGCCGCCCTCGGGCCGGACGACGTGCAGGCGATCGCGGCGCAGCTCTATGTCGAGTGCCTGCTGCAGGGCTACACCGCGGTCGGCGAGTTCCACTACCTGCACAACGCACCCGACGGCCGCGCCTATGCCGAGCCGGCGGAGCTGGCCTTGCGCGTCGCGGCGGCGGCGGAGGCGGCGGGGATCGGGCTCACGCTGCTGCCGGTGCTGTACCGCTTCGGCGGCTTCGGCGCGGCGCTGCCCGGCGCCGGGCAGCGCCGCTTCCTGCTCGATCCCGACGCCTACGCGGCGCTGTGCGAGCGGCTGGCGCGGCATGTGCCGATCGGGCTCGCGCCGCACAGCCTGCGGGCCGTGGCGCCGGACGACCTGGCGCGCGTGGTGGCCCTGGCCGACGCGCTCGGCCCGGCGACGCCGCTGCACATCCACGCCGCGGAGCAGCGGCGCGAGGTCGAGGACTGCGTCGCCTGGAGCGGCGCCCGGCCGGTCGCCTGGCTGCTCGACCACGCGCCGCTCGGCCCGCGCTGGTGCGTGGTGCACGCGACCCACAGCGACGCGGCCGAGTGCCGGCGGCTCGCCGCGAGCGGCGCGGTGGCGGGGCTTTGCCAGACCACGGAAGCCAATCTCGGCGACGGGATTTTTTCCCTCCGCCCCTACCTCGAAGCCGGGGGGCGGTTCGGCATCGGCAGCGACAGCAACGTCTCCACGAGCCCGGTCGAGGAGCTGCGCTGGCTGGAATACGTCCGCCGGCTCCAGAACGAGGCGCGCAACGTGAGCGAGTCGCGGCCCGGCGCCTCGGTCGCGGTCGGCGCTGCTGGCGCGCGCGGCGGCCGGGGGCGCGCAGGCGCTGGGGCGCGAGGCCGGCGTGATCGCGCCCGGGCGCCGCGCCGACCTTGTCGTGCTGGACACCGACCATCCGGTGCTGGCCGGGCGGCGGGGCACGTCGCTGCTGGACGCCTGGGTGTTTTCGGGCAACGAGACGCCGGTGCGGCATGTGATGGTGGCGGGCTGCTGGGTGGTGCGCTACGGCGCGCATCTGCGCGGGCGCGAGATCGAGGCCGGGTTCGTGCGCACCATGCGGCGGCTGGCGGCGCTGCTGTAGGGGCGGGAAGCCTCAGGCTGCGGAACGCCCGCGCTCCTTGAACGTGATCCATGCCGCTGCGCCCATGAGCGCGATCGTCGTGCAGAACAGCGCGACGCATCCGGGCCAGCCCGCCCGGTGCCAGACCCAGGCGGGCAGGAACCCGCCCAGCGCGCCGCCGATGTAGTAGATGGTCACATAGAGACCGACGGCGGAGGACCGCGCGCGCGGCACCGCCACGCCGATGAAACCGAGCCCCAGTGCCTGGGCGACGAACAGCCCGGCGCTCAGGGCCGCCAGACCGAGCACCACGGCCGGCAGGCTCGGCAGCAGCGTGAGCAGCTCGCCGCCGATCGCGACCGCCGCGACCAGCATCGCGGTGCGCTGCCGGCCGATCCGCACCGCGAGCCGCGTCGCCAGCGGCGTCGTCACCACGCCCACGAGATAGACCGCAAAGACGGAGCCCAGGGCCGCCGGGTTGAGCGAGAAGGGGGGCGCGGCAAGCCGGAAGTTCACGAAGGTGAAGGTGCCGACGATGCTGAACAGCATGCCGAACCCCACCGCGCAAGTGCCCCACAGCAGCGGGTTGCGCACGTGCTCGCGCCAGCCGGCGAGCGTCGCCTGCACGCCGCCACGCACCGGGTGGAACTTGCGCTCGCGCGGCAGCGTCGCGGCGATGAAGGCGGCGCCGAGCGCGGTCAGCGCCGCGATCGCCGCAAAGCCCAGCCGCCACCCGCCCCAGTGCGCCGCGATGCCGGTCACGAAGCGGCCGGCGAACCCGCCGAAGATCGCGCCCGACGAATAGACGCCCGCGACCCGGATCGCCGCCGGGCCTTCGCACTCCTCGCCGACATAGGCGATGGTGACGGCGAAGATGAACGGCAGCAGCAGCCCCTGCAGGAAGCGCCAGAGCAGCAGCGCGGGGAAGGTCTGCGCGCCGGCCGCGAGCAGGGTGGGCACCACCAGCGCCGCCGCGGCGCCGACGATCAGGCGCTTGCGCCCGAGCGTGTCGGAGATCGCGCCGGCGAACGGCGCGACCAGGGCGACGGCGAGCAGGGGGGCGGTGATGGCGAGCCCGGTGCGGGCCGGCGCGATCGCGAAGGCGCTGGCCAGCGATGGCAGGATCGCCTGCGGCGTGTAGAGGTTGAGAAAGGTGCTGATGCCAGCGGCGGCAACGGCGGCGGCACGGCGGTCGAAGGTCATTCCCCGAGAATCGTCCGGCAGGCGGCGGGCAGCGGCGGCGGCGGCGCGGGCGGCGAGGGCGGGGCAGGGTGGTCGAGCTGGTCGAACCACCATTGCAGCGTCGCGTCGCAGCCGTCGCCTGCCGGCGGCGGCGTGGCCTGCACGCAGCGCGGCTGGTCGGCAGGGCAGCGGAAGCGGATGTGCATGTGGCTCGCATGCCCCCACCACGGCCGGATCAGCCGCAGCCACGCGCGATCCCCCGTCACCTCGCGGCAGAGCTGCTGCTTGATCGCGGGATTGACCAGGATCCGATCGACGCCCGGCAGGCCGGCGGCGAGCCGCAGCAGCGTCACGTGCTGCGGCGTCCAGCGGGCCGGATCGACCGCCCGGCCGTCCGCACGCACGAGGCTCGGCGGCTCGATCGTCTCCCGGGCCGCCGCGCTCAGCACGCCGCGGGGCGCAAGGTCGAGCCAGATATCGGCGTCGAGCCCGAGCTGATGGCTGGCATGGCCGCCCGGCAGCGGCCCGCCGCGCGGCGCCGCGATGTCGCCCATAAGCAGATCGGGCAGCCCCGCCGCTCGCACCTCCCGCCCGAGCAGGAGGAGCGCGGCAATCGTGTCCGGGTGGCCCCAGAAGCGGCTGCGGCTGGCATGGATCGTCTCCAGGCCCGGCGCCGTCTGCGGCAGGCGCACGGCGCCCGCGATGCAGCCGGCGACCGGCCGTCCGATCACCTGCACCGGCCCGGGGGCCGGCCCCTGCGCCGGTCCTTCGGGCGACCCCGCGGGAGCGGCGCCGAGCAGGAGCGGCAGGAGGGCGAGGGGTGCCAGCGCGCTGCGCATCACCCTCCCTCGCCCCGCCGGGCGCCCGCGTCAATACGGGGCGGCGAGCGCCGGGATGGCGAGATAGGCGAGCCGCTTCATCTCCTTCCGGCCGCGCGCCACGGACTCCAGGATCAGCCCGCAGGAGAACGACAGGAACGACAGCAGCACGAGCCCGGTCGCCAGCACCGCCGTCGGCAGGCGCGGCACCAGGCCGGTGTGCAGGAACTGCACGATCACGGGAACGCCGAGCGCCACCCCGGCCAGCAGCAGCAGCAGCCCGGCGAGGGCGAAGAACTGCAGCGGGCGCTCCTGCTTCACCAGCACGAGGATGGTGCGCAGAATCCGAAGGCCATCGCTGACCGTGTGCAGCTTCGAGCGGCTGCCCACCGGCCGGTCCCGGTAGCGCGCCGCGACCTCGGCGACCGGCATCGCGAGTTCCAGCGCGTGCACCGTGACCTCGGTCTCGATCTCGAAGCCCGCCGAGAGCGCGGGAAACGATTTCACGAACCGGCGCGAGAAGACGCGATAGCCCGAGAGCATGTCGGTCACGCGGCTGCCGAAGGTGTAGCACACGAGCCGGGTCAGCAGCCGGTTGCCGAAGCGGTGGCCGCGCCGGTAGCCCGCGGGCCAGTCGGCGATGCGCGTCGCAGTGACCATGTCGAGCTGCTCTTCGACCAGCCGCCGCACCATTCCCGGCGCCGCCGCGGCGTCGTAGGTGTCGTCGCCATCGACCATGACATAGACATCGGCCTCGACATCGGCGAAGGCGCGGCGGATCACGTAGCCCTTGCCCTGCAGCATCTCGCGCCGCACCATGGCACCCGCCGCCTGCGCCGCCGCCACAGTCTCGTCGGTCGAGTTGTTGTCGTAGACGATCACCCGTGCGCCGGGCAGCGCGGCGCGGAAATCGGCGACGACCTTCGGGATGGCGATCGCCTCGTTGTGGCAGGGGATCACCACGGCGACGCGGAGGTTCGCCGACCGGGTCGCCTCGGGAAGCAGCTTGTCCGCCTGCTCGAGCAAGGTATCCATCTCAGCGCCCGGTCACATCGCCGCCGGTGAATACTAAGCGGCGAGAGAGGTTGAAGTTCGCCAACATTCCGGTGAGCGATCCGGCGGCGACCGCGATCACTGGATGGTCGGCGCAGACTTGCGAGACTGTCACGAGGCCGAAGTAGGCGCCACGGTTCAGCACGAACCCGAGCGCGTTCGCCCCCAGGAACCGTGCCCACTCGCGATGCGCCGGGCCGCTGCTCTGGCCGCGGAAGGTCCAGAGCCGGTTCAGGATCCAGTTGCCCGTCGCCGCGACCAGATAGGCGAGCAGCCCCGGCGCCGTACAGCCCGAGCGCGCCGCGCGTGGCATAGACGGTTGCGGTATCCATGAGGAAGCCGACGCCGCCGACCGCGCCGAAGCGCAGGAACTGGGCGAGCACGGCAAGCCGATCCGGATGGATGAGGCGGGCGAGGAACGCGGGCATGGCCGGCGGCTTACGCATGCCGGGGCGGGGAAGGAAAGCCAAGAGTTGATCATCGGCACCGCGGGCCATGTCGACCACGGCAAGACCGCGCTGGTGCGCGCGCTGACCGGCACGCCGGGCGACCGGCTGCCGGAAGAGCGGCGGCGGGGCATGACCATCGACCTCGGCTACGCCTATGCCGGCGACTGGGGCTTCATCGACGTGCCGGGGCACGAGCGGCTGGTGGCGACCATGCTCGCTGGCGCGGGCGGGATCGACGCGGCGCTGCTGGTGGTGGCGGCCGACGAGGGGGTGATGCCGCAGACCGTCGAGCATCTCCGGATTCTCGACCTGCTGGGGATCGACCGGGGCGTGGTCGCGCTGACCCGCATCGACCTGCCCGGCGCGCGGCTCGGCGCCGTGGCAGTGGAGGTGGCGGCGCTGCTCGCGGGAACCGGACTCGCACAAGCGCCCGTGTTGCCCGTCTCGGCCGAGACCGGGGAGGGGGTCGCGGCCCTGCGCGCCGCACTGGCGGCGATCGGGGCACGGCCGCGCGACGAAGCGGGCTATCCGCGCCTCGCGGTCGATCGGGCGTTCACCGTCGCCGGCGCCGGGCTGGTCGTGACCGGCACCCTGGTCGCGGGGGCGGTGGCACGTGGGGACCGGCTGATGCTCTCGCCCGCCGGAATCCCGGTGCGGGTGCGCGGGCTGCATGCCCACAACCGCCCCGCGGAGGCCGCTTCGGCCGGGGCGCGGGTGGCGCTCAACATCACCGGCGCCGAGAAGGCGCAGGTCGTCCGCGGCGACTGGGTGCTGCACCCCGAGATCCACGCGCCCACCGCCATGCTCGACGCCTCGCTGCGCCTGCTGCCGGGCGCGCCGGAGCCGGGGGCCGGGCTCCCGGTGCATCTGCATCTCGCGGCCGCGCACGTGACCGCGCGGCTGGTGCCGCTCGCGCCGGGCCTGGCGCGGCTGCACCTCGAGCGCGCGATCGGCGCGCTGGCGGGCGACCGGTTCGTGCTGCGCGACGCGGCGGCGGCACGGACGATCGGCGGCGGCGTGGTGCTCGACCCGTTCCCGCCGCGCCGCGGGGCCCGGACGCCGGCGCGGTTGCACCTGCTGCCCGCGCAGGCGCAACCCGCGCCGCAGGCGCTGGCGGCACTGCTGGCCGACGGGCCGGTGGCCTTGGCCGCGTTCTGCCGGGCGCACAATCTGCGGCCCGAGGCGCAGCCGGACCTGCTGCGCGCGGCGGGTGCCGTCGCCCTCGGCGGCTTCGCGGTGCCGGAGAGCGGGCTGGCGGCGTTGCGGCGCGATCTCCTGGCAACGCTCGGCGCCCACCACGCGGCCCATCCCGACGAACCCGGCCTGCCGCCGGCGCGGCTGCGCGGGCGCCTGCCGCCGCCGCTGTTCACCGCCCTGCTGACGGCCGCGCTGCGCCGCGGCGAGGTCGAGCAGGACGGGCCGTGGCTGCGCCTGCCCGCCCACCGCGTGGTGCTCTCGCCGGTCGAGGAGCGGCGCTGGGCGCAGATCCGCCCGCGCATCGCCGCCGCGCGCTTCCGCCCGCCGCGCACCCGCGACCTCGCGGCCGCGCTCGGCGTGGCGGAGGGCGAGATGCGCACGCTGCTCAAACGTCTCGCCCGCCTCGGCCGGCTGGTCGAGGTGACGCACGACCATTTCTTCCTCCCGGCGACACTCGCCGAGATCGTCGCGATCGCGGCCGGGATCGAGGCGGCGAGCGGGCATGTCACTGCCGCCGCGTTGCGCGACGCGCTCGATAACGGGCGCAAGGTGGCGATTCAGATCCTGGAATTTCTGGACGCCGCCGGACTGACCCGACGCGCCGGCGACCTGCGCCGGCTGCGGCGCGAGCGGCTGGATCGGTTCGGTCCGCCGCCTGCTTGACCGCCCGCAGGCGGGGTGCCAACACTCCGGCCGGCGCGACGGCAAGGGAGGGACGCATGCCCCGGGTGAGCCTGACGGTGAACGGCAAGGCGGCATCGGCAGAGGTGGAGGGGCGCACGCTGCTGGTGGAGCTGCTGCGCGAAAAACTCGGCCTCACCGGGACGCATATCGGCTGCGATACGAGCCAGTGCGGCGCCTGCGTGGTGCATGTCGACGGGCGCGCGGTGAAATCCTGCACCATGCTCGCGCTGCAGGCCGACGGCGCCAGTGTCACGACCATCGAGGGCCTCGCCGCCGTGGATGGGACGCTGCACCCGATGCAGGAGATGTTCCGCGAACATCATGCGCTGCAGTGCGGGTTCTGCACGCCCGGCATGGTGATGGCGGCGGTCGATCTGGTGCAGACGCATCCCGACGGGCTGAACGAAGAACAAATTCGCCACGGGCTCGAGGGCAATCTGTGCCGCTGCACCGGCTACCATAACATCGTCAAGGCGATCGCCGCCGCCTGGCCGCTGATGCACGGCGCAAGCATGAAAGCGGCCGCGGAGTAATCGCGCCGCGCGACGAGGGAGGACGCCATGGCACCGCCGTTCGAGGGCATCGGCGCATCGGTTCGGCGCACCGAGGATCTGCGCTTCATCTCCGGCCACGGGCACTACACCGACGACATCAACCGCCCCGGCCAGCTCCACGCCTATATCCGGCGCAGCGACCGGCCGCACGCGCGAATCGCATCCATGGATACCGCGGCGGCGAAGTCGGCACCCGGCGTCGTGGCGGTGTATACGAGCGCCGACCTTGCCGCAATCGGCGGGCTGCCCTGCGGCTGGCTGATCCACAACAAGGACGGCAGCCCGATGTCCGAGCCCAAGCACCCGGTGCTGGCCGAGGGCAAGGTGCGGCATGTCGGCGACCCGATCGCAGTGGTGATCGCGGAGACCAGGCAGCAGGCGAAGGACGCCGCGGAACTTCTCAACATCGACCTGCAGGATCTGCCCGCGGTCGCGAGCGTGACCGACGCGGCGAAGCCCGGCGCGTCGCTGGTGCATGACGATGTGGCAGGCAACATCTGCTACGACTGGCATCTGGGCGACAAGGCCGCGGTGGATGCCGCGTTCGCCAAGGCGGCGCGGGTGGTGAAGCTCGATCTCACCAACAACCGGCTGATCCCGAATGCGATGGAGCCGCGCGCGGCGCTCGGCGATTTCGATCCGACCACCGGCGAGCACACGCTCTACACGACGAGCCAGAACCCGCATGTGATCCGCCTGCTGATGGGCGCGTTCGTGCTGCAGATCCCCGAGCACAAGCTGCGCGTGGTCGCCCCCGACGTGGGCGGCGGCTTCGGCAGCAAGATCTACCACTATGCCGAGGAGGCGATCGTCACCTGGGCGGCGGCGCAGCTGAAGCGGCCGGTGAAGTGGACCGCCGAGCGCAGCGAAAGCTTCGTGTCCGACGCGCATGGCCGCGACCATGTGACCAGCGCCGAACTGGCACTCGACGCCCAGGGCAACTTCCTGGCGCTGCGGACCAGCACGCTTGCCAACATGGGCGCGTATCTCTCGACCTTCGCCACCTCGATCCCGACCTACCTGCACGCGACGCTGCTCGCCGGCGTGTACAAGACGCCGGCGATCTATGCCGAGGTGAAGGCCATCTTCACCAACACCGTGCCAGTCGATGCCTATCGCGGCGCCGGGCGGCCGGAGGCGACGTTCCTGCTGGAACGGCTGGTGGATGTGGCGGCGCAGGATACGGGCATCGATCGGATCGAGCTGCGGCGGCGCAACTTCATTCCCGCCAATGCCTTCCCCTACCAGACGCCGGTCGCGCTGCAATACGACAGCGGCAACTACGAGGTGACGCTCGCGACCGCGCTCAAGAACGCCGACTGGGCAGGGTTTCCGGCACGGCGCGCGGAGGCGGCGAAGCGCGGCAGGCTGCGCGGCATCGGCGTCTCGACCTATGTCGAAGCCTGCGGCATCGCACCGTCGGCGGTTGCCGGTGCCCTCGGTGCGCGCGCCGGCCTCTATGAGGTCGGCAGCATCCGGGTCAACCCGACCGGCAGCGTCACGGTGCTCACCGGCTCGCACAGCCACGGCCAGGGCCACGAGACGACGTTCGCGCAGCTTGTCGCCGACACGCTCGGCATTCCGTTTGCCAGCATCGAGGTCGTGCACGGCGACACTGCGAAAATCCCGTTCGGCATGGGCACCTACGGCAGCCGCAGCCTCGCGGTGGGCGGATCAGCGCTGTTCAAGGCGATGGACAAGGTGATCGCGAAGGGCAAGAAGATCGCGGCCCACCTGCTGGAAGCCTCGGTGAACGACATCGAGTTCAAGGACGGCAAGTTCACGGTCAGCGGCACCGACAAATCCAAGGCGTTCGGCGAGATCGCGCTCACCGCCTACGTGCCGCACAACTACCCGATCGAGGAGCTGGAGCCCGGCCTCGAGGAAACCGCGTTCTACGATCCGAAGAACTTCACCTTCCCCGGCGGCTGCCATGTCTGCGAGGTCGAGATCGACCCCGACACCGGGGTCGTCCACGTCGTGAACTTCGCCGCGGTGGACGATGTCGGCCGGGTGATCAACCCGATGATCGTGGAAGGCCAGGTGCAGGGCGGCGTCGCCCAGGGCATCGGCCAAGCGCTGCTGGAGAACGCGGCCTACGACGCCGAGGGCCAACTGCTGTCCGGCTCGTTCATGGACTACACCATGCCGCGCGCCGACGACCTGCCGAGCTTCTCGGTCGCGACCGAGAACACGCTCTGCACCACCAACCCGCTCGGCGTGAAAGGCTGCGGCGAAGTGGGCGCAATCGGCTCGCCGCCGGCGGTGATCAACGCGGTGGTCGATGCGCTGCGCGACTACGGCGTGCGGCATCTCGACATGCCGGCGAGTGCGCCGAAAATCTGGTCGATCATTCAGTCCGGCCGCGCGAAGCAGGCCGCCGAGTAAAGGGAACCGCGCGATGTACGATTTCGCCTATCAGAAACCCACGAGCGTGCCCGAGGCGGTAAAGCTGCTGGCCGATCCGGAGGCCAAGGCGCTGGCCGGCGGGCAGACGCTGATCCCGGTGCTGAAGCAGCGGCTGAACAAGCCTTCGACCGTCGTCGATCTGTCGAAGCTCGGGCTCGCCGGCATCAACGTTGCCGGCGGCGTGGTGACGATCGGGGCGATGACCACGCATGTCACCGTCGCGACCTCGGCGGACGTGAAGAAGGCGCTGCCGGCGCTCGCCGCGCTCGCCAGCAACATCGGCGACCGCGCGGTGCGCTATCGCGGCACCATCGGCGGCTCGCTCGCCAACAACGATCCGACCGCCGACTACCCCGCGGCCGTGCTGGCGCTCGGTGCGACCATCAAGACCGACAAGCGCAGCATTGCCGCCGACGAGTATTTCCAGGGCATGTTCACGACCGCGCTGGGCAGCGCCGAGCTGATCACCGCGGTCGAGTTCCCGATCCCCGAGAAGGCGGCCTACGTGAAGTTCGCCAACCCGGCGTCGCGCTACGCCATGGTCGGCGTGTTCGTCGCCAAGGGGCCGAAGGGCGTGCGCGTGGCCGTGACCGGCGCCGGGCAGGGCGGCGTGTTCCGCCACACTGCGTTCGAGCAGGCGCTGGCGAAGTCGTTCACCCCGGATGCGCTGAACGGCATCGCAACCCCGGCCGACACGATGAACGCCGACATCCATGGCAGCGCCGAATACCGCGCGCACCTGGTCGGCGTGATCGCGAAGCGCGCGGTCGCGGCCGCCGGCTGAGCGATCCGCGGCGCTCTCGCCCCGCGCCGGCGGGGGCGCTGCCGCTCAGGCCGCCTTGCTGTGCCCCGGCCGCTGCCGCGCGGCCGGCGGCAGCCAGTAGCGAGCGCCCGCCGCCATGATCTTGACCCGCAGTCGCGTCGCCGCGGTGGCGGGCGCAAGCACGAGCCGCGCGTCGCCGTCGGTCCAGCGCCACGCGGCATCTTCCGGCGGATAGAACCCGGCGTCGAACGCGGCGTCGTCCAACGGCAGGTCATCGAGCCAGATCGCGACCGCCGCGCCGAGCCGCCGCGGGTCCTGCTGGCCCGCATCGAGATGCTGCGGCACGAAGCTGCGCGAGCGCAGATGCAGTGCGCGTGTGCCCGGCGGCAGCATGAATTCGAGCCCGTCGGCATCGGCCATCGGCACCAGCGGCACCGCGGCCGCGTCGGCGGTGACCGTGAGGCCCGCATCGTCGGTCAGCTGCCAGCCGAGCCCGCAGGCGCGCATGAGCAGGCGCCAATGCGCCCGCTGCACGTCCTCGCCCGCATGCATCAGCGGTGCGCAGCCCAGTGCCGCATAAGCCGCGATCGCCGCCTTCAGCGGCTCGGCGGTCGCGTGCGGAAACAGCGGCCGCACGCCGCACTCGCGGTCGAACTGCCCGCGATTGCCGGTATCCAGGTAGCTCTCCGCGGCCAGCGCCTCGGCGAGCAGCAGGTCGTGGCGGTCGAGCTCGACGTGCACATACGTGACCGCCGCGCGTCCGGCCTCGACGCGGATCGTGGCGCCGTTGACGAGGCGGTGCGCGGGAATCAGGACATCGCCCGCCAGCAGGGCATGATCGGAGGACAGCAGCAGGTCGCGCCGCGGTACGCCGGGCGCGAACGCATCGGCGAGGATGCGTACCGGCGCTGCGTTTCCCGCCGCCGCCTTGCGTGCGAGCGCCACGCTGCGCTGCCCGACCCATTTCACCGGCGCGAGCCGTGCGCGCGCGGTGCGCACCATGTCGCCGGGCCGCAGCATTTCGACCGGCACTTCGCCCAGCGCGGTCTCGATCAGGGTGCCGGCGACGAAGCAGGGGGCGGCGAGCGTGATGCCGGCCGGCGAATAGACATGCCCGGTGCCGGTGACGCCGCCGCCGGACGCCGGGTGTTTGTTGGTGAAGTCGTCGTCTACGAGGATGTTGTTGCTGCCGAGGACGAGCGTGCCGCCATGCTGCGACGCCGGATCGTACTCGATCGTGAGCGCGGCGAAGCGGCCGGTGAGTGGGGCGGCGTAGAAATGCTCGGCCTGCTCGGAGTTCACCACCGGATCGGGGTCCATCGTCGACACGCCGAGGTAGTAGCCGCGCGAGATGTCGAGCGTCGCATCGACGCCGATATCGGCGCTGCCCGCCTGCACCGCCGTCGCGCCTTCGAGCGTGAGCGTGGCACCGGTGCCGAGTGCCAGCGTGCCGGCGGTGTAGGTCGCGCCGCCGGGCACCGGCCAGAATGCGACGTCGGCGCCGGGGGCGATGTTGATCGTGCCGACATCGCTGCCGCCCTGCACGCTTGCGGTGCCGCCGAAGTCGGCGGTGTCCTCCTTGCCGGGGGCGCGTGTCGCGGGTGCATTGGTCGTGAGGTCGAACCAGTTCTCCGCCGTGCCCCAGACATCGCCGTTGGCACCGCCAACCCAGAGGAACGTGTCGCCCATGCGTGCACCCTTCAGTTGCGCCAGTGACAACGAGCGCGATAATGGCCGCAGGTTTTCTCGCGTGCTGCACACGAGGGTGTGAGGCATTTCGAAACTTATTAGTCCAGATCACCAGAGACGGGAAAGATATTGAGTGATTTCCGCGCATAGCGTGCATGTCGGCCGCGCGCAATCGCCGGTTGTCGGGGCCTTGCGGCTCGGCGACACTGACCGTGCCGAGGGGGAGTTGAAGAATGAGCGAGTTTCCGTTCAAGCGCGCCGATCTCGAAGTGCTGCGGCAATGGGATACGCCGACCATCTGCAACGGGCTTGAGCTGGTGGTGCCGGAACGCCGCGCGCTCGGCTACACGGTCGAGCCGGTGGTCGCTGCCGACCGCAAGCTGCCGCCGATCATCGGGCTTGCGCGCACCGGCCTCATTCGCGCGAAGGAGAAGCCGCGCGGGCCCATCCCGCCGCGCGAGGACTGGTACGAGTACGTCGCGGCCGCGGGCGACCTGCCGACGATCGCGGTGATCCAGGACATCGACGACCGGCCCGGCTACGGCGCGTTCTGGGGCGAAGTGCAATCCACCGTGCATCACGCGCTCGGCGTCGCCGGCTGCGTCACCAACGGGTCATTTCGCGATCTCGATGTGCTGGCGCCGGGTTTCCAGCTCCTGGGCGGGCGCGTCGGCCCCAGCCACGCGCATGTGCATATGGTGCAGATGCACTGCGACGTGAACGTGTTCGGCATGCTGTGCAATCATGACGACGTGATTCACGCCGACTATCACGGCGCGGTGGTGATCCCGGCCGAGGCGGTCACGAAACTGCCGGCGGCGATCGAGCTGATTGCGCGGCGCGAGAAGGTGATCATCGACATGGCGCGCACCCCGGGCTTCACGGCCGCGAAAATGCGCGAGGCGCTGCGCCAGGCGGGGGAAATTCACTAGTCGATCCCGCCGCTTCAACGCACCCTCACCCCGGCCCTCTCCCGCAAGCGGGAGAGGGAGACGTGCCAAACGCAGCTTCCGTCGCCCGCTTGCAGGGTCGAGCTGCGGAGCGGATCGACGGGGCGCGAAGCGCCGGCTGAGGGCAACGCGCCGCTCAGTGCGCTCCAGGCAGGCGCTGCGTCCGATCGACCAGCGCGACCCCGAGGGCCGAGACCACGAACACCAGATGCACGCCGGCCAGCACCATCAGTCGCGGTCCCGGCTCGCCGGCCATGAAGGCGCGCAGCAGATGGATCATGGAAATCATCGTGACACCGACTGCAACCTTGACCTTCACGTTGCTCAGATCGAGCTTGCCGAGCCACTCGGGCCGGTCGAGCGTCTCGACGGCGATGCGCGAGATGAAACTCTCGTAGGACGAGACCGCGACCATCACCAGCAGGTTGGCGACCAGCACCAGGTCGAGCACGGCGCAGAGCAGCAGCACGAGGTCGGAATCGGTGATCGAGCCGAGATGCGCCGCGATGTCGAACAACTCGCGTGCGACCATGACGTAGATCGTCAGCACCGCGACGAACAGCGCCAGGTACAGCGGCAGCAGCATCCAGCGCAGGCCGAGCAACATCGATTCGATCAGGCGTTCCATGCCATCGTCCTACCAGGCGCGTCCGCGGTTGGTAGCCGATCTGCGCGACCGCGCAAACCGCGCTGCCGGCATTGTGCAGGCGGGCATTGTGCCGCCGCGCCGGGCGGCGCAGGATGGCGTGGTCCGATGTTCCAGATCCTCGCCCCCCGGCTTACCCTGATCGGCGGCGGCAGCGTCGCTGAACTGCCCGCGGTGCTGCGCCGTCTCGGCCTCGCGCGCCCGCTGATCGTCACCGATCCGTTCATGGTCAGTTCGGGCATGGTGCGCCGCTGCCTCGACCCGCTCGCCGCGGCCGCAATCGCCGCGGACGTGTTCAGCGACACCGTCTCCGACCCCACCGACACGGTGGTGGCCGCGGGCGTCGGCCCGGCTGCGCGCGGCCGACTACGACTGCCTGATCGGCTTCGGCGGCGGATCGCCGATCGATACCGCGAAGGCGATGGCGCTGCTGGCCCTCGGCGAGGCGCCGCTGCGGGCGATGAAGGTGCCGGCCTCAGCCCGATCGCGCGGCGCTGCCGGTGATCGCGATCCCGACCACCGCCGGCACCGGCAGCGAGGCGACGCGCGCGACCGTCATCACCGACACGGCGCATGACGAGAAGATGCTCATCATGGGCCTCGGCTGCATGCCGGCCGCGGCCATCGTCGACTACGAGCTCACGCTGTCGCGTGCCGCCGCGCATCACCGCCGATACCGGCGTCGACAGCTTCACCCATGCGCTGGAGGCCTATGTCTCGCGCCGCGCCAATCCGGTCAGCGACGGCTGGGCGCTCTCGGCGATGGCGCTGATCGGCGCCAACCTGCGCACCGCCTATCGCGAGCCGGGCAATGCCGCCGCGCGCGAGGCGATGATGCTGGGGGCGATGCTCGGCGGGCTCGCGTTCAGCAATGCGTCGGTGGCCCTCGTGCACGGCATGTCGCGCCCGATCGGCGCGCATTTCCATGTGCCGCACGGGCTTTCCAACGCGATGCTGCTGCCGGCGGTCACGCGCTTCTCGCTCGCGCACGCGCCGGCGCGCTACGCGCAGGCGGCCCGGCAGAGCGGGTTCGCCGCCGCTGCCGATGACGACGAGACCGCGTGCGCGCGCCTCGCCGACGGGCTCACGGCGTTGAACGCGGATCTGGCCGTGCCGAGCCCGCGCGCCTATGGCATCGACGCCGCGCGCGTGGGAGGCGAAGCTGCCGCTGATGGCCGAGCAGGCGCTGGCCTCCGGCAGCCCCGGCAACAATCCGCGGGTGCCGGACGCGGCGGAGATCGTGGCCCTCTATCGCGCCATCTACGCCGCCAACGCCTGACGTCACACCTCGCTGAACAGGTCGCGCACGGCGCCGAATCCGGCGCGGTGGTGGCGGGTCGGGCCGAGTTCAAGCAGCGCCGCGCGATGCAGCGCGGTGGCGTAGCCGGCATTGTGTTCCCACCCGTAGCCGGGACAGCGCGCGGCAAGGCGCGCCATCGTGCGGTCGCGCAGCACCTTGGCGACGATCGAGGCGGCGGCGATGGAAAGCGAGAGCGCGTCGCCATCGACGACACAACGCAGGGGACAGCGCAGCGGCGGCGGCTGGTTGCCGTCGATCAGCGCAAGGTCGGGCGGCGCCGGCAGCCGCGTGACCGCGCGCGCCATCGCGAGCAGCGCGGCGCGCAGGATGTTCAGGCGCGCGATCTCGGACACCGAGGCGGCGCCGACGCCGATCTCCACCATGCCCGCGGCGCGCGCCGCGAGCAGGGCGGCGAACGCGGTGGCACGCTGGTCGGCGGTCAGCTTCTTCGAATCATCGATCAGCCGCGCGAGCGGGCGCGGGACGCGGCGGGGCAGCACTACGGCGGCGGCGAACACCGGCCCCGCCAGCGGCCCGCGCCCCGCCTCATCCACCCCCGCCACGCGGCCCGCCGCCGCGCGTTCCAGCACCGAATCCGGCATGGCCGAAGGCTAGCCGAGCCAGCCGCGTCGCGAGAAGCCGCGCGCGTGACCCGCAGGATCAGGAGCACGCCTTGCCGTGGTCGGGGCGGTAGCCCTTCGCCTGCGCGTCGATCTCGGAGAGGTAAGTCCCCGCCTTCGTCTTCCCGTACCAGGTCGTGCCCGGACAGTGGTACACCTTGCTGTTGGTGTTGACCCAAACCTGGCCCGCCCCGGCGTGCGGCTTGGCCGGCGCCTGCGTCACCGTGGCGGTCTGCGTTTTGGACGGCGATGGCGCCGCCGGTGTGGCGGTTGCGGGCTTCGTGGCCGCAGCGTCGTTGCCCCAGGCCTGCACGCCGCCATGGCCATGGCATGCGCCGTGTCGCGTGGTGCCGGTGAAGCTCGTGCCGTCCTTGCAGGTTGCCGTGACACTCGGGGGCGTCTGGGCTTGCACGCCAATCGTCATCAAAAGTGCCGCAGCAACAGCCGCGGCGACCGTCAGCGTTCGCATGTGAATCCTCACAAAGAATTCGTGCTCTGAACGACCATTTCAGAAGCCATCTAATACTAGGCGCGGAGGGACCGGATAATCACGCGCAATGAAAGCTGTCCCGAAGGTAATATTTCAAATTCATGTGACTATACAGCCTCCCGGCAACAGGCTCTGTCATTGTCAGACGGCGCGGCCTTCTATTCAAAATCGCCGGTTGAGCTGCGAGGGAGAAATTCAATGAGCGGACTACTTGGTCAGGTCATGGGCATGCTGGGCGGGCAGGGCGGACAGTCTTCCCCGCTCGCCGGCGTCCTGCAGCAACTCTTCGTGGCCGGCGACGGCAAGCAGGCCGGGGTGGCGGGCCTCGTGACGCGGTTTCAGGGCGCCGGCTTCGGCCAGCAGGTGGAGTCCTGGGTCGGCACCGGCAGCAATATGCCGCTCTCGCCCGATCAGGTCGGCCAGGTGTTCTCGGCCGACCAGTTACGGGACTGGGCGGCCAAGGCCGGCACGACGCCGGAGGCGCTGCAGGGCGTGCTGGCGCAGGCGATCCCGCACGTGGTCGACCACATGACGCCGCAGGGCCAAGTGCCGGCGCAGGGCCAGACCGCCGACTTCGCGGGCATGCTCAGCAAGCTGCTGGGCGGCGGCGAGGGTCCGCGCCCAGCCTGACGCGCCCAGCCTGACGGCGCCGCGCTCAGGCGCTGCGGTGCATCGGCGCGTCCGGCGGCGCCGCGCGCGCCCACGCCGCCTGCGCGCCCAGCATGTGCAGGTCGAGCGCGGTCAGGTTGCCGGGCACGGCGGGCAGCCGCGCGTGCCCGTCGGTCCAGCGCCACAGCGTTCCGCTCCGGCCTTCCGGGGGATGGAACCCCTCGGTCAGCGTAGTGTCGGCGGCGGGCAGTTCGCGCCAGCGATCGCCGATGCGCAGCGCGAGCGAGCCGAGCTTCACGCCCAGCCGGCGCCGGTCCTCCGAATCCGGGTCGGTCTCGGCCGGCACGCCGGCGCGGCTCACGATGCGGAGATCGGCGGTGCCGGGCGGGATGGCGAACCGGTAGATCGCCCCCGCAAGCCCGGTGGGATTGAGCCGCGTGCCGTCGGCAAGCAGATGCAGGTCGGGCGCGCGGGTGAGCGCGTGGCCGAGCTGCCGCGCGCGGGCGAGCAGCGCGCGCCGCGCCTCCCGCACTGCCGCCCCGGCGATGGCCCGCGGCCGCGGATCGGCCGGGTCGGCGGGCGGGTCGGCGAAGCCGGGGTGCAGCAGCAGCACCGCAGCGCCCTCGAACGCCTCGGTCGCGCCCCGGGCGGGGAAACTCTCGGCCGGCGCCGCCTCGGCCAGCAACACATCCGGCGCGTCGAGGGCGACGTGAACATACTCCACCCGCGCCCAGCCGAGATCGGCGAGCACCGTCGCCCCGTTGACCAGCGCCCGCGCCGGGATCAGCGTCTCGTTGAGCATCAGCGCGTGATCGGGCGACACCAGCAGGTCGCGGGACGGGATGCCGTTGCCGATCGCGCCGCGGCTGATGCGCACCGGCGCCGCCACGTGCGGGCGGGGGTGGCGGGCGAGGTCGAGCCGGCGATGGCCGACCCAGGTAACCCGCCGGCGCACGCCGCTGGCGGTGACCACGATCGCGCCCGGCGCAACCTCTTCCACCGGCACCTCGCCGGCGGGCGTCAGGATGCGCGTGCCGCGCACGAAGCAGGGCGCACCGGGGGTGCCGGGTTCGAAGTCGCGCAGCATGGCTTTGCCTGCCTTGTTCCGCCGTGGGCGTTCCAAGAGGAGCATAACGCGACCCGCGCGTGAACGGATGTGGCCGGTGTGCTTGTCGCGCAGGCGTGATACAAGTCGCCTGGCGAAACCATTCCCCCGCACGGCCTTCACCGGCGCGGCCTTCACCGCCGCCGCCGGGCGGGGTATGCCGCTGGCTCGCACGGAGGTCAGCGCATGCCCGACTATCCCGCCGACACCATCCCGACGCTGCTCGCCCGCGCCGCCGCCACCGCGCCCGCCATCGGCGCGCCGGATCGCGCGTGGCTGAGCCATGGCGACCTGCAGGCGCTGAGCCAGCGGACCGTGCAGGCGCTGAACGCGCATGGGGATCGGGCGCGGCGACCGCGTCGCGATCGTGGTGCCGAACGGGCCGGAGATGGCCGCGTCCTTCATCGCGATCGCCGCCGGCGCCACCACCGCGCCGCTCAACCCCGCCTACAAGGCGGAGGAGTTCGACTTCTACCTCGGCGACCTCAACGCGAGCGCGCTGGTCGTGCTGGAGGGCATGGAGACGCCGGCGCGGGCGGTTGCGGCGGCGCGCGGCATCCCGGTGCTGTCGCTGGTGCCGGAGGGCGCCGCCGGCGGCTTCGCGCTGCGGGCGGAGACGCCGCGCACCGGCACGCCGGCGCATGGCGGGCTGGCGCAGGCCGAGGACGTGGCGCTGGTGCTGCACACCTCGGGCACCACCTCGCGGCCGAAGATCGTGCCGCTGCGGCACGTGAACGTCACCGCCTCGGCGCACCACATCGCGCGCACGCTCGCGCTCACGGCCGATGACCGCTGCCTCAACATCATGCCGCTGTTCCACATCCACGGCCTGATCGCGGCCACGCTGTCCTCGCTCGGCGCCGGCGGCAGCGTCTTCTGCACGCCGGGCTTCAATGCGTTCCGCTTCTTCGGCTGGTTCGAGGCCGCGCGGCCGAGCTGGGTGACGGCGGTGCCGACCATGTACCAGGCGCTGCTGCCCTATGCCGAGCGCAACCGCGAGGTCATCGCGCGCGGCCGGCTGCGGCTGCTGCGCTCCTCCTCCGCCTCGCTGCCGCCGCAGGTGATGACGGCGCTGGAGGCCGCATTCGGGGTGCCGGTGATCGAGAGCTACGGCATGACCGAGGCGTCGCACCAGATGGCGAGCAACCCGTTGCCGCCCGCAGCGCGCAATCCGGGCTCGGTCGGCATCGCCGCGGGGCCGGAGGTCGCGATCATGGACGAGGCGGGGCGGCTGCTGCCGCAGGGCGAGACCGGCGAGGTGGTGATCCGCGGCCGCAACGTCACCGCCGGCTACGAAGCAAACCCCGAGGCCAACGCGAAGGCTTTCCACGACGGCTGGTTCCGCACCGGCGACGAGGGCTGGCTCGACCCGGCCGGCTATCTGCGCCTCTCCGGCCGGCTCAAGGAGATCATCAATCGCGGCGGCGAGAAGGTGAGCCCGCTGGAAGTGGACGACGTGCTGATGGACCACCCGGCGGTGCAGCAGGTGGTCACCTTCGCCATGCCGCACGGCAAGCTCGGCGAGGAGGTCGCCGCGGCCGTGGTGCTGCGCGCCGGCGCGAGCGTGGACGAGGCCGGGTTGCGCGATTTCGCGGCCGCCCGGCTCGCCGCCTTCAAGGTGCCGCGCAAGGTGGTCTTCCTCGACGAGATTCCGAAGGGTGCGACCGGCAAGTTGCAGCGCATCGGGCTCGCGGCACGGCTCGGCATCAACGCATGAGGCCAGGCGCATGAGGATCGGCATCTTCGGCGCCGGCGCGATCGGCGGGCTGCTCGCGGCCCGGCTCGCGCAGGCCGGCGCCGAGGTGACGGTGGTCGCGCGCGGCCCGCATCTCGCGGCGATGCAGGCGCACGGGTTGCGGCTGATCAGCGGCGGCGAGACCATCACGACGCATCCGCGCTGCGCCGCCGATGCCGAGGCGGCGGGCGAGCAGGATTTCGTCGTCGTCACGCTGAAGGCGCACGCGCTGCCCGGCGCGGCGCCCGCGATCGCGCGCATGCTGGGCCGCGCGGGCACCCTCGTCACCGGGGTGAACGGCATTCCCTACTGGTATTTTTACGGCCTCGACGGTCCGCTCCGCGACCGCACGCTGGAGAGCGTCGATCCCGGCGGCGTGCTGTGGCGCACGCTGCCGCCCGCGCAGGCGCTCGGCTGCGTGGTCTATCCGGCGGCCGAGGTGGTCGCGCCGGGCGTGGTCGAGCACACCTACAGCGACCGCTTCACGCTCGGCGAGCCCGACGGCAGCCGCAGCGCGCGCGCCGAAACTTTCGCGCAGGCGCTGCAATCGCGCCGGATTCAAGGCGCCGATCCGCCCGCGCATCCGCGACGAGATCTGGGTGAAGCTGTGGGGCAACATGGCGTTCAACCCGCTCTCCGCACTGACCGGCGCCACGCTCGATCGGATCACCGGCCGGCCGGACCTGCGCGCCGCGGCGCGGGCGATGATGGTGGAGGGGCAGCAGGTCGCCGAGGCGCTCGGCGTGCGCTTCCCGATCGACGTCGACAAGCGCATCGAGGGCGCGGCCGAGGTGGGCGCGCATCAGCACGTCGATGCTGCAGGATCTGGAGCGCGGCCGGCCGATGGAGATCGACGCGCTGCTCGGCGCCGTGGTGGAGCTTGCGCACCTCACGGACGTTGCAGTACCCGCTTGCGAACTTGTGTTGGCATTGCTGCGGGAGCGCGGGCGTCAGTCCGGCTGCTACGCCGGCTGATCCCTGCCGCGCCGCACAATGGCGGCGCGCGTGCAAGGCTTCGTGTGCATTTTCGCAGTGCTGCCGTTGAAGCACGCGCAATTGCAACTTGCAGCGGCGTTCCGCGTTGCCGGATACTGAGCCAAACCGTGTTGGGGGAACGGCGCCGTGTCGGGCCAGACGAACTTCGTTGCAACCGATCAGGCGAGCCTGGCGGCGGCGATTTCCGCGATCGACCTCTCGGGCGCGGCGTCCGCGCCGAACACCGCCTACACCATTTCGCTGCTGCCCGGCGCGGCCGGCGCAATCCAGCTCACCAGCGATCTGCCCGCGATCAATCTCGCCAGCGGCTCGACGCTGGCCATTCAGGGCAACGGTGCGACGCTGCTCGGCAACGGCAACGAGCGCGGCATTTTCGTCTATTCCGGAAGCGTTGCGATTGCCGACCTCACGATCAGCAACGTCGCCGCGATCGGCGGTGCCGGCGGCAGCGCGTATGAGGGCGGCGGCGGCGGCGGCGGGCTCGGCGGCGGGCTGTTCGTCGGCAGCGCGGGCGTGGTCGGGCTGTTCAATGTCGGCTTCTCCAACGACGCGGCGATCGGCGGTGCCGGCGGCGGCGGCGGCGGATACGGGCTCGGCGGCGGCGGCGGGCTCGGCGGACCCGGCGGGGCCGGCACCGGGCTGAGCGGCGGGGGCGGCGTCGGGCGCGGTGCGAACGGCGCCGGGCCGGGGGCGGCCGGCGCGGGCATCATCCAGGGCGTCCCGGCCTTCGCCTCCGGGCGCTATTCGCTCGCCTCCGGTGGTGGCGGTGGCGGCTACTACACCGGCGGCGGCGTCGGGGCCGTCGGGCCGGGCGCCGGGTTCGGCGGCGGCGGTGGCGCCTATGGCTCGGGCGGGTTCGGCGGTGGTGCCGGGCGCGTTCGGCGCGGCCGGCGGGTTCGGCGGCGGCGGCAGTGGTGGCGCCTTCGGCGGGGCGGCCGGGTTCGGTGGCGGCGGCGGTCAGGGCGCCGGCTACGTCTACAACTACTACGGCTACCGCCTTCCGGCCCCGGCCAATGGCGGCGGCGGGCTCGGCGCGGGGGCCGACGTGTTCGTCCAGCAGGGCGGCGTGCTGAACATCGGCGCCGGCGCCCTGGGCGCGGGCAACGCGGTCGGCGGCCCGGCTGGCGGGCCGGGCGCGGGCGGCGGCGCGGGGCTGGCCGGCAGCCTGTTCATCCAGGGCAACCAGCCGGTCTATCTGGCCCCGCCCACCGGCCAGACGCTGACCATCGCCGGCTCGATCGTCGATCAGACCGGCTCGGGCCTCAATCGCGGCGTGATCCAGCTCGGCACCCTGGTGGTGGACGGCGCCGGCTCGGTGCGTGCTGCAGGCCGCCAACTCCTATGGCGGCGGCACCGTGGTCGCGGGCGGGACGCTCGTGCTCACCAACAACCTCTCGGCCGGCACCGGTCCGATCGTATTCGACTCCGCGACGCAGGACACGGTGTTCATCCAGGGCGGCGATCCGGGCAATCCGTTCGCGAATTTCCAGCCGGGCGACACGATTCTGCTGGCCTCCCGCCCGGCCGGGGCGGAGTACGTCCCCTCGCAGCACACGGTCTGGTTCTACGGCGGCAGCTCGCTGCTGTTCGACGCCGCCAGTGCACCGGCCGCCGTCAACTACGATCCCAACACCGGCGCGCTGACCGTGCCCTGCTTCGCCGAGGGCACGCCGATCGAGACCGAGCAGGGCGCCGTCCCGGTGCAGCACCTGGGCGTCGGCGCGCGCGTGCGGCTCGCCGACGGCGGGCTGGGCGAGGTCACATGGCTCGGCCACCGGCGCGTCGCCTGCGCGCGCCATCCGCGCCCGGACGATGTCTGGCCGGTGCTGGTCGCCGCCCACGCCTTCGGGCTCGACCGGCCGCGCCGCGCCGTGCGGCTCTCGCCCGACCATGCGGTGTTCGTCGAGGGCGTGCTGATCCCGGTGCGCTACCTGCTCAACGGCGCCACGCTGCGGCAGGAGCCGGTGGCGCGCGTCACCTACTGGCACGTGGAGCTGGCGCAGCACGGGGTGCTGCTCGCCGACGGGCTGCCCGCCGAGAGCTATCTCGACACCGGCAACCGCGCCGCCTTCGCCAATGGCGGCAGGACGGTGATGGCGCATCCGGATTTTGCGCGCGCCGTCTGGGCGCGCGGCGGCTGCGCGCCGCTGGTGACGGAGGGCGCGGTGCGGGACACGGTGTTCCGGCGGCTGATCGCGCAGGCGGTCGCCCTGGGCTGGCACGCCGAGGATGCGGGCGGCGGCGCGGTGCGCTGGCGCGCGCCGGCTCAGACCACGCGCAGGCCGGCCGGAATGCGCGCCGGATCGCGCCAGAAACTGTCGGGCTCGTAGCGCGCGAACAGATCGGGCGGCAGCAGGCTCCGTCGCGTCTCCCGCCGCACCACCGGCCCCACGTCGTGCAGCCCGGGCGTGCCGAGGCGCGCGTCGAACTGCGCGCGCCTCGTCGTAGGCGACATGCGTGAAATCATGCGTGAACGGCGGCAGGCCGAGGAAGTCGTAGACCGCGGCCAGCGCGCGCGCGGGCTCGTCGCACAGCGTCTCGTAGGTCAGCAGCATCAGCCGGTCCGCGTGCTCGCCGAAACACGCCTCGCGCAGCGCGTTCCACGCGAAGCCGACCAGGCCGGTGCCGCTGCTCAGCACCTCGCAGCGCGCATACACGGTGCCGCCGGGCTCGAACTTGAAGATGCCGGACGGCTCGAAGCGGTTGCGCCGGATCAGGCGCTCGATCGAGTCGATGATCCACGGCACGTCGCGCACGCAGGCGATGACGCGGGCGTCGGGGAACAGCGCGGTGAGCGCGGGCAGCCGCGCGCACCAGACGCGGTTGGTATCGAGCACCGTCTGCGTCGGATGCACGCGCGCGTAATAGGCGTCGAACACGCCGCGCAGGATCGCGGCGCGCTGGGTGTCGTCGATGAACACGGCGGCCTCGTTGGCCTGGCTCATCTCGCGCAGCAGCGCCCCGAACAGCCCGCCGAGCGGGCTCGTCATGCCGGCGGCGAGGCGCGGGTTCTGCCGCAGGATCGCCGCCAGCAGCGTCGAGCCGGCGCGGGGCAGGCCGGAGATGAAGTGAATGCCGTGATCCACAGGCGCATTTCTAGCAGCGTCCGGCCGCGAGGCGAACGTCCGCGCGGCGGCTCGCCCCTCACCCCGACCCTCTCCCCAGAGGGGAGAGGGGAGAAAAAGCCCTCTCCCCCTTCTTGGGGGAGAGGGTTGGGTGAGGGGGCGGGCGCCCCGCTGCCTCCCCTTGCCCCGCCGAGGCGCGGGGCGGAAGAAGGCGGGATGAGCCCGATCATTGTCTCCCCCGGTGCCGTGCCGCTCGCGTCATGGCGGGCCGTGCTTGCGGGTGCCGCCGCGGTGCTTCACCCGGCGGCGCGGCCCGCGGTTGCGCGCGGCGCCGCGGCGGTGGCGCGGATCGTGGCGCGCGGCGAGGCGACCTACGGCGTCAACACCGGCTTCGGCAAGCTTGCGAGCGTGCGCATCCCGCCCGAGGACCTCGTGCGCCTGCAACGCAACCTCGTGCTCTCGCACGCCGCCGGCGTGGGCGAGCCGGCGCCGCCGCACGTCGTCCGCCTGATGCTGGCGCTGAAACTCGCAGGCCTCGGCCACGGCGCGTCGGGCGTGCGCGAGGACGTGGTCGCGATGCTGGAGGCGATGCTGGCGCGCGACCTGCTGCCGGTGGTGCCGTCGCAGGGCTCGGTGGGCGCCTCGGGCGACCTGGCACCGCTCGCGCACATGGCGGCGACGATGCTGGGCGTGGGCGAGGCGCAGTTGCAGGGCCGCACGATGCCGGCCGCTGCCGCGTTGCAGGCGGCGGGCCTCGCGCCGCTGGAATTCGCCGCCAAGGAGGGGCTGGCGCTGCTGAACGGCACGCAGTTCTGCACGGCGTACGCGCTCGCCGCGCTGTTCGCGACCGAGCGGCTGCTGCAATCGGCCCTGGTGACCGGCGCGCTCGCCACCGACGCGGCGCGCGGCTCCGACGCGCCGTTCGACGCCCGCATCCACGCGCTGCGCGGCCATCGCGGCCAGATCGAGTGTGCGGCGGCGCTGCGCGCGCTGATGGCCGGCAGCGAAATCCGCCGCTCGCACCTTGAGGGCGATCCGCGGGTGCAGGACCCGTACTGCCTGCGCTGCCAGCCGCAGGTGATGGGCGCCGCGCTCGACCTGCTGCGCCACGCGGCGGCGACGCTGGCGACGGAGGCGAACGGCGTCACCGACAATCCGCTGATTTTCGTGGAAGACGACACGACGCTGTCGGGCGGCAATTTCCACGCCGAGCCGGTCGCCTTCGCCGCCGACATCCTTGCTCTCGCCATCTGCGAAATCGGCGCGCTGTCCGAGCGGCGGGTGGCGCTGCTGGTCGATCCGACGGTGTCGGGGCTGCCGGCGTTTCTGACGCCGAAGCCGGGACTCAACTCCGGCTTCATGCTGCCGCAGATCGTGGCGGCGGGCCTGGTTGCGGAGAACAAGCAGCTCGCGCATCCGGCGAGCGTGGATTCGATTCCCACCTGCGCCAATCAGGAGGATCACGTCTCGATGGCGGCGCACGGGGCGCGGCGGCTGCTGCGGATGACGGAGAATGCGAACGCGCGTGGTCGGCATCGAGTTGCTGGCGGCAGCGCAGGGCTGCGAGTTTCACGCGCCGTTGCGGTCGAGCGCGGCGTTGGAGCGGGTGCGGGCACGGCTGCGGGCGGAAGTGCCGGCGCTGGAGGAGGACCGGCATTTGCAGCCGGATATTGCGGCGGCGGTGGGGTTGGTGCGTGCGGGGGCGGTTGTGGAGGCGGCCGGTGTAGAGCACGCGCCGGCTTTGTGATGGTGTAGGGCGGACGAAGTCCGCCTCCTCCCGAGGCGACGGCGCCTGCATCTGCTTTCGATCCGCTCGACGTGGCGTGTGACCTCGCTCTGAAACACGCTACGCTTGACGAATGCCCGACTATCGCCGCAACCGTGTGCCCGGCGGGACCTACTTCTTCACGGTGAACCTGCTCGACCGGCGTTCGGATCTGCTCGTCGCTCGGATCGACGTACTGCGCGGTGCCGTGCGCGACGTGCGCGTGCGCGCCCCGTTCCATATCGACGCCTGGGTCGTCCTACCGGATCACATTCACTGCCTCTGGACGCTGCCCGAAGGCGACGCGGACTTTCCCGGCCGCTGGCAGGCGATCAAGATCGCATTTTCGAGGGCACTGCCTGCGACGGAGCCGCGATCACCGGTCCAGCGGCGCCGGCGCGAGCGTGGTATTTGGCAGCGCCGCTATTGGGAGCACACGATCCGCGATGAACGAGACTACGCCATTCACATGGATTACATCCACTTCAACTCGGTGAAGCACGGCCTCGCGCCCACGCCGGCGGAATGGCCGTTCTCGACGTTCCATGATTGTGTGAGACGCGGGTTGTATCCGTTGGAATGGCTCGGGGCCGATCTTGAACCAGCCGCAACGGGCGAGCGCGCGTGAGTCCGTGTTGCTCGCGACGACGAATTGGGTGCCGGCGCGTCGCGTGGCGGACTGCGTCCGCCCTACCGTCGAACCGCTCGGCGATCAACGGCGCATCCGTTCTCGCGGAGAACACCCCCCTCACCCAACCCTCTCCCCCGCGAAGGGCGGGGGCAGAGGGCTTTCGCAGAGCGTTGGTCAGACCTTGCCGCACTATACCGCCGTACTGCGCCACCCCCGGGTCGGCCGCTCAGCAGCGCGACGCGTTCGACCAAGGACTGCGCGAGCAGGATGCGGTCGAACGGATCCTTACGTAGCGGCGGGAGGTCATCCGCCGTCGCCGCCGTGCGCGCTGTGATCGGCAGCTCCTGGTACTGATTGTCCAGCAGTCCGCGCCACAACAGCCGTGGTTCGACACCAAAATCGGCGCGCCCCAGCCCGCGCTTGGTCGCCACCTCCCACACGCTCGCGGCACTGAACAGCAACGCGTTCGCCGGATCGTCCAGCAACGCGCGCGCGGCAGGCGACAGCCGTTCGGGCTCGCCCGCCGCCCAGAGCAGCAGGTGCGTGCCGAGCAGCAGCTTCATTCGCGGCGGCCGCCGAACAGTGCCTCGATCTCCGCGCTGCCCATGCGGTCGAAGTCATCGGGAACCTCGATTGCCCCGCCATGAAGCCGAGCCGGCGGACTGCGCCTTCGGCCGGCGCGTCGATCGGCACGACCTTGACCAGCGGCTTGCCGGCCTTGGCGATCACGAACGGCTCGCCCTTCGCGGCTCGCTCGATCAGGCGGGAGAGATGCGTCCCGGTCTCGCGAAGGTCGACGGTCTTCATGGCGCCGGCCGGCCGTCACCCGCCGCTGATCGCCGTCATCACGAACACCTCCGCGCCCGTCCGCCAGCTTGGTCGCCAGCGTGGCGCGCTCGCCGTCGACGAAGATGCGCATGTGGCGGCGGATGTCGGGGCGGGAGTCGCAGATCCGGTCGCGCATGCCCGGCCAGCGCGCATCGACGGCGTCGATCGCCGCCGCGACCGTCGCGGCGGCGACGCTCCACCCGGCGCAGCGATCCGGGAAACAGCGCCACCAGCGCCGCCGGCAGTTCCACCACCGACCCGCGCGTCAGGCATCGACCGCCAGCGTCTCCACCGAGAGCACCGCCGGCAGATGCTGCGCGATGCAGCGCCAGCTTTCGCCCTCGTCGGCGCTCGCGAACACCATGCCGCTGCTGGTGCCGAAATAGACGCCGGCCGGGTCCATCCGGTCGGTCGCCATCGCCTGGCGCAGCACGCCGAAGAACACGTTCTCCTGCGGCAGGCCCGCGCGCAGCGCCTGCCAGCTCGCGCCGCCGTCGCGCGTGCGCCACACCGCCGCCTTGCCCTCCGGCACATAGCGGCCGGCGGTGTCGCCGTTCAGCGGCAGCAGGAACAGCGTGTCCGGATCGTGCGGGTGCGCGGCGGCCGGGAAGCCGAAGGTGGAGGGCAGGCCGGCCTCGATGCTGCGCCACTGCCGCCCGCCGTCGTCGCTGCGATACATGCCGCAGTGGTTCTGCTGATAGAGCCGATCGGAGTCCCCAGGCGCCAGCACGAGGCAATGCACGCACTGCCCGAACTCCGGGTATTTCTGGCCCTCCGGGTTGTAGTCGGCGCGGGTGCCGCGGTTGCGCGGCTCCCAGCTCGCGCCGCCGTCCTCGCTCGCGAACACGCCGGCGGCGGAAATGCCGACCCACAGCCGGCGTGCATCCTGCGGGTGCGGCACCAGCGAATGCAGGATCAGGCCCGCGCCGCCCGGCTGCCAGTCCGGCCGCGTCGGGTGGTTGCGCAGGCCTTCCACGTGCTGCCAGGATTTTCCGCCATCCGCGCTGCGGAACAGGCCCGCGGGCTCGACGCCGGCATAGAGGCGCCGCGCGGCCGGGGCCACGCTCCAGACCGACTTGATCGGCGTCTCACCGGCCGCATAGGCGAGGCCCTCGCTGGAATGCGTCCAGCTCTGCCCGCGATCCTCCGATTTCCACACCGCCGGGCCGAACCACTCGTTGCCGCCGCCGCCGTAGATCGCGCCGGTCGCGGCATCGCCGATCACGTGGTTCATCGGCCAGGTCTCGCAGTACGGGCCGCGCAGCGCCCAGTCGCGGCGTGCGCTATCTCCTTCCAGGATGAACGCGCCCTTCTTGGTCCCGAGCAGCACGAGCAGTTGCTTCGCCATCGTCACCGTCCCCTCCGCCACGCGCTTGACAAGCGCGGAACGCTGCCGGCGGTGTGCCGTTGCACGCACCGCCCAGGATCAGCATGGCCGCCCGCGCCCTGATGTTGCAAGGCACCGGATCGAGCGTGGGCAAGTCGCTGCTGCGTCGCCGGCCTCTGCGCGCGCCTGCCGTGCGCGCGGGCTGCGGGTGCTGCCGTTCAAGCCGCAGAACATGTCCAACAACGCCGCCGTGACCGCGGACGGCGGCGAGATCGGGCGCGCGCAGGCGTTGCAGGCGCGTGCCGCGCGGCGTCGCGCCGTCGGTGCACATGAACCCGGTGCTGCTGAAGCCGCAGAGCGAGGTCGGCGCGCAGGTCGTCGTGCAGGGCCGCGTGTTCGCGACCACGCATGCCCGCGCCGATACCAGGCGCTGCAAGGCCGAGCTGCTGCCGCGCGTGCTGGAGAGTTTTGCCGCATCTGCGCGCCGCCGCCGACCTGGTCCTGGTCGAAGGCGCGGGCAGTGCGGCGGAAGTCAACCTGCGCGCGGACGACATCGCCAACATGGGCTTCGCGCGCGCGGCCGACGTGCCGGTGGTGCTGATCGGCGATATCGACCGCGGCGGCGTGATCGCGGCGCTGGTCGGCACCGCGCGCGGTGCTCGATGCGGCGGATGCGGCGCTGATCCGCGGCTTCATCGTCAACCAGCATCCGCGGCGATCCGTCGCTGTTCGCCGACGGCATGCGCTTCATCGCGGAAGCGCACCGGCTGGCCGCCGCTCGGCCTCGTCCCGCATCTGCCCGCGGCGGCGGCGGCTGCCGGCCGAGGATGCGCAGGACTCGCGGCGATCGCGCGGGAGCGGCGCGCGGCGGGCGCCGATGCGCGATCGCCGTGCCGCTGCTGCCGCACATCGCCAATTTCGACGATCTCGATCCGCTGCGCGCCGAGCCCGACGTGGAGCTGCTGCTGCGTGCGCGCCCGGCGAGCCGATCCCGGCGCCGATGCGACCTCGTGATCCTCGCCGGCGCCAAGGCGACGCTCGCCGATCTCGCGGCGCTGCGCGCGGAGGGCTGGGACATCGACCTGCTCGCCCACGTCGCCGCGGCGGGCGCGTGCTCGGCCTCTGCGGCGGCTACCAGATGCTGGGGCGGAGCATCGCCGACCCGGACGGCATCGAGGGCCCGCCGGGGGAGGCGGCCGGGCTCGGGCTGCTCGACGTCGCGACCGTGCTCGCCGGCGAGAAGCGGTTGCGGCAGGTCGAGGGCGACGCTGGCCGAGCGGGCGCGCCGTTCGCCGGCTACGAGATGCACATGGGCCAGCACCGAAGGCCCGGACACCGCGCGGCCGTTCGCGCGCATCGGCGGGCGGGCCGACGGCGCGGTCTCGGCCGACGGGCGGGTGGCGGGGACCTATGTGCACGGCCTGTTCGGACACGACGCGGCACGCGCGGCGCTGCTCGGCACGCGCGGCGATCTGGCCTACGAGGCCGGGGTGGAGGCGGCGCTGGACGCACTGGCCGCGCATCTGGAAGCCCATGTCGAAATCGACCGGCTGCTCGCCCTCGCCGGTTGACCACGGCGGGCGCTCCGAAACGGATATGAAGCCGTTGTAATTCCGTACTCGTTGTGTCATCAGTGGCGCGTCGCGCGGTCCGTCGCGGCTTTGTTCCGTTCCTGCGAGAGAAAGTCGGGTCATGAGAGCGTTTCTGCTTGCCGGCACTGCTGCGATCGCAATGGCCACCGCCGCCGCGGCTCATGCTGGCACCACCGGCGCGACCGGTTACGGGTTCCCGTTCGAGAACCGGCAGCCGTACCTGCCGGTGACGGAGTTCACGCCTTTCTCCGGCATCTACCCGAGCAGCGGCAGCGGTTCCGCGCTCGGCGACACGCTGGGCTTCGTCTACGACTTCGGCGGCAATTTCGTCCCCGGCAACAGCCTGGCGGCGAACGGGCAGTTGTTGCCGATCAGTCCCTATGCCGCCTTGTTCAGCGTGCTCGGCACCACCTATGGCGGCAACGGCGTCAACAATTTCGCGGTGCCTGACCTGCGCGGCGCCGTCACCATCGGCGCCGGCACCGGGCCCGGGCTTTCGACGCGCACGCTCGGGCAGCCGACGGGGTCAATGACGCGTTTCGCTGAGCACGGCGCAGATCCCGCCGCATGATCATACCCTGCCCGGCGGCGGGGTGACGGGCGTGACCGGCGGCGGCCAGCCGTTCAGCAACATGCAAGTCTCGCTTCCGCTCGAGACCCTGATCGCCACCAGCGGCGTCTACCCCGCGAGTGGTGGTGGTGGCAGCGGGAGTGCCGCCTTCCTCGGGGAGATCGGGACGTTCGCGGGCGCCAATGTGCCGGCGGGCTGGACGCTCGCCGCCGGGCAGTTGCTTCCCATTGCGACGAACGCGGCCCTGTTCTCCATCCTCGGCACGACCTACGGCGGCGACGGCATCACGACCTTCGCCCTGCCGGACCTGCAGGGCCGCACCATCGTGGGCGTCGATGCGACGCACCCGCTCGGCGCGACCTTCGGGTCGGAAGTCCACGACCCTGACGGTCGCGCAGCTTCCGCCGCACGTGCACACGCTCCCCGGCGGCGGCCAAACCGGCGTCACGGGCGGCGGCCAGCCCTTCGACAACGACCAGCCGTCGCTCGCGCTGAACTATCTGATCGCGGTCAGCGGGACCTTTCCCTCGACCGGCGGCGGCCTCGATCCCAACGTCCCCTTCCTCGGCGAGATCGTCCCGTTCGCCGGCAACTTCGCGCCGAGCGGGTGGGAGTTCGCCGACGGGCAGACGCTGTCGATCGCGTCCAACCTGGCGTTGTTCGCAATCCTCGGCGACAATTTCGGCGGCAACGGGACCACGACGTTCAACCTGCCCGACCTGCGCGGCCGCACGCCGCTCGGTACCGGCGAGAACAGTGGCTTTTCCTACGACATCGGCGAGCCCGACGGCGCGGACCAGACCCGCCTGACGATCGTCAACCTCCCGCCGCATGAGCATGCGCTCCCGGCCCCGGTGCCGGAGCCGGCGACGCTGACGCTTGTGGGACTGGGGATCGCCGCAACCTTCGCCACCCGCCGCGCCCGGCGGCGCTCAGAGCCATGCCGCGGCGGCGCCGGCCACGAGGATCTGTAGGGCGCAGGCGCGGCGATAGACCGAGCGCGCGCGGCGGCATCGGGGGTCGCCGCGGCGCTCAGGCCCGCCTCCGGCCGCGGCGCGCGACGACGCCGAGACCCAGCAGCGCCGTCGCGAACAGCGCGATGTCCGCCGGCTCGGGCACCGGCGACAGCGAACCCGTTTGCAGAGGGTCGGAACCCCCGTCCGGGTGCTGGACGCCGGAGGTGCTGCCCGTCGGCGAAGGCGCGCTTTGGGAATCGATGGCTCCCCCCGTGTAACCGACGAGGGACGCTGCGCTCAGGAGCAGGGCGAGATCATCCCCCAGCGGCCCGTTCGCGAATCCGAGCAGGTATCCCTGATAGCCGGGAATGTAGCCCGAAGTCAGGAACGCCGTGGTTGCGAAGGCGAGATCCTCCGGGGTGCCTACCGTGAGATCGACCGCCGTGACGGTGCCGGTCGTGGCGTCGATCGTCAGCGTCCCATCGAGGCTCGCGCCGGAAAGGAATTTGCCGGCAGCCTCGAACGTCGCGATGACGTCCGCCCGTGCCTGGCCCACCCCGATACTCGCCAGAACCGCCGTCATGGTCATGATCTGCAAGGCTTTTCGCATCATTTCCAGGTTCCCGAACAATGTCGATTGCGTAGCATGCATTATTGGGGGATGAAACAGAAATCTGGTGGATCAGCCATGTGCCGGCCGCCGCCGGATCAGGCGGTCGCCGCGAGCAGCAGCGCTGCGGTCGCGATCTGCACGGCGCAGGCGCGGCGATAGAGCGCGAGCGCGCGCGAAAGGTCGGCCGGCGTGGCCGCGGCGCGGCCCTCGCCCATCCAGGCATCCGCGACGCGCGTCGTGCCATAGATGCGCGGCCCGGCCAGCCGCAGGCCGAGCGCGCCGGCCATCGCCGCCTCCGGCCAGCCGGCGTTCGGCGAGCGGTGCCGGCCGGCATCCCGCCACGCCGCCCGCCACGCCCCCCGCCACGTCCCGGCGCATCGGCGCCGCGCAGGCTCGCCGCCGCCAGCACCAGCCACAGCGCCGCCAGCCGCGCGGCGGGCAGGTTGACCAGGTCGTCCAGCCGCGCCGCCGCCCAGCCGAACGCGGCATGGCGCGGCGTGCGGTGGCCGATCATGGAATCGGCGGTGTTCAGCGCCTTGTAGGCGGCGATCCCGGGCAGGCCGAACAGCGCGCACCAGAAGGCCGGCGCCACCACTGCGTCGGAGAAATTTTCGGCGAGACTCTCGATCGCGGCGCGGACCACGCCTGCCTCATCCAGTGTCTCCGGGTTCCGCCCGACGATACGCGCGACCGCCCGCCGCCCGCCGGCGAGCCCCTCCCGCGCCAGCGCCGTGCCGACCGCGCGGACATGCGCGTGCAGGCTGCGCTGGGCGAGCAGCGAGGCGGCGAGCAGCGCCACGACCAGCCACCCGCCGGGCAGCGCGAGCAACGCGCGCTGGACCAGCCACGCCGGCACCACGGCCGCGAGCAGCACGAGCGCCACCGCCAGCACGCCCGCGGCGCGGTCGCAGCGCCCGCGCCCGTTGAGCCGCGCATCGAGCGCCGCGATCAACGCGCCCGCCCACACCACCGGGTGGCGGATGGCGCGGAACAAGGCGTCGGGGTAGCCGAATGCCGCTTCGATCAGCAGGGCGGCGAGGAGGAGGGGGAGATGGGAGCGCACCGCGTGAGCCGCCGCCCCCTCACCCAACCCTCTCCCCCCAAGGGGGAGAGGGCTTTCTTGCGGGCTCGATCGCTTCGGGCAGAAGAGGTGAAGTGTTTCCTGCTCCCTCTCCCGCTTGCGGGAGAGGGCCCTTTCGTTCTCCCTCTCCCGCTTGCGGGAGAGGGCTGGGGTGAGGGTGCGTCGCGCACAGCCGCGCGACCGCCAGCAGCCGCACGAGGGTGCCGGAATCCGCCTGCCCGGTCACCGCCTCGGGCCGCCAGTGGCGCTGGAACGCCCGCAGCACGGCGCCGAGCGCCGGGTCGAGCGCGCCCTCCGGCGCCACGCGGTAGCCGATCGTCGCCAACGCCGCCCGCACGTCGCGCAGCCGCGCCGCATCGCGCACCGGATCGCCGGTGCCGAGATCAGGCACCCCCTCCGGCCACAGCCCCACGCCGTTGCGCGCCAGCCCGGCCCAGTCGAACCGCTCGCCGGGGTCCTCCTTGCGCTCCGGGGCGATGTCGCTGTGCGCGACCACGTTGCGCGCCGGCACCCGATGTCGCGCCAGGATCTCCAGGCACAGGTCGCACACCGCGGCGAGCTGGAGCACCGGGAAGTCCCGATAGCCGTGCTCGTGCCCCGGATTGACGATCTCCACGCCCACCGAGCGGTCGTTCAGCGCGGCCCGCCCGCGCCAGAACGAGGCGCCGGCATGCCATGCCCGCGCCGCCTCGGGCACCAGGCGCCAGATCGCGCCGTCCTCCTCCACCACGTAATGCGCCGACACCCGCGCCGCCGGGTCGCGCAGGCGCGCGAGGGCGGCGGCGGCGGTCGGCATGCCGGTGTAGTGCAGCACGATCATGTCGATCGCGGCCCCCTCCGGCCGCGCATCGCAGTTCGGGCTGAGCCATTCGCGGACGCGCAGGCTCACAAGCCCCGCTCGCGCTTGATGCGGTCCCAGGCGGCGTTGATCCGCGCCACCTTGGCATTGGCCATGGCGACGAACTCCGCCGGCACGCCGCGGCTGGCGAGGCTGTCGGGGTGGTTCTCGCGCATCAGCCGCTTCCAGGCGGCCCGGATGTCCTCCGCCGCGGCGCTGCGCGCGATGCCGAGCACCGCGTACGGGTCCTCGCCCTCCGAGGCCGGCGGGCGGCGGGCGGCGCCGTTGCTCGCCCGCTCCCACACGTCGCGGCCGAGCCCGAAACGATGGCAGACGGCGAGCAGGAACTGCTGCTCGCCCATGGTCAGCGGCCGGTCGGCGCGCGCGATCGCGAACAGCGCCAGCAGCACGTCCTCCAGCACCCCCGGCGCATCGGCGAAGGCGGTGCCGAGCTCGCTCGCATACTCCTCGAACCCGTCGGTGCTGTCCCGCGCCTGGTCGAACAGGCGGCCGACCTCGTGGGCCGAGCCGGGGGGGATGCGGAAATTCGCCTTGAACGCGTCGATCTCAGCGCGATTGACCGGCCCGTCGCACTTGGCGAGCTTGGCCGCGAGCACGACGACGCAGATCGCGAACACCTGATCCCGCCCGCCGAACATCGAGGCGAGGCGGGCGGGGCTCACGGCCGGCCCGAACGGCAGGTGGAACCCGCCGCTGATCCGCCCGATCCCGCCGCTCTCCGCGGCATGGCCCAGGGCGGCGCCGATCACCGCGCCGAACGGGCCGCCCATCGCAAAGCCCGCCATGCCGCCGATGATCTTGCCCCACACGCGCGTGCGACCCTGCCCTCCAACCGGGCCGCCTTAGCACGCGGCTGTTGTCAGCGCCAAAGCACGCCCGCGTCCGGCGGGTCCGCCCAGTAGCACTCGGTCATCGCCACGACGATGTCGAGCAGACCGCCGCCCGCGAGTGCGATCTCCGCCGCGCCGTCGGTCCAGCGCCACACCACGCTGTCCGCGCCGCGCTCGGGCGCATGCCAGCCGCGGCCGAGGCGCGCATCGGCGAGCGGGATCGCGCTGCCGCCGAGCCGCACGGTTGCGACCGCGATGCCGAGGCGGCGGTGATCGTCCGTATCCGCCCGCGTCTCGGCCGGCACGCCGCTGCGCGAGAGTAGCTCCACCCTGCGCACATGCGCCGGCACGCGGAAGCGGTGCATCCGGCCATGCATCTCCGGCTGCAGCACGCGCCCCTCCACCCGCAGCCGCACCGCCGGGTCGCGCGTCGTCGCGTGGCCCAGCGCCGCGGCGCGGTCGAGCAGCCGGCGGCGGGCGGCGAACAGCGCCGCGCCCTCGCGCACCAGCGGCGCGCAGGCGCGCGTGTCCCACACCCGCAGCGCGAACGCGGGGTGCATGCGCACCACGGTCCCGCCGTTTTCGAAATCGGCGCGGTTGCCGGTGTCGAGATAGGTTTCGCAGGCGAGCCCCTCGGCGAGCAGCACGTCGTGCGCCGCCAGCTCGACATGGAAATACTGCACGGTGCGGCGCGGCACCTGCACGATGGTGCGGCCGTTGACGAGATGGCGCACCGGCACCAGCCCGCCCGCGCACAGCACCGCATGGTCGGGCGAGAGAAACAGCGGCCGATGCGGCACGCCGGGCGCGAAGGCGCCGCGGCTGATGCGCACCGGCCAGACATCCTGCGGCGCCGGATGGCGGCTGCAATCGATGCGCCGATGCCCGATCCAGACGATGGCGGCGCCATTGCCATCGGGCTCACGCGCGAGCCGCACCCGATCGCCGGCGGCGAGCGCCTCGACCGGGATGTCGCCGCGCAGCGTCGCGATCCGCGTCCCGGCGGCGAAGCAGGCGATGTAGTTGTCGGCGATGATGTTGCCGGTGCTGGCGCCGGTCGCGATCGGCGTGCCGGTGTTCAGGATGAGCTGGTTCAGATGCGCGCCGAAGCCGATCACGTTGTTGGTGACCGTCGTGTCGCTGCTGCCATCCGCGAGGGTGATGCCGTTGCCCTGGTTGCCGCTGACCACGTCGGCGACCGGATAGGTCGTGGTGGCGGCGCCGCCGCCGATCGTGTTCCCGGTCGCGGTGTCGCCGATCAGGATGCCGCCGGCGCCGTTGGGGATCGACGCGGTGCCGAGCGCATCGAGCCCGACATAGGCGTTGAACACCTGGTTGTCGTACGCCTGCCCGTCGATCGCGACCCCGTAGCCGTCATTGCCGGAGAACGTGTTCTGCGGGATGACCGAGAGCTGATAGCCGCCGATCACGTTGTCATGCGCGGTGCCGTCGATCTCCAGTCCGTTGTTGCCGTTGGCCAGCTCCGCGGAGCCGACCGTGTTCACGCCCACCATGTTGGGATCGACGGTCACGCCGGACGCATCGCCGCCGATCTCGATGCCGTCGTTGGTGTTGCCGGAGAAGACGTTGGTCTGCACGTCCTGGTTGCCGCCGGTGGCGGTGATCAGCAGCCCGTCATTGCCGTTCGGCGCCGCGCCGCCGAACGCGAACAGGCCGCCGAAGGTGTTGAAGGTGGTGAAGCCGCTGACCGTGCCCGCGACCTCGATGCCGTTCTGCCCGTTGCCCGACGCCACGTTGCCGAGCGGAATGACGCCGCCCACCTGCACGTTCTGCGACGATCCGTCCACCAGGATGCCGTTGAGCGCGTTGCCGACCAGCGTCGCATTGTTCGCGCCGATGCCGAAGAAGTTGGCCTGCACCGTGATGTTGTTGGAGTTGGTGATGTGCAGCCCGTTGCCGCCGTTGCCGCTCAGCACGTTGTAGTACACGAAGGGATTGTGCGAGAAGTCGCAGCCGACCAGGAAGTTGTTGTTCGCCCCGTTGATCGCGACCCCGTCCAGCGCGTTGCCCGAGCGCCGAATTGCCGTCCGCGGTGGTGCCGACGAAATTGCCGTTCAGGACGTTGTTCTGCGAGCCGCTGTCGATCAGAATCCCGTTGGCGCCGTTGCCGGAGACGAGGTTGCCCAGCGGCGGGACGACGAACACGGGCGTGGTCGAGCCCTTGTCCCCGGTCGGGTCGTTGACCGCGCCGGTCGCGGTGTCGGTATAGGCGGTGCCGCCGATCTCGTTGGCGTTCGAGCCGTCGGTGAGCCAGATCCCGTTGCCGCCGTTCGCCATCGCGACCGTGCCGGTGGGATCGGTGCCGATGTAGTTGTCGACCAGCGTGTTGTGCGCCGAGCCGTGGAAGCTGATGCCGTTGCCGACGTTGTTCGAGATGACGTTGGAGACCACGCCCGACGCGGCGGAAGGGTTGGAGCCGATCACGTTGCCTGACGACGTGGCGGCCACATAGATCCCGTCGCCGCTGTTGCTGAGCGCGGTGCCGTTGAGGCCGAGGCCGATATAGTTCCCCGCAAGCGTGATCCGGCTGGCATCGAGCGTCACGCCATTGCCGGAAGAGTTGCCGATCGCCATCCCCAACAGTTGCGATCCGTCCGCGCCGGTCGCGAACGTGAGCCCGGCATTGCCGTTGCAATTGAGTTCCACCGCCGGCGCGCCGCCGGCGACATGGCCCGGCGCCGTGGTGGCGTCGAGCGTGACCGTCTGGGTGATGGACGGCAGGTCGCTCGCCAGCGTGATCGTTCCGTCGACCTCGAACTGGATGGTCGAAGGCGTGCTCGCCGCATTCGCGGCCTCGATAGCCGCGCGCAGCGAGCCGGCACCGGAATCGGCGAGCGTGGAGACGACGAACGTGCTCAAGACGAGACCCCCCAGATTGGTGCGCCCGTTGGCGCCCCGTAACCATGCCCTACACCACTTCCGTGCGCCAATCGTTTACGCGCCGGCTGGGCCGCCCGGATTCCGGGTTGCCGCGCCGCCACACCGCCCGCATGCTCGCGCGGCGCGGCCTTCGCCCGCACAGGAACCGTAATGGCAGGCTGGCAGTTCTGGATCGACCGCGGCGGCACGTTCACCGACATCGTGGCCCGCACGCCCGATGGGCGGCTGCTCGACCCACAAGCTTCTCAGCGAGAACCCCGGCCGCTACGACGACGCGGCGATCGCCGGCATCGCGCATCTGCTCGGCCTGCCGCCAGGGGCGGCCGATCCCGGCCGGCGGCGATCGACGCGGTCAAGATGGGCACCACGGTCGCGACCAACGCGCTGCTGCGAGCGCCGGGGCGAGCGGACGCTGCTGCTGGTCAACCGCGGCTTCGCGCGACGCGCTGCGCATCGGCTACGCAGGCGCGGCCGCGCCTGTTCGACCTCGAAATCCATCTGCCGAGCATGCTCTACGAGCGCGTCGAGGAAATCGGCGGGCGCGTCGGCGCCGACGGCGCGGAGATCGCGCCGCTCGACGAAGCCGGCGCCGCCGCCGCCCTCGCCCGCGCGCGCGCGGACGGCATCGGCGCGTGTCGCGATCGTGCTGATGCACGCCTGGCAGTTCCCGGCGCACGAGCAGCGCCTCGCCGCGCTGGCGCGCGCGGCGGGCTTCGCGCAGGTCTCGGCGAGCCACGAGGTGAGCCCGCTGCTGCGCCTCGTGCCGCGCGGCGACACGACCGTGGTCGACGCCTATCTCTCGCCGATCCTGCGCCGCTACGTCGATCAGGTCGCGCGCGCGAGCTCGCCGGCGTGCGGCTGTATCTTCATGCAGTCGAACGGCGGGCTGGCCGAGGCGCATGCATTTCCAGCGGCAAGGACGCGATCCTCTCCGGCCCCGCCGGCGGCATCGTCGGCGCCGCGCGCACCGCGGCGATGGCGGGGTTCGAGCGCATCATCGGCTTCGACATGGGCGGCACCTCGACCGATGTCGCGCTCTACGCCGGCGCGTTCGAGCGCGCGTTCGAGACCGAGGTCGCGGGCGTGCGGCTGCGCGCGCCGATGATGGCGATCAACACGGTCGCGGCCGGCGGCGGCTCGATCCTGCATTTCGACGGTGCGCGGCTGCGCGTCGGGCCGGACAGCGCCGGCGCCGATCCCGGCCCGGCCTGCTACCGCCGCGGCGGCCCGCTGACCGTCACCGACGCCAATGTCTGCGTGGGCAAGATCCAGCCCGCGCATTTCCCCGCGATCTTCGGCCCGGACGGCGACCAGCCGCTCGATGCCGCGATCGTGCGCGAGAAATTCGCCGCGCTGGCCGACGAGATCGCGCGCCGCGACCGGCCGAGCCGGCGACGCCGCGCGAGCGTCGCCGAGGGGTTCCTGCGCATCGCGGTCGCCAACATGGCCAATGCGATCAAGCAGGTTTCGGTGCAGAAGGGGCACGACGCCACCCGCTTCGCGCTCGCCTGCTTCGGCGGCGCCGGCGGCCAGCATGCCTGCCTCGTCGCCGACGAGCTGGGCATGGAGACGGTGCTCATCCATCCGCTTGCCGGCGTGCTTTCGGCCTACGGCATGGGGCTCGCGGACCAGACCGCGCTGCGCGAGCAGGCGGTGGAGCTGCCGCTGTCGGAGGCGACCCTGCCGCGCCTGCAGCGCGCTCGCCGACACGCTGGCGGCGCGGGCATCGGAGGAGCTGCTCGCGCAGGGCGCCGATGCGTCGCAGCGTCGCGGTCATCCGGCGCGTGCATCTGCGCTATGCCGGCACCGAGGCGGCGCTGCCCGTGCCGCTCGACGACGCGGCGGCACTCACCGCCGCCTTCACCGAAGCGCACCGCGCCCGCTTCGGCTTCGCCACCCCCGACCGCCCGCTGGTCGTCGAGGCGGTGGCGGTGGAGGCGACGGTGCGCCGGCGAGCCGGTGCTCGAGCACGCGCCGCCGCCGCGCACCGCCGGCGCGCCGGCGCCGGTCGACCGGATCGAGATGTGGAGCGGCGGCGCCGCGCACGCGACGCCCGGTGTTCGACCGCGCGGCGCTGCTGCCCGGCGACGCGCGTCGCCGGCCCGGCGCTGATCCGCGAGGCGAACGCGACCACGGTGGTCGAGCCCGGCTGGCAGGCGGAGGTCACGCCGCGCGACCACCTGCTGCTGCGCCGCGTGCTGCCGCGGCCGGGGCGCGAGGCGGTCGATGCCGGCCGGCCCGACCCGGTGCTGCTCGAACTGTTCAACAACCTCTTCATGAACGTCGCCGAGCAGACCGGGGCGGTGCTGCAGAACACCGCGCATGAGCGTGAACATCAAGGAGCGGCTGGATTTCTCCTGCGCGATCTTCGACGCCGAGGGCAACCTGGTGGCGAACGCGCCGCACGTGCCGGTGCATCTGGGCGCGATGGGCGAGAGCGTGCGCACCGTGCTGCGCCGCCGCGGCGCCACGCTGCAACCGGGCGACGTCGTGGCGCTGAACAACCCCTATAACGGCGGCACGCACCTGCCCGACGTGACGGTGATCACGCCGGTATTCGACGATCGACGGCGCGTACATCCTGTTCTTCGTCGGCTCGCGCGGGCACCACGCCGATATCGGCGGCATCACGCCCGGCTCGACGCCGCCGGACAGCCGCACGCTGGACGAGGAGGGCGTGGTGATCGACGACTTCCTGCTCGTCGAGCAGGGGCATTTCCGCGAGGCCGAGTTCCGCGCGCTGCTCGCCGGCGCCCGCCACCCGGCGCGCAGCCCCGACGTGAACGTCGCCGACATCAAGGCGCAGGTCGCGGCGAACGAGAAGGGCGTGGCCGAACTCGGCCGCGTGGTCGCGCATTTCGGCTGGCCGGTGGTGCGCGCCTACATGCGCCACGTGATGGACAATGCCGAGGAGAGCGTGCGCCGCGTGATCGACCGGCTCGGCGACGGCGCGTTCGCTACATGATGGACGACGGCTCGCCGCTCTGCGTGCGCATCGGCGTCGATCACGCGGCACGCGCGGCGGTGGTGGATTTCACCGGCACCGGCCCGCAGCGCGCCGGGCAACTTCAACGCCCCGCCGGCGGTGACGCGCGCGGCCGTGCTCTATGTCTTCCGCTGCCTCGTCGGCACCGACATCCCGCTCAACGACGGCTGCCTCAAGCCGTTGCAGATCGTGATCCCGCCGGGCACGTTCCTGTCGCCGGCGCCGGGCGCGGCGGTGGTCGCGGGCAACACGGAGGTCTCGCAGGCGGCGTGCAATGCGCTGTTCGGCGCGCTGGGGGCGGTCGCCTGCGCGCAGGCGACGATGAACAACTTCCTGTTCGGCGACGCGACGCCGGCAGTACTACGAGACCATCTGCGGCGGCACCGGCGCCGGCCCGGGCTTTCGACGGCACCTCCGCGGTGCAGACCCACATGACCAACACGCGCATGACCGACCCCGAGGTGCTGGAGCTGCGCTATCCGGTGCGGCTGGAGGAGTTCGCCATCCGCACGCGGCTCGGGCGGCGCCGGGCCGCTGGCGCGGCGGCGACGGGTCGCGTGCGGCGCATCCGCTTCCTGGAGCCGATGACCGCGGTCGATCGTCGCCTCCCGCCGCAACGTGCCGCCCTTCGGCCTCGCCGGCGGCGCGGATGGGGCGCCGCGGGCGGCAATGGGTGGATCGCGCCGACGGACACCGCACCGTGCTCACCGGCGTCGATCGGGCGGAGGTGGGGCCGGGCGACGTCGTGACCATCGAGACGCCCGGCGGCGGCGGCTACGGCGCCGCGACCGGCTGAGCGGCCGTGCGCCTGCTCCGCGCGCTCGGCATCCTCATCGCCCTCCTGCTGGCGGTGACCCTGGCCGCCGCGTGGCTGGTGCCGCCGCGGCTCGACCTCAACCGCTACCGGGGCGAAATCGCCGCGCTGGCCTCCGCGCGGCTCGGCGGGGAGGTCCATATCGACGGACCGGTGTCCTTCAGCCTGCTGCCGGAGCCGACGCTGTCGGCGGCGAAGATCAGCCTTGCCGGGGACGGAACCGGGGTCACGGTCACGGCCGCCGAGCTGCGCCTGCGCCTCGCCCTCGGCCCGCTGTTCGGCGGGCGGGTGGATGCTCGCGAGATCGTGCTGCGCGGCGCCGAGCTGCGCCTGCCCTGGCCGCTAGCGCCCACCGCCCTGATGCTGCGCACGCCGCGCTGGCTCTCCGCCTTCTCGGCGCGGGTCGAGGGCGGCACGCTGCTGCTCGGCAAGCTCGCCTTCACCGGCATCGACGCGACGCTGGCGACCGAACCCTATACCGGCACCTACATCGCCGCCGGCAGCGCGCAGCTCTCCGGCCGGCCGTGGCAGTTCTCGGCGCGGATCAGCCAGCCCGGCGCGGACGGCTCGGCGGGCGTGGACGTGACGCTGGACGGGCACGGGCCGGTGCAGGGCACCGGCGGCACCCTCGCCGGCCAGATCGCGCCGGACGGGACGCTGGTCGGCCGGGTGACCGGCTGGGGGAGCAATCTCTCCCAGCTCCTGCCCGCGCCTGCGGTCGCGTTCCGCGCCGAGGGGCGGCTGACCGTCGGCGGGGGGCTCGCGGCGGCGGACGATCTCGTGCTCCAGATCGCCGGCTCGCCGGCGCGCGGGGCGGTGGCGCTGCGGTTCACGCCGAAGCCGCGGCTCGACCTGGCGCTGGCGGCCGGGCGGCTCGACCTCGACGCCTGGCTGCCGGTGCTGGTGCGGCCGAGTGCCACCGAGCTGCCGACCGGCATCGACCTCTCGGCGGAGGCGGCCACCCTGTTCGGCGGCACGCTGCGCGGCGTGCGCGCGGCGGTGGACCTCTCGCCCGGCGGCACGGTGCTGCGCGAGGCGCGGGCGATGCTGCCCGGCGATGCGGCGCTGCAGCTCTCCGGCCGGATCGTGGCCGCCGAGGGCGCCGCGACCCCGCGCCCGCGCTTCGAGGGCGACGCCTCGCTGGAGGCGCCGGCGCTGCGCACCACCCTCGCCTGGGCGGAGAAGGCGGGCCTCGCCCCGCTTGCCGCCCTGCCGCACGGGGTGCTGCGCAACGCGACGCTGGCGGCGCATGTCACCGTCGAGCCCGGGCTGATCGCGCTCGGCAAGCTCGCCGGCACGGTGGATGCGAGCCACGTCACTGGCAGCCTGTCGCTGCGCGAGGGCAAGCGCCTCGTGGTCGGCGCCGGGCTCACGGTGGACCGGCTGGCGCTCGATCCCTGGCTGCCGGAGGCGCCGCCGACGCTCGCGTCCATCCCGGCGACCTTCGCGGGGTTCGACGCCGACCTGCGGCTCGATGCCAAGCAGGCGGTGCTGCGCGGGGTGACGATGGCGCCGCTCTCGCTCGATGCCGCGGCGGAGGCGGGGCGGCTCACGGTGCGCAAGCTCGACCTGCAGGTGAACGGCGTGCACGCCTCCGGCTCGGTCACGGTGGCCGAGGGCGGGCGCGTGTCGGAGGGGCGGCTCGACATCCAGGCGCCGCAGGCGGCCCCGCTCGTCGCCCTGCTGCCGGACCGGCTCGCCTTCCTCGGCCGCGATGCGCCGCGGCTGTGGCGGGCGGCGGCGGCCGTGCAGGTGCTGGGCTCGGGCGAGCCGGACCAGATGGCCCTGAAAATCACCGCCGATCTCGGCGACCTTCGGCTCGAGGCGCTGCCGACCTTCGATCTCGGCCATGGCACCGTCAAGGCCGCGATGACGCTGCGCCACCCCGGCGCGCCGCGGCTGCTGGAGGCGCTCGGCATGGGCGGCACCGCCGCCTGGCTCGGTGACGGCTCGCTCGGGCTGGTGGCACAACTGTCCGGCGCCCCGGGCAAGCTCGCGGCGGACAGTTTCGAGCTGACCGCGGGCGGGCTGCACGCGACCGGCGCGCTGCTGCTTGACGACGCGGTCGGGCCGCCGACGCTGACCGGACGGATCAGCGCCGAGACCCTGCCGTTGCCGCGCTTCGACGCCAGCGGCCAGGACCCGCTGCCGCTCGGCGCGCTCGACGGCTGGAACGGGCAGGTCAAGCTCGCCGCCGAGCAGGTCCGCGTCGGCCCCACGACCGTCCTGCGCCAGGCCCAGGCGGCGCTGACGCTGGACCGGGGACAACTGCGGCTCGACGATCTCAGTGGGGCGCTGGCCGGCGGCAAGCTCACCGGCAGCGCCACGCTCGACACCACCGCCGAGCCGCCGGCGCTGACCCTCGGCCTCGACGTCGCCGGGGCGCGGATCACCGAGCCGCTGTTCGACCTGCCGCTCGACCTCGCCGGCGGGGTGGCGGAAGGCAGCGCGCGGCTGCACGCCGGCGGGCACGCGCCCGCCGCCCTGCTCGCGACCCTCGGCGGCGACATCCGCCTCGACGTGCGTGACGGGGTGCTGTCCGGGGTCGCCCTGCCGCAGGTTGGCCCGGCGCTGGCCGAGGACGCGGTGCGCGCGGCCCTCGCCGGCGGCAGCACGCCGTTCGCCCGCATGCAGGTCGCAGCCCATGCCGAGCACGGCGTCATCACCTTCAATCAAGCGAGCCTCACCGCGCCGGAGGGCAACGCCACCCTGGGCGGCACCCTCGATCTGCCGGGCCAGGCCGTGAACCTGACCCTCGCCTTTCAGCCCGCCGCCGCCGCGGCGCCCGCGATCGGGCTGCGCCTCACCGGGCCGCTCGACGCGATCCGGCGCACGCCGGAACTCGCGGCCCTCACGCGCTGGCGGGCCGAGCACGCGCTCGCGGAACCGGCGAAGCCGGCAGCCGATGCGGCGAAGCCCTGATCAGGCAGTTCCGCGCCGTTCCTCAAGCACGGTGTGGGCAAGTTCCAGCAAGTGCTCCGCCGTCTGGGCGAACCCGGCGCGGGCCGCGTCCTGGGCGAGGCGGAGCAGCCGGTCCGACATGATCAGCGGACTGGCGGGCGGGGGCGGCCGGTCAGGCTCAACGAGCTGAGGCATTGGGATCTTCCCCTGGGCGCGCGGCGTCACGATACGGCAGTGGCGGTGGCTTTTCACCGCCCACGCGAAGAAAACACCCGCCGTTTTGCGTGATCGTTAACGCGATTGCGTGAGCGCGTGCACCCGCAGCGCCGAGGCCAGCGCCCGCTCCGGCGGCCGTTCGGCGTCGACGCGCGCAACCAGCGCCGCGATGCTGCACGCCCGCGCCGCCGCCAGCGCCGCCAACGCGTGCCAGAACTCCGGCTCCAGCGCCACGCTGGTGCGGTGTCCGGCGAGCGTGAAGCTGCGCTTGACCAGCGCGCCCATCGGCTCAGCCCGCGGCGTGATTCTTGTCGGAGCGACTCATGGCGCCTCCGTCTGCACCCGCGTGCCCGGCCAGGCGTGCGACCGCCCAGGCCGCCGCCTCGGCGACCACCGGATCGGGATCACGGGTCAGATGGGCCGCGTGCGGCAGCAGCGTAAGATCCGCGGCGTTGCCGATGGCGATCAGCACGTTGCGAGCAAACCGGCGCCACCCGATCCGCTTGACCGGGGTGCCGGCGAAGCGGCGGCGGAACGCGGCGTCGTCCAGGCGCGCGAGTTCGCCGAGATCCGGCGCCACCAGATCCGCCCGCGCCGTCAGCTTGGCGTGCCGCGTCGCCTGCGCGAAACGGTTCCACGGGCAGACCGCAAGGCAGTCATCGCAGCCGAAGATGCGGTTGCCGATCGCCGGCCGCAGCGCCACCGGGATCGGCCCGGCATGCTCGATGGTCAGGTAGGAAATGCAGCGCGTGGCATCGAGCCGGTAGGGCGCCGGAAATGCCTGCGTCGGGCAGGCATCGAGGCAGCGCGTGCAGGTGCCGCAGCGATCGGCGTGCGGCGCATCGGGCGCGAGGGCCAGCGTGGTGTAGATCTCGCCGAGGAACAGCCAGGAGCCGTCGCGGCGCGAGACGAGGTTGGTGTGCTTGCCCTGCCAGCCGATCCCCGCGCGTGCCGCCAACGGCTTTTCCATCACCGGCGCGGTGTCCACGAACACCTTCACCCCGCCGCCGCAGCGCGACACCACGAACTGCGCGAGGTGCTTCAGCATCCCCTTGAGCACGTCGTGATAGTCGCGGTTGCGCGCATACACCGAGATGTTGCCCGCGCGCGCCGGCGGCGTCGGCACCGTCATCGGGCGCGTAGGAGAGGCCGACGCAGATCACGCTGCGCGCGTCGGGCCACAACGCCTGCGGATCGCTGCGCTGCTCGGCGCGGCGCGCCATCCAGTCCATCTCGCCGTGCTGCCCGGCGGCCAGAAAGTCTTTCAGGCGCGCGCGGGTTTCCGGGCCGAGGGTGGCCGGCGCGAAGCCGATGGCGTCGAAGCCGAGCGTCAGCGCATGGCCGCGGATGCGCGCGGCGAGGCCCTCACCCCGGCCCTCTCCCGCAAGCGGGAGAGGGGGTCGCGGCGGGAACTCTCTCTTCCCTGCAAAGGGTAGAGGGAGCGCGGCGGGAACTCCCTCTCCCGCTTGCGGGAGAGGGCCGGGGTGAGGGCGCGGCGCCATGCCGCTCATCCCCGCCCACGATAGGCCGCCACCCCCTGGTCGGGAATCCACACGCCCGCGGGCGGCGCGCCGGTCTGCCAGAACACGTCGATCGGCATGCCGCCGCGCGGATACCAGTAGCCGCCGATGCGCAGCCACGCCGGCTCCAACAGCTCCACCAGCCGCCGCGCCACCTCCATCGTGCACGCCTCGTGAAACGCGCCGTGGTTGCGGAAGCTGGCGAGGAACAGTTTGAGCGACTTGCTCTCCACGATCCACGCGCCCGGCACGTAGTCGATCACGAGATGCGCGAAATCCGGCTGGCCGGTGATCGGGCAGAGCGAGGTGAACTCCGGGCAGGTGAAGCGCACCAGATACTGCGCATCCGCGCGCGGGTTCGGCACGCGCTCCAGCACCGCCTCGTCGGGCGATTGCGGCAGCCGCGCGGGGCGGCCGAGCTGCGTGAGGCCGTCATAGGATCTCCGTCATGCGCGTCTCCCTCGGCCCAGCCGGCGCGCTGCTCCGCGGCGAACGCATCGAGCCGCCCGGCGCCGATGGCGGCGCGGATGCCGCGCATCAGATCCTGGTAGTAGTGCAGGTTGTGCCACGTCAGCAGCATCGGCCCCAGCATCTCGCCGGCACGGAACAGGTGATGCAGGTAGGCGCGCGAATGCCGCGTGCACAGGGGGCAGGCGCAGGCGGGGTCGAGCGGGCGGTCGTCGGTCGGCGAAGCGCGCATTGCGCAGGTTGAACACGCCGCGCGCGCGTATAGGCCCGCGCGGTGCGCCCGCCGCGCGTCGGGATCACGCAGTCGAACAGGTCGATGCCGCGCGCGACCGCGCCGAAAATGTCGTCGGGCGTTCCGACGCCCATCAGGTAGCGCGGCGCCGCCGCCGGCAGGCGCGGCACGGTCGCGTCCAGCATCGCGAACATCGCCGCCTGGCCTTCGCCCACCGCCAGCCCGCCGACCGCGTAGCCGTCGAAGCCGATGCGCGCCAGCGCCTCGCGCCGAGCGCACGCGCAGGTCGGCGAACACGCTGCCCTGGTTGATGCCGAACAGCCCGTAGCCGTCGCGCGGCAGCGAACGCGGCGCGACAGCGCGCCGCCCAGCGCATGGACAGCTCCATGCTCACGCGCGCCTGGTCCTCGCGTCGCGGGAAACGGCGTGCACTCATCGAGCGCCATGCGTGATCGTGGCGTCGAGCTGGTGCTGGATCGCCATGCAGCGTTCGGGCGTCAGCCGGTGCTCGCTGCCGTCGATATGCGAGCGGAAGGTGACGCCGTCGGCGTCGAGCCGGCGCAGGCTGGACAGCGACATCACCTGGAACCCGCCGGAATCGGTCAGGATCGGGCCGGGCCAGTCCATCATCCGGTGCAGCCCGCCGAGCCGCGCCACCCGCTCGGCGCCCGGGCGCAGCATCAGGTGATAGGTGTTGCCGAGCACGATGCGCGCGCCGGTCGCGCGCACCGCATCCGCCGTCATGCCCTTCACCGTGCCGGCGGTGCCGACCGGCATGAAGGCCGGCGTCTCCACCGTGCCATGCGCGGTCGCGCAGCAGCCCGGCGCGCGCATCGCCGTCGCGCGGAAAGCGGCGTCCATTGCAAGCTCATGCGCGCTCCAGCAGCGTTGCATCGCCGTAGGAGTAGAAGCGGTAGCCGGCCGCGATCGCGTGCGCATAGGCGGCGCGCATCGGCGCAGTGCCGGCGAAGGCGCAGACCAGCATGAACAGCGTCGAGCGCGGCAGATGGAAGTTGGTCAGCAGCAGCGTCGGCGGTGCGGAAGGCGTGGCCGGGGCGGATGAACAGGCTCGGTCTCGCCGGCGAACGGCTGCACGCGTGCCCGTCGGCGTCGGCCGCGGTCTCCAGCAGCCGCAGGCTGGTCGTGCCGACCGCGACGATGCGCCCGCCCGCCGCGCGCGCGGCGTTGATCGCCGCGGCGGCTTCCGGCGTGATCTCGCCGCGCTCGGCATGCATGCGTCTGCGCGGTGAGCGTCGCGGCGCGCATCGGCAAGAAAGTGCCGGCGCCGACATGCAGCGTGACGGTCGCGCGCGCCACGCCGCGCGCGGCGAGCGCATCGAGCAGCGCCGGCGTGAAATGCAGCCCGGCGGTGGGCGCGGCGACCGCGCCGTGCATGCGATGCGAACACGGTCTGATAGTCGGCCGCGTCCTCCGCCGTCGGCCCGTGCGGCCGCGCGATATAGGGCGGCAGCGCGAGCGCCCCGGCGCGGCGCGAGCAGATCGGCGAAAGCTCTGCGGCCCGGCATCGAATTTCAGCACCACGCCGCCATCCGGATCGCGCGTGCGGACGGTGGCGGTGAAATCCTCCGCGCCTTCGAACTGCAGCGTGTCGCCCGCGCGCAGCCGGCGCGCGTTGCGGGCCAGTGCATGCCACGTGCCGTCGGCCTGCGGGCGGTTCAGGGTGATGCCGATGCGCGCATCCCCACGCCGCGCCGCAAGCTGCGCGGGGATCACGCGCGTGTCGTTGGCCACCAGGATGTCGCCGGGCCGCAGCAGCGCGGGCAGGTCGCGCACCGCCCGGTCGTGCAGCGCCTCGCGCTGCACGTGCAGCAGCCGCGCCGCATCGCGCGGCCGCGCCGGGTGCTGGGCGATGCGGTCCGGCGGCAGGAAGAAGTCGAAATCCGCGACGTTCATCGCGCCGGCGCGGGCACCACGCGCCGCACCAGATGGATCAGCGGCAGGCTGATCAGCACGCCCCACGCCTTGCCCACCACCTGGCCGGCGAGGAAATCGAGGCTGCCGAACGCGATCGTGAGGAAGACGAGGGAGTCGACCACCAGCCCGACCACCGATGACGCGATCACCGCCCGCGTCAGCCCGCGCCGCTGCAGCGGCGTGTAGACGCCGAGATCGGCGGATTCCGAGATCAGGAACGCGGCCCCGGAAGCGAGCACCAGATGCGGCCCGGCGACCAGCACGGAGAGCAGCGTGCCGCCCAGGATCGCCACGATTCCCCACAAGATGCCGAGGCAGCGCTGCACGAGGTCGCGCAGCACCAGCGCCAGCCCCACCACCACGACGCCCGACGGCGCGAGCAGCCCGGGGGCCACGGGCAGCAGGCACGGCCCGTTCGGCACGCAGACCGTGCCGACAGCGCCGATCATCCAGTTGGCGAGCGGCACGCAGCCCATGAAGGCGGCGAACGCGAGCAGCCCGATCACGCCTCCCGCCCGCCGTCCGCGCGGCATTGGCGCGAGCGTGGCGTCGGCGACAGGGCTCCGCACGCCCGCCATGCTAGCGCGCGAGATAGGTCGCGATCTCGACCAGATTGCCCTCGGGATCGCGGCAATAGACCGACGACATCAAGCCGAGCGCGCCGGTGCGCGGAATCGGCCCCAACTCGACCGCCACGCCGCAGTCGCGCAGATGCGCAGCGGTCTCCTCGCTCCCCACCGCGGTGATGAAGCAGAAATCCGCCGATCCTGCCGGCGCGGTCGCCGAGGTGATCCAGTCGTGGGGATCAGCCGCGATCGGCCGCAGGTTCAGCTTCTGGCCGCCGAACTTCAGGGCGGTGCGCCGTTCCTCGCCGAACTCCTCGCGCTCCATGCCGAGCACGCGCTGATACCACGACGCCATGCGCTCGATGTCGCGGCAGTGCAGGACGACGTGGTCGAGGCGATCGACGGCGAAGCGCATCTGCGTCATCCAGGATGTGGTATCTGCTGCCTCAAGGGCTGCCGTGCTGGTACCGTCCCACGCGCGGGATGTGAAGCCCTCAACGTCGGAGGTGAGCCATATCGTTGAAAAATCGTCGCCGAATGGGATCGCGGTTCCAGCGAGGTAACTCAGGCCCGCAAGGGCACAAACCAGCGCGTCGAGGCAGTTCTCGTATGTTTTCGCGGCACGGCCGCCCGCGAGAGCAACTTCGCCCGGCGGATGCAGCGGGATACCATCGATGTGTGTATTGAGCGCGTCGAGAAGGCGCGACCAGACGGCACCGATCCGAGCTCGGCGCCCGCTAGGCCCGCAGTCGGGCCAATAGCGCCCGCTCTTTGCGGCTTTATAGGCGACGCGGCGTCGGCTGCCGCAAAGGGCCATGACGATCGGGTGAGGATAGGTCTCGACGAGCGCGACAGTCGGGCGCTGTCCGAGCGTGGCCAACGGGTAGCCCAGGTCCGCTAGTTGCCGAACCATGCGCTCGGCGACGAGGCCGGGTCGTTCGACACTCGGCGAATGAGTACCGGCCCCAGCGGCACCAAAGCGCGAAGACACCGAATTGTCCGACACTCGGCGTCCAGTGATGCGCTCTCGCGCGAGCGGCATGTCCACTGCAATGACGTCTGGCCGTCGCCCGGCAATGCGTTCGGCCGCAGCCAGCAACGTCCTTGCCTCAAACTCCCTGGTTCTATTCCCTCGCGCGAGCGAGAACTGCCCCGGTCGAAGCTCTTCAAAGGCTCGGTATGAACCGGCAAGCGCAAGGCACGTAGCTTTGCCCCCCTCGTTTCGAAGGAGAGCGACTCCCGAGGGCTCTGTTGTAGTCCAAGCCGCATCAATCCCAAGCGCCAGCATCGTTCTTTAGCTGATCGTCGTGGCCAGATGTCTCACTCCAGCCCGTCGAAGAAATCGTTGCCCTTGTCGTCGATGACGATGAACGCCGGGAAATTCTCGACCTCGATGCGCCACACCGCCTCCATGCCGAGCTCGGGATATTCCAGCACCTCGACCTTGCGGATGCAGTCCTGCGCCAGCCGCGCCGCGGCGCCGCCGATGCTGCCGAGATAGAAGCCGCCGTAGGTCTTGCACGCGTCGCGCACGGCGCGCGAGCGGTTGCCCTTCGCCAGCATCACGAACGAGCCGCCGGCGCGCTGGAACTCCGCCACGTAGCTGTCCATGCGCCCCGCGGTGGTCGGGCCGAAGGCGCCGGTCGGCATGCCCTGCGGCGTCTTCGCGGGTCCCGCGTAGTAGACCGGATGGTCCTTGAAGTAGTCCGGCAGGCCCTCGCCGGCGTCGAGCCGCTCCTTCAGCTTCGCGTGCGCGATGTCGCGCGCGACGACCATCGTGCCGGTGAGCGCCAGCCGCGTCTTCACCGGATACTGCGAGAGCTGGCGCGCGGATCTCGCGCCATCGGCCGGTTCAGGTTCGACGCGCACGACTTCGCCGCCGAGGCTGCTCGTCGGCGATCTCGGGCAGGTATTTCGCGGGATCGGTCTCGAGCTGCTCGAGGAACACGCCGTCGGGCGTGATCTTGCCGAGATCTGCCGGTCGGCGCTGCACGAGACGCCGATGCCGACCGGCAGGCTGGCGCCGTGGCGCGGCAGGCGGATCACCCGCACGTCGTGGCAGAAATATTTTCCGCCGAACTGCGCGCCGATGCCGATGTGGCGCGTCATCTCCAGCACCCGCGCCTCCATCTCGGGATCGCGGATCGCATGCCCGGCCCTGGTGCCCACCGTCGGCAGCGTGTCGAGATAGCGCGTGGACGCGAGTTTCACCGTCTTCAGCGTCAGCTTCGGCGCTGGTGCCGCCGATGACGATGGCGAGGTGATAGGGCGGGCAGGCCGAGGTGCCGAGCGTCTTGATCTTGGTCTCGATGAACGCCAGCAGCTTCTCCGGGTTCAGGATCGCGCGCGTCTCCTGGAACAGGAAGCTCTTGTTCGCCGAGCCGCCGCCCTTGGCCACGAACATCAGCGAGAACTCGTCGGCGTGGTCCACGCCGGGGGCGGCCGCGATGTCGAACTGCACCGGCAGGTTGGTGCCGGTGTTGACCTCCTCGAACATCGACAGCGGCGCCATCTGCGAATAGCGCAGGTTGGTCTCGGTGTAGGTGCGGTGCACGCCGCGCGCGAGCGCCTCCTCGTCGTCGCCCTCGACCCAGACGTGCTGGCCCTTCTTGCCGAAGATCGATGCGCGGTGCCGGTGTCCTGGCACATCGGCAGCACGCCGCCGGCGGCGATGTTGGCGTTCTTCAGCAGGTCGAGGGCGACGAAGCGGTCGTTGGCTCGATGGCTTCCGGGTCGTCGAGGATCGCGCGGAGCTGCGCCAGATGGCCGGGGCGCAGCAGGTGCGAGACGTCGCGGAACGCCTGGAAGGCGAGTCTCGGTCAGCGCCGCCGGGCGCGATCTTCAGGATCCGCCGCCCGTCGCAGGCGATCGTGCCGACGCCGGCGAGGTCGAGCTTGCGCCACGGCGTGGGTCGCGGCCGGAGCGGAAACATCGGCGCATAGGCGAAGCCGGACGGGCGCGGCACGGGCGCGTTCATGATCGCTTCCTATTCCTTGCCCGGCGGCCGGCGCCGGAACGCGTCGAGGCTCACCACCTGCGGGGTCGCGGCTTTTGCTCGTCGGCGGGCGGCGCCGCCTCAGGTTCCTCGGACTCGGCGCGCGCGGCTCGGGCTCGGGCGCGGCCGGCGCCTCGGCGGTGAATTGCAGGCCGAAGCGCACCTCCGGGTCGGCGAAGCGCGCTCACCGCCGCGAACGGCACGTGCAGCACGGTCGGCACGCCGCCGAACGAGAGGCCCACGCTGAACTCGCCCGCCGCCTCGTCCACCTTGAGGTCCCAGAACTGGTGCTGCAGGACGATGGTCATCTCCTGCGGATACTGCGCCCGCAGCCGTTTCGGCACCACGCTGTTCGGGATGGTCGGTGCGGAAGGTGATGAAGAAATGGTGCCCGCCCGGCAGCCCGTGCGCGGCCGACGTAGCTCAGCGCGCGCACCATCACCTGGCGCAGCGCCTCCTGGGTCCATTCGTCGTACGGCAGCAGGCTCTCCGGCCGCTGCGGGCTCGCGCTCGTCCATCGCTCGATCCGTTGCTTCGCGCCGCTCCAATAGCGCCGCGCGGCTAGGGCGGAAAGGGCGCCATCCAGGGCGGGCGCAGGGCGGCGATGCGGGCGGCGACCGGGCAGTCGGGGGCGTGGGCGCCGGGGAGGTAGCCGAGGCTGGTCAGGAACTCGCCCACGATCTCGCCGCCGGTGAACAGGAAGGTCTGCTTGAACAGCTTGGTCCAGGCGGCGCGGTCGCGCGGGTGGTGGGCGTCGAGCCAGGCGGCGAACCCGCCATGGCTGGCGCGCAGGGCGGCGATGCGCCGCGCGTTCTCGATCGTGGCGGCGATCTTCAGCTTGTTGCGGATCACGCCGGGGTCGGCGAGCAGGCGCGCCGTGTCGTCCCCGTCCATCGCGGCGACGCGGTCGACGTCGAACCCGGCGAGGGCGCGGCGCAGCGACTCGCGGCGGCTTCAGAATGAGTTCCCAGGAGAGGCCGGCCTGCATGATTTCGAGCACCAGCCGCTCGAACAGCACCGCCTCCTCGCGCTGCGGGAAACCCGTATTCGCCGTCATGGTAGGCGGCGTGCACCGGGTGGCCCGGGGCGATCTGGCAGTAGAGGCTCATGGAGGGGTCCGGCCGGCAGGGATACGTTGGGGGGCTTCTGTTGCCCGGTGCCCCCCGAACCGCGCTTATCGCTTATGCAGCGACAGCGAGCGCCATGTTGTCGTTGGCACTTGTCATACGGCCCGATAACGGCGGAACCATGCCGAGCGAAAAGAACGTCTTTACCACGCGTGTCGAGCCTGTTTCGCCCCCGTGACCCCCGACAACCGGGGAAATGGTGGAGGCGCCGGGCACTGCCCCCGGGTCCACTACGCTTATTCCACGCACCGTTTATCGCCATAGCCGGCAAGCCGGCAGGCGGAATATAGGCGCGCCGGCACGGGTTCGGAAGGGGGTGTCGAATGGAGCTGACCGAGGCGCAAGCGGCCGAGATCGCGGCCAGCCGCGCCGCGAGCCAGCCGACGCGACGCGCGACCGTGCCGGCGCTGGAGGCGCTGCTGTTCACGCCGATGCCGGTGCTGGACCACGGGTTCGTCCGGGTGATCGACTACATGGGCGACGACGCCGCGGTGGTGCAGGCGGCCCGCGTCTCCTACGGCCGCGGCACGCGGCGGGTGTCGGAGGATGCCGGGCCTGATCCGCTACCTGATGCGCCACCGGCACACCACGCCGTTCGAGATGTGCGAGATCAAATACCATATCAAACTGCCGATCTTCGTCGCCCGGCAGTGGATCCGCCATCGCACCGCGAACGTGAACGAATATTCCGCGCGCTACTCGATCCTCGACCGCGAGTTCTACATCCCCGCGCCGCGAGCACCTCGCCGCCCAGTCCGCCGCCAACCGCCAGGGCCGCGGCGCGGTGCTGGACGGGGCGGAGGCGGCCGAGGTGCTGGCCCTGCTGCGCGCCGACGCGGCGCGCTGCCACGACCACTATCTTGCGATGCTGAACGAAGGCACCGCGGACGCGCCGCCCGACCCGGCCCGCCAGGGCCTCGCGCGCGAGCTGGCGCGGATGAACCTGACGCTGAACACCTACACGCAATGGTATTGGAAGATCGACCTTTATAATCTGCTGCATTTCCTGTCGTTGCGGGCCGACCCTCATGCGCAGTACGAGATCCGCGCCTATGCCGAGGCGATGCTGGCGACGCTGGAAGCCTGGGTCCCGCTGACCTGTGCCGCGGCTTCCGCGAATACCGGCTGGGCGCCGTCACGTTCTCCGCGACGATGCTGGCGGTGCTGCGCCGCATGCTGGCCGGCGAGGCGGTGACGCAGGCGGACAGCGGGCTTTCCAAGCGCGAATGGACGGAGTTCCAGGCGGCGTTGGAGGCAGCCTTGATAACATACGCGATCCGCGTAGATTTCCGCGGATTTCAACGCGACACTTCAACGGCGCCCTGAACCGCATGCTCTGGCGGCTCGAAGCCTACGAATTCGTCGAGGAAATCGTGATCGCGTCGTTGACCGATGGAACCATCCGAGATCGCCGTGATGGCCAATGTGGAGCTTCGTGGCGCGACCGTTGTGCTTGCGCGCTGTCATATCGATGGCAGCGGACCCAATCGGCTCGGGCAGGGCAGGCTCCGGAGTCTGGCGAAATGGGTGAAGGAGTATCTCGGTGTCGACGAACTCAGAATTGAAGGCGCGGCTCGAACGTCTGGGGCCTTTCCGGGTCATGTCCCACGACCGCTCGTTTTCTGACGAGTTGATGACGCGGGTGCTGCGTCGCGAGACCGGGCCCTTCACCAGTGCAATCGCCGTTGCGCGCCGCCTGTTCGCGTCCGGCATGTCGATGCGCGCCGCCCATGCCGCAGTCAACGATCTGGCGGCCGAAGGGCGTGCCGTCTGCGAAATTCCGGTCGACGGCGGAGTTGACGCGCTTGCCCACGACTTCGCGGCGCTGGGCGTGCGCATGCATCGCCCCCGCACGATTCCCGATCCAGCCGCGTTCATCGCCGAGGTCCGCGCGCGTCACAGCCTCTCGCAGCGCGAATTCGCCGGCGCCCTCGGGCTCGACGTGCGCACGCTGCAGAACTGGGAGCAGGGGCGCAACCGGCCGGATGCCGCCGTGCTGAACCTCGTCGCGCTGTTCGATCGCGACCCGGCGCTGGTCGAGGCCGTCGCGTTCGAGCCGGTGCCATGATCGTCTGTTTCGGCTCGATCAACCTCGACCTGATCTTCCCGGTCCCGACGCTGCCGCAGGCGGGGCAGACGGTGCTCGGGCGGACGATGCGGGTCGAGCCGGGGGGCAAGGGCGCCAACCAGGCGGTCGCGGCCGCGCGCGACGGGGCGCGGGTCGCCTTCGCGGGCGCCGTCGGGCACGACGCCTTCGCCGCGCAGGCGACGGCGCTCATGCGCGCGGCGGGCGTCGATCTCAGCCGCGTCGCCGCCGCCGACACCTCGACCGGCGCCGCCGCGATCTGCGTCGACCCGCACGGCGCCAACCAGATCGCGGTCGCCGCCGGCGCCAACCTGCTCGCGCGCGCGGCGCAGGTGGAAGACGCGCTGCTCGGCCCCGACACGACGCTGCTCGCTGCAGTGCGAGACCGATCTGGACGAGGTCGCGGCGCTGATCGCCCGCGCGCGTGCCCGTGGCGCCCGCGTCGTGCTCAACCTCGCGCCGGCCGCGGCCTTGCCGGAAGCGGCGCTGCGCGCGACCGAGCCTGATCGTGGTCAACGAGGACGAGGCCGCGTCGCTCGCGGCGCATCTTGGCACCGCCGCCGACGCCGGCGGGCCTGCGCGCCGCGCTCGGCCTCGACGTCGTGGTGACGATGGGCGGCGCCGGGCTGGTCGCGGCGACGGCGGCGGGCTCATCGCCACTCGCCGCGCACAAGGTGGCCGTGGTGGACACCACCGCCGCCGGCGACTGCTTCGTCGGCGTGCTGGCGGCAGCCCTCGATCGCGGGCTCGACCTGCCCGCCGCGCTGCGCCGCGCCAACGTGGCCGCCGCCTTGTGCTGCACTCGCCCCGGCAGCCAGGGCAGCCTGCCGTGGCCGCGGAGACCGATGCGGCGCCGTCGGCGGCTAAAGCGGCGGCTGCAGGGTGACGCCGTAACGGGCGTAGATGCGCGGCGATCGTGCCGTCGGCGGCGAGCTTGCCGATCGCCGCGTCGATCGCCGCCTGCATCGCCGGGTCCGGCTTCACCAGCCCGACGCCCATGTTCCAGATCAGGCGCGGCTCCGCCGGGTCGGGCGGCACGTAGCGCAGCGCCTGGTCCGGATGCTCGTGATTGTAGTAGCCGATGACGAACGGGCTCACCGCGGCCGCCGCGACCTCGCCGCTGGCGACCGCCGCGACCATGTCATCCTCGAACCCGAACATCGGACAGGCCCACGCCGCGCTTGCCCAGGACCATCGCGGCCATCGAGCCGACCTGCACGCCCGACCTTGGTCTGCCTGTTCAGTGCGGCGAACGAGGTGATCGTGCTGTCCGGCCGGCACCGCGAGGCCGACGCCGCTGCGATAGTAGGGCCGGGAAAGCCGCAGCCCGCTCCCGGACTGCGCCTCGGTGTCGGAGATCACGTCGAGCACGATGTCGCACTCCGCGCGGCGGATCTGGGCCGAGCTGATGACCCAGTCCGCAACCAGGGTGACGCCGAGCTGCCGCGCGATCGCCTGGCCCAGCTCCAGCTCGAACCCCGGCGGATTGCCGTGCTTGTTGGCATAGGGCAGCGGCGTTGGGATGCGCGCACAGGCCGAGCGTGCCGCTGCCCTGCATCGACCTGCAGCGGCCGCGCCGGCGCCGCGTTCCAGGCAAAAGCCCAATGGCGGTTGCGGCGATGGCGGCGAGCACGGCGCGGCGCATGGCATTCACTCCGGCTTGAGCGCGCGAATATAGGCGATGATGCGGTCGATGTCGGCATCGTTGAACATGCCGCCAAAGGCCGGCATCGCGCCTTCCTTTCCGTGCTTGATGCGGTAGCGGATGAAATCGTCGCTCCGCTTGGTGTCCATCAGTTGCGGCCCGCGCGCCCGCCGCGCGGCCGCCGGCGGAGTGGCACAATCCGCAGGTGCTGGCGAAGAGTTCCGGGACGTTGAGGTTCGACTTGCCGTCCGGCGCGGCCTTGGATTGGCCGGCGCCTGCTGGGCTGCGGCGGGCGCAGCGAGCAGCCCGCCGAGCAGGATCGCGAAAAGGGTTCGTCTCAATGCGGAAGTCCGGATTGCAGGAGGGGCGGGAAGCAAAGGTCGGCAGGGCGCTGCCCCGCCGACCTTGGTCATGACGACGCAGTGTCGCCTATTGCGGCAGGGTGTAGACCACCAGGATGCCCTCGTCACGCGGCATGCTCTTGTACGGCTCGCCGAACAGCGGCCCGTAGCCGTCCGACAGCATGCCGCCGAAGCCGGCGGTGACGGCGATATACTGCTTCCCGTTGGCGACGTAGCTGATGATGCCGCCTTGGTGGCCGACGCCGTCCTCGTGGTTCCACAGCTCGGCGCCGTTGCGCGCATCGTAGGCATGGATAACGCCGCGCGCGTCAGGCAGGAACACGAGATTGCCGGCGGTGGAAAGCACGCTCGCCACCGGCGGCTCGGGATAGCGCACCTCCCACTTCTTGGCGCCCGGTGATCGGGTCGCGCGCGTCGAGATGGCCGTAGATCTGGCCGCCCGGCGGTGCGACGAACTGGAAGTCGGCGCCGATGTTGAGCTGCACCTGCGGCTCGGTGACCGGCGTCGTCTTCTGCACGGTGAGCGTCATGCACCACTCGTTGCCGATCTTGTAGTAGAGGCCGGTCTGCGGGCTGTAGGAGCCGGAATTCCAGCTCACGCCGCCGCCGATCGCCGGGCAGAGCGGCTCGCTCACCTTGCCCTCGGTGAAGTCGCGCCGGCCGATCAGCTCGCCGGTCTTGGGGTCGATCGACTTCACGAAGTTGTAGTTGCTGACGATCGGCCAGACGTTCTCGATCTTGCTGGCGTCGTCCGCGTCGTAGACGAAGATGAAGCCGCTCTTGTTGGGGTGCACCATGTAGTTGGCGCCGCCGCGGCCGATCATGACGAACTCGCCCGGCGCGCTGTCGAAGTCCCACGCGTCGTGCGGCAGTTCCTGGTGATAGGACTTGAGCTTGCCGGTATCGGCGTCGAGCTGCAGCACCGAGGTGATGTAGAGGTTCTTGCCCGGCCGCGCGCCGCTGTTCATCCAGTCGGCGCCCGACCAGTCGTAGAGCGGCGCCGGGTTCGAAGTGCCCCACCAGATCGTGTTGGTGTTGGCGTCGTAGGTGCCCGGCATCCAGCCGCCGCCGCCGCCGGTGCGCCAGGAATCGTTGCCCCAGGTCGCCTTGCTCGCGTCGTCCGGTCCGACCGTGACGAAGCTCCACTTCTGCTTGCCGGTCGCCGCGTCCACCGCATAGATCGTGCCGCGCACCGGCCATTCGCCGCCCTGCGAGCCGATCATGACCATGCCCTTCGCATAGAGCGGCTGGCCGGTGAAGCCGATGGTGAGCTTCTGGCTGTCGACCAGCTTGGTGTCCCAGACCGGCTTGCCGGTCTTCTGGTCGACCGCGATCAGCCGCCCGTCCACGGTGCCGACGAAGACCTTGCCCTCGCCGAGCGCCACGCCGCGGTTGTAGGGCGAGTGGGTCTGGCGGGCGACCAGCGCGTCGTCGAGTTCCGGCGCGTAGGACCACAGCAGCTTGCCGCTCGCGCCGTCGAGCGCGAAGACGCGGCTGTACGACGCGGAGTAGTAGAGCACGCCGTCCGCGGCGAGCGGCGTCGACTGCAGGCCGCGGGTCGAGTGGCCGGGGACGTGAATCCAGGCGACCTGGAGATCCTTCACGTTGCCGGCGTTGATCTGACTGAGGCCGCTGTAGTTCCAGCCGTTGTAGGACCCCTGCTTGGTCAGCCAGTCGTTGGGATTGTTCGCCTCGATGCGGGCCGTGTCCACGGGCTGGGCAAAGCCCGAGGCCGTGCCTAACAAAACAAGAACCGCCGCGCTGGCGGATGCGACGAGTGCAGATTTCATCTTGTGCATTGGTGTTTCCCCCTGTTGCATTTCGAACAAAGCCAGGATTCAGCTTCGACGTTTGCCGACGCGCGGTCCTAAGCCGCGACGCCTTTGCCGGCAGATTGCGCTGTGTCCCCGGTCTCCCCCGGCGTTCGGGATGTTTCCTTCGGCTTGCAGGGCATCAGCCGCCCAATATCAGGGAATTTATCCCACGCCGCCCGTGCTGTCCAATGCAGAGCAGCGCGCTCGCGGCCCGCGCCGCTCCGGTGCTCGGCTAACTACACGAAAAATATAGAAGTCGCTCCAAATGTGAATTTCCTGTCAAGAATCATCCGGCCTTATATCGACTCGAGAAGCCTGACACACACGTTAAGAAATGACCGCAAGGGCCTCAGGCGGAGCCCGCACAGGCTATTTTGTCACGCGCAGCGGGATGGACCGGCAACTATGTGCGGGATATAGCGGCATCGCTGGATGAATGGGGCGAAGCACCCCCAGACGGCGATTCCGGGAGGAAGAAGATACCATGACTTTCCGCACCAAATTGCAGGCCGGTTCCGCGCATCTGGCGCTCGCAGTCGCGGGTGTCGCCGTGGCGATCAGCCTCGGCGCCAGCAGCGCCCGGGCGCAGACCACGCCGAGCGCGCAGGAGTTCGTGAACGCCGCGGCCGACACCGCGAACTGGATCCTGCCGGCAAAGAGTTATTTCGGGAATCACTACACCGGCGCGATGCAGATCAACCGCGACAACGCGAGCGGCCTGCACCTCGCCTGGAAGTTCCAGGTGCCCGACGCAGGGCCGATGGAGAACTCGCCGATCATCTACAACGGCACCATGTACGTGACGTCGGCGCACGACCACGTCTATGCGCTGGACGCGGCGACCGGCAAGCTGAAGTGGGAGTTCAAGGACAACCCGCACGTCATCTCCTTCGCCGCCAACCGCGGCATCGCGCTGTTCGACGGCAACGTCTACATCGCCACGCTCGACGGCCACCTGATCGCGCTGAACGCCGAGAACGGCCAGAAGGTCTGGGACAAGGTGACCGTGGACGACACCGCCAACGCCTTCTACACGATGGCGCCGGTGCCCTATCACAACGCCGCCACCAACCAGGACTGGCTGCTGCTCGGCGTCTCCACCGGCGACTGGGGCGGGCTGGGCAACATCGCCGCGTACGACCCGAAGGACGGCCACGAGATCTGGCGCTGGACGACGGTTCCCGGCCCCGGCGAGCCCGGCCATGACACCTGGAGCGGCGATTCCTGGAAGCGCGGCGGCGCCTCCACCTGGGGCGGCGTGACGATCGATCCCGAAACCCAGACGATGTATCTCGATCTCGGCAATCCCGGTCCCGACTTCCTGGGGACGGTGCGCGAGGGCGCCAACCTGTACTCGGACTCGATGGTCGCCCTCGACATCTCCGGCGGCAAGCCGAAGCTGAAGTGGTACTCATCAGTTCATCCCGCACGACACGCATGACTGGGATCCGCCGATGCAGCCGATCCTGTTCAGCGGCAAGGTGGGGGACGCCACCCGCAAGCTGGTCGCCGCCGGCGACAAGGCGGGCAATGTCTGGATCCTCGATGCCGGGACCGGCAAGCTCGTCGATCACACCGTCACCAGCTTCCAGAAGGGCCAGGCCGCGGCGCCAAGCGAGGAGGGCAACATCGCCTGCCCGAACACGCTGGGCGGCGTCGAGTACCAGGGCGGCGCCTACGACCCGGGCACCAACACCGTCTTCCTGCCGAGCCAGAACGAGTGCGGTCTCTGGACCGGGTCGAAGGACGTCGTCTACATCGCCGGGCAGTTCTACCTCGGCGGCTCGTTCCCCAAGCTGGTCGGGCCGAACACCGGGCAGATGAACGCGATCGACGTTTCCACCGGCGTGTTCAACTGGCGCCACCATTTCGACCTGCCGAACTACGGCGGCGCGCTGGTGACCGGCTCCGGCCTCGTCTTCTCCGGCAATCTCGGCGGGGAGGAGAACGCCTTCGACGCGAAGACCGGCGCGCTGCTGTGGAGCTACGACACCGGCGCGTACATCCAGGCGCCCACCGAATCCTATGAGGCGAACGGCAAGGAATACATCGTGGTCGCATCCGGCGCCGCCGGCAACGCGGCGATCCCGGAGCTGCCGAGCGCGACCGGCCAGCCCTCGATCATCAGTGCCTTCACGCTGAGATAAAGGACCGCTGCATGCATCTCCCTCGGGAGGGTTCTTCCCGGCTGGCCCGAGCGATCGGGCCAGCGCTTTTTCTGCTGACGGCGGCAGCGCTGCCTGGTGCGGGACCCGCCCAGGCAGCCGCTCTCGACGATCACGAAGCGGCGCGCGCCGCGCTCGCCGACCTGCGCGCGGCGGTGGGCGAGATCGTGCAGGTCGATCGCACCTACGCGACCGACCGCGTTGTCTATCGCGAGGCCAGCCAGCGGGCGATCAATGCCCTGGTCGGGGCGCATGGCGCCGGCTATGTGGCCGATGCCGGCCTGCCTGCCGGGGCCGATGCCGAGGGGGCGATCGGCCATGTCGACCGGCTGCTCGACCGCAAGGAAGCGCCGGCCTGGGCCGTGCCCGCTGCGCGGTGCGGAGGCGAACCTGCGGGCCGCGGTCGCGCACCTGGAGGACTCCCGCAAGGCGCGTGAGCTGATGGACTATGCGATCGCCACCTCGCGCGCGCTCACCTATCTGGAAGTGGCCCAGGGCCGGCCGACCGAAACCGGCGTGCTCGGCGGCATCGAGGGTGCGCTTGCCAACACGCTGCTCGGCGTGCCCGCCGGCGCGACGCAGGCCGATGGCTGTGCCACGCCGACGGCCGCCCCTGCCTACGGCACGCACGCGGGCTATGTCGCGTGGGTCGCGCTGCCGGCGACGCCGGGGACGCATGCCCTCGCCGAAATCGCCGGGCGGTACCGACCTGACGGTGCAGGACAACATGATCGTACTGCACACCGCCGCGGCGGCGTTGGTGGCGAAAGCGTGCGCGAGCCATGCCCAGGCCGCGCCGGCGCCGGTGCACGCGCAGCAGGCGGCGGCCTCCGCCCCGCCGCCGGCCGCATCGTCCGGCGCGCCGCCGGCGCTCTACACCATGGCCCAGGCCCAGGCCGGGGCGGCGATCTATGCCGCGAAGTGCGTGAGCTGCCATGGCGCCGATCTGCACGGCACCGCGGCCCCGTCGGTGGCCGGCACCGACTTCCTGGACACGGCGAAGCACAACGGCTGGACGCTCCAGATCATCCGCTATCTCGTCGTCAACAACATGCCGCGCAATTCGCCGAAGTCACTTTCGCCGAACGAGTATGCGAGCGTGCTGGCGTTCCTGCTGGCGTCCAACTGCTACCCCGCCGGCAGCACGCCGTTCCCGACCAAGGACGAGCCGGCATTCGGCAAGCTGGTCATGGGCCCGGTGCCGGGCGCGCATCCCGGCCGCAACGACCTGGGCGTGTGCAAGCTGGGCGGCTAGGCCAGGAACGCGGCACCGCGTCAGGCGTCCGGGACCTCGGGCAGCGCCACCGGCCGCCAGCCATGCGCCTCGGCCACCTCCAGGCCGGACAGCATGGCGGCACAGGCGCGCAGGTCGGGCGGCTCCAGGCTGGAAGACGAAGTCGAACCGGCAGCGCAGCGTGAGCAGCCGGGGGCCCGGGGTCGGCATCGTGCAGACGATCCGTGTGGTTTCCCCGGCGGCGAGGAACGTGCGCGTCAGCCGCGCGCCGTCGGCGGTGATTTCCACGGCCTGCAGCCGTCCGGCCGGCGGGACCCAGAAGCGGAACGCGAGCCGCGACGCCGGCCGTGCGCTCCACAGATGCAGGATCAGCACGCCCTCGCACCAGCGGTCGCCGTGCAGCCCCTCGGGGCGGCCGAGCAGGCACGGATGCTCCGGCGGCGGCGCGGCGGAAGCGACGTCGGTCAGCGCCGGGATGTAGTAGTCGTCGAGCAAGCGCCGGTATTCGCCGTAGAGCTGCAGCGACGCAGCGGGCGGAGGCATCGCGGCGGCCTTGCGGATCGCCGCCACCACGTCTTCCGGCGGCGCGCCGAGCGGCACCAGGACGCCGGCGCCGAGGGCGCGCATCCGCTCGCCGATCGCGCCGAAATCGTAGGCGACCGGCACCAGCCCGGCGGCGAGGCTTTCGGAGAGCGTGTAGCAGAACGTCTCCGGGAACACGCTGAGCAGCAATGCCACCCGGCAGCCGGCGCGGGCGAGCGTCGCCACGGCTGCATCGGGTGCGTAGCGGCCGGTACGCTCGACGTTCTCGTAATGGGCAAGCTCCGCCTCGCGGTCGCTGTGGCCGAGCACGACGAAGCCGATATCGAGGTGCCAGCGGCTGCAATGCCGCGCGAGTTCGACGAACTGCCGTGCGCCCTTCTGCGGCCCGAGCGCGCCGGGCAGCGCCACGCGCAGAACGCCGTTCGGTGCCGGCAGCGGCGCGGGCGCGGCGGGCGCGGCGCCGGGCCGCGCGAAATGCGGCCGCACCGTCACCGCGAGGTCCGGGAACAGCACCGCGTAGCGATCCGCCGTGTCCTGCGAGGGTGCGATGATCTGCGCCGCCTCGCGCAGCAACGCGTGCCACTGGCCGCGCCACGCCTCGCCGGTGTCGGCGAAGGGGACCAGGCTCGGGTGCACCTGCGCGTGGATCGGCCCCTGGCGCAGGCAGGCGGCGCAGCGCTCCACCGGCGGCGCGCCGCAATAGGCGCCGCCGGCGTCGAGCATCGTCACGCGCGGGCAGGCGTAGAAGAAATCGTGCAGCGTCACGGCATAGGGGATGCCGCTGTCGCGCACGAACTCGCCGACCGCCGCCGGCAGGTCGATCAGGTGCTGCACATGGATGAACTGCGGCGCGAGGTCGAGGATGTCGGCGAGCGCCTCGGCGAGCGGCGCGCCTTCGGGATAGTGCAGCGCCTCCGCGGCACCGGCGCGGCACAGCGCCACGCCCGCGCCGGTCGCGGTCGCCGAAAGCAGCAGCACGAGCCAGCCTTCCGCCGCGAGGCGCGCCGCCAGATCCTCCGCATGCCGCACCGCGCCGCCGGCAAGCGCGAGCGTGACGACGAGGCAGATGCGCTGCATGCCGCCGCCACAGCGCCTTCTGCACCGCGTTGCGCGCCGCATGCAGCGGATCGGTGCGCAGGAAGTCCGCGACCGCGGCTTCGTACTGCGGATGCATGGTCTGCACGCGGCGCAGATTGCGGGCGAGCTGCTCGGCCCGCGTGCCGGCGAAGGAGACCGCGCCGAGATGGGTCACGAACACGTCGGCGGCGCACACGTTGCGCCAGCCCCGCGCCGCCGCGCGCAGCGAGAAGTCGTTCTCCTCGCCATAGCCGGCGCCGAACCGCTCCGCGTCGAACAGCCCCACGTCGTCGAGCGCCGCGCGCTTGATGAACATGCAGAACCCGTGCGCGGTCGGCACGTCGACGGTCACGCCGGCATTCGCCTGCTGGCACAGCGCGTCCACCGCCGCCGCCGGCAGATCCCATGGCGGCGCCTCGCTGCCCGGCGGGGCGGGCAGGCTGAAGATGGTGGCGTTGTTGGAGAGCGGCGTCGCGGTGGCGATCGTGGCGTCGCTGTACGCGGCGCGATAGAGCCGGGCGAGGACGCCGGGCGGGACGACGGTGTCGGAATTGAGCAGCAGCACGTCGGCGTCGTCCGCCAGGGCCATGCCGCGGTTGACGCTGGCGACGAACCCGGCATTGGTCTCGTTGCGCAGATAGTGGATGCGCCCGGCCTCGGCGAGCGCGCGCAGCGCGGCGCTCAGCGCCGGCTCGGGCGAGCAGTCGTCGATGACGACGATGCGATGCGCGACGTCCTCACCGGCGTCGAAAAGGCTTTGCAGGCAGGCGAGGGTTTCGGCGTGGCCGCGATAGGCGGGAACGATCACGTCGATGCGCGGCGCCGCCGGCCGCGGCAGTCCCTGCGTGCCGCGCAGCACGACGGCGGTGTCGTCCTTCGCCGTGGCGAGGCTGCGCAGAAGCGCGGGCAGCAGGCGTGTGCCGAACAGCAGCCCCGCCGCCTCGCGTCCCAGAACGCCGCGCGGCGGCGCCTGCGATCTCACGCGCGGCCAGTGCCGTGGTGCCGCGCAGGATCGGGCCGAACGGCTGATGGCGGCTGCCTTCGACCGTGATCGTGACCAGCTCCGGCACCCCGGCGCGCGCGCGGGGCGGCAGCGTGATCGCGAACCCGCTGCCGGCGCCGCCTTCGGGCACCTCCGCCGCGTCCTCGCGATCGAGCGTGTTGCGCACGCTGAACGCGGGTGCATCGCCGCAGCGCACGCTGAGCGTCAGTGCCGAGGCGGGGCGCAGCAGGTCGAGGATCCAGCCGCGGATCACCGTGTCGCCCGCCACCTCGATCGCGCCCCGATACTCGGAGCGGAACGGCAGCACGACCGGCGCGCCGGCGGCGCAGGCGATCTCGAGCGTGTGGGGGCGGGCGTCGAAGGCGATCGGCGGGCAGGCGACGTGCAGGTCGCCGTCGGCCGCAACCTGCCACTCGCCGGGGGCGAGCGGGTGGCCGTCGTAGAGCACCTGCGTCACCGAAGCCGCCGTGCCGAGCCGGATCAGCGCCGCGGTGCCTTCGAAGCGCATGGTCGGCGCGGCGGACGGTGCCGGCGGGGCGGCCGCCTTGGCGCGGGATCTGGGGCGGTCGCTCTGTCGCATGGTCCGGGGACGGTACTGTTGGCGGGCCGGGCGCGGTCCGGCGTTTATACGCAGCCCCGACGCACGCCGCCACCCGAATGCGGCGGTGCGGCGTGATGGCATGATACGTCGAAAGGTCGTTGACACCGCGGCGAGGCCTCCGCAGAGTCGGTCCCAACAACGTGGGGGGAAACGATGACGCCGCTGGTCGTGCTGGTGGAAATGCTCGCCAAGCCGGAGGCGGTGGAGCAGGTCGCTGCGCTCCTCGGCCGCAACGCGGCGGCCAGCCGCGCCGAACCCGGTTGCAGCCGCTTCGACATCTGCGCCGATCCCGCGCGGCCCGAGCGACGCGTGCTCTATGAGATCTATGACGATGAGGCCGCCTTCGCGGCGCATCTGGCGACCCCGCACTATCGGGCGTTTGCTGCGGCGACGGCCGACCTGCTGGCGGGCGTCACGGTGCAACGCCTGCGGCTCTGCGAGTGACAACCAGGAGGACGATGTGCCAGCCGAAACCCTGAAGCGCATGATCGGAACCCGCACGCTGAAGGCGGGCCATTTCATGGTCGAGTTCGTCACTCCCGGAATCGGCCACATCCTGAAAAATGCGGGCTGCGACTTCGTCGTGTTCGACATGGAGCACAGCGCGTTCGGCTATGAGACGATCAAGCAGGCGGTCCGCTATGCCGAGGCGGCGGGACTGCCGGTGATCGTGCGCACGCCCTCGCGCGACTATCATCACGTGGCGCGCGCCTGCGACAGCGGGGCGGAGGGGCTGATGCTGCCGATGGTCGGCTCGCCGGCCGAGGCGCGCACGATCCTCGACGCGATCAAGTATCACCCGGAGGGCAAGCGCGGCGTGGCGCTCAGCATCGCGCACGACAATTACCGCGCGGGTCCGACCATTGAGAAGCTCAAGGCCGCGAACCGGCGCACCACGACCTTCATGCAGATCGAGACTGCGGAGGGCGTGGAGAACGCCGACGCCCTCGCCGCGATCGACGGCGTCGATTGCCTGTGGATCGGGCATTTCGACCTGAGCTGTTCGCTGGGCATCCCCGGGCAGTTCGAGCATGCGAAGTTCATCGATGCGGTCGCCAAGGTCGTGGCGGCGGCGCGCAAGCACGGCAAGTCGCTCGGCCGGCTGGTGCCGGATGTCGCGACCGGTGTCGCGCTGCATCAGCAGGGGTTCGACTTCATCAGCTATTCCGGCGATGTCTGGGTGTTCCAGGCGGCGGTCGCGGCCGGGATTGCGGGCCTGCGGGAAGGCGCGGCCGCGGCGCCCGCGCAGCACGCGAAGGGGAAGCGCGCATGAACCGGTTCCGCGTTGCCATCGACGGCGATTTCGTCAAGCCCGACGGCTCGCCCGCCTATCCCGATTTCGACCTCGGCCCGCTGCACGCCGACCCGCGCGTGGAGGTGGTGCATGTCGCGCTCGACAAGACGATCGCGCCGAAATCGCTGGAGGGGTTCGACGCGCTGATCCTGCTCGCCAACCGCTTCGCGGCGGGCAGCGTGCCGGCCGACGGGCGGCTGGCGATCGTCGCGCGCTTCGGCGTCGGCTACGACACGGTGGATGTGCCCGCCTGCACTGGCGCCGGCGTCGCGCTGACCATCACGCCGGACGGCGTGCGCCGGCCGGTGGCGGTCGCGGTGATGGCGCTGATGCTGGCGTTGACCGGCAAGCTCATCGAGAAGGACCGGCTGACGCGGCAGGCGGCGGCGGGATATGCGCGGCGCAGCGACTTCATGGGCGTGGGGCTGGTCGGCAAGACGCTCGGCGTGGTCGGCGTCGGCAATATCGGCTCGGAGGTGTTCCGCCTCGCGAAACCCTTCGACATGCGCTTCATCGCGCACGACCCCTATGTCGATCCCGCGCACCTACGCGCGCTCGGCGCGACGCCGGTCGATCTGGACACGCTGTTCCGCGAGGCGGACGTGATCTCGGTGAACTGCATGCTCAACGCCGAGACGCACCATCTGGCCAACGCGGCGCGGCTGGCGCTGATGAAGCCGACCGCGTTCCTGATCAACACCGCGCGCGGGCCGGTGGTGGATCAGAAGGCGCTGGTGTCGGTGCTGCAGGCGGGCGCATCGCCGGTGCCGGCCTCGACGTGCAGGAGCAGGAGCCGCCGGATGCCGACGATCCGCTGCTGAAGCTGGAGAACGTGATCCTGGCGCCGCATGCGCTGTGCTGGACCGATCAGTGCTTCGCCGGGATCGGCGCTTCCGCGGTGCGCTCGGTGCTCGATGTGGCGGATGAGCGCGTGCCGCGCGGCCTGGTCAACCGCGACGTGCTGCGCCACGCGCGCTGGCAGCCGATTGCCGCGCGCGGCCGGCGGCTGAGCGATGGCCGCCCCCCTGCGTGGCGCGGTGATCGGCTGCGGGTTCTTCGCGCAGAACCACCTGCACGCCTGGAACGACATCGCCGATGTGCAGTTGGTCGCGGTCTGCGACAAGGACGCGGCGAAGGCGGCGGCGGCGGCCGAGCGGTTCGGCGTGCCGGCCCACTACGCCGACGCCGCCGCGATGCTCGCGCGCGAGGCGCTGGATTTCGTCGATGTCGCGACCACCATGCCGTCACACCGCCCGCTGGTCGAACTCGCCGCGCGGCACCGCGTGCCGGTGATCGTTCAGAAGCCCTTCGCGCCGACCTGGGAGGATTGCGTCGCCATGGTTGCGGCCTGCGCCGCCGCCGAGGTGCCGCTGATGGTGCACGAGAACTTCCGCTTCCAGGCGCCGCTGATCGCGGTGCGCGAGGCGGTGGCGGCGGGGACGATCGGCGCGCCGCATTTCGGCCGCATCTCCTTTCGCACCAACTACGACGTGTTCGCCAACCAGCCTTACCTCGCGCTGGAAGAGCGGCTGATCATCCTCGATCTCGGCATCCATCTGCTTGACGTCGCACGGGTGCTGTTCGGCGAAGTCGAGACGATCGCGTGCCGGACGCAGCGCGTGCGCCCCAATGTCCGTGCGGAAGACATGGCCACCATGCTCCTGCACCACAAATCCGGCGCGACCAGCATCGTCGATTGCTCATACTCGAGCCGGCTGGCCTCCGACCCGTTTCCGCAGACGCTCGTGCATCTGGAAGGGCCGCAGGGCAGCATCGCGCTGCTGGAGGGCTATCGCCTGCGCGTGACCGGCCCGGCCGGCACCACCGAGCGCGACGTCGCGACGCCGCTGCTCGCGTGGACCTCGCAGCCCTGGCATGTCGCGCAGGAGAGCGTGCTGAACACGCAGCGCCACTGGGTCGCCAGCCTGCGCGCCGGCCGCGCGCCGGAGACCAGCGGCGCGGACAATCTGCGCACCTACGCCCTGGTGACCGCGGCCTATCGCGCGGCCGCGGAACGCCGTGCCGTCATGCCAGAGGCCTGAACGAGATTTCGTCAAGCAAGGGAGGAAACCTGTGAACCTGACGCGTCGCGCCTTCACCGTCGGCAGCCTGCTGGCCGCCGGCACCGCGGGCATGCCCGTCTTCGTGCGGGCCGAGGGCAGCAAGACGGTGGCGCTGCTGTTCGACAGCCTGGTCTCGCCGTTCTGGGTCTCGGGCATCGAGATCATGCGCCAGAAGGCGAAGGCGAAGGGCTGGACCACGCTCGAGAACATCTCGAACTTCGACGACAACAAGCAGTTCGAGCAGGTCAAGGCGATGATCGCCCGCAAGGTCGACGGCATCCTGATCATCCAGACCGACGCCAAGGCGGTGATCCCGGCGATCCGCGCGGCGAACGCGGCGAACATTCCGATGGTCCATTTCAATCGCCCGCCGGCGAAGAGCGACGCCTATTCGGTCGCGATCCAGGCCGACAACCGCAAGATCATGCAGAACACGGTGCAGTTCCTGGTCGACGAGGCGAAGCAGAAGGGCGGCAGCTACAAGGCGTGCATCCTGATCGGCGATCTCGGCGACGTGAACGCGATCCAGCGGCGCGACGGCTTCTTCGACATCGTCAACCAGCACAAGGACATGATCGAGGTCGTTGCCCGCGTCGCCACCGAATGGAACGCCGACAAGGCGTTCGCCGGGCTGACCAACGCGCTGCAGGCCAATCCCGACATCAACTTCCTCGTCACCTCCTCGGACTTCATGCACCCGCAGATCGAGCAGGTGCTGAAGTCCGCCAACAAGTGGCACAAGCGCGGCGATCCCGGGCACGTGCTGTTCGGCGGCTTCGACGGCGATGAGGGGGCGTATCAGCGCCTGGTCGACGGGTATCTCGATGCCTGCGGCGTGCAGAACCTGTTCCTGGAAGTGGACATGGCATTCGGCGCGTTCGAGGATCTCTGGGCGGGCAAGAAGCCGGCCAAGCTGCTGCTCGATCCCGGCTTCGTCATCACCCAGGCGAACCTTGACCAGAAGCGCAACGACATGTGGGGCTACACCGTCTGGAAGAAGCAGCACGCCGGCTGAGGCGGCGCACCGCTCCGGCAGGCGGCGACGATGAGCACGACCCATGCGGTGGCGCGTGGCGGCGCGGTGGAGGCCGCGGCGCGCCGCCGCAGCCTGCTGGAGCGGGTGATCGCGAGCGACTACCTCGTGCTCGCGCTGACCGCGGTCTACATGGCGGCGATGTGGTTCGTGGTGCCGGAGATCGTGGCGCGCGACACGCTGCTCGACATCCTCGCCGCGATGATGCCGCTGCTCGTGGTCGCGATCGGGCAGACCTTCGTCCTGATCGTCGCCGGGATCGACCTCTCCGCCCCTGCCGTGCTGGCCGGCGCGAGCGTGGTCGGCGCGTCGATGATGACCGGCGAGGGCGGGTTTGCGCTGGCAACCGGGGTGCCGGTGCTGGTGGCGCTCGTCACCTTCGTGGCGTTCGGGATTCTGGTGGGCGCCTTCAACGGCCTCTGCGTCACGCGGCTCGGCATGCCGGCGTTCATCGTGACGCTGACCACGATGATGTTCTTCTCCGGCTTCGCGCTGTTCTACACCGCGTCGCTGACCGATGACGGCAGCAGCTTCGGCGACCTGCCGGCACGGTTCGTGGTGATCGGCGAGGGGACCTTCCACGGCGTGCCGTATTCGGTCCTGGTGGCCGGCGCGGTGATGGCGGCGGCGCACCTGACGCTGACGCGCACCGTCTTCGGCCAGTGGCTGTACGCGATCGGGCGCAATCCGCGCGCCGCCGAGATCTCCGGCGTCCCGGTGCGCCGCGCCGTCACCTGGGCCTTCGTGATCTCCGGCGTGTGCGCGGCGATCGCGGCGATCCTCTACACCGGCAAGCTGGAGACGGGAACGCCGGTGCTGGGGCAGCGGATCCTGCTCGACATCGTCGGCAGCGCCGTGATCGGCGGCGTGAGCCTGTTCGGCGGCAAGGGCCGGGTGACGCACACGCTCTACGGCGTGCTGTTTCTCACCGTCGTCGACAAGGGCCTGCAGCTGCGCGGGCTCGAACTCGCCTCCGTGCTCGACGATCAAGGGGCTGGTGATCCTGTTCGCCGCGGCGCTCGATGCGCTGCGCCACCGGCTGTCGCTGCGGGCCTGAGCGCGATGGGCACCACCACTGCCGACCTGCTGCGCGTCGAGGGGCTCCACAAGAGCTTCTTCGGCGTGCGCGTGCTGCACGATGTCGGCTTCACGCTGCGCGCCGGGCAGGTGCTCGGTCTCGTCGGCGAGAACGGCTCCGGCAAGTCGACGACGATGAACATCATCGGCGGCGTGCTGGCGCCGGACGTGGGCACGATGCTGCTCGACGGGCGCGAGCCTACGCGCCCGCGCAACCCGCGCGAGGCGGAGGCGCGGGGCATCGCCTTCATCCATCAGGAACTCAACCTGTTCCGCAACCTCAGCGTCGCCGAGAACCTGTTCATCGCCGAGTTCCCGCGCCGGCTGCGCGGCGCTGCCGCTGATCGACCGCGGCGCGGTCGCGACGCGCGCGCCGAGGAACTGCTGCGCGCCGTCGATCTCGACGTGCCGCCGGCCACGCCGCTCAGCCGGCTCTCGCAGGGCGAGCGGCAGCTGGTCGAGATCGCCAAGGCGCTCGGCGCCGAAGGCGCGGATCATCATCTTCGACGAACCGACGACCTCGCTGACCACCCGCGAGACCGAGCGCCTGTTCGAGATCATCGCGCCGGCTGCGCGGCGCAGGGCATCGCCATCATCTATATCAGCCACATCCTCGGCGACGTGCATGCGGCTCTGCGACGACATCGTCGTGCTGCGCGACGGCCGCGTCGTCGGCGAGGCGCCGCGCGCGGAGATGACGGCGGAGCGGATGATCTCGCTCATGGTCGGCCGCACGCATCGACCAGATCTTTCCGCCGCGCGCGCCCGCGGTCGCGGACGACGCCGGTGCTGCGAAGTGCGGGGGCTGACCCAGCGCGGCATGGTCAAGGATATCGGCTTCAGCGCTGCACGCCGGCGAGGTGCTCGGCATCTCCGGGCTGATGGGGGCGGGCCGGTCCGAGCTGGCGCGCATCCTGTTCGGCCTCGACCCGCACGAGAGCGGCGAGATCCGCATCGCCGGCGCGCCGGTGCCGTCGCCGTCGCCGGCGGCCTGCATGGCGCGCGGCATGGCGTTCCTCACCGAGGACCGCCGCGCCGAGGGGCTGATGATGGAGGCGCCGATCGCCGACAACATCGCGCTGGCCTCGCTGCCCGCGTTCGGCGCCGGCTGGATGCGGCTGATCGAGCGCACGCGGCTCGGCGACGCGGTCGAGCGCGTCAGCGCGTCGGTGCGCATCAATGCGCGCGACCTCGAGCGGACGCTGGTGAAGAACCTCTCGGGCGGCAACCAGCAGAAGGTGGTGATCGGCAAGTGGCTGCTGCGCCAGCCGCGCGTCTTCATCCTCGACGAGCCGACCCGCGGCATCGACGTCGGCGCGAAATACGAGGTCTACAAGATCATCAACCAGCTCGCGGCCGAGGGCACCGGCGTGCTGCTGATCTCCTCGGAGATCGAGGAGCTGATCGGCATGTGCGACCGGATCCTGGTGATGGCGCAGGGCGAGATCCGCGCCACGTTCGACCGGCGGCGTTCGACCGCGAGGCGATCCTGCGCGCCGCCATGTGGCATGGGATGAAGGCGGTCGCATGAACGCGCGCGGTGCCCGCCCGGTGCTGCTTGCGCTGCAGAACGCGCCGCTGCTGCTGTTCGCGGTGGTGATCCTGCTGTTCGGCGCCATGTCCGGCCGCTTCCTGTCGGTGGCCAATTTCGTCAACATCCTGGTCCAGGCGGCGCATGTCGGGATGATCGCGATCGGCATGACGTTCGTGCATGCTGGTCGGCGGCATCGACCTCTCGGTCGGCGCCAACATGTATCTGTGCGCCGTCGTGCTCGGCCTGTTCCTGAAGGGGCTGCCGCTCTGGCTCTCGTTTCCGCTCGCGGCGCTGATCGGCCTTGCGTTCGGCGCCGTCAACGCCGTGTTCGTCACGCGCCTGCGCATCGCCGCCTTCATCGTCACGCTGGCGACGCTGTTCATCGGGCGCGGCATCGCGCTCTATTTCTCCGGCAACAAGATGGTCGGCTTCAGCCCCGCGGTGCTGGCCCTCGGCCGCGCCTCCTATCTCGGCGTGCCGAGCGCCATCTGGGCGTTCGCCGCGGTGTTCGTGATCGCCTGGATCACGCTGCGCGAGACGACGTTCGGCCGGCAGGTCTACGCCGTCGGCGCCGACCCGGAGGCGGCGGCGAAGGCCGGCATACCGGTGCGGGGCATCCTGTTCGCCGTCTATTGCATCTGCGGGCTCTGCGCGGGGCTCGGCGGGCTGATCTCGCTCAGCCAGGTCGCGGCGGCGTCGTCGACCTTCGGCTATCAGAAGGAATTTCCGGTGATCGCGGCGGCGGTGCTCGGCGGCACCAGCCTGTTCGGCGGGCGCGGCGGCGTTGCCGGGACCGTGTTCGGGGCGGTGCTGATCCAGACCGTGGAGAGCGGGCTGGTGATGACGGACGCCGATCCATACCTCTATCCGCTGGTCATCAGCGTGATCATCTTCATCGCGGTCTTCATCGACAGTTCGCGCACGACAATTCTCGAACGTCTGGAACGGCGGCAAATCCGGGTGGAACGCGCATGAACGAGCAGGAGCGGGCAACGCTGCTCTACGGCACCGAGGAACCGGCACCGCCGCCGCGCGTGCTGCGCGCCGGCGCGCTCACGGTCGAACTGGACGCGGGCAACCTGCGCGCGGTGCGCTTCGGCGGCGTGGAGATGGTGCGCGGCATCGCCTATCTGGTGCGCAGCCGCACCTGGGCCACGTTCGTCCCGCGGATCGCGGACCTCGACATTACCGAGACGCCCGACGGCTTCGCGGTCCGCTATCGCGCGCAGGTGCAGGATGGGGAGGCGCGGCTGGACTATGCCGTCACCATCACCGGCAGCGCCGACGGCACGCTCGTCTTCACCGCCGAGGCGGAGGCGCGCGCGCCGTTCGTCACCTGTCGCGCGGGCTTCGTCGTGCTGCATCCGGCGGGCGTCGCCGGCGCACCGGTCGAGGTCGAGCATGTCGACGGGAGCCGGGAGAGCACGCGCTTTCCGGACCTGATCGACCCGGTGCAGCCGATGCGCGACCTGCGCGCGCTCACCCACGAATTCGCGCCCGGCGCGCGCGTGACGTGCCGGATGGAGGGCGATGCGTTCGAGATGGAGGACCAGCGCAACTGGACCGACGCCTCCTACAAGACCTATGTCCGCCCGCTCGCCTTGCCCTGGCCGTACACACTGGCACCCGGCGCGCGGCTCACGCAGTCGGTCACGCTGACCGTCGCCGGGCGTCCCGCCGCCGCGACGGCGGCCGATCCGGTGGTGCGGGTCGAGATCGGCGCGCCGATCGGGGTGATGCCGATGCTGGCGCTCGGCTGCGATCCCGCGGAGGCGGCGGCGGGGCTCCCGCAGGCGGCGGCGCTGCGTCCGCTCGGCATCCGGCACCTGATCTGCCGCTTCGATCCCGGCACGGGGCACGATGCCGCCGCGCTCGCGCCGGTGCGCGATCTCGCCGCGGCGCTCGGCGCGGCGGTGGAAGTGCAGCTCGTCGTGCCCTCGCTCGACGCGGTGGAGCAGGACATCGCGGAGGCCGCCGCGGCACTGCGTAGCGCCGGCCTGGTGCCGGCCGCAGTCGCCGTCTCGCCCGCCGCCGACCTGAAGAGCACGCCGCCGGGCAGCGCGTGGCCGCCCTGCCCGGATGCGCGCCGCGTGCTCACCGCCGCGCGCCGCGCGTTTCCGGGCGTACCGCTCGGCGGGGGCATGTTCAGCTATTTCACCGAGCTGAACCGCAAGCGCCCGCCGCTCGATCTCATCGACTACGTCACGTTTTCCACCTCGGCGATCGTGCATGCCGCGGACGATCGCTCGGTGATGGAGACGCTGGAGGCGCTGCCGGCGATCGCCGCCTCCGTGCGCGCCATCGCGGGCGACCGGCCGTACGCGGTCGGGCCGAGCGGCATCGGCATGCGCGACAATCCGTACGGTCCGCGGCCGCTCGAAAACCCGGCGAACGCGCGCGTGCCGATGGCCGGACGCGACCCGCGGCATTTCGCGCTGTTCAATGCCGCCTTCTCGCTGGGCTACATCGCCCGTTTCGCGGCCGGCGGGGCGGCGCGGATCGCGCTCGGCGCGCCGGCGGGCAATTTCGCGGTCTGCGATCCAGCGCATCCGTGGCCGGTGTTTCACGTCCTGCAGGGCTGCGCGCGGCTGGCCGGCGCGACGCTGTACGCCGTGCGGACCGGCCGCGAACACGACGTGCTCGGCCTGCTCGCCGAGGCTGGCGGCGTGCGCACGCTCTGGCTCGCCAACCTCACCGGCGGGCCGGTGCGCGTCGCGGTGCCGTTCCGCACGGCGCGCGTGCTGGATGCCGCGTGCGGACCGGCGTGGCATGCCTTGCGGGAGCGGGCGGTGGCGGAGGGCACGCTGACGCTGGACGCCTACGCGGTGGCCGAACTGACCTGAGGGCCGCCGGTCTCAGCCGGTCACTTCGAGAATCATGCTCGCGTCATGCGCGCGGCCGTACTCGTCGGTGGCGTGCACCCGCACATGATGCGCGCCGCCGCCGAGCGCCTCGGGCAGCGTGATCTGCCAGACATGCGTTGATACGCCCGCCTGCACCCACGGCTTCTTCGATCCATGGGCGCGCGCGTACACCTCCTGCACGAACGGGTCGATGCGCAGCACGCGCTGCATCGGCAACGCCGCGCCGCCGTCGAATGCCACCGACACGCCCGATCGCGGCCCGCCGTCGAAGAGGTTGGCGAGCAGGCGCGTGGCACCCAGCGCCTCCACCGCGACCGGCCCGCGCGACAGCCCGCCGGCGCGGTATTCGCGAATCACCTCGCGCGCGGTGCCATGCATCTGCGCGTCCAGCCCGAGCCGGATCTGGCCCACGCTCGGGTCATGCGCGGGCACGAAGCGCGCGGCGCTGCGGCCGGGTGTCACGTCGAGGACGAAGAATCCGTTGGGGCAGCCATCGGTTTGCAGCGCCTCGGGAATGCCGCGCGCGTCGACCGGCCCGCTCCACCAGCTGCCGCAGCCGGCCGCCAGCACGTGGTGGTGATGCCCGCCGCCGGCGAAGCCGTCCTCGGCATCCAGGTAGTGATGCTCGTTGGTGTGCGTGTGGCCGGCGAAGCTCACGCAGTTCGGGCGATCGCCGAGGGCTGCAAGGAAGTCGCGCGCGTCCGTGGCCGCGAGGCTCGGCGCGTCACCGACCGCGGTGCGCAGCGGGATGTGGAAGCACGCGACCACCGGCTGCTCCGGCGGCACGTTGGCCAGCACGGCGCGCACGAAGCCGAGCTGGCGCACCCCGAACCGGCCGCGATACGCGGTCTTGCCGTTGGCGCCGATGCCGAGGAACTCCACGTTGTCGAGCAGCAGGAAGGTTGCCGCGCCATACTGGAACGCGGCGTGGCGCGCGCCGTACTGGCGGATGAAGGTCTCGCGCGAGAACTGGTCGTCCGGCGCGTCGAGGTTCATGTCGTGGTTGCCCGGCAGGTTCCACCACGGCAGGCCGAGCGCGCCGATGATGCGGTTGTGCCGGTCGTAGAAGGACAGGTCGTCGAACATCACGTCGCCGAGCGTGATGCCGAACGCGGCCTGCACGGCGGCGAGCCGTGTCGCCACGTCGTCGCGCACGTAGTCGAGTTCGACCAGGCTTTCGGGCTGCGGGTCGGTAAGCAGCACGGCGCTGAACTCCGCCGGCTCGGGCTGGCGGCGCAGGCGGAACACGATCTCGCCCGGCAGCGGCCCGGTGGGCGCGAGGCCGCGGTAGCGCAGGCCGAGCGCCGCGGGCGTGCCCTCCGGCGCATGCACGTAGGCGAAACGAGGCAGGCGGGTCGCGGGGTCGAGCGGCACCATCCAGCCCGAGGGCTTGATGACGAAGGCCGAGTCGCCCGGGCTGAGCGGCAGGTGCCAGCGCCCGTCGGCGTCGGTCAGCACCACCGCGCCGCCGTTGGAGACCATGACGCCGGATAGGCCGCGCCCGCCCTCGTCATCCACCACACGGCCGGCCGCCATGGAAGGCGCTTCGGCGCGGGTGCCGCGCGCCGCCAGCAGCGCCGCCGCCGCAGCTCCCAACACCTGCCGCCGGGTCGGACCGTCCATCGCCTGCCTCCTGCGCGCGCGCGGGCCGAGCCTAGCCGGGCGCGGGACCCGGCCGCGTGACGAACGCGTGTCATCGCCGCGCCGGGCGTGCGCGAACCGGCGGTGGGCTGGTAGGTTGTGCCCCCATGACCTTTCTCACTGATTTCGCCGACCTCGCGGTCGTCGGGCCGCTTGCGGTCGCGATCGCGATCACCCTGGCACTCGCCGGCTGGCGCCGCGGGGCCCTCGCCTGGGCCCTGGTGGTGCCCGCGACGCTGGGTGCCGTTCTGGTGGCCAAGCTGTTCCTCGCCGCCTGCGGCAGTTTCATTCCGCTGCATGGGCTGCGCAGCCCCAGCGGCCATACCGCCTCGGCGGCGGCGGTCTATGGCGGGCTGCTCGCCATGCTCCTGCCCCAGCCGCGCCCCGGCGGCCAGGGGCGTACCGTGGTCGCCCTGCTGATCGCGGCCGCCTTCGCCATGCTCACCGGCGGCACGCGGCTCGCGCTCCATCTGCACTCGCGCTCCGACGTGCTGGCGGGCGCGCTGATCGGCATCGGGGGGGCGGTGGCGCTGGTCTATCTCGCGGGACCGCGCCCCTCACGCCTGCGGCTCGGGGTGCCGCTCGCGGCGGCGCTGGCGGCGATGGTGCTGTTCCACGGCGCGCACCTGCACGCCGAGGAACATATCGACCGCTTCGCCCGCCGGTTCTTCCCGCTCTCGCTCTGCGCCGCCCCGCATCAGCTCGCGTTGGCGCTCGCCCGGCCGTAGCTGTCGGCGAGCCGCACCACGTCGTCCTCGCCGAGATAGGAGCCCGCCTGCACCTCGATCAGCGTGAGCGGGATGCGGCCGGGGTTCTCCACGCGATGCAGGCAGCCGACCGGCAGGTCGATGCTCTCGTTCTCCCGCGCCAGCATGCTCTCGCCGTCGCGGGTCACCAGTGCCGCGCCGGCGAGCACGGTCAGGTGCTCGGCGCGATGGAAGTGCTTCTGCAACGACATCCGCTGGCCGGGCAGGATCACCACGCGGTGCACGCGGAACCGCTCGGCGGCGAACAGCGTCTCGAAGAACCCCCAGGGACGGTAGAAGCGGTTGTGCGCCGCCGCCTCGTGCCGCCCTTCGGCGCGCAGGCGGTCCACCACGCGCTTCACGTCCTGCGAGCGGTCGCGATGCATGGCCAGCACCGCGTCCTCTGTCACCACCACCACGGCGTCGGACAGGCCGACCACGGCGGTCAGGATGCCGTCGCTGCGCACGTAGCAGTGCTGCGCCCCCTCCAGCACCACGTCGCCGAGCGCGACGTTGCCCGCCGCGTCCTTCGCCCCCAGCTCCCACAGCGCCCCCCAGCTCCCGACATCCGACCAGCCGAGGGCGGCGGGGATCACGGCGGCGCGGTCGGTGCGCTCGGCCACGGCGTAGTCGAGGCTGATGCTGGGCGCCTCGCGCGAAGGGCCTGGCGGCGAGGCGGATGAAGTCGAGGTCGCGCTGCCGCCCGGCCACCGCGGGCCGCACCGCCTCCAGCACCGCCGGGGCGTGGCGCGCCAGCTCGTCGCAGCAGGGTCGCGGCGCTGAAGACGAACATGCCGGAGTTCCACAGGTGCTGCCCGCCGGCGAGCAGGGCGGCGGCGGTCGCGGCATCCGGCTTCTCGATGAAGCGGGCGAGGTGGTGCACGCCGGGCAGCCCGGGCAGCGCCGCGCCCTGCTCGATATAGCCGTAGCCGGTCTCGGGCGCGGTCGGCTGCATGCCGAAGGTGACGATGCGTCCCGCCCGCGCCGCCGCGACCGCGAGGCCGAGCAGGCGGTGCAGCTCCGGCGTGTCGGTGATCGCGGCATCGGCCGGCATCATCCACAGCACCGCCGCCGGGTCCTCCTCGGCCGCCAGCAGGGCGGCGGCGGCGACGGCGGGGGCGCTGTTGCGCCCCACCGGCTCCAGCACGATCCGCGCCCCCTCGACCCCCGCCTGGCGGAGCTGCTCGGCGACCAGGAAGCGGTGCTCCTGGTTGCAGACGATGATCGGCGGCGCGAAGCCGGGGCCGGCGGCCCGCCGCGCCGTCTCCTCGATCATCGAGCGGTCGGAGAGCAGCGGCCAGAACTGCTTCGGGAAACTCTCGCGCGAGACCGGCCAGAGCCGGGTGCCGGAGCCGCCGGAGAGAATCACCGGCACGACGGCCTCGGCGGCGGCGGTCGATAGCGTCAGGGGCGAGGGCGCGGACATGGCGGCGTTCTAAGCGGGATCGCGCCGCGCGCGACAGGGTTTTGCCGCCGCCGCGGCGTCACGGGCAGGTGTGCGTCCGGCGCACGAAATCCGGACCCAGCTCGCTCAGCCGGGTCACGCCGAGCAGCGCCATGTCGCGCTCGATCTCCTCGCGCAGCAGGCGCACCGCATGGCGGACCCCGCCCGGGCCGGCCACCGACGCGGCGAACAGGAAGGGGCGGCCGATGAACACGAAGCTGGCGCCGAGCGCCAGCGCCTTCAGCACATCGGTCCCGCGCCGCACCGCGCCGTCGAGCATCACCGTCATCCCGCCCGCCTCCGCCACCACGCCAGGCAGCATGTCGAGCGGGGCGGCGGCGCTGTCGAGCTGGCGGCCGCCGTGGTTGGAGACGATCACCCCATCCACCCCGGCCGCGCGGGCGAGCCGGGCGTCGGCGGCGGCAAGGATGCCCTTCAGCACCAGCTTGCCCGGCCAGCGGCGGCGCACCAGGTCCACGTGGCGCCAGTTCAGCGCCTCCCGCACGCCGAACGCCCGCACCGCCTCGCGCGAGACCATCGGCGGGCCGCGGGTCGCGTCCAGGTTCTCCAGGTGCAGCATGCCGCGGTGGCGCAGGGTGCGCAGCGCGGTGCCGCCCAGCCAGCGGGGATGCGTGATCCCCTGCCAGGCGAGGCGGGGGCTGGGCCGCAGCGGGATGCTGAAGCCGTTGCGCACGTTGTTCTCCCGGTTCCCGCTCACCGGCACGTCCACGGTGAGCACGAACGTGTCGAACCCGGCGGCGGCGACGCGATCCACCAGCGGCTCGATGCGCGGCGTCTCGCCGGGGACGTAGGCCTGGAACCAGGCGGCCGGATTGACCTTGACGACCTCCTCCATCGGGGTGAGCGCGGCGCCGCTGAGGATGAAGGGGATGCCGCTGGCCGCCGCCGCCCCGGCGAGCACCCGGTCGGCGTCGTAGGCGGCGACGGCGGAGGCGCCCATCGGCGCGATGCCGAACGGCGCCGTGTAGTCGCGGCCGAACAGGCTGGCCGCGGCGGCGCGCTCGCTGGTGTCGACCAGCGAGCGCCAGACCAGCGCCTGGGCCGCGAAGGCCGCGTGGTTGCCGCGCAGGGCGGCGTCCCGCTCCACGCCCCCGGCGATGAAGCCGTAGATCGAGAGCGGCAGCCGCCGCCGCGCGGCCACCTGGAAATCATCGAGCGCGAGGTAGCGGCGCAGCGCCGGCGGCACCGCCGGGGCCTCCGGGGGCGAGGGGACGGGCGAGGGCGCCTGCCGCGCGGCGTCTGCGTGCATCTGATCCATGACGGTCAATCCGCAGCTAGCGCCCGTGCCGGGCGGACGGGTTCCGGCATGATAGCGGCGAGACTGGAACGGACCAAAACAAATCCCGGACCCGAGGCATGCAGCGCCGGCGGGAGTCGCGGCAGATCGGCCTCGCCGTCGATGCGGGTGAGCGGGAAGCCGTAGGCCTGCGCCATCAGGCCGAGATCGGGGTTGACGAAGCCGGTGCCGGTGGTGCGGCCGGGGAATTGCCGCTCCTGATGCACGCGGATCGAGCCGTAGACGCCGTTCTCCGCCACGATCACCTTGATCGGCAGGCCCCGCTCCTTCGCCACCGCCAACTCGTTGCCGGTCATGAGCAACCCGCCGTCGCCGACGAAGCAGACCACCGGCCGCTCCGGCGCGCGCAGGGCGGCGGCGACGGCTGCCGGGACGCCGAACCCCATCGCGCCCGCGATCGGGGCGAGCAGGCGCTGCGGCGGCGCGAAGGGCACCAGGCGGTAGACCGGCGCGCCGAAATTGCCGGCATCCACCGTCACGATCGCGTTCTGCGGCAGCGCCGCGCCGACGGCTTCCACGATCCGCTCGAACGCCACACCGTCGCTGGCGGTGAGGTGCTTCGGGGCGGCAATGGCGGCACGCTCCGAGGCAAGCCGTGCAACCCATTGATCGCGCCCCGCCGGCACCGGCTGCGCGGGCGTGCCGAGGGCGCGCAGCAGGCGCTGCGGATCGCAGGCGAGTGCCAGGTCGGCCGCGAAATGCGTGCCGATCACGCCGGGATCGGCATGGGCGTGCACCAGCCGCATCTGCGGGCGCACCATGCGGGGGAACGTATAGCCCTGGGTGGTGATGTCGCTGAGGCGGGCGCCGAGCACCACCAGCGGATCGGCCTGTGCGAACGCCGCCATCTGCGCCGCCGGATTGGCGAGGCCCAGATCGCCCGCGTAAAGCGGGTGTCGGTTCGGGAACAGGTCCTGGCGGCGGAACGAGACTGCAACCGGGACCTGCCACGCCTCGGCGAACGCCAGCAGCGCCTCGCGCGCCCCCGGACGCTCGAACTGGCCGCCGGCGATGACCAGCGGGCGCTCGGCGGCGGTGAGCCATTGCCGGAGAGTGGCGACATCCTCCTCCGCCGGTGCCGCCCGGACCGCGGCCTGGGCGGCGAGCGGCGGTGCCTCGACGGGTTCGAGCGCGACGTCCTCCGGTAGCGCGATCACCACCGGGCCGGGCAGGCCGGTGGTCGCGACCTGGAGCGCCCGGAGCATGATCTCGGGAATGCGGGCGGGATCAGTGACTTCCGCGACCCACTTCGCCTGCCCGCCGAACATCCGCCGGTAGTCGATCTCCTGGAAGGAGTCGCGGCGGAGGTCGGCGGCGGCGACCTGGCCCACGAGCAGCAGGAACGGCACCCCGTCCTGCTGCGCCGTGTGCACCGCGATCGCGGCGTTGCTGGCGCCGGGACCGCGGCTCACCAGGGCCACGCCGGGGCGGTTGGTGAGCCGCGCGTCGGCGAGCGCCATGAACCCGGCGCCACCCTCGTGCCGGCAGACCACCGTGTCGATGTCGCCGCGGTCGTGCAGCGCATCGAGCAGGCCGAGGAAGCTCTCGCCGGGGACGCAGAAGACGCGGTCGATGCCGTGCGCCGCGAGCGTGTCGATGACGAAGCGCGCGACGGTGCGCATGACGGCGTTATTCCGCGGCGGCGCGCGTCGCCATGTGCTGGCGCAGCCGCGGCACGACCTCCTCCGCGACCAGGCGCATCGAGCGGCGATGCAGGTCCGGCTTGTCCCAGTCCTTGTGCGTCACGAGCAGCGTGCCGAACCAGCCGATCTCCTCGACCAGCGCCACGAGTTTCTCCAGCACCCGGCGCGGGCTGCCGGAGATCACCATCATCTCCAGCATCTTCGGCACCGTCAGCTCGGCATCCGACATCGCCGGGTCGGGCTTGAAGATCTTCGTCATCTTGTAGGTGCTCAGGTTGTCGCGCAGATAGGCGTAGTACCAGCCCGGGCTGCACTTCTCGTTGGCGAGATAGTCCGCGGCCTCGGCGTCGCTCTCGGTGCAGACGATGCTGCGGGCGACGCGCCAGTTGGCGCGATCGGGCTTGCGCCCGGTCTTCTGCGCGCCCTCGCAATAGGCTTCCCAGTGGCTCAGCACCTGGTTGCTCGGCGTGAAGTTCGCCGACACGAGGCCCCAGCCGCGCTCGCCAGCCTGCCGCGCGGTGGAGGATTTCGGGCTCATCGCCGACACTGCGAGCGGCGGGTGCGGGCGCTGCAGCGGCTTCAGCATCGGGCCGATGCCGAGATGCAGCTGCATCTGCTGGTCGACGACGACGTTCCAGAACTTGCCGTGGATCCGGTACGGCGGGTCGGAGTCCCAGATCTGGTGGATGATCTCCACCGCCTCGGTCATCATCGCGCCGCGGTCTTTGTCGAACGTGTCGAACAGCTCGAAGTCCGAGCCGAGGCCGCCGGGGCCGACGCCCATGATGTAGCGGCCGTTCGAGAGGTGGTCGAACTGCGCCACATCGCCCGCGACCTGCGCGGGGTGGTGCTGCGGCAGGTTGATCACGCCGGTGCCGAACACGATGTTCTTGGTGAGGGGCGCGAGCGTGGCCATGAACTGCAGCGGGCTCGCGATCGGCTCGGTGCGGCAGGAGTAGTGCTCGCCCACCCACGCCTCGTCGTAGCCGAGCTCGTCGGCGAGCAGGATCGCCTCGCGGTCCTCGCGCAGCACGTCCCCATAGGCGCGGTTCGGGTCGTGCAGCGGCATCATGAACAGGCCGAGCTTCACAACTATCCTCCTCTTCCTCGTTGCGTGATCATCTCACACGCGCGCTCATGCGCGCGGGATCACGTTTTCGTTGCGCAGTTCCTGGAACAATTCGAAGAAACGCTCCTCGGTATCGACGGTGTCGGTGAACCCGGCGCGGAATCGCTTGCCGTCCGACAGGATCAGGTCCCAGTCGGTGTGGAACACGAAATCGCCGAACTCCCAGTTGGCAACGTCGGCATAGGCCTGCTTGCGCAGACCGTGCCGCGCCACGATGCGGTCCCACACCGGCCCCTTGTCGGCCATGTAGGCCTGCAGCGGGATCTTCAGCGGCGGCGCCAGCTTCATGCCGAAGAACTCGGCGAAGCGCGGCCAGACATGCTCGTAGCGGAAACAGTCGCCGTTGGTGATGTTGAACGCCTCGTTCGCGCAGGCCGGCGCGGTCGCCGCCCAGACCTGGGCGCGGGCCAGCAGGTCGGCGTCGGTGTTCTGCGACAGCACGTGGTAGGCGAGCGTGCTGCCGGGGAAGCGCAGCGGCAGGTCCAGCTCGCGGGAGATTGCGGCATAGACCGCGATCACGTTGATGAGGTTGAGCGGGTTGCCGATCGAGAACCCGGTCACCGCCTCCGGCCGCAGCGCCGACCAGGTCCAGGGCTTGCCGCGCTGCAGCGCGCGCAGGAAATCTTCCTGGTCATAGTAGAAGTTCGGCGGCATGTGGCGCGGATCGCTTTCCCGCGCGGGGGTCTTGAAGCCGGCGAGGTGGCGGCCGTACGCCTTGCCGCCCTGCATCAGCACGATGCGCTGCAATCCCCGCGCGATCGGTTCGACGACGCTCACCGGATTGGCGAGGAGCGCGAGGTTGCGCTCGGTGTTCTCCGCGCGGATGCCGCCGTCGAGCGCCGTGTAGAAGATGTGGGTGATGTCGTTGAGCCCGCCGAGCTTGCGGCGCGCATCCTCGATGTCGAGCAAATTGACCGACAAGAACTCGGCGCGGGTGGCGAAGTCCGGCGTCCGCCGCGACAGCGCAACGATATCCCAGTCGGGCTGGGCGGCGAGATGGGTGACGAGCTTGCGCCCGATCACGCCGATGCCACCGATCACCATGGCCTTCTTGCGTTGCGTGCCGCTCATTGCCGTTCCCCCATGGCGCCGTCGTGGCCGCCCGGGCCCGAGGCTGCGCGTTCCTCTAGTTCAGCACGATAGTTTTCGCGCCCCCCGCTGGCAACCACAAGTCGCGTGCGCCGCGCGGCACATGTGCGCCAAGGCATGGCGTCGCGCACGCTTGCATGCGGACCGAGTGTAGCTTCATACTCAATTGCAGAGGCGCCGGTCGCTCACGCAGTAAGCGCGGCGCCCTGGCGGCGGATCAAACGGCGCCCGGCAGCGAACCGGGCCGCAGAGGGGAGGAAGTGCAGTGAAAATGTACCGGTCATTGGTGTGCAGGCGCACGCTGCTGGCGGGCGCGGCGTTCGCGGTGGCATCCGGCGTCGCTGGCGTCGGCATCGGCGGCGCGTGGGCCGAGGACACCTACAATCCGCAATGCTTCAAGCCGGCGGCTGGCCACAAGGTCATGAAGATGACCGCCAAGCCGGGACCGTATAAGCTGGCGCTCGCCAACGGCTTTGCCGGCAATAGTTGGCGCATCCAGATGATTCAGGGCCTGAAAGCGTGGGCAGCGCGGCCGGAGAACGCCAAGGACATCAAGGAGCTCAAAATCGTCTCCACCGGCACCGACGTCGCGGCGCAGATCGGCGCGATCGACAACCTGATCGCCGCTGGCTACGACGCCATCATCACCATTGCGGTTAACCCGACCTCGTTCGAGCCGGTGATCAAGCGCGCTAGCAAGGCGGGCGTGGTGCTGATGCCGTTCGACAACGTGCTCGACACCGACCAGGTGATCGAGGTCACCGAGCCGCAGGTCGAGTTCGAAACGGTGAAGGCGCAGTTCGTCTACGACGCTATGCCCGAGAAGAAGGGCAAAGTGCTGGAAATCCGCGGCCTGCCGGGCAATTCGGTCGACCGCGACCGGTCGATCGGCTTCCACAAGGTGTTCGACAACAAGCCTGGGATCGAGATCGTGACCGTCGTCGGCAACTGGGATGACGGCACGGTGCAGAAGGTCGTGAGTGACGCCATCGCGACGCAAGGGCCGTTCGCCGGCTATCGTTACGCAGCATGGCGCAACCGGCCTGATGAATGCGCTGAATGACGCCAAGCATCCGAAAGTGCCGATCGGCACCTCGGGTGAGAATGGCTCGCTGAGCATGATCCACGACCAGGGCTGGACCTCGATCGTGCGGGTGCAGTCGCCGCTGTTGGCGGTGGTGGCGATGCAGGCGGCGATTGCCGAGCTGCAGGGCCATCCGGTGCCGCAACTGATCGAGCTGCCGGTGCCGACGACCTACTCGAAGGACCTCAAGGACGGGGTGAATTATTCCACCAAGCTGCCGGACAATTTTCAGGATGGCGCCGACATCGCGGCCTGCAATGCGGTGATCCCGATCGACGAACTGCTGAAGCAATCGCCTGATAATACCTGAGTCTGCTTGGGTGGGGCTGGCGGAAGCGGCATGATCCTGAATTCTGACGGCGTCATGCCGCCGTACGCCGCCAATCCGCCGTTCCTGCGTCTGAGCGACGTGCGCAAGCGGTATGGCGGGGTGACAGCACTCGACGGCGTCGATTTTGCCTGCCGGCGGGGGTCTATTCACGCCGTGCTGGGCGAGAACGGGGCGGGCAAGAGCACTCTGATCAAGATCGTCGCCGGCGCGGTGCGGCCCGACGGCGGCGTTATGGAGGTGGACGGCCAGCCGGTGCATTTCGTCAATCCGCTGGACGCGGTGCGTCACGGCTTCGTCTGCGTGTTCCAGGAATTGTCGCTGTTGCCGGACCTCAGTGTAGCCGACAACATCTGCATCACCGGGCCGCCGGGCATTGGTGGGTTCATCAACCATCGGGCGCAGCGTCGCCGCGCCGAGGCGCTGTTGGCCGAGGTCGGCTGTCCCGACATCGACCCGCGCATGACGGTGAGTGACCTGTCACTGTCGCGCCGCCAACTCGTCGAATTCGCCAAGGCACTGGGTCGCGCGCCGCGGCTGCTGATCATGGACGAGGCGACCTCCGCGCTGACCGCCGGCGACGTGGAGACGGTGAATGCGCTGCTGCGCGCGCTGCGGGACAAGGGCACGGCCATCCTGTTCATCTCGCACCGCATGCACGAGGTCGAGGCGCTGGCCGACACCTGCTCGGTGTTTCGCAGCGGACGGCACATCGAAACGTTTCCGCAAGGCACCCGCACGCCACCATGAGATCATCAACCTGATGATCGGGCGGGAGATCGAGCAGACCTATCCGCCGAAGCCGCCGCCGGTCACCGCGAAGGAAAGTCCGGTGCTGGAGGTGAAGGGTCTCGCCTGGAGCAACCGGCTGCAAGGGATTTCGCTGGAGGTGCGGCGCGGGGAGATCCTCGGCCTTGGCGGACTGGACGGCCAGGGGCAACGGGAGTTGCTGCTGGCGCTGTTCGGGGTGCTGAAGGATGTGCGCGGCAGCGTGGCGGTGGACGGCAAGCCCGTCGCATTCGGTGGGCCGCAGGCGGCGATGTCGGCTGCCATTCGGATCGCCCTGGTGCCGGAGGACCGCAAGACCGAGGGGCTGCTGCTGCCGCTGTCGGTGCAGGAGAATCTCAGTCTCGCCTCGCTCGACCGGCTACGCCAGGGCCTGTTTCTCGACGGCCGAGCAGAGCGGCGCCTGGTGGCGAAGGCGATCGAGCGCCTGCGGATCAAGACATCTTCGCCGACCAGGGCAGTCGGGACGCTGTCCGGCGGCAACCAGCAGAAGGTGGTCCTGGGCAAATGGCTGGCGACCGATCCCGGCATCCTGCTGCTGATGGACCCGACGCGCGGTATCGATGTGGGGACCAAGCAGGAACTGTATGTGCTGATCCGCCAACTTGCCGATCTTGGTACGACTGTGTTGTTCTATAGCACCGACTATGACGAGCTGATCGGGATGTGCGACCGGGTCGCGATCATCTATCGCGGCCAAGTGGTGCGCGAACTGTCTGGCGACGACATCACCGAGAACAACATCGTCGCGGCGTCGCTGTCGATTGGAGCAGCGCCAGCGGAGGCGGCAGCAAACGCATGAACGCGTTGTTGGGGGCGACCCGGCGCAACCAGGGCGCGGTCTTCGCTGCGGCTTTGTTTGCGGTTCTATTCGTCGGGTTCCTCATTCTGCATCCCCGCGGGCTGTCGATCATGGTGACGACGCCGGCGGCGAATCAGGGTCTGGCGCTGGCGTTCGCGGCGATGGCGCAGACGCTGCCGGTACTGACCGGGCGGACTGGATCTTTCGGTCGGATCGGTGCTTGCACTCAGCAATTGTGTTGCCTCGCATCTGGTCAGCGGTTCGACGGCGCAGATCGTTGGCGGCATCGCGGTGACGCTGCTTGCCGGCGCCGCCTGCGGATTTTTCAACGGCGTGATCGTCGTCGCCGGCCGGATCCAGCCGATCATCGCGACGCTGGCGACCGGGGCGATCTTCACCGGAATCGCCTATCTGCTGCGCCCGATCCCGGGCGGCAGCATCGACGAGGATCTCGGCGACCTGCTGACCAACGAAACCTTCGGGCGTGATTCCGACATCGCTGCTGCTGCTTGCCGGCGTCTTGCTGGTGGTGTGGGTGCCGTTCCGCAATTCGGTGCTCGGGCGCGGCTGTTATGCCGCCGGATCGTCGGAGGCGGCGGCGTTCCTGTCGGGCGTGCGCGTCGGGCGCTCGCGGCTGGCGGCCTATACGCTCGCGGGGTTGCTGGCGGCCTGCGGCGGGCTGTTCCTGGCGCTGCAGACGCTTGTCGGGCGATGCGCAGGTGGGCGCCGACTATACGCTGAAGTCGATCGCCGCCGTGGTCATCGGCGGCACCTCGCTGCTCGGCGGCAGCGGCGGGGTGATGGGGTCGATATTCGGGGCCTACGCGCTGCGCACCATCAGCGGTCTGCTGCTGTTCGCCGGAGTCTCGCCGTTGGCACAGCCGCTGTTCGAGGGCATGGTGCTGATGGTGGCGATCGGGCTCGGCGCGATCCGCATCCTGGCCAACCGCAACCGGCTGGAACTGCTCAGCGCGCAGGAGACCGCGCGCAGCGATCCGAGCCGGCCGCTGATCCGTGGCATTGGACAATTCCGTGCTGGTGGCTGTGGGCGCCATCGTCGTGGTTCTGCTCATCGGCAGCTACTATCTGCCGGCCTTCCTGTCGCCGGCCTATCTGGTGCTGCAACTGCGCATCGCGGCTTTTCTCGGCATTGTTGCGGCGGGGCAGATGGTGGTGATCCTGCTTGGCCACATTGACCTGTCGATCCCCTGGACGATGACGGTCACGGCGATGACGGCGACGACGCTGGCGGGCATGGGTGATCCGTGGGTCGGGTTGGCGATCCCGCTCGCCCTGGCGGTCGGGCTCATGGCGATCGGGCTGTTCAACGGCGTTCGGGGTCGCCTATCTGCGGCTGCCGTCGATGATCCTTACCCTGGCCACGAACGCGGTGCTGCTGGGGCTGGCGGTGATCTACACCGGCGGCTTCGCGCCGCAGACCAAGGCGTCCCCGCTGATGCGAGTCCTGGGCAAGGACAGCAGCATCGCCGGCGTGCCGAACATCCTGTGGGTGTGGCTCGCCGGTTCGCGTCTGCTGGTCGTCCTGCTGCGGCGAACGCCGTTTGGCCGCAAGATCTACGCGATCGGCAATCGCGAGCGGGCCGCGTATCTTTCGGGCATCCCCACCAGCGCGTGTCGTGATGACGTGCTTCGTGATTTCGGGACTGACCAGCGCGCTCGGGGGCGTGCTGATCGCCGGGCGGCTCGACCAGTCTTACCAGGGCATGGGGGACGAATACCTGCTGCCCGCGGTGGCCGCGGTGGTGCTCGGCGGCACGAACATTCTGGGCGGGCGCGGCAGTTATCTGGGGACCGTGGCGGGCGTGCTGGTGATCAGTCTGCTGGCGTCGATGCTGTCCGTGATGCAGATGCCGGAGGCCAGCCGGCGGGTAATTTACGGTGTCGTTATCATCTCGATGCTGCTCGCCAACGGCCGCGCCGCGCCGAGCCGGGCCTAGGCGGCGCCGTTCGCGCGGCGGCGGAACACGGTGATGACGCGGAAGCGGTGGTTGGTGCTCTTCACCATGCCGATCACCGCCTCGATGTCGAACGCATCCTTGCGGTACATCGGCAGCACCTGATCCAGCCAGACGACGTGCGCATCCGGCGCCCAGGCGCTGCAGCGCGCGCATCACGGTGTTCCGCTTCACCATGGTCGTCTGATAGCGGTCGGCGTCCTCGACGCTGTACGGCGGATCGGCGAGCACGAGGTCGTAGGCGGGGAGCGGCACGTGGGCGAGCGTCTGCGCGTCGTCCACATAGGTCGGTTGCAGCGCGGGGTTGAGGTCCACCGTGTCGCCGGGCAGCGCGGAGAGATCGACGCGGCCGGAAAACAGGTGCAGCACGCGGCGCTTTTCCGGAAACAGCGCGCGCACGCGGCGCAGATAGCCGGCCGGGTAGCCGCCGTAGTAGCCGGACTTCACGCGGTAGTCGTTGCCCATGATCCAGGTGCCGACCGCGCGGCCGTCCTCGCTCAGGAACAGCGATCTCGGAAAGCCGGTCATCCTTGCGTAGTTGTCGATCCGTTCTTCCCAGCGCATGCCGCGAACCCGCCCGTCCAGGCGGCAGCCTAGCGCCGGCGCGGCCGCGCCGTACAGAACGATTGCATGACGGTCGTTGAGACTCTGCCATGTCTGCGGGGTACATGGCACGGCCATGAGCGAAGCGCCCGACAGCGCCGGCCCGGCCCCGATGGAGGGGCACGGCCACTACAACCGCAGCTCGCGCGTGCAGGCGGCGGGGTCGCTGCCCGCCGTGCCGCTGCTGGTCCGCGCGGCGCAAAGCGTCGCGTTGCCGCCGGCGCCGCTTCCGGTCGTGATCGCGGACTATGGCGCCTCGGAGGGGCACAACTCGCTCGCCCCGCTCGCGGCCGCGATCGCCGCGCTGCGCGCGCGCATCGGCACGGCACGCGCGATTTCCGTCATGCACACCGACTTGCCGGACAACGATTTCTCCGTGCTGTTCCACACGCTGGCGCGCGATCCCGAGAGTTATCTGCTGACGGATTCCGCGATCTTTCCCGCCGCCATCGGGCGGTCGTTCTACGGGCAGATCCTGCCCGACGCGAGCGTGACGCTGGGCTGGAGTTCGTGGGCGGTGCAGTGGCTGAGCCGGATTCCCGGCGCCATCCCCGATCAGGTGCAGGTGGCGTTCAGCCGCGACGCCGCCGCGCGCGCCGCGTTCACGCAGCAGGCGGCGGCGGACTGGCGCGCGTTCCTTGCAGCGCGGGCGCACGAACTTCACCCCGGCGGGCGGCTCGTCGTGCTCACCATGGCGCTCGACGCCGCGGGCGATTTCGGCTACCGGCCGCTGCTGGCGGCGCTCTATGCCGCGCTGTGCGCGATGGCGGAGGAGGGTTTCCTGCACGCCGACGAGCTCGCGCGGATGGTGATCCCCACCGTCGGGCGCGGCCGCGCGGACCTGCTGGCGCCGTTCGATGCAGCAGGACAGTTCGCCGGGCTCTCGGTCGAGGATGTCGAGGTGTTTTCCGGCGAGGACCGCATCTGGGCCGCGTTCGCGCGCGATGGCGACGCGCCGGCCTTCGGGCAGCGCTGGGCGGCCTTCATGCGGGCGTCGGTGTTTCCTTCGCTTGCCGCCGCCCTCGCGGGTGGGCACGAGGACGCGCGGGCGGCGGCGTTCTTCGATCGGTTGGAGGCGGCGGTCGCGGCACGGATCGCGATCGCTCCGCAGCGCACGGATATCCCGCTCGGCAGAATGCTGCTGGCGAAAGCGGCCTAGGCCCGCACGAAAGTCGACGCGACCATGCGCATCCTGCTCACCGGAAGCTCGGGCTGGCTTGGCGAGACGCTCGCACCGCGGCTCGAACATGCAGGCCACGCCGTCATCGGGCTCGATCCGCTGCCGGCGCCGACGACGCGTTGCGTGGGCTCGGTGACCGACCGCGCGCTGGTCCGCGACCTGATCCAGGGCGAGCGCATCGAGGCGATCATTCACGCCGGCGCGCTGCACAAGCCGCAGGTCGCGACCCATGCGGCGACCGACTTCGTCGCGATCAACGTGCAGGGCACGCTGAACCTGCTGGAAGAGGCGACGGCGCCCGGCGCGCGTGTCGATCGGTTCGTGTTCACCTCCACCACTTCGCTCATGATCTCGGCGGCGATCCGCGCCGGCGACCGGTCCGCGCGCGGCGTGGATCACGGAGGCGATGCAGCCGCTGTTGCCGCGCAACATCTACGGGGTCACCAAGCTCGCCGCCGAGCATCTCTGCCGCATGGTGCATGAGGAGCGCGGGCTGCCGGTGCTGATCCTGCGCACCGCGCGCTTCTTCCCCGAGGCGGACGACATGGCGCACGCGATCGCGCAGTCGGACGCGAACACCAAGGCGAACGAGTTCCTGTTCCGCCGCCTGACGGTCGAGGACGCGGCCGATTGCCACGTCGCGGCGCTGGACCGCGCCCCGGCGCTCGGCTTCGACACGTTCATCGTCGCCGCGCCGACGCCGTTTGCGGAGGCGGACCGTGCGGCGCTGATGCGCGACGCGCCGGCGGTGGTCGCCCGCTACTTCCCGCAGTATCCGGCGCTCTATGCGCGGCGCGGCTGGACCATGTTCGAGACGATCGACCGCGTCTACGTCGCGAAGCGGCTGGAAGCGCGGCTCGGCTTCGTCTGCCGCACCGGGTTCGCCGAAGTGCTGGCCGCGCTGGCGCGCGAGGACGGCGGTCAGGGCGCGGCGGAGGTCGCCTGCACCAGCCGCTCGATCGGCGACCAGACATAGGCCGTCTGCACGACCGGCGTGCCGCCGACGCTGATCGTCGCCTCGGCCACCGCCTTGCCGCCCAGGCGCTCGTAGAACCAGCGGCTCGGGTTGGCGCGCAGCACCCACACGAAGGCGGAGCGGCAGCCCGCGCCCGCCAGGTTCGCCGCCGCCGCGCGCATCAGCCGCCGGCCCAGCCCGCGCTCGCGCCAGTCATCGAGCACGTAGAGCGTCTCGATCTCGCCGTCGGCGGGCGGCGGCGGCCCAGCGGCCGGGGCGGACCGGGCTGCCGGTGACGAAGCCGACCACCCGCAGCGTGCCGCCGGGGCGCGCGGCGTCGGCGCCGGAGGCGGTGGCCACGTGCACGCCCACGCCGCCGCGGATCGCGCCGTCGTAATAGGCCGCCTGCCGCGCCGCGGAGAGGGCGGCGAGATAGCTGTCGGGCAGGATGCCCGGATAGGCGCTGCGCCAGGCGGCGACGTGCACGGCCCCGATCGCCACCGCATCCCCGGGCCGGGCGCGGCGCACGGTGATCACGGCGCGGGTCTCGGCGGCGGCGCGATCACGCCCGGCGCTCCAGCACCGCGGCGAAAAACCCGTCGGTGCCATGCCGGTGGGGCGTCAGCGCCAGATGCGGGCCGGGGCAGGGCGGCGCGCCTGGGAGCGTCCAGGCGCGCTCCAGCGGCAGCACCGCGAACTCCGGATGGGCGGCAAGAAAGCCTTGCACCTGCGCCTCGTTCTCCTCGGTGAGCAGGGAGCAGGTAGCGTAGACCAGCCGGCCGCCGCTGCGAACCAGCCGTGCCGCGTCGGCCAGGATGCGCGCCTGCTTCTCCAGCAGTTCCGCCAGGTCCCGCGCCGAGAGCCGCAGCCGCGCGTCCGGGTTGCGCCGCCAGGTGCCGGTGCCGGTGCAGGGCGCATCCACCAGCACCCGGTCGAACCCGCCCGCGCGCCGCTTCACCCAGCGGTCGCCGGGCTGCAGCGCGTGCCGCTCGACATTGTGCACCCCGGCCCGCCGCAGCCGCCGCACCGCGCCCTCCAGCCGCGGGGCGGAGGTGTCGCAGGCGGCGATGTGGCCGGCGTTGCGCATCATCATGGCGAGCGCCAGCGTCTTGCCGCCGGCGCCGGCGCACCAGTCGGCGATCCGCTCGCCCGGCCGCGCGTCCATCAGCCCGACGACGAGCTGGCTGCCCTCGTCCTGGATCTCGATCAGCCCTTCCAGGAACGTCCGCCCGGCGGTGATCGGCCGCCTTCCCGGCACGCGCAGGCCCCAGGGCGAGAACGGCGTCGGCTCCGCCGCCACCCCTTCGGCCGCGAGCGAGGCCTGCGCCTCCTCCCGCGTCGCCTTCAGCAGGTTCACGCGCAGGTCGAGCGGCGCCGGCTCGGCCAGCGCCGCCAGCTCCGCCGCCAGCGCGCCCCCGAAGCGGGCGGCGAGCGGGGTCAGCAGCCAGTCCGGCACCTCCAGCGCCACCGCCTCCGGCATCTCGGGATGCGCGAGCGTGTGGCCCTCCAACAGACGCAGCGAACGCTGCTCGGCAGGTGCCAGCGGCGGCGGGCCGAACTTGCCGCCGGAAAAGGACTTCGCGACCGTCTCCACGGCCACCTCGTCCAGCACCAGCGAGGCGGCGAGCAGCAGGCGCGGGGTGACCGGCGCCTCCACCCGCGCCAGCCACCACGCGAGGCGGCGGCGGGCGCGCAGCACCGACCAGACGCGCTCGGCGACCGCGCGGCGGTCGGCGCCGCCGATGAAGCGGCGGGAGCGGAAGAAGTCGTTGGCGACGGCGTCGGCCGGCTTGCGCGGATCGAGGTCGATCGCGGCGAGCAGCTCGATGGCGGCGGCAAGACGCGCGGCGGGCGTCACGCGGTGAGATGCGCCGGCAGCGCCGCGAGGTCGGTAAGCTCGGTCACGCGCCCGCGCAACCCGTATTCCTCGGGCTGGCCCACGCGGTTGATCCAGAACACGCGGAAGCCGAAGCCCAGCGCGCCGAACGCATCCCACGCATTGGAGGAGACGAAGGCGAGCTGCGCCGGCGACGAGGCCTCGAACCGATCGACCGCGAGCTGATAGACGCGCCGGTCGGGCTTGAAGACGCCGACCGATTCCACGCTCAGCACGTCATCCAGCACGTCGGCCAGTCCGGCGGCGGCAACCCCCTCGGCGAGCATTGCCGGCGCGCCGTTCGACAGGATCGCGCAGGCGATGCCGCGACTGCGCAGCGCCGCGAGCGTTGCGGCCACCTCCGGATAGGCGTTGAGCGTGCGGTAGGCGGCGCGCAGATCGGCCAGCAGGCCGGCGTCCGTCGATGCCGTGGCGCGCGGCGACGAAGGCCAGCGCCGCGTCGGTCAGTTGCGCGAAATCGCGGTGATGCGCGGGGCCGGCCAGGCTGCGCACGAAGCTGTATTCAAGCTGCTTGACGCGCCATTCCTGCGACAGCGCCTCCCACGCCGGGCCGAGCCGCGCGGCATGCCGCGCCATGGCCGAATGCACGTTGAGCAGCGTGCCATAGGCGTCGAAAATCGTGGCGATCGGGCGCGACATCATCCTTCCTGTCGATAGTTTGGCGCTTCGCGCGTGATGGCAACATCGTGCACGTGACTTTCGCGCAATCCGGCGCCGGTGACGCGGCGAAACCGCGCGCCGCGCTGCAAGGCCGCGATGGTGGCGCTGCCGGTATAGCCCATTCCCGCCCGCAATCCGCCCACAAGCTGGTGAAGCACCGCGGCCACGGGCCCGCGATAGGCAACGCGCCCCTCGATCCCTTCCGGCACCAGCTTCAGCGTATCGCGAATCTCCTGCTGGAAATAGCGGTCCGCCGAGCCGCGGGCCATGGCGCCGATGCTGCCCATGCCGCGATACGATTTGTAGCTGCGTCCCTGGTAGAGGAACACCTCGCCCGGCGCCTCGTCGGTGCCGGCGAGCAGGCTGCCGACCATGACGCAGTCGGCCCCGGCGCCGATCGCCTTGACGATGTCGCCGGAGGTGCGGATGCCGCCATCGGCGATCGCGGGCACACCCGCCTCGCGGCAGGCCGCGGCGGTCTCGCGCACCGCGGAGAACTGCGGCACGCCGACGCCGGCGACGACGCGCGTGGTGCAGATGCTGCCCGGCCCGATGCCGATCTTCACCGCATCGGCGCCGGCCGCGACCAGCGCCGCCGCCCCCTCGGGCGTTGCGACATTGCCCGCGATCACCTGCACCGCGTTGGACAGGCGCTTGATCCGCTCGACCACGGCGAGCACGCCCGCGGAATGGCCGTGCGCGGTGTCGACCACGATCACGTCGGCCTCGGCGTCGATCAGTGCCTGCGCCCGCACGAACCCGTCCTCGCCCACGCCGGTCGCCGCGGCGACGCGCAGGCGGCCGAGTTCGTCCTTGTTGGCGAGCGGATGGCTCTCCGCCTTGTCCATGTCCTTGACGGTGATCAGCCCGACGCAGCGAAACGCCTCGTCCACGACGAGAAGTTTTTCGATGCGATGGCGATGCAGCAACTGCCGCGCATCCGCCGGCCCCACGCCTTGCGTGACGGTGACGAGGCCTTCGTGCGTCATCAGCTCGCTGACCGGCTGTTCGGGGTCGGTCGCGAAGCGCACGTCGCGGTTGGTGAGAATGCCGGCGAGGCGGCCGCTCTGCCGCTCGACCACCGGAATGCCGCTGATGCGGTGGGCGGCCATCAGCGCGCGGGCGTCGGCGAGGGACTGGTCGGGATGGATGGTGACCGGATTGACCACCATGCCGGATTCGAACTTCTTCACCATGCGCACCTGCGCCGCCTGCTCGGCGGGCGTCAGGTTCTTGTGGATCACGCCGATGCCGCCGTGCTGGGCGAGCGCGATCGCCATTGCGCCTTCGGTGACGGTGTCCATCGCCGAGGAGGCGATGGGGATATTCAGCCGGATGCGGCGGGTGAGGCGGGTGGAGGTATCGGTCGTCGCGGGCAGGATTTCGGAGTAGGCGGGGAGCAGCAGCACGTCGTCGAACGCCAGCGCCTCGGCGATGCCGGCGGACCCGATGGAGGCGGACTCGATGGAGGCGGGGGATGCCATGTTCGGACCTTTCCGAAACCTTGGCGCGCCCTCCTAGCCGGTGCGGGGGCGGGACGCAAGGGCGGGGCCGGGCGGCAGCGGTCTTGCCGACTCCTTCTTGCCGACTCTGGCCAGGGCCGACGCCACGCCGGACGCTGCGTGCTCTCCCGACCCGCATGCTCTCCCGACCTGTGGAGAGGTCGCCGGCATCGCCGCAATAATATGTCGCCGTGGCCTTGGATCGAGGTCGCGCGCCTCCATATATAGAGCCGTTCAACGTCGATCGCGAGCAGTAGGAATTTGCTCTGAGTGGAGGGTTTGATTGCCAATTCATGAACAGGAGACATTGCTCTCAACGCCGCGATGGAATGGCAGCCGCATGCTGTTTTCGATCGAGGTCGAGGGTAGAGGCGTCCCGTGCGCGATTTCCCGCGGCGCGCTGGAGGCGCTTTGCGGCGGCCGTCATCTCCGCAACAACGATCTGTTGCACAGCTTCGCGCAGGTCCGCGGGCGGATCGACGAGATTGCCGCCGCCATCTTCACCGTCCGGCCGGAGAGCGCCACGGGGATACTGAGCATCTGGGCCGACGATATCGACGATCCTCCTGCGGCTCCCGCGGCTTCGGGCGCCCTTGTCAGTCCCGACCGCAAGACCGCGAGTTCCTGCGGCGCGGGCCTGACGAACGTGCGCGCCTGAGCGAAGGGGCTCGTCCTGGCCAGGGGCGTGCCACCGATGAAGCCGCCGCCTGCGCCGCCTTGCGCCGCCGGCTTCGGTCATCTGCGGCCTCGAACCTGGCGCCATCCATCGAGATCCGAAAAAAAGTGAAACCCACTCCCCGGTTCTGCCGCGTTCGGCGGGCTTGAGATAGCAGCAGCAGGTTGCATGAAAATCCGTGTCGGCTACGACCTGGCGTTCACGTGCGCCCAGCCGCTGCCGCTGATCGCCATGCTGCACATCCACTATTCGCGCGCCTCGGATATCGTCGAGCCGGACCATCTGCGAACTGACCCGCCCGTACCGCTCACCGCGTACCGCGACAGCTTTGGCAACTGGTGCAGCCGCCTCGTCCTGCCGCATGGCCGGACGCAGTTGACGGCTGATGCGCTCGTGCGCGATTCCGGTCTGCCGGACCCGGTGTTTCCGGGCGCGCGGCAACATCCCGTGCAGGAATTGCCTGCGGAGACGCTGCTGTTCCTGTTGGGAAGCCGGTACTGCGAGACCGACCGGCTGTCGGAGTTCGCCTGGCAAACGTTCGGTCATCTGCACGGCTGGGCGCGGGTACAGGGGATCTGCGACTTCGTGCACCGGCATGTCAGCTTCGGCTATCAGCATGCCCGGGCGACCCGGACCGCGTGGGAAACTTTTACCGAGCGTGTCGGCGTCTGTCGGGATTTCGCTCACCTCGCGCTGACGCTTTGCCGCTGCACCAACATCCCCGCGCGCTACTGCACCGGCTACCTTGGTGATATCGGCGTTCCGCCCTCCCCGGCGCCGATGGATTTTTCCGGGTGGTTCGAAGCCTATCTCGACAACCAGTGGCATGTGTTCGACCCGCGCCACAACGCGCGGCGCATCGGGCGCATCCTGATCGCCTACGGCCGCGACGCCGCGGATGTGCCGATCACGCACACGTTCGGTCCTAACACGCTCGCTGCCTTTCGCGTGTGGACCGAGGCGGTCGGCGAGAGTGCGCCGTAAGGGGACGCATGACCGGCCGGATGCAGCAACCGGCATTGTAATCAGGCAGCGTCAGCCCCATCTTTATAAAGTCGTTCCGACGCTATTTCTTATCATGGTGCCGGGGAGATTGCCGGCTTTCATGCGTCCGGTTTCGCTTCATTTTTCATCGAAAGGCTATTTCTTATGACCCAACGCCACGTTGACGTTCTCGCCAAGGACGGTGCCGTCCTTCACACCTATCCGATCACGCTCGGCGGCATCGACGCCGCGCACAAGGATGCCGACTATGAGACGGCGGCCCTGAAGCAGGCCGCCACCGCGAAGCTCGTGCCGGAAGCCGACCTTAGTCACCTGACCGCGCGCGTGCAGCCGCATGCGCCGGCCACGGATGCGGCAGCCAGCGCGCCGCAAGCCAAGCTCTGACGCGATGGACGGCGGAGCGCGCCGCGCTCCGCCGGCGACCATCCTGAAACGGCCGAGCCCTGTAACGGCCGGGCCCTGAAACGGCCGAATGAGGACCATCCGATGTCGTATTTTGTCCCGCCCGTGGTGTTGCCGGCGCTGTTCGTAGTGATTGTGCTGGTTCTGGCCGCGGTCCGCTTCCTGTAGCCCTGACCGGGGCTCGATTCCCGAACGCGGGGCGCCGCCCCGCGAACTCCTGCCGCCCGGATCTTGACTAGGCCAGAAATTCGGCGAGCGGTGCGGCAAGCTCCACGCCGAATTCCTCGTAGTCGGCACATGGGCTGCGCAAGGCTGCTGCCACGCGACTTGCCGATGCGGGCGCGCCGCCGCACGAAATCGCGGCCGTCACCGGGCACCGCACGCCTGAGGAAATCGTCCGCTACACCGCCGCCGCCGACCAGCGGCGCCTTGCGCAGCCCGCGCTCGGCCGGCTCAATTGTCCCACCCCGATTTCGCGGCGCGGGGGTGGGAAGACTTCGACGCCTAAGCCGCCGTCAGCACATGAGCTTCGAGATGCGAAGGTGCCGGGGCCGGAATCCCATGCGCCGCACAGCGCTCTGATAGCGTCAGCATCTATGGCTGCCGAGAACTTGAAATACCAACGCTGATATCATCACCGCACGCCTTGCCCACCAAGCCAAGCACGTCACGCTTGCGGCGCAGTCGATGGCCGCATAGTCTCCTGCGCGGGCAGCGTCCGCCGCGCCATTTTTCAACATTTGGCGGAACATCCCCCAAATCGCACTGCGTGCATCGTTGGCGTTACGAAGGAAAATGATAAGCCGATAAAAAGCGAAACCAAAACGGGAAGGGAAACACTCAATGCTGCGTAACCAAACAACGAGAATATTTGCGACTGCGGCCGCTATGACCCTTTTTGCTGGTTACATCGCGACGGCGCAATCAACCGAGCCGGCGGCTACAGTCACTCGTATCCATTTTCCCACGGGCGGCAATGCGTTAGACGAAGCTGACCAGGAAGCAATACGCGGTGTCGTTGCACGGATGCAGGGCGACCCGGCCGTCACCGCGACGATCATTGGCAAAGCCGACACGGTTGGCTCGAAGGACTTTAATGAGAAACTATCCCAGAGACGCGCCGAAGCGGTATTCGAGGCTCTGGTTTACGCCAACCACGTTCCAGAAAACCGGGTAGAGTTGCGGTGGACCGGCGAGCGCCTGCCGTATCTCTCGAATGAGGAGGAAAAGGAGGAGTCACAGAACCGGGTCGTGGTGATTATTCTCCGCTGAGAATGCCAACACCAGTGCAACTGATGCGTGCGGATGGCGGGCGGCAGCGGCATCGTCGCGCGGCGCTCAGCCGCCCGCGCGTCCCCACGCGCGCACATCGTCCACGAAATACGCCGGCTCCTCCATTGCGGCGAAATGCCCGCCGCGGGCCGGCTCGACCCAGCGCGTGATCGCGTAGCCACGCTCGGCCCAGGCGCGCGGCGGGGGCGGGGCGCGGCGGTCGGGGTAGGCGGCGAAGGCGGTCGGCACCTCCACCCGCCGCCCGTCCGGCATGCGGCGCACGCCCTCGGCCAGCGCGGCCGCGTAGTACCAGGTGGAGGTGACGAACGCGTCGTTCATCACGTAGATCATCGCGTTGATCAGCAGCTGGTCGTTGGAGAACACCGCCTCGAACGGGCGCGTGCTCAGGTCCGACCAGTCGTGGAACCGCTCCACGATCCAGGCGAGCTGGGCCACCGGGTTGTCGGCGATCGCGTAGGCGAGCGACTGCGGTTTCGTTGCTTGCAACATGACATAGGCGCCGAGCGCGCGCTGGCGGGCGTCGAACGCGGCGTACCATGCCTGCTCGGCCTCGGTCGCGGGCGCGGCGGCGGGCTGCACCAGCAGGTAGTTCAGGTGAATCGCCTCGATCGCGGCGGCGTGATCGAGCGCGAGCCATGCCGACACCGCGGCCCCCCAGTCGCCGCCCTGGGCACGATAGCGGGGGTAGCCCAGCGCCTCGCGCATCAGCGTGTCGAACAGCCGCGCCGTGGTGCGCGCGCCGATCGGTGCCGCCGGCTTGCCGGAAAACCCGAAGCCGGGCAGCGAGGGGATGACGAGGTCGAACGCATCCCGCGCATCGCCGCCGTGGCGCGAGGGGAAGGCAAGCGGCTCGATCACCTGCCAGAACTCGTAGACCGATCCCGGCCAGCCATGCGTCAGCAGCAGCGGCCGCCGGCCCTGCGCCTCGCCCACGACATGCACCGCGTGGATGTCGATGTCCTCGACGCGCGCGATCACCTGCGGGTAGCGGTTCAGCGTCGCGGCAGCGGCGGCGGCGTCGAAGCCGTCGAGCCAGTGCGCGCACAGCGTCTGCAGGAACGCCGGGTCGCAGCCGTAGCGCCATCCGCCGCCGGCCGGGGCGCGCGGGAAGCGGTAGGCGCGCACCTGATCGCGCAGGCGGCGGAGGGGCTCCGGGTCCCAGACCACCTCGAACGGTCTCGGCCGCATGCTCGCGGATGACGCCGTCATGGCCAGCCGCCCCCCGTTCCCGATGCCACAGGCGGGCACCTCATCCTCGCCGGGGGGCGGTGTCAACGGCGCGGCGCGGCACGATCGGGTCGCCAAGTAATGGGTTCGGGCAATCATGGACGACGGGCCGTCGAGATGCGCATCTTCAAGAATCTACTAAAATCAAGGCTTTAAGTTTCGGGAAAAAAATGGAAATTATCTGCAACGGTCCCACATTGGACCATTGCGTCTTCACATGGCGCCAAATTCGAGGGGATCTTGAGCACGTCATGTGAGAAATCCGTTGCGACCGCAATCTTCGCTTGCTTTTCGGCGGCATCTTAGAACAATTTTGTCGAACATACGGATCGAGATGGGGGCCAGGAGATCATGGCGACTCTCACTGTTATTGGTGTCGGTGGTTCAGAAGTTAACGTCTCGATTTCGTCGGCACAACTGGCGACAATTGCCGAAGGCATACTGAGCACGATCACGGAGCAGGTGAAGGAAGGAAATCTCACTCCGTTCGAATACAATGGCTTCGGCCCGCTCGGCGCGCCCACCACGCCGGCCTATCTCATCATGAACGGTCCCGGCTTTGCCTCGCTGCCGGCCAATACGGAATACATCGTCAACGTGGCGCGCGGCCCCGTCGTGCTGTTCGGCGGCGATGCGCCAAGCCAGGACGTGGTCAGCGACCCGTCGTTCACCTACATCGCCAATAGCGGGGTCGGCACAGTTGTCGCCAGCGGCGGCAACAACATCATCATGACTGACCCCAGCGGCAGCGGCGACCACCTGTTCCTGACCGACGGCGGCAACAACGAGATCCTGGCGTTCTCCGGCGACGACACGATCAGTGCCGGCGCCGGGCGCAACAGCATCCTGCTCGGCACCGGCAACGACCTCGTCACCGTCCTCGGCCAGGACAGCATCCTGGCCGGCAGCGGCGACGACACCGTCAACGTCACCAGCGGCTCGGCGGTGGTACAGGGCGGGTCGGGCACGCTGACCTTCGCCAATGCCAGCGGCTTCTCCACCGTGTTCGGCGGCACCGGCAGCGACACCATCTTCGGCGGCACCGGCGGCGGCGTGTACCATGGCGGTGCGGCGGGCGATAACTTCCTCATGGGCGGCCAGCTCGCCACCACGCTGTTCGGCGGCGGCAGCGGCGACACCCTGATCGCCCCGGGCCACGGCAACGATCTGCTGGTGGCCGGCCGCGGCAACGAGACGCTGATCGGCCTCGGCACCGGCGCCGACACCTTCATGGGCGGGCAGGGGCCGGACTCGATCCAGGGCGGGTTCGGCTTCAACACCTTCGTCGCCGGCACTGGCGGCGGCACACTCGCCGGCGGCTTCGCGGGCAACGACTACGTCTTCGCCAAGGGCGACACCGGCGGCAACTTCATGGTCACGGACTTCACCGTGGGCGCCGACAAGATCGACCTGCAGGGCTACAGCAAGGGCGAGGTCAACCACATCATCAAGCAGCAGGTGGATGTCGGCGGCAACGTGACCATCGAGCTGAAGGACCACACCTCGGTGACCTTCCTCGGCGTCAGCCACCTCGACAGCTCGTCCTTCAAGTAGTCAGGACGAAGCGGCTGATCAGGGCGCGGCGGCGCGGAAGCCGGTCGCGACCACGTAGAGCTCGCTGCTCTCCTTGCGGCTCGCCGGCGGCTTGGCGTGGCGCACCGTGGCGAAGCGCTGCTTGAGCGCGGCGAGCAGGTCGCGCTCGCTGCCGCCCTGGAACACTTTCGTCACCAACGCGCCGCCCGGCGCCAGCACCTGCTGCGCCAGGTCCAACGCCAGCTCCGCCAGCGCCACGATGCGCACATGGTCGGTCGCGGCATGCCCGGTGGTGTTCGGCGCCATGTCGGACAGCACGAGGTCCGCCGGCCCGCCGAGCAGGGCGGCCAGCCGCGCGGGCATCGCGGGCTCGGCAAGGTCGCCTTCGACGAACACGGCGCCGGCCAGCGGCTCGACCGGCAGCAGGTCGACGCCGACCACCAGCGCCGCCCCGCGCGCGACCGCCACCTGCGCCCAGCCACCGGGCGCGGCGCCAAGGTCGAGCACGCGGGCGCCGCGGCGGATCAGGTGGAAGCGCTCGTCCAGCTCGATCAGCTTGAACGCGGCGCGGGAGCGCCAGCCGGCGGTGCGGGCGGCGGCGACATAGGGGTCGTTGAGCTGGCGCGCGAGCCAGCGCTGGCTGGACGGTGCTGCGTCCGCCGCGCCGTGCGCAGCCGGACGGTCACGCGGCGCCGGCGGCGCCGTGCGGCCGCTCCGCGCGCATCAGGCGCAGCAGCATCCCCTCGCGCAGGCCCCGGTCGGCCACCACCACCTCCGGCGCCGGCCAGGTGCGGCAGATGGCGGCGAAGATCGCGCAGCCGGGCAGCACGAACTCGGCCCGCTCGGCGCCCACGCAGGGGTGCTGCGCCAGCCCTTCCTGCCCCAGCATGCGCAGCCGCGCCACTGCCGCCACCGCCGCCTCGCGCGTCAGCACGGCGCCATCCACCAGGGCGCGGCGATAGCGCGGCAGTTCGAGCACGAGGCCGGCCAGCGTGGTCACGGTGCCGGAGGTGCCGAGCAGGAACACGCCGCCCTGGCGGATCTCGCTGCCCGATGCAGTGGACGCGGTCGAACGGCTGCAGCCGGTCGGCCACGTCCTCCACCATCGCGCGGAACCGGCCGTGCGGGCAGCCGACGGCCGGCCGAAGCGCTCCGCGAGCGTCACCACGCCGACCGGCAGGGAGTCGTAGCCGATCAGCTCCGGCGGCCCGGCGAGCGTCGATGCGCACCCAGGCGAGTTCCGTCGAGCCGCCGCCGATGTCGAACAGCAGCGCCCGCCGCCCGCTCCGCGCAAGCAGCGGCGCGCAGCTTTCCAGCGCCAGCTCCACCTCCTCGCGGCAGGAGATCACGTCGATCGGCAGCCCGGTCTCGGCGCGCACCCGGGCGAGGAACTCGCGGCCCGTTGGCGGCGCGGCGGCAGGCCTCGGTCGCGACCGCACGCAAGCCGCGCACCGGCCGGCGGGCGAGCCGCGCGGCGCAGCCATGCAGGGCGGCGAGCGCGCGATCCATGGCCGTCGGGCTCAGCCGTCCGCTATCGTGCAGGCCCTCGCCGAGACGCACGATGCGCGAGAAACTGTCGAGCACCCGAAAGCCGGCGCCGGCCGGGGTCGCGACCAGGAGGCGGCAATTGTTGGTGCCGAGATCGAGCGCAGCATAGGCCGGCGCTCCGGTGCGCGCCCGTTCCGCCGACGCGGTCGTTGCACTCTCGAGCATGCCGGAGCCTTTTTGCGCCTCGGGTGATATTGTCCCCGCCGTACGGGGAGGGGGCAAGAACTTCTTTCCCACCCCATGCCTTGTCGCGATCACGGAAACCGCCATGCGTCAGCACCTGCTCGCCGCCGCGCTGCTCGCCGCCCTTCTGGCCGGCCCCCCCGCCCGCGGGGCCGAGACGTACGCGATCGACCAGCGCTTCGGCGAGATCGGCTTCAGCGTCCGCCACCTCGGCCTGTTCGGCTCGGCGGGCCAGTTCGGCCGCTGGCAGGGCGAGCTCGCCATCGACCAGACGCACCCCGAGCGCACCCGCATCGCGGTCACGATCGACACCGGCTCGGCCGAGATGAGCTGGCGCGAGGCGCTGGCGATGCTCCGCTCGCCGGCCTATTTCGACGTGGCACAGTACCCCGAGGCGCATTTCACCAGCACCGCGGTGACCTCGGCGGGCCCGGATCGCTACACGATCGCGGGCGACCTGCAACTGCGCGGCGTGGTCCGCCCGATCACGCTGCAGGCGCGCCTGGTGGGTCATGCCCACCAGGGGCAGGCCGACATCGCCGATTTCGTGGTGACCGGGACGCTGCAGCGCTCGGCGTTCGGGATGACATCGGACCGTTCGTTCGTCTCCGACCGGGTGGGGCTCGAAATTCGTGCCCGGGTTCGGTTGGATGAGGCGGCGCGTGGCGGTTGAAACCTGGTCGGCGGCCCAGCGGCGGCTGCATTGGTGGGGTGCGGGCCTGATCGCGGCGGCGTTTGCCATCGCCTGGGCGATGGTGGCGGTGCCGCTGACCGAACTGCTGGTCAAGTTCGTGCTGTACCAGGTGCACAAGACGCTGGGGCTGACGGTGCTCGCCCTGGTCCTCTGGCGGCTGGTGCTGCGCGCGCGGCGCGGGCGGCCGGCGTGGGAGGCGGACCTGCCGCCCTGGCAGCGCCGGGCGGCGGCGTGGATGCACGTGGCGCTCTATGGTCTGGCACTGGCGGTGCCGGTGCTCGGCTATTTCACGGCGGCGACCGCCCCGGCGCGGGTACCCACGCTGTTCCTGCTGGTGATCCCGATCCCGCACGTGGTGGGGCCGAACGAGGCGGGGTTCGACGTGCTGCGCGCGGTGCACCGCGCCGCCGCGATCCTGCTGGTGCTGCTCGCCGCCGGCCATGCCGCGGCTGCAGTGCACAACCACCGCCGCGGCCGCGCCACCCTCACCCGCATGTGGCGCGGCGTTGCGGCCCGGGCCCAGGAGTGGTAGGTGCGCGCTGGCGCCGCTGGGGGATAGTTTAGCGGTAGAACTCCCGGCTCTGGACCGGGCAGCCTTGGTTCGAATCCAGGTCCCCCAGCCAGCGGCGCGCCCGACCCTGGCCGCTGCCGCATCGGCGGTTTCGCGGTCGTCCGGTCAGCGGTTCAGCAGCGTGACCTTGATGCATTTGTCCGCCTGCTTGCCGAGCTCGAACGCCGCCACGCTGTCGGCCAGATCAAATTCATGCGTCTGCAACGGCGACAGATCGAGCCGCGTGCGCTCCAGGAAGCGGATTGCCGAGGGCCAGACCCCGGGCGAGCCGATGCTGCCGCGCACGGTCAAACTCCGCGCCTGAATCTTGCCCAAGGCTGGACGCGATCTTCCTGCCGATGTTGATCCCGACCATCGCGACGCGCCCGTCCTCGCGAGCGAAATCGAACACGGCGCCAAGCGAGTCGTCGTGGCCCGAGGCTTCGACGACGAGATCCGCGCCCACGCCGTGGGTGAGTTCCATCACCCGTGCCGCCGCGTCCTCCTCAGCCGGATTGATCACCGCGTCGGCACCCAGTTTCAACGCCGCATCGCGACGGTGCGCGATGGGATCGACGACGATCGTCCGCGCCTTCATCCCGATCGCCGCGGCGGCGGAAACGAGCCCGATGGTGCCGCCGCCGGAGACAACGACCGTCTCGCTCGCATTGGTGCCGCCGGAGCGAAGGACCGCGTAATAGCCGCAGGTGAATGGCTCGATCAGCGCGGCCTGCTTGTCGCTGATTCCATCCGGCAGCTTGTGCAGCCATTCAGGGCGCGCAGTGAAATACTCGCGGTCCGCCCCATCCATCGAAAAGCCGAAATGGTGCACGCGGTCCGGCAGCCGCACCACGCATTCGCCGACCACGCGGTCGCCCGGGTGAAACCCCTTCACATTGCGCCCGGTCTCGATGATCTCGCCGCACCATTCATGGCCCGGCGTCACCGGATAGGAAATCGGGATGATGTAGCGGCCCGCGAGCAGTTCGTAGTCCGAGTGGCAGATGCCGACGGTGCGCGATTTCAGCAGCACGCTGTTGTCGTCGATGGACGGCATCTGCGTGTCGATCACGACAGGCTGATTTGGCTTCTCGAACACAAGCGCCTTCATGGTGCGCGTTCCTCCACTGTCACGTTTGCCGGGGCAACCGGCCGCGACGACGCGGCGGAGCACCTCCAGGTTCGATAGCACAAGCGCCACCCGCGTGACATTGCGCCCGGCGTTGTCCGGAATGCGTTCGCCGAGAGCCTGACCGTCCGCCGGCACGCCAGCGGGAGAGGGGGCGGGAGCGGCGGCCCGGCGCAGCGATGGGAGGGCAGGGGCCTGTTGCGACCGCGCGGGCATGGGTGGCCCGCGAACTTGACGCGTGGGCACGAATCAAACAGGGTTGCGTGTCGGCGGTCGACGCTCGCCGGTCGACAGGTGCCCCGCGACCACCGTCGCGGCCGCGTTCGAGAGCGAGCCGGGAGTTGATTTGATCGGACGGTCGTTCCCAGCCGGTTGCCGTGCCGCTCGTGCCCGGTGCGCGCGGCCGCGGCGAGGGGCGCCCTGGCGCGCGACGCGCCTGCCCGAGCGTGAGCGATGAGCGGCCGCGCGGCGCAGGACGCCGAGTGGGAGCAGATCGAGCGGGGCCTGTCGCTCTCGGAAAAAACCTACGCGCGGCTGAAGCAGATCATCATCTCGGGCGACCTCAAGCCGGGCCAGCCCATCAACGAGATCGACCTTGCCCGTCGCCTCGGCATCAGCCGCTCGCCGCTGCGCGAGACGCTGCGGCAGCTTCGTGAGGAGGGCCTCGTCGAGGCATCGGGCCGGGGCCTGCGTGTCGCGCCGGTGACGCGCCGGGGCGTCATCGAGCTCTACGAGCTGCGGCTCGCGCTCGAATCCTTCGCGGCCCGCCAGGGCGGCCGGTCGCATCGCGCGGCAGGACATCGATGCGGCGCAGGCGGAGTTGGAGATGACGGCGGAGCCGCTCGCCCGCGGCGATGTTTGGCCCTTCACCAATCTCGATTTCCAGTTCCACGATCTCTATGTCCGCAACTGCGGCAATAGCGTGGTGGTCGATCGCATCACGCGACTGCGCGATCATCTGCGGCGCATCTGGCGCCACGTGGGCATCCGCGTCGATCACACCGAACTGGCTTTTCGCGAACACCACGAGATTCTCGACGCCATGCGCTCGGGCGACCCGGCACGACTGCAAGGCGCCGTCGAAAGGCACATCGCAGCCGTGGGGGAGCGCGTTGCGAGCTGCGTGATCACCGCAGAGGAATGAGCCGCCGCGGCATTTCGCGCGGAACCGCCGCTGCCCGACCCCGCTTGACACTCGTCGAGGCTGAACGTTAACTCGCTTGTGTCGACAGACGACCGGACACGGTCGGCAAAGACTCGGGAGAGAACGTCGTGACCTCTGCGCCGGACGCAGCCCGCGTGCTGTCACCCCATTCGCGCGGCGAACGCCGCGCAGCGGCGCGCTCGGCCGTCGGGGTCGTCGCCAGATGATCCGCGCGGCGCTCCTCGGTGCCGGCTTCATCGGGCAAATGCACTCGCTGAGCCTGCGATCCAACAGCTTCGCCCGCACCGGCGCGCCGATCCCCGTCGAACTGCTGCTGCTGCTCGAACGCCCCGAGAGCCGCGTCATCGCCGAGGAGGTGCAGCGACGCTATGGCTGGCAGCATCTCGTCCTCGGCGAGAGCGAGCGCGCGGCGGTGCGGCCCGACATCGACCTGTTCATCAACGCCGGGCCGAACGATGCGCACGCGGCCACCACCATTGCCGCGGCGAAGGCCGGCAAAGCGGTGTTCTGCGAAAAGCCCCTGGCGGCGACTGCCGAGGAGGCTTTCGCGATCTGGCAGGCCGCCGAGCAGGCCGGCGTGGCGCATATGTGCGCCTACATCCATCGCTTCGTGCCGGCCCTGCATCTCGCCCGCGACATGATCGCGGGCGGCGCGATCGGCGAGGTCCGTCACTTTCGCAGCCAGCTCCTGCTCAACATGGAGGAGCCTGCGCTGACCTGGCGTTTTTCGCGCGGACAGGCCGGCGGCGGCGCGACCGGTGATCTCGGCTCGCACCACGTCGATCTCGCGCGCTTCCTGGTGGCTGAGGTGGACGAGGTCGCGGCGACGACGCGGACCTGGAGCACCGATCCCGCCAAGCGGATCACCGATGTGAACGACGATTCCTTCAGCGCCGTTGCGCATCTTGCCAACGGTGCGCTGGCGACCTTCGAAGCGTCCCGGCTCGCGCCCGGTCATGCCCTGACCGGGCGGGTCGAGGTGGACGGAACCCGCGGCACCCTCGCGTGGTGCATGGAGCGGCTCAACGAGTTGGTGGTCAGCGAACCCGGCAAGGGCCCCCGGACCGTGCTCGCCACGCGGCCCGGTCATCCGAACGCGGATTTCTTCCTGCCGATCGGAATCCAGGGGGCCTTTCCGGTAAGCTGGCGCGACTGCTTCGTCTATCAGATGCATCACCTGCTCGGGTCGATCGCTTCCAAGGCGCCGATCGGCCCGTTGGCGGCCACGTTCCGCGACGGCTATCGGGTGGCGGAGATCGTCGATGCGATGCTGCGCTCCACCGCATCGCGGCGGTTCGAGAAGGTCGCGTTTCGTGGCGATTGAGGAGCTGTATCGGCTGCGCGGATGAGGGGTTGGCATGAAGACCGTGAAGGTCGCGTTGCTCGGCGCCTGCGGATGGATGGGCAAGTGTCATTCGCTCGCCTATCGGAATGCCGCGCTGCTGTTTCCGCAGTCGGCCGGGGCACCCGAGATCGCCTGGGTGGTCGACGAAGCCGCGGCGAAGCTTGAGGCGCTGCGGCCGATCTACACCGGCGCGCGGGCGTCGACCGACTGGCACGATGCTGTCGGCGATCCCGCGATCGATCTTGTCGACATCTGTCTGCCCGATCACCTGCACTTCGAGGTCGCGAAGGCCGCCTTGCAGGCAGGCAAGCATGTCTATTGCGAGAAGCCGTTCACGTCGAATGCCGCGGAGGCAGCCGAACTCGCCGCGCTGGCCGAAGCGCGCGGACTGGTGACGCGCGTCGGCCACAATTTTCCGCGCAACCCGGTGCACGACCTTGCGCACCAGATCATCCGCAACGGCGAGATCGGCGACATCGTGTTGTTCCGCGCCTCGATGCATGTCGATGTGCTGGCCGATCCGCAGACCCCCTATATGTGGCGGTGCGACGCCCGTCTGGCGCCGACCGGCGCGGTCGGCGACATCGCCTCGCACGTCTTCAGCTTCGTCCACCGGCTGGTCGGGCCGGTGGAGGAACTCATCGCCGATGTGGCGATCACCACGAAGATGCGGCCATACAGCCCGGGGTTCGGCTACGGCGTGCAGGCATCCGCGACGGACGCGGCGGAGCAGCGCGAGGTGACCAACGCCGACCTCGTGACGCTGCTGTGCAACTTCAAAGGCGGGGGACGCGGCGTCATCGACGTCAGCCGTGTCGCCACGGGTCGCCGGTTCCTGCAGACCTACGAAATTTACGGGACCAAGGGGAGCCTGGAATATCGCTGCGACGAGGTCAATCGACTGCGCTTCTTCAGCAGCGCCGATCCTGCCGGCCGGCAGGGCTTCCGCGCGATCGACGTGGGTCCCGAGAACGCGAACTACGCGGCGTTCCTTCCCGTCGCCAACTTCGGCCTCGGGTACAACGAGTTCAAGGCGATCGAGGTCTGCGAGGTGATCGAGGCGGTGGCATCCCGGCAATCGGCGTGGCCGACCTTCCGCGATGGCCAGGAGATCATGAAGATCGTCGATGCCTGTTTGCTCTCCTCCGCGCGCCGCGCCTGGGTGTCGGTCTGACCGGACGCCGCTGTCTGCGAGGGGGAACAGGGAGACGGTGACCAGCACGCACGCGGCCGGGCAGCCGGGCGCGGCGCCAGGACGCCCGCAAAAGCGGGAGAGGGAGGAACGACATGGAAAATCCACTGACACTGCATCGCCGCCAGATGCTGCTATCGGCGCTCACGGCATCGGCGCTGGCAGCGCTGGGGCGCGCACGAACGGCCGAGGCGGCCGAGGCGACGCTTCCGGTGGTGTCGAGCCAGAAGTTTCCTGGCCAGGAGGTCATCGTCGTCTCGCAGACCGGCCCGGTCATCAGCGGTCCGGTGCAGCATTTCGGCCCGACATGGGAGAAGGCGAGTGGCGGCAAGGCTTCGCTCGTGACCTACCCGTTCGGCGAGGTGTTCGAGAAGCTGCGCACGGCATTCGCCACCGGCGGCTACACGGCCGACCTTGTCAACATCACCACCAACTGGGCCGGAGACTTCATCGGCGGCGGCTTCCTCGAGGATGTGCCGGAAGAAACCAAGAAGCTCGCCGATTTCGATGACTACACGCCGATCTTTCGCAGATCGATGACGTGGCAGGGCAAGACCGCCGCTCTCGTCTACGACGGCAACGTCCACAACCTCTTCTATCGGCGCGACCTGTTCGCGAACCCCGACTACAAGAAGAAGTTTGCCGACAAGCACGGCTATGAGCTTGCCGTGCCTGCGACCTGGGAGCAGCTCTACGACGTCGGCAAATTCTTCAACAGCTTCGACTGGTCCGGGACCGGTCACAGCTACGGCTGGCTGGAACCGATCGCCCGCGGCAACGTCATGGAGTATTTCCTGATCGGGCGCGCGGCCAGCTATTCGAAAAAGCTCGGCGATCCGCATCTGTTCTTCGATCCGCAGTCGATGACGCCGCGCCTCACCGAACCGGGCTGGATCCAGGCCCTGGAAGACATGAAGAAGGACGCTGAGTGCGGCCCGAAGGGCATGATCCAGTACCGGCTATGCCGAGACGCGCCCGGTGTTCGTGAACGGCCAGTCGGCCATGATCGTGGACTGGGGCGATATCGGGACGCTCTCCTACGGCAAGGACTCGAAGATCCGGGGCAAGACCGGCACCGCGCTCGTGCCGGGCGCCACCAAGCTGTACGACCGGACGACGAAGGCATGGGAAAAGCCGGCGGATGGCGTGAACTACGCGCCCTATCTGGCGGTGACGGCGTGGATGTGGGCGGTGCCGAAATCGGCGAAGAACAAGGCCGCAGCGTGGGATCTCGCAGCCTTCCTCTGCAACACCAAGGCGGCCGAGGTGCTGGTCGCGTATCCGGACTCCGGCATTCAGCCGTCGCGCAAGAGCAGCACCAGTCCGCAGGCCGTCAAGACGCTGATCGACGCGGGAATGGAGCCGACCGACGCCGCCGACTGGCTGCAGGCGATCGGCAAGGCCATCAGCCATCCGAACGCCGTCCTCGACATGGAGATCCCGGGCGGCGGCGAGTACCTACAACAGCCTGGACACCGAGGCTTCGCGCTTCCTCGCCGGTGAGATCTCTGCGGCGCAGGCCATGAAGAACGCCTCCGACAGTTGGCAGCGCACCACGGATCGGCTCGGGCGCGACACCCAGCGCAAGCTCTATCTCGCATCGACCACCGCCTGACGTGCCGGTGCCGGCGGCGGCTCGCCCGCTGCCGGCACCGCCCTCGCGCCCGAATGCTCACCGCATGACGCACCAGCCGACCGGCATCGCCCGATCCCTGGACCGGTTCGCCCCGGCCCTGTTTCTGCTGCCGCCGGTCATCATCGTGGTCGTGCTGGCGATCTTCCCGTTGCTGATGTCGCTCGGCCTGTCGTTCGTCAACTGGAATATCTCCAACCCGGCCGCCGGCATCGTCTTCGTGGGCCTCGCGCACTGGGCGCGGCTGTTCAGCGACGCGCATTTCCAGCGCGTGCTCCTCAACACGCTGCTCTATGTATTGATCGGGGTGCCGGTGCAGTACGGGCTGGGGCTGGCGCTCGCCGTCACGCTCAACGCGCAGATCCGCGCCCGCAACGTGCTGCGGACCCTGTTCCTGCTGCCGATGATGCTGAGCCCGGTCGCGGTTTCGCTGGTCGTGGGCAAGATCCTGTTCAATCAGGATGTCGGGCCGATCAACGACATGCTGACGCGGCTGGGGCTTCAGCCGCGTGCCATGGCTGACCGACGGGACGATGGCCTTCGTCACCGTGCTGCTGGTCGATACGTGGCAGTGGACGCCGTTCATGCTGCTTCTGCTGCTGGCGGGATTGCAAGCGATCCCGGAGGACGTGATCGAGGCGGCGGAAATCGACGCCCGGTCGGAGCGGCAGGCGTTCTGGCACGTCGTGTTTCCGCTGCTGTTGCCCTGGAGTGTCGCGGCGCTGCTGATCCGTTCCATCGAAATGCTGAAGATCGTGGACGTGGTCGTCGTGCTGACGAACGGCGGCCCCGGCATCGCGACCGAGCCGATCACGCTCTATGCCTACCGCACCGGCGTGCAGAATTTCGATCTGGGCTACGCCTCCACCATCGCCTATGCGCTGCTCATCATCGCGACGGTCGGCGCGATGGTCTTCCTGCGCGTGCTGCGCCGGTCCGTGGCGCGGGCGCAGTCATGAGGCAGCGATGCGGGTAGGCGCGCGCACGCCGGTCTGGTCGAAGGCGCTGCTGGTCGTCTGGGCGATCATCGTGATCTTCCCGCTCTACTGGCTGGTCACCGCCGCCTTCAAGCAGCGGCCCGACATCTTTCCCACGCCCACCTACATTCCCTGGCTTCAGTTCACGCCGACGCTCAGCGCGTTTCGCACGATTCTGACGGACTATCGGTCGCAGCTCGTGAACGCGTTCATCAACTCGACGATCGCGGCAACCGGCAGCGCGGTGTTGGCGACCCTGTTCGGCGCGCTCGCGGGCTATGGCCTGACCCGGTTCCGCTACCGTCTCGGCCGCTTCGGCAACGACGACATCGCGTTCTTCTTCATCTCGCAGCGCATGCTGCCGCCGGCCGCGGTCGTCTTTCCCTTCCTGCTGATGTACAAAACGCTGGGCCTGCTCGACAACGCCTATGCGTTGGCGATCGTGTACACGCTGTTCAACCTGCCGCTCGCCGTCTGGGTCATGCGGGAGGCGTTCCGCAACGTGCCGATCGAGATCGAGGAGAGCGCGCGCGTCGACGGGTGCACGCGGCTTGGCACGTTCCTGCGGATCGCATTGCCGCTTGCCGCGCCCGGCCTGATGGCGAGCTTCATCATCTGCCTGATCTTCGCCTGGAACGAGTTCCTGTTCGCGCTCGTGCTGACGTTCCGCAGGGCGCAGACCTTGCCGATCCTGATCGCCGGCCAGGCCTCGGAGATCGGCTCCTATTGGTGGCTCATGGCGGTGCTGGCGATCATCGCGGTGACGCCGATCGTGCTGCTCGGGCTTTGGGCGCAGCGGTGGATCGTCACCGGGCTGTCGTCCGGAGGCGTGAAGGGATGAGCGCTCGGGCCCGTCCCGCGGGTTCCCGTGGCGCGACGAATGGAACGAGAGGAGGCGCATATGCCGCAAACCATCGGGGTCGGAATGCTCGGCGCGGGCTTCATCGGAATGATGCATTCCTACGCGCTGCGCACGCTGGAACTCGCGCGAAGCCGCCCTGGGGTCCTCCCGGCGCTCGTGACGGTTGCCGATGTCGATGCGCGGGCGCGGGACCGTTGCCGGGACCGGTTCGGCTGGCGGGACGCGGCGACGGAATGGCAGGCGGCGGCAACCGACGCACAGGTTGGCATGTTCATCAACGCGGCGCCGAACCATCTGCACCTCGATCCCACCCTCGCGGCCGCGCGCGCCGGCAAGCACGTGTTCTGCGAAAAGCCGCTGGCGCCGGACGCCGCCACCGCGTTCCGCCTCTGGTCGGAGACGGCGAAGACGGGCGTGGTGCACCAGTGCGCCTTCGTCTTTCGCTTCATCCCCGCGCTTGCGGCTGGCGCGCGAGATCGTCCGCAGCGGCCAGATCGGCGAGGTGCTGCACTTCCGCTCCAGCTACCTGATGTCCACGGCGCTGGAGCCGGGCCAGCCGATGTCCTGGCGTTTCGACCGCAGTGTCGCCGGCACCGGCGCGATCGGCGACCTGGGCGCGCACCACATCGACCAGGCGCGCTTCATCGTGGGCGAGATCGCCGAGGTCGGCGCCCTCGGCAAGACGCAGGTGCCCGAGCGTGACGGGCACAAGGTGGAAGTGGACGACGCCTTCGTCGCCATCGCGCGGTTCGAAAACGGGGCCATCGGCACCATCGAGGGCTCACGCATCGCCTGCGGCTATGGCCACACCGGGCGCATCCAGGTGGACGGCACCAAGGGCTCGCTCAAGTTCGATGTCGAGCGCTTGAACGAGCTGGAGATCGCGGACGGCATCGGCTCCGGCTTCCGCACGATCCAGGCGATCCGCGCCGGCCATCCGTTCGCCGAGTTCTGGTTCGACGGCGGCATCCAGGGCAGCCACCCGATCGGCTGGAGCGAGTGCTTCGTGCATCAGGTGCACCATCTTCTCACCGCCATCGCGGGCGAGGCCAGCGTGGCGCCGCTCGCCGCGACGTTCGAGGACGGCTACCGCGCCGCGGAAGTGTGCGAGGCGATGGGACGTTCCTGGCGCTCCGGTCGACGGGAGCCGGTGGAATACCAGCAGCTTGCGAGCATGCCAGCCCAGGGCCGAACGGTCAGCTAACTGTCACGACTATGGAGATTGACCTCCCGGGACTGGGGAAGGAGGCGCCTTGGGCGGGTGAAACGGATGGTCCATTGTGAGCAGATAGTCCACTCTGATCCGTGTCGGCGGCAAATGCGAAGGCGCCTCGCACCGACCTGACCGCACCGGCGCCGCACTGCAGGAGAAGGGGTGACGACGTGGCGCACTCGGCGGCAATGAGCGAGCACGAATACCGGGAGAACACCTTCTTCAAGATCTTCGGCTCGGTGCCCGAGCCCGCCTTCGAACTCCGCATCGGAGTTGGAGGACAACTGGGGCCGGCGATGGGGCTGCGCCAGCGATGTCGGAAGGCTGCGCGCGGTACCTGATGCACCGCCCCGGCGACGAGTTGAAGGTGGTCGAGAACCGGCCGATGCCCGAGATCGGCGGGTTCGGCGATCCCGCAAAGGGCTGGTACTGGATCGGTCGCACCCTGCCCGACCTGCCGGCGATGCAGCGCGCGCACGACGCGCTGGCGGCGCTGCTGCGAGCCGAGGGCGTGGACATCATCTATGTCGGGAAGGCCGCGCCGGGGCGCATGAAGCAGATCTATACGCGTGACAGCGTGATCGGCGTGGCCGGCGGGGCGATCGTCACCCGCCTCGCCCGTCGCGTACGTCGCGGCGAAGAGCTGCCGGTCACGCGCGCGCTTGCCGACGCCGGTTGCCCGATCCTCGCCACCCTCCATGGCACGGCCGTGTTCGAAGGCGGCGGCTTCGCGCTGCTCGATGCCAAAACGGCGGTGTGCTCGGTCAGCGTCGCCTGCAACCCGGAGGGTGTGCGCCAGCTCGAGCATCTGCTCGCGACGCTCGGCATCACGCTCGTGAAAGTGCCGATGCCCGGCTACCGCATCCATATCGACGGCAGCTTCGTGATGGTGGACGTCGAGACCGCGATCGTGAACATCAACGAACTGCCCTACGTGTTCATCGACTACCTCAAGCAGCGTGGCATCCGGCTGATCGAGTTGCCGCCGGACGACAACGCGTTTTCGCTGAATTGCCTGGCCGTCGCGCCGGGGCGCGTGATCATGCACACGACCGCGACGCCGAGGCTCGCCGACATGCTGGACCGGAGCGGGATCACGGTGCTGCCGGTCGACTATGAATGCGTCGAACTCGGCGGCGGCGGAATCCACTGCTCGACGGCGCCGCTCGCCCGCGATCCAGTCTGACGAAACCACGACCGGAGGATGTCATGTCGAGCGCGATTTACGATGCCGTGGTGACGCATGTCGCGCGTACGCGGTTCCCGTTTGCAGGCCAGACGACCTGGCCGGCCGACTACGTGACGCTGATCAATGTGCCCGCGTCGCAGCGGGGCATCGAGACCGGCTGGGGTCTGCACTACCCGGACATCATGATCGTGGACGGCCGGGGCCGCACGCGCGAGATCGGCGAGGTGGAGATGACGGTCGATTCGGCGGCCATCGCCCATCTCCGTGCCGGCTCGGAGGCGGCCGACGACGACACCCCGACGCGGGTGCGCCATTTCTTCCTCTATGTGCCGGCGGGAATGGAGAGCGCGGCGCAGGACATGCTCGATCGCCACAGCATCTCCTACGCCGGCGTGCGCGGCTTCGTCCTCGACGGTGAGGGCACGATCCGCATCGTGCCCTTCGTCACCAAGGGCGACCCCTACGATCATCAATAGGCCGGGTCAGGCGGCTTGTGGGAGCGTCGGCTCGAGCAGAGGCCAGGGATCGGGCATTGCGCCAACAGGCACCTCGATCAGCGTCGGACCGTCCTGCGCCATTGCCCAGCGCAGCGCCCCACCCAGTGCCTCGGGACCGTCCGCGCGCATCGCGCGGGCGCCGAAACTTTCCGCAAATGCGGGAAAATCGGGGTTGCGCAGGTCGGAGGCGATGACCCGTCCGCCGTACACGGTCTCCTGCATGCGCTTGACATTGCCGTACGCACCGTCATTGAAGACCACCGTAATCAGCCGGATGCCGTGCTGCACGGCAGTGGCGAGTTCGGTTGCGGCGAACAGAAAGCCGCCATCGCCGCAGAGACAGACGACGGGCTCATTCGGCCGGCCGACCTTGGCGCCGAGCGCGGTCGGGAAGGCAAAACCGAGCGTGCCCTGATAGCCTGGTCCGATCAGCCGGCGCGGCGCGGCGACCGGAAACAGCGCCGCCGCGACATAGCCCACCTGCGTATAGTCGGCGACGACGACGCTCTCTGCCGGCAGCGCGGCACGCAGGCTGCGCAGGAAATGCATCTGCGGCGCGAGTTCGCGCTCGAGATGGGACTGCATCTCCGCCTTCAGCTGCAGCAACGCGGCCTCACGCGATTCGCGGCGTGCACCGACGCCGTCGAGTTCTGCCGCGAGCGCCGCGAGCGCCAACGCCGCATCGGCCTCGATCGCGACGTCCGGCGGGGCGCCGCGCCGGAACTGTGCGGCATCGATGTCGATGCGGATCACCTGCTGCCCGGGGCGCAGGCGCCAAGTCTTTCGAGCCGAATTGAACCGCGTACCGACGGCGAGAATCACATCGGTCGTGCTCCATAGCCGCACCGCGTCGGCACGCCCGATCGCATAGGGGTCGGCCGAATTGAGAATGCCGCGGCCAAGCAGATGGCTGACCACCGGCGCCTGGAGACGGCGGGACAGGCGCTGCAACGCCGCGCCGGCATTGAGCGCGCCGCCGCCGATCAGGATCATCGGCGCGTGCGCCTGTGCGAGCAGTGCCGCGGCCGCGCGAACCGCGGCCGGATCGGGTAGCGGCGCGGTCGGGAGATGTTGCGGCGTCACGACGGCGACTTCGCCGGCGCGGGCAAGCACGTCCGCCGGCAGTTCGAGTCCCGCAGGGCCGCGGCCACGCGCGAGCTGCGCGAACGCCGCGGCGGCGAGGCCCGGCACGTCGCCCGCCTGTATGGCCAGTCCCGCTCCAGCGCGTCAGGCCGCGCAGGATGGCGCTCTGATCGGGCAGTTCGTGAAGCTCGCCGCCCCCCTGTCCGATGGCGCGCGCAGCGATCTGGCCAATCAGCGCCAGCACCGGTGCGTGGAGCGTGTACGCGGTCGCCAGGGCCGCCGTGGTGTTCAGGAAACCGGGGCCGGGCACGACGGCATAGACGCCCGGCCGCCCGGTCGCCTGGGCATAGCCGAGCGCCATATAGGCGACGCCCTGCTCGTGCCGCGCATTGATCACGCGCAGCCAGTCCCGCGCATCGTATAGCGCGTTGAACAGGCCATCGAGCTGCAGGCCCGGCAGCCCGAACAGTGTCGTCACGCCGTGGACACGCAGGGACGCGACCAAGGCCGCGCCGCCGGTCATCCGCGCGTGCGGCGCAGGCGCGACCATGACTGTCCTAGTCCCGGTAATCCGGCTGCTCGCGATCCAACTTGCGGCGCAGCGCCTGCCACGGCAGCCAGCCCTTGGCTGCGTCGACGGAGAACTGCGCAGCGGTACGGACCACCACCGGCTCGCTCGGCAAAGCGAGCGTTGCCCCAGTCGATTGCGCTGCCACCTGGATGCGGCAGGACTGTTCCAGATAGTACATCCAGTAGAATGCCTCGGCCACGGTCGCACCGACGGTCAGCAGCCCGTGGTTGCGCAGGATCAGACAGCGGCGATCGCCGAGATCGCGCACCAGCCGTTCGCGCTCATCAAGGTTGTCGGCATCGGCGATGCCCTCGTAGGCATGGATGCCGACCCTGGCCGTGAAATTCCATGCTCATCTGGTTGAGCGGCAGGAGACCGCCGGCCTGCGCCGCGACCACCATGCCGGCAAGCGTGTGCGTGTGCATCACGCAAGCTGCGTGCGGGCAGGCGCGATGGATGGCCGAGTGGATGACGAACCCGGCCGGGTTGATCGGCCAGCTTGTCTGCTGGGCGGGCAAACCGTGGGCATCGACTTCCACCAGCGCGCTCGCGGTGATCTCGTCAAACAGCAGTCCATAAGGATTGACGAGGAAGCGGTGCCGCTCACCGGGCAGGCGCACCGAAAGATGCGTGAAGACGAGGTCGCTCATGCCGAAATGCGCGATCAGCCGATAGGCGGCGGCGAGATCCTCGCGCAATTCCCGTTCGCTCGGGATGCGGTTCGGGTCCGGCCGGACCGGGGCAACTCTCAGGGAACCGTCCATTCCTCACCTCGCGGCGTCATAACGTATTCCGGCCAGCGATACCCGATCGGGGCGGCGAAATCCTTCGGCAGCAAGGGTGCCACCCATTTCGTGCCGCCCACGCCGCCGCCGGTTCGCCGGCGGAACTCGGCCTGGGCGCGGGCCAGATGGTCCGGCTCGGTCAGCAGATCGACAATGGTCGTCGCGATCACCTGCGCCGCCTTGTGCCACATCGGGTCGATGCAAGCCGGGACGCCGCCCATCGCATGGCGCACCCAGTCCGGATAGCGATAGCCGGGCCGGGGCGCCTGCAGTGTCGGCCGCGCGACATAGAGCCGCACCGTCGGCGCGTGCCAAGTGTAGTCCACGTAGTCGTCGGCCGCGTAGTGCAGCTGCCACCCTGGCAGCTGCGCCCGAAACGCCTGCTCTCCGCTTCCCACGGCGGCGTCAGCTTCGTCATCCCTTCGAAAAAGGGCTCGGCCATGGGTTCGAGGCCGAGCGAGGCCTGCAGCCCGCGCGCGAACTCCTTTGCCGTATCCTCCCACAGCGGGGCACCGAGCCGGGCGAAGTTGCGGAACGTGACCTCCGCCATTGCATGGTTCGGCAGCCCGGCGCGTGTCTTGGTGATCCAGTCCTTTGCGACACGGCGCAGTGCGTCATGGCAGCGATGTGATCCGCGTTGCGGTCGAGCACGGCGAACGCCGCCGCGCACATCGCCAGCGTCGGGGCACGCATGGCGTATTGGATCTGCGAGATGGCCGGCGCGAGGTTGTCCGCGGCCGCCTGGCCGGCAACGGGGATGAACTCGTTCAGCGTCCAGCTACCGGCATGCGGCAGCATCGACTCCTTCATCATCTTGGAGTTCATGTACATCATGCACACCGCGTCGATCGCGCCCGGCGCGCGGGCGATCGCATGGCTGTGCGTGATGTCGCCACCCGAGGCCTCGTTCTGCCACGTCTCCGGGTGTTCGCAGACGAAGGTATAGATGCGGCTCCAGTACGGTGCGCTGGTGGTCTCCCAGAAGCAGCCGTTGGTCAGCGCGGGGAAGGAATGCGGATGGAAGCTGAACGCGGCATCCAGGCCGTCGTAGTAGCCGTGCGCCGCGTGGACCGGCTTTGCGCCGCACATCTTCTCCGCCGGCTCGCCGAAGAAGACGAGCGTGCCGCCAATGCCATGACGCTGCATGGCATGCTTGGCCGCGAGGAAGCCCGAAAGCGCGCCGATGCCCAGCGCCGAATGTGGATCGGTATGGCCGGCGGCATGACGGCTGACTCCCGCGCGCGGCTCGCGACGTGGGACGGGCGCTTGCGACTGGCCGGGCACCGCGTCGTATTCGGCATAGCCGGCCAGCGTCGGCCCGGCGCCATTCGACCACCGCGCGCAGAACGCTGTCGGCATACCGGCGGAGCCCTGCTCGACTTCGAATCCCTCGCCGCGCAGCCGGTCGACGTACCATTGCGAGGACTTGTATTCGCGCCAGGCGGGCTCGTGAAGGTTCCAGATCGTCAGGTGGTCCGCCGACAATGCCGATCGCCGGTCGGCCAGCCATGCGAGCGCTGTCCCCTGGCCCGGCGAGAACGCGTCAGACATCGTCGCGCACGAGCGGGCCGGTCGAACAGTGCAGACCGCCGCCGCCGCTGATCATCTTGTCGTACGGCACCGTAATCACGTCCACCTTGCGGCGAAGGAGTTGTTCCATCGTGTAGCCCGAGACACCCTCCGGCATGATCACCCGTCCCGGTGCCACCGCAAGGGCGTTGACGATGCCGGCGTCGTCCTCATGGTGCACCTCGATCAGCTCGATGCGCAGCTCCTTCAGCTTCTGCAGGAACCAGTAGGGCAGCAGCGTGATGCTGGCGATCGCGAGATCCGGCGCGATCATCACGAACAGTCCGTCGATGTGCAGCCGATAGCCCGGCAGCGGCACGCGCAGCAGTTCCACCCCCTGCGAGCGCAGCACCTCCGCGATCTGCGTCGCGCCCTCGTCGTTGACGCGGCTGGAGACGCCGATCGCGGCACAGCGCGGGTTGAGCCAGGCAAAGCTGCCGCCCTCGGCGATGCCGGTGCCGGAGATCGTGCGCAGGATCGGGCAGCCGAGCCGGGCGAGGGTGCGTGTGACCGGCAGCTCCTCGCCGCGGCGGATGCGCGGGCCGAGGCGGGTCACGATGGCCCCGCCGCCCACCGCGATCATCGAGTCTCGTGTGAAGCAGGACTTCATGCGCCCGGGCGCAGCTTGGTCGAGGAACACCACTTCCACGCCTTCGGCGCGCAACACGGCGACGTAGGCATCGTGCTGTGCCTGCATGGCAGCGAGATCCGGCCCTTCGGTGCCGCGCCAATACCAGCCCGCCTGCACATCGCCGAAGGCGTTGTTGTCCAACCGCTTGGATGTGTCGACGACATTCACTTCGGCGCCGGGGCGGTGCATCAGGACCATGCGCAGTCGGCCGACATCGCTGGTGCAGCCCCAGCGGCGGCCCCACCAACGTGCCTGCTGCTGTTCCTCCTCGAAGGCGGGCTCCGGCTCCGACGGAAACTGCTTGATGAGCTGATTGTAGCGCCACTCGCCCTCGGTGATCGCGCCCATCCCGCCGGCCCTCCGCCCAACCCGCTATGTCAGCCTAAAAGGCTTCGGCGGCGGGGACAACGAAAACTTGGAGTTGCCGCCGAGCTCCTTCAGGCACCCTTTGCGGCAGGAACCACCAGCCCGGTCAGGATGAGGCCGAGTTGCCGCTGCCCAAGCAGTCCCTGGACAGCCATGCGCGCGCCCCGATAGCCTCCCGACGAACCTGGACTCGGCTCCATCTTTGGAGTTGACGCTAATGCTGTGCCTCACGAAGATACTGTCGACGAGGGCGCAGGAGCATTCCGGGCATGTCGCTTCAGCTCATCCGCAACCCGCCCCCCTGGCCGAACGGCATGCGCTGCGCGGTCTGCTTTTCCTTCGATCTCGATGCGGAAAGCCTGCTGCATCTCTACTACCCCGACGATGCCGCGCGACGGATCGGGCTCGCCTCGTCGCTGCGCTACGGGCCGCGCATCGCCGTGCCGCGGCTGGTCGAGATCTGGCGGCATTTCGGCATGCGCCAGACGCTGTTCGTGCCCGGCTGGTGCATCGAGACCTATCCCGCGGCGATGGCGCTGCTGGTCGAGGCCGGGCACGAAATTGCCCACCACGGCTACCTGCACGAGCGGCCGAACCAGCTCACGCGCGACGACGAACTGCGCGTGCTGGAGCGTGGCATCGCCTGCATCGAGAAGCTCACCGGGAAGCGTCCCGCCGGCTACCGCTGCCCATCGGGCGCGTTTTCCGAGCATACGTTGGATCTGCTGATCGCCGGTGGCTTTGCCTACGACGCCTCGCTGCACAGCGACGATGTGCCGTACGTCCTGGAGGGCAGCGCCGGGCGGCTGGTCGAACTGCCATCGGACCACGCGCTCGACGACTGGCCGCAATACGTGCACATGAAAGAGTTCAACATGGCGATGCCCATCCAGTCGCCGCAACGCGCGATGGAGGTTTTTCAGGCGGAGTTCGATGCCGCCTGGGCCTATGGAGGGCTGTGGGCGGCGATCTGGCACCCGTTCGTCTCCGGCCGTCTCGCCCGCGCCGATGCCATGGTGCGGCTGATCGAGCATATGCAGGCCAAGGGGCAGGTCTGGTTTGCCACGCTGGCGGAGATCGCCGCCCACATCCAGGGCCTGATCGACCGCGGCGAATGGACGCCGAGTATCGAGCGCCTGCCGTTCTGGCGCGAGCCGGTGCCGCAGGTGGCGCGACCCGGCCGCTAGCCGGCCCGACTATTGCATGGCACTGTGACAGTGTCTTGCGCGTCGTGGCGGGCTGAGCGATTGCGCAAGCTCTAAGTCATGTCGACCAGGAACCCCGGGGAACAGGGGCATCGATCGCAACAGGAGGGCTTTCATGTTCGCTACCCGGCTCGTGCTGTCGCTCGCTGCGGTGTGTCTGCTCGGCCCTCTGGCCGCGCAGGCGCAGAAGCTGCCGCCCGACATTGCCGCCAGCAAGACCGTGCGCGTGGCGCTCAATGTCGGCTATCCGCCGCTGGAGATGCGCGACACCAAGACGAACGAGATCGTCGGCTTCGACATCGACCTTGCCCGCGCGATGGCGAAAGTGCTGGACGTCAAGCTGGAGTGGCAGGACGGCGCGTTCGAGCAGATGAGTCCGTCGCTGCAGTCCGGCCGCGTCGACATGATCATGAGTGGCTTCTACGACATCCCGAAGCGGCGCGGGGCCTTTGACTTCATCGACTACCTGCGCGCGGGCGCTCAGTTCTACGTGCCGAAGAGCGAGGCCGACCTGCAGTCGGCCACCGACCTCTGCGGCAAGACCATCACGACCAGTCGCGGCACCAACTTCCCCGATACGACGAAGGCGTGGAGCGAGAAGAACTGTGTCGCCGCCGGCAAGCCCGCGATGACGGTCATCACCGACACCGATCTCGGCCAGCAGCTCAGCAATCTCAAGCAGGGGCGCGCCGCCGCCGCGGTGCAGGGGTTGGAGGCGGTTCCGACGATCTGCGAGATGGACGGCAACGGCTATCGCCCGCTCGGCGAACCGTTCTCCTCGACCCTGATGGGCATCGCCTTCCTGAAGTCGAGCACCGAGCTGCGCGATGCCGTCTTGTTCGCGCTGAAGAAGGTCATCGCGGACGGCGAGTACGCGGCGCTGATCAAGAAGTGGAAGCTCGATCTGTCCAGCTACACGGAGGCCACGCTGAACCAGGGCCCGGCGCCCTGATCGGGCGGCGACCGCGCGGCGGAGGAGCGTGGTGGCGCTGCCGGCGGAAGAGATCGACATTGCGCGCCTTCCCCATATCCGGCCACGCCACTACGGACGCTGGGCGGCGGTGGCCATCATCCTCGGCTTCTCGGCCTTCATCATCGTCTCCTTCGCGAACGGCAAGATCGACTGGGCGACCAGCGGCGCGTATCTGTTCTGGCCGACGATCCTGCGCGGCCTCGTCAACACGATCTGGCTCTCGGTTGCGAGCATGGCGATCGGCATCGTGCTCGGCGTGCTGTGCGCCGTCGCGCGCGGCTCGCCGAACCCGGTGCTACGTGCCGTCGCGATCTTCTACGCCTGGTTCTTCCGCGGCACGCCGGTCATCCTGCAACTGTTGATCTGGTTCAACCTCGCCCTCGTCTTCCCGAGACTCGGCATTCCGGGGGTCTGGAGCGCGCGGACCGTGGATGTGATCACCCCGGCCTTCGCCGCCCTGGTCGGCCTCGGTCTCAACGAGGGCGCCTATATTTCCGAGATCGTGCGCGCGGGCATGCTGTCGGTCGATCGCGGCCAGTACGAGGCGGCGAAGTCGATCAGCATGTCCCACATGCAGGCGCTGCGTCGGATCATCCTCCCGCAGGCGATGCGGGTCGTGATTCCGCCGCTCGGCAACGAGTTCATCGGCCTGCTGAAAACCTCGTCGCTCGCCAGCATCATCGGCTTCAGCGATATCCTGCGCAATTCGCAGGACATCTACTATGAGAACGCGAAAGTGGTCGAGCTGCTGATGGTCGCGGGCTTCTGGTATCTCGCCGTCGTCTCGGTGCTCTCGGTCGGCCAGATCGGCCTGGAGCGGCGGTTCGGCCGCGGGCAGGCGGGAAGCGCGCGGCGATGACCGGCCCGATCGTGGCCGCCCGCCGGGTCGGCAAAACCTTCGGTTCGCACCGGGCCCTGATCGACGTGACGCTGGACGTGATGCCGGGCGAGGTCGTCTGCATCATCGGCCCATCCGGCTCCGGCAAAACCACCTTCCTGCGCTGCATCAACCAGCTCGAGCGCATCGACGCCGGCGCACTGTGGCTGGACGGGGCGCTGACCGGCTACCGCCACGTCGGCAACGCGCTGCATCCGCTGAGCGAGGCCGAGATCGCGCGGCAGCGGCGTGCGACCGGCATGGTATTCCAGCGCTTCAACCTTTTCCCGCACATGACGGCGCTGCAAAACGTCACCGAAGGGCCGGTACAGGTGCTGAGGCGCCCGGCGCAGCAGGCGCGGGCCGAAGCGCTGCGCCTGCTCGACCGCGTGGGCCTCACCGACAAGGCCGGCGCCTATCCGGCCGAGCTCTCCGGGGGCCAGCAGCAGCGCGTGGCGATCGCCCGCTCGCTGGCGATGCAGCCCAAGCTCATGCTGTTCGACGAGCCGACCTCGGCGTTGGATACCGAGCTTGTGGGGGATGTGCTGCAGGTGATGCGCGACCTGGCCGCAAGCGGCATGACCATGATCGTGGTGACGCACGAGCTCGGCTTCGCGCGCGACGTCAGCAGCCGCATCGTGTTCATGGACCAGGGCCGCATCGTCGAGATCGATACGCCGCAGCGCATGATGAACGCGCCGAGGGAGGCACGGACACGTCACTTCCTGCGCACGATTCTCTCGCGCTCGGCATGACCTGAGCGTCCCCGTGGGCGGCCCGTTGGCACATGCCGCTCGCTCCCTCATTCCGAAGGATCAGGCGTCCGCCGCGGTTTGGCTTCGGGACGTGCTCTACGAAATCCAGTAGAACACCGAGAGACAGACGGCATACAGCGCGCTGATCAGGAGCGCCCCGGCCAGGTTGACCAGCCACCGCAGGTTCTGGCGCGGCGTCAGCCACCAGCCCAGCACCCCGCACGACCAGGGCACCAGCCAGTTCAGCAGCACCACGCTCGCGATGTTGCCGATGAACAGCGCGGCCCAGAACGGCACCCCCGCCCAGCCCATGAGGAACGGGGTCTGCACGTAGCGGCCGAACAGGAACACCACCGGATACAGCATCAGCAGAACCACCATGTTCTGCTTCCACACCGCCGGCCCCGCGGCCGCCGCGGCGCCGCCGGTGAACCACTGGTCGAAGCCCGACCGGACGATGCGGGCGTGGAACTCCTCCACGAACGGCACCGACTTGCGCAGCAGGGCCTGGCGCGCGGGCGAGTTCAGCCAGGTCTGCAGATTGGCCTCGGTGTCGAACCGCAGGATCGCCATCCAGTCGTCCTGCACGCCAGGGATTGGCGGTTCGAACCGATAGCCCTGGAACCCCGGCGAGCGTGCCTGCGCCGCGGCCATGCGCTGTTCCCAGGCGCGGAACGCCACCTCCTGCCCCGGCTTCACCCGCGTGGTGATCACCGCCGAGATCGGGGCCGGCACCGCACCGGCCGCGGGATCGCGCACCAGATGCACGTCGTCCACGCCGACCAGCAGCGGCTGCACCTCGCGCAGCAGCGTCTGGCGACGGTCGGAATGCAGCCACGCCACGGCGGCGTCGGACGACGTGAAGCGCTGCAGAATCACCCAGTCGGTCTGCGCCGGCGGGTTCGGCGGCATCACCGACTGCTCGATGAAACCCGGTTGCTCGGCGACGGCGGCGCTCATCGTCGCCTGCCAGCGGCCGAACGTGTCGTCCTGTCCCGCCCGCGGCCGCGTCTGAACGACGATCGTGACCGGTGCGTCAGCCTTCGCGCCGACCACTCAGGCGCCCCAGGCTGCGAACAGCCGATCCGGCGTGAAGGGCAGATGCGCGAACCGCATGCCGGTCGCATTGCGCAGCGCATTGGAAATCGCCGGCGCCACCGGGTTGATCGCGCATTCGCCCTGCGACTTGGCGCCGAGCGGCCCGATGCGGTCGTAGGTGTCGGCGAAGATCACCTCGCTTGCCGGCGTATCGGCGAACGCGGGGATGCGGTAGTTGCGCAGGCTCGGGTTGACCACCTGGCCGTCGTCGCCATGGACCATGTTCTCGGTCAATGCCCAACCGAAGGCCATGCCGATGGCGCCGTCGATCTGGCCGCGGCACTGCATCGGGTTGATCAGCCGCCCGATATCGGCGGCGTGCACGCTGTGCAGAATGCGCACCTCGGCCGTCACGCGATGCACCGCAAGGCGGATGCCGTGCACGTTGAAGGCGACCGTGCGCGGCGCGAGATAGGCTCGCCGGCGGGCCACGAACCGGTGTCCGTCGGCGGTGCCGGCGGCATGGAGATCGGCCAGCGCGATCCGATGGTTGCCGCACAGCACCGTCGTCGGCTCCAGGCGGCACGCGGCGCGGTCCACCCGCGTGTACCGGCTGGCAAAGTCCAGGATGTTTTCCTGCAGCGCGGCGGCGGTCAGCGCCACCGCCTGCCCCGCGACCACGGTGCCGGTGCTGGCGAACGTGCCGGTGTCGTACGGCGCGCGGTCGGTATCGGCGTTGATGATCGCGATCTGTCCCGCGCGGCAGCCGAGCACGCCCGCGGCCAGTTGCCGATGCGAGGTGACCGACCCGTTGCCCATTTCGGTCGAGCCGACCGCGAGGTGATAGCTGCCGTCGGGCATGAGGCGCATCTCGGCGCCCGAGCGGTGCTCGGTCGGTGGCCCGCACTCCAGCATGGCCAGTGCCATGCCCGTGCCTTCCAGCCAGTCGTCGCCTTCCGGCTTCGGCGCGCCGCGCCCGCTGCCCAGCGCCTCCTGCACCTTGTCCATGCACTGGTCGAGCCCGTAGCTGCCGAAATCGATATCGGACGGGTCGGACCAGATCGCTTCCATCCAGTCGCCGGGCCGGATCATGTTCCGCCGGCGGATGGCGAACGGATCCAGCTCCAGCTTCTTCGCCAGATCGTCCATCGCGCATTCGATCGCGAACGTGGTTTGCGACGCCCCATAGCCGCGAAAGCCGCCGGCAGGAACGATGTTGGTGTAGACGGCGTAGCCTTCGGCCTTCTTGTTGTCGCTGCGATAGACCGTCATCGGGCTCGCGAGCGCCGCCGCCAGCGTCTCGCCCGCATGGCCGCCATAGGCGCCGGTGTTGGAGACGACGCGCATCTCGATCGCCGTCAGGGTGCCGTCCGCCTTCGCGCCGAGTTTCACCCGCGTCGTCATCTGGTGGCGCGTCGTCGCCGCGGTGAACTGTTCCTCGCGCGTGTATTCCCACTTCACCGGCCGGCCGGTCGTCAGCGCCGCCAGCACGCACAGGTCTTCCGTGACCATCTCCTGCTTGCCGCCGAAGCCGCCGCCCACGCGTTCGGTGAAGACGTGCAGGTCGCGATTGGGCAGCGCCGAACAGATGCGCCAGCTTCTGCTGAATGATGAACGGCGCCTGCGAGCTCGTGCGCACATGCACGCGCCCCGCTTCGTCGCGCCAGGCGATGGTCCCGTGCGTCTCGAGATGCACGTGCTGCGCGCGCGAGGTGGAGTAGGTCGCTTCGTGCACCACGTCGGCCGCGGCGAACCCGTCGGCCACGCTGCCGATCTCGCCCTTGATGTCGGCATAGACATTCCCGGTGCCGCTGAGCCCCCGGTCGTGCAGCACCGGCGCATCCGGCAGCATGGCCCGTTCGGGGTCGAACACCGTGGGCAGCGGTTCGTACTGCACGTCCAGCAGGCGGCACGCCGCCTCGGCGATCCCCTCGCTCTCGGCGACCACGGCGGCGACGCGCTGCCCGACATAGCGGACGACATTGTCCAGCATGTAGGTATCATCGGGATCGACCAGGTGATCCTCGTGCGTCGCGGTGCTGTAGAGCCGGCGGGGCACGTCCTCCCAGGTGAAGATCGCGACCACCCCGGGCAACGCGGCGGCGCGGTGCCTGTCGATGCCGAGGATGCGCGCATGCGCGTGCGGCGAGCGCAGGACCTTCAGGTACAGCAGTCCCTCGACGTCGACATCCATCGTGTAGCGCGCATGGCCGGTCACGATGCCTTCGCTGAACGGGTTGACCAGGCTGGCACCGCAGGCGCTGCCCGGCCTCGTCCTGCTCCGCCGCGCCGATGCCGTGCACGGCATCGGCAATCGACCGATAGCCGGTGCAGCGGCAGAGATTGCCCTTCAGTGCATGCGGCAGATCGGCACGCTGCGCCTCGCTCAGCACCGCGACCGTCATGATCATGCCGGCCGCGCAGAAGCCGCACTGAAAACCCTGTGCCGCGATGAAGGCCCGTTGCATCGGATGCAGATTGCCCGGCTGGCCCAGCCCCTGGATGGTGGTGACGGACCTGCCGGCGGCGCGGAAGGCCGGGATCAGGCAGGAATGCACGGGCTTGCCGTCGAGCCAGACGGTGCAGGCGCCGCAATCGCCGGCATCACAGCCCTTCTTGACGCCGAGCGCCCCCTGATCGCGCAGGAAGGTGCGCAGGCACTGGCCGGGCAGCGGCGCCGCGGTGACGGTGCGGTTGTCGATGACATAGGTGGCCGGGGCTGAGGGCGTCGCTCATGCGCGCACGCCTTCGGCAAGTTCCGCGCGGATCTGCTCGGCGAAATGGCGGGTGACGTGCCGCTTGTACGGTGCGGAGCCGTGCACGTCCTGGAACCAGCGTTCGGCGGCAACCTGCGTGTCGATCGCTTCCCGCAGCGCATTGGCCGAGGGCATCGCGGCGAAGCGAAGCTGCACCGGGCGGTCGGTGGCCGCGGTGATCGTCAGCAGCAGATCGCCGCCCGGCCCCATCGTGCCGATGATGCAGCGCCGCCGAGCGCCCCAGCTTGGTGAGGGAGGCGTGACGGAACGCGCTGCGCCGCTTCAGGCGCGCTGGCCGGCAGATGGATGCTGCGCAGCAGCTCGCCCGGACCGAGCACGTTCGCATGGTTGCCGGTGACGAACTCCACCACGGAAACCTGCCGCGGCGCGCCGCCGCGCGGCCACAGCGTGCAGACGCCTTCCAGCGCCGCGGTCAGCGAGATCATCGGGCCGGCGGGCAGGGACATGCAGACGTTGCCGCCGACCGTCGCCGCGTTCCAGATCTTGAAGGAGGCGAGAAAGGAATTGCAGCACTGGTCAATCAGCGGCGAGGCCGTCCACGCCGGCGGCGGCGCGAACGCGTGCAGCTCGGCGATCCGGCAGGTCGCCGCAACGGTCAGGCCGTCTGCCGAAGCCTCCAGTGGCCGGCCAGCCGAACTGCTCCAGGTCGATCAGCGTGTCGAGCGCCGGCTGCGGCTCCGAGAACAGCCACGTGCCTCCCGCGAGCCAGGCGTTGCCGTCGCGCCAGGCGGTGATCGCGTCGGCGGATGCGGGCCGCTGCACGCTGCGGATCGTCGTCAGGTTCATGGGGCTTGCCTCAATGCGCGTCGTCGAGCGACGTCGGCCCGGGACCCGCGGTGATCAGCGCCGGCCACTGGTTCGAACCGAACGGGACGGCGGGCGGCAGGAACGGCTTCATGCCGCGCTTGGCCGTCTCGGCGATGATCGCCTTGCGCCCGTCGCCGCCCATCAGCTCGTAGTCCATCAGATGGTAGTTGCCGAAATAGATCGCGCCCGACCGTGCGGTCCGCGATGATGCGCGTCAGCGATTCCAGCATCTCGGTCGGCGTGGTGGTGAACGAGATCGTCTCGATCAGCAGCAGCCGGTCGTTGATCGCTTCCGGGCCGAAGTACTGCGCCAGCACGCTGAACAGAACATTGTTCTGCCGGGTGACATAGATCGTGTTGCTGGCGGCATAGGTCTTGTTCCAGTCATCGCCGAGCATCTGCTTCCACGCGCCGATGACGTCCATCCAGTGGCCCACCTGGGTCGTGGCCGCCCAGTTGATCACCTTCTTCAGGTCCGGCGCCTGCTTCTGCCGCAAGGGCCTCCAACGCCGCGACGGTGATCACGCCGCGCTTGCAGGCAGTCATCCATGAAGCCGATGTTGTTCTGCAGGATGGTGCGGACGGTGGCGCGCCACGCGTCCGGCATCGCAGCGGCATCGAGCGTGTCCAGCGCCGATTGCATCCGGCTCCGATAGGCCGCCAGCGATGCACGCCACGCCTGGTTCTGCGGGTTCTCCAGATAGGGCGACACCACTTCCGTCAGCGCCATGGTGCTGTGCCCGGTCGATTTCATGAGCTGATAGACCATCGGCACCGGCGGCGCCTCGAGCGGGGGCTGGCCGGGGCGGTAGAGAATGAACCGGCCACCGGCGCCGGAGAACAGGCCGAGGATGACGGGGTGCCGCGCCAGGATGTTGCGCTGAAAGATCGCGCCCGCCGCCGCGTACAGGTCGAACATCGCGACGTTCAGCGCCAGCAGGTTCTGGTCCGCAATCTCTGCGGGCGTGGTGGTGACGGTGCCGGCGATGGGCGCCATGTAGGACGGCAGGTCGGCCGCCTGGCCGGCTGGCAGCGTCATCACCCCGCCAACAAGGGACACCACCGCCGCGGCCCATCTGAGCGTGCCTTGCATCGATCTCGTCTCCCCCAGATGCGCCGAACGGTGATCGCGAGTGAAATCGTTCTGAACCTCAACCGTGCCCCAATACACTAGAAAAGCGGCCGGCCGCGAGGGAATGATAGATGTCGAACGTTAGTGAAGCACGAGTTAGTCAGGCATCGGTTGCGGTATCGGGAAAATAATCAAGTGCGGACTGCAAGCAATCGCTATGGCTGTGCGGGCATGGCGCTTCGTTCGGCACGCGCGTCGCGTTCATTGGCGCAAGGGTGTTCTCGCCGCCGCCGCCCCGCGCCGTGGCGTTGCCGTGGCGAGCGTTCTGTCCGACGATGGGGCGAGAGCGTTTGGAGGGAATGCCGTGGCGCCACGGATCAACCGGGCGATCGAACTGCTCGCGGCGGGGCAGGCGATCTACTACACCGGCCACCATACCGGCCACGTGCTGACCCACGCGCAGGGGCGGGAGGACGCGCAGACCTGGGCCGACTACATCAATATCGGCATGGAGCACGGCGCCTTCGACATGGCCGGTCTGGCCGAGTACATGCTCGGCCTGGTCGCCGGCGGGCCGACGCGCTCGGGCCACCGGACGCCCGCGGTGGTGGTGGAGGCGCCGGTGAACGGCACCGATGCGCAAAACGTCCGCCACAATGCCTGGCAGTTCCGCCAGATCCTCGGGCGCGGCGTGCATGGCGTGCTGCTGTGCCAGGCGGAATCCGCCGGCGCCGTGCGCGCCTTCGTGGAATCCTGCCGCTACCCGCATCATGCCGCCGGGGTCGATGCCGCGCTGCCGTCGCCGCTCGCGCGCATGCAGGGCGCGGCGCGGCCGGCGCCGCGGCACGGGTACGCTGGGCGTCGGCACGCGCGGCCGTGGTTCGGAGGAGTCCGCAGCGCCGATCTGGGGCGTTGCCGAGGAGGCGTATTTCCGCCGCTGCGATCCGTGGCCGCTGAACCCGGAGGGCGAGCTGCTGCTCGGTGTGAAAATCGAGAGCCCGGAGGGTGTCGCGCGCTGCGAGGAGATTCTCGCCGTCCCCGGCATCGGCTTTGCCGAGATGGGGCCGGGCGATCTCGGCCTGTCGCTGCTGGGCCGCGTCGCGCTGCAGGTGTCGCCCTATCCGCCGGAGATGCAGGCGGCGCGCGACCGCGTGTTCGCGGCCTGTCGCGCCAACGGCGTCGCCTTCCTCGAACTCGCGGCACCGGAGACGATCGCCGCGCGGCTCGATGAGGGCGTGCGGGTGATCGCCGGCGGGCGGGAAGACACCGCCCGCGCCGGGCGCGCGCACCAGCGCCGCACGATGCCGGCCTGATACGGATGGCCGGCCTGACACGGATGGTTGAGGACGACGCCATGACGGCCTCCACAGTCGGCACCTTCGGACGCCTCGACGAGCTCGCCGCCGGCATCGCGCGCGGCGACCTCACCGCATCGGCGCTGGTGGACCGCGCGCTCGCCCGCATCGCCGCGGTGGACGGGGCGGTGCAGGCCTGGGCCGTGGTGCTGGCGGACGAGGCCCGCGCCGCCGCCCGCACGCTGGATGCGGAGGCGCGGGGCGGCCGGCTGCGCGGGCCGCTGCACGGCATCCCGGTCGGCGTGAAGGACGTGATCGACGTGGCCGGCGTGCCGACGCGCGCCAACTGCCCGGCGCGGGCGAATGCACCGCCGGCGGCGGCCGACGCCACCGTGGTCGCGCATCTGCGGGCGGCCGGCGCCGTGATCCTGGGCAAGACCCATACGACGGAGCTGGCGTATTTCGAATCCGTCCCGCCGACGCGCAACCCGCACGACCTCGCGCGCACGCCGGGCGGCTCCTCCGCCGGCTCGGCCGCCGCGGTCGCCGCCGGCATGGTGCCGCTGGCGCTCGGCACGCAGACCGCCGGCTCGGTCAACCGCCCGGCCGCCTATTGCGGCATCGGCGCCTTCAAGCCCTCGACGCTGGCGATCGGCGGCACCGGCATCGTGCCGCTGGCGCCGAGCTTCGACACGGTGGGCGGGTTCGCCGCCACGGCCGCCGACGCGGCGGTGCTGGTCGCGGGCTACGCGCCCGCGCATCTGCGCCTGGGCACCGGCAGCGCGAGCGCCGCCCGCATCCTCGTGCTGCGCGATCCGCTGCTGGCGCGGGCGGATGCCGAGACGCAGGCGGCGCTAGCGGCCTTCGCCGACCGCATGGCGGCTGCCGGCATCGCGGTGGAGGAAGCGGCGTCGCCGGTGTCGCTGGAAGCGATCGGTGGGGCGCATCGCACAGTGCTGCTGGCGGAACTCGGCCGCTGCCACGGCGGGCTGCCGGCGGACCGGCTGGCGCCGCGGCTGGCCGAGGACGTGGCGGCGGGGCAGCGCATCACGCCGGCCGCGTACCAGGACGCGCTGGCCACCCTCGCGGCGCAGCGGGCGCGGTTCTGGCAGGCGTTGCCGCCGGGCGTCATCCTGCTGCTGCCGGCGGCGCCGGCGGTCGCGCCCGTGGGCACGGCGACCGGCGACCCCGCGTTCATCGTGCCGCTGACCGCACTCGGCGGGCCGGTGGCGACCGTGCGCGCCGGGGCCGGGGCGGCGAGCGGCATGCCGGTGGGCGCCCTGCTCGCCGCGCGTCCCGGCGCCGATGCGGACCTGGCCGCGACGCTGACCCGCCTCGACCTGTAGTGGCCAATCCGTTGCCCGTGCCCTAGTCTTGGCGGGCGGAGCGGCACGGCCATGGACGATTTGCGATCCGGCGGCATCGACTGCGACATCCATCCCGCGGTCCCTGCGCTCGCGGCGCTGCTGCCGTACCTGGACGCGCACTGGCGGGAGGCGGTGGTGCAGCGCGGGCTGGATGAGCCGCGCACCGTGGACTTTCCACCGTCCGCCCCGCTCTCCGCCCGCCCGGACTGGCATGGCGCCACCAGCGTTGCGGCCGTGGCGGCAGAAGTGCTCGACCCGTTCGGCACCGCGATCGCCATCTGCAACTGCCTCTACGGCGTGCCGATGCTGTTCACCGAGGACCTGGCCGCCGCCCTCGCGCGCGCGGTGAATGACTGGATCGCGCACGACTGGCTGGACCGGGAGCCGCGCCTGCGCGCCGCCATCGTCGTGTCGCCGCAGAATGCCGAGTTCGCGGTGGACGAGATCGAGCGCTGTGCCGCCGATCCGCGCTTCGTGCAGGTGTTGCTGCCGGTCTCCGACGAACTGCCGCCGGGGCGCCGCGCGCACTGGCCGATCTACGCCGCCGCCGCGCGCCACCGCCTGCCGGTCGCCTTTCACGGCGGCACGACCTACAAGCACGCGCCCAGCGCGGTCGGCTGGCCATCCTACGTGACGGAGGAATATGTCGGCCGGGCGCCGGCGTTCCAGGGCGCGCTCACCAGCCTCGTGTGCGAAGGCGTGTTCGCCCGCTTCCCCGATCTGCGCGTGGTGCTGCTCGGCTCCGGCGTCACCTGGCTGCCGGCGCATCTGTGGCGGCTGACGAAGTTCTGGCGCGGGCTGCGCATGGAAGTGCCGTGGCTGGACCGCCCGCCGGCCGAGATCGTGCGCGAGCAGGTCCGCCTGACCGCCCAGCCGTTCGACCTCCCTTCCGACCCGGCGCAGCTCGGCGCGATCCTCGAGCAGTTGGGCTCGGACGCGCTGCTGCTGTTCGCGACCGACTATCCGCACTGGCATTTCGACGGCGACCGACGCGCTGCCGGCGGGCCTCTCGCCCGCGCTGGCGCGCCGGATCATGGTGGACAACCCGCGCGCGACCTATCCGCGACTGACGGAGACGGTGTCATGAACGTCACGGTCCGACCCCTTGCCGCAACCCCGGCGGCGAGCCGCCTCGCCGTCATCGACTGCGACATCCACCCGGCGCGCCGAGCGCGGGACTCCCTGGCGCCGTTCCTGGAACGGCGCTGGCAGGACCACGCCGCGACCTTCGGCACCGCCCGCCGCCTCGGCTACCAAAAGGGCGCCGCCTATCCCAAGGGCCAGCCCGCCGCCGCCCGCCGCGACGCATGGCCGCCGGAGGGGGGACCGCCGGGCAGCAGCCTCCCCTTCATGCAGGCGCAGCACCTCGACGCCGAACGGCGTCGACTTCGGCATCCTCAATCCGCTCGGCGCCACCGGCCAGGGGTTCCGCAACCTCGACCTCGCGGCGGCCTATGCGCCGCGCCGTCAACGACTGGCAGATCGCGGAATGGGTCGGCCGCGACGCGCGCCTGCGCGGCTCGGTCGTCGTCTCCTACGAGGACCCGCCGGCGGCGGTGGCGGAGATCGAGCGGCGGGCCGGCGACCAGGCCTTCGCCCAGGTGCTGCTGCTGAGCCGCACCGCGGAGCCGCTGGGCCAGCGCAAATACTGGCCGATCTATGCGGCGGCGGCGGCGGCCGGCTTGCCGGTGGGCATCCACGCCTTCGGCTATGGCGGCCGGCCGATGACCGCGGGCGGCTGGCCCTCCTACTACATCGAGGAAATGACCGGCCACGCGGCCTGCGCCAGACGCAGCTCATCTCGCTGTTGCTGGAAGGCGTGTTCGCGCGCATCCCGGCGCTGCGCGTGGTGCATGATCGAGGCCGGCTTCGCCTGGGCGCCCGCGCTGCTGTGGCGGCTCGACCGGCACTGGGCGCGCATGCGCGCCGAGACGCCGCACCTGACACGCCCGCCCTCCGAGTACGCCCGCGAAAGCGTCTGGTGGACGACGCAGCCGATGGAGGAGCCGGAGCGGCACCGCCACCTGCTCGATGTCATCGACTGGCTCGGCTGGGACCGGCTGCTGTTCGCCACCGACTACCCGCACTGGGATTTCGACAACCCCGCCGCGGTGCTGCCCAGCGGCGGGACGGACGCGCAGCGGCGCGGCCTGTTCCACGACAACGCCGCCGCCCTCTACGGACTCGCCTGAGTGCCGCGCCACGTCGTCGCCACGCTGCGCGAGGTGCCGCCGGGCGGGCGCAAGCGCGTGGCGGTGGACGGGCGCGACATTGTGCTGTTCAATGTCGGCGGCGAGGTTTTTGCGCTCGCCGATCGCTGCCCGCACCAGGGCGGGCGACTGAGCGAGGGGCGGCTGGTCGGCCTCGTGGAGGCGGCCGAGCCGGGCCGGTATACGTGGTCGCGTGGCGGCGAAATCGTGCGCTGCCCCTGGCACGGGTGGGAGTTCGACCTGCGCACCGGGCGCTCGCGCTGCGAGCCGGCGCGGTTGCGCACGCGGGCCTACGACGTGAGCATCGAGCCCGCCGATCCGGGGCCGGTGGAGACGTTTGCAGTGACGGTGGAGGAGCGGCGCATCGTGGTCGATGTGCCGGGTGGCTGAGCCCTGCGGCTCAGTCCGAAGCGGGCGAAGACCTGGCTGAAGAACGGAGTTTGATGTCCATGAGTAGCAGAATGCGCTTCGGCGCCTTCATCGCGCCGTTCCATCCGATCGACGAGAACCCGACGCTCGCCATCGAGCGCGACCTCGAGCTGGTCGAGTGGCTCGACAACGCTCGGCTACGACGAGGCCTGGATCGGCGAGCACCACTCGGCCGGCTACGAGCTCATCGCCAGCGCCCGAGGTGTTCATCGCCGCCGCCGCCGAGCGCACCAAGCACATCCGGCTCGGCACCGGCGTCTCGTCGCTGCCCTACCACCACCCGTTCATGCTGGCCGACCGGATCAACCAGCTCGACCACATGACCCGCGGCCGGGTGATGTTCGGCGTCGGCCCCGGCGCGCTGCCGTCCGACGCCTTCATGATGGGCATCCCGATCGCCCGCCAGCGCGACATGATGGACGAGGCGCTGGACGTGATCGTGCGGCTGCTGCGCGGCGAGGACGGTCAGCCACGACAGCGACTGGTTCAAGCTGAACAAGGCGCGGCTGCAGATGACGCCCTATTCGCGGCCCAGCGTCGAGATCGCGGTGGCGAGCCAGGTCTCGCCGACCGGCGCGCGGGCCGCCGGCCGGCACGGCGTCGGCCTGCTCTCGATCGGCGCCACCTCGGCCGGCGGCTTCAACGCGCTGGCCTCCAACTGGGCGATCGCCGAGGAGCTGGCCAAGGACAACGGCACAGCCGTCGACCGCGCCGGCCTGGCGGCTGGTCGGCCCGATGCACATCGCCGAGACGCGAGGAGAAGGCGCGCGAGGACGTCCGCTTCGGGCTGGAGAGACTGGCTCTACTACTTCCGCGAGGTCGCCAACCTGCCGCTCGCGCCGGCCGACGTCGCGGACCCGGTCGACGCGTTCCTGTCGATGCCGGCTTCGCCGTGGTCGGCACGCCCGACGACGCGGTCGCGCAGATCCAGCGCTGGTCGGACGCAGTCGGGCGGCTTCGGCTGCTTCCTGCTCATGGCGCACAACTGGGCGGACTGGGCGGAGACCAAGCGCTCCTACGAGCTCTTCGCCCGCTACGTGGCGCCGCAGTTCCAGGACCTCAACGTCGGCCGCGACGCCTCGATGGAATGGGCGCGCGTCAACCACGACGACTTCATCGGCCGCGCCACCAAGGCGGTGACGGAGCGGATCGCGCGGCACATCGAGGAGAAGGGTACCGACAACATCGCGGCGGAGATCGCGAAGAACTACGTGAAGTCGTAACCGCAGCCGCGGCGGACGCGCCCCGGGTCCGGCCTGGGCGCGTCCGGCGTCACGTCCCTGCTTCGGGGACGAAGCAGTATATTCCAAGCGCTATCGGCGCGGTCTTGCGTCGGACGACCGAATAGCATGCGATGGCGTGCCCGGTCGGGTTGCTGGTCTTGCGAAGGATCTTGCCCTCGGGAACCCGGGTCCACCGCAGCTCATCGTCGGGCGCGATGCGGTCGTCGTACGCGTGCAACGGATGTATCTCGTAGCCTTCGCCGGTGACACGGTACTCGACCGCGCGACAGTCGGCGATGGAGCAACACGGGGTGCCCTGCTCGTCCCGAAGGCTTTGGAACCAGGGAGCGAAGGCGGGATCATAGCCTTTCTCGTCCGGTCGCGGCGGCGCCGCGGACGCCGATGGCGCGATCAGCGTGCCGGCGACGATCAACAGGCGCATCCAGATCAACACGGCGTGTCGGCATCTCCACTCAGCCGCGCGGGGACGACCCGTGCGGGCATCGGCGATCATACGCGCGATCGCCGCCGGGGCGGAAATCGGGACCCCCCGTGGCGACGAACCGGCCTCGCGCGTGCCGGGCGATTGTCCCGATGCCGCCTCAGGTCGGGAACGCGAGGCGTCCGTTGGCGTCGGCCGGCACGGCGATGCCCAGCTCTTTCACCTTGTTCAGAATGCGCAGCAGCGAGAGCACGGGCTGGGGTTCGGCAACGGGTGGGGCGGCCGCCATCTCGGGCGCAGTTTCCATCGCGGCCACGAGGTCGCCGACCGTGATGCCCGCGGGGTGTTGGCGCAAAATGCGCACGATGGCCGCGTCGAAGGCGAGCGCGCTTCGCGACAGGCGTTCCAGGTAGGCGCCCGCGTCCGCGCCCCGTCGCAGCGTGAACGAATGCCCGTCCGTCAGCGAGACGACGGCGCCCTCCGCCACCGCCTTCGCAGCGCGTTCGAGCGTGAGCAGGTTCAGCTCCGCATGGCCGCACAGCAGCGCCTGGTAATAGCCGGTGGTTTCATCGGCCAGATGCAGGTGCCGGATCGACGGCAGATAGACCGCCACATGCCCGTTGGTATGGCCGGAGGTCTGCAGGACGACGACTTCACCGCCGAGCAGGTGCCAGCCGTTCCAGATCGTCCCGCCCAGCTCGATCCTTTCCAGCGGCAGCGTCTCGAAGAACGTCAGCGCGCGGAGGTCGAGCGCGATCTCGCCGAACTGCGCCATCACGCCCGCGACGAACGCCCGCCCCGGCGGCAGGCCCGGCATGAACGGGCGCACCGCCTCGAACAGCGGCGCGAAGGTGCCGACCTGATCGCGCATGGTCGCGAGGTCGTGGTCGGACATGTAGGCCTGTGCGGGCACGCCGAGCGTGTCGATCCAGGCGTTATTGCCGGTGTGGTCGGCGTGGCCGTGGGTGATCACCAGCAGCGCCGCGCCGAAGGGGCGAAGCTGGTCGGCGGCCTGGTTCAGATAGGTCCGGTGCGCGGGGGTGGCGCCGTTGTCGATCACGACCAGCGTTCGCGCCGATCCGGCACATCACCACGTTGGCGATGTCGGACGTATCGGCCGCCATGTCGCGCGGCCGCCCGACGATCAGCCGCGCCGCGGGCGCGATCTCGACAATCGTGCCGTAGGGCAGGCGGTCCAGCGGCATGGCGGCGCGCCCGCTCAGCGCGGCGCCAGCGGCAGTGGCTCGCCGTCCGGCAGCGGCACGCGGTCGACGTTCAGCACCATCGAGACGAGCGAGTAGTAGCCGACGGCGCCGATCAGGTCGATCACGCCGCGCTCGCCGAACCGCGCCTTGATGCGCGCGAAGTCGGCGTCGGAAACCTGTCCGGTCTCCAGCAGCGACACGGTGAAATCGTAGACGGCGGCTTGATCCTCCGAAAGCCCCTCGGGCCGGCGGCCGGCGGCGATGGCGTCCAGGATCGCGGGCGCGACGCCGGCCTCGATCGCCAGCTTGCGATGCGCGTAGAACTCGAACTGCGCGGTCCACAGGCGGCCCACGACGCAGATCGCGAGTTCGTTCAGCGCCGCCGGGATCGCGGTGTTGAAGCGCACATAGGCGCCGACGCGCTGCACCAGGTCGCACAATTCGGGGCTGCGCAGCAGCCCGTTGAACGGCCCGCGCAGCCCGGCGCCGCGCGGGCCGGACTGGATCGCATCGGCCGCGCGCTTCTGCTCCGGCGTCATCGTCGCCGGGGTCAGTTCCTCGAACCGCCGTTCGCTCACTTCATCGCTCCCATCCTCAGGGCATCATCGTGGTCAGCCCGCCATCGACGACGATCTCGGTGCCGGTGACATAGCCGGCCTCGTCCGAGGCGAGGAACAGCACCGCGTGCGCCACGTCCCAGCCGGTGCCCATGCGGCCCAGCGGCGGGCGCGCATTGCGCCGGGCGATCAGCGCCGCCGCGTCGTTGCCGCCGCTCTGCCGCACCAGCCGGTGCTCCACCAGCGGCGTGTGCATCAGCCCCGGCACCACGGTGTTGCAGCGGATGCCGTGCTTCGCGAAGGTTCCAGCGGTGGAACGCGAGAACTGGATCAGCCCGGCCTTCGACGCGCTGTAGGCAACCAGGTCGCGCCCCGGCGGCTCGTTGCGCAGTGCGAGGATGGAGGCGACGTTGACGATCGCGCCGCTGCCCTGCGCCTGCATCACCGGGATCGCATACTTGCAGCCCAGGAAGGCGGATTTCAGGTTGAAATCCATTTGCCGGTCCCAGGTCGCCTCCGGCATCGACACTGCGTCGCCGGGCTCCGAGCCGCCGACATTGTTCACCAGGATGTCGATGCGGCGGAAACGATCGACGCAGTCCTGCACCATCTCCTGCACGCTTGCCGCGTCCAGCACGTCGCAGCAATGCGTGGCGGAGGTGCCGCCCTCGTCCGCGATGATCCGCGCGGTCTCGCTCACCGCCGCCTCGTCGCGATCGACCAGGAACACGGCCGCCCCCTGGCGCGCGAACAGCACCGCGGTCGCCCGCCCGTTGCCCCAGCCCGGTGCCACCGAGCCGGCGCCGGCGACGATGGCCACCTTGCCCGTCAGGTCGAGCATGGGCGCCGCCTACAGCACGTCCGCGACCGCGTCGCGATAGCGCCGCATGACATCGAGGTGGTCGGCGAGCGACCGCTTGCCCAGGCGGCGGTGGAAGTAGCGCCCGAAGGTGCCGTTGAGCGTGATGTGGGTGACGCCGGCCGCCTTCCAGAACTTGACCTCGTCGCGCCATTCCTGCGCCGTGCCGTCGGCGTTCGCCACCCAGATCTCGATGCCGATCGCGGCCGGGTCGCGGCCCCGCTGCCGCGACATAGCTGCGCAGCTTGGCGAACTCGGGCAGCGCGGTGTCGTCGGGCGGATAGGCGAGCATCATCCACCCGTCGCCGTATTTCGCGATGCGCCGCAGCGTCGCGTCGTGATGGCCGCCGAACCAGATCGGCACGCGGCGCCCGAGCGGCAGCGGGTTGATGCCGGCGTCCTCGATCCGGTGCCACTTGCCCTCGAAGGTGACATGCGGCTCGGCCCACAGCGCCTGCATCACCTCGCACCTGTTCTTCCGACCGCCGGCCGCGATTGTGGAAATCCTCGTTCAGTCCGACGAACTCCACCGCGTTCCAGCCGATCCCGACGCCGAGGCGGAAGCGGCTGCCCGACAGCACGTCCAGGCAGGCCGTCTGCTTGGCCACCAGCACGGTCTGCCGCTGCGCCAGGATCAGGACCTGGGTGGAGAACCCGATGCGGGTCGTGCAGGCGCTCAAAAAGCCGAACAGCACGAACGGGTCGTGGAACAGGTCGGCCGAGGTGTTGCGCGGCCCCCAGTCCGGCCGGCTCGCGACATTGACGCCGAGCACGTGGTCGGGCGCGGCGAGGTGGTCATACCCGGCCGCCTCTGCCGCCTGCGCGAAGGTCCGCACGTCGTCCGGCGCGCCGCCGATGTCGGTGAGAGGCAGTGCGACGCCCAGCTGCATTGGATCTGCTCCGTCCCCGCCATGATTGGCGCCGGATGCTACCAACCCCGGCCGGGGATGTCGCCACCGCTCGCCCGCGCTATGTTGGGCGCACCGGCGATATCGGAGGGGCGCGTGCTCAGGCTCGGCTACAAGGCATCGGCCGAACAGTTCGGCCCGGCGGCACTGCTGAGCTTCGGCGTGATGGCGGAGCAGGCCGGGTTCGAACTCGGTATTCGTGAGCGACCACTTCCAGCCATGGAAGCATACGGACGGCCATGCGCCGTTCTCGCTCGCCTGGCTCGGCGCGCTGGGGGCCAGCACCACGCGCGTCACGCTCGGCACCAGCGTGCTGTGCCCCAGCTTCCGCTACCACCCCGCCATCGTGGCGCAGGCGTTCGGCACGCTGGGGGCGATGTTTCCGGGGCGCGTGGTGCTCGGCATCGGCACCGGGGAGTCGCTGAACGAGGTGCCGGCCACCGGCATGCAGTGGCCCGAGTTCAAGGAACGCTTCGCCCGCCTGCGCGAGGCGGTGACGCTGATCCGCCAGTTGTGGCGCGAGGAGCGGGTGACGTTCGCGGGCGAGTACTACCGCACCGAGAACGCGACCATCTACGACCGGCCGGCGAGCCGAGGTGCCGATCTATGTCGCCGCCGCCGGGGCGCTGGTCGCGCGCTATGCCGGCCGCGCCGGCGACGGGCTGATCTGCACCAGCGGCAAGGGTGCCGAGCTCTACACCGACACGCTGCTGCCCAAGGTCGCGGAGGGGCTGGCCGAGGGTCCGGCGCGGCCGTTCGAGCGGATGATCGAGGTCAAGGTCTCCTTCGACCCCGACACGCGCGCGGGCGATGGAGGACACGCGGCACTGGGCGGCGCTGGCGCTGACGCCGGAGGAGAAGCACTCGGTCGAGGACCCGGTGGAGATGGAGCGCCTCGCCGCCGGACTGTCGGCGGAGCGGGCGGCGAGCCGGTGGATCGTCTCGACCGACCCGGACGAGCACGTGGAGCGCATCCGGACGTATATCGAATATGGTTTCCGGCATCTGGTATTTCATGCCCCAGGACCGGACCAGGCGCGCTTCCTGCGGCTCTATGGCGAGCAGGTGCTGCCGCGGCTGCGCGCGCTGCCCGAGGCCGCGCCGAGGGCCGGAGCATGAACGGCCGGCTCGACCTCGCCGCCGTCCCCGGCCTCAAGCTCGTCGAGCCCGGCGACGACCTGGCCGCGCTGATCGCCGCGCCTGCGCGCGCGCCGATCTCCGCGCTCGCGTCCGGCGACGTGGTCGTGGTGGCCCAGAAGATCGTCTCGAAGGCCGAGGGCCGGCGCGTCGACCTCGCCACCGTCGCGCCGTCGCCGGACGCGATCGGGCTCGCCGACCGAGACCGGCAAGGACGCGCGGCTGGTGGAGGTGATCCTGCGCGAAGTCGGTGCGGGTGGTGCGCACCCGGCCGGGTGCGCTGATCGTGGAGCACCGGCTGGGCTTCGTCATGGCGCATGGCGGCGTGGATCAGTCCAACGTGGCCAGGAGGACTGCGCGCTGCTGCTGCCGGCGGACCCCGACGGCAGCGCGGCCGCGCTGCGCGCGCGGCTGCTGGACCTCACCGGTGCCACGGTCGGCGTCATCATCAACGACAGCGCCGGCCGGGCGTGGCGGCGCGGCACGGTCGGCATCGCGCTGGGCGCCGCCGGGCTGCCCGCGCTGCTCGACCTGCGCGGCCGGCCGGACCTGTTCGGCCGCGCGCTGGAGGTGACGGTGGTCGGTTTCGCCGACGAGATCGCCGCCGCCGCCTCGCTGCTGATGGGGCAGGCGGATGAGGCGCGGCCGGTGGTGCGGGTGCGCGGGCTGGCGTGGTCCGCGCCCGCCGCTGCCCGCCGCCGCGATCCTGCGGCCGGCGGCGGAGGACCTGTTCCGATGAGCGGCGGCGCGTGGTCGCGCTGTCCGGCGGCATCGGCGGCGCCAAGCTGGCGCTGGGGCTGGCGCGCGTGCTGCCGCCCGAGGACCTGCTGATCGTCGCCAACACCGGCGACGATTTCGAGCATCTCGGCCTGTCCATTTCAGCCCCGACCTCGACACGCTGATGTACACGCTCGCCGGGCTCGCCAACGCCGAACTCGGCTGGGGGCGGCGCGACGAGAGCTGGGCGTTCATGGACACGCTCGCGGCCATCGGCGGCGACACCTGGTTCCGCCTCGGCGACCGCGACCTGGCCGTGCATGTCGAGCGCACGCGGCGCCTCGCGGCCGGCGAGACGCTGAGCGCGATCACCGCCGAACTGTGCACGCCGCCTCGGCGTGCGCCCGCGCGTGGTGCCGATGAGCGACGATCCGGTGCGCACGCGGCTGCGCACGGAGGAAGGCTGGCTCGACTTCCAGCACTACTTCGTGCGCCTGCAATGCCGCCCGGTGGTGCAGCGAGATCGCCTTCGCCGGGCGCGGAGACCGCGCGGCCGCAGCCGGCGCTGCTGAACGCGCTGGGGGCCGAGGGGCTGCGCGCTGTCATCATCTGCCCGTCGAACCCGTTCATCAGCATCGAGCCGATCCTGGCGGTGCCGGGGCTGCGCGCCGCGCTGGCCGCCTGCCGGGCGCCGGTGATCGCGGTCTCGCCGATCGTCGGCGGGCGCGCGGTGAAGGGGCCGACGGCGAAGATGATGGCGGAGCTGGGCATCGCCCCGAGTGCCGCGGCGGTCGCGGCGCGCTACCGCGACCTGCTCGACGGCTACGTGATCGACCATGACGACGCGGCGGCGGCGGGCGATCTCGGCCTGCCGGTCACCGTCACCGCGACCGTGATGACCACGCTGGCCGAGCGCGAGGCGCTGGCGCGGGCGGTGCTGGCGGCCGCCGATGCGATCGGCGGCGATGCCGCCCGCTGACGCCTGGGCGGTCCTGCCGGTCAAGGAATTTTCCGGCGCCAAGCAGCGCCTCGGCGCCCTGCTGACACCCGCGCAGCGCCGCGCCCTGGCGGCGGCGATGGTGGAGGACGTGCTGGCGGCGCTGGCGGCGGCGGAGGGTCTCGCCGGCATCCTGCTGGTCACGCTGGAGCCGGTCGCGGTCGGCCTCGCGCGGCGCTACGGCGCCGCGGTCTCCGGAGGAAGGAGCGCGCGACGGGCATACCGGCGCCGTCGCCGCCGCGGCGCGGCTGCTGGCGCGCGAGGGCCGATCGACGATGCTGGCGCTGCCCGGCGACATCCCCGCGATCACCGCGGCCGAGGTTTCTGCCGCCCTCGCCGCGCACGGGCCGGCGCCGTCCTTCACCATCGTGCCCTCGCACGACGATCGCGGGTCCAACACCGTGATCTGCTCGCCGCCGGACGGTGCTGCCGCTGCGCTTCGGCGACGACAGCTTCCTGCCGCATCTGGCGGCGGCGCGGGGGCGGGGGATCGAGCCGACCGTGGTGCGCCAGCCCGGCATCGCCATGGACATCGACCACCCGGCCGACCTCGCCGCCTTTCTGCGGATGCCGCCGGGGCCGCGCACCCGCACGCACGCGCTGCTGGAACAGCCGGCGTTCGCCGCGGCGCTCAGGCGGTTGTAGCGAGCGCGCGGCGGACCGGCGGGGTCTGCACCACCGGGGCGAGCGGCGCGGCGGCGAAGGCGGCGGCGCGGCGCTCGGACGAGACCGGGCGATAGAGCGTGTCGCGCTGCACCGGCGCGCGCCCGAGCGAGCCGATCAGCGCCTCCATCGCGGCGGGCGGAAACTCCTGCCCGTGCTCGGTGCCGGCGGCGCGCGAAATGCTCTCGTTCATCAGCGTGCCGCCGAGGTCGTTGGCGCCGGCCTGAAGGCACGCGGCGGCGCCCGCCGGGCCCATCTTCACCCACGAGGTCTGGATGTTCGGGATCAGCGGATGCAGCGCGAGCCGCGCCACCGCGTGCATCAGCACCGCCTCGCGGAATGTCGGGCCCTGCCGCGCGGCGCCGCGCAGATACATCGGCGCCTCCATGTGCACGAAGGGCAGCGGCACGAATTCGGTGAAGCCCCCGGTCTCCGCCTGCAAGTCCCGCAGCGCCAGCAGATGCCGCGCCCAGGACAGCGGCGTTTCGACATGGCCGTACATGATGGTCGAGGTGGTGCGCAGCCCGAGCCCGTGCGCGGCCCGCGCCACGCCGAGCCACGCCGCGGTGTTCAGCTTGTCCGGGCAGATCACGGCGCGCACGTCGTCGTCGAGAATCTCCGCCGCGGTGCCGGGCAGGGTGCCGAGCCCGGCCGCCTTCAGCGCGGCCAGGAACGCCGGCACCGACCGGCCGAGCGTCGCCGCGCCCTGCGTGACCTCCAGCGGCGAGAACGCATGGATGTGCATGCCCGGCACCGCCGCCCGGATGGCGCGGCAGATGCCGAGATAGGTCTCGCCCGTGTAGTCGGGATGGATGCCGCCCTGCAGGCAGACTTCGGTGGCGCCGCGCGCCCACGCTTCCTCGGCGCGGCGCACGATCTCCTCGATCGCGAGGTCGTAGGGCGTGCCGCGCAGCGCCTCATGCGTGCGGCCCTTGGAGAAGGCGCAGAAGCGGCAGCGATAGGTGCAGATGTTGGTGTAGTTGATGTTGCGGTTGACGACGTAGCGCACGACATCGCCGCTCACCGCGCGGCGCAGCGCGTCGGCGGCGCCGATCACGTGGCGATAGTCGGCATCGCGCGCCGCGAACAGTCGCACGATCTGCGGCGGATCGAGCCGCTCGCCCGCGCAGGCCCGCGCGACGATGTGCGCCAGCGCCGGATCGACCGTGCGCGCGTGCACTTCGGGCGCGCGGGGCGGGGCGGTGCGGCCGGGCGACCAGTCGTCGTCGCGCGCCAGCCCCTCGGCATCGCTCATCCGCCGCACCCGCGTCGCGATCTCGGGCGCGGCCCAGGTGGCGATGTCCTGCACATAGGCCGGATAGATCGGCAGCCGGTTGACCAGCAGCTTCCCGGCCTCCGCGGTGCGGCGCGACAGGTCCGCGATCGCGGGCCACGGCGCCTCCGGGTTCACGTGGTCCGGCGTCACCGGCGACACGCCGCCCCAGTCGTTGATGCCGGCGGCGACCAGCCGCGGATAGACGCCGGGCGAGAGGTTGGGCGGCGCCTGGATGTTCATCGTCCGCACCCAGGATCAGCCGCGCGGCGGCGATGGTCCAGACCAGGTCGTCGAGCGTCCGGCTCCGGCGCGCGCGCCATCTGCGTGCCGGGCTTGGCGCGGAAATTCTGGATGATGACTTCCTGGATGTGGCCGTGCGCCGCGTGCAGGTCGCGGATCGCGAGCAGCGCCTCGAGCCGCTCCGCCCGCGTCTCGCCGATGCCGATCAGGATGCCGGTGGTGAACGGCACCCGCAGCTCGCCCGCGAGGCGCAGCGTCTCCAGCCGCACCGCCGGGTGCTTGTCGGGCGAGCCGTGATGCACGAAGCCCGGCGCGCACAGCCGCTCGCTCGCGGACTCCAGCATGATCCCCTGGCTCGCGGACACCTCGCGCAGCGCCGCCATCTCCGCCCGCGTCATCACGCCGGGATTGAGGTGCGGCAGCAGCCCGGTCTCGCGCAGCACCAGCGCGCCATGGCGTGCAGATAGGCGATCGTCGTTTCGTGGCCGAGCGCCGCCAGCGCCTCCCGCGCCGCGCGGTAGCGCAGCTCCGGCTTGTCGCCGAGGGTGAACAGCGCCTCCGTGCAGCCGGCCGCCGCCCCGGCCCGCGCGATCGCCAGCACCTCGTCCGGCGCCAGATAGGGCGCCCGCGCCGGCGCGCGGCGCCTTGGCGAAGGTGCAGTAGTGGCAGACGTCGCGGCAGAGATGGGTCAGCGGGATGAAGACCTTGCGCGAGTAGGTCATCACGCCGCCCATGCCCCTGGTCGCGCAGCCGCGCCGCCGCCGCGGTCAGCTCCGCCGGCGGGGCGTGCAGCAGCCACGCGGCCGGCGGCGCGGCGTGGTTCGGCTTCGGCATGGGTTGGTCGCTCAGGGCGCGGTCCTTTCGCTGGCCCGGCTTGCCTGCGCAGGCCGGCGCCGGCATCCTGCGAGAACACGCCGGCGGATACAATCTCGGGGGGAGGCTTCCGTGCGCATTGGCTTCAACGCGCCTATCGCAGGATCATTGTCAACGCCCGAGGCCCTGACGCGGATCGCGGTGGAGGGCGAGGCGATGGGGTACGACTACGCCGCGTTCAGCGACCATGTCGTGATCCCCACCGACATCCAGGCCCGCTACCCGTATTCCGACACCGGCGAATTTCCGCAGGGCGCGCGCGGCGCCCGGCATGAACAACTCACGGCGATGATGTTCGTTGCCGCGAAAACCTCGCGGCTGCGGCTGGTGAGTTCGGTGATGGTAGTGCCGCACCGCCCGGCCGTGCTGGCGGCGAAGATGCTTTCCACCATCGACGTGCTGTCCGGCGGGCGGCTGACCGTGGGCATCGGCGCCGGCTGGCTGAAGGAGGAGTTCGAGGCCCTCGGCGTGCCGCCCTACGCCGAGCGCGGCGCGGTCACCGACGAATACGTGCAGGCGTTCCGCGAGCTGTGGGCGCGCGACGATCCGCGCTTCGCCGGCAAATACGTGCAGTTCGAGAACATCACCTTCGCGCCGAAGCCGGTGCAGCGCCCGCATCCGCCGATCTGGGTCGGCGGCGAGAGCGGCCCGGCGCTGCGCCGCACCGCCCGCCTGGGCGACGGCTGGTACCCGATCGGCACCAACCCCGCCCATCCGGCTCGACACGCTCGCCCGCTACCGCGCCGGCATCGCGCGGCTGCAGGCGCTGATGGCGGAAGCGGGACGCAAGCCGGCGGACGTGGCGCTGGTGTATCGCGTCGCGAGGCACGGGACGGAGCTCCGCCAAAGCGGATGACGGCGACCGCCGCCTGTTCTCCGGCAGCCGCCGCCGAGATGGCCGGCGACCTGCGCGACCTGCGCGCACTGGGCGTGAGCGACGTCGATTTCTCGTTCCTCGACCGATACGTGGCGGCACGCTGACCGGGATGAAGCGGTTTCGGGACGAGGTGCTGGCGCGGGTCTGAGCGGGGGGTCTGCTGCCCGTTCCCAAGGCGACGATTTCGAACGGCGTCAGAATTCAGAGGATGTCGCGATGGGGTGGGGTGCCATGTGCAGTTTCGACGTCAGAAGAATAACCATCGGCAGCATGCGCGTCACCTGGATTGGCGCTGAGATCGTCCACATCGGATAGTTCGGCAATGGCTCTTCGACGCGAGAAGGTCTAGCGGTGCTCGCCGGGTATATTGACGGCAGCAATCTTCATAAGGGCGCAACGCTGGTTGCGGTGGGAGGATGCGGCGCCAACACCGAAGCATGGGTCAGGTGGGAAGCGGAGTGGGAGGGCCTTCTACTCGTACTGCGGGGTGAAGCGATGGCACCACACGGAATTTATGAATAAGAGATATCCCTGCGATCCTCGCACCAAGCAGAAAAATGAGGCTATGTGGCTTGAGGCAAGGGCGATGCTTCGCGATACGTTTTTGTTGTGCAGGCCGATTTTGCTTTCTGGCGCGACAATATGGAGGGAAGACTACGAAGAACTTAAAAGAGATTACTCAAATCTTCCGTCGGATCCATACTATTTTCTACTTGATCGGTGCATGCACCATCTAGCACTGGGCTTTTCCGAGCACCCTGCAGACGAAGGTATCGTGGTCTACTGCGATCGAGATAAAAACGAAGAATTCGCCTGCGATCTAGCGAGGTGGCACGCAAGACTACTTGCGTTCGACGCCAGTACATCTCTATTATCAAGACACGAAGAGAAAAGTATTGTTTTCGTATGGGTCAACTAGCGACTATATCCCTTTACAAGGCGCTGATGTTGTTGCCTACGAACTGATGAAATATGCAACAAATAGTCCGGATAGACCTTTCATCGTCACAAATATGGAAAGTCGCAGTTGGATTATCGACAAGCTGAGAGAGACTGTTCCATTTTTAGTCACATGTTTATTCAAAAAAAATGTTGAAGATGGAGTTGAGCGGAGAGGCTTTTGTCCCCGGACGCTGGCCGGGTTACCGCTTCGTGCGGCCTCCTGAGACACTAACTACACTTCCTCGCGGTGCTCTCTTTAGGAACTGCCCTGTGGAACGCATGTTCGCCTTGCTTCCGCGAATTCATTTGCTTCAACCTCACCAACCCTCTCCACGAGGCGGCGCGCGCGCGCTCGTCCGGCCTTCCGCAATCTCTCAACGCCGCCGGCCCCCCTCACGCCTTCTCCGCCGTCGCGCGCATGGTGCCAATCTCGCCGGCGCACAAGGTGCAGAGGAAGCGGAATTGCAGGAGCCGTGGGACACGCCGTGGGCCGCCCGCGCGCCCGGCGGCGATGTCAACTGTAATGCTAAGCACGCCAGTTGGTTCAACATGGTCGAGATCGAGATCGGCGTGCTGCGCGGCCAGTTCCTCAAACCACACATCGGTGAGCGCACGCAACTGCTTGCCGAGGGATCAGCCACGTGGGAGCAACAGCGTAACCATGCCGGCGCTCGCGTCCAATGGATGTTCACCACAGAGCGCGCCCGCACCAAACTTGCGCACGCCTATACCAACCCAACCAAGGAGTCATAATCTCTGTCCGGGTACTAGCTCAGTGAAAATGAGGGGATTCGCGAGGTTCACTACGCCAATCATTCACCTCGCCGCTACAGCCAAGCATGTCTCTAAGTGCCTGCTCTCAAACTGTTGGGGGGTGACATCGCTGGGAGTGAGTTCCGCCTGCTGTACCAGCTGAGGGTTATTGTCTCTCGCCGCTAGTTCACTAGCCTGTCCGGCAGTAAAGCCCTCAGATCGCAATTTCCGGAAGTCAATGACGGCCTTCTGCGCCAGCCCGGCCTCCCAGCGACAACGCTCGGCCTGAGTAGCGAAAAGCGAGCAAGAAGCAGAGTTCGCTGTCGCACAAAAGCGATGGACCGAGTCCTGAGTTTGTTGCGCAAGCGACGCATCGTTATGCGCGCAGCCGCCTAGGATCAACGCAAGACAAGCTGCGAGCGGCATGTGACGCGCGATCATTTTTTCTCCCCCGAGCCTGTTGCAGTTTCCTGGCTGACGCGGCGGTGACAAGGATGTAGGGCGGCGGTGGCGTGATAAGGCTGGTCTCAGGCCGCCTTGTCCGCGCTCTGCCGTTCCGTTGTGAACCCGGATTCCCCACATAGCCGCCGCTTTCGTTGCTTCGTAACTGAGAATGGTCTTCTCCCAAGCCTTCTTCCAGCGACTTTTTTGTGTCGAGAGCTCAACCGACGCCTCTGCTGCGGTGCAGCGATCGCCGAAGTGCCGGGTCTTGCGGCGACGGGCGGAGCGTGGCGATCGCACTCAGAATTTCCCGGAAGAGAGCACGGGGCACCGCGACGTCGGCCATCTGAAACGCGATCGACCGGCCGCGGCGGACGATCTTGCCGCCGATCTTCACCAGCCGCTCGCGCAGCGTGGTCATCGACCACCGCGCCACCTCGGCCGGCAGCGCCAGCGTGCGCAGGAAGTTGGCGAGGTTGTAAGCCAGCGCATGCAGTTGAAGTCGAACAGTATTGGCGGTAAAGCAATGGCATGACAGCCGCGTCCAAGTGACGGCGTTCTTGCCTTCTTTGATGTGCTGCTCCGCTGTACCGCGATGATTGTAGAACGCCACCACTCGCTTAGCTGGCCGCGTCAGGTTGGTCACGATGAGCCCGACGCGCGGATACAGTTCGCCTGGATGCCATTCGTCAGCATGTGACGGGTGTTCCTGCCGCGCCGGCACTTCGAAAGGACGACGCCGGCCAAATCGGACAGCCCGAGGGCGTCGTCCAGTTCGCGATAGGCAAGCAGACCCGCATCGGAGGTGATCCGGCTGCCATGGAATTCCAACCTCAGGCGGCGGTCGAAACCCACCCGCAGGGAGCCGTCATCCAATTCGCCCTCTGGGTCCTCCATGCGCGCGTCCGGCTCGAGTATACCACGCTGAGATTCATAAAGGATCCGGCCGAATCGACAAGGAACTCCGACTTCATCCGGGCAATGCGGGCTGAAGACGTCGCGATGGCCTGGGGCTATGTGCGCTATCTCGGCGATCGCGAGCGGTCCGTCCTCGCCCCGCCAACCAGCGGATGCCCCCACCTCATCCGGCGGCCGCGCGTTCCAGGGCGGCGACGTCCAGCTTGACCATCTCCGTCATGGCGGTGAACACGCGGCCCGCGACGGCCGGTGTCGGGATCGGCCAGGAGACGCGGCAGCATCGCGGGCACGATCTGCCATGGCACGCCCCACCGGTCGCGGAGCCAGCCGCACATGATCGGCGCCCCGCCATCAGCGGTGAGCGCGGTCCACAGCCGGTCGACCTCCGCCTGGTCGGCGCACTCCACCGAGATCGAGGCGGCGGTTCCGTAGCTGGCCGGCGCGCCGCCGTTCAACGCCTGGAAGCTCTGACCGCCGAGGGTGAACGCGACCAAGATCACGTCGCCCGCTTCCCCGCCGGGCCAAGTGCCCGGCGAGCGCAGGATGTGTTCGAGCCTGGAGCCGGGCAAGAGCGAGACATAGAAGCGGGCGGCCGCCTCCGCATCCTTTCCAAACCACAGGCAGGTGCTGACGTTCGACATCGCGATGTCCTCCATCCATCTGGGGTCCACCTTCGAGGTGGGGGTCGCGCGTCGGATTTTGACCACCAGGGGCGCCGGTCCCGCTCAGGCCTTCTTTGCCGTCGCGCGCACCCCGCCGATCCGGTGGGCGCTCGTTCCTCGCCGATACCATGGCGGCGACGCTGCCCGGGATGAAGCGGTTCCGGGACGAGGTTCTGGCGCGGGTATGAGGGAGGCTGCCTGGCTGCGATCAGGTGACCGCTGAGACTTGGCGGTATCGGTTCCCGTGTGTGCGCGCGAAGCGTTCATCGCGTCCGCGCAAATCTCTGCGTGCGGATGTCCTTGCGCGCCTTCACCGACACAAAAGCCGTCTCCATATAAGCATAGTTGACTCAAATGAACAATCGGTGGATGCTAGTGTGGAACGACAGTGCTGGGGGGCGCGTAGATGACAAAGACATGGATTGGAGGGGGAAACAACCTGGCCAGCAATCCGGAGGACTGGTCGCCCGCCGGTGTTCCTTTGAAGGAAGACGCAGTCATTTCCCATGGCATAATGTTCATTCCCGGCAGTACACTTTCTGGAAGTAATAATTTGGATGTTCGAGGCGGCGATGTCAGTCTTTTTATGACAGGCGTGGGTCGGAATTCAACGGTGGAAGTAAGACCAATTCATGTGCAGTCAGGCTTAGCGAATATTCAAGTATCAGCGGCCTCGGCCTTGTTTAATCTTGTCGAGCGCGCGGATGCTCGGATTGCTATCCACCTTGGCAGTGGCACAAAGTGGACGGGAAACATTCAACTCAGCGGGAAGGCTGACATCGACGGCCTTGGAACGTTTATCCCCGCCGGTGGATTCAGCACCATCTTGGCGGACCGGGGTGAGCCTCCGCCGCGCGTGACGATCGATGCCAACATCGGGGCAGGCTCCGGGATCGACGACCGGGGAGGGTTCCTAATGATCGGCGGATCGGTCGCGGCTGGAGAAAACATTGGCGCGTTCGGCGGTGAAGTGACCATCGAACGACCACATCTTTTTTCGGGGCAGGTGGAACTTGGAAGCAATGGGTTGGTTGACTTGATCGGCTTGGCGCAAGCGGACAGCTACTCCTTCAGGCAGGATTTGTTGTCGATATATTCTTCCGGTAAGGTCATTGACACCCTATTGTTCAATAAAGGCAGTCAAGACTTTGGAGTCGCCAAGACGCACGCCGGCGGTGTGGTCATTTATTCGTCAGATCATCAACCGCGAGAGAGCATTCAGCTACACAACATTGACCTTCATTGACGCATTGCTGGCATGCTTGTCCGAGCGGCAGCGCCCGTTGCACGGCTGAGGTGATCTGCGCGGCGTGCCGGTCGCTACGGTGTCTCGGGCGGGCACGCCCCTACGCGCGGCTATGGGCGCGCACCGGCGACCGCAGCACGCCCGTGCTCCACAGCGTCGTCACCGCCAGCAGCAGCGGCGCGAAGCAGATCAGGCAGACGATCTTCCAGCCGTAGCCGATCAGGAGACTGCCGGACAGGAACGATCCGACCACCATCGTGCCGAACACGGCGAAGTCGTTCATGCTCTGGACGCGCGTGCGTTCCTCCGGCCGGTAGCAGTCGAGCACCATCGCCGAGGCGCCGACGAAGCCGAAATTCCAGCCGAGGCCGAGCAGGACCAGCGACCCCCAGAAATGCCAGACGCTCAGCCCGGAGAGGCCCATCAGGACGGCACAGGCGGCGATGGCCAGGCCGGCGGCCACCACCTTCGGCGCGGTGATGCGCGAGATGATCCAGCCGGTGACGAAGGACGGGCCGTACATGGCGAGAACGTGCCACTGAATGCCGAGATTCGCGTCGGCCTGGGACAATCCGCAGAGCCGCATGGCGAGCGGCGCCGACGTCATCAGCCAGTTCATGGTGAAGTAGGAGATGACCCCGGCGGTCAGCGCGGCGATCAGGCGCGGCTGGCGGATGATCTCCGTCAGCGGGCGACCGGTCCGTTCCTCGCCCCGCGTCGGCCGCGGCAGCCGCACCCCGGACAGCACGACCCCCGCGAGCACGGCAACGCCCGCCTGGGCGAGGTAGGTCGCGGCGAACAGGTAGGGCGGCCAGAGGTCCATCGTATGGGTGACGAGCTGCGGCCCGATGACCCCCGCGAACAACCCGCCGGCCATGACGAAGGAGAGGGCGCGGGCGCGGCGTTCGGCCGGGGTGCAGTCCGCGGCGGCGAAGCGGAAGCTGACGGTGACGGCCATGTAGGCGCCGCCGACGAAGGTCGCGAGGCAGTAGAGCCAGAACGAGCCCAGCAGGACCGCAGTGGCGGCCAGCAGCCCCACCAGCACGCCGCACCCCGTCCCGAGAAGGAACACCGTCCTGCGGCCGAACCGCTGCGCCAGCGCCCCGGCGGGCAGGGTGGTTGCGGCGGTGCCGATGACGAACACCGTGATCGGCAGGGTGGCGAGGGCCTTGTCCGGCGCCAGCGTGTTCCCGACCACGGCCCCGGTGGCGAAGATGATGGAGCCGTTGGCCCCCGCCAGGGCCTGGGCGACGGCAAGCCGGGCGACATTGCCCCGCTCATGCGGGAAACCCGTCACTGGGCCTGAATCTCGGTCGCCGCGGCACGCTCATGGTTTCTCCGCCGTCGCCCGCACGCCGCCGACCTGGCCGGCGCACACGAGATCGACGAAGCGGATGTAGGAGCGGTGGAACGCGTCGTGGCCCGCGGGCGTGCCGGCGGCTTCGGCCTCCTGCCGCATCGCCTGGTACATTTTGAGGCGCTGTTGCAGGATCGGGCCCCACGCTTCCGTCAGATCCTCCAGCGCGATCGCGCGGAACCCCGCGCGCTCCAGCAGGGCGCGGTAGCCTTCGGGGCTTTGCAGCGTCTGCGCCGCCATGCCCTCCCACATCAGCGCCGCATCCGGCGCCGCGAGCGGCGCGTGCACGACCCAGTCGGTGAAGGCGATGCGGCCGCCGGGGCGGAGGGCGCGGAAGGCTTCGGCGAGGGCGCGGCCCTTGTCCGGCACGTGGAGCAGCGCCTCCTGGCTGATCACCGCGTCCATGCCGCCGTCCGGCAGCGGCGCGGCGGTCACGTCGCCGGGCAGGACGCGGACACGCTCCTGCAACCCGACGAGCCGCGTCAGCTCGGCCGCGCCGGCGACGCGGGCGGGCGTGAGTTCGATGCCGGTGACATCGGCGCCGAACTTGTGCGCGAAGTAGCGCGCGGGGCCGCCGAGGCCGGCGCAGAAATCGGCCACCCGCGCGCCGGGCCGCATGCCCGCGCGCGCCGCGAGCACGTCGTTGGCGCCCAGGCCGCCGAAATGGTCCTGGTCATGCGCCCACAGCTCCTCGGGCTGCACCAAGTCCAGGTTGCCACGCGCCGCCTGCAGCCGGGCCAGCACGATGGCGCTGGAGATCGGGTGCTGGCTGTAGAAGAACACCGCGTGATCGCTGCCGCCGCTCATGTCGTCCGCCCGCGCGCTAGTAGGATTTCGGCAGGTCGAGCACGCGCTCGGCCAGATAGCTGAGAATGAGCTGCGGGCTGATCGGCGTCAGGCGCGGGATCAGCGATTCGCGGAAGTAGCGTTCGACATGGTACTCCTGCGCGTATCCCATGCCGCCATGCGTCATCACCGCGCGTTCGCAGGCGCGGTAGCCGGCCTCGGCGGCGAGGTATTTCGCGGCGTTGGCGGCGGCGCCGCATTCCTCGCCGCGATCGTACAGCCACGCCGCCTTCAGCATCGCGAGGTTCGCGGCCTCCAGCTCCGCCCATGATTCCGCGAGCGGATGCTGGATCGCCTGGTTCTGGCCGATCGGGCGGCCGAACACCACGCGCTCGCGCGCATAGCGCGCCGCACGCGCGAGGGCGACGCGGCCGATGCCCACCGCCTCGGCGGCGAGCAGGATGCGCTCCGGGTTCAGCCCGTGCAGCAGCACGCGGAACCCTTCGCCCTCCGGCCCGATGCGGTCCTCCTCCGGCACGTCCATGTCGGTGAAGAACACCATGTTCGAATTGACGGCGTGGCGGCCCATCTTGTGGATCAGCCGCACCTCCGCATGCGCGCGGTCGAGCGCCGTGTAGAACAGCGTCATCCCGTCGGTGCGCCGCTTTGCCTGCTCGCGCGGCGTGGTGCGGGTGAGCAGCAGGATGCGGTTCGCCTCCTGCGCCGTGGACGTCCAGATCTTCGTGCCGTTCACCACGTAGCGGTCGCCGCGCCGCTCGGCGCGCGTGGTGATCTCGGCGGTGTTGAGGCCGGCATTGGGTTCCGTGACACCGAAGCAGGCGCGCTCCTGCCCCGCGATCAGCGGCGGCAGCATGCGCGCCTGCTGCTCCGCCGTGCCGAACACGACGACCGGGTTGAGGCCGAAGATGTTCATGTGGATCGCCGAGGCACCGGACATTGCCGCACCGGACTCCGCGATCGCCTGCATCATGATCGCGGCTTCGGTGATGCCGAGGCCGGCGCCGCCGAATTCCTCCGGCATGGCGATGCCCAGCCAGTTGCCCTCGGCCACGGCGGCGAAGAACGCCTCCGGAAAGGTTGCGGTGCGGTCGCGCTCCAGCCAGTAGGCGTCATCGAAGCGCGAACAGAGGCGCAGGATCTGCTCGCGGATCTCGCGCTGGGCCTCCGACATCGCGAAATCCATGTTCGTTCCTCCCCGGGCGGGCCGGCGGCCGCGTCACCGCGCCGGGTCTTCGTAGCGGAGGCCCCCGGCGGGGTGCAACGCCGGGCGGCCCGCCGCTCGGCGCGCGCGAAGAACATTCTCGGCCTGCGCGACCCGATTGCTGCCCTGCACGCCGCCGTTGTTGCCAGCGCCCCGTGAATTCGCGATCCTGCCCGGGCTGCGGGATGGCGCCTGGGGGGAGTCCGGCCGGGTCCGGCGAGTTCCCTCACCAAGCCGCGTCACGAATCGTCCGTCGCGGGCGCCGTCGGGCGAGTTGCCTTGACCGAACGACAAACAACGACGGGGGGAACACGTGACCAATCGACGCATGTTGCTGGCCGCAATCGCCGCCGCCGCCCTGTTCGGCGGCGCCGGCCTCGCCCGCGCCGCCGAGTTCGAGCTGGCCATGGTGATCAAGGAGACCACCAATCCGTACTACAACGCCACGCTGCAGGGCGCGCAGATCGCCGCGAGCGAGATCGGCGGGGTTGCCAAGAACTACGGGCCGACGCAATCGAGCCCGCAGGCGCAGATCGACATCATCAACAATCTCGCCGACCGCCACATCCCTGCGATCGCGGTGGCGCCCAGCGACCCGAACGCGGTCGTGCCGGCGATGAAGCGCGCGGCCAAGCTCGGCGCGAAAGTGATCACCTACGACGCGGATTCCGCGCCGGAGGCACGGCCGTTCCTGGTCAACCAGGCGACACTGGAATCGGTCGGCAAGTTCGGCGCCGACGGGCTCGCGAAATCCATGGGCGGCAAGGGCAAGGTCGCGATCGTCTCCGCCCAGCCGACGGCGGCCAACCAGAACGCCTGGATCGCCGCCTTCCGCGACGCGATGAAGAAATACCCCGACATCTCGATCGTCGATGAGGTGTACGGCTACGACAACGAGCAGAAGGCTTATGACGCGACCGTGGCGCTGACCACGAAATACCCTGATCTCGGCGGCATCTACGCGCCGACCTGCCCGGGCCTGCCGGCCGTCGCCCGCGCGCTCGAATCCGTCAACAAGGGCCACGGCACGGTCAAGCTCGCCGGCCTCTGCGTGCCGAGCATCACCGCGAAATACATGCTCGATGGCACCATCAACTTCTTCTACCTGTGGGACCCGGTGCGGCTGGGCTACGTGACCTATTACGCGGCGAAGTATTTCGCCGAGGGCAAGATCACAGGGCAAGCGTCGGCGACAGCTTCACCATCGACGAAGGGCAAGTTGCCCGGCACCTACACGATCCTGCCGAGCCACGAGATCATCACCGGCGAGCCGCTGCAGTACACTGCCGAGAATGTGAAGGAGCACCAGGTCCTGAGCGGCGCCGGTCGCGGCGGGGTAGGCACGCGCGGCCGGTGCCGTGACGCCGGTTCTCGCCCTGCGCGGCGCGACGAAGCGGTTCGGCCCGATCGAGGTGCTGACCGACGTCGATCTCGATCTCGCCGGCGGGCGCGTGCATGCGCTCGCCGGCGAGAACGGCGCCGGCAAGAGCACGCTGGTGAAGATCCTCGCCGGCATCATCCGGCCCGACAGCGGCACGATCCGGCTCGACGGCGCGCCGGTCGTCTTTCAGGGCGCGGCCGACGCGCGGCGGCACGGCGTCGCCGTCGTGCACCAGCACCCCGCGGTGTTCCCCGATCTGACGGTCGCCGAGAACATCTTCATCGGCCGCCAGCCGCGGCGCGGCGGGCGCATCGACTGGGCGGCGATGCACGCCACCGCGCACGACCTGCTGCTGCGCCTGCGCATGGAGATCGACGTGCGCCTGCCGGTGAAGGCGCTGGGCATCGCCGAACGGCAGGCGATCGAGATCGTCAAGGCGCTGTCGCTGGACGCGCGCGTGCTGATCATGGACGAGCCGACCTCCACCATCTCCAGCCGCGAGGTCGACCGGCTGTTCGAGATCGTGGCCACGCTGAAGCGGCAGGGGGTTGCGATCCTGTTCATCAGCCATTTCATCGACGAGATCCTCGGCCTCGGCGACGACGTGACCATCCTGCGCTCGGGCCGGCGCGTGATTTCCTGCCCCGCCGCGTCGCTGACGCCGGAGCAGACGGTGCGCCACATGATCGGCGCCGATCCCGGCGCGCTGTTCCCGAAGGCGGCGGCGGCGATCGGCGCGCCGGTGCTGAGCGTGCGCCAGCTCTCCGGCGCGGGCTTCGTGGAGGATGTGAGTTTCGACCTGCACACGGGCGAGATCCTCGGCCTGTTCGGCCTTGTCGGTGCCGGACGCTCGGAGATTGCGCAGATGCTGTTCGGCATCGTGGCGCCGGACGGCGGCGAGATGCGCGTCGCGGATGTGCCCGTGCGGCCGCGCTCGCCGCGCGCGGCGATGCGCCTCGGCCTGTCGCTGCTGCCGGAGGACCGGCATTTGCAGGGCCTCGTGCTGCCGTTCCCGATCCGCGCCAACGCGACCCTGACCGTGCTGCGCCGCCTTTCGGGCGCGCTCGGCCTCGTCAAGCGTGGCGAGGAGAATGCGCTGGCGCGGGAGTACGCGGCACGCATGCGCGTGGTCGCGAGCGGGATCGAGCAGGTCACCGCCACGCTCTCCGGCGGCAACCAGCAGAAGGTGCTGCTCGCGAAGTGGCTGATCCCGGCGCCGCGCGTGCTGATCCTCGACCAGCCGACGCGCGGCATCGATGTCGGCGCGAAGGCGGAGATCCACCGCATCGTCTCGCAGCTCGCGGCACAGGGCATGGCGATCATCCTGATCAGCGACGACGCGCCGGAGGTGATCGGCATGGCCGACCGCATCCTGGTGCTGCGCGGCGGCCGGCTGGTCGCCACGTTCGCGCGCGATGCGGTGGACCAGCAGGCGATGATGCTGGCGGCGGCGCACTCCACCTGGGATCATGCGGGCGCGGCCGCGCAGCCGGCGGCGTCATGAGCGGGTTGTTGCGCGTCCGCGAGTTGGGGCTGGTGCTGGCGCTGCTGGTGATCTGCGCCGGCGTCACGCTGCGCGAGCCGCGCTTTCTCAATGGCGCCAATCTCGAACAGGTGGCGCTGTCGGCGACGCTGGTCTGCATCGTCGCACTCGGCGAGGCGCTGGTCATCATCGCGCGGCAGGTCGATCTCTCGGTGGGCGCGATCGTGGCCAGCAGCGCCTTCGTCTCCGCCGACTGGCTGTCGAAGCACCCCGGCGGCAGCATGGGGTTCGTGTTCGCGATCGGCTGCGCGGTCGGGCTCGCGATGGGCGCGGGCAACGCGCTTGCTGGTGGTGGCGGCGCGCATCCCGGCGATCGTGGCCACACTCGGCACGCTCGCGATCTATCGCGGCGGCGGTCATCGTGTTCGCGGGCGGGCGGCAGATCTCGGCGACGGTGCTGCCGGACTCCTATCAGGCGATCGCGCAGGTGCGCGTGCTGCACGTGCCGCTGCTGGTCTGGATCGCGGTCGCGCTGACCCTCGTGTTCGGCTGGGCGGCGTCGGTACACGCGCACCGGGCGCAACCTCTACGCGCTCGGCAGCAATCCCGAGAGCGCGCGCTTCGTCGGCATCAGCGAGGGCTGGCATCTGGCGCTTGGTGTTCGTGCTCTCCGGCCTGCTGTGCGGCTTCGTCGGCGTGCTGTGGGGCGCGCGGTTCGGCACGGTGGACGCGGTGCTGGCGCCGGACCTGCATTTCCAGGCGATCTCCGCCGTCGTCGTCGGCGGGGTCTGATCTTCGGCGGCAGCGGCTCGGTCTACGGCGCCGCGATCGGCGCGGTGATCTTCGCGGTGCTGCAGAACGGCGTGCAGCTCCTCGGGCTCAACCAGTTCTGGCTGCAGGCGGTGACGGGTGCGGCGATCCTCGGCACGGTGATCTTCTACAGCCTGCTCGCCCGCCGCGCCGAGCGCGCGGAGCGGGAAGGGCGGCGCCGCAGCGTGGGGCTCGGGCTGAAGCGCGGGCTGGGGGCCGGCTGATGCGCGTGCTGGCGCGGTGGGAGGCGTTCCTCGTCTTCGTGCTCGCGGCCACGCTCGTGCTGGGCGCGCTGGCGTCACCCTATTTCCTGACCGCGTCGAACCTCTCGATCGCCGTCGCGGGCGTGATGCCGACCGCGATCGTGGCGCTGCCGATGACGCTCGTGATCGTCTGCGGCGAGATCGACATCTCGGTGGGCTCGATCGTCGGCCTGTGCGCGGCGAGCCTCGCCGTCTGCCGCGAGCAGGGGCTCGGCATCGAGGTTTCGATGCTGGCGGGCCTGCTCGTCGGCACGCTGGCCGGGGCGCTGAACGGCGCCATCGTCGCCTATGTCGGGCTGCCGTCGCTGGTCGTGACCATCGGCACGCTCGCGCTCTATCGCGGCATCGCGCAGATCATCCTCGAAGAGCGCGGCGTGACCGGGTTTCCCGACTGGTACCAGGAAATCGGGTTCGGCACCGTGCCCGGCACGCCGGTGCCGTGGAGCGCGCTGATCTTCGTGGCGTTCTTCATCTGCTTCGCGGTGTTCCTGCACGCGACGCATCGCGGCCGGGCGCTGTTCGCCATCGGCAACAACCGCGAGGCGGCGCGCTTCTCCGGCATCGACGTGCGGCGCGCGATCTTCGGCGTGTTCGTCGCTTCCGGCGCGATGTGCGCGGTCGCGTCCGTCGTGCTCACCTCCTATCTCGCCAGCGCGCGGTCCGACACCGCGACCGGGCTCGAACTGCCGGTGATCACCGCCGTGGTGCTCGGCGGCGTCAGCATCTTCGGCGGCAGCGGCACGCTGGGCGGCGTGCTGATCGCCGTGCTCGTGCTCGCGTTCGTGCAGAACGCGCTGGGGCTTGCCGGCGTGACGCCGGAGGAGCAGCAGATCGTCACCGGCTTCGTGCTGGTGCTGACACTCGTGATATTCGGCGCGGCCAAGGCGCTGCGCTCGGCGGCACTGTTCCGGCGCGTCCGTGCCGGCTGAGAAGGAGGAAGTCCATGCGCATCGACCGCATCGAAGACCTGCACTGCGACGCGGGCTGGCGGAACTTTTCGTTCCTCAAGATCACCACCGATGACGGCCTGGTCGGCTGGTCGGAATACACCGAGGCCGATGGCAGCCCCGGCCTGACCGGCGTGATCCGCGCCCTCGGCCAACTCCTGATCGGGCGCGACCCGCGGCCGGTGCAGCAGATTTCCTCCGAACTCTGGCAGCGGTCGGTGATGGCCGCCAGCGGCGTGAACCACCGCGCCATCGCTGCGATCGAGAACGCGCTGCTCGACATCAAGGCGCGCGCGCTCGGCGTGCCGGTCTATGCGCTGCTCGGCGGGCCGGTGCGCGAGAGCATTCCGGTCTACTGGTCGCATTGCGGCACCTATCGCGCGCGCCACCCGCAGCTCGTCGGCGCGAAGCAGCTCGAAAACTACGATGACGTGGCGAAGCTGGGCGAGGAGGTGCGGGCCCGCGGCTTCCGCGCGCTGAAGACCAACATCCTGCCGCCGAAGGACGGCAAGCTCGGCACCTTCACCCCCGGCTTCGGCCGCTCGCCGGGCTACCCCGCGCTCAATCTGGATCGCAGCGTGCTGCAGGCGACGCAGCGGCAGTTGCAGGCGTTCCGCGACGGCGCCGGGCCCGACATGGGCCTGCTGCTCGACGTGAACTTCCATTTCAAGACCGAGGGCTTCATCCAGGTCGCGCGCGCCATGGCGCCGTTCGACATGACGTGGCTGGAGATCGACACGCTCGACCCGCGCGCGCTGGCGCTGATCCGCGCCGCCTCGCCGTGCCCGATCGCGTCCTGCGAGACGCTGACCGGGCGGCGCGCGTTCCGCCCGTTCCTCGACGCCTACGCGATGGATGTCGGCATCATCGACGTGGTCTGGAACGGCTTTCTGGAGTCCGTGAAGATCGCGGCAATGGCGGAGGCGTATGAGGTGAACGTCGCACCACACAACTACTACGGCCATCTGTGTTCGGCGATGAGCGCGCATTTCTGTGCCGCGGTGCCGAACCTGCGGATCATGGAGATCGACGTGGACAGTGCGGCGTGGCGCGACGACCTGTTCACCAACGTCCCCGAAATCCGCGACGGCGAGATGCTGGTGCCGAGCGGGCCGGGCTGGGGTGTCGCGGTGAACGAGGAAGCCGTGCGCGCCCATCCGCCGCGCCGCTGAACGGGGCGGGCGTCGGCGCTACGAACTGCTCGCGCGCCAGCGGAACAGCCGCCGCTCCAGCGCCAGCAGCAGGTAGTTGGAGCCGACGCCCAGCACCCCGATCGTGATCGCGCCCACCAGCATGTCGCCGACGCGGAACCAGGTGCGGGAATAGTTGATGAGATAGCCGAGGCCGGTGTCGGCGGCGATGAACTCGGCTGCCACGATCACCAGGAAACCCACCGACAGCGCCGAGGCGCAGGCCGAGCATGATGTCCGGCATCACCGCCTGCATGATGACGAAGCGATAGAGCTGCCACCGGCTCAGCCCCAGGCTCTCGCCCGCGCGCAGCAGCACCGGGTCGATGTTGCGCACGCCCACCACGACGGTGGTGAAGATCACGAAGAAGCAGCTATAGGCGATGAAGAACACCTTCGACGCCTCGCCGATGCCGAACCACAGGATGATCATCGGCAGCAGTGCCAGCGGCGGGATCGGGCGCAGCAGCTCGATCACCGGCTCCACCGTGTCCTCCACGCGCCGCACGCGCCCGATCAGCATGCCGAGCACGATGCCGAGCGGCGCCGAGGCCACGACGCCCTCGACCACGCGCAGCGTCGAGACCCAGATGTCGGTCCACAGCACGCCGGCCTGCGCGAGCCGCCACGCCGAGATCGCCACGTCCAGCGGCGCCGGGAACAGCTTCGGGTTGTAGAAATGCAGCCAGTCGTTGAGGAACCCGACGGCCTGCCACAGCAGGATCACCGCCGCCAGCGCGATCGGCTTGGCCGAGCCGCCGCCCATGCCGACGCCGCCGGCCACCATCTCCTGCGCGCCGAAGCCCGGCTCGGCCGCCGCCGCTTCCTCACGCGCGACCATCGCCCGCCTCCGCGAGATAGCGCTGCTCGTAGATCTGCCGCTCCACGGCGACGACATCGGCGCCGGTGCGGCTGCGCGGGCGCGGCAGGTCGTTGCTGACCACATGCACCAGCCGGCCGGGATGCGCGGCGAGGATCGCGATCTCGTCGGCGAGGAACACGGCCTCGTTGATGCTGTGGGTCACGAACACGATCGTGGTCTGGGTGCCGGCCCAGATTTCCAGCAACTGGTCCTGCAACGCCTCGCGCGTCTGCGCGTCCAGCGCGCCGAACGGCTCGTCCATCAGGATGATCGGCGGCTGGTTGGCGAGCGTGCGGGCGATCGCGGCGCGCTGCCGCATGCCGCCGGAAAGCTCCTTCGGGAACTTGTGCCGGTGCTCGTGCAGCCCGACCATGACCAGGTACCGCTCGGCCAGCGCCTGCTGCTCCGCGCGCGGCAGGCGCTTGCAGCGCGGGCCGAGCGCGACGTTCTCCAGCACCGTGTACCAGGGGAACAGCGCGTATTCCTGGAACACCACGCCGCGGTCCGCCCCCGGCCCGGTGACCGGCGCGCCGTCCACCAGGATGCGCCCCGTGCTCGGCCGGATGAAGCCGGCGGCCATGTTCAGCAGCGTGGACTTGCCGCAGCCGCTGGGCCCCAGCAGGCAGACGAAGCGGCCCGGCGCGATGCGCAGCGACACGTCCTGCACCGCGAACGCCTGCGGATGTCCGCGCCGGGCGGCGTAGCGTCTTCGAGACGCGCTCGAACGCGAGCTTGGTCGCCCCCGGCGCGGGCGCGGGTGGAAGTGCGTTCAGTAGCCGCTCGCCTTCACCATGTCCGGCGCGATCTGCTTCAGCAGCGTGAGGTCGTACAGCTCCTTCGGCGCGAACGGCTTGCCGAACCAGCCGATCTTCGGGTCGGCGCCGTAGGTCAGCAGCTCGGTCGCGCCGTCGATGATGGTCTGGTCGATCACCGCCGAGTAGATGTTCTGCTTCATGATCGGCACCAGGTCGGCCTCCGGCACGTTCAGCGGCCTGCTGAGCAGGGCTTGGCCGACTTCTCGATCGGGTTGCTGTTGATGTAGCCGATCGCCTTGATCAGCGCGCGCATCACCGCCTTCACGGTGTTCGGATTCTTCGCCAGGTACGCGGCCGGGACGTTCAGCCCGGCATCGAGATACATCCAGTTCACCGGCTTCGGCGCGCCGTCGATGTAGGAGCGGTTGCCGGTGAAATAGATTTTTCCGCCGAGCGATGTGCCGGCCAGCGCCCAGGGCTGCCACACCGCCATCGCGTCGATGTCGCCGCGCGCCAGCGCCGGTGCCTGGTCGGGCGGCTGGAGGTTCACGAAGGTCAGCTTGCCGTAGTCCACGCCATACTGCTTCGCCATGTTGCGGATCGCGATGGCAACGCCCGAGCCGGCGGCCATGCCGATCTTCTTGCCCTCGAGGTCCTTGCGGCGAGCGCAGCTTGGTGTCCGGCCCGAGCACGATGCACTGCGTGCCGGCGATGTTCGCGGTCGGCATGACGTAGCGGACGTCGATGTTCTTGTCGCGCAGGATGGCGGCGGTGGTCACGCTCTCGCCGGCGAAATTGATCTGGCCGCTGGCGACCAGGCTCGGCATGTCGGTGCCGCTGACGATCCACTTGACCGTCACGTCCAGCCCTTCGTCCTTGTAGTAGTTCAGCTCCTTCGCCAGCGCGATCGCCGCTGCCTCCTGCGGGTCGCGCACCGCCCAGATTTCGACGCTCTTCTGCTCCGGCGCCTGCGCCCGCGCGCGCGGCGCCATGGGCAGGGCGGCGAGCAGGCCGAACAGTGCCGCGCCGAGCAGGCGGCGGCGCGTCGATGGCCGGCGGGCGTTGTCACCCGCTCGTGAAGGCGCGTGTGCGCGCATGGTTCTTCTCCTCCCTCCGGGGTGCGAGCGGCCAGCATAGGTCCGCGTCACGGCGGCGGCCAGAGTTTGCAGCGGGAGCTTGCGGCGCGAGCTTACGGGGCCGCGTCATGCGGGAGGCGGGTGCTTCGCCATCCAGTGCCGCGCGATCTCCACCCGCCGGCAGATCCAGGCGCCGTCGTGCCGCTGCACATGGTCCATGAAGCGCGCCAGCGCGTCGGCGCGCCCGGGGCGGCCGACCAGGCGGCAGTGCAGCCCGATCGACAGCATCTTCGGCTCGCTGCGCGCCCTCGCGGTACAGCTGGTCGAAGGCGGCGCGCAGATAGGTGAAGAAATCCTCGCCCGACATCCAGCCCGGGCGTCAGCGCGAACTTGAAATCGTTGGTGTCGAGCGCATAGGGAACGATCAGCCGCGGCTTGCCGGCGACCGTCACCCAGTACGGCAGGTCGTCGTTGTAGGCGTCGGAGTCGTAGAGGGTCTCGGTCTCCTCCATCACCAGCCGGCGCGTGTTGTCGCTGTAGCGGCCGGTGTACCAGCCGAGCGGCGGCGCGCCGCACAGGTCGCGGATGGTGGCGACGGTGCGGCGGATGTGCTCGCGCTCCTGCGCCTCCGGCATGCCGCGGTAGTCGATCCAGCGCCAGCCGTGGCTCGCCACCTCGTGCCCCGCCTCCGCCATCGCTCGCCCGGCGTCGGGGTTGCGCTGCAGCGCCAGGCCGATCGCCCAGGAGGTGAAGTGCAGCCGCCGCTCCTCGAACAGGCGCAGCACGCGCCAGAACCCGGCGCGGCTGCCGTATTCGAACAGGTCTTCCACGCTGCGGCTGCGCGCCGGGATGGCGGGCAGGCCGACGATCTCGGGCACCAGGTAGTTCTCGGCATGCGCGTCGCCATCCAGCCACGCTGCGCTCGCCGCCTTCCTCGTAGTTGAGCACGAAGCTGACGGCGACCCGCGCTCCGCCCGGCCAGTCCGCGGCGGGCCGATGGCGGCCGTAGCCCGTGAGGTCACGCTGGTCCGCGTCCTTCATGCCCGCCTCCCGCGCCGGTTCGTCACGACGCCATCAGCGCATGGGCCGGCGGTGGAATGCAAACGGCGGCCGGGGGCGTTGCGACCGGCTATCGCCCGCCGGCCTCCGACAGCAGCAGGGCCCGGTCACGCAGCGTGCTCGAACGGGTCTGGTCCAGCGTGCGCAGCAGGCGCCGGTCTGCCGTCACGAACCGGCACTCGGTGGCAACGGCGAGCGCCAGGTAGAGGCAATCATACGCGGGATGGTCGATCTCGACCGCGATCCGCACCGCGGCCTCCAGCAGCGATCGTCCCGGCAGCAACTCGACATCCGCGCCTTGGAGCAGCCGTGCCGCCAGCAGCGCCTCCTCGCTGGAGAGTTCCTGTCGGCGCACCTTCTTCCAGAGGATGTTGCCGCATTCGGCGATCAGCAGGTCGGGCGCGATCAGTCGTGCTCCATGGCGCAGGGCCAGCGCCTCCGCCGTTCCTTCCTCTTCGACCACCCATTTGACCGCGACGCTTGCGTCGATGACAAGCGTACTCACCGCTCCTCACGACCCTCGCGCAGCAGGTCTTCCGATGGTGTCTGCTTGCGGCGGGCCGTCAGCCTGCGCAGTTCCGCGGCAAGTTGGTCGAACGAGGGCGCCTCCTCGACGCTCAGGGCCTGACGGAGAATTTCGCGATGCTCGGCCTCGGCGGAGCGCCCGTGCTGCGCGGCACGCCGCTTCAACCGGGCGATGAGATCGTCCTCGAGATTGCGCACATGCAGGCTGCCCATGGATCCGCCCTCCATGAGCCCATTGCTAGCAATGATAGCATCCGGGCGCAAGCACGCTGCCGCCTCAGGCGCCGCCGCCATCCGCTTCGAGTTCCGCCAGCAACGGCCTCAGCTCGGCCGCGTAGCGCCGCCAGCGGCCGATGCCGCGCGCGTTCAGCGGCTCGCGCACCTGCGCCGCACTCGCCGTGCGCACGCGGCGGTCCTGACGATGGAACGCCTCGCACGCGGCGTCGTGGGGCAGGTCGAGAAAGTCCAGCACGCGCGCGAGCGTCGCCGGAAAATCCTCGATCCAGTCACTCAGCGCCACCTCCAGGATCGGCATCACCCCGCGCCAGTGCGCCATCAGCCGCGCGTGCTGGCGGATCGCCCAGCCGAGATCGCCGAGGTCGTGCGCATAGGGATGAAAGCCGAAGAAGCGGAGCTGATAGATCGAAAGCCCGATGTCGCGCGGGTCGCGCACGCAGTGGATGATCCGGGCGCCCGGCAGCAGCGTGCGGATGAAGCCGAGCCAGCGCGCGTTGTCCGGCATCTTGTCCACGATCCGCTGCGCGCCGGGCGCGAGCGCATGCAGGTCGTCGAGGAACGCGCGCGCCTCCGCGGTGAGCGTCGGCGCATCGAGCGCGGCGAGCGCGCGCGCGGTCGCCGCCGCGTCGCGGCCCGGCGCGAGGCGGCGGATCAGCGCGTGCATCGCCGGCCGCTCGCCCGCGCCGTGCACCTGCGGGTGGGCCGCGAGGATCTGCTCGGTGAGCGTGGTGCCGGAGCGCGGCATGCCGACCACGAACACCGGCGCCTCGTCCACCACCGCGGCGCGCGGGCCGGTGCGCAGGCGGGTGGCGTCGAAGGCGGCGATGCTCGTCCGTCACGAACGCCGCGTGCGCCGCGCGCGAGAACGGTTGCAGCGGTGCGAGCAGCCGGTGGCCGCGATGCCAGTGCGCGAACGCCGTGGCGATGCGGTCGTGCGCGTCGTGGAACCGCGCCAGCTCGAACTCGGCGATGATGCGGTGTTCCAGCAGTGCGGCCTGCGGATCGGCGGCGAGGGCGGCCATGCGCGCCGCCAGCGCCTCCGCCGCCGCCCGGTCGCCGTCGCGCTGGGCGAGCAGGATGCGGCGCCACAGCACGAGAATCTCGGCATCGTACGGATCGCCGATCGCCGCCAGCTCGGCCCGCGCTTCCGCCGTGCGGTGCAGCAGCAGCAGCGCGAGTGCCCGGTGCGCGCGCCAATGCGCGCCGTCGCGCCCCGGCGGCGGCTCGCCTTCCAGCAGCGCGAGCGCGGCGGCGGCTTCGTGATCCAGCAGATGGGCATTGGCACGATTGAGCCGCGCCGCGACGCAGCCCGGTTCGCGCGCCAGCACGGCGGCGAGGCGCGCGAGGGCCGCCTCGGTCTCGCCGCGCAGCAGCTCGAACGCCGCGAGATTGGCGGCGGCCGCGTTGTGCGCGGGGTCGGCGCGCAGGGCCGACTGCATCGCCGCCATCGCCACTGCCGCGGCGCCGAGCCGATAATTGGCAAGCCCGAATTCCACCCACGCATCGGCGAACGCCGGCCGCGCGCGGGTGGCGGCGTGAAACGCGTCGCGGGCGCCGGCATGGTTGCCGGCGGCGGCCTCGGCGCGGCCGAGCATGTAGAGCGCATCGGCATCGCCCGGCGCCCGCTGCAGCGCCCGCCGCGCCGCCGCCCGCGCCGCCGCCGGCCGGTCGAGCGCGACCAGGGCGGCGGCGAAGTTGGTCCACGGTGCCGCGCTGTCGGGCGCCAGCATCGTCGCCCGGCGGAACGCGGCCGCGGCGCGCGCCGGGCGTCCGGCCGCGAGCAGCGCGACGCCGTAGTGCAGATGCGCGAGCGGCTCGGCGAAATCGAGCCGCCGGGCGCGGGCGAGCAGCGGCAGCGCGGCCACGGGCTCGCCGGCGCGGGCGAGCGCCAGGCCGTGCAGCCGCAGCAATGTCGCATCGGCCGCATCCTCCGCCCGCAGCGCCGCGAACGCCGCCGCCGCCTCGGCGAAGGCGCCGGCCTGATAGCGGGCGATGGCGTCGGCAAGTTCGGCCTGCGACATGATATCTGACATAGCACATTGCGCGTTGCACATGCGCAACGCAGCGGCCTAGTGTGTGCGTGATTGCACACGAGGGGCGGGCGATGCCGGAGCCGACGACGTTCGAGGTCGCGAGCCAGGCCGACCTGAACAATGCGATCGTCACGCTGGACGCCGGGCTGCCCCCCGGCGCCTACACGATCGACATCACCGCCAACATTGCCGAGACCACGGCCGGGATCGACGCGATCCTGATCGGCGCCGGGGTCACGCTCAGCATCGTCGGCAACGGCCACACGCTGGACGGCGGCGGCGCCGATGGCGGGCTCGCGGTGATCGGCGGCAAGGTCTCGATCGCCGACCTGACGCTGGAGGACACCGTTGCCAAGGGCGGCACCGGCACCAACAGCGGCGGCGGTGGCGCGGGGCTCGGCGGCGGGCTGTTCGTGGGGCCGACGGCGTCGGTGACGCTGAGCAACGTCGCCTTCACCGGCGACGCGGCGCAGGGCGGCGCGGGTGGGCCGGGGGGCACGCGCGGCGGCGGCGCGGGGGGCCATTCCAGCCTGGTCGTTCCCCCCATCGGCGACACCGGCGCGGCGGGTGCGGTGGGCGAAGCGGGCGAGACTGCCGACACCTACGGCGGCGACGGGACTGCCGGCGATGTTGGGGAGCCGGGCGAGGCCGGCGATTTCGGCGGCGCGGGCGGGCGTGGCGGCACCGGGGGCGCGGGCGGGCGCGGCGGCAACGGCAATATCGGGGCCACGAACTACAATGGCGGCAATGGCGGCGCCGGTGGCGCCGCGGCGGGCGGCGGGCCGGGCGGGATCGGCGCGGTGGGCGGCGGCGGCGGCAAGGGCGGGGCCGGCGGCGCGGGCGGCGACGGCGGGCAGTACACGGCCGGCGGCAACGGCGGCAATGGCGGCTTCGGCGCCGGCGGCGGGGCGGGCGGCAAGGGCGGGCCGGGCGGCTTCGGCGCCGGCGGCGGCGCCGGCGGGGCCGGGGGCGCGGGCGGGCTCGGCGGGGATGCCAACGGCGGGACCAACACCACCTATATCGACGGCAACGGCGGCGACGGCGGCGTGGCCGCGGCGGGCGGGGCGGGCGGCTTCGGCGGCGGCGGCGGTGGCGGCGGCAAGGGCGGGGCGGCGGGGCGAGTCGCTGAAGGGCGGACTCCGCACACCCTGCCCGGCGATGGCGGCGCGGGCGGCACCGGCGGCACCGGCGGGCCGGGCGGGTTCGGCGGTGGTGGCGGCGGCGGCGGGCCGGGGGGCAGCAACGGCGCGAAATCCATCACCGATGCGACGCCGGGCGTGACCGGCGCGGGCGGGCAGGGGCAGCTCGGCGGGTTCGGGGGCGGCGTCGGCGGTGGCGGCAACGATGCCGGCGCGGGCGGGCCGGGCGGCGGCGGGCTGGGCGCGGGCGGCGACATCTTCATCGCCCAGGGCGGCACGCTGACGGTCGATGGCGGGCTGCTCGGCCGCGGCACCGTCACCGGCGGGGCCCCGCCGGCACCGGGGCGCAGGGCGGCGGCGCGCATGGCTCGGGGCTGTTCCTGCAGGGGAACGCGACCATCGCCCTCGGCGCCGCCGCCGGCACCACGCTCGACGTTGCCGGCGCGATCGCCGACCAGACCGGCTCCGGCGGCACCGGGGCGAATGCGGGCAGCGGCGGGCTGATCATCAACGGCGCCGGCACCGTGCGCCTCGCCGCCGCCAACACGTTCAGCGGCGGCATCACCATCGCCTCCGGCACGCTCGAACTCGCCCACACCCACGCCGCCGGCAGCGGCGGATCCGCTTCGACCCCGGCGTGCTCGCCTTCGCCGCGACCGCGGCGCCGACCGGCGTGCTCAGCAACTTCGCCGTCGGCGACGGCATCCTGGTCGAGGACTTCACGGCGACCGGGCACAGCTACAACGGCAGCGTGCTGACGCTCACCGGCACCGGCGGCCCGATCATGCTCGACCTGCCGGGTGTCACGCCGAGCGCGCTCACCTTCACCAACACCGAAAGCGGCGACCTCGCGATCGGCACCGTGGCGCCGCCGTGCTTCGTCGCCGGCACCCGCATCGCGACCGCGCGCGGCCCGGTCGCGGTCGAAGACCTGCGCGTGGGCGACCGGGTGCGCACGCACGGCGGCGGCACCGCGCCCGTCGTATGGCTCGGCCATCGCCGCGTCGCCTGCGCGCGGCATCCGCGCCCGCGTCGACGTGCGGCCGGTGCGCATCGCGCCGCACGCCTTCGGCCCGAACCGGCCGGCGCGCCCGCTGCTGCTGTCACCCGACCACGCGGTGTTCGTGCGCGGCGCGCTGATCCCGGTGCGCTACCTGGTGAACGGCGCCTCGATCGCGCAGGTTCCCACTGACCGTGTGGAATACTGGCATGTCGAGCTGCCGCGCCACGCGGTGCTGTTTGCGGAAGGACTGGCCTGCGAGAGCTACCTGGACACCGGCAACCGCGCTGCCTTCGCGAATGCAGGGCCGGTGATCGAGGCGCATCCCGATTTCGCGCGGCGCGTGTGGGCGCGCGACGCCTGCGCGCCGCTGGTGACGGATGGCGCCGCGCTGCGGGCGGCGCGGACGCGACTGCTCGCGCGCCTGCTGCCGCTCGGCTACCGCATCACCGCCGATCCGGGCTTTTACCTCACCTGCGACGGCGCGCCGGTGGCGGCCACGGCGCAGGACGGCACCTACAGCATGACGCTGCCCGCGGGTGCGCGGCGGCTGGTGCTGCACTCACGGGTGAGCCGGCCGGCGGAGCTTGATCCCGACAGCGACGATGCGCGCCCGCTGGGCGTGGCGCTGCATGCGCTGCGGCTGGATGATGGCGACGTGCCGCGCGACGATGCGCGGCTCGGCGCCGGCTGGCACGCGGCGGAGCCGGCGTGGCGCTGGAGCGACGGCGCCGGGGCGATCGACGTGCGCGGCGTGCGGCGCGTGGACCTGCGGGTGACGAGCTGGCTGCGCTACCACCTCGCCGCGCCGGCCGCCCCGGCCGCGTCATCCGCGTGCACGGCACGGCTGTCCGCGGGCGCCTCCGCGCGCTCCGTCATGCCGTAGTCGCGCAGCACGCCGGCCACGCGCAGCCGGTAGTCGCGGAAGATGCCGCCGCGCCCACGCGCCTGCGCGGCCCGATGCGACGAACGGTTGCGCCACGCCGCCACCGAAGCCTCGTCGCGCCAGAACGAGAGCGAGAGCAGCTTCGCCGGGTCATTGAGGCTCTGGAACCGCTCGATCGCGATGAAGCCGTCGGTCGCGAGCAGATCGGCGCGCAGGGCCGCCGCGAGGTCGAGATAGGCGTCCCGCTGCCCCTCCGCAGGCCAGACCTCGAAAATGACCGCGATCATGGAAAAATACAGCAGAGCATGGCGGGTTTCCTCCCGGCGCCGACTTTTGGCATCGCCCGCGTGTAGCATCGCCGGTGCGGGCGCGCCAATCCTGTCGCAGCCGTGATCATGCCCACCCAAGCGTGAAACAGGGCCGTTGCGGCGGGAATGATACTGTTCCGCCTGCGACCGGTGTGGCGTCCGGCCGCCGGAACCTCACGGCGCAACCCATGGAACTCAACGTCCTGCTGCGCGGGCAGTCGAATGCCGACCTGCTCTCGATGTCGTCCGACTGGCCGGCGATCGCGAACACGGTTCAACAGTTGCTCGGCTTCGACGGCGTCACCAACACCGTCACGCTGCTGGCGCGCAGCAACGACGGCGCCAACGACAACACCATCAACGGCGGCACCGCGTTCATCGGCGACTGGGTCGATCCGGCGGCGAGCGGCTGGCAGCACGGCTGGACCGACGACACGCTGGAGAACGGGCTGCTGAACTACATCAACGCGCTGCCCGCCGCGACCAAGGCGGCGCCGACGGCGGTGGTGTGGCTGCACAACGAGTACGACAGCACCAACGCGAGCCTGACGACGGCGGAGTGGATGAGTGCGGTAAAATTCGAGGCGCAGCAGGTGCGCGCAGCGCTCGGGCAGAGTGCGGCGAGCGTGCCCTACCTGTTCGTCAACGCGATTCCCTACAATGGCTCGATCGCTACGGTGAATCAGGCGATCAAGCTCGGCATGCAGCAGCTTGCCGCCGATCCGTCGTTCAATGCCGCGGTCGGCGTGCAGGCCGACGACCTGAACATGGACGGCACGTATTTCGGGGCCAACGGCGCGCCCGGGTTCTACGGCGGCGGCCACATGTCCGCCCCCGACATCAGCCTGGTTGCCGGCAGGCTGGCGCGCGCGATCGCCGAGACCTTCGCGCAGTACGCGCAGCCCGGCTCACCGGTCGCGAACGGCACGCTGGATGCGTTCGGGCCGCAGGCGGTGGCGGCCGCGGTGGTGGCGGACACGCAGGTGCTGGTCACGGCGGCGCTCGATGACGCCAACCTGAGCAGGAGTCTCAGCGCGGAGGCGGCGGGCGGCATCGGCTGGTCGATCATCGACGGCGGCGTGACGCTGAACGCGACGGCGGCGCAGGTGACGGACGGCGCGCACGTGCTGCTGACCTTCGGCACCACGGTGCCGCTCGACGGCACGGCGCGGCTGTACTACGCCTGGGGCTACGGCAGGCTCGGCACCGGCAGCGGCGATCCGGGCGAGGGCAACGCGATTTACGACACGCAGCTCATGCCGATCTTCACCGCGGCGAGCGGCGTGGCGCTGACGGCGGAGGTGGCGTGCCTTGTCGCGGGCAGCGACATCCTGCTCGCCGATGGCACCGTGCGCGCGGTGGAACACCTGCGTCCGGGCGATGCGGTGCGCACGGCGCTGCGCGGGCGCGGCGTGGTGAAATGGATCGGCCAGCGCAGCGTGCGCTTCGCGAGTGCGCAGGATGCCGGGCGGCCGGTGCGCGTGCTGCCGCACGCCTTCGGGCCGGGCATGCCGGCGCGCGAGGTGCGGCTGTCGCCCGACCATGCCGTGTTCGTGGCCGGCGTGCTGATCCCGGTGCACAAGCTGGTCGACGGCGTCAGCATCCTTCGCGACACGCGCTGCGGCGGGGCGCATTACGTGCACGTGGAGCTTGCACACCACGACCTGCTGCTGACAGCGGGGCTGCGGGTGGAGAGTTTTCTCGACACCGGCAACCGCGGCCAGTTCGACCGCGAATGCGGCGTGCGCCCGATGCGCGACACGCTGCGCCAGGACGGCGACGGGCTGGCCGCGACGCTGCGCGCCTACGCGGAACGCGGCTGCGCGCCGCTGTGCCTGGACGGGCCGCTGCTGGACGCGGCACGGGCGGGGGTGCGGGCGCGAGTGCGGGCGAGTAGGGTATTCGGTAGCGACTGCCACCGCGTCGATCCCGGCGACCGCACTTGGATTGCATTGTAATGCAACAAACAAAATATCGGTCGTTACGACGTCTGCGGGAAGAATCTCTGACCAAAAGGCTTCCCTAAACGCTCTTCTGCGGCCCGATTTCGATCGGCCTGTCTTCTGGCGCGCTTCTTAGAGCGTGCCTCTTCAAGAGCCATCTGTGCAGGTGTCGGTGTTGGGGCGCCCCCTTCGGCTGCCAGCGCACGCGCTAAGTGCTGGCCTTTCTGATCTTCGCTCAGCCACGGGGGTATGTGTCGGGATGGAGGATTATACAGTGGGGGCTGGCTCGAGGACTGGAGGGATACGAAAAATCTGGTCTACTTCGCGCTTTGTCCGCACGCCCAGTTCGCGATCGAGAAAGAACAGCCAATCCTGGGCATAAGTGAAATGCGCCTCATGAGCCTCCAAGAGAGGGACATTAATGTGGCGCCAGCTATGATCCCATCCGGAGTGGGCTTCGGCCGACGCTTTAAGATCTGCGAAGAACAAGCCCCCGTCAGAGTGGCCAGCCCAGTTACAATGAGAGAACTGGTTCCTAATGCGTAGGGCGTATTTGACGGCGTTCGACATATGCCATAGGCTTCGGCGAGACCGACATCCTCGAATGCTGGTCGCATCGATACGTCGGCCGCGTCGATTCGACTGGACGTTGTGCGCAGACGGTAAAGGCCCTCAGCATCGGATACGCGGTGTTGGGCGTTGTCGTGGGCATGGGCGGCACACAGCGCGATCAGGTACTCGATCTCGCCGAAAGATGCCAAGAGACGGCCGATGATCGTCGCTTCATGTGGGAAGCGATGAAAGGCAGGGTTTATTCGAACCTTGAAGGTTGGCTGCGTCATGGTTGAACGCCCGATTTTAATGCGGCAGGAACCCCGGAAGACTAAACCGCCGCCACGGTGCCGATGGCTGATCGCGGGTATTTGCCCTCGCGGTGGCAATGAGGGCACATTGCCCGAAACGGATCTGGTCGTTCTTCGTCCTCTGCCGGCGCGCACCCGAGCAACACCGCAAATGGTTTGGCAGTGGACGCACTCGAGCCCCGGACGTTTGAACCCGGCCGCGCTGGGCATGGCCTCGCTCCCTGTACGTGTCGCAATCGCCACAGTACCAGGAACTACGGTAGCGCATGCTTGTCCGCGCTCGCGTCTCCCGGAAGGAGGCAAGCCCAAGCCCGAGCCAGCATTGTTGCGCCAGAGATCCGGGGGCGGCTTATCGTGCGGTCAATAGCTCGCTCAGCACAATGGCACCCACGAAGATTTTGCCTCACCATATGAAACTCAGAATTCAACCCGCCTCTGCCGCATCCGTGCTGAAGAAGGCCGTCTCCCGGGTCGGGGGGATATTGTGCAAACGGTTGCATTCCGCGGCTGCGTCGTGCTCTTTGACAGGTGGAATGGAGGGCAACGAAGTCTATGATGTTAGATGTTAGGCCCCGTGACATTCGACGCAGTCCAGAGTCTGTCGTCGCGGCCGCGGTTTGTACCTTGCCCGCTGACCGGGTGCCCCCTATGTTTCCGGCGATCGCCGAGCCCCGGCTTGAGGTCCTCTCGCGGCGAGCGGCCGCCAGGACGAGGATCGCAACTCCGTGGTGTCGGAAAGCCGCGCCGTGGCGGGGTTTTCGTCGTCTTCTGCCCCTGCCTTGAAATTCGCAGCTAAGACGAATAGCCGTCCCGAGCAGGCGCTGCTGCGCGCCGTGAGGGCGCCGAACCGGTTGCTTCTCTCGCAGGCGGTCGAGGACGAATATCGTGAGGTCATCTTCCGCCCGAAGTTTGACCGCTTCGTCGCTGTCGAACGCCGCCAGCGCATCCTTGACATTGTCGTCGTCGCAGCAGAGCGCGTCGAACCGACCGAGACCGTCCGGGAGTGCCGCGATCCGAAGGACGACAAGTATCTGGCGCTGGCTGCTGCCGGTGAAGCGGACGTCATCGTGAGCAGCGACGTGCGCCATTTGCTTGCAATGCACCCCTGGCGCGGGATTCCGATCCTGTCTCCAGCCGAATTTCTGGCCCGTAGTGGGTTCGTTTGAATGGGAAGGGGCTCGCGTCCCGGCCGAGGCGCTCGGCATCCATCGCAGCCCGCATCACGGTCTTGCGCGGCCGTCCCCCGGGCTTGGCATCGGGGATCAGCGCCGCCAGTCGCGCCCGTTCCGCGTCCGTGAGCTTGCTCGGTAACGCCGCGCCCTCGCGCTGCCTTGGGGTCAAGCTCTCAGACCACAGCCACGATCACATGCGCCTGAATCTTGGCAGCGACCTCCCCGCTGCCATGTCGGTCCGCAATCGCGGCTGCGGCGTAGTCGGTCGCAGCTTCCAGCTTTCCCGCCTCGCGCGCCTCGATCTCGTTGCGAAGCAGCGTGCCCTGGCAATACGCCACGGCCGGAAGGCGCGGCGAGGGGGCGCGGCTCTGTTCGGCGCGCGTCTCGATCACCACGCGGGCGAACCCCGCGGCCTCCAGATCGCGGCGGATCAGGGCCGTGTCGTGGTAGCCGTGCGGCGTGCGTGCCAGGAAGCGCGGCGGGTCGTTCGGAAAAATCCTGGCGAGCGCATTCGTCACGTCATCCGCGAATACATTTTCCTCGATGCGATCCCACACGCTGAACAAAAACTGTCCGCCGGGCTTCAGCACGCGCTTCGCTTCGCGGTAGGCCGATGCGCGGTCGGGAAAGAACATCGCGCCGAACTGACAAAAGACGAGATCGAAGGCCGCATCGTCGAACGGCAGCGCCAGCGCATCCGCCTGGCGCCATGTGATGCGGCTGTCCGCGCCCTGTCGCGAAGCGGCGTAGTCGAGCATCGGCTGGTTCAGGTCGGTGACGACATAGAGGGCGCCGGGGGAGAGTCTTGGCGCCAGTGCGCGGGTGACAACCCCGGTGCCCGCGGCGGTTTCCAGAACGGCGCCTGGCGACAAGGCGGCGGCTCGCTGCGCAAGGTCTGCGGCGAACGGCTCGAAGATCAACGGCACCATATGGCGGTCGTAGTTCTCCGGAATCGAGCCTGCGAACACCTTGTCGGTTTCGAGCATTGCAATCATCCCCCCCGCCGTTTGATGGCGAGCGGGATTAGCATGAAATTTATCCGTTGGGGATCGTTTTCGATCGGAGGCGTCCGACAGCATGCGCGGATACGTCGGCTGTCGCGCCGCGAGAGCGGACGTAAGGTCACGCTGTTGGTCTCGTTGTGCTCGTGCTGGTCAACACCCGACCTTTGGTGCCGGTGGGCAAGCCGCAGGAAACAGCCTCAGTCGGTCACGCCGTCCCGCCCTTCGATCGCCATCAGGGTCGCGGTCAGGAATGCGACGAGCTTTTCCGTGCCGCCATTGATGGCGAACACCTCGGCCTGCGCGAGCGTGAGCGTCCGGCCCGCTTTCACCACCCTGCCACGCGCAATGATCCGATCGCCGGTGGCGGGTGCCACGAGATTGATCTTGAATTCAGTCGTCAGCACACCCCGGCCGGGTGGCATGAGGCTGAGGGCCGCGTAGCCCGCTGCCGTGTCGGCGATGGCGCTGACCGCGCCGGCGTGGACGAAACCGTGTTGCTGGGAAATTGCGGGCGCGGGGCTGACTGCGATTTCGACAAGGCCGGGCGAGGCGCTGACGAGCGACGCGCCCAGGGTGCGCATGAGCCCCTGTTTGGCAAAGCTCGTCCGAATGCGGTCAACGACCGCCGCATCATCGAGATCGCGCGTCAAAGCGACTCCCCCGCCGCCGTCACGGTACCACCGTCGTGAACAGATAGACGGCGAAGATCACCAAATGCACCGCCCCTTGCAGCACCGTCGTCCGGCCGGTGCCGAGCGAGAGCGTCGCGACCAGGAGCGAGAGGCCCAGCAGCACCATCGCCTTGAGGTCCAGCCCCAGCACCAGCGTCCAGCCGCCGATGAGCGCGACCGCGGCCACCACGGGGATGGTCAGCGCGATCGAGGCCAGCGCCGAGCCGAGCGCGAGGTTGAGGCTGGTTTGCAGGCGGTCGGCGCGGGCCGCGCGCAGGGCGGCGAGGCTTTCGGGCAGCAGCACGATCCCCGCGATCACCACGCCCACCACCGCCTTCGGCGCGCCCACCGCCGCCACGCCGGCCTCCAGCGTGGGTGCCAGCGCCTTCGCCAGCAGCACCACGGCGCCGAGGGCCAGCAGCAGCAGCACCACGCTGAGCGCCGCGATGCGCCCGCTCGGCGGCGGCGCGTGCTCGTGCGGGTCGTGCGCCGCCGGGCCGGCGGGCAGGAAGTAGTCGCGGTGGCGCACGGTCTGCACCAGGACGAACACGCCGTAGAGGATCAGCGACACGACGCTGATCAGCGCAAGCTGGCTCGTGGAGTAGATCGGGCCGGCGATGCTGGTGGTCGCGTTCGGCAGGATGAAGGTGGTGACGCACATCGTGGCCAGCGCCGCCAGCATCGCACTGACGCCATGCAGCCCGAATTGCTGCTCGCCATGGCGCGAGCCGCCGGCGAGCACGCAGAGGCCGACCATGCCGTTGAGAATGATCATCACCGCGGCGAACACCGTGTCGCGCGCCAGCGCCGCCGTGGCCGCGCCGCCGGCGATCATCAGCGAGACGATCAGCGCCACCTCGATCATGGTCACGGCGATCGCGAGCACCAGCGTGCCGAACGGCTCGCCCACGCGGTGCGCCACCACCTCGGCATGGTGCACGGCGGCGAGCACGCAGGCGATGAGGCCGAGGCCGAGCGGCACCGCGTACAGCGGATGATGCACGGCGGACTTTGCGCCGATGAGGACCCAGCCGGCGAGCGGGGCAAGCCAGGTCCAGGCCGGCAGACGATTGTCGGTCATGCGGGTGTTTCAGGCGTTCCGCGGCGCGAGGCAAGCCCGCGCGCGCTGTGCGGTCAGGCCGGCACCGGCGCGGGTGTGGCCCCCGCCGCTTCCAGCATCTCGCGGCGCACGCGCACCGCGAGCGCGGCTTCGTCGAGCGTCACGTCCTCGGTGCTGAGGATGGCGCCGGCCGGCACCGCGCGGCGCAGGCGCACGCCATGCGCAAGCCCGATCGGCAATGCCCGCTCGCGCAGGCTGCGGGCGGCCGGCACGAGCTTGCCATAGACCGTGTAGCCGCCCTCGCCGTCCAGCATCTCGCCGCTCGCGAGCGCGCGCTTCGCCACCGCCACCACATCGCCGCGCCATTCGCGCGTCATGCCGGTCGGCTGCCCGTTCAGCGCCGCATGCAGCACCGAGATGGAAAGTTCGAGCCCGATCAGGTGGTAGGGCCGGTGCATCGCGGCGTAGCGGCCGCTGGGGTCGGTGGCGAGGCCGTACTGCTTGAAACAGTCGGCGGCGTAGTCGTTGGTCGCCTTGAAGACGACATAGACGCCCCAGCGCAGGTTGCCGATCACCGGCCGCCCGTCACGCTCGATGGAGGAGATGACCTCGACCATGCCCTCATGCGCAAGCTGCCCGCCCGCCGCGCGCGGGCGCAGCGCGAGCGGCAGGTGCTCGGCGCCGCAGGGCGGGAAACCCAGCCCGTCCTCCGGCACGTCGAGCCCGGTGGCGTTGGCGACGGCGGCCATCTCCAGCGCCGATTTCGTGCCGTCGAGGAAGGAGTTGAACATCTGCGGATTCATCCCCGCGCGTTTCGCCGCCTCCGCACTGAGGCCGTAATGCGACCACACGTCGTCCGGGGTCACGGTGTGATAGCTGGGCAGGTATTTGGTGCCCTTGCCGGCGGCGACGACATGGAACCCGGCGGCGCGCGCCCAGTCCACCAGCTCCACGATCAGCGCCGGCTGGTCGCCGTAGGCCATGGAATAGACCACGCCGCGCTCGCGGGCTTTCTGGGCGAGCAGGGGGCCGGCGAGCACGTCGGCTTCCACATTGACCATGACGATCGCGCGCCGCGCCTCGATGGCGGCGAGCGCGTGGGCGATGCCGGCGGCGGGGCTGCCGGTGGCCTCCACCACCACGTCGATGTCCTCGGCGGCACAGGCGTCGGCGCCGCGCTCGATGAAGCGGGTGCCGGCGATGCGCGCCGCGTCCCACCCCACGGCGGCACAGGCGGCGCGGGCGCGGGCGGGGTCGAGATCGGCGATGACCGGAACTTCCAGCCCCGGGATGGTCGGCACCTGGGCGAGGAACATGGAACCGAACTTGCCCGCGCCGATCAGGGCGACGCGCACCGAGCGGCCGCTGGCGCGATGGGCGGCGAGGAGGTGGGTCAGGTTCATCGGCGTCTCGGCTCCCGTTGCATGAAGGCGTTATCGTGGGTTTTCGCGGATGCGTCGCGCGCTAAAACGCCGAAGGCCGGGCCGCGTGCAGCGGGCCGGCGGCGGCGCTGCGGTCCGGCTCGCGGAACAGCAGCTCGCGGTCGCGCATGAACTTGGCGAGGAAGGGCAGGCTGGCGCCGCCGATCGCGCGGGCGCTGCTGCCGATCGTGCCTTCCAGGACGGTGAACGGCGGCAGGCCCTTGCGCTCCAGCGCCGCGAGGGCGGTGCGCACGGCCGCGACCAGGCGGGCGCGCACGGCGGCGGGGAAGGCGCCGTCGATCACCACGGCCTGCAACTCGATGATCGCCACCGCCGCCACGAGCGCATGCGCGATGCCGGCGGCGGCCGGCGCGATCCAGCCGTCGAGATGCGGGCCGATCGTGGACCAGTCGTCGGGCGACTCCCAGATCGGCCGCGGATCGCCGCCGGCCTCGGCGATGCGGCGGGCGAGCCCGTAGAGCGAGGCGGCGTGCAGCAGCGGCCGCGCCGGTCCCAACCCGTCCGCCCCTGGCCCGTCCGCGTCCGGCACCAGCACCTGGCCGAGCGATCCGGCATAGCCGGTGCGGCCGGGGAACAGGTTGCCGTCGATCACGAGCCCGCCGCCGATGAACCAGGCGATGAAGACGGAGAGGAACTCCCGGTGCCGCGGCGCCGCGCCGAACAGCAGCTCCGCCGCGCAGGCGGCGGTGGCGTCGTTGCAGAGATAGACCTGCAGGTCGCAGGCGCGCCCGACCGCGCCGTGCAGGTCGAGGTCGCGCCACGCCTGCATGGTGCCGGCGGGGGCGCCGACCTCCTCCTCCCAGTTCCACAGCTCGAACGGCGTCGCCACGCCGATGCCGGCGAGGCGGGCGCGGCCCTCCGGCGGCAGAGGGGCGGCGAGCGTGCGGCAGCCCTCGCGCACGAAGTCGAGGATCGGGCCGGGGCGCGGGAAGCGGTAGGTCTCGTGCCGGCGGTCGCGCACGCGGCCGAGAAAGTCGATCAGCACCAGCTCGCAGCTGCGCCGGCCGATCTTGGCGCCGAACGCGAACGCGCCGTCGGGGTTGAGCGCCAGCGGCACCAGCGGCTGGCCCACGCGCCCCCGCCGCGGCGCCTCGCGGACCAAAAGCCCGTCCGCCTCGAGCTGCCGCACGATCGCCGAGACGGTGGGCGGCGAGAGGCCGGTGAGGCGGGCGAGATCGGCCTTCGGCAGCGCGCCGTGGCGGCGGATGAGGGAGAGCACGAGGCGCTCGTTGTAGAGGCGCACGCCGGTCTGCCGCGTCCCGCGATCGAGCCGGGGCGGGGGCTGGGCGTCGTCCATGAGGTCGGCGGCGGCGGTCATGCGGGCGGCGCAGGGTGCGCGACGGCGTGGGGCAGGGTCAATAATTTAGTTAGTCTAAATTAGCTATTGACCGGCTCGGACGCCTGCGGTTCGATCCGCCCCGGACCGGCGCCGGCCCCGCGGGCCGCGCGCGAAGAATCCGACCAAACGGGGAGACGGATATGCAGACGAGATCCTGGTTCCTACGCTGCGTCGCGGCGGGCGCGTTCGCGGCACTCATCGCCGGCAGCCTGCCGGCGCATGCCGACGGCATCATCGTCGGCCTCATCACCAAGACCAACAACAACCCGTTCTTCGTCAAGATGCGCGAGGGCGCCGCGGCGAAGGCGAAGGAACTCGGCGTCGACCTTGCAGACCTTCGCCGGCAAGTACGACGGCGACAACGACAGCCAGGTGGCGGCGGTCGAAAGCCTGATCTCCGCCGGCGCCAAGGGCATCCTGATCACGCCGAGCGACACCAAGGCGATCGTGCCGACGATCAAGAAGGCGCGCGACGCCGGCCTGCTGGTGATCGCGCTCGACACCCCGCTCGACCCGATCGACGCCGCCGACGCGACCTTCGCCACCGACAACTTCAAGGCCGGCGTGCTGATCGGCGAGTGGGCCGCGAAGACCCTCGGCGACAAGGCGAAGGACGCGCACGTCGCGTTCCTCGACGCGCTGGAGTCCAGCCGACCGTCGACATGCTGCGCGACCCGGGCTTCATGAACGGCTTCGGCATCGACGTCACGGAGCCGAAGCATTACGGCGACGAGACCGACAAGCGCATCGTCGGCCATCAATGGGGCCAGGGCGCCGAAGAGGGCGGGCGCACCGCGATGGAGAACCTGCTGCAGAAGGACCCCGACATCAACGTCGTCTACACGATCAACGAGCCGGCCGCGGCCGGCGCCTGGGAGGCGCTGAAGGCCGCGGGCAAGGAGAAAGAGCGTGCTGATCGTCTCCGTCGACGGCGGCTGCCCGGGCGTGAAGAACGTCAAGGCCGGCGTGATCGGCGCCACCTCGCAGCAATACCCGCTGCTGATGGCATCGCTGGGCGTCGCAGGCGGTCGTCGACTTCGCCAAGACCGGCAAGAAGCCGCAGCCGACGCCGGGCCTGAAGTTCTTCAACACCGGCGTGAACCTGATCACCGACAAGCCGGTCGCGGGCGTGCCCTCGATCAGCACCGACGAGGGCCTGAAGAAGTGCTGGGGCTGATCGCCGCGCCAGCGTGCGGCCCCAGGTCGCCTCCTGTCCCAGCGCGCGGCGTGAGCGGCGAGCGCCGTGACCGGCGGGCGTGCCGCATCGACGAGGGGCGGCACGGCCGCGCAATGCGCGGCTGCACCAGTTCCTGCACGCCTACCCGACGGTCGTGCCGTTCCTCGTGCTGTGCTGTCGGTGGCAGTGTTCAGCGCGGTGGTCGGGCGGCGGTTCTTCCATCCGTTCAACCTGTCGCTGGTGCTGCAGCAGGTCACGATCATCGCGCATCGTCGGCATCGCGCAGACGCTGGTCATCCTCACCGCCGGCATCGACCTCTCGGTCGGCGCGATCATGGTCCTGTCCTCGGTGGTGATGGGCCGGCTCGCGGTGCATACGGGCGTGCCGGTGGAGATCGCCTTCGCCGCTCGGCCTGCTCGTCGGCATCGCCTGCGGCGCGGTCAACGGCGCTGCTCGTCACCGCGCTGCGCCTGCCGCCGTTCATCGTCACGCTCGGCACCTGGAGCATCTTCGGCGCGCTCAATCTCTGGTACTCGCACAGCGAGACCATCCGCCAGCAGGACATCGAGGCGGCCGCGCCGTTCCTGCAATGGCTCGGCACCGCGATCGCGCTTCGGCGGCGCGCGGCTCACCTACGGCTCGATCCTGATGCTGGTGCTCGCGGCGCTGGTCTGGTACGTGCTGCAATCGCACGGCCTTCGGCCGGCACATCTACGCGACCGGCGACGATCCCGACGCGGCGCGGCTCGCCGGCATCGAGCCGGGCGGACGCTGATCGCGGTCTACGCGATCGCCGGGCCTGATCTGCGCGATCGCCGGCTGGGTGCTGATCGGGCGCATCGGCGCGATCAGCGCGATCGCCGGGCAGCACCGCCAACCTCGATTCGATCACCGCCGTGGTGATCGGCGGCACCAGCCTGTTCGGCGGCCGCGGCTCGATCGTCGGCACGCTGGTCGGCGCGCTGATCGTCGGCGTCTTCCGCAACGGCCTGGCGCTCGCCGGGGTCGATGCGCTCTGGCAGGAATTCGCGGTCGGCGTCCTGATCATCGTCGCGGTCGCGATCGACCAGTGGATCCGGAGGTCGCGGCATGAGCGCGCGCCGTGCTATCCGCAGCCCGTCCTGTCAGCGCGCAGGCGGTCTGGTCAAGCACTTCGGCCGCGTCATCGCGCTCGACCGATGCCGATTTCGACCTGATGCCGGGCGAGATCCTGGCCGTGATCGGCGACAACGGCGCCGGCAAGTCGACGCTGATCAAGGCGCTGACCGGCGCCGTCATGCCCGATGCGCGGCGAGATCCTGCTCGACGGCAAGCGCGGTGCACTTCCGCTCGCCGATCGAGGCGCGCGCGGCCGGCATCGAGACCGTCTACCAGAACCTCGCGCTGTGCGCCGGCGCTGTCGATCGCCGACAACCTGTTCCTCGGCCGCGAGCGGCGCAAGGCCGGGCCTGCTCGGCACGCTGCTTCCGCTCGCTCGATCGCGCGGCGATGCGAGCGCGAGGCGCGCGAGCACCTGAACGCGCTCGGCCTGCTCACGATCCAGAACATCCGCCAGCCGGTCGAGACGCTCTCCGGCGGCCAGCGCCAGGGCGTGGCCGTGGTGCGCGCGACCGCGTTCGGCAGCCGCGTCGTCGATCATGGACGAGCCGACCGCGGCGCTCGGCGTCAAGGAATCGCGGCAGGTGCTCGAGCTGATCCTCGACGTGAAGCGGCGCGGCCTGCCGATCGTCCTGATCAGCCACAACATGCCGCACGTGTTCGAGGTCGCGGACCGCATCCACATCCATCGGCTCGGCCGGCGCATCGCGGTGATCGACCCGAAGCAGTACTCGATGTCGGATGCGGTGGCGATCATGACCGGCGCGATGCCGCCGCCGGATGCGACGGCGCCGTCATGACGCGAAGCGGCGTGCTGACCGGCGGCACGTGGTGCCACGACCGCAACCTGCTGGTCGATGTGTGGCCGGCGGAGGATGGCCGTGCCGACGTGATCGCCGAGGAGAGCGGCGGCGGCGGCTCCGGCATGCAATCTCGCCGTCGGCATCAGGACCCTTGACCCGACGCTGCCGGTGGCGAGCATGGGGCTGATCGGCGACGACGCCGACGGGCGGTTCCTGCTGGCGTTCGCCGACCGGCACGGCATCGACCGCACGCGCCTCGCGATCACCGGCGCGGCGGCCACCGACTACACGCTCGCCTTCAGTACCCAATCGTCGGGGCGGCGGACGCATATCAGCGCCTTCGGCACGAGCGGGCTGCTGACGCCGGCGCATTTCGATTTCACGCAGACGACGCATCGGATCTTCCACCTCGGCCTGCCCGGCGTGCACCGGATCATGGATGCGCCCTGGCAGGGCGAGGCGAACGGCTGGGTCGCGACGCTGAAGCGGGCGCGGGCAGCCGGGCTGCAGACCAATCTGGAGCTGGTCAGCATCGCGCCGGAGCAAAACGCCGCGCTGGTGCGCCCGTGCCTGCCGCATCTCGACCTGCTCGTGGTCAACGATCACGAGATTGCCGGCATCGCCGGCATCGCCACGGTGCAGGCCGGGCGCACCGATCTCGCCGCCTGCATCGCCGCCGCGCGCGCGACGCTCGCGGCCGGCGCGATGCAGCTTGTCGTGGTGCATTTCCCGCGCGGCGGCGTGGTGGTGACGCGCGACGGCGGGCTGTTCGTCCGCGGGTCGGTGCGCGTGCCGCAGGCGCAGATCGCCGGCGCGAACGGCGCGGGCGATGCGTTCGCGGCCGGATTTGTCTACGGCATTCACGAACAATGGCCGATCGAGCAGGCGCTGGCACTCGGCCACGCGGCCGCGGCGGCCTCGCTGCGCCGGCTCTCGACCACCGACGGGCTGGCACATTGGCGCGAATGCCTGCATCTTGCGGCGACGTGGGGCTGGCACGAGAGCCCATGCGCATCGCCGAACGCCGGCCCCTGACAGGAGACACAAATGCGCACGCTCGACCGCAAACTCGCCAGCATCCGCGCCGGGCGCTACACGCCCGCCGACTTCATCATCGCCGATGCCAAGGACGGCGACATCGGCTTCGGCCGCGCGGCACCGGTGCCGGATCGCGAACAGCCCGGCCGCTTCAAGCCGCGCGCCACGCATCTGCAGGCGATCCGCGACATGACCGGCTCCGGGCTCGTCGACATCATGCTGATGTCCGCCTCGACCGGCGAGCGGCTGGCGAAGGAGGGGCTGTTCAAGGACAGTCCGGTGACGCCGGCGATCCGGCTGAATGACGCGACGGACATCTGGTCGGCACGCGGCGGCCGTATCATGAGGAGCCGTCGCGCCACCACCGCACGGCGCGCATCGCACAGGCGCGCAGATACGCCGATATCGGGCTCTATTCGGTCACGTTCTCCAACCAGCGCGACATCGACGTGATGAATGCGGAGGCGTATTCGGCGTTCCGGGCCGAGGCGGGCGCGCACGGCATGCGGCACTTCCTGGAAGTGTTCAATCCCGCCTTCGACATCCGGCTGACGCCGGGCGCGGATATCGGCGCGTTCATCAACGACAACATCGTGCGCACGCTCGCCGGCGTGATGGAGGACGATTCACCCGAAGTTCCTGAAGCTGCAGTACAACGGCCCGCGCGCGATGGAGGAGCTCGCCTCCTACGACCCGACGCACCTGATCGTCGGCATCCTCGGCGGTGCCGCGGGCACCACGCACGACACGTTCGAGCTGCTGAACCAGGCCGAGCGTTACGGCGCCCGCGTCGCGCTGTTCGGCCGCAAGATCCATCTCGCCGAGGCGCCGGTCGAGATCGTGCAACTGATGCGCGAAGTCGTCGCCCGCAACGTCGGTGCCGGAGGAGGCGGTGAAGGCCTATCACGCGGCGCTGCACAAGCAGAACATCCGGCCGGTGCGCCCGCTCGCCGAGGACCTGGAACTCACGGAGATGCCGCTCAAGCGGGCCGCCTGAGCGCGCCGCGCGGCGCGCTCCTATCCCGGTCCGGACGGCGTGGCGCTGCGCCTTTGCACATGTTGCCACGCCTGCCCGGGTATGCGACCATGGGGCGGCGGCTGAGGCCGTTCCTCCAGCGCATGCGGATGCGGGTGATGCAATGCCGAAAGTGTCCATCAATTGCGACATGGGCGAGGCGTTCGGCATATACCGGATGGGTGATGACGAGGCCTGTCTGCCGTTCATCACCCACGCGAATGTCGCCTGCGGCTTTCACGCCTCCGACCCGCGGGTGATGTGGCGCACCGTGCGCGCGGCGAAGGCGCACGGCGTGCAGGTCGGCTCGCATCCTGGCCTGCCCGACCTGCAGGGCTTCGGCCGCCGCGCGATGGTGATGGAGCGCGAGGAGATCGCCGCCCTCATCGTCTATCAGACCGGCGCGCTGAAAGGGTTCCTCGACGCCGAGGGCATGGCGCTGTCGCACATCAAGCCGCACGGCGCGCTGTACGGCATGGCGCAGCGCGACCCGGAGGTGGCCGAGGCGATCGCCGACGCGGCGGAGGTGTTCGGCGTGCCGGTGTTCGCGTTCGCCAACTGCGCGATGTCGGAGGTGTTCACGCGGCGCGGCATCCCGTTCGTCTGCGAGTTCTTTTCCGACCTGGACTACAACGACGAAGGCCGCAACATCATCTCGCGCGAGCATCCGCCGGTGGTGGCGGCGGATGCGGCGGCGCGGGTGCTGCGGGCGGTGACGGAGGGGCGGACGCGCGCGGTCTCCGGCAAGGATGTCGCCGTGGTGGCGGAATCGATCTGCGTGCACAGCGACACGCCGGGCGCGGTGGACATCGCGCGCGCCGTGCGCAGGGCGCTCGCCGATCTTCTTTGAGCGCGACGCGTGGCGACGAGGCACAAGCCCGAATTCGCCGGGAGCGTTAGGGAGAGGGACATGAAAAAACTCATGGTTGGCGCGGCACTGGCCGCCGTCGCACTCTGTGCGGCGCCGGGCGCCCGGGCGGCGGATCAGTGGTGGCCGGTCAAGGTCTACGACATGGATTCCGGCAAGCCGGTCGTGACCGACTATGCGCCGCTGCCGAAGGCAGACAAGCCATGGAACGTGTGCGTGCTGTTTCCGCACATGAAGGACACGTTCTGGGTCGCGGTCGATTACGGCATCGTCGAAGAAGCGAAGCGCATGGGCATCAACATGACGCTGTACCAGGCCGGCGGCTACGAAAACCTGCCGAAGCAGCTTTCGCAATTCGACGACTGCATGGCCGCGAACTTCGACGCGATCATCGTCGGCCCGATTTCCGAGGCGGGGCTCACGCGCAAGATGCGCGAGGCGCAGAAGGCCGGCAAGCCGGTGATCAGCACCGTGAACCCGCTGCCCAAGGCGCCGGCGACGGCGCGCATGTTCGTCGACTTCACGCTGATGGGCGAGCAGACCGGCAAGTTCCTCGTCGACTACATGAAGGGCAAGCCGGGGCGGGTGGTGAACTTCCCCGGGCCGGCCGGCTCCGGTTGGGCCGAGCAGTTCAACGACGGGTTCAAGAAGGCGATCAGTTCCGACAGCTCGATGAAGCTGCTCGGCGAGAAATTCGGCGACAGCGGCGTCGCCGTTCAGCTCGGCCTCATTCAGAACGCGCTGCAGGCCTATCCCGAGATGAACGTCATCTGGGGCTGCGCGCCGGCGGCGGAGGCGGCGATCGGCGCGGTACGCCAGGCCGGGCGCAAGGACACGCTGATCATCTCCTCCTACGAGAATCAGGCGATGCTCGACGCGCTCAACAAGAACGAGATCCTCGCCTTCGCGACGCAATACCCGGTGCTGGAAGGGCGCGTTGCCATCGACACTGCCGTGCGCATCCTTGAGCACAAGCCCTACATCAAGTACTCGCTGACGATCCCCTCGATCGTCGACAAGGCCGACCTCAGCAAGATCGACATGAGTTTCGTGCTGGCGCCTGCCGACTTCAAGGCCGAGTACTCCGTCAAGGCGCCGTAATGGGGCAGGCGGCGCCGGAACTCCCGCGCGCGCAGGCCGCGCGGGCAGGATCGCGCGCCGCCGACACCGCCGTTGCGGCGGCACCGGGCGAGGCGCTGCTGGCGATGACCGGCATCTGCAAGCGCTTCCCCGGCGTGCTGGCGCTCGATCAGGTCGATTTCGACCTGCGCGGCGGCGAGGTGCATGTGCTGTTCGGCGAGAACGGCGCCGGCAAGTCGACGCTGATCAACATCATCGCCGGCACGTTTCCCGCCGATGCCGGCGAGATGCGCTACCGCGGCACCGCCCTCGCCGATCTCACGCCGCACCGCGCGCGGGTGATCGGCATCAGCCCGGTGTTCCAGGAATTCAGCCTCGTCCCCGATCTCACCGTCGAGGACAACCTGTTCCTCGGCCGCGAGAAGAGCACCTTCGGCGTGCTCGACCGCAGCACGATGCGCCGGCAGGCGCGCGCGACGATCGCGGAACTCGGGTTCGACGTTCAGCCGGAGCGGCGGGTGCGCGAACTGTCGCGCGCGCATCAGCAGATGGTGGAGATCACCAAGGCGCTGCTGACCGATGTGCGGCTGCTGATCCTCGATGAGCCCACCGCATCGCTGACCGAGGCCGAGGCGGGGCGGCTGTTCGCGCTGATCGCGCGGCTGAAGGCCGCAGGCGTGGGCATCATCTATGTCTCGCACCGGCTGGCCGAGATCCGCCGGCTCGCCGACCGGATCACGGTTCTGCGCGACGGGCGCAAGATCACCACCATCAGCGCCGCCGACGTGACCGACCAGGCGCTGATCGAACTCATGACCGGGCGGCCCGCCGGCGCGCTGTTTCCCGAGATCCGCAGCAGCCCCGGCGAGGTCGCGCTCGCGATCGAGGGGCTTTCGCTGGCCGACGGTTCGGTGCGCGAGGCCACGGTCATGGTGCGTGCGGGCGAGGTGGTGGGCATCGCCGGGCTCGTCGGCTGCGGCAAGTCGGAGCTGATCCGCGCGGCGTTCGGGCTCGAGAAGATCGCAGCCGGCACCATCCGCTTTCGCGGCCGGGCGCTCGACAAGCTGTCGCCGCGGGCCGCGCTGGCCGCCGGCATCTGCTACTTCCCCTCGGACCGGGTCGCGGAGGGCCTCGCCCTCTCGCGCCCGGTGCGGGAGAACGTGTCGATGGCGTCGCTCGACTGCACCACCTTCGCGCTTGGCCCGCTGCTGCGCCGCGTCGAGGAGCGGCGGGCGGTGCAGAAGATCGCCGGCAAGCTGCGCCTGCGCCCGCCGCGGATCGAGCAGAGCGTGGTCGCCCTGTCCGGCGGCAACCGGCAGAAGGTGGTGCTGGCGCGGGCGATGACACGGCCGCTGAACGTGTTCCTGTTCGACGAGCCGACGGTCGGGATCGATGTCGGCGCGAAGCAGGAGGTCTATGAGCTGATCAAGGACCTCGCGGAAGCGGGGGCCGCGGTGGTGGTGGTGTCCTCCGAGCTGCCGGAGGTGATGAACCTCGCGCGCCGCGTCTATGTCATGCACCGCTCGCGCGTCGTCGCCGAACTCACGGGTGCGGAGATCAACGAGGCACGCATCCTCGCGCATTTCTTCGCCGAGGCGGGGCATGGCGCCTAGCCGGGCCGCGCATGTCCGCCTGCGCCGCGCGCTGCTGTTCGGCGAGGCCGGCGTGCTGCCGGTGCTGTTCGTGGCGCTGGTGGTGGCGCTCAGCGTGGCGCAGCCGTATTTCCTGGCCGGCCAGAACATCGTCAACGTGCTGCGCAACGCGTCGTTCCTGATCATCGCCGCCTCCGGGCAGATGCTGGTCCTGATCGTCGGCGGCTTCGATCTTTCGATCGGCGCGGTGATCGCGCTGACCAGCGTGGTCTCGGCGAGCGTGATGGCGGGCCTGCCGGACTGGGGCGTGCACGGCACCGGCACGATCGTCCTGCTCGGCGTGCTGGCCGGGCTGGGCTGCGGGCTCGCGGTCGGGCTCGCGAACGCGCTGTGCGTGGCGGTGCTGCGCGTGCCGCCGTTCATGGCGACGCTCGGCACCATGTCGATCGCGAACGGCCTCGGCCTGCTGCTGACCAACGGCATCCCGGTTTACGGCATGCCGGACAGCTACGTGGCGGTGGTGGGCCGCGCCATCGTGCTGCACCTGCCGGTCGCGCTCTATGCCGCGGCGATCGTCGTGGCGCTGCTGTGGTGCCTGCTCAATCTCACCAGGGTCGGCCGCTACATCTACGCGAGCGGCGGCAACATCCAGGCGGCGATGGTCTCGGGCATCAACACGCGGGCGATGCTGGTGCTGGCCTATGTGCTCAGCTCGCTGCTCGGCTCCGTCACCGGGCTGCTGCTGACGGCGGAGATCGGCTCCGGCCAGGCGACGACGGGCGATGCGCTGATGCTGGAGAGCCTGGCGGCGGCGGTGCTCGGCGGCGTCAGCCTGCGCGGCGGCGTGGGCCGCGTGGAGCTGGTGGCACTCGGCGCGATCTTCCTGCTCACCCTCACCAACGCGATGGATCTGATGCGTGTCGACACACGGCTGCAGACGATCGTGCTCGGCGGCATTCTCGCCGGCGCCGTGAGCCTGGAGGTGCTGGGCCGCGCGCGGCAGACCGTCCGTGTCTAGCGGCAGCGAAACGCTTCCCGGCGGTCGCCGAGCGCCGCCGGCCGCTGGCGGCGTTCGGCGCGCAGGCCATTCTGCTGCTGCTGATCGTGCTGATGGAGGCGGTGTTCGCGCTGATCGAGCCGCGCATCGTCTCGCACGGCAACGTGCTGAACGTGCTGCAGCAGGCGAGCTATCTCGTCGTCTTCACCGTCGCCCAGACGCTGGTCATCCTCACGCGCGGCTTCGACCTGTCGCTCGGCACCACGGTCTCCGCGGTCAGTGTGGCGAGCGCGCTGGTGCTGACCGCCTATGGCGATACGCCGGCGGCGTGGGTGCTCGCGCTCGGCATCGCGGCCGGCCTCGGCGTGGGGCTGGCGGTGGGGCTGTTCAACGGGCTGCTGGTGGCGGCGGTCGGCGTCAATCCGTTCATCGCCACGCTGGCCAGCCTGAACATCTGCCTCGGCCTCGCGACCACGATCTCGGGCGGCAAGCCGGTGTTCGGCGTGCCGGACGGGTTTTCGGCGCTGTTCTACGACGGCACCATCTTCGGCGTGCGCGTGACCCTGCTGATCGCGGCGCTAGTGCTGATCCTCGCCTGGATCGGGCTGAACCGCACCGTGTTCGGCCGGGCGATCTACATCATCGGCAGCAACCCGCGCGCGGCCATGGTCGCGGGCCTGCCGGCGCGGGGCGTGCTGATCGGGGCCTACGTGATCTGCTCGCTGCTCGCCTCGCTCGGCGCGCTCATGCTCACCGCGCGCACCGGCTCGGGCGAGCCCAACCTCGGCGGCAGCCTGATGCTGCAGAGCATCGCCGCGGCGGTGATCGGCGGCACCAGCCTGCGCGGCGGCAGCGGCGGCGTGGGTTCGGCGCTGCTCGGCGCGCTGTTCGTCACCATGCTGTCGAACGGAATGAACCTGCTGCGCATCAGCGGCTATGTGCAGATGATCGCGCTCGGCGTGGTCGTCATCCTGGCCACCGCGCTCGATTTCCGGCGGCGCCAGCGGGCGGGATGAGGCTGCGATCGCCAACCCGTTGGCCGGCGGCCGGCGCCGTGCGATGCTTCCGGGGCGCGAACCCAGCAGCAAGGATGCCATGCCAACCAAGACGATCGCCGCCCCGCTCCCCGGCACGTTCTATCGCCGCCCCGCGCCCGATCAACCGCCGTTCAAGAACGAGGGCGAGGTGGTCAGCGCCGGCGACCCGGTCGGGCTGATCGAGGTGATGAAGACCTTCACCCAGGTGCTTGCGGAGGAAGCCGGGCGCATCAGCCGCTTCCTGGTGGAGAACGAGGAGCCGGTGATGGCCGGCGAGCCGCTCTACGAACTGGAAGTCTGAGCGGGGCGCGATGGCGCTGCGCAAGCTCTTCGTCGCCAATCGCGGCGAGATCGCGGTGCGCATCATCCGCGCCGCGCGGGAGCTCGGCATCGCGACGGTGCAGGCGGTCTCCGCCGCCGACCGCGACATGCTCGCCGCCCGCCTCGCCGATGAGGTGATCGAGGTCGGGCCGGCGCATGCCGCGAAATCCTACCTCAACCGCGACGCCATGGTGCGCGCGGCGGTGGCGGCGGGCGCGGATGCGGTGCATCCCGGCTACGGGTTCCTGGCCGAGAACGCCGCCTTCGCCGAGGCGGTCGAGCAGGCCGGGCTGGTCTTCGTCGGCCCCCGCCCCGACACCATCCGGCTGATGGGCGACAAGGCGCGGGCGCGGCTGGTGGCGGCGGCGGCGGCAGTGCCGATCGTGCCCGGCGCCAGCGGCGACGACCCTGACGCGCTGGCGGCGCGGGCGGCGGCGATCGGCTTTCCGGTGATGATCAAGGCGGCGGCGGGCGGCGGCGGGCGCGGCATCCGCATCGCCGCCGACGCCGACGGCGCTGGCGCGGCTGCTGGCGGAGGCGCGCACGGAGGCGAAGGCCGCGTTCGGCGACGATGCGCTCTACCTCGAACGCTTCCTGCCGCGCGCGCGGCATGTCGAGGTGCAGGTGCTGGGCGACGGCGCGCGCGTCGTGCATCTGTTCGAGCGCGAATGCTCGCTGCAGCGCCGCCGCCAGAAACTGTGGGAGGAGGCGCCGGCCGCCTGCCTCACACCCGCCCAGCGCGCCGACCTCTGCGCCTCCGCGGTGCGGCTCGCGGCGTCCGTGGGTTATCGCGGCGCCGGCACGCTGGAATACCTGCTCGATCCGGCGACCGGCGAATTCTTCTTCATCGAGATGAACACGCGCATCCAGGTCGAGCATCCGCTGACCGAGATGGTCACCGGCGTCGATCTGGTGCGCGAGATGCTGATGATCGCGGGCGGTGCCAAGCTGCGGCTGGCGCAGGAAGACATCGTGCTGCGCGGCCACGCGATCGAGTGCCGCATCAACGCCGAAGACCCGGCCCGCAACTTCCTGCCCGCGCCCGGCACCGTGCGCGCGCTGACAGTGCCCGGCGGCCCCGGCGTGCGCTTCGATTCCATGCTGTATCCGGGCTACACCGTGCCGCCGTTCTACGACTCCCTGCTCGGCAAGCTGATCGTGTGGGACGAGACGCGGCCGGCGGCGCTGGCCCGGCTGCGCGGTGCGCTGGGCGAGTTGCACGTGGAGGGGATTCCCACCACGCTGCCGCTGCACCGCGCGCTCGCCGCGCATGCCGATCTCGCGCAACACGACGTGCATACCGGCTGGCTCGAAGCATGGCTCGCCGACAACCCGATCGCCAACCAAGCAGCATCCACAGGTGGCGCATGACCACACGCATGAGTTTCGGCGGCGACGAGCACATCTTCGTCGAGCTCGACGAGGAGATGTCGCTGGACGCCTGCTTCCGTGCACTCGCGCTCACCAAGGCGGTGCGCGAGAGCGCCATTCGCGGTGTCACCGAGATCTGCCCGGCCAACGCGTCCTTCCAGGTCAAGTTCGACCCGGACGTGATCGCGCCCGACGATCTGAAGACCGAACTCGCGGCGCTGGAACGCGCGAGCGAGCACGCCGAGCGGGTGCTGAACACGCGCATCATCGAGGTGCCGGTGTTCTACAACGATCCCTGGACGCACGAGACGCTCATGCGTTTCCGCGAGCGCCACCAGGCGCCGGACATGACCGACCTCGAATACGCCGCCAAGATCAACAACCATCCCTCGGTGGAACTCACTGATCGCGGCGCACGCGGCCTCGCCGTGGTTCGTCAGCATGGTGGGCTTCGTCGCCGGGCTGCCGTGGCTGTATCAGATGGTCGAGCGCGCGCAGCAGATCGAGGTGCCGAAATACCTGCGCCCGCGCACGGACACGCCGCGCCTGACGGTGGGGCATGGCGGCTGCCTCGGCGCCATCTATTCGGTGCGCGGTGCCGGCGGCTACCAGATGTTCGGCATCACGCCGATGCCGATCTACGATCCGAAGCAGGCGGTGTCGTATCTGCGCGACTTCATGATCCTGTTCAATCCCGGTGACATCGTGAAGTTCCGGCCGATCGGCCGCGACGAATACGATGCCACGGTGCGCGACGTTGAGGCGGGGCGGTTCGCGCCGCGCATCCGTCCCGTCACCTTCGCGCTCGATGCGTTCCACGCCGATCCCGCCGCCAGCAACGCGGCGCTCGTGGGGGTGCTCAATGGCCATTGACGTGATCAAGCCGGGGCTCGCGACCTCGGTGCAGGACCTCGGGCGGCCCGGCTACTACCATCTCGGCATCCCGCAATCCGGCGCCATGGACCGCTACGCGCTGCGCGCCGCCAATTTGCTGGTGGGCAACGCGGAGGGCGACGCGGCGCTGGAGGTGACGTTCCAGGGGCCGGAGCTGCGCTTCACGCGCGATGCCGTGGTCGCCGTCACCGGCGCCGACATGCCGCCGAAGCTCGACGGCGCGGCGCAGCCGGCGTGGACGGGGTTCGCGGTGAAGGCGGGGCAGGTGCTCGGCTTCGACTTCCTCAAGCGCGGCGCGCGCGCCTATGTGGCGGTGTCCGGCGGCATCGACGTGCCGGTGGTGCTGGGCTCCCGCTCCACCTATGCGCTTGGCGCCCTCGGCGGGTTCGAGGGGCGGCCGCTGCGCGCGGGCGACACGCTGCCGCTGGGCGCGCCGAACGCCGCCGCCCGCGCCGGGCGCAGCGTGCCGGAGGCGATGCGCCTGCTGCCGGACGCGGCGCCGGCGCTGCGGGTCCTGCCCGGGCTGTATGATTTCCGCGTCACCACGGCGGCGCTGGAACACTTCTTCGCCGACACCTGGCGCGTCGCGACCGAGGCGGACCGCATCGGCTACCGCTTCCGCGGCGGGAGGAAGCTGGAATTCGTGCCGCGCAAGCAGCCGTTCGGCGCCGGCTCCGACCCCTCGAACATCGTGGACAGTTGCTACCCGTACGGCTCGGTGCAGATCCCCGGCGGCACGGAGCCGATCGTGCTGCATCGCGATGCGGTCTCGGGCGGCGGGTATTTCATGATCGGCACGGTGATCTCCGCCGACATGGACGCGATCGGGCAGATGCAGCCGAACATGAAGGTGCGCTTCGCGCCGGTGGACATGCCCGGCGCGCTCGCCGCCCGGCATGCGGCGGCAGCGCAGCTCGCCGCACTGCGCAAGCACCTCGCCTGAGCGCGCGCCGCCGCGATCGCCCGCGCTGCGCGGGCATCGCGGCGGCCGGCTCAGCCCTTGGTCGCGCCCGCCGTCAGCCCGGCGATGTAGTAGTCCATCAGGAAGGCGTAGATGATCACCGGCGGCGCCGCGGCCATCACCGAGGCGGCCATGATCTTGCCCCACTGGAACACGTCGCCGCGCACCAGCTCGCTGATGATGCCCGCGGTCAGCACGAGCTGGTCGGAGCTGTAGAGATAGGCGAGGGGATACAGGAACTCGCCCCAGCTCACGGTGAAGGCGAAGATGGTGGCGGCGATGATGCCCGGCATCGCCACCGGCACGAACACCTTGAACAGGATCTGCATCCAGGAGGCGCCGTCGATCAGCGCCGCCTCGTCCAGCTCCTTCGGGATCGAGGCGAAATAGCCGATCATGATCCAGGTGCAGAACGGCACCGCCAGCGTCGGCAGCAGCAGCACGAGGCACCACGTGTTGTTGGTCAGCCCCAGCCAGCCGATGACGCGGAACAGCGGGATGAACAGCAGGCTGCCCGGCACGAGGTAGGTCAGGAACACGCCGGTCGCCAGCAACTGGCTGCCGAAGAAGCGCATGCGCGAGAGGCTGAACGCCGCCGGCACCGAGATCGCCATCGACAGCACGACGACGCTCACCGTGACCTTGGTCGAGTTCCAGAAGAACCCGCGGAAATGCTCGTTCTGGATCAGCTCGATGTAGTTGCGCAGCGTCGGGTGGTGCACGAGCCACGGGCTGCCCGCCTCCTGCCCGATCTCCTGCGAGGTCTTCAGGCTGGTGGTGAGCGTGTACAGCGGCGGCACCAGGAAGAAGATCACGAACAGGATCAGCACCGCATAGGCGGTATACAGCGCCCAGCGCCGCTCGGACGCGAGGCTGCGGTTGCGGCGGGTGACGGGGCGGGGTCCCGCGATGGTGGCGCTGCTCATCCCAGGCCCTCCTTGCTGCGCCGCGACACGCCGCGGAGGATGAAGTAGGCGAACACCGCCAGGATCGGCAGCATGAACAGGCTCACCGAGGCGCCGAGCGGAATGTCGCCGGACTCGATGCCGACCACGAAGGCGTAGGTCGAGAACAGGTGCGTCTGATCCTGCGGCCCGCCGGAGGTCAGGATGCGCACGATGTCGAAGTTGGCGAAGGTCACGATCAGGCTGAACAGCACGGTGATGCTGATGATGTTGCGCATCATCGGCAGCGTGATGTAGCGCAGCTTCGCCCACGAGCCGGCGCCGTCGATCGTCGCCGCCTCATACAGCTGCTCGGGCACCGATTTCAACGCCGCGAGATACATGATGAGGAAGAACGGCGCGCCGTACCACACATTGACCAGGATCACCGAGAAGCGCGCCCACCACGTCACGCCGAGCCACGGGACGGAGGGGAAGCCGAATGCGTTCAGCACCCAGTTGAAGGCGGAATACGAAGGATCGAACAGCCACCACCAGGTCAGCGTCGACATGGCGAGCGGGATCACCCACGGGACCAGCAGCAGCCCGCGCCAGATCCGCTGATTGCGCGAGGGGATGTTGTGCATGACGTGGGCGAGGATGAAGCCGATCAGCGCCTTGAACACGACCGCGCTGACGGCGAAGATCACGCTCTGGAAAATGACGTCGCGGAAGGTCGGGCGGCCGAGCAGGAAGACGAAGTTGTCGAAGCCGACGAACCGCGTCATCTTCTTGTTCAGCATGCTCAGATAGATCGAATAGATCGCCGGCCAGAGCACGAGCCCGCCGATCAGCACCAGCAGCGGCACGCACATCAGGAAGGCGGTCATCGATCGCCGTCGCGCGAGCTGCTTGATGCCCGAACGCCGTTTTGGGGTCACGCCACGCGGAATCGCGGCGGCCGGGGCGAGTGTGCCGTCTGCCATGCGCACCTCCAAACACCCGCGTCCCGCCGGCGCACCGGCAGGACGCGGCCGCGGGTTAGCGGAGGAAACCCTCCAACTCGCTCTCCGCCCAGGCCATCGTCTGCTCGATCGAAGAGCCGGTCAGCAGTTTCGCGAACATCGTCGGCAAGGTGCCGCGGTTGTAGATCTGCACCGCGACGTCGGGCGAGGCCCAGGAGGCGGCGATGCTGGGCCGCGCGTTGTGCCACTTGCGCAGCGGGTAGTTGTAGAGCGTGCCCTTCGGCGGCTCGACCTCTTCCCAGATCTTGAAGTCGAGCATGCTCTCGAACGGCGGCAGGTCGTAGCCCTGCACGACGTTGCAGCGCTCCTCCACCTGCTCGCGCTGGCACAGATAGGCGATCAGCTCCTTGGCCGCGCTCTTGTTGCTGCTGAACGACCAGATGCCCCAGAAATACGGCAGATAGGGGTCGAAGCGTCCCTTCGGCCCGGCCGGGGCGGGAAAGGTCCAGCAATCCTCGGCGACCTTGATGTTGTCGCGCTTGGCCACCGCCCAGGCGGACGGTGGGTTGAAGATCATCGCGCTCTTGCCGGAGATCAGGGCGCGGTTGTTGCTGGCATCGTCGAAACTGATCGTGTCCTCGGGCAGGAACTTCACGAATTTCTGCCCGTACTCCAGCACCTGGCGCACCGCGTCGCTCTTGACCTTGACGTTGCCCTCGCCATCGACCAGCTCGGCGCCGAACGCCGCGAAGATCGCGCCGATGGCGTCGGTCGAGTCCGTGGTCAGGCCGAGCCCGATCGCAACCGGCACGCTGCCCTTCTTCAGGGCCTCCATCGCCTTCAGCATGGCGTCGTAGGTCCAGCCGGCATCCCCCGCACCCGGCGCCGGCTTGGCGGGGTAGAGGCTCGTCACATCGAGCCCGGCGAGGTTCTTGAGCAGGCTGATGCGCCCGCACGGGCCCTTGATCTGGGTGCCGGAGCTGGTCGGCACCGCGTGCCAGTGCCCCTTGACGCGGCCGAGATACTCGCAGACCTCGTTGGTCTGGCCGTATTTGTCGGTCAGGCCCTTCATCACGTCGTCGACGTTTTCCAACTGGTCGCCGTACTGGTTCACCTCCCAGGTCTGGAAGGCGATGACGTCGTGCCCGGTGCGCGCCTGCGATTCGGCGGCCTTGGTCATCAGCAGCTTGTTGCCGTTGCTGGTGATGAAGTCGATCTGCACGTCGACCTTGTTCTTCTCGGCCCAGGCATGGACCTGCTTCTTCATCACGTCGTTGCCTGTCGGCACCCAGTGATCCCAGAAGCCGACCGAAAGCGATCCGGCCGCACCGGCCGTGCGCACGTGAACCAATGGAAGCAGCGCCGCCCCGGCGCCTGCTGCCAGCGCGCGTCGGCGCGTCCAGCCCTTTGTCATCGACGTGGTCCTCTCCTCCGTTACCCCGGCGTTCGCGCACCAGGGCTGCATTAAAGTCGCACACCCCGGCGTGCCGTGCAACGCGCGGCGGCGTCAACCCGCGGAAGAGTCAAGGCGCGCAAGAGGCGGGCCGTCAGCGCAGGAAGCCCGCCACCTCAGCCTCGGCCCAGTCCATCGCCTGGGTGATCGTGCCGCCGCTGCGCAGCTTCGCGAGCATCGTCGCCAGGGTGCCGCGGAAGTAGATTTGCGCCGCCACCTCCGGCGCCGCCCAGGAGGCCGCGACATGTGGCCGGGTGTTGTGCCATGGGCGCAACGGATAATTGTAGAGCGTGCCCGGCGGCGGCCCGACTGTGTCCCATATTTTAAGGTCCGCCATTCCCGAGAACGGGGGCAGATCATACCCTTGCACCGCGGCGCAACGTTCCTCCACCTGCGCGCGCTCGCACAGATACGCGATCAGCTCGCGCCCCGCGCTCTGGTTGCGGCTGAACGACCAGATGCCCCAGAAAAACGGCAGATAGGGGGTGAACCGCCCGTTCGGCCCGGCCGGCGCGGGAAATGTCCAGCAATCCGCGGCGATCGCGGGGTTGTCGCGCTTGGCCACCGCCCAGGCGGAGGGCGGGTTGAAGATCAGCGCGCTCTTGCCGGAAATCAGCGCCCGGTTGTTGCTCGCGTCGTCGAAACTGATCGTATTCTCTGGCAGGAATTTCACGAATTGCTGCGCGTATTCCAGCAGGTGGCGCACCGGGTCGGACCGCACCTTGAGGTTGCCCTCGACATCGACCAGCTCGGCGCCGAAGGCCGCGAACATCACGCCCGCGGTGTCGGTCGAGTCCGCCGTCAGCCCGAGCCCGATGCCGAACGGCACGCCCGCCTTCTGGCACGCCGCCATCGGCCCCAGCATCGCCTCGTACGTCCAGCCATCCGCCGCCGCGGTGTGCTCGGGCTTCGCCGGATACATGCCGACCACATCGAGCCCGGCGTGGTCGCGCAGCAGGCTGATGCGCCCGCACGGGCCCTTGATCTGCGTGCCCGAACTCGTCGGCACCGCGCGCCACTGGTTGTGCACGCGGCCGAGATACTCGCAGACCTCGTTGGTCTGGCCGTATTTGCCGGTGAGGTCCTGCATCACGTCGTCCACCGGTGCCAGCTTGTCGGCGTACTGGTGCACCTGCCAGGTGGCGAGCGCGATGCAGTCGTGGCCGGCGCCGCCCTGCGCCTCGGCGGCGATCGTCATCAGCAGCTTGTTGCCGTTGCTGGTGACGAAGTCCGCCGTCACCTCCACCTTGTTCTTGTCGGCCCAGGTCTGCACCTGCTTGCGCATCACCTCGTTGCCCTGCGGCACCCAGTGATCCCAGAACGCGATCGAGAGCTTTCCCGCCGCCGCCGCGGTGCGCATGTGCACCAGCGGCAGCAGGGCCGTGCCGGCGCCGGCGCCGAGCGCGCGGCGGCGTGTCCAGGTCTTCGTCATCGCCGTGCCCCTCCCTTGGTTCACCGCAGGAACCCCTGCACCTCGCTCTCCGCCCAGGCCATCGTCTGCTCGATCGAGCTGCCGGTCATCAGCTTCGCGAACATCGTCGGCAGCGTGCCGCGGTTGTAGATCTGCACCGCGACATCCGGCGCCGCCCACGACGCGGCGAAGGTCGGCCGCGCGTCGTGCCACTTGCGCAGTGGATAGTTGTAGATCGTGCCTTTCGGCGGCCCCACTTCCTCCCAGATCTTGAAGTCGAGCATGCTGTCGAACGGCGGCAGGTCGAAGCCTTCCACCACGCTGCAGCGTTCCTCCACCTGCGCGCGCTCGGACAGGTAGGCGATCAGGTCCTTTGCCGCCGCCTTGTTCTTGCTGAACGACCAGACGCCCCAGAAGAACGGCAGATACGGCGAGAACCGCCCCTTCGGCCCGGCGGGCGCGGGGAAGGTCCAGCAATCGGCGGCGATGGTCGGGTTGTCGCGCTTGGCCACCGCCCAGGCGGAGGGCGGGTTGAAGATCAGCGCGCTCTTGCCGGAAATCAGCGCCCGGTTGTTGCTCGCGTCGTCGTAGCTGATGGTGTCGGCAGGCAGGAACTTCACCATCTGCTGGGCATATTCCAGCAGCCGGTGCACCGGCTCGGAGCGCACCTTGATGTTGCCCTCGCCATCGACCAGCTCGGCGCCGAAGGCTGCGAACAGCGCGCCGGCGGTGTCGGTGGAATCCACCGTGAGCCCGAGCCCGATGCCGAACGGCACGTTCGCCTTCTTGCACGGACCCATCGCCTTCAGCATGGCGTCGTACGTCCACGCATCGGCCAGCGTCGTGTGCTCGGGCTTGGCCGGATACATGCCCACCACGTCCAGCCCCGCGAGCTGGTTGAGCAGGCTGATGCGCCCGCACGGACCCTTGATCTGCGTGCCGGAGCTGGTCGGCACCGCGCACCAGTGGCCGCCGATCTTGCCCAGATACTCACAGATCTCGTTGGTGGGGCCGTATTGCGTGGTGAGGTGGGCCATCACCTCGTCCACCGGCTCCAGCTTGTCGGCGTACTGGTGGATGTCCCAGGTCTGGAACGCGAGCATGTCGTGGCCGGTGCGCGCCTGCGCCTCGGCGGCGCGCGTCATCAGCAGCTTGTTGCCGGCGCTGGTGATGAAATCGACCTGCAGGTCCACCTTGCTGCGCGCGGCCCAGGCCGCGGCCTGCTTCTTCATCACCTCATTGCCCTGCGGCACCCAGTGGTCCCAGAAGCCGACGGAGAGCGAGCCTGCCGCGTGCGCCCCGCTGACATGCACAAACGGCAACAAGGCCGCGCCCGCACCGGTGGCGAGCGCGTGACGGCGAGTCAGGCCGCGGTTCATTGGTTGTGTTCCTCCCTGGTTCAGTGCAGGCCTCGTTCAGTGCCGGCTTCGTTCAGCGCAAAAATCCCTGCACCTCGCTCTCCGCCCAGGCCATCGTCTGCTCGATCGAAGAGCCGGTCAGCAGTTTCGCGAACATCGTCGGCAGCGTGCCGCGATTGAAGATCTGCACCGCGACGTCGGGCGAGGCCCAGGAGGCGGCGATGCTGGGCCGCGCGTTGTGCCACTTGCGCAGCGGGTAGTTGTAGAGCGTGCCCTTCGGCGGCTCGACCTCGTCCCAGATCTTGAAATCGAGCATGCTCTCGAACGGCGGCATGTCGTAGCCCTGCACGACGTTGCACCGCTCCTCCACCTGCTCGCGCTGGCAGAGATACGCGATCAGTTCCCTGGCCGCGCTCTTGTTCTTGCTGAACGTCCAGATGCCCCAGAAGTAGGAGAAGTAGGGCGTGAACCGCCCCTTCGGCCCGGCCGGGGCGGGAAAGGTCCAGCAATCCTCGGCGACCTTGATGTTGTCGCGCTTGGCCACCGCCCAGGCGGAGGGCGGGTTGAAGATCAGCGCGCTCTTGCCGGAGATCAGCGCGCGGTTGTTGCTCGCGTCGTCATAGCTGATCGTGTCGTCGGGCAGGTACGAGCACGTACTGCTGCGCGTATTCAAGAACCTGACGTACCGCGTCGGAGCGGACCTTGATGTTGCCCTCGCCATCGACCAGCTCGGCGCCGAAGGCCGTGAAGATCGCGCCGGCGGAATCGACCGAGTCTGTGGTCAGGCCGAGCCCGATGCCGAACGGCTTGCCGCCCTTCTTGCACGCCGCCATGACCTTCAGCATGGCATCGTAGGTCCAGCCGTCGGCCGCCGCCGTGTGCTCGGGCCGGGCCGGATACATGCCGACCACGTCGAGCCCCGCCATCTGCTTGAGCAGGCTGATGCGCCCGCACGGGCCCTTGAACTGCGTGCCTGAACTGGTCGGCACCGCGTGCCAGTGGCCTTTGACGCGGCCGAGATACTCGCAGACCTCGTTGGTCGGCCCGAACTTGTCGGTCAGGCCCTTCATCAGGTCGTCGACGTTCTCCAGCTGGTCGGCGTACTGGTTCACCTCCCAGGTCTGGAACGTGATGAAGTCGTGCCCGGTGCGCGCCTGCGATTCGGCGGCCTTGGTCATCAGCAGCTTGTTGCCGTTGCCGGTGATGAAGTCGATCTGCACATCGACCTTGTTCTTGTCGGCCCAGGCGTGGACCTGCTTCGTCATCACGTCGTTGCCCGAAGGCACCCAGTGATCCCAGAAGCCGACTGAGAGCTGCCCGGCCGCGTGCGCGGTGCGCATGTGAACCAACGGCAGCAAAGCCGCCCCCGCGCCCGTAGCGAGCGCGTGGCGGCGGGAAAGGCCGCGGGTCATCGCGTTATCCTCCCTCGTTGTTCCGACGTCCGTCCGAACACCGATTTGCCGCAGGGTCGCATGCCCCGGGGCCGCCACGCAACGCGCGAAGTCCGGACGGGCGACACAAGGCCGTCCGGAGGCCGGACAATTCCGTGCCATCGCCCCCTCACCCCAGCCCTCTCCCGCAAGCGGGAGAGGGAGAGCCCGCGTCGCCCCTCTTCCCCGAGCGGGAGAGGGAGTTCACGCGTCGCGCCCTCTTCCGCGAGCGGGAGAGGGGGAACACGCCCTCACCCCAGCCCTCTCCCGCAAGCGGGAGAGGGAGATCCCGCGTCGCGCCCTCTTTCCCGAGCGGGAGACGGAGATCACGCGTCGCCCCCTCTCCCGCTTGCGGGAGAGGGCCGGGGTGAGGGGTTGGCACGCCGCTTGCGCTTCGCCCACGTCATGCCGCGCGACCACACCCCCACCACGCCCGCCGCGGCCAACCGCACGGCGCTGGACGGGCTCAGCTTCGCCCTCGCCGACGTGAAGGACGGCATCGGCCCGTTCCTCGCCGTCTTCCTCACCGCGAGCGAGCACTGGGACCCCGGCCGCGCCGGCCTCGTGCTGACCGTGGGCGGGCTCGCGACCGTGCTCGCCCGGGCGCCGGCCGGGGCGCTGGTCGATGCGGTGCGGCACAAGCGCACGCTGATCGCCGCCGCCTGCCTGATCGTCGCCGCCGCGGCGGCGCTGATGGCGGCGCTGCCGCGGACCGGCCCGGTGCTGGCCGGGCAGGTGGTCAACGGCGCCGCCGACGCGGTGCTGCCGGCGGCGGTCGCCGCGATCAGCCTCGGCATCGTCGGGCGCGCCGGGTTCGCCCGCCGGGTCGGGCGCAACGAGGCGTTCAACCACGCCGGCAACGTGCTGACCGCGATCCTGGCCGGGCTCGCCGGCGCGCTGATCGCGCCGGGGGCGGTGCTGTGGCTGGTGGCGGCGCTCGCCTTCGCCGCCCTGGTGCCGCTCGCGCTGGTGCGCGGCGCCGACATCGACCACGCCGCGGCGCGCGGCGGCGATCGTCCGGGCGCGCCGACCGGGGGCCTGCGCGCGCTGCCGGGGCTGCGCCCGTTCCTCGCCTTCACCGCCGCGATCACGCTGTTTCACTTCGCCAACGCGGCCATGCTGCCGCTGCTGGGCGAGAAGCTGGCCGCCGGCCACGCCGCCACCGGGCCGGCGTTCATCGCCGCCTGCATCGTCACCGCCCAGGCGGCGATGGTGCCGATGGCGATCCTGGTCGGCCGGCGCGCCGATGCGTGGGGGCGCAAGCCGCTGTTCCTGGTCGCCTTCGCCGTCCTGCCGGTGCGCGGCGTGCTCTACACGCTGGTGCAGGGGCCGGAGAGCCTGGTCGCGATCCAGCTCCTCGACGGCGTCGCCGCCGGCATTTTCGGCGCGCTGTTCCCGGTCGTCATCGCCGACCTCACCGCCGGCAGCGGGCACTACAACTTCGCGCAGGGCGTCTCCGCCGCCGCGTGGGGCGTGGGCGCGGCGCTGAGCAATACGCTCGCCGGTTACGTCGTGAACGGGTTCGGCTACGATGCCGCCTTCCTGCTGCTGGCGGCGATCGCGGCCGGCGCCCTGGTCGTGTTCTGGGCGGCGGTGCCGGAGACGCGCGACTGGTCCGCCGCCGCCGCGCACCGGCGCGCGCAGGGTCGCGGCATGGATAGGGACCCCTCGGACAGGGGCGACGACATGGCGGAGCTTTCCCCGCCCGAGCTTTCCGCGTCGGAGGTGCCCGCGCGGCAGCTCGGTGCATCGGCGGTGCCGCGGCACGGCGCGCGACGGGCGATCAGTTTCGCGCTGGTCGGGCTCGTGCTGGTGCTGGCGGTGGCGGGCGCCTTCGTGCCGAGCCTGCTGGCCGGGCACGCTGGCGGGGCGCGAGGCCGGCGCGCTCGCCGCCGGCGCCATCTTCGCCGCGAGCTATCTGGCCCTCGCACTCGGCAAGATCCCGTTCCTGGCCATCGACCGCGCGGGTGTCGCGCTGGTCGGCGCGTGCCTGATGGTGGCGGCGGGCGCGCTGCCGCTCGCGGACGCGTACCGTGCCGTCGATCTCGACACGCTCACCTTGCTGCTCGGCATGATGATCGTGGTCGCGAATTTGCGCCTGTCCGGTTTCTTCGCGGTGGCGACGGCGTTCGTGCGTGGCGCGCGCGCGCTCGCCGCTGCTGCTGCTGGCGGCGGTGGCGGCGGTCTCCGGCGTGTTCTCGGCGTTCCTGGTCAACGACGCGATCTGCCTCGTGCTGTCGCCGCTGGTGCTGGACCTGACACTGGCGCTGAAGCGGCGGCCGACGCCCTATCTGCTGGCGGTGGCGATGGCCTCCAACGTCGGCTCCACCGCGACCATCACCGGCAACCCGCAGAACATCATGATCGGCAGTTTCTCGCAGATCCCGTATGTGAGTTTCGCCGCGCGGCTGGCGCCGGTGGCGCTGGTGGGGCTGCTGCTGACGGTGGCGCTGATCGCGCTCGTCTATCACCGCGAGTTCGCCGCGGGCGTGCGGCTGCACGCCGCGCTGCCGGCGCCGCGCGCGAACCGCTTCCTGGTCTGGCGCGCGCTGCTGGCGACGCTGGTGATGATGGCGCTGTTCTTCGCCGGCCAGCCGCCGGCGAAGGCGGCGATCATCATCGGCGGCTTGCTGCTGCTGACGCGCCGCGTGCGCAGCGAGCGCATCTATGCCGAGATCGACTGGTCGCTGCTGCTGATGTTCGCCGGCCTGTTCATCATCGTCGCCGGCGCCCAGCACGCGCTGCTGAGCCCGCAGGCGGTCGCCGAGGTCGGGCGGCTGCATCTCGACCAGGTGCCGGTGCTGAGCGGTGTGACCGCGGTGCTGTCGAACATCGTCAGCAACGTGCCGGCGGTGCTGGTGTTGAAGCCGTTCGTGGCCGCGCTGCCGGACCCCGGCCATGCGTGGCTGGTGGTGGCGATGGCCTCCACCCTCGCCGGCAATTTCACCGTGCTGGGCTCGATCGCCAACCTGATCGTGGTGCAGCGCGCCGCGGCGCGCGGGGTGGTGATCGGGTTCTCGGACTATTTCGTGGTGGGCGCGCCGCTGACGGTGATGACGATCGTGATCGGGACGGTGTGGCTGATGCGGTGAGGGGCGGGGCGGCGCCGCAGTGCCGGGGATGGCCGCGCCCTCACCCAACCCTCTCCCGCAAGCGGGAGAGGGCTATCCCGACCCGCTCCGCTGTGCGCGCGCGAGGGCCCCGAAAACTCCCTCTCCCGCTTGCGGGAGAGGGTTGGGGTGAGGGCCTCACCTATCCAGGTCCGCCGCCCACCGCGACCACCAGCGCCACCATCGCCACAACCAGGGTGACGATCCCGAGTGCCGCGTCGAACCCGACCCACCCCAGGCTGAACGCCCCGAGCACCACGCCCCCGGCGAACGCGCCCCAGGAGAGCGCGTGAATGCCCGCCTGAACGGCGTGCCCCTTGCCGAGCACGAACTTCGCCAGCGACCCGCCCACGCCGAACAGCGTGCCGGTGATGAAGCTCTTTCCCGTGTCGGCGCCGATGGCGACCTGATAGATCGCGTTCTGCAGGCCCATGGCGAACGCCACCGGCAGCACCGCCGCGCGCCCCACGCCGGCGCGCGACAGGGCCAGTGCCGCGAGCAGCGCGCCGACCTCGCAGCCCAGGACCACCGGCAGCTTGGTGCGCGCGAACACCTCCACCAACAGCGTGCCGCAGAACGCGCCGGTCACGAACACCGCGATCACCGCGGCGGCCCACCCGACCACGTCGAAATCGTCGCGCGGCGAGCGCCACGCCGAGGCGGGTCGAGTTGCCGCTCATGAACGACACATAGAGCTGGCCCAGCCGCGCATAGCCCAGCGCGTCGACGAACCCCGCCGCCATGGTCATGACCAGCCCCAGCGCCAGCGCCGGCCGCCATGCCACGCCGGCCACGGCCGCAGCGTCCGGCCGCGCGCTGTTCACCCGGCGGCCCCGCCTCGATCACGCAAGACGCGATCCCGCAAGACGCGGCCCTGCAAGACGCGGCCCTGCAAGACGCGGCAAACTCGTGCGCGGCGACCATGCGCGTCAGAATAACGACATCTGCGCCTCCGCAAACCCCGTCGCCCCCGCCACCTGCGGCGGCGCGAATGCCGAGCAGTCCAGTTCGCGCCGCCCCTCCAGCCCGTATTGCCGCGCCGCGCGGCGGAAGCGTTGCGCCAGCAGCTCCGCGTACGGGCCGCTGCCGCGCATGCGCTTGCCGAAGCGCGCATCGTTCAGCGCGCCCGTGCGCGTCTCGCGGATCAGCGCCAGCACCCGCCGCGCGCGGTCGGGGTAGTGGCGGTGCAGCCAGTCCTCCACGATCTCCCGCAGCTCGAGCGGCAGGCGCAGCAGCACGTAGCCGGCGCTCTCCGCCCCGGCCTTCGCGGAGGCTTCCAGGATGCGCTCCAGCTCGGCGTCGTTCAGGCCGGGGATCATCGGCGCGGCGAGCACGCCCGCCGGCACGCCGGCCTGCGTCAGCGCCGCCACCGCCGCCAGCCGGCGCGCGGGCGTGGGCGCGCGGGGCTCCATCCGCCGCGCCAGCGCCGGGTCGAGCGTGGTGACGGACAGCCACACCCGCACCAGGTTGCGCGCCGCCAGCCGCTGCAGGATGTCCAGGTCGCGCAGCACGCCGGCCGACTTGGTGACGATGCTGAGCGGATGGCCGAACCGCTCCAGCACCAGCAGCACCGCGCGCGTCAGTTGCAGCGTGCGCTCCACCGGCTGGTAGGGGTCGGTGTTGGAGCCGAGCGCCATCGGCCGCGCCACATAGCCGGGCTTGCGCAGCTCGCGCTCCAGCAGCTCCGCCACATCCGGCTTGAAGGTCAGCTTGGTCTCGAAATCGAGGCCGGGCGAGTAGCCGAGATAGGCGTGGCTGGGCCGCGCGTAGCAGTAGACGCAGCCGTGCTCGCAGCCGCGATAGGGGTTCACCGCGCGGTCGAAGCCGATATCGGGGCTGTCGTTGTAGGCGATCACGCTGCGCGCGGTGTCGCGGGTGAGGGTGGTCGACAGCGGCGGCAGGTCGGCCAGCTCCGCCGCCATGGTGCTCCACCCGTCGTCGAACGGCGCCGCCGCATGCCGCTCGAACCGGTTGCGCGGGTTCAGCGCCGCACCGCGGCCCTTGCGCGTGGGCGGGGCCAGGTTGGCTGCGGGCGGGGCCAGGTCCGGCTCCCCCGGATCGGGGTCGGGACCGGGATCGGGAAAATCGGGCGCGCGCTGGTCCGTATCGGGGCGCGCGTGCATCATGGCGCGCATGGTTTGTGTTCTCTCTCTGTTCAGGAGGCAGCCTGCCAAAGGGCGGGGGAACGGTCAAGAACAATGAGCGAACATGCGGGCCCGCCGACCCTTGCGCCCTGAGTCCGCCCTCGCCGCGTCATCCCCACGCTCAACGCCGCCGCCACGCTGCCGGCGACGCTCGCGGCGCTGGGGACGGCGGCGGCGGAGATCGTGGTCGCCGATGGCGGCAGCGCCGATGCCACGGCGGCGGTGGCGCGGGCGGCCGGCGCGCGCGTGCTCGCCGCCCCGCGCGGGCGGGGGGTGCAGCTCGCCGCCGGCATCGCGGCGACGCGGGCGCCCTGGCTGCTGCTGCTGCATGCCGACACCCGCCTCGCCCCCGGCTGGGCGGCAGTGGCGCGTGCCTTCATGGCGGCGGGGGACGACCGGGCCGGGTATTTCCGCTTCGCCCTCGACAGCGCCGATCCCCGCGCGCGCCGGCTGGAGCGGCTGGTGGGCTGGCGCTGCCGGGCGCTCGGCCTGCCCTATGGCGACCAGGGCCTGCTGCTGCCGCGCGCGCTGCTGGCCGCGGTGGGCGGCATGCGGCCGCTGCCGCTGATGGAGGATGTCGATCTGGTCCGCCGCCTCGGCCGCCGCCGCCTGGTGCCGCTCGACGCCGCCGCCGTCACCTCGGCGGCGCGGTGGGAGCGGGAGGGGTGGCGCCGCCGCTCCGCCCGCAACCTCGCCTGCCTGAGCCTCTATGCCGTGGGCGTGCCGCCGCGCGCGCTGGTGCGGCTCTACGCGTGAGGGACACGGTCTACGTCTTCGCCCGCGCCCCGCGCCTCGGCACGGTGAAGCGGCGGCTGGCGCGGGCGATCGGGGCGCGGGCGGCGCTCGCGTGCCATCGGGCGCTGCTGGCGCAGACCCTGCGCCGGCTGGGCGCGCGACCGGCGGTTCGCGACCGTGCTCGCGGTCACGCCTGATCGCGCGCGCGGGCCTTGGGCGCGCGGGCCTTGGGCACGGGGCCTGCCGCGCGTCGGGCAGGGGCGGGGGGATCTGGGCGCGCGCATGGCGCGGCTGGTGCGGCGGCATCCGCGCGGGCGGGTGGCGATCGTCGGCTGCGACATCCCCGGCCTCGGCGCCGCCGACGTGGCGGCCGCGTTCCGGCGGCTGGGCGCGGCGCACGCGGCGTTCGGGCCGGCGGCGGATGGCGGCTACTGGCTGGTGGCGCTCGGCCCGCGCCGGCCCGCGCATCCCTTCGCGGGGCGTGCGCTGGTCGGGGCCGCATGCGCTCGCCGACACACTTCGCGGTTTCGCCGGGCGGCCGGTGGCGCTATTGCGCCGGCTGCGTGACATCGACACCGCGGCCGACTGGAGGGCCTGGCGATGCTGAGCCTTCTGCGAATGCGGCTGCGCCGGGTGGCCGGGCTGCTCTCTCCGCGCCTGTGGGGCCGCAACCTGATGACCTGGCTGGCCGCGATCGCGGTGGCGCTGGTGGCGCTGGGCTTCGCCCAGGCCGCCGACGCCGCGCAGCGCGTGTTCGCGTACCTGCTGGACGGGCAGCCCTACCGCATCCTGCTGCTGGCCCCGGCCGGGCTCGCGCTCTCCGCCTGGCTCACCCGCCGGGTGTTTCCGGGCGCCCAGGGCAGCGGCATTCCGCAGACCATCGCCGCCCTGAAGCTCGATGACCCGCGCGCGGTCGACCGGGTGCTGTCGCCGCGCATCGCGGTGGGCAAGATCCTGCTCACCCTGCTCGGCCTCGCCTGCGGCGCCTCCATCGGGCGCGAGGGGCCGACGGTGCAGGTGGGGGCCTCGCTGATGCACGCCGTGGGGCGGCGGATGGCGCCGGGCCGGCTCGATCTGCAGCGCGGCATGGTGCTGGCCGGCGGCGCGGCCGGGATCGCCGCCGCGTTCAACACGCCGCTGGCCGGCGTGGTGTTCGCGATCGAGGAGCTGAGCCACTCGTTCGAGACCCGCACCTCCGGCACCGTGCTGACGGCGGTGATCCTGGCCGGCATCACCACGCTGGCGCTGGCCGGCAACTACACCTATTTCGGCGCGACGCAGGCCGAGCTGAACTTCGGCGCCGGCTGGATCGCGGTCGCGCTGTGCGCGCTGGCGGGCGGCCTCGCGGGCGGCGCGTTCAGCGCCATCCTGGTCGCGGCCAGCCGCGGGCTGCCGGGGCGGGCGGGGCGGATCCTGATGCGCCACCCGGTCGGGTTCGCCGCCCTGTGCGGGCTGGCGCTCGCCATCCTCGGCCTGCTCTCCGGCGGCGCCACCTACGGCACCGGCTATGCCCAGGCGCGCGGGGTGGTGGAGGGCACCGCCGGCGTGGGGCCGCTGTTCCCGGTGGAGAAGCTGCTGGCGACCGCCGTCTCCTACCTCTCCGGCATCCCGGGCGGCATCTTCGCCCCCTCGCTCGCGGTCGGCGCCGGCATCGGCCAGTGGCTCGCCAACCTCGTGCCGCATGCGCCGGAAGGGGCGTTCGTGCTGCTCGGCATGGTCGCCTACTTCTCCGGCGTGGTGCAGGCGCCGATCACGGCGACGCTGATCGTGATGGAGATGACCGACAACCAGCGCATGACGATCCCGCTGCTGGCGACCGCGATGCTGGCGTTCGGCGTCTCGCGCCTGATCTGCCGCCACCCGCTGTACAGCGCGCTGGCCGTGCGCTTCCAGGCCGCCGTGTCGCGCCGGCCGGCCCAGGTGGCGCCGGTGGGAACGGATGCGAGAAAGGGCATTTTGCGCGCGTTGTCCCGCCGCTAACCTCCCGTCCAACCGGGAGAAGGAGGGGAGGCGATGGATGGGTTCGGGAGGCTGTCGCGGCGCGGGCTGCTTGCCGCGTCGGGGGGACTGGCACTCGCCGGCGCCGCGCGGCGCGGCTTCGCGGCCGGGGCGGCGAACACGCTGAAGGTGGGCTTCGTCAGCCCGCGCACCGGCGCGCTCGCCGGCTTCGGCGAGACCGACGGCTATGTGCTGGAACTGGTGCGCAAGGCGCTGGCGAAGGGTTTCGTCGCCGGCGGCAAGACCTACGAGGTGACGATCCTCGACCGCGACACGCAGTCCGACCCGGCGCGCGCCAGCCAGCTCGCCAAGACGCTGATCAATTCCGACCACGTGGACCTGATGCTGCCGGTCTCGACGCCGGAGACCATCAACCCGGTGGCCGATGCGTGCGAGGCGGCGGGCGTGCCGTGCCTGTCCACCGTGATGCCGTGGGAGGCGTGGTATTTCGGCCGCGGCGCCAAGCCCGGCCAGCCCTCGCCGTTCAAGTGGACCTATCACTTCGGCTTCGGCGTGGAGGAGTTTTTCCGCACCTACGTCTCGATGTGGAAGCACGGCGGCATCGCGACCAACAAGAAGGTCGGCGTGCTGTATCCCAACGATGCCGACGGCAACGCGATCCGCGCGCACCTGGCGCCGAAGCTCGCGAAAGAGGGCTTTACGATCGTCGATCCCGGCCCGTACGAGGACGGCACCACCGACTACGCCGCGCAGATCGCGACCTTCAAGAAGGAGCGCTGCGAGATCTTCAACACCTTCCCCATCCCGCCGGACTTCGCGGCGTTCTGGCGGCAGGCCGCGCAGCAGGGCTACACGCGGATGGTGAAGATCGCGCAGATCGCCAAGACCGGCCTGTTTCCCTCGCAGATCGAGGCGCTGGGCGCGCTGGGCTACAACCTCGCCAGTGCCGTCTACTGGCACAAGGTGTTCCCGTACAAGTCCACGCTGACCGGTGTCACGGGCACCGAGCTGTGCGACGGGTACGAGAAGGCGACGGGCAAGCAGTGGACGCAGCAGCTCGGCGCCTCGCTGGCACTGTTCGACGCCGGGTTCACGGCCCTGGCCAACAGCGGCGATCCCGCCGACAAGGCGCGGGTGGCGCACGCGATCGCGACGCTGGACACGGTGACGATCGGCGGCAAGGTCGATTTCACCCACGGCCCGGTGCCGAACGTGGCGCCGGGGCCGATCATCGGCTCGCAATGGATCAAGGCGCCGCGCGGCAGCCGGTTCAAGGTGGATGAAGTGGTGGTCGAGAACGTGACCGACCCGAACGTGCCGATCCAGGCCAAGCTGCTGCCGTACCACGCGTGAGGCGCGGCGCTTGCGGGCGTGCGCGGCGGCATTTTCCTGTCATGCCCGGGCCTGTCCCGGGCATCCACGCGGCGCCGCGTGGCGGGTGGTGCGAGGCGCGGTCCTGCGCCTGCATGCCGACACCCGTCGCGTTTCACCGCGTGGATGGCCGGGACAAGCCCGGCCATGACGGTGTTTTCGCGTGCGCACCTGCGCGCCTCGTCGTACGCCCCGCGTCGCCGCCCCTTCGTGTCATGCCCGGGCCTGTCCCGGGCATCCACGCGGCGCCGCGTGGCGGGTGGTGCACGGCGCGGCCGCGCCTGCGCCTGCGTGCCGACACCCGTGCGCGTCTCCCGCGTGGATGGCCGGGACGAGCCCGGCCATGACGGTGTTTTCGCGTGCGCGCCTGCGCGCCGCGTCGTGACGCCCGCGCCGCCGCCCCTTCGTGTCATGCCCGGGCCTGTCCCGGGCATCCACGCGGCGCCGCGCGGTGGTACGTCGCGACGGGCGCGCCCCGACGCCCGCCGCCTGCGTGCCGACACCGAGTCGCGCGCCCCCCGCGTCGGATGGCCGGGACGAGCCCGGCCATGACGGAATCCTCTCGCGCCCGCATGCGCCCCCCTCCCGCCCCGCGTCGCCGCGTCGCATGACGTCACCCCCGGCCCGCGCATGACCCTCGAATCCGGCGGCGCCGTGCTCGCCGCGTCCGGCATCCACAAGCGCTTCGACGCGCTGGTGGTGCTGGACGCGGTCGACTTCGCCATGCGCGCCGACGAAGCGGTGGGCATCGTCGGGCCGAACGGGGCGGGCAAGACGACGCTGCTCTCCGTGCTCGTCCGGCGCGCAGCGGCCGGAGGCCGGGGCGGATCGGCGTTCCGCGGCGCCGACGTGACGGCGCTGCCGCCGCGGAGCGCTGCCGCCGCGGCCTGGTGCGCACGCACCAGATCCCGCGCCCGTTCACCGGCATGACGGTGTTCGAGAACTGCTTCGTCGCCGCCGCGCATGGCGGCGGCTGCGCGCGCGAGCGAAGCCTATGCGCGCGCGATCGAGGCGCTCGACGCTCTGCGGCATGCTGCGCGCTCGCCAACCGCCGGGCCGAGACGCTCGGCCTGCTCGACCGCAAGCGGCTGGAACTGGCCCGCGCGCTCGCCACCGGCCCCGCGCGTGCTGCTGCTCGACGAGATCGGCGGCGGGCTGACCGACGCGCGAGGCGAGCGAGCTGGTCGACACCATCCGCGCAACTGCGCGCGCGCGGCATCGCCATCGTCTGGATCGAGCACATCGTGCACGTGCTGCTGCAGGTCGCCGAGCGGCTGATCTGCATGGACGCCGGCAGGATCATCGCCGACGGCGACGCCGCGCGCGGTGATGGCCGACCCGGCGGTGATCGACGCCTATCTCGGCGGCGCGCCCGAATGACCCTGCTGACGGTCGAGGCGCTCGACGTCGCGGCACGGCCTGCTGCAGGCGGTGCGCGGCGTCTCCTTCACCGTGGCGGCCGGCGAGACGGTGGCGCTGGTCGGCGCCAACGGCGCCGGCAAGACCACGCTGCTGCGCGCCATCGCCGGCGCGCATCCGCCGAGCGGCGGGCGCGTGCTGCTCGACGGCGCCGACATCACGGGCGTGCCGGCGCACCGGCGCGTCGGCGCTGGGCCTCGCGCTGGTGCCGGAGGGCCGGCGGCTGTTCGCGCAGCTGACCGTCGAGGAGAACCTGCTGCTCGGCGCGCGCCGCCGGCCGGCGCGGGGCCGTGGACCCTCGGCGACGGTGCTCGAGACGTTCCCGATCTGCAAGCCGCGCCGCACGCCGCGCGCCGGCACGCTCTCGGGCGGCGAGCAGCAGGCGACGGCGATCGGCCGCGCGCTGATGACCAACCCGCGGCGTGCTGCTGCTCGACGAAGTGTCGCTCGGCCTGTCGCCGCTCGCGGTCGACGCGCGTCTACGCCTCGCTCGCGACGCTGATCGCGACCGGCACCACGATCGTGCTGGTCGAGCAGGATCTGGAGCGCGCGCTGGCGCGTCGCCGACCGGGTGCTCTGCATGCTGGAGGGGCAGATCGTCGCTCGAGGGCGCCGGCGGCCGAGCTGACGCGCGAGCGGATCACCGACGCCTATTTCGGCCTGCACGCCAGGCCGCGAGCAAGGCGGGGTCGGCATGATCCTGCTCAACCAGCTCATCCAGGGCGTGCTGCTCGGCGGCTATTACGCGCTGATCGCCTGCGGGCCTGCGTTCATGTTCTGGGTGATGCGGATCATCAACCTGGCGCATGGCAGCCTCGCCGTGCTGGCGGCGTTCGCGCTGTGGGTGCTGGCCGATCGCTTCGGCATTTCGCCGTTCCTCGGCCTGCTCGATCGTGCTGCCGGCGATGGCGGCGCTCGGCTGGCTGCTGCAGCGCTGGTGCTCGAGCGCAGCGCTGCGCGCCGGGCTGCTGGTGCCGATCCTTGCCACGTTCGGGCTCGCGATCGTCATCGACAATCTGCTGTTCGAGGAGTTCGGCGCCGACACGCGCTCGCTCGCGCCCTATATCGGCACGCTGTCCTATGATTCCTGGCCGATCACCGACGACATCTACGTCGGCCAGCTGGCGGTGCTCATCTTCGCCGTCGCGGTGGTGGTGCTCGGCGGGCTGCAGCTGTTCCTGAGCTCACACGCCGCTCGGCCGCGCGATCCGCGCCACGGCGGAGGACCCCGACACGGCCGGGCTGGTCGGCATCAATGCGCGCGCGGTCAACGCGGCGGCGACGGCGATCGCCATGGTGCACGGTCGGCCTCGCCGGCGCGTTCCTCGGCATGCGCGCGACGTTCGATGCCGTATGCCGGGCGCGACGCAACTGCTGTTCGCCTTCGAGGCGGCGGTGATCGGCGGCGCGGGCTCGCTGTGGGGCACGCTGGTCGGCGGCATCGTGCTCGGCGTCGCGCAGATCGATCGGCGCGCAGATCAGCCCGCAGGGCTTCCTGATCGCCGGCCACGTCGTGTTCCTCGTCGTGCTGTTCGCGCGCTTTGCTGCCGGCGGCGTCGACCGGCGGCGCTGCGCCGGCGAGGAGCGCGCATGAACGCGCAGCCGGCATCGCGGTCGAGCGCTGGACCGGCGCGTCGCGCGGCCGCCGTCGGCGTCGCGGCGCTGCTGGTCGCTGTGCTCGCGGCGGCGCCGCTCTGCTCGGCGCCGGCTGCGATCGACCGGCTGACGACGCTGTTCATCTACGTGATCCTCGCCGCGATGTGGAACGCGCTCGCCGGCTATGGCGGGCTCGTCTCGGTCGGCCAGCAGGTGTTCTTCGGGCTCGGCGCCTATTTCGCCGTCCGGCTCGCCGACTGCGGGCTCGATCCGTTCTATCCTCGCTGGTGCTGGCGGCGGTGCTGGTCGGGCGTGATCGCGGTGCCGCTGTCGCTGTCCGATGCTGCGCCTGCGCGGCGGCGAGTTCGCCATCGGCATGTGGGTGGTGGCGGAGCTCGCGCACCTGCTGGTCAATCTCGACCCGCTGGTGCACGGCGAGACCGGCACCTCGCTGATCGCGCTCAACGCCTATGACGCGCCGCTCGCGGCGCGCGATCGACCTACTGGCTGGCGCTGGCGGCGATGGTGGCGCTGCTCGGCGTGCTGTTCGTCCTGCTGCGCAGCCGCATCGGCGCGGCGATCCAGGCGATCCGCGACAACGAGGAGGCGGCGGCCTCGGTCGGCGTGCGCGTCGCCGCGCACCAAGCGGCTGCTCTTCGTGCTGGCGGCGTTCGGCGTCGGCGATGGCCGGGCGCGCTGTGGCTCGCCACCGCGCATCACCTTCCAGCCGAAGACGTATTTCTCGCGTGCAGTGGACCGCCTACATGATCTTCATGGTGCTGGTCGGCGGCATCGGCACGTTCGAGGGCGCGATCCTCGGCGCGGTGCTGTTCTTCGCGATCGAGACGTGGTTCGGCGCGACGGGCGTCTGGTACCTGGTCGGGCTCGGCGCGGTGGCGCTGGTGTTCGCGCTGTTGCTGCCGCGCGGCATTTGGGGGGCGGACGAGCGGTTCGGGCTGCGGCTGCTGCCGGTGGGCTATCGGCTGCGGGGGGACTGAACGCGCGCCTCGCCCTCCCACGCCTTCGGCGCGGGCCCCTCCCTCTCCCGCAAGCGGGAGAGGGGTTTTGCGACCGTCTTCTCCCTCTCCCGCGAGCGGGAGAGGGGTTTCAGGACCGCCTTCTCCCTCTCCCGCTTGCGGGAGAGGGTTGGGGTGAGGGGCTTCGCGCAGCGCCACGCCCGAACACCCGCGCGCCCGCATCGCGCCCAGCAGCGCCACCAGCTGCGCCGCCGCCGCCGCCGCGCCGAGCCCGCCCGCGCGGATGTTGGAGATGCAGTTGCGCTCGGCATCCGTCGTTGCGCGTGCGGGCGCCAGGTGACGTAGGCGCCCATGCTCTCCGGCGCGGACAGCCCCGGCCGCTCGCCGAGCAGCACCACGACCGACGTCGGCGCCGAGCGCCGCCGCCACCGCGTCGCCGATCGCGACCCGCCCGCCGCGCACGATCACCAGCGGCGCGATCCGCCAGCCGCCGTCGCGCAAAACGGGCAGCGCGGCGGCGAGCAGCGGCACCGCATGGCGCTGCACCGCGCCGGCGGAAAGCCCGTCGGCCAGCACGAACGCCACGTCATGCGCGCCGGCATGCGGCGCGAGCGCGGCGGCGGCTTCCGGCGCCAGCACGCGGCCGAGATCGGGGCGCCGCACGAAGCTCCTCGCGCGCCGCCGCTGCACTTTCCACGCGCAGCACCGGCAGCCCGAACGCCGCCGCCGTCCGCCGCCAGAAGCGGCATGTCGAGCTCCGCGTGCACCGCGTCGCGCGCCCGCGCATGCGCGAGCTGGAAGTCGAGATGGGCCGTGTGGCCAGCGAGGCGCCGCTGCGGGCGAGGCCGATCCGCGCCGGGGTCAGCGCCGCGCAGCGCCGCCCACACATCCGCGACGGGCGGCCCGGCGCTCATGCGGCGCGGCAGCAGCGCGCGCAGCCGCGGCGGCAGGCCGGGCGGGCGGATGCGCCCGGCGGCGTCGAAAACCCCTTGCGCCGCCAGCCACGCTTCGAACTCCGGCGCCGGGCGCTTGCCGAGCAATTCGCGCAGCGCCAGCGCATCGTGGAACGAGGTGCTCTGGTAGTTGAGCATCACGTCGTCCGCGCCTGGCACGCCCATGATGAAGTTGCACGCCGGCCGCGCCAGCAGCGTCAGCAGCGTGTCCATGTCGTCCTGGTCGGCCTCGGCGTGGTTGGTGTAGCAGACGTCGCAGCCCATCGGCACGCCCAGCAGCTTGCCGCAGAAATGGTCCTCGAGCCCGGCGCGGATGATCTGCTTGCCGTCGTACAGGTATTCCGGGCCGATGAAGCCGACGACGGTGTTGACCAGCAGCGGCTCGAAGCGCGCGCGCGACGCGCGTAGGCGCGCGCTTCCAGCGTCTGCTGGTCGACGCCGTGATGCGCGCTCGGCCGACAAGCGCGCTGCCCTGGCCGGTCTCGAAGTACATCACGTTGTCGCCCGAGCGTGCCGCGCTCGAGCGCCAGCGCCGCCTCGCGCGCCTCGTCGAGCAGCGCCAGCGATCGACGCCGAAGCTGCGGTTGGCGGCCTCGGTGCCGGCGATCGACTGGAACACCAGGTCGACCGGCGCGCCGCGGCCGATCAGCTTCGCAGCGTGGTGCGTGACGTGGGCCAGCACGCAGGACTGCGTGGGGATCGTCCAGCCGCGTCGCGGATCTCGTCCAGCAGCTGCAGCAGCGCGCGACGTGCGCTCCGGACTGTCGGTGGCCGGATTGATGCCGATCACCGCGTCGCCGCAGCCGTAGCAGCAGCCCGTCCAGGATGCTGGCCGCGATGCCGCGCGGATCGTCGGTCGGATGGTTGGGCTGCAGCCGCACCGACAAGCCGCCCGGGCAGCCCGATCGTGTTGCGGAAGCGCGTCACGACGCGGCACTTCGCGCGCGACCAGCGACCAGGTCCTGATTGCGCATCAGCTTGGACACCGCGGCGACCATCTCCGGCGTCAGCCCCGGCGCCAGTGCGGCCAGGGCACGGGAGTCGGCATCGTCGGACAGCAGCCAGTCGCGCAACTCGCCCACGGTCAGCGAGCGCACCGGCGCGAACGCCGCCGCGTCGTGCGTGTCGATGATCAGCCGCGTGACCTCGTCGGCCTCGTAGGGCACCACCGGCTCGTTCGAGGAAGCGTCCGAGCGGCAGGTCGGCGAGCGCGAACTGGGCGGCCACCCGCGCCTCGGCGGTGGGCTCGGCCGATGCCCGCCAGCCGGTCGCCGCTGCGCGCCGGGCTCGCCTGCGCCAGCAGCGCGGCGAGCGAGGCGAACCGGTAGCGTTCCTGGCCGATCGTCGCGGCATACATGGCGACCCGAGCATTGTCGAGCAGCGGGGCGGGGTCAACGCATGACGGGCAAGTCAGCGGTCGTTCTTGAAATGTTCGAGGTGTACAGCCCGGCTTGCGCCCCCGGCTTGCGTGTCGGCAACTTACGGCCATAACCTCGCGCCGCGCGGAAGGGAGGAAGGCGCATGCGGGCGGCCACGGCCGACGTGCTGCTGGATCTGCGCGAGATCGCCGTGCGCTTCGGCGCGGTGATCGGGCTCGGCGGCGTTTCCTTCTGCGTGCACGAGGGCGAGATCTGCGGCCTGATCGGTCCCAACGGCTCCGGCAAGACCACGCTGTTCAACTGCATCAGCGGCTTCTATCGCCCGCATCGCGGCGAGGTCCTGTTGCGCGGGCAGCGCGTCACCGGCGCTGCCGCGCCACCGCATCGCCGCACTCGGCATCGGCCGCACGTTCCAGAACCTGGCGCTGTTCCGCAGCATGACGCGTGCGCGAGAACGTGCTGGTCGGCGCGCATCCGCTCGGCCGCTCCGGGTTTCTCGCCCACGCCCTCGCGCCTGCCGCCGCGCGGCGCGAGGCGGCGGTCGGCGCGAGGCGCGGCTGACGGCCGTGCTCGACCTGCTCGATCTCGCGCGCACGCGCGCATCGGCCGGTGGCGGCGCTGCCGTTCGGCACCGCGAAGCGGGTCGAGATCGCGCGGGCCCTGATCGCGAGCCGCCGCTGCTGCTGCTCGATGAGCCGGCCGGCGGCCTCAATCACAGCGAGGTGGAAGACCTGGCCGCGCTGCTGCGCGCGTCCGCGACGCGGCGCGGCGCTGACCATCGTGCTGGTGGAGCATCACATGGGCCTGGTGATGCGGCTGTGCGAGCGCGTGGTGGCGCTCGCCGCCGGCAGCAAGATCGCCGACGGCACGCCGGAAGCAGGTGCAGCAAGAACCCGAGGTGGTGCGCGCCTATCTCGGCGCGCGCGGCGAGATGCCCACGCTGCTTGAGGTCGCGCGGCGTTGCGCGCGGGCTATGGCGCGGCCGAGGTGCTGCACGGCATCGACTTCGCGTGGCGCAGGGCGGCGTCACCGCGCTGCTCGGCGCCAACGGCGCCGGCAAGACCACCACGCTGCGCGCCGTCTGCGGCCTGCTGCGCGCGCGCGGGCGAGATCCGCTTCGATGGCGCGCGCATCGACGCGGCGCGCGACCGAAGACATCGCGCGCCGCGGCATCGCGCATGTGCCGGAGGGGCGGGGCACGTTCCTGGAACTCACGGTCCGAGAACCTGCGGCTCGGCGCCTACATGCGGCGCGACCGCGGGGTGGCCGCCGACATCGCGCGCATGCTCGACCATTTCCCGCAGCTCGCGCCGCGCCTGCGCCAGCAGGCGGGCACGCTCTCCGGCGGCGAGCAGCAGATGCTGGCGATCGCGCGCGCCCTGCTGGCGCGGCCGAAGCTGCTGCTGCTGGATGAGCCGAGCTTCGGGCTGGCACCGCTGATCGTGCAGCAGATCTTCGCCATCCTGCGCGCGATCCGCGCGGAAGCGGCATCGGCATCCTGCTGGTCGAGCAGGATGCGCGCCTGGCCCTCGCGCTGGCCGATCAGGCGTGCATCCTCGATGCCGGCCGCGTCGCCCTCGCCGGCCCCGCCGCCGACGGTCGGCCGCGACGAGCAGGTGCGGCGCGTCTATCTCGGGTATTGAGGCGGATGACGGCGCTGCTGCACCAGACCCTCTCCGGCCTCGCCACCGGCGGCGTGTACGCCTCGCTGGCGCTGGCGCTGGTGATGGTGTATCGCGGCACGCATCACCTGAATTTCGCGCAGGGCGAGATGGCGACGTTCTCGACCTATATCGCGCTGATGCTGATCCAGGCCGGGCTGCCGTACTGGGTCGCCTTCGCGCTCACCATCGTCATCGCCTTCGTGCTCGGCGTCGCGGTGGAGCGGCTGGTGATGCGGCGCATGGCGCGCGCGCTCGCCGCTGGCGGTGGTCGGCGTGGTGATCGGCCTGCTGCTGATCTTCAACGGGCTCAGCGGCTGGCTGTTCGGCTTCACGATCAAGCAGTTCCCCAGCCCGTTCGAGGGGCGCGGCGGCGGCGGCGCGTTCGGCGGGCTGGTGTCGGATCATGAGGTGGGCATGACGGCGGTGACGATCGTGGTGCTGATCGCGATGTCGCTGTTCTTCCGCACACCAAGGTCGGGCTCGCGATGCGCGCGGCGGCGCTCAATCCGGACTCCAGCCGCCTGCTCGGCATCCGCGTCGGCTGCCACGCTCGCCGCCGGCTGGGGCGTCGCGGCCGGGCTCGGCGCCATCGCCGGGATGATGGTCGGCGCCGATCGTGTTCCTCGACCCGAACATGATGGCGGGCGCGCTGCTCTATGCGTTCGCGGGCGCGCTGCTCGGCGGCATCGACAATCCGGCGGGCGCGGTCGCCGGCGGCTTCGCGGTCGGCGTGATCGAGAATCTCGGCGGCGCCTATCTCGTCGGCACGGAGCTGAAGCTCACGCTCGCCCTCGTCATCATCGCGACGGTGCTGGTGGTGCGCCCGGCCGGGCTGTTCGGGCGCGTGACGGTGCGGCGCGTATGAGCGGCTCGCGCCCCACGGCGCTGGCTTCTGGCGGCGCTGCTTGGCCGTTGCGGCGCTGCTGCTGGCGCCCGCGTTCCTGCTCAGCGGCTTTCGCCTGTTCCAGCTCACCATGATGGCGGTGTACGCGGTCGCGATTCTCGGGCTCGGCCTCGTCACCGGCTATACCGGCCAGGTGTCGCTCGGCCACGGCGCGTTCTACGCCGTCGGCGCCTATGCGAGTGCGATCCTGATGACGAATTTTGCCTGGCCCTACTGGGCGACGCTGCCGGTGGCGGGCGCCGTGTGCGCGGCGTTCGGCTTCGCGGTCGGGTTTCCGGCGCTGCGGCTCACCGGGCATTATCTGGCGCTGGTCACGTTCGCGCTCGCCGTCGCGGTGCCGCAGATCCTGCGCGCGCATTTCGCGGAAGGCTGGACCGGCGGCGTGCAGGGCCTGGTGATCGTCGGGCCGGAGGCGCCGGCCGGCCTGCCGCTCTCGCCCGACCAGTGGATGTATCTGTTCACGGTCGCGGTCGCCGCGGGGCTGTTCGCGCTGGCGCGCAACCTGCTGGCGGGGCGCATGCGCCACGCGATGGTGGCGATCCGCGACCATGCCGCTGGCGGCGGAGGCGGCGGGCATCGACCTTGCGCGCGTCAAGACCCGCGCCTTCGCGCTCAGCGCCGGCTCACCGGCATCGCGGGCGGGCTGGGTGCGATCGCGGTGCAGTTCGTGGCACCGGACAGTTTTTCGGTGCAGCTTTCCATCGCCCTGTTCGTGGGGCTGGTGGTCGGCGGCGCGGGCTCGCTGCCGGGCGCGGTGCTGGGCGCCGCATTCGTGCAGTTCGTGCCCAACCTGCCGGAGCTGGTGAACAAGAGTGCGCCCGGCGTCGTTTATGGCGTGCTGCTGGTCGCCACCCTGTTCCTCATGCCGCACGGCGTGGCCGGGCACGCTGCGCGGCGCATTCACAAGCCGGCGCGGGAGGAGCAACCGATGATCTCGACGAAGGACGCTGCTGGGCACAGTGGGGCTGGGCACAGTGGGGCTGGGCACGGCGGCGCTGGCGACCCTCGCGCCGCTGGCGCGCGCGCGGGCGGCGGACATGCCCGGGGTGACGGACAAGTCGATCAAGATCGGCAACACCAATCCGCACAGCGGCCCCGCCTCCGCCTACAGCGCGATCGCCAATGCCGAGACGGCGTTTTCAAGATGGTGAACGATCAGGGCGGCATCGGCGGGCGCAAGATCGAGTTCATCTCGCTCGACGACGCCTACCTCCCGCCCAAGACGGTCGAGCAGACGCGCCGGCTGGTGGAGCAGGACGGCGTCGCCTTCATCCTCAACGGGCTCGGCACCGCGTGCCAGACGGCGGTGCGGCAAGTACATGAACGCGCAAGCAAGGTGCCGCAGCTTTTCGTCGCGACCGGCGCCGACAAATGGGGCGATCCGGCGCATTTTCCGTGGACCATGGGCTGGCAGCCGAGCTACCGCACCGAGGCCGCGATCTACGGCAAGTATATCCTGCGCGAGAAGCCGGCGGCGAAGGTCGGCGTGCTCTACCAGAACGACGATTTCGGCAAGGACTACCTGATCGGGCTGAAGGACGGGCTCGGCGACGCCTATGCGAAGCTGGTGGTGAAGGAGGTCTCCTACGAGACCACCGACCCCACCATCGAGAGCCAGGCGGTGAGCCTGCAGTCGGCGGGCGTGGACGTGCTGCTCACCGCCGCGACGCCGAAATGGGCGGCGCAGATGATCCGCAAGGTTGCCGACCTCAACTGGAAGCCGCTGCATTTCATGACCAACGTGTCGATCTCGGTCGGCGCGGTGATCAGCCCGGCGGGGGTGGAGAAGGCGGTGGGCGTGATCTCCGCCGCCTACGGCAAGGACACCACCGACCCGCAATGGGCGAACGATGAGGGCATGCAGCAGTGGCGTGCGTTCATGGCCAGAATACATGCCCGGCGCCGACCTCACCGACGCCAACCACGTCTACGCGCTATGGCGTCGCGACCACGCTGATGCAGGTGCTGAAGCAGTGCGGCAATGACCTCTCCCGCGCCAACATCATGAAGCAGGCGGCGAGCCTCAAGGATCTCGAAATCCCCACGCTGCTGCCGGGGATCAACGTGGCCACCAGCGCCACCAACTTCCACCCGCTCCGCGCGATGCAGTTGCAGCGCTGGAACGGCAAGGCGTGGGAGCTGTTCGGCGAGGTGATCGCCGTCTAGGCCCTCACGCCCTCACCCCAACCCTCTCCCGCAAGCGGGAGAGGGAGTAGAAAAGCCCCTCTCCCGCTTGCGGGAGAGGGAGGGGCCCGTCGCGCAGCGATGGGAGGGTGAGGGTGCGCCCCTCACCCCGCGCCGTCCCGCCCCGCGCGCGTCAGCCGGCGTGCGGTGCGCAGCAGCAGGGCGCGGTCCTCCTCGCCCAGCTCGCGATAGAGGCGCAGCAGCGCAAGCTCGGTCGCGTTCTCCGCCGCCTGCGGCTCCTCGCCGCCCAGCAGGTGCTGCACGGACATGCCGAGCGCCGCGGCGATGCGCGTCAGGTTGGCGCGCACCTGGCCGGCGCGCTCGGTCTCCCACTGCGCGACGGCGCTGCGCGAGACGCCGACGGCCTGGGCGAGCTCCGCCTGCGTCAGGCCGCGCGCGCGCCGCCCCGCGGCGATGCGCGCGCCAACGTCCTCATGTCCGTTCATGTGAATCGTTTATCGTCAGCGGGTCTAACCCGACAAGTCGCAAACGCTTGACCTCGCGTGTTAGTGAAACTAACATCCGCGCCGTTCCCCGCCATAGGAGTGTCTGGATGGAAGCGACCCGCGCCACGCGGGCCGTCCGTTGGACGGCGCCGCTCGATGCCTTTTTGCGACGACTGCGGGCGGAGGGGGCGAGCTGGGCGGAAATCGCGGGGGCGCTGGCGGTGAGCCCGGATGTGGCGCGCGAGCGGGGGCGGCGGATCGGCGCGGGCGGCCCCCGCCGCAGGTGCGGGCACCACGCGAGGAGATGGCGCGCGGCCCGCTGCCCCCCGGCCATCCGCGAAGCTGGGGCCTGCTGGTCGCCGGCACGCTGCTCGACGGCACCCAGTGGCCGGGCTGGGACTGATGCGCCACGCACGCGATCCCGAGGCACCCTGGCGCGCCGCCCCGGCACTCGCCCGCCTGGTCGCACAGCGGCCGTGATGAGCGCAGACGGAGGCGGCGGCGTCCCTGGCCGCCGCGCCCGCGCCGGGAGCCGATCCCTCCGGCTGGCGCGCCCGCCGCGCCTGGCGCCTCGCCGATGCGGTGGCCGGGCAGCGGCGGGCGCGCGCGGGCGCGCCTATGACATCGCCCGCGCGCTCCGCCCCCTGCTCGCCGCCCGCGCGCCGCGCGCCGCCCTGGTCCGGGCGGCGGCGGCGGCGGCCGATCGCCGCCGGGCGCTGACCCGGCGCGGGATGGAACGGCTGCTCGCCCGACCTGGTCGCGGCGGAACTGCGCGGCCGGGGCGGCGCTGATGGGGGTGTGGGAGGCGTGGGAGGCGGCGCGCAGCGCCCCGCCGCGCACTCGCGCGCCGTCCCGGCGCCGCTGCCCGGACCCGGCAACAATCCCGCCGCGCGAGTGGCTCTACGGCACCCGCCTGATCCGCCGCTTCGTCAGCGTCCTCGCCGCCCCCGGCGGGGCCGGCAAGTCGGCGCTGGCGCTGGCGCAGGCGGTGGCACTCGCCACCGGCAAGCCGATCCTGAACGAGCGGGTGCATCACGCCGCCCCCGCCTGGGTGCTGAACCTGGAAGACCCGCTCGATGAGCTGAACCGCCGCCTCGCCGCCTGCCTGCGCCTGCACGGCCTGCCCGACGACGCCGTGCGCGACCGGCTGTTCCTCCATTCCGGCCGCGAGCGGCGGGTGTGCCTCGCGGCGCTGGACGGGCGCGGCATGGTCGTCCACCCCGACCGCGACGCGGTGGCGGCGGCGGCGAAGGCGCGGCAGGTCGGGCTGATCGTGGTCGATCCGTTCGTGAAGAGCCACGCGCTCGACGAGAACTCCAACCCGCACATGGACGCCGCCGCCACCGCCTGGGCGGAGGTGGCGGAGGCGGCCGGGGCGGCGGTGCTGCTGGTCCACCACGTCCGCAAACTCGGCGGCGGGGCGGTGGACGTGGAGGCGGCGCGGGGGGCCAAGGCGCTGACCGACGCCGCCCGCGCCGCCGCCGTGCTCAGCGCCATGGCGCCGGAGGAGGCGGAGCGCCTCGGCGTGTCGCCCGCCGAGCGGTGGCGCCACGTGCGGCTGGACGACGCCAAGGCGAACATGGCCCCGCGGGCGGAGGCGGCGCAGTGGTTCCGGCTGGAGAGCATCCCGCTCGGCAACGCGACGCCGCTCTACCCGGCCGGCGACACCGTGGCCGCGGTCGCCGCCTGGACGCCGCCGAGCCCCTTCGCCGATTTCTCGGCCGCGGATGCCAACCGCGCGCTCGATCAGATCGCCGCCGGCCCGGCGCCGGGGGTGCTGTTCGCGGCGACAAGGCAGGGCGGGGTGGCGGCGGAGCGGTGGGCCGGCACGGTGCTGATGCGCTTCGGCCCGACCGAGGCGGCGGCCACCCGCATCCTCGGCGCCTGGCTGCGCAACGGTCTGCTGGAGGAGACGGATTACCGCGACCCGGTGCACCGCAAGACGCGGCGCGGGGTGCGGGTGGTGGACGCGCGGCGTCCGACAGTTTCGGCAATTCGAACGGAGCAGGGCATGGTGCTGGGTCTTGAGGAAAGTGGCGCGCGAAGCGGCGCGGTCAGACTTGCGGCGGGGCGGGGTGCGCCGGTTGCGCCACTTCCCCCGGCAAAGCCGGGGAGAAGTGGCGGCATCCCGCCGCGCGCGGTTCCCCCGACCCGCGCACGAACCGGCGCGCCAACCGACGCAGCGCGAAGTGGTCGCGCGGCTGGAGGAAGCGGGCCGCACCCTGCTCGCCCTGCCGCGCACCGGCCCCAGCCCGGCGCTGCGGGTGAGCGCGTGGGAGGTCGTGCAGGCGGCGAGCGAGGCCTATGGCTGGCAGGAAGCCCGCCTGCGCCCCCCGGTCCCCGACGCCGCCCACGTCACCCGCATGGACGAGGCGCTGGCCTGGATCCCGCTGATCCCCCGCGAACGCTACGTGCTGCGCCGGGTGGTGGGCGCCCGGTCGCTGGTCCACCCGCTGACCGAACGCCACCTCTACCCCTGGCGCCGCCTGGGCGTGGCCCTGGGCGCCGACCACAAGGCGGTGCAGCGCTGGCACGCGCAGGCGATCGACATGATCGTGGCGGCGCTGAACGGGCGGTGAGGGGCGCCCTCGTCCCCTCACCCCTCACCCCAGCCCTCTCCCGCAAGCGGGAGAGGGGGCAAGACGGAAAACCCCTCTCCCGCTTGCGGGAGAGGGAGGGGCCCATCGCGCAGCGATGGGAGGGTGAGGGGGCGGCGAGGAGGGGAGCGGCCCCCCGGCTACCTCGCCGCGCCGATATGCGCGCGCTGGGCCTCGCCGCGGCCGAAGGAGATGTTTTCGCCCGGCGTCTCGTACAGCATGGTCAGCACGTCGTCGGGCGAGATGCCCACCGCGGCGACGATGTTCGCGTTGATCGCCTTCAGCAACGCCAGCCGCGTGTCGCGCGGCCGGCCGGCGATGAAGCTGATCTCGATCAGGATCATGTCCTCGGAATACTTCATCCCGAGGAAGCCCGGCGTGTGCACGTAGCGGTTCGACGGCAGGGGGAAGTAGAGGCGGAAGTAATCCTCCGCCGGCACCCGCAGCACGTCTTCCAGCGCCGCCTGGATGGCGTGGCCGATGCTGGTCAGCCGCTCCTCGCTGTAGCGGCCTTCATGGATGTGGATCTTGGCGAGCGGCATCGCGATCGTCTCCTGCACCTTGTGACTGCCAGCACAGCTTGGACCGCCGCCCCCGGACGCAAGGGTCCCGCGAGGGGCGCCCGACCGGCCCGCCTGCGCCACGATCCGGGATTGTGAACGAAACCGTGGCTGGCCTTGCCGGCGGAAACCCGGCAGGAGATGGGGGGCCGACGAATGAAACCGGGGAGACCACAATGCGCGTGCTTCGCCTCGCCCTCCTGCTGCCCTTCGCGCTGGGCGGCTGCCTGTCCTTCAGCAGCAGCAACCCGCCGCCGCCGAAGCAGAACACGACCATTATCGTCCCGCCCGGCTCGACCGCGGTGTGCTCGGACGGCACTGCGCCGCCTTGTAAGTAGGGCGCGCTCTCCCCGTCATGGCCGGGCCTGTCCCGGCCATCCACGCGGTGGCGGGGGGCCGGCAGTGGCGTGACGGCGTGGATGCCCGGGACGCGCCCGGGCATGACGGTGGAGGGGACGGGTTCCCCGCGGCCTTGTCCCGAGCATGACGGGGGGTCGAGGCCGCGCCGCCTCGCCCCGCCTTATCCCGGCGCCAGCGGCAGCCGCACGCACACCGCCAGCCCGCGCGGCCTGCGGTTCACGGCGGCCACGTCGCCGCCGAGGGCGCGGGCGTTCTGCCGCGCGATCCACAGGCCGATGCCGAAATGCGCCGCCGCCGCCTCGCCCGCGGCGCTGCGGTCGGAGTAGTAGCGCTCAAAGATCCGTTCCAGGGCCGCGTCCGCCACCCCCGGCCCGGCATCCTCGACGGTCGCCACCGCCATCGCCCCCTCGGGCCGCAGCGCCACCGCCACGGCGCCGCCCGGCGGTGAGAAACTGAGGGCGTTTTCCAGCAGGTTCTCGAAAATGCTCTCGATCGCGCCGGCCTCGCCCAGCACCGTCACGTCCGCGGCCAGCCGCTCCGTGATCGTCACCGCCTGGGCGGCGCGCATCTGGCGGCAATCGGCGATCAGCCCGTGCAGCAGCGCCGAGAGATCGACCCGCCCCGCCGACAGTTCCAGCAGGTCGGCGGTCGCCGCGTCCAGCCGGCCGACCGAGCGCACCAGCCCGTCCAGCCGCGCCAGCGAGGCCTGCACCGCGGCGAGCGAGGTGCGCACCTGCTCGGGCGGCGGGCCGGGGGCGCGCAGCGGCTCGACCGCCTGGCGGATGGTGGCGATCGGGCCCTTGAAGGCGTGCACGTTGTCCTCCGCCGCCTGGCGCAGCAGCTCCGCGGTGCGGCGCAGGCGCTGCACCATGAGGTCGATGGCCCGCGCCACCGGCGCCATCTCCGGCACGTCGGTGACTTCCAGGAACCCGCCGTCGCTGCCGGCCGCCAGCGCGCGGGCGCGGATGCGGCGCAGGTTGCGCCAGACGCCGGCGAAGATCAGCAGGATCAGCCCCGCCATCAGCAGATACACGCCGCCCGCCAGCATCAGCTCGCCCGCCGGCGCCCCGGCGCTGATGCCGGCGAGCAGGCCGGGGGCGCGCACCGCGATCACGATCGCCCAGCACCCGGCCGGCGCCGCGACGCCGTTGATGGAGGTGATCACCGCGCCCTCGCCGTTCACCCCCGCCACCCGCTCGGTCAGCGGCGTGCCGCCGGCGCAGGAGCGGCTGAGCGAATCGAGCACGCCCAGTGCCGCCAGCCGGTCGCGCTCCTCGTCCATCGCCTCGGGGCCGACCGCGGGCTCGCTGGCGACGAAGAAGAACTGGCCCGGCCCGCCGGCCGCGGGGTGGAACAGCAGCACGATCCGCCGGCCGGGATCGGCGAAGCGGGCGAGGCGGCCGGGCAGGGTGGCGAACTGGTCCGGGGCGGTGGCGGCGAGGTCCGGCGCCAGCCCGGCCGCGATCGCGCTGCCTGCGTCGCGCACCGCGCCCAGCAGCAGCGCGCGCCGGTCCGCCTCCACCCGCGCGAAGATCGAGTAGAGCAGCAGCGGCAGCGCCACCAGGATCGCGAGCAGGGCCACGCCCTGCAGGCTGAGCGAGCGGCGCAGCTTCGTGGCACCCGCGCCGCGGCCGTCACGCACGGCCGCCTTATCCATCGCTGGGCTCAGCCATTGCCGCGCCAGCGGTAGCCGAAGCCGGGATAGGTCTCCAGCCCGGCGAAACCCGGATCGACCTCCTCGAACTTGCGGCGGATGCGCTTGATCATGGCGCGGACATTGGCGCGGTAGCCGTCCTCGCCCGGCCCGGCCAGGAACCCCTCGCCCTTGATCACGTCGTAGATCGCCCGATAGCTCACGTCGCTGCCGGCGCGCGCGGCGAGGTGGCGGACCACGTCGAACTCGGCGCGGCTGAGCGGCACCTCCCGCCCGTCCCACAGCGCCCGCCGCGCCTGGCAGCGCAGCGTGAGCCGGCCGAGGGCGAGGTCGGGCGGGGCCGCCGGGTCGGCGGCGGCGCGGGGGCGCAGGGCGAGCGCGAGGCGGCGCAGGATGATCGCCGGGCCGCGCCCCTTGTCGACGAACTCCACCGCCCCCTCGCGCAGCGCCGCCTCCTCGAACACCGGCCCGGCGTGGGAGGTGAGGAAGATCACCGGCACCGCGACGCCGGCGGCGTTCAGCGCGCGCAGGAAGGCGAGGCCGTCGAGCCCCGGCATGTCGAGGTCGAGCACGCAGGCCGCCGCCTCCGCCCCCGCCTCCAGCGCCGCCAGCGCCGCCCGCGGCTCGTTGAAGCAGGCGGGAAGGTAGCCGGCGGCCTGCAGGTTGGCGGCGAAGGTGGCGAGGAACAGCCGGTCGTCATCGACCAGCATCAGCCGCGTGCGGCCGGCCGGCGCCTGCGTTCAGGCGGGGCGGATCAGGAGGGGGCGGGTCAGGAGGGATGGGCGGCATGGACCTGCGCCAGACACTGCTGGGCGCCGCCGCCGCCGGTCAACCGCTGGCTGAGCGCGAAGAAGGCGCTGCGGCTCACGTCATAGTAGAAAGCCACCTCGGCACTGCATCCGGGCCCGCGATAGGTCCAGGTCTCGTTCGCCCCCTGCGCCACGCGGGCGGCGGGCGGGCCGAGCAGGGCGCGCACCTCCGACTGCGACAGGCCCACCACGTCCACCGGCGCCAGCGGCTCGGGCGCGGGCGCGGGCGCAGGCGCGGGCGGGGGATGCGGCAGGGTGCCGGCGGCGGCGGCCGAGCCGCTGGGCGCGGTGCTGGCCGGCGGGCGCGCATGGTGCGCGACCGGCGCCGGGTGGTGCACCACGGGCTTCGGCTTCGGCGGCGCGAACAGGGCACAGCCGCCCAAGCCCAGGCAGAAGAGTGCCAGCAGGCAGGCAAGGGGCAACAGGAAGGAAAGTACCCTGGACCCGCGCCCTGTGACCGCCGGTCACAGCGCGTGACAAAGCCGGGGCACGCGTTGTCGCCGCATGGTTGAACGCCCTAATCGGGGAGCGCAACCAGAGTGGTCCAACGAGCGGAGATGACGCAATGACCGCCTTGAGGGTCGTGGTGGTCTTCAGAGTAGTGGTTCTGGGCATGGGCGTTCTGGCGCTGGCCGGATGCTCGGGCATGACGCGGACGCAGCAGCGGGCGCTGAGCGGCGGCGCGATCGGCGCCGCGGCCGGTGCCGGCATCGCCGCGATCGCCGGCGGCCCGGTGCTGCTGGGCGGCCTCCTCGGCGGGGCAGGCGGCGCGGTGATCGGGGCGGTGACGCATTGATCCCTGTCAGAGAGCGAAACGGATGGAGTGTGACGCAAATGCAGGCGAATCGAAACCGGACGCGCGACGGGCGGACCGTGGCCTTGGCGGCACTGGCGGGCCTCGTGCTCGCCGCTGCCGGGGGTGCGGGCGCGTGGGCTGACGACTGGCACGGCCAGCACGGCTGGCATGGGCATCCCTGGCATGGGCAACCCGGCTGGTATGCGGGAAGAGGCTACTACTATCCCCCGCCCGCCGTCGTGGTGGCACCGCCGGCCGCGATCGTGGTGGCGCCGCCGCCGGTGGTCGCCGTGGCGCCGCCGCCGGTGTACTACGCGCCGCCGCCGGTCGCGATCTTCCCGCCCTCGCTCAGCATCTTCATTCGCTGAGGCCGCGTGGGAGATTCGGGGCACGGACGTGGCGGCGGGGGGCCGCTGCGACGGCGAGGTGATCGTGCTGGTGGTGGAAGACGATCCGCTGGTGCGCGAGACGGTGGCGATGCTGATCGCGAGCGACGGCTATCGCGTGATCGCCAGCCGCGACGGCGATGAATGCCTGGACCGGCTGCCGCCGCGCGGGCAGCCGGTGGTGCTGGTGACGGACGTGATCCTGCCCGGCCGCTCCGGCCGGGCGCTGGCCGACGAGGTGCGCCGCCGCCGCCCGCGCGCGCCGGTGGTGTTCGCGACCGGCCTGCCGGATGCGGCCTATTCGCTGGAGCCGCTCGGCGTGAACGAGACGGTGCTGCTGAAGCCGTTCGGGGTGCGCGAGATCGCCCACGCGGTCGGCCGCGCCGCCCTGGCCGCGTAGGCCCCGAGCCTCCCGGGCCTACGCGCCGCGCCCCTCCCTCTCCCGCCTGTGGGAGAGGGAGGGGCGAGCGCGTGTTCGGGTCGCCGACCCTCATCCCTCACCCCAACCCTCTCCCGCAAGCGGGAGAGGGGGCGTGGCGTGAAAATTGCCGCCTCTTCTCCCTCTCCCGCTTGCGGGAGAGGGGGGCGTGGCGTGAGAGATTGCTGCCGCTTCTCCCTCTCCCGCTTGCGGGAGAGGGTTGGGGTGAGGGCCTCGGCGATCGCGCCGCGGCTGCTCGCCGAGTGCCGTCAGGATCGCCAGCACCACGCCCTCGGGGTTGGCCAGAATCTCGTTGTTCCAGAACCGCACGATCCGCCAGCCGGCGGCCTGGATGCGGGCGGTGCGCGCGGCGTCGGTGGCCGGGTCGTGCTGGCCGCCGTCGGCTTCCACCACGAGGCGATTGGCCACGCAGGCGAAATCCACGATGACGCCCGGCAGCAGCGGATGCTGGCGGCGGAATTTGTGGCCGGCGAGCTGCCGGTCGCGCAGGGCGCGCCACAAGGCCCGCTCGGCATCCGTCGCGTCGCGGCGGAGGCGGCGGGCGTTGCGGGCTGGGGACCCTCACCCCGGCCCTCTCCCGCAAGCGGGAGAGGGAGAGCGCGGCGTTGGTTGCCCCGGCTGCTCGCGAGCCGAGGGGCGCACACGCGCGAATGCCGCCTTCTTCCCCCTCTCCCGCTTGCGGGAGAGGGCCGGGGTGAGGGGTGAGGGGGCGCGGCCAAACGAAAACGGCCCCGGGCTTGCGCCAGGGGCCGTTGCCGTGAAGCCGGTTGGGGTCAGGCGAGGCGCCGGCGGACGAAGCCGAAGGCCGCCAGGCCGACGCTGAACAATGCGATCGAGGCGGGCTCCGGCACCAGGAAGTCGGCGTTGCCGCCGCCGCCCTTGATCTCGATCGTGCAGGGCAGGACGCCCGTGGTCGGGCAGTGGCTCGGCACGCCGCCGACCACGCCGGTGGTGTTGCTGAACACCTGCTCCAGGTCGAGCACCAGGTTCGACGGGGGCGCCTGGAAGAACGAGGTCAGGACCGGGTTGAACTTCACGCCGACGCTGGCGCCGGGGACGCCGCCGGTGATGTCGGCGAAGTTGGCGCCGGGCCGTTGTGGGCCGGTCTCGGTCGCGAGCGCAACCGCGTTCGCGGCGCTCGGCAGCGTCAGGTCGCACGTTGCCGGACGAGTCGAAGCTGTAGGACGCGTAGCCCGTTCTGCGTCGAGTAGAGGTACAGCGTCGCCGTGATGCTGTCGAACTTGCCGGTGCAGTTGCCCGAGCCGCTGCAGGTCGACGTGCGAGGTCGCGCTGAACGCCTCATACATGCCGTAGCCGGCGGGGCCCATCTGGTCGACCGTGCTGACCGGGTGACCCTGGTAGGGTGAACCCCGAGATCTCGAAGAACCCGTTCTCCGTCACCGAACCGGTGACGCTCGGGTCGGCCGGGAGCGCGATCGACGCCCAGTCGTTGATTCCGAAGCGGTCCGCCCTGAAGCTGCCGGCCGTGGTGTTGCCGGTGACCGACGGGTCCCAGGTGAACTTGACGGTGCCAGCCTGCGCGCCCGACGACACGCCGGCCGCCAGCGCCAGCCAAGAACAGCTCCCGTTAACGAAGCTGCGGTAGAGCGATAGCGGGCCATCGAGAGTCCTCTTTCGTGCCGTTCGGTCCGGCGCAACGCCCCGAACCATCCGATGAAGCAACTATGCCGAAACACGGTCCGGATTGCAAGCGGTTTAAATTGGGGTTCCGTGATAATTTTTGTTACCCACGTCACACCGAACCGCACTTCTTGCGCCGTCGAACCCGGCGGAGGTCGTCATCGATCGTCTCGGCACCGACGATTTCCCATGGTAACACGCCGCCGCGCGTCTCTCAACCGTGCGCGGGAGCGAGTCAATGGCGCGAACGCCGGGGTTTCCCTACGATCTCGCTTTCGATCGCAATCTGGGCTGGCTCACCGCCTGGGAACAGGCGGTCCTGCGCGCCCGGCACGTCGCCATCGCCGGCATGGGCGGGGTCGGCGGCGTGCACCTGCTGACCCTCGCCCGCCTCGGCATCGGCGGCTTCACGCTCGCGGATTTCGACGCATTCGAGTTCGCCAACTTCAACCGCCAGGTGGGAGCCATGGTCGCCACCCTGGGCCAGCCCAAGACCGAGGTGATCGGCCGGCATGGCCCGCGCCATCAACCCGGAGCTGCGCCTGCGCCGCTTCGATTCCGGCGTGGCGCCGGACGGGGTGGACGACTTCCTTGCCGAGGCGGACCTGTTCGTCGACGGATTCGACTTCTTCGAGATCGAGATCCGCCGCCGCGTGTTCGCCCGCGCCCGCGCGCTCGGCATCCCCGCGGTCACGGCGGCGCCGATCGGCATGGGCGTGGGCTACCTCGTCTTCACCCCGGACGGGATGAGCTTCGACGACTATTTCGGCTTCGACGGGCGCAGCGCGGACGAGCAGTCGCTGCGCTTCCTGATGGGCCTGGTGCCGCAGCCGCTGCACCGCGCCTATCTGGTCGAGCCGATGCGCATCAACCTGCCGCCCGCAAGGCGCGGCCCTCCACCGCGGCGGCGGTGCAGCTCTGCGCCGGCGTGGTGGGGGCGGTGGCGGTGAAGGTGCTGCTCGGCCGGCCGGGGGTGAAGCCGGCGCCCTGGCACCACCATTTCGACGCCTATCGCGACCGGATGGCGGTGACGCGCCTGCGCCACGGCCTCGACGGGCCGGTGCAGCGGCGAAGCTCCGGCTCGCCCGCGGCGCCTATGCCCGCGCCGTGCGCGCCGCCCCGCCGCCGCCCGACCCGCCGGAGGTGGGGCGCACGCCGCTGGAGGAGATCCTCGATCTCGGCCGCTGGGCGCCCAGCGGCGACAACGTGCAGCCCTGGCGCTTCGCGATCCTGGACGAGAGCACCGTGCGGGTGCGCCTGCTCGCCCCCGGTGCCAACCTGGCCGGTGCCGACCTGGCCGGCGCCAACCCGTACGAGTACCGCGGCGGCGAGCCGACGCTGCTGGCACTCGGCATGCTGCTGGAGACGCTGCGCATCGCCGCCAGCGGGTGGGAGCGTGCGGCGGCGTGGCAGATCGAGGCCGGAGGCGCCGGCGCCCACGCTGCGGGTGCGCTTCGACGCCCGCGCCGGGGATCGCGCGCGACCGGCTGCTCGCCGTTCGTCACGCTGCGCTCGGTCGACCGGCTCGCCTATCGCCGCCGCACGCTCTCCGCCGCCGAGCATGCGGCGCTGGAGGCGGCGCTGACGGCAGAGGCGGGGCCGCGGCTGCGGCTGGAATGGCACGCGACGCGCGGGGCGCGGCTGGCGCTGGCGCGGCTGAACGCGCGCGCGACCGACATCCGGCTGCGCGCGCCGGAATGCTTCCCGATCCACCAGCACATGATCGACTGGCAGCGCCGGCAGAGCCCGGACCGCATGCCGGCGCGCGCGCTCGGCCTGCCCGGGGCGATGCTGCCGATGCTGCGCTGGGCGATGGCGGACTGGCGGCGGATGCACCGGATGAACCGGCTGCTCGGCACCGGCGGCACGGCGTTGCAGACCGACATCCTGCCCGGCCTCGCCTCCGCCGCCTTCTTCGTCGCCCGTCGCGCGCCGGGCGCGCCGCCCGACCTCGCGAGCCTGCTGGCGGAGGGGGCGGCGTTGCAGCGGGTGTGGCTCACCGCGACCCGGCTCGGCCTCGCCATGCAGCCCACGCTCGCCATGATCGCCTTCGCCGAGCACGGCGCGCGCGGCACGGATTTCACCGCGGACGCGGCGCTGAAGACGAAAGCGCGGGCGCTGGCGGAGGCGTTCCGCGCGGCCATCGGCGCGGGGCCGGAGGAATGCGCGTTCGTGGCCCGCATCGGCCAGCCGCGGCCACGGATTGCCGGCACGCGCTCGGTGCGCCTGCCGCTGGAGACGCTGATCGAACCCGCGTAGCCGGCGTAGGGCGGATGCAATCCGCCATCGCGGTGGCGGATTGCATCCGCCCTACGGCTCGCGCGCGGCGTCGTCCACCGTGCGCACGTGCGGGTCGGCGGTGAGCTCGATAATGTCGAGTTCCTCCTCGATCGCGTGGAACGCGTCGTCGCCGATCGTGCCGTCGCGCCGCAGCGCCTGCAGCATCAGCCGCTGCGCCGCCACCGCCACGCCCTGCAACGTGGCGAGCGAGGCGGCATGCACCGGCGCCTCCGCCCCGCCGGCGGCGCGCGCGGCATATTCGCGTTGCAGAAGCGCCGCCGTCGCCGAGGCGCCGTGGGTTTCCAGCACCTGCATCGCGCCGCGCGCGGTGGCGGCGCGCGCCAGCCGGATTTCCTCCGCCACCGAATCGTCCGCCGGCAGGTGCAGGCGCTGCATCAGCGGGCGCAGCGTGAGCCCTTGCAGCGCCAGCGTCACCAGCACGACGGCGAAGGCGCAGAACACGATCAGGTCGCGGTGCGGAAAATCCTCCGGCAGCGCCAGCGCGGTCGCCAGCGTGACGATGCCGCGCATGCCGCACCACCCGGCGACGAGGCCGTGGCCGATGGTGGGGGGCCGCAACTTGCGCCGCGATGCCGCAGCGGGGCGCTGCCCCGGGTGCTTCTCCGGGTGCTTCTCGGCGCCGCGCCCGCCAGCGCACGACGGCGACCTGCCCCGTCACCCAGACCATGCGCACCACGATCACCGTCACGCAGACCGCGGCGGCGACGCCGGCGAAGAACCCCAGCCCGCCGTCGAGCCGGCCGAGGATCGCCTTCAGTTGCAGCCCGATCAGCACGAAGGCGAGCACGTTCAACACGAACACCGCCACGTCCCACACCGCGTAGCTGGCGATGCGGTGCCGCGCGCCGAGCCGCGACGGCGCCTCGCGCGCCAGCGTCATCGCATAGACGACGACGGTGATGATCGCCGAGACGCCGAGCCGGTCGGCGAGCAGCCAGACCGCGAAGGTGCCGAGGAACTGCGCCAGCACCGCGACCGGGATTTCCGCGCGCCGCCACGGCAGGCGCAGCCACAGTCGCGCCAGCACCCAGCCGAGCAGCCCGCCGCCGCCGGCCGCCACCACGGCGGCGACCGTGATGTTCCAGCCGGAGAAGGCGCCCCCCATCGCGACGCCCACCGCCGCGCGGTAGGCGAGCAGGGCGGTGGCGTCGTTCCACAGGCTCTCGCCTTCCAAAATCACCAGCAGCCGGTGCGGCGGGCGCAACTGCCGCAGCACCGCCGTCGCCGCCGAGGCATCGGGCGGCGCCACCACCGCGCCGAGCGCGACCGCCGCCGCCCACGGCAGCGCCGGCACCATCGCGTGCGCGACGCAGGCCACCGCGGCGACGGTCACGGCCACCACCACCACGGCGAGCGCGCCGATGGAAATCCAGTTGTCGCGCATGTCGCGCGGCGAGGCATCGAACGCCGCATCGAGCAGCGTCGGCGCCACGAACAGCACGAGCGCCAGCTCGGGGTCGAGTGTCGCCGCAGGTGTGCCGGGAATGAACGCGGCGGCCGCGCCGGCGAGGGCGAGCAACGCGGGGTACGGCACGCCCGCGCGCTGCGACCAGACGAACAGCAACGCGCCGGCGAGAAGCAGCGCGATGACGAGCTCGAAAACCACCATGGGACGCTCTGGCCGCTATGTGCGGCCAGCATTTCCATCGTGGAGGTGCGAAGGCAACCGCGGCGGCGGGCAGACGCCGGGCCAGCGGCGTTACGCGGCCACGGCCTCCGGCGCCGCCTGCCACAGCCGGCCGGCGTCGGTGAGGAAATTCCAGATCTCCGGGCGCTCGGCGCGCACGCCGGAAAGCATGTTGTCGAGCGGGGTGAAGCACGGCTGGCGCAGGCCGTGATGCTCGACCATCAGCCCCACCGGCTGGAAATGGATCGCGGTGGTGGCCAGCAGGCGCAGCAGCTTCGGCTCCATCAGCGCGCACCAGTGGCCGATGTTCAGCTTCGCGCTGATCTGCACCAGGCCGCGGATGAGGCCGAGGCGGGCGAGGCTGCCGAGCGAGGCGCTTTCGGCGCGCAGCACTTTCGAGAGCGCGAAGCGGGAGACTTCGGCGATGCCCGCGCGCGGCAGCGCGCGCAGGCGCGGCGCGTCGGCCACTTCCTCCATCGGCATGCGTGCCTCCGGGCCTTGCAGCCGCGGGATCACCAGCCGCACTGTGCCGATGGCGAGCCCGGTCGGAAGGTGGCGCAGAATGATATGGCGCGAGAAGGAGTCGTGCGCGTCGAATTCCAGGCCGTTCGACCCTGCTTCGAAGCCTCGCTCCAGACAGTAGATTTGGTAACGAAGACGGAAGACCTCGTGTAGTTCTTCTGCCGTGGTCGCCATCTCCACAGCGAAGTCGCTCCGAGCGGCAGCGAGGAAGTCTCCGCTCCGTTGATTGTACATGGCTTATCCTTTCTCGCGTCTTCAGACGAGATCGATTCTGTAAACTTCGCGGTTCGGCTGACAATCTCGCTTTGTGGAACGCCCGTCCGGCTAGCGTTGTGTCCCAAGATCGCGCCAAAATTCTGAAGGAAATCTTAACTGGCGTCCATCATTTTGAGCAGCGTCGCAGCGAAATTTCCCGTGCGCATGTTCCTGCTCGCGCATCATCGCTTGCGACTTGAGGACAAATACGTGGACGCGAGCACTATTCTGTGATCGTGTCGCAGCATATGCAAGAGGTTGCTTTGAGACAACGGGCGCGCATGGCGCTTGCCGGCATGCGTCCTCGCGCCCTAGCGTTGCGCTTGCGATGAAAGCCGCCGCGACCCCCAAGCTGGCGACCCCCAAGCTGCCGACTGCCAGGATGGCGAATCCCGGGCTGCCGGCCGCCCGAGTGGCGGCGCGTTCCGGATGGCGTCTCAGCACGCCGGCCGAGCCCGCCGAGCGGCGCGCCGATGCGCGGGCGGACGCGATGCTGGGCGCGCTCGCCGCCCCCGCGCCCGCGGCGCGCCCGCTGCGCCCGCTGCCGCCGGCCGCGCATGATGCCGCCCCCGCGCTCGCCGCCCGTTTCGGCGCCGGCCGCCCGCTGGACGCCGACCTGCGCGGGCGGGTCGAGCCGGTGCTGGGCCACGATCTTTCGCGCGTGCGTATCTATCCGGGCGAGGCGGCTGGGCTCGCCGATGCGTGGCGGGCGCGCGCCTTCACCGCCGGGCACGCGGTGTTCTTCGGCGCGCAGCAATTCCGCCCCGACAGCCGCGAGGGCATGCGGGTGCTGCTGCACGAACTCGTCCACGCCGCCGAGCCGGGCGATGCGCGCACCATCCATCGCACGCCCAGCGTTAGCGGCTGGGAGTTCCACAACCAGGATGGCGGCACCACCGCCGCCGACAATTGCTGCGCGCTGTGCCCCGCCGCCCTCGGGCTGGACAGTCACGGCTACGGGCCGAGCAGCTTCACCAACGGCATGGAGCTGCGCGCCTATCTCACCGACGACGCGCCGGGCGCGACGTACGACATCAAGCGGGTGCGCGAGACCGTGGCCTTCCTGCACAACGGCGGCACCTGGACGCGCTTCCTGCACGAGGGGCCGAACAAGGGCGACGACAATTCCAACGACGACGAATGCCTGACGCCGCAAGTAAAAGTGCCATATCTGCCGTACATCTACTCGATCGACTTTCCCGGCGTGAAGAACGCGGTGCCGTTCGGCGCCGCCACCGACATCGTCTATCAGTCCAACTTCCGCGAGGGCGTGGAGATCAGCACCGGCCTGGCCGCGTTCGACGACCCGAACACCTTCGACTGGCACGCGATCGTCTGGGTGACGCAGGGCCCGGGCGGCTGGGCGCTGGACCGCGCGCGCAGCGAGATCGAGCCCGGCTGGATCAAGCTCGGCACCAAGGCGCCCTGAGTTTTCGCGGCGTGCGCGCCCTCACCCCGGCCCTCTCCCGCAAGCGGGAGAGAGAGGTCGCGGTGCGACCGCTTTTCGCCCGGGCGGCGTGCGCACCCTCACCCCGGCCCTCTCCCGCAAGCGGGAGAGGGGGGTCGCGGTGCGACCGCTTTCCGCCCCGGCGGCGTGCGCGCCCTCACCCCGGCCCTCTCCCGCAAGCGGGAGAGGGGGGTCGCGGTGCGACCGCTTTCCGCCCGGGCGTCAGGCCTATCCCGCCACGCCCCCTCTCCCGCTTGCGGGAGAGGGCCGGGGTGAGGGGGGCGCGGTCGCCTCAGATGAACGCCAGCCCCGTCGACTGCCGCAGCGCCATCGCCACCACATCCCACGCGGCCTGCGCCGCCTGTTCGGCGGCGACGATGCCGATCGCTTCGTAGCCGGCGAGCACGCCTTCCAGCGCGCGGGTCTGGATGCGCTTGACCATCTCGTATTCGGCCTGCGTCATCGACGCCTTGTTGTCCTCGATGTCCTTCGCGTTGGCGACCAGCGCCGTGATCTGCGCCGTCGCCGCGGCGCGCACGAAGGAGAACTTCGTGCCCAGGACATCGGCCGCCGCTTTCAGCGCGTCCTGCAACACCTGCTGGTCGATCGCCATGGTCCGTTCCCCCCGTTCCCGGCGTTCAGCCCGGCTTGCCGGCCTTGAGATTCAGCTCATAGAGCATCAGCGTTTGGAACTGCTGCTGCAGCGCCGGGCGCACAGCCTGCAGTGCCGCGGCACTCAGATGGTCCTGCGTTGCGTGCAGGCGCTGCAGGTCCGTGACGTTGTCGCTGATGGCGTCGATCGACTTCGCGAGCGGCTTGGCCGACGGGTCGGGCGTCGCGGTCATGCGCAGCTTCAGCGTGGCGAGGTCGGTGCTGATCTGGTCGTAGGCGTCGATGTTGGCCCCGTAGCCGGCCGCCTTGCGCGCGTCGGCGAGCGCCTTTTGCGAGACCGGATCATCGAGTTTCTGCAATTGCGTGATGCGCTCGTCGAGGGTGATGAGGCGCACCAGCAGCCCGTCGGTCTCCTGCGCGACTGCGGTGATCTGCTGGTCGGTGATCGGGTCGTAGGCCGGCGGCGCGCAGGCGGCGAGGCCGGCGAGCAGCACGAGCAGGGCCGCGAGCGGCCGCAAGGCAGTCCACCTCGGCACGGTCGGCCCTCCCCATCGCGTAACGCAGCGTATCGAACCGAAGCGCAACGGTCGAGCTTTGCGTGCCGCCGCACGACGCGTGCCTTCGCGCTCGCTCACAAAGGCGGCAACACCGTCATCAGTTTCGCCGCCAGCGGCTAGGCTTAGGCGAAACCGCCCGAGGGAGTTTGCGCCGATGGCCGCTCGCCCAGCGATCCTATCGCCCTTCCTGCTCGCCGCCGCGGCGCTCGCAGGCTGCCAGCCGGCGCCGAAGCCGACGGCGACGGCGGCGCAGCTCCGTTTCGAGGTCACCGACCTCCGCGACCCCGCCCATCCGCGCGCGGTGCCGGCGCCCGCCGGCGCCACGCTCGACTTCCCGCTCGACTTCAACATCGCGGTGCGCACGGTGGGCACCGACCCGGCGGGCGTGCGCAGCCTCGATGTGGCCACCACCTCCTACACGCCGGCCTGCGGCGAGTGGCTGGTGCCGCGGATCTACCGCACCAAGGTGATCGTGCTGCCGGACTCGGTGACGGCGGAGGCGGCGACGCCGACCAGCCAGAGCTTCAACCTGCCGCTGAGCACGCTGACGCTGATCGGCATCGCACTGTGCGAGGCGCCGTCGCCGACGCTGTTCCATCTCCAGGCGCATCTGCTCAACGCGAACAGCGCGGGCGCCGGGGCGGCGCTGACGATCCGCATCGGCAACGCCCCACCGCCGCCGAAGACGGCCGGGGCTAGGCCGCCGCCGGCAGCCAGAGGGTGACGGTGGTGCCGGCGCCGGGGCTGCTTTCGATCGTCAGCGCGCCGGCGGCCTGCTCGCAGAAGCCCCGGGCGAGCGCGAGGCCGAGGCCGGTGCCCTCGCCCGGCGGCTTGGTGGTGAAGAACGGGGCCTGCACCCGCGCCAGCGTGTCGGCGTCCATGCCGGTGCCGGTGTCGATCACGGCGATGCGCACGTAGCTGCCGAGCGAGAGGTCCGCGGGCGGCGGCGCCTCCGGCGCGTCGCAGCGCGCCTCCAGCCGCAGCCGCCCGCCCGTGGGCATCGCGTCGCGCGCGTTGGTGGCGAGGTTGACCAGCACCGTCTCCAACTGCCCGCGGTCGCAGCTTACGGCGGGCAGGTCGGCGGGGACGTCGAGCTCGACGCTGATCGCCGGGCCGAGGGTGGTCGCCAGCAGCTCGCGCATGCCTTCGAGCAGCGGGCCGATCGCCACCGTCTCGGCGGCCGGCGCGGGGGCGCGGGCGAAGGCGAGCAGCCGGCCGGTGATCGCGCGGCCGCGCCGCACGGCGTCGGCGAGCAGGTGGGTCTTGCGCCTGATCTCCGGCGAATCGCCCGCCTGCCATGTCAGCAGCGAGGCGGTGGTGTCGACGATCTGCAGCACGTTGTTCAGGTCGTGCGCGATGCCGCCGGCCAGCCGCCCCAGCGCCTGCATCCGCTCCGCCTGCGCGGCGCGGGCGAGCGCCTGCTCGCGCTCCGCCACCGCCTCGGCGACCCGCCGCTCCAGCGAGCCGGCGAGGGCGCGCACCTCCTCCAGCGCCGCCCGGCGGGCGATGGCCGAGGCATAGAGGGCGCGCGCCACCGCGTCGGCTTCGGCGAGCCCGGTGGCGGCGGGCGGCTCGGTGATGTCGGGCTGGGTGGCGAGGGCCTGCAACCGCGCGATCGGGCGCAGGATGGCCCGCGCGATCACGCCGGCGAGGACGAGGCCGGCGGCCAGCAGGCCGAGCCCGACGGTGAGGGCGACCAGCGCCGCACGGTCGCGCGGCCCCTCGACCTGCGTGCGCGGCACGCCCACGCCGACATGCCAGGCGGAGCCCGGCACCCGCGCGAAGGCGGCGAGCACGTGCACCCCGTCGAAGTCGGTCTCGGGCAGCAGGCCCTCGGCCTCGCCGAGCATGCGGGCGCGCAACGCCGGGCTCGCCGGCTCGCCGAGATGCGCGGGCGGGCTGGGCGCGTGGGCGAGCACGGCGCCCTGGCTGTCGAGCACCGCGATGACCATGCCCGGGGTGGGGTGCTGCGCCTGCACCACCTCCCCGATCAGGGCGCCGCCGGGCTCCAGCTCCATCACCCAGCCGCCCTTGGTATCGGCCTCGGTGCGGATCGGCACCACGATCGCGAAGTCGGGCCCGGTCGCGGCGGCGGTGGGCAGCACGTCGCTGATTGCCGGGCGCCCGGTCTCCAGCGCCGCGCGGTCGATCGCCGGCACCCGGCTGCCGCCGCCGTAGCCCAGCACCGGCTGGCCGCTGGGGTCGATCAGCATGAGCGCGGTGCCGGCCGGCTCGCCGGCGAGGAAGGCGAGTGCCTGGGCGCGGAACGCCTCCAGGTCGTGCCGCGCGATCGCGCCGCTGAGCGCGAGCCCGCGGGCGCGCCCGACCTCGCCGGCCAGCGCGCGGCCGATATCGTCGGCGAAGCCGCGCGCGAACAGCAGGGTGCGGGACCCGATCTCGATGCGGTCGTGGCGATAGTCGCGCCAGTTGCCGACCAGCAGGAAGCCGAGCAGGGGGAGCACGCAGGCCGCGACCAGCAGGTTGAGCCGGGCGCGCAGCGAGAGCCCCAGTCGCAGCAGAGCCCCATCGCAGCGAGAGCCGCAGTCGGGGCCTGCCGGTGCGGGCCCCCCGGTCAGGCAGGCGGAGAACCCGCAACGCGGCCACCCGGAGGCGGGCGGGGCGGACCTGGGACGGCCGTGAGGTTGACACGGTCACGGATGCGCACACTCACAAAATGGTATTGTCGCGCGCGGCGCGCAAGCACGCGGACTTGACCGGGCGGCGTGCCCGATGCTGGCCTCGGCCGGCGGACGAAGGCGGGCAGGCGCGCGATGATGGCGGTGAGCGGGCGGGTGGAATGGCTGTCGCGGTTCGGCATCGCCGGCTGGGCGCGCGCGGGTAAGGCGCCGGTGACGCTGGAGGTTTCGGCCGGCGCGCGGCTGCTGGGCGTGGTGCGCGCCGCCGACTACCGCCCCGACCTGGCGGCGGCGGGCGAGGGGGACGGCACCGGCGGGTTCGCGCTGTGGTTCGACCCGCCGCTGCTCGGCCCGGCCGAAGTGCGGGTGGAAACGCCCGCGGGCGGAGCGCTGCCCGGCACGCCCGTCGCCGTGCCACCGCTGCCGCACCGGCCGCGCGGCAAGGTGGCGGCGGATATCGGCGCGCCGCTGGCGCTGGTCATCGACGAGGCCGCGCCGGATGCGGCGCGCGACGCCGGCTCGGCGGCGGTGACCAGCCACATGGGGGCGTTGCGCCGCCTGGGCTACGCGGTCGCGTTCGCGGCGCGCGAGACCGCGGCGGCGACGATCGCGGGCAGCGCCGGGCGGGTGCGGCTCGCTTACCTGCACCGGCTGCGCAGCATGCTCGACTGGGCGGGGCCGATCCGGGCGGCCAATCCGGGGGTGCGCGTGCTGTATGCGCTCGCCGACCTGGAGAGCCTGCGGGCGGCGCGCGCGGCGGACGTGCTGGGCGGCGCGCCGCCGCGCGGGCTGATGGAAGCGGAGGCCGAGGCGCTGGCCGAGGCCGATGCCGTGATCACCCACAGCGCCGCCGAGGCCGCAGTGCTCGCCGCCCGCCATCCCGGGCTTGCCGTGCATGTCGTGCCGTGGGCGATCGGAATGGCACCTGTTACGATATCGTTCTCGACTCGTCGCGGAATCGGATTTTTGGGCAATTTCGGCCACGCGCCCAATCGCGACGCGGCGGCGATGCTGCTGGAGGCGGTGATGCCGCGCGTGTGGCGGCGCGGGCGCGTGCCGTGCGTGATCGCGGGCCACCGTCCGCCCGCTGCGCTGCTGGCGCGGGCCGGCGAGCAGGTGCGGGTGCTGGCGAGCCTGCCGGACGCGGCGGCGCTGTGGCGGCAGGTGCGGGTGAGTGCCGCGCCGCTGCGCTTCGGCGCCGGGATCAAGGGCAAGGTGCTGGAAAGCCTCGCCGCCGGCATCCCCTGCGTCTGCGCCCCGCTCGCCGCCGAGGGGATCGCGCTGCCGGAGAACCTGCTGGCCGCCGACCCGGAGGCGATGGCGGAGCGGCTGTGGCGGCTGCATGAGACGGAGGCGGAGAACGCCGCCGCGGCCGCGGCGGGGCTTGCGCTTATCGGCAACGGTTACACTGAAGCAACCGTGGCGTTGGCCTTGGGGCGGGCGTTGGCAGTGACGGGCTGAGCGGTCAGGGATGCGCAGCACCGATCGCCCGCTCAAGCTCTTCGGCGGTGAACGGTTTTTGAAGGAAGCTGATGCCGCTGCCGGCGAGCTGGTGCATGGCCTGTGGGTTGCCGGTGCAGATCACGGTCGAGATGCCGGCGGCGACGGCGCGCCGGGCGAGGTCGATGCCGCTGCCGCCGGGCAGCACCGCATCGGTCAGCACGATATCCCAGCCGCCGCGCAATGTTTGAGCGAGTCCAGCGGCATAGCTGGCGACCGCCACCACGTCATGCCCCATCGCCGCGAGCAGTTCCGCGAGCGATGCACGCACGTTCGGGTCATCTTCGACGACGAGAATGCGCATAATACGGCAATCGTTCCTTGCCCTTTACGGTAGCCGATACGCGCACGAACGGGAACCGGAACGTTCATCACGTTTCATGGAAGGGGTTGAAATAGCGGTGTTCGTTCAAGCAGTTGCGCGTGAGCAACCGAGGCCGGAGCGGCGGGACCGCTCAGGCGTGAACGCGGCAGGACTTCGCGTTCAGCGTGGCCGTTGCGGCGGCGAGAAGGGTGGCGCGCCGGAACGGCTTGAGCAGCAAAGGAACATCGGTGGGCAGGCGCCGGCCGAGGGTTTCGGCGGGGGCGGCGTAGCCGGTGGCGAGCAGCACCGGCACCGCGGGGCGGCGGCGGCGCGCCGCCTCGGCCACGTCGATGCCGGAGAGGGGGCCGCCGAGCACCACGTCGCTGATGACGAGGTCGAGCGGCGTGGTGCCGCCGAGCAGCGCCAGCGCCGGCTCGGCCGCGTCCACGCTGACGACGGCCGCGCCCTCCTCCTGCAACAGGCTCTCGGTGGCCTCGCGGACCTCAAGGTCATCCTCCACCAGGAGGATGCGCAGGCCGCACAGCGTGGGGGCAGGCGCTGGGGCGGGCGGCAGGGGAGACACAGTTTGTTACCTCTGGAATGTGCCAGTTCACAAGGAACTGGCGAACACTATGAGAGATTCTTCAACCTTGCCGTTGCGTCTGTTCGGAACGTGATTTAACAGTTCGTGCTGTGTGAGGCGCGCGTTCGTGTTCACGCGGCGGCCGTAGTTGGGGCCGCCGTAATTGGATCGTTGCTGCTGGCGGGCTGCACGACCGCGCTCAGCGAGCAGACGCGCTATCACGGCACGCTCGCCGGCTGCGGCGCGCCGATGCCCGCGAGCCTGGTGCGCGACCGCGCCACGTTCGCCTTCGCGCCCGGCGACGGGGTGCTGGTGATCAAGGGCACGGTGGCGCCGGACGGCGGCGTGAGCGGCACGCTGAACACCCAGCCGCCCGGCAAGCCGCCCTTCGCGCTCAGCGTGCGCGGCCGGCTCGACCCCGCCGGGGCGGAGCTGACCTATGCCACCCCCCGCTGCCAGGCGAGCGGGCGGCTGCCCGCGGTTGCCGCCTCCATCCTGCCCTGAGCCTGGGGGCGACCGGCCGGGGCGGGGGCGGGGGCGGGGGCGCGCAGGGCGCCGGCCAGCTCCTCCACCGTGCAGGGCACGCGCAGCATCCGCTCCCCGCCCACCAGCGGCACGGCCGCGGACCAGGGCAGCGGCGTGAGATAGAGCACGCGCAGGTGCGGCCGTACGGCGAGACATTCACGGGCGAACACCATCCCCGGCATCGGCCGTCCGCCGGGCGGGGTGAGCAGGACGGTGGGCGGGCGGGGACCATCGACGGCCGCCCGCGCCTCCTCGACATCGGCGAAGGCGGCGAGGGAAAACCCTTCATCGAGCAGCGCTTCGGCCAGGGCCGCCAGCCGCGGAACGCCGTGATGCAGGAGCAGGAGGCGTAAATCCGGCGGTGCCCGCCAGGGGGGCGGACGCAGGCGCAGCGCAGGATGGTCGTGCAACTGCTGCAACATCGGCGTTTGTGAATACACAAACCGCCGCATCACACAGTCAGTGCAGCGTCAATAATGCATTCGCGTTTGCACCTTTGGAATACTTTTCACGATGCTTTAACGCTCACGTGCCGGTGCAGCGCTTCAACGCAGGGACAGCGTGACTGGAGCGACACCGCGACCGAGGATTCCGAGGGCCGCGGCGGCACCCCGGCTGAGGTCAATCACGCGGCTATGCGTTCCCGGCCGGTCGTTGATCGTGACCACGACCGAGCGGCCGGAGGGCAGGGCGACGCGCACCCGGCTGCCCAGCGGCAGCGTGGCATGGGCGGCGGTGAGCTCGTCCTGGTCGTAGCGGCTGCCCGAGGCGGTGCGATGGCCCTGCCAGCGCGACCCGCCGTACCAGGAGGCGAGCCCGGACTGGTGCCACCCGCCGGCGTCGTCGACGAAGGCGGCGGTGCCATCGTGCCGCCGCCCCTCTTGCCGCCCTTGGGCGGTCGCCGGCCCTGTCTCTCTTACTGTGTCCCGCGCTGGGGAGAGGTCGATGGACGCGGCGGCGGCGAGGATCGCGGGGTCGGCGGCGGCATGCCCCCGCTCATACGGGTCGGCGGCGGCGGGGCGGGGGTGCAGGGCGAGAAGGGGGGCGGCGAGCAACATCGAGGCGACGAGCACGCCGGGTGATCCCCGGCGGGAGGGTGCGTTCATTGCTCTCAGCTCCTCATTGGGCCGGGCGGGATGGGCGTGCCTGGCCAGATGAACACAGATCCACCTCGGCCGCGTCAGAAAGACGCACCGGGCGGACAATAGGACCGCATCAAACGCAGGGCGATCGGAGCAACTTCCGTCCGGCGGGTCAACCCCAAATCGGCCGCGCCATGGAAACGCCCACAACAACGCGCAACGCACACCCGGCTTGGCTGTGCCACATTCCGGCCACAATCGGTCTTGATTGGCAACCGGCCAAGCACTTACGGGCTATACTTGGAACCGGCGGCCGCGAGTTCTGGTGCAGCGCGACGAGCGATGACGACGTCACCGCCGGAGCGCAGCGGTGCCGCGGCGCAGGGGCGTGAACGCGCTCACCGCATAGGGCGGGCGACGGACGTGGCGACCGTTGACACGATGAAGGCCCGGTAAACGATGAAGGTTCGGTGGACGATGAAGGCGGGTGAAGGATGCCCGCACTTGCAGTTGCCGCTGGTTGCAATGCCGATCCAATGCCGGCATTCACACCGGATATCATCACGGCTATCGGACGGCACTATAAAATGACTAGGCGGTGGCTGATGATTGGCTCGCCGCTTTCTGGTGCTATGCTACCGTATTCTATCGGCTGCTAAGATTTTCGCACGGCGGTCGATCAGTGGGGATCGCGATGAGAAGCAGCACGCTCTTTCTGGTTTCTGCAATCAGCATCCTGATTGCGGGAGCGACCGCAACGCGGGCACAGGAAGCGCCGCTCGACAAGGGATTTGCCGAAGCGCTCGCGAAGTTCGACGCCGCCCAGCGCGACCTTGTGAACGGCAAGGCGGATACGACCAAGGCGCTCTGGTCGCATGGCGACGACATTACGCTGTCCGGAGGGTTCGGAGGGCCCACCGAGAAGGGCTGGGAGCGAATTGGTCCGCGCCTCGACTGGGTCGCTGTGACATTTTTCAGGAGGCACGAATACCATCGAAAGATTTGCGGCGCAGTCGTCTGGCGACCTTGGCTACGTAGTGCAGATTGAGCATCTCCGTTACCAGATTCCGGGTCAGTCCTCTCAATCGACGAGAGACTACCGGGTGACCATGGTATTCCGTCGTGAGGCGGACAGTTGGCGACTTCTCCATCGCCAGGCCGATACACAGATGGTCAAGAAGGCGCCGGAATGATCTGGGTTGCGTCCCGGCCGGTTCGTTCGGAACGGGTCGAAGGCGGGGCGGGGCGGGGCGCAGCGGCGGACTGATACCGATGCGCCGACGTGGGTGCGGTATCTTGGACGGAGGCGGTCGGCACCACGGCCCGCGAGCACGGAGAGCCCGGGAAGCATGACGAATGCCTGGCTTCGTCTTCGCAAGGCGGGCGGGCTCGGCGTGGCGGCGGCATTGCTGCTCGCCGCACCCGCCGCCTTACCCGCCGCCGCCGGGCCGTCGGCCGAACTCGTCCACATCCCCACCGGCCCGGGACGGTCGCATCCTCTCGACCTGCGCGGGTATCTGCGACGCCCGGCCGGTGACGGGCCGATTGCGGCGGCCGTGCTTCTCCATGGCTGCGGCGGCAACGCCGCCGGCCTCGACCGCAATTGGGGCGCCCGCCTGCAGTCCTGGGGCTATGTCAGTCTCACCGTGGACAGCTTCGGTCCCCGCGGCATCACGAACTCCTGCCGCGGCGGCGCGCCGGCCGGGCGCAGCCGCGATGCGTTCGATGCCCTGCGGTTCCTGGTGGAACGTCCCTTCGTCAAACCATCCCGCGTGGCGCTGATCGGGTTTTCGGAGGGCGGCCTGATCGCCCTGTTCGATGTCGAGCCGCGGCGAGGCGGCGGCGGCACGGCGGCTGGCGCGACATTCCGTGCCGCCGTCGCGTTCTATCCCTCATGCGCCGGCAGCGGGGTGGTGAGCGTTCCGACCCTGGTCCTGAATGGCGCGCTGGATGACTGGTCGTCCGCCGAAGCGTGCCGCAAGATGGTGGCGCAGGAGAGCGACATCGGCGTGACGCGGCATAAAACCGCCAGTGCGCCGCTGAACCTGATCGTGCTTCCGGATGCCTACCACAAATTCGACGATCCCGCGTTCCAGCCCGGGCGACGCTACATGGGGCATCGCCTGGACTATGATCCGGCCGCTCTCGCGCTGGCGGCCGACGCGGTGCATCGGTTTCTGCGCGCGCAGCTTGGCGCGCCGTGACGCAGTCAACGGCGCCTTGGTTCGCGGGTCCTAGACCGATGCGTCCGCCGCGCGCGCCCGCGTCTCCGGCATCCCGGCCCAGAGCAGCACGAGGCCGCCGAGCCCGATGAGTGCCAGGCTGAGGGCCGCCACCGGGGCGCCGAACGCGGCGACGAGGGTGCCGGCGAGCAGCGTGCTCAGCGAGGCGCCGATCGCGACCGCGGCGCCGAGTGCCCCGAGCGTGAGGTTGAAGCCGCCGCCGCGCCGCGTGAGATCGGCCGCGACCACCGGCATCAGCACGCCGAAGATCGCGCCGCCGACCGCGCTCAGCAGCGCGCAGATCACGAGCGGGAGCGGGCCGGTGGGGATCACGAAGGTCAGCGCCTGCAACGGCACCAGCGCCCAGCCGAGCAGCAGCAGCGGCCGGCGCCCCGCATGCTCCGCGCGCCGCCCGATCCAGGGCGAGATCGCGGCCACGATCGCCTGCGGCAGAAGAATCGTCGCTGCCACCACCAGGGTTGCGAAATCCGGCCGCCGCTGCGTCACCCGCGCCGCGATGCCCGGCCCGACCGCCGCGCTGGCGGCGAAGAACAGCACCACGCAGGCAGCGAAGATCACCAGCCGCCGATCGAGAAACTGGCGCTTCACCGCCGCCCAGGTGACCGGGTCTTCCGCGCGCGTGGCGGGGGCATCCGGTGCCGGGCTGCCGCGCGCGATGAAGCCGAGGCAGGCCAGCGCCGGCAGCGCGAGCACCGCGGCGACGATGAAGACGGAGGCCGGCGCCAGGTAGGCGCCGACAATGCCCATGAGGCCCGCGGTGAGCCCGTTGCCGATCGAGGCGAAGCGCGCGTTGTGCCCGATGCGCTCGCCGAGTGCGACCGGCCCGACCAGGGCCAGGGTGATCGCCGCGATGCCAGGCCCGATCAGCGAACTCGCCAGCCCCTGCACCGCCAGCGCGAGATAGACGGCGGGCTTCGCCGCGGTGAGCCCGAGCAGCAGTGCCGCCAGCCCGACGCCGATGATGCCGGCCAGCACCGCGCGGCGCTTGTCGGCGAGGCTGTCGATGAGGGCGCCGGCCGGCATCTGGCTGACCAGGCTGCTGAGCGTGCTGATGCTCAGCGCCAGCCCGATCGCCGGCGCCGGCCAGTGGTGCTGGACGAGATAGACGGTGACGAACGCGCCGAAGCCGGTCTGCACCGCCGCGACGAAGAAGTTCACGCCGCTGAGGCCGTGCAGGCTGCGGCGCATCGCCCCGGTCACGCCCCGCGCGCGGCGCTAGGAGGCGCGGGTGGGCAGGTTCACCTCCAGCGCCGCACCCTGGCTGAGGTGGTGCCGCGCGCCGGCGATGGTGACCTCCGTCGCCGGCCCCTCGGTGAGTGCCACGCGCACCGAGTGCCCGGCGATGCCGACATGCAGCGCCCGCCCGCGCCAGCGCACGGCGAAGGACATGCGGCGCCAGTGCGGCGGCAGTTTCGGGTTGAGGCTGACGGCATCGCCGCCGAGATCGACGCCGGCGAAGCCCAGCACCACCGCCTGCCACACGCCGCCGAGCCCGGCGATGCGGATGCCCCCGGCGCTGTTCGGGTCGTCCTCGAGGTCGGCTTCCGCCGCCTGGCGCAGGAAGCGCAGCGCCATCACGGTGTCGCCGAGCCGCGCCGCGACCAGCGCGTGCATGCCCGCACTGAGCGAGCTGCCATGGGCGCAGCGCGGCTCGTAATAGCGGAAATTGGCCTCCGCCGCGGCGCCCGGAAACGCTTCCGGCAGCAGGCCGATCAGCGCCACCACGTCCGCCTGCTTCACCACCTGCGAAGCCTGCGTGCGCGCGCGCCCGAGCACCACGTCGATCGGCACGGTGCGGTCGGCGTATTGCCGCAGGTCGATGGGCTCGCGCTGGTCATAGCCGGCGAACTGCTCGTAGCGCCCGCTGGCGGGATCGAGGCCGGTCGGGATGCGCGCCGCCGCGTCGCGCCAGTCGTCGAGTTCGCTGTCGGCAAGGCCGAGTTTCACGACCATGGCGGCGGCATGCTCGGGCCAGCGCGCGCGCAGCACCGCCACCGCGTCGAGCGCGCGGGCGAGGTTCCAGCGCGCGAGGACGTTGGTGTAGGCGTTGTCGTCCACGTCCTCGTGATACTCGTCGGGGCCGATCACGTGGCGGATGTGCCGCGCGCCGTCCGCCTCCGCCACCGCGCGCGCGGCCCAGAAGCGCGCCGTCTCGATGAGGATTTCCGCGCCGGCATCACGCAGGAACGCATCGTCGCCGGTGATGCGCCAGTAGTGCCACACCGCATAGGCGATGTCGGCGCTGATATGGATCTCCATCGTGCCGGTGAGGATGTCGACCATCGCGCCGTCCGGCCCGACCACGCGCGCGGGCGTGGTCTCCTCGCCCGTGTCGGCGGATTCCCAGGCGTAGAGCGCGCCTTTGAAGCCCATGCCGGCGGCCTTCGCGCGCGCCGCGGGCAGGGTGTGGAAGCGGTACATCAGCATCGCCCGCGCCGCCTCCGGCCAGACCGCGGTGTAGAACGGCAGCAGGTAGATTTCGGTGTCCCAGAAGACATGGCCGAAATAGGCGTCGCCGGTCAGCGCGCGGGCGCCGACCGAGACGCGCTCATCCTGCGGGTTGGCGGCGCTGGTGAGGTGATAGACGGCGAAGCGCACCGCGCGCTGCATCTCCTCGTCGCCCTCGATGACGATGTCGCCGTCCTGCCAGCGTTCCTGCCACGCCGTCGTGTGGGCCGCGAGCATGCCGCGCCAGCCGAGCACGCGGTTGCGTTGCAGCGCCGCGGCGGCGACGGGCGCCGGATCGAACCCGGGCGTGTCGGCGCGGGCGACGGCGACGAGGCGGTCGAGCTCGATGCGCTGCCCGGCGAGGGAGCGCCACTGCCAGATCCAGCGCAGCGAGAACGGCCGCTCCGGCACCAGCGCGGCACCGCCGACGTGCAGCGTGGCGTGGCCGCCCATCGCCACCCCCTTGCCCGAGCCTTCGGCACGCCAGGCGCCGAGATTCGGGCTCCATCCGCTCCGGCTCCATGCCCATGCCGGCCATCGCGAACGTCGCTTCGAGCCGCACGTCGATGCCGTCGCGATCGAGCGTGAAGCGCAGGATCTGCATCGCGGCGGCGCGGTCGGCGAGCGAGACGAGGCGCAGCTCGTCGCCCTCGAGGGTGATGCCGTTCGTGGTGCGGTGGATCAGCTCGCCGAGCAGCAGGCCGCGGCGCAGGTCCAGCCGGCGCACGCCGAGCAGCGTCTCGCCGTCGGCGAGGAGTTGCGGCTGCCCGTCGAGGACGATGCGCACCCGCGACCAGTCGGCGACCGGCACCAGCGCAGGCACCGGCGGCTCCGTGTTCGGGCGGTCGAACAGGCCGGCGACGTAGCAGCGCGGCCAGGACGCCCATTTGACGTAGCCGAGCCAGCTCACCCAGGTCGGCCCGCGGCTGACCGCGCGCGAGGCGCGCACGCCGAGAAAGCCGTTGGAGAGGGCGAAGCGGGATTCCAGCGCGCTCTCGGTGAGCACGTTGTAGCCGTCGTGCTCGAGCACCCAGGCGATGTCCTGGGTCGGGCGCAGGGCCTCATCCATGGGTCTGTGCCTCCGCGCCCGGTGCGTCCGTACCGGGGCGCAGGCGCAAATTGCCGGCGGGGATGGCGGCGATGTCCACCTGATCGAGGCTGGTCACGACGAGGTCGGCGCCGGCGGCGCGCAGCAGCGCCGCGTCGTCGAGCCGCGCGATGCCGAGCGCCGCCATGCCGCCGGCGCGCGCCGCCTGCACGCCGGCCGGCGCGTCTTCCACCACCAGCGCGTGCTCCGGCTGGACGTGCACGGCCTGCGCCGCCATCAGGAACAGGTCGGGCGCCGGCTTGCCGTGCGGGACGCGCGCGCCGCTGAGATCGGCGTCGAAGATCGACAGCAGCGTCGCCCCGCCCGGTACCGTCAGCCGGCGCAGCATGGCGGCGGCGTTGCGCGAGGAGGAGGCGAGGGCGAGGTGCAGCCCGGCCGCGCGCAGCCCGACCGCGAGGCGCACCGCGTCGGGAAACGCCTCGAACGCGCCTTGCTCGATGAGCTGCTCGATCATCGCCTGCTTCTTCTCGGCATAGGCGGGTGCGCGCGCGCCGGCGTCGGGCACGCCGAGTTGCTCCAGCGCCGCGCGCGCGCCGTCCATGCGCCGCTTGCCGGCGACGTTCGCCTGGTAGAACGCGGTGGTGAAGCGCGCGGGATCGGTGATGCCTGCGAGCGATTCGCGCCACGCCTGCTCATGCGGCGAGGCGACCAGCACGCCGTCGACATCGAAGATCGCGGCGTGCAGCGGCTGTTGCGGCCGGCCGGCCATCTCGTTCCTCCCCAAATCGCTGGGCCGTGGCGGGTCGCGCGCCTTCAGACGTTATCGGCCTCCGTCGACGCCGCGTGCGGCGCCGGCGCGGCTTTGCCCCAGGTCCAGTTCTTGATCTCTGGCATGTCATCGCCGTAGCGGGCGATGAACTCCTTGTGCTCAAGCAGTTTGTCGCGGATCGCCTGCTTCGCGTAGCCGGCGCGGGCGCCGAGGCGGGGCACCCGGTCGATCACGTCGCCCACGAGATGGAAGCGGTCGAGGTCGTTCAGCACGCACATGTCGAACGGCGTGGTGGTCGTGCCCTCTTCCTTGTAGCCGCGCACATGGATGTTGTCGTGGCCGTGGCGGCGGTAGGTGAGGCGGTGGATCAGCCACGGGTAGCCGTGGAAGGCGAAGATGATCGGCTTGTCGACCGTGAACAGCGCATCGAAGTCGGCGTCCGAGAGGCCGTGCGGATGCTCGCTCGCCGGCTGCAGCGTCATCAGGTTGACAACGTTGATGACGCGGACCTTGAGGTCCGGCGCATGCTCGCGCAGCAGCGCGACCGCGGCCAGCGTCTCCAGCGTCGGCACGTCGCCGCAGCAGGCCATCACCACGTCCAGCTCGCAGCCGCGATCGTTGCTCGCCCATTCCCAGATGCCGAGGCCGGCGGTGCAGTGGCGCACCGCCTCCTCCATCGTCAGCCACACCGGCGCCGGCTGCTTGCCGGCGACGACGAGGTTCACGTAGTTGCGGCTGCGCAGGCAGTGGTTGGTGACGGAGAGCAGGCAGTTGGCGTCCGGCGGCAGGTAGACGCGCACCACCTCGGCCTTCTTGTTCACGACATGGTCGATGAAGCCCGGGTCCTGGTGGCTGAAGCCGTTGTGGTCCTGGCGCCAGACATGGCTGGAGAGCAGGTAGTTGAGCGAGGCGATGGGCCGGCGCCACGCGATGCCGTTGCACACCTTCAGCCACTTGGCGTGCTGGTTGAACATCGAGTCGATGATGTGGATGAACGCCTCGTAGCACGAGAAGAACCCGTGCCGGCCGGTGAGCAGGTAGCCTTCCAGCCAGCCCTGGCACTGATGCTCGCTCAGCATCTCCATCACCCGCCCGTCGATGGCGAGATGGTCGTCGTAGGATTCCGTCTCGGCGACCCAGGCGCGGTTGGTGACTTCGAGAACATCCTGCCAGCGGTTGGAGTTGCTCTCATCGGGGCTGAACAGGCGGAAGTTGCGCGTCGCCATGTTGCCCTGCATGACGTCGCGCAGGAAGCGGCCCATCTCGCGCGTCGCCTCCGCGGTGACGGCGCCGGGGGCGGGGACCTTCACCGCGTAGTCGCGGAAGTCCGGCAGCCGCAGCTCGTGCAGCAGCAGGCCGCCATTGGCGTGCGGATTGGCGCTCATCCGCCGCGTGCCGCGGGGCGCGAGGGCGGCGAGTTCGGGGCGCAGCCGGCCGTCGGCGTCGAACTGCTCCTGCCGGGCGGTAGGTCTTCATCCAGGTTTCGAGGATGCGGACATGCTCCGGCTTCTCGTGCATCTCGCCCATCGGCACCTGGTGCGCGCGCCAGTAGCCCTCGGTGCGGCGGCCGTCGATCTCCTTCGGGCAGGTCCAGCCCTTCGGCGTGCGCATCACGATCATCGGCCATAGCGGGCGGCCGGTGAAGCCGTTGCTGCGCGCGTCGTCCTTGATGCGGCGGATTTCGGCGAAGACGCGCTCCAGCGTGGTGGCCATCAGTTCGTGCATCACCGCCGGCTCATGCCCCTCGACGAAATGCGGCGTGTAGCCGTAGCCGCGCATCAGGTGGTCCAGCTCCTCGTGGCTGATCCGCGCGAGCACGGTGGGATTGGCGATCTTGTAGCCGTTGAGATGCAGGATCGGCAGCACCACGCCGTCGCTGAGCGGGTTGAGGAACTTGTTGGAATGCCAGCTCGTCGCCAGCGGGCCGGTCTCCGCCTCGCCGTCGCCGACCACGCAGGCGACGACGAGATCGGGGTTGTCGAACGCGGCGCCGTAGGCGTGCGAGAGCGCGTAGCCGAGCTCGCCGCCCTCATGGATCGAGCCGGGGGTTTCCGGCGCCACGTGGCTGGGGATGCCGCCGGGGAAGGAGAACTGCGTGAACAGCCGCTTCATCCCCGCCTCGTCGCAGGCGATGTCGGGATAGACCTCGCTGTAGGTGCCTTCGAGATAGGCGTTCGCGACCAGCCCCGGCCCGCCATGGCCGGGGCCGGTGACGAAGATCATGTCGAGGTCGTGCTTCGTGATGATGCGGTTGAGGTGGGCGTAGATGAAGTTCAACCCCGGCGTCGTGCCCCAGTGGCCGAGCAGGCGCGGCTTGATGTGCTCCTTCACCAGCGTCTGCTTCAGCAGCGGATTGTCGAAGAGGTAGATCTGACCGACCGAGAGGTAGTTCGCGGCCGCCCAATAGCGGTCGATGAGGGCGAGTTCCTGATCGGACAAGGTCTTCGGCATGTTGCCTCCCCAGGCCAGCGTGATTGCGCGTTGCTCGGCGGCGCTCGGGACCAGATACGGCCGGCCGGGCGCACCGCGTTGATCCACCTCAATCGTAGTGTCGGAGGGCGCCGGCGTCAGGGTCGCTGAGTCTCACTTAACCGCGCCAACGTTGGCGCGGTTGCCCAGGCGCCCCAGCATCGGTTATTCCGCCGGACATCATGGCGGTGGCGCGCCGGAACGCGGCGCCCGCCCCAGGATATCCCCGCTTTCGGTCATCCCGCACGGCGTGCGCGCCCGCCCTTGCTTCCCGGGGCGCGCGCGGCCCGTGCCGTTCGTGCTGGAGCAAATCCCCAATGAACGACCCCTCCCTGCTGGTCCAGGCGCTGAACGCGCTTGGCCTCGGCGCCTATGTGCCGGTCGCGCTGGCGCTGATCGGCCTCGCCTCGGCGATCGCCACCGTCTACCCGCCGGCCTGGCCGGGGGCGGCGGTGCTGCACAAGGTCGCGCTGCTGCTCGGCCGCGCGGCGCCCGCGATGCCCGCGGGCAAGGGCCCCGGCCCCGGCCTCGGCCCCAGCGGCGGGACGGCGGCGGCGATCCTGGTCTGCCTGGGCGCCGCGGCGCTCGGCGCCTGTTCGGCGGCGCAGGAGCAGGCCGCGTGCGCCGTCGATGCCGCCGTGGTGCCGGCGGCCGATGCGGCGCTGAGCGCGGGCGCGGGTGCCGCCGCGGTGGCCGGCGCGGTCGATGCCGCCGCGGTGCACCCGGCGGTGCAGGCGGGCTGCGCCGCGCTGGCGGCGCCCGCCGCCGTCGCGACCCCGCCCGGCTGAGGCGCGGGCCGCGCCTTCCTTCCGCGCCGTCGCTTCCTGCGGGTTTTTCGTCGGATCGCCATGAAGCTCGAAACCTGGGCGAGGCGGGTGATGCGGCCGCGCGGGTTCGCGCCGGCGCCGCACCACCGGCTGCTGCTTGCGCATCTCGACCGGCTGGCGCGGCAGGCGGAGGGGCGGTTGATCGTGATGATGCCGCCGGGTTCGGCCAAGAGCACCTATGCGAGCGTGGTCTTCCCGGCGTCGTGGCTGCTGCGCCGGCCGCGGGCGCGCATCATCGCCGCCTGCCATACCGAGGCGCTGGCGGCGAGCTTCGGGCGGCAGGTGCGGGCGCTGGTGGCCGAGCACGGCGCCGAGTTCGGCGTCACCCTGGCGCGCGACGACCGCGCCGCCGCGCGGTTCGCGACCGGCGCCGGCGGCAGCTATTTCGGCGTCGGCGTGCGCGGGCCGCTGGCCGGGCGGCGCGCCGACCTGATCGTGATCGACGACCCGGTGCGCGGCTGGGCGGAGGCGGACAGTGCGGCGGCGCGCGAGGCGCTGTGGGACTGGTTCCGCGCCGACCTGATCACTCGCCTTTCGCCCGGCGGGCGCTGCGTGCTGGTGATGACGCGCTGGCACGAGGACGACCTGGCCGGCCGGCTGCTGGCGGAGGGCGAGGCGTGGCAGGGGCTTGCGCTGCCGGCGGTGGCGGGCGAGGGCGACCCGATGGGCCGTGCGCCCGGCGAGCCGCTGTGGCCGCAGGCGGAGGATGCGGCGGCGCTGGCGCGCAAGCAGCGGCTGATGGGCCCGCGCGCCTGGGCCGCCCTGTATCAGCAGGCGCCCCGCTCCGACGCCGAGGCGCTGTTCCAGGTCGGCCGCATCGGCGTGCTGGAGGAGCTGCCGGAGTGCCGGCGCGTGGTGCGCGCCTGGGACCTCGCGGCGACCGAGGCCGGCGGCGGGCGCGACCCGGACTGGACGGTGGGCGTGAAGCTCGGGCGGCTGGAGGAGGGGCGCGTGGCGGTGCTGGACGTGCAGCGCCTGCGCGCCGGCCCGGCCGCGGTGGCGGCGGCGATCGTGCAGACCGCGAAACTCGACGGGCGGAGCGTGACCGTGGGACTGCCGCAGGACCCCGGGCAGGCGGGCAAGCAGCAGGTGGCGTGGCTCGCCGGCCTTTTGAACGGATTCCGGGTGGTGGCCGGGGCGGAGAGCGGCGCCAAACTCACCCGCGCGCAGCCGGTGGCGGCGGCGGTCGCGGCCGGGGAATTTTTTCTTACGCGTGGCGCGTGGAACCGGGCGTTCCTGGATGAGCTTCGGGAGTTTCCCGGCGGGCGCAAGGACGATCAGGTGGACGCGCTGGCGCGCGGGTTCACGATGCTGGCGGAGGCGCCGGCGCGGCGGGTAAGCATGGCGTTCATGGCGCGGTGAGATGAACCAAGGCGAAGAGCTTGCTGCGCTCGCCATGACCGTTTGCGCAGGCGTGGATCAGGCAACGATCAACGATTTCCTGCTCGGTAATCCGCAGGCGCACGGCAACCGGCCGGCGGACGAGCTCGCGGCCGCACGCGGCGCGGCATCGGTTGATTGCAATCATAGAGGTGCACGGGCATGTCGGGCGTCAGCCACCTTGATCGTTCCATCTGCAATCAACGTTCCGCTATCAGGGAACTGAGCGGTAACGCGGAGAACGGCACACACGCGTCGGCTCCGCCGCTGCGCGCTAGGGGGTTCGCGTCGTCGTTGGCACGCCCTTGCCGACTTATCGGATCGGTTCGAATGCCGCAGCCACGCCGGTCGGCAATGCCGTGGCCGCTCTCGTGCCCACTCGCGGTCGACTGATATACGTCTTCGGGATCGGCCAGTGTTACGCTCGATTGCGGAGATTCTATCCGGACGCCACTTCGATGATCCAGGGTGACATAGACGCCCCTATGCTGCATTCAAGGTCTGCTTCGGCGGTGCCGCCCGATGCTTCGAGCCTCCCCGCCCGCCCAGTCTGGTGCCGTCGTTGGCGCTTTGAAGCGATTGGGCACGCCCTTGCGATAACGTTTTAAAAGCCACCATCTGGATCGTACCTGAGTACCGAATAAGCAAGCTTCGAGGCAAGCCAACAAGCAGCTCCCAGATGCGCGTCGCATTTCGCCGGATGCGTGTCTTGGACGAAGTTCTCTTGCCTCGTCACGCTGATGGTGACCGTAAAGTACTAGTTTCGCAGCTTCCGGTCTATGACCAGTGTAAAGAGGGATCCTCGCTTGTCTGTATGAGTAAGCAGCGATCAGCTGGGCGATCATTCGGATTGCGCGATAAAACTCTCACTTGGAGGAAGCGGGAGTAGATACGTGCGCGAATATCTGATGGATACGCACCAGGAAATCCGTGCTGACGCGTCCATTTTACGATGCGATTCCTGTGATCGTGCAATAATACCAGTATGTCCTCGTGCGTGCCATCGATAACCGGATTTCCGGTATCATTACTGCGGCTCGATCTGAGTCTGCAATTTCAGCCAACTTGCGTAGCCGTTTTTGCTTCTTGGTGAAATCGAGAACCATCGTCGCGGCGACTGGTCGCAGACCGGTTCTCGAACGAGGAGCTCGCGAATGCCCGCGATGCGGGGGACACCCGGCCGCAGCGTTGCTCCGGCGTCGCCGATTTGACTCTCGGCTGAGTGACCCTTAGGCTCCTTGAGGACCCCAGCCGGTGGGACAAACTGACGTCTCGCGATTGAACGGGCCACGTTCTGTAGGGCATTGGATGAGGTCCGCAGGATTCGAAACGACGTGATGCACTTCGACCCGGACGGAGTGCCTGCGAAGGACCTTGCTCCGAGCTTCGGGACTTTCGCGAAGGTTCTTAACAGACTCCAAAGGATTTGGGAGATCGGCGCGGCGGTGGCGGCGTTGCATCGCGCGCTAGCGTGCCCCGGCATGGACCACGCGGGCCACGAAGCCCAGCTTCTCCACCACGCGCGGCGCGATCACGAACGGATAAAGATCCGTCTCGCCCATCGTGCGGTTGAGGCTGTTCAGCGCGAAGGTGAGCGGCAGCCATGCGGCGACCAGGGCTGCCATGTCGTCGGTGGCGTGCGGGTCGAACGTGACTTCGCTGCTCAGCGCGGGGTCCTGCGTGACCACCGGATCCACCCGGATGCCGAAGGCCTGCGCCATCTCCAGCGTGTCGATCATGTGCAGGTAGTGCGCGAAGGTTTCCGCCCAGTCCTCCCACGGATGGGCGGTCGCGTAGGCGCTGATGAAGTCGTTCTGCCAGCCTGCCGGCGCGCCGGAAGCGTAGTGGCGGGCAAGGGCGGCGCCGTAGTCGTCGCGCTCGTCGCCGAACAGGCCGCGGAATTCGTCGAGAAAGCGGCTGTTGCCGACAAGCAGGTCCCAGAAATGGTGCCCGACCTCGTGGCGGAAATGGCCGAGCAGGGTGCGATAGGGCTCGTGCATCTGGGCGCGGCGCCGCTCGCGCTCGGCATCGTCGGCCTCGGTGAGCGCGATGGTGACGAGGCCGTTGTCGTGGCCGGTCATCACTTTCGACCCGGCGGGCGCGCTGCTGTCGGCGAGAAAGTCGAAGGCGAGGCCGTGCACCGGATCGTCGGTGCGCGTGGCGAGCGGCAGGCGGAGGCGCAGCAGGGTGTAGATGAGGCGGTGCTTGGCGGTCTCGATGGTGCGCCAGCGCCGCAGGTTCTCCGCGATGCCGAGGTCGGGGACGGTGCGGTTGTGGCGGCAGGCGCGGCAGAAGGGCGTGTTGTCGCCCTCCGCCACCAGCCAGTTGCAGGCATCGTATTCGGCGTTGGCGCAGAAGCGCTGCGGCGACGGCGCGGGCGCGAGCGGCGCCCACGCCGGCCCGCGCGGTTCGAGCGCGGCGAGCGTCGTTGTCGCCGGCAGGAAGCCCAGGCGGCGGCCGCACCGCTCGCAGCGCGTGTTCTCGAAGTAGAGGACCTGGCCGCACGCCTGGCAGGTGAACAGCTTCATGCCGTCAGCAGGGCATCAGTAGGCATCGCGCTGCCGGCCGCCGATCGCCGCTGCCACCGAGGCGATGAAGGCGCCGACCAGCAGCGAGAAGAAGGTGAAGAACGCGAGCGATGCGGCGCCCTTGCGCGCCACGTCCGCCGCTTCGCGCACCTTGTCTTCGGCGGTCTTGACCTGCGCGAGCACGCCGTCGACGCGCTTCTCGGCATCGGCCTGCGACAGGCCGGTGTGCTTGGCGACGAGCTGCGCGATATAGGTCTTGTCGGCCGCCGGCATCTCGCCATTGCGCACCGCCATGGCGAGGATGCCGCCGATCTCCGTGCGCTGTTCGGCGGTGTTGCCGGAATTGGCGGCGCCGGAATTGGCAGCCCCGGCCTGGTCGGAGCGGAACAGGCTGTCGATGAAGTAGCTGGCGCCCGGCATGGAGCCGGCGCCCTGCGCGGCGCCCTGGCTCGCGCCCTCGCTCGCTCCCTGGGCAACGCCGGAGACGAGGCCGGCCACGGCGCGCGCGCCGCCGCCAATGGCGGAGGTGGCGGCCGAACCCAGCAGCGCCGCGGCGAACAGCACCGCCACCGCCCAGGTCAGAAAACCGTGTGCGGTGTCGCGGAAGAACACTTCGTCGCTGTGCAGCCGCGCCCACTTCGTGCGCAGCCGGCCGGTGATGTAGCCGCCGAACGCGCAGGCGAGCCATTGCACCACGATCAGCCAGATTGCCGCGGCCACGGTGAACGTCGTGGCACTGGCACCCGCACCGGGCCAGGCGGACACCGACGCGAGGCCGATGCCGGAACCCAGTTGCAGCAACAGCAGTGCTATCGCGACGGTGACACAGGCGCCGCCGATGATGGCGGCCCACGCGACGGCGGAGGCCGGCGCTTCATTGAGGGCTGCCGGATCGGCAGTCGGATCGACCATCGCGCGCGAGGCGCTTTCCAGGATCGCCATGATCGCCTCAGTGCCAGAGGAGCGCGATGAGGATGATGATCGGGATCGGCACGCCAAGCAGCCAAAGCAGGATCGAGCGTCCCATGTCCGCTTTCCTTTGTTTGATGGTCTCTGCCGGGCCAAACGGGGCGTGCACGCGTTGGTTCCGGCGCGCGGCGAGGCGGCGCGAAGGAAAGTTTTCTGAGGCTAGGAAAATCCCCTTGCCCGGTTGCCCCAGGATCGGGTAATTCCACCGACATGATCGGCGGTGCATGCGCAGGACGCTGCGGCCGCCGGCCTCCCTCACCCTCCCATCGCTGCGCGCTGGGCCCCTCCCTCTCCCGCAAGCGGGAGAGGGCTGTTTTCCCCTCTCGCGCTTGCGGGGTCGAGCTGCGCAGCAGTTCGACGGTGGGGTGCGGGCGCGCTTTCAGGAAGGACGCATGTTCGACACCATCGCGAGCCTGCTGCCGCGCGACGCCGACTATCCCGAGCGCGCACGCCGCCTCGACCTGCTCACGCGATTTCTGCAGGGCCGGCAGTACGACGTGCTGCCCTACGAGTTTCATGACGAGCGCGGCGCGGGCGGCGAATACGTGCCGCTGCGCCGCCGCCGGCCGAGCGTGCGCTATCCGCTGGCGCGCATCGTGGTCGACGACAGTCTGAGCCTGGTGTTCGGCGAAGGGCATTTTCCGACGCTGGACTCCGATGACAGTGCGACCCGCACCGCGCTCGCCGACATCGCGCGCGAGAGCGGGCTCAACCGCGTGATGGCGGAGGCGGCGCTGCGCGGCTCGGTGGGCAGTGTGGCGGTGCTGTTTCGCGTGCTCTCCGGGCGCGTGTTCTTTCAGGTGCTGCAAAGCCTGTATCTCACGCCGCGCTGGCAGGCGAATGCGCCGGACCGGCTGGCCGAAGTGGTCGAGTGCTACAAGGTGCCGGGGCGCGACCTCGCCGCGCGCGGCTATGAGATTGCCGAGCCGGGGGCGGATTACTGGTTCCAGCGCGTGTGGGACGCCGAGCGCGAGACCTGGTTTGTGCCGACGCAAGTCGTCACCGGCCTGCCGCGCGCGATCGACGAGGCGCGCAGCGTGCGCCACGGGCTCGGCTTCGTGCCGTTGGTGTGGATCAGGAACCTGCCCGGCGGCGACGACATCGACGGCGAATGCACCTTCCGCCCGGCGCTGGAGACGTCGATCGAGATCGACTACCAGTTGAGCCAGGCCGGGCGCGGGCTGAAATACTCCTCCGATCCCACGCTGCTGATCCGCGAGCCGGCGGCGGCCGATAGCGAGATCGTGCGCGGCGCCGGCAACGCGCTGGTGGTGGGCGAGAAGGGCGACGCGAAGCTGCTGGAGATCGGCGGCACCGCGGCCGGTGCGGTGATCGACTACGTGCGCTTCCTGCGCGAGCTGGCGCTGGAAGGCGTGCACGGCAACCGCGCCTCCGCCGACCGGCTGTCCGCGCCGCAGAGCGGGCGCGCGCTGGAGCTGATGAACCAGGGGCTGATCTGGCTCGCCGACAATCTGCGGCTGAGTTACGGCGACGGGCTGCTGGAACTCGCGCGGATGGTGGTGCGCGCCTCCAACCGCTATCCGCTGCGGGTGCGCGGCGAGGTGGTGGCACCGCTCGATCCCGCGGCGCGGATCGTGCTGCGCTGGCCCGACTGGTATCCGCCGGACGCCCAGGATCGCGGGCAGGATGCAGCAACGTTGCAGACGCTGACGGCGGCCGGCTTGCTCTCGCGCGAGAGTGCCGTGAAGGCGCTCGCGCCCATCTACGACATCGGCGACGTGCCGGCGGAGCTGGCGCGCATCGCCGACGAGACGGTTCCAGCGGAGAAAGCGAAGGCATGAGCGAGGAGTTTGAGGCGCCGGCGGCCGACGACGCGGCCGTGCGGCTGGCGGCGCTGGAGCAGAAGCTGGCACAGGTGGAGGCGGAGGCGCGCGAGCGCCTGGTGCGCGCCGAGCTGAAGGCGGAGGCGGTGCGCGCGGGGATGGTCGATCTCGACGGGCTGAAGCTGATCGACACCGGCGCGGTGAAGCTCTCCGATGCCGGCGAGGTGGAGGGCGGCGCGGCGCTGATGCGTGAGATGAAGCGCGCGAAGCCGTGGCTGTTCGGCCCGGCCTCCTCCTCCTCTACCGCTGCCGCGCCGCCGGCGCAGCCGCCGCGGCAGAAATCGGCGCGCGAGATGAGTTTCGACGAGTGGCAGGCGGCGCGCGCGGAGTTGCTGCGCCGGCGCTGAGACGAACGACGCGCGCTCGCGCGTCGGGCGGGATGGCCCGCCGCGCGGCGGATTGCATCCGCCCTACGATTCCAACGCAACCCGCGCCGGCCGGCGATCCTCGCCTGGCGGCCTTAACGCACGAGGAGCGACATGGGTATTCAGAACTTCCCGGCGGCCCTGCAGCCCATCATCCAGCAGGGCTTTCTGGAGCGCGAGTTCCAGCAGGCGCTGCAGAGCAGGCTCGGCTACCGCGCCGTCGCCGATCGCGAGGACTTCGCCGTGGGCATCGGCGAGACCCTGACCAAGACGCGCGCCGGGCTGAAGCCCTCCGTCACCACGCCGCTGGCGCCGGCGACCAACACCAACCTCGACAACGGGCTGACGCCGACGAACTGGGGCGTGGAGCAGTACACGCTGACGCTGAACTTCTACGCCGCCACCGCCGACCTGAACGTGGTGACGAGCCGGGTGGGGATCGCCAGCCAGTTCCTGCAGAACGCCGCGGTGAACGGCGAGCAGGCGGCGCGCAGCCTGGACGAGCTGGCGCGCAACGCGCTGTTCAACGCCTATTTCGGCGGCAACACGCGGGTGCGCGTGGCGCTCGGAAGCGCCGGGCCGACCCTGTCGGTGGACGACATTCGCGGCTTCACCAGCGTGTTCGTCAACGGCGTGCCGATGCCGGTGAGCAGCACCAACCCGATGCTGGTGACGGTCGGCAGCAACACCTACAACCTGGTGGCGGCGGTTGCTGACGGCACCAACGGCGCCTCGGCGCCGAACGGGGTTTCCGGCGTGCTGACCTTCGCCGCCAACGTCACTGTGGCCGACGGCGCGCTGGACAACACCGTCACCGCGGCAACGGCGAGCGCCATCCTGCGGCCGAACGCGCGCGCCAACACCACGCTGGTGCAGGCGACCGACCAGCTCGACATGAGCACGCTGCTGAACGCCGTGGCGACGCTGCGGCAGAACGCGGTGCCGGAGATCGACGGCGCCTATAACTGCTATCTCGACCCGCAGAGCGCGCGGCAGTTGTTCAACGACCAGGCGTTCCAGCGCCTGTTCACTGGCGCCACCAGCGCCAACGCCGTGTTCAAGCGCGGCATGGTGAACGACTTCCTGGGCCTGCGCTTCGTGCCGACCACGGAGGCGTTCGTGCAGACCCACCCGACGATTTCCGGGGCGCTGGTGCGCCGGCCGATCGTCTGCGGCAAGGGCGCGCTGATCGAGGGAGACTTCGCCGGCATGGCCGACGCCGACGTGGCGCCGAAGGATGCGATCGTGACGATCGTCGACAACGTGGCGATGGTGACGCGCGAGCCGATCGACCGGCTGCAGCAGATCATCGCGCAGAGCTGGTACTGGATCGGCGGGTTCTGCGCCCCCTCCGACACCACCACCACGGCGAACACGGTGCCGACCGCGACCAACGCCGCCTACAAGCGCGCGGTGATGATCGAGCATATTGGCTGACGGCGCGCCCTCACCCTCCCATCGCTGCGCGATGGGTCCCTCCCTCTCCCGCAAGCGGGAGAGGGTCCTTTCTCACTGGAGCGGGCGATGGCGTTTTCCGATGCGCAGGCGGCCGATATTCGCCGTTTCTGCGGCTATCCGGCGTACGGCGCGGGGGCGGCGGGGTTTCAGGGCTGGCGGTTCTTCACCGCCTACGGGCTGCTGGAGTTCCGCATCAACAACCTGAGCCCGGAGGAGGAGAGCGTGGTGACGAACTACCTCGCCACGCTCTACCAACTCGAAGACGCGGTGACGGACGCGGGCAGCCGGCTGGACACCGCGCAGGCGTCGGTGTGGACGCGCAACCCCGCCGAGCTGCGCGAGCGCATGGCGCTGTTCGACAATTGGCGGCGGCGGCTGTGCGGCTTTCTCGGCCTGCCGCCGGGACCCGCGCTGGGCGACGGCTCCGTGCGGCTGGTGGTGTGATGCTGCCGGGTGCGAGCATTCCCGACCTGATCCGCCGCGGCCTGGGGCTTGCCGCGCGCGGGGCGGGGGATTGGTGCGACCTCTATCGCGCCCGTTCCACCGATACGCCGGTCGCGGCGGCCAACCGCATCATGCGGCTGCCGGCGGCGTTCGTGAACACCGGCAATCCGGCGGCGCCGGTCGGCTATGGCGATGCGACGTGGCGCGGCATTTTCGACGCCGCCTACACGCAGCCGGGCGACTATCTGGGCGGGCGCGACGGGATGTTCTTCGTCGCGAGCCAGCCGCGGCTCGGGCCGATCCTGTGCGTGAAGACGACGCGGGTGCTGACGCTCTCGCGGCCGGTGGCGCCGTTGAACGCCGGTCTCGACCGCTACGGTGGGGTGCGGGCGGCGGAGACGGAGGTGCTGCTGAACGGCTGGCCCGCGAGCGTGCTGGCGCGCAGCCGCGACGGCGGGCGCGGCGCGCTGCCGGCCGACGCGCCGGGGCTGCCGGGCGGGGCGGGCGGCTGGGAGGTGCTGCTGCCGGCGCTTGCGGGCGTGCTGCTGCGGCCGGGCGACCTGGCGCGCGACGACATCGGCCGCAACGCGGTGGTCTCCAGCGCCGAGCTGACGGCGCTGGGGTGGCGGCTGTTCCTGCGCCAGGCGGGCACGTAGGGCGGGCGGAGCCCGCCTCGTGGCGGATTTCGCCATCGGCGGACTTCGTCCGCCCTACCCGCTTCGCGAGCGGTGAAGGCAGCAGGTTCATGGCGGATCAGTCGGATGTGGAGGCGGCGCTGGCGGCGATCGTCGGCGGGGCGCTGTATCCGCAGGGCATCGAGCAGCCCGGCGCGGTGAACGGGGCGATCTGCCGCATCTATCGCGGCTGGCCGACGCCGGCGGCGTTGGATGCCGATCTCGCGGCCGGGCGCGTCAACGTCTCGGTCGCGGCGGTTGCGGGATCGGCGCGCGTCACGACGCGCTATCCCGACCAGTGGAAGGTGCTGCGCAGCGTGACGCCCGACGCTGGTCGCGACGGTTGCAGGCGGTGTCGCCACTTTTTCGGGCAGCGCCGCGCCGGGGCAGCTCGCGGCGCTGCTCGTCGATGGCCGTGCGGCGGTCCATCGCACCGCGAGCGGCGACACGCCGGCGAGCGTCGCCGCGGCGCTTGCCGCCGAGTTGCGGCAGCTCGCGGCGGCGCCGTGGAGCACGGCGGTCGCGAACGGGGCGAGCGTGTCGCTCGCCGGGGCGCGCAGCGTCGTCGCGCGGGTGACGGCGGATCAGCCGAGCCTGCGCGAGACGCGGCGGCAGCGGCAGAATTTCACCGTCACCTGCTGGTGTGCCGATCCGGCGATGCGCGATGCGATCGGCGGCGCGCTGGATGCGGCGTTGTCCGGCATCGACTTCATCGGCCTTGCCGACGGCTCGAGCGGGCGGCTGCTGTTCGTCGCCTCCGTCACGTCCGACCGCTGGGAGGATGCCGTGCTGTATCGGCGCGAGCTGACCTACAGCGTCGATTACGCGACCACGATCGCGGCGATGCTGCCGTGCCTGATCGTGAGTGGCACGCAGATCTCGCCCGACGGGCAGGCGCCGATCGCGAATCTTCTGGGTTAGACAAAGGACACTCCATGACCGTGCAACTTGTCGTCGTGCGGGCGTTCGGCCCGCACGCGCGCGGCGACGTGATCGCCGACAAGGAGACCGTCGCCGCGCTGCTCGCCGGCGAGCACGCGCGCGACGTGGTGCGCGTGAGCGTGAAGGAGGGCTGAGCCATGCCGATCGTGCAGCAGGGCAGCATCAACACCACCGCACTCGTGGTGCCCGACCTCTATGTGCAGATCGTGCCGCCGCAGAACCTGGTGCTGAACGGCGTGCCGACCGATGTCGTCGGCGTGGTCGGCAGCGCCGCGTGGGGCCCGGTGGGGCAGCCGGTGATCGTGGCCACGATGACCGACTATGCCGCCGGCTTCGGCCCGGTCATGCCGCGCAAATACGACATGGGCACGCAGGTCGCGACGGCGGTGCAGCAGGGCGCGCAGAACTTCCGCTGCGTGCGGGTGAGCGACGGCACCGATACGGCGGCGTCGCTGACGCTGCCGGGGATCGGCTTCATCTTCACGGCCCTCTATTCCGGCTCGCTCGGCAACCAGCTCGCGGTGACGCTCGCCACCGGATCGAAGGCCGGCACGTGGCGGCTGACGGTGGCGATGCCGGGCCTGGTGCCGGAGGTCTACGACAACATCGCAGGCACCGGCGCGGCGTTCTGGCAGGCGCTGGCGGCGGCGGTGAATGCCGGGCAGGGGCCGCAGCGCGGGCCGAGCGCGTTCGTGGTCGCGAATGCCGGCAGCGCCACCGCGGCGCCGGCGGCGTTCGGCTATTCCTTCAGCGCCGGCACGCCCGGCACCGACGGCGCGGCGGGCGTGACCGCGGCCGACGCTGGTCGGCGTGGATATCGTGCCGCGCAAGGGGATGTACGCGCTGCGCGGGCAGGGGTGCAGCATCGGCGTGCTCGCCGACGCCGACGACCCGACGCAGTGACACGACGCAGGAGGCGTTCGGGCTTTCCGAAGGCGTCTACATGATCCTGACCGGCCCGGCCGGCGACACGATCGCCAACGCGGTCACGACCAAGCAGTCGGCGGGGCTCGACAGCTACGCCTGCAAGCTGATGTTCGGCGACTGGATCTGGTGGAACGATCCGGTGAACGCGGTGCTGCGGCTGGTCAGCCCGCAGGGGTTCGTGGCCGGCCGGCTGGCCAACCTTTCGCCCGAGCAGAGCAGCCTGAACAAGCCGCTGTATTCGGTCGCCGGCAGCCAGAAGAGCGGCACGCCGGGCGCCGGGCAGAGCACGAGCTATGCCGCGGCGGACCTCGCGGTGCTGTTCCAGGCCGGCATCGACGTGATCGCCAACCCGCAGCCGGGCGGCAGTTTCTGGGGCGTGCGCTGCGGGCACAATTCCTCGTCCAACGCGGCGGTGAGCGGCGACAACTACACGCGCATGACCAACTACATCGCGGCCACGCTCGCCGCCGGCATGGGCCAGTATGTCGGGCAGGTGATCAACGCCACGCTGTTCCAGAACATCCGCGCCACCCAGCTCAGCTTCCTGCAGAACATGCTGGGCCAGGGGCTGCTCGGCTCGACCGACGGCAGCCTGCCGTTCAGCGTGGTCTGCGACACCTCCAACAACCCGCTGAGCCGCACCTCGCTGGGCTACGTGCAGAGCGACGCGCAGGTGCAGTACCAGGCGATCAACGAGAAATTCATCGTCAACATCGAGGGCGGCCAGACGGTGCAGGTGCAGACGCAGGTTCTGCCCGGCACGCCCGGCGCGCTGGCGGCGTAAGGGGGCAGCATGGCGGGCAACACTTTCTCGGTCGGCCGCGACAGCCAGGTCGTGGTGCTGGGACCGTTCGGGCGCGTCGATCTGGCGCATGTCACCGGCTTCGAGAGCCGGCAGATCACGTCGTCGGTGCGCGTGCAGCGCATCGACGGCACGCATCTGGGGGCCGAGCTGCCGAAGGGCTGGGAGGGGCAGTTCGACCTCGAACGCGGCAGCTCGGTGGCGGACGATTTCGTCGCCCAGCTTGAGCAGCAGTACTACGCCGGCACCACGCCGGCGCCGGGCACGCTGTATCAGTACATCACGGAATCCGACGGCTCCACCAGCACCTATCAGTTCGACGGGGTGGTGTTCCGGCTGTCGCATGCCGGGCAGTGGCGGGGCGATTCGAGCGTGAAGCAGCGGCTGGAATTCTTCGCCACCAGCCGGGCGCGCGTCTGATGGAGACACCGAGCGCGCGGCTGATCGCGGCGGCGGGGGCGGCGCCCGTGGTGAGCGATCCGGACGGGCGCCGGCTGGCGCTGCGGCGGTTGACGGCGCTCGACAAGCTGCGGCTGTACAAGGCGGCGGGGCCGGCGCTGGCGCAGAACCAGGCGTGGATGGGGCTCGCGCTGCTCGCCGCCTCGGTGCACGCGATCGACGACGTGCCGGTGCCGCAGCCGGCGAGCGAAGCGCAGATCGAGGCGCTGGTCGGCCGGCTGGGCGAGGCGGCGCTGGCGGCGGTGGCCGAGGCGTTGCGGCCGGAGGTGCCGCGCGAGGCGGAGGTGGCCGACGCCGCCGCGCATTTTCCGCCGACCCCGACCTGATCGACGCGCTCTATCTGGTCAGGAACGGGGTGCCGTTCGACGTGGCGTTCAGCCTGGGCGCGGCGGAGCGGCTGGCGTTCGTGGTCGCGCTCGGCCGGCTCGATGGCGGTGAGTTCGATTTCGCGCGCATGGCGTGGGAGGAGCGGCGGTGAGCGAGAGCGCATCGGCGATCTCCGACGTGGCGGCGGCCGAGGCGGACGCGACGCTGGCGATGGCGCTGGCGGCGGCGGAGGCGATGCTGGGGCGGCTGGCGCAGGCGACGCGGCTGTTCGCAGCCTCGCTCCCGCCCGTCGCCGCCCCGGCGCTGCCGCCGGCCGCCGTGGCGGCCGCCCCGGTGCCGCCTGAATGGCGGACGAGCCCGGCGGTGGCGGCGCCGGATGCGAAGCTGTCCGCGCGGCCCTGGTCCCCGCCGGTGCCGGCGGCGGCGCCGGTGGTTGCGGCGGTGCGAGCGGCGGTGACGGTGCCGCTGAACGCGGCCGTGCAGCACGTGCCGGTGCCGCCGTCGCTCGCGACGACGCCGACGATGCCGGCGCGCGAGGGCGCCAGTTTCGCACCGGCGCCGGGCCGCGCGCCGGCGGCGCCGCTCCCGACATGGGCAGCGGGCGCGCCGCCGGTTTCGCCGCCGCTGGTGACGGCGCCCGCGACGCCGCCGGCGGCGCCGGCGCTGCCCGTGCGGGCTCCGGCGGCGCCGGTCGCGAGGCCGGCGCTGTCGCCCGGTGCGCGCGGTGGCAGCGTCACGCCCTGGCCGATGCAGCCGGCGCCGATGAACGAGGCGGCGGAGCCGCGCATGCCCGACCCGGCGGAGCACGGCGACGACCTGATGCGCGATGACGCGCGGCTGCGCCGCTGGCTGGCCGATGAACTCGCACACGCGCTGGCGCGCCCGCAGGCCGGCATCACCGGCTTTGACGCGCGCCTGGCACCCGGCTGGCCGGGAACGATGCAGGGCCCTTGGGGCTGGGGAGGCTGAGCGATGTCGGGCTACCTGCAGCTCGGGCCGGTGAGTTTCGCGCAGTTCGAGGTGCCGCCGCGGATCGGCTTCGGCGGCGCGCAGCGGCTGGCGGTGCATCGGCTGCCCGGCGGGGCGCGGGTGATCGACGCGATGGGCGCCGATGACCAGCCGATCGTCTGGCAGGGCATTTTTACCGGCAGCGATGCGGCGGAGCGCGCGCGGCTGCTGGATGTGCTGCGCATCGAGGGGCTGCCGCTGCCGCTGGCGTGGGACGGGTTCGCCTACCTCGTGGTGATCGCGGCGTTCCAGGCGACCTACGAGCGCAGCAACTGGGTGCCGTATTGCATCACCTGCACGGTGCTCGCCGATCCGGCCGTGCTGGCGACGAACATTGCCGCCTCCTTGGGGGCGACGGTGCAGAGCGACCTGCTGGCGGCGAACGCGGGGACCGACACCACCGCCGCGCAGGCGGCGCTGGCGGCGCCGGGGGCGACCACGCTGGGCACGGCGAACTACGACAGCGCGGTGTCGTCGGTGATGGCGGCGCAGGGTCAGGTGGCGACCGGCATGAGCGGCGCGAATGCGAGCCTGCTCGCGGCGACCGACCCGGTGAGCGCCGCGAGCGCCGCAGGGCGGCTCGCGCAGCTTGCCGACGCGCAGGGCTATCTCGGCCGCGCGGCGGCGAACCTCGCGAACGCGACCAGCTGATCCTTTTGCGTGGAGCAGGCAGGATGCAGACCGTCCAGGTCGTCGGCGGCAATCTCTTTCGCGTCGCGGCGCAGTATCTTAACGATGCCACGCAGTGGATTCGCATCGCGCAACTCAACGGCATCAGCGATCCGTGGCTGAGCGGGACGGTGACGCTGAAGATTCCCGCGCCGAACGCGGCGGCCGGAGGCGGCGTTGCCGCTCAGTAGCGCGTGGCGCGCGCCGCGGCTGCTGGTGCTGGCCAACGGCGCGCCGCTGAGCAACGCGACCGAGGCGGCGGTCAGCACCTTCGGCGGGTTTGCCGCCGGGGTCTGGCGCGTGCGCGCGGCGCTCGCGGGGGACACCGCGCTGTGGGCGGCGAGCACGGCGGTTGATGTGGACGTGCAAGTGGCACTCGACCCGCTCGGCGGGTTCGTCAGCCTGATGCAAGGGAGCGCCGATTTCATCGGCATCGACCCGATCGCTGGCACGCTGACGCTCGAGGGGCGTGACCGGTCGGCGGCGCTGATCGAGGCGCGCACGCAGGAGACGTTCGCCAACCGCACCGCGAGCGAGATTGCCACGATGCTCGCGGCCCGGCACGGCCTGGCCGCGGATGTCCAGGCGACCGTGACGCCGGTGGGGCGGTTCTGGCAGTTGGAGCACGACGCGCTGACGATGAACGCGCACACCCGCGCGACCACCGAGTGGGACCTGCTCGCCACGCTGGCGGGTTGGGAAGGGTTCGATCTCTGGGTGACGGGGAGCACGCTCCATTTCCGCCCGCCCGACACGCTGGCGCCGCCGGTGGTGCTGGCGGCGGCGACGACGGCCGCCGGGGCGCCCGATTTCACCGCGCTGCGGCTGGAACGCGCGCTGAGCTTCGCCGGCGACATCGTGGTGACGGTGAAGAGCTGGCATTCGCGCCTCGGCAGCGGCACCGTGCAGACGGCGCAGACCGCGCGCGGCAGCGGCACACAGCGCGACTATGTTTTCGTGGTGCCGAACCTGACGCCGGACGCCGCCTTGCTGTTGGCGCAGCGCAAACTCGCCGAACTGGCCTCGCACGAACTGGTGGTCCGCGGCGAGATGCCAGGGGAGCTTGCGCTCAGCCCGCGCGTGGCGGTGCAGCTTGTCGGCACCGGGACGGTGTTCGACACCGGTGTTTCGCATCGACGAGATCGAGCGGCGGATTTCGATGCGCGCGGGGTTTTCGCAGGTCCTTCGGGCGCGGACGGCTTCGCCGTTCTAGGCGTCCCTCACCCTCCCATCGCTATGCGATGGGCCCCTCCCTCTCCCGCAAAGCGGGAGAGGGGTTACGCCGTCTCTCTCGCTGTCCTGCTCCCTCTCCCGCTTGCGGGAGAGGGCCGGGGTGAGGGCGCGCGGCCTTCACCTCAACCCTCCCCGGTGGAGAGACGATGCAGCGGTTCCTGAATGCCTTGAAGGCGCAGGCCGGCGGCGCTGGATGCGGCGCATGGGCAGCCGCGCTTCGCGACCGTCGTCAGTGTCGACCCGGCGCGCCATGCTGCGCGCGTGGCCCTGCAGCCGGAGAACGTCATCACCGGCTGGCTGCCGGTGCTGAGCCCCTGGGTGGGCGCCGGCTGGGGCATGGCGGTGCCGCCGCATCCGGGGCAGCAGGTGCTGGTGCTGCCGCAGGACGGCGAGGGCGAGCACGGCGTGGTCGTGGGCGGTGCGTGGAGCGATGCCTCGGCCAGTCCTGGTGCGCCGGTGGGCGAACTCTGGCTCGTGCACCAGTCGGGCAGTTTCCTGAAGCTGCAGAACGACGGCACGGTGCGCGTGAACGGCGACCTATACGTCAGCGGCGACATCTTCGACCGCCACGGCAGCTTCGACCGGCTGCGCGAGAACTACAACATCCACACGCATCCCGATCCGCAGGGCGGCAACACCGGGACCACCAGCAACCCCGATCCGGAATAGGCGATGCCCGACATCTCGCACCAGTACGGCGCCGACCTTGCGGCGAGCGCCGGCGGCGACCTTGCGACCGCCGATGGCACGCTGCTCGGCCAGCAGCGCGTGCTGCGCCGGCTGCTGACCAATCCCGGCGACTATGTCTGGAACCTCGGCTACGGCGCCGGGCTGGCGCAGTTCGTGGGCCAGCCGGCCTCCGCCGCGCGCATCGCGTCCGTGATCCGCAGCCAGATTTTTCAGGAGAGTGTGGTCGCCCGCACGCCCGAGCCGGTGATCGACGTGACGGTCGATCCCTCGGGCGCCGTGATCGTGGTGGTGCGCTACGCGGACGCCACGACCGGGGCGACGCAGACGCTGAACTTCACCGTGGGACCTCAGTGAGCGATGCAACTGCAACTTCGCACGTTCGATACGATCGTCGCTTCCGCCGCCGCCGCCGTGCAGGGGGCGGCGCAGCAGGTGCTGGACCTGACCGTCGGCTCCGTGCTGCGCGCGGTGCTGGAGGCGAATGCCGGGCTCGGGCTGTGGGTGCAATGGCTGATCCTGCAGGTGTTGCAGACGACGCGGGCCGCGACCTCGACCGGCGCCGATCTCGATAGCTGGGTCGGCGACTTCACGCTGGCGCGGCTGCCGGCGAGCACGGCGGCGGGGCAGGCGACGTTCGCCCGCTTCGCGCCGGTGGCGGCGGCGCTGGTGCCGGTGGGCACGCTGGTGCGCACCGCCGACGGGTCGCAGACCTTCGCGGTGACGGCCGATGCGACGAACTCGGCGTGGAACGCCTCGCAGAACGGCTACCTGATCCCGGCCGGCACGGCCGCGGTGACGGTGCCGATCGCCGCCAGCGTGGCGGGCAGCGGCGGCAACGTGCAGGCCGGCACGATCAGCCTGATCGCGGCCGCACTTTCCGGCGTCGACACGGTGAGCAACGCGACGCCGACCGGCGGCGGGCTGGACGCCGAGACCGACCCGGCGCTGCGCGCGCGCTTCGCCGCGTTTCTCGACAGCCGCTCCCGCGCCACCGCGGTCGCGGTGGGCTACGCGGTTTCCACGGTGCAGCAGGGGCTGCAATACGCGATCCAGGAGAACGTCACCCAGTCCGGCACGCCGCAGGCCGGCTGCTTCGTCGTCACCGTGGATAACGGCACCGGCACGCCGCCCGCCAACCTGCTCGCTGCCGTGTCGCAGCAGATCGAGACGGTGCGGCCGCTCGGCTCGATCTGGACGGTGGTGCCGCCGGGCGTGGTGGGTGCGAATGTGAGCATGACGATCACCACCGCGGCCGGCGCGAACCACCCGAACGTGGTCGCCGCGGTGGCCGCTGCGATCACCAACTTCGTCGACACCCGCAGCATCGGCGAGACGCTGCCGCTGTCGCGCCTGGCGCAGGTCGCCTACGACACGTCCGCGCAGGTCATCAACGTGACCAACGTGCTGCTCAACGGGGTGGCCGCCGACCTGGTGCCGGGGGCGGGCAGCGTGGTGAAGGCCGGCGCGGTGGCGGTGATCTGACATGACCGGCAACGCCTCCGACATGCTCGCGCGGCTGCTCTCCCTGCTGCCGCTGCGCTGGTTTCCCGACAGCACGCCGATCCTGACCACGGTGCTCTCCGGCCTCGCGGAAAGCTGGGCGTGGCTCAATACCATGCTCGGCTACGCGAAGTTGCAGACGCGCATTGCCACCGCGACGGACACGTTCCTCGATCTCGTCGCCCAGGATTGCTTCGCGGCCACCCTGCCGCGCCGCTACGGCGAGAGCGACACCGCGTTCCGCGCGCGCATCCAGCGCGAGCTGCTGCGCGAGCGCGCGACGCGGCCGGCGATGGTCTCCGTGCTCACCGACCTCACCGGCCGCGCGCCGGTGATCTTCGAGCCGGCGCGGCCGGCCGATACCGGCGCCTACGGCATCGCACTCGGCTACGGCGCGGCCGGCGGCTGGGGCAGCCTGAAGCTGCCGTTCCAGGCCTTCGTCACCGCCTTCCGCCCGCTGGGCAGCGGCGTGCCGCTGGTGAGCGGCTGGGGCGGGGCGGCGGGCGGATATGGCGGCGGGGCGATCGAATACGCCTCGCTCGCGATGGTGCAGAGCCAGATCACCGACGACGACATCAACGCCGCGATCGCCCGCACCACGCCGGTCGCCGCCATCGCCTGGACCCGCATTTCCGACTGAGGCGCGCGCGCCGCGCAACCGCTTCCTGCATCGAGGACCCGATGGACCGAATCATCGTCTATCCGGGCGGCATTCCGCTCGACACCGACCTGCTCAACACCAACCGCAACACGATGATCGCGCTGCACGCGCTGATCGCGGCGACGCTCGGCACGACCACCGCCGCCGACGGGCTGACGGTCTCGCCGACCACGCCGGCGTCGATGAACGTGGTGGTCGCGCAGGGCAGCCTGACCGCCTACACGGCGCTCGACAGCGTCGCCTACGGTTCGCTGCCGGCGGACACGGCGGACACCATCGTGAAGATGGGCGTGCTGCTGCAGCCGGCGACGCTGGCGATCACCGCGCCGACGACGGCGGGAACGTCGATCGCGTATCTGGTCGAGGCGGCGTTCAGCGAGAGCGATCAGGACCCGGTGGTCCTGCCCTACTACAACGCCACCAATCCCGGTCAGCCCTATCTGGGTCCCAACAACACCGGCGCGGCGCAGAACACGATGCGCGCGCAGGGCGTCGCGCTGCAGGTCAAGGCGGGCGCGGCGGCGCCGACCGGCAGCCAGGTGGTGCCGCCGGCCGATCCCGGCTGGACGCCGCTGGCGGCGATCCAGGTCAATGCGGGGACGAGCGCGATCACCGCGGCGATGATCTACCCGGCGCCGGAAACCCGGTTCGTGCCGTTCAAGCTGCCCGATCTGCGGCCGGGCTTCGCGCAGTCGGCGGTGTTCACCGCGAGCAGCAGCTTCGCCGTGCCGGCCTGGGTGACGCGGGCGAAGGTGACGGTGATCGGCGGCGGCGGGGCCGGCGGGACGCACGCGCAGCCTGCCGGGCGGCGGCGGCGGCGCGGGCGGCGTGGCGGTCAAGTGGCTCTCCGGGCTCACGCCGAACGCGCTGATCCCGGTGACGGTCGGCCAGGGCGGTGCGGCGAGCGGCTCCGCCGGCAACGGCAATCCCGGGCAGACCAGCAGCTTCGGCACTTACGTCTCGGCGACCGGCGGGCAGGGCGGGGGCGGCGGCAGCGGCGGGGCGACGCCCGTGGGCGGGCAGGGCGGCCTCGGCGTCGGCGGCGACGTGAACCGGGCGGGTTCCTCCGGCAACGACGCGGTGCCGCCGAGCGGGCTCGGCGGCAGCGGCGGCGGGCCGGGCGCCGGCAAGGGCGGCACCGGCGTCGCCGGGCAGAGCGCGCCGAGCCAGGGCGTCGGCGGCGGCGGCGGCGGCGGCGGCGCCTCGGGCGGCGTCGGGCTCGCCGGCGGCGCCGGGGCGGCCGGCATCGTTTTCGTGGAGTACTGAGCCATGACGCGCACCTATGCCCGCATCGAGAACGGGACCGTCGCCGAGCTGCTGACCTCCGCCGAGACGCCGCAGACCCTGTTTCATCCCGCGCTGCACTGGGTGGACGTGACCGGGCAGGGCGTGGCGGTGGGCTGGCGGGAGGCGGCGGGCAGCTTCACGGCGCCGCCCCCGCCCGCGCCGGCAGCGCCGCCGAGTGTCGCCGAGCTGAAGCAGCAGCTCGCGGCGCTGGCGTTGCAGGTGGCGGCCCTCGCCGGCGGCTGAACGCCGCTCGCGGCTTTCCCTCACCCGGCTCGCTTCGCTCGCCACCCTCTCCCGCAGAGCGGGAGAGGGGACACAGGCAGCTCCCTCCGCCGCTTGCGGGAGAGGGTCAATCCAGGAGCCTTGCATGACCACTACCGCCGTTCCCCAGGTCTGGCGGCCCTCCGGCGCGCGCACGGTGACGCTCGACGGGGTGCTGCCGCTGCCGCGCGGGGTGATCCCCGCCGACCTGCCGCCGCTCGTCTGGCCCGCCAAGGACCCGGGCGACGTGCTCGACTACGCGATCGACGCCGGCGCCGCGTTTGCCGGTGACAGCTCCGACCGGATCGCGACGGTGGGCGTGACGATCGTGCCCAGCGCCTCGCCCGCCGACCTCCAGCTCGGCCGCGTGCTGGCCGACACCGACGTGGCGGTGATGTGGTTCTCGGCCGGCCAGGCGGGCACCGTCTATTCCGTGCAGGTGCAGATGAGCACGCTGAACGGGCGCACCATCGGGCGCACCATCCTGCTGCCGGTGCAGCAGCTTGCCACGATCGCGCCGCCGACCACGGTGCTGACCACCGACACCGGCGCGGTGGTGACCGACCAGAACGGCAATCCGATCCTGATCGGAAGCTGATCCCGCCACGGGTTTTGCGCCGCACCGCCCGCGTGCCAGCCGGCGCGCGGGCGGTGCGCGCGCGCCTCCCCACATTTCCTCGGAGTTCTTGATGCCCACCCTGCAGCAATTGCCGGCGGCGACGCTCGTCAACCTGACCGACGAAATGATGCTCGATCAGGGAGGCAACAGCGTTGCCGCGACCGTCGCCCAGGTGCTCGACGCGCAGCCGGTGGGCACCGGCATCGTGGTGATGGACGGCACGCTCGAGGCCGACACGACTGTGCTGGCGACGCTCGCCAGCCCCGCGCTGACCGGCACGCCCGACCGCGCCGACGCCGTCCGCCGGCGACAACAGCACGCAGATCGCCACCACCGCCTTCGTGCTCGCCAACGCCGGCAGCGGCGGCAGCGGCAGCAGCAGCGGGACGGTCACGCTGAGCGGCGACGTCACGGGCAGCGGCAGCGGCACGATCACGGCGGTGCTGCCGGCAATCACCACGCCGGGCACGTTCGAGAAGGTCACGGTCAACGCGAAAGGACAGGTGACGGGCGGCGCCACGCTCTCCGCCGCCGACATCACCGGCCTGCTCGGCTACACGCCGGCCAACCAGGCGAACATCTCCGCCGCCAGCGTCACCGCGACCGGCAGCACGACCGCGCGCACGGCGGGCAGCCGCGCGGCGGACCGCCTGAACGTGCTGGATTTCGGCGCCGATCCCACGGGCGCCGCCGACAGCATGCCCGCGTTCGTGGCGGCGATGAATGCGATCCCCGCCGGCACCTTCGGCGCGATCATGGTGCCGCGCGGCACCTACAAGCTCAATTCGACGGTCAACCAGCCGGGCGGGCGCTCGGTCGCGGTGATCTTCGAGGACGGGGCGAATATCAGCGGCGCCGGCTATCTCGGCGTCGACCGGGTGGAGACGACGCAGGGCGCGTACCGGCAGACGCAGAATTCCGGCGGCTGGTTCGGCTTCGCGCCGGGCGTCGGCGACCCGACCAACGCGCCGTTCGTGGGCGAGTATATCTACAACACGCCGCAGAACAGCCTTTCCATGCGCGTCGGCTGGGACCGGCGCTATACCAACCAGAACCTCTACGGCAAGACGCATTCCGGCATCGACATCGCCGAGCAGCGCATCCACTCCTGGCCCAACCTGTTCGACAACAGTTCGGGCTGGGGACTGTGGGAAGTCATCGAGGGCACCACGCTCGACGAGGACAGTGCCGCACGCGCGTCGCTCTCCACCTCGGCCGAGCTGTCGGAGATCGACATCGTCAACAACTGTGCGGAGGCCGGCTGGACCTGGAAATCGGGCTTCGGCAACACCGTGCAGGGGATGTCGATCGACCCCTGGGGGCAGAACGGCAACTACGGCGGCAACATCCTGTTCGCCTATGGCTCGGTCGGTTCGTATGACGGCAATGTCGGCGGGCTGAACCAGCGCTGGGTCAGCTATCCGGCGGTGTTCTCGAACGGCAATCCGCCTGCCGTCGCGACCAACGCCACCATGACGATCCGGATGGATCTGAGCGCGCAGGCGACGGCGAGCCTGATCGGGACCGGCGTGGGCAGCGTCGCGGTCACGGCCGGGGGCGGGGCGTACACCTCGGCGCCGACCGTGGTCTTCGCCGGCGGCGGAGGCAGCGGCGCGGCGGGGACGGCGGTGATGCTCGGCGGTTCGGTGGTGGGGGTGACCATCACGGCTGCCGGCAGCGGCTACACCAGCGCACCCGCGGTGAGTTTTTCCGGCGGCGGCGTGACCGCGGGCATCGCGACCACGGTGCCGCTGAACACCGATGGCGCGCACGGTGACCTTGCCTCGGTCGCGGCGGCCATCAATGCCGCGAACATCCCGTATCTGCGCGCGGCGGTGACGACCTGGGGCGGCGTTGTCAGCCGGCTGGTAATCTTCGGCACCAACGCATCCGATCTCGGCATTCTCAGGCTGTCGGGCTCGGCGCTCGCCGCGCTGGGGATCGCGGCCGGCACCTACACCGCGCCGCGCGGCAGCTACGCGATGGTGCTCGGCGGCACCGGCAGTGCGGCGGTCGGCGACCAGCTGGTCGTGAACGGCGTCACGATCACCGTGGGCGGCGCGGGGGCCGGCAGCGATGTCGCGAGCGCGATCAAGGCGGCGAACATCCCCGGCGTCAACGCCGACACCAACGCCAACGGACAACTGCTCATCACCTGCTGGATGGCGCAGAACCCCGGCGGCCTCGTGCTGGCGAACGCCGCCGGCTACACCACGCTCGCCAAGGTCGGGCTGCGCGCCGGGACGTATTGGCCGCCGGTGCCGCCGAAGGGTTTCGCGACCGCGCGCAGCGACGTGACTTCGCCGGTGTGCCTCACCACCGACCAGATCAGCATCACCGCGACCGACCTCACCGGCACCGTGCATGGGCCGGTGATCGCGACGCTGAGTGGCGGCGCGGGCACCGGCTGGCCGGCGGACGTGGCGAGCTCGATCCAGGCGGCGCTGACCGCGGCGGGCATCCACAGCGCCAATTACACCGCGCTTTCCACCGGCTCGGCGATTGTCGCGGTGAAGGCGGTGGGCTCGGGCAGCAGCCAGGGCGTGTGCATCCGCAATACCGCGGGCGGCACGCTGACGCTCGCCGACGCGCATGGCGCGCCGCTGGAGACGCTCGGCATCGCGCCGGGCCTGTATCAGCCGGGCGGGTATTCCGCGGCATCGCAGAGCGTGTTCATGGCCGCCGAGGACAGCATCGCGCCGCAGGGCCGCGGCGTGTTCGTGGGCGGCGCCAGCAACGCCACGGACGCCACCGCCTGGCCGCACACGCCGCTCGAGGCGCGCGGCAGCTTCCTGCACGGCATCCGCATGGACAACGCCGCGCTGAGCGACGGCAACGCGCTGGTGATGGCGCCGGGGCATGCCCTCGCCTGGGGCAGCAAGGCGCAGGGCCAGCAGACGCTGACCGTGACCAGCGCCGGCACGCTGGAGGTGAATGGCGCGCCAGTGGTCAATAGCGCCGCCTTCGATGCCGCGTTCGGCACCACCTATGGCGACCTGCTGTATCGGGGCGCGACCGGCTGGAAGGTGCTTGCGCCGGGCGCGACCGGCCAGAGCCTCATCACCAACGGCGCCGGCCTGGACCCGGCCTGGGTGACCGGCATCCCCTCGGGCGGGGCCAATTCGCTGGTGGCGACCACCGGCACCGCGGGCGTCGGCCAGACGCTGGCGCTGGGGGCCAATCTTTCGGTTAGCGGCGGCACGCTGAACGCCTCGGTGACCGGCGGGGGCGGCGGCAGCGTCACCGGCGTCACTGCCGGCGCCGGGCTGGCCGGCGGCACGATCACCACCGCGGGCACGATCAGCCTGGGCGCGATCGCCGCCGGCGACGTGCTGGCGAACACCGGCACCGCGAGTGCGGTGCCGAGCGCGACCACGCCGAGCGCGCTGCTCGACAACGCATTCGGGGCCGCGCAGGGCAACGTGCTGTATCGCGGCGCGAGCGGCTGGGCCGCACTGGGTCCCGGGAACGCGGGGCAGGTGCTGGAGAGCGGCGGGGCGGCGGCGAACCCCGCCTGGAAGAGCGGGATTCCGGCCGGCGCGGCGGGGCAGTTGCTCGGCGCGACCGGCACGCTGGGGACCGCCGCCGCCGTGACGCTTGGCGCCAACCTCACGCTGAGCGGCGGCACGCTGTCGGCGACGGGCGGCGGCGGCGGCGGCACCGTGACCAACGTCGTCGCGGGCGGCGGGCTGGCCGGCGGGACGATCACGACGACGGGCACCGTCAGCCTCGGCGCGATCGCCGGCAACACGGTGCTCGGCAACAACAGCGGCGCCAGCGCCGTGCCGACGGGGCTGACGCAGGCGCAACTCACCGCGCTGGTGAATGCGTTCACCAGCACGCTGTCCGGCGCGGTGCCGGCCTCCGGCGGCGGCACGGCGAACTTCCTGCGCGCCGACGGTACCTGGGCCGCGCCGGTCGGCGGCGGCGGGGGTGCGACCGTCGTGCGCGGGCACATCGCCGGGTTCCTGCTGGCCAACGACAGCGCCAGCCCGAACACGGTGCTGGATGTCGGCAGCGGCATGTGCGCCGACAGCACGGCGGCGGCGTGGATCAGCACGAGCACGGCCTTCTATTGCTCGACCGCCGGCGCGTGGGTGGCCGGTGCCGGCAGCGCGGGCGCGCCGGTCACCAAGATGGGCACCGGCCTGACCATCGCGGCAAGCACGTGGTACCGCGTCTTCGCAATTCTCAAGGGTGGGGCTGCGGACATCTATTTCGACACGTCCGTCACCGCGGCCAACGCGCCCGCCGGCACGAGCGCCTATCGGCGCATCGGCTCGTTCCTGACCAACGCATCGGCACAGATCGTCGGGTTCAACGAGGTCATCCAGGGTTCCCAGCGCTTCTTCTACTGGGCGGCCGTCGTGACCGACTACGCATCGACGGCCGGCACCGCCGCCCGCGCCCTGGTCACGCTGAGCGTGCCGCCCGGCGTCGTCGTGGCACCGCTTGCCCGCGTCGGCACGAACGGGTCTTCGGCCGCGATCTTCACCTCACCGTTCGAGAGCGATGTCAGTCAGGGGAGTGCGGCCGTCAATCCCGGCGTCGACATGGTTGCCTCGGTGACGGTCAATTCGCTGGACGGCCAGGTGTTGACCAACACCAGCGGGCAGATCGGCATCCGCTCCGGCAGCGGGACGGCCAATTTCTACGTGTTCACGCGCGGCTGGATCGAGAATTGTGGTTCCGGCCAGTAAGAGGGCGGCGGGCCCCGGCGCGGATGCGATGGGAGCGCATGCCGTGGAAACCCCCCTGATCGCGGGCGATGCCGAGCGCATCGCGCGGCTTGAGGAGCGGATGACCGTGGTCCTCGGGCTGCTCGCCGAAATCCGGCAGGAGCAGAAGGAGATGACGAACACGATCTCCCGCGCGTCGGGCGGCATGCGGGTGCTGCTGCTGCTGGGCGCGATCGCGGGGCTGGCGGGGGCTGCGCGCGCGGTGATCGGCGCGACCAGCGCCTGGCTTGCGCATGGCGGGCACTGAGGCGCGGGCGGCTTGAGGGCTTTGCCCGGTCGGCGGCCTCTGGCACATGCAGCGGCATGAAGTCCGACCCGCCCGAGCCGTCGCGCTGGGTGCCCTCCGCCGTGCTGGCCGGCATCGTGCTGCTGCTGCTGGCCGGCTGGTGGCTGTTTCCGCGGTTTCAGGCCTATATGGCGCGGCAGGACTGCATCGCCGCCGGTCACATCAACTGCGACTGAGCGGGAACTGCGACTGCGCGGGCGCGCCGAACAGCCAGCCCTGGGCCAGCGTGACGCCGGCCGCCTGCATCGCCCAGGCCTGCGGCAGCGTCTCGACCTGCGTCGCGATCGTCACGGCCTCCATCGTCGCGGCGAGGCGGCGGAGCTCGCCGAGCAGGCGCCGGCCGCGCTCCGCGCCCGCCGCCGCGCGCACCACGCTGCCGGCGATCTTCAGCGCGTCGAACCGGGCGGCGCCGAGGCAGGCGAGCGAGGCCGGGCCGCCGTCCACCGCGTCGAGCATCACCGGGACGCCGGCCGCGCGCAGCGTCGCCACGCTGGCCGCGACGGCGGCGAGGTCGTCGATCGCCGCGAGCCGGGTAAGCTCGAAACGGATCGGGCGCGCGGGGAGCGCATCGAGCAGGCACGCGGCGAACGCGGGCGATTGCAGCGAGCGGGCGCAGAGATTGATCGCGATCGGGCCTTCGCCCGGCGGCACGGCGCGCAGCACGGCGAGGTCGAGCGCCGCCTCGCGTCCGAAAGCCTCGGCCGCGGCCAGCAGCGCCGCGGCGGGCAGCGGCGGGCAGCGCAGCAGCGCCTCGTGATGATCGACGGCGCGGTCGGCGAGCCGGACCACCGGCTGCACCGCGAGCGCGAAACGCCCGGCGATCACGCCCTCCAGCTCGGCGCGCGCGACCCCGCCCGGGCGAGCGTCCTCCAGGGGGCCGGCCGGGCGGCGCAGCGTGTAGGCGGGCGGAATCGCAGTCATGACGCGCAAGCTTAGCGCATCAATGGAAATCGCGCGAGCGGGGCAGCGGGCTGCGTGCCATCGCGGCGGGACGGTCGAGCCGGCGCAGCGCGGCCGAGCGATCCTCCAGCCGCTCGGCCACCACATGCACGACCCCCTCCGGCGAACGCTGCACCCGGCCCTCCACCACCAGCAGCGCGGCGCCGACCACGGCGCGGCGATACCGCTCGATCTGGGCAGGCCAGATCACGATGTTCGCGATGCCGGTCTCGTCCTCGACGGTCGCGAACACCACCCCTGAAGCGCTGCCGGGGCGCTGGCGCACCAGCACGACGCCGGCGAGCCGCACCGCCGCGCCGTCGGCGCTCAATGTGGCCTCGGCACAGCTCAGCACGTTCTCGCGCGCGAAGGCGGGGCGCAGGAAGCGCATCGGGTGGGCTTTCAGCGACAGCCCGGTGGTCTGGTAGTCGGCCACCACATGCTCGGCGAGCCGCATGTGCGGCAGGCGCGCGGCGGAGGGGGCGGGGTCGAGGGCGCCAGCAGCGGCAGCGCCGCTTCCTCCGTCAGCCCGCGCACGCGCCACAGGGCGGCGCGGCGGTCGAGGCCCAGGCTGCGCATGGCGTCGGCCTCGGCGAGCAGCAGCAGGGCGGCGCGGGGCAGGGCGCGGACGAGGGCGCCGAAGCCGAGCGCCCCGCTGCCCCGTGCCGCCGCCAGCGCCGTCGCCCAGTCTTCCCGGAAGCCGCCGATCAGGCGCAGGCCGAGCCGCAGCGTGGCGCCACCCTCCAGCGTGCAGTCCCATTCGCTCGCGTTCACGTCCGCCTCGCGCACCTCCACGCCGTGCTCGCGCGCATCGCGCACGATCTGCGCCGGTGCGTAGAACCCCATCGGCTGTGAATTGAGCAGGGCGGCCGCGAAGGCCGCCGGATGGTGGCATTTCAGCCACGCCGAGACATACACGAGATGCGCGAAACTCGCCGCATGGCTCTCGGGGAAGCCGTAGGTGCCGAAGCCTTCGATCTGGCGGAAGCAGCGTTCGGCGAACGCGCGCGCATAGCCGCGCGCCACCATCCCCTCCACCATCTTCACGGAAAACTTCCGGATCGTGCCGAGGTTGCGGAACGTCGCCATCGAGCGGCGCAGCGCGTTGGCTTCCTCCGGCGTGAAGCCGGCCGCCTCGATCGCGATCCGCATCGCCTGCTCCTGGAACAGCGGCACGCCGAGCGTACGGCCGAGCACGCGCGCAAGCTCGTCGGGCGGGCCGTGTTCAGGGGCGGGCGAGGGGAAGTGCACCGGCTCGATCCCCTGCCGGCGGCGCAGATAGGGGTGCACCATGTCGCCCTGGATCGGGCCCGGGCGGACGATCGCGACCTCGATCACGAGGTCGTAGAAGGAGGCGGGCTTCAGGCGCGGCAGCATGTTCATCTGCGCCCGGCTCTCGACCTGGAAGACGCCGAGACTGTCGCCCCGCTGCAGCATGCGCCACACCGCCGGGTCATCGCGCGGGATCGCGGCCAGATCGCCGATCGCGATCCCGCGCGCCGCGAGATGGGTGAGGCACTTGCGGATGCAGGTCAGCATTCCCAGCGCCAGGACATCGACTTTCATGATGCCGAGCGTGTCGATGTCGTCCTTGTCCCATTCGATGAAGCTGCGATCCGCCATCGCCGCCGGCCCCACCGGCACCGTCTCGGTCAGCTTGCCGCGAGTGAGCACGAAGCCGCCGACATGCTGCGAGAGGTGGCGCGGAAACCCGACCAGCTCGCGCGCCAGCGCCAGCGTGCGTTGCAACGGCAGGCTTGCCGGGTCGAGCCCGATCTCGCGCACCCGGTCGTCCGGCCAGAGTTCCTCGCCGGCGGCCCAGCTTTGCGCGGCGAGGGCGGCGGTGGTGTCCTCCGACAGGCCCATCGCCTTGCCGACCTCGCGCACCGCCATTTTCGGGCGGTAGTGGATCACGGTCGCGGCGATCGCGGCGCGGTCGCGGCCGTAGCGGTCGTAGATGTACTGGATCACCTCCTCGCGCCGCTCATGCTCGAAATCGACGTCGATGTCGGGCGGCTCGCGCCGCTCGGCGGAGACGAAGCGTTCGAACAGCAGGTCGATCTCGGTCGGATCGACGCCGGTGACGCCGAGCGCGTAGCACACCGCCGAATTCGCCGCCGAGCCGCGGCCCTGGCAGAGAATGTCGCGGCTGCGGGCGAAGCGGACGATGTCGTACACGGTGAGGAAATAGGGCGCGTAGTTGAGCCGCGCGATCAGCGCGAGCTCGCGCGCGATCGCCTCGCTCACCTTCGCCGGCACGCCCTGCGGGAAGCGCCATTCCGCGCCGGCCCAGGCCAGTTCGGCGAGATACTCGTCCGGCGTGCGGCCGGGCGGGATCGGCTCGTCGGGGTATTCGTAGGCGAGCTCGTCGAGCGCGAAGCGGCAGCGCTGCACGATCTCCTGCTGGTTGCGCCAGCGCATCTGGATGATCGCGGAACAGCCGCGCCATCTCCTGCGGCGATTTCAGGTGCCGCTCGGCGTTCGCCAGCAGGTCGAGCCCGGCCGCGGCCACGGTCGTGCCGAGGCGGATCGCCGTCATCACGTCGTGCAGCGGGCGGCGTTCGGGCGCGTGATAGAGCGCGTCGTTGGTCGCGACGCACTTGATGTCGAGCGCCGCGAGCGCGCGCAGCCGCGCGGTGTCGAACGCATCGAACCGGCGATAGGCCGCGACATACAGGTGCCCACCGCAGGCCGCGCGCAGCGGCGCGAGGGCGGTGGCGAAGGCGGGATCGGGGCGCGCGGGCGGGACCGCGATCAGCACCAGCCCCGCGGCGTGGTCGAGCAGGTCGCCGCGATCGAGGAAGCATTCCCCCTTCGGCGCGCGGCCCTTGCCGAGCGTCAGCAGGCGCGTGAGGCGGCCCCAGGCGGCGCGATCTTCGGGGTAGGCGACCAGGTCCGGCGTGCCGTCGCGGAACACCAGCCGGCTGCCGACCAGCAGCCGCAGGCCGGCCTGCTTCGCCGCCTCATGCGCGCGCACCACGCCGGCGACGGTGTTGCGGTCCGCGATGCCGAGGGCGCCGAGGCCAAGGGCGGCCGCCTGCGCCACCATCTCCTCCGGCCGGCTGGCGGCGTGCAGGAAGGAGAAGGCGGTGGCGGCGACGGGCTCGACAACAGGTTCGTTGGAGGCGGGGAGCATGAATGGAACATAATGAGAACCCAGCGGACTTGCCAGCGACCGTCGCCAGAAAGCCCGTTCCCTCCGGCTCCCCGCCCGCCCGGCGTCAGCCGCCCACCGTGCCCTTGTGCGCCAGGCTCGCGCTCTTCGTCCGGCGCCGTGATCTTGCCGGACACCGGATCGACCCAGACGCTGCTGCGCTTGCCGTCGCGCAGAAGTGCGATGTCATAGCCGACGGCCTTGTCGCGCTTGCCGATCCCGGCCTCGATCGCCTTGCCGCCGGCGTGCTGCTCGGCCATCGCCACGGCCTGCGCAAGGCTCGTCTTCGCGCCCTTCAGCGACGGCGCCTCGATCTTGTCGAGCGACCGTTCGTTGGCGTCGGCGGTGGTGAGCTGCGCCATCGGCGCCGCCTCGCCCGACTGTCCGTCGACCCAGAACGACTGCATCCTGCCGTCCGACAGCACGGTGACGGTGTAGCCGCTCTTGCCGTGCAGCGTCTTGAAGACGGCGTTGGTCGCCTCGCCAGCGCCCTCTTTCACCGCCGCCGCGATCGCCCCGCCGAGCGTGATCTTCGCGTGCTGGAGGTCGGCCATTTCGGCCTTCGCCATCGCCGCGGTCGTGGCGGCCATCGCCGGCCCGACCGCAAGCGCCAACGCCGCCACCAGCGATGCCGGCAGCGCACTACGGCATTTCATCGAATTCCTCCTTGGAGCATCCGGCAATTCGGGATCGCCGTGCCCGCGACCCTTCGCCCGCCGGCATGTCCGCGCAGAGTCGCGGCGATGAATTCGCGGCCACGTCGCGATCGCGCAAGCGGTTCGCGGCATTCAACCTCTTCGTGACGGCAACAGCCGACTTCGCGATCCCGTCGGCAGCGGTCAGAACCGCGCCGTGCCGGGGTCGAGGCCGAGGAACACGCGGCCCGCCGCCTCCATGGTGCGCGGCGAGAACGCCATGTGCTGGCAGGCGGCGTGCACGTCGCGCAGGCAGCGTGCGAAGGGCGCGCGTTCATAGGCCGCGGTACCGCCCGCCGCCGCATACATCAGCTCCACCGCCTGCCGCGCCGCGACCGCGACGTGGCCGCAGGCGAGCCGCACCAGCGCGCGCTGTTCGAGCGTGAGCGGCGTGCCGGCGCAGGCGGTTGCCCACATCGCCTCCACCGCCTCGAACAGCAGCGCCCGCGCGGACCGCAGCGCTGCCTCGGCGCGCGCGACATCGCCCTGCACGCCGGGATGCTCGCGCAGCGGCGCGCCGGCGCCCATCGCCGTTTTCGCGCCCGCCAGCGCCACGAAGGCGTCGATGGCGGCGCGCGCGATGCCGAGCGGCACCGGCGTGATGGCGAGGGTGAAGGCCGTGACCAGCGGCAGCGCATAGAGCGCGCCGGCCCGCCGCGGCGGCATCGAGAATCCCTGCAGCAGGACCGCGTGCCGCTCGGGCACGAACGCGCCCGCGATCTCGAAGTCATGGCTGCCGGTGGCGCGCAGTCCGCCCGCATCCCAGGTCTCGTGAATGCGCACCGAGGCCGTCGGCACCAGCGCCGCGCACACCACCGGCGCGCCGTCCGCGCCGCGCCGCGGCGCCTCGCCGTCGCGCACGAGGCACATGCCCAGCGTGTAGCCGCCGTGGCGCACGAAACTTCCGTAGGGCCAGCGGCCGCGCACGCGATAGCCGCCCGCTTCCGGCACCGCCGCGCCGAGCGGGTTGACGCTGCCGACGACGGCGTTGCCGTCCGCGAAGATCTCCCGCGCCGCGTCCTCGGCGAGCGCGCCGGCGATGCGCCCGCCGCTCGCCGCGATTGTGGCGCACCAGCCGACCGCGCCGTCGAGGCGCGCCACCGCCTCGATCACGCGGATGTAGTCGGCGGGCGGCAGTTCCGCGCCGCCCAGGCTCGCCGGCAGCCACAGCTTGAGCACGCCGCTCTGCCGCAGCGCGTCCACGATCGGTTGCGGCAGGTCGGGCCCGCGCGCCAGTGCGGCGCGTTCCGCCTCGATCACCGGCGCCAGCGCGGCGACCGCCGCCAGCAGCCCTGCCGTACGATCCGCCGCCTGCTGGTTCACGCCGCGCCTCCCGCCGTCTATTTCGCGATCCGCGGGCAGAGGTCGGGGCGCATCGGCCGGAACGCCGCATCGCCGGGCACCGTCGCGACCAGCCTGTAGATGTCCCACGGGCCGGTGCTCTCCGCCGGCGTCTTCACCTTGAACACGTAGAAATCGTGCACCATGCGCCCGTCGGGGCGCAGATGCGCGTGGCGCACCACGTCATCCTCGATCGGCAGTTCGCGCATCTTCGCAATCACCGCCTTGGGCTCGCGCGACCCGCTCGCCACCACGGCCTTGAGGTAGTGCAGCGTCGCCGAATAGAGCCCGGCCTGGATCACCGACGGCATGGCGCCGTGCACCGCCATGAAGCGCCGCGCGAAGGCGCGGGTGCCGTCGTCGAGATCCCAGTAGTAGCCTTCCGTCGTCGTGGTGCCCTGCGCCGCCGCCAGCCCGAGGCTGTGGATGTCGGTGGCGGTGAGGAATAACGCCGCCAGCGCCTGCTTCGCGTTAGGCAGGCCCATCTCGGCCGCGGTCTTGATCGCGTTCTGTGTGTCGCCGCCGGCATTGGCGAGCGCGATCACGTCCGCGCCCGAACTCATCGCCGTCAGCACCTGCGACGACAGGTCGTGGCTCGGGAACGGATGGCGCACGGAGCCGAGATAGACGCCGCCATGCGCCGTCACCAGCGTCTTCGCATCGGCTTCGAGCTGCGCGCCGAGCGCGTAGTCGGCGGTGATCAGGAACCATTTGCTGCCGGGCCGCGTCAGCCGCTGCGTGATGCCGGCCACCTGCACGTACGTGTCCCACATCCACTGCACGATGTGCTCGGGCTGGCAGGCATCGCCGGAGAGGCGCGCGGTGCCGCCGGCGAAGATCGCCATCCGGTCCTTCTCGGCCGCCAGCGGCGGGATGGCGAGCTGCAGCGCCGCGTTCGACATGTCGATCACCGCCGCGACGCCCTCGCGGTCGAACCATTCGCGCGCGATCGCCACGCCGACATCGGGCTTGTTCTGATGATCGGCGGAGAGCACGCGGATCTCCATCCCCGCGCACGGCCCCTTCCTGCAGTCGTCCACCGCCATCTGCACCGCCTGCACCGAGCCGCGGCCGGTCGCGTCGGCGTAGATGCCGCTCATGTCGGTCAGCACGCCGAGCGTCAGCGGCGCCTCGGCGCGCGCCGGGGCGGCCGCGAGTGCCAGCAGTGTGAGCAAGACCCAGGCCCGCATCGCCCCCTCCCCAATGTTGTGGCCGCGAACGGCCTGGTTGCAGGGACGCTAGCGAGCGCGCGCGCCCGCCGCAACGTGCGGCGGGGCCTCGACACCGCGTGATGCGTGCCCGGCGGGCAAGCCTTGACGCGCGCCGCGTGCTTGCCGGACTGTGCCCGCGCGTCCGGGACCGCTCACGCGCCTCGCCGCGGCGGGGTTGCCGGACCGGCGGGCGAGGGGAGGCGGTTATGGCAGGCGCATACGCCTACAAGGACATCCTGGTCATGCTCAGCGCCGGAGACGGCGCCCATGTGCGGCTGGAGGCCGCGATCGCGCTCGCCCGCGAGCACGGCGCCCGGCTCACCGGCCTCGACGTCAGCGCGCCCGCCGCGTTCCAGGGTGCGCGCGCCGAGCGCGCCGCCGGCATCTACGACGACTTTCAGGAGCGCCTGCGCCTCGCTGGCGTGCAGGGCACCTTCCGCGCCGCCGATCATCCGGGCCGCGCCGGCGGCAAGGCGCTGCACATCCACTACGCCGATCTCGTCATCGCCCCGACGCCGGCCGAGGCGGCGCAGGGCCTCGTGCTGCCGGAGGTGCCGGAGGACGTGCTGCTGGCCTCCGGCGTGCCGATGCTGGTGATCCCCGAGCTGCGCCCGGCCGGGCCGCTCGGGCACAACATCGTCATCGCCTGGAACGCCACGCGCGAGGCGACGCGCGCCGTGCACGACGCGCTGCCGCTGCTCACCCGCGCCGCCGCCGTCACCGTCTTCGCCTTCGACCGGCGCACGCAGATGATGGCCGAGGAGGTCGGCCACCTGCTCGACCATCTCGGCGCGCACGGCGTGAAGGCGGACAAGTTCACCTGGCCCGACACCGGCGAGATCGACGCCGTCGATGCCCTGTTCTCGTGCCTGAGCGAGCAGGGCGCGGACATGATCGTGGCCGGCGGCTACGGCCACGCGCGGATGCTGGAGCACATGTTCGGCGGCGTCACCGCGACGCTGATCGACAACCTCACCGTGCCCGTGCTGCTCTCGCACTGAGGCCCGGATGCGCGCGCCGGGGCGCGCCACCGCACGAGGACGCGCGATGCCTCGCCCAGCCGCCACCGCCCGATCGAAGGCGGGTTCGTGATCCGCGGCGCCGGGCCGCCCGCGGCCGTGCACCGTGCGCGGCGCCGCGGGATGCTCGGGACGCTCCGCCGCGCATCGGCGCTTCCCCTCCTGCTCGCGCTGTTGCGCGTTGTCCGGCTGCATGCGCTTCGGCCCGCAGATTCTCGGCAGCGATCATCTGGACTACGCGCGGGCCCTGTCGGATGCGCAGAAGCGCGAAACCCTCTTCAACGTTGTCCGGCTGCGCTACGGCGACGTGCCGGTGTTCCTCTCCACGAGCCAGGTGATCGCCGGGTATTCCCTGGATGCCGGCGCCCAGGCGGGCGTGAGCAGCTTTCCGGGCGCCCCGCACAGCTCGTTCCTCTCGGCACAGGGCACGGTCGACTACTCCAACCATCCGACCTTCACCTTCACCCCGATCACCGGCGAGGCGTTCGCCGAGTCCTACGTACGGCCGCTATCCCCGCTGCAGTTGCTGCCATTGGCGCAGAGCGGCCTGCCGGTCGATGTGCTGCTGCGGATCGGCGTGCAGGCCATCGGCGAGCTACAGAACAGCAACCCGCTGAACGGGCCCACCCGCGCCGGCTCGCCGGACTTCTTCCGCCTGCTCGCCCACCTCCGCACGCTGCAGCTGGCCAACGCGCTCAGCCTGCGTCTGGAGCGGATCCCGGGCGCGCCGAAGGAGGGCGGCGTTCGCGTCTTCTTCCTCCTGCCCGAGCGCGACGATCCGGAGCTGCGCCGGGTGGCGGACGAGACGCGCCGCGTTGCTCGGGCTCGATCCGGGGGCGCGGGAGTTCGAGGTGTTCTACGGCGACGGCCGCACGGTCCATAACCGCGTGGCGATCCTGACGCGGTCGATTCTGGCGATGCTGATCGAGGTGGGCTCGCAGATCGAGGTGCCGCAGCAGGATGTCCTCGCGGGGCGCACGCTGGAGACCGTACGGCCGCCGGCGCCGAACATGACGCCGCTGATCACGATCCATAGCGGACCCGATCCGCCGCCGGCCACCTTCGTCTCGCTGAACTACCGCGGGCGGTGGTTCTGGGTCGATGACGGCGATTTCCGGTCCAAAGCCGCGCTGTCGGTGCTTGAACTGCTGCACAGCATCGCCGAAAGCGGCCACGCCCCGCAGGCCCCGATGATTACAATTCCGGTCGGCTGATTGCCCCGTTGCCGCTCAGGTGCCCGGCGTCGATTGCAGCCGTGCGAGCAGCGCCGCCGAGGCCTCGCCGGAGGGCGGCATGCCGGACACCTGCTGGAAGCGCGTGATCGCCGAGAGCGTCGCCGGGCCGGCGATGCCGTCGGCCGGCGGGGCAAGGAAGTGCAGCCGGATCAGCTCGCTCTGCACGCTGCGCACCAGCGCGGGGTCGTTCGGCGAAAGTGTGGACGCCGCTTCCGCGTGCGGCGGGAAGCCCGGCACGTTGTTGCCGCGCGAATACATGCACTGGGCGTAGGCGGTGTTGAATTGCTGCTGCGTCGCGTTCTGATCGCGGTTCGACATCAGCGCGCCGCCGGCGGTGCCGAGGACGAGGCCGCTGAGCGCGCCGATGGCCGCCCCGGTGCCGGCGTTGCCGGCGATCGCGCCGCCGGCCGCGCCGAGCGCCGCGCCGCCCAGCGCGCCGCCGCCGGCGCCGATCATCGTGGTGCGGTTCGCCGCCTCCGCCTGCCCGGCGACCTGCGACTGCGCGAACTGCCTGCAGAAGGCCTGATCGGACTGGAACGCCTCGAACGACTTGCCGGGGCCGGGTGCGACGGCGACGGTTGCGTTCTGTGGCGTGTGCGCGCATCCGGCCAGCGCCAGCGCGATCGTTGCGGCAATTGCTGCGTGTAGACTGCGCACTCTGTCACCCCCGGGCGTTGCCTGCGTGCGCAATGTTCTATCGGCGGGCGCGCGGCGAATGCAAGCCGTTGGCGGACGCGCGCGCGGATCAGCCGATCGAGACCGTGTTGCCGCCGCCCTTGATCTGCACGCCCTTGGCGCCGGCGCCCTCGACGTGTTGCTGCAACGTGTCGCCGGCGGCCGGCGCGGGCAGCAGCGCACGCAACTCGTCGAGCAGTGCCGGCTCCTCCTCCAGCAGTTTCGCGAGCCGCTTGCGCAGATCGGCCTGGTTGTCGGCTGCGGCGGGATCGCGTTCGAGGTCGGCGAGCGCCTCCCGCGCCGGTCCGGTGGTCTTCGCGCGCAGCCAGCCGAGCAGCTTCTCCGCCGCCGCATCGCCGATCTTGCCGGCGCCGTGCTTGGCCATCTCGGTCAGCGCGGGAGCCACGAACGCCACCGCGCTCGCGGCGGCGGCCAGGGCCTCGATCATCGTCCGTCTCCTTGGGGTTGGGGCGGGGCGGCGGCGGCTTCGGCCTCCGCGGCGCGTTGCCGGTTGAGCGTGTCCAGCGCGGCGACAACGGGCCCGATCAGGTCGTCGTCCAGCGGCCGTTCCGCGCGTTGGCAGCGTCGCAGGTAGCCGCGCAGCATTCCGGTCATCCGCGCCGCGAATGCCGCCGGCAGTTGCAGGAACGGTTCGGCCAGCACCGCGATCGCCTCGGCATTTGCCTCCAGGCTGCCCGGCAGGTCGCCGGTCTCGTCGCGGCGGCCGGCGAGCGTCCAGAGCGCGACCGCGAGATCGGGGCGGAAGGCGTCGGGCCGTGCCGCGGCGAGGTCGCGGCGGAGCGCCACCGCTTCCTGCGCGGCCGCCAGCGCCGCCGCGCGCTCGCCGCATTCGGCGAGCCGGTTCGAGAGATTCCCCAGCGACAGCGCCAGATCGGGCGCGAAGGCGTCGGGCCGCGCCGCGGCCAGATCGCGGCGGAGCGCCACCGACTCCTCGATTGCCGCCAGCGCCGCCGCGCTGTGCCCGAGATCGGCGAGGCGCACGGCGAGGTTGTTCAGCGACTGCGCGAGGTCCGCCCGGAACGCGTCGGGCCGCGCCGCCGCCAGATCGCGGCGGATCGCCACCGCCTCCTCGATCGCCGCCAGCGCCGGCGCGTTCCGCTCGAGCTGGGCGAGCCGGTTGGAAAGATTGTTGAGCGAGGCGGCGAGATCGGGGCGAAACGCATCGGGCCGTGCGGCCGCCAGATCGCGGCGGATCGCCACCGCCTCCTCGATCGCCGCCAGCCCCGCCTCGTGCCGGCCGAGATCGGACAGCCGGTTCGAAAGGTTGTTGAGCGACAGCGCGAGATCGGGGGCGAACGCCTCGGGCTTCGGCTGCCACCAGATCACGGCGGATCGCCACCGCCTCCTCGATGGCGGCCAGCGCCGCCGCGCGCCGGCCGAGGTCGGCGAGGCAGCCGGACAGGTTGGCCAGCGCCATCGCCAGCTCCGGGCGCGGTGCGTCCGGCTGCGCCGCGGCCAGATCGCGGCGGATCGCGACCGCCTCCTCGATCGCCGTCAGCGCCGCCTCGCGCTGGCCGAGATCGGCGAGACGGACGGAGAGGCTGTTCAGCACCTGGGCGAGATCGGGCGCGAAGGCTTCGGGCCGCGCCGCCGCCAGGTCGCGCAGGATCGCGGCTGCCTCCTCGATCGCATCCAGCGCCGGCTCATGCCAGCCGAGATCGGCGAGCCGGGCCGACAGGTCGTTCAGCCAGCCGGCAAGCTGGTGGCGCCGCGCCGCATCGTCGCCCGCCGTTGCGCGCAGCGCCTCCACGATGCGCGCCGCGATCGCCGCCGCCCGCTCGCGCAGCGCCAGCGTCTGCTGTGGCAGTTCGCCCGCGATGGCGATGAGCGAGGCCGCATCGTCCGCCCGCTCGGCGAGCGCATCCAGCCACGCGACCGCCGGGTGCGTGGCGCTCCCCTCAGCCAGATCCTGTGCCGCGTGCACCACGCTCGTCACCACCGGCACGCCGGCGCGGACGAAGGCGCGCGTGACGATGGCGCGCTGCTGCGCCGGCGTGCGGCCGGTGGCGAGGTGCTGATAGAGGAACGCCTCGCCGATCAGGTCCGGCCGCACCGCATCGACATCGCCGCTGCCGGGCAGCGGCAGCGCGGTGGCGAGCAGCGCCACCAGCTCGTCGGTCCGCGCGGCGCTGCGGTCGCCGAGGCTCGCGCGCTCCTCCTCGACCAGCGCCGCCGCCGCCGCCGCGTCGCATCCGCCTTGCAGCGTCACGCAGGCCGCCAGATGCCGGAACAGCGACGCGTTCACCTCCGCCCCCGCGGCGATCCGGTCCAGCCGCTCGCGCTCCGCCGCCGCCACCCGCATCGCGAGATCGACGCGGCTGAACGCGAGCGCCGTCGGCGCGCCCGTCGTCACCGCGACCAGCCCCGCCATGATCAGGTAGAGCGGCTCGTTGTTGATCGTGTCGTCGCCCAGCCGCCGCTCGAACGCCGCATCGGTGCCGGGCGGGGGCAGCGCCGGCGCCGGCGACCGGCCCAGCACCCGCGCCGCCTCTTCCATCGCCTGGGCGAGCAGGGCGCGCCGCGCTGCCACGCGCGCGAGGCTCGGCAGCACCACCGGCGTTGGCGGATCGAGCAGCGCGTCCGGCCCGTCGCCGGAGAGCCCGCCCGGCCGCGCCAGCTCCGCCCACCAGCCGAGCGCCGCATCGGCATGCCGCTCCAGCAGCAGCAGGCGCAGGGGTTTTGCCGGGGGCGGGCGGCGCGCCAGCGCCTCCAGCCATGGCCGCAGCACGGCGGCGGCGGCGGCGGCGTAGTCCACCACCACCAGCGTCTTCTCGGGCCACTGCCACGCGCCGAGGTTCTGTTGCGCCGCGAACCGCCGCAGCTCCTCATGCCGCACGAAGCCGGCGATCCAGCCGGCGCGCTCCGCCCGCTCGCACAGCTCGATCGCGAGCCGCGTCTTGCCGGTGCCGGCGCGCGCGACCAGGCAGCGGCAGGCGATCGGCGCCGCCCCGTCGCGCCAGGCTTCCAGCGCCGCGAGGTCGGCCTCGCGCCCCACGAGATCGGTCGCCCGCCGCTCGGTCAGCAGCAGCTCGCGCTCGTTGCCCGCCACGGCGCGGGCCAGATGCCGCCGGTCGAGCGCGAGGCGGGCGGCGCCGGCCAGGATCGTGACGGTGTTGTTGCTGCCGTCGATCTGGACGCCGACGCCGTCCTTGTCGACACGCTGCTCCACGCCCGGACCCCCGTTGCGTCGGGGCGCAGGGTAGCATCATTCAGGGTCCCGCACGGAGCGCGAAGCGGCCACCCCCTTGGCACGACGCCCGCCGCATGGAAAATTCCGCGGCGACAACGCCGCGCAGCGCTCCGGCCCGGCCAGGATCCATGTCCGACAGCGACGCCACCCAGGACCCGCACCTCGTCGCCGGCCGCACCTGCGGCACCTGCAATGTCTGCTGCGTGGCGCTGACCATCGACGATCCGGACCTGCGCAAGCCGGAGGGCTATCGCTGCCGCAACGCGCAGCGCGACAATGCCTGCGCCATCTACGCCACGCGCCCGCAGGCCTGCCGCACGTTCTATTGCGGCTGGCGGCGGCTGAAATGGGTGCGCGAGCCGCTGCGGCCGGACCGCGCCGGCGTGCTGATCCGCCTGCACGGCGAGGTCTCGCGCAAGGACGGCAGCCGCCGCCTCGGCGTGATGATCTCGCTGCTCAACCGCGCGGCGCTGAAGGCGGAGGGACTGGCGGAGACGGTGGCGGCGGCGGTGGCGGCCGAGGTGCCGGTCTATCTCCACATCCCCGGCCCGCCCGGCTACACGGGCGGCACGGCGCGGATCAACGAGGTGGTGGCGGAGGCGGTGGGCAGGCGGGACAAAGCGGGGGTGCTGCGGATTCTGCGCACGCTGCATGCCGAGGGGCGGAAGGGGGATTTCCGGCCGGTTGTGTTCGGTGGCGGAGGCGCGGGCGCGGCCGTACGCCCAGACCATGACTCCGCGTCCTCACTGTCGCCCGACGAATAGGCGGCAGCCGACCGACCGCGAAGCTGGTTTGGTGACAGGGTCGCGGTCTTTGAGTATGCGCTTGGGTCAGCCGATCGTGATGGTGTCGCTGTCGCCGTTGATCTGCCCGCCTTTCGCGCCGGCTCCGAGGTGCTGCGAGAGCGTGTCGCCGGCCGGTTGCGCGGGCAGGAGCGCGCGCAGTTCGTCGAGCAAACCCGGCTGCTGCTGCAGCAGTTTCCCGAGTTGCTCGCGCAGCACTGCCTGATAGCCGGGCGAAGCGGGATCGGCTTGCAGATCATCAAGTGCCTGCGCGGCCCGCCCCGTGGTTTTCCCCCGCAGCCACCCGAGCAGTTTCCCCGCGGCGGTTTCCCCGACTTTGCCGGCGGCGCCTTTGCCGATTTCGATCAGGGCGGGCGTGACGAGCGCCACTGCGTTCGCGGCGGCGGCCAGGGCGTCGATCATGCTGCGTCTCCTTGTGGCTCGCGGAACGGTTTTGCGGGAATGCCGGCACCCGGCATCGAACCTTCCGCTCCCGCGTCGAGAACTGACTTAACTCCCTCTCCCCCTCCTTCAGGGGGAGAGGGCTCAACTTCCCTCTCCCCCTCCTCCAGGGGGAGAGGGTTGGGTGAGGGGGCCGCGCCGCCCCTCGCGCGCTTCGGAGCACGCGGCACCACCCTCCTCACCCAACCCTCTCCTCCCGCGAAGGGCGGGAGGAGAGGGCTCTTCTCGCCGCTTTCGATACCACCCCCACCGGACCCGCTGCCCTATCGTTGCCGGTCGAGCGTTTGCAACGCCGCGCGCACCGGCGCGAGCAGTTCCGCGTCCGGCTCGCGCTGCGCTCTCTCGCAACGCTGCACGTATTCCTGAATCATCCCAGCCATCCGTGGCGCGAACGCGGCGGGCAATTGCAGGAACGGGCCGGCCAGTACGCCGATCGCCTCGGCATTCACGTCCACGCCGCCCGGCAGGTCCCCGCGCTCGTCGAGCCGGTCCGCGAGCACCCAGAGCGAAAGAGCGAGATCGGGGCGGAAGGCGTCGGGCCGCGCCGCCGCCAGATCGCGGTAGAGGTCCACCGCCTCCTCGCTCGCCGCCAGCGCCGCCTCGCGCCGGCCGAGAGCGGAGAGGCAGCCCGACAGATTGTTCAGCGAGGAAGCGAGATCGGGGCGGAAGGCGTCGGGCCGCGCCGCCGCCAGAGCGCGGTAGAGGTCCACCGCCTCCTCGCTCGCCGCCAGCGCCGCCTCGCGCCGGCCGAGATCGCCGAGCGAGTTCGAGAGATTGTTCAGCGACCTCGCAAGATCGGGGCGGAAGGCGTCGGGCCGCGCCGCCGCCAGATCGCGACGGATCGCCACCGCCTCCTCGATCGCCGCCAGCGCCGCCTCGCGCCGGCCGAGAGCGGAAAGACGGTTCGAGAGATTGTGCAGCGACCTTGCAAGCTCGGGGCCGAAGGCGTCGGGCCGCGCCGCCGCCAGAGCACGGTAGATCGTCACCGCCTCCTCGATCGCCGCCAGCGCTGCCTCGCGCCGGCCGAGGTGGGCGAGTCGGACCGAGAGATTGTTGAGCCAACCCGCAAGGCCGGGCAGCCGCGCCAGATCGCATTCATCGCCCCCGCGAATCGCGTCCACGATGCGCGCAGTGATCGCCGCGGCGCGCTCGCGCAGTGCCAGCGTGTTCTCCGGCAACTCGGCGGCGATCGCGGCCAGCGAAGGCACGTCCTCCGCCTGGCTGGCGAGCGCATCCAGCCACGCGACCGTCGCGTGTTCCGCACGGCCCTCGGCCAGATCCTGCGCGGCGTGAACCACGGTCGTCACCACCGGCATACCCGCCCGCGCGAACGCCCGCTGCACGATCGCGCGTTGCTGCGGCGGCGCTCGGCCGGAGGTGAGGTGCTGATACAGAAAAGCCTCGCCGATCAGGTCCGGCCGCACCGCATCGACATCGCCGCTTCCCGGCAGCGGCAGCGCGGTCGCGAGAAGCGCCAGCAACTCGTCGGTTCGCGTGTCGCTCCGGTCGCCGATTTTTTCGCGCTCCTCCCCGACCAGCGTCATCGCCGCTTCGACGTCGCATCCGCCTTGCAGCGTGACGCAGGCAGCGAGATGCCGGAACAGGGAGAGGTTGACGCCCGCGCCGCCGGCCAACCGGTCCAGCCGGTCGCGCTCCGCCCCCGCCACGCGCATCGCGAGATCAACGCGGCTGAACGAAAGCGCCGCCGGCGCGCCGCTCGTCACCGCGACCAGCCCGGCCATGATCAGATAGAGCGGTTCGTTGTCGATCGCATCGTCGGCCAGCTTGCGCTCGAACGCCGCATCGGCGCCGGGCGCCGGCAATTCCGGGGCGGGCGTTTTGCCGAGCACCCGCGCCGCCTCGCGCATCGCCTGGGCTAGCAGCGCGCGCCGCGCTTCCACCCGCGTCAGGCTCGGCAGAACCAGCGGCTCGGGCGGATCGAGCAGCGCATCCGGCCCCGGCCCGGAAAGCCCGCCCGGCCGCGCCAGATCGGCCCACCAGCCGGCTTGCGCGTCGGCGTGCCGTTCCAGCAGCAGCAGGCGCAGCTTGTGCTCGAGCGGCGGGCGCCGCGCCAGCACTTCCAGCCATTTGCGCAGGATCGAAGCCGAGGCGGCGGCATAGTCCACCACCACCAGCGTCGGCCGCGGCCAGCGCCAGCCGGTCAGGCTCTCAGCTTCGTAGAACCGCCGGAGTTCGTCATGCCGCGCGAACCCGGCGGTCCAGCCGGCGGCCTGCGCCCGCTCGCACAGCTCGATCGCCAGCCGCGTCTTGCCCGTGCCCGCGCGGGCGATCAGGCAGCGGCAGGTGATCGCGCGCGGCCCTTCCAGCCACGCCGCCAGGGCCTTCAGATCGTCGTCGCGGCCGACAAGGTCGGTTGCCCGCCGCTCGGTCAGCAGCAGGTCGCGCTCGGTCTCGGGCTTCGCACGGGCGAGATGCCGCCGCTCCAGCACCAGCCGCGTCGCACCGGTGAAGATCGTGACGGTGTTGTTGCTCCCGTTGATCTGAACGCCGACGCCATCCGGCCCGACCTGCTGCTCCAAAGCCGGAACTCCGCCCCGCTGCACGCCAGGGTAGCATCGTTCCCATCGGGCGAGGAAGTGCGAATGCCCGAAGCCTTGCGCGCCCGGGCGCCGCGTTCACCGCTTCCCGTACGCCGTAAAGATGTAGTCCTTCGCCGCCACGATCGTATGGCACGCGTACCCGCACTGCGCACCGGTCCCAAGCGGCGTGAACGCGTCGGACGCGGCGTCATAGTTGAACTGCGCGTAGCCCCATCCACCGCTTTCCGCGAATCGCTTGCTGTCCTTCGCGATGAAGTCAACGTCGTCCAGCGCGCCCGGCACCAGCGTCGGGGTCGGGGCCTCGGCGCTCTTTTCCGCTTTCCAGTGGATCTTCGCGATCTTGGAGCCTTCGGGAAAAGGCTTGCCGTTGCCGGGCACGCCGGCCCGGTAGGCGTCGATCATCGTGGGATTGGCGAGGATCACTTCGATCAGCGCGCCGCTCTGACTGACGGCGACCGTCTGCCAGTCTTCGTATCCCCTGAACTCCGCGAATGCGAGCCCGTCCGGCACCTTGACCGTGTACTTGTCCTGCGCCGCGAGGGCGATGCTGCCCAGGGCCGCGAGCGCTGCGGCCGTGATCACGATCTTCGACGCAAACGCGCGCTTGCGAGGGCGCATTGAACCTTCCTCCTCAGTGATGCGCTGTTCAGAACGGCGGGCCTGATCGGGCTCGGCGTCCTCGCTCGGCCGACGACGCATGACCGCAACGTTCGATGAAGCATTCACGGCACGGCGTGCAAACTCGGGCGGATTCTTGTCCTGGGGTCAAGTGAAGATACGGCCTGCGTCCGAGCAGACCCGGCGCGGCAGTCCGAATTTCGTCGGCGCCCGCGCGCTCTGTTCCAGGATACTCTGAGTGCGATCGCCGCGCTGCGCCCGTCACCGCCGCCGACCCGAGGTTGAGGATCAACGCCTCATCTGGCGGGCTCGTCGATGGGCGGGAGACGTGTGCTTACACCCGGGGCTGCGGATCGAACGACGCGCCTGTTCGGCTATCGCTGCACGGCAACGGAGAGGACGATGGACTGTGACCGACGCAATCCTTGTCAAAAAGCTTCGGCGACGGCTATAGTCAGCACAGAACGAGCGAAATCAAGGGTCGTCTGGGAATCCCGGTTTAGCCGGGGATGTCTCGGTGTTTCGTCTTCCAAACGCTTGGTTTATGGTTGCCGATATTTCCTCACTTACATTCGAACCCGTTGTGGTCGGCACGTATCGACAAGGGAGGACAAATCATGAAGATCGTCGTCATCGGCGGCACCGGCTTGATCGGCTCGAAGACCGCCGCGATTCTGCGCCAGCGCGGCCATGAGGTTGTCGCCGCCGCGCCCGAAAGCGGGGTCAACACCATCACCGGCGAGGGAGTCAAAGAGGCCCTGGCCGGTGCGCGGGTTGTGATCGATCTCGCCAATTCCCCCTCATTTGAAGACAAGGCGGTGCTGGAATTCTTCGAGACTTCCGAGCATCACCTTCTCCCGGCGGAAGCGTCAGCGGGCGTCCAGCATCATGTTGCGCTCTCCATCGTCGGAATCGACCGAAGCGACAATGGCTATTTCCGCGCCAAGGTCGCCCAGGAGAAACTGATCGTGGCCTCCGGCGTCCCCTACACCATCATCCGCTCGACCCAGTTCATGGAATTCCTTCGCGGGATCGCCGATTCAGGCACGGATGGGAACAGTGTCAGGATTTCGCCCGGCCTGTTCCAGCCGATCGCAGCGGACGACGTTGCTCCCATCGTCGCCGAGACAGCGCTGGCCCCGCCGCGAAACGGCCTCATCGAGATCGCCGGCCCGGAACGGGCGCCGTTCAACGAAATCGTCGCCCGCTATCTGAAGGCGGTCGGCGACCCGCGTGAGGTGGTCAGCGACCCCGACGCCCGATACTTCGGCGACCGGGTCGAGGAGCGTTCGCTCGTGCCGCTGGGCGAAGCGCGCCTCGGTCGCATCGGTCTCGACGAATGGCTGCGCCGTTCACAGGCCGCAGCCTGACCCCGGGATCCCGCTTTCTTCTAATCACTGCGGAGTCAGCCATGTCCTACCTCCGGATTCTTGGAACGGCGGTTGTGCTCGTAGGCAGCGCACAACTCACGCGAACTGCGCACGCCGGACCACCGCAGCCAGTTGTGGTCCCCGTCATGCAGAAGGATCTCGCTGACATGCCCGGAAAGGAGATGTTGATGCTCACCGTCGAGTATCCGCCCGGAGCTGTGGAGCACATCCATCGGCACGATGCGTACGCCTTCGTCTACGTGCTGGAAGGGTCGATCGTCGAAGGGGTCAGGGGCGGCAAGGAGGTTACCCTGACGCCAGGACAGACTTTCTACGAAGGCCCCGACGATGTGCACACCGTCGGGCGCAACGCGAGCATGACGAAGCCAGCAAAGTTCCTCGTGGTCATGCTGAAGAAGAAAGGCGTCGACGCGGTGTTGCCCGCTGAGTAAATCGCGCGCTCCGCGAGTCGGACCCTTCAGCCATGGCCAAAGGGACGATCTCGCAGAGCATGCCGGCGAACTTGTCGTGGTGTTCGTGATGAACACGAACGCGACGGAACCCCATCGCCTCAACACTTGTGGCCGGTGGCGCTCGCGCGCCGAGACCATCGTCAGCAGCGACGACGACCTTCTCGTTCTCGATCCATGGCGCGGGACGCGCATTATCCGTCCGGCGCGCTATCTCGCCGGCCAGTAGCTCGTAACCCGCGACGCCGGTGCGCCGCCGCCATGGGGGGTGAATCCAGCCATTTGTGCGCCTCGCGCCCACCCCCCATACTCCCCCGCATGACCGAAGGCCTCCTCTCTCTCAACGTCATGCACTTCGCCCGCCTGCTGCGCCGCGCCGGCCTGCCGGTCGGGCCGCCGGCGATGCTGGCGGCGCAGGAGGCGCTGACGCGGGTCGATATCGGCAGCCGCGCGCAGGTGCGCACGGCGCTCTACGCCACCCTGATCCGCCGCCACGAGCACGAGCGAGCTGTTCGACTACGCCTTCAACATGTTCTGGCGCGACCCGGAGGCGGCGAAGGCGGCGGCGGCGTTGCAGATGCTCGGCGGGCGCACGCCGCCGCCCGAGCGCGCGGCGCCCGGGGCGCGGCGGCTCGCGGAAGCCTCGCAGACGCCGCGCGCGAGCAGCGGCCCGACCGGCCGATGAACAGCAGGTCGACATGACGCTGACCGTTTCCGAACGGGAACGCCTGCAGACGATGGATTTCGAGGCGATGAGTGCGGCCGACATCGCCGCCGCGAAGGCGGAGATCCGCAGGCTGGTGCTGCCGCTGGACGAGAAGCGCACGCGCCGCCGCCGCCCCGATCCGACCGGGCCGGAGGCCGACCTGCGCGCGACCATTCGCCAAAGCCTGCGCCAGGGCGGCGAAATTCTGCAGATCGCGGCGACCCGCCGCGTCACCCGCCCGCCGCCGCTGGTGGTGCTCTGCGACATCAGCGGCTCGATGAGCCGCTATGCGCCGATCCTGCTGCACTTCCTGCACGCCGTCGCCAACGACCGCGACCGGGTCAGCACCTTCCTGTTCGGCACCCGGCTGACCAACATCACCCGCCAGCTCCGCCACCGCGATCCCGAGGTCGCCTTCCAGCTCGTCGCGCACAGCGTGCCCGACTGGTCGGGCGGCACGCGCATCGGCGAGGCGCTGGAGAAGTTCAACCGCCATCTGGGCGCGCCGCGTGCTGGGCCAGGGCGCGGTGGTGCTGCTGGTCACCGATGGGCTGGACCGCGACGGCGCCCGCGGCCTCGCCGAGAACATGGAGCGGCTGCACAAGTCGAGCGCACGGCTGATCTGGCTCAATCCGCTGTTGCGCTGGTCGGGCTTCGAGCCCAAGTCGCAGGGCATCCGCGCCATGCTGCCGCACGTGGATGAGTTCCGCCCGGTGCACAACCTGGCCAGCCTGCGCGCGCTGATCGAAAGCCTCTCGCGCCCGAGCCGGGTCGGCGCGATGGCGCGATGGAGGGATGCCGCATGAATGCCGAAGCCGAAGACGTCCTGAAGACCGCCGCCGCCTGGCGCGCGGCCGGCGAGGAGGTGGCGCTGGCCACCGTCACCGAGACCTGGGGCAGCTCGCCCCGCCCCGCCGGCAGCCAGCTGGCGGTCACCGCCTCCGGCAGCATGGCCGGCTCCGTCTCCGGCGGCTGCATCGAGGGCGCGGTCGCCGACGCGGCGCGCGACACCATGCGCACCGGCACGCCGCAACTGCTGGATTTCGGCGTGACCAACGAGCGCGCCTGGGAGGTCGGGCTCGCCTGCGGCGGCAAGGTCAAGGTGTTCGTGGAACGGCTCGCGTGACGCCGACGCTGCTCGCCGCCCTCGCCGAGGCGCGCGCGACGCCAAGCGGCCGTCGTGCTGGCGACCCAGCTGCCGGGCGGCGACGCAGAAGCTGCTGCCCGCGCCGGACGCGCCGGCCGATCTCGCCGCCGCCGCCGCCGCGCGCGCTGGCGCGCGACGAGAGCGGCACGGTCAAGCTCGCCGATGGCGACTGGTTCCTGCAGGTCCACAACCCGCCGATCCGCATCGTCGTGGTCGGCGCGGTGCATATCGCGCAGGCGCTGGTGCCGCTCGCCGCCCAGCTCGGCCTCGCGGTGATCGTGGTCGATCCGCGGCGTTCGTTCGCGACCGAGGAGCGGTTCCCGAACGTCACCGATCAGCACCGACTGGCCGGACGAGGCGATGGACGCGCTGGCGCCCGGATGCGCGCACCGCGGTCGTCACGCTCACCCATGATCCGAAGCTGGACGACCCGGCGCTCGACCGGGCGCTGAAGAGCGCGGCGTTCTATATCGGCGCCCTCGGCAGCCGGAAGACGCACGCGGCGCGGCTCGCGCGGCTGCGCGAGCTCGGCCATGACGAGGCGGCGCTGGCGCGCATCCGCGGCCCGGTGGGCCTGCCGATCGAGGCGGTGACGGCGCCGGAGATCGCGCTCTCGATCCTCGCCGAGATCGTGGCCGTCCGGCGCGGGGCCGCGCTGTCGCTGGCCGCCGCCGCGTGATCTTCGGGCCGCTGCCGCTGGAGGCGGCGCTGGGTGCCGTGCTCGCGCACAGCCACCGGCTCGACGGGCAGATGCTGCGCAAGGGCATGGTGCTGGACGAGGCCGCCATCGCCGCTCCTGCGCGCGGCCGGCCGGACGCGAGGTGATCGCGGCGCGGCTGGAGCCGGGCGACGTTGCCGAGAACGACGCCGCCCGGCGCCTCGCCGCGGCGCTCGCCGCCCCGCGTCTCACCGCCGGGCGGGCAGGGACGGGGCGGGTGAACCTACACGCGACGCAGCCGGGCTGCTCACCGTCGATGCGGCGCGGATCAATTATCTCAATTTGCTTCATGAAAGCCTGACCGTCGCCACCCTGCCGGACGCCACGCCGGTCGCGCCGCGTGACATGGTTGCAACGATCAAAGTCATTCCCTTCGCGGTGCCGGGCGACGTGCTCGACCGGGTGGAGGCGGCGACGCGCGCCGGCGGCACCGGGCTCGCGCTGGCGCCGTTCCGGCCCCTGCGCACCGGCCTCGTGCTCTCCGAGCTGCCGGGGCTGAAGGAGAGCGTGCTGGAGGGCACGGTGGAGGCGACGCGGGCGCGGGTCGCCGCGCTCACCGGCACCCTGCTGCCGCCGCTGCGCTGCCCGCATGCGGCCGCGGCGATCGCCGCCGCGCTGCGCCAGCTTCTGGCGGCGGGGGCGGAGGTGGTGCTGGTCGCCGGCGCCTCGGCGACGGTCGATCGGCGCGACGTGGGGCCGCAGGGCGTGGTCGCGGCGGGCGGGGAGATCCTGCATTTCGGCATGCCGGTCGATCCGGGCAACCTGATCTGCCTCGGGCGGATCGGCGCCGTGCCGGCGCTGGTGCTGCCCGGCTGCGCGCGCAGCCCGAAGGCGAACGGCATCGACTTCGCGCTACGTCGCATCTTCGCGGGCCTGCCCCTTGGTCCGGAAGAGATCATGCGCATGGGCGTGGGCGGGCTGCTGAAGGACACCGAAGCCCGCCCGCTGCCGCGCGCCAAGGCGGTACCCGCGGCCGTCCCACGTCGACCTTGCATTGCCGCGATAGTTTTGGCAGCGGGACAGTCGACACGCTCCGCGCCGCACCATAAGCTCCTGCTCACGGACCGAACCGGCAAACCAATGATCGCGCGCGTCGTCGACAATGTGCTCTCCAGCGCCGCCCGTCCGGTGCTGGTGGTGCTCGGCCATCGCGGCGAGGACATCCGCGCCGCCCTCGGCGGCCGGCCGGTCACCTACGTCGCCGCCGCGCATTACGCCGCCGGCCTCTCGGCCAGCCTGAAGGCCGGCATCGCGGCGCTGCCCGAGGACGCGGCGGCGGCGGTGGTGTGCCTCGGGCGACATGCCGCTCGTCACCGGCCGCGTGATCGACCGGCTGATCGACGCCTTCGACCCCGATGAGGGCCGCGCGATCGTGGTCCCGACGCATCAGGGCAAGGCCGGCAACCCGGTGCTGTGGGCGCGCCGGTTCTTTCCCGAAATACTTGCGCTTGAGGGCGATGTCGGCGCCCGCGCCCTGCTCGCCCGCCATGCCGAGCAGGTGGCGGAGGTGGAGATCGGCGAGGACGCGGTGTTGCGCGATTTCGACACGGTGGAGAGCCTTGCGCTCCTGCCGGCGCGATTGCGCCCCGTGGAAGCGACGTGACGCGCGCGGCTGAGGTTTCCTTTACCGAACGCCTCTACCAGGGGCGGATGCCGGCGGCCCCACCGCACCCCGAGGAAGAACGGCGCATCGCCGCCCTGCACGGCTATCACGTGCTGGACACGCCGGCCGACCCGCGCTTCGACACGCTGGTGCGCTTCACCGCCGATCTGTTCGACACGCCGATCGCGCTGCTCGCGCTGATCGACGCCGAACGGCAATGGTTCAAGGCGGCGGTCGGGTTCCATGTCAAGCAGACCGCCCGCGCCCATGCCTTCAGCGCCTACGCGATCCTGAACCCCGACGAGGTCACGGTGGTGGAGGATGCCGCCGCCGACCCGCGCTTTGCCGACAACCCGTTCGTGCAGGCCGGGCCGCAGCTGCGCTTCTACGCCGGCGCGCCGGTGCTGAGCGAGGAGGGGCTGCCGCTCGGCGCGCTGTGCGTGCTCGACCGGGAGCCGCGCACGCTCGACACCGCCGGGCGGCGGCGGTTGCAGGCGATGGCCGCCACCGCCGCCTCGCTGCTGCAGATGCATCGCGACGCGGTGCTGCTGGAGCAGTCGGCGACCTACGACCCGCTCACCGGCCTCGCCAACCGCCGCCGGTATGAGGCGGCGCTGCACGCGGCGGCGGAGCAGGCGCTCGCCGGGCGGCCCTGCGCGCGTGCTGCACATCGACCTCGACGGGTTCACGCGCGTCAACGCCGCCCTCGGCCAGCGCGGCGGCGATGCGTTCCTGCAGGAAGCGGCCCGGCGGGTGGCGGAGGCGGTGCGCGCCGGCGACCTGGTGGCGCGGCTGGGCAGCGACGAGTTCGCGGTGCTGCTGGCCGGCCCGGTCGACGCGAAGGCGGCCCATGTCTCTGGCGCGGCGCATCCTGGAACGCTTCGCCGCCCCGGTGCTGGTCGGCGAGGCGGCGCCGCGGCTGCGCGCCTCCATCGGCATCGCGCTCTGCCCGACCGACGGGATCGCGCCGGGGGCGGTGATGCGCGCGGCGGAGGCGGCGCTGGCGAGCGCCAAGGCGGAGGGGCGCGGGCGCATCGCCGCCGCCACCGGCCCGCCCGCCGCCAGCCCGCGCCGGCGCGCCGGGCGCGGCGGGGCGACGCTGGAGCAGGAGCTGCGCCGCGCGATCGGGCGCGAGCGGCTGACCTTGCAATGGCAGCCCTATTTCGACGCGCGGCGCGGCACCATCGCCGGCTGCGAGGCGCTGGTGCGCTGGCCCACCGGCACGCCGCCCAGCGTCTTCGTCCCCCTCGCCGAAGTCACCGGCCTCGCCGGGCGGCTCGATGAGTTCGTCCTGCAGCGCGCCTGCACGGAGGCGGCGTCCCTGCCGCCGCATTGGCGCATCGCGGTCAACCTGTCGCCGCACTGGTTCGGCAGCGGCGACCTGCCTGCACTCGTCCGTCGCATCCTGACCGACACGGGCCTGCACCCGCGCCGGCTGGAGGTGGAGCTGACCGAGCGCACGCTGGTCGAGCAGCCGCAGGGCGTGCGCTCCTGCCTCGACGCGCTGCATGAGCTGGGGGTCGCAGTGGCACTGGACGATTTCGGCACCGGCTATTCCTCGCTCGGTTACGTGCAGCGGTTCCGATTCGACAAGCTGAAGCTCGACCGCGCCTTCGTCGTCGGCCTGCGCGAGGGCGAGCGGGCGCAGGCGGTGGCGCGCGCGATCATCGCAGCTCGGCCGGGCGCTGGAGATGGCGGTGTGCGCGGAGGGCGTGGAGACGCCGGCGCAGCTTGAATTCCTGCGCCGCGAGGGCTGCGACCTGCTGCAGGGCTTCCTGCTCGGCGCGCCGACCTCGCTCGCGGAGCTGACAAGCCTGACCGCCGCCGGCTGATCCTGCGCGGCGGGTTCGCCGCCGCGGTGTTGTTCGCGCATCCGGCGAACCACGCCAAATTCTTCGCGAACGCAGGATTGTGAGGCTTCGGCGACTGCCCGCGCAGCAGATCTCGCCTACGTTTCCCCTGAGCCAACATCAGCAACCCACGCCAATGGGCAAAGCGGTGCGCCGCATGTGCGTACGTTCGCACATGCCGTCGCGATGCGCCGCTGCGACGTTCAGGAGGAAGCCATGAGCGAACACCGCCCCGACGAAAGCGCGCAGCGCGAACGCCCGGCAACGCAAGATGGCGGTGTCAGGCGGCGCGGCGTCCTGCTCGGCTCGACGTCCCTGCTTGCGGCATCGGCGCTGGCATCGACATCGCTGCCGCGCATCGCCGGCGCAGCGACGACGGACTCCGTGCTGCCGCGACCGCAACCGCCCTTCGCGGGAAAGATCGGGCGCACGGCCAAGGATTCGACACCGGACTTCCCCAAGGGCGTCGAAGCGCCGAAAGGTGCGCCCGAATGTCCTGCTCGATCATGACCGATGACGTGGGCTTCGGCGCCATCGCACCTTCGGCGGGCCGATTCAGACGCCGAACTTCCAGCGGCTGGCGGACAGCGGGCTGCGCTACAACACGTTCCACACCACGGCGCTCTGCTCGCCGACCCGCGCCGCGCTGATCACCGGACGCAACCACCACTCCGTCGCCAGCGGCGTCATCACCGAATTGGCGACGGGCTACCCCGGCTACAACTCGCTGGTGCCGAAGAGCGCCGGCTCCGTCGGCGAGGTGCTGCGCGAGAACGGCTACAACACCTCGTGGTTCGGCAAGATGCACAACGTGCCGGACTGGATGTCGAGCCAGGCCGGGTCCGTTCGACCTGTGGCCGACCGGCCTCGGCTTCGAATACTTCTACGGCTTCCTCGGCGGCGACAGCGACCAATGGCATCCGGCGCTGTTCGAGAACACGACGCCCGATCGAGCCGTATCTCGGCAATCCGGACTACATCCTCGATCGCGACCTGGCCGACCAGGCGATCGCCTGGATGCGGATGCAGCACGCGCTCGCGCCCGACAAGCCCTGGTTCGCTCTACTACGCCACCGGCACGGCGCACGCGCCGCATCACGCGCCCAAGGATTGGATCGCCAAATACAAAGGACAGTTCGACCAGGGCTGGGACAAGGTGCGCGAGGAGACGCTCGCGCGGCAGATCAAGCTCGGCGTCGTGCCGCCGGACACGCAATTGACCAAGCGGCCCGAGCAGATTCCGGCGTGGGATTCGCTCGTCGCCGACCAGAAGCGCCTCTACGCGCGCATGATGGAGGTGTACGCCGGCGCGCTCTCGCTACGCCGACAACCAGATCGGCCGCGTGCTCGATGCCGTCGAGCAATCGGGCCAGCTGGACAACACGCTGGTCATCTTCATCATGGGCGACAACGGCGCCAGCGCCGAAGGCACGCCTGCAAGGCACCACCAACGAAGTCGGCGACGGCCGGGAACGGCGTGACGGAGAGCCTGCCGTATCCTGCTGTCGATGATCGACGAGCTGGGCGGGCCGTTGGCCTACAACCACTATCCGGTCGGCTGGGCGCACGCGATGGACGCGCCGATGCAGTGGACCAAGCAGGTCGCCTCGCACTTCGGCGGCACGCCGCAACGGCATGGTGATTTCGTGGCCGGCGCGGATCAAGGACAAGGGCAGCGTGCGGTCGCAGTTCTGCCACGTGATCGACATCGTGCCGACGATCTACGAGGCCGCCGGGATCACGCCGCCGACCATGCTGAACGGCGTGAAGCAGAAGCCGATCGAAGGCGTCAGCCTGCGTCTACACCTTCGACAACGCGAACGCCCCGACGCAGCACGGCACGCAATATTTCGAGCTGGTCGGCAACCGCGCCATCTATCAAGGACGGCTGGATGGCGAGCACGACGCCGCTGCGGCTGCCGTGGGTGACGGTCGGCGACGAGCCCAATCCCGACGATTTCAAGTGGGAGCTTTACAACGTCAACGAGGACTTCAGCCAGGCGAACGACCTCGCCGCACAAGAATCCCGACAAGCTCAAGGAACTTCAGGCGGTCTTCGACGCCGAGGCGAAGAAGTACAACGTCTACCCGCTCGATTCCAGCTTCGCGTCGCGCGCCGATCCGGCGATCCGGCCGAGCCTCACGCGCGGGCGCAGCGAGTTCATCTATTACCCGGGCATGATCCGCATCCCCGAAGGCTCGGCGCCGGACTTCAAGAACAAGTCATGGACCATCGCCGCCGACGTCGCGATCCCCGAGGGCGGCGCGAACGGCGTGTTGGCGACGATGGGCGGCCGCTTCGGCGGCTGGGGCCTGATGCTGCTGGACGGCAAGCCGGAATTCGCCTACGCGCTTTCCAACCAGCCGCAGCACAAGTTCCGCGTGGCCGCCGACCACGCCGCTCGCGGCCGGCAACCACGTCGTGCGCGTCGAGTTCGACTATGACGGGCGGCGGCATCGGCAAGGGCGCGAACGGCACGCTGCTGGTGGATGAGAAGCAGGTCGCGCAGGGGCGCGATACCGCAAACCATCCCGGTGCGCTTCTCGCTCGACGAGACCTTCGACGTGGGCGAGGACACCGGCACGCCGGTGGTTGAGGACTACGTCGACGCCATGCCGTTCCGCTTTACCGGCACGCTGCGGCGATTCGTCGTCGTTCTCGAACCGCTCAAGCTGAGCGAGGACGAACAGCGCCGGCTGCGCGAGGAATTGGCGCGGGCGATGCTCGCCGTGCACTGACCGGCCGCCGGCCGCGCCGCCGCCGCCGGGTGGGGGCGCGAAACATGCGGCGCTGACGGGGTAGCGCGCGGCGCGGCGGCGGTCCATCTTGGGGTCATGCACACGGAAACGCAGTCCACCGGGCCGCATTCCCGCGCCGTCCAGGTGCAGGCCCGCGCGGATGGCACGCTCGCCTATCTCGTGGACCTGCCGCCCGAGGCGCTGCCGCCGGTGCGTGCCCGCGACCTCGCCGCGGCGTGGGACGTGGCGCGCACGGCCGCGATCGCCGAGCAATGGGGGGTCGCGCGCCTGTTCCGTTTCCGCGCCAAGGACGGCGACTGCACGGAGCTGCTGCTGGCCGATGCGGATGCGTGCTGCTGGGCGGCGGCGGTGGACGGCACGGTGGGGATGCAGACGCGCTACGGGCTGGCGGTGTGCCTGCGGCTGCTGGCGCTGGTCGATCTGCTGGCGCGGGCGCCGTGGACCGGCGAGTGGCTGGCGCTGCGGCGCGACGGGGCGACGATCGAGCCGCGCCTGCTGGGCGCCGCCGCGACCTTGCCGCTGACGCGCGAGGCGCGCTTCGACGAAAGCCGGCTGCGCACCGCGATCGCGGCCCCGCGCCTGCCCGCCGCGGCGGCGGGAGCGGCGGCGTGAGGCCGCGCGGTCGCCTGCGCCCTCGTGCTGCTCGCCCTGCCGGCCGCCTGCGCGCGCCAGCCGGCGCCGAGCCACGCCGACGCGATCACGGCGGACACCTGCCGCAAGCGGGTGGAGGCGGTCTACAACGCGCGCAACCCGGAGCAGGTCTACAACCAGGACAACTATCTGACCTCCACCCGCGACGCGCCGTTCGGCACCAGCGGCACGATCGGCGTGACCACGCGCGGGCTCGGGGGCGAGTATCAGCGCCAGCAGATGCTCAGCGACTGCATCAAGGGCCAGGGCACGATCGGCCCCACCCCGGCGGCACCGCCGGCGGATCAGGGGGAGTGAGGCGGCGCTGCTTCAGGCGGCGATGGCTGACGGGGTGCGGCACTGCGTCGGCCTACGTGCGCCGCCATCGCGTCGCACGTCTTTTCGCGGAAGCATCTCCGATATGAGTTCTGGCGGTAGCCAACGTACTTCGTCGCCTTCGAGTTTCCCGTGTGCGCCAGCCCAGCGCCAGTGCTTGTGCCAGCAGCCGCCGATACACGAGGTCGCGCACCCCGCCCGCGGTGACGAGTGGAGCGCACGCACGGGTAGCCCAGACGGCGCGGGCGAATTCAGGATGCGCCATCACGACTGTGCCGCTGTTCGCGAATGCAGAGCGATTGCCAGTATCGAGGTAGCTCTCGGCGGGCAGTCCTTCCGCGAGTAGGACTCCATGCGCCGCCAACTCAACGTGCCAGTACGTTACGGCAGAGACGTTTTCCTGACGCACGGTTGCCGCGTTCAGTAGGTATCGGACCGGGATCAAGACACCATCCACAAAGACGGCGTGGTCGGGAGATAGGTAGAGGTTCCGCTTCGGTCGGCCCAGCCCGAAGGCGTGGGCGGATACTCGGACGGGCAGCACGTCCCCTCTGCGCGGATGGCGATCACAGTCGACGCGGCGGTAGCCGAGCCAAACGATCCGAGCTGTTTCGCCTGAGGCAAGCCTTACGGGGTCGTCCAAGTGCAGGTGTTCGACCGGCACTTCACCCCGTAAAGTGGCAATGCGCGTGCCGGCAACGTAGCAGGGGAGCACCGATGTGGTGTAGGGCGTGACTATCTTCGCCAGCGCTTGCGCATCCGCTCGTTGCGCTGAGGCCGTGAGCGAGATCGTAGGGGTCCCGCCGTCGGTCAAAGTGATGGACGCCAACTTGCCCTGTTGCGCCAGGGTCTCAACCAGGCCGAGGTTAGCCTGCAGGTTTTTGGCGCTGTCGTAGATCGTGAATCCAGCCGCGGATGTATCCTCGTTCGGGAGGATCGCGAGAACGTTCAGGGCGCCAGAACCGGCGATTGACACCACATCACTTCCGGCGAGCGTGTTCGGTAGGAGGTTTTGCTGGGGAGACGCTACGGCCAGATCGAGAGCGATGCTGCCGAAGTACGCGTAGTCCGTCTCCGCGCCGCTTTGGTTTGTAATTCCAATAGAATAATTGTTTAAGACGCCATCTGAAATAGAGACGCCTGAGCCGTCGGCGGGGATCACGATTGATTGGCATGGTGCCATAGGTCACCACATACGCTTTTTGGTCGAGTGAATTGATCAGACCGGTGGTGAACGAGGAAACCGACCCACTGAAGTTCAAACCACCGGAATAATAGGCGGCCGTGTTAATCGAACCAATCAGTGTGTCGGCCGTATTTATTGGAGACGGGGTGGACCACATCACGTTGTCGATGTGACTGCCAGAAATCAGCGGACTACGACCGGCAATCCGGAGACCGTAAGGAGCCAGTCAGCATCAACGTGTCGCCGTGCGAATCCGTCATGGTCCATTTTGTAACATCAGACCCGTATCCGCTTCACGGATCCGTTCAAATTGATCGTCCAGCTCGGGGTTTGCACCGTGACGGAACTTCCATTGGTGCTTTTGGAGATTATTTGATCTGCTGAGATCTGGCTAATTGCCGAGTAGAACGCCATCCCGACGTCATACGCGATACCGTTTTCTATCTGATCGAGAGTTGATGCGGTTGGAACGATAGCAGCCGCATAACTTAGAAGGGTCGACAGCTCCGACGGAAGTTGTCCGAAACCGGAAGATGTCGTATATACCAAAATATCAGCCATCCCTCCTCCCCAGCTCCGGCGGGTTGAATCTATCTTCAGAAGCCCGATTGCCCTTCGAGCCGCTCGGCCGCCGATACATAGTTGACGCTAGAACGTTCCGCTCCACGCTGCAATCCATTTTCGCAACTACTCGGCGGCGGCGACTGCATCCAGGGCCAGGGCACGATCGGCGCACCCCGGCGGCGCCGCCGGCGGATCAGGGGGAGTCGAGCGGAGCCCGGCGTCGGGCGGGCGTTGGCTGACGGGTTGCGCACCGCATCGGCCTGCTTGCGCTGCAATCGCTTTGCGCGTCTTTGCGCCGTATGACGAAGGGCGCGCCAGAGCCGAGCAAGTCTCCTTCGCAGCTGATCGACGCGAGGATCGAGGAGCTCGGCGACTGGCGCGGCGAGATGCTCAGCCGGCTGCGCGCCTTGGTCAAGGAAGCCGATCCCGACGTCGTCGAGGAGTGGAAGTGGCGCGGCGTGCCGGTGTGGTAGCACGACGGCATGATCTGCACCGGCGAGACCTACAAGACCATCGTGAAGATGACCTTCGCCAAGGGGGCGGCGCTGGAGGATCCTTCGGGCCTCTTCAACTCCAGCCTCGACGGCAACACCCGGCGCGCCATCGACTTCCACGAGGGCGAGAAGATCGACGAGGAGGCGTTGAAGGCGCTGGTTCGCGCCGCCGTGGCCCTGAACAAGTCCAAGGCCCGGCGCTGATCGCGCATCCCGGCGCGGCCTACCCAACCAGCATCCGCGCCGCGCGCTCGCCGGAGAGGAAGGCGCCGCCCACGGTGCCGGCGAGCCCGTCGGTGCACCATGCCTCGCCCGCGAAGGCGAGGCGGCCGGCGAGCGGCGCGTCCATCGCGGCGCGCGCTTCCATGCAGCCGGGGCGGGCGTAGGCGTAGGCGCCGAGGAAGGCGGGGTCGGTGCCCCAGGTCGTGACTTCCGCCTCGCCGAACGCATCCGCCGCGTTGCCGCCGAGCAGGCGGACCAGCTCCTCGCGGGCGAAGGCGGCGGTGGCCGCGGTGCCGGCCTCGGCGAACCGCCACGCGGCGCGGGCGCCGAAGAACCCCACGGCGTGCGGGCGCCCCTGCGGCCAGAGGTGGAAGAACATCGCGGGCTCGGCCGGATCGGCGACGCGGCGCGACAGCGAGGTTCCCGGCGCGAGGCCGAACCGCTCTGCGGTCGAGGCGGGCACGGCGGCCTTGCTCAGCAGGCCCATCGGCAGCCCGTCCAGCGCGGCGCGCTGCGCCTCCGGCAGCGGCGGGCCGAAGCGGATGCCGCCGGCGCGCAGCACCCCGGTCGAGGCCGTGACGACGCAGGCGCGGGCGCGGATGGTGCCGGCGGGCGTCGTCACCTCCACCATGCCCCCGGGCCGCTGCCAGGCGACGTGTTGCGCCGGGGTGGCGAGCCGCACCGCGCCGGCTTGCGGGCCGAGCACGCGCGCGACCAGCGCGCCGAGCCCGCCGGTCAACCGCCAGGTTGCTGCCGGAGAGTTCGTTGAGATGCCAGTCCTGCACGGAGAAGTCGGCGGGATCGGCGGCGGCGATCAGGGTGGATTCCCAGACCTCGATCTGCGCCAGCCAGGGATCGCCGCCGAGTTCGGCCGACGGCGTCGGCAAGGCTCGTGTCCGGGCCGGCGGCGGCACGGGCGCGCGCGACCTGATCGAACCGCTCCCAGGCGCGCGCGTACGCGTCCAGCTCCGCCGCCGTCGCGGCGCGGCCGTCGATCAGCACGCGGCGGGTCCAGGCGCCGCGCGTCTCGCTGAGGGCGATGCCGGCGGCGCGGGCGAGGTCGGCGAGCGGGTTGCGCTCGGCGGCGTGCAGCCAGGAGGCGCCGCGGTCGAACGGGCTGCCGCCCAGCGCCGCCGGATGGTCGGTGAAGGCGCGCCCGCCGATCCGCCCGGTGGCCTCCAGCGTGACGCAGGTGCGGCCGGCGCGGCGGAAGGCGGCGGCGGCCGCGAGCCCGGCGACGCCCGCGCCGACGACGACGGCGTCAACCTCCGCGGTCATGCCTCGGGTTCCTCGGGCGGCGGCGGTTCGGTCTGCGCATCGGGCACGCGGTAGGATTCGCCGAACCAGCGGCCGAGGTCGACCGCGGTGCAGCGCTCGCTGCAGAACGGGCGCCAGCGCGGCGCCGCTGGCTTGCCGCAGATCGGGCAGGTGGGTTCAGGCACGCGCTCACTCCTCGATGCGCCAGCCGAGCGGGGCCAGCGCGGGGTCGGGGCGCAGAATGAGGGCACGTCCCGCCCGTCGCGCAAGGTCGGCGCGCGCCCCCGCGTCGGCGTCCAGCGCCGCGGCGACCGCCGGGGCCGCGGCGAGGATCGGCGCCCGCGCCGGTAGTGCCGCCAGGTCTGCCGCGAGGTGGCGCAGCGCGAGCAGCCCGGCGGCGTGCGCCCCGGCGAGCTGTTCGTGCAGCGGCGGATGGACGCGCGCGCGCAGGATCTCCGCGAGGCCGAGTGCGGTGAAACCCAGCAGCTTCGGGCGCAGCGGGTCGGCCGCCAGTGCCGCGGCAAGGTCGGGACCGAGGCCGGCGCGGCGGCGCGGCGAGAGGCCGGCGAAATCGACCAGGATCGCGCCGCCGAGGTTGCGCAGCCGGATCTGCCGCGCCAGCACCGGCAGCGCGGCACGGTTGGCATCCAGATGCGCTGCCGTCTTCTCCCCGCTGGCGGCGGTGGCGCCCCCGAGATCGAGGTCGATCGCGGTCAGCGCGGGCGTGGGCGTCACGGTCATGCGCGCCGCCGCCCGGCAGGTCGCACCCCGGCTCCGCGAGGGCGGCGACCGCGCCCTCGATCTCCGCGTCGAAGGCGCGCGCGACGGGTTGCACTCGCGCGCCCAGCGCCGGGCGCAGCGCCGCGACCAGGCCCGGATCGTCGAGGAGGACCGGGGCCGACGGATGCAGCGCCGCGAGCCGCTCCACCGCGCCCGGCCCGCGCCGCAGCAGCGCGGGCGGCCCGGTGCCGATGAGGGCCGCTTCAGCGGCATCGAGCCGGGCGGAGAGGCGCGGCCCCTTGCCGCCCTGCGCCGCGCGGATCACGCGCAGCCCGAGCACGGCGCCCTCGCCGAGCCCCTTGCCGCCCTCGGTATCCGGCAGGAACCCCTCGCCCTGTGCCAGTGCCACGAAGCAGCCGCCGAGGGCGCGGGCGCGGGCGAGCACGCGGCCGCGATGCAGGTCGCCCACGCCGTCCGGCGCGCCGGGGCGCCAGAGCGCGTAGTCCACGCAGCCCGTCCGCATCCACCGCCGCCACGCGCACCTCGCCGGGGCTCGCGGCAGCAAGGATCCTCATGGCAGGATCCTCATGGCAGCGGATAGCCCAGGCCGCGCAGGAGCTGCGCCGTCTCGAACAGCGGCAGGCCGACCACGCCGGAATAGCTGCCGGCGAGGGCGCGGATATGCGCGGCGGCGAGCCCCTGGATCGCGTAGCCGCCGGCCTTGCCGCGCCACTCGCCGGACGCGAGATAGGCGGCGATCTGGCGTTCCGAGAGCCGCGCGAACGTCGACCGCGCTCTCCGCCAGCCGCTCCGCCCGCCGCCCGTCCGGCGCGCGCACCACCACCGCGGTCAGCACCCGGTGGCGGCGGCCGGAGAGCAGGGTGAGGCAGGCGCGCGCGGTGGCCGCGTCCTCCGGCTTGGGCAGGATGCGCCGGCCGACCGCGACCACCGTGTCGGCCGCCAGCACGAAGCCCTCGTCCGTCGACCGCCGCCGCCTTGGCACGGGCGAGCCGCAGCGCGAGCGCGCGCGGCACCTCGCGCGGGCGCGGGGTCTCGTCGATCGCGGGGCTCAGGACGGCGTCGGGGACCAGCCCGATCTGCGCCAGCAACGCCTGCCGGCGCGGGCTCGCCGATGCCAGCAGCAGCCGCGGCCGTTCGCGCGTGCTGTCAGAAAGCTCGGCCAATCACTTGTAGCGGAAGGTAATCCGGCCCTTGGAGAGGTCGTAGGGCGTCATCTCCACGTTCACCCGGTCGCCGGCCAGAACGCGAATCCGGTTCTTGCGCATCTTGCCGCTGGTATGCGCCAGGATGACGTGTTCGTTGTCGAGTTTCACGCGAAACATCGCGTTCGGCAGCAGCTCCGTCACCGTGCCGCTGAACTCGATCATGTCTTCCTTGGGCATCCATCCTCTTTGCGGGTGAGAGTCGTGCGGGCGGGAACATGAGCGGCGGGGCGGGCCGGGTCAAGCCGGCCGGCCGCGCTGGCGTGCCCTGGCGAGGCGCAGCGCGATGCTGCGTGCATGCGCCTGCAACCCCTCCGCCTCGGCCAGCGCCACCGCCGCCGGCCCGACCCGGGCGAGCGCCGCCGCGTCCGCCGCGACCCAAGTGGTGCGCTTGAGGAAGTCGAACACCGAGAGCCCGGAGGCGAAGCGCGCGGTGCCGCCGGTGGGCAGCACGTGGTTCGGCCCGGCCACGTAGTCGCCGACCGCCTCCGGGCAGTGGCGGCCGAGGAACGCGGCGCCGGCATGGCGGATGCGCGCGAACAGCGCCGCCGGTTCGCGCGGTCATGATCTGCAGATGCTCGGGCGCGAGCCGATCGACCAGCGCCGCCGCCTCCGCCCAGTCGCGCACGACGATGATCGCGCCATGCGCCGCCCAGCTCGCGCCGGCGATCGCGGCGCGGGGCAGGGTGGGCAGCTCCGCCGCGACCGCCTCGGCGACCGCATCGGCGAACGCCGGCGTCGTCGGTGATCAGGATCGCCTGCGCCGCCTCGTCGTGCTCCGCCTGCGCCAGCAGGTCGAGCGGCCACGTGGCGCGGATCGTTGTCGCGCGTCGGCGAGCACGACGACCTCCGACGGGCCGGCGATGGTGTCGATGCCGACGCGGCCGAACACCTGGCGCTTGGCCTCGGCGACATAGGCGTTGCCGGGGCCGACGATGCGATCGACCGGGGCGATGCGTCGCGCGTGCCATAGGCCAGCGCCGCGACCGCCTGCGCGCCGCCGACGCGGTAGATTTCGGAGACGCCGGCGCGGCGCGCGGCGGCGAGCACCAGCGGGTTCAGCACGCCGTCCGGCGCCGGCACGCACATGGCGATGCGCGCGACGCCGGCGACGCGCGCCGGGATGGCGTTCATCAGCACCGAGGACGGATAGGCCGCCTTGCCGCCGGGCACGTAGAGCCCGACGGCATCGAGCGGCGTCCAGCGCATGCCCAGCGTCAGCCCGGCTGCGTCGGTCATGCGCAGGTCGCGCGGAAGCTGCGCGCGGTGGAACGCCTCGATGCGCGTGGCGGCGAGGTCGAGCGCCGCGCGCAGTTCGGCGGGGATGCGCGGCGTCGGCGGCGTCGATCTCGGCCGCGCTGATGCGCAGGGCGTCGGCGGTCAGTGTCGAGGCGGTCGAACCGCGCGGTGTAGTCGATCAGCGCCGCGTCGCCGCGCGCGCGCACGTCGGCGATGATCGCGGCGACGGCGTCGCGCACGTCGGTCGGCGGTGTCGCGCGCCGGCGAGCAGGGCGGCGAACGCCGGCGCGAACGCGGCATCGTCCGTGCGGAGGCGCCTCATGCTGCCGCGAGCGCGGCGCGGAACCGCGCGATCCAGCCGCCGATCGCCTCGGGCCGCGTCTTCAGCGCGGTGCGGTTGACGATCAGCCGGCGGGTGATCGGCGCGATCACCTCGGTCTCCACCAGCCCGTTGGCCTCCAGCGTGGAACCGGTCTGCACCAGATCGACGATCAGCGCGCGCGAGCCCGAGGCCCGGCGCCAGTTCCATCGCGCCGTTCAGATGCACCACCTCGGCCTGCACGCCGCGCGCGGCGTAATGGCGGCGGGCGATGGTGGGATATTTCGTCGCCACCCGCACGCGCGACCAGCGTGCGCGGGTCGTCGCTGCCGGCGGTGTCGCGCGGGTTCGGCGACCGAGATCCGGCAGGCGCCGATGCCGAGATCGAGCGGCGCGTAGATTTCCGGATAGTCGAACTCCATCAGCACGTCGGCGCCGCAGAATGCCGAGCTGCGCCGCGCCGAAGGCGACGAAGGTGGCGACGTCGAACGGCCGCACCCGCACGACGTCCAGCACCGGGATCGTCGGTGGGGAAGCGCAGGCGGCGGCTGTCCTCATCGGCGTAGTCCGGCGCCGGGGCAATGCCGGCGCGCGCCAGCAGCGGGCCGCACTCCTGCAGGATGCGGCCCTTCGGCAGCGCGAGCATGACCGGCGCGGCGGCGTCGGGCTCCAGGGCGGCGGTTGGCGCGAAGGCGGTCATGGGCCGGGGGCTCTACACCGGCGGGGGCGCGGGGGGAAGGGTGGGCGCGCACGCCCGGTTGGCAACGTGGGCACCCCGCTGCTTTGCTAAGCGGCTCTGTGAGCAGGGATTCCGCTGGCGTCAGGACCGGCCTAATGTGGCGGCATGGACACGGGGCACTCCGAGCGCATCAATCCGGATATCCTGAGATGGGCGAGGGAGACGGCTGGGCTTTCGCTGGCTGAGGCGGCCGAGAAACTCGGCTTGAAAGACACGGCCAAGGCGACCGCTGTCGAAAAGCTGCACAAGCTCGAATCCGGTGGCGGCGACCCAGGCCAAACGTTCTTGCGGAAGGCCGTGGCAGCTTACCGCCGCCCCCTCATTGCATTCTACCTGCCAGCGCCGCCGAGCCGTGGAGAGCGGGGCGAGGATTTCCGGTCGCAAGCCGGGACCGTCTCAACGCGGGACAATGCCACTCTGGATGCTCTCGTGCGCGACGTGCGCGCGCGGCAGCAAGTGCTGCGGGAGGCACTCGAGAACTCAGAGGAGGGTGCCGATCTGCTGCCGTTCGTGCGATCCGCCCGCATTACGGATGAGCCGAGCAGGGTGGCGGCAGCGATCCGGAGCACACTCGGCGTTACCGAGGACCAGCAAAGACGGTGCAAGGGCGTCACGCAGCTGTTTGCGCTCCTGCGCGGGGCTGCAGAAAGGGTAGGGATCTACGTCCTACTTCTTGGCGATCTCGGGTCGTACCGTTCGGACATCGGCGAGAACGTGTTTCGCGGCTTCGCCCTGGCCGATGGGCTGGTACCGTTTGTTGTCATCAACGACAACGACGCCGAAGCGGCGCGTCCATTCACCCTCATTCACGAACTCGCGCATATCTGGCTCGGTGCGAGCGGTGTCAGCGGACCACTGCGCGATGTGCCGGAAAATCGGGTTGAACGGTTCTGTAACGATACGGCAGGCGAGCTTCTGCTGCCGCCCGATGCGATCGCCGATTTCTCAAGCCTCCAGACCGCTGACTTTGACAGTGTGAACGCAGCCGTTGCCCGCGTCGCTAGCCTATGGAACGTCAGCGAGCCCGCTGTCGCATACCGGTTTGTGCAGAAGGGCTGGATTGCTCGCGCCGTTGCGTCATCGCTGTTTGCCATGTTCGCCGAGCGCTGGCGGCGAGAGAGGGAACACGAAAAGCAGACCAAGAGGCCGGACGACACAGGGCCTTCCTTCTACACCGTCCGCCGACACAGGCTGGGGACAGGTCTTCTCGATACCGTGCGCCGTGCGCTGCAGGAAGAAACCCTCACATACACACGGGCGGCCAAGATCCTCGGTGTCGGGCCTGCGTCGGTGCCCTCACTGCTCCGAGAAGAGCGTCGCCCGGGACGATGACCCTTTATCTCCTCGACGCGAACGTCCTGATACGGGCGCATGAGGATTATTACCCCATCGATCGAATTCCTCAGTTCTGGGCTTGGCTCCTCGAAATGGCGGCGCAGAACATTGTCAAGGTGCCGAGAAGTCATCTTCGACGAGGTAGCACCCCCGCCGGGGCCGTTGGCGGATTGGGTAAAACAGAAGGAAGTCCGCGATCTGATGATTCTGAGCGAACCAATCGCCCGTGCTCGTGTGACGCATGTCCTCGTCCGCGGCTACGCGCCCGACCTCACTGACGTTGAAATTGAAAAGATCGCGAAGGACCCTTTTCTGGTCGCGGCAGCGATCGCGGCGCCTGACAGGATCGTAGTCACGCGAGAGGTCTCGAAGCCAAAGCGGCAAAGGGCAAACCGGAAGGTGCCGGACATTTGCAACGCGTTCGGCGTTGGGGTGATCACCGATTTCCAGCTTTACCGCATCCTGAAATTTTCCATCCCGTGAGTCTCACTACTCTGCGAGAGCCGCAACCCTCTCGACACGCGTCAGCGCGGTAATGGCGGCGCCGCCCGCCGCGGCCCCCGCCATCCGCCTGATTGCGCGCGCCCCGCGCGGGCAATAGCCTCGCCGCGCTAGCGCCAACAAAGCCGTCGGAGGGAGCGATGAACATTGCGATCGTCGGCGCGGGCCGCGTCGGCGTGGCACTCGCCCAAGCATTCGCGCGGGCCGGTCATGCGGTGACGTTCGGCGTTCGCGCGCCGGATGCTGCGAAACCAGACGAGCGCTCTATCGCCGAGGCGTCGGCCGCGGCCGAGACGGTCGTGCTCGCGGTTCCGTTCGACGCGGTCGCCGACGTGATCGCGGCGGGTGGCGGGTTTGCCGGCAAGATTCTGGTCGATGCGACGAATCCGTTGGGGATGCGCGAAGGCGAACTGGCGCTGACGATGGGGTTCGACACTTCGGGCGCTGAACGGATCGCCTCGCTTGCGCCGCACGCACATGTCTTCAAGGCGTTCAACCAGTCGGGATTCGAGAACCTCGGCGACGCGCGCGCCTATCGGCAGAGGCCATCGATGTTCGTTGCCGGCGACAACACGACGCTCAAGCCGGCCGTGCTGCGGCTGGTGAGCGACGCCGGGTTCGAAGCCATCGACGCCGGCGGGCTCCGTGCCGCGCGGCTGCTGGAGCCGTTGGCGATGCTTTGGATCGAGCTTGCCGCGAAGCGCGGAATGGGAACCGGCTTCGCGTTCGCCCTTGAACGCAAGGGTTGACTGTCTGAGCCCGCAACGCGCGGCCTATTTCGGCAGGCAGGCACGTCCCTCGGCGCTCGGCTTGCATTGGCCGCTGCAGCACTCGCTGTCGTCGGTGCAGGGCGCGCCGTCGGCCTTGCAGGCCGCGAGCTCCACGCCCGGGACGGACCGGTTGGTTGGCTGTCCGTTCAGAAAGGCCACGACGGACGCTCGCGCCGACGCCTCGGTGTTTTGCAGTTCACATGCAGCAGCCGGCGCGGCTGCGTAGCCGAGCAGAGCCGCCAGGACGAATGCAGCAATCGCGCCCACGCGCATGCTTCCCTCCCCTTGTTCTGTTCGCGCGTCCGAGTTCATTCGGACGACCGGATCTCACGCGCCGCCAGTCTCGGCCGCTTCAGGCGTCAGAACAACAAGCATAGCAAGGATGTGATCGCAGCGGGGCGTTCGGGAATTCCCTCGCGCCGACGCCTGCAGTTTGGCCGTACTTCGCGCGGCGCGGGCATGGTAGCTTCGGGACGATGGTCACGGCGCGGCCGCGACCCGCCGCGGCGACGCGGAAAGCGAACCAACAACCAGGAAGGGAACGGACATGAAAACGACCGGCTGGATTCACGGTGCGGTGGCCGCCATCGGCGGCCTGATTCTGTGCAGCTCCGCCGCGGTGGCGCTGGAGACAAAACCGACCCTCACGCTCGATCTCGCGAAGAAGATGGCGGCGGGGTGTGAGGCGAAGGCGAAGCAGGAAAACTGGAAGATGAACATCGCCGTCGTCAACGACGGCGCCAATCTCGTCTACTTCGAACACATGGATGGCGCCTTCCTGGGCAGCATCTACATCTCGCAGCACAAGGCGATGACGTCGGCGAACTTCCCGTTCCCGACACGGACGTTCGCCGAGATCGCCTTCGGCAAGGACGGCAAGCCCGGCATGGTGCCCGGCATCGCCGCTGTTCCCGGCGTCATCGCGTTCCCCGGCGGCCTGCCGATCATGACCGGGAGCAAGGCGCAGATCGGCGGCATCGGCGTCAGCGGCGGCACCTCCGACCAGGACGAGGAGTGCGCGAAGGCGGAACTCGCCGCCGTGGCGGACGATCTGAAGTAAGGCTTGGCGTCGCGGCCGGGGAGTTCGCGTGGCCTCCCCGGCCGGTCTCCACTCCTTGCACCGTCCGAACGGGCGGCTATGCCCGCTTGAGCGACGAGAGATCGAGCGGCAGGGACCGCAGCCGCTCGCCGGTCGCGGCGAAGATCGCGTTCGCCACCGCCGGCGCCAGCGGCGGCACGCCGGGCTCGCCGATGCCGGTCGGCGCCTCGCTCGACGGCACGATGTGCACTTCCACCACCGGCATGTCGGACATGCGCAGCGGCTCGTAGGTGTCGAAGTTCGCCTGTTCCACCACGCCGTCCTTCAGCGTGATGCGGTTGCGCAGCGCCGCCCCCAGCGCGTAGCCGACGCCGCCCTCTACCTGCGCGCGGATCACGTCCGGGTTCACGGCGATGCCGCAATCGACCGCCGCGACGATGCGATCGACGTGCACCTGCCCAGGCTTGCCGACCGTCACCTCGGCGACGATGGCGACGTAGGAGTGAAAGCTTTCGTGCACCGCGATCCCACGGCCGCGTCCCTGGCCGAGATCGCCGCCGCTCCAGCCCGCCTTCTCGGCGGCGAGGCGGAGCACCGTTGCGTGGCGCGGCTTGTCCTTGAGCATGTCCAGGCGGAACGCGACGGGATCGGCGTTGGCGGCGCGCGCCAGCTCGTCGATCATCACCTCCACCGCCTGCGCGGTATGGGTGTGGCCGACCGAGCGCCACCACAGCGTCGTCACCGGCGATTGCGTGCGCACCCAATCCACCTGCAGGTTCGGGATCGCGTAGGGCATGTCCGCGGCACCCTCCACCGCCGTCTCGTCGACGCCGTTCTTGATCAGCCCCTCGAACGGCGAGCCGAACAGGAAGGACTGGCCGACCAGGCGGTGCTGCCACGCGACCAGCTTGCCCTGCGCGTCGAGCCCGGCGCGCACCGTGTGGAAGAACATGGGGCGATAGCGGCCGCCCTTGATGTCGTCCTCGCGCGTGTAGACGAGGTGCACCGGATAGCGTCCGCCGGTCGCCTTCACGATCGCCGCCGCCTCACCGAAATAGTCCGCGTTCGGCGTCGCGCGCCGGCCGAAGGAGCCGCCGGCCCAGACGGTGTTGAGCGTGACCTGCTCCGGCTTCAGCCCGAGCGTGGCGGCGACCACCGCCTGTTCGACGGTTTGCAGTTGCGCGCCGGCCCAGACCTCGGCGCTGCCGTCCGGCTTCATCTCGATCACGCAGTTCAGTGGCTCCATTGGTGCGTGGGCGAGGAAGGGAAACTCGAAGTCCGCCTCGATCACCTTCGCCGCGCCGCCGAGCGCGTGCGCGGCATCGCCGGTCGCGACCGCGACCACGCCGGGGGCGGCGGCGAGCTTGCGGTACTCGGCAAAGATCGCGTCCGAGGACCGCGTCTCGGCATGCGTGTCGTCCCATGCGACGTGCAGCGCCTCGCGGCCCTTGATGGCGGCATAGGTGTCCTCGGCGATCACCGCGACGCCCTGCGGGATCGCCACCACGTCGATGACGCCGGGCACCTGCTTCGCGGCGGTGGCGTCGAAGGATTTCACGGTGGCGCCGAAGCGGGGCGGGTGCATCAGCACCGCGGTCTTCATGCCGGGCCGGCGGATGTCGAGCGAATAGATCGCGGCGCCGGTGGTCTTCGCGACGGAATCGAGGCGGGGCACGCGCGTGCCGATCAGCCGGAAGTCCTTCGGGTCCTTCAGCGTCACGTCCGTCGGCACCGGAAGCGTGGCAGCCTTGGCAGCGAAGTCGCCGAACCTGCCGCGATGTTCGCCGGCCGCGAGCACGCCTTTCTCGATGCTGATCTGCGCGGCCGGAACGCCCCATGCGTCGGCCGCCGCGGCGACCAGCATGGCCCGTGCCGCCGCCCCGGCGCGGCGGAGTTGCAGCCAGGAATTGGCGACCGAGGTCGAGCCGCCGGTGCCCTGCACCGGGCCGAAATACAGGTTGTTGTAGAGCGCCGCGTTGGCCGGCGCGAATGCGAAGCGCATCTGCGCCCAGTCGGCGTCAAGCTCCTCGGCGACGATCGTGGTCAGGCCGGTGGTGACGCCCTGGCCTTTGTCGAGATGCTTGATGATGACCGTCACCGTGCTGTCCGGTGCGACGCGCACGAACGCGTTCGGCATCGGCGGGTCCTTGAACGTCGCGGCGCGCGCGGGGCGCGTGCCGAACCGACCCGGGCCGAATTCGACCACCGTGCCGATGACCAGCGCGCCCGCGGCGGCCTGGAGGAACGCGCGCCGCGTGGGGGCCACGGCGCCGGCGGTCTTGGCGAGAACGTGCATGGGTTGGCTCCTCGGCTCAGGCCAGCGTCGCGGCGGCTTCGTGGATCGCCGCGCGGATGCGCACATAGGTGGCACAGCGGCACACGTTGCCGTCCATCGCGTCGTTGATGTCGCCATCGGTCGGCTTGGCGTTCTGGCTGAGCAGGCCGATCGCGGACATGATCTGCCCCGACTGGCAGTAGCCGCACTGCACGACATCGAGCTTCTGCCACGCCGCCTGCACCGCGTGGGCAACCTTGCCCTGCACGCCTTCGATGGTGGTGATCTGGCTGCCGGCGACGTCGCCGACATGGGTCTGGCAGGACCGCACGGGCGCACCGTCGACATGCACCGTGCAGGCCCCGCACAGCGCCATGCCGCAGCCGAACTTGGTGCCCGTGAGATCGAGCTTGTCGCGGATCACCCAGAGCAGGGGCGTGTCGGGCGCGGCGTCGACCTGATGCTGCGTGCCGTTCACGGTGAGGTTGAGCATGATGGAGCCTCGGATGCTGGAAGGATCGGACACGCCGGTCCGCCGCGTCCGCGGGTGACACATTGGTCACCCCGTGATGCGCGCCAGATGCGCCTGGGCATTCGGCCGGGTCGTATCGCACGCGTGCACATAGCGCAGTGCGCGCGCCCGCCGGCTCACCATCGCGGCAACGATCCGCACGCGCCGCTGCTTGCGCGTCCGCAACCTGCTAGCATCGGGTCATTCCGCGCCGCCCGCGCCCCGCCTTCCCGGCCGCCACCTTCCCAAGCGATCGTGAGCCCGTCCGATGAGCGAGTCCGACCTGTCCGAGGCTTCGACACCGGCATGGCGCGTGACCTGGACCTCGCTGCTGCGCACGATCCGCGCACCGTTCGCGACGCTGGTTCTGGCGGCGATCGGCCTGCTGGTGCCACCGCAGACGGCGGACATGCTGGCGGCACTGGAAGACGGGCGGCGGTCGATCGGGAACACCATCCTGTTCCAGCTTGCCCTGGCGCTGCTCGCGCTGAGCGCCTGGTACTGGTCGCGCGCACTGCTGGCGGCGCGCTTCGACGTGCCGGACAACGCCGCCGCGCGGCGGGCGCTGCCCGATGTCGCGCCGCGCGCCTACGATCTCGTGCCGCGGCTGATGTACGTGCTGGCGGTGCTGCTCGGCCTCGGCATCATCCTGCGCTCCGGCGCCTGGTCCAACCTTGCCTACCTGCTGCTGTGGGCGGTGCCGCTCGGGGTGGCGGTGTATTTTCGCACGGCGCTGCTCCGGCGCCTGTTCGCCTGCCTGGGGATCGGGCGGCCGGCGGAGCGCGAGGCGAAACCGGCGGCGGGGCTGCGCAGCACCGGCGATCTCTGCGCCTGGGTGCGCAGCCTGCCGCGACGGCTGGGCATGCTGATCCAGCGCGCGCCATGGCCGAACTGGGTGAGCGTCGTGCTGATCGCAATCTCGCTCGCGGTGTTCGTGTGGGGCGCGCTGGACGCCTTCGTCCCCTGGCCGCAGACCTATCCGGAACTCGCCGCACTGGCGGCCGACGTCTTTCCGGGGCCGGCCGTCGCGCTGGTCGGCCTCGCCCTGATCATCGCGCCGCTCTCGGTGCTGACCTTTCTCTTCGACGGGCTCGATATCTCGGTCTCGGTGCTCGAGGTGACGCTGCTGCGCCGCCCGCCGGTGATGACGCTGCTGGTGGCGTGGGTCCTGATCGCCCCGACCCTGTTCAGCCTGCACACCGTGCGCATCGTGACACCGACGCCGCAGGCGATGCGCGGGCCAGACGAGCGCGCCGACCTCGGCGCGCTGTTCGTGCGGTGGGTCGAAGCGTGCGCGCCGGGGACGGGGCCCGTGCGGCCGATCATCGTCGCCATCTCCGGCGGGGCGTCGCGCGCCGCGATCTGGGGCGAGCGCGTGCTGTTCGAGGTGGAGCAGGCGACCGGCCACGCGACGCCGCGGGTGTTCGCGGTCAGCAGCGTGTCCGGCGGCTCGCTCGGGGTCGCGGCCTACATGGCGGCCCTCGCGGCGATGGATGACGGCGCGCGCTGCACCGATGACGCGGCGCGCCATCGGCGCGTGCAGGTGCTGGCCAACCATGAACTGTCGGAAGACGCGCTGGGGCCGCTGCTGGCCGGTGCGCTGCTGGTGGACATCCCGCGCGCGCTGTTCACGCCGCTGCCGCAGATCGTGCGCACGATCCTGCACCGCGACCCGCGCGGCGGCGACCGGGCGGAGGCGCTGGAACGCGCGTTCGAGCATCTATGGCGGCGGGTGCCGAACCCCGGCACCGTGCCGCGGCCGATCGGGTTCGCCCAGCCGTACTTGTCGCTGTTCTACGCCGGCCCGACGATCCGCGCCGGCATGCCGCTGTGGATCGCCAACGGCACCGACATGGCGAGCGGAAGCCGGCTGGTGACGGTGCCGTTCAGCCCGCGCGGCGACTGGCCGCTGCTCGCGGCGGCGGATGTCTTGAGCGCCCTTGGCGCCGATGTGCGCGTCTCCACCGCGATCAACAACACGGCCCGGTTCCCCTACCTCGAACCGGCCGGCGAGCTGCTGCCCTACACCGATCCCGCGCAGCCGCAGCCGACGCCGCTCGACCGGCGGCACCAGCCGGACGGCACGGCGCGGGAAATCCTCGACGGCGGCTATTTCGAGAACGAGGGGCTGCAGACCGCGCTGGAACTCGCGGCGTGGCTGGCGCGCGCCGGGCCGGGATTGCTGCCGGAGCGCTGCCGCGCCGTGACGGGCGCGTGCGTCGTGCCGATCATCGTGCAGGCCACCGCCGATGGCGAGGTGGTGCCGAGCGAGCGCGTGGTGCGCTGCCAGCCGCGCCGCGACGACCCGACCGAGATCGCGCAGACGCGGCGGCCGCTGCAACTGCTGGCGCCGGTCTTCGGGCTCTACAACGTGCGCGGCGGCCACTCGGCGGTGCTGCTGCGCGAGGCACGCGCCGCCTACTGCCCCGACGACACACCGCCCGTCTATCAGTGCGACGTGCCGTCAGGGCTGCCTGTGCGCTGCGTGACGCCGGACGCGGCGCGCCAGCGGTTCTTCCATTTCTACCTGCCGGCCGACGGCAGCACGCCGGTGCCGCTGAACTGGACGCTCTCCGACAGCATGGCGCGCTTCATCTGGGAGGGCGCGATGCAGGCGGCCGGCAACCCGGAGGAGGCGTGGATCATGCGCCGCGCGATGGCCTCGCCGTAGCCGGTGCGGCTACGCCCCCGATACGCGCTCGATCTCCGCGCCGCAGGCGGCCAGCTTCTCCTCCACCGCCTCGTAGCCGCGATCGAGGTGATAGACGCGGTTGACCATCGTCTCGCCCTCGGCCGCGAGCCCCGCCAGCACCAGCGAGACGGAGGCGCGCAGATCGGTCGCCATCACCGGCGCGCCGGAGAGCGCGGGCACGCCGCGCACGATCGCCGAGGCGCCGTGCACGTTGATGCGGCGCCCATGCGGTTCAGCTCCGGCACGTGCATGAAGCGGTTCTCGAAGATCGTCTCGGTGATCATCGCCGCGCCCTCGGCCACCGCCATCAGCGCCATGAACTGCGCCTGCATGTCGGTGGGGAAGCCGGGATAGGGCTCGGTCATCACATCGGTGCCGTGCAGGCCGTTGAGGCGGCGGACGCGCGAGGCCGCGCCTCGCCTCGGCTCGATCTCCACGCCGGCCTCGGCGCAGCGCGCGCAGCACCGCGCCGAGATGGTCGCAGCCGCGCGCCGCGCAGCAGCACCGCGCCGCCGGTGATCGCGGCGGCCAGGCATAGGTGCCGGTCTCGATCCGGTCGGGGATGACCGCGTGGCTGCGCGCCGTGCAGCCGGGCGACGCCCTGGATCGTCAGGCGTGTCGGTGCCGATGCCCTCGATCCGCGCGCCCATGGCGATGAGGCAGTGCGGCGAGGTCGCCGATCTCCGGCTCGCGCGCGGCATTGGCGATGACGGTCTCGCCCTCGGCCAGGCCGCCGCCATCAGCAGGTTCTCGGTGCGCGCCGACGGATGACCTCGGCGAGCACGATGGTCGCGCCCTTCAGGCCGCGCGGCGCGCTGGCGTGCGATATAGCCGCCGTTCGAGCTCGATCTCGGCGCCCAGCTGCTCCAGGCCCTTCAGGTGCAGGTCGACCGGCCGCGTGCCGATGGCGCAGCCGCCGGGCAGCGAGACCCGCGCCTCGCCGCACGCGCGCCAGCAGCGGCCCCAGCACCAGCACCGAGGCGCGCATCTTGCGCACGAGGTCGTAGGGCGCCGTCGGTGTTGTCGATCGGCGCCGCCGATGGCGACAGCGTCCCGCCCGTCCTGCCGCGCCGAGGTCGACGGCGACGCCGTGCTGGGCGCAGCAGGGCGGCCATGGTGCTCGATGTCGGCGAGGCGCGGCACGTTGCTGAGCGTCAGCGGCTCGTCGGTCAGCAGGCCGGCGGCCATGAGCGGCAGCGCCGCGTTCTTCGCGCCGCCGATGCGGATTTCGCCGGCGAGCGGCCGGCCGCCGCGGATGCGGATGCGGTCCATGCGCTGTCGCTATAGCGAAGCTCAGCCAGAGCCGGGGAAGGGCGACGCCGCTCTGGCGCATGTATTTGCCCGCGCGGTCGGCGTAGCAGGTCTCGCACGGCTCGTCGCCCTTGAGGAACAGGAACTGGCAGATGCCCTCGTTGGCATAGATCTTCGCCGGCAGCGGCGTGGTGTTGGAGATCTCGATGCGTCACCTGGCCCTCCCATTCCGGCTCCAGCGGCGTCACGTTGACGATGATGCCGCAGCGCGCATAGGTGGATTTGCCGAGGCAGATCACCAGCACGTCGCGCGGGATGCGGAAATACTCGACGCGTGCGGGCCAGCGCGAAGCTGTTGGGCGGGATGATGCAGACTCGGTCCGTGCCGGTCGACGAAGCTGGTCGGCGCGAAAGTCCTTCGGATCGACGATCGCCGAATCGACGTTGGTGAAGATCTTGAACTCGTCGGCGACGCGCGCGTCATAGCCGTAGCAGGACAGCCCGTAGCAGATCACGCCGTCGCGCCGCTGGCGTTTCGACGAACGGCTCGATCATCCCGTGCTCGGCGGCCATCCGGCGGATCCAGCGGTCGGGCATCACGGGCATTTGGGCGGGCCTTCGGGTGCGGGTGCGGGTGCGGGTGCGGTCGGCTTCGGCTGGGGCTTGGGCTTGGGCCGCGCGGGCGCGGGCCTGCTGCTTGCGCTTGCGCAGGTTCTCCCGCAGCGCCGCCGCCTCCCGCGCCAGCCGCTCCTCGCGCAAGGCCGCGCGCGGGCCGGGTGGGCGAGGCGGGGGAGGGGGTGCCATGGGCACACCACACTGCGGCGGGCCGGGTGGCGTCAAGCTTGACCCTGCGCGGGGGCTTCGCTACCAGCACCCGCCCTGTCCCGTTCGTCTAGAGGCCCAGGACACCGCCCTTTCACGGCGGCAACAGGGGTTCGAATCCCCTACGGGACGCCACTTCGGAACAAAACTGGGCACTGGTCCCGGCGGGGTAGATCCTCCGGTGCGAGCGGCGTGAGCGATCGCGTCGGTGGGGCCGGAGAGGCGGATTTCGCTGTCGCCGACGATTGCCCGCTCGAGGAACAGCCGCACATAGGCCTTTCGGAAGGCGGGATCGCCATCGGTCAGCGCGTCGCGGGCGGCAAGGGCGAGCTTCTGCAATTTGTCCGGGGTGATGCTGGATGAGCTGCCCGCCCCGGGCCCCTGCAGCAGGCGGACCTGGTCCTCGGCCGCCTGCCGGGCCAGCTTGGCGGCCTCCATGCGCTCCTTCAGGGCTGGGTCGTCCAAGGCCATCAGGCCCCGTTCGACCAGTTCCAGCAGCCGGGCGATGCGACCCTCCGCCTCGGTGAGGCTGCGCCGGGCCTGTGCCAGCCGCTCGCGGCGGGCCTGGTCGGCCTCGACGGAGCGGGCGACGTAAGCCTCGAGCACCACGGCGAGCCGATCGGGAGTGAACAATCGATCGGCAAGGTGCTCCAGCACCATGCCGTCGAGCGCCGCCATGCCGATGCTGCGACCGGGGCAACGCGTGTTCCCTTTCTGCGCGGCGCCCGCGCAGGTGTAATAGCGGTATCGGCCGCTCTTGCCGGTGCGCAACGTCATGCCCGAACCGCAAGTGGCGCAGCGCGCGATACCGGTCAGCAGCACCGGGCTACCGACGCGACGCGGCGGCACGCACTTCGGGCTGCGGGAGCGCAGATACGACTGCACCTGCTCGAACGCGTCCGCGGCAACGATCGACGGCACCGCGACCGCGATCCACTGCTCCGCAGCCTTGCGCCGACCCGAGCGCGCCTCGCGACGGTTGAAGTGGTGCACGCCGGCGTAGGTGGTAGCGGTCAGGATGCGATGCACGGCGGAGATGTGGAACGCCTTGCCGCGATTGCGGGCGCACTCGGCGTTCAGCCTGTTGACGATCGCCTTGACGCCGAGCGGCATGCCGGCGCGGCCGAGCGCGAGGTCGAAAATGTGCCGAACGATGCCGGCCTCCGGCCTCGTCGATAGCAAGCATCTTCTTGACTTTGGCGCCGCGCCTGTCGGCGATCACCGCCTGGTATCCGAACGGCGGTTGAGAACCGTTCCAAAAGCCCTGGCGCGCGTTCTCCTGCATCGCGCGCAGCGTGTGCTTGGCGTTCTCGCGGCTCTGGTATTCATCGAAGCTGCCGAGCACCTGGCGGATCAGATTGCCTGTGGGGTCGTCGCGGAAGTCCTGGGTGATGGACTGCACCTCGACCCCGGCCCGGCGCAGCTTGCGAATGTAGAACTCGCTGAGGAACTGCTCGCGGAAGAAGCGCGACATGGAGTGGACGAGGATGACGTCGAACGGCCGTGCCGACGAGGTGGCGGCATCGATCATGCGCTGGAACTCGGGGCGGCGGTCATCGGTCGCGGAGGCGCCCGGCTCGATGAACGTCGCGACGAGCGCAAATCCGCGAGCCGCGCAGAACTGTTCGCCCTGGCGGAGCTGATCGGGGATTGAGAGTTCGCCCTCGGCCTGACGCGTGGTCGAGACGCGGGCGTAGAGGGCAACTCGCCGGGCCGAAGCGGCGATCGTGGTCATGACGTGCTGTCGCTGCCGAGAATGCGCGCGATCGTATCGCCAAGCGCGCCGAGGATCAGCCGAATTTCCGCATCGCTGACCGGCTCGTCATGCGACAGGGAGGAGGTGACGGCGTGGCCGTCGCACACCGCGCTTGCCCGGTGTTGCCGCTGCTGGGCCAAAGGGGCATGTGCACCGTTGGCGTGCACGATGCCATCCACATCGTCGCTCCGTTCGCGCTGCGCTGGCCCGTTGTGCGGCTTGGCGTGCATGGACGCGCATGCTCGCGCCCATCACAATGTGGGTCAGGTTCGGCCGCCGGTGGTGAAAACGACCCCGGTCAGGCCAAGGCGAGCGGGATCAGTTTTTCCCTCGGGATTTTGAACTGCCGGGTCATCGGCACGAGTTCGGCAAACCGCTGTGAAGCGAGCACGACCTCTCTCAGAAGGTCGGGACAGTGATAGATCTCGCCTGCTGTTTAAATTCTCGCCGTGCGCTCAGCGAACTCGCAAACGGCGACGAGCGCCGCCGCGATGTGGATGACGGGGACCGACGGCCGCCAGACCCGGCTCTCCACGTTCCCGGGGTCGCCTTCCCCTGTGTCACCGGCAACGAGCGCGGACATGGCATTGAGCGAGAGGCGCTGCACTCCCTTGGGGAGCCGCGGCGGCATGCCTAGGAGGTCGCGGAGGAACGGGATCACCATGCGGGCCGCGGCGCTGCGCAGCGGCAGGCGCCTGCGCAGCGTCCGCTCCACGGATTCGACCGCCTCCCGGCGCCGGGTGAGATGCTGTGGCCTGACCCTCTGAGGTGCCGTCGCCCATGCCAGATCCGCCTCGGCGCGCGCCGTCAGGAACATCTGGCAGAGACAGTCGTGGCGATGCGCCATCCTGGCGGTGTTGTGGACTTCTTCGGGCCACGCCAGCACGCCGAGGAGCGTGGCGCCGGCTTCGTGAGGCGCATCGCCGTCGAAAGGCACGATGATCGGGGTCATCCGGTCGCTCCCCTGTTGAACCTGCCGGCAGCCACACCAGGCATCGGTTGCGCCGACAAGACGGGAGGTTGGCGCCTGAGCACGGATTTGCCCCGGGCGGGAGCCGACGGTACGCATCAGGGCCAATCCGATTGGGTAGCGTCGCGCAGGCCATCGGTCATCCCGCGGCGGTAATCCAAGCGGCTTCGCTCTGGCGCTGTGGGTGCGTGTCGCTGCGTAGAGCCGTGAGCGTGCGCGGTGTGCGCCGCGCAGGCTTGGGATAGGCGACGCCGACGCCTCGCGCGACCAGGGCGACCCCTGCGGGGCCCCGATACACGACCGATTGACGAGCACTGAGCTGTTCAGTCGTTTTTATGCGGTACAGAGAGGCCGGTCAGGTTCGCTTCGCGGCCAGCGCGCGGCCCCGCCGCTCGACCATCGCGGTCAGGCTGCGCACGGCGTGCAGCTGCCCGGCGCGATTGTAGTGCCGCTCGACGATGCCGGTGCTGACGCCGAGAACCGCGGCGGCGAGGGCGGGGTTGCCGGGGGCGCGCAGCGCCGCCGTCGTGGCCAGCGCGTCGCGGAAGGCATGGGGTCCGAATGCATACCCGAAGCGCGCCTGGCTGCGCTTCGCCACGATGTGCTGGATCGCCCGGTCGGTGAGGCGCGTGCCGCGGCGGTTGATCCACAGCGCGTCGTCGATCCGACCGTCGAGCAGGGTGGGCCGGATCTCGTCGAGGTAGCGCCGGACATACGGGATGAGCCGCTCGGGCAGGTCGAAGCGATCCGGTTTGTTGGTCTTGACGAGCTCCGATCCAAGCTCGATGCGATAGACGCCGCCGCGCCAGACCAGCTCCTGGCCGATGCCGAGGCCATGCATGGCGCGCAGGCGGCGCGCGGGCTGGCCAGGATCGCCAGCAACAGGCCGTCCCGAAAGTCCCGGAGGCGTTCCCACTCCGATGGTGCGGCGTCGGCTTCGTCCATGATGCCGATCGCCCATTCGAACAGGACGTCGCTCTCAGGGGTGCGCTTGTGCCGGCGCGTCTTGAGGAGCCGCGCGTACACGCTCCGCCCGCCGAGCCGGACAACCCCGGACACGTCGGCGCCGGGTGCGAAATTTGCAGCGCCATGCGCAGTTCGCTGAAGCGCCCGATGATCGTGAAGGGCGCGTTGCCGGCGGCCAGGAGCGCCTGAAAATACGCCCAGCGACGCTCCTGCGTGGCCCGCGCGAGCGGCGGCAGGGCCGGGTCGAGCCAACCATGTTCCTCCAGGAAATGCAGCCAGCGGCCATATCCTTTGGCGATTTTCTGGAGGCTGGCCGGACGCAGCATGGCGCCGCGGCGCGGTGCATCGTCGAACGGGTCGCCCGGTGTGCAGCCCCATGTCCAGGCCTGCCTGATCACCCGCCGGCCAGGCATCGAAGGCAAGGCATCGAGCGGTGAAGGGCGCGGCCATGTCAGCGGCCCTTCCGGCGACCGCGATCGGGCGCCTTGCTGCCGGATCCCGTCCGCGCGAAGTTGGCACCCTTGCGCCGCGGACGGTGCCGGCCGCCGCGCAGGATCACTTCGTCGAGCAGGCGCACAGCGGCAACCTGTTCGGTGCCGGCGTAGTGCCGCACCGTGGTGTCGATCGAGGCGTGGCCGAGGAACTGCCGCACGACCTCGTAGTGACCCGGGTTCTCCGCGAGATAGCGATGCGCGGCGAGGTGCCGAAACCGGTGTGGCGACAGGCGCACCCCGGCGCAGCGATGCGTGGCGTCCTTGATCGCTTCGCGGAACGCCTGCGGCGTGATCGGCACGTCGCCTCCGGCGTGCCCGGGGAGGACGTAGCCACAGCCCGGCGCGGCGATGATCGGCCGAAAGTCGGAGATCCAGGCATTGAACAGGTCGGACAGCTCGGCCGAGACCGCCATCTCGATCGGCCGCGGCGTCTTTGCGTCCTCGGCGGGAATGTAGATCGCCGTGATGCGCGCACGGGCAGGATCCGGACGGTGCAGGTGCCGGTCGAGGCGCAGCATGAAGATGTTCGCCAAGCGCAAGGGCGCGCGGGTGAGCAGTCCGATCCCCAGCGCCCGCATGGCGAGGCTCGCCGCCTGCAAGGGGCGCGCGGGCAGCAGCTCGTAGGCGGCCTGCAGCAGGGCGTACGGCGCCGCCAGGAGGGCGGCGTCGCGCTCCGGGTCGAGGGCCTCGCGCATCAGCCTGGTGTTGGCCTCGGTCATGCCGCGATAGGTGAGGGTGACCGGCTTGGCCCAGGTCCGGAGTTGCTTGATCGCCGCCTCGGGGAGACGCGCGATATAGCGGGCGACCATGAGTGCCGCCTCGGCGACATGCATGCCGGCGGCGGAGGGTTTGCTGTCGGCGCGCGTGAACAGGAACCGCAACGCTTCCCGTGCGCGCGTCGCCGGCGTCACCAGACTGGCAAGCGAAGTGATCTCGGCGATCGGCACGCCGCTCGCCACCGCAGCGCTCGCCAGCCAGCGGATGTGGTCCTGCCGCGTCGCCACCGTGGACGGCTTCAGCGGCCGCGGCGGCACGGTCAGCGCTGGTCCGCCGGCGCTCGCGGGCGTGTCGAACGGGTCGTCCAGCGCGGAGGCGGAAAGGTGCTCGGCGAAGGGCCGCGAGCTCGGCCTGAAAGCTCGCAGGAAATGCGGTCAGGAGGAGCACGTAGTCGTGCTTGCGCACCCGCCGGGCCAGCGCTTCGCCGGGCCAGTCGGGGATCGAGGCGCAAGCCGCGTTCCAGGCGCGTCGGGTGGTCTTCTCCAGCTCCCGCGGGTTGCCGACCAGCGTGCGCTCGACCAGGTGCTGCCGGAACGCGACGACCGTCTCCGCGCCGACGTCGGCCGGCGCGATCTGGCGTGCCGAGCAGAAGCGGGCGAAGCGGGTCAGGCCGTGCCGCGCCTGGCCAACCAGACGGGCGAGCGGGCCGGCCCAGGCCTCAGCGATCGGCCCGTCCTCGTTATCGATCGCCCCCGCATCGGCGAGCAGGTGGCGGAGCTGCGAGGTGATATTGGCCTTGGTGCCCGCGCTGATGGCGCACGCGGCGGGACTGCGCCTCAGGAACGTCTCGCGCAGGGCGGCCGGCGTCATCAGCACGAGATCCGCCGGCAATCCGGCAATGCGGACCACGCTGTTGATGGCCGAGCGCCGGTCCCGCCGCTGCGCCTCGCTCAGGTCAGGCCGTTTGGCGATGAGCTCGACGGCGGCCGCGGCGGTCAGCGGCGCAGTACCGATAGCGGGGCCACGCGAGAATTCGGCGGTCATCGCGCGGCGTGGTCCGTGCATTTCAATGTCTCCGGTCAGTTGTGGACATTCGTGAGCGCATCCTATGCCAATCCCAGGCAAACTAGCGGGTGATGGTTTCAGGGAGTTCCAAGAATCCCTGTTGCATACAGCGAGTCTCATCTGACTCGTTGCTTCCGTTCGGAACAGGTGAACGACGACGGCGATATGTCGTGGTGCGCTTGACCAGCGCTCCAGCCATGTCGGTCACCTGCAGCCGGCGGATGTCGTCGGCGCGGAAGAACACCGATCGGCCGATGCGGATCGGCACCAGGTAGCCGGCCGCGCACCAGCGGCAGATTGTTCGCTCGGACCGGCCGAAGATCCTGGCCACCTCGGCGATGCTGAGCAGGTCGGCGATCGAGTCCGAGACCGGCACCTGCGGCGCCGAGCCGGCGGCGGTCATGGTGTGGCCGTGCGGTCGGCGGCGCCCGCGGCCTCCGCACTGAGCGCCTCCCGAAACGCCTCCCGCGCCGCCTGCCGGCCAAGCACCCGGACCAGCCGGAACAGGGCCTCGGCGCCCGTGCCGGCGGCACCCCATGTCATGGCACGCTCGCGCGCGAGGGAGGCAGGCGCCATGAGCAATGGCACGACGAGCTTTTTCGAGACGGGCGCCTCGGCAGGACGCTCGTGCCATGCCGCCAACGTGGAAGGACCTCTCATTGGTCACACCGTCGTCCGAATGCCATGGCGCAGCGGCCATGCGGACCAGCCCCGCGGCTCAGACGGGAATGACGAGCGGGCGCCCTCGCGGCGTGCGCGTCAGGCGCCGCGGTTTCGGTTGCACGCTCAAGCGGTGCTGACTACGAGGGCGCTTGGCGATTCCAGCGCGGCGAGCGCACGCAATGCCAGACGTGAAGCAGATCGGAGCGGAGCAGATCGCCCGGCGCCCCCCGTGTCACGGGAGAGGCTAACGAGCTCGTTGCGCAGGTGAATACAGCTGCCGATCACTTCGGAGGCGTGTCGCTGACGGGGCGCGCAAGTGATCCTGGACCCGCGCTGAACCTTGCGCTGACCCGTTCCGCGGCCGTCGGCGTCCGGCGGTGAAGCCAGGCCATCGCAAGCAGGGGGGTCAGTCAGCGCCCTCGCTCCCGGTGTCTGGCCTCCGGGCTCGTGACGGCGGCGAGCAGAGCGACGGCGAAAGGGGGTCCCGGCTCCGTTACCGCGCGGCGCGAGCAAGCCGCCGGGATGCTCGAGCGGCAGATGCCCGCGCTGACGGACTACAAAAGATCTTCAATAGGTCGCGCGCAATACTTACCAATGTGTCAAATTACTGAAGAATTGAGATTTGTATACTTTAAGAAGACCTTGACAATTTCGAAATATTCTCCATCTGAGATGTGCAGACATTTCTCAGCCGCTGCATTCCTGTCCCGTCACTTCCGGAAGGCCGTCCCCGTAACGGCCCGCTCCGGCGTCTGCCGCCCGCCAATGCGGGCGGGGACCGGAGGCCGCGGCGCATCCAGAGCAAGGCAAATCATGCCACCATCACCGAACCACCGGCCGCGCCGCGCAAATGCGGCGCCGGCCACGCCGGAGCACGCGCGGAGCGCGGTCCCGGCGCAAGAGCAGGCCGGGGCGCCGCCGGCGCTTCCGCCCACGGCATCGGCCGTGCGGGAGCGGCAGGCGGAGACACTGCGGAGCAGCCTCCGCGCCCTCGCCGACAGCAACGGGCTGACCCTCGCGGCGCTCGCCCGCCGGCTCGGGCTCAAGAACGCCAACCTGCTCTACAATCTCCTCCATCCGGTGAGGACCGCAGATCAGTGGACTGGTTTTCGGGTCTGTGCCGGTTTGCGCGTCCACTTCCTGGCCAGGCTGTCGATGGCGTTGGTTAGGACCTGAAGATCTATGGCGGCCGGGTCGAATGGACCGCCGATCCATTCGAGTTGCTCGGCGTGTTCCTCGTGGTCGGGATCGTTGATGGCGTCGAGGAACTCGCGGTAGCCCCAGGGGCCGCCCACGTCTTCGGGTGGGCAGCGGCCGGTCGCGTCGATCAGCCGCGGATACGTGATCCCGGCCAGCGGCTCGGTGACCCGCTCGATGCGGACCGTGTGCTCCCAGCCATCGCCGAAGTCGTAGAGGTATTGGAGGGATCGGGCGTCGGTGTCCTCGACGATGTCCCCGAGGCGGGCCTTGCGGGCGTCGAGCGGGCCGTCGCCGAAGTCCGGGTCTGGGATGCCCCAGCCGATGTCGCGGGCGCGGAACTCATAGAGATGGCTATTGGTCCAGCCCATCGCCGCCTGCAACACCAGATGCAGCCGATCGAGCCGGATCGCCAGCGGCACCTCGAGCCGTCGCACGATGTCGGGCTTGACGTCGTCGAGCTGGACCTTGAGGTGGGCGATGCCGGCGGTGGTCATGCCGCGAGCTTATGTCGATCCGCGTCTTGCGCCCAGTTCCACGGCAGCAATTCGTCGATCTTGCTGGCCGGATGGCCGGCGATCCGTGCCAGAACATGGGCGAGCCAGGCCTGCGGATCGACGTCGTTCAGCTTGGCGCTCACGATCAGGCTGTACATCATCGCCGCCCGCTGGCCGCCACGATCCGAACCGGCGAACAGCCATGACTTGCGGCCCAGGGCAATGCCTCTCAGCGCCCGCTCGGCAGCGTTGTTGGTCAGGCAAATGCGCCCGTCATCAAGAAACCGGGCAAACACCGGCCAGCGCTTCAGCATGTAGTCCATTGCCTTGGCCGCGTCGGCCGCGCCGGGCAGCGTGCTGCGCTGCTCGCGCAGCCACGCGTGCAGATCGGCTACCAAGGGGGCGCTGACCTGCTGGCGCATGGCCCGACGCTGATCGGCACTGCATCCGTTGATGCCGCGCTCGATGTCGAACAGCTGGTCGATGCGCCGTACCGCTGCGAGGCAGAGCGGCGATATCACGGCAGCCAGCTTGCCTTGCGCCTTTCGCCGCGCCGCCCCCTCCACGTCGGCGAGCACAAAGAATTTGCGACGTGCGTGGCTCCAGCATCCGGCTTCCAGGATCACGCCGGGACTTCGGCCGGCCTCGTAGAGCTTGCCGTAGCCGCCATAGGCGTCGGCCTGCAAAATGCCGGCATAGTTCGCCAGATGGGCCTGCGGATGTTCGCCACCGCGGTCGCGCGAATAGTAGAACACCGCCGCCGGCGGCGCTGGGCCGCCGAAGGGCCGGTCATCGCGCACATAGACCCAGGCGCGGGCAATGTCCGTCTTGCCGCGGGCCAGTACCGGCACCGTCGTATCGTCGCCGTGCAGGCGTTCCGCCGCCATCACATGGGCGCACAGCCGCTCGAACAGTGGCAGCAACGCCGCCGTGCAGGCGCCAACCTGGTCGGCCAGGGTGGACAGGCTCAACGGCACGCCTTCGCGCGCATAGCGCTCGGCCTGACGGTTCAGCGGCTGATGCTGGCCGAATTTTTCGAACATGATCATCGCCAGCAGGCTCGGCCCCGCCCAGCCGCGCGGCGTTACGTGGAAGGGCGCCGGTGGTTGGCTGATCGCCTCGCAGTCGCGGCAGGTGAATTTCTCCCGCACGTGCTGGATCACCTTCCAGCTGCGCGGGATCACCTCCAGCGTCTCCGTGACATCCTCGCCCAGCTTGCGCAGCCGCGCCCCGCCGCAGCACAGGCAAGCGGCTGGAGCCGGCTCGACCACCCGCTCGCGCGGCAAATGCGCGGGGAACGGCTGGCGGGACGGGCGTCTGCGGGCAAACGGCGCCACGTTCGTGGTGCGTGCGGCGGCCTGCTCGGCGGCAATCTCGTCCTCGGTCGCCGAACTTTCCAGCTCCTCCAGCCCAAGTTCCATCTGGTCGAGCAGCCGCGCCGTGCGTTCCGAGCGCTGGCCATACAGTTGATGTCGCAGCTTGGCGATTTGCAGCTGCTGATGGGCAATCAGCGCCTGGTCGGCGGAGGTGCGGGCGCGAGCCGCCGCCAGTTCCGCCTTCAGCGCATCGACATCGTCCGGCAGGGGGTCGCAATCGGCGGCCATGCAGCCGATCGAATCACAAACGACGTCGATTTGCTCCTGAAAAATCGCCTGCGCATCATCATCCTGCGCAACTCGGCCGGAATGTGTGGCGCGGATTGCGCCAGTCGATCCCGTCGAGCATGTAGGCCAGCTGCGCCGCCGAAATTCCCACCACGCCGTCGGCCGGCGACGGCCAGAGAAAGCGCCCCTGCTCCAGCCGCTTGGCGTACAGCGACATGCCGATGCCGTCGTGCCAGAGAACCTTTATCAGGTCGCCCCTGGCACCGCGGAAAACGTAAAGATCGCCGGCGTGCGGATCCCGGCCGAGCGCCTGCTGCACCTGCAGCGCCAATCCGTGCATCCCGCGCCGCATGTCGGTTCGCCCGACCGCCAGCCAGACGCGGACACCGGCGGGGAACGCGATCATCGCCGCTCCAGCGCATCCAGCACCAGACGCAGACAACCCGCCTTCACCCCGCCGCCAACCCGGACTCGGTAGCCGCTGGGAAGTTCGATCTCGATGGCATCGGCCACAGGTGCCGGTGGCAGTTTGCCCACCCGATCCGGCGTGATCGTCACCGGCACCAGTTGCGGCCCCGGCGCCGCGCTCGGCGCATCGCCGTAGCGCTTGCGCCAGCTGAACACCTGGTTGGCATTCACGTCATACTGTCGCGCAACGACCGACACCGACGCGCCCGGCACCAACGACGCCGCCACGATCTCCCGCTTCAGCGCCTCCGGCCACGACCGATGCCGCCGCCTCTCCCGCAAACTTGTGCCCATTATCGACGTCGTGGACACATCCCACTCCACCGTCGCGACAAAGACCATCAGTCTCGGTCAAATCCAGCAACAGCGCGAGGCGGCCCACGCCGGAGAGCTGAACGGCCACTCCCAGGGCCTGTCGCAGGAGACCCTGGCGCGGATCTGCGCCGCCTTTCCGGGCATCACGCTCGAGGCGCTCATCGGCGGCCGGGCCGTGCCCGGCACGCCGGCGACGGCAACCGGGCCCGTCCCCCTGCAAGCCGGGACGGACGAGGTCGGCACACCGACCTCGTCGGATGCCCAGGTCGCGGCGGCCGACGGCACCGCGAGCCGTCAGGGCAGCGTTCCGCCGGGAGCGCGGCCGGCCGCCGGGCCGCGCCGCGAGGAGTCCACCGCGGACGCCTTCGATGCACTCAGCATGTCGCTGCACGGCCTGCGCGGTGCGCTGATGGCGGTCGAGCGCATGTGCCGGCAACTCGCTGCGGCGCTCAAGGCACGCGATCCCCGCATGTAACGCTCCCGCAAGAGCCCCCACCCGTCACGGGTGGGGGCTCTTGGCGTTTCCGGGCCGGCCGTCGCCGAAGCCAAGCGGTTGATGCCCGCCATTGGCCGATAGTTTCGTTGCTCATCTGATTCACTAATCCGTCCGATCTCGTGCGCTCAGTGGCAGAAACGGTAGATGGGGAAGGGGATGTCGTCGTCGGACGTGATCCAGCGGAAGGGCTTCCGATTGGTCGTTTGGGCGTCCATCGAGGTGCGGATGTCGCTCTCCAGTTTCGCGGTCGAACGGTGAACGCCTCAACTGATCTGCTTGTCAGTGACCAAGCCGAAATAGTGCTGCACCAGGTTGTTCCAGGACGCGCCAGTGGACGTGAAATGGACCTGCCAGCGCGCCCCGCGTGGCGAGCCCCGCGGATCGGGCTGGGCTTGTGCGCACATGGCAGTCCCTGACCACAACGCGCATTGAGGTCGGCGGGCGGCGCTTCGGTCGCCGGTTGGGCTCAGGCGCCGCGCGAGCGCCGGTTCAGCCAGTCGCACGCCTCGGCGCGGCGTTGGACGTGCAGCTTGGCGAGCACGTTGTGAACGTGCGATTTTGTCGTCGCGAGCCCGATGTCCAACCGACGCGCGATTTCTTTGTTGCTAAGCCCGACGCCGATCAAGCGCACGACCTCGCGCTCGCGCACCGTAAGCGAGGCATGTGAATGCTGGACCTTGGCACGGCCGGCGGTGGCGGCCAGCCGATGCAGCAATCCGGCCGCGACGGGTCCCGAGCACGGCTGGCGGCCATACGCGATGTCGAGAACCAAGCGGGGGAGGTCCTCGAGCGCCGCATGGCGCGGGATGTAGCCGTCCGCGCCCGCCTCGGCCCAGAATGCGACCGACTCCTCGGTCTCGGTCACGCCGAGCGCGACAATCCGCGTGCTCGGCCGCGCGGTGCGCAGACGCGCGACGGCGGCCTCTGCATCCGGCGAGCCGACATCGAGGAGGATGAGGTTTGGTTGCGCCGCCTCGCTCGCCGCCAGAGCGTCCTCGACGTCGGCGCACAGCTTGCCCACGCTGATCGCGCCGTCGCGCGCAAGGACCCTGCCAACGCTGTCGCGGATAAAGCGAACCGGCGAGAGGATCAGAAGCTCGAGTATCGGGGCGCAGGGCGCCGGGCGCCCATCCCGTTCAACCGCGTGCTCGCTCGTACGCATCGCTCCCGCGGGCCTTCGCCCTGTCAAAGCGTTCCCCAGCCAGAATGTAAGACTTGCACGTGGACAACGGGGGATGCAAGTAGAATCCCGCGGCGCCGCCGGAGTATCTGTCTATCAACGGGCAGACGAGTTTCTCGTCTGTTGAGTGAGTTTCTGGTCATGGATCGCGTACACATGATCGCATCACGAGCAGAATAAGGGATTTGGATTCGAAGACACCAATATGACCGTCACTATTCCGCAATTCCGTGCCGTTCCCTGAAAGTGAATTCGCGCCAGGGCAGCCGGGTCGTATCGTCGCCACCGGCGGGCGTGGCTCGGCATGATCGGGTGAGCGGGTCGCTCTCGATACACGGCCTGCGCATGCGACCGCCGCACCACCGCAAGCCGGCCAGGACCGCGTGTTGCGACGCATAGCAGGGGTCGCGCCATGGCTGGCAGGCAGATCCACGTCCTCTACGCCGTCGTGGCGACGGTGGCGGGGGCCGCGCTCGGCGCCTGGATTGCCGGCTCGCGGATCGAATCGCCGGCGGATGTGGCGGCGCGGACGGCGACCCCTGCTCCCTCGCCCATACTGGTTCCGGTCGAGCGGCGTGCCCTCAGTTCGGATGTCGTGACGCGCGGCACCGTTCGCTTCGGACTGCCCCAGCCGGTCTCGATCGCCCCATCGACGCTGAAGCCAAGCGCCGGGCTGGTTGCCACGCTGCCGCTGCGGAACACCCAGTTCGCGGCGGGTGACGTGCTGCTCACCGCGTCAGGACGTCCCGTCTTCGTGCTCGAAGGCGAGGTGCCGACCTATCGCGATCTGGTACCCGGCATCTCCGGTGAGGACGTGCGTCAGCTCGAACAGGGGCTGGCGCGACTCGGCTTTGACCCCGGCGCCGTCGATGGCGTGTTCGACCCGGCGACCAGTGCGGCGGTCAGCCAATGGTACAAGGCGCGCGGATGGGAACCGTTCGGTCCCACGCGCGAGCAGCTCGCGGCAATCCGCGGGCTGGAGCGAGACTGGGGCGACGCGGTGAAGGCCAGGCTGGCCGCTGCCGCCGCGGCCGCATCCGTGGTCACGGCGGTGGAATCCGCTCGCGCCACCGCCGAGCAGAACAACCGGGCGGCGGCGCTGGAGCGGGCGGCCCGCGAGGATGAGCGGCGACGGCTGATCCAGAAGGCGGGCTCGGGCGCGCCGCTCGCGGTAGAGAGCGAGCGCGCCAAGGCCGAGTATGCGAATACCGCCGCCGCGGCCGACCTGGCGGCGCAGATCGCCGACCGCGCCATGATCGTGCTGGATCCGCGACAGCCGGAAACCGCGCGCATGGCGGCCGACGCAAAACTCGATCTGGCGCGCGCGGCCAAGCGGAAGACGCGGCTGGAGGGCGAGCTCGCGATCCAGGCCGCCGAGCGCGATGCGACGCTGGCGGCGGAGCGGCTCAGGCTCGCCGAGGCGGCCGTGCGATCGGCGCGGCTCGACGGCGAGAAGTCGGTGCGGGCAGCGCTTGATGCGCAGAAGCTTGCCGAGTTCGACCTGAAGATCGCGACGGAGCGGGCCGACCAGCTCGCGGCCGATCTGGACTTGGCGCGGCGGCGGCTGGGCGTGCAGGTGCCGGCCGACGAGCTGGTGTTCATCCGCAGCCTCCCGGTGCGCGTGGAGGAGGTCACGGCCTCGGTCGGCGGCGCGGTCGCGGGCCACGTGATGTCGGTGACCGACAACCAGCTGCGGTCGACTCGGCACTGCCGCTTAGACGCGGCCCCGCTCGTCAGGCCGGGCATGGCGGTCGCGATCGACGAACAGGCGCTCGGGATCAAGGCCACAGGGATCGTCGCGAACGGTCGCCAGCACCCCGGGCACGCGCGGCGTCGACGGGTACCACATCTACTTCGAGGTTCGCGTCGACAAGAGCCCGGCCCGGCTCGAGGCGTTTCCGTCCGCCTCACGATCCCGTCGAATCCACCAAGGGCGCGGTCACCGCGGTCCCGGTCAGCGCCGTTTCGCTCGCCGCCGACGGGACGTCGCGGGTCCAGGTCGAACGTCAACGGCGCGCTCGAATACGTCGCCGTCAAGCCAGGGCTGTCCGCCGACGGGTATGTCGAGGTGACACCGGTGGACGGCGCGCTCCCGCCGGGCCAGATGGTGGTCGTCGGCTACAAGAACCCGGAGGCAGGGAATCCGCGATGACGCATGGCCCAGCTCGACACGCAGCGCAGGCGTGCTCGAGCTGATAAGGTCGGCAGGCAATACGGCACCGAGCCGGCGGTGCACGCGCTGGTCGACGTCGACCTCTCTGCTGGATCGGGGCGACTGGCTGTCGATCACCGGCCCGTCCGGCGCCGGCAAGTCGACGCTGCTGAACGTCATCGGCTGCCTCGATCGCCCGACGAGCGGCACCTATCTCATCGACGGCATCGACACCACCAAGCTGACCGACGATGCAGCGGGCCGGGTTGCGCAGCCAGCCGATCGGCTTCGTGTTCCAGTCGTTCCACCTGCTGCCCTATCGGACGGTGATCGAGAACGTGATGCTGGCGGAGGTGTACCGCAGGCAGTCGCCGACGCGGCCGGCGCGAGCGCGCGCATGGCGGCGATCGAGCGCGTGGGGCTCGCTCACCGCGCCGATTTCCTGCCGATGAAGCTGTCGGGCGGCGAGAGGCAGCGCGTCGCGATCGCCCGCGCGCTCGTGGCTCACCCGAGCCTGCTGCTGTGCGACGAGCCGACCGGCAACCTCGATTCCGAGAACTCCGCGGCCGATTCTCGATCTCTTCGAAGACTCAACAAGGAGGGTCTGACGCTGGTCGTCGTCACGCACGACGAGAACGTCGCGAACCGGGCCTCGCGGCGCGTGCACATCGTCGATGGCGTCCGGCTGACGTTCCGGCCGGACAGGACGGCCGAGCAACCGGCCCTTGCCGCGGCCGTCGAGAGCGACGCGTGTGCGCCGCTCGGGGATCACGATCCGGGATCTCTCTGAACGAGGCGCTCGCGGGGATGTTCGCCCGGCCGGGGCGCATGGTGCTGACCGTGCTGGGCGTCGTGATCGGGATGGCCGCGCTCGTGGCGACCGTGGGTCTCACCCGCACCGCCGGCAACCGCATCATCAGCCAGTTCGACCAGCTCGCCGCGACGGAGCTCTTCGTCAGCGCCAGGCCCGGCACGACGACCGGCACCGTCGATCCCAGGGCGATACCTGGGATGCACCGGCTCGCCTGCGGCCGCCTGAATGGCGTGGTCGCCGCGGGAACGCTGAGCGACGTCGACGTCGGCGGCGCGCTGGTCAGCTCTTCGCCGGTGAACGACCCGCTGAACCAGAGCGCCCTCAAGCTCGCGGTACGGGCCGCCTCGCCCGGACTCTTCCGCGCGGTCAGAGCCGAGCTCGAGACCGGACGCCTGCCGGATGCGGGCCATTCGAGCGGGCGGACCGCGTGGCCGTGCTCGGCCCGGACGCCGCACGGCGCCTTGGCATCTCGGGCCTCGAGCAGCTTCCCGCGATCTCCATCGGCGACCAGCTCTACCTGGTGATCGGCATCCTCCGCGATGTCGTCCGCAAGCCCGAGCTGCTTGGCTCCGTCATCATCCCGGAGGGCACGGCGCGCCGCTATTTCGGGTCTGGCCGGGCCCGGCATGGTGGTCGTCGAGACGAAGATCGGCGCGGCGTACCTGATCGCCGAACAGGCGCGCTCGGCGCTGCGGCCCGACGATCCGCGGGTTTGAAGGTCGAGGTCCCGCAGGAGCCCAGGCGCGTGCGCGACGAAGTGCAGACCGACCTGAACGTGATGTTCCTGCTGCTCGGCGGATTGTCGCTGATCGTCGGCGCGATCGGCATCGCCAACATCACGCTGGTCGGCGTGATGGAGCGGACCGGCGAGATCGGCCTGCGCCGCGCGATCGGAGCGACGCGCGGGCACGTCGCCGCGCAGTTCCTGATCGAGAGCGCCTCGATGGGCGTCGGGCGGCATCATCGGCGCGAGCCTCGGGGTCCTGATCGTGGTCGTCGTCTCCGCCTATCAGGTCTGGAGCCCGGTGCTCGACCCCGCGGCGCCCTTCTCGCCCCGTCGTCGGCGGCGCGATCGGGCTGCTGTCGGGCCCTATCCGGCCTCGCGCGCGGCGCGCCTCGAACCGGTCGAAGCGTTCCGGCACTGAGGCTCAGAAATTGTAGGTCAGTGCGGCGAACCTCCGTTGGCGATGTTGCCGGTGCCGCCGTCCTTCTTCGGATAGTCCCAGTCGATAGTGTACTCCAGGGCAAACTCCACGCCGTCCAGGACCCATTCACCGGCGGTCACGCTGAGCCGGGTTTTGGGAAGGAACCCGACCCTGGTCGGCTGTCCGTTGATGACCTGGCGTGGCGCCTGCGAAGCCGCTGGTGCCGGAATATGTGATCGCGATAAAGTCGCCCTGCTCGCCGATCTTTTCGACCCAGGGGTTCCAATCGAACTGATACGCGATCGCGAACTGCCAAGCGGTGGGAACGATGTTCACTTGCGCGCCTGCTCCATCGACGAAGCTTGCCTGCCTGGTCGCCGCATTCAGCTCGCCGGTCAGCGCGATCGGGCCGAGGCTCGCCTTGGCGCTGACGGCGACGCCGGGCACGAGCCCGATCTGGTCCAGAAAGCCCTGGTAACCCGTGTTCAGAAAGACGCTGTCGAAGACGGAGCTGTTGTAGTCAATGTGGACGTCGAGCGACCAGGGGCAGAGGTAGCTCGCGCGCAACTGGTCGTAGGACCGGCCGCAATGTCCCTCAAGCGCGCGCGCCCACGCTCGCGTCGATGCTTTGAGTAAACTTGCGGTTGGGGGCAAGCAGACTGTCGCCGTTGTAGAAGTCCAAGCTCCCGTAGAAGGGCGGCAAGGTGGGCGGGGCGTGTATGGCGTGGGCGGCTTCGGCGGCGTCGGCGAAGGGGTGTAGCCGAGATTTCGCGCCAGCGAGCTGACGAGCGGGCTGATAACCAAAGGCCGCACCGGAGGTACGTACTGATCGGCGGCGTGAGCGGAGCGGGCGTCGGCGTTGGAAACCCGAAGCCGAAGCCAAAGAAATTGTTTTTTGTCTCGAAGGCTTCGATGGTCAGCGGGTTCACGATCGCGAGCGTGTCAAGCCGGGCGATGCCGGTCGATGTGCCAAACGACAAGGTGTCCCGACCAGCTTTGACATAGAGCGGGAACCGCTCGAGGATCTCCGACGGTGATGGTTCCACGCTCCACCGTCAGGCGGTCAACCGGTGCATTCAAACCCTCCGTGGTCGGAAAGAGCGTGTCCGTTCCCGGATTGAAGCCGACTATGAGGCTGCCGGTCGTCCAGTCATTGGCCTTAATGTCGAGATCAAGTTCGGCCGTGCTCAGCGTGACCGAGTCCTGCACCCCGTTCGTGAAATCTCTGAACCGGCTGACGGTCGTTTCGAGCGAGCCGCCCAGGGCCACGAATTCATTGATTTGCGGTCCCAGGCCCGCGAGCGAATTGCGGATGATTGCTCGTGTGGCCTCCTCCTGGCCGGCCTTCGCGATCTCGAGTTCCCTGACCCGTTCCTCCAGCTGCTCCGTGCTTGCCGCCGCCGCGGGCGGGTTGCCGACGTTCGCGGTCTGCGGCGAGGGCGGGGCCCGCGCTGCCTTCGGCACAGGTCCGGCCTGCGCGGTTGTTGGCGCAGGCGCGGGCGCCGCTGCGGGCTTCTTGTTCCGCCCGTTCTGCGCGGCCCCGGCCTTGGTGGCTTCGAGCGCCTCAACACGCTTCGCCAGCGCGCGGTTCTCGGCGCGCAGCGCCTCCAGTTGCCTCAGTTCTGTCACGTCGTCGTCACCGGCGAGCGCCCACGTCGGAAGGCACAGCGCGACGCCGACCAGACCGGCCGCCGTGCAACGCGCAGCGATTCGACCAATGTTCATCGTCGGTGGCCGGCTTTCCCCGACGTGAATCCAGTACGCCATTATCGTAGCAGAGCTGCGATGAAGCCGGCCCAACACGATTGCGTCGTTGCCGGCCTCGCCGCGGCGCGTTCACTGGACTTTGCGCGCGAACAGCTCCTGTTCGGTTTGAACCGGCCCAAGCACTTCTTCCTGAAGTTGGAAGCTCTTCGCGGCAACCTGGCGCTCGTAGTCCTGCAACTTTTTCAGATTGGCCCGCTGCTCGGCGGACATCTTCTTAGCGGGGACCGTCCCTCCGTTCGTGATGGCGGCGAGCCGCACGCGCAAATCGGGTTCCACTTCGTCCGGATGGGCATAGTCGAACCCAGCCTTCTTCATCTCCGATGATGGTACCGCAAGGCGGACTTCATGCGCCGATCATTGTTGATCAGAGCATCCTGGGGATTGTAAAAGGTAGCCTTTAGCTGCTCCGGCTTGAACACTTGATCGATCGCCTTGCGCGTGCACCCGCCGCACAGCGAAAGGTTCTCCGTCTCCAGGGCAACCGCGAAGGTCGCATCGCTGTTCTCGCCGAGCAGCGCGCGATTGTAGGCGACCTGGTCGGCGGGGGAGAGAGTTTCTAAGTATTCCACGTTGCGCTCACCGAGCGACGCGGGCCGGGCTGTAGCCGGTGGTGAGCTGCGGCGGCAGCCCGGTGTACATTGTGGAAACGCCGAAGCCATATCGGCCGACGAATTCCTCCTTGCTCACACCGGGCAGCCGCTTATCGGCGGCCATTCCGGAGCGCACGGTATCCTGATCGACGGCGACGTACGAAACCCCTGATCACGCATGCACTTGGCGATCAGTGCCTCGACCTGCTCGATGGCCTGGACGAGCTGCCGCTGCGACAGACCGAACTCCTCCGTGCCCAGGCCTGCGGGAGCCTGCGCATGGGCCGCGCCGGACATGAGCAGCGTCGCCATCACGGCCATAGCGATCAGACGCCGCCACATCACATCATTCTCCAGACTGAGCGAAGCCGAAGACGCGCCTCGCGTCCGCGGCCAGCGCACGATGCATCAATCCGTGCCGACCACTTCGCCGGACTTATATCGACGAACACGTCCTTCTCGCCTTTGTCCTTGGTCATGATCTCCACGACATAGACGTTCCTCCCGCGCTTCCTCCGCCTTGATCTTCACCGACGTGGCCTCGCCGGGCATAAGCTTGAGCGCGATCTGGGTCGCCTGGTCGCCGCTCACTTTCGCAACCGGCGGCTTGTAGGGCAGGGCTGCCGAGAGATACTTGCCGACGCTCGACACGTCCGATGCCGGGTCGGACCACGGCAGCGCGTTGGACGCGACAAGCTTGCCATCGGATGTGTCGAACACGATGCCGACGGTGGGGCACCAGACCTTGTCGGTGATGTCGTCCGTATGGATGAGGTTCTGTTCGCGAACCTTCACACAGTTGCTGAAATGGCCGGCGGGCACGGTGATCTCGACTCCGGCCTCGACGTTCTCAGAACCGCCGAAGGCCTCGCTCTCGCTTCCGTCGAAGAGATATCTGGATCCGAGCGTGAAGGTCCCGGGCATCAGCAGGCCGGGCTCCGCCACACCGTCGCCGTCCAGCTCGCCGGCCCGCCACGAGC
>CAVPIQ010000009.1:0-39636 GCA_963705035.1 uncultured Alphaproteobacteria bacterium | reverse complement strand
GGGCGATGCGCGGCGGGACCGGGGCGAGTTCGGCTCGATCCTGCCCGCGTCTGCGTGGGCTTTGTGTCGATCGTGCATCGCTGCCGCCGTGGTCGCCACTGCTCGGCTCGGGTACCGTCGGCGCCGGCGGAATGTTTATTTCTCGGCGTGGGAACTGTTCTTCGTGCTGAGTGGCTTCCTCATCGGGCGCCTGCTCCTCGACATCGTTAACTGCCGCCGACCGGGCGAACGTCGGTGGACCTTCATGCTCCGCCGCTGGACGCGCATGCCGCCGCCGACGACGCCTGCTCGCGCTGCTGCCGCTGCTGCTGCCGACCCCGGCGCCCGCGGCCGCTGCAGTTCGCGAGCATGACGCAGAACCTCGCATGGCCGATGCCGGCAGACGGATCTTCAGCGTCTCCTGGTCGCTGGCGATCGAGGAGTCGTTCTATCTCATGTTCAGCGCGGCGCTGATCGGCGCGGTGGCGCTCGCGCGCCATGCTGGCCGGTGTGGCCGGTCATCGCGGCGTTCATGATCGTCCCGGCCATGGCACGGATGGTCGTCGGCGTGCCGGCCGACTATGTGCCCGTCTACGAAGTCGTGCTGTCCGCCTGGACGCGATCGCCTGGGGCGTGGCCCGGCGAAGCTGCACCGCGACGGGAACACGATTTTCGCGCACCCATGTCTCGCGCTCGCGCTCGGCGTGCCGCTGGTGGTGCTGGTCGGCTGGAGTCGGCACGAGTTTCCTGCCGATCAGCCGCGCGCAGTCGATCGCCACGCATCTGTTCGCGACCTCGCTCGCGCTCAGTCTCTGCCTTGTTGGCGCCGTCGCGCTGCGCCACGCGACCGGGGCAGCGGCACGGGTCATCGGGTTCGGGGCGAGCATCTCCTACGGCGTCTATCTCACGCATCTGACGATCCTGGAGGCGGTGCTGCTCTATGCGTCGACGCACGCACACGGCGCACTGTTCGTCGTCGCGATGTCGCTGCCGCTGATGCTCGCGGTGCCCTGGGCATCGTTCCGGTTCTTCGAGGCGCCGCTGCTGGCACGGCGGCCGGCGCAGTTCGCCGCCGCCGCGCGCCCGCATGTCGCCCTGCGCCCGGCGGTGGAGGACGCTGATGGACCGCATCGTCCCGCGTTCCGCCGCCGGCATCTCCGCCGACTACGCGGCCTGGGTGCGCGCGCACGATACGCTGGATGACGCTGCGCGCGCCGCGATTGCCGACGACGTGGCACGGCTGCCGTACCGGCCGCTGATCTCGGTGCTGCTGCCGCTGAACGCCAGGATGAGCGGGCTGGCCGCGACGCTCGCGGCATTGCGCGGACAATTCTATCCCCACTGGGAGGTGCGCGCCGCTGGCCGCGGCGACGAGGCCGGCGTGTTCGCCGCTGCGGCCGCGCGCGACCCGCGGCTGCGCCTGGTCGATCCGTCGCCGTTCGCCGACCCGGCGGAGGCCGCCAACGCGGCGCTGGGTGCGGCCGAGGGAGTGTTCGCAGCGCTGCTCGCGCCCGGCGATCAGCTCGCCGCGCAGGCGCTGTACGAAGTCGCGGTTGCGCTCGCAGGCGCGCCGGAGACCGAGCTCCTCTACACCGATGAAGACCGCATCGACACGGTCGGCGAACGCGCGGCGCCGCGCTTCAAGACCGGGTGGGACCCGGACCTCCTCCTCGCCCACGACTATATCGGCAGCCTCGCGGTGTGGCGGCGCGCGACGATCGTTGGGCGCCGGCGGGCTGCGCCGCGGCTTCGGCGACGCCGCCGCGTATGATCTCGCGCTGCGCGCCACGGCCGAGATGCGACCCGACCGCATCGTGCATCTGCCGTCGGTGCTGTGTCACCGCCCGGTCGAACGCGATCGGCCGCTGCACCACGCGATGCTCGGCGAGGACGCGCAGGCGGCACAGCGCGCGGTGCGCGAGCGGCTGGGGGCCGCCGGGTGCATCGAGCCGGCGCCGCTCTGGCCCAGCGCCAACCGCGTGATCTGGGCGCTGCCCGATCCACTGCCGCTGGTCTCCGTCATCATCCCCACCCGCGACCGCGCGAGCTTGCTCGCACGCTCCGCCTGGGGCGTGCTGGCTCGCACCGACTATCGCCCGCTTGAACTGCTGGTCGTGGACAACGACAGCCGCGAGGCGGAGACGGCGGCGGTGCTCGCCGATCTTGCGCAGGATGCGCACGTGCGCGTGCTGCACCATCCCGGCGGGTTCAACTTCGCCGCGATCAACAACCACGCCGTGCAGGAAGCGCGCGGCGAGATCGTTGTGCTGCTCAACAACGACGTGGACGTGATCCGGCCGGACTGGCTCCGCGAGATGGTGGGGCAGGCGCTGCGCCCGGATGTTGGCGCGGTCGGCGCGAAGCTGCTCTACGCCGACGGGCGGTTGCAGCATGGTGGCGTCGTGCTCGGGCCGGGGCTCGCCGCCACGCACATCTTGCGGCTCGCCGAGCGCGACGACCCCGGCGTCAACGGGCAGCTTGCCCTGGCGCGCTCGCTGCTCTGCGTCACCGGCGCGTGCCTCGCCATGCGGCGTGCCGTGTTTCTGGAGGTCGGCGGGCTGAACGCGGAACGCCTTGGCATCGCCTTCAACGATCTCGACCTGTGCCTGCGCCTGGGCGAGTTTGGCTACCGCGTGGTGTGGACGCCGTTCGCCGAGCTGTTCCACCTCGAAAGCCAGAGCCGCGGCGTGCCCGACACGGCGGAGAAGCAGGCGCAGGAGGAACGGGAAGTGGACTATCTCTGGCGCTACTGGCGCCACGCCTTCGACCGCGACCCGTTCCACAACCCCAACCTGACCTGCGGCTGGCATGAGCCGCTGCGTCTCTGCCCGCCGCGCCGCCGCAAGCCGTGGCAGCGCGCGGCATGAGTGGGAGCGCGTGATGGACGTCCACACCGACCTCGCCGCTTCGGGCCTCGCCCCCCTGCTCGACGCCGAACTCGATCCGCTGTTCTGGCGCCCGTCGCGCGCCGGGACCGAGAGCGCCTGGACCGGCCATGTCCCGTTCGCGCACTGGCTGGTGCGCGCGATCCGGCCGCGCATGCTGGTGGAGCTGGGCACGCACAACGGTGTCTCCTACGCCGCGTTCTGCGAGGCGGTGCTGCGCGCGCAGCTCGATACCCGCTGCTTTGCCGTGGACACCTGGCAGGGCGACGAGCACGCGGGCTTCTACGGCGAGGAGGTGTATGCCGACCTGCGCCGGTTCCACGACGGCCGCTACACGGCGTTCTCGGAGCTTCTGCGCTGCACGTTCGACACGGCCCTGGGCACGATGCCGGACGGCGCAATCGACCTGCTGCACATCGACGGCTGCCACGACTACGCCGCGGTCGCCCACGATTTTTCGAGCTGGCAGCCTAAGCTTTCGGATCGTGCGGTGGTGCTGTTCCACGATACCAACGAGCGCGACCGCAACTTCGGCGTCTGGCGGCTGTTCGCCGAGCTGCGCGGCCGCTATCCAGGGTTCGAGTTCCTGCATGAGCACGGGCTCGGCATGCTCGCGGTGGGGCGCAACGCGCCGCCAGCGGTCGCCGCCCTCTGTGCGCTCGACGACGCAGCACAGATCAATGCCATGCGCGAGCGCTTCGCCACGCTCGGCGAGCGGTGGCGCATGGAGGTGACGCAGCACGCGCTGCGCCGGCAGTTGCAGGCCAGCCGGCCGATCGCCGCGATCGCCACCAAATTCCGCGAAGCTGCGCGCGCGCGCGGCGCAGCAGGCTGCGGCGGCGCGCGAGTCGGCGGCGGCGGCGTGGCTGGAGGCCGACCGGCTCCAGCGCCTGATCGGCGATCCTGAAGCCGGCCGCGCGGCGGTTGCGGAAGCGGCGCGGCTGCGCGCGGAACTCGTGCGGCTGCGGCTGGAGAAAACGCAGCTCCTCACCTCGCCCGCGCTGCGGCTCGGCAACCGCATGCTGGGGCCGCTGATGCGCGTCCCGGCGCCCTTGCGCGCGCGGGCGCGGCAGGGTGCGAAGCTCGCCTACTGGACCGTGACGCTGCGGTTGCGGCAACGCCTGCGCCAGCGGGCCGCGCTGCGCGAACAGCTTCGGCTGCTCGCCGAATCGCCGCTGTTCGATCCCGGCTGGTATGCGGCGCGCTATCCCGATGTCGGCGGCGGCCGCGGCGATCCCGCGCTGCACTACCTGCGCTACGGTGGGCGCGAGGGCCGGCATCCCGGGCCGGGGTTCGACGCCCATTGGTATCTGGAGCAGTATCCCGACATTCGCGGCGGCAATCCGCTGCTGCACTATCTGCGCGCGGGCGCCGCCGAGGGGCGCGCGATCCGGCCGGTGCGCGACCCGGTGCCGGCGCCGCCGCCCGCGAAGCTCGCCGCGGATGCCCGCGCGCTCAGCGTCGTGTTCGTCTCCGGTGAGCCCGACACGCCCGGCCACATCTACCGCGTGCTGCGCCCGGCGCGCGCGGCGGAGCGCATCGGCGCGGTCGTCGCCTGCATGACGGTGCCGGAGATTGCCCCGCGGCGCGACGAGATCCTGGCAGCGGATGTCCTGGTCATGTGGCGCACGCCGCTTAATGACCAAACGCGCGTCGCGGTGGAGGCGGCGCAGCGCGGGCGGGCGCGGCTGGTGTTCGACCTCGACGATCTGATGATCGAGCCGGACCTCGCACGCCACGACCTGCTCGACGCGCTGCGCACCGAGCGCGTGACCGAGACGCAGGCGCGCGGCCACTACACGCGCATGCGCGAGATGGTGGAGCAGGCGACGTTCTGCACGGCCTCCACCGACGAGCTGGCGCGTTCGATGCGCCGGCATTGCAAGCCGACGCTCGTGGTGCCGAACGGGTTCGACGAAGCGACGCTGCGCCGCTCGCGCCGCGCCGTACGTGCGCGGCGGCAGGCCCCGGATGACGGGCTACTGCGCCTCGGCTATGCCGCCGGATCGCGCACGCATCAGCGGGACTTTGCGCAGTGCGTGGAGGCGGTGGGGCGCATCCTGCGCGAGCGCCCGCACTGCCGGCTGGTGCTGTTCTACAGCCACATCGACACCTTTCCGGTGCTGGACCCGGGCGAGTTTCCTGCGCTCACCGGGCTCGAATCGCAGATCGAGTGGCGCGCGACGGTGCCGCTGGACACGATGCCGGACGAGATGGCGCGGTTCGACGTGAACCTCGCCCCGCTGGAGGCAGGCAATCCGTTCTGCGAGGCGAAGAGCGAGCTGAAGTTCTTCGAGGCAGCGCTGGTCGATGTGCCGACCGTCACATCACCCACCGGCCCGTTCCGCCGCGCCATCGACGACGGCCGCACCGGCTGCCTCGCCGCCACACCCGATGCCTGGTACGCGGCGCTCGCGCGCCTGCTGGACGACCCCGCGCTCCGCCGGCGCATGGCGCGCGCCGCCTATCTCGACGTGCTGTACCGCAATGGGCCGGAACGGCGGGTGGAGCTGATCGCCTCGCTGCTCGAACAAGTGCGCGGTGATGCGCCGGCGGCCCGCGCCTTCGCGCTCCACCTGCAGCGCGCCGCGCGGCCGCGCACGCCGCCGGTGCTGCCGGAGACAACGACGCTGTTCGCCGCCGACGCGCTCGGCGATGCCGAGGTGACGGTCATCGTGCCGCTCTACAACTACGCGCAATATGTCGAGGAGGCGCTGGAGTCGGTGCGCATGCAGTCGCTGGCGCTGCTCGACCTGATCGTGATCGACGACGCCTCCACCGACAACTCCGCGGACGTGGCGCGGGCGTGGCTGGAACGCAACGCGGCGCGCTTCAACCGCGTGCTGTTGCTGCGCAACGCGGCGAACGCGGGACTCGGCGTCACGCGCAACGCCGGCTTCGCGGCGGCCGAGACGCCGTACGTGCTGCCGCTCGATGCCGATGACCGGCTGCTGCCGGGCTGCTGCGAGGCCCTGCTGCGCGCGGCGCGCGCGCGGCGGGGCCGCGTTCGTCTATCCGGTGATCCGCCAGTTCGGCGAGGCGAGCGGGCTGCTCGGCGCCCTGCCCTACGCGCCCGCGCTGCTGACCGGCATGCCGTTCGTGCATGCGATGTCGCTGGTCTCCGTCGCCGCGTGGTCGGAGGTCGGCGGCTTCGCCGATGCCCGGCTGGGCTGGGAGGATTACGAGTTCTGGTGCCGCATGGCCGAATGCGGCATGCTCGGGCAGCAGGTTCCCGGCGCGCCGCTCGCCGAGTACCGCGTCCATCGCGACTTCCATGCTCTGGTCGGTGACCGAGACCGATGCCAACAAGCCGCGCGTGGTCGCGGAGATCCAGCGCCGGCATCCGTGGCTTTCGCTCGTCGAAAGCGGCCGTGCTGAACTGCCGCAGTCCTGAACCCGGAGCAAGGCGTGCCCGATTTCCATTTCGTGCGGGACTACGAAGCCCTCGTCGCCGATCTCGTGGCACACTTGCCGCTCGACGAGGCGATGAGCCGCGCGGTGGGCGGGCGATACGAGGAAACCGGCCTGATCGAGTGCGCCGTGCTGCGCCATCTCGGGCTCGCTGACGGCATGGCGCTGATCGACCTCGGCTGCGGCAGCGGGCGGCTCGCCTGGGCGCTCGGGCGGCAGACGCAGATCGACTACTGCGGCATCGACATCGTGCCCGAACTGCTGCAATACGCGAAGACGAAGGCGCCGCCGCAGTACCGGTTCGTGCTGCACCGCGAGCTGTTCGTGCCAGCGCCGGACGCCAGCGCCGACATGGTCGCGGCGTTCAGCGTGTTCACGCATCTCCTGCATCTCGAAAGCTTTCTCTACCTGCAGGATATCCTGCGCGTGCTGAAGCCGGGCGGGCGACTCGTGCTGTCCTTCCTCGACTACGCCGAGCCGGAGCACTGGGACGTGTTCACCACCTCCGCGAACGCGCACCGGCAGGGCATGCTGCCGCATCTGAACGAGTTCATGGGACGCGAGATGATCGACCTGTGGTGCGCGAAGCTGGGCTACCGGCGCGAGGGCTTCATCGGCGCGACCGCGGCGCCGTGGGGCGCGCCCGGCCCGCTTGGCCAGTCGCTCGCGATTCTGCAGCGGCCGTGACGGAGAATCGCCGATGGAGCTGACCTGCTACCTGCACAAGGGCTGGCGCCCGAAGATCCGCCCGGCCGAGCCGACGCGGCCCTGGATGGACAACTCGCCGGAGCGCTTCGCCTATCGCTGCCTGCCGCTCAATATCGCCAACGCGCATGGCTGGGAAATCCTGGCCCCGCACGGCGCCACCGCCTACTGGACCGGCGGCGGCGATGTCGCCGACGTGGTGGTGCAGCCCGATCCCGGCGCATCCGCGGATGCGGCGCCGGTCTCGCTGTTCGGCCAGGGCGTGCTGACCTTTCACATCTTCGGCCTGTTCCGCACGCCGCCGGGCTGGAACCTCTGGGTCGGCGGCTCGCCCAACCGGCCGAAGGACGCGATCTATCCGCTCAGCGGCATCATCGAGACCGACTGGGCGCCCTACACCTTCACCATGAACTGGCGCTTCACGCGCCGCTATCGCCGCGTGCGGTTCGAGCGCGACGAGCCGATCTGCTTCCTCTTCCCGGTCCAGCGCACCGCCGTCGAGGCCGTCGAGCCGGTGTTCCGGCCGATCGACAGCAACCCCGATCTGCGCGAACAGTTCGACGCCTGGAGCCGCTCGCGCGACGCGTTCCAGGCGGAAGTGGCGAAGTCGCGACCAACAGCGCCGACCGATCGCTGGCAGAAGCGCTATTATCGTGGCGTGGACATGCAGGATCACGCTCCGGTCGACGACCATCAGGCCAAGCTGCGGCTGCGCCCGTTCGCGTCGCCGCCGGAGGAGGGGGAAGTGCCATGACCTCAGGCTGGCAGCGACGCGGCTACAACGTCGCGCGCATGCGCGCCCTCGCACGCACCGCCCTGCCCCGGCCGGTGTTCGACTTCGCCGATGGCGGCGCCGAGGACGAGCGCACGCTGCGCGGCAACGAGGCCGCCTTCGCCGATCTCGCGCTGCTGCCGCGCCCGATGAACGGGCCGGCGACGCGCGATCTCTCGGTGGACCTGTTCGGCACGACGCTCGCGCTGCCGGTGCTGGTCGGGCCGACCGGGCTTGCCGGCCTGTTCTGGCCCGACGCCGAGCGGTCGGCCGCCCGTGCCGCCGCCGCCGCCGGCACCGCCTATTGTCTCAGCCACGGTTCCGTCTGCACGCTGGAGCGGCTTGCCGAGCTCGGCACGGCGCCGCGCTGGATGCAGGTCTTCGTCTACAACGACCGCGACTTCATGCGCGCGCTCATCACGCGCGCCGCCGCCGCCGGCTACCACGCGCTCGTGCTCACCATCGACAACCAGCTCCTCGGCAACCGCGAGCGCGACGTGCGCAACGGCTTCACCATCCCGCCGCGCCTCGGCCCCGGCGAAGTTGCCGGGATGGCGCTGAAGCTTCCCTGGCTCTGGCGCATGCACCGCGAGCTGCCGCGCATCACCTTCGGCAACTACGTCCGCCCCGGCGCGGCCGAGGACATCAGCCGCATGGCCGCGCGCATGGCGCACCTGCTCGACCCGGCGCTGAATTGGGCGGATGTCGACGAGATTCGGCAACTTTGGAAAGGCCCGCTGCTGCTCAAGGGAGTTCTGCATCCGGCCGAGGCGGCCGAGGCAGTGGCGCGCGGCGTCGACGGGCTGATCGTGTCCAACCACGGCGGCCGGCAGCTCGACGGCGCCGTGACCTCGCTCGCTGCCCTTCCCGGCGTGCTCGACGCGGTCGAGGGGCGCGTGCCGGTGCTGATCGACGGCGGGCTGCGGCGCGGCGCGGACGTGGTGAAGGCGCTGGCGCTCGGCGCCACCGCCTGCCTTATCGGCCGCCCCGCGCTGTGGGGCGTGTCGGTCGCCGGCGAAGCCGGCGTCGCCCACGTGCTCGACATCTTCCGCCGCGAGATCGACCGCGCGATGGGCCTCGTCGGCGCCGCGCGCATCGCCGATCTCGGCCCCGACCTGCTGTTTCGAGGGAACGCGCCATGCCCGACTTTCCAATCATCGACAGTCACGTCCATCTCTACGACGTCGCCCGTCTCCGCTATAGTTGGCTGAGCGGCCTGCCGAAGCTCAACCGCACTTACCTGCTGAAGGATTTCGACGCGGCGCGCGGCCCCGTCGTCGTCGACAAGATCGTGTTCGCGGAAGTCTGGGTCGATCCCGGGCTGCATCTGCAGGAAGCGGCGTTCGTGCAGGAACTCGCCGACGCCGACGCGCGCCTCGCCGGCATGGTCGCGCATGCGCCGGTGGAGAAGGGTGCGGCCGTCGACGCTGACCTCGACGCACTGCAGAAGCACCGCACCCTGCGCGGCATCCGCCGGCTGATCGAGATCGAGCGCGACCCGAGCTTCGTCCTCGATCCCGGCTTCCTGGAAGGCGTCCGGCGCGTGGGCGCGCGCGGGCTGCCGTTCGACATCTGCGTGAAGCACCCCGGCATGGTGTTCGCGCTGGAACTCGTCCGCCGCTGCCCGGATGTGCAGTTCGTGCTCGACCACATCGGCAAGCCCGGCATCAAGCACGGGCTGCGCGAGCCGTGGTGGGGCCAGATCCGCGAACTCGCCCGCATGCCCAACGTCGTGGTGAAACTCTCGGGCGTGATCACGGAGGCCGACCACGCCACTTGGACGCGCGAGCAGGTGAAGCCGTATGTCGCGCACGTCATCGAATGCTTCGGCTTCGACCGCGTGATGTACGGCAGCGACTGGACGGTGGCCGAACTCACCCACCGCTATCCGGAGTGGGTGGCGATTCTCGACGAAACCGTGGCCGGCGCCACACCGGCCGAACTAAAAAAAATGTATCGCGAGACGGCAGCACGGATTTATCGGCTCGGCGACTGATGGGCTGCGCGACCGGGCGGCTTGCGCGCAGGCATTCATCGCAATAGGCTGTCTTTCCGGTCACTCAACGGACTTCCGATGTCTTCCTTCGCAGCGGCGTCGGGCGCCGACACGATCGTGTCGGGCCCTGGGGCGGACACGTTTGCGTTCACCGCGCCGGACACGGTGTTTCTCGCCCAGGGCGCGGACACCGTGTTCGGCGGCAGCGGGGCCGATACGGTGGTCGTCGCACCCGGCGCGACGGCGGCGGCCTGGGGCGAGGCGGGACCGCTGTTCGTCGATGCCCGGCAGGGCACCGCGACCGCTGTTGCCGGTGCCGGGGGCGGCGCGTTCTACGGCGGCACGTCGGGCAACAACCTGCTCATCGGCGGCACGACCCGGCGACGCTCGTGGGCGGCGGCCAGGGCGACGTCATCGATGGCGGCACCGGCAGCCTGATCGTCACCGGCCCCGGCACGGAGTCGGTCGCGCTCGGCGGCGCGACTCGCTCTATGCGGCCAACGCCGCGACCGACAGCGACGCGGTGACGGAGGCGGACGGAACCGGCGGCCTGATCACGCTCGGCGCCGCCGACGCAACTCTCTCCGCGCTCGATGGTGCGCGGGTCTATGGCGGGTCCGGGGACGCCGTGATCACCGGCACCGCGATGCAGGTCTGGGGCGGCTCGGGCAACCTCGCCGTCACCGTCAACGGGTCCGCGAGCGGGTCCGCGCCGAGCGCGAGCACGGTCAGCGGCGGCGACGGCAGCCTGACGGTCTGGGGCGGCGCCGGTGACGACGAGCTGGCCGGCGGGCTGGGCGGCAACAACCTCATCCAGCCGGGCGGCCCCAACGAGACGGTGTTCGGCGGCGGCAACGGCGACCAGATCCAGTTGCAGGGTTCGGTCGCGCAGAGCGAACTGATCGTCGCGGGCGCGGGCGCCGAGGCGATCTCGTTCGGCCCCGCGGTCGGCGGGCCGACCGGGCCGGGACCGGCGGACACCATCTACGGCGGCAGCGGTGCGGACAATGTCCTGCTGGGCGGCGCCAGCGAATTGTTCGCCGGCGGCGGCGGGGTCGCGTTCGTCGAGATCTGGGCCGGTGCGGACACGGTCATCGGCGGGGGCGGCCCGCTATCGGTGTCGGATTTCGGGACCGTTCCGAGCATCCTGGTCGGCGCCACGGTCGGCGGCAACCAGATCAGCAGCTGGAACGCCGCCTCGACGCTCATCGGCGGCGGCAACGACGACACGCTCACCAGCTTCTTCACCGGGAACGCCCTTCTGATCGCGGGGCCGGGGCATGAGGAGCTCGCGGCCGATGGCCCTTCCGGCGGCCATCCCGTCTTCATCGCCGGCACCAGCAACGACACGTTGGTCGGCCAGTTGCCGCTGTCGGGCGGTGGCCCCGCCCCCGCCGACACGTTCCTGTTCGCCAGGGGACATGCGGGCGGTGAGGACCTGATCGTGCACTTCGCCGGCGCGGACACGGTGATGCTGAGCGGCTACAGCACGCAGGACGTGGCAGCGGCGGTGGCGAACCAGTTCCTCGGCCCCAAGGGCAACATCAACGTGCAGCTGGACGACGGCACGCGCATCGTCTTCTACGGGCTGAAGCACATCACGGCGGGCGCGTTCGTCGTCACCTGACCGGATGCGGCCTTAATCGCCCATAAGCGCCCTTCGCCGAGACTGCCCCTGCGCACCGTCGCGCGAGCAGGGGTTCACGCATGGGCACGTCCCTCGCCGCCAGCACCATCTACTCCGGCCCCGGCGCCGACACGATCGCGCTCGGCGCAGCGCCGACCGTCCTGGTCGTGCGGGGCGCCGACACGGTCTATGCCGGCAGCGGCGCGGACACCGTGCTGGTCGTGCCCGGCGCGGCGGCGCTGATCTGGGGCGGACCCGGCAGCCTCTACGTCGATGCCGGGCAGGCGAGCGCGACGCTGGTCGGCGGCGCGGGCGGCGGGGCGTTCTTCGGCGGCGCGGCCGGCGGCAACGTGCTGGTCTGCACCGCGGCCGCCACGACGCTGGTCGGCGCCGGCAACGGCGATGCGATGGACGGTGGGGCCGGCAACCTGCTCGTCACCGGCCACGGCGCGGAGGCGATGGCGCTGGCCGGGAACGACACGCTCTATGCCGCCACCGACGCCGGCGACAGCGACGCCGTGGTCGCCGCCGGGCTGCTCGGGCAGAACGATCTTTTGGTGCTCGGCGCCAGCACCGCCGCCGTCGCGGGTCTCGTCGGCGCCACCGTGCAGAGCGGCGCCGGGGCGGCGACCCTGCGCGGGATGGCGCTGCGCGTCCTGGGCGGCAGTGGCAGCCTCGCCGTCGCCCTCGGCACCGTTCCCATCGCTGGGATCGGCGCCAGCACCGTGCGGGGCGGAAGTGGCTCGGTGTCGGTGCGCGGCGGCGCCGGCGGGGACGTGCTGAGCGGCGGCACCGCGGGCGGCAACGTGCTGGAGGCCGATGGCGACGCCGCGACGCTGACCGGCGGCGGCAACGGCGACCGGCTGGTGAACCACGGCAGCCACGGGCTCATCATCGCCGGGCCGGGGAACGAGACGCTGGTCGATGCGCCGCTCGCCGCACAGCCCTTCGCGGTATCGGACCGCAGCACGGTGCTCGGCAACGCCGGAGCGGTGAGCGTGCGCCTCGCCGGTGGCGGCGCGCTGTTCGCGGGCGGCAGCGGCACGGCGACGGTCGCGGTCGCGGGCGCCGGCGGGGCCGATACGGTGCTCGGCGGCGCGGGCCGGCTCGTCGCCTCGCTCGCCGCGCTGATGCCGAGCCTCGTGGTCGGCGGCGCGGCGGGGAACAATGCGCTCGTCAGCACCATCGGCGGCGACACCCTGATCGGCGCGGCGACGGCGACGTGCTGGTCGCCGAGGGCAGCCAGCGCACCGTGCTGGCGGCCGGGCCGGGCGCCGAGACCCTGCGGGACGCGGGCACCGGCGGCGCGGTGCTGATGGCCGGCACCGGCAACGACCTGCTGGCCGGCGCGAGCGCGGGCCATGACGTCTTCGTTTTCGCCGCCGGACATGCCGGGGGCAGCGACACCATCACCGGGTTCAACCCGGCCACCGACCAGATCGTGCTGAGCGGCTACGGCACCGGGGCAGGCCCGGCGGCGGTCGGCGCGCAGAGCAGCAGCGGCAGCAGTGCGGGCGTACAGCTCGCCGACGGCACCCACATTCTCTTCGCCGGGATGCCGCAGATCTCCGGCGGCGTGTTCGTCAGCTCGTAGCGGCGCGGCGCCAGAGGAAAGTGAGTTCGTGGCGATTATGGAAGAGATGCCGCAGCCGCCCGCCGGGAATGGCCGCGAAGGCCTCGGCGGCGTCGTGATCGGTCGCGCCCTGGAACTTGATCGTGCAGACGATGCGCGGCACGGCGCCGGATGCGATCCAGGTCTGCACCAGGGCGAGCAGGCGGTGCGGATAGGCGATGACGTCGCTGAACAGCCATTCCGCGGGCTCCGGCACGGCGGCGAAGGCGCTGCCGGCAAGCCAGCTCACGCCGGGCAGCGCGGCGATTTCGGGCGCGAGCGGCGCCTTGTCGATCGCGGTCACCCGCGCGCCCAGTTGCGCCAGCGCCCAGGTCCAGCCGCCGGGCGCGGCGCCGAGGTCGAACACGCGCGCGCCCGGCTGCGGCCATTCGCCGAACAGTGCCAGCGCTTCGAATAGCTTCGAGATAGGCGCGGCTCGGCGGGCCGGTGCGGTCTTCGACGAAGCGGCATTCGCCGTTGACGAACGGGCTCATCTTCGTGGCACTCGCCAGCAGCCGGGCGGGCGCGAGCAGGGTCCAGGCGCCGAGATGCGCGGTGGGCGGCGCCTGCGGAAAGGCCAGCGGCCGCGCCTTCACCGGCGGCAGGCGCGCGGCGATCAGGGCCATGCGCCGGTGGTGCACGGCGCCATAGGCGGACCAGTTGCGCTGGATGGCGCGCAGCGCGTCGGCCGCCGCCTTCACCGAGGGAGCGGCGATCGCCTGCGGCGCGGTCCACACGTCGAGCGCCCAGGCCGCGTCGCGCGGCGGGTCGGGGGAGAGGGCGAGCCGTCCGTGCCAGCCCGCAACCGTGACCCCGGCGCGGCGCAGTTCCTCGTCCAGCGCGCGCTCGAACCCGTCGGCCGCGAGGTAGGCGCTGCCGATCACCGCGCGGGGCGCAGCGCCGAAAGTCCGAGCAGGGCCCAGCCAAGCATCAGCAAGGTGCCGCCTGTGGGCGCGAGCGGGCCGAGATGCACCCCGCGCAGCGCGAGCGCATAGACCGCGCCGCAGAACGCGAGCAGGCCGAGGACGAAGGCGGCGCCGGCCAGATGCGCCAGCACCCCGCCGCGCGGCGCCCAGAGCCCCACCGCCAGCAGCGCCCGGGCGTGCCAGCCCTGCATCTGCACCCCGCTCGCGGCGATCGGCAGCGCGGCCGGGTCGGGCAGCGCGTGCGCCGCGACCGCACCCATGGCGACGGCGAGCAGCCCGGCGAGGGCGCCGAGGCCGATCCAGAGGCGTTGCATCCTGTGTCCCCATCCTGACCGCGCGACGCGGCCGTGCGCCTAGCAGCAAATGCGGACTCTGCCCACGCGCGGCCGCCGCACGCCCGCATGGCTCGCACGCCACCAACCCTGTTTCCCCCTCTCTGGCCTTCCGTATAGATTTCCCCGTTATGCCCCGTGGTGACCTGTTTCCGGAGATCGGCCCGTTCGAGACCGGCTACCTGCCGCTCACCGAGGACACGTCATGTATTGGGAGCAGGTGGGCAACCCGCGCGGTGCCCCCGCCCTGTTCCTGCATGGTGGCCCCGGCGCCGGCGCCGGCGCGGTGCATCGCCGCTTCTTCGATCCGGGGTTCTGGCGCGTCGCGATCTTCGACCAGCGCGGCGCCGGCCGTTCGCGCCCGCTCGGCGCGCTGGAAGCCAACACGACCCCGGATCTGGTCGAGGACATCGAGGCGCTGCGGCGTCACCTGGACATCGAGCGGTGGCTGCTGTTCGGCGGCTCCTGGGGCTCGACCCTGGCGCTCGCCTACGCCCAGGCCTATCCGCACCGCGTCACCGGCTGCGTGCTGCGCGGCGTGTTCCTGGGGCGGCAGGTCGAGGTCGAGTGGTTCCTGAACGGGCTCGGCGTGCTGTTCCCCGATGCACATGCGAATTTCGTGGGGTTCCTGCCGGAGAACGAGCGCGGAGACGTGCTCGGCAACTATCTGCGCCGCCTGACCGATCCCGACCCCGCCGTGCACCTGCCGGCGGCGCGCGCATGGTCGGTCTATGAGGGCTCGTGCAGCACGCTGCTGCCGAGCCCGGACACCGTCACCGGCTTCGCCCAGGACCGCACCGCGCTCGGCCTCGCGCGGATCGAGGCGCACTACTTCGCGAACGGCCTTTTTCTGCCGGACGAGCGACGCAGGGCGGACTGCTGGCGGGGATGCCGCAGATCGGCCACATCCCGGCCGAGATCGTGCAGGGCCGCTACGACGTGATCTGCCCGGCGCGCACCGCGTTCGAGCTGGCGGCGGCGTGGCCGGCGGCGCGGCTGACGGTGGTGCCGGATGCCGGGCATTCGGCGCTGGAACCAGGGATCCGCCGCGCGCTGGTCGCGGCGGTCGAACGCTTCCGCTTCAACCGCTGACCGGCGCAACAAACACAATCCGGAGGAACGCGATGCGCGTGGCAGTGATCGGGCTCGGCTCGATGGGCATGGGGGCGGCGCGCAACCTGCTGCGCAAGGGCCTCGACGTGACCGGCTGCGAGCCGCGCGACGAGACGCGCGCCGCCTTCGTCGCCGCCGGCGGGCGGGCGGTGGCGCAGGCGGACGCACTGCCGGACGGCCCCGAGGTCGCGGTGGTGTTCGTGGTCAGCGCCGCGCAGGCGGAGGCGGCGCTGTTCGGCGAGCACGGCTGTGCGGCACGCCTCGCACCCGGCGCGGTGGTGATGCAATGCGCGACCGTGGCGCCGGAGGCGGCGCGCACGCCTCGCCGGGCTCTGCGAGGCGCGCGGCCTCGCCATGCTCGACGCCCCGGTCTCCGGCGGCACCGCCGGGGCCGAGGCGGGGACGATGACGGTGATGGCCTCGGGGCCGGACGCCGCCTTCGCGCGCGCGCAGCCGGTGCTCGACGCGATCGCGGGCAAAGTCTGGCGGCTGGGCGAGGCCGCCGGTGCCGGCAGCACCGTCAAGATGGTGAACCAGCTGCTCGCCGGCGTGCATATCGCCGCGGCGGCGGAGGCGATGGCGCTCGGCATCCGCGCCGGCGCCGACCCGCAGACGCTGTTCGACGTGATCACGAGCTCGGCCGGCAATTCCTGGATGTTCTCCAACCGCGTGCCGCACATCCTGGCGGGCGACGACACGCCGCGCTCGGCGGTGAACATCTTCGTCAAGGACCTCGGCATCGTGCTCGACCAGGCGCGGTCGCTGACCTTCCCGCTGCCGCTCGCCGCTGCCGCACATCAGCTCTTCCTCGCCGCCGCCGCGTCCGGGAATGGCGCGGCGGACGATGCGTTCGTGATCCGGGTCTGGCAGGCGCTGACCGGGATCGCACTCCCGCAGAAGCCCGACGTGCCGGAATGACCTTCGAGCTGGCCTGGGACGCTCGCTGCGAGGTCGGCGAAAGCTGCACCTGGGACGCGAACAATCGCCGCGTGCTGTTCTGCGACATCCCGCGCGGCGCGATCCACGCGCTGGGCATGGACGGGACGCGGCGGCAGCTGGCGGCTGGACGGCATCGTCGCCAGCTTCGGCCTCTGCCGCTCCGGCCGGCTGGTGGTGGCGCAGCGCGACCGGGTGGTGCTGTTCGATCCCGTAGAGCGAGCGAACGACCCCCCTCGCCGGCCCGCTCGACCAGCCGCCGAGCGTGCGGCTGAACGACGGCAAGGTGGGGCCGGACGGCTGCTTCTGGGTCGGCGGCATCGACGAAAGCCCGCAGAAGCAGCGGATCGCCGCGCTGTGGCGGGTGACGCCGGACGGACGGGCCGAGATCAAGTCAACCGGCTTGAGCAATTCCAACGGCCTCGCCTGGTCGCCGGACGGGCGGGTGATGTTCCACAGCGACACGCGCGGCCCGCTTCATCGAGGCGTTCGACTTCGACCGCGCGACCGGCGCGCTCGCCAATCGCCGCCTGATCGCGACGGTCAGCGACGCGCAGGGCCGCCCGGACGGCGGGGCCACGGACGCGCAGGGCGGCTACTGGTCCGCGGGCAACTCCGCCGCCTGCATCAACCGCTTCGCGCCGGACGGGAGGCTGATCGAGGCGCTGCCGTTTCCGGTGCCGGGGCCGACCATGCCGTGCTTCGCGGCGGACTGGATCTACGTGACCTCCTTGCGCCAGGGGCGTGATGCGGCGACGCTGGCGCGCCACCCCGAAATGGGCGGGCTGTTTCGCATGCGCGCGCCCGTCGCCGGCGCGCCGGTGGACGTGTTCGCCGACACCTGAAGGAGGAAGCCGATGCCTGACACAACCGTCCCGCCCGGTGCTCGTGACCGGCGCCTCCGGCGCGCTCGGGCGCCAGCTTGCGCGGCATTTCGGCGCGCTCGGCTGGACCGTGCGCCTCACCGACATCGCCCCGTTCCCCGACACGGTGCCCGCGGGCAGCAGCGTTCACCGCCGCCGACCTCAACGACGGCGTCGCGATCCTGCGGCTCGCCGAGGGCTGCGGCATGATCATCCATCTCGGCGGGGTTTCGGTGGAACGGCCGTTCGAGGAAGTGCTCGGGCCGAACATCCGCGGCCTGTATCACATCTACGAAGCGGCACGGCGCGAGCAGCGCGCGGGTGCTGTTTGCCAGCTCCAACCACGCCATCGGCTTTCATGAGCGCACCGAGAAGCTCGACAACGACTGCCAGCTTCTGCCCGACGGCTACTACGGACTTTCCAAGGCGTATGGCGAGATGATGGGCCGGCTCTACTGGTACAAGCATGGCGTGGAGAGCGTGCTGGTGCGCATCGGCTCCTGCTTTCCGGAACCGACCGATGAGCGCATGCTCTCGACGTGGCTCTCCTACGGCGATTTCTGCCGCCTGTGCGAGCGCGCGACGCTCGCCGAGCAGAGCGGCTGCTGCACGATCTGGGGCTGCTCGAACAACGCCGCCGCGTTCTGGCGCGACGATGCGCGCGCCGTGATCGGCTGGCAGCCGCAGGACTCCGCCGACGGCCACGCCAACCGCGTGCGCGGCAAGGTCAGCGGCAACCCGGTGCAGGAGCGCTACCAGGGCGGCCCCTACGTACCGATGGACTACACCCGCACCGCGCCGCCGCCGGGCCCGCTGTTTCCCCGCTAAATCCGGGCCCTGCCATGCGTGAGTCGCATGGCGATAATACTGCCTGTGACCATAGCGACTGCTTATTATATGCGGCGTGACCGAGCCCCCTGATCTTCTGTTCCTGATGCACGACGTTGCCCGCCTGCTGCGTCAGGACGCGGACCGGCGGGCGCGCGCCCACGGCATGACCCGGGCGCAGTGGGTGATCCTGTTCTGGCTCGAGCGCCAGCCGGGCCTCTCGCAGAAGGAACTCTCCGAGATCCTGGAGGTCGAGCCGATCACCGTCGCGCGCCTGATCGACCGGCTGGAGGCGCGCGGCATGGTGGAGCGGCGCGCCGACCCCAAGGACCGGCGCATCTGGCGGCTGCATCTGCTGCCCGCCCGCGGAACCGGTTCTGGCCGAACTGCACGACGAGCGCGCGGACATGCACGCCATGGCGACGGCGGATGTCGACCCGGCCACCGAGGCCACGATGACCGAAGGGCTGCGGCGGATGAAGGCGACGCTGCTGACCGAATGCCGCAAGCGCGCGCCCGACCGCGACCCCGCCGCCGAACCGCCGATGAAAGCGATCGCCTGATGCCGTCCGCGACCACTGCGCCCGAACTGATCGCCATCGACAAGCGGCGCCGCGCCGGCGTGCGGCTGCGCAGCGTGCTGCGCCCGCTGCTGATGCTGGGCGCGATCGTGGCGGTGGCCGTCGGCGCCGGATGGTGGTGGCTGCAGGGCGGCCGCTTCGTCAGCATCGACGACTGCCTATGTGCGCGCCGCCAAGCTCGCGGTCTCCAACGACATTTCCGGCATCGTCGGCGAGGTTGACGTGCATGAGGGCCAGCACGTCAAGAAGGGCGACGTGCTGCTGCGCCTGCAGGACCGACAGGTGCGCATCGCGCTCGCCGGCGCGAAGGCAAATCTCGACCAGGTCGCCGAGACGATGGAGGCGATGAAGCGCGACTATCAGCGCATGCTGCGCGACATCGACGTGAAGCAGGCGCAGGTCGCAGGCGGACCAGGCGAACTTCGACCGCTATGCCAGGCTGGTGAAGGGCGGCGGCGTGACCCGCGCCGAATATGACGACGCCCGCTTCAAGCTCGCCGCCGACAAGGCGGCGGTGGAAAGCCTGCGGGAGCAGGCGGCGGTGCAGCTCGCCCGGCTGGGCGGCAACCCGAATGTCGACGTCACCACCACGCCGCAATACCTGGCAGGCGAAGGCGCAGGTGGACGAGGCGCAGCGCCAGCTCGATCACACCGTGGTGCGCGCGCCGTTCGACGGCATCGTCACCAATGTCGATGCGACGCAGCCCGGCATGTATCTCGCCGCCGCCACCGCCGCGTTCGGCGCTGGTCTCCGACCGAGCATGTCTGGGTGGAGGCGAACCCGAAGGAGACCGAACTCACCTAGGTGAAGCCCGGCGATCCGGTGGCGATCTCGGTCGACACCTATCCCGGGCGCGTCTGGCAGGGCACGGTGGAGAGCATCGCCCCGCCAGCCGCCTCGGAGTTTTCCGTCCTGCCGGCGCAGAACTCGTCCGGCAACTGGGTGAAGGTGGTGCAGCGCCTGCCGGTGCGCATCCGCGTCGACCGCAAGCCGGGCGACCCCGACCTGCGCGCGGGCATGAGCGTCGAGGCCGACATCGACACCGGGCACGAGCGTCACCTTTCGCCGACCTGGTGCCGTGACCGCCAGACGAACGCCGGCACGGCCGGTCGCCGCATCGCGGCGCTGATCACCGTCTGCGCGATGATCGCGACGCTGATGCAGGCGCTCGACTTCGACCATCGCCAACGTCGCGCTGCCCTACATGCAGGGCAGCCTGTCGGCCACCGTACGACCAGATCACCTGGGTGCTGACGTCCTACGTCGTCGCCGCCGCGATCATGACCGCGCCGGTCGGCTGGCTGGCGGCGCGGTTCGGGCGCAAGAACCTGTTCCTGTCTCTGCCTGGTCGGCTTCACCGTCGCCTCGATGCTGTGCGGCGTCGCGCAGTCGCTGCCGCAGATGGTCGTGTTCCGCCTGCTGCAGGGCGTGTTCGGCGCCGCGCTGGTGCCGCTGAGCGCAGGCGACTGATGCTCGACATCTACCCGCCCGAGCAGCGCGGCTCGGCGATGGCGATCTGGGGCATGGGCGTGATGGTCGGCCCGATCCTGGGCCCGACGCTCGGCGGCTATCTGACCGACGTCTACAACTGGCGCTGGGTGTTCTACGTCAACCTGCCGTTCGGCATGCTGGCGGTCGCGGGGCTCGCGCTGTTCATGCCGCGCAGCGCCGCACCAATCCGGCGCTGCGCTTCGACTGGACCGGCTTCGCGCGTGCTGGCGCTCGGCATCGGCTGCGCTGCAGATGATGCTCGACCGCGGCCAGGACAAGGACTGGTTCACCTCCGGCGAGATCATCATCGAGGCGGTGCTGGCCGGGCTCGGCCTCTACCTGTTCGTGGTGCACGTGCTCACCGCCGAGAAGCCCTTCATCACGCCGCGCATCTTCCGCGACCGCAATTTCTCGGCCTCGCTGCTGATGATGTTCGCGGTCGGCATGGTGCTGCTCGCGACCTCGGCGCTGCTGGCGCCCTAGCTGCAGAACCTCGGCGGCTATCCGGTGGCGACGGCGGGCCTGGTGATGGCGCCGCGCGGCATCGGCACGATGGCGGCGATGCTGGTCGCCGGCCGGCTCTCCGCGCGGGTCGATCCGCGCAAGCTGATGGCGCTCGGGCTCTGCGGCTGCTGGTGTGGTCGCTGTGGACCATGACGAACTGGACGCCCGATGTCGGCGAGCGCGAGCTGATCGTCACGCTGATGGTGCAGGGCGCGGCGCTGGGCTTCGTGTTCATCCCGCTGCAGGTGCTGGCGTTCGCGACGCTGCCGGCGCCGCTGCGCACCGACGGCACGGCGCTGCTGAGCCTGTTCCGCAATGTCGGCAGCGCGATCGGCATCTCCGTCACCTCGGCCATGCTGGCGCACAACACGCAGGTGCTGCACAGCGAGCTCGGCGCCTTCGTCGACCCCGTTCAACCGGGCGCTGCAGGCGGGCGACGCGGCGACGCGGATGCTCGACCCGCAGACGCCGCTGGGCGCGCAGATGCTGGACGCGATGGTCAACGCGCAGGCGCAGATCATCGCCTATATCGACGACTACAAGCTGATGATGCTGACCACGCTGCCGGCGCTGCTGCTGCTGTTCCTGATGCGCCGCCCAGGCGCCGCGCCGGCCGCCGCCAAGGGCGAGCAGACCCACGCAGCGGTGATGGAATGACCCCCCGCCCCTCGCGCGCTGGTGGTCGTCGGATCGCTTGCAATCCAGGGCGCAGCCGCTTATGAGCGCGGGGCTCCGCGATGGGGCGATGGGTGCGGGCGTAGCTCAGGGGTAGAGCACAACCTTGCCAAGGTTGGGGTCGAGGGTTCGAATCCCTTCGCCCGCTCCAAATTTCTCAAAGATTTCAAAGTGTTGTGACGGGGTCGCGCGAGCGGCCCTTTCGCTTTTTCGGGCTGGACACCACCTAGCCACCACCAATCTTGGGTCATCGGCTAAGACCCAACATTGTGGCATCGTGCTTCTGTACCGGTCCGGGGTAGGCGCGAGGGCTCGGCCTCTGGCGCCGCAGCGCTTGTCCACCGCGACGGCGTTGGAGTGTCCCTGGTCAGCGGCCGGTGGAAGAAATAGCCCGCCCTGCAGCATTGCGACGCAGCGGCGTGCCACGTACTCTTTGTGTCGATCCGGGCGCCGGAAGCAGAGACCGATCTGCATGCTGCGACTGCGAACCAGCTTTGTGTCGAGGTTTCGGCAGGAAGGGGCAGATGGGGGGACGTGCAGCCGGTTCCGGTCCTGAGCATGATGGAGTGCCTGCCGTCGTATCGGCGGTGCGGACAATGCTGTAGCGTTCCATGCACACCAGACGAGGGTAGCAGAGCAATTGATGCCGGCAACGGAGCGTCCAATTGGTGATCATCCGGAGCGGACAAGGCGCTCCGCGGCGCCAGCGCGTCGTTGGGTGGCCCCCTGTGTGTGTGCGCAACACTCAGCCGGTTGGGCGAAGGGGCCAGGTTGCGGTTGCACGCGAGCGGATCAAAGGGCGAGACCATGACCACGCTCAGTTTGGTTGCGAAGCAGGATTATCTGGAAAAAGTCGCCAAGATCGCCGATCCGATAAAGGCGGTTTCGGAGTTTGTCTGGAACTCACTCGATGCCGACGCGACGACAGTCTCGGTTGAATTCGGGACAAACGGCCTCGGCGGGATTGAGGAGATCATTATCCGCGACAATGGTTCGGGAATCACACACGCCCGAGCCCGGCACGATTTCGGGAATTTGAGGGATTCGTGGAAGAAAACCTCGCGGCGGAACTCCTGGACTCCAGCGTGCTGTCCACGGAAAGGAGGGAAGAGGTCGCCTGCGTTTTTACTCGCTTGCTCAAAAAGCTCGTTGGCAAAGCGTCTCCATGGCCGATCAGACGCCGACAAGCCTCACGATCGAAATAGCGTCTGGCGCGCTCGAGAAGTGCGAAGTGTCTGACCCGGTGCCGTCGGAGCGACACGAGACGGGGACAACTGTCGAACTAGCGCCGCTCAAGGAGACCTTTGACTGGCTTTTGAGCCACGCAGCCTTCCTCGAGTTCAATGCGGTGTTCGCGTCCTACGTGCTCCAGTACCCGACTGTGCGGATTTCCTACAACGGGCGGGCAATCGATCCGGCGGAGACCATCGCGCAGGCCCATGAATTTCCGCAACGGGTGATCGTTGGCCCAAATCGTACGATCTCGGATCTCTCGGTCAAGGTTATTGAATGGAAATCCGCAGTCGAAAGCCGACGAATTTACTTGGGGGGAGAAAGCGGCATCGTCCTTGGGTCTCATGCAGCACACGTACCAGCGCCCGGATTCGATACTCCGCTTACGCCAACTGCGGCTTTTTCCAGGAGATGGCCGACGCGAACCTTCTAGAGCTCGATGACTTGTCCGATCCAGATTTCATGTATGTGATGGAACAAATTCGGGAGCAGCTAGGCGACTATTTTCGGCAGCGCTTGGCAGAGCGTTCTAGAGGTCTGATTGACGAGTTGAAGAGCGTCGGCGCGTACCCCTATCAAGGCGAACCAAAGGACGAGATCGAACGCAGGGAACGTGACGTGTTCGACATCGCGACGTACGCGGTGTCATCTGTACTCGCGGGATTTCAAGCGCGCCGAGACATCGCTCAAGCGGATGACGCTGACATTGCTGCGAGAGTCGTTGCGCCATAACCCCGATGCCCTTTCAACGATCCTACGTGCTGTCGTGAATTTGCCAAAATCGCGTCAGGACGAATTCTCCGCGCTGCTGCAAAAGACTGAGCTCGGCAATATCATCGCGGCCTCCAGTATGATTGCCGACCGGGTCACTGCGAGTAATTGCTCACCCGGGTAGCGCCTGAGGTTCTGGTTTGGCGGCGGCGTTGGTGATCGCGGAAGTGGTTGACGCGGTCACGGGCGACTCGATTCAAGCTCTGTGTGCCGCCCGAGATCGATCTCAGCAAGCTGACCGTCGCGGAGAAGGATGGGCTCATCCTGTCGCTGCTGCCGCTCGTCGGGCAGTTGCAAGCGGCGCTGGCCCGCATCGCCGAACTTGAGAAGCGGCTGGCCAAATTCGAGCGTCCGGCCAAGACGCCGGACAATTCCTCACTGCCGCCGTCGAAGGGAGAGAAGCCTGATCGTCCCGCCGGCGACAAGCCGCCGCGCCAGAGCCGCCCCGGCGTCGGCCGCGCGCTGGAGGCGAACCCTGACCGCGTCGTCGATGCCACGCTCGGCGCTTGCCCGCATTGCGCCGCCGTGTTCCCGGCCGGACAGCAGACGCCACAGCTTGTGTATGACCGCATCGAGTTGCCACCGACCAGGCCGGACGTCACGCGGGTACGGCTGTTCGGCGGCCGTTGCGCCTGCTGCGGCGAACGTGCGACCGCGCCGGCGCCGAGCGGACTGGAACCCGGTTCGCCGTTCGGTCAGTCGGTCGCCGCCCTGGTGGTTTACCTGCATTACGCCCACGCCATCGGGCTGGAACGCCTGGCCGCCCTCATGGGCGACATTTTCGGGCTCGCGATCAGCGAAGGGGCGATCAGCAACATGCTGGCCCGCGCACGCGAGCCGCTGCTGGCCGCCTCGGCGGCGATCCGCGCGACGGTGACAGCAAGCCCGGTGGTGTGTTCGGACGAGACCTCGGCGCGGGTGAGTGGCAAGACCTGGTGGGAATGGGTGTTCATCGGCACGCTGGCCGTGCTGCACGTCATTCGCCCCAGCCGCGGCAAGGCCGTGGTGCAGGGCCTGTTCGGCGCCAGCCAGCCGCGGGTCTGGGTGTCCGACATGCTGGGCAGCCAGCGCGGCCATGCGGTGCAATGGCAGGTGTGCCTGGCGCATCTGCTGCGCGATGCGCGCTATGCGGCGGAGTGCGGCGATACCGAATTCAGCGCCGCGTTCAAACGCTTGCTGCTGCGCGCCATCGCCATCGGCCGACGACGGCCGACATTGCAAGACACGACACTGGCGCAGTATCGCGCCGATCTGGATCGCCGGCTCGATCGCATCATCGCGGCCATCCCACTGGGCGAGCCGGGACGCAAGCTCCGCAAGCGCATTGCCGCCAACAGGGCGCATCTCTTCGTGTTCGTCACCAACCGGGAGGTGCCGTACACCAACAACGTCTCCGAGCGACATCTCCGCCCCAGTGTGATCTTCCGCAAGGTGACCAACGGGTTCCGCTGCGAGTGGGGCGCCGAAACCTACGCCGCCTTCCGCTCCGTCGTCAGCACCGCCAAGGCAAACCGTGCCTCGGTGCTCGACGTCCTCCGTTTCGTGCTGGCCGCCCATTCACCCGCAGAGCACATCGCCGGGGTAGGGTGAGCAATTACCACTGCGATCGAGGTGCTCAAAGGGATGGTGTTTAGTCCACAACACCGGAGCACTGTTAGGGAACGCGGCGAGCTCGACGCAGTCGTCAGAGACAACACTTGGATATTCGGCGAGCGATTTCATATTACGCTGCCTGAGGCAGGCCTTTCGCGGATCATGGACCGCGTGTCGGAGGAGGTTAGAGGAAGAAGCAGCGGGCGGCGGGTCAGGAAGCCGAACGGCGCAGTCGGTAGGATCGACTGCTTCCTCGGCCGAAGTGTGCCGCATCCCGACCAAGAGCGGCGCGAGTTCCTGGTGATTGAGCTGAAGCGTCCCTCCCTGAAGATCGGTCGTGTAGAGCTCGACCAGCTTGAGGACTACGTGAATGCGTTGAAGGGACAACCGGATTTCTCGCACACGGCCACCGACTGGAACTTCTATCTCGTGACAGGTGAATACGACGAGACGATTGGCGACCGGATTACTCAAAAAGATCGGCCAGTCGGGCTATTTTTGGAGAAAGACAATTCCAAGGTTTGGGTCAAGACTTGGTCTGAGCTTATCCGCGACTGTGAAAGCAGGTTGCGCTTTATTCAGGAGAAGTTGCGGATCGAGGTATCGCGAGAGGAGATCGAGGGTAGGATTGCAGCCCTCAAATCATCCCTGCAGGGCACATCAACCGGCGAGGTGATCCAGTTCCCCTCCAACGAGCCAGAGGTAGCGGCGTCCTAACCGGATATCAGCGATGGCGCGGGTCAGTTGACTGTCGCTCCCGGCCGGCGCACTTCGCGTCCAAGTCTCACCCAACTTCCGCACCGCGATGAAGAAATCGGCTTGAAAACAAGGCAATAGAGGCCTCGCTGCGGTTTAGGCACCACGGGGTTGGGTGATCAGGCTGCCGTTTGGGTGCGGGGGAGTTCTTGGAACACGGGCGGCAGCGTCACGCCGAGGGCGCGGCACAGCGGATCGACGGTGGGCCCGGGCGCGGTGCGCAGCAGCGCCCTCCGTCCGTCCTGCTCGACTTCGATCTCGCTGAGGTCGACAAGATCATCGACGACCTGCTGCCACTCCGGCACTGCGAGATGCCGCGCCAGCAGCCGGTCCATCAGTTCCTTGCGCAGCACCAGGGCCAGGAAGGTGCAGAAGATATGGCCACGGATGGCGGCGTCGGTACGATGGAAGATCGGCCGCGTGGCCAGCAGCGTCTTGGCGGCGAGAAAGTTCTGCTCCACCGCCAGCAAGTTCCGGTAGCGCAACACCACCTGCAACGGGGTCAGCTTGGTGTTGGTGCGCAGTACGAACAGCCCGTCGTAGGCGGCATCCGCCTCGACCTTGGCGGCATCGATGGCGAAGCCGCCGCCGGTGGGTTCGGCCAGAAAACGGCGGTAGCCGCCATTGCCGACCAGCGCCTTGTCGCCCTGTGCCAGCTTGCGTTCGAGACCGGCGAGCAGCGCGGCGCGCGTCTCGGCGTCCTTGCGGGCCTGTTCCGCGTTGCGGCACAGCACGTAACGCCGCCCGCCGACCATGACCTCGGTGACGGCGAGTTCGGTCTCGCCCTTCTGCCGCGGCATCGTCAGCGGCACCGCCACTCCGTCATCGGTGATCACTGTGGTGCGCACCTCGGCCGTCGAGCGCTCGCGCACGCCGAGGATATATTCGACGCCTTGTGTCTCGAGACCGGCCATGGTCGCCGCGCTGATCATGCCGCGGTCGGTGACGACGCAGGCGCGAGCGATGCCGAAGCGCGCGCGCAGACGTTCAACCACCGGCAGCAGCGTGGTGACATCGGCGGTGTTACCGGGCCAGAGGAACGAAGCGATCGGCCGGTCGTGTGCGTCGAGCACAATGCCGAGCACCACTTGATGGAGTTGCGGCCGATAGTCCTTGGAGAACCCGCGCTGCCCGAGCGTGGCGCCGCCGCGGCCCTCGAAATACAGCGAGGTGGTGTCGAAGAACGCCACCGACAGCTCGCCGAGCAGCGGCTGGCGGTGGCGATACAGCGCTTCCTCGACGGCGTCCGTCATGGGACGGCCATCGGCGTCCAGCTCGCCAAGCCAGGCCATCGCTTTGTAAGCCTGCTCCAATGTCAGCGCCTCGGCTCCCGGCACACGCAGGCGTCGCTGCCAGTCATGCGCGTGGCGGTCGGAGCCGGACACCATCAGCCGGTGCAGCACGGTCAGATAGACGGCCCGCTCGACATCGAAGGTGAACAGGCGCTCGTGCAGCAAGCCGCGCAGAACATCACGACAGCCGGTCTCCTGCCATAGCCGACCGAACATCAGGTCGGGGCCGATGCTGACCCGCCGCAACTCCGGCACCTCGCCGCGATAGAAGCTGGACAGCACGATCGAGCGCCGCGAATGACGGGCGGCAGAGGCGATCAGGCCGTCGAGCATGTCGGAGTTCTCAACCTCATCGCGGCGGCCGAGCGCCTTGATGACACGCTGGACGTGTCGCCCGCCTTCGCGGGCGTTCTCGACGAGGTAGAGGTACTCGTAGGGTCCGATCTTCTTGACGCGGATGAACATGGCGCCGAACCTGACTGCGTTCAGGTCACCACGCCGAATCGTCTAGAGTCAAGATCCTCTGCCGTCTATCAACGTGACGGCAGAGCCAATTTAGCACCACAAATCACTGAGCCTCGACCGATCCCGCAGAATTCTGCGGCTTTCGGACTATCGATTCCGGAACGGTGCCAAAGTTGGGTCAGGCGCGCACCGACATCCGCGAACAGCGAACCCACAAACGGGCCCACCGAAAAGTCTGCGATCCATAATGGTGCGAACCAATGCGGCGCAGGTGCGCAATACAACACCGCCGCGGTGCCATCGTCACCAATAACGATCACCGCGAAGACGCAGTTGGCGTGTGCTGGTGTGAAGCCAGCATCGTTCACGAGCAGTGCCGATTGCGGTGCCAGGAGCGGGCGGCGATCCAGGTCCAGGTTGACGAGCACGCCCGCAACAGCGTTCGCCAGATCGTCGTGCCCATCTGGCCCATGATTGACACTGTCACGCCCAGATCGTGCAGTGCGGCGCTCAAGCCCGACAAGCTGAGCCGCGAGCCGGCGGTGTTCGAGCAGCTCGATCGCGCCCAGCGTTGATCAACGGGAGCATGTCAAGGTAGAGGTCCGATCGTGGCCTCGCGCATTGCTCAAGCACAACGCCATGTTCGCTTGAAGCGCGCAACAGGCCATTCGCCGGCGTACCGATCCGCAGTCACTCTCGATATGCCGTAGCGCCGTAGCACCGCGACGCACTGGCGCACCGCTTCGTCGGGATCGAAACGGCGGCCGCACTTCCAGCACGTCATCCAGCACGCATACATCGCCGCGCAGATGCGCCACCGCGAGAGTCATAGCTGTCCTTGACGCCGCCACAGGATCGCAGAAAGCGGAGTAAGTGACGCCGGGATCGCGCGGCAACTGCCGCCTACCCCAGCACGTCACAGCATCAACGGCTTCCTGCGTCACAAAGTCCGCGAGATCGTCACGGAACTCTGCCCCATACTCGGCACGCGCGGACTCGGGATCGCTCTCGTATGCATCGGCGATCACGTCGGCATCGACACGCGGGTTCATCACCGACGTTGCGGCCTTCCACACCAGCACGCGCGCATCGTCATTTCCGTAATAACGACGAAAAGTGTTGTATAGCTCGCCGCGTTTCGCATACGGGCGCTGCGCCAGCAACAGCACAGTGCCCGGTATTGTCGTCATGCCCGGTCGCAAGGCCCGCAGGATCTCGACGTCAGGATTGGCACTTGTCTCTTCCTGCCGCCAGAACGCGATTTCGTCGCATAGCACCGCAGCGAACGTGTAGCCGCGCGTGGTGCGGAAGCTGGCGGTGCGGACTTCGATCACCACACGGTTGGACAGGACGATGGATTCACTATTGTTGTCCACGATCATGGCCGCGAGCGCGGGCACCGATTTCAGTAGGCCCATTATGAAGCGCATGATTGGCCTGGCCTGATCGCGATTGGCCGCGAGCACGGCGATCGTCGCCACTTCACCGGCGGCAAGGTGCGGGGCGTAATCTCGGAAAACAGCCAGGTAAACCGCCAGCAACGCGAGCATGCGCGACTTGCCGCCGCGGCGCCCGACGATCAGCGCCGCCTCGCGTGGCTGCATGGTAGGCAGCGCCGTGCGGCCGGTGCAGGTGCGGTAGATATCGAGCTGCGTGTCGGTTAGCGGTTCGGCCAGAAGGGCGGCGAGAAACGCCTTCCACGAGTCCCAACTGGAATCGCGAAACTGCTTGCCCAGCAGGTCGCCGCGGCTGATGACCGATGATGATGGTGCGAACGGCGTGGTCATTCGTCAACGCTTTCGATGAACTGAAATGGACCAGCATAGGCGGCGCTACGGGCCGCCGAGACCGCGGGTGGTAGTTGGGTAGCGGCCGGCGCCTGAAAGCCGTCCAGCGCGTCCCAGCGCCGCTCTACGGGCACAGCTTCGCGCGGCATCCACTGGCAGATGCGCAGGCGATCACCGTCGTGCACGGTAAGTCCTGCTAGGCGGTGCAAAGATCGACCAGTGAAGCGCTCGCGGCCGTCAATGCCGCGGGCCTGCCAGGGCCCGTCAGGCACCCCAGCAGCCACGAGCTGCCGCGCAAGCGCCATCGTGACGCCGTTCCGCGACACCGCCTGGAAGTGCTGGCCGGCGTAATTCGCTTCAGCCGTGTCCGCGCCGTCCGCCCGGCTGGCGACGGTGAACACGATCACGGCTCATCCTCAGGATCGGGCTCGCGAAGCAGATCCTGCAGCGTCGGTTGCGGCGCCGGCGCACCCTGCATGCCCAGCTCGCGCAGAGCCCGCGTGAGGCAGTTCTGCCAGGAAATATACTGTCTCATTGTGAACTCGCTCAGCCCCTCGGCTGCGGCCCTCGTGTCCAACCGGCTGAGATGGCGCTGCAGCATGGTGCACCTGTCGATCAGCACCTGCTGAGGCATTGACGGCGTCCCCACGTGCCGGACCAGCTTGTCCCGAAACTCGCGAAGGCGCCGCCCTTCAGTCGTGCGGCCGCTCGGCATAACCAGGAGTTCGCCTTTGCGCGGGCGTGGGCGGTGTGTAGGTTTCGGTTTTCCCGTGTCTGGCGGCGGTGTTGGCATGGTATGAGTAAGTTCTGAAATCGGGTTAGCGTTCCTCTAACAAACTAACACATGGCCTTCCCACCCGTCCCGCACAAGCCCTCGCCAGTCGCGCGATTAGGGAACGGATAAGGGGACGGCACGCCATCTCGTCGCAACACCCGCAGATTTCTGCCGCTTTTCGTCCAATGACGGCAGAGGGCGTATCCGCCGGCTATTGTTTGACGCGTTAGTCGAGCACCGGCTTTCGAGCGCGCGGACGGCGATGCGGGTGTGGAATGTTGCCGGAAGTATCCTGTCGGTCAATCTCTATGTGTAACAGGCATCATGTGATGAGGCTCATCTCATCACCTGATAAGCCGCGCCATAGTCGGATACCACTTAGTACCTATTGCCAATTGTCAAGCGATGGCGCAAGCTGCTACGGAGTGTTCCTTGTTCCCTTGTGCCGGCAGGTACCCCAATGCTTGCCGGCACTTTTTCGATCCGCGACGTGCAGCCTGTTCGGCAACCTGCCCGACAGCAAAAGACGGTGGCGCACCAACAAGCACGCCACCGCCCTAAGCTAGAATCGACGGATTCCAATCGAACTCAGGCAGAGGCGGCGCGTGCCGCCTCTACCCGGCGCGAATGCTCAGCCGCCGGAGCCGCTGCCGCTGCCGGCCCCGCCAGCGCCGCCGGTCCCGCCAGCCCCGCCGACCCCGCCAGTGCCATTCCCGCCAGCCCCGCCGCCCCCGCCGTTGCCGCCGGTCGCGCTGCCGGAGCCGCCGCCATTGGCGGTCGAGCCGACGCCGCTCGCGGAGCCGCCGTTGCCGCCCTGGCCACTGTGCGCGCTGCCGCCACTGCCGCCGCGACCGCCGCTGCCACCGATCCCGTTCGCGCCGCCGCCGTTCGCATTGCCGCCGTTGCCGCCGATGCCGACGCCAACACCGTTATGCGAGACGCTGAAGCCGCCGTGGCTACGCGCGGAGGCGTCATTCGCCATCAGGCAGGCGCCGACCAGGCCGAGCCCGATCGCGGACGCCAGAAGAATCTTCCTCATGGGTGTTCCCTACTTTGCCACGCCCAGCGTGATTGCTGAGCACGATGTCAACTCTGGGACCGAATGCCCCAGGCCCGAAAGAGCCGACGTCAGGCCGTTCTGCCCGACCGACTATTTCATGCCACAGCAGCCCCGCTGGCGCCAGAAACTTTCTCATGACTGCGGAGTCGGCGGGTATATTCAACCTAACGTTAAGGAATCCCAATCCAAAAATTCCTCTGTAAACTCAGTGGACAGCAGTGGGGGTATAGTTCTCATAGGATTTTTGGGTAACCCTTTGCACCTGAGGTGCGTCACCGTGACGCACCTTATTTTTTGTGCGCTGCGCGCTAGCGCCCGCCGCTTCATTCCGCTGCCCGAGAACCTGCGCGGTGGGGTCACGCAGCCACGATGACGCGCGCCGGCAAGCGCTCGGGCAATCTTGCCCACCGTCCATCCGACGCCACGCGTAGGCCGTGCGCCATTGGCATACTGGGCCCACGCGACGGTGGCGGCAGGATGCCAAGATGGGCGCCGCTCGGTAGCCGCAATAGGATGTCTGGCGGTTCCGCGCCCAGCGTGCCGGCAGGAAACAAAGCGGCGGGCTCGATGTCGGCGTGGAGATCGGAAGGCTCGGCGGGCTGGACCGGCAGCGTCATCGGCTCGTAGGCCGACAGCGGTCCAACTACGGCTTCAAGCGCGGCACGGCCACCTTCAACTGGTACGAGCGCAGTGGCCAAGCTGCCGCGTCCGCCGACCTTCCGGGTTCTGTCACTGTTCGTTGGTCTAAAAGGGGGGCCATCCCCCTATAAGGAACCATATCTTTCTTTATAGGCGTTTGGCCCCCCTTTTCACGCTTGATGACGTGGGCGGCAGCAGCCTCGCTTGAGAACAGATCCGGCCGGGCCAGATGCAGGTCGGCTGGGGCCAGCGGCAAGGCCCTGCCCGTCAGCGCCGCTTCGGCGATGGCCACCGCCAGTCGCCCTGGCGCGGCGTCGTCCCAGGTGGACACTTCATTTACGTCAATTGGTAAGGCTAGCTCGGCCAGCACGGTCACGTGGACGGGAGTGTTAGGGTCACGCCGCACGCCGCGGCAGCGGCCGATGCCCTGAACGACGGCGGCTTCGGTGATGCTCCAGCGGGTTGCCTCGACCAGCGGATCGGGGTGCCGGGGCTGTTGGATGGCGCGCCCGGTGCCGTCGGCGAGGCGGATCCCGGCGTTGGCCAGCGGCCAGCGGGTAACGTCGCCGTCGGATACGGTCTCGGCAGCCTCGCCGCGCAAGATCTCCGCGAAGTCGCTCGCCGGCGACGCGGTCGGTTGCGGGGCGCCCGACGACGGTGAGGCGCGCCACATCGCGCCAAGCGTCAATGCCCGTGATGTCGCCGTGGTGAGCAACCTGCAGTCGTTCTGGCACGGCGCCGAACCGATCGCACAAATTATCGAGCAGCAGGGGTTCGACGGCTTGCTGCACGATCACCAGCACTTCGCCGCGTGTTTGTGCCAGTTCCACGACCACGAGATCCGCCAGCTTTCTCACATTCGATTTATGTTGTGTGAAGTACGAGCGCCCGAACTCGCCGCCAATGATTTGGCGTACGTGCTGCCCTGGGGCCTTCACTTCGATTTCGACTTCCTGGATATCTGGTGCCCAACACCGCACCACCTCGACGCGGGTGGTGGCGTCGAGGAACAACTTGGGCGCCGTTGCAACCCAGCTCGCGAAATCCTCCCGCCATGCGAACCGCACTGCCGGTCCGTGAGCGCCGTGTCTTCCTATTTCCGAGTCGTGGATCAACTCGACATTCACGCTGCGGGCATCGGTGCTGCGCAACAGGTTCATGACGAACTTTGCGAGCAGCGGGCGCAACTTCGTGAATCCCTCGGCTTGGGCTTTCTTGAAGATATCAAGAGTGGCTTCGCGGCTGATCCCTGGCGGAAATCTTGGGATCGGGCTTTGCGGCCCATTCCAGTTGATACCATTCGGCGGCGGTATCCGGTGTGAGCGACCCGGCGGGGAACACCTGGAACCCTGCGTTCAGGAACGCATCCCGATGAAGGCCACCATCGCTGTCATGGGCGCTGATTGCGACGTTGGCGAGGCGGCGCAGGTAGAGTAGGCGCTCGCGATCGTCGCCGGTAAGGCTTCCGGTGCGTGTATCATCGAGCGCGCCCAGCGGCATCTGCACAGGGTGCAGCGCGTCGGTGCCGTTGAGGCCGGCGCCTATGAAAGCCTCATCGACAACTACAACGGCAGCGTCGGGCAGCCCTTGCGGCCGGTGCTGGAACATTAAATTGTGCGGCATCAACCACACCTCCGGGCGTTGCCGCTGCTGCTTGATGTAGGCGCAGGCGTTGTCGAGTGGCTGACCACGTGTGGCAAACCATCTGCATGTCCTGCATGCGGCAGTTGCTGACTGGGATGCGGCCATCGCTGCGGCCGACAATTCGCGATCGGCGCACATTGTGCGCATCGGATCGTCGGCCGGGGCGTCGCGGTCAGGTTGATCCATACCGCGCCAGATCGCGACGCTCAGTCCGGGGTGGGCGCTGCGCACGCGAGAGAGCAGTTCATCGCCGAGATCGTGGCGGGGGACGAAGTAGTAGAGTGCACCATCGCGCCCTGCGGTGCGCGCGGCAGATATCAGGTCGGGCAGTCCCCTGATTGCCGCTTCTGACTTCCCAGCGCCGACGGTAATGCGCAGCAGCAGTTCCGGGCGTTCGCCGAGTCGGATCTTCGCGGCGAAGTCTTCGATGGCATGCGCGGCGCGCCGGTCAGCTTCGGGTAGGATCACTCCGCGGTCGGGAAAGGTCGGCGCGACAGGTTCAGCGGCTTGTGTCTTTTGTGCGGCGAGGCGGTCCTGGTTCATCTCCCGCACCCAGGCGATGATGGCGTCGAGGTGCGGATCGGACATGTAGAGCGTGATCGTCTCGGGTGGACGCGATCCCGGATCGGCGCGTTCGATGTGTGTACGGAGATCGGCCTTCAACGCGCCGATGTCGGGATCGGAGCCGGCGCTGAAGATGTAATCGCGAGCGGCGCGCAGGATTGGCGCGCGGAAGCCGTCAGGGCCACCGATGGCAGTGAGGTGGCCTTCGTAGCTATGGCCTTGATAGGCGCCACCAGTTCCGTCGCCATCGGCGTATGGGGGGTGTGGAAGCGATGCGGGGGTCTGTAGTTCGGCTGCGTCTTGCCATCCCGTGATCAGGAGTGTGCGCCGGTCGGTCAGTGGATCATGCAGCGGTGCGCAGAATGTCGGCGCGGCCGTGTAGTGCACCTGCACGGTTCGGCTAATGCAGGGGTCGAGTTTCAGCCCAGACGCTGCCACTTTAGCCATCCAGCGCTTCAAACCCGCATCGCCTACCGGTTCCTGCAGCCAGTACCAGACATGCGCCGCGACGCCGCGCTTCGCCACACCGTGCCATCGCGATGGCAGGTCAACGAGTGCCTCGGCTTCCGCCAGCTCGTCGAGCCCAGCAGAGCTGGAGAATTGCACGACGGCACTGACACCATCAAGTTCGGGCGCAGCGGCTGCGAGCATGTCGCACAGTGCGCGGCCCGCGCTGATTGGATCAGCGAGAACACTGACGCCCGCGGGTAGCGGGATGCCATCAACGTCCAGCATCATCCACCGGCGCGGTGTCTCGGTGAAGGGCGGATCGGCTCCGGTCTTCTTTCGTCGGCAACGCGTGGTGTCGGCAGCGGCTACAGGCTCACCGCGAATGATGCAGGCGGCTGGGTTGCCCTCGATCCGGCAGAGCAGGGCATGCAGGTCATGGATACCGGATACCGCCTCGCTCTCGGCGGTAAACCATGTTGCGCCGTCGTATTCGCGCTTGATGACGGTGCCGTTGGTCGCGATCTCGAAGCGCTTGGCCAGGCGCTTGCCGTCCTGCGCGCACAGGACGGTGACGTGATCGGCGAAGGCGTCGTTCACTGAATCTCCCCTCTCCGCCGGTGTTCGTTGATCGCGACGTGCCGGCGGTGTTCAAACTCAGAGCGCCTCCTGAACGCGTCTACCACTCTTGCGAGAGCATGTTCTCGCACGGCATCCCTGATTTCCAGGGCGAGGTCCTCATCCTTCAAATCACTGGGGAGTTCGACATCGCCATCCGCCATCGCGCGGGCGTAGATGCTGAAAGGGCCCACCGAAAGGCGATACGACCCCAACATCAGGCTGCCGGGGCATTTGCCGTAATCATAAGCGCAATAGCCAGGATCCAGTTTGAATTGTGGCTCGGCGACGGGCTGCTCGCATGCCCCTGCAATTCCAGTTTCTATCTGAAAAGTCATAATCGAACGTCCTTCTAAAAGTGACGCTCGGGTTGACGTGGGCTGATGTCGGACGTAAATACATGTCTTCTTTCGACAGCTTGAAGATCCAACTCAGCCCCGGTGCCCCAAGCGCCGGGTTTTTCTTTATGCGTTCTCAGTCTCCTGGTCGCACGGCGCTGCCATACGCTGCTGCCAGCGGGCAAGCGTGCTGGCACGCCAATATTGCCGGTTCTTCATGACGCAATCGGCGCGCGGAAAGCCGATTTCCGGATCGCGCTGCCAGCGTAAGATCGTAGCGTCGGTGACGTCGCCTGCGAGTTTCCGCACGGCGGGCATGCCGAATAAACGATCGGCATCGAGGTCCATTGAAAAGCTCCTGTCAAAAAAGGCAAAATCGACTTCGATTGGCCAATATATTGGGTAACGGCCTTTCGGCGTCAACCGGCGAACACAGAACAGATGTGGGACACGTGCTGTGACGGTTGCCCACCTCTGAGCCACGTCGCCGTGGCGGGTTGCATGGCTGCCGGTGGCCAGATAAGCCGGTGCGCCGCGCGGGGCGGGATAGCCCCCCCCCGGCAGGAGCAAGTGACGAACGTTGACGACGGTCGCGCAGGCCGACAACGTCGGTGCCACCCGATTTCGCGACCGAGCGCGTAAGCTCCATGCCCTTCTGGCACAACGTGACATGGCAAAGCACCGCGTCGGTGCTGTCCATCATCATCGCCCTTGCGGCGGCCGGATTCGCCGGAATGCAATGGCGCGATGCTCGTACACAATTGCTGCTTTCTACGAAGCCGCATGTCGATTTCGACACTGAAGATGATCCGGATGAATCGCCCGTTGGGATAGCGATTACCAATGCGGGGCCAGGCCCGGCTTTCATAAAAGCAGTAACATTTTATGTGGATCGAAAATCTGTACGAGATGCAGAAGAAGCAGGAACGATATACGGAAAATTGAGCGACAGTGAACTTGGGTATTTGCAGTTAGAACCAGCTGACACCCTAGCGGTAGGGGAAAAGCTTTGGCTAATCCGGTACAGAAAACCGAGCGGCGGTAAGATAAATCAAAAGAATCTCGAAAGGTTCGCCGATTTTGTTGGACAAAACCTTGCGATCGAAGTGACGTTTTGCTCAATTATTAGAGAAAATCTTTGTTGGACAAAATGTTCTACGAAGGACCGATGTATGTGATGGGCAACGGTGATCGTCTTCGGCCCTGGTATCACTCGCGCGTGCGGTGCAGCAGCTCCGGCAGCCGGGCAATGTTCACCGCGATCCGCCGCGCCTCGTCGACCGTGAGCGCCTGGCTCGCCACGCCGCGCACGAGATCGTCTGCGTACACGTACGCGAGGGGCCGCCCCGTCGCGTCATCCACCCGCCAACCGCCGGGAATGCGGGTCGTGCGCCAGGGCGGCGGAAACCGGGTCGTGCTGGGGCTGGGCTGCATTGGGCGATGCTGCCTTGCTGGGGGGAACAAATCAAGAACTACAGGGTGCCTATCTCCTCCATGCCGCCGCGATCACCGCCAACCGGCGCGCGCGGATCACCGCCAGCGCCTGTTGAGCCACTTCAGCGACGCCCGGCGGCACGGCTGGCGGCTCATGCACTAAGACTTCTGGATTTCACGGCCCAAATGTCCGCCTGAGGCGGGAAGCAGCCCGGGCGCGGTTGCCGTGGCGAGCAGCTCGTATTGCGAGCTGGACTGCCGCACGGCCCATCCGCACCTGACGATCCGCTGCACCCACCGCAGCAGGCCCAGAGCCCGCATGACGACGATCGCGCGCCGCACGGTGCGGCTGCAGCACCCGGCATCCTCGGCGATCGTGGCGTGCGCCGGGTCGCACTGCCCGCTCACGCCCAGCGTGCGCAGCAGGGCCTCGCCGACATCGAGCGCGGCACGAGTAAGGCGGCCAGCGCGGCGGTGGGCGCGAATTAGGTAGCGGAACCGGGCGCGCTGCTCGCGGTCGAGCGATCGGCGGCTGCCGTCGCCGAATATGCTGCCCCGATGCCAGGGGCGCGGGTGGGACGTAGCCACAGGTCTAGTGCTCCTCGGGCTGACCGAGGGCCGCGCGAGATGGCACCGGGACGCACCTCCCCGATCCCGAAATCAGGGCTTGTCGAAATTGGCCGGGTTGGGGGATACTGCGGTTCTCAGGTCACAGTTTCCCCCGCCTCGGCGGGTATGCGTCCAGGGCCACCTTCGGGTGGCCCTTCGGCGTTTCAGTGCTGGGTAGCGATCATCCTTCCGACTCGCCGCACCATCGCGGCAAGCGAGAACGATTGCACATCATGCCGAGTCCGTCGAGAACCTCATGCGCCGGGAGGTGGCCAGCGGCGGCTTACGGCCATCTATCCAGTGAGCCGTTCGCAACCTGTTGTGGATACCTGACTATGTGCCTGCTTGACGGACTCGCGTTCAGAACAGGTATCTGAACGCCATGGCGGAGTCATGGAAGACATACGAGGAGCTGGCTAGGCTGCACCACATCAGCTTGCAGGCAGCCAGGCACCTAGTGCGCCGTCGCCGCTGGCGGGTGCAGGTAGGCAACGATCGGCGTGTGCGCGTGCTAGTCCCGGATGATGTCCCTATCCGCCTGCGGGCACCGGCCCGGGCCGCGACTTGGACACCTGTTCATACTGAAGATTCGAACAGGATCAGTGAACTGCAGACACTGCTGATGGCCATGACAGAGCGCGCGGCGCGTGCTGAGGGCAGCGCGGAGGAGCTGAGACGGGAGATCGGAGAGGTGCGCGCCCGCCTCGCTACGGCCGAAGAAGGCGTCAGAGTCGCCGAGGCACAGACTGCGGCGCACCAGGCCGAGGTGGCCACGCTGCGGGCGGCCGAGCAGGAGATGCGCGCCCGGCTCGCGACGGCGGAGACAGGTGCTAAGGCCGCGGAGGCGGCGCTGGCGAAGCAGAGGGCAGAGGCGGCCGAGCGCGCGACCTGGGGACGGTGGAGGCGCCTGCGGGCGGCGTGGCGGAGGCGTCAGTAATACGCGACCAACGGCTCCAGGCCGGCAGCTCGGGCACGCTCTTGGATGCGGGCAATCCCAGCACGCTTTTCGGGCGCACGACGCCATCCGCTGTTACGAGCGGCTGCGATAGCCTGATTGTCCAGCCCGATGGCGCGCTTACGCGCTTCAATCGCCCGGACGTAATCCTGAGCCCATACTGGTTCGCGCACTACGAGAGTCCGATGACGGCGGGGTTGCCGCTTTCCTCGATGATCCTGCGTCGAAGGTAGGCTTCGTCGCATTCCAGAGCAAGACTTTTCAAAAGCTGCGCCTGGGATAGCATTTCCGTATCCGTGTTCCTCGACGAGGCGTATTGACCTAGCCTGTCTGCAATTAAATCCTCGATTGGAGGGAATATCACCATGGCGTCGTTAGCAACTAATATTGGTCTCAGTTTATCGTTGTCTGTCCTACCGTCAAAAAGTGATCCGGAAACTAGCTCAAAACCATATTTGGGTGCGTCAACATGATAGTAGCCTCGCAAGAGCCAGCCCGGCCTGTCCTCTTTCCGGAATCCCTCGGCCAGCAGAGCCCCCTCGAAATCCACGTCGGCCACCAGATCAAAGTCACCAGACAAAATTTGCCCATTGGTATAGAATGAGACGGCCGCCCCGCCCACGATCACGGGGCGGAACCGGAACCCTGTGGCGTGGCGATATCGCTCGCACGCGCGGCCGAGAAGGCAAAGCGCATCCTCGAAATCATCCGGCAGAGAGGTCATCGATCTGGTCTAGCCGAGCACGGCGCCCTCGCCTACTCCGCCTGCTCGAACCGTGCCTCACCCATCGTTCCCGCGAGCCCCGTCCCCACCATCTCGCTGCACCGCGGGCATAAGCGCCGATAGGGGGAATCGCTCATGAACAACCGCTCAGCCCGCGGCCGATCCCTGCACCAAGGCCCGATGCACACCCGCAGCGCATCATCCGGCCCCGGCGGCGTGTCGGGTGCCGTGCGGTGGAAGCCACTACGGCGCTGTTTCACGCAGTCTCCGCCAGATCGATCTCCGCCGCCATGCTCAGCCAACGGTTCGGGACCCGCAAGATGAAGCCCTGGGGCTTCTTATTCCGCCTTCTTGGGGAATATCGGCAGGACAATGTGCGCGTGCATATGGAAATACGGAACATGTTCCGCTTTTGCCTACTTACAGGCGAACTCAAGGCATCGTTCCGAACGCGAGCGCGACCACACCGGCACGCCCGGCTTCTCGTCGCACGCGCCTTACGAATGCCCAGACCGGCTCATAGCATTCGCGATCCCATTCGATCAGGCTAACCGCCGTGCGCCCGGTCGCATGCCGCACCGGCCCTGGAAGTCCGCCGACAATCAGGATCTCGTCGGGCCGCTCCGCGTCGCGCCTATGCCAGCCCACGATCGCCCACCACGACATCGCTGATCTCCAGCTTCGTCGCGCACTGT
>CAVPIQ010000008.1:7500-236528 GCA_963705035.1 uncultured Alphaproteobacteria bacterium | reverse complement strand
GTCCGTTGAGTGACCGGAAAGACAGCCTATTGCGATGAATGCCTGCGCGCAAGCCGCCCGGTCGCGCAGCCCATCAGTCGCCGAGCCGATAAATCCGTGCTGAGTTCTCGCGAAACATTTTTTTTTAGTTCGTCCGGCGTGGCGCCGGCCACGACCTCGTCGAGGATCTCGACCCAGTCCGGATAGCGGTGGGTCAGTTCCGAGACCGTCCAGTCGCTGCCGTACATCACGCGGTCGAAGCCGAAGCATTCGATGACGTGGGCGACATAGGGCTTCACCTGCTCGCTGCGTCCAGGCGGCGTGGTCGGCCTCGGTGATCACGCCGGAGACTTTGCACGACCACGTTCGGCAGCGGCGCCAGCTCGCGCATCTGGCTCCACCACGGCTCGCGCAGGCCGTGCTTGATGCCGGGCTTGCCGATGTGGTCGAGCACGAACTCACCTCCGGGCAGCGCCGCGACAGTTCGAGCGCGAACACCAGGGCCCAGTGCTTGACGCAGATGTCGAAGGTCAGGCCGTGCTGCGCCCACGCAGCGCACGCCCTCGAGGAAGCCGGGCTCCAGGCAGAAGCTCGGGTCGGGCTCGATCTCGATCAGCCGGCGGATGCCGCGCAGGCGTGCTGTGCTTCTTGCAGCGCGACGAGGTCCGCCTCGACGGCGGCGCCCTTCTCCACCGGCGCATGCGCGACCATGCCGGAGAGCCGCGGATCGGCGTCGGCCATCTCCTGCACGAAGGCCGCTTCCTGCAGATGCAGGCCCGGGATCGACCCAGACCTCGGCGAACACGATCTTATCGACCGCGACCTTGCCGCGCGCCGCGTCGAAATCCGTCAGCAGGTAGGTGCGGTCGATCTTCGGCACGCCGCTCAGCCAGCCATAGCGGAGCCGCGCGACGTCGTAGAGATGGACGTGGCTGTCGACGATCGGGAAGTCGGGCATGGCGCACTCCTCTCGAAACAGCCAGGTCGGGCGCCAGACGATCGGCCCGATGTCGCCGCGGCGCCGCACGAGGCCCATGGCGCGGTCGATCTCGCGGCGGAAGATGTCGAGGACGTGGGCGACGCCGGCCTCGCCGGCGACCGACAGGCCCCAGAGCTGCGGGCGGCCGATGAGGCAGGCGGCGGCGCCGAGCGCCAGCGCCTTCGACCACGTCGCGCCGCGCCGCACGCCGCCGTCGAGCAGCACCGGGATGCGCCCGCCGACCGCTTCGACGACGCCGGCAGCGCCTCGAGCGAGGCCGACGGCGCCGTCGAGCTGGCGGCCGCCATGGTTGGAGACGATGACGCCGTCGATGCCGCGCTCGACCGCCTCGGCCGCCTCGGCCGGATGCAGCACGCCCTTGAGGAGCAGCGGACCCTTCCAGAGCCGGCGCACCTCGTCGACGTCCGCCCAATTCATCGACGGGTCGAGCAGGTGCGCCATGCGGGCGGCCAGCGTCTGATGTCCGCGGCCTCGCCGGGGCGGACGTAGTTGCCGAAGGTGATGCGCGGCAGCTCGCGCCGCATGCGCCAGAGCCAGGGCAGCTTCAGCGCCATCGCGGCGAGATCGCCGGGGCCGAAGCGCGGCGGGATGGTGAAGCCGTTGCGGATGTCGCGCTCGCGGTTGCCGAGGAGCTGGTTGTCGATGGTGAGCACCAGCGCGTCGTAGCCGGCGGCGGCGGCGCGTTCGGTGAGCTCGCGGGTGAAGCCGCGGTCGCGGTAGACGAAGACCTGCATCCAGCGCGGCGCCGTGCCGTCTCGGCGAGCCGCTCGAGCGTGCAGACCGAGCCGTGGCTGAGGCAGTAGGCGGTGCCGGCGGCGGCGGCGGCGCGCGCGGCGCGCGCTCGCCGTCGGGCCAGAACAGGCCGGCGAGCCCGGTCGGCCCGATCAGCACGGCAGCGCGAGCGTCGTGCCGAACAGGTCGACCGAGAGGTCGCGCGTCGCCGGCCCGTTCAGCGGGCGCGGCAGCAGCGCGAGTTCGGCGAAGGCGGCCTCGTTGCGGCGCAGCGTGCGCTCGTCCTCGGCGCCGCCGTCGGCGAAATCGAACACCGGCCGCGGCAGGGCGGCGCGCGCCAGCGCGCGCATCGCGCGATGTTGTAGCCGCGTCGCTGCCAGGGTGCCGTCATGGCGCTTAGCCCTCCGCCGGTCGGGTCGCGAACGGACGCAGCCGCAACTTGGCCCGATGATCGGCGATCGGCGTGCGGTCGTCCATGTCGACGCCGCGGTAGTAGCGCTTCTGCCAGCGATCGGTCGGCGCGACCGGCCGCCTCGCGGGCGACTTTCGCCTGGAAATCGTCGCGCGAGCGGCTCCAGGCGGCAAACTGCTCGCTCAGGCCCGGCTCGTCCTGCATCGGCCGCAGGGTCGGCTGACCTCCTCCAGCACCGCGCGCTGGACCGGAAAGATGAAGCAGATCGGCTCGTCGCGCTCGAAGCGCACGCGGCGGTAGCGCCGGGTGAAGCGCCAGTTCATGGTGAAGGTGTAGGGCGCCCAGTCGGTCTCGACGACGCCGGTGAGCGGATAGATCGCGTCCTTCGGAAGGTTGGGCGAGCCGCCCACCCAGAGATTCCAGCCCGGCGGGGTGCGGAACAGCCCGAAGACGTGGAACGTCAGCACGCCCTGCCCGAACAGCGAGACCGGCGCGGCGTCGGCCGGCGTGCCGGGGTCCGGCCGCACCACCACGTCCTCGACCCCCCCGCCGCCGGTCCAGTAGGCGCTGACGCCGGTGGAGGCGAGGATTTCCCAGCCATGCGCGTTGGCGATGTTGAGCGGCAGGCAGCGATAGGCGAAGCGCTCGGGGCTCGCGTCCATCCACGCCCGCGTCGCCTCCGCCGGCCGGATTTTCGGGCGCCAGCCGTCGCGGACATAGCAGGTCAGATCCATCGTTGCTCCTCCGGGCAGGGGCGCTGCAGAATCGCGATCGACTGGCCGAGCGGGCCGGGCTCGCCCCACGGCGCGGCGCCGGCGTCGATGAAGCACTCGCGCCGGAAGCCCAGCTTCCCGCACCAGAGATCAATCGCGTCGCGGGCGAGGAACTGGTTGAGATGCGGCAGCATGCCGTGGCGATACGCCTTCACTGTGCCGGAAAACACCGCCCAGTGCTCCGGCTCGGCGAATTCGAGGAACGAGAGCACGAGGCGCCCACCCGGCCGCAGCACGCGAAACAGGTCCTGCAGATAGAGGAAGCTCTCGGCATGCAGAAGGTGGGTGAACACGCTGAGTGCCGCGGCCATGTCGGCGCTGCCGTCCGGCGCGGGCACGTTCAGCTCGCGGTGCAGCACGAAGCGGTAGTGCGGCGGCGCCTTGGTTCTCGCGTAGTGCAGCAGCGCCGGCACGATGTCGATGCCGCAGTATTCGATCTGCATCTGCTGCCCGACCGCCCAGGCCAGCCGGCCGCTGCCGCAGCCGAGGTCGATCAGCGCCATGCCGTCGCGGAGCCCGGCATGGCGCAGGGCCGCGCACTCGATCCGGCCGACCTGCTCGTAGCGTCCGCCGACGGCGAGGCTCATCGCCTCGTCGAGCGGGTGCTGTGCGAGAAGTTCGGCGACCAGGCCTTCGTAGTCCTGCACGAAATGGAACTTGGACACGCGGCTCTCCGGGCTCAGGTCTCGCGGGGTTCGGCGCGCTTCGCGTCGACCAGCGACAGCCAGGGGTGCCGGCGCCGGATCTCCGTCATCACGCGCGGCTTGTTCTCGCCGTCTCGGTCACCGACCACAGCATGGAATTCGCGGTGGACGCGATATTCGGCGAGCGGCGCGCCGGGACACCTGCTGCCCGGTCAGCCCGTGCTCGGCCATGCGGCACCAGAACTCGTAGTCCTCCCAGCCGAGGCGCGAGTCGCCGAACCCGCCGAGTTCGGCCCAGGCGGCGACGGAAACGAGCGTCATCGCATGCACGAACGGCATGCCGATCAGCAGCGCCGGCGCATAGGGCACCGCCCCGAGCAGGCCCTCCGCCTCGCCGAACTGGCGGATCACGGGATAGGCAAACGCGGCGCCGCTGGCCTGTGCGGCGCGCAACAGCGTGTCGCAGCACGCCGGCAGCAGCCGGTCGTCGGCATCGAGCGGCAGCACATAGGGCGTCTCGGCGGCGGCGAAGCCGGCGTTGCGCGTCGGGCCGAGCCCGCGATTGGCCGCGTTGCGCAGCAACAGCGCACGGTTGAACCGCGCGGCGTTGTGTTCCAGCCAGGCCAGCGCCACCTCCACCGAATGGTCGGTGGAGGCGTCGTCCAGCACGATCAGGTCGAGCGCCGCGAGCGACTGCATGCGCACCGACTCCAGCGCCTCCTCGATGTGTTGGGCGTAGTTGTAGAGCGGAACGATAACCGTGACCTCGGCATCGCCGAGCCGGTCGGCGGCGAACAGGGCGCGGTGTTTCCGGCAGTGCAGGCGGCGTGCGCGGCAGCGCGGCGCGCTGGAGGTCGAGCGCGAATGCACGCGCGGCCGGCGCGTCCCCGCGCACCTGTTCGAGCACCGAGGCCACCAGCTCGACCCGCCGCTCCGGCCCGTTGCGCCACAGCACGTCGCGATAGGCGGCCCGCGCGATGCGCAGGCGCAATGCCGCATCGTCGAGCAGGCGGACGAGCGCGGCGTACCACGCCTCCGGCGTGGCGGCGAGATAGCCGGTGCGGTCGTGCGCGATGGCGCGGCGGAACGGGGCGGTGGGCGAGGCGACGGTCGGCACGTCGACTAGCGCTGCCTCGAAGAACTTCAGCTCGCTCTTGGCTTCGCAGAACGGGTTGCCGGCCTCGAGCGGGGCCAGGTTGACATCGAAGCGCGCCATCTCCTCGGGCATCTGGTCGAGCGGCACGGTCTGGCGCCATTCGATCTGCGCTTCGAGCCCGGTAAGGGCGGGAAACTCGCCCGGCTCCAGCACGGGAAACGTGTCGATGTGGCTGAAGAACAGCACCAGCCGGCAATGCGGGCGTTCGCACAGGATGCGCGCCACTGCTTCGGCGCACTGGGCGAAGTCGCGCTGATGGGTGCGCGTGCCGGCGGCGTAGCCGAGGCGCAGCAGCCCGTCCTCCGCGGCCTGCCGGCGCGCCCTTGCGGCGTGGCGCGAGCGGCGCAACGTCGCCTCGTCGAAGCCGTTCGGCACCACGAGCGTCGGCTTGCTGTGGCGGCGCATCGAACGCGCCAGTTCGTCGGTCGAGACGGTGCAGAACGCGGCCCGCTCCATCGTCTCGCGCATCCGCGTATAGTGGCCGCGCGCGGCGGCTCGGTCATGCGCTCGCTGCGCAGCGCGTCCAGGAGGTCGCGGCGGGCGAGATCCGGCTCGACCATCAGGTCGTCGAGATCGAACACGAGGCGGGCGCGCCCCCGCTGCGCCGCCTCGATCGCGACCCTAGTCTGCTCGTTGAGCGGCGTGCGCCACATGATCAGAATGTCGGCGGCGAGGATCTCGTCGCGCCGCGGGGCAATCTCCGGCATCGTCATGATGGCGACGACGGCGCCGATCCGCTCGGCGGCGCGGGCGGGGCGCAGCACGCGATAGATGTGGCCCGGCGTGTCCGGCTCGCCGGAGACGAACACCACGCTGAGCGCTGCGGGCACCGCGGCGAGCTTCGCCGGCGGCACCGCGGGTTGCGGGTCGCGCACGGGCCGGATCGCGCGTCCCTCGGCGGCGCCGGCCTGCAGATAGTGCAGCAGCGGATTGCCGCCGCCAATATCGGGATATTGCTCCAGGTACCACTGGGCGTCGAAGGCGGGCCCGGGATGGCGCCCCTCCGGCCCGCCGTAGCGCAGGTAGTGCAGCGCGGGTATCTCGCTGCCCCGCCACATCGGGATAGCGCGCTGCATACCAGCCCGGATCGAACAGCGCGCTTCGGCCAGAAGCTGAAGGTGGTCGCGCAGCGCGGCCCGCTGGCGCAGGCGTTGCGCAACCGCAGGGTCGCGCTCCACTCGGCGAGCCGGGCGCCCTGCCGGGCGCGCTCGCGCAAGGGCGCCGGGACGCGCTGGCCCCAGCAGCCGGTTGCCGATGCGCCAGGCGGGCGACGCCAGCAGCTGCGTGCGCTCCAGCGCAGGCGCGCCAGTTCCGCGCGCAGGCGCACCGCCTCGGCGACGGCGGCGCGGCCGGCTTCGGGGTCGCCGATCAGCAGCTGCAGCCGGTCCAGCTCCTGATACGCCGCCGCCGCGGCCTCGCGCGCCGCGGCGGCCTGCGCGGCGGCGCGCGCGCGCATCTGCGCCGATTCGGCGGCGACGGCGGCGATCGGCCGGCTGGCCTGAAACTGCCGGCGCAGCGCCTGCTGCGTCACCTCCATGCGCCACCGCTCGCCGAGCATCGAGAAGCGCTCCCGCATCGCATTGATCTGTGCCGCATCGTCGAGCGCACAAAGGGCGGCGACCGCCGGCGGCGCATTGCGCCCCACCGCCAGCATGCCGAGCCCGTGCTCGTGCAGGAACTCGAACCCGGGATAGCGGCCGCGCAGCTCGGCAAACAGCCGCCAGACGCCGAAGTCGCGCTCGCGCTCGTTGGTGTCGTGGAACAGCACCACCGCGCGTTCCGAAAGTTTCGGCTGCCAGCTCGAGAAATCGTGGGCGACCGCGGCGTAGTCGTGGCAGCCGTCGATGTGCAGCAGGTCGATTGCGCCGTCCGGCATGTGCCCAGGGCCGCGTCGAACGTGCAGCGCAGAAGCTCCGAGAACGCGGCGTAGCGGCCGTCGTGGAACCGGCGCAGGTCGGCGTACACCTCCTCGCCGTAGAAGCCCGCATGCGCGTCGCCCTGCCAGGTGTCCACCGCGAAGCAGCGGGTATCGAGCTGCGCGCGCAGCACCGCCTCGCAGAACGCGGCGTAGGAGACGCCGTTATGCGTGCCCAGCTCCACCAGCATGCGCGGACGGATCGCGCGCACCAGCCAGTGCGCGAACGGGACGTGGCCGGTCCAGGCGCTCTCGGTCCCGGCGCGCGACGGGCGCCAGAACAGCGGATCGAGTTCCGCGTCGAGCAGCGGGGCGAGGCCCGAAGCGGCGAGGTCGGCGTGGACGTCCATCACGCGCTCCCACTCATGCCGCGCGCTGCCACGGCTTCCGGCGGCGCGGCGGACAGAGACGCAGCGGCTCATGCCAGCCGCAGGTGAGGTTGGGGTTCTGGAACGGGTCGCGGTCGAAGGCGTGGCGCCAGTAGCGCCAGAGATAGTCCACTTCGCGTTCCTCCTGCGCCTGCTTCTCCGGCGTGTCCGGCATGCCGCGGCTCTGGCTTTCGAGGTGGAACAGCTCCGCGAACGGCGTCCACACCACGCGGTAGCCAAACTCGCCCAGGCGCAGGCACAGGTCGAGATCGTTGAAGGCGATGCCGAGGCGTTCCGCGTTCAGCCCGCCGACCTCCAGAAACACGGCGCGCCGCATGGCGAGGCACGCGCCGGTGACGCAGAGCAGCGAGCGCGCCAGCGCAAGCTGCCCGTTGACGCCGGGATCGTCGCGCTCGGCGAGCCGCAGGATGTGCGTGGCGGCGAGCCCCGGCCCGAGCACGACGCCGCCATGCTGCAACCGCCCGTCGGCGTAGAGCAGCTTCGCGCCGACCGCGCCCACATCCGGGCGCAGCGCCTGCGCGACCATCTCGCCGAGCCAGTCCGGCCGGATCACGTCCACGTCGTTGTTGAGCAGCACGACGATCTCGCCGCGCGCTTCCTGCACGGCGTGGTTGTTGATCGCGGCGAAGTTGAACCCGCCGGGATGGTGCAGCACGCGCACGCGCGCATCCTGCGCAAGATCGGCGAGCATCGCCGCCGTCTCCGCCTCGCGGCTGTCGTTGTCCACGATCAGCAGTTCCAGCGGGCGATAGTCGGTGCGAGCCAGCACGCCCCAGGCGGAGCGCGCGAGCAGGCTCGCGCGGTCGCGGGTGGGGATGATGACGGAGACCAGCGGCGGCGGATCGGGCAGCGTCCCAGATCACGCGGTTGGCGCTCGGGCCAGAGCGGCGCCGGCTCGATGCGCGCCGGCGGCCCCCAGCCGCTCGCGCACCGCGCGCTGTGCCGCCTGCGCGTCCTCGCCGAGCATCGCGTGGTGCAGCGGCCGCTCGCGTTCGACCGGGCGGTGACACAGCACCGCCGGCAGATGCACGATGCGGTCGGGTCGCATCTCGGCCGTGGCGCGCAGCGCGAGATCATACGCGGCGGCGTCGCCGAACCCGCGGCGCAGCCCGCCGGCGCCCAACGATCGTGGCGCGCCGCCAGACCGCGAGGCTGCCGATATAGTCGTGGGCAAGCAGAAGGTCCGGGTCCCACCCGGTCTTGAAGCGCGGCGCCGCGCGTTCGCCGACCGTGTCGATGCGGTCTTCATCGGTGTAGAGCAGCTCGGTCTCCGGCGCGCCTGCGAGCGCGACCGCGACTTCGTACAGCGCCTGCGTCGGCAAGCTGGTCGCCGGGCGCGAGCAGCGCGACGAACACCCCCTCGGCCGCGCCCAGCGCCGCGTTGGCGGCCTCGGCCGGGTCGGCGAACGGCGACGGATCGACCAGGCGCAGGCGCGGGTCGCGCGCGGCCGCGGCGGCGAACACGCCGGCCTCGTCGCCGCGGCCGGCGGCGCACACCTCCCAGTGGGGATAGAATTGCCCGCGCAACGCCGCGAGCGTCGCCGCCAGCCCGCTGCGATCCCGGCGTCCAGCGGCAGCAGCAGCGAGATCAGCGGCCGGTACGGCAGCCGTGCCACGTCGTCGGCAATCGCGGCGCGCGCGGCGTCGTCCAGCGTATCGTGCGCGCGCACCCAGGCCGCGTAGTCGGCGGAGATGCCGGCGGCGGAACGCGGGACGAAGCGGTCCATCAGCGCCCCTCCACCGCCGGGCGCAGGGCGACATGCGGGCGCGCGGCGGCGGCGAACTGCGCCGGCCGCCGTGCCAGCAGCGGCGCCTCGAAGAACCGGAACGATGCCCAGGGCACCGCGAGCATCAGCGGCAGCGACATCGCGACGACGAACAGTGCGCCGTGTGCGTGCGTCGACGCATAGAGCAGCACCGCCTCCAGGATCGTCAGATGCGTGAGATAGACGCCGTAGGAGATGCTCGCCCCGAACCCGATGACCCGTGCCGCTGCCCCGGTCGCGTGGCGCAGCGCGACGGCGCCGACAAGGCAGAGACTGAGCGCGAGCGAGGTCGCGAACAGATGCGTGGCGATGAACTGCGCGCGGCTGATCGGCAGGAAATTCGTGCCCGACTCCAGCCAGACCAGCACCACCAGCGGCACGCCGAGCGCGAGCGCGAGACGTGGGTGCGCGAAAATCGTGCTCCCGTCGCGATGCAGCTTCGCCAGGGCCACGCCCCAGGCGATCGCGTCCAGGCGGAACAGCACGACTTGGTAGACCGCGGGCACATAGTCGGCCGGCGCGCCGACGACCATCCGTGCCATGGCCGGGACGATCATGAACGCCGCGATGACCGGCCATACCGGCCAGCGTGCGCGCGCGAGCGCCACCGCGCCGATCAGCGCCGCGCTGAACGCGAGATAGAACCACTCCTCGATCGCCAGCGACCAGGAGACGCTGAAGAACCCGTCCGCCGGCATCGGCCATGCGAGGTTCTGCGTCATGCTCGCGAACTGCAGCAGCCGCGCGGCGCCGGGGCTCGGCAGCAGCAGCGGCAGCAGCGCGAGCCAGGCGTAGTAGGGCGGCAGCGTGCGCATCCAGCGGCGGAGCATGAAGGTCCACCAACTGCGCCCGGTCGGCGCCGTCTCGACGATGTCGAGGAGCAGGCGCCCGATGAGGAAGCCGCTCAGCACGAAGAACAGTTCCACGCCGAAGAATGCCGCCATGCCCACCAGCGCCGGCGGCTGCCAGCCGAGCATGTGGCCGTACACGGCGGCGCAATGCGCGACCAGCACGAAGCCCACGGCGAGGAAGCGCAGCAGGTCGAGCCCGAAGCTGCGCCCCGGTCCGCCTGGCGTCGCCCCACTCAACGTCGCCCTGCTCAGTGCCGCCATGACACCAGCCGTCGCCACCGCGGCCGCGGCGCGGGGTGGAATGCGGCCACGGCCGGCGGGGCCCACTGCGCAAGCTGCCAGCGCGCGGCCGCCCCCAGCGCCGGATGCGCGAGCCACGCCGAAACCAGCGACCGCGCCTCGGCCTCGCGGCCCAGCAGGCGCAGGATCTCGGCGTGCGTGACGTCGCCGAGATAGGGATCGGGCAGCGGGTCGGCCTTCGCGCGCAGGATCGCGCGCAGCGCGGCGGCAGCCTGCCTTCGCTGCAGCAGCAGGCGCGCGGCGCCGAGCCAGATCAGGTTGCTCGCGGCCCGCGCGGCCCGCATGCGCCGCACCATCGCGGCGCGATCGAACCGCCCCTCGACCAGCCCGATGAGCAGGTCGGCGGCGAGCCCGGCATGGGTCAGGAAGCGAAGCTGCTCGTGCCCGGCAAAGGAAATCGGCACCAGGGTCAACGCGGGATGGCACGCGGTGATCGCCTGCACATGCGCGCGGTCTTCGCTGAACGGGTCGTACAGGATGTAGCCGTGACGCAGCGGCGCGATGCGGTCGATGCCGTCATGACGGAAGTCGATGCGCGCGGCCTCCTGCTGCCAGCGATGCTCGAACGGTGCCCGGTGCCGCTGGATCGAGAACTGCGGGCAAACGGCGACGAGCGAGTCGAGTGCCAGCACCTCGGCGAAGTTGATCGCGGCGAAGGCGCCCATGCTGCCGCCATAGCCCACCCGCTGCGCACCCGGCGTCGCGTCGCGGATCGCGCCGATCGCCGCAAGAATTTCGTCGTGCTGGAACCAGTCGTTCGCCGCCGGCTTGATGCCGATGAAATTGATGCCGCGCGCGACGAAGAACTCGGTCGCCGTCGCCGGGGCCTCGCGCGCCGGTTCGGGCAGCCAGACCTCGAAGTTGACGACTACGCGCGGCGCGTTGCTGACCCGGTGGTGCACCACGCGATAGTTCGGCCCGTCGTAGATGATGCGACCGGTCATTCGCCTCGGGGTCCTCCGCACCGCGTTCTTAACCTTGGCGCCCGTGGCGGCACAAGCTTGCGCCGCCGCCCGGGGGGTGCCACATGCGGCGGCAGACGGCGCGCGCGGCCGCAGGAGGGACGCAATGAACGAGATCGCCCCGCTGGGTTATTCGGACGCCTATCTGCGCGGAATCCTGGCGCGCGTGCGCACGATCGCGGTCGTGGGCGTCTCATCCAATGCGAACCGGCCGAGCGCCTTCGTGATGCGCTACCTCCAGGGCAAGGGCTACCGCACGATCCCGGTGAACCCCACCCTCGCGGGCGAGACCGTTGCCGGCGAGCGTGTCTATGCCTCGCTGCGCGACATCCCCGAGCCCGTCGACATGGTGGATATCTTCCGGCCCTCCGATCAGGTGGGGCCGGTGGTGGACGATGCGATCGCGATCGGGGCGAAGGTCGTGTGGATGCAGCTCGGCATCCGCAACGACGCCGCTGCGGCGCGGGCGGCGGCGGCCGGGCTCGACGTCGTCATGGACCGCTGCGCGAAGATCGAGTTCGGGCGGCTGGGCGGCGAACTCTCCTGGTCCGGCGTCAATTCCGGCCTGATCCGCAACCGCCCGGCCGAGCCGCCGCAGCCGCGCCCGACCCGGCCGCGCCCGGCGCCCGCGCGCGCCGCCGACATGGGGTTCGAGACGCGTGCGATCCATGCCGGTGCCGCGCCGGACGCGGCCACCGGCGCGCGCTCGACGCCGATCTACCAGACCACGTCGTTCGTGTTCGACGACGTCGAGCAGGCCGCCTCGCTGTTCAACCTGCACAGTTTCGGCCATGTCTACACGCGGCTCTCCAATCCCACCGTCGCGGTGCTGGAGGAGCGGGTGGCGGCGCTGGAGGGCGGGCGCGCGGCGCTGGCGGCCGCCTCCGGCCACGCGGCGCAGTTCCTTACCTTCTTCACGCTGCTGCAGCCGGGCGACGAATTCGTGGCCTCGCGCAACCTCTATGGCGGCTCGCTCACCCAGTTCGGCCTGTCGTTCCCCAAGCTCGGCTGGACCTGCCATTTCGTCGATCCGACTGAGCCGGAGAACTTCCGCCGCGCGCTGACGCCGCGGTGCAAGGCCATCTTCGTGGAAAGCCTGGCCAATCCCGGCGGCATCGTCGTCGACCTGGAAGCGGTCGCGAAGATCGCGCATGAGGCGGGCCTGCCGCTCGTCGTCGACAACACGCTTGCCTCGCCCTTCCTCTGCCGGCCGATCGAATGGGGGGCGGACATCGTCTGCCATTCGCTCACGAAGTTTCTCGGCGGGCACGGCAATGCGCTGGGCGGCATCATCGTCGAGTCGGGCAAGTTCGACTGGCGCCAGGGCGGGCGGTTCCCGGCGCTGACCGAACCGGAGCCCGCCTATCACGACCTGCGCTTCTACGAGAATTTCGGCGACTTCGCCTTCACCACCAAGGCGCGCGCGGTGGCGCTGCGCGATTTCGGGCCGACGCTGGCGCCGATGAACGCGTTTCTGATCCTGAACGGGATCGAGACGCTGCCGCTGCGCATGGCCCGGCACGTTGCCAATGCGCACGCCGTCGCCGCATTCCTGGCCGGGCACAAGCGGGTGGCGTGGGTCTCGTATGCCGGCCTGGAGACCAGCCCCTTCCATGCGCTGGCGCAGAAATACCTGCCGCTCGGGCCGGGCTCGGTGTTTACCTTCGGCCTCAAGGGCGGCTACGAGGCCGGCACGCGGCTGGTCGAGCGCGTGCGGTTGTTCTCGCACCTGGCGAACGTGGGCGACACCCGCAGCCTGATCCTGCACCCGGCGAGCACCACGCACCGCCAGCTCACTGCGGAGCAGCAGGCCGCCGCCGGCGCCGGCCCGGACGTGATCCGGCTTTCGGTCGGCCTGGAGACGGCCGCGGACCTCATCCGCGACCTCGACGAGGCGCTGGAGGGCTGAGCCGGGGGCCGATCGGGGCTTGCAATTCGCGGCCCACGCGGGCATCTGACCGCCGAACAGCCGGCTGATCGGGGCCGGGGGCAGCAGGGTGCGCGGACCGAAACGGGTCGCGGCGCCCCGATCGCTTGTCCGTGAGCTAACCGGAGGCCAGCGTGACGACCACCGCACTCGAGAAGATCCGTAACATCGGCATCACCGCGCACATCGACGCGGGGAAGACGACGACGACGGAGCGCATCCTCTACTACACCGGCGTCTCGCACAAGGTCGGGGAGGTGCACGACGGCACCACCACCACCGACTACATGGAGCAGGAGCGCGAGCGCGGCATCACCATCACCTCCGCCGCCGTGACCTGCGAATGGGCGGGCAACCGCATCAACATCATCGACACGCCGGGCCATATCGACTTCAACATCGAGGTCAACCGCTCGCTGCGCGTGCTCGACGGCGCCATCTTCATCATCGAGGGCGTCGCCGGCGTGCAGCCGCAGTCGGAGACCAACTGGCGGCTCGCCGATCGCTACAACGTCCCGCGCATCATCTTCGTCAACAAGCTGGACCGCACCGGTGCCGATTTTTTCCGCGCCTGCGACAGCCTGAAGGAGAAGCTCGACATCGTCGCGCTGCTGCTGCAGCTCCCGATCGGCATCGAGGACCAGTTCCGCGGCGTGGTCGACCTGGTCGAGATGAAGGCGATTGTCTGGGAAGGCAGCGAGCTCGGCGCGAAGTTCCACGACGAGCCGATTCCGGACCAGCTGCTGGAACAGGCGCGCGCCTATCGGCAGACGCTGCTCGACACGGCGCTGTCCGTCGATGACGCCGCGATGGAGGAGTATTTCGAGCACGGCGACGTTGGCGTCGACACCCTCAAGCGCTGCATCAAGACGGGCACCATCACCGGGGTCTTCCGCCCGGTGCTGTGCGGCACCGCGTTCAAGAACAAGGGCGTGCAGCCGCTGCTCGACGCGGTGATCGACTATCTTCCCTCACCGGTGGACGTGCCGGGCATCGCGGTCGCCGTGGCAGAGGGGCAGGAGGAGAGCGAGGCGGAGCCGCGCCGGATCAAGGCCGATCCGCAGGCGCCGTTCGCCGGCCTCGCCTTCAAGATCATCAACGACAAATACGGCACGCTGACCTTCGTGCGGATCTATGCCGGCACGCTGCGCACCGGCGACACCGTGCTCAACACGACCAAGGAGCACCGCGAGCGCGTCGGGCGCATGTTCCAGATGCACGCTGATAAGCGCGCCGAGCTCAAGGAAGTTTCCGCCGGCGACATCGTCGCCTTCGTCGGCCTGAAGGACACCGGCACCGGCGACACGCTCGCCGCACCCCAGGACCCGGTGGTACTGGAGCGCATGGCCTTCCCGGTGCCCGTGATCGACATCTCGGTCGAGCCGCGCACGAAGGACTTGGTCGACAAGATGACGATCGGCCTGCAGAAGCTCGCCGCCGAGGACCCCTCGCTGCGGCTCAAGACCGACCAGGAGACCGGGCAGACCATCCTCTCCGGTATGGGCGAGCTGCACCTCGAGATCATCATCGACCGGCTGCGGCGCGAATACGGCGTCGAGGCGAATATCGGCGCGCCGCAGGTGGCCTATCGCGAAACCATCACGCGGCCGCACACCGAGACCTACACGCACAAGAAGCAGACCGGCGGCTCGGGCCAGTACGCCGAGGTCAAGGTCACCTTCGCGCCGCTCGAGCGCAACACTGGCTTCGAATTCGAGAACAGCGTCGTCGGCGGCGCGGTGCCGAAGGAGTACATCCCGGCGGTGGAGAAGGGCATCCGCAGCCAGGCCGACACCGGCGTGCTCGCCGGCTTCCCGACGGTGGACTTCAAGGCGACGCTGCTCGACGGCAAGTACCACGACGTGGACTCCAGCGCGCTCGCGTTCGAGATCGCCGCGAAGGCCTGTTTCCGCGACGGAATGAAGAAGGCGGCGCCGGTGATCCTGGAGCCGATCATGGATGTCGAGGTCACGACGCCGCAAGATCACGTGGGCGATGTCGTGGGCGACCTCAACCGCCGGCGCGGCATGATCCAGAACCAGGAGAGCGCGGGGTCGACCATCATGGTGCGCGCGCATGTGCCGCTGAAGGAGATGTTCGGCTACATCTCCGACCTGCGCAGCATGACCAAGGGGCGCGCCTCCTTCACCATGCAGTTCCATCACTACGATCCGGTGCCGCGCAACATTGCCGACGAGATCATGGCAAAGTCCGCATGACCAGGGCTAGCGCATGAGGGCGGGCGCATGACGGCAGGCGCCTAGGATGCAACCGCCGCGCCTGCACTGGATGCGCGGACGGGTCGACGAGGGCGACGGGAAGCCCCGCACGCTGGAATGGATCGGTATCGACGACGCGGGCCGCACCATCGCCCGCGTCGTTCGCGTTCGCGGGCCGCTCGCCACCGGCTGGCGGCTCTATCGCGCCGTTGCGCTCGACGCGCAGGGCAGGGTTGTCGAACTGCGCCCCACCCCGCCGGCCGGCGCCGGCTGGCTCGCCTGCGTCGGCGGGCAGGTGGTCGGGCGCGCCGCGCTGCCGCTGCAGGCGGTGCGCACGGCGGAGGCGGCACTCGGCGGCGGCTGATCCGGCGCTCCCGCCATGTCACAACCGGCTCCCCCATTTCGTCGTTAGGGCGAATGAACGGGAGCAGACGATGCGACGCTGGCTGTTGCGCCGGGCGCTGCTCGTCGCGCCGATGAATGCGCGGATCAGCGCGATGCACGCGGACGCGATGCCGGCCACACGGGCCGCCGTGCGCGATCGCTGGGAACCCGGCCATGCCGTGCACGCGGCGCTGTTCGGCGCGGCCCTGGCGCTGCTGCTCTGGTGATCGGGGCGCCGCTACATCCGCGACAGCACGGGAAGCCGCGGCGCGAGCACGTAGTTGAGCTGCACGAGCAGGATGAAGCCGATGCTCCAATACGGGCTCACGATGCACAGCAGCGCACCGGCCGCGTAGAGCAGCTGCGCCACGAGAATGCGCCGCTCCACCGCGCAGGCGAGCGCGACCGTCGCCTCGTCGCGCACGAGGCCGGCGCGCCGCGCATAGCGCCAGCTTGCATACAGCGTCACGCCCAGCAGCAGGATGTTCGCCCAATAGACCACCAGCGCGAGCCTGTAGGCGACGAACTCGGCGATCAGCGAGGTGGAGAACGGCATCACCGTCACGAAGAACAGAAACCCGAAATGCAGCCAACTCAGGTCGCGGTTGCTGCGCGCGAGATGGCTGAGCTGCGTCTGCTGCCCGAGCCAGAAGATGCCGAGCGTCATGAAGCTCATCACATAGACCAGCAGCCGTGGCGCGAGTTCGACCAGCGCATGCCGCAGCCCGGCATTGTCATGGATCGCCTCCGCCGCCGGCACGCGCAGATCGAGCACCAGCAGGGTCATCGCGATCGCGAACACGCCGTCGCTGAGCGCCGCGATGCGCTCGAGGCTGCGGCCGGCGATGCGGTTGTAGGTCTGGTCCACCGCATCGTCGCGCCCTACCGCCGATGCGCCAGCGCGAGGCCGACGCCCGCACCGATCAGCAATCCGCCCGAGAGCCGGTTGGGCAGCCGGCCCCGCCGCGCCAGCAGCGCGCGCGCCCGGCCGGCGAGCATCGCCCACAGCCCGTCGATCAGCAGCGCCAGCGCCAGGAACGTCGCCGCCAGCAGCGCCACCTGCGGCCCCGGCGCGCGGCCGGCGGTGATGAATTGCGGGAAGAAGGCGCCATAGAAGAACAATGTCTTCGGGTTGGTCAGCGAAACCAGCAGGCCGCGCGCGAAGATCCGGCGCGCCGAGCGCGGCTGCGCCGGCACGCGCGTGAGGTCCGCCGGCGGCGCGCGCCACTGCCGCACGCCGAGCACCAGCAGATAGGCGACGCCGAGCCAGCGCAGCCATTCCAGCCACGCGCCGAGCGTGCCGAGTGCTCCGCCGCCAATCCGAACGCCGTCAGCGCCAGTTGCACGACCATCGCGGAGGCGGTGCCGGCCACTGTCAGCAGGCCGAAGCGCGTCCCGTAGGCGACGCTGTTCGCGACGATCAGCGCCACGTTCGGCCCCGGGATCAGCATCAGCAACGCGGTGGCGAGCACGAACGCCAAGTAGAGACCCGGATCGATCACACGCCTGCTCTCCCATCGCGGTGACGAATGCTTGCAGCGGCGCGGCAGCGCCGCAACCCCGCTTGACCGTCCTCGCGGCGGCCTCCTACGATGTTTACAACGCTCTAGAAATGTTCGCGCCGCACGCCATCGCCGGCGGCGGTGACGCTGCCGGCGGGATGCGCCCGCCGTTCGGAGGATCGTCCGTCATGCACGAAAAAGTGATAATTACTTGCGCACTCACCGGCAACCTCACCGATCCCGGCGAAATCCCGCGGTGCCGGTCACGCCGCAGCAGATCGCCGAGAGCGCGCTGGCCGGCGGCCGAGGAGGGGGCAAGTATCGCGCATATCCATGTGCGCGATCCCGCGACCGGGCGGCCCTCGATGGCGCTGGAGCTGCTATCGCGAGGTCGTGGACCGCATTCGCACACGCGACCCGCGGCTGATCCTCAATCTCACCACCGGCCCCGGCGGGCGCTTCGACCCCAGCGAGGACGACCCCAAGGTCGCCGGCCCGCGCACGACGCTCACGGTGCCGGAGAAGCGGGTGGAGCATGTCACCGCGCTGCGGCCGGAGATCTGCACGCTCGATCTCAACACCATGACGTTCGGCACCGAAGTGGTCATCAACACGCCGAGCAACATCGCGCGCATGGCGACGGTGATCCGCGCCGCCGGCGTGCTGCCGGAGCTGGAGGTGTTCGACAGCGGCGACATCCGCCTCGCCCATGACCTGATCGCGCAGAACGTTTTGCAGGGACCAGGGCTCTATTCGCTCGTGCTCGGCATCAAGTATGGCTTCCCGGCGAGCGCCGAGGCCGATGGTATTTGCACGCGACCTGCTGCCCAGGGGTGCCACCTGGACCGGGTTCGCGATCGGGCGGCATGGAGTTTCCCGCCGTCGCGGTCAGCTACGTGCTCGGCGGCCATGTGCGCGTCGGGCTTGAGGACAACATCTTTCTCGATCGCGGCGTGTTGGCGCCGAGCAACGCGGCCCTGGTGCGGCGCGCGCGTGAGATCATCGAGCGTCTCGGCGGCGCGGTCGCAACGCCGGCGGAGGCGCGCGCACAGCTCGGCCTGCCAGCGGAGGCGCAGGTACCCGCGGCAGGAATGAGTTTGCCGTCGCGGCACGGGCTGCGCCACGTTTCGACCCGGTAACCGGGCGCGACGATTTCTGCTTGCAACCGGGCGCGGCGCGCGCATAGGGTAAATACGTTGTCACCAAGTCGTGGGTAACGCCTGCTTGTAATGTTGAAGGCCGACACTCGTGGTTTGCCGCGGAGCGTCGGCGGCTGATTTGTCGTGTGTCGATGCTTACAACACAAAGGGTCGGGGGAAATGCCAGTCACGCCGACATATCCAGGCATCTATATCCAGGAAGCGCCCGAGTTCCAGCCACACGATCACTCCCGCTCCGACCAGCGTCGCGGTTTTCATCGGCTACACGCACCCACTCAAAACCAATCCCGCGAACTTTGGTGTGCCGGTCGAGATCTTCGGCTTTCTCGACTATCAGCGCCAGTTCGGCGGCTTCGTGCGCAGCGCCGCCTTCGCCAACGCCGCCGGCGCCTTCGGTGACATCGCGGTCGCAGTCAATCAGTTCTTCCTCAACGGCGGCTCGGATGCGTTTGTCGTCGCGCTGAACAATTCGAACCTGCCCCAGACCGGCGCCACGGTGAGTTTCGGCGGGCTCAGCTTCGTTGCTCGCGAGATCACCGACGAGACCTATCAGATGACGGTGACGATCCGCCCGATCGCCGCTCCGGTCTCGCCGCCGAGCGACGAGCTGGCGGATGTCATCATCACCTACGGCCCGCGCTCCGGCGGCGGCGGGATCACCGAAACCTATCGCCGTGTCAGCATGAATCCGGTGCAGGACGACGGCGTCGCGGCGAATCCGAATTTCATCGAGACCATGATCGGCACGGCGGACAGCCCGGTCTCGTCGCTGGTCACCGTCTCGGCGGGCTCGCCGCCGGCGCTGTTTCCCACCAGCGTGCAGTCGCAGACCTTCCCCGCCTTGCTTCCGGCTGCGTCAGCATCGACGATCTTCGAGGCGTCGGACTTCACCGCCGTGCTCCAGGCAGACACGCTGCTCGACAAGCTGCCGGTGTTCAACATGATGGTGATCCCCGGCGTCTCGGACGGGCTGGTGCTCAGCACCGCGCTCGCGTTCTGCGAGCGCAAGCTGGCGTTCTTCATCATGGACCCGCCGATCGCGGATTCCGCCGACGGCACCGCCACCGGCTTTCCGCATCGCATCCAGGACACCGCGAACGACCCGGCGCTGCCGCGCAGCAAGAACGGCGCGCTCTACTTCCCCTATCTGCGGTCGCCCGACCCGATCACCGGGCGCGGCGACGAACGCGGTCACCGGGCGCCGTGAACGAGATCCCGCCCGCCGGCGACGGTCGCCGGCATCTATGCCGCGACCGACATCGCGCGCGGCGTGTGGAAGGCGCCGGCCGGGTTCCAGGCGACGACCAAGCAACACCACCGGCGTCGTGGCGCGCGGCCGGATGACCGATCCGCGCCAGGGCGTGCTCAACCCGCTCGGCGTCAACTGCCTGCGCGATTTCCCGAACATCGGCACCGTGGTGTTCGGCGCGCGCACCCTGGTCACCGCTGACCGACGAGCAGTGGCGCTACGTGCCGGTGCGGCGCATGGCGCTGTTCCTCGAGCAGTCGCTCTACGCCAACCTGAAATGGGTGGTGTTCGAGCCGAACGCCGAGCCGCTGTGGACGGCGATCACGATGAGCATCAACGCGTTCATGCTCGGCCTGTTCAAGCAGGGCGCGTTCCAGGGCACAAGCCGAGCCAGGCGTTCCAGGTGCAGTGCAACAGCCAGACGACGACGCAGGCCGACATCGACAACGGCATCGTCAACATCGTCGTCGGCTTTCGCGCCGCTGAAGCCGGCCGAGTTCGTGGTCATCACCATCGCGCAGACTCGCAGGCCAGACCCAGACCACCTGACCATCGCCGCGTCGACCGAAAGGAGCGCCCATGGCCATCTTCCCCGTCAACACGAGCCGGTTCGACCCGTACAAGTCGTACCGCTTCCTGGTCTATCTTCGGCCAGAGCACGACGCCGGTCGCGGCGGTCAGCAAGGTCAGCGCGCTCAAGCGCTCGTCCGACGTGATCGAGTACAAGGAAGGCGGCAACAACATCATCCTCAAGGGCCTCGGGCGCACCAAGTACGAGCCGATCACGCTCGAGCGCGGCATCACCCAGGACACCGACTTCATCGCCTGGGCCGACGCCGCGCAGAAGCTCGACCAGGGCCATCCCACCACGTCGCTCGCCAATCTGCGGCGCGAGATCCGCATCCAGCTGCTGAACGAGGAAGGCCAGCCGGTGCACGGCTACATCGTGCATCGCTGCTGGGTGTCGGAATTCCAGGCGCTGCCCGATCTCGACGCCGGTGCCAACGCGGTCGCGCTCGAGCACATCAAGCTCGAGAACGAAGGCTGGGAGGTCGATCCGACGATCACCGAGCTGCCGAGACCTGATGTGCCCGCCGCGCCGCGCCGCGGCGCACGGCGCGGGGTTCGTCCTGCCGGTGAGCGGGATCGAAGTGCGGCTGCATCGCGCCGACCGGGCGCGAGGACCTGCTGCTTGCCGAGGCCGGATCGAGCCAGACGCCGCGCTCGCATTGACGCTGGCACGGCGGTTGGCCCGCGCGGAGGGGATCGCGTGGGGCGCGCTCTCGGCGTGCGATCTCGATGCGTTCGTGTTGCGGCTGCGCCAGGCACTGATCGGCGACCGGGTGCTGGCCGATGTGACCTGCGGGGCGCCCGGCTGCGGCAGCCGGATCGACATCAGCTTCGATGTTACATCATACCTCGCGCACCACCACCCGCTGCCCGCGCCGCTAACCAAGCCGGGCTGGTCCGTGGCGAAAGCCGCCGACGCGCCGGGCTGGTACGACCTGCACACGCGCCGGGGCGAGTCGCTCGCGTTTCCGCCTGCCCAGCGCCGACGACCTGTCGCCGTGGCGGACGCGGCCGGATGCCGAGGCGGCGCTGGTGTGCCGCTGCCTGCGCCCCGCAGACGCGCCGGCGCGGCTGCGGCGTGCGGCGGAGGCGGCGATGCAGGCGCTGGCGCCGGACTTGGCGAGCGAGCTGCAGGGCCGCTGCCCGGAGTGCGGGGCGACGGTCGCCGTGCGCTTCGAGCCGCGCCGCTACTGCCTGACGGAGCTGCGCGACCGGGCGCGGTTCCTGTTCGCGGACGTGGATGCGCTGGCGCAACGCTATCACTGGTCCGAGCAGCGCCATCCTCGGCATGCCGCACGCGCGGCGGGTGCGCTACGCCGAGCTGGCGCGCCAGGCGGAGGCGGCCTGACATGAAGCGCGGCGGCTACCTGCGCGGGATCGCCCAATCCGCCGCCGGCCGCATGGCCGGCCCGGTGCTCGCACCGCCCCGGGCGCTGTTCCGACCCCGGCCCACCGCCGCTGCTAACGCCGGACCCGGCGCTCGTTCCCCCATCACTCCCGCCGGCGGCGGCCGCCGCACCGCCACCCCGGCCCAGCCTGCCCGCACCACAGCAACCGCTTGCAACGCCGCCCGTTCAGCCGGCGCGAACGCCGGTCGTGCAAGCAATCGCCAAGCCCGCTCCGCGCGCCGGTCCTGCGCGCCCGTGCCCGCCAGAGTAACAACGGCTGCGCACGCTGCGCGCGCGCCCGTTCCCGCGCCGGAGTCGACCCGTGCGCCGTCTGTCACGCCCCTGCCCGAACCGTCCGCTTTGGCGCCCGGGCGGCCCCGCTGAACCCGCCGCCGCGCGCTCGCCGCCGGCGCCGGCGTCATCGCCGTCCGCCGGCGCAGCCGTGCCTCGCGCCGCGACCCCGACGCTGCCGGTGCCGACGCTGGAGCCGCCGGCGCCCCCCGCGCCGTCGCCGCCGCTCGCGTCACGCCCGGCGCCCGCGCTGCATATCGGCACGCTGGAGGTCCGGGTCGTCGCCCCGGCGCCGCCGCCCGCCCCCGCGCCGCCCCCGCCGCGCACCGTCGCTGCCGCCCGACAGGCGGTGCGCCCCGGCGCGGCGCAGGCGGCACGGCTCGCGCGCGGCTTCGCGACCTTCGGCCTGCCGCAGGGCTGAACGATGCCGCCCGCGCGCCTGCAGATCGACCGCATGGTCTTCGAGATTGCCGGCGTCTCGGCCGAGGCGGGGCGGCGGATCGCACTGGAGACCGCAGCGCGGCTCGCGGCGGCCGGCGCGCTTCCGCAGGCCGGCGACATTCCGACCCTGCGCGTGGAACTCGGCGCCGAACAGGCGCCGGCGCCCGATGCGCTGGCGCAGCACGTGATCGGCGCGGCCCTGCGCCAGCTTCGCCGCATTCCGTGAGCCGCACGCATGGCCGGGGCGTCGATCAAGGGTGCGCTGATCTCCTTCCTGCCGACCGCGATCGGTCCCATACAACTGCCCAACGTAATCGTCTTTCAGTTCAATCCGGAGACGATGACGCATACCTGGAGCGAGGCGACCGCCGCACCGGGCGAAGGCAGAGCACGGCACAACCCGCTCACTGTCTCCGGACTCCCCGGCGAGAAGTTCTCGTTCACGCTTTCGCTTGACGCCAACGAGATGATCGCGGACGCCGGCAGGAATCCGGTGGGCGCGGGCCTCGCGTTCCTGAGCGGCGTGCAGCCGCGCCTCGCGGCGCTGGAGATGCTGCTCTACCCGATCGGGTCCGCGAGTTCCGGGCTGCTCGGCACGGTCAGCGCCGCCAGCAACGCCGTGGGCTTCAGCGTGAGCGTGGCGACGAGCCAGAGTGTGCCGGAATCGCAGGTGCCGGTTGTGCTGTTCGTCTGGGGATCGCAGCGCATCGTGCCGGTGCGCGTCACCGACCTCACGATCACCGAGAAGCTCTACGACACGGCGCTGAACCCGGTGCACGCCGACGCGCAGATCACGCTGCGCGTGCTGACGCCCGACGAGATCGTCGCCGTGCACGGGCCGATGAAGACAATCGCGACCGTCGCCTACGTCTACACGCAAGGTCTGCGGCAGGCGCAGGCGGTGGCCAACCTGGGCGAACTCGGCCGCCGACATCATCGGCATGCTGCCGACTCCACTGTAGGGGCGCGCGATGTTCTTTCCCGGCAGCCGCTACGCTGACGGTCGCAACCTACGCGGTCACGCGTGCCGACGGCACGGTGGTGCAGGCCGTGCGCGCGCCGCTGCCCGGTCCGGCCGCCGTGCATGGGCTATGCGCGCCGCCAGCCGGGCCAGCGGCTCGACCCGATCGCCGGGCGGTTTCTCGGCGACGCCACCACGTTCTGGCGGCTCTGCGACGCCAACAACAGCGTCGTGCCGGACGCGCTGGCGGCACGCGACCTGGTCGGCATTCCGCTCGGCGCGCCGGTGAGCGGCTGATGTCGAGCAGCTACCAGCTCCTGCTGAACGGCCAGCCGGCGGACGCCGACCTGTACACGCTGATCGCGTCGGTCGAGGTGGAGGAGAGCATGGATCTGCCGGCGGCCATGCAGATCCACGTTGCCGATCTCGCGCGACACCGACGGCGACCTGACCTACGTCGCCGATGCGCGTTCGCGCCGCTGGCCACCGTCGCGCGTGGTCGCGACGGCAGGCGGCAGCGGTGCCGGCGGTGCGCTCGACCGGCGCCGCGGGGGCGGTCGGCGGCGGCGTTCGGCGGCGGCGCGGCGCCGTCCGGCCACGCAGTGCATCTTCGACGGCTACGTGCTGTCGCAGAAGATCCACCTCGAGACCGGCACCACCAACGCCACGCTGACGGTCTGGGGGCAGGACGCCTCCTGGCTGATGAACGCCGACCGAGACGCGTGAAGGAGTGGGTCGACGTCACCGACGCCGACGTCGCCAGCGCGATCTTCGGCGACTACGGCATCACGCCGGCCGACGAGAACGCAGACGACGACTCGCCCTCGCACACCGAGGACGGCCACAGCCTGATGCAGCGCGGCTCGGACATCCAGTTCCTGCGCATGCTGGCCCGGCGCAACGGCAAGGTCTGCCGCGTCGCCTGCGCCGACACAGCCCGGGCATGCGCACCGGCTACTTCGCCACGCCGACGCTCGACGGCGACCCCGTCGTCACCACTCACGCTGAACGATCCGACCAACTGGACGGTGCAGCGCGCTCGACCTCGAGTGGGACGCGACGCGCCCGACCGCGGTCGTGGCGCGGCAGGCGCTGTTCAGCGACACCGACGAGGACGGCGCGATCGGCGATACCGACGATTCCGGCCTCGACCGCGCTCGGCGAGCGCGACCTGGCCGACTTTCGCCGGCCAGCCGATGACCGTGCTGCTGGCCGCGCCGGTCGATGACGCCGGCGAGCTGACGCAGCGCGCGCAGGGCCGTGCTGCGCGAGAGCGGACTGGTTCGTGCGCTGCGAGGGCGAGGCGGATGTCGACCGGCTGGGCGTCGTGCTGCGCGCCGGCATGATGGTCGCGCTGGCCGGCATCGGCGCGCTGCATTCCGGCAACTATCTGGTCTGGAGCGTGCGCCACCGCATCACGCCAGGAGGCGCACACGATGAAGTTCGTGCTGCTGCGCAACGCCGTGGGCGCGGCGCCGGCGGGCGGCGCCGGCGGGCTCGCGGCGCTGGTCGGCGCGGCATGACGGCGCAGCGATCGATGGACGAACACGACGCTGATCGACGTGCTGGAGCGGCTGCGCAACCGGTTCTTCGGCAAGTACCGCGGCGTCGTCACCGACGTCGACGCCGCGCACGCATGCGCATCAAGGCCAAGGTGCCGGCCGTGCTGGCCGATCAGGCGACCGGCTGGGCGCGGCCCTGCGTGCCCGTTCGCCGGCCCCAGCATGGGCTTCGCCTTCCTGCCGGAGGTCGGGGCCGGGCGTCTGGATCGAGTTCGAGGGCGGCGACGTCTCCTACCCGATCTGGGCCGGCTGCTACTGGCACGACGGCGAGTCAGCCGTCCGACGCCACCGCAAGCGTGAAGGCGATCGTCACCAAGGCCGGGCAGAAGATCCTGCTCGACGACGACGGCGGCACGATCACCATCAGCGACCAGAACGACAACACGTCACGCTCGATCCAGCGGGATCTCGCTGCAGCGCGGCGGCAGCCAGATCGCGCTCGGCGACTCCGAGGTCAACATCAACCAACGGCGCGCTGGAGGTGACGTGAGCGATGCCGGCGCTGCTGAACACCGCGAGCGTGCATGATGTGCCCGCACGGCGGCACGGTGCAGGCGATCGACGAGCAACACGCGCGCGCAGGGCGGCGGCGCGTTCGCTGCTGCGCGCGTCCGACACGTTCATTGATCGCCGGCTGCCCCTTCGTCCTCGGCGTGGTGCCGCATCCCTGCGTCCAGGTGCAGTGGGTGCAGCCGGCCGCGCGCAGCAAGGCGACCGGCGACTTCACGCTCACCGAGGCGAGCGTCGGGCTGTGCGTGGCCGCCGACCAGGCGGTGCAGGGCACGGTGCTGATCGTCATGGCGCAGCCGCAGGTCGCCGGGCTCTAGGATGGCGGCGCATGAGCCGCACCGACTACGCTTTCCCGTTCCGCATCGACCCGGTCTCCGGCCAGGCGCGCGCAGTCGCCCTACGCGCGCCATGTCGATGAGATGATCCGCCAGGTCCTGCTGACCACGCCGGGCGAGCGAGCGGACCTGCCGGAGTTCGGCTGCGGGCTGCGGCAGCTGCTGTTCGCGCCCAACTCCGACGCGCTTGCAGGCGACCACGCAGCTTCTCGTCCAGCAGAGCCTGAACCGCTGGCTCGGCGACCAGATCAAGCTGCGGAACGTCACGGTGACGCCGGGGCCGGGCGGCGACTATTCGCAGATCCTTGTGCAGGTCGAATACGTGCTGCTGGAGACGCAGTCCCAGCAGCAGACCGCAGGTCCTGGTGACCTGACATGGCCAGCCGCGACCGCCGCACCGCCGTCCTGCAGTCGACCGCGCTCAACGGCATCGACTTCGTCGAGATCGCGAACCAACAGCAGACGACGCTGCACGTCCATTTCCTGAACGCGGTGGAATTCGATCGGCACGCTGACGGCGACAGCCGACGATCACGCGGCGGCGAGACGATCCCGACCGTGGCCGTGCTGCCGATCGCGGACACCGACTGGGGCTTCGACGACGGGCACGTGGTGCTGACGCTACGCGTCGCCGCGCCGGGCGACTTCTCCACCTACACGCTCACGATCTCCGAGCCCGGCACTCGACCCGCTTCTTCGATCATGTCGCCTTCTCGTTCAAGGCCGGCTGCCCTTCCGACCTCGACTGCGAGCCGGCGGCGCCGCCGTGTCCGCCGCCCGCAGGCGACGCGCCGCCCATCGAATTATCTCGCCAAGGACTTCCTGAGCTTCCGGCAGGCGCTGCTCGACTTCTCCGCGCTGCGCTATCCGCAGTGGCAGGAGCGGTCGGAGGCCGATTTCGGCGTGATGTTCCTGGAGGCGCTGAGCGCCCTCGCCGACGATCTCAGCTACACCCAGGACCGCATCGCCGCCGAGGCGACGCTGGCGACGGCGACGCAGCGGCGGTCGGTCGTCCGCCATGCGCGGCTGGTCGACTACGAGCCCACGCCGGCGGTTTCGGCGAGCGTGATGCTGCACTTCGACGTCGCGCCGGGCGTGGCCACCATTCCCGACGGCGTCGCGGTCATCGCGCCGGGGCCGAGCGGCGACGCCGATCGTGTTCGAGACCGGCAGCGGCCTGCGCACGCGCCTGCTCGGATCCGCGCTGAGCGGCGTGCCGGCAAGCGCGCTGTGGAACTGCAGGTCGGCATCGCGCCGTACTGGTTCGACGACAGCGAGCGGTGTCTGAAGGCCGGCGCGACGGAGATGTATGTCCTCGGTCGCGGCTTCGGCTTTCAACCCGGCCAGTTGCTGCTGATCGAGACCGCAGCGGCGAGCACCGCCGACCCGCCGATGCGGCAGATCGTCCAGTTGCTCGATGCCGGCGATGCCGGCGGATCGTGGGCGAGCGAGGAGTGCGACGACCTGTTCCTGACGCCCGGTCGCGGCGGACGGCCCGCCGTGGCTTACCTGCCCCGCGTCGCCGCCGGCCGCGATGGCGCCGACGGCCGTCACGCGCATTCGCTGGCGTGCGCAGGACCAACTCACGGCCGATCGCGACCTCACCCGCACGGTGCTTGCCGGCAACATCGCGCCGGCCACGCAGGGCCGCACCGTGCAGGAGCGTTCGTGGTCGGACCGCCGGCGCCGGGCGACGCCGAGCCGGGCACGATCGTGCGCACCGGCGCGCGGGCGGTGACGGCGCCGGGCGTCGCGGGCAGCCCGGCGGCGATGCATCTCTACACGCTCGCGAATGCGCCGGTGGCGTGGCTGCCGCAACCGACGTTGGATCCGAGTGGCGCGCCGCTGCCGGAGATCCTGCTGCAGCAGCAGAACCCGGCGGCCGACCCGACGCCGTGGAGCTGGTTTCGGCGGCTGCTCGATGCCGGGGAATTCGACCTCGCCTTCACCCTCGATGCCGCGCGCTACACGCAGATCGCGCGCAACTCCGACAACAGCGTTCAGTACCGACTACGACGGCGACGCGGGCGACACGATCCGCTTCGGCGACGGGACCTTCGGCATCGACCCGGACGCCGGCACGCGCTTCGCCGCGATCTACCGCATCGGCGCGGGCGCGGCCGGCAACGTGGCCGCCGATGCCATCAGCCGGCTTGATGCGGCCACCATCGCGACCGGACGCTATCTCTCGGTCAGCAACCCGTTGCCAGCGTCCGGGGGACAGGATGCGCAGACGCTGCAGTCGGTACAGCGGCTTGCGCCGAGCGCCTTCCGCGCGCAGCAGTTTCGCGCCGTCATTGCCGCCGACTACAAGCAGGCTGCCGAGACGCTGCCGTGGGTGCAGCGCGCGGGCACCGTGTTTCGCTGGACCGGCAGCTGGCTCACCGTGTTCACCACGCCCGATCCGCTGGGCAGCGCGCAGGTCACCGTGGCCCAGCGCACCCAGCTCATCGCGCTGCTGAACCGCTATCGCATGGCCGGCTACGAATCCTACGTGCCGGACCCGGAATACGTCTCGCTCGATCTCGCGATCGACGTGTGTGCGACGGACGATGCGTTCGCGGCGGATGTGAAGGAGGCGATCGTCGCCGCGCTGGCGCCGCCCGGGTTCTTTGCGCCGGACAATTTCAGCTTCGGCCAGCCGCTCGAGCGCAGCCGGCTGGAGGCGGCGATCCAGGCGGTGCCCGGCGTTGCCGGTGTGTTGTGCATCCGTGTGCGTGTGCGCGGGCGTTCCGCCGGGCTGGTAGAGATGGGCGACACGGTCGCCGTCGGCAGCAATCAGATCATACGCTGCGACAATGACCCGAGCCGGGCGGAGAACGGTGCGCTCGCGGTAACCGTGGGGGGCGGGCGATGAGCTGCTGTGGCGCCCTCACGCCGATCTGCCCGTGCGGCACGCTGGTGCATCCGCAGGTGATCTACAACGCGCCGGGATTGCGCACGATCGCCTATCGCGTCGGCGAATACCCGGGATTCCGTGCCGCGCTGCTGCAGGCCCTGCCGGGCGAGACGGAACTCACCCAGACGATCGACGGGCAGGTGATACAGGTCTGGCGGCCGGGCGCCGAGGGCGACCTTGCGGTGCAGATGATCGAGTGGTGGGCGTACCTCGCCGACGTTCTCACCTTCTACAACGAGCGGATCGCGACGCAGGCGTATCTCCGCACGGCGGACCTGCCGGAAAGCGTCGGCCGCTTGATCCAGGTGCTCGGCTATCGCCCGCGGCCCGCGCTGGGCGCGCGCGGCACGCTCGCGGCGGTGCTGAGCGGCAGCAAGCCCGCGGTTCTGCCGACGGGATTGCAGATCCAGAGCAAGCCGGGGCCCGGCAAGCAGCCGCAGGTGTTCGAACTCGATGCCGACACCACGGCGACGCGGCCCGACATTGTCAGCGCGCGGACGGTACCGGCGAACGCCCCGTTGCTGCCCGCGAGCGGGGCCAAGGCGGTCTGGCTCGCCGGCAAGGTCAGCGGGATCAAGGCGGGCGACAAATTGCTTCTCGCCCCAGCCGGCGTTCTGCAGGGGCAGGCGCCCGGCGACTTCGCGTGGGTGAGCGTCACGGCGATTGCACCGGGAGCGGATCCGGCTGGGAATCCGGTGACCGTCGTTTCCTTCAGCGTCGCAGCCGGCAGCATTGCCGCCGGCGCACAAGCCGCGAACTATGTCCTCCTGCGCAGCGCGCAGAATGCGCCCCCCTGGGCCTATCCGGCGGCAACCGCGCAGGCCATCACGCAGAGCACGGTCGAGCTTGCCTCGCTCGCGCGCGGCATGGCGCCGGGGCAGTTGCTGCTGCTGGAAGTGACCGGCACGCCGAGCGATTCGAGCGTCGTCACCACGCCGGTGATCGTGCAGTCCTATGTCGAGGTCGTCTGGTACGCGAACGGCGACGGGCCGACGCCGCCGACGGAAAGCCCGCCCGGTTCGTCGCCGGCGATCGCGATCCCGCATGCGGAGATCGGGTTCGCGCCGCAGCTCGCTTCGGCCAACTGGAACGCGAACCGCCAGCTGGTCACGGCGCGCTGGGACTTTTCCAGCGTGGGTCAGCTCATGCCGGTGCTTGCCGCCGCCGATCTCACCTATACGGGCAGCGGGACCGTGCTCGCGTCGGTCTCCGGCGCATTTCCGGCGGGCGAGAGCAATGTGCTGGTGGAGGATGCGAGCGGCAACGGCGCGTCCGGCACCGCGAACAGCCCCGACGGCCAGACCGCGACGCTCGCCAATCTCTCGGCGCTGCCTGCGGGCGGGCTCACGCCGCCGCTCGACGTGATGTTCGATCTGCTGGCGGTGTCGCGCGGGAAGACCGTCGCGAGCGAAGTTCTGGGCAGCGGCAATGCCGCTGTCGCCGGGCAGGATTTCGCGCTCAAGAAGTCGCCGGTCACCTATCAGCAGGATTCCGCGTCCATCTCGGGCGACAATTTCTCCAGCACCGTGCGCGTCTGGGTCAACCAAGTGCAATGGCAGGAGGTGCGCAGCTTCTTCGGCCAGGACAAGAATGCGCAGATCTTCCTGCTGCGCGAGGACGAGCAGGGCAAGACCCATGTCGTGTTCGGCGATGGCGTGAACGGTGCCCGGCTGCCCACCGGCACCAACAATGTCGTCGCCAGCTATCGCTACGGTGCGGGTGCCGACGCGCCGGCACCGGACACGCTGACCGTGCTGCTCAGCCCGCAGCCCGGCCTGAAGTCCGTCCGCAACCCGCTCGCCCCCACCGGCGGCGCGGATGCCGACTCGCCCGCACGGATCCGCACCCTGGCGCCGCGATCGGTCATGACGTTCGGCCGCGCGGTTTCGCTTGGCGACTACGAGGCGATTGCTGTCGGCGCCCCCGGCGTCGTGCAGGCGACGGCCGCTTACGCATTCGATCCTGCGGCGCAGCGGCCCATCGTCACGCTGTTCGTCGCCGGTGACGCCGGTGCGGTGGGCGCGGTGAAGGCGGCGCTGGCGGGTGCGGCGGATCCGAACCGCCCGGTACGCGTCAATGCCGCGACGCCGCTCGTTGTCACGCTGAGCCTGACCTATGTGCGCGACCCGACGCGCGACGACGCGACGGTGCGCGCGGGTTTGAACGCGGCCTTGCTCGACCCCGACAGTGGGTTGTTCGGCGTGAATGCCGTCGGAATCGGCCAGGTGTTCTACGACAGCCAGATTTCCGCCGCCTGCTGTGCGGTGCCGGGCGTCGTTGCGGTGCACGGGCTCGCGTTTCGGACTGGCCCGCAGTTCGTGCTGTTCCGGCCGAATCTGCTTCGGCTTGCGAGTTTCCGGCTGCGCACGACAGCGGCGCAGCCGAGCTGCGGGGAGCATCGGCACGACCCCGGCGCGGGCAAGTTCTTCTCGCTGCCGGATGACGGCAACCACCTGCTGCTGTCGGGGGCGTCATGAGCGGCATCGCCGACAACTATGACGTCTACTACGCCGACAAGCTGTGGACCCTGCTGCCGGCGATCTATCGCGTGCAGGACACAGACGAGTTCGGCGCCGCCGGCCCGCTGCGCGAACTGGTCAACCGCATCGGCGCACAGGCGGCGATCCTGCGGCGGAGCATCGACCGCATGTGGGACGACCAGTCGATCGAGACATGCGACGACTGGCTGATCCCATACATCGCCGATCTGCTGGACACGCAACTGGTCGCGGGGCTCGACTCGCGCGGCCAACGGCTCGATGTCGCGAAGACGATCTACTATCGGCGGCGCAAGGGCACCGTCGCGATCCTCGAGGAGATCGCGGCCGACATCACCGGCTGGGATGCGAAGGTTGTCGAGTTCTTCCGCCGCCTTGGCCGGACGCGGCATGGGCTCGATCCGCCGATCGGGCTTGCATTCTCGGCAGGCGATGACGTCGCGGTCCTGCAGGCGGCAGAGGGGCTCGTCGGCGCGCGCACGCGCACGCCGATCGGCGGATTCGCGGATCTGCGCAACGCCTATGGCGCGCGGCAGGCACACACGGCGTTCGACGAGTTTTTCCACTTTGCCGACATGCGCGCCGGCCAGGGCAGGTTCGGCTGGCACAACATCCCGCATCTCGGCGTCTTCCTCTGGCGGCTTGAAAGCTTCCCCGTCGGCCCGGTGACGCCCGTGCCGGTGCTCGGCTGCCCCGGCTGGTTCACGTTCGATCCCACCGGCCGCGATGTGCCATTGTTCGCCGCCGCGCGGGCGTCGAACCAGTTCGGCGACGCCTGGGCTTCGCCCGTCGAGGGACAGTTGCCCGGGCCGATCAGCCAGGCGCTGCTCGATGCCGATCTCGCCGCGGGCGCGGACGGGCTGGCGCTGTACCCGAACGTCATGTCGGTCGCGTCGGAGTTCTTTTCGCCGCCGGATCAGGTGGTGCTGCCGGCGAGCGCACTGTTGCTGCGGCCCGCGCGCGGCCGTTTCGCGACGGTGGGACCGCTGCCGCCCGGGAACGGCCTTCTGGTGGCTTCCTACCACTACGGATTTCCGTCCGAGATCGGCGCCGGCCCGTATGATCGGCGGATCGGCACCGTTGCAGTCGCGACGCCGGCGCCGGCGGTGTCGCGCGCTGGCGGCGGCGGCCCCGTTTCGCTCCCGCCTTCCGGCACGCTGACGCTCGGCGACTCGCTGACCTACGCCGGTGCGAGCGATTTGCCGGTGCAAGGCGCGCTGACCATCTGCGCGGACAATCGCGAGCGGCCGCTGATACGCTTCGCGCCCGATGCGGCGCCGCTCGTCCTCACCGGAACGGCGGGGAGTTGCCTGACGCTGGACGGGCTGTTCATCAGCGGGCAGGACATCGTGCTGCGCGGCACCTTCGCCAGCGTGACGCTGAGCTGCTGCACACTCGATCCCGGCAGCGCGGCGCCCACCGCGGCCGTTGCCGACGCACTCGCGTCGCCGCCGGGGTCGGTCTTCGCTGTCGCAGCGGACGGGCAGGCGCTTTCGGCAACACGACTGTGGATCGAGGCGACCGTGGGCGAGCTGACGGCCGACCGCTGCGTGCTCGGCCCGCTGCGCACACGCACCGGCGGAACCGTAGGCACGCTCGCTGTCAGCAACAGCGTGGTGCAGGGGATCCGTACCTCGGGGCTGGGTCCGCTGGTCGTCGCTGACGTCAAGGATGCCGCTGCGCCTGGAGCGGCGGTTGCAGGCGGGGCTCGATCCGGTGGCGGCCTATTTGCGCGCGCTTTCACCGGCGCTCGCGGCCTTGCTCGACGGCACGGGATCGCCGCCCCAGCCACTCGATCTCGACGCGCTCGCTTGTGCTGATCAACGAACTCGTCGTCGGCCCGCCGCTCTATGATGCCGCCACATTCGCGCATGTCGCGCTCTCGGCAACGACCCGGCAGCTGCTCGCCGAGGCCGATCCGCATGCGCCGGCACCCGAACTGAACCGCCTGCTGCTGGAGGATGCCTTTCCGCTGGAGCTGGCGGATGCGGCGCTCGCGTTTGGCGACGGCATTGCCAATCTCTCACGCTGCACCGTGCTGGGACGCGTGATCGTGCATCGGCTCGAAGCGAGCGAATGCATCCTGCAGGAACTGACCGAAGTCGATGACATCCAGGACGGCTGCGTGCGCTTCACCGCGTGGGCCGACGGCAGCGTGCTGCCCCGCCAGTACGAGAGCGTGCGCATTCCACAGACGGCACCGCTGTTCACCAGCACCGATTTCGGGCAGCCCGGCTACGCGCAACTGCTGCCGATGGCGGATGCACAGATCCTGCCGCCGCTCGTGCCGAGCACCGCACCGGTGAACACCATTTCCGCCGGGGCTGAAGACGGGTCGGAGATGGGCGCCTATGCGCGCGAGAAGAACCCGATCAAGCAGCGCGCGCTGCTGCTGAAATTCCAAGAATACATGCCCGCCGGCCTGGTGCCGGTGGTCATTGACGTAACCTGACGCATTCGAGCGAGGATCGCGGCCATGCCGAGCGACCGGAGCAGACGCACCGATACACTCCGCGACGGCTACAGCGGGGTCGTGGCGCAGCAGGGGCGCGTCATTCTCGACCGCGACTTCAATGCGCTCCAGGGGCTGACCGCGGAGCGCATCGCGCGCGACGCGCTGGATTTCGTCGGGCCGTGCGGCACGCCAGACGACGGGTTTCGCATCAGCTTGCCGCAGGCGTCACCCCGCCGGCCCGCCGCTCTGGAGCCCGCCGGCGTCGCTCGGAACGGCGTCGCGCGACGAGCGCGACTTTCTGATCGCGCCCGGCACCATGTATGTCGGCGGACAGCGCGCGGAGCTGTTCGGGCGGCAGGCGGGCCACGCGATCACCTACAGCTATTTCGACCAGCCGGACTGGCTCAACCCGCCCGATCCGCTGGACCTCGTGGTGCGGCGCCTGGACATCGTCAACCGGCCGCGCCTCGTTCGGGAACTCGTCTATCTCGAGCTCACCGAGCAGGAAGTCAGCGCCGTCGAGGATCCCGAGCTGCTGGATGTGGCGCTCGGCGGCCCCGACACGACGCAGCGCATCAAGCTCATGCGCCGCGTGAAGCGCGAGTTCGTCGCGGGGCCTGACTGCGTCACTGCATGGGACGAGGCAATCGCCCTGTGGCAGCAGCGCGACGGGGTGCACCTCGATCCCGCGACCATGCGCCTGCTGCCGGCGGTGCGGTTGCAGGTGGGCTTCACACAGGACGTTGCCGCGTCCAATCCCTGCGACCCGGTCGCGACCGGCGGCTATCTCGGCGCCGACAACCAGCTCATCCGCGTGCAGATCAGCGACGCCGGCACGCCGCAGGGCGGGGCGGCGAGCCTGCTCTGGGGCTACGATAACGCAAGCTTTCTCTACCGCGTGACCGGTACGCAGCGGCGGCGGCACGCAGCTCACGCTCGCGCAGGACCCGCCGGATGCGTTCCACATTCCGCAGACGGGCCAGCTCGTGGAGATCCTGCGCACCGCGGCCGTGCTGGGGCAGGAGCCGGATGCGAGCGATCCGACCGGGCGCGGCTCGATCCTGCGCGTCGTTGCCGAGACCCGCGGCGAACTGCGCCGGCTCAAGCAGCCCTATGGCCCGGTCGTCAGTGGCGACCCGACCAGCTACCTCGTCCTCGACTCGCCGCTGCCCGACGCATACATGAAGGATGCCGCGCCGCTGTTCGTGCGCGTCTGGCAGGCGGAGCTGAACTTTCAGGCGAGCGGCGACACGGTCGAGCTGACCGACCCCGCCAGCGGCGCCACGACCGGCGTGCAGGTCACGATCTCGCTGCCGCCCGGCGAAGTGCTGACCGTCGGCGCGTTCTGGCAGCTTGCGCTGCGCCCGGCGACACCGCAGGGCGTCTATCCCGAGCGACTATCGGCAGCACCCCAGCCACCCGACGGTCCCCATCGCTGGACATGCCCGCTCGCCGTTATCGACTGGACGAATCAGGCCGGCGCGGTGGTTACCGACTGCCGGCAGTCGTTCGACTCCCTCGTGGAGCTGTCACGCCGCCGCCCCGGCTGCTGCACGATCAGCGTGGGGCCGGCCGACGTCGCTGCGGGCGGCGGCTTGCAGGCGGTGCTGGACCGGGCGGCCGGGCTCGGGCTCGGCACGACGGTCTGCCTTGCGACCGGAGTCTACAATCTAGCGCAGCCGCTGCGCCTGGGCACGGCGCATGCCGGGCTCACGCTCGAGGCTTGCGGCGACCGGCGCGGTGCTGCAGGCAGACGCGAATGCCGATCCGGGAGCCTTCGGCGACGGGCTGATCGTGCTCGGCAGGGCCTCATTGGTGACGCTCCGCGGGCTCGATCTCGCGCCGGTGCAGGCACCGCTTCCGTCCGCGGCAGCCGCCGGCCTGCTGGCGCTGCTTTCCGGCTTCACCTCCGCCGAGGTGGCGAAGACGGTGGTCACCGCGATGCGCGCGGCGATCGGGATCCGCATCATCGGCAGCGGCAGCGTGACGATAGAAGACTGCCTGATCGCGCTGCGCCGCGTGGACGAACAGGCAAACGACAACGTCTTCGGCGCCGGTGTTTTCCTGCAGGGCAATTGCAGCGGCTTCACCCTGCGTCGCTGCTCGTTCAGCTCCAGTCTGGCGCCGACGTTCCAGCCGATCCAGCTCCCGACGCTCGGCGTCGCGGTCGGCGCAGTCGCGACGAGTGCTGCGCCGACGGCCGCGCCGGCTGCGACGTTGGCGAGCACGCCGGCAGCCGCCCCGACGGCAGCTTCGACGGCCCCGGCGGCGGCGTTGTGCCGACACGAACGTCGCGCTGCTCGCCCGTGCGCGGGTCGGCATTCAGACCGTCGTCAGCCGCGGCGGAGGCCGCGCAGGAACGGCTCATCATGACCGTCGGCCTGCTCGCCGATAGCCTGCTCGGGCCGGCCGGCGCGAATTCGCCGCCGCTCACCTGCGCGCTCGGCGATGTCACGATCCGCGAGAACCGCTTTGTGGGCTTTACCTTCGCGGGCTACTGCCTCGCCGACGCGAACACGGCCCGCGTGCAGGACAATACGATCACACACTGCGTCGCCGGGATCTGGTTCGAGCTGCCGGAGTGGCAGCCGCCCAACAGCGACGATCGCGTCGCGACCGCGCTGTTCACGGCACGCTGGAATGCGCTGCAGGCGTTCGGCGAGCGGCTCGCGCTGGACGCGCTCGCACTGACCTACCCGCTTCCCGCCGGCGTGACCGCGACGAATCCGTTCGTCAGCGGCGGCACCACGTTCTTCGTGCTGAACAACCAGATCGAGGCACTGGGGACCCCCATCGGCACCGCCGCGCTTCCTGCTGCTTGCCAACCGCGCCGTGTCAACGACGATCGATACCAGCGTGTCGCTGCTCATGACCGGAAACCGCCTGCGCAGCCGGGCCGGCCCCACGATCCCGACCGCCTTCGCGCTGCTGCCGGACGCCGAGAATTGCGCGATGGCCGGCAACCTCATCATCAACGAGCGCACGACACCCACCAACCCGGAAAGCGGCGGTCCGAGCCTCTGGCTCGTGCCGAACACGGCAACGAAGGGCGTACAGATGCTCAGCGTCGCCGGCAACGTGCTGATCGGGCAGTCGACGATCGCCCAGCTCACGCGCGTGAACGTATCGCCGGCGCAGAGCTGGGCGCTCTACAATGCCAATCCGAACTGAGCGCGGCGTGCGCGCATGAGCAACGCGCTGGCGATCGCAACCGTCACCGAGACGCTGCTGCAACTCCTGCAGCAGCGGCTGGATGTCTCGCAGGTGCCGGGCGCGCTCGTCACTGCACTGCCGCCCGAACTCGTCGAGCGGCCTGCCCAATCCTGGCGTCAACATCTATCTCTACCAGGTCTCGCCGAACGCGGCGCTGCGCAACGCCGACCTGCCGACGCGCGCGGCCGACGGCACGCTGCTGCGCCGCCCGCAGCACCGCGCTCGACCTGCACTATCTGCTCACGTTCTACGGCGACGAGACCCAGCTCGAGCAGCAGCGGCTGCTGGGCGCGGTCACGCTGGCGCTGCATGCGCAGCCGGTGCTCCCGCGCGACGCTGATCCAGCACGTGCAGACCACAACACCTTCCTCGCCGGCGCCGACCTCGCGCAGCAGACGCGAGCTCGTGCGCGTGCACGCCGACGAATTTCACGCTGGAGGAACTGTCGAAGCTCTGGTCCTTCCTGCTCAAGATCGACTACGTGCTCTCGGCCGCCTATGTCGCGAGCGTGGTGCTGATCGAAACCGACGATCCGGTGCCGCCGCCGGCGCTGCCGGTGCTGACGATGAACATTCTCGCGCTGCCGTTCCGCGAGCCGGTGATCACGCAGGTGGTCGCGGCCGCGGATGCCGGCGCGCCCATCGTGCCGGTCAGCGCGGTGGCCCTGATCGGCCGCAACCTCAACGCACCGCCGCCGCCGGGGGGTGCCACGCAGGTGCTGTTCGGCGGCATCGCGCAGACGCCGACGACGGTTTCGTCGACCCGCATCGTCGCCACGCTGCCCGCCGGGCTCGCCGCGGGTCCGCAGACGGCCCAGGTCGTGCAGCCGCTCATGCTCGGCGATCCGCCGGTGCCGCATCCGGCGGGGTTCACCTCCGGCGTCGCGGCCTTCGTGCTGCATCCGGTGATCCGGCCGGGCGCGCTTCCGGGCAGCTTCGCGATCACGGTCGAGAGCGGCGTCGGTTCGCCGCCCGGCGATGCCGTGGTGGTGACGCTCGATCCCGCGGTGCGCACCGGGCAGAACGCGGTGCTGCAACTGATTGCGCTGGCCGACCCGACGACGCGACCGCTGTTCAACGCCGGCGCCATCACCGCCGACACCAACACCATCGCGTTCGCGGTGCCCGGCGTGGCCTCCGGCGCCTATCTGGTGCGCGTGATCGTCGACGGCGCGGAGAGCCCGCTCGTGCTCGACCCGAGCGGGGTTCCGGTCGCACCCAACATCAGCCTGTAGCGCCGCGATGGACACGGCGCCGAGCGACTGGACCGAAGCGAACCAGGCGTTTCTGGCGGCTGCCCTGGGCCGCGTCAAAGCGTTGCTCACGCGTCGCGGCGACGCGCAAGTTGCGGCAGACGCTGCGCTTCCCGCCTTCGTCGGGCAGCCGCCGGCACTGGAACGGATCGCGCGCGGGTTCGGCCTGTCGCGGTTCGAGCGCGACCTGCTGCTGCTGTGCGCGGGGGTGGAACTCGACGCCGAGATGGCGGCGCTCTGCGCGCAGGCCGCGGGTGACCCGGCGCGCGCGCACCCGACCTTCAGCCTGGCCCTCGGCGCGCTGCCGGAGGCGCACTGGAGCGCGTTGAGCCCCGATGCGCCGCTGCGCCGCTGGCGGCTTATCGAGCCCGGCGACGGGCCGTCGTTGACGCAGGCACCCCTGCGCATCGACGAGCGCGTGCTGCATTGCCTCGCGGGCGTGCGCCAACTCGACGAACGTCTGGCAGCGCTGCTGGAAGTCTTGCCGCCGACCGATCCCGCGGACCTCGTGCCATCGCAGCGCGAAGCCGCGACGGAGGCCGCTTCCGGGTGGCGGACGAACGCGGAGACGGTCGTGCAGCTGCTCGGCGACGCGGCCGATTGCCGGCCGGTCGCGGCGGCCGCGGCGGCGATGCTCGGCCTGCGCGTCGCGGCGCTACCGGTGGCACTGCTGCCCGCCGGTCCGAGCGAGCTCGACGCGCTGTTGCGCCTGTGGCAACGCGAGACGGTGCTGGCCGCCCCCGCGGTGCTGATGCTGGACGACGAGTCGGCGGCCACCGAGACGCATGCCTTCACGCGGCTGTTGCAGCGCGTGGGCGGGCCGCTCATCGTACGTGCGCGCGAGCCGCGCGCGGTCGTCCCCCGGCAGAGCGTCGTGCTCGACGTCACGCATCCGCACCCCGACGAGCAGGCAGAGACGTGGCGAGCGGCACTCGGCACGGCGGCGCCGGCTGATTTGCCCGGGCAGCTTGCCGCGCAGTTCAGCCTCAGCCTGCCTGCCATCGAGGCGATCGCGGCCGGTTCGCTGGCACGCGAGCCCGCCGCGGGCGGCGCGCTTGGCGACGTGGTCTGGCGCCTCTGCCGCTCGCGCCTGCGCACGCGGCTCGAAGGGCTTGCCCAGCACATCGAGTCACGCATGGGCTGGCACGATCTCGTGCTGCCGGAAACGCAGACGCAGACGCTGCACACCATCGCGGCCCAGTTGCGCCAGCGCAACCGGGTGCACGAGGAATGGGGATTCGCCGCGAAGAGCCGGCGCGGCCTCGGCATCACCGCGCTGTTCGCGGGCGCGAGCGGCACCGGCAAGACGCTGGCCGCGGAAGTGCTGGCGGGCGAGCTGCATCTCGATCTGTTCCGCATCGACCTTGCCGCCGTGATGAGCAAATATATCGGCGAGACCGAGAAGAATCTCCGCCGCGTGTTCGATGCGGCCGAGGAGAGCGGGGCGGTCCTGCTGTTCGACGAGGCCGACGCGCTGTTCGGCAAGCGCAGCGAGGTGAAGGACAGTCACGACCGCTACGCCAATATCGAAGTGAGCTACCTGCTGCAGCGCATGGAGGCCTATCGCGGGCTCGCGATCCTGACCACCAACATGAAGATCGGCGCTCGACCCCGCGTTCCTGCGGCGGCTGCGCTTCGTCGTCACGTTTCCATTTCCCGATGAGGCGCAGCGTGCCGCGATCTGGCGGCAGGTTTTTCCGGCGGCGACCCCGCTCGACGGTGTCGATGCCGAGCGTCTGGCGCTGTTGCGCCTTCCCGGCGGCGCGATCCGCAACATTGCCATGAGCGCCGCATTCCTCGCGGCCGACCGCGGCGAGCCGGTGCGCATGAGCCATCTGCTGACCGCCGCGCGCAGCGAATACGCCAAGCTGGAGCGGCCGCTCACGCAGGCGGAGAGCCAGGCATGGGCGTGACGGCCGGGCGCGCGGCGGCGGATGCGAATGCCGCTGCGTCTCCTGCATCATGCCCACCGCCAACCGCCGGCGCTTCGTGGCCGACGGCGATCGCGCATGTTCCTGGCGCAGGACTATCCGAACAAGGAGCTGATCGTTCTCGACGACGGCGACGATGCCGTCGCCGACCTTATCCCGCGCGATCCGGTCTCCGCTACATCCGTGCGCCGGCGCGGCAGCGCTCGGCGCCAAGCGCAACGCCGCCTGCGAGGCCGCGCGCGGCGAGATCATCCTGCACTGGGACGACGACGACTGGTACGCGCCGCAGCGCATCGCCTACCAGGTCGAGGCGCTGCTCGACGAGACGCCGACCTCTGCGGCATCGACCGCGTGCTGTTCATGGACCCGCGCGCGCGCGAAGCCTGGGAATACGCCTATCCGCCGGCCGCGGTCCCGTGGGTCTATGGCGCGACGCTGTGCTACCGCAAGCAGCTTTGGCGCGCGCAACCCGTTCCCCGAAGTCATCGGTCGGCGAGGACACGCGCTTCGTCGCGACGGCCCGCGGCGCGCGGGTGCGCGTGCTGGCAGACAACCGCTTCTTCGTCGGGCCTCGTCCACGCGGCGAACACCAGCCCGAAGCGCACGCGCGATGCGCGCTGGCAGCCGCGCGCGTTCGAGTCCGTGCGCGCGCTCGCGGGCCCGGCGTGGCCCGCAGCCGCGCCGCCGGCTGCACCGCCGCGCATGGCGCGCGCCGGCGCGCACGGCCCTGGTGGCCGCCGCTGCCGGCATCGGCGACGTGTTGCGCACGACGCCGCTGATCCGCGCGCTTCACCAGCTCGACTACGCGGTGGATGTGCTGCTCGCGCCCGACTGCAGCCGAGACGGCGGACCTGCTGCGCGGCGCGCCGGAGATCCGGCGTCTGATCGCCACCGGCAATGTCGCCAACCTTCAAGCCGCAACGCCGATTCCCGGAGCTCGATGGCTGCGACTATGACGTGGCCGCTTTCACCACATGGGGCGCGCCGCTGGCGCGGCGGGTGAAGGCCGCGCGGCAGCTCACTTTCGCCCGCGCGGACTGGCTCGCGGAGGGCGACAGCACCTCGGTCGCGCGGATCGCGCGTGCGCTGGGCTGGCAGGGGGCGCTGCCGGAACCCTTCGCGATCTGCGCGGCGCGCGACTTCGCCCTCGCTCCCGGCACCATCGCGCTGCATCCCGGCTGCAAGCCGGCTGGCCCTGGAAGCGCTGGCATGGTTTCGACGAGCTCGCGCGGCGGTTCGCGCATGTCGTCGTGGTCGGCACCGACGCCGATCTTGACAACGCAGGCACCTATTTCGGCAGCACCGTTCGCCTGGCCGGCACACGTCCAGAACTTCGCCGGGCAGCTGTCGCTCGGCGACACCGCGGCGCTGATCCGCCAGTGCGCAGCGCTGGTCGCCAACGACTCCGGCCTCATGCATCTCGGGGTCGCGCTCGGCGTGCCGACCTTCGGCATCTTCGGCATCACCAGTCCCGCGCGCGAGGCGATGCCGTCGCGGCACATGATCCCCGTCACCAAGAAGCTCGCATGCGAACCCGGCTGCCGCAAACAGCCCTGGGGACGGCGCGACTGCGAGCATCACCTCGAGTGTCTGAAAATGCTGACGCCTGACGATGTGATGGAGCGCATCACGGAGCATCTCGCTGAACCACCGGCCACGCGGGCACCGGCCAGTGCGGCGGTCCATGTCGCGTATCATGCTGCGGTGTTCGACGCGAGTGGCTACGGCGCCGCGGCGCGCGCCTATGTGCACGCGCTGCACGCCGCCGGCGTGCGCGTGTCGGTGATCGACACCGGAGCGCGGCCGCCGCAGATGCCTGACCCGCTGATCGCAGCTCCCTGCTCGATGGCGATGCCGACGCCGATTTTCACATCTTTCACGGCATCCCGCCGTTCTGGGCGCGCGACGCATACCGGCTGCGCAACGTGATCGCGATGACGGTGTGGGAGACCGACACGATGCCGGCGTCGTGGCGCAACCCGCTGACGCACGCGCTCGATGTCTGGCTGCCGTGCCGCTTCAACGTCGAGGTATTCAGCCGCGCCCTTGGGCGCGACCCGTTCCGGCTGCCCCACCCGCTGCTGCCAACGCGCTGCCGCGGCCGAGGCGATCGACTTTGCGGACCTCGGGATCGGCGAAGCGGATTTCCTGTTCTACAGTTGCTTCGAGTGGCAGGACCGCAAGAACCCGAACGGGCCTGATCGAGGCCTTCCTGCGCGCCTTCCCGGACGCCGACGGGCCGGTGCTGCTGATCAAGACCGGCGCTGGTGCCGCCGCCGTGGCGCGGCGCGCGCTGCACGCGGCACGCGAGCGGATCGGCGCGCAGGCGCGGGTCGTGCTCTGCGCCGAGGCCTGGAGCGATGCGAAGATCGCCGCGCTGCATGCACGCGGCGACTGCTACGTCTCGCTGCACAAGGGCGAGGGCTGGGCCTATCCGCTGTTCGAGGCGGCCGGGCTCGGCAAGCCCGTGCTCGCGACCGGCATACTCTGGGCCGCTCGACTATCTCGATGCGAAGCATCACTGGCTGGTGCGCGCGCGCCCGGCACCCGTCGCCCAGCCATACGCCTACTATCACCCGAGCATGCGCTGGGCGGAGCCGGACCTGGAGCATGCGATCGAGGGTCTGCGGTGGATCAGCACGCATCGCGCGGCGGCGCGGGCGTCGGCCGCGAATGCGGCAGCGCGGCTGCAGGAGGAGTTTTCCGCCGGAGCGGATCGGCGCGGCGGCCAAGGCGCGACTGCTCGCGCTGCTGGGGCGCACCGACGGCGCGCGCGCGCAGGCGGTCGTCGCGCAGGAGCAGCGACGCCGCGCGCCGCCGCGCCGATCCCCGGAAGCTGGTACGACGCCGACTATTTCGAGCACGGGCAGACCAGCAACTGGCAGCACGGCTACACGTGGCCGCTGTTTCGCGGCGTGTTCACCGACGCGGCCGGGTTTCTCGGCGAGATGTTTCCCGAAGCCCGCTCGTTTCTCGATATCGGTTGCGCCAAGGGGTTCCTCGTCCGGGCGCTGCGCGAGCGCGGGCTGGAGGCATGCGGGCTTCGATCACAGCGCCTGGGCCATCGACCACGCCGAAGCGGCAACGCGGCCGCATCTTCGGCTCGCGGGCGTTGACACGGCGACGTTCGATCGCCGCTTCGACGTCACGGTCGCGATGTCGGTGCTGGAGAGCCTGACCGAGGAACAGCTCCGCAACCTGCTGCCGCGCGCCCGTGCCTGGACCGGCCACGCGATGCTCGCCGTGATCGAGACGCGGGCTGACCCGAAGGATCGCGATCTCTCCCACATCACCATCCGCGACCGTACCTGGTGGCATGCCATGTTCCGCGAGGCGGGGTGGCAGCAGGACCCGATGCACCGGATGTTCGAGCGTGCCTGCCAGGCGCATCCGGTCGCGGGGCGCATGGGCTGGAGCGTTCATGTCTTCGCGCCGGGCAGCTAAGGCGCGGCGATGCCGTTCAGCATCAGTCCCGTCATCCTGACTTGCCAGGGCGATCCGCCAGTCATGCGCCAGTTCGTGCTCGGCTTCAACAACGTGCGACACGTGCTGAAACCGCCGGTCGTGCTGGTCGATCAGAGCCGCTCGCCGTGCTTGTCCGGTACCTATCTCGCCCAGGTCGCGGCGCTGGAGCCGCACGCCGTCTACATGCACGCCCGCGAGCCGGAGGGCTCGGACTACGATTCCGTGCAGCAGGCGGCGAACCTCGCGCTTGCGTTGGCGCTCGACGCGGCCGAGCCCGACGACTACATCCTCTTTCTCGAGGACGACGTCCTGTTCTCCTCCCGCTTCGCCGAGACGGTCTCGAACACCTATCTCGGACCGGAGAGCGGCTTCTTCACGCTCTATCTGCCAGGTGACGGCTACGGCTCCGACGTCGTGCAACCCTCGCGCTTCTACGGCTCGCAATGCCTGCTGTTCCCGCGCGCGGCGGTGGCAGCGTTGGTCGAAGGGTGCGAGCACATGATGGCGAACTTCCCGCCCGGCTACGACATTCGCTGGAGCCGGTTTCTGGCGCACCGGAACTTCGTCCTTTACGCGGCAAGCCATTCGTTCGTGCAGCACCAGCCGGGACTGTCGCGCCTGCATGGCCACGGATCGCATCTCTCGAACCGCTTCGTGCCGTGAGCACCGCGACGCAAGACGCAACGCCCTACGATCGCGCTTTCTTCGCGATGCATCTGCCGTGGCGCGCGGACTACGACGTCCTTGCCGACGCGCTCATGCGCGTGATCCCATTCGACTCGGCTCTGGATCTCGGCTGCGGCACCGCGTTCCTGCTCGCGCGCTTCGCCGCGCACGGCAAGCGCGTCGCCGGCGTGGAGCCATCCAGGCACGCGCACGACTTCATTCCCGCCGAGGTGCGCGACGCCGTCATGCCGGGCGACCTGACCGCGCCGCTCGACCTCGGCCGGCACGATCTGGTGGTCTGCGCCGAGGTCGCGGAGCATCTGCCGGCGTCGCAGGCCGGCCGGCTGGTGGAGACGATCTGCCGCGCGGCCGGTCGGCTGGATCTTCTTCACCGCGGCGGTGCCGGGGCAGGGCGGATTCGGCCATGTCAACGAACAGCCGCACGCCTACTGGATCGAGCACTTCGCCCGCCATGGCGCCCGGCTCGATTCGGCGCATACGCAGGCGTTGCGCGCCGCGCTCGCGCCGGCGCTGCAAATCACGTGGTGGTTTGCGCGCAACGCCATGCTGTTTCGTCGCGATCCGCCTGCGCCCTGACGGTGGCGCCGCGAGCGCGCGGGAGCGGTCCTCGTTCATCTCGCCGCCGGCATCGGCAATCTGGTGCTGGCGACGCCGCTGCTGCTCGTGCTGCAGCGCGCGGGATTCGTGATCGACCTGCTGCTCGACTGCGACTATCCGGCGGCGGCCGCACTGTTTCGCGACTGGGGCGCGGTACGCACGGTGCTCGACGGGTCGCGCGACGTCTGGGCGCGCCGCGGCGTATCGCCACGTCATCCCCGCCGTGCCGCCGTTCTACTGGCCGCGCTACGCCGCCCGCTACGCCCGCCTCGCCCAGGCCGTCGCGCGGCCGCCGGCAGGACGTTTTCTATCAGGACGAGCAGAGCTTCTACCTTCGCTTCGCCGCCGCCCTCGGCTGCGACATCGCGCATCCGCCGGCGCCATTCCTGCCGATCCCGCCCGACGCCGCGCTCGGCGTGACGCCCGCGACGGTGGTGCTCGCGCCCGGCTGCAAGACCGGCGAAATGGCGGCGAAGCGCTGGCCGCGGTTCGCCGCGCTCGCGGCGATGCTGCCCGATGTGGCGGTGGTCGGAACGGCCGACGATCTGCACGATTTCGCGGGCGCGCCGATGCGCTTTCCCGCGCATGTCCGCATGCTGGTCGATCGGCTGGGCCTGCGCGAAACCGCGGCGGCGATGGCGGCGGCGCGGGCGGTGGTGGCGAACGACAGCGGCCTCGGTCATGTCGCCGCAGCGGTCGGCGCGCCGACAATCCTGCTGTTCGGGCCGACGCCGCACGCCACGCTCGGCCGATTGGCGCCGAATGCGACCATCCTCGACGCGGGACTGCCCTGTGCGCCCTGCTGGTTCGGCGCACGCTTCGCCGCATGCGGGCGGCGGATCGACTGTCTGACGCAGTTATCGGTCGCGCAGGTGCTGGCAGCATTGCCGCCGGCGTGGAGCGGGTGACGGGAATCGAACCCGCACAACCAGCTTGGAAGGCTGGGGCTCTACCATTGAGCTACACCCGCCTGCGCCGCGCCCGGCGGCGGACCGGGCGCCCGGGCTACTGCCAAAGCCTGGCCCGGTCAAGCAACGCGGGCCAGCGATGCCAGTCAGTGATGCCGGTGATGCCAGTCGGTGATGCCAGTCAGTATTGCCAGTCAGTGATGCGGCGGCAGGATCGGGACGTGGGCGAACACGTTGCTCAGGCCGTCAACCAGGATCTGCACGCCGACGCACAGCAGCAGGAACGCGATCAGCCGCGCCAGCACCGTGCGCGCGGCGGGTGACAGCGCCGCCGCCATGCGCTCGGCGGCGCCATAGCTGAGCCAGATCAGCATCGCGTTGGCGACCGCCGCAGCGGTGACGCCGAGGAAGAACTCGGCGAGGCCGATGCCGCTCGACGGTCGCTCGGCGCCGAGCGTGATCGCCACCGCGATCGTGCCGGGGCCGGTGGTGATCGGCAAGGTCAGCGGGAAGAACGCGATGTCGAGCGGATCCTCCGCCGAGGTGACATGGTTGCCGCCGTGCTCGCGGTGCTGGTCGTTCTCGGTCAGCAGCCCCCACGCGCTCAGCGCGACCACCGCACCGCCGGCGATGCGCAGCGCGCCGAGCGACACGCCGAGGAAGTTCAGCACATAGGCGCCACCCCAGAGCGCGCCGAGCAGCACCAGCAGCGCATAGGCTCCCACCCGCCGGGCGACGCGCAACCGGTCGGCATGGGCGAGATGAACGGTGAACCCGTTGAAGATGAGGGCGCCGCCGATCGGGTTGATGATCGAGAACAGCGCGGGGAAGGCGAGCAGGAAGGCGGCGGGGGCCGTCATGGGTCAGCGTGTCGCCGGGCCGCATGCAGACGGTCCCGCTGCAACGCCGGCGGTGTCGAAAGGCGCGCGCATGCGCTGCGGCTCCGCCAGGGATAAGGGCAGACTGGTGGAGGGGGTTGGATTCGAACCAACGTAGGCGTGCGCCAACGGATTTACAGTCCGTCCCCTTTAGCCACTCGGGCACCCCTCCGCGAAGGCCCTGCGCAGTAGCGCCGAGCTCGCTTCGCTGTCAACGAGAGCGGCGCGGCGTTTGTCGCCGCGCGGCGTGGCGGCTATACGGAGCGCACATGAAACCGCCCTCGCCTCGTCCGCCCGGCGCGCAGGCCTCCGGGCGGCCGCAATCCAGTCGTGGCCCGCGGCCTGAAGGCGGGCCCGGCTTCCGGCCGAAGCATGGACATCATCACGGCCCGCGCCCGGCACCGCCCCCGCGCGGCACGCCGGATGCGCCGCGCGGCACCGTCTGGCTCTACGGGCTGCACGCGGTCGCCGCGGCGCTGGCCAACCCCGCCCGCCGGCTGCGCCGCCTCGTGCTGACCGAGGAGGCGGAGACCGCGCTGGCCGCCCGGCTGCCGAAACCCTGGGCGCTGGCGCCGGAACGTGCCGAGCGGGCGCGGCTCGACCAGCTTCTCGGCCGCGACATCGCGCACCAGGGCGCGGCCCTGCTTGCCGATCCGCTTGCGCCGCCGCCGCTCGCGGCGGTGCTGGAGCGCACCGGGCCGCTGCTGGTGCTCGACCAAGTGAGCGATCCGCGCAATGTCGGCGCCATCCTGCGCTCCGCCGCGGCGTTCGGCGCCGCCGGCGTGATCGTGCAGGAGCGGCATGCGCCCGAGGAGACCGGCGCGCTTGCCAAGGCCGCATCCGGTGCGCTCGAAACGGTGCCGCTGCTGCGCGCCGTCAACATCGCCCGCACGCTGGTCGCGCTGCAGCGCTGCCGGGTGCTGGTGGTCGGGCTCGACTGCCGGCGGCGCGCCGCTCTCCGGCCCGGCGCTGGCCGAACGGCGCGTGGCGCTGGTGCTCGGCAGCGAAGGCGAGGGCATGCGCCGCCTGACCCGCGAGACCTGCGACGAGGTCGCGGGCATCATCCTCCCCGGCGCCGGCGCGGTGCTCGACAGCCTGAACGTGTCCGCCGCCGCCGCCGTCGCCCTCTACGAACTGTCGCGCCGCCCATGAATGTCGATCCCGCGACCTTCGATCCTGCTCCGGCCGCCGAGGCCCTGCGCGAGGCGCGCCGCGCGGGTCGCGAGGCCGGGCCGCTGCCCGCCGCCATCGCCCCGCGCGACGAGACCCAGGCCGCCGCGGTGCAGCGCCGGCTGGCCGACGACAGCCCGATCGGCGGCTTCAAGGTCGGTGCCACCGGCGCCCGCATGCAGGCGTTCCTGGGCATCGACCATCCCTGCGCCGGCTTCATGGCCGCGGCCGACATTCACTCAAGCGGCGCGCGCCTGCCCTTCGGCGCATTCCGCGCCCCGTTGGTGGAGTGCGAGCTTGCGGTGCGGCTCGCCGCCGACCTGCCCGCCGGCCCCTGCACGCCGGAGGCCGCGTCGGCCGCGGTGGGCGCACTGTTCGCGGCGATCGAGATCGTGGAGAACCGCTACGGGCCGCCGCCCATCGGCGACGTCCAGCGCTTCGGCGTGCCGACGCTGGTGGCCGACCAGTTTTATCACGCGGCGGCGGTGATCGGCGATCCGGTGGCCACGTGGCAGGCGCTCGACCTGCCGGCGCTGGAGGGGCAGCTTCTGATCGACGGGGCGGCGCGCAACCGCGGGCGCGGCGCGGAGCTGCTCGGTCACCCGCTGCGCGGCCTCGCCTGGCTCGCCGCGAGCCCGGTGGCCGCGGCGTTCGGCGGGCTGCGTGCAGGGCAGGTGGTGCTGCTGGGCAGCGTCATCCCCCCGTTCGTGATCCCCGGCCCCTGCGCGGTTCGGGTCGCCTTCGACGGTCTGCCGCCGGTCGATCTCCGGTTTCTTTGAGCGCGCCAAGCGGCTGTTAACCCGCGCCGGTCAATCTCCGGCCCCTAAAGCCGCGCGCTCGCTTCCGCGGCCTCACGCCAGGACGGCCGGACTTGCACTGGAACGATGTCCCCGGACTGGAATTCCCTGTCGGAGGATCTGCAGCTCATCCTGGCGCGCGAGGCCATGCGCCGCGCCGTGGAAACGATCGCCGGCCAGGCGGAGGTCCTGGCCGGCGAGATCGAATCGGGTGGCATTTCCGACCGCGGCGGCCCGGAGGCGCTGCGCCTCCTTGCCGCGGTCGTCCGGCTGTCCGCCCGCGACCCGAAGGCCGCGGGCGGCACCGCCTGACCGTCAGCCGGCGCTGTCGTCGGCGCCCTTCTTCATGTCGATCCCGACGAACGCCGTATGACCGTCGCGCACGATGCGCAGCGCCACGGCATGCTCGTCCTTCGCTGCCTCGCGGATCGCGCGGGCGGCCTGATCGGCGGACTTCACCGCTTTCGTGCCGACGCCCACGATCACGTCGCCCTGCTGCATCCCGGCCTCATCGGCCGGCGAGCCGGGCTTCACCTGGGCCACCACGGCGCCGTCGGTGTGCTCGGGCAGGTCGAGCTGGTCGCGCATCTCCGGCGAGAGCGGGGCCAGTGCGAGGCCGACGCTCGCCTTCGGCTCCCCGGCGGCCGGGCTGGCCGACCCGTCCTCCGACGGCAGCGAGCCGACCGCGACGGTCATCGAGCGGGAAGCCCCCTCGTGCAGCACGTCGATCTTCGCGTCGTCGCCCGGCTTCACCCCCGCCACGGCCACGGCGAGTTCGCGCGGGTTGCCGATCGTCTTGCCGTTGACGCTCGTGATCACGTCGCCGGGCTTGAAACCCGCCTTCGCCGCCGGGCTGTCCGGCGTCACTTCGGCGATCAGCGCGCCCGCCTCGCCGTCGGTCTTCTTCGGCAGCTTCAGCGCGGCGGCCATCGCGGGCGAGATCGACTGGGCGGAGACCCCGAGATAGCCCCGCGTCACATGCCCCGTCGTCTCGAGCTGCGCGATCACCGTCTTGACGAGGTTGGAGGGGATCGCGAAGCCGATGCCGACCGAGCCGCCGGTGGGCGAGAGGATCGCGGTGTTCACGCCGACCACGCGCCCGTCCAGCGTGAACAGCGGGCCGCCGGAGTTGCCGCGATTGATGGGCGCGTCGACCTGCAGGAAATTGTCGTAGGGGCCGGCGCCGATGTCACGCCCGCGGGCGGAGACGATGCCGGCGGTGACGGTGCCGTCGAGGCCGAACGGGTTGCCCATCGCGACCACCCACTCGCCGACCTTCACGTGATCGGAGTCGCCGAGTTCTGATGTAGGGCAGCGGATGGTCCGCCTTGACGCGCAGCACGGCCAGATCCGTGCGCGGATCACGGCCCACCACGTGCGCCGACAGCTTGGTGCCGTCATCGAGCGTCACCGAGACCGACTTCGCGCCCTGCACCACGTGGTTATTGGTTACGATCGTGCCGTCGGGACCGACGATGAAGCCCGAGCCACGCGCTTCCATGTGCCCCTGCGGCGCGTGCGGCTGCATCCGGCCGAACGGGAAGGGCGACTGGAAGGGTGAGGGTGAGGACTCCTGCTCGTCATTGGCCATCTCCGGCTTCATCTCGGAGGTGATGGACACGACGGCAGGCTTGACCTGACTCACCAGGCCGGAAAAGTCCGGCAGCGTCTGCGCCGGGGTGGTGGGCTGGATCGGCGCCGGCTGCGTCGACTCCGCAAAGCCGGCATGGCCGGCGGCGAACCCGACGAGTGCGGTCGTCGACAGCAGGACTGCCAACAACGCACCGCGCGCGCCGCGCGGAGAAAGATTCGAAATCCTCATGAGATAGCTCCGTGCGATGGCAAGTTCTCGGGGGGCATCCCGCCGAGTTCTGTCTCTATAATGGAAAGCCTTACCGGACGTTGCTATGTCGGACGGATGAAACTCGCGTCATAACACCGATGAGTATTCGGTAACCCGCTGTTCAACTCTTGAGCGCGCCGAGATGGCGGGATCGCAGCTTGAACGCAAGCGCGATCAGCGCGATGCCGAACAGCAGCGCATAGACGCCGAGCCAAATCGTCAACACCACCGCGCCGGCAAGCGGCCAGAGCGCGAGCAGGACGCCCCAGACGATCGAGAGCACGCCGCCGAGCCCCATCAGCCAGTTGCCGTGGCCGGAGCTGAGCCGGAAGGCGGCGAGCAGCAGCAGGATGCCGGTCACCAGCGCCCAGGCGCCGATCACCCACACCGAGGCCACGATCAGTGTGGCGGGCCAGGCAAGGGCCAGCACGCCGACCACGATGTCCAGCACACCCTCGGCGACCAGCGGGCCCCAGCGTTCCTGCCGGGCTGCGGCGCGGATCGCCGCGACCAGGTCGAAAACGCCGTCCACCAATAAGTAGAAGCCGAAGACGAGGGCAAGGACGATCACCGCCTGGGTCGGCAGCAGCAGCGCGATGATGCCGAAGATCACGGCGGCAACGCCGCGCACCATGATCGCCCACCAGTTGCGCGCGAGCGCTGTACTGCGCTCCTGCATTCGCTCAGGCTGGTCGCGGGACGGGAAGCCGATGGAGAGGTCGCTCATCCGGGTCGCCTCCGAACGGCAGAGCCTTATCCATATAGCACGAGGCGGCGGCGAGTTCCTTACGCCGGCGGCTCGGTTCCCTCGGCGGCCTGTTTCAGCCGGCGGAAGCTGCGCGCGCTGAACGGCAGCATGCCGAGATAGATCAGCCCCCGCGCGGCCAGTGCGGCCCAGGGATCGGCGACCAGCAGGGCGGCGAACAGTCCGGTGCCGAGCAGCAGCGGCAGCACGTATTCCGCCGGCACCTTGAAATTCTTGAAGCTCCAGACCGGAAGCGTGGAGACCAGCAGGATCGCGGTGCCGATCAGCACCAGCCGCGCAGAACGGCGGGAAGTGTGCCGCGGTGTAGCAGCCAGTGCCAGCCGAGCTGCTCCGCCTCCAGCCCCACGAACAGCGGAAACAGCGCCAGCCCGGCGCCCGCGGGCGCCGGCACGCCGGTGAAGAAATTATAGGTGTAGGCCGGGTGCGGCGCCGCTCTCGAGCGCCGCGTTGAAGCGCGCCAGCCGCAGCGCCATGCAGACCGCGAACAACAGGCAGGGGACGAAGCCGAAGCCGCGCAGCCATTGCAGCGACCAGAGCGTAGAGCACGAACGAGGGGGCGACGCCGAAGCACAGGAAGTCGGTCAGGCTGTCGAACTCGGCGCCGAAGCGGATGGTCGCCTTCAGCAGCCGCGCGAGCCGCCCGTCGAGGCCGTCGATGCGGCCGGCGACCGTGATCGCCACCGCTGCCGCCCCGAACCGGCCCTCCAGCGCGAACCGCATCGCGGTGAGGCCGGCGCACAGGCCGACCATGGTCAGCAGGTTGGGGATCATCCGGTTGAAGGAGAGGCCCCGGAACCGCGGCCGCTCCGCGCGGGCGCAGGCGGCGCAGCCGCCGGATCGGCGATACCCGGCAGCGGCACGCGGGCGGGCGGCGCGTGCCGGGCTCATGCCGCGAGTTCCGCGATCACGGTTTCGCCTCCGATCATGATCTGTCCCTCGGCGACCAGCGGCCGCACGCCCTCGGGCAAATAGAGGTCGGTGCGGCTGCCGAAGCGGATGATGCCGAACGCGCTCACCGGCGTGCACCGCGTCGCCCTCGCGCACCCCGCAGACGATCCGCCGCGCGACCAGCCCGGCGATCTGCACCACCGCGATCTCGCGCCCGTCCGGCAGCCGGATCGCGAGCGCGTTGCGCTCGTTCTCGGCGCTCGCCTTGTCCAGGCTCGCGTTGAGGAACCGGCCGTGGCGATAGGCGATGCGCGTGACCGTGCCGTCGGCAGGCACGCGGTTCACATGCACGTCGAGCAGCGAGAGGAAAATGCCGACCCGCCAGCGGGGCGCGCGCCGAGCCCCAGCTCCGGCGGCGGCGGCGCGGCGGTGACGGAGACCACCCGGCCGTCGGCAGGCGCCAGCAGCACGCCGCGCCGGCCGGGCGGCACGCGCTCGGGGTCGCGGAAGAAGTAGAGGCAGAACAGCGCGAACAGCACGCCGGCCCAGGCGAGCCACCGCGAGAACAGCAGGCCCAGCACCACGGCGACGGCAGCCGCCGATCAGGAACGGCCGGGCGGCCGCGTGCGGTGGCGCGAGCACGAGGCGGGCGGTGGCGGCGAACGACATGGATGGCATCCGGCTCCGCGGGGTTATGGATGCTTCACCAGCAACGGACAAGACTGGCCGCCGCAGCCCCGGCGTGCCGCTTGCGGCTGACCGAACGCACGCCTGAAGTGTTCCCTACCGCGCGGCGCTCGACGCATGCGGCGCGGGGTTCGCGCTGCCGCCCGCCAGCTCCGGGTTGGCGGGGAGCGCGAAGAGCTGGCCGGGATAGATGCGGTTCGGGTCGCGGATCTGGTCGCGATTGGCCGCGTAGATCACCGTGTAGTGGATGCCGCGGCCGTACACCATGCGGGCGATCCGCCAGAGCGACTGGCGCGGCTGCACCACCACCCGGCCCGCATGCAGGTCGGCCGTGGCGAATGTGGCGCGCTCGAACGGCAGCTCGACCCGCGAGAGTACCTGCCCGCGCGCGCCTACTTCGTCGGCGCGGAGCCGGTGCGGGCCGCCGCCGACCGCCGTGGCCCCCGGCAGCAGCGACCAGTGGCCGTTGTGGTCTACGGCGGCATCGCCGATCGCTACGTTGTCCACATAGACGCGCACCCTGCCGCCCGGCCGCGCGGTGCCGGCAAAGCGGATGCCGCCGTGCTCGTCGTAGTCCACCGCCGTCAGCGCGACCTGCCCCGCGGGCGACGGCTTCTCTCCCTCCGGCGCCTGCAACACCACGGGTGCGCCCTCCGGCGGCGTCAGCACCGCCAGCGCGCCCTGGCTCGGCGGAGCGGACCCCGGAGGGGCGTGGTCGGATCGGATGGCGGAGTCGCTTCCGGCACCACCAGGATCGCCGGTGCATCGCCCGCCACCGGTTGCTCGCCGGGCGCCTGCGACTGCAACGACAGCTCCTGTCCGCCGGCCGGCAACGGCTTGTCCGGCAGCAGCACGAACTGCCCGCTTGGGTCGGCCTGGGCATGGGCGATCGGGCGACCGTTATCGAGCAGAGCGACCTGCGTGTTCGGGCTCGCCCGGCCGGCGACCACGGTCTCGCCGCGCGGGGTCACGCGCACGATGTCGAAGCTTGGACGCTTCGGCGCGTGGGATCCGGCCTCCTGCGGCGGTGGCGCGGTGTCGCCACCATCCCGCGGCGTGTCGGCGGTGCCGACGGTGCGCAGGGTCGTCGCCGAGCGACGGCCGGCCGGCGGAGCCGATTCACCGTTTCCCGCGTCCGCAACCTTGCGTGGAGTGGCGCCCGCCGTATCGGCGCCAAGCGACGCTGACCCGGCGGGTGCGGGCTTGTCGGCGGCCGCGTTGGCGTGGCGCGCGGGTTCCGAGTTCGCCGGGGGCGGGCGCGGCCTTGTCGGTCGCGGCGGCCGACGGTCCGCCGCCAGTGGCGCCGGCGCTTGCGGGGCCGTCGAGCAAGAGCCTGGGCGCGTTGCCCGAGTTGGCGACGGCCTGCTGCGCGGTCGGCATCGGTGTCGGTTGCGCCCGGCTGAGCGCGGCCGGCGTGACCGGCGGCGGCGCGTCCGGCGCGGCCCCGCCCATGTGCCGCGCCGCCACCCATGTGCCGCCCGCAACCACGCCGACCCCGAGCAGGGTGGCGATGAACGGTCGGGCGACGCCGGGCCGGCGCGCAGGCGAGCCGGGGTCAGACATGAAATCCTCCTTAGGCGCCTCGGCGCCGCGCCGCAATGCGCGCCATCACGATCGCGTCATCGTGTCCTTGACCGATCCGGGCCCGCGCGGGGGTCGCGCCGGCCGCGCGGGTGCGGCATGGTGCGCCCTTCTCCCCTGGGGCGAGAGACCGACCGATGGCGCTGCGAAACCGCCAGAGCGTGATGCTGTTGCCGATGCGCGTCTGGGACCTGCCCACGCGGATATTCCACTGGCTGATCGTGATCCTCGTCCCCGCCTGCTATGTGACCGCAGAGCTGGGCGACCTCGACCTGCACATGTGGCTCGGCTACGCCGCGCTCGCCCTGGTGCTGTTCCGCATCGTCTGGGGGTTCGTCGGCAGCCAGACCGCGCGGTTCGCCCGGTTCCTCGCCGGCCCCGCCGCCGTCCTGCGCCATCTGCGCGAATTGGGCCGCCGCGCCCCGGATACGCAGATCGGGCACAATGCCGCCGGCGGCTGGATGGTGCTGCTGCTGATCCTGCTCCTCGCGGTGCAGGTGGGAAGCGGGTTGTTCGCCAATGACGGGCTCGGCCTCAGCGAGGGGCCGCTCGCCCACGACGTCAGCGGCCGGACGAGCGACCTGCTGACCGTCGTGCATTCGTACGCGATGGACGCGATCTGGATCGCGGTCGCGCTGCACGTGCTGGCGATCGTCGTCTACGCGGTGGTGAAGCGGCAGAACCTGGTCCGGCCGATGATCACCGGCAAGAAGCGCCTGCCCGCGGCGACGCCGGCGCCGCGGATGGCGAGCCTGGCCCTGGCCGTGGCCCTGCTCGCCGCCGCCGCGGCGATCGCGTACCTGATCGGAACCCGTGCCTAGCTGAGCTTGTAGCGATAGGTCTTGTGGCACTCGCCGCAGACGGCGCCGGTCGCCTTGAACTGGGCGGCGAAGGCGGCCTTGTCGCCGGTGGCCGCCACGCTCTCCAGCTTCTCGGCGTTCTGCAGGAGCTTGTCGGCAAGCTTGTCGAAGCCGGCGCGCTCGGTCCAAACCGCCGGCTTGGCGTGGGTGCCGCCGCCTTTCTCGGTGCCGGGCGGGAACATGGTCGGGATCTCCTTGGCCCAGTCCACGATCTCGGCCGCTTTCGGCGCGAGCGGCTTCACGTCCGCGCCCGCCTCCAGCGCCTCCTTCATCGCCTTGAAGTTCTGGCCCATATGCTTGTAGCCGGCGCGGCGGTCCGCGATCGTCTGTTCCGGGGTCGCGGCGAGCGACACGAACGTCCCCCCGAACACCAGCCCCCCAACAATGATCGCCGCCGCCTTGGATCGCCGCATGGGTCCCTCCCGCTTGCGCCTTGCACCGAAAATACTTGCGCATCGACGCGGCGGCGCACAGAGGGAAATTCCGTCTCCAAATCCGAAAGGACCTGCATGCCCGAACTTCGCTGCCCCGAACTTCGCTGCGTTGCCGTCTTCTGCGGATCGCGCACCGGCCACGCCCCGCATTTTCGTGCCGCGGCCGCGGAACTCGGCGAGGGGCTGGCCCGCGCCGGCATCGGCCTCGTCTACGGCGGCGGGCGCATCGGGCTCATGGGGGCGATGGCGGATGCGGCGCTGGCGGCCGGCGGGCGGGTGATCGGCGTCATCCCCGACTTCCTCCAGCAATGGGAGGTGGCGCATGCCGGGGTGAGCGAGCTTGTGATCACGGACAGCATGCACAGCCGCAAGACGCGCATGTTCGCGCTCGCCGATGCCTTCGTGTCCTTCCCCGGCGGCCTCGGCACCTTCGACGAGACGTTCGAGATCCTCACCTGGCGGCAGTTGCGCCTCCATGCCAAGCCGGTGCTGATCTGCGACATCGCCGGCTCGGCCGCGACCCTGCTCGCGCTGATCGAGGGGGCGATTGCCGACGGGTTTGCCCCGCCCGAGTCGCGCACGTTCTATGAGGTGGTCGAGGGGGTGCCGGCGCTGCTGGCCCGGCTCGGCGCGCTGGGCCGCGTCGAAGGCGGCGCCGCGGCGCTGCTCTGATCAGCGGGCGGCGGGAGCCACGGGGCGGAACCCGTCGCGGTTCGGCATCCGCACCGCGGCGAGGCTCCTGGCATCAAGCACCGCGTCGTGCGGCACCAGCCCGTTGAGGAACAGCACGTAGCCGGTGACCGCATAGACCTGATCGTCGGTCAGCGATTCGGGCGCCGTGAACGGCATGGCGCGGCGGATGTAGTCGAACAGGGTCGGCGCATAGGGCCAGTAGCTGCCCACGGTGCGCTCCGGCTTGGCGCTCGCGAGGGTGCCGATGCCGCCGGCCAGCCGCAGCGCGGGCGAGAGTGCCCCGTGCGCGCCGTGCTTGCCGTGGCACGAGGCACAAGCCGTCGCGTAGAGCGCCTCGCCCTCCGCCACGCTGCCATGCCCCGGCGGCAGCCCGGTGCCGTCGCCGCGCACGTCGATGTTCCAGGGCGCGATCATCGCCGGGCTCGCGGGCGTGCCGATGCCGAGGCCCTGGTGGCCAAGGCTCCTGGGCCGCCGCCGGGCCGGCCAGCAGCAGGGCAGCGAGGAAGAGGCGGCTACAGCGCAACGCTCACCTGCCCGTCAGCGGCGACGCGCCAGGCGTGGATGGCGTTGTAGTGGTAGTCGGCGTGCTCGCCGCGCTCGCCCACCAGCGCCGCGCGCGTCGGCTGCACGGCACCGGTCTCGTCGGTGGCCCGGCTCTGCAGCACGAGCGCCTCGCCCTGCCAGTGCCACGGCAGGCGGAAGCGGGTGAGGCATTTGTCCAGCACCGGCGCCTGCAGCGCGGCGTCCCGCCAGGTCGTCCCGCCGTCCGCGGAGACCTCCACGCGCCGGATGCGCCCGCGTCCGGACCAGGCGAGGCCGCTGATCTCGCAGAGCCCGGCGCCGAGCGCCTCGCCGCCGGAGGGATGCGTGATCACCGACTTCACCTCCATCACGAAGTCGAACTGCCGCGCCGTGCCGTCCGGCAGCAGTTCGGTGTAGCGGGAGGTTTCCTCGCGCGTCTCCCACGGCGCGTCGCCGAGCTTGATGCGGCGCAGCCACTTGATGTTCGTGTTGCCCTCGTAGCCGGGCAGCAGCAGGCGCAGCGGATAGCCCTGCTCCGGGCGCAGCCGCTCGCCGTTCTGCGCATAGGCGAGGATCGCGTCGTCCAGCGCCTTTTCCAGCGGCACGGACCGGGTGAGGGCGGCGGCGTCGGCGCCCTCCGCCAGCAGCCACGCGGCGCCCGGCTGCACGCCCACCTCCGCCAGCACGTCGGCGAGGCGCACGCCGGTCCATTCCGCGCAGCTCAGCAGCCCGTGCGTGTCCTGCGCGGTCCAGGTCGCCTTGATGGCGCTCGTCTTCCAGAACGGCGTGTTGCCGGCGCATTCGAGGAAGTGCAGGCGCGAGACGGACGGGAACCGCAGCAGGTCGTCCATGGTGAAGATCAGCGGCCGCGCCACCATGCCGTGCACGACGAGGCGGTGCTGCGCCGGGTCGATGTCCGGCGTGCCGGCGTGGTCGCGGATGAAATGCAGCCCGTTGGGGGTGATGATGCCGTGGAGGCGCTGCAGCGGCGTGTTGCAGGAGAGCGTCTGAGGAAACACCGCGCTGCGCCGCGGCCGCCGCACCACGCCGCGCTCATGCGGCGAGGGCGAGCCGTACGGCGCGGCGAGGACCGAGGCGCCCTGCTCGCGCGTCCATTGCGGAATCGCGAGCGGCGCGTCGGGCTCGGCGGCGGAGGCGACGCCCGTCCCGGCGAGGGTGAGGCCACCCTGCAACAGGGCGCGGCGGGGAAGGGCGGGGGCGCGGCGCATCGGCCGCGACGCTAGCCGGCATCGGCCGGGGCGACCATAGGCGGCCGTGTTAAGTGCCATCGCTTGCCGGCCCTGGGGCCAGGCGCTATATGGCCGGCCGCAACGGAGTGTAGCTCAGCCTGGTAGAGCACTGTGTTCGGGACGCAGGGGCCGGAGGTTCGAATCCTCTCACTCCGACCAGTCTCCCGCCTGGTCGACATCGGTTCGCGCGATGCGGGAGAAGTCTTCCTCGATGGACCTGAAGGACCACATCCGGAGCATTCCGGATTTCCCCAAGCCCGGCATCCTTTTCTACGACATCGCAACGCTGCTGCGTGATGCCGATGCGTGGGGTGTCGCGATGGGGCGCATGGCGAAGGTCGTGCGTGGCTGGCAGCCGGACCTGCTCGCCGGGGTCGAGAGCCGCGGCTTCCTGCTCGCGGCACCGCTGGCGCTGAAGCTCGGCTGCGGCTTCATCATGCTGCGCAAGCCCGGCAAGCTGCCGGGCGCGACCGTCGGTCTCGACTACGCGCTGGAATACGGCAGCGACCGGATCGAGATCCAGGCCGATGCCGTCGCGCCGGGACAGCGCGTGGTGGTGGTCGATGACCTGCTGGCGACCGGCGGGACGATGTCGGCGGGAATTCGCCTGCTGCGCAATGTCGGCGCGGTGGTGCCGGCGGCGGTGGCGCTGATCGAGCTGACGTTTCTGAACGGCCGCGGCCGGCTCGACGTGCCGTTCGAGAGCCTTGTCGCCTACGATTCCTGAGCGGCGGCCCTCACCCCGACCCTCTCCCGCAAGCGGGAGAGGGGGATCGACGCGTCGACCTCCCTCTCCCGCTTGCGGGAGAGGGCCGGGGTGAGGGAACGAACGGCGCCGCTCAGAACAGCCCCTCCACCGCACCGTCCGCGTCCAGCCCGATCGTCTCGGCGGCGGGGACGCGCGGCAGGCCGGGCATGGTGCGCACCTCGCCCGCGAGTGCCACGACGAAGCCCGCGCCGGCCGACAGCCGCACGTCGCGCACCGGAAACACATGCCCCTCCGGCGCGCCGAGCAGCGTCGGCACGACGCTGAAGCTGTACTGCGTCTTGGCGATGCACACCGGCGCGGTGGCGAACCCCGCGCGCTCGAACGCCGCGAGTTTGCGTGCGACGGCGGCGGGGATGACGGTGTCGGCGGCGCGGTAGATCTCGCGCGCGACGGTGCGGATCTTCTCGCCCAGCGGCATCTCGTCGGGATAGAGAAATCGCAGGTCGGCACTCGGGGAATCGACATGGCGGAGCACTTCCTGCGCCAGCTCCGCCGCCCCCGCGGCACCGTCCGCCCAGTGCGTGCACGGCACCACCGGGGCGCCGAACGGCGCCATCGCTTCACGCACCGCCGCGATCTCGGCTTGCGTGTCGGAGGTGAAGCGGTTCAGCGCGACCACCACCGGCAGGCCGAACTTGCCCATGTTCTCGACATGGCGCGCAAGGTTGGCGACGCCGCGCACCACCGCCGCGACATCCTCGCTGTCCAGCGCCGCCTTCGCGACGCCGCCGTGCAGCTTCAGCGCCCGCACGGTCGCCACGACCACGGCGCAAGCCGGGCGCAGGCCGGCGGCGCGACACTTGATGTCGAGGAACTTCTCGCCGCCGAGATCGGCCCCGAACCCGGCCTCGGTCACGACCACGTCGGCCAGCTTCAGGCCGAGCCGTGTAGCCATCACCGAGTTGCAGCCGTGCGCGATGTTGGCGAACGGGCCGCCATGCACGAGCGCCGGCGATCCCTCGAGCGTCTGCACGAGATTCGGCATCATCGCATCGCGCAGCAGCGCCGCCATGGCGCCGGTCGCGCGAAAATCCTCCGCGCTCACGAAGCTGCCGTCTGCGCGCGCGCCGACGATCATGCGGCCGAGCCGCGCCTGCAATTCGCTGAGATCGCGGGCGAGGCAGAGCACCGCCATCACCTCCGAGGCGACGGTGATGTCGAACGCATCCTCGCGCGCGAATCCGTTGCCGCCGCCGAGCCCCGCGACGATCTGGCGCAGTGCGCGGTCGTTCATGTCGAGGCATCGGCGCCAGGTGACGCGCCGCGCATCGAGCCCGAGCGCGTTGCCCCAGTGCAGGCGGTTGTCGATCAGCGCGGCAAGCAGGTTGTTGGCGGTCGTGATCGCGTGAAAGTCGCCGGTGAAATGCAGGTTGATCTCGTCCATCGGCGCCACCTGCGCGCGCCCGCCGCCGGTGGCGCCGCCCTTGATGCCGAAGCACGGGCCGAGCGAGGGTTCGCGCAGGCAGATCATGCTGCGCCGTCCGGCGGCGTTCAGCGCGTCGCCCAGGCCGATCACGGTCGTGGTCTTGCCTTCGCCGGCCGCGGTCGGGTTGATGCCGGTGACGAGGACCAGCGCACCGTCGGGGCGCGGCTGCACGGCGTCGATGAAGCCAAAATCGACCTTGGCCTTGTACCGCCCATAGGGCAGCAGCGCGTCCTGCGGAATGCCGGCCTGCGCGCCGATCTCGGCGATCGGGCGCAGCCGCGTCGCGCGCGCGATCGCAAGGTCGCCCGCCATGAAAGCCTCCGTTTGAGCCGGTAACTATCCTGAAGACGCCGCGCCGTCCTGGCAATCCGGCGCGCGGTCCCGCACGCCGATCTCCCGCAGCGCCGCGTCGACCGCCGTGACGAAGTGGCGCATGTCGTCGGGCGTCACGGCGCCGATGCAGCCGACACGAAAGCTCGGCCGCTCGGTGTTGTAGAAATTGCTGATCAGGAAGCCGCGCGCCTTCAGCGCCGTCACGAACTGCTCCAGCGACCACGCGGGATCGGCGGGTGCGTGCACGTTGAGCACGATCGGCCCCTGCACCTCCGGGGCCAGATAGGGGGTCAGCCCGATCGCCTGCATGCCTTCATGCAACGTGCGCGCATTGGCGCGATAGCGCGCGAGCCGGGCAGGCGGGCCGCCTTCGTCCGCGAGCAGTTGCAGCGCCCGGCGCAGCGCCGCGAGCACCTGCGCAGGCGGGGTGAAGCGGAATCCGCCCCAGCCGTCGCGCTCGCCGGCCAGAAAGATGTCGGCAAGGTCGAGCGACCAGCTGCCCGCACGTCCCTGCGCGCCGCGCAGCGCGTCGATGCGCGCGACGACGTACGCAAGGCCGGGCACGCCCTCGAGGCATTTGTTCGCCGTGAACACCGCCGCGTCGATCTCGGGCTGTGCCGAAAGGTCGAGCGGCAGGGCGCCGAAGGCCGAGACCGCGTCGACGAGCATCTGCCGCCCTGCGTCGCGCGCCGCCGCACCGACCGCGCGTACATCGTGCACCACGCCGCTGCTGGTCTCCGAATAGACGAGGCCGACATGGCTGAGGGCCGGATCGGCCGCGAGCGCGGCACCGACCGCCGCCGCGTCCACGGGGGTCGACCGGGGAGACGGGCAGCTCGACGACCCGCCGTCCCACCTCGCGCGCCAGCCGTGCCATGCGGGCGGCATAGCCGCCGACCATCGGGATCAGCAGCCCGCCCTCGGCGGGCACGAGGGTGCGAATCGATGCTTCGATCGCGAAATGTCCCGCGCCCTGCAGCGGCAGCACCGCGTGGGTCGCGAGCACGTGGCCGGCCAGGGCGGCGAGGCGCGCGCGCACCTCGGCATAGAGGGGGCGGAAATCCGGGTCCCACGGCGCGAAATCCGCATCCATCGCGGCCCGGACTTCGGGGCGGGTCGTGACGGGTCCGGGGATCAGCAGCTTCATGCCCTATCTTCCGAATTGGCCTTCCGAATTGCGGGCAGAAGTGACACTGCAACGCGCACGAATCCACCCCTGGCCCGGCTGCACAGGACCGCGCCGCCTGCTAGGCTTGCCTGCATGACGCTGCCCTTCGCCCTGCCCGACTGGCTGCCCTGGTGGGTCCCGGTCCTGATCGTGGTCCCGGTGCTGCTGTATGCGATCGTGTTCCTGCTGATGCCGTTCAGCGTCTTCGGGGTGAAGGGCCGGCTCGACCTGATCGACGCGCGGCTGGACGAGATCCAGGGCGAGATCCGCAGCCTGAGCCTGCGCCTGCCGGAGGAGCACATGGGCCGCCCGCCGGTGCCGCCCGCTGCCGCGGATGCGCCGCCGCGCCGCGGCCGCGAGGAGCCGCCCGCCTGGCCGCCGGAGGAGCGTCGCCGCCCGTCCGGCGGCCCCGACCGCTCCGAGCCGCGGCTTGACTGGCCGCGCTGAGCGGCAACGTTATGGTTTCAGCCGACAGGAGGGCGCGATGCGGGTGAGCGTGCTGCAGATGAACGCCGGGCACGACAAGGCCCAGAACATCGCCCAGGCGGCGAAGCTGGCATCGGCGGCGCTGGACCAGGACCGGCCGGGCCTGCTGGCGCTGCCGGAGATGTGGACCTGCCTCGGCGGCGACCGGGCGGCGAAGTTCGCGGCGGCGGAGGAACTGCCCCCGCGCGGCGCCAATGCCCCCGGCGGCCCGGCCTATGAGTTCCTGCGCGGTATCGCCCGCGACAACGCGATCTTCGTGCACGGCGGCTCGATCGGCGAGCGCAGCGGCGAGCGGCTGTTCAACACGACGGTGATGTTCGACCCGCGCGGGCAGGAGATCGCGCGCTACCGCAAGATCCACCTGTTCGACATCGTCGCCCCCGACGGCACCGGCTATCGCGAGAGCGCCACCTTCGGCGGCGGCGAGGAGGTCGTGACCTGCACCGTCGACGGCACGACGGTCGGTTGCGCCATCTGCTATGACGTGCGCTTCCCGGAGCTGTTCCTGGCCCTGCGGCGGGCCGGGGCCGAGCTGATCATCGTGCCGGCCGCCTTCACCCTGCAGACCGGCAAGGACCATTGGGAGGTGCTGCTGCGCGCCCGCGCGATCGAGACGCAGTGCTGGGTGGCCGCGCCGGCGACCTGGGGGCGCCACACCGACGGCGGCGGCGGGGCCCGCTTCACCTACGGCCACTCGCTCGTCTGCGATCCCTGGGGGCAGGTGGTGGCGCGGACCTCCGACGGCATCGGCTGGGCGACCGCCCGCATCGACCCGGCGCTGACCGCGCGGGTGCGCCGCGACATGCCGGTGCTCGACCACCGCCGGCTCGCGTGAACCAGGCCGCGGCCGAGCCCGGGCCACGGCCGGGGCGGCTCGCGCGCATCGGTTTCGCGGCCTCGCCCACGCCGCTCGCGGCGGCGGCGCGGGAGCGGCTGGTCAGCCGCTACGGCGACTGTCCGCAGGACGATGCCGATGTCGTCGTCTGCCTCGGCGGCGACGGGTTCATGCTGGAGACGCTGCACCGCACGCTCGGCCGCCCGGTGCCGGTCTATGGCATGAATTGCGGCTCGGTCGGCTTCCTGATGAACGAGTACAGCGAGGACGACCTGCCCGCCCGCCTCGCCAGCGCCCAGGCCGCCGTGCTGCACCCGCTGCGCATGCACGCCGTGACCGCGACCGGGCGGGTGGAGGAGGGGCTGGCACTCAACGAGGTCTCCCTGCTCCGCCAGCTTCGCCAGGCGGCGAAGATCCGCATCAGCGTGGACGGGCGGGTGCGGCTGCCGGAGCTGATCTGCGACGGCGTGCTGATCTCCACCCCGGCCGGCTCGACCGCCTACAACCTCTCGGCGCACGGGCCGATCGTGCCGCTCTCGGCGAACCTGCTGCCGCTGACGCCGATCAGCGCCTTCCGCCCGCGCCGCTGGCGCGGCGCGCTGCTGCCGAGTTCGGCGGAAGTGCTGTTCGAGGTGATGGAGGCCGACAAGCGCCCGGTGGCCGCGGTCGCGGACTTCACCGAGGTGCGCGACGTGGTTTCGGTCGCGGTGAGCGAGGACCGCTCGATCAGCGTCACCGTGCTGTTCGACCCCGACCAGGGCCTGTCCGAGCGCATTCTCGCCGAGCAGTTCGTGGCCTGACGCCGCGCTACTGGCCGATCGCGGCCCCCGCCGGCCGGCGGGGATCGCTCGCCCCGTACAGCCGGCCCGGCCGCATGCGCGTGGAGGGCGCCGCGTCGTTGCCGGAGGAGGCGGTCTCCTGCGTCGGCTCCGGCTGGCCGACTGCGATCAGCTCCGCCGCACCCCACGGCCCCTGCGTCGTAATCGCGTAGCCGAGGTCGCGCAGCGCCGCCTCGGTGTCGGGGGAGAGCGCCTGCGGCTCGGCGAAGATCTCGTCGGGCAGCCACTGGTGATGGATGCGCGGCGCATCGACCGCCTCCTGCGGCGCCATGCCGAAGTCGATCATGTTCAACGCGACCTCCAGCACCGTGGTGATGATGCGCGGACCGCCGGGCGAGCCGAGCACCAGCGCCGGGCGCCCGTCATGCAGCACGATCGTCGGCGTCATGGAGGAGAGCGGGCGCTTGCCGGGCGCGATCGCGTTCGCCTCGCCCTGCACGAGCCCGAACATGTTCGCCGCCCCGGGCTTGATCGCGAAATCGTCCATCTCGTTGTTGAGCAGGAAGCCGGTCCCGGGCGCCATCACGCCGGCGCCGAACGCGCCGTTGATCGTGTAGGTCATCGCGACCGCGTTGCCGGCGCCGTCCATGACGGAGAGCGACGTCGTCTGCGGCGGCTCGCGCGGCGGCGCGGCGGCGGTGAGGGTGGGCGAGGGGGTGGCGCGCGGGCCGATCTGCGCGCGGATGCCGGCGGCGTAGTCCTTCGACAGCAGCCGGTCGAGCGGGTTGTGCACGAAATCGGGGTCGCCGAGGACGTGGTTGCGGTCGAAATAGGCCTGCCGCATCGCCTCGACCAACAGGTGCACGGTCTGCGCCGCGTGGAAGCCCATGCGGTGCAGGTCGTAGCGGCTCCAGCACGTTCAGGATCTCGCACAGCGTGGTGCCGCCGGAGGAGGGGGGCGGGGCGGAGAGGAAGACCCAGCCGTGATAGGTGCAGCGCAGCGGCGGGCTTTCGGTCACGGTGTAGTCGGCGAAGTCGGCGGCGCGTGATCACGCCGCCGCCGGCCTGCGCGGCGGTGGCGACGGCCGCCGGAATCGCGCCGTGATAGAACGCGTCGGGGCCGTGGGTCGCGATCGCCTCCAGGGTCGCCGCCAGCGTCGGCTGCACGAGCCGCTCGCCGGCCTTCAGCGGCGTGCCGTCGGGGTGCAGGAACACGCGCGCCGCCACCGGGTCGCGGGCGAGCAGCGGGGCGAACCGCGCGAACAGCAACGCCTCGGAGGGTTGCAGCACGTATCCCTCGCGCGCGAGCCGGATCGCCGCGGCCATGACGCGCGCCCGCGGCAGCGTGCCGTAGCGGGCGAGCGCGGTGTCGAGCCCGAGCACCGTGCCCGGCACGCCCACCGCCCGCCAGCCGAACAGGCTGCGGCCGCGCGCGACCTCGCCCTTGTCGTCGAGGAACAGGGCCGCCGTCGCCGCCGCCGGGGCCTTCTCGCGGAAATTGAGGAAGACTCGCGTGCCCGTCGGCAAGGTGCAGCGTCATGAAGCCGCCGCCGCCGATATTGCCGCAGCACGGATCGACGACCGCGAGCGCGTAGCCGACCGCGACCGCCGCATCCACCGCATTGCCACCGGCGCGAAGCACCTCCGCGCCCGCCTCGGACGCCAGGTGCTGCGCGGAGACCACCATGAAGTGGTTGGACTCGACGGCCGGCGGCGAGGCAGCGCGGGCGACCGCCGTGACGAAAAGGACGAGAAGGAAGGCCGCGCGGCTCAGGCGTGCACCAGCGTGGTGCCGATCATGTCACCCTCGCGCACCAGGGCGGCCAGCCGGTCCTCCGCCCACCCGTCGGTTGCCGGCGGGCGCAACGGCAGGACCATCCAGCGATAGTCGGCGGTGCTGTCCACGACGCGGATGCGCGTGGCGGGCGGCAGGACCGTCCCGAACTCGGCGAGCAGCCCGCGCGGGTCGCGGACCGCGCGGGCGCGGTAGGCGGCCGACTTGAACCAGAACGGCGGATAGCCGAGCACCGCGCGCGGGTAGCAGCTGCACAGCGTGCAGACGACGAGGTGATGGAGGTCGGTCGTATCCTCGAGCACGCCGAGCGGCGGGGCACCGCGCATGGGAATGTCGAGCGCCTCGGCGGCCTTGGTGCCGTCGGCGAGCATCAGCGCGCGATAGGCAGGATCGACCCAGGCCCGCGCCACCATGCGCGCCCCCTGGGCCGGCGAGCCGGCGTCCGTGACCGCGATCCGCTCCGCGATCTCGTCGGCCGAGGCGATGTTCTTGGCTGCGAGCACCGTGCGCAGGGCGGCGAACAATCGCTCGCTGTCGGTCTCCAGAATGCTGCTCATGCCGCCGCCTCCAGCCAGGGGCCGAAGATCTCGACCATCACCTCGTCACCCGCCGCGCCTTCGTGCCAGATCGGCGGCTGATCGAAGCGCACGTGATAGAGCGGCAGGCGCGGCGCCGGGCGGCGGAAGGCCAGGTCTTCGGGGTTCGGGAAATCGCCCAGATGCCGTTCCACGGTGCCGGTGCGGCCGCGCAGGTAGTGGGGCGTGCGCAGATGGACGGGTCCGCGCGTCTCCGGCCAGTCGTCGCGCACCCGCACCCTGGCCCCCGCCGCGAACATCATGGGGCGTCCAGGGCGGCGCGCAGCTCGGCGTCGGTGACCACGCCGTTTGCCAGCAGGTTGCCTGCGATCGAGCGCACCCAGCGCTGGTAGTAGCCCAGCCGGTGATAGTCGGCCTCCGGGATCGCCTCGATCCCGCGGCGCAGCTCGTCCACCGACATGATCCCTTTCATCCCCAGGATCTGGCGTAGCGCGTCCACCTGCTTGTCGAAGTCGGTCAACGCATGCGGCGACGGATCGACGGGCTCGCACATGAAGCGCGAAAGCCCGCCCAGGTCGTGCATCGCGCGTGGCCGGTCTTCGGGAAGCCCGCTCATGGCGGGAGGATAGGCCCGGAAGGCGGGCGCCGTCACCCCGGTATGCTCCCGGGTGGCGGTCGCCGCGTGCCGCGCCCTCAGTCGTGCACCGCCTCGCCGGGGAACGTGCCCCAGAACTGCGTGCGGCGGAGGAAGCCGCGGTAGGAGGACACCTGCACCTCGCACCAGTCCGCCTTCGCGGCGCAGGCGCGGATGCGGCCGACCACGCCCTCCTTGAGGCGCGCGACCGCCGGGGCGGCGTCGTCCGCGCTCTGCCGCAGCACCGCCTCGGCATCGCGCACGACGAAGCCGCGACGCCCGACCAGCGTCGCCTGATGCACCCAGCCCTTCACGCCGTCCTGGTCCTCGATCAGCCGCCAGACCTCGACCTCGCGCAGGATTTCGATCGGCAGGTCACGGCGGTGGTACTGCCACTGGATCGGAAACCGCGTGCCGGGGCCGACGCGCATGTTGACATCGTCGGTGCGCAGCGAAGCCCAGCGCGGCAGCGGCAGGCCGGTGACGGTCCCCTTGGCCGGCTCGGTCGCGGCCGGCGGCGGCGGCGGCGTTGCGCCGGGGCGGGCGCCCGCGCCGCGCCGGTGGTCGGCGCGTGCTGTGCGTGCCCGTTCGGCGGCGCATGGATGACCGGCGTCTTCTTGCCCGCCGCGTCCCGCTCGACCGGCGTCACCGGCGCGGCCTTCGGCGGGGCCGGCGGCGGCGAGGGCCGCGGCGGTGTCGGCAGCGAGAGCGTTCCCGACGGCGGCGAAGCCTGCGACGGCGAGGTCTGCGGCGACGAGGTCTGCGCCAGGACCGGGCCGGCGGTCAGCACCAGGCCCAACGCGATCAGGCGGACGATCATGGCCGTGCGTGCCAACCCCGACCGTGTGCGGTCAAGCCCTCAGATAATTTCAGAGAGAAACGATCTGGCCGCCCGCAACGGTCTCCAGGAAGGTCGCGATGCCGGCAACCTCGACCCCCGGCAGCAGGGCGGCCGGGTCCAGGCCGGCCATGCGCAGCCCGGCCTCGCAGGCGATCAGGCGCACCCCGAACTCGACGGCGTAGCCGCGCAGCTCGGCGAGCGTCGCGACCCCCCGCGCCCGCACCTCGGCCTCGCGCTCCACCCCGGCCAGCGATGCGGGGTCCGCGAGCAGCGCGCGACAGCCCTCGTTGGTGGCGAAGACCGTGACCCGGCGGCCGAGCGCCGCGGCGCCGGTCGCCATCACGAAGGCGTAGTGCGCCCGCTCATGCGTGCCGGAGATGAGCAGGACCCCGAGCGGCTCAGCCGCCATGGGCGGCGCAGGTGGGGCAGGCCGGGTCGCGGCGCAGGCGCACGGTGCGCATGCGCGCGGCGAGGGCGTCCCAGATCAGCAGCCGGCCGGCGAGGCTTTCGCCGATGCCGAGAATCTCCTTCAGCACCTCGGTCGCCTGCAGCGTGCCCATCACGCCCGTGACCGCGCCGAGCACGCCCGCCTCGCTGCACGTCGGCACCTCGCCGGCGGGCGGCGCCTCCGGATAGAGGCAGCGGTAGCAGGGCAGGTCGGCGCCGGCATGCGGCTTGAACGTCGCGAGCTGGCCCTCGAAGCGCAGCACGGCGGCGGAGACCAGCGTGCGCCGGGTCTGCACGCAGGCATCGGCGACCAGGAAGCGGGTGGCGAAGTTGTCGGTGCCGTCGCAGACGATGTCGTAGCGCGCGACCAGATCGCGCGCGTTGTCCGGCGCGAGGCGCAGCGCGTGGGTCTCGACCGCGATGTCGGGGTTGATGGCCCGCGCCGCCGCCGCGGCCGAGGCGACCTTCTGCCGGCCGAGATCGGCGGTGGCGTGGGCGATCTGCCGTTGCAGGTTGGAGAGTTCGACCGTGTCGTGATCGACGATGCCGACGGTGCCGACACCGGCCGCGGCAAGGTAGAGGATGAGCGGGCTGCCGAGCCCGCCGGCGCCCACCACCAGCACCCGCGCCGCCCGCAGCCGCGCCTGCCCGACGCCCCCGACCTCGGCCAGCAGGATGTGGCGCGAGTAGCGGCGGATCTCGTCCTCGGAAAAATCCAGGTCCATGCGGCCCATATGGTTCGCCGCCGCCGCGTTGTCAGGCGCCCGCCGGCGCCTGCACGATCGCCGCCGGGTTCCCGGTCAGCACCTCCACGGCGGTGCTCTCGCCCACCCGGCGGAATTGCAGGTCGAACCGCTCGCCGTTGAAGCACAAACCGTGCAGGCGCAGATCGGGCAGCCACGACGGCAGCGCCGGATCGACCCGCAGCACGCCGTTCGGCGCGTCCGGCGCCAGGCCGAGCAGCGCGGTGATGAACGCGAAGGCCGAGCCCGCCGCCCAGGCCTGCGGCACGTTGGCGCCGACGCACTGCACGGGGAACGGTGCCGCCTCCTTCGAGAGGCCGGCGTAGAGCTCGGGCATCTGGTGCAGCGCGAAGAAGGCCGCGGCGCCGCTGACCGCCCGTGCGACGCGCGCCGCCTCGGCGGCGAAGCCGTAGCGCTTGAGGCCGAGGGCGATCAGCCCGTTGTCGTGCGGCCAGACCGAGCCGTTGTGGTACGAGTAGGGGTTGTAGCCCGGATGCGATGCCGCGAGCGTGCGGATGCCCCAGCCGCTGAACATGTCCGGGCCCATCAGCCGCTCGACCACGCGTGCCGCACGGTCGGGGCGCACGATGCCGGACCACAGGCAATGCCCGACATTGGAGGCGCTGGTCAGCACCTTCCGCTTGTCGCCGTCGAGCGCATAGATGTAGCCGCCGAAGTCCTCGTCCCAGAACACCTCGTTGAACCGCTCGAACAGCGCCGCCGCCTTGGCGCGCAGCGCCGCGGCGCGATCGGGCCTGCCGACGGCCTCGAAAATCTCCGCCATGCCCTGCCATGCGGCGTAGACGTAGCCTTGCAACTCGCAGAGCGCCTTCGGACCCTTGACCAGCGTGCCGTCGGGATAGAGCACCGCGTCGCCCGCGTCCTTCCAGCCCATGTTCTCGTAGCCGCTCTTGGCGCGCGTCTGGTACTCCTGGAATCCGTCGCCGTCGCGATCGCCCCAGTTGTCGATCCAGCCGAGGCATTTTTCGGCGGTCGCCAGGTGGCGGTCGAGCAGCGCGCGCTCGCCGCACCATTTCCAGGCCGCGTGCAGCGTGACGAGATAGAGCGGCGTCGCGTCCGCCGTGCCGTAATAAGGCGTGTGCGGCACCAGCTTGAAATGCGCGAGTTCGCCGCGCCGCAGCTCGTGCAGGATCTTCCCGGGCTCGGCGTCGCGCTCGTCGTCGCGGTCCTCGGCCTGCCATGCACCGAGCATGTCGAGCGCGCCGCGGGCGAAGGAGAGCGTGACGGGGGCGGTCTGCAGCGCCACGATCAGGCTGTCGCGCCCGAACAGGGCCGCGAACCACGGCAGCCCCGCCGCCGGCATCAGGCTCGCGACCCCGTCGCAGGCGAGCGGCATGCGCAGTGCCGCGATGTCGTCCACCGCCTGCCGGTACAGGCGATAGACTTCCTCGTTGGAGGAACTGAGCTTCGTCGCATCCTCCCGCCACGCGGCGAGCTGCGCCGCGACCGCAGAGGTTTCGCTCGCATGTGCGCAGGCCTGGGGTGCCGAGAGCGTCTCGCTGCCGTCGTGCAGGTCGGTCAGCAGGCAGGCATGCCAGCGTCCGCCGGGTGGCAGGCGCACGTCGAAGCTGAGCCGACCGTTCGCGAACACGGCGCGGGTATCGGCGCGCGCGGTCAGCGTGAGCGCGCGCACGAAATCGACGTTGCGATACTCGCTGCGGAGCTGCTGCACCGGCTCCAACCAGTCGGTCGTGATGCGGCCGCGGCGGACGAAGCGGCCGGCCTTGATCTCGAACAGGTCGGTGAAGTCCGAGCGCACCATGAGCTCCAGGTTGAAGTGCGCCGGCTTCGATCCGAAGTTGGTGATGTCGATGTCCTCGTGAATGCCGCCGTCCATCCAGCGTGCGAGCGCAAGCCCGATGGTGCGCGCCGGCACCTCGCCATGCTGCGTGGGGATCTTCGGGTTGGTCAGGAAGACCTGCATGCAGTAGTGCGCGACCGTGCCGCCGCTTGACAGCTCCCACGGTGCGCCGTCGGCGTAGAGGCGCCAGACATTGATCAGGCGCGTGTCGCGGAACAGCAGCCCGTGGTCGCCGCCATCGTCGACCTGGCCATCGGGCTCGGTGAGAAACACCGCATCGCCGTGATGGATGACGAGATGCGGCGTGCCGACTTGGATTTCCAGGTTCATGTGGCGGGGTTCCGGGTGGCGACAACGGGAAGGGCGCGGGGCAGGTGCACGGTTTCGGGCAGCAACGCCCAGATCAGCAGGACGGTGCCGCATCCGATCACGGCGAGGGTGAGAAAGGCGGTGTGCAGGCCGGCAACGTCGGCGATCCAGCCGCCGGCGCTGGTGCTGACCGTGGCGCCCAGGCCGGCGGCGAGGCCCATCATGCCGAGCGTGAGGTTGAACCGCCCGCCGCGATGCGTGATGTCGGCGACCACGAGCGGCATCATGACGCCGAACGTCGCCGCACTCACCCCGTCCAGCATCTCCGAGGCGAGCATGAAGCCCGGGCCGGCGTCGATCGAGAACAGCACCGCGCGCAGCGGCACGGCGCAGAAGCCCAGCATCATCACCGGCCGCCGGCCATACGCCTCCGCCAGGGTCCCGACCCAGGGCGAGAGCAGCGCGGTGATGAGCTGCGGGCCGGTGACGGCCACCGCCGTCAGCAGGTCGGCATTGCGCCCGACATGGTGGAAGAAACTCGTGGCCGCCAGCGGCAGCAGGGTCGCGTTGCCGAGATGGAACATGACCACGCAGGCGAAGAAGACGAGGATGCGGCGATCACGCAACAACCGCCACGGCGAGACCGCCGGCTTCTTCCGCTTGTGCCGTGGCGGGGCGGTGTGGTGCGTCGTCCGCGCCTCGGGCGATGCCAGCGCCACCGGATGGATCCAGCGCAGCGCCAGCAGCGCCGGGATGCCGAAGCAGGCGGCGAGCAGGAACACGGCGCGGCCGGAGACGAAGCTGCCCGCGAGCCCCAGCCCGGCGGCGCCGACGGCGGCGCCCACGGCGGCATAGCGGACGTTCTTGCCCAGCCGCTCGCCCAGCCCGTCCTGCCGCGCGAGGCTCAGCGTCACGGAAGCGATCGCGAGCGTGAGGCCGACGCCGGCCCCGCCTTGCATCACCTGCGCGAGGACCACGATCGGCACCGAGGCGACGGTGGTGAGCAGCAGCAGGGCCACAATGCTCACCCCGATCGCGATTGCCGCGAGCGCGCGCTTGGCCGCGAAATGGTCGATCACGGCGCCCGAGGGCACCTGGGCCGCCATGGATGCGATCGTGCTGACACTGAGCGCCATGCCGATCGCGCCCGTATCCCAGCCGGCCGCGGCCAGGCGGACCGGCACGAAGGCGCCGAACCCGGCCTGCATCGCAGAGACCGAGAAGTTCAGGCCGTTCAGCGCGAGCAGGCTCGCCTGCATCGCGTCGCGACGTGTCCCCCACATGGCGCGACTATGTCGCATTCCCGCGCCGGGCGCGACGGGATCGATGTCCCGTCGGTGCTCCCCGTCTGTGCCGTCGGGAACACAGAGCCCGGCCGAAGCGCGCGCAGTCTTGTCACCGCTTGTCCGCCGGGCCAGTTAATCGGCAAGGCGTTGTGGAGGACGCGCGTGGTCACACAGCAGGGCTATCGCGAGGCGATGGCGCGGTTTGGCGCGCACGTGAATGTCGTGACGACGGATGGTCCGGCAGGGCGGCGCGGATTCACGGCCTCGGCGGTGTGCAGCGTGACGGATACGCCGCCGACGTTGCTCGTATGCGTCAATCGCCAGAACGACAGCCACCCGGCGATGCTGACCAATGGCGTGCTGTGCGTGAATGCGCTCTGCGCCGACCAGCAGGAGATCTCGGCGCTGTTCAGCCGCGAGACCGACGACCCGCTGGCGCGGTTCGCGGCAGGCGACTGGCACGTGCTGGAAACCGGGGCGCCGGCGCTCCACGGTGCCGTGGTCTCGTTCGACTGCCGCATCACCCAGGTGACGGAGATCGGCACGCACAGCGTCATGTTCGGCCAGGTCGTCGCCATCCGGCACGGCGACCGGCACGATGGCCTGGTCTATTTCGGCCGCACCTATCACCCGGTGCGCCGCCCGCTTCCGGCTGGCTGAACGCGAAAGGCCCGGCACGAGGCCGGGCCTTCCAAATACCGGATCGCGGCCGGCGTCACATCTGGGTGTAGTTGCCCGCGTGCCAGATGTACCAGACGTAGTCCGCCTTGGTCACGTCGCCCTTCTTGTCATACGAGAGGTCGCCCAGCACGGTCGGCCACGGGCCGCCGGACTTGATCATCGCCGCGACCTTCTTCGGATCGGTCGTCTTCGCCTTGTCGGCGGCCTCGGCCCAGACCTGCACCGCGGCGTAGGTGTAGAGCACGTAGCCTTCCGGATCGATGCCCTTGGCCTTGAACTCCTTCACCACCGCCTCCGCCGTCGGGCGCATGCGCGGGTCGGAGGGGAAGGTCATCATCAAGCCCTCCCCCGCAGGACCGGCGATCTGCCAGAACTCCTTGGTCATCATGGCGTCTTCGCTGAGGAAGGTCGCCTGCAGCCCCTGCTCCTTGGCCTGCCGCACGATCAGCCCGACCTCGGAGTGGTAGCCGCCGAAATAGACGAGGTTGATCCCCGCCTCCTTCAGGCGGCTGACGAGCGCGGTGTAGTCGTGCTCGCCCGGCACATAGGCCTGATACATCGCCTCCTTCTTGCCCTCGGCGTTCATCGCCTTCTTGGTCTCGTCAGCGATGCCTTTGCCGTAGGTCGTGTTGTCGTGGAGGATCGCGACCTTGCGGTCCTTGAACTCGGTGGCGATGGTGTGGCCCGCAACCTTGCCCTGCTGGTCGTCACGCCCGCAGGTGCGGAAGGTGTTCCAGGAGCCTTCCTCGGTGAACTTCGGGTTGGTCGAGGCCGGCGTGATCTGCAGGATGCCTTCCTCGGTATAGACCTTGCTGGCGGGGATCGAGCTCGACGAGCAGAAGTGTCCGGCGACGAACTTGATGCCTTCGCTGGCGAACTTGTTGGCGACCGACACCGCCTGCTTGGGATCGCAGGCATCGTCGCCGATCTCCAGCACGAGCTGCTGGCCGAGAACGCCGCCCTTCGCGTTGATGTCGGCCACCGCCTGCTCGGCGCCGTCCTTCAGCTGCTTGCCGAAGGTCGCGTATTCGCCGGTCATCGGCCCGGCCGAGGCGATCTTGATCTGCGCGCTGGCCGGCGCTGCGGCCAGCCCCAGCACGGCCGCAAGCGTGGCCGCGCCGGCGAACAGGGTCCGTCTCATCATCGATCTATTTCCCCGTGATGGTTGGCCGCGCGTCGTCTGCGCGGCTGGCATGCAGCCTAGGCGCAACCGTTCCCGCCTGGAAGCCCCCGGCGGTTGCGCGCCGCTTGACGCGGGTGGCTCCGGCGCATGATCCAGGGCGTCGAAGCGAGAGGAGAGCAGGCATGGCAACGGCGATCGGCGTGATCGGGCTGGGCGGCATGGGCCGCGGCATTGCGGGACGGTTGCTGGACCAGGGGCACCCGGTCCGGGTCTACAACCGCACCGCATCGGTGGCCGACGCGCTGGTGGCGCGCGGCGCGGAGCGGGCGGCCACCCCGGCGGAGGCGGCGAGCCCCGGCGGCATCGTCATCACCATGCTGGCCAACGACGCGGCGGTGGAGGCGGTCGCGACCGGGCCGGGCGGGTTTCTCGAACCGCTCGGCAAGGACGGGCTGCATGTCTCGATGAGCACGATCAGCGTGGCGCTGGCCCGCAGCCTGGCCGAGCGGCATGCCGCCCGCGGCAGCCAGTTCCTTGCCGCCCCGGTGTTCGGCCGGCCCGATGCGGCGGCGGCGGGCAAGCTGTGGATCCTGCAATCCGGCGCTGCCGGGGCGAAGGCGCGGGCGCGGCCGATGCTGGAGGCGGTGAGCCAGGGCATCTTCGACATCGGCGAGACGCCGGACGCGGCGCATCTGGGCAAGATTGCCGGCAATTTCCTGATCGCCTCGGCGATCGAGGCATTGGGCGAGGCGTTCGCCCTGCTCGCCAAGGGCGGCGCCGACGCGCGCGTCTGGCACGAGATGATGGGCAAGACGATCTTCGCCTGCCCGATCTACGCCAACTACGGCCGCTTCATCCTCGACCGCGCGGTGAGCCCGCCGGGCTTCAAGCTGACGCTGGGCGCCAAGGATGTCGGCCTCGCACTGGCGGCCGGGCAGGAGAATGCGGCGCCGCTGCCGTTCGCCTCGGTGCTGCGCGACCGGTTCCTGGCCGCGATCGCGCAGGGGCGCGGGGATCTGGACTGGACCGCGATCGCGATCAACGCGGCGGCCGATGCGGGGCTGAAGGTCTGACCGCGCCTCAGTCCCCGCCTTCGAGATAGGCGGCGCGGATCTCTGGCCGGGCCAGCAGCTCCGCGCCGCTGCCGGCCATGGTGATGGCGCCGTTGACCAGCACATAGCCGCGGTGGGCGAGGCGCAGCGCCTGGAAGGCGTTCTGCTCGACCAGCAGCACGGTCAGCCCGGTGGCGCGGTTCAGCTCCCGGATCGCGCCGAAGATCTGCCGCACCACCAGCGGCGCGAGCCCCAGGCTCGGCTCGTCGAGCAGCAGCAGGCGCGGGCGGCTCATCAGCGCCCGCCCGATCGCCAGCATCTGCTGCTCGCCGCCCGAGAGCGTGCCGCCGCGCTGCGCCAGCCGCTCCTTCAGGCGCGGGAAGAGCGTGAACACTTCCGCCGCGCTCGCCGCCGCCTCCGCCGCCGGGCGGCCATGCGCGCCCATGAGCAGGTTTTCCTGCACCGTCATGCGCGGGAAGATGCGCCGCCCCTCCGGCGCCTGGGCGAGGCCGCGACGCATGATCTCGTGCGTCGGCAGGCGGGTGATGTCGTCGCCGTCGTATTCGATCCGCCCGTCGCGCGCGCGCGGCGTGCCGCAGATCGTCATCATCAGCGTCGATTTGCCGGCGCCGTTGGCGCCGATCAGGGTCACGATCTCGCCCTGGATGCACTTCGAGATCGACGCCCTTGAGCGCCTGGATCGCGCCGTAGAAGGCAGTCACGCCGGAGAGGCGCAGCAGCGCACTCATGCTGCCTCGGAGGCCGCGCCCACCGGTTCCTCGTCCTCGTCGCCTTCGCCGAGATAGGCGGCGATGACGCGCGGATCGGCGCGCACCTCGGCCGGCGTGCCGTCGCTGATCTTGCTTGCCGTGGTCGAGCACGACGATGTGGTCGGAGATGCGCATCACCACGCCCATGTCGTGCTCGATCAGCAGCAGCGAACAGCCGGTTTCGCGGATTTCGCGGAGCAGCGCCGACAGTTCCTCGCTCTCGCGCGGATTGAGCCCGGCGGCCGGCTCGTCGAGGCACAGCAGCACCGGATCGGTGCACATGGCGCGCGCGATCTCCAGCCGCCGCTGCGCGCCATAGGGCAGCGCGCCGGCCGGATCGTCGGCACGCGCAATCAGGCCGATGTCGTTGCAGCCAGCGCACGCGCCTTGTCGATCGCGCGGCGCTCGGCGGCGCGATAGCCGCCCAGGCCCAGGACCGCGAGCAGCCCGGCGCCGACCGAGGGCATCAGCATGTTGTGCTGCGCGACCAGCAGGTTCTCCAGCACCGTCATGCCGGCGAACAGGCGGATGTTCTGAAACGTCCGGGCGACCTTCGCGCGCGCGCGCGATGGCGTGCCCGGCCATGCGTTCCAGCGCGAAGCTGCGGCCGTCGGCATGCGCGAGCGCGATCTTGCCGGAGGTCGCGCGATAGAAGCCGGTGATGCAGTTGAACACGGTGGTCTTGCCGGCGCCGTTGGGGCCGATCACCGCGGTGATCTCGCCGACCCGCGCCTCGAAGGAAAGCGCGCTCACCGCCATCAAGCCGCCGAAGCGCATGGTCAGGTGCTCGACCGTGAGCAGGGGCGGCGGCATGGCCATGCGTTCAGCCGCGCCCTTGCGCCACCAGTTCGGCAGCGATCTCGCGCCGCTTCGCCCAGCGCGACCGATGGCGTGCGCCCGGAGATCAGGCCGCGCGGGCGCAGCACCATCATGATCACCAGCGCCAGGCCGAAGATCAGCATTCGTACTCGTGCGAAGTCGCGAGACAGCAGCTCCGAGCCGCCGATCATCACCAAGGCCGCGAGCGCGACGCCGAGCTGGCTGCCGAGGCCGCCGAGCACGACGATCGCGAGCACGAGCGCGCTTTCGATGAAGGTGAAGCTCTCCGGGCTGACGAAGGCCTGCCGGGTGGCGAAGAAGGCGCCGGCGAAGCCGCCGAACATCGCGCCCATGGCGAAGGCGGTCAGCTTGGTGATGGTGACGTTGATGCCGAGCGAGCGGCAGGCGATCTCGTCCTCGCGCAGTGCCTCCCACGCCCGGCCGAGCGGCAGGCGGCGCAGCCGCAGGGTCACCCAGTTGGTCAGCAGCGCCAGGCCGAGGATCACGTAGTAGAGGAACACGAAGCGCTGGGTGACGCTGGATTCGAGGTGAAAGAAGCCGGCGAAGGTGTCCGGATCGCCGCTGCCGTGCTGAATTCCAGGCCGAACAGGGTGGGGCGCGGGATGCCGGAGATGCCGTTCGGACCGTCGGTGAGGTGCGTCCAGTTGATCAGCACGATGCGGATGATCTCGCCGAACGCCAGCGTGACGATGGCGAGATAGTCGCCGCGCAGGCGCAGCACCGGGAAGCCGAGCATGACGCCCCAGCAGCGCCGCGAGGATGCCCGGCGATCGGCAGGCGGTCCAGAAGCCGAGACCGAAAGTCGTGGCGAGCAGCGCATAGGAATAGGCGCCGACGGCGTAGAACGCGACGTAGCCGAGATCGAGCAGGCCGGCGAGGCCCGACGACGATGTTCAGCCCCCAGCCGAGCATGACGTAGGTGAGCACGAGGATGCCCGACGTCGATCATGTAGCGTCCGCCGTAGCAGCGGCAACGCGAATGCCGACCAGCAGGAACACCGGCGCGACGAGGCGGCCCGCCCGCGTCAGCCCCTCGGCGAGGCGCCGCGGCGTCGCGGTGCCGGCCGGCCGCCAGCGCGCGCCAGCCGAGCAGCACGAGCCGCCCCACGAATACCGCCGACCACGATGGCGGCCAGCAGCCCACGGCCGCGTCTGCAGCGTCATCCCCTGGTCGGTCGGGACGAGGTCGCAGCCCGATCAGCGCGACGAACAGGCCGAAGGCGACGAGCGCGGAGAGCGCCGCATCGCGCAGCGCGGTGCGGAGGGAAAGCGGCGCCTCCCGCTCATACCTTCTCGATGTCGGCGCGGCCGAGGATGCCGGTGGGCAGGAAGATCAGCACCACCACCAGGATCGAGAACGCGGCGACGTTCTTGTACGGAACGCTCGCATAGGCCGACCAGAAGACTCTCGATCAGGCCGATCAGCAGCCCGCCGAGCACCGCGCCCGGCAGGCTGCCGATGCCGCCGAGCACGGCGGCGGTGAACGCCTTGATGCCGGCGATGAAGCCGATGTAGAAATCGATCGAGCCGTAGTACAGCAGGAACATCATGCCGGCGACGGCGGCCAGCGCGGCGCCGATGACGAACGTGAGGCTGATGGTGCGGTCGGTGTCGATGCCCAGCAGGCTTGCCATTTTCAGGTCCTGCTCGCATGCGCGCATGGCGCGGCCGAGCGGCGTGCGCGTGACCAGCCAGGTGAACATGGCAAGAATGACCAGCGTCGTGACACTGATCAGCACCTGCATCCAGGAGAGCTGAACGACGAATCCGCCTTCGTCCATCAGCGACACGCCGCCGGGGATGACCGGCTGCATGGTTGAGATCGCGCGCGCCCTGGCTGACCTGCACGAAGTTCTGCAGCATGATCGACATGCCGATCGCGCTGATCAGCGGCGCCAGCCGGAAGGAGCCGCGCAACGGGCGATAAGCGACGCGCTCGACCGTCCAGCCGTACAGCGCAGCGATGGCGGCGGCGGCAATGAGGACGACGCGAGCGCCAGCGGCACCGAGGTGATGCCCAGGCCGCCGAGCACGGTCAGTCGCGATCAGCGAAAGGAAGGCGCCGACCATGAAAATGTCGCCATGGGCGAAGTTGATCATGCCGATGATGCCGTAGACCATCGTGTAGCCGACGGCGATCAGGCCGTAGATCATGCCCAGGCGTGACGCCGTTGATGAGCTGCTGCAGCGCATAGGCCACAGTACCCCCGATCCTTGCGAATCCGTCTCCCACCGGTACCGAAGCACGCGGTTGCGGCGGGTGCAAGCGGGGTATGCGGCGGCGCCGGGGAGGGGTTCACAGCCCGCCCGCCGGTTGGTATAGCGCCGCCCGCGTGGGCGCATAGCTCAGTTGGTAGAGCAGCTGACTCTTAATCAGCGGGTCCAAGGTTCGAAGTCCTTGTGCGCCCACCAGCGAGCGGCCCGCCGCCTCGGTCCCGCCTCTTATCCTGCGGCCAGGCGCGCTAGCAGCGACCCGGCGGCGTCGAGGTCGGGCCCGTCCACGCCGTTGCCGAACGCCGCATGGACCGGCGGCAGCACCGCGCGCGCCTCGCGCGGGGCGCCTGCGCTGGCCCGGAGGCCGGCGAGGCTGGTTGTGGCGCGCAGTTCGAACAGGTGCGCCGACTGGCCCCGGGCGACCTCGATCGCGCGTGTGAAGGCTTCTTCCGCCGCCGCCGGCGGGTGGCCGCATGCGCGCAGCAACTCGCCGCGCGCACGCAGCGCCTCGGCGAGGAACCAGCGCTGCCCGGTCTCCTCGATGCTCGCCAGCGCCGCATCGACGATGGCGAGTCCGCGCTCGGGCCGTCCCGCCTCGGCCTCGGTCTCGGCCACCAGGGTTGACACCAGCGGCCGGAAGATCCGCCGGCGATGCGCCTCCATCGCCGCCACGCTCTCGTGCATCCGCGCGATGCCGCCGGCGGGGGCGCCCGCGTGCCATGCCGCCCAGGCGCGCAAGAAGCTGCCGAGCGCGAGCCAAAGCGGCATCCCGTGTTCGCCCGCCAGCGCGATCAGCGCCTCCGCATGCGGCGCGGCCCGGCGTGCGGTCGCGGCTCATCATCGCGATGTTTGCCGCGTAGGCGTGCGCATAGGCGACGCTGGGGACGTGCCGGTCGCCGCTCGCATGCGCGACCGCCCGCTCGGCGAGGCCACGCGCCCGTTCCACCGCGCCGAGCGGCCAGAGCACGAGGGCGAGATCGGCCATCGCCGCCACGGTGCCATCGACGCCGAAGCGGAACGCAAGGTCGCGCTCGCGCTCGCCATCGTGAATCGCGAGCGAGCGCTCAAGATGCGTGCGCGCCTCGGAAAACTCGCCGCGGAACCAGCAGGTCATCGCATGCACGCGATGCGCCGTTGCCGCCTCGCCCGAGTCGGGCCGGCTCGCGGTGTCGCGCAGGAAGGCAGCCGCCAGCCGCTGCATCGGGGCCAGCTCCGCGCGGCCGTAGCTGCCGGTCCACAGGCCGTAGTAGGCGGAGCAGCGTTCCGGGATTTCCACGACCGTCGCGGCGATGTCGAGCGCATGCGCGAAGGCGGCGGTGGCCTCCGGCGCACCGAAGCCGCGTGCCATGCGCAGCGCGTTGCCGTACGTGATCTGCAGCCGCAGCCGTGCCCGGCGCTGCGCGGGTCCCGCATCGCGTTCGGCGAGCAGGGCGAGTGCCCGTTCGAGATGAGCAATCGCCTCGGAAAAGGCCGAGCACCGCAGGGCCAGTTCGCCCGCCTTGGCCCACCATTCGACCGCCGCTTCCACCAGGCCGGCGGCGGCGAAGTGGTGCGCGACCACCTCGGGCTCCGCTGCCGCGCGATCGGGCAGCCGGTCGCGCAGCGCCTCACCGATGCGCCGGTGGACCTCCTGGCGCCGCGCCTTCACGAGCGTTCCGTAGGCGAGATCCTGCACCAGCGCGTGCTTGAACGCGTAGACGGCATCCGGGCGGCGCGCCGCGCCGGTGGGCGAGCCCGGCGGCGACGAGTTCATCCAGCCCCTGCGCGAGTTCTCGCGCGGCAAGGCCGCTGGCCGCGGCCAGCAGCGCCTGCGGGAATTCCCGCCCGATCGCCGCGGCGATCGGTGTGATCAGCCGGGCCACCGGCAGCCGGTCGAGCCGCGCCATGAGCGAGGCTTGCAGCGTGCCCGGAACGGCAAGCCGCGCGGCGGGCGCGCCGGGTGGCGCCTCCAGCACCGCTTTCGTAAGCTCTTCGAGGAACAGTGGCACGCCGTCGGCCTGCGCGACGATCCGGGCGAGCAGCGCTGGTGGGAGCGCGCGCCCGGCCGTTACCTGCTGCTGCACCAGCGCCGCTGACTGGCTGCGGTCGAGGCGGTTCAGCGTGATCACGGCGCTGTCGGCGCGGCCGACCCAGGGGGCGGCGAATTCGGGGCGGTGCGACACGACGAAAAGAACCGGCAGGTCCGCGAGCCGGTCGAGGGCCGCCTCCAGAAGCTCGAGCGTCGTGGGATCGGCCCAGTGGACGTCCTCAAATACAACGAGCACCGGCTGCCTGCGCGCCAGCCCGTCGAGCCGTCGATGCAGCGCCGCGAACGTCCGCTCCTTGCGCTGCTGCGGGCTCAGGGCCGCGGTGGGACCGCGCGGGTCGGTCGGAACCGCGAGCAGGTCCGCGATCAGGGCGAAGTCCTCCGCGCAGAGCGCGTCGGGCGGCAGCGTGGCCGCGAGCTTGCGCAGGCGCTGCTCGGCTGTGTCGGCCGCCGCGAACCCGGCGACCCGCTCCAGCCGCGCGATGATCGGATGCAGCGCGCTCTCCTGATGCAGCGGCGAGCAGAAGTGGCGCAGCTCCGTATGCGGCTCGCCCGCCAGCGCGTCGGTGAGGGCGGCCAGCAGGCGCGACTTGCCGATCCCCGCCTCGCCGGTCAGCAGCACCAGCCGGCCCTCGCCCGATCGCGCCTGCCGCCAGGCCCGGAGCAACAGCGCCAGCTCATCCTCACGCCCGATCAGCGGCGCCATCGGCTCCGCGTAGAGGGCCTCGGAGCGGCTCGCGAGGTTGCTCGGGCCGAGGGCGACCCAGGCGGGCGGGGCGGCATCAGCCGCTATCGCCGACGGCGGCCCGCACGCGCTATAGGCGAAGAAGGCGCCGGTCATCTGCCGTGTTTCGGGGCTGACGATGACCTCCCCGGGCTCGGCAAGCCGGCGCAGTTGCGCCGCCTCGCTCGGCGGCTCGCCGACCAGCTCGCCGCCCGCCCCCTCGCCCGCCGCATCGGCGACCACGAGCCCGCTCGCGATCCCGATCCGGACCGCGAGGCCGGTGGGGCGGCGCGCGGCGAGGGCGAGGCCGGCCTGGATCGCCTGCTCGGCGGCGTATTCCTGTGCCGCCGGATAGCCGAAAAAGGCGACCAGATCCTGCACCCGGCCGGGCGCCATGCTGCCGCCAAGCCCGGCGACCACGGCCGCGGCATCCCGGCGATAGGCTTCTGCCGCGGCGCGCAGGGTTTCCGGATCGGTGGACAGCCGGCCTCCGGTGGCGGGGACCAACTCGGCGGAGAGGGCGGTCACGTAGCGCCGCTCGGGCACCGCCGGCGGGGCCGCCGGTGCGACCGCCTCGGGCGCGGCCTCCGCCGCGGCAACCTTGGCCGCGAATTTATAGCCGCTTCCGGGCACGGTCAGGACCAGGCTGGGCCGTCTGGGGTCCGGCTCAATCTTCCGGCGCAGCCGCATCACCAGCATGTCGATGCTGCGGTCGTAGGCGTCGGCGCTGCGGCCCGCGAGCGCGTCGAGCAGCGCATCCCGCGAGAGCACGCGGCCGGGCCGTTGCACGAAGGCATGGAGCAGGCCCAGCTCGCCGCGGGTGAGCGCGATCTCGCGGCCCGATTCGTCCATCAGGACGTGACCGCCGACATCCAGGATGAAGCCCGCGAACCGAACTGCCGGCGCCGGCGGCGGGTCTGCCCGCTCGGCCCGCAGCACGTCGGCCACGTCCGCGAGCAGCCGGGCTTCGTCAGCGCCCTTGGTCTCGCCTGCGCCCGGCCCGGGCGCGTCGAGGATGACCGCGTCGCCGACCACGCTGCGCAGGCCGGTGCGAAGCGCGTCGGCGTCCTGCCCGGTCTCGGCAAGGATCGCGACCGCGACGCCTTTGCCCCCCAGACGGCGCGCCTGCGCGGCACCCTCCGCGAGTTCGACGCCGTGGCCGGCACCCCGCAGCATCTGCGCGATCCGGGCCCGCGACGCTACGTCCCGGCCGACGATGAGGACCCTGCTGTGCACGCCACCTGCCTTTGCGGTTGGCGCAGGCGAGCAGCAGCCAGCGCCTCGCAGCGGTCGCCATGCGACACGTCGGCGGAACTCGCGACCCGCTGCTTCCCGCGCCGTTAGGCGTCGGCACGCGCCCGGTCAGTGACCGTCGTCACTGTTCCGGGCCAAGGCATGCGAGCCTCTCAGAATTTTGAGATCCGGGTTTCCTTGCCGGTGATGAATTCCAGCAGCGCGGGCTGGCCGGCGCGCGTCGCGGCGATGCCGCGGCGGATCGCGGGCACGATTTCCTCCGGCGAGGTCACCCGCTCGCCGATAGCCGCCGAAGGCGCGCGCCATCGCGGCATAGTCGCCGGAGATGTCGGTCGAGCGGTATTTCTCGGTCGAGATCGGCATCACCTTCAGCTCGATCGCCATCGAGAAGTTGTTGAGCAGGATCGACAGGATCGGAATCCGCTCGCGCACCGCGGTCTCGAAATCCATGCCGGTGAAGCCGATCGCCGCGTCGCCCCAGACATTGATGCAGAGCTTGTCGGGTTCTGGCCAGCTTCGCGCCCATGGCCAGGCCGAGGCCGTAGCCGAGCTGCGTCGTCTTGCCCCAGCCGATATAGCGGAGCGGCGTCGGTCGAGACCCAGAACGGCGAGAGCTGGTCGCGCGGGCTGCCGGCATCGTGGGTGATGATGGTGTTGGCGACGATCGACCGTGTGCCGCAGATCCCAGAGCACGCGATAGGGCGACAGCGGCGTCTCGTTCGACGTGAGCTGCGGCATCCACTCGGCGAGCCAGCCTTCGCGGATCTCCGCGATCTCCCGCGCCGTCGCGGCCGATCACGCGGCGCCGGGAGCAGCGATCTTCGAGTTCGCCGAGCAGCGCCTCCAGCGTCAGCGCGGCATCGCCGACGAGGCCGATCTCGGCGCGCACGTCCTTGTTCAGATGGTCGGGATCGAGCGTGGCGTGGATGAACCGCTTGCCCTTCGGCATCGCGATCGCCGAATGCGGTCTCGGTGAAGCTGCAGCCGATGCCGAAGATCACGTCGGCCGTGAGGAAGTGGTGCACCGTCTTGGGGATCGCGACGCCGCCCGAGCCGAGGGCCAGCGGATGGTTCTCGGGAAACGCGCTCTTGCCGCCGAGGCTGGTGGCAACCGGGGCGCCGAGCCAGCTCCGCCAGCGCGCGCAGCTGCGGCCAGGCGCGCGCGTAGTGCACGCCCTGCCCGGCATAGATCACCGGCCGGCGCGCCTCCGCGAGCAGCCGTGCGGCACGCCGTGCGTCCTCGGGGTCCGGGCCGTAGCGGGTGGCGACGACCGGCGTGTAGTCGAGCGGCTCCGGCACCTCCTCGTTCCACATGATCGTTCGGGATTTCCACCAGCACCGGCCCGCCGCGCCCGTTGCGCAGGCGGGTGAAGGCGCGGCGCATGATGTTCGGGATCTTCGGCCGCCAGCATGATCGGCTCGGCCGACTTGGTGACGCTGCTCATGCTCTGGACGGGATTGTAGTTCGGGCCGACATGCGCCAGGCGGCGCGGATAGCCCATCGGCAGCACCAGGATCGGCACGGTCTCGCCGAATGCCTGCGCGACGCCGCCATATGCGTTCTCCGTGCCCGGGCCATGCTGCATGCAGAACGCGCCGATCTTCCGGCCCGACGACAGGCGCGAGATCGCGTCCGCCATGTGCAGGCCCACGCGCTCCTGGCGCACGATGATCGGGCGGATGTCGGCCTTGGCGGCGAATTCGATCAGATGGTTGACGGGATAGCCGAACAGCAGCTCGATGCCTTCCCGCTTCATGATTTCTGCAATGGCGTCGCCGACCTTCATGGCGTCATTCCTCCCGACCGCGCGAATGCACGAACATTCGCACGGGTCAGCCTATGGCACGCGCCCGGGACTGGCAATCCGCTCGGCGCGTGCGCAACCCGGCTATGGCCTAGCCGGCGGGACGAAACACCATGCGCCACCGGCGTGATCGAGGCCGTCACCTGGCCCGTCGGCTTCAGGGCGCCGCTCTCCTGATCGACCTCGAACTGCACGATCGTGTCGCCCTTCTGATTGGCGACGTAGAGCCACTTCCCGCTCGGGTCGATCGCGAAGTTGCGCGGAAAGCTCACGCCTTCCTTGGCGTGGCCGATGACGGAGAGCAGGCCCGTCGCCGGGTCGATGCGATAGCCGATGATGCTGTTGTAGCCGCGGTTGGAGACGTAGAGGAATTTGCCGGAGGGATGGACCGCGATCTCGGCGGTGCTGTGCGGACCGTCATAGCCGGCGGGCTCGGTGGAGATCGTCTGCAACTCCTTGCCGATCGTGCCGGTCGCCGGATCGTAGGCGAAGGCGGTGACGGTCGCGTTCAGCTCGTTGGTCACATACATGACCTTGCCGTCGAGCCGGAATGCGATGTGGCGCGGCCCCGCGCCGGGCGCCACCGACGCCTCGCTCACGCGCTCCAGCCGGCCGTTGTCGAGCCGGAAGGTCATCACCTTGTCGATGCCGAGATCGGCGGCAGCGATGTGTTTGCCGGCGGGATCGTACGTCACCATATGCGGATGCGGCGCCTCCTGGCGCTGCTTGTTGGGGCCGGAGCCGTGCTCCACGACCTCGTTGCTGACCGGCGCCAGCCGCCCGTCCGCCTCGATCGGCAGGACCACGAAGTTGCCGCCCATGTAGTTCGCGACGACCAGGAATTTCCCGTCCGGATCGGTGGTGAGGTGCGCCGGGATCGGGCCGCCCACCGATTGACGGTTGAGCAGGGTGAGCATGCCGCTGTTCGGGTCGATCGCGTAGGCCTCGGCCGAGCCGACCTTTTGGCCCTGGTAGTCGTCGATCTCGTTGATGACGTACAGAAAGCGGTGCGAAGCGGATCGCAGTGCCACGAAGGAAGGATTGGCGCTCTTCACCTGTTGCACCGGCGCCAGCGCGCCGGTCGTGGGATCGAAGCGGAACACCGACAGACCGACGGGGTTGTCGTGGCCGCCCTGCGGTGGGTCCTTGGTATAGGTCCGACATAGACGAACATGGCTCCCCCGCGGCGTGCGCCCCGAACTGCGGCAGCAGCAGGCTGCCGACGCCCGCCGCACCGGTCATCATCAACAGCAGGCGCCGCCGGATCGGCGGTAGCGTCCCGTTACTTGATCGTTCGACATGTTGGTTTCCCCCCGCTGCACGCGGGCGCCGCCCGTTTTGGCCGGTCGCATGCGTGCCGCTCCATGCTAGCGCGTTTGCGTCGGCGGCGGGTAGGTATCGACGCTCACTTGCCGGCGCGGCGATAGACCCCGGTGAACGTGACATTCATGCCGCCGCACATCATGTTGTCGGCGGCAACCAGGATAGCGGCCCAGCCGCCACAAGCGGACGCGGCAGAGATCGGCTCCTTCCGGTCGCTTGGCGTCGAAAGGACGCGTGGTGCCGTCATCGCCGAACGCGAACGCCGCGGTGCCGTTCTCGACCGCGCTGGTTCCAGCGATTTCACCGACGTTCACGCCGCCGCGCCGCACCCGCTCCGGATCGCTGCCGCCGAACGTCGCGTCGCCGGCGACGACGATTCGCCCGCCGCCGCCCGGCCGGATGCGGATCTTCCTGCTCCGGCCCGCTCCGCCACGTGCCGGCCCAGTCCGCCGGCGCGCGCGCCGGGGTGTCGCGCGCGGCTTCGCCCAGCATTGCGCGCGGCAGCCACCCGACGGTCGTGGCCGCCTTCGGCGCCGGGCCCGGTGAAGGCGGCGCACGCATACGCGCCGCTGATGGCGGTCACGATCACGGCGTCACCCGGCACCACGAACGCCTTGCGCGTGCAGCGCGCGATCGCGGCGGGGCAGGCGGGGTCGATGTCGCTGCCGCCCACGAACGGAACGCGCGCAGCGCCCGGGCGGACGACCTGCAGGCGCGGTGTACGCCGTCCCGTCGATGCTGAGCGGTGGCATGCCGTGGCACTCGGCCGCCTGTGCCGCCGGTGCGCGGATCGCGGCGGCGAGCAGCATCGCGCAGGCGGCAAGCCGGAGAAGGCGGCTCACGGCACCGGCCGCGTGTCGTCGATGACCTTGCCGTCGTTCGGCAGGCTGCCGAGCGGAACCAGCTCGACGGTCCCGCGCAGCTTGGTCGCCGATTGCAGCGCGCGTTCCAGCGTCGATTGCAGCGCGTCGTCGTGCGCGGCGCACTCGGCGCGCAGCATCATGACGTCGTGTTGGCCGTCGTGGGCGATGACGAGGCGCAGGCGCGCGGTTCCGGGAACGGCGCGCTGCACCTCCGCCACCTGCTCCGGCCGCACGAACATTCCGCGCACTTTCGCCGCCTGATCGGCGCGTCCCATCCAGCCGCGGATGCGACGGTTGGTGCGGCCGCACGGCGAGGCGCCCGGCAGTTCCGCGGAAAGGTCGCCGGTCGCCAGGCGGATCATCGGGCAGTCGGGATTGAGGGTCGTCACGACGACCTCGCCCACCTCGCCCGCGCGGCACGGGTCCGCCGTGCCGGGGCGGACGATTTCCAGGATGACGTCTTCGTCCACCACGAGTCCGTCGCGCGCCGCTGTCTCGTAGGCGACGAGACCGAGTTCCGCCGTGCCGTAGCTTTGCAGCACCGTGAGGCCGCGTGCCGCATACCAGTCGCGCAGCGACGGCAGATAGGCGCCGCCGCTCACATGCCCCAGCGTCAGCGACGCAAGATCGAGCCCGAGCGCATCCGCCCGCTCCAGAATTGTCCGCAGGAACTCGGGCGTTCCCGCGTAGCAGCGCGGGCGGAGATGCGCTGCCGCCCGCGCCTGCATGTCGGTGTTGCCGGTCCCTGCCGGGAACACCGGGCAGCCCAGCGCGCGCGCCCCGCCCTCCAGCATGAAGCCCGCCGGCGTGAAGTGATAGGCGAAGCAGTTGTGCAGCAAGTCGCCGGCGCGCAGGCCCGTCGCGTACAGCGCGCGGGCGTAGCGCCACGGATCGAGGCTGCCGCCCTGCGCCTCGAACAACGGTCCGGGCGACATGAACACGCGTGCGAGCCCGCTGGTCGCCATCGCGTTGAGCCCGGCGAACGGTGGCTGTGCCGCCTGCCGGGCGATCAGGTCGGACTTTCGAGTGACCGGAAGCCGCGCCAGGGCGGCAAGACTGTCGATGTCCGCGGCGGCAACACCTTGCAACACGTCGGCCCATCCCGGCGCGTTGGCTTGCGCATGGGCGATCTGCCGCGGCAATGCGTCCGCGAGCGCGGCGGCGCGTTCGTCGGCGCTGCGCGTCTCGCGCGCGTCGTAGAAGGCATCGGAGGGTGCGGCGCTCACAGCCATCGCTTCCGGCGCCGATAGGATTTCAGGTTGCGAAAACTCTTGCGCGCGGTGCCGTGGCCGCCGAGATAGAACTCCTTCACGTCCTCGTTCTGCGCGAGGGCGTCGGCACTGCCGTCGAGCACGATCCGTCCCTGCTCCATCACATAGCCGTAGCTCGCAAGCCCGAGGGCCATGCGCGCGTTCTGCTCAACGAGCAAGATCGTGATGCCGAGATCGCGGTTCAGCCGCCGGATGATCTCGAACACTTCCTGAACCAGCAACGGCGAGAGGCCCATGGATGGTTCGTCCATCAGGATGAGCCGAGGGCGCGCCATCAGCGCACGGCCGATCGCGAGCATCTGCTGCTCGCCGCCGGAAAGATAGCCGGCGGCGCCGTTGCGTTCGCGCAGGCGCGGAAAATACCCGTAGACCCGCTCGATATCGTGCCGCACGTCGCGGTCGCGAGCGGGTGAAGGCGCCGAGCCGGAGGTTTTCGAGGCAGGTCATGTCCGCGACGATGCGCCGGCCCTCCATCACCTGAAAGACACCGCGCCGCACGATGCGATCCGGCGCGACGCCGTCGATCCGCTCGCCCGCGAAGAGGATCTCGCCCCGGCGCACCTCGCCGTTCTCGCTCTTCAGAAGGCCGGAGATTGCCTTCAGCGTGGTCGATTTCCCCGCGCCGTTGGCGCCGAGCAGTGCCACGATCGCGCCCTCCGTCACCGCCAGCGACAGTCCGCGGAGCACCAGAATCACGTCGTTGAAGACCACCTCTACGTTGTTCACGGCAAGCAGCGGCACCGCGGCCGCTGCCTGCCCTGCCTCGGCACTCACCAGCCGAGCCAGTCCTGTCGCCGCTGCAACTCGATCTTTGCCACCGGCTGCAACCCGATCGTGCCCTTGCCGATCAGCTCGGCGACGCTGCCCTGCGTCGTGTCGCCCTTCACCACGGCGCGATAGAGCTGCACGGTCATCGTGCCGCGGTGATCCTCGGGGGTGAAAGTCGACGGCGCGCATACCCCTTCGAACCCGCGCGGCACCCAGTTCTTGCGCGCGTAGAACCCGTCACGCACGCGCGGCCCGTCGATCGCGCCGCCGTTGGCCCCCGCACTCTCCATCGCTTCGACCATGAGCATCGCGGAGCACAGGCCGGCGAGATAGTGCACGGGGCGATAGGTGGTGCCGGCAGGGTCGGAGATCGCGCTGATCTGATGCAGCGTCGCCATGCCTGGCGCCTCCTGCCCCCACACGGTCGCCGTGCGCACCGGGAACACGACGCCGTTCGCGGCCACGCCCGCCGCCTTCATCGCGTTCTCGTCCATGCCCCAGACATTGCCGAGGAACTGCACGTTCGCGCCGACCGTCTGGCACGCGCGCAGGACGGAGATGTTGGAGCCGGCGGTGTTGCCGAGATAGGCATAGTTGGCGCCCTGGTTCTTCAGGGTCAGGCACTGCGCGGTGTAGTCGCCGGGGGTGAGCGCGAAGACGATCGCCGGCAGCACCTCGAAGCCGAGCTCGCGCGCCAGCGCTTCACCGGCCGCCTTCGGGCTGTTCGGATAGGGATGGTTGGCGCCCATGTGGACGTATTTCGGTTTGCCCGCCTGCCCGCGTGCGTCCCAGTCCTTGCGCGCCCACATCAGCATCGCGCGCAGTGCGTCGGAATACGACGGGCCGTAGAAGAAGTTGAACGGCGTCGCCTTCGCGGCCTTCGTCGCCTTGCCGGTGGGGTCGGTCAGCGCCGCAGCGTAGGAGCCGGAGATGTAGGGCACCTGATCGCGCGTCACGAAGCTGATCAGCGCCTCCGTGTCCGCCGTCCCCCAGCCTTGGATCGCGACCGGCTTCAACCGGCTCATCCACGCCTGATACTGGCTCACCGCGCGCGGCGCCTGATAGCCGTAGTCGACCGTGTTCACCTCCAGCGGCCGCCCGTCGACGCCCTTGCGCGCGCGGTTGACCCAGGCGAGTGCGTCGTCGACGCCCTGCGCATACGGTACGCCGACATCGCTCGTGGCACCTGAGCGGTCGGCGAGGTGCGCCACCGGAATCGGCGCCTGGGCGGCCGCGGGGAATGCGAGCGCGATCGTCCCCGCAAGCCCCAGCAAGCCTCGCATCAGCGTGTTCATTCGTTGCCTCCCGTTGTTGTTCAGTGCGAGTAGGGATAGAGCTTCCAGTAAGCCTTGATCAGTCGCCATCGCCGCGCGAGCCCTTCGGGCTCGAACACCAGGAACACGATGATCGCCGCCCCGATCGTCATTTCGCGCAGGAACGCGATCGAGCCGCCGAGCTTCAGCGCCCGGTCGATCGCGCCGCCCTGCAGCGCATCCGCGATCGCCTGCACCACCTCCGGCAGCAGCACCATGAAGCATGCCCCGAGCAGGCTGCCCATCACGGAGCCGAGTCCGCCGATGATGACCATGGCGAGGAACTGGATGGAGAACAGGATGGTGAAGGCCTCCACGCTGACGAAGCGCAGGTAGTGCGCGTAGAGTGCGCCGCCGAGGCCGGCAAAGAAGCTCGCGATCCCGAAGGAGAGGGTGCGGTAGTAGGCGAGATTCACGCCCATCATCTCGGCGCTGAGATAGTGGTCGCGCACCGCAACCAGCGCCCGCCCGTCGCGCGTGCGCATGAGGTTCGTCGCGGCACCGAAGCTCACGACGACCCAGAACAGCACGAGGTAGAAATACCGCGCATCGGTGTCGAGCATCACGCCGAACAGGCTCGGCGCGTCGGTCACGCGTCCGGCGACGCCGCCCGAGAACCACTGCGCGCGGGCGAAAAAGTCTTCCAGGATGAACTGCGCGGCGAGTGTGGCGATGGCGAGGTAGAGGCCCTTGAGCCGCGCCGCCGGCAGGCCGAAGACGAGGCCGATCGCCGTGGTCGCGAGCGCCGCCAGCGGCATGGCCAGCGGCACGGGCACGCCCAACTCGGCAAATCCGGCGCTGGCGAAGGCACCGAACCCGAAGAACGCGGCATGGCCGATCGAAATCTGCCCGGTGAACCCCACCAGGATGTTCAGCCCGAGCGCCGCGATGCCGAGCATGCCGATGTTGATCATCAGGCTCAGCGCATAGCGGTCGAGCACCAGCGGCGCCGCGCAGCAAAGCGCTATCGCGACCAGCATCGCGCGCCGGCTGTTGCGCGTGGGGAAGATGCGCATGTCCGCCGGGTAGCTTTCGCGATAGTCCCCGGTCGGTGTCATCAGGGTCATCGGCTCACACCCGCTCGATCGCCCTGGTACCGAACAGGCCATAGGGCCGGAGCATGAGGATCAGGATCAGCGCGTAGAACGGCGCGATCTGAAACATGTTGCCCCAGCCGAGAAACTGTGCGTCCACATACTGCGCCAGATTTTCCAGGACGCCGACGATGAGTCCGCCGAGCACGGCGCCCAGGATCGAGTTCGAGCCCGCCGAGGATCACCGCCGGAAACACTTTTATGCCGTAGAAGGAAAGACCCGAGGAGACGCCGTTGACGATGCCGACGGTGACGCCGGCGACGGCGGAGACCACCGCGGAGATCGCCCAGGACATCGCGAACACGCGCGGCACCGAAATGCCGAGCGACTGCGCGACCTGCTGGTCGAACGCGGTCGCCCGCATCGCGAGCCCGTGCTTGCTCGCCGCGAAGAACCAGCCGAAGGCGACCATGATGACGAGCGAGATCGCCAGCGACAGCAGATAGGCCGACTGCACCTGCAGGCCCAGCACGTCCACCCGCTCGGTGCTGAAGATCGGCGGGAACGGCTGGGCGAACACGCCGAACATCCACTTCATCAGCGCCTGAAAGAAGATCGACAGCCCGACCGTCGCCATGATCACGCTGATCACCGGCTCGCCGATCAGCGGGCGCAGCACGATCACCTGCAACAGCACGCCGAAGATGGTCATGAAGCCGAGCGTGAGCAGAAATCCTGCCCAGAACGGCAGGCCCCACCGCGTCAGCAGCCACCAGCAGACCCACGCGCCCACCAGCAGGAACTCGCCCTGCGCGAAGTTCACCACCTGGCTTGCCTTGTAGATCAGCACGAAGCTCATCGCGACCACGCCATAGAGCGCGCCGACGATCAGGCCGTTCAGCACGAGTTGCGACAGCAGGCCCCAGTCCATGCCCGTCTCCTCACGCGACCTGTTGCAGCAGCGGCGGCGTCCGCCCTTCGGGGACGACGGTGAGCGTGGTCCGGATGCGCTGCTTCGTGCCGTCCTGCAGCGCGATCGTGGTATCGACCGGAATGCTCGCATCGCCGCGGTAGATCGCCTGGATGATGTCGCCGTAGCGCCGGCCGATCACGCCGCGCCGGACCTTGCGCGTGCGCGTCAGCTCCTCGTCGTCGGCGTCGAGCTCCTTGTAGAGCAGCACGAACGCGCGGATCCGCTGCGCCTCGGGCACGGTTGCGTTCACGCGGGCGACCTCGCCTGCCAGCAGGTCCAGCACCTGCGGCTTCGCGGCAAGGTCGGTGTAAGTCGTGAAGGCGATCCGGGCGCGTTCGGCGAATTTCGAGACTGTCGAGTAGCGGATGCACAGAATGGCGGCCAGATGCGGGCGCCCGTCGCCGAGCACCACCGCCTCGGCCACGTAGGGGGAGAACTTCAGCTTGTTCTCGATATACTGCGGCGAAAAGCGGGTGCCGAGGCTGGTGGTGGCGATGTCGGCGATGCGGTCGATGACCACCAGGCGGCCATTCGGCGCGATGTAGCCGGCATCGCCCGTGTGCAGCCAGCCGTCCGCGGGTCGCGCCGCGTCGTCCTGCCCGTGATAGCCCGCGAACATGTTGGGATGGCGGGTGACGATCTCGCCGACGCCGTTGGTGTCCGGTGCAGCGATGCGGACTTCGATGGTGGCGTCGAAGGGAACGCCGACGCTGTCGAGATCGACGTCGCCCGGGCGTTGTAGCGTGTAGGCGCCCAGCAGCTCCGTCTGGCCATAGAGCTGCCGCAGCGGCACGCCCATCGCGAGGAAGAAGCGGAACGTATCCGGCCCCATCGCCGCCCCGCCGGTCGCCGCCGAACGCAGGCGCGAGAAGCCGAGCCGGTCGCGGAGCGCGCGAAACAGCAGCAGGTCCGCGAGCACCGAGCGCCGGCCGCGGTCCAGCGCCCGCAGCCCGAGGTGCATGCCGAGCGCGAACAGGCGACGCTTGAGCGCGCTCGACTCCATCATGCGCGAGCGCACATCCGCGGCGATCCCCTCCCACACGCGCGGCGCGAACAGCACGAAGCTCGGGCCAATCTCGCGGAAATCGGCCATCGTCGTTGTCGGTTCCTCGACGAAGTTGACGGTCATGCGGGCGAGCAGACCCCAGCCGAGCACATACATCTGCTCCATGATCCACGGCAGCGGCAGGACGGAGACATAGTCGTCGCGGGGCCCTTTCGGATCGGCCTTGAGATAGGCGGCGCAGTGGCGCAGCACCGCGCCGGCGGCCAGCATCGCGAGCTTCGGGCGCGCCGTGGTGCCGGAGGTCGTGCAGAGGATCGCGACATCGTCGGCCCGCGTCGTGGCCACGAGCGCGGCATAAAGCTGCGGCTCGGCGGCGCGCCGCGCCTCGCCGCGCGCGACGAGCGCGTCGGCGGGCATCAGCCGTGTGTCGGCGTATTTGCGCATGCCGCGGGGATCGGAATAGACGATCGTCCGCAGGCCCGGCAGCCGGTCGGCAACGGCGAGCAGCTTGTCGACCTGCTCCTCGTCCTCGGCAAAGACCAGGCAGGCGCCGCTATGGCCCAGGAGATAGGCGACCTCCTCCTCAAGCGCGTCGCGATAGAGGCCGAGCGAGCGCGCGCCGACGGCGTGCGCTGCGATCTCGCCCATCACCCAGTCCGGCCGGTTGTCGCCGATCAGCGCTACGACGTCGCCGCGCCCGATGCCGAGCGAAGCCAAGCCGAGCGCGAAGGCCGCCGTGCGCACCTCGCATTCCTCCCAGGTGATGCGCCGCCAGATGCCGAGCCGCTTTTCGCGAAACGCGATCGCCGCGCCGTGCGCGGCGGCGTTGGCGGCAAGCAGCTTGGGCAGCGTGTCCGGCGTGGCCGCGGTCATGGCGCCGTGACCAGCACGTCGGCAGGCGCGCTGTCGGTGGCCTCGCCGAGATAGGCCCGCCGCACCTGCGGATCGGCGAGCACGGCCTCCGGCGGGCCTTCCGCCAGCTTGCGCCCGAAGTCGAGCACCAGCACGCGCTGCGAGATGTCCATGACCACGCCCATGTCGTGCTCGATCATCAGCACGGTCATGCCCCATTCCTCGTTGAGGTCGAGGATGCAACGCGCCATGTCCTCCTTCTCTTCGAGGTTCATGCCGGCCATGGGCTCGTCGAGCAGAATGAGCTTGGGCTTCACGGCGACGGCCCGCGCGAGTTCCACGCGCTTGCGCAGACCGTAGGGCAGCGTGCCGGCAGGCGCCTTGCGCACGTGCTGAATGTCGAGGAAATCGATGATCTCCTCGACCGCGCGCCGGTGCGCGATCTCTTCGCGCTGCGCGCCGCCGATCCAATAGGCCATGCCGGAGAGGAAGCCGTGTCGCAGCAGGTGATGGCGGCCGACCATGATGTTGTCGAGCACCGTCATGTGGCCGAACAGCGCTAGATTCTGAAAAGTCCGGCCGATGCCGATGGCGGGACGACGGTTCGCCGGCCGGCGCGTGATGTCGTACCCCTCGAAGCGGATGCTGCCTTCGGTCGGGCGATAGCGGCCGGAGATGCAGTTGACCATCGAGGTCTTGCCCGCGCCATTGGGGCCGATGATCGAGAACACCTCGCCCGGCTGGACCGCGAAGGACACCTCGCGCAGCGCGGCGACGCCGCCGAAGCGCAAGGAAATCCCCACGACCTCCAGGATGGGTGATGCGCCCGCCATCACGACGTTGGTTCCCCGATCTTGGCCCGGGGCCAGCGCCCGGGGCGCAAGACTATACGGATTGTAAGTCGGAAGGAGCAACCTTCCGCTGCGTCGCGGGCGCGGTCAGGCCGTGCCCGCCGCCTCGCCCATCACGTATGTCGCCCGCACGCAACGCTCGTCGCCCAGGATGATCAGGGCGAACAACTCTTCCGCGAGGTCCCGTACGGTCTCCATCCGGTGCGCGAGCGCGGGAATTGCGCGGCTGTCCAGCACGATCGCGTCGGCCTCGGCGCCGGGCGTGAAACTGCCGATGACGCCGCCGAGCCCCATCGCCAGTGCGTTGCCGCGCGTCATCAGATGCAGCGCCGCGAAGGGCGAGAGGTTGAAGCCGCGCAGCTGTGCCACCTTGTACGCCTCGGCCGCGGTGCGCAGCATCGAATAGCTGCTGCCGCCGCCGACATCGGTCGCGAGCGCGAGGCGCACGGGGCGCGCGCGGTCCGACGCTGCGGCGAAGTCGAACAGCCCACTGCCGATGAACAGGTTCGAGGTCGGGCAGTGCACCGCGACGGCGCCGTGCGCGGCAAGCCGGGCCCACTCCTCGTCTGCCAGGTGAATGCAGTGGCCGAGCAGCATCCGCGGCGAGAGCAGGCCGAACCGCGCATAGACGGAGCTGTAGTCGGCCGCGCTCGGAAACAGCGACCGCACGGTAGCGATCTCGTCCAGGTTCTCCGACATATGGGTCTGCGCGAGACAGTCGGGATGCTCGCGCATCAGCGCGCCCGCGGCCTCGAGCTGCGCTTCGCTCGACGTGATGGCGAAGCGCGGCGAGATCACGTATTGCGCGCGGCCCTGTCCGTGCCAGCGCGCGATCAGCGCCTTGCTCTCGCGGTAGCCCTGCTCGGCGGTGTCGCGCAGTGCTTCGGGCGCGTTGCGGTCCATCATGACCTTGCCGGCTGCGATGCGCATGCCGCGTCGCGCCGCCTCCGCGAACAGCGCCTCGGTCGCCGCGGCGTGAACCGAGGAGTAGACGACGGCAGTCGTGGTGCCCTGGCGCAACAGCTCGCCGCAGAAGAACCGCGCCTGCCGCGCCGCGTACGCCGCATCGGCGTATTTCTGCTCCTCGACGAAGGTATAGCGGTTGAGCCAGTCGAGCAGTTGCGCGCCGTAGGAGGCGATGACGTGCGTCTGCGGAAAGTGGATGTGCGTGTCGATGAAGCCGGGCAGGATCAGATGCGGCCGGTGATCGTCGATGGGCGTACCCGCAGGCGCCTGCGCCAGCACGTCCCTTGCGTCGCCCGCCGCGACAATGCGCCCGTCCGCCACCAGCAGTGCGCCGTCGGGCGCGTAGCGGTGGCTCGCGGCGTCGCCGGCGGTGAACGGGTCATCGACGAACCACAGCAGCCGGCCGCGCAGGATGCGGGTGCGCATGGCGGTCCTCAATCGACCCCGATCGCGCGCACCCAGGCGGCGATCTGCGTCCGCTCCGCGTCGGTCAGGCCGGAGAGATTGCCGGGCGGCATGGAGCGCGACCGCACCGCCTGCAGGTCGATATCGGTCGCGTGCAGCGCGATGTTCTCGTCGCTGTCGAGGCGCACGCCCTTCGGCGGCGCCGCGAGGTCGCCCCAGGCCGGCGGGTCGGAATGGCAGACCATGCAGCGGATCTGTACGATGTCGCGCACGGCGGTGAACTGGGGCGCGGCGATCGCCGCCGCGACGGAACTGCGCGGCGCCGCCGTCTGTTTCGTGGCGGCCGGTGCGGGCGCCGGAAAGCTCGAGAGCCACGCGATGGCGATGCCGCACAGCGCCGCCACGCCCCAGGTCCACCACGAGTAGCCGCCATGGGCGTGCATGGTGTTGAAGAAATGCCGCACGACGACGCCGATCACCATCACCAGCGCCGCGATCACCCAGTTGAACTCGGTCGCGAAGGCGAGCGGGTTGTGGGTGGAGAGCATCAGGAACAGCACCGGCAGCGTCAGGTAGTTGTTGTGCAGCGAGCGCACCTTGGCCTCGCGCCCCAGCTCCGGGTCCGGGTCGCGCCCGGCGAGCAGGCTCGCGACCACCTTTTTCTGGTTGGGGATGATGACGAAGAACACGTTGCCGGTCATCGCACTCGCCATCAGTGCGCCGGTGAGCATGAAGGTGCCGCGGCCTGTGAAGACGTGCGTCAGGATCAGGCAGACCGCGACGAAGTAGCCGAACACGAGGACCGCCAGCAGGGCCTCATGCCGCCCGAGCGGCGAGCGGCAGGCGAGGTCGTAGACGATCCAGCCGGCGGCCAGCACGACGAGCGCGACGACCACCGCCTGCCAGCGCGCGAGGTCGAGCACCGCGGTGTCGATCAGATGCAGGTCGGCGCCGGCGAGATAGACGACGCAGAGCAGCGCGAAACCGCTGATCCAGGTGCTGTAGGCCTCCCACTTGAACCAGGTGAGGTCCTCCGGCATGCCTTCCGGCGCCACCATGTATTTCTGGATGTGGTAGAAGCCGCCACCATGCACCTGCCACGCCTCGCCGCCGACGCCGCGCGGGGCGTTCAGGGCGCGGCGGAGCCCGAGATCGAGGGCGATGAAATAGAACGACGAGCCGATCCACGCGATCGCCGTGATCACGTGCACCCAGCGCAACGCAAACGACACCCACTCCCACATCAGCGGCGACATCGCCATCCCTCCGCTCGCTCACCCGCCTCTGTGCGCGAGCCTAGCAACCGGCCCCGCCGCGGCGGTAGCGGGCCGGGCGCGGCATGACTTTCAAGCAAATCCGAATACCGCTAGCCTCGGCGGCGGGTTGCGTCCGGCGCGGGGCGGAGCGGTGTCGCTGCTCGATAACATGCGGCTGTTCGCGAGAACCGTGGAACTCGGCAGCCTCTCGGCCGCGGGGCGGAACCTGCGCGTTTCGCCGGCGGTCGCGAGCCATCGGCTGAAGGAGCTGGAGAGCCATCTCGGCATTCGGCTGCTGCAACGGACCACGCGGCAGACCCAGCCGACGCCGCAGGGGCTCGCCTATTACGAGGGATGCCTGGAAGTGTTCCGCGCCCTCGACCTCGCCGAGGGCATCGCCTCCGATCTGGGCGGCACACCGAAAGGCTCGCTGCGCGTCACCGCCCCGCTGGGGCTCGCGCGCACCGTGCTCGGGCCCCTGCTGCCCGCGTTCTGTGCCGCGCATCCGGACGTGTCGGTGCAATTGCGCCTCTCCGACCACCTCATCGACATCTTGCGCGAGGGCGTGGACGTGGCGGTGCGCATGGCACGGTTCGAGGATTCCAGCTTCACCATGCGCCGGATCGCGCCGGTCGAGCGGGTGCTGTGCGCGGCGCCTGCCTATCTCGCGCGCCGCGGCGTGCCGGGGGCGCCGGCCGATCTGCTGCACCACGCCTGTCTGCTGCTGCGCTTTCCCGGCTCGCGCCAGTTCCAGTGGGAACTTGCCGGGCCGGACGGGCCGCAGCGCATCGCGGTCGCCGGGCGGCTCGATGCCGACGACGGCGACGTGCTGTCCGCCTGGGCGCTGGCGGGCGAGGGGATCGTGCTGAAGCCCCTGTTCGAGGTGGCGGAGCCGCTGCGCAGCGGCGCGCTGCGGGCGGTGTTGCTCGATCATCCGCCCGCGCCGCTCGATCTCGCGCTGATCTATCCGACGCGTCAGCATCTGCTGCCGCGCGTCCGCGCATTCGCCGATTTCATGGTGCCCCGCCTGCAGGAGCAGATTCTGCGGGCGGCTTGCGGGGCTCTCGCTCGCAACGCTGCGCCAAGCTGCGTGACCGCTTCGTCGACCTCGTCCGCGCTCGTGAAGCGGCCGAGGCCGACGCGCAGGCTCGCCTGCGCCGCCGCCGCATCGAGCCCGATCGCGGTCAGCACGTGCGAGGGGCGCTGCGCGTTGCTGGCGCAGGCGGCGCCGGTGGAGAGGGCGAGGTCGGGGACGTCCAGCAGCAGATCGGCCGCGTCGATCCCGGGCAGGGTGACGCTGAGGCAGCCCGGCAGGTCGAACGGCACGCCGTTGAGCCGCGCGCTCGGCCACGCGGCGCGCAGCCCGGCCCAGAAGCGGCGGGCGAGCGTGTCGAGCCGCTCGGCCTCCGCCGCGCGCTCGGCCTGCACAATGCGGCATGCGGCGCCAAGCCCGACCGCGAGTGCCACCGGCATGGTCCCCGCGCGCCGCCCGCCCTGCTGCCCGCCGCCCTCCAGCATCGGCGTCAGGGGCAGCCCGGCGCGCACGAACAGCGCGCCCACCCCCATCGGGCCGTAGAGCTTGTGGCCAGAGATCGTCGCCGCATCGAGCCCGAGCGCGCCGGCGTCGAACGGCGCGCGCGCTACGATCTGCGTCGCGTCGGAATGCACCAGGCCACCGGCCGCGTGCACAGTGCGGACGATCGCCGCAAGGTCCTGGCGGGTCCCGATCTCGTTGCTCGCCGCGATCACGCTGACCAGCGTTCGCGGGCCGCCGCGGCGCGCCGGATCGACGCGCCCCATCGCATCGACGGGCAGGACCCGGCACCGCACGCCTTCCGCCGCCAGCCGGCCGAGACAGGCGAGCACGCTCGGATGCTCGATCGCGCTCGCCGCGACGTCCGCCATCGCGTGGCGCAGCCCGCGCAGGGCCAGATGGTTCGCCTCAGTCGCGCCGGAGGTGAACACGATCTCCGACGCGCGCACGCCGAGCAGGGCGGCGACTTCGTCCGCCGCTTGCTCGATCGCCGCCGCTGCCGCGCGCCCGGCCTGGTGGGCCGCGTGCGGATTGCCCGCACGCGCGCCGTCGAGCCAGGGCAGCATCGCCTCGCGCACCCGCGGATCGAGCGGGGTCGAGGCCTGGTGGTCGAGATAGAGCCTGGTCAGCTCTGCACCCCCTCCACGTACCAGTCCATCTTCTCCAGCTCCGCATCGGTGATGCCGACGCCGGGCTTCAGCCGCTCGACGCCCTTGTTGTCCTTCACCGGCCCGGTGATCGGGTTGAGCGTGCCGGCGATGATGGCGTCCTTCGTCGCGTCGGCGGCCTGGCGCACGTTGTCCGGCACCATCGCGCCGTACGGCGCCATCTGCGTGAGGCCTTCCTTCAGCCCCCACCACGTGTTTCCGGTCTTCCAGGTGCCGGCGATGGCCTCCTTGGCGCGCATCGTGTAGTACGGCGCCCAGTTGTCCATGATGGCGGTGAGCTGCGCCTTCGGGGCCACGGAGCTCATGTCGGAGGCCTGGCCGAAGCCGAACGCGCCGCGCGCCTGGCACGCCTGCAGCGCCGCGGGGCTGTCGGTGTGCTGGGAGATGATGTCGCAGCCCTGGTCGATCAGCGCCTTCGCGCCGTCCGCTTCCTTCGCCGGGTCGTACCAGGTGCTGAGCCACAGCACGCGCACCTTGAACTTCGGGTTCACCTTCTGCGCAGCCAGCGTGAAGGTGTTGATGCCCATCACCACTTCGGGGATCGGGAACGAGGCGAGGTAGCCGCCGACGCCGCTCTTCGACATCATGCCCGCGATCGTGCCGCACACCGCGCGGCCCTCGATAGAAGCGCGCGTTGTAGGTGGCGAGGTTGGGTCCGCGCTTGTAGCCGGTGGCGTGCTCGAACTTGACCTTCGGGAACTCCTTCGCCGCCTTCACTGCGGCGTTCATGAAGCCGAAGGAGGTCGCGAAGATCAGCTGGTTGCCGCCCTGCGCGAGTTGGCGCAGCACCCGCTCGGCATCCGGGCCTTCCGGCACGTTCTCGACATAGCTGGTCTTGACCGCATCGCCGAGCTCGCTCTGCATCTTCTGCCGCGCCATCTCATGCGCGTGGGTCCAGCCGAAATCGCCGATCGGCCCGACATAGATGAACCCCACCTTCAGCGGGTCGGCGGCCCGCGCCGCGCGGCCCAGCAGCGGCAGCGACGCCGCGCCGGCCGTGGCGGCAAGAAAGCGGCGGCGGTCGAATGCGATGGTCATCCCCTCGGTCTCCCTGATGCGGTTGGCCGGATCATCCGCCGGCGCGGAACGGCTTTGCCAAGACAGGCCGGCGCCTGCTGCCCGCCGGCGCCGCGCAGCGCGATCAGCGTCAGCACCACGACGGTCGCGAGGTACGGCAGCATCGCCAGGACCTCCGGCGGCACGAAGCTGACGCCGGCCGCCCTGCTTTGCAGCTCCAGCGTCATGACGCGCGCCGAACAGATAGGCGCCGGCGAGCAGCCGCCACGGCCGCCACGCCGCGAACACCACGAGCGCGAGCGCGATCCAGCCGCGCCCCGCGGTCAGCCCTCCGCCCACATCGGCGTTAGGCCAGCGACAGATAGGCGCCGCCGAGCCCGGCCATCGCGCCGCCGAACGCACCGCAGGTAGCGCACCCGGATCACCGGGTAGCCGATCGCGTGCGCCGCCGTCGTCGGCCTCGCCGACCGCGCGCAGGATCAGGCCGGGGCGCGGGTGCGGCTGAGGAACCAGGCGACCGCGACCGTGCAGCACGAGCGAGAGATAGACGAGCGCGTCGTAGCCGAACAGCAGCGGCGCCGACACCGGCATGGTCGGAGAGCCCGGGAATGTCGGAGCTGCGGCCCAGCCGCTGCACCGGATGGCCGACGAAGCCGGCCGCCCGAGCAGCGCGCTGACGCCGATGCCGAAGATCGTCAGCGCGAGCCCGGTCGCGACCTGGTTCGCCGACAGAGTCAGCGTCAGCAGCGCGAACAGCATCGAGAGCGCCGTCCCCGCCGACCGCGCCGGCGCAGATGACCGCCAGGATCGACGCTGCCGGTGGTCGACGCGATCGCGAAGCCGGCGACGGCGCCGACCAGCATCATGCCCTCGACGCCGAGATTGAGCACGCCGGACCTCTCCACCACCAGTTCGCCGATCGCCGCGAGCAGGAGCGGCGTCGCCGCGGTGATCACGGTATGAAGACCGAGACAGAGACATCGAGGATCATGACGTGCATGCCGGCACCCCTTCGGCCAGCGGCCGCGCGGCGGCCGGCACGATGCGGCACCCGGTAGCGCGACCAGAATGTCCGACGCCGAGCAGGAAGAACAGCAGCATCGCCTGGAACGAGCCCGATCGCGGCTTCGGCAGTCCCATCGCGACCTGCGCGTTGCTCGCCGCCGATATAGGAGAGCGCCATCACGAGGCCGGCGACGAGGATGCCGAGCGGATTGCAGCCGGCCGAGGAAGGCGACGATGATCGCGGTGAAGCCGTAGCCCGGCGGTCAGCTTCGGGATGAGCTGCCCGATCGGGCCGGCCACCTCGAACATCGCCGGCGAGCCCGGCGAGGCCGCCGCTCGGCCAGCATGCGTCAGCCAGACCATGCGCTGCGCGGCTGAAGCCGGCATAGCGCGCCGCCGCTCGGCGCCGAGCCGCACGACCCGGATCTCGAAGCCCAGGATCGAGCGCGACATCACGAGCCAGGCGGCAAGCGCGACCAGCACCGCGACCAGCACGCCGAGATGCATCCGCGTGCCCGCGATCAGCATCGGCAGCACGGCGGGTCGGAGAACATCCGCGTCTGCGGGAAGTTGAATCCCTTCCGGGTCCTTCCACGGCCCGAGCACCAGCATGCTGAGGAGCAGGATCGGCAACATAGGTCAGCATCAGGCTGACCAGGATCTCGTTGACCTCGAAGCGGGTCTTCAGCAACGCCGGGATCGCGGCCCAGGCCATGCCGCCGGCGATCGCCGGCGAGGCACATCAGCGGCAGGATCCACCAGCCGTCTGTCGCCGTAGAACGCGAGCGCCACGCCGCCGCCGGCGATCGCGCCCAGGATGAGCTGGCCCTCGGCGCCGATGTTCCAGACATTGGCGCGGAAGCCGATCGCGAGCCCGACGCCGATCAGGATCAGCGGCGAGGCCTTCACCGCGAGTTCGGACAGGCCCTGCAGCCGACAGCAGGCGGCTGATGAAGATCTCGTAGAGCGCCCGGAGCGGCGTGGTAGCCCATGACGGCGAACAGCACGCAGCGCCGTCGACCACCGTCAGCGCAGCACCGCGAGCACCGGCGTCACATAGAGCATGGCTCGCGGCGACTTGCCGCCGGGGTTCAGCCTTGAAGCGCATACGGCAAGGCCACCTCGGCCGGATCGCGCCGCGGCGCGGCCGTCGACGCCGTGCACGCCGCCCATCAGCAGGCCGATCTCCTCGACCGAGACCTGAGCCGTCGACGAGCGCGCTGCGACAGCACGCCCGACATTGATCACCGCCAGGCGGTCGCCGAGCGTCAGCAGTTCGTCGAGGTCCTGCGAGATCACGACGACCGCCGAGCCCGCCGCCGCGAGGTCGAGCAGCGCCTGGTGGATCGCCGCCGCGGCGCCCGCATCCACGCCCCAGGTCGGCTGCGACACCACCAGCACGCCGGGGTTCTGCAGGATCTCGCGGCCGACGATGAATTTCTGCAGGTTGCCGCCCGACAGGCTGCGACGCCAGCGCCTGCACGCCCCGGCGTGCGCACGTCGAACGTGGCGACGATCACGCGCGGCGAAGCCGCGCGGCCGCGGGCGCTGCGGAGCAGCCACGCGGTGCACAGATGCTGGCGGTGATGCGCGGTCAGCACCGCGTTGTCGATCAGCGTGAATTCCGGCACCGCGGCATGGCCGTTGCGCTCCTCGGGCACCGAGCAGAGCCCGAGCGCGCGCCGCCGCGCCGGCGTCCAGGCCGCCCGACCGGCTGCCGTCGATGCGGATCATTCGCGCGCGGCTGCGAGCGACCGTGCGCTCGCCGCTCAGCGCCAGCAGCAGCTCGTTCTGGCCGTTGCCGGCGACCCCCGCGATGCCGAAGATCTCGCCCGCGCGCACCTCGAAGGAGATGCCTTCGAGCGTCGATGCCGAACGGCCCGTCGGCCGGCAGCGTCGAGGCCATCGACCATCAGCCGCGTCGCGCCGCCGGCGTCGCCTGCCGCGCCGGCTCGGCGAGCGCGCGAGCTCGCCGCCGATCATCATCTCGGCCATGCTGCTTCGCGGTCTCCACGCTGCGGGTCGCAGGTGCCGACCACGCGCCCGCCGCGCAGGATCGTCGCGCGGTCGCACAGCGCCTTGATCTCGTGCAGCTTGTGGCTAGATGTAGAGGATCGAGCAGCCCTCGGCGGCGAGCTGGCGCAGCATCTCGAACAGCTTCTCCACCTCCTGCGGCGTCAGCACCGAGGTCGGCTCGTCCATGATCAGCAGCTTCGGCGCTTGCAGCAGGCAGCGCACGATCTCGATGCGCTGGCGCTCGCCGACCGAGAGCGTGTAGACCTCGCGCGTCGCGGATCGAGCGGCAGGCCGTAGGCGTCGACTGACCTGCGCGGATGCGCGCGTCGAGCGCGCGCTGCGGCGATCTGGCCGTCCATGCCGAGCGCGATGTTCTCGAGCACGGTCAGCGCCTCGAACAGCGAGAAATGCTGGAACACCATGCCGATGCCGAGCTCGCGCGCGGCCGTGCGGGTTGTGCGATCGCCGACCGGCTCGCCCTTGCCAGCAGATCTCGCCCTCGTCGGCGCTGCATGATGCCGTAGATGATCTTCACCAGCGTCGACTTGCCGGCGCCGTTCTCGCCCAGCAGCGCGTGGATCTCGCCGGGCGCGACGGCGAAGTCACGTCGTCGTTGGCGACGACGCCGGGAAAGCGCTTGGTGATGCCGCGCAAGCTCAAGCCGCGGCGGCGGTCTGCGCCTGGCGCGCTCGCCCATGTGCCTCTCCGTGCCGTCGCTCGCGCTGATCTGCGCTGCCTTGTGCGGCGCAAGCGCTCGACCAGAATCTCGGCCGCGACGCAGGCCGCGATCACCGCCGGCCGCTTGTCGCGCACGCCCTGCGCGCCGATCGGGCAGACCAGGCGCGCGAGCGCGCTTCGGCGATCGCCGCCGCTGCGCCGTGAACCAGCGCTCGAAGCGCGCGCGCTTGGTGCGCCGAGCCGATCATGCCGACATAGGCGCAGTCGCCGCGCGCGCAGCGCCGCCGCGGCGATCAGCGAAGTCGAGCGCGTGGCTGTGGGTCAGGACGAGCAGGCGCTGCCGCGGCGGCGCGCGCGCGCGACCTCGTGCCTCGGGCATCGGTGCGCGATCGCCTCGCGACGCCGGCGGCGGCACGGCGCGGCCAGAACGCGTCGGCGCCGCGGTCGATCCAGTGCACGCCGCAGCGGCAGCGGCGCCAGCGCGCGCGCCAGCGCCCGGCCGACATGGCCGGCGCCGAACAGCAGCACCGTCGGCCAGCGCGGCCCGCTCGCGCCGCTCGGCCGCTTCGATCGTCGGCAGCGTCGGCCGCATCGGCGCGCACGAGCGCGAGCCTCACCTGGCCGCCGCAGCACTGGCCGATCGCCGGGCCCGAGCGGCACGTCGAGCGTCGTCGCGGCGCCGCCGTCGCGCGCCAGCAGCCTGCGCGCGCGCGCGATCGCCATCCACTCCAGCGCGCCGCCGCCGATCGTGCCGTCGACGGTCGTCGCGCGGTGACCAGCATCGCGGCGCCCGCCTCGCGCGGGCGTCGAGCCGCGCGCGACGGCGACCAGCACGACGCACCGCCGCGCTCGCCTGCGCGCGAGCTAGCCAGCGCAGCGGTCGGCGGCCAGACGCTCGGCGTCATGCGCCGCTGCCCGCAGTGCGCTCGATCGCCGTCAAGCACGCGCTCCGGCGTCGCCGGCGCATCGAGGCGCGGACAGATGCGATAGTCGGCGACGCTCGCGACCGCGTCCGAGAGCGCGTGGAACACCGAGATCGCCAGCATCAGCGGCGGCTCGCCCACCGCCTTGGAGCGGTAGATCGTCGTCCTCGCGGTTCGCGACCCTTCGGCAGATGCGCACGTTGAAGATCGCGCGGCCGGTCGCGAGCAGGCCGGGATCTTGTAGGTCGAGGGCGCGTGGGTGCGCAGCCGCCCCTTGCTCGTCCCACCACAGCTCCTCGGTGGTCAGCCAGCCCATGCCCTGGATGAAGCCGCCCTCGATCTGGCCGATGTCGATCGCCGGGTTCAGCGAGCTGGCCGACATCGTGCAGGATGTCGACGCGCTCGACCCGGTACTCGCCGGTCAGCGTGTCGATCGCCACCTCGCGACACCGCCGCGCCATAGGCGAAATAGTAGAACGGCCGGCCGCGTGCCGGTCGCGCGGTCCCAGTGGATCTTCGGCGTCGCGTAGAAGCCGGTCGGCCGACAGCTGCGACGCGGCGCCAGATAGGCCTGCCGCACCAGCTCGGCGAACGCGATCGTCCTGGCTGCCCACGCGCACGCGGCCGGGCAGCGAACACGCACCTGCTCCGTCGGCACGACCGAGCTGCTCGGCGGCGAACGTCGACCAGCCGCTCCTTGATCGTGCGCGCCGCCGCCTGCGCCGCCTTGCCGTTGAGGTCGGTGCCGGACGAGGCCGCGGTCGCCGAGGTGTTGGGCACCTTGCCGGTGGTGGTCGCGGTGATCTTCACCCGGTCGAGGTCGATCTGCGAACTCCTCGGCCACCACCTGCGCCACCTTGATGTTGAGCCCCTGGCCCATCTCGGTGCCGCCGTGGTTCAGATGCACGCTGCCGTCGGTGTAGACGTGCACCAGCGCGCCGGCCTGGTTGAGCTGGGTCGCGGTGAAGGAGATGCCGAACTTCACCGGCGTCAGCGCGATGCCGCGCTTGATGCACCGGGCTGTGCGCGTTGAACGCGGCGATCGCCTGCGCGCCGCGCCGGTAGTCGGCGCTCGCCTCCAGCTCGTCGACGATGCCGGGCGAGGATGTTGTCCTCGACCGTCTGGTGGTAGGGCGTGACGTTGCGGTCGCGCCGTGCCGTAGAAATTGCGCTTGCGCACCTCCAGCGGATCGTTGCCCAGGTGCGTAGGCGATCTCCTCGATCACCGCGCTCGACCGCCATCATGCCCTGCGGCCCGCCGAAGCCGCGGAAGGCGGTGTTGGACACGGTGTTGGTCTTGCAGCGGTGCGAGATCGACGCTGCACGTGCCGGATAGAAATAGGCAGTTGTCGGCAGTGGAACAGCGCCCGGTCGGTGACCGGCCCGGACAGGTCGGCCGAATAGCCGCAGCGCGCCGCGTAGCATCGATCTCGACGCCGTGGATGCCGCCCGTCGTCGTCGAAGCCGACGTCGTAGTCGACGAGAAATCGTGGCGCTTGCCGGTCATCGATCATGTCGTCGTCGCGGTCGAGCCGCAGCTTCGCCGGCGCGGCCGGTCTTCGTCGCCGCCAGCGCCGCGACCGCCGGCGAACAGGTTGCGCCTGCGTCTCCTTGCCGCCGAAGCCGCCGCCCATGCGCCGCACCTCCACCGTCACGGCGTTGGCCGGCACGCCCAGCACATGCGCGACCATGTGCTGGATCTCGGTCGGATGCTGGGTCGAGGAATAGACCATGCATGTCGTCGTCCTCGCCGGGCACGGCCAGCGCGACCTGGCCTTCGAGATAGAAATGCTCCTGGCCGCCGATCGCGATCCGGCCCTGCGAGCCGGTGCGGCGCGCGCGGCGATGCGCCGCGGCGGCGTCGCCGCGCGCGCAGCGTCAGCGGCTCGGTCACCAGCTCGCCGCCGGCCGGCAGCGCCGCCGTCGACGTCGAGCGACCGCCGGCAGGTCCTCGTACGTCGATCGTCGGCCAGCCGGGCGGCGCGCGCGCGCCAGCTCGCGCGTCGTCGGCGGCGACCGCGAACAGCGACTGGCCGACGATACTCGACCGAGCCGGTCGGCGAACACCGGCTCGTCGTGCCGTGCGACCGGGCCGACATCGTTCGTCGCCGGGAATGTCGGCGGCGGTCAGCACCGCGACCACGCCCGGCGCCGCGCGCACCGGCGTCGAGGTCGAGCGCCGTGATGCGTGCATGGGCGCGCTCGGCTGAGGCCGAGATAGACGTGCAGCAGTGCCCGGCGGGCTCGGGCATGTCGTCGATGTAGACGGCGCCGCGCCGGCGACATGCTTGTGCGGCGCTGTCGTGCGCGGTCGCGGCTGGCGCACGCCGCCGCGATGCCGGCTCTGGCGGAGCCGATGCGGCTCAGCCATGCGGCGCGGCTCCTGTCGCGCGACCACGCGCGCTCGGCGCCGGTCGCCGGCGGTCTCGAGATAGAAGCCGCAGCAGCAGGTTCTGCGCCGCCTGGCAGCGGTAGTCGGCGCTGGCGCGCATGTCGGTGAGCGGCGTGAAGTCCTCGGCCAGCGCCGCCATCGCGGCGCTCGACGCGTGGCCTCGGTCCACGGCTTGCCCGATCAGCGCCGCCTCGGCAGGCCGCGGCGCGCTTCGGCGTCGCCGCCATGCCGCCGAAGGCGATGCGCGCCTCGCGTCACGCGCCCGTCGTCGTCGACGGCGATGCGGAACGCGCCGCAGCACCGCGGAGATGTCCTGGTCGAAGCGCTTGGAGATCTTGTAGGCGGCGAACAGCGCGCCCGGCGGCGGGCGCGGGCACGCGCACGCTCTCGACGAACTCGCCCGGCTGCCGGTCCTGCTTGCCGTAGGCGATGAAGAAATCCTCGAGCGGCATCGTCGCGCCGCGTCGCTGCCCTTGCGCAGCACGAGCGTCGCGCGCCGAGCGCGATCAGCGGCGGCGGCGTGTCGCCGATCGGCGAGCCGTTGGCGATGTTGCCGCCGATCGTGCCGGCATTGCGCACCTGCACCGACGCCGAGCCGGCGCAGCAGCTCGCCGAGTTCGGGATGCAGCCGCGCGAGCGCCGGCAACGCCTCGGTGTAGGTGACGCGCGGCGCCGATCTCGAGCTCGCCCCGGCGTCTCCTCGATCGCCTGCAGCTCCGCGACCCGGCCGATATAGATCAGCGGGTCGAGCACGCGCATGCTCTTGGTCACCCACAGCCCGACATCGGTGGCGCCGGCGACGATGCGTCGCCTCGGGATGTCGGCAGCACGATCGCGGCCAGCTCGTCGACGCGTCGGCGGGCGCGAAGAACCGCCGGCCGTGCCGTCGCCGATCGTCGATCGTCGCGCCCGTCCTGCAGCGCCGCGAGCCGCGCCGCGGTCGCCGGCGCGCTCGGCCAGCCAGCGGTCGGCGCCGCGGCGCCAGCGCATACATCGCTCGCGCGGCCGCGACGATCGGCGCATAGCCGGTGCAGCGGCAGAGATTGCCCGCGAGCGCGTCGTCGATCGCGCGCGTCGGTCGCGGTCGCGCCGTCGTTCAGCCAGAGCGCGAACAGCGACATCACGAAGCCGGGCGTGCAGAAGCCGCACTGCGAGCCGTGGCAGTCGACCATCGCCTGCTGCACCGGATGCAGCGTGCCGTCCGCGGCCCAGATGCTCTCGACCGTCAGCAGCTGGCAGCCGTCGAGCGTGGGCAGGAAGCGGATGCAGGCGTTGACCGCTCGATAGCGCAGCGCGCCGCCCGTCGAGCCGCGCCGACCACGCACCGTGCAGGCGCCGCAATCGCCCTCGGCGCAGCCTTCCTTGGTGCCGGTGCGCCGCGTCGCCGCGCAGCCAGTCGAGCAGCGTGGCGGTCGGGTCGATGTCGGTGAGCTCGCACAGTTCGCCGTCGAGCAGAAAGCGGACCGTGTTGCGCGTCATCGCCGGCATCCTCAGCTCCCGCGATAGGTGGAATAGCCGAAGGGCGAGACCAGCAGCGGCACGTGATAGTGCGCGCCCGCGCTCGGCGATGCCGAAGCGCGATCGGCACCACGTCGAGGAACGGCGGGTCGGGCAGCGCGACGCCGCTGGCCGCGAAATAGTCGCCGACGTGGAAGTCGAGCTCATAGCGCCCGCAACGCAAGTCGCCGGGCCGCGAGCAGCGGCGCGTCGCAGCGGCCGTCGGCGTTGGTGACGGCGCTCGCACCCGCCGCCGCCCTCCGGGCCAAGCGCGAAGACCTCGATGCGCACGCCCGCCGCCGGGCGGCCCTGCGCCGTGTCGAGCACATGGGTCGTCAATCTGCCCATGCCGCCTCCGCGCTCCCCGGCCGTGCTGTCCGCACCCGTGCCGGCAACCTCTTCGCTAGTCCTCTGCCTGCCCCCCTGCAACGCCGGTGCGGCCGAAGTAGTTTCAAACGGATTGAAAAGCTGCAAGCCGGCGCCTCCCGCTAGAGTGGCGGCATGAAGGGGCCGGCAGGGCGAGGCGATCGGCGATGAGCGAGACCTATCCGCGCGACATGATCGGCTACGGCCGCACCCCGCCCGATCCGCGCTGGCCGGGCGGCGCCCGGGTCGCGGTGCAGTTCGTGCTCAACTACGAGGAAGGCGGCGAGAACTGCGTCCTCCACGGCGACGCCGCCTCGGAGGCGTTCCTGTCCGAGATCGTCGGCGCGGCGCCCTGGCCCGGCCAGCGCCACATGAACATGGAGTCGCCTCTACGAATACGGCAGCCGCGTCGGCTTCTGGCGGCTCCGGCGCCTGTTCACCGAGCGCAAGCTGCCGCTGACGGTTTTCGCCGTGGCATGGCCCTGGGCCGCAATCCGGACGTCACTGCCGCGATGGGCGAGGCCGGCTGGGAGATCGCCAGCCACGGCCTGCGCTGGATCGACTATCGCGACATGACCGGAGGCCACCGAGCGCGCCCATATCGCCGAGGCCGTGGCGATGCAGGCGCGCCTGACCGGCGCCCGCCCGCTCGGCTGGTACTACCGGGCCGCACGTCGGCCGAACACGCGCCGCCTCGTCGTCGAGCATGGCGGCTTCCTCTACGACGCCGACTCCTACGCCGACGACCTGCCATACTGGACTGCGAGGGGCCAGCGCGGCAGTTCCTCATCGTGCCCTACACGCTCGACGCCAACGACATGCGCTTCGCCACCGCGCAGGGTTTCAACACCGGCGAGCAGTTCTTCACCTATCTGCAGGACGCTTTCGACCTGCTCTACGCCGAAGGCGCCGACGCGGCCGCGCATGATGTCGGTCGGCCTGCATTGCCGCCTCGTCGGGCCGGCCCGGCCGCGTCGCCGGCGCTCGCGCGCTTCCTCGACTACGTGCAGGGCCACGAGCGGGTCTGGGTCTGCCGCCGCTCGACATCGCGCGGCACTGGACGCCAGACCACCCGTACCGCCAGGCGGCGTCATGACCGTCACGCTCGGCGCGCTTGACGGCTGGACCGCGCCGCTTCGTCGGCGCGGCTCGGCGCGGTGTTCGAGCACTCGCCCTGGATCGCCGAGGCGGCCTGGCAGCGCCGGCCTTCGGCCGGAGGCGGACACCGCCGAGGGCCTCGCCGCGGGCTGATGGCCGCACTGCGCGCGGCGCCCGCGGCCCGCCAGCGCGCCGTGATCAAGGCGCATCCCGACCTCGCCGGCCAAGCTTGGCGCGCGCCCGCGAACTCACCGCCAGCTCGGCCGGCGACAGGCGAGCGCCGGGCTCGACCGGCTGAGCGCGGAGGAGGTCGCCCGCTTCACCGCGCTCAACGACGCCTACCGCGACGCGCTTCGGCTTTCCCTTCATCATGGCGGTGAAGGGGCGGGCAGCACAGGCCGAGATCGTCGCCGACCTTCGAAGCGCGCGCTCGACCCACGCGGCCGGACGACGAATTCGCCGTAGCGCTCGACAGATCGCGAAAATCGCGCGGCTCCGGCTCGAGCGACGATGGTCGGATCGAGCCGGACTCGAGCAGCGATGGCTGGCATCGGCGCCGAGCTCGCTCGACACGCGCCGACCGGCTCGGCGCGATCACCGAATTGCCCGGCACCTACTCGACCTTCGCTGACGCCGCAACATCGCGAGGCGGCGCGCATCGTCGGACTGGATGCGCGAGGCCGGCATGGACGCGTGGCGCTGGACGCGATCGGCAACGTCGTCGGCCGCTACGACGGCGAGCGGCCGGGCGCTGCCGGCGCTGCTGCTCGGCTCGCATCTCGACACGGTGCGCGACGCCGGCAAGTACGACGGCATGCTCGGCGTCCTCGCGGCGATCGCGTGCGTCGCGCGCGCTGCACGCGCGCCGGAAGGCGGCTGCCCTTCGCCATCGAGGTGATCGGCTTCGGCGACGAGGAAGGCGTGCGCTTCCAGTCGACGCTGCTCGGCAGCCGCGCCGTCGCCGGCACGTTCGACACGGCCGCGCTCGACCGCGAGGATCGCCGACGGCGTCACGCATGCGCGACGCGCTGCGGCGTTCGGCCTCGATCCCGCGGCGATCCGCATGCTCGCGCGCGCGCCGCAGCGAGCGTGCTCGGCTACCTCGAGCTGCACATCGAGCAGGGCCCGGTGCTCGAGGCCGACGACCTGCCGGTCGGCGTCGTCACCTCGATCACCGGCGGCGACGCGCGCCGAGTTCGACGTCGACGGGCATGGCCGGGCCACGCCGGCACGGTGCCGATGAACCTGCGCCGCGACGCGCTCGCCGCCGCGGCGGAGATGCGTGCTCGCCATCGAGGCGCGCTGCCCGCGCGCGCCGCGACGCTGGTCGGCACGGTCGGCCAGATCGCGAGCGTTGCCCGGCGCCGTCAACGTCATTCCCGGCAACGCGCGCTTCACGCTCGATCTGCGCTCGCCCGACGACGCCGAGCGCGGCGCGGCGCCTGCGCCGACATCGTCGCCGCGCTGCGAGGCGATCGCGCAGCGCCGCGGCGTCGGCCGTGCGCGTCGAACCGCACCAGTCGACGGCCGCGCCGTGCGCATCCCGGCTCGCATGGCAGCGATCGGGCGCGCGATCGCGCATCGCCGGCGCTGCGCCGTGCGCGCCTGCCGAGCGGCGCGGGCCACGACGCCATGGCGATGCCCGCCTGCGCGCCGTCGGCATGCTGTTCGTGCGCTGCAAGGACGGCATCAGCCACAACCCGGCGGAATCGATCACCGCGACGGATGCCGAGATCGCGGTGCGACGTGCTGCTCGACTGCGCTGCATCGAGCGACTTCGGCGCCGAGCGTCGGGACGTGACGCGCATGAGCGACGCTCGCACGCCTTGCTCGACGCGCAACCGCGACCCGCAGGAGGCGCTTCCTCGCCGAGCTGGTGCGCGTGCCCTCCGACAACCCGCCGGGCGACTGCGCGCCGCATGCCGAGCGCGCCGCGCGAGCTGCTGGAGGCGCTCGGCTTCACCGTCGAGCGCCACCCGGTGCCGGACGAGCTCGTGCAGGCGCACGGCATGGTCTCGCTGCACCAACCTCGATCGTGCGCCGCCGCTTCGGGCCGGCGGCCGACGATCGCGCTCAACGCGCACGGCGACGTGGTGCCGCCCGGCGAGGGCTGGACGCACGACCCCTACGGCGCCGAGATCGTCGGACGGCTGGATGTACGGCCGCGGCGCCGCGGTCTCGAAGTCCGATTTCGCCACCTACGCCTTCGCCCTGCTCGCGCTGGAGGCGCACCGGCGCGCCGCTGCGACGGCGCGGTCGAGCTGCACTTCACCTACGACGAGGAATCCGGCGGCGAGATCGGGCCCGGCGTGGCTGCTGAGCGAGGGGCTCACGCAAGCCCGACCTGGTGATCTGCGCCGGCTTCTCCTACGAGGTCGTCACCGCGCACAACGGCTGCCTGCAGCTGGAGGTCGACCGTGCACGGCCGCTCCGGCCACGCGGCGATGCCGTCGACGGGCGTCGATGCGCTGCAGGCGGCGACCGCGATCCTCTCGGCGCTCTACGCGTAGCGCGACCGCGCTCGCCGCGCATGTCTCGTCGGTGCCGGGCATCGGCACGCCGACAGGTCACGGTCGGGCTGATCGAGGGCGGCATCAACACCAACGTCGTGCCCGACCGGGTCACGTTCCGCCTCGACCGGCGCATCATCCCGGACGAGGATCGCCGGAGCGGTCGAGCGCGATCTGCGCCAGCGCTCATCGCAGCCGCCGTCGCGCACGCGTCGCCGGCGCCAGCGTCGACCATGCGCCGCATGCTGCTCGCCGCAGCCGCTGATGCCGCTGCCCGGCCAGCGCGCCGCTGGTCGTCGCCCTCTGCCGCAACGCCACGCGCGGTCATGGGCGAACCGGTGCCGGCGAGCGGCGTGCCGCTCTACACCGACGCGCGCCACTACGCGGCCGCCGGCATTCCGTGCGTGCTCTACGGCGCCGGGCCGCGCACGCATCGAGGAAGCGAACGCGCACCGCGCCGACGAGCGCCTGCCGCTGATCGAGCTGCGCCGCGCGGCGGAAGTCGTGGCGCTGACGCTGCGTGACCTGCTGGCCTGAAGCAACCGAGATCGGGAGGAGGCGGCGATGAGCAGAATGCGGGCGGCCGAAGCCGCGGTTCGCGTGCTGGAGCGCGAAGGCATCACGGCCGCGTTCGGCGTGCCGGGCGCGGCGATCAATCCGGTCTACGCGGCGCTGCGCGCGCGCAACGCGATCCGCCACGTGCTCGCCCGCCATGTCGAGGGCGCCTCGCACATGGCCGAAGGCTACACGCGCGCGCAGCGCCGGCAACATCGGCGTCTGCATCGGCACCTCGGGGCCGGCCGGCACCGACATGATCACCGGCCTCTATTCGGCCTGCGGCGGACTCCATCCCGATCCTCTGCATCACCGGCCAGGCGCCGCGGGCGCGGCTCTACAAGGAGGATTTCCAGGCGGTCGACATCGAGTCGATCGCCAAGCCGGTGACGCAAATGGGCGGTGACGGTGCGCGAGCCCGCGCTGGTGCCGCGCGTGTTCCAGCAGGCGTTTCACGTCATGCGCTCGGGCCGCCCGGGCCCCGTGCTGATCGACCTGCCGTTCGACGTGCAGATGGGCGAGATCGAGTTCGACGCCGACACCTACGAGCCGCTGCCGGTCTACAAGCCCGCACGCCACGCGCGCGCAGATGGAGAAGGCGCTGGCGATGCTGCAGCGACGCGGAACGCCCGCTGATCGTCGCCGGCGGCGGCATCATCAATGCCGATGCCTCCGACCTGCTGGTCGAGTTCGCCGAGCTCACCGGCGTGCCGGTGATCCCGACGCTGATGGGCTGGGGCGCGATCCCCGACGACCACCCGCTGATGGCCGGCATGGTCGGGCTTGCAGACCAGCCACCGCTACGGCAATGCCACGCTGCTTGCGTCGCGACTTCGTGCTCGGCATCGGCAACCGCTGGGCCAACCGCCACACCGGCTCCGTCGAGACGTCTACACGAAGGGCCGCAAGTTCGTGCACGTCGACATCGAGCCGACGCAGATCGGCCGCGTGTTCGAGCCCGGACTACGGCATCGTCTCCGACGCGCGGGCGGCGCTCGAGCTGTTCTGTCGACGTGGCACGCGAGCTGGAAGGCCGCAGGCCGGCTCAAGGACCGCGCCGCCTGGGTCGGACGCGTGCCGCGAGCGCAAGCGCACCATGCTGCGCCGGACCCATTTCGACAACGCGCCGATCAAGCCGCAGCGCGTCTATGAGGAGATGAACAAGGCCTTCGCCGCGCGACACCACGCTACGTGAGCACGATCGGCCTGTCGCAGATCGCGGCGGCGCAGTTCCTGCACGTCTATCAAGCCCGCGCGACTGGATCAACTGCGGCCAGGCCGGGCCGCTCGGCTGGACCATCCCCGCCGCGCTCGGCGTGCGCGTCGCCGATCCGGACGCGCAACATCGTCGCGATCTCGGGCGACTACGACTTCCAGTTCCTGATCGAGGAGCTGGCGGTCGGCGCGCAGTTCGGCCTGCCGTATCTGCACATCCTCGTGAACAACGCCTATCTCGGCCTGATCCGCCAGGCGCAGCGCGGCTTCGAGATGGACTACAGCGTGCAGCTCTCCTTCGACAACTGCAACGCGCCGGAGCTGGGCGGCTACGGCGTCGATCACGTGGCGGTGGCCAGGGCCTGGGCTGCAAGGCGATCCGCGTCACCGAGCCGGACGCGATCGGGCCGGCCCTCGTGCAGGCGCGCGAACTGGATGGCGCAGTTCCAGGTGCCGGTGGTGGTGGAGATCATGCTCGAGCGCGTGACCAACATCGCGATGGGGACGGAGATCGACAAGGTCGTCGAGTTCGAGGACCTCGCCGAGGACGCCGCCGACGCGCCGACCGCGATCGCGCTGCTCGACTGAACGGATCGGCTCAGCCGCCCGTCTCGCGCCGCAGCAGCGACCGGCGCAGCCACGCGCTGGCGCCGGGGTGGCGCAGCGCTGCGGCCAGCGCCGCATGGCGCAGCGGCGCGGCGGAGGCCGGCACGAACGGGCCGCGCAGCGCCCGCGGCACCTCGCGCCGCGCCAGCATCCGTGCCGCGATGAACAGGCCGAGGGCGCCGAGCACGACGGCGAGATAGAGGAACAGCCCCGCCGGCCCGATCCGGCCCATCAGCCCGCCCGCGGCCATCGGCCCCACCGCGCTGCCGAGCGACCAGATGAACAGCAGCCCGCCGCTCGCCGCCACATAGTCGCCGCGCGCCATCCGGTCGTTGGTCTGTCCTGCGCCGAGCCCGTATAGCGGCGCCGTCATGCCGGCGAAGAAGAAGCCCAGCGCCACGACGGTCGCGAACATCATCCCGCCCGCAAGCAACAAGGTCAGTGCCAGCGCGAAGGCGGTGCCGATCGCGGTCACCATCACCGGCCGACGCCCGAAACGGTCGGAGAGCATGCCCACCGGATACTGCACCAGCAGCCCGGCGATCATCGCCGCGGAGACGAACGCGGCGACGGACGGCCGCGCCGTAGCCCTCGCGCTGCAGATAGACCGGCACCATCGAGTAGTAGGCACTGTTGATGAACCCGGCGGCGAGGCAACAGGTGACGCCGACGGGCGAGACGCGGTCACAGCCGCCCGATCGCGAAATGCGCCTGCGGTCGCACCTCCGGGTTCGGCTGCCGCGTCACCGCCATCGGCAGCACCGCGGTCGCGAACGCAATGCCCACCAGCACGAACAGCGTCGGGCTTGCCGGCACCACGTTCAGCGCCAGCGGACCGGCGGCACTCGCGCCCCACGACGCGACGAGATAGGCGCCGAACGCGCGGCCGCGATTCGACGCATCGGCGCGGTCGTTCAGCCAGCTTTCGACGACGAGAAACATGCCCGAACTGGCGTAGCCGATCACCAGGCGCAGCAGCCCCACCTGCCAGGCGATGCCGCAAAACACCAGCAGCAGCGCGGCGTCGGCGGCAACCGCGGCGAACAGCGCGAAGGCGCGCGTGTGCCCCACCCGCATCACCACCCGGTCCGCGCTCAGCGCGCCGCCGAGAAACCCGACAAAATAGGCCGAGGCGACCAGCCCGATCGCGGGCGATGACGCGCCCACCTTCAGCAGCAGCAGCGGGATCAGCGGTGTCATGAGCCCGAGCGCGCCCTGGGCGCAGACCAAGCCCAGCAGCACCGGCAAGATGGGGCCCAGGCGAAGCGGCATGGCGCATCATGCAACGGCCGCGCCGCGCCGGGGCATCGCTTTTTTGGCATGCGCGGACCGACCGTGGCGCCGCCCGCGCCTTCGGCCTACTCCGCCGCGCGCAGCGCCGGCACGGCGTGCGTCTTCGGCCGCGCCTTGCGCCGCAACTCCTCGATCTCCGCCGCGGCGGCGGAGGCGGTGCGCAGCAACTGCTCGCGTCCCGGCGCGTACGGCACCGGCCCCGGCAGCGCGATCCCGTACTGCGCCGCCGCGCGCAGCGTGAACGCGGGATCGGCGAGATGCGGCCGGCCGAGGGCCACGAGGTCGGCGCGGCCGGCGGCAAGGATCGTGTTCACCTGGTCGGCGGTGGTGATGCTGCCGACGCACATGGTCGCCAGGCCGGCGGTGTTGCGGATCTGGTCGGCGAACGGCGTCTGGAACATCCGCCCGTAGACCGGCGCGGCGTCGGGCGTGGTCTGGCCGGTGGAGACGTCGATCAGGTCGCAGCCATGGGCCGGCGAAGGCGCGCGCGATCGCCACCGCATCCTCGCCGGTGATGCCGCCGTCCTGCCAGTCGGTGGCCGAGAGGCGCACCGACATCGGCTTCTCCGCCGGCCAGACGGCGCGCATCGCGTCAAACACCTCCAGCGGAAACCGCAGCCGGTTGGCGAGGCTGCCGCCATACGCGTCGTCGCGGTGGTTGGTCAGCGGCGAGATGAAGCTGCCGAGCAGATAGCCGTGCGCGCAGTGCAGCTCCAGCATGTCGAACCCGGCGCGCAGCGCCCGCGCTGCGGCGGCGGCCACGAACTCGTCGCGCACGCGCGTCCATGTCGGCCGGCGTCATCGCGCGCGGCAACTGGCTGTCCGGGTAGTAGGGCAGGGCGGAGGGCGCCTCGATCGGCCAGGCGCCGCGCTCCAGCGGCCGGTCCATGCCCTCCCACATCAGCTTGGTCGCGCCCTTGCGGCCGGCATGGCCGAGCTGCAGGCAGATCTTCGCAGTCCCGTGCGCGTGCACGAACGCGACGATGCGCGTCCACGCCGCCTCCTGCGCATCGGACCACAGCCCCGCGCAGCCGGGCGTGATGCGCGCCTCGGCGGCGACGCACGTCATCTCGGTGAACAGCAGCGCCGCACCGCCCTGCGCGCGGCTGCCGTAATGCACGAGGTGGAAATCGTTCGGCAGGCCGTCCGGCGGCGGAGTACATGCACATCGGGCTCACCACCACGCGGTTGGCGAGCGCCATGCCGCGCAGCGCGAAGGGCTGGAACATCGGCGGCAGCGGCTCTGCCGCCGGCGAACCCGCGCGCGGCACCTGCGCGCGAACATGCGGTCCGCCGCATCGGCGAAATCCGGCGCGCGCAGGCGCAGATTGTCGTAGGTGATCGACTTCGCCCGCGTCATCAGCCCGAACGCGAACTGCACCGGGTCCATGTGCCAGAACCGCGCGACATGCTCGAACCACACCAGCGACACGTCGGCCGCGTGCTGCGTGCGCTCGACCTCCTCGCGGCGCGTCGCTCTCGAACTGCGCGAGCGCGCTCGGCACGTCGGGCGTCCGCGCGCGGAAGCTCTCGAACAGCGCGATCGCGTCCTCCATCGCCAGCTTGGTGCCCGCGCCGATGGAGAAATGCGCGGTCGACTTCGCATCGCCGAGCAGCACCACGTTGCCCATCGTCCAGCGCGCGGTGCGGATCATCGGGAAGCGTCGCCAGAGCGAGCGGTTGGTCAGCAGCCGGTGGCCCGCCGAGGTCCTCGGCGAACACGCCCTCCAGGAACCGCGCCGACTCCGCCTCGTCCATGGCGCCGAGCCCGGCGCGGGCGAACGTGTCCGCGTCGCGTCTCCAGCACCCAGGTCGAGTGCCCCGGCTCGTACTGATAGGCGTGGGCGATGAAGATGCCGTGCGGCGTTTCGCGGAACGCGAAGGTGAAGGCGTCGAGCGGCCGGGTCGAGCCCATCCAGGCGAAGCGGTTCGGACGCAGATCGACGCTCGGCGCGGAAATGCGTCGCGGTGCGCCTCGCGCACCACGGAGTTGATGCCGTCGGCGGCGACGATCAGGTCGGCATCGGCGAACTGCGTCGATGCCGGAGAACTCTGCACTCGAAGCGCAGAGGTCACGCCCAGCCCGCGGGCGCGCTCGTGCAGCAGCCGCAGCAGCGTGCGCCGCGCGCAGCCGCAGAACCCGTTGCCGCCGATGCGGTGCCGCGTGCCCTTGAAGCGGATTTCGATGTCGTCCCAGTAGGCGAAGGCGCGCGTGATGGCGCGATAGCTGTCCGGGTCGTAGCGCTCGAACGTCTCCAGCGTCGCGTCGGAAAACACCACGCCGAAGCCGAACGTGTCGTCGGCGCGGTTGCGCTCGTGCACGGTGATGTCGGCGGCCGGGTAGCGCCTGCTTCATCAGGATCGCGAAATAGAGCCCCGCCGGGCCGCCGCCGAGCACCGCTGATCCGCATCGCCGCCTCCTGCGTCGCCGCCTCCGAGTGCAGGTATTTTAGGCTTGAAGGATCGGCGGGACAATGTTGGGATGTCACGGGAGAGGGGATCGGAGAGGGGATAACCGGCAGGGGCGACACGCGCTGATCACCGGCGGCGGCAGCGGCATCGGCGCGGCGGTGGCGCGCGCGCGCTGACGGCGGCGGGCGCAGTGGTGACGGTGCTCGGGCCGCCTCACCGAGCCGCTTGCCGCCGTCCGTTGCCGCCGGCCATGCCGCCGGGTGTGAGCGGCCGACGTTACCGATGCCGCCGCGCTCGCCGCCGCCTTCGCCCGCGCCGAGGCGGCACGCGGGCCGGCCTCGATCCTGGTCAACAACGCGGGCGGGGCGGAAAGTGCCGCCTTCATGCCACCGAGCGGGCGCTGTGGGACCGGATGCTCGCGGTCAACCTCACCGCCGTCTACGAGGCGACGCGCCTCGTCTTGCCCGGCATGCTCGCCGGCGGCTGGGGGCGCGTGATCACCATCGCGTCCACCGCCGGGCTGACCGGCTACCCCTATGTCGCGGCCTATGCCGCCGCCAAGCATGGCGCCGTCGGGCTGACCCGGGCGCTGGCGCGCGAGGTGGCCCGCAGCGGCGTGACCGCGAACGCGGTCTGCCCCGGCTACACCGAGACCCGGATTTTGGAGACCAGTCTCGCCGAAGTCGCCGTGCGCACCGGCCGCCCGCGCGAGGCCGTGCGGGCGGCATTCCTTGCCGGCAACCCGCAGGGCCGCTTCGTCGCCCCCGAGGAGGTGGCGGCGGCGGTTGCGTTCCTGTGCGGTCCGGGCTCGGATGCCATCACCGGCCAGGCGATCGCGGTGGCCGGCGGGGAGGTGATGTGATGCCGCTCGGAGCGCCGATGCTGCACGCCGAGACGGCGCGCCGCCGAGCGGCCCGACGACGCACAAGGACGAATTGCGCCTGTGGCTGCGCCTGCTCGCCTGCACGGCGCTGATCGAGGGCGAGGTGCGCCGCCGCCTGCGCGAGCGTTTCACCGTCACCCTGCCGCGCTTCGACCTCATGGCGCAGCTCGAGCGGGCGACGGAGGGCCTGACGCTTGGGCGCAGCTGTCGCGGCGGCTGATGGTCTCCAACGGCAATGTCACCGGCCTGGTCGAGCGGCTGGCCGCCAGCGGCCACGTGCAGCGCGCGTGCCGCATCCGGTCGATCGCCGGATGGCCTATGTCCGGCTCACCGAGGCCGGCCGGGCGGAGTTTGCCGCGATGGCGCGCGCCCATGCCGGCTGGATCGCCGAACTGTTCGAGAATGTTTCCGCCGTCGAGCGCCAGGCGCTGACGGCGCGCACTGGGGCGGCTGAAGCAGTCGGTCCGCGGCGCCACCGTCGCGCGGGGCGAGCAGAATGAGCGCGCCCCTGCCACCCTGCTGCCCGCCGGGCTGGCCCCGCCCGCGCGGCTTGCGCACGGCATGGCGGGCACCGGCCGGTCGTCTTCGTCGCCGGCCAGATCGGCGGGACGCGGAGGGGCGGCTCGCCGAGGGCTTCGTGGCCCAGACGGCGCAAGCCCTGCGCAACATCCTGCGCGTCCTCGCCGAGGCCGGCGCCGGCCGGCGCACGTCGCGCGGCTGACCTGGTACGTGACCGACCTCGCCCCTACCGCGCCGCCACCGGCGCCCTCGGACCGGTCTGGCGCGAGATGATGGGGCGCCACTACCCGGCGATGGCAGTGGTGGGCGTGACGGGCCTGGTCGAGCCGGCGGCGCTGGTTGAGATCGAGGCGACCGCCATCGTTCCCTGACGGGAGAGAACTATCCCCAGGTTCCACACAGTTCCACACACCCGGATACGATCCGAGCGGCGCTATCCTGCCCCGGCATGAACCGCATCGAACCTGCCGCCTCGCCGCTGCTCGGGCTGTCCCAGCGCCTCCCGCCCTCCAACCTGCAGGCCGAGCAGGCGCTGCTCGGCGCGCTGCTCGCCAACAACAAGGCCTATGAGCGGGTCTCGGATTTCCTCGCGCCCGACCATTTCGCCGACCCGATCCACGGCCGCATCTTCCAGGCCATCGCACGGCGCATCGAAGCCGGGCAGCTTGCCGACGCCGTCACGCTGAAGGCGGAGTTCGAGCATTCCGGCATGCTCGAGGAAGTCGGCGGCACCGCCTACCTCGCCCAGCTTCTCGTCCGCCATGGTCGGCATCATCAACGCCGGCGAATACGGCCGCGCGGTCCACGACGCCTGGCTGCGCCGCCAGCTCATCGACATCGGCGAGACCGTGGTCAACAACGCCTTCGGCGCGCGAGCCGGAGCTGGACGGCGGCCAGCAGATCGAGGCGGCCGAGCAGTCGCTGTTCGAGCTCGCCGCGCGCGGCGGCAGCGACCGCGCGCTGCATCCCGTTCGAGCGCGCGCTGACCGAGGCGATCCACGGCGCCGAGCGCGCGTTCCACCGCTCCGGCCACGTCTCCGGCCTCACCACCGGGCTGCGCGACCTCGACACGAAGACCGGCGGGCTGCATCCCTCCGACCTCGTGATCCTCGCCGGCCGGCCGGGCATGGGCAAGACCGCGCTGGCCACCAAGATCGCCTTCGGCGCCGCCAAGGCGCTGCTGGCCGAGGCGCGCGCGAGCGACCCGAACGCGCTCGCCGAAGCGCACGGTCGCGATCTTCTCGCTGGAAATGAGCGCGGAGCAGCTCGCCACCCGCCTGCTGGCGCGAGGAAGCGCGCATCTCCGGCGATCGCATCCGCCGCGGCGATATCGGCCAGAAGGATTTCGACCGGTTCGTCGCAGGTCAGCCGCGAGATCGCCGCGCTGCCGATCCAGATCGACGACACGCCGGCGCATCACCCTGTCCGCGCTGCGCACCCGCTGCCGGCGGCTGCAAGCGCACCAAGGGGCTGGCGCTGGTGGTGGTCGACTATCTGCAGCTGATGCGCCCGGCGGCGGGCACGCGGCCGGAAAACCGGGTGCTGGAGATCAGCCAGATCACCCAGGGGCTGAAGGCGCATCGCCAAGGAACTGGCGGTGCCGGTGCTGGCGCTGTCGCAGCTCTCCCGCGCGGTGGAGAGCCGCGAGGACAAGCGGCCGCAGCTGTCGGACCTGCGCGAGTCCGGCTCGATCGAGCAGGACGCCGACGTGGTGATGTTCATCTATCGCGACGAATATTACCTCGCAGCAGCGCGCGCCCAAGCAGATCGGCGTTCGACAGCGACGACAAGTTCCATGACGCGATGGAGAAATGGCAGCGCGACATGGAGCGGGCGCACAATCGAGGCCGAGCTGATCATCGCCAAGCAGCGGCATGGGCCGACCGGCAAGATCGATCTGTTCTTCGAGGGCGAGTTCACCCGCTTCGCCGATCTCGACCTGCAGCACAGCGCGCATGATGGCGACTAGGTCGGCTGAAGGCGGATGCGTCCTCGAGCGCGCCTTCGCCGTGCTGGAAATCGATCTCGGTGCCATCGTCGCCAACTGGCGGCTGCTGCGCGCCGCCACCCGGCGGGCGCCGACGCCGGCGGTGGTGAAGGCCGATGGGTACGGGCTCGGCGCCCAGCGCGTTGCGCCGCGCCTCTACGCCGCCGGCTGCCGGCACTTCTTCGTGGCGCATCTGGACGAGGCGCTGGCGACTCCGCCCGCTGCTCCCCGGCGCCATGCTGGCGTGCTGAACGGGCTGCTGCCCGGCACCGAGGCGGACGTATCGCGCCGCACGACATCGACGCCGGTGCTCGGCTCGCTCGACGAGATCGACGCGCTGGGCCGCGCTCGCCCGGCGGACCGAGCCGGCGCCTGCCGGCGCTCCTGCACGTCGATACCGGCATGTCCCGGCTCGGCCTCGACCGGACGAGCTGGCAAGTGCCTGCCGCCGAGCCGCGCAGCGGCTGGACGGCATCGCGCTGCGCTACGTGATGACCCATCTGGTCTCCGCCGAGCTGCCCGACGACCCGCTGAACGCAGGCGCAGCTTGCGCCGCTTCGCCGCCGCCTGCGCCGGGCTGCCGCCGGCGCCGCGCAGCCTCGCCAATTCGTCCGGCGATCTTCCTGGGCGCGGCGTTCGGCTCCGACCTCGCGCGGCCCGGTGCGGCGCTCTACGGCGATCAATCCGACGCCGGCGCCGGCCCGAACCCGATGCGCCCGCCGGTGCGGCTGCGCGCGCGGGTGCTGCCAGGTGCGCGACATTGGCACCGGGCGAGACGGTCGGCTACAATGCCACCTGGACGCGCCCGGCGGCCCAGCCGCATCGCCACCGCGGGCGTCGGGCTATGCCGATGGCTGGCCGCGCGCGCTCTCCAACCGCGGGGCCGCCCACTTTGACGGCACGCCCGTCCCGCTGGTAGGCCGCGTCTCCATGGACCTGAGCGCCTACGACGTGACCGACCACCCGGCGATCGGCCCCGGCGACTGGCTGGAGCTGATCGGCCCGCGCCGCCCGCCGGACGTGGTCGCCGCCGCGGCCGGCACCAACGGCTACGAGATGCTGACCTCGCTCGGCCGGCGCTTTCACCGGGTCTATCGGCGGCGTGAACGCGACTGCTCGACGGGCTCGCCGCGCTCGGCCGCGGGGCCTTCGCGGCGTGCCGGTTCGCCGGCGCGCTGGCGCTGTTCGCGCTCGCCGGGGTCTCGCACCTGCTGCGCCCGCCGTTCTATCTCCGCGCATTTCCTGCGCGCCTTCGTGGAGTTCGGCTATTTCAGCCTGCCGGTGGTGGCGCTGACCGCGATGTTCACCGGCATGGTGCTGGCGCTGCAATCCTCCACCGGCCTGTCGCGGTTTTCCGCCGAGAGCGCGATGCCAACCTGGTCGTGCTCTCGATCACGCGCGAGCTGGGGCCGGTGCTGGCCGGGCTGATGGTGGCCGGGCGCGTCGGCGCGGCGATGGCGGCCGAGATCGGCACCATGCGCGTCACCGACCAGATCGACGCGCTGACCACGCTCTCGACCAACCCGATGAAATACCTGGTGGCGCCTCGGCTGCTGGCCGGGCTGCATGGCGCTGCCGCTGCTGGTGCTGGTCGCCGACATCCTGGGCGTGTTGGGCGGCTTCATCATCGCCACCGTGAAGCCTGGGCTTCAACGCGCGCGATCTATCTCGAGAACACGTTCAACTTCATGCAGACGCAGGACGTGGTTTCCGGGCTGGCCAAGGCGGCGGTGTTCGGGTTCCTGATCGCGCTGCTGGGCTGCTACCACGGCTACCGCAGCCGCGGCGGCGCGCAGGGCGTGGGGGCGGCGACCACCTCGGCGGTGGTCGGCGCCTCGATCCTGATCCTCGCCTTCGACTACGTGCTGACCGAGCTGTTCTTCGCGCGATGAGCGGCGCCACGCCAAAGATCCGCCTGCGCGGGCTGCGCAAGGCGTTCGGCGCGAAGCTGGTGCTCGACGGCGTCGATCTCGACGTGCCTTCCGGCACCTCGATGGTGGTGATCGGCGGGTCCGGCTCGGGCAAGTCGGTGCTGATCAAGTGCATCCTCGGCCTGATGGAGCCGGACGAGGGGACCATCGAGATCGACGGGCGCGACCTGCTGCGCCTGCCGCGCGCCGAGCGGGCGGCGCTGCGCGCCGACATCGGCATGCTGTTTCAGAACGGCGCGCTGTTCGACAGCCTGCCGGTTTGGGAGAACGTGGCGTTCGGCCTGCTCGCGCGCCGCAAGGTGTCGCGCGCGGCGGCGCGGGCGCATGCCGAGGGCGTGCTGGCGCAGGTGGGGCTTGCGGCAAGCGTGGGCGCGCTGCGGCCCGCGGAGCTCTCCGGCGGCATGCAGAAGCGCGTCGGGCTGGCGCGCGCGATCGCGGGGCAGCCGGCGATCCTGTTCTTCGACGAGCCGACGACGGGCCTCGATCCGATCATGGGCGCGGTGATCGACGGGCTGATCGTCGATTGCGTGAAGCGCCTGGGCAGCACGGCGGTGGCGATCACGCACGACATGGCGAGCGCGCGCCGGATCGGCGATGCGGCGGCGATGCTGCACGGGGGGCGCATCATCTGGCAGGGCCCGGCCGCGCACCTGATGGACAGCGGCAACCCGATCGTCGACCAGTTCACGCACGGCCGGCGGGAGGGGCCGATCCAGATGGAATTGAGGGGGTAAGCGGCTGCCCTGACCACACGACCGGGTTGAGGGCGGGTGGCAACGGGCGTTCCTTGCCGAGGCCGGCCTCGTCGCCGGGCCTTCGCCGTTCGGTCGCGCATGGACGCAGGCGATATGGAGGGGCACCACGATGACCTTGCTTGTTCTCGCAGCCCTGGTTTGGATCGGCGCCCATTTGGGGATCGCCGGCACCGGCTTGCGCGGCGTCCTCGCGCAGCGGCTTGGCGAGCGCGGATTTCGCGCCGCCTTTTCCGTGCTCTCGGTCGCGACCATCGCCTTCCTGATCCTGGCCTATCGGGTACACCCCCACGGTGCCGCTATGGGTCGCCCCGCCGCGCCTGCGCGACTTCCTCGCGCTCGTCATGCTCGCGGCGTTCGTGCTGTTTGTCGGTGCCGTCAGCGTGCGCAACCCGACCGCGGTCGGCGGCGAAGAAGCGGCGCCCGCGCCGGTGACCGGGATGCAGCGCATCACCCGCCATCCGATGCTCTGGTCCTTCGCGCTCTGGGCCGGCGTGCACGTGATCGGCCGCGGAACCCTCGATGGGCTGTTGTTCTTCGGCGCGTTCCTCGTCACCGCCCTCGCGGGCATGCCCTCGATCGACGCCAAGCTCGCAGCGCGCCGCCCCGCCCTCTGGGCGGAACTTGCACGCACCACCTCGATCGTACCCTTCGGTGCCATCGTCGCCGCGCGCAACCGCTTCGTCGCAGCCGAGATCGGCTGGGTCACGCCGGTTGCGGGCATCGTCCTCTGGGCGGTGTTCCTGGCGTTCCTCCACGGCGCGCTGTTCGGACTGAGCCCGCTCGCTGGGTAGTGCGCAGAGTGGATCGGCGAACGGAATCCACGACGGCCGGGCGATGGGATCCGGGCCACGCGCTTTGGTGGTAGACGGCGGTTCGGCCATAGCCAGATGTTGGTGGCGCAGGCCGGACGCATTGGCGTTGGGGGTAAGGCGGGCGAAGCCCGGCGACGGTCGCCCTCAGCCGGGCGACTTCGCTACGAAGTGCACGCCGCTCAGACGCTCGAAATGCCGGTCACAGGTCAGAACATCGGCGCCGTGGGCGCGGGCCGTCGCGTAGACGATGGCGTCGGCCGTCGCCAGTTGATGCTCCGCGCAGAGCTCGGCGGCAGCGAGCGCGATCGCCGTGTCGAGATCGGCGACGATGCAGGTCTCGGTAAAGGCGATCACCTGATCGGCCTTGTCCTCTCCGACCTCGCGCCGGAGCCACTTCGCGAGTTCGAGCTGCACGATGGTGGGCACGAGCCATTGGCCGCGATCGGGCAATTCGCCTGTCAGCGCGGTGCCGACCGGTGAGCCGATCAGCCATTCGATCCACGCCGACGTATCAACGAGCCGCATCACGCGCGGTCCGTGCGATCCCGGTACCCCTGTGCTCGCGTGCCGCGCGCCAGTCCGGAAAGCTCCCCTGGCGTTGGGACCGGCACGAGCAGAACGCCTGTTCCTTTCGGAATGAACGCAAATTCCTGCCCCGCCTGCCAGTGCCGGGCCGTCCGCACGGCCTTCGGGATTGAGATCTGAAACTTGGCGGAGAGCCTCGCCGTATCCTTCGTGTGCATTACGAGCCTCGGATCGATCGACGTCTGGTAAGACAGTAGCACGGGTCGACGCCGGGGGGAACCAAGCCACTGCAGCAAATTTTAGCCAGTCTGATGGGCCTGGGTCTGATTGCCAGCGCCATCGAGCGCGCGTGCCGGTATGCGCTGCGCTCGGTCGCTGCCCCGCGAACGCAGGCGTCCGTGCGCAGCACCCCTCGCGCCGCTTCAGCGTGGTGGACAGTGCGAGCCGTTTCGCAGCAACCCGTCGATGTCGCGCATGCGTGCCGCGTAGTCGGGGTCATCTGGTGCGAGCGCCGCCCCTCGGGCAAATTCCGCGCACGCGTCGTGTAGCCGCTGGGCGCGCTCCGGCCCCGCAGAACCCGATCCCGCCTGATCGCGAAGGGCAAGTCCAAAGTTGTAGTGGGGCTCGGCGTGTTTCGGATCGAGGCGGATGGCCTCGCGGTATTCTACGATTGCTTCGTCCGGCTTGTGCTGGCCTCCTTGAGCGGACAAGTCCTCCTGCATGGCAACGTTCCCAGGCGCAGACAGAATCAAATTGGGGAGGACATGCGTTCCAGGTCAAGCAATGTTACCACACGGTTACTACGGCCGACGGCGCGGTCCCCGGCTAGCGCGGCCCGCGCCTTGCACAGCATCGGCGGGGGGCGCGATGCGTTGGTCGCGAACGAGTTTGAGCAAGTCGTTCGCCGCAACCAGCGAGCGGAGCGGCGCCGGTGGGCACCGTTCTACTCGTTCGCGATTTGCAGCGTCACCCATTTCGGGCCGGGAAACTGCGTCGGCGCCGTCGGCTGTTCCTGGCGCAGCAGCAGCACCGCGGCGAACCGGTGGCCTGCGGCGCGGGCCTGGTCGATCGCGTGCTGCAGGGCGTCCGCGCTGCGCACCGGCTCCGCGCCGACCTGGAGGATGATGTCGCCCACGCCGACGCCGCGGCGCCCGGCATCGGTGCGCGGCGCCACGTGCGTGACCAGCACGCCCTGCACCTCCCGCCCGTACAGCTTCGGCCGCGCTTGCGTACCGCCGGTGAGCGCCGCCACGGTGATGCCGAGATCGGGCGGGATGGTCAGATGCACGGCCACGCGCGGCGGCGCCGCGTTACGCTCCCACAGCATCTGCGGCCACGATTCGAGCGTCGCCTTCACCGCAAGCTGCTGGCCGAACCGCCTTATGCCGAGCGTCACCTGCGATCCCGGCTTGCTCATCGTGATCAGGCGCAGCAGCGAGCGGTCGTCGGAGGGCGCCTCGCCGTCGAGCGTCAGGATTACGTCGCCCGGCCCGATTCCGGCTCTGCTCGCCGGGCCGTCTGGCATCACGGCGGCGACGATGGAGCCCTTGGTGTCGGGAATCCGTTCGCCTCCGCCATCTCCGGCGTGATCGCCTGGAACTTCACCCCGAGCCAGCCCGGCCGTGCATAGGCGCCGGGCTTCATCAGGTGATCGATGATGTAGCGCGCGTCGTCCGACGGCATCGCGAAGCCGAGCCCGGCGCTCGCGGCCGTCGGCGAGACGATCGCCGAGTTCACGCCGATCACCTCGCCCGCCATGTTGAACAGCGGGCCGCCGGAGTTGCCGTGGTTGATCGCCGCATCGGTCTGGATGAAGTCGTCGACCGGCGTGTCGCTGATGTTGCGGTTGAGCGCGCTGACGATGCCGGCGCTCACCGACATCCCCGACGGCGAGCGCGTTGCCGATGGCCAGCACCGAATCGCCCACCTGCACCTTGCTGCTGTCGCCCCAGCGCACCGCCTGAAGCTTGTGGCCGACGTCGACCTTGAGCACCGCCAGATCGACCACGCGCGCGGCGCCTTCGACCTCGGCCGGGGCGCGGGTGCCGTCGGCGAAGGTGACCGTGATCTCGAACGCGCCGGTCACGACATGCCAGTTGGTGACGATGAGGCCGGAGGGGTCGATGACGAAGCCGGAGCCCGCGTTGACCTGGATCTGATACGCCGCATCGGGCGAGGTGGCGCTGACCTGGGCCGGGTCGAACGCGTCGGCGACCTCGGCGCGCGCGGTGATGTTGACGACGCTCGGGATCAGGCTGCGGATCAACTCGGCCTGGTCCGGGCGGCCCTCCCCGGCCCGGGCGGGCGCTGCGGCCAGGAGCGCCGCGGCGAGGAAGCCTGCCGCGAGGGCGCGCCGTCCGCGCCGCAATGAAACCTGCATCCTTAGCACCGTTCGTCCTCCGCGAACCCGCCGCGCCGACGCGCCGCTCGGCGGCAATATCGGCAGGCGCGGCGGACGGGGCAATCCTTGCTACGATCGCGCCGGCACGAGCACGAGGGGGAGACGCGATGACGGGACGCGCCGATCTGCAGGCGTGGGTTGGCCGCACCGAGACGCGCTCGGACTTCGTGGCCGCCGGCCCGATCGACCGGCTGGCGGCGACGCTCGACCGGCACGACCCGCCGGCGCGGCCGGGGGAGCCGATCCCGCCGCTGGCGCACTGGCTGTTCTTCCTGCCCGATACGCCGCAGTCGGAGCTGGGTCCGGACGGGCACCCCGCGCGCGGCGGATTCCTGCCGCCGGTGCACGACCTGCCGCGCCGGATGTGGGCCGGCGGGCGGCTGCACCTGCACGCCCCGATCCGCGTCGGCACGCCGATCACCCGCCGCTCGATCATCACCGACATCGCCGAGCGCGCGGGGGGCTCGGGGCCGCTGGTGTTCGTCACCGTGCGCCATGAGGTGCACGCGGCCGCGGACGGCACGCCGCTGCTGGTCGAGGAGCAGGACATCGTCTATCGCGGCGCCGAGGCCCCGGCGGCGCGCGCCGCCGCGCCGGCGCCCCAGGGCGCGTGGCAGGCGCGGCTGGTGCCGGACGCGGTGCTGCTGTTCCGCTATTCCGCGCTGACCTTCAACGGCCACCGCATCCATTATGACCTGCCCTACGTGACCGAGGTCGAGCACTATCCGGGGCTGATCGTGCACGGCCCGCTGATCGCCACGCTGCTGATGAACCTGCTGCGCCGCACGCTGCCCGGCGCGGCGGTGACGGCGTTTTCGTTCCGCGCACTCTCGCCGCTGTTCGCCGGCAACGCGCTCACCCTGCACGGCACGCCGCCCGACGCGCAGGGCCAGGTCGCGCTGTGGGCGGCCAACGATACCGGGGGGCTCGCGATGCGGGCGGAGGCGACGATCCGTGCTGACGATTCGGGAGTGAACGGACGATGACGACGAACTGGGAAATCTATGCACTGCGCTACGGCACGCATGACCGGCCGGCGCGGGAAAACTTCATGCGCACGCCGGACCCGCACGATGCGCCAATGCCGATCGAGTATTTCATCTGGCTGCTGCGCAGCGAGGGCCGCGAGATCGTCGTCGATACCGGCTTTTCGATGGAGACGGCCGCGCAGCGCGGGCGCAAGCTGACGCGGCCGGTGGCCGAGGTGCTGCGGCGCATGGACGTGGACCCGGCGCGGGTGCGCGACGTGGTGGTGACCCACCTGCACTACGACCACGCCGGCAATCTCGGCCTGTTTCCCGCGGCCCGGTTCCATCTCCAGGATCGCGAGATGGCCTTCGCCACCGGCCGGCACATGTGCGCGGGCTGCCTGCGGCATGCGTTCGAGGTCGAGGACGTGGTGGCGATGGTGCGCGCGCTCTATTCCGGACGCGTCGAGTTCCACGACGGCGACGCCGAGATCGCGCCCGGCGTCACGGTGCACCGGGTCGGCGGCCATACCGACGGGTTGCAGATGGTGAGCGCCACCACCGCGCGCGGGCGCGTCGTGCTCGCGAGCGATGCGCTGCATTTCTATGCCAATGTCGAGCAGGACAACCCGTTCCCGATCCTGTTCGATCTCGGCGCGATGGTGCAAGGGTGGCGGAAGGCGTGGCGGCTCGCCGACGGCGACGAGGCGCGGGTCATCCCCGGCCACGACCCGCGGGTGATGCGGCAATTCCCGCTGCTGCCCGGCAGCGACGGCGAGGTCGCCTGCCTGCACCTGCCGCCGCATGCGCCGGCATCCGCCTAGACGGGGGGAAACTGCATCGTGGGCGAGGATCGCGTGGTGGGCTTCATCGGCCTTGGCCAGATGGGGCTGCCGATGAGCCGCAACCTGATCGCGGCGGGGTTTTCCGTGCGCGGCTACGACCTTGTGGAGGCGGCGCGGGCCGCGTTCGCGGCGCAGGGCGGCACGCTCCGCGCGAGTGGCGCGGCGGCGGCGGAGGGGGCGGGTGTCCTGATCACCATGCTGCCGAACAGCGCCATCGTGCGCGCGGCCCTGCTCGGCGCAGAGGGGGCGGCAGCATCGCTGGGCGAAGGCGCGCTGGTGATCGACATGAGTTCTTCGGCGCCGCTCGACACCCGCGAACTGGGCGGCATGCTTGCCGAGCGCGGCATCGCGCTGATCGACGCGCCGGTCTCCGGCGGCGTGCGGCGTGCGGTCAGCGGCAAGCTCACCGTCATGGCGGGCGGCGCGGCGGCGGACATCGCGCGGGCGCGGCCGGTGCTGGACGCGATGGCCGAGAAGGTCTTTCTCGGTCGGCGCGCTCGGCGCCGGTCACGCGGTGAAAGCGCTCAACAACTACGTCTCCGCCGCCGGCCTCGCCGCCGCCTGCGAGGCGCTGCTGGTCGGCCGCGCCTTCGGGCTCGATGAAGCGGTGATCGTCGAAGTGCTGAACGCCTCGACCGGGCGCAACAATTCCACCGAGGTCAAGCTGAAGCCGTTCGTGCTCTCCGGCAGCTTCGACGCCGGGTTCGCCATGGCGCTGATGGCGAAGGACATCCGCACCGCCGCCGACCTCGCGGAACGGCTGGGCAGCGACATGCCGGGGCTGGAGCGGGCGGCCGCGCTGTGGCAGCGCGCCTCTGCCGCCCTCGGCAAGGATGCAGACCACACCGCGATCTATCGCTTCCTCGCCGATCGGCACGACGACGCGGACTGAAGATCGTTCGCGATCATCTGCGTGAGGCTTGACTTGACGCGCGCGGCGCGGCGGCGCACCGATTGGTCGCACACGCTGCCTCGTTGTTTCGAGGTGACGACCGACGCGCCGGGTGATTGCGCTGCGCACGTGCACTCAGGCGCGATGACGCGACCGTCCTGCCTCGAGAAGCCGCAGCCGCGCGTGCACCTGCCCAGTGCCTGTGTGTACCCGGTGGTGTCACGGGGCCGAAAGCCGTCTTTCGTTCAGGTCCGGACATAATGGCACACCGTTCGCACAGGAGGACGAGGACGGCGCACGCGCCCCGCTTCGGGTGATGTCGCCGGATCGCAATGACTACCTCGAGCAACAGGCTCAAAGGGGGACGAATGTCGGATATGCAGACAGGCACCGGCGGGGTCGCCAGCGCGATCACGCGGCGCTCGGCGCTCAAGGTCGGCGCGGGTGCGCTCGTGGGCACGCTCGCGGCACCGCACGTGGTGCGCGCGGCGACGGTCGAGGTGGCGTTCACCGAGGCCGTGCACAATCTCGGCTATATCGACCTCTATGTCGGCCAGCACGCCGGGTATTTCGAGAAGCAGGGCATCCACCTGAACGTGAGCGCGGCGGGCGGCGACACCCAGGCCTTCGCCGCGGTCCTCGGCGGCTCGGCGCTGTTCGGCATCGGCGACCCGACGATGGTGCCGATGTCGGTGGAGAGCGGCGGCCCGGGCCGGGTCGTGGGCACCGTCGTGCAGCGCGCGCACTATTTCGGCGTCTCGAAGAAGGTCGGCCCGATTACCGATCCGAAGCAGTTCAAGGGCCTGACGCTCGTCACCTCGCCCGATCCCAACACCAACTACAGCGTCACCAAAAAGATCCTGACCGAGAACGGGCTGGTGATCGGCAAGGACGTGAAGATCCTGCAGGTCAATCCGGGCACCGAGATCGCCGCCATGCTCGCCGGCCAGGCCGATGTCGCGATCGCCTACCAGCCGGGCGTCGCGCAGGCCGAGGATCAGGGTGCGAAGATCGTCTTCGACTTCGCCACCTATATCGGTCCGTTCTGCAACACCGGGATCATGGTGCTGGACCAGACCGTCAAGGGCAAGCCGGAGATCGTGCAGGCGCTGTGCAACGGCTTCGAGATGGCGATGCGCCGCACTTACGGCGATCCGGCCTACGCCAAGGAGATCGCGAAGAAGGAGTTCCCGGAACTCAATCCGGACGTGGTCGAGCGTGCGATCGACGCCGAGCTGAAATACAAGATCCCCGCGCAGAGCGTGCCGGTCGATCCGAAGCAGTGGGAGAACCTGATGAAAATGCAGGTGTATCTCAAGAACATCAAAGGAATCACGACCTTCGCGCAGATCGTCGACAACAGCTTCGCGGACAAGGCGGCGAAGCTCGCCTGAGATGCCGCAGGGCGAAACCGCGCCGGCGGGCGGCGAGGGGGCGGAGAGCCCGCTCGTCGTCTCCGGCCTCGCCAAGGTGTTCGGCGAGGAGGACGGGCGGCCGGTGGAGGTCATCCGCTCGGTCTCGCTCGCGCTCGCGCGGGGCGAGATCGTGAGCGTGGTCGGCCCGTCCGGCTGCGGCAAGACGACGTTGCTCAACCTGCTTTGCGGCCTGCTGCCGCCGAGCGGCGGCGCCGTGTTCTGGCACGGCCGGCAGGTGCGCGACGTGCCGCCGCGCGTCGGCTACATGCTCCAGAAGGACTTGCTGTTTCCGTGGCGCACGGCGGCGGAGAACGTGGCGCTCGGGCTGCAACTGCGTGGCGTGAGGCGCCGCGCGCGCATGGAACGCGCGCGCGCGCTGCTGGCACAGCTCGGCCTCGACGGGTTCGCGGACTACTATCCGTCCGCGCTTTCCGGCGGCATGCGCCAGCGCGTGGCGCTCGCCCGCACGCTGCTGCCCGATCCGGACGTGCTGATGCTCGACGAGCCCTTCTCGGCGCTGGATTTTCAGACCAAGATCCTGATCCAGCGCGACACCGCGCGGCTGGTGCGGGGCGCGCACCGCTCGCTGCTGCTGATCACGCATGACGTGGAGGAGGCGGTGACCCTCTCCGACCGCGTGATCGTGCTGTCGCACCGGCCCTGCGTGGTGCGGACCGAGCACCGCATCGACCTGCCGGTGGACCGGACCGACATGATGGCCGCGCGCGAAACCCTCGCGTTCGGCAGCTATGTAAGGGAGATCTGGACTGAACTCGACGTCCATTGACAAGCCGATGCTGCCGGCCACGGGCGGGCCCGTGCCCGCGCCGCCGCGTGTGCGCTCGCGGCGGCAGCGGGCGCGGCGGGCGACGGCGCTCATCCTGCTCTGCCAGGTCGCGCTGCTCGCGCTGCTGATCGCGCTCTGGGAGTGGGCGACGAGCAGCTCCAAGGTGAACGCGTTCCTCTTCGGCTCGCCGGGGATCATCGGCACCGCGCTCATTCAGATGGCGCGCGACGGCTCGCTCTGGCGCGACGCCTCGATCACCGGCGGCGAGACCATCGCGGGGTTCCTGCTCGGCAACCTCATCGGCACTGCGGTCGGGCTGTCGCTCTGGTTCTCGCGCTTCGCCGCGCGGATCGTGCAGCCCTTCATCCTCGCCCTGGGTGCGGTGCCGATCGTGGCGCTGGCGCCGCTCACCATCATCTGGTTCGGCACCGGCTTCGCCTCGAAGCTCGCGATGGCGACGCTCTCGGTGGTCGTCGTGGCACTCGTCATCTCCTACAAGGGGGCGCTCGGCGTCGATCCCGACCAGATCAACCTGATGCGCGCGATGGGGGCGGGGCGGCGGCAGATCTTCCGCCACCTCGTGCTGCCGGCGTCGCTGACCGACATCTTCGCGGGCCTGAAGCTCACCGTCGGCTTCGCCCTGGTCGGCGCGATCCTCGGCGAGTTCATGTCCTCCACCGACGGGCTCGGCCATGCGATCTTCAAGGCCGGCAGCCTATACGTGATCTCGAAAGTGTTCGCCGATCTGGCGGTCACGGTCGCCCTCGCGCTGATCCTTGCTGCGGTGGTCAGCCAGATCGAGCGGCGGCTGCTGCCATGGCGGCACGACCTGCAATAGTTCCCGACCGATGAGGAGGAAAGCATGGCGCGGCTGATCCGCAAGGAAGGCAACCTGAAATACGCGCTCTCGGCCACCGACGCCTGCATCGAGGAGATCCGTCCCGGCGAGGCGATCGAGATCGAGTGCGAGATCAACTGCAACGGCGGGGTCATCACCTCGCTCGATTCGAAGGTGTCGCTGGAGAACGTGAAGCTGCCCTTCGTCAATCCGGCGACCGGGCCGCTGCGCGTCGCCGGCGCGCGGGCCGGGCAGATGCTGGCCGTGCACATCTCGGAAATGCGGCTCGACCGGCTCGGCTACACCGGGCTTTGGCCCGGCATCGGCATCTTCCCCGACTGGGTGCGGCAGAAGGAGTTCGGCATCCAGACCCGGGTGATGGAGGTCAAGGACGGCTTCGTGCACTGGAGCCCGACGCGCCGCCTGGCCATCAGCCCGATGGTCGGCGTGATCGGCGTCGCGCCAGTGCACGGGGCGGTGCTGACCGTCGACAACGGCCAGCACGGCGGCAACATGGACGTGCAGGAGATCACGGCCGGCAACACCGTGATGTTCCCGGTCAACCAGGACGGCGCCAGCCTCTATCTCGGCGACTGCCATGCCCTGCAGGGCGACGGCGAGTGCGTCGGCATGGGGGCGGTGGAGATCGGCGCCAACGTCTCCTTCAGCGTCGCCCTGCACGATAAGCCGGCGCGGATGAGCTGGCCGCGGCTGGAGACGCCCACGCATATCGCGACCATCGGCTGCGCCCGACCGCTCGAGGACGCAATGCGGATCGCGTTCGAGCAGATGGTTTATTGGCTTGCCGATGAATACAACTTCACCGACAGCGAAGCGTACATGTTCCTCGCCGAGATCGCCGAGGCCCGATGCACGCAGATGGTGAATCCGAAATACACGTATATTTGCAAAGTGGCGAAGTCGCATCTTACCTAGTGTGACTTTTTAGTCTTTCGCGCCCTGCCGGCGCCCGTTTCCGCGGGCGCCGGTTTGCCGTGTCCCTGCGGCGCCCGTCACGCGGGTTTCATCGCGTACACGCGCCGGTTGGCATAGCGGACACTTTGGCGCATACAGGGAAGCCCAATCCCGCCCACGAGGACGTCGGTCGGCATGGAGGTCCCGGAAGTCGGCGACTGGCTCGACACGCTTGGTCTCGGCCAGTTCACGCGCGCTTTTATCGACCAGCAGATCGACGGCGAGGCGCTGCTCGACCTCACCGACGCTGACCTGCAATCACTCGGCCTGCCGCTCGGGCCGCGCCGGCGGCTGCTGCGCGCGATCGCCGAGCTGCGCGCGCACGCGGCGACGCCGCCGGCGGCGGCCAGGGTGCCGCGCCCGTTCGCCGAGCGGCGCAACCTCACCGTCCTGGTCTGCGACCTTGTCGACTCGACCGTGCTCGCGACGCGCCTCGACCCGGAGGAGCTGCACGTCGTCCTGCATGCCTACATGGAGGTCTGGAGCCGCGCCGTGATCGAGTTCGGCGGCTACGTCGCCAAGTACCAGGGCGACGGGCTCATGGCCTATTTCGGCTATCCGCGGGCGCATGAGGACGCGGCCGAACGGGCCGTGCGCACCGCCCTGCGCATTGTGGCGGCGGCTGGCACCGTGCCAGCGATCGGCGGCACGCGGTTGCAGACCCGCGTGGGCATTGCCACCGGCCTCGCCGTCGTGGGCGACCTGATCGGCGAGGGGGCGGCGCGGGAGGAAGCGGTCGTCGGCGAGTTCCCCGCCCTTGCGACGCGCCTGCAATCCCTCGCGCCGCCGGACGGCATCGTGATCGCCCAGGCGACGCGGGAGCTGCTCGGCCACGTCTTCATCCTGGAGCCGCTCGGTCCGCTCGCGCTGGAAGGGTTCGTGCGCCCGCAGGAGGCCTGGCGCGTCACCGGCGAGGCGCACCCGGAGAGCCGTTTCGCCGCCGTCCATGACGGTGCAACCGGTGCGCTGGAGGGACGGGATTCCGAGCTCGCGATCCTGCTCGCGCGCTGGAGGCTCGCCGCCGAGGGGCAGGGGCAGGTGGTTCTGCTGTCCGGCGAGCCGGGGCTGGGCAAGTCGCGGCTGGTCGAGGCGCTGCGGCAGCAGCTTGCCGGCGGGCCGCAGCTCGTCACGTTGCTGCAATGCGCCGCGCACACGCAGGCGAGCGCGCTGCGCCCGGTGATCGAATGGGTTGAGCGCGCGGCTCGCCTGCTGCCCGAGGAGGCGGTCGCGACACGCCGCCGCCGGCTCGGCGGACTCCCCGGCGTCTCGGCCGAGGCGGACCAGGTGCTCGCCGAGCTGCTGGCGCTCGCCGACCACGCCGAGCCGATCGGCCGGCAGCAACGGCGGGAGCGGACGCTGACGGCCCTCACCGGACTTCTGACCCATGCGCTGCCCGAGCAGCCGCGCCTGCTCGTGCTGGAGGACGTGCACTGGAGCGATGCCTTCACGCTCGACCTGCTGGAGCGGATCGTCGCCGCTGCCGCGGCGCGGCCCCTGATGCTGCTGGTGACGGCGCGCCCCGAGGCGGAGCTGTCCTGGGCCGGCGGCGCCGATCTCACCACGATCAGCCTCGACCGCCTGGAGCCGCTGTACGCCGCGCGCATCGTGCAGCGGCTGGGGGCGGAGCGGCTCTCTCCGGAGCTGTGCACGCGCATCGTCGAGCGGGCCGAGGGCGTGCCGCTGTTCCTTGAACAGCTCACGCGCTCGCTGCTGGAGGCGGGGGACCGCAGCACGCCGGTCCCGGCGACGCTGCAGGACGTGCTGATGGCACGGCTCGACCGGCTGCGCTCGGCCAAAGCGGTGGCGCAGATTGCCGCGGTGCTGGGGCGGGAATTCGACTTCCGCCTGCTCGCCGCCTGCACCGGTCTTGACGACCGGAACCTGCGCGAGGCGCTCGCCGAACTGGTGGTCTCCGGTCTTGCCCAGGCGCAGGGCGAGCCGCCGGAGGCCGTCTATTCATTCAAGCACGCGCTGGTGCAGGACGCCGCCTATCACTCGATGCTGCGCGCCGAGCGGCGCCGGCTGCACGGCGAGATCGCGCAGCTCATCGAGCAGCGCTTCGCGCGGATCGCGGAGGTGCAGCCGGAACTCGTCGCCCACCACTACACCGAGGCCGGCGCGGCCGTGCCGGCGATCGCGTGGTGGGAGCGGGCCGCCGGGCGCGCCTGGGCGGCGGCGGCGGCGGCCGAGGCCGTGCGCCACCTGCAGAGCGCGCTCGTGCTGCTCGCGACCCAGCCGGATGATGCGGCGCGGGCGGAGCGGGAGACCGGGCTGCGCCGGTTGCTGGTGGGGCCGCTGGTCAATCTCGGCGGCTACAGCTCGCCGGACACGGAGGCGAATCTCGACCGACTCGGCCTGCTGCTGGAAGACGCGCCGGCGAACGTGGAAGGCGTGGTGCTGCTCTACACGCAGTCGGCGATGCGCCTGCTGCGCTCCGATCTGGACCGCGCGGAGGAGGCGGGGTGGCGCACGCTGCGCGTCGCCCGCCGCTCGGGGGTGGTGAACGCGGCGATGCTGGGCCAGCGGATCATCGGCTACGCGGCATTGCTGCGCGGCGACATGGCGCGCGCCGAGGAGTGGTTCGCGGTCTCGTTCCGCGAATACGATCCCGCGGTCAACCGCACGGTCTGGCCCGCCTCGCCGCATGACCCGCTGGCCAGCATGCTGGCGCAGGACATGCTGCTGCTGATCCAGCAGGGGCGGCTGGCCGAGGCGGCGCGCCGCGGGCAGGAGGCCGTCGCGGAGGCCGAGCGGCTGCAATCGCCGACCACGCTCGGCTACGTCCTGGCGCATCTCGGCCTCGCGGCCCTCGTCACCGGCGATGCCGCCGCCGCCGCGCCGGTGGCGCCGCGTCTCGCCGCGGTCGTCGATCGCGTGGCCTGGCTGCGCGCCCATGCCGAGGTGCTCGGCGGCTGGCTGCAGGCGGAGGGTGGCGCGCTGGATGCCGGGCTCGCGCAGATCCGCTTCGGCCGGGAGGTCGGGGAGCGCATCCAGGACCGCATGTGGTGGCCGTTGTTCATGCTGCGCGAGGTCGCGCTGCTGATCGCACACGGGCGCGCCGCGGCGGCGCTTGCCGCGGTGGACGAGGCCGAGCGGATGATCGGCGCGCTGGGCCAGACCTACGTGCTCGCGGAACTGCACCGCCAGCGCGCCAGCGCGCTCGCAGCGACGGGCGCGCCGGTGGCGGAGGTGGCGGCGGCGCTTGAGGCGGCGCTGGCGGCGGCGGAACGGCAGGGTGCGCGCTTCTACGCGCTGCAGGCGGCGAGCGAACTGGCGCGGCTGCGCCTCGCGGCCGGGCAACCGGCGGCGGCGGATGCGCTGCTGGCCGCGGCGCTGGCGCCGTTCGCCGGGGAGCCGGACGGTCCCGGCGCGCTCGGCGGCTTCGCAGTGCGCGAGGCGCGCGCTATCGCGCGCTCAGCCGCCGCGTCTGTGCGACGAGCGCCAGAAGCGGCGCGGGGTTGACGGCGAACAGCCGCGCCTCGACCCCCGCCTGCTCGGCGATCGCATCGAGCACCACTTCCGCCTCCGGCAGCTTCGCCGCGAAGGCGGCGGCCATCGCCGCCAGATCGGCCGCGGTGGGATCGGGCTTGCCGAACAGGGCGGCGACCGCGGGGTCGCGGATCGCGAGGGCGGCCGGCAGGGTCAGGATGCCGTCGCGCAGGTCCTGCTCGCCGCCGCCGCCGAGCGCGGTCGCGCCGCGCACGTCGCCCACGTCGTCGCAGCCGTGATAGAGCAGGCCGAGCAGTCCGCCGAACTTGCGCAACCGCGTGCTGCGATCGCCCAGGCAGGCGCAGATCTCGAACATCGAGCCGGTGTCCTCGCCGGCGATCCGGCGCCAGTCCTCCACGCCGAGGCTCTGCCGGCGCAGGCGCCACTGCATGACCTCGGCGACACCGAGCCGCTTCAGCAGTTCGGAGAACAGCCCGCTCGCCTGCAGATCGTTGCCGAGCAGCGCATAGCCCTCGGCGACGATGTAGCCGGAGACCATCAGCGCGGTCAGCTCGCCGAACCGCGTGTGCAGCGTCGCGCGGCCGCGCCGGGTATCGGAACGATCGACGATGTCGTCGATGATCAGCGAGACGTTGTGGAACAGCTCGACCACCAGCGCGCCGGTCATGATCGCGTCGGGAATCGGCCCCGGGATGACGGCGCGGTGACAGGCGAACACGGTCAGCGGCCGGAAATACTTGGCGCCGGAGAGGAACTGCCAGCCGAGCGCCTCCCGCATCTCCGGATCGCAGCCGGCGACCCAGGACGCGACCCTGCGGCGCAGGCGGGCCATTTCCTCGGCGAAACCGAGGGCGTCGATCACCGCACCGCTGGCGGCGTCGACCTGTGCCGCCGCGATGCCGTCGGCGGCGTTCATTCCTTCACGCGCTGCGGGCGCGGGTTCGGCGGCGGCGCGTCGCCGGCAACCGCGCGGGCGAGCGACTCGCTCACCTGATCGAGCTCGGCTTGCAGGCGGCGCGCCTCCAGGCTCGCCGCCTCGCCGATCTCGCGCAGGCAGGCGCGCAGATCATCGACCAGGACGCGGCCTTCCGTCGCGGCGGGGCCGGCCTGGCCGCGCGCGCGATCAAGCATCGCCTGCACCACGCTGCCCTGATGCCGGGCGCAGATCTCGGCGAGCGCGCGGCCGTAGCGGAAGGCGCTGATGGCGGCGACCATCGCCGCCTCGGCGAGGGCCGGGGAAAGGTCGCTCACCTGTTCCAATGCCTCGCGGGCGGCCTCGGCCGATCCGGCCGGTGGCGCGCCGCGCGGCGGTGGCGCGCCATAGGCGCGGGCGAAGTCCGCCCAGGGCGCCAGCATCGCTGCGAGCGGCCCGCTCGGGTCGGCGGCGCCGCCGCGCATCGCCGCGGCGTCGGCCATCATCTGCCAGGCCAGCGCCCCCTTGTCCCAGGCGTCCCGCATGGCGGCGATGAAGCCCATCGCCGCGTCCGCCGACCGGCTGCCGAACGGGTCGCCCGGCGCGCCTGCCGCGACCACCGCTCAGTCTCCCCCACCCGCCGCGTCGGCCGGGTCCGGCACCATGGCGCGCGGGCCGCGATGCCGGTCGACCTCGTTGAGCAACACCAGGAGCCCCAGCCGCCCGGCGCCGGTGACGCCGCGTAGCAACTCCTCGTGTGCGACGTAGCTGCCGTGGAGCGCCGCCTCGACCGCGCGCTGGCGTTGATCCGGGCCGGCGCGGAGCGCGGTGCCCAGCGATTCCGCTATGCGCCCCGCCTCGTGCGCCGAAAATCGGGCCCAGCGCGCGGCAAGTTCGCAGCACGTGGCGGCGAGCGCGCCCTGCACCTGGACAGCCGTGCGCAGCATCGTGGCGTAGTCCGGTGTCATGGGAAGCCTCGTTGAAAACCTCGCGACGATGGCGCGGGCGGGGCATATTTTCGGACCAGAGGTATATCGCATGGCGAACCAGAGCGGCAATCCCAAGGTGACCATCGCCGGGGCCGGCGTCGCCGGGCTCGCCGCCGCGCACCGGCTGCTGGAACGCGGCTACGACGTGACGCTGCTGGAGGCCGATGCGTTCTTCGGCGGCAAGCTCGGCGCGCATCGCGATGTCGGCGCGGATGCGCCGGACCACGACCGGCCCGCCATGACCTGCCCCGCCTGCGCGGCGCAGGGCGGCTGCCTCGGCCGGCAGGACTGGCACGAGCATTGTTACCACATGTATTTGAACTGGTATCACAATTTCTGGGCGCTGATGGACGAGATCGGGGCGCTCGACAATTTCCGGCCTGCGTCGACGGTCTACAACATGTATCCGCGCGCGCCGGACGCGGCGGCGTCGCCGGCGCTGCCGATGGTCAATGTCGGCTCGCCCTGGACCGTGCTGGCCAACATGCGTGCCGGCGTCGGCACGCCGCTCGACATCCTCCTCTGGGGCCAAGCCCTGCTCGATCTGGCGGCGGCCCCGGAGCGCCAGGGGCCGATGCTGGAGCGGACCAGCGTCACGGCCTTCATGCAGGCGCTGCCCTATGCGACGGACCAGGCGCTCGCCGGCACGTACCGCACCACGGCGCAGGCCTTCGCCTCGCCCAGCTACCTGAGCTCGGCCCGCAGCTATCGCGCTCTTCTGAGTTATGGGCTGCGCCTGCCGGAGCCGAGCATGTGGCTGCTCGCGGCGAGCACCGAGCAGGCGATCTTCACCCCGTGGCTCGCGCATCTCGCCCGCATCGCCCGCCACGTCGAGATCAATCCGAGCGGGATGCTCCCGCCCGCGCCAGAGGGGCGCGGGCTCGGCGGGAACCTTACCGTGAAGATGCTGACGCCGCTTGAGCAGATCCATCTCGATGCGCGCACCGGGCGCGTGAAGTGCATCGACGTCGCGGAATGCAAGGCCTCGCCCTCCGTACATCGCAGCAAGTGGAAGGTGAAGTCGGGCTCGAAGCAATCGCTACCGATCGAGGGCGACCTGATCCTCGCCCTGCCGCCGGACGAGCTGAGCTGGATGGTGCGGCCGGACGTAGCGCGCCGGGCGCCGGAGCTGGCCAATGCGCGCTACCTGCGCTGCGAGCCGATGATGTCGATCGACCTGTTCTTCCGGCGCAGGCTGGAAGGCCTGCCCAACGGAATCACGGCCCTGCTCGACTCGCGCTACCAGATGAGCTTTCTCGACACGTCGCAGGCGTGGCGTGAGCTCGCCGGCGGCAACACCGTGCTGAACGTGGTGGCGTCGGATGCCGACACGCTGGCCTCCCGCTTCTACGCCGACGACGACATCATCGGCCTGCTGCTCGGCGAGCTGCAACGCTATGTCGCGTTCATGCCCGAGACCGACCTGTTCACGTGCCGCACACACCTGGAGACCAACGTGGGCGAGCGGCTGTTCGTCAATCAGGTGGGAAGCTGGCAATGGCGGCCGGAGACCACGTGCGGCATCCCCAACCTCTACATCGCGGGCGACCACTGCAAGACCGTCATCGACGTCGTCACGGTGGAGGGCGCAGTGGTCAGCGGGCTGATGGCGGCCGAGGCGGTGCGCCGGCGCCACGGGCACGGGCGGCCGATCGGCATCCGCGTGCCCGACCAGTATCCGGTGGCGGCGCTCGGGGCGCTGGCGGCGGCGCAGCGGCCGTTTGCCTATTTCGCCCGCGCCCTCGCCGCCGGCGATTCGGCGCTGCGGCGCGGCTATCGTCAGTGGTTTCCGAACGGATAGGGCCCGATCGGCCCGGGCGCCATCAGTGCGCCATGCATGCGCTCGCTCCATCCGTTCGCCGCCGGCAGCACTGTGTCGATCCCGAGCGTGCGCAACTGCGCGCAGAGACAGGCGACGCCGGGCGCGGCGCAGAAGCATGACCCCTTCGCGCCTTCCTTCGCCGGGGTGCCGAGCCGCAGCCGGACCGGGCCGCCGACCTGAACCCCCTCGCCGCTGCCGCTGCGGTCGAGAACCGCGCGTACCGGCCCGGCGAGCCCGTCTTCCTCGGCGGTCTCACGCAGCGAGTAGATCACCAGCGGCACGTCGTGCGACCGTGCGGTGCCGAAGCGCGGCACGGCGAAGACGAAATCGCCCTCGTCGCCTTCGGCGGTATGGAATTGCACCGTGGCCCTGCCGTATTGGACCTGCAGGTCCGGGCAGAAATCCTTCTTCAGGCCCCAGATGCGGCAGGCCGGTTCGAGGGAGAAGGCATCGCTCACGATCAGCCGCGCGAACAGCGTCCCGGGGGAGGCTGCCGCCGATCCGCGCGGCGTGAGACAGAGCGCCAGCGCGATCTCCCGATACCGGCCGAAATCGCTCACCCGGTAGTCGACGCCGAGCAGCACCACCAGGCCGCGCCCGTGGCCGCAATCGAGCGGCTCGAACGCCTCCGGCAGCCGCGCATCGCCGCGGGCGACCTCCACCATCAGCGCGGCGACATTTGCCACCGGCACGAACCATGCGGCCCAGCCCTGCGAGGCGTCGAGCACGCGCGCCGGCACGACGAACGGCACGTGCGCGTCGGCCTTGCCGAGGTGCCAGACGCCGCCCATCGCCGCGGGCCTGCTGTCGCCGATCGGCACCTGATAGGCGCTCAGCAGGTCCTCCGGCACGCTGCGCAGCCGCGCGGTCATGCCCTCGATCGCGGTCGGCACCACGGCGAGCAGGCCGCCCAGCAGGTTGGCGTATTCCTCGGCGCAGTCGCCCAGGAGCCGCTCGGCGCTCCATTGCCCGAGCAGCCCCTCCAGAGAGCGGCGGCTGGACCGGCGCAGCGCATCGGCCGCGAGGCGCCAGGGCCGGCTCAGCACTTCGTCGCCGGCCCGCAGATACGCGTCGAGCAGGCGATAGAGGTCGAGCGTCGTCAGGCGCGGCTCAAGAACGGGATGGCTCCGGTGCGGCGGCATGGCGCGGCTCCTTCGCGCGTGGCGGATCGGCGCGCGCGAGCTTAGCGCGGAACCGGCGGCGCGGGCAGCACGACCGGTGCCGTCATCCCCCGCCGGCCGGCGCCGCTTCGGCCCGGGCGCACGACGCCGATCCGTCCGCCTGCCGCGCAACGTCGCCGTAGCCCGCCGCCGGCGGGCGCCCTGCCTTGGCGCGGTGGCGCGAGACACCGAGGCCCTGCCGGTCCTCCTGCAACGCCATCGCCTGATCGCGGTCATCAAAGTCCGAGCGACCGACGCCGAGGTTCAGATGTTCGAGATACTGCTGCACCACGTCGCGGCGGCGTGCGGTCGCGACGCTCTCGCTCAAACCGATCAGCGCCGCGCGCATCCGCCGCATGACCTGAACCGATGTGACCCCGAACTGCCGGATCTCATCGAAGGACAGCGCGAGGTAGTCCTCCCATGTCGGCATCGGGAACGTCAGCCGCAGCACGCCGTCGCTGTCGTAGGCTCGGCCGGCATCAAGCCGGCAGCGCCCGAGCCGGCGCAGCAGATCCTCGATCTGGTCAAGCGCCTGCACCGCCGTCGTCGGGTCGTTCACCGCTGGCGAGAGCGCACGAATTGCGACGTCGACCAAGAGGCGGATGGCGTATTTCGGGTCCTGCTCGAACGTGCGCGTCGTGGAAAGATGGACCGCGCGCATCAGCGTCGCCTCGGCTACCGGCGCCGCCGGGCCATGCACGCAGAACAGCACCGTGTCCTCGACAACCGTGTCGCCAACGGCGCATTCGACGACGAAGCGCGCGTTCGCCTCGCGCGCGATGCGGACCAGTCCGTCGATGTCGAAGCTCGCAATCGTACGCGGCTCCCCTGAATAGGCGACGATCTGGGTGAGTGGCCCGAAGTCCGCGGGTGCCACCGGGGCGTCCTGCTCGTCGCCCTCACGGTCGGTTACCCGCTGAAAGAGTGCCGCGATCACGGCGCGGCCCTGGTTGCCGATGAACCGCAGCACATTGTGGACCTGCAGATCATTCAGTTTCTGGATCAGCCGCGCGAACGCCAGCATGCTGACGACCAGCAGAACGACGACCAGGCTCGACGAGAACACCGGCACCATCCCCGACCCGTTGCGGTCGGTCCACACCAGGGCGGCGAGGGAATACAGGAAGGTTGCCGACGAGAGGCCGAGGGTGTGAAACAGCGTCGGGTCGCCGCCCAGCATCACGACCAGCCGCGGCGAATAGGCGACCGCGCCGAACTGCACCATCACGAAGGCGATCGCGAACACGATGCCGGTGAGCGCCATCATGCCGGAGCCGACCGAGGAGAAGAACGCGATCGCCGAACCCACCGCAATGCTGCGGGAGTAGACGCCGAGATAGGCCGCTTCGAGGCGCGGCAGAACGACGCTGCACGCGACAGCCACGATCGCGTACGTGATCGGGATCAGCCACAGCGGCATCGGCCGGCGATTGCGCCGCCGGCGCCGCCAGCGGTGGATGCGATCGCGAAGCATTGCGGCGCCGGCCACGTCACTTGGCCGGGACCGGCAGTTCCGGCACCAATTTGAACGGATAATCCGGCTCCCGGTAGCCGTGCGGATCCTGCCGCTTCGGCAGCTTCACTTTCTCGTGCGGCAGTGCCTCGTAGGGGACCCGGCTCAGCAGGTGGGTGATGATGTTGAGCCGTGCCCGCTTCTTGTCGTCTGAGCGCGCGACGAACCAGGGCGCCCATGCGGTGTCGGTGGCTGCGAACATCGCATCGCGCGCGCGCGAGTAGTCGTACCAGCGGTTGTAGGACTTGAGGTCCATCGGCGAGAGTTTCCAGATCTTGCGGCCATCGTCGATGCGCGCCTCCATCCGGCGCGCCTGCTCATCCTGACTGACCTCGAGCCAGTATTTTATGAGAACGATGCCGGAATCGACCATCGCCTTTTCCACCGCGGGGGTCATGCGCAGAAAGCGCTCGACCGCCTCCTCCGGGCAGAACCCCATGACACGCTCGACACCGGCGCGATTGTACCAGCTCCGATCGAAGATGACGATCTCGCCCGCCGCCGGCAGGTGCGGCAGGTAACGCTGAATGTACATCTGCGACTTCTCGCGCTCGGTGGGCGCCGGCAGGGCCACCACGCGGAAAATGCGCGGGCTTACCCGCTCGGTGATCGCCTTGATCGTCCCGCCCTTGCCGGCGCCGTCGCGACCCTCGAACAGAACGCAGACCTTCAGTCCCTTGTGCACCACCCATTGCTGCAGCTTGACCAGTTCGACATGCAGGCGCGTGAGTTCCTCGTCGTAGTCGCCCCGCTTGAGCTTTCCGCTCGGCTCCGCTGCCGCTTTCTGCGCCTTCTTCTCCGCTGACATCGCGCTTTTTCCTCCCTCGCCAGGCAGCCTAGAGCTGTTCTTCCATCGCACTCTTTGGCCAGGACAGGAAGAGGCCGACATCGCCGGGCACGCCGCCCGGATAGTTGATGACGCGGGCGCTGAGCGTGAACCCGCCGGGCTTGAGGTTCGTCTCCCAGTATTCGTAGACCGGCCGAGCCCCCTTGGGCATCGTCGCGAGCCACTCGGGCTCGCGGGGCCCGGCTGCCCTCTCCGCCGGGTCCGGCTTGTTGATGGGCGGCAATCCGGCGTTGTTCACCGCGCGGCCGTTATCGGTGCAGAAGCTGCTCGGGAAGGACGTCAGCATCAGCTCCGTCTCCCCGCGCTCGAAGGCGCGCCGGATCCGCTCGATGACCGCCTGCACGTGGGCGTCGGTGAGTTGGAAGTCCTCCAGGCGCTGTTTGAAGGCGGCAAGCTCCTCGGCTTGCTTGCGCTGGAGGTGCTCCTCCGCCTCCTGGTCGCGCCGCCGCTGCGCCTCGCGCTCGGCGAACAATGCGGAAACGGATAGACGTGGTGCTGAGGCTTCCGGCATGCGATCTCTCCCGCTCGGCTTGCTCGGCAGATACCCCTATCACGAGGCCGGGACCTTACTGTGTCACCGTTGGGCGACCTTGACGTACGTCAATCCAGGTCTGGCACGAGTCTGAAAGGGTGCGTCCGATGCACGAAGATTTGCAGGACGTTGGGCGGACGCCAGGGCGGGCCCCCGCGCTGGCGCGCGTGCCTCCGGCGTTGCGCCGCCACGCCGGCGCGGCGGCGCTGTTGCTCAGCCTTGTGCCGATGCCGGCGCGGGCCGAAGCGGGCCCGCTGACGTCGGTTCCGCCGCTCGACTGGCAGACGATCTTCGCGCTGCTGTTTCTCATGCTTGGACCGATCAAGATCCTCGGCCCCTTCGTCGCCATGACGCAGGGAACCGAGCCGGCCTTCCAACGCCGGCTGGCCACGCGGGCCTTCCTGTTCTCGGTTGCGGCGGTGGCGATCGCGGCGGGGATGGGGCGGCGGATGCTGGCGAGCTTCGCCATTCCGCTGCAGGTGCTCGTGCTCACCGGTGGGCTGATCCTCTTCCTGGTGGCCCTGCAGCAGGTGCTGCAACAATACAGCGCCCGCCCGCCCGAGCGGACGGAGCCGCCGAGCTTCGCGCTGGCCTTCAGCCCGCTTGCCTTTCCGACGATTGTGACGCCATACGGCATCGCCGCCGTGATCATCTTCATGGCGGTCGCCCCCGACGCGACGGCGAGCGCGATGGTCGCGGGCCTCGTGCTGCTCGTGCTGGCGCTCGACTGGGTGGCGATGCTGTTCGCCCACACGGTGATCCGCTGGCTGGGGGCGGTGCTGCAGTTGTTCGGCGTGATACTGGGTGTGACGCAGGTGGCGCTGGGGCTCGAGATCATTCTCAGGAGCCTGGGGCGCCTCGGCGTGGTGGAGGCAGGTGGGCCATAGCGGCCGGGAGGGTGACGTGGACGAAGACATGCGATCGAGCCAGGGGAGCACGGCGGTGCGGATGGAGTCAGGCGGAGTGTCGCGGCGGCGAATCATGACCGTGCTGCCGGCAGCCGGGGTGCTGGCGCTCGCCGGGGCCGGCGCGGCGAACGCGGCTTCGGCGGCGACCCTCAGCCGGGACGCCGCGAACGCATTGCAGCGCCTCTATGCGCAGGAACCGCGGACGCGAAAGCTTGGGGAGGCGGCGGTCGCCATTCTCGTCTTCCCGACAATTACCAAGGCCGGGCTCGTCATCGGCGGCCAGTATGGCGAGGGCGCGCTGCTGGAGGGCGGCAAGGCTACCGGTTACTATAGCATCGCTGCGGGTTCCTTCGGGCTGCAGATCGGCGCACAGACATTCAGCTACGCGCTGTTCTTCATGAAGCAGTCCGCGCTGGACTACCTGCGCAACAGCGACGGCTGGTCGATCGGCTCCGGGCCGAACGTGGTCGTGCTGGACAAGGGCGCCGCCGCCTCGGCAACCAGCACCACGCTGACGCAGGACGTCTATGCGATCCCGTTCGGGCAGTCGGGGCTGATGGCCGGGCTCGGCCTGGAGGGGTCGAAGATCAGCCGGATCAACCCCAGCTGAGCTTGCGACCACTCACTGGGCCGGTTCAGCGCGAGGCCGTGGGGATCACCTGTCGGACCGATGCCGCTATGTCGGCGGCCAGCCGGTCGAGGTCGCGGTTCAGCGCCGCGACGTCGGCCGAGGCGTGGACGCCGCCCGAGCCCGAGGTCTGGACCGGCGCGGTGTAGACCGCCTGGAAGTGCCGTGCTGCGCCGTCGCGCCGCTCGTCGAAGATCGTCCAGCGCGCGGCGAGCACGGCGTTGCCGTCCGGCCCCCGCTCGAACGCGTCGAGCGTGAGCGCGACTTCCGCGTCCACCTTGGGCGGGGTGCTTCCGCTGGTCACGACGAACCCGTCCTTGGCGAGCAGCTTGCCGAGATCGACGGTCAGCACACGCCCGAGCCCGGCCGACAGCCCCTCGCCCCAGCGCTCGCCGTCGCTGACCTGCAGCCGGTGATCCGCCGTGCGCGAAACGATTTCGCGCCGGTCGAGATAGTCAGGGACCGTCACCGGCAGGATCGCGAGTGTCCGGACGCCGGCACTGCGGGCCGGCAGCGCCGTGTCGGGGCCGGCGATCGGGTTGAGCACGTAGAGCTGCGGCGGCGGCAGCGTGCAGCCCGCAAGCGCGAGCACGCCGACCGCGAACAGCCGTCCCGGCCGGCTCACCGCGACCGGCCCACGATCAGCGCATTGGGGTTGCGCTCCAATTCCGCGGCCAGGCCGCGCAGCGAGGAGGAGGCGGCAGCAAGGTTGCGCATTGTGTCTTCCAGGTTCTGGCGCAGCGGCGAGCGCGTGGAGAGCACGCCGGTGCCGGTGAACATGCTCGCCTGCGCGCTTTGCGCCAGCGAAATCGATCGACCGCGCCGCCGTCCGCAACTCGCCGATCAACGGTCCGGCCTGCTGGCCGGCCGTGTCAAGCACCTTCGCGAGGCTGGAGAGCGACGCATCGGCCTTCGGCTGCAGGCCCCGTACCGTCTCGGTCGCCTGATCGGCGGTGCGGGTGACGGACGCCAACGTCCCGTCCGCCTGCTTCAGGGTTTCGCTGATCTGCGGCGTGAGCGTCGTGATCAGTCCGCGGGCTTCCCCGAGGCTGGCGGAGAGGTCCTTCATCGCGCTGCGTATCTCCGGCGCGCGGAGCAGCGTCTCGAGCGAGTTGAGGGTCCCCAGCGCCGACTCGGCGATCTGCTGCAGCGGCAGCCCGGAGAGCTTGCTCTTGATCTCCTGGATCTCCGACGGCACCGAGGGGATCTCCAGCACGCCGGGCGTCTCGTGCACGAACTTGGCCGGCGTGCCGGGGAAGTAATCGAGCAGCACCTGAAGCTGGCCGGTGATGAGGCTTTGACTGACGAGCTGCGCGCGCAGGCCGCGCGCAATCATCTCCTTGCGCACCTCTTCGCCCAGCTCCTCGCCGCCGTTGAACGTCACGGCATCCGGCGTGAACTTCATGAACACGGGAATGCGCGCCTCGCCGGTCTTCGCCGAGACCTCGAGCACGATGCGGGTGACGCTGCCGATCGGGACGCCCTTGTAGCTGACCGGCGCGCCGACCGAGAGTCCGGCGACCGAGCCATCGAAATACGTGACCGCCATGGTCGAGCGGCTGAACAGGCGGATGCTGCCGAACAGCGCAATCGCCGCGACGAGCAAGGCCAGCGCGACGACCACGAAACTGCCTACGGCGCGGGCGTTGTTCGATTTGGGCATTGCTCTCTCTTTCCTATCCGACCGCCTGCGCCGTGGCCGCCGGGGCGACGTCGCCGCGGGCGAGGAAGGCACGGACCTTGGCTTCGGGACAGTTCTTCGCAAGATCCCGCGGATTGCCCCAGGCGATCGCCGTCTTCGTCTCCGCGTCGAGAAACACCGAGTTGTCGGCGATCGCGAAGATGCTCGGCAGCTCGTGCGTGACCATCACGACCGTGGCGCCCAGGCTGTCGCGCAATTCCAGAATCAGCTCGTCGAGGCGCCGCGAGCTGATCGGATCGAGGCCGGCGGAGGGTTCGTCGAAGAACAGGATGTCGGGATCGAGGGCCATCGCGCGCGCCAGCCCCGCGCGCTTGCGCATGCCGCCGCTGATCTCGGAGGGAAAGAAGTCCTCGAAGCCCGCGCAGCCCTACGAGTGCGAGCTTCAGCGACACGACGCGGGCGATGTCGGCGGCGCTGAGTGGCGTGTACTGCTTCAGCGGCAGCGCCACGTTCTCGGCGAGCGTCATGGAGCTCCACAGCGCGCCGCTCTGGAACAGCACGCCGAAGCGCCGGTTGAGCGCGAGCTGCTCGGCCGCCGCGGCGTCCCAGTAGCTCTCGCCGTCATACAGGACGCGCCCGCCCGCCGGCTGCAGCAGGCCGATCATGTGGCGCAGCAGCGTGCTCTTGCCGCAGCCGCTGCCGCCCATGATCACGAAGATCTCCCCCGGCGTCACCGAGAACGACACGTTCTGCTGCACCACGTTGGTGCCGAAGATCATGTCGAGCTTTTCGACGCGGATGCGCGGCTCGTCCATCGCGTCAGATGCCGAGGATGTTGAAGATCACCGCGAATACCGCGTCGGTGATGATGATGTAGAGGATGCCGGTCACCACGGCCGAGGTGGCCGCGTCGCCCACGCCGGCGGCGCTGCGGCTGGCCTGCATGCCGCGCAGGCAGCCGGCGATCGCGACCAGAACGCCGAACACCACGCTCTTGCCGAAGCCGATCGCGAACTGCGTGAACGAAATCGCCGCCTGGGTCTCGAGCGCATACTGCGTGATCGTCAGGCTCAGCATGCCGGTGCCGACGATCATGCCGCCGATCAACCCGACGAGACAGGCATAGAGATAGAGCAGCGGCATCATCAGCGACAGCGCGATCATTCGTGGCAGCACCAGGAAGTCGATCGGCGGGATGCCGAACGTCGTCAGCGCGTCGATCTCCTCCTGCGCCTGCATGGTGCCGAGCTGGGCGGCGAACGCGGCTCCGGTGCGTCCCGCGAGCACGATGCCGGTCATTACCGCCGCCATCTCGCGCGTGACCGCGAGGCCGACCAGGTCGGCGACGTAGATCCCGGCGCCGAATTTCTGCAGCTGCACCGCGCCGATGAAGGCGAGGATCATGCCGATCAGCAGGTTGATGATGCCAGTGATCGCCAGCGCCTGCGGCCCGCAGGCACGCATGAACAGCAACACGTCGCTGCCCTGGAACACGGCCCGGCCACGGAACAGCCGGCCGAAGGCGATGACCGCCTCGCCAAGGAAGGCGAGCTGCTCGCCGCCGGCGCGCAGCCGGGCGAGCGCCAGCACGCCGATGCGATCCACCCAGAGGCGGCCCGCGCCCAGCTTCCGCCCGCCCGTCCGCTCGGGCACGGCGTTGGCGAGCGCCGAGAGGCGAACCGCCCCGGCGGGCAGGCCGCCCAGCTCCAACGGCACGTTGTGCTCGCCGCAGATCGCGCGGACGGTGTCGACGAACACGATCAGGGCGCTGTCCCAGCGTTCGAGCCCGGCGACCTGGATTTCCACCCGCGCCGGTGCGGGCGCGGCGGCGAGCGCCGCGGCGACCGGCGCGGGGTCGCAGAGCGGTTCATCGAACGTCCAATCGCCGGACAGGCGCAGCACCAGCCGGCCGGCGTCCTGCACGAGGCCCAACCGGTCATCCATGCCCTCGGCGCCGTGCCGGCCAGGGCGCGCCAGCGGTGGAAACTTCATGGAACGATCCGGACCTCGGCTCTATCTGCGCGGTGCCGCCCCACATTCCCCGGGCCGGCGCGGCATTGCTGCGGGCCGACTTCGTCCGCCCCCGCGCGAGCCGGGAGCAGAGAGTAACTTGCACAACACGACAAGGGGCGGCGCCGCTCCATCCTGCGGAGTTGAAGTCCACCGCGCCGCGGATGGCGCGGTTTTCGCACGGCTGCCCTGGGGGCGGGGCCTTCAGCCGACCAGGAGTTCGCGGAGTGCCGCGTCGATCGCCGGTACGTCGCCGGGGTTCATCGGCGCCATGTGGCCCCAGGCCGAGCGGATGACGCGGCATTCGCCGCCGGGGATCTGGCTTGCCTCGTACTCACTGTCCACCGGCGGGAAGTAGCGGTCGTTGTCGACCGGCATCACAATGGTGCGGGCGCGGATGCTGCGCAGTGCGGCGGCGAAATCGCCGCGGTGCGTGGCGTTGGCGCTGATGTCGCCTTCGCGCCATGTCCATAGCTGTGAGAGCAGGTTGTTGGCGTCACAGCGGGCGAAGAACGGCTCCCAGAAATCGGCGACGTGCTCGACCATGTTGCGTGAGCCGAAAGCCTGCCACATCTCGGTGCGGTAGAACGGCTCGGACGTGCCCCAGCCGGCGTAGATGGTGGCGAAGGCGCGCAGCCCGGCGACCGGCGGGCGGTCGTAGAATCCCTCGCGGAACGCGGGATCGAGTTCCAGCGTCCGTTGCAGCGCGAGCAGGAACACCTTGTTGTAGTTGGCGGTGCGCGCCGACCCGGCGATCGGGCAGGCGGCGCGGACCATGTCGGGGAACTGTGCCGCCCACTCGAACGCCTGACAGGCGCCCATCGACCAGCCGGTGACCAGCCGCAGCGTCGGCACGCCGAGGCGGGAGGTGAGCAGCATGTGCTGCAGCCGCACGTTGTCGGAGATCGTGACATGCGGGAACCGGCCGCGCTCGAACGGCGCCAGTGTGTTGCTGGGCGAGGAGGAGATGCCGTTGCCCAGCAGGTTCGTCATGACAATGTAGTATTTCCCCGGATCGAGTGCGCGTCCGGCGCCGACCATGTAGGTTTCCAGGTCGCTGTGGGTGCCGGTGTACCACGTGGGCACCAGCACCGCGTTGTCGCGCGCTGCGTTCAGGCTGCCCAGCGTCTTGTAGGCGAGCTGCACCTTCGGCAACACCGCGCCTTTCTGCAGCATGAAGTTGGGTGCTTCGAAAATCTCGAAATCTGCCATCGTTCGGGTGCCCTTAGGGTCGTGGCGCGGACGGAGCGATCCCGTGCGGATCCCCCCTTGCGGCGGCAGCATAAGCGCCGCGCACCGGTGTTTTCCAGACGGATAGCGGCGACCTCGCCGGAGTTCACACCGGGACTTCCTGCCTCCGCCGGGGAATGGATTGCGAACGGGGACTCGAAGTCGTCCTGGCTTTCACTCGGCGGCAGGGAGCGGGTCGGGGGTTTCGGCTGAATGGTTTGGTTGTCGTTCCACGGCAGGGTGACGACAAGGGCGTCGCCGTAGCGCAGCGATGCGGCGTCGCAACTCGGACGCCCGCCGCCTTCTGCGAATTCATCGAGCACTCGCTGCCGGAACTCCGCCATCCCGGTCCGGATCGCATCCAGGAAAATTATCGCGGAATATCAACACGATGGTCGCGGCCAGGGTACGGAATTTGCTAATTCCCTATTTTCCTGATTGACAAATATGGAATCCTCTCGCGATGATTTTCCCGTGATGAGGGGAGCAGACGTCAATGATCCGCACGGCGCCAGGTCAATCTCGCTGGATACACCGCGCAGTCGGTGCTGCGATTTTATGCGCCGGGGCGCACCACAGCGCGCAGGCGGGCGACGGATTTGACCTTTCGATTCCGACGCAGACACAGATCGTCGATGCAGCGTCGCCGCCAACGCCCACGAGTTCCGACGCGGCGCCGCGGGTCGATACTGGCCTCCTGGGCGGACTTCTATCGGCGTGGCACGCCGCATCAGCGCAAGCCGCGGCGACGCAGCCTCACTGGGCCAGCCCGCTCGTGACGACAACGGCGCTGCTCAAGCAGCGCATCCGCTTCGACGCGGATTTTCAGCATTCCGGAAACGGCACGAATACGACTCTCCTTGACGGCGGCAAGGGCCTCGATCTCATCGTCACACCGACGAACGAAATCCAGATCGCGGCGGCGCCGTACTACATCCGCTCTGGCGTTCCCGGCGTCGGGCCGAAGAACAAGGGCGCCATCCCGTCGTTTGCCGGGTGGGGTGACTGGACCTTCATCCGCATCGAGCAGCGGTTGGCCGCCAGCCCGGAGAGCGCCGGCAACTACGTCGTCACAGCGTGGCTGCAGATCCAGGCGCCCACCGGAATCCCGCAGCTGACGAGCGATTCCTGGCAATACATTCCGACCATTGCGTTCGGCAAAGGCTTCGGCAATTTCGTCGTGCAGAGCACGATCGGCGTAAACATCCCAGCCTCGCACGCCGAGAAGCTCGGCCACCCCGTTCAGACCAATGTCGCGTTCCATGACCATGTCCACGGCGTGTTCTGGCCGGAATTTGAAGTAAACTGGACATATTATCCTGACGGCCAGCGCGGGGGCCTCAACCAGGTCTATTTGACACCTGGGCTGATCCTGAGCAGCTTCTCGCTTGGTGCTGGCTTTCACCTTACGCTTGGCGCCGGGTATCAGTTTGCCGTCGCGCCCTCTTATCGCGCAAAGCCACTGACGCCGTCGTACAATCACGCCTGGATCGTCACCACGCGGCTGAACTTTTAGTCCGACATCGCAAGCAGCGGAGGCGCACCATGGCATTTCATCGCCGACCCGTCGATCGCTGATCGGTGCGTCGCTTGCCCTGCTCGCACCGGCGGGACGGGCTGCGGCAGCCAATCGGACGCTGCTCAACGTATCCTACGATCCAACACGTGAGTTGTACCGCGAGATCAATCCTGCCTTCGTCGCAGCATGGCAGGCGAAGACCGGCGAACACCTCGTCATCAATCAGTCCCATGGCGGCTCCGGCGCACAGGCGCGGGCGGTGCTGGAGGGGCTGCAGGCCGATGTCGTGACGCTGGCGCTGGCCGCCGACATCGACGCGCTGGCGAAGCGCGGCTTGATCGCGACGGACTGGCAGACGCGGCTGCCGGACAATGCGGCGCCGTACACCAGCACGATCGTGTTCCTGGTGCGCGGCGGCAACCCGAAGCATATTCGCGACTGGCCGGACCTCGTGCGTCCCGGCATCAGCGCCATCACTCCCAACCCGAAAACCTCCGGCGGCGCGCGGTGGAACTTCCTCGCCGCGCTCGCCTGGGCGGAGCGACAGCCGGGCGCGACGCCGGCTTCGGCGGAAGATTTCATGCGCCAGCTGTTTCGCCATGTGCCCGTGCTCGACACCGGCGCACGCGGCGCGACCAACAGCTTCGCTCAGCGCGAGCTCGGCGACGCACTGATCGCGTGGGAGAACGAGGCGTGGCTGGTGCGCAAGCAATTCGGCGCCGACGCCTACGACATCGTCTACCCGTCGCTGAGCGTGCTCGCGGAGCCGCCGGTGGCCGTCGTCGACAAGGTCGTGGACCGGAAAGGAACGCGCCAGGCAGCGACGGCGTATCTGGAATTCCTCTATACGCCGCAGGCGCAGACGATCGTGGGCAAGCACTTCTACCGCCCGCGCGATCCTGCGGTCGCAGCACAGTATGCCGCGCGCTTTCCGGCGCTGCCGATGGCCACGATCCGCGACTTCGGCGGCTGGGATGCGGCCCAGGCCAAGTACTTCGCCGATGGCGGCCTGTTCGACCGCATTTTCACGCCGGGCCGATGACCATGCGTGCCGGCCGTTCCGCGCTGCCGGGATTCCTCCCGACGCTCGGGGTGACCTTGGTCTGGGTTTCGCTGATCGTGCTGATCCCGCTGGTGGCACTCGCGTTGCGGCCATGGTCGCTCGGCCTGGTCGGCGTGTGGCACGCGATCAGCGGCCCGCGCGTCGTGGCAGCCCTGCGGCTGAGCTTCGGGGCGGCGACGCTGGCGGCAGCGATCAACGTCCCGCTCGGGCTTCTGGTCGCCTGGGTGATGGTGCGCTACCGCTTCCCAGGGCGGCGGCTGGCGGATTCGCTGATCGACATGCCGCTCGCGCTGCCCACCGCGGTCGCCGGCATCGCGCTGACGGCGCTGTTTGCGCCGAAGGGCTGGATTGGCAGCCTTCTCGTGCCGCTCGGGGTGAAGGTAGCCTACACGCCCGTCGGCATCCTTGTCGCGTTGGTTTTCGTGGGCCTGCCGTTCGTGGTGCGCACGCTGGAGCCGGTGGTGATGGACCTGCCGGCGGATGCCGAGGAGGCTGCGGCGACGCTTGGGGCGACACGGACGCAGACTCTTCTGGCGCGTCGTGCTGCCCGCCCTCGCGCCGGCACTGCTGGCCGGTTTCGGCGCGGCGCTTGCGCGCGGCCTGGGGGAATACGGCTCGGTGATCTTCATCGCCGGCAACATGCCGATGATCAGCGAGATCGCGCCGCTGCTGATCGTGATCCGGCTTGAGCAGCTCGACTATGCGGGTGCCGCCGCATTGGCACTCGTGATGCTGCTCGCCTCCTTCGCGACCCTGCTCCTGCTCAATCTCCTGCAGGCTCGGATGCGAAGCCGCGCGCCATGACCGAAACCGCCCTCGGCCCCCGGGCTCGGCTGGCGCCGACGCAGGAGCGTCCGGCCACGCGCGTGGGGCTCACCGCCGCAGCCCTGCTGCTGCTGGTGCTGCTATTGCTCTTGCCGCTGGTGGTGGTGCTCGCCGAAGCCTTCGCGCGTGGGCTGGGGCCGGTTGTTGCCGCGCTGACCGAGCCGGACGCGCTGGCCGCTTGCCGCCTCACATTGATTGTGGCCGTCATCAGCGTGCCGCTCAACACGGTCTGCGGCCTCACCGCGGCCTGGTCCATCGCCCGCTTTCGCTTTCCGGGGCGGAGCCTGCTGGTCACGGTGATAGAATTGCCGTTCTCGATCTCGCCGGTCATCTCGGGCCTTGTATGGGTGCTGCTGTTCGGCGCCAATGGCTGGCTCGGGCCGATGCTGGACGGTGCCGGGATACGCATCATCTTCGCGCTACCCGGCCTGATCCTGGCGACGTTGTTTGTGACGTTCCCCTTCGTCGCCCGCACGCTGCTGCCACTGATGCAGGAACAGGGCGCGCAGGAGGAGGAGGCTGCGATGACCCTCGGTGCGACCGGCCCGCAGATATTCCGCCGTGTGACGCTGCCGAATATCCGCTGGGGGCTGCTCTATGGCGTGCTGCTGTGCAATGCTCGCGCGATGGGTGAATTCGGCGCGGTCTCGGTGGTGTCCGGTCATATCCGCGGGCAGACAATGACCATGCCGTTGCAGGTGGAGGCTTTGTTCAACGACTATGACTGGATCGGCGCCTTCACGATCGCCGCACTCCTGTCGCTGCTGGCGCTGGTGACGCTCGCGGTGAAGGCGGCGCTGGAGTGGCGGATCGGGCGGCGGAGCGGAGCATTGCTGTGAAGGTGGAACTGCGGGGCTTGCGCAAGTCGTTCGACGGAACGGCAGCGCTGAACGGAATCGACCTTACCGTTGCCGATGGCGAATTCCTGGCTTTGCTCGGCCCATCCGGCTCCGGCAAGACGTCGCTGTTGCGCACCTTGGCGGGGCTGGAATTCCTCGACGCCGGGGTTATTGCGTTCGATGGACGGCCGATCAACGACCTGCCGGCGCGTGCCCGCAGCATTGGCTTCGTGTTTCAGCACTATGCGCTGTTCCGTCATATGACGGTGGAGCGCAACGTCGCATTCGGACTCAGCGTGCTTCCTCGAAGCCGGCGGCCGGCACAGGCGGAGATCGGGCGGCGCGTGCGATCGCTCCTCGACCTGATGGGCGTCGGCGAACTGGCAGGCCGCTATCCGAGCGAGATTTCCGGTGGACAGCGGCAGCGCGTAGCACTGGCGCGGGCGCTTGCGATCGAGCCGCGCTTGTTGCTGCTCGACGAGCCGTTCGGCGCGTTGGACGCCGCGTGCGGAAATCGCTGCGAATTTGGCTCCGCCAGTTGCATGATCGGATGCAGCTGACGAGTATTTTCGTCACGCATGACCAGGCGGAAGCGATGGAGATGGCCGACCGCGTCGCGGTGCTGCACGCCGGCCGGATCGAGCAGGTCGACACGCCTGATACGCTCTACAACGCGCCCGCAACCGCCTTTGTGCACGAGTTCCTGGGCGAGTCGGTTCGCTTTGAGGGGACGGCCTCCGCGGGGCGGCTGCATGTGCCCGGCCTGCCGCCCATGCCGATCACGGAGACGCAGTCGGCGGGCCCGGCGCTCGCCCTGATCCGACCCCACGAGATCGCCTTGCTCTTCGGCCCGGGCCCTGCGCGGGTGCGCGCTATCCACGTCAACGGTCCGTTGCGGCGCATCCATCTCACGCTCGGCGAGACGACGCTGGAGGTCCTGCAAGCCGTCAGCGACCGCGCGCCGATCGTCGGCGAGTTGTGTGGCCTCGATATCTCGCGCGCGAAGATCTATGTCCAGTCGCCGCAAGGCCGCACGGAAGCGGCATCGCCAATCGCGCCGGCGCACAGTGGCGATGCCTTTCCAGCGGCACAGCGGTCGCGGCATACGGTTGGCGGATTTTGACGCGTGCAGAATCATACCCAGCGGAGCGCCGTGCCCCCGGCGTGGTCCACGGCACGCCGCACGCTCTCGGCGTAGCTGCGCGCGCAGGTGAGGTCGTAGGTGGGGGCGGCGTCGATCTGGCGCAATTGCACGCCGATATGCGCCGCGACGGTGCTGGCGGCGTGGTGCGGGGCGAATGCGCGCGGGTGCAGGTCGAGCGGCAGCAGCCGGCTGAGGATGTCACGGCTCCCCGGCCCGGACAGGCGCAGCACCGCCCGCGCGTCGGACACGTCGATCGCCGTGCCATGCTCCCCTGCCACCGCGACCAGCACCGGCAGCAGGTCGTGCCGGCCGGCGCGCTCCATCTGCCAGTGATCGGGACCCAGCCAGACGCAGACCAGCGCGTCCGCCTGGGTCCAGCGTCCCGGCGCGGCCAGATCCAGCTTGAACTGCGCCCGCACCCGTGCGGCGAGCGCCTGTGCCTGGCCCGGCCACGCGGTGAATGAGACCGCCGTGACTGGCCCGATCCAGCGTGCGGTGATGTCAGCCACGCAGGCGCGCTCCCTCCGGGTCGAGGAAGCAGGGCGCCACCACCTCCACCTCCGCCTCGCCGTTGCGCACCGGGTCGTGGGCGCGCAGGCGCTCGCCGTGCCGCGCCGGCCCGTTCGCCAGCAGGGCAAGGGCGATCGGGTGGCCCAGCGTGGGCGAGAAGGCGGCGGAGGAGATCCAGCCCTGGTCGTGCTCGATGCGGGCGGGTGCGCCGCGTGGCAGCAGATGCGCCCCGGCCCGCAGCCGCGTCCGCCCATCCACCGGCCGCAGCCCGACCAGCGTGGGTCGCGCCGGGTCCAGCAGCGCCGGGCGCTGTGCCATCACGCGGCCGATGAAGTCCTTGCGGGTCGACATCATTCGCCCAAGGCCCAGGTCGCGCGCCGTGGTTTGCCCGTTCAGCTCGCCGCCGGCCGGATGCCCTTTCTCGATCCGCAGCACGCCCAGCGCCTCCAGCCCATACGGCACAGCGCCGGCCGCAACGATGCGACGGACCAGCGCATCACCTTCGTCCGCCGGCACGCCGATCTCGTAGGCCAGCTCGCCGGAAAACGAGATGCGGAACAGCCGCGCGGCTCCGAACGTGCCGCAGGCCATGTAGGGGAACGCAGCGTCCGAGACGTCGTGCTGCAGCAGCGCCTGCACCACGTCGCGCGCCCGCTTCCCGGCAACGGCATATTGCGCCCAGCGGTCGGTGACGGAGATGAAGGCGACGCGCAGGTCCGGGCGCAGGACCTGATGCGCGAACTCCATATGCGCCAGCACCCGCGCGGCGTTGGCGGTGGTGGTGGTGATCACCCACCGCTCAGCCTCCAGCCGGGCAACCGTGCCGTCGTCGAGCGCAAACCCGTCCTCGCGCAGCATGACGCCGTAGCGCACGCGGCCGACCGGCAGTGTGGAGACCGTATTGATGTAGAGGAAGTCGAGAAACGCGCCGCCGTCCGGTCCCGCCAGCTCAATCTTGCCGAGCGTGGAAACGTCGCTGACGCCGACGCCATTGCGCACGGCCAGGACTTCGCGGTCGACCGATTGCTGCCAGTCGGTCTCGCCCGCGCGCGGGAACCATTGCGCCCGCAGCCACGGCCCGCTTTCGACGAAGGACGCGCCCTCCTCGGTGGCCCAGGCGTGGCCCGGCGTCAGCCGCGATGGCCGGAAGTCCTTGCCGCGATGGCTGCCTGCCAGCGCCCCGATTGCGACCGGGGTGCTCGGCGGTCGGTGCAGCGTGGTGCCGGTCTCAGCCATGCTACGCCCGGTCAAAGCGGCCATCGCCGCCATGCCGAGCACTCCGCCGATCTTCCCCTGGTCGGTCGCCATGCCGTGCGTGGTGTAGCGCTTGAGGTGCTCGACGGCGCGGAAGCCTTCGCGATGGGCGAGCGCGATGTCATCCGTCGTCACGTCGTGCTGCAGATCGACGAACGCCTTCTTGCCCGGCATGAGCCAGATGGGGGTTGCCGGCGTGCCGTCGTCCGGCGCGCGCGGCGGCTCTGGCGCGGTGTTGGGGAAGCCGGCTGCCGCGGCCGCGTCGCTGCCGGCCCGGGTGCCGTCACGCAGGCTCTCGGCGAGGCCGAAGCGGCCGGCGGCGGCGCCCACCACGCGCATGCCCGGCGGCAGCGTGGCGGGGGGCAGGAAGGCAGCGCGGCCCTCGTCCCACACCGGGCGGCCGCCGAGATGGCAGGCGAGCTGCACCTGCGGGTTCCGCCCGCCGGCCACCGCGAGCAGATCGGCGGCGAGCGGGTGCAACCCGCCGGTTGCACCTTCCACGACGACGGCGCGTAGACTGGTTGCACCGCGGGTTGCACTGATCCGCCCCCCCGCGAACAGCCGCGCGCCGATCCGCCGCGCCAGCGCCGCCTGCGCCTGCGGCACTTCGGCGCGGCGATCCACCACCGCCGCGACGGGGATGCCTTGCGCAGCCAGCGCCTCCACCGTGCGCCAGCCCTCCGCGCCGCCTGTCGCGACGACGGCGGTACGGCCGGGTGCAACCGCGTAGCGGTTCAGGTAGCACCGCACCGCCCCGGCCAGCATCACCCCCGGCCGATCGTTGCCCGGAAACGCCGCCGGCCGCTCCACCGCTCCCGCCGCCAATACCGTCCGCTTCGCCACGATCCGCCAGACGCGCTCGCGGGGCTGGTGGGCGTCCGGGACGGGCTGGTGGTCGGTGAGGCGTTCCGCTGCGCGCATAGGTGCCGTGGTCATAAGCGCCGAACACCGTCGTGCGCGTCAGGATGCGCAGCTCCGGAAAGTCGTGCAGCGCGGCCTCGGCAGACGTGACCCACTCCGCACCGGGCTGACCGTCGATTTCGCAGGATTCGGCCAGCAGCCTGCCGCCGAGCCGCGCATCGGCCTCGCACAGCACGACACGCGCACCGCTCCGCGCCGCGGCCAGCGCCGCCGCAAGTCCGGCGGGGCCGGCGCCGACGATCAGCACGTCGCAGAACAGATGCGCGCGGTCGTAGCTGTCGGGGTCGGGCAGGCCGGACGCGCGGCCGAGGCCGGCGGCGCGGCGGATCAGCGGTTCGTAGACGCGCTCCCACCACGCGGCGGGCCACATGAAGGTCTTGTAGTAGAAGCCGGCAACGAACAGCGGCGCGAGCCAGCCGTTCATCGCCATCAGGTCGAAGCGGAGGCTTGGGAAGCGATTCTGACTCTGCGCCGCCAGCCCCTCGAACAATTCCACGACCGTCGCGGGTGTGTTCGGCTCGCGGCGCGCTCCCGTGCGCAGCTCCACCAGCGCGCAGGGCTCCTCCGGCCCTGCCGCGAGCACGCCACGCGGCCGGTGGTATTTGAAGGACCGTCCCAGCAGCCGGACACCGTTGGCCAGCAGCGCGGAGGCCAGCGTGTCACCCGGATGGCCGGTGTAGATGCGTCCGTCGAAGGAAAATCGCAGGCTTTGGCTGCGGTCGATCAGGCCGCCAGCGGCGAGCCGCATCATGCGCGCGTGTCCACGCAGGCGGCGATCGCGTGCGTGCGCGTGTCGCGCGTGACGATCAGCCAGCGCCGACAGCCGTGCACGTGATGCCAGAGCTCGCGCAGCTCACCCGCCGGATTGTCCCGCAGATACACGTATGCGTGCCAGGCTTCGGCGGTCGCATCCTCCGGGGGACGCAGGGGATCGGCGGCGCCGAGATAGGAGAATTCCTCGCTGGCGCGCTCACCGCAATGCGGACACGGAATGCGCATCAGTGAAGGTTCGGCTGCGCGCCGACCCCTTTCTCGTCCAGCACCGCACCGGTGGCGAAGCGATCCAGCCGGAGCGCATCACCTGCCGGATGCGGCGCGTCGTGGGCGATCAGGTGCGCGAAGCACCAGCCCGACGCCGGAGTTGCCTTGAAACCGCCATAGCACCAGCCGGCATTGAGATAGAGGCCCGTGATCGGCGTGCGGTCGATGATCGGCGAGCCGTCCATGCTCATGTCCATGATGCCGCCCCACTGGCGCAGCACGCGCAGGCGGCCGAGCATCGGCAGGATCGCCATGCCGCCCTCCATCACGTCCTCCACCACCGGCAGGCTGCCGCGCTGGGCGTAGCTGTTGTAGCCGTCGATATCCCCGCCGAACACCAGCCCGCCCTTGTCGGACTGGCTGACGTAGAAATGCCCGGCGCCGAAGGTGATGACGCCGTCGATCAGCGGCTTTATGCCTTCCGAGACGAAGGCCTGCAGCACATGGCTTTCGATCGGCAGGCGCAGGCCGGCCAGTGACGCCACGCGCGACGAATTGCCGGCACAGGCGAGCGCCACTTTCTCCGCGGCGATGTCGCCGCGCGTTGTGCGCACGCCACGCACTGCGCCGTCCACCACGTCGATGCCGACAACCTCGCAGTTCTGCACGATATCGACGCCGCGCCGATCGGCGCCGCGCGCGTAACCCCACACCACCGCATCATGCCGCGCCGTGCCGCCGCGCCGTTGCAGCAGGCCGCCGCGGATCGGAAAGCGGGCGTTGGCGAAATCGAGATACGGATGCCGTGCACGCACTTGCGCCGCATCCAGCAATTCGGCATCGACGCCGTGCAGCCGCATGCCATTTCCTCGCCGCGCATAGGCGTCGCGCTGGGCGTCCGAATGATACAGGTTCAGCACGCCGCGCTGGCTGACCATCGTGTTGTAGTTCAGGTCCTGCTCCAGCCCTTCCCACAGCTTCATCGACCATTCGTAGAAACGCTCGTTGCCCGGGAGCAGATAGTTGGAGCGGATGATGGTGGTGTTGCGTCCGGCGTTGCCGGAGCCGATCCAGGATTTCTCCAGCACCGCCACGTTGGTCAGCCCATGCTCCTTCGCAAGGTAATAGGCGGTGGCGAGCCCGTGCCCGCCACCACCGACCACCACCGCGTCGTAGCGGGATTTCGGCGCGGCATCGCGCCATGCCGGCTTCCAGCCAACGTGGCCGCGCAGTGCCTCTCGCGCCAGCGTCAGAAGCGAGTAGGACATCAGCAGTCGAGCGTCGTCTCGCGCTCCCACGCCGTCAACTGCCTGGCGTAGTCATGCCAGTCCTGCGTCTTCAGAGCGACATAGGCGCAGGCAAATTCCTCGCCGAGCGCTTCGCGCAACGGCGCCGACGCCTCAAACGCGCGCAGCGCGTCGAGCAGGTTGAGCGGCAGGCGGCGCGCATCGGTGACGGTGTGGCCGTGGGTGTACATGTTGATGTCGAGCCGCGGCCCCGGATCGCGTCCCCCGGCGATGCCGTCCAGCCCGGCGGCGAGCAGGCCAGCCTGCAGCAGATACGGGTTGGCCGCGCCATCGGCCAGGCGGAACTCGAAGCGTCCGTCGTCGGGAATGCGGATCATGTGGGTGCGGTTGTTGCCGCCGTAGGTCACGGCGTTCGGCGCCCAGGTGGCGCCGGAGGCGGTCACCGGCGCGTTGATCCGCTTGTAGCTGTTCACCGTGGGATTGGTCAGCGCGCACAGCGCCTCGGCATGCGTCATGACGCCGCCGATGAAGTGATAGCCGAGCTGCGACAGGCCGAGCGCGCCGGTCGCGTCGGCGAACACGTTGCGTCCGTCCTGCCAGAGCGAGATATGCACATGACAGCCCGAGCCGGTGAGGTCGAGAAACGGCTTGGGCATGAAGGTCGCTCGCAGGCCGTGTTTCTCGGCGATCGACTTGACCATATATTTGAAGAACACGTGGCGGTCGGCCGTGACGAGCGCGGGGGCGTAGCTCCAGTTCATCTCGAACTGGCCGTTGGCATCCTCGTGGTCGTTCTGATAGGCGCCCCAGCCGAGGGCGAGCATGGCGTCGCAGATCTCGCTGATGACGTCGTAGCGACGCATCAGCGCGGATTGATCGTAGCAGGGCTTCTTTTGGCGGTCGGCAGAATCGGCGATGGCGGTGCCGTCAGGCGCCACCAGGAAGAACTCGCACTCGACGCCGGACTGCATCTCGCGGCCCTGCGCGGCGGCGGCCGCGGCGACCCGCTTCAGCACGAGGCGCGGCGCCTGCGCAACCGGCTTGCCCGCCATCCACGGATCGGCGGCGAGCCAGCCCACGTCTGGCTTCCAGGGCAACTGGATCAGGCTGTCGGGATCGGGGATCGCCATCACGTCGGGATCGGCCGGCGTCATGTCGAGCCAGGCGGCGAAGCCGGCGAACCCCGCGCCCGCGCGCGCCATCTCCGCGATCGCCGCGGCTGGCACCAGCTTCGCACGCTGGGTGCCGAACAGGTCGGTGAACGAGATCAGGAAGTACTTGATACCGCGCTCGCGCGCCGCCGCCGTCAGGTCGATCGCCATCCGCCGCCCCGCCCCTTTTCAGACCCGCAACCCCAGACGCCCCAAGATGCTTTGACAGTTCCCGCTCCGCTCCGCCGAAGCGGAAACAGGCCCGCGCAGCACGCGCGGAATTTCCCACGCATTCATGTCACTCCCGGCGAAACGGGCGTCGAGGCCTGCGTGCACGGAGCGCGCCTTCCGTCGGCCTGGACGCCTGCCGTCGCGGGCATGACGGATGTTCTCCGACCACCGGTCTCAGACCCCTCCGTGCCCCGGAATCCACTCCGTGCCCACCAGGGGCACACGCGCGATGGCCGCGGCCTCGATGGTCAGTGCCACGAGGTCCTCGGGCTCGAGGTTGTGCAGGTGGCTCTTGCCGCAGGCGCGCGCGATCGCCTGCGCCTCCAGCGTCATCACCGCGAGGTAGTTGGCGAGCCGGCGCCCGCCCAGCACCGGATCGAGCCGTGCCGCCAGCGCCGGGTCCTGCGTCGTGATGCCCGCCGGATCGCGGCCTTCCTGCCAGTCGTCATAGGCGCCCGGAACGGTACCGAGCGCGGCGTATTCCGCCTCATAGGCCGGATCGTTGTCGCCGAGGGCCACCAGCGCCGCGGTGCCGATGGAAACCGCATCGGCCCCCAGCGCCAGCGCCTTCGCCACGTCGGCACCGCTGCGCACGCCGCCGGAGACGACGAGTTGCACCTGCCGGTGCAGGCCAAGTTCCTGCAATGCCGCCACCGCCGGCCGGATCGCGGCCAGTGTGGGGATGCCGACATGCTCGATGAACACGTCCTGCGTGGCCGCGGTGCCGCCCTGCATGCCGTCGATCACCACGACGTCGGCGCCGGCCTTCACCGCCAGCGCGGTGTCATAATACGGGCGCGATGCGCCGACCTTGACGTAGATCGGCTTCTCCCAGTCGGTGATCTCGCGCAGTTCCTCGATCTTGATTTCCAGATCGTCCGGCCCCGTCCAGTCCGGATGGCGACACGCGGAGCGCTGGTCGATCGCTTCCGGCAGTGTGCGCATCGCGGCGATGCGCGGCGAGATTTTCTGGCCCAGCAGCATTCCCCCGCCGCCAGGCTTGGCGCCCTGGCCGACAACGATCTCGATCGCGTCGGCGCGGCGCAGGTCGTCGGGGTTCATGCCGTAGCGGGACGGGAGTACCTGATAGACGAGCTTCTCCGAGTGCTCGCGTTCCTCCGCCGTCATGCCACCGTCGCCGGTGGTGGTGGAGGTGCCGGCGAGCGTCGCCCCGCGCCCCAACGCCTCCTTGGCGGGCGCGGAGAGCGCCCCGAAGCTCATGCCGGCGATGGTGACGGGGATCTTCAGTTCCAGCGGCTTCTTCGCGAAGCGCGTGCCGAGCACGACATTGGTCTCGCAGCGCTCGCGATAGCCTTCCAGCGGATAGCGGCTCACCGACGCACCGAGGAACAGCAGGTCGTCGAAATGCGGCAGCCTGCGCTTCGCGCCGCCGCCGCGGATGTCGTAGATGCCGGTGGCGGCGGCGCGACGGATCTCGGCCAGCGTGTGCGGATCGAAGGTCGCCGAGAAGCGCGGCGGCGTGCGTGGGGTTGCGTCCATCAGTAGGCCGCCGCGTTGTCGACATGGAAGGTGTAGAGCCGGCGAGCCGAACCGTAGCGGCGGAAATCGCCGAGATCGACCTCCCCCGCCAGCCCGGCGGCCGTGAGCTTCGCGTGCAGTTCGGCCCGGTGCGGCTCGTGCATCTCCTTCGCCACGCAGTCGGCGCCGAGGCCGGCGACGCGGCCGCGCACGTACAGGTGCGCCTCGTAGATCGAGTCGCCCAGGCTCTCGCCGGCATCGCCCAGTACGACCAGCGTGCCGGCCTGCGCCATGAACGCGGAGAGATGGCCCACCGACCCTTTCACGACGATGTCCGCGCCCTTCAGCGAGATGGCGCAGCGGGCCGCGGCGTTGCCGTCGATCAGCAGCAGGCCGCCATGCGCCGAGGCGCCGGCCGACTGGCTGGCATCGCCGCGCACATGCACGAAGCCCGACATCATGTTCTCGGCCACACCGGTGGCAACGTTGCCGTCCACGATCACCCGCGCGCGCTGGTTCATGCCCGCGCAATAGTAGCCCGCATGCCCCGCGATTTCGACGGTGACGGGCTGCGTCAGCCCGACCGCGAGCGCGTGCCGTCCCGCGGGGTTCAGCACCCGCCAATGCGTGCGGTTGGTCTCCGGGCCGAGCGCGTGCAGCGCCGCGTTCAGGTCCCGCACGCTCTGCCGCGCCAGATCGAACACCGCCGCGTTTTCGCGCGCGTCCGACACGCTCAACGCCCGAGCTGCCAGGCGTACACGGTGGCCGGTTCCGGTTCCCACACGCGCGCCGCGGCGATGCCGGGCAAATCGGCGAGCGCGCGGTACTCGGTGCCGAACGCGACATAGCGCTCGGTCTCGGCCAACACCGCGGGCTTGCAGGCGATTGGATCGCGCAGCACGGCGAAGCCGGTCGCCGTGCCGACGACGAAGGTGTAGAACCCGTCCAGTTCGGCCAGCGCGGCGCGCAGCGCCGCATCCAGCGGCATTCCCTCCTGCATGCGCGCGGACAGCCAGACGGCGGCGACTTCCGTGTCGTTCTCCGTGGCGAAGGCAAAGCCGCGGCGGCGCAGCGCGCGGCGCACCGCGTTGTGGTTGGAGAGCGAGCCGTTGTGCACGAGGCACTGGTCCGATCCGGTCGAGAACGGGTGCGCGCCGTCGGTGGTAACGGCGGATTCGGTGGCCATGCGGGTATGGCCGATGCCGTGGGTGCCCCGCATGGTCGCGAGAGCGAACTGGCGGGCGACCTCGGCGGGGCGTCCGACCTCCTTGTACAGCTCCATGCGTTCGCCGGTGCCGACCAGTACCGGTCTGCGGGGCAACCTGCGCCAGCGCCGCGCGCGCCTGTTCCTCCGCCGCGCGCGGCACGCTCAGCACGGCATGGGTCCCGCGTGGGGCGATGGCGCTGTCGGGGATGCCGAGGCGGGCCAGCAATGCGCCGGAATCGGTGGCTGGCGGTGGGCGAAGCGTCAGTTTCACGGTGTCCGGCCGGCCGGGCGCATAGACGGCGAAGCCGGCGCTGTCCGGGCCGCGATCCTCCATCGCCGCCAACATGGTGGCCAGATGCGCGCCCAGTTCGGCCTCGATCCCCGCATCCTTGGCGAACAGTCCGATGATCCCGCACATGGACGGCCCCGCACCCCGTGACGGCAGGAGGCTACATGAGGTAGTCGAACTGTCAACGGTAGGAAGCAAGATTTCCTGGCACGAAGTCATGGCTGGCGGGTGTAAACGATGATCGAGAGATAGGTCATCGGCAGGTCGATCAGCGTTTCCGGCCCATGCGCGGCGCTGGCGTCGAACATCAGCGTATCGCCGGGGGCGAGATCGTAGGTGCGGTCGGCATGGCGGTAGGCGACGCGGCCGGTGAGCATGTGGATCAGCTCGATGCCGGCATGCTGGAACGCGGTATAGGGCACCGCTTCTTGCGATAGGGTAATGAGATAGGGTTCCACCACCAGGTCGCCCGCGAGCGAATGGCCGAGCAGGCGATACTGGTGGCCAGCCTTGGTGCCGCGCCGCTCGATCACCACTCCCTCGCCGGCGCGGACATAGGAACAATCGCGCGGCTCCTCCACGGCGGCGAACAGCACGGCGATCGGCACGTTGAGCGCGCCGGCCACCGCCTGCAGTGTCGCCAGCGAGGGCGAGACCTGACCGTTCTCGATCTTCGACATGAGACTGCCGGAAATGCCCGCCGCCGCCGCAAGGTCGGCGGATTTCAGCCCGCGCCGCGTGCGCTGCGCGCGCACCTGCGCACCGATCGCCTGCTCGAGGCTGCGCTGACCCGGCAGCGGCGCGCCGGAGCCGGTGACATAGCGCTCCTCGGCCCCGATCGGTCCAGCCGCACCGCCCGAGCCCGTTTGGGCCATGCTCGCCCTCATTCCCATTCCCGGCCCGGCTTGCGGGCACCGGCCAACCTCAGAACGCCACCCGGTCCGGCTTGCCGTACCAGGAACGGTAGACGAGCCGCGCGTCCTCGGTCAGCGCAGGCTCATGGATCATCGGGATGATCTTACGTTGATCGAGTGGCCGGGCCAGTTCTTCGTACAGATGATCGTCACCCAGTTCGATTGCCGCCGAATCGGCAAGCGGCAGGATGTAATAGACGCGGCGAATGCGGGCCCAGAGCATTCCGGACATGCACATGCAGCACGGCGCGCCGATCGTGTAGAGGTCGCAACCGGAAAGATCGAAGCTGCCGAGCGCAGCGCTGGCACGCCGGATCGCGAGGGTCTCGGCATGCGCGGTGGGATCCTTGCTGGAGAGCACCTCGTTGTGCGCCTCGGCGACGATCGCGCCGTCCTTGACGATCACGCATCCGAACGGCCCACCATGGCCGGTCTCCGCGCCATGGCGGGACAATTCGACGACACGACGCATGAAGGTGGTGTGGTCCATTCGTGCCTCCTCCGCTGCCGGGACCATGCCCGGTGCCCTGCAATCCTAGCCTCCGAGATAGGCGCGCCGCACGGCCTCGCTGTCGCGCAGGGCCGAAGCGGCGCCGCTGAGCGCCACGCGACCGACTTCGAGCACATAGGCCCGATCGCAACATTGCAGCGAGCGGCTGACGTTCTGCTCGGCGAGCAGCACCGACGTTCCATCGCGCACGATGTCGGCGACCGCCGACAATACCTGGTCCGCGAGCTTCGGGGACAGCCCGAGCGAAGGTTCGTCGAGCAGCAGCAGGCGCGGCCGCGACATCAGCGCGCGCGCGATCGCCAGCATCTGCTGCTGGCCGCCGGACAGTTGCCAGCCAAGCGCTCCCTGCTTCACCGCCAGGGCCGGGAACAGGTCGAAGCCGCGCATGAGCAGCGCATTGCGTTCGCCGCGCCCGCCCAGCGCGGCGACTTCCAGGTTCTCGCGCACCGTCAATCCGGGGAACACGCGCCGGCCCTCGGGCGAGTAGCCCAGGCCGAGCCTGACGCGACGCTGCGGCGGCAGGAGACCGAGCGGCCGGTCGTTCCACAGGATCGCTCCGTCCCGCGGGCGCACCAGCCCGATGATCGCCTTGAACAGCGTCGACTTGCCCGCGCCGTTGGCGCCGATCAGCGCCACCGACTCGCCTGCACCGACATGCAGCGCCACGTCGCGCAACGCGGCGACCGGGCCGTACTGGACCACCAGTCCGCTGACGCGCAGCAGCGGGGCCGAGCCGTCCGCGGTCATGCCACCCCCAGATAGGCGTCGATCACGCGCGGGTCGCCGCGCACCGCCTCCGGCGATCCGGCGGCGATGACGCGCCCCTGGTCCAGGCAGATGAGCCGTTCGGCCAGCGCCGCGAGAAACACCATGTTGTGCTCGATCACCAGCACGGTGACGCCGTCGCGCGCGATGCTCCGGACGCGGGCGGCCAGATCCTGCTGCTCCTCCTCGTTCAACCCCGCCGCCGGTTCGTCGAGCAGGAGCAGGCTCGGCTCGGTGGCGAGTGCGCGCGCCACCTCGACGCGTCGCCGCGTGCCGTAAGGCAGGCTGCCGGCCGGCACCGCGGCATGGGCGGCGATGCCCAGACGATCGGCCGCCGCAGCGGCCACGCGCTGCGCGGCGTGCAGGCCGTCATCGCGCCCGAACCGTCGCAGCGACGTCCACAGGCCGGCCTTCTCGCGCACCGCGCGGCCGATCGCGACATTGTCGAGCAGGCTCAGCTCGCCGACAAGGTGAATGTGCTGGAACGTGCGTGCAACGCCGAGCCGGGCAATGCGGAATGCCGGCAGCTCCGTGATCGGCCGGCCGGCAAGCGCGATGCTGCCGGCGTCAGCGCGTTCGAGGCCGGAGATGACGTTCAGCAGCGTGGTCTTGCCCGACCCGTTGGGTCCGATCAGGCCGACGATCTCGCCTGCCCGGATGTCGAAGGAGACCCGGTCGAGCGCCTGCACGCCGCCGAAGGATTTCGACACGTCGCTGATCGACAGCAATGGCGCGGTGGTCAGTGAATGCCGCGCGTGGCGGTAGCGGGAGCGGTACGGGCAGCGGCGGCGGCGTCTCCGGCAGCAGTCGGGCGCGCACGGCCTGCAGCGCGCCGAGCAGGCCGTAAGGCGCGGCGATCAGAAAGGCCAGCGTGACGCCGCCATAAGCGATCTGCGTGTAGTTCTCCAGCGGGCGGAACCATTGCTGCAGATGCGTGATGAGCAGCGCACCGGCGATCGCCCCCGCCGTACTCAGCCGCCCGCCGACGACCGTCATGGTCAGGCACGTGATCATCAGGCGCAGCCCGACCGCTTCAGGGGAAACCACGTGAATCAGATGGGCGATCAGCGCGCCCGCAGCCCCGGCATAAGCGGCGCTCAGCAGCAGTGCCACGAAGCGCATCCGCGCCACGTCCAGCCCGAGGGCAGCAGCAACTGGGGCGCTTTCCCGCATCAGATGGAAGGATCGGCCATAGAGACCGGAGCGGATCTGCGCCGCGAGGAGGGCCGCCACGGCCAGCATGGCCGAGACCAGCACCAGCATGTCGAACCGGCTGGCGATCTGCCAACCCAGCGCCTGAAACGCGGGGATGCCGGCCAGCCCGTTATTGCCGCCGGTCACGTCCTGCCACTGCGTGAGGATCAGCTCGACCAGCAGTGTGACGGCGAGCGTGGCCAGGGCGAAATAGTGATCCTCCAGCCGCAGCACGGGGACGGCGATGATCGCCGCAAGCAGGACCGGACATGCGATCGACAGCGGGAAGGTGACCAGCGCGGAGCAGCCGTAGCGGGTCGCCAGCACCGCGGTCACGTAGGCCCCGACGCCGAAGAAGCAGGATTGCGCGAGCGAGACGGCGCCTGCATAGCCGAAGATGAACTGAAACCCGATCACCATGATCGCGTAGATGCCCGCGATCGTCAGCAGACGCAGTTCGTAGGGCGACGCCCCCAGCGCATAGACGCCGAGTGCCAGCACGCCGAGCGCCAATGGCAGGTTGATGCCGCGCCGCCACCACTGCAGCACCGCGGGCCAACGCCGCGGCAGGGCCGCCGGCTCAGACGCGGCGCTGGACACGTTCACCGAAGATTCCCTGCGGGCGCAGGAACAGCGTCACCAGCAACGCGACATAGAGGCCACCCGTGGCGACCGTGTAGGGCACGAAGGCGGAGGCCACGGTCTGGAACAGCGCGATGATCAGCGCACCGACCACCGCGCCGAACACACTGCCCCAGCCGCCGATCACCACGGCGATGTAGCCGTACACACTCAGCGGCACGCCGCCGCCGGGCGAGACGAAGAACTGATTGGCCAGGATCGCGCCCGCGATGCCGGCCAGCGCGGTCCCGACGCCGAACGTGATGGCGATCAGGGCAAGCGACCGGATGCCCAGCGCCTGTGCCATTTCGCGATCCTGCGCAACGGCGCGCAGCCGCCGGCCGATCTGGGTGCGGAAGAAGACCAGGTATTGCACGCCGACCAGAACGGTCGCGACCACGATCGTCGCCACCGCCTGCCGACTGAGCAGCACGGTGCCGATCTCGATCGCCCCTCCGGCGAGCAGCGGCGGCCCCGCCTTCGCCTGCGGTCCGAAGATGACGATGTAGGCGTTTTCCAGGATGATGCCGCAGAGCAGGGTGCTGATGAAGACGGTGGAGGGCGGACGGTCGAGCAGCGGGAAGTAGGCGAGGAAGCACACGGCCACCCCGAGCACGAACATCACGCCCGCCACCAGCGGCAGCAGCACCAGCAGCGGCGCATGCAGCCAGGCGCCGAGCAGCACCGCCGCGTAGCCGCCGGCCATCACCAGATCCCCGTGCGCGAAGTTGACCGCTCCGGTCGCGTTCACCACCAGCACGAAGCCGAGCGCCACCAGGGCATAGGCTGCCCCGAGGGCGATACCGTTGAGCGCGAGTTGCAGCAGCGGCATCGGTGCAGCGCGACCGGAACGTTGCCGCGCCGCTAATGCAGGATCAGTTGCGCACCCGCGTAGTGGGCGGCGATGTGCGGAATGCGGCTGCTGCCGTCCCAGCAGACGATGTCGGCGTCATGCGCCATGTCGCCGTGGCCGTTGGATTTGTATGTCATCGCCACGCCGGGATAGGTGACGGTGTTCAGCGCCGCCCGGACCGCCTCCGGCGTGTGGGCACCGGCGGCGATGACCGTCATCGCCGCCTCGACCGCATCGTACTGGCCGAGCGCCAGACCGTCAGGCTGCTCGTGGAAGCGGGCCTCGTAGGCATCGGCCCACGCCTTGATCGCCGGGGTGTTGCGCGCCTCCGGCGCGGAGGGGGTTTCCGCGCAGGTGTCCTTGAGCTCGGCGGGGGCGAACAGGGCGGTCGCGGTCGGTTCCACGAGCGACGAGCTGGTGACGATCGGGATCGTCAGGCCGGCGCTGCGGGCCTGCTTGATCAGCAGCGCCATTGGCTGCGCCACGGTATGGATCACCATGACGTCGGCCCCGGACTCCTTCACCTTCGCCAGCACGGAGCTCATGTCCTTGGCGTCGGGTGCCGACGGAATCGGCATAGACCGGCGTGACGTGCAGCTTTGCGAAATCCTCCTGCAGCAGCTTGAAGCCGCCCTGGCCATAGGCGGTGGTGTCACCGATCAGCGCCGGCTTCGTCTTCTTCAGCACCTCGACGACGTAGCGCGCGTGCGCGACCTTGATCTCACGGTCATTGGGCAGGAAGCGGAACACGTAGGCGTTGCCGCTCTCGGTCAGCTTGGCGAGGCCCGAGATGGTCAGCAGCGGCACCTTGTAGTCGGTGGCGACCGGCACCATCGCGACCATTTCGGTGCCAAAGATCGACGCCGAGGCCGCCAGCGCCTGCTGCTGGCTCAGCGCCTTGTCGAGCGCCTCCGCCGCGCCGGTTGCGGAGGTCGTGGTGTCGAATACGGGTGAGACGACCTTGATGCCCGCCGGCGGATGTTCGGCTGCCATGACCGCGCCGTTCCGCTGGCTTCCGCCTTCCACGGACAGGAACCCGGTGATCGGCACGACGATCGGCAGATAGGCCGAGACGTCCGCGCGCGCCGGCCCGGCGGCGATCAGCACGCCGAGGCCGAGCAATGCCGGGCGCAGCCTGATCGCCAGCCCCAGGGGGTTTCGCCGATCGATCGCTTTCATGCGTCGTGTCCTCTCAAGGATGGAGCGCGGGGGTGTTGGTGGCCGGGGGCCGCACGTCAGGCCGCCGTCCCGGGCATGCAGGCGAGCCGGTGAACGTGGTACGGCGTGCAGCCGAAGCTGCGGCAGAAGGCGGCGACGGCAGGCTGCAGGCGGTGCGACCGTTCGCGCAGCGGTGCATTGGCCGCGTAGAGCCGCGCCGCTGCCTCGGTGGCGTCGCGCCGCAGCTTCGCCTCATCGAGGGTGGTGATGCGTCCGCGATCCAGCACTAGCCGTCCGCCGACCATCACGCTGTCGACCGCCGCCGCGTTCTCGGTGAAGACGATCTGCCGAGCGAGATTGCCGAGCGGTACGTAGTTGATGTGGCCGAGATCGAGGAAGACGAGATCGGCCTTGCAGCCCGGCGCGATGCGGCCGATCCGCTCGCCCCATCCCAGGGCGCGCGCGCTGCCGGTCGTCGCCATCGCGAGCATGTCCATGGCGCTCAGCCAACGGTCAAAGTTGCTGTCCCCGACGCGCGAGATGCCGGCGCCGACCCGCATCGCCTCGTACATGTTCAGCGCGTCCGAGCTGTTCGTGGCATCGGTCGCGAGGCCGACCGCGACGCCGTGGTCGAGCATGCGCCGCACCGGCGCGAGGCCGGAGCCGAAGCGCAGATTGCTGCTCGGCGCGTGCACCGCAGTCGCCCCGCGATCGGCGAGCCGGCGCATGTCGTCGTCGTCCAGCCAGATCGCGTGGGCCCCGGAAAAATGCGGACCGAGCAGGCCGAGCGCGTCCAGATGCGCGGTCAGGGTCCGCCCGTAGCGGCGCAAGCCGGTGATCGCCTGGATGCGCGATTCGGCCAGATGCGTCTGCAGCACGAGATCGAACTCGCGCACCAGGGCATCGCATTGCTGCAGGAAGCCGTCGCTGCAATGCAATGGGATGGCGGGCGCGATGCCCGGGCGGACCCGCGCGCGATCGTACGGCCAGGTCCGAAAGGCGGTCGCCATGCTTTCGCTACTGGCCTCTGCCGGCGCGAGTCGTATCGCCTCCGCTTCGGCGCGGGCCGGGCGGGCATCATCTCCAGGAGTTCGGGATAGGCCTGGTAGAAGGTCCGGTCCGCAACCATCGGCGCGACCACCGCCCGTACCCCGGCATCGCTGTATGCCTGGGCGACCGCGAACAGCCCGCTTGCCGTCGGCTGCGGGAACTCGAAGAACAGGTCGAAGCAGGCGGTGCAGCCCTTGCGGATCATCTCCACGGCGCCGAGCAGCCCGTTGAGATGCATGTCCGCGTGCAGCCGGTTGGCACCGAGCCCCGGCAAGGCGTTGAGGAACAGCTCGACCGGCCAGCGGTCCTCGACCAGCCCCTTGGCGAGCGTGCCGTGGCCATGCACGTGGGCGTTCACGAGCCCCGGCATCACCGCCCGGTCCGTTGCGTCGATAATTCGGACGTCCGGCGGCAAAGGCGCATCCGCGGGGAGCAGCCCCGCGATTTCGTCACCCTCGATGAGGATGGTCAGCCGCTCCGCGTCCCATGCCGGCGTCAGCACCAGACCGCCGCTGACGGCGAGCGGGGGAGCAGTGCTCATTGCGGAGCGGGGACGAGTGCGCTGGCCAGATCGAGCAGGGTGGTGTCAGCGCCGCGGGCGGAAATCACCGAGAGCGCGAGCGGGCAGCCATCGAAGCGGGCCAGCGGCAGCGAGATCTGCGGCAGGCCGGCGTGGCCGGCGGGACAGAGCAGCGCCAACGCCTCCGCGCGAACCCGTTCCAACTCCTCGAGCGGCGCGGTGCGCAGCGGGGCGATCTCGGGCGCACCGGGCACTGCCAGGACGGTGCCCGGCACCAGCAGGTCATCAAGGCGCCGCCGCACCTCCAGGCGCAGGCGCTGCGCCGCCGCGACCTCTTCGGGGGCCAGCCGGGAGGCGGCCATGAACCGCTCGCGGATGCCGGGGCCGAGTGCGGGTTCGGCCTGCGTGACCCAGGCGCCGTGGACGGACCAGACCTCCGCGGACTGAATCAGCCGGAATGCCTCGCGCCACGCGGGCAGCGCGTCCCCGGCCAGGACGACCGGCTGCGCCGTGCCAAGCAGGCGCTGCAGCGCCTCCAGGGCCGGTTCCAGTGCGGCGCGCACCGGTGGCGCGAGCCGCGCGAACAGATCGGTGGCGATCAGCAGCCGCGCCGGCGCCGGGGCCGGCGCCGGGTCCGCCAGCAACACCCGGCCCACCGCTGCGAGCCGTGCCGCGTCGCGGGCGAACCAGCCGACGGTGTCGTAGCTCGGCGCCAGCGGCACCGCACCCTCGATCGGAATGCGCCCGTGGCTCGGCCGAATGCCATAAATTCCGCAATAGCTCGCCGGGAGACGGACGGAGCCGCCGGTGTCGGAACCGACGGCAAAATCGACCAGACCCGCCGCGACCGCCGCCGCCGAGCCGCTCGACGATCCACCCGGGATGCGCTCGGGCGCCGCCGTGTTGATCGGTGTTCCGTAGTGCGCGTTCTGCCCGTTGAGAACTCCAGGCCAGTTCGTCGGTCTGCGTCTTGCCGAGAAGTTTCGCGCCGGCATCGAGGAGGCGCTGGACCGCCGGTGCCGTCCGGGATGGGGGCGGATGCATGCGCAGCCAGTCCGGGCTGCCGGCGCCGGTCGGCACCCCGGCCACGTCGAACAGATCCTTGACGCCGAACGTCCAACCGGCAAGCGGGCCGGCACCGACGGGTGGAATGTCGCACCAGCCATGCGCACAAAAGGCGCCGACCGGGTCAGGAATGGGCGTGCCCGCGGTGGCCATGGTTTTCCCCCTGATCATGGGACGCGATGCAGGATCGGGGCGGGGCGGGTGAAAGTCCGCCGCCCTGCCTTGAACCCGGTGACGGGCGGCGCGAGCTCTGCGACGGCGCTGGCCTTCGAGTCGCAGTCGAGAATGACGAAATCAGCCGGGCGACCGGGCACGATCCCGTAGTCCTGCAGATTCATCAGCCGTGCCGACTGGCGCGCTCACCATGTCCAGACAGGCCGCCATGCCTTCCGGCGTGCCGACCTGCGCGATATTCGCGTAGAGATTGGCAATGCGGATCAGCGAGCAGTCGCCGAACGGCGTGAACGGGTTGAGGACGTTGTTGGTGGACAGCGAGCAGGTGACACCCTGGTCGAGCAGGCGATGCGCCGGCGTCACGCCGCGCGGCACGTCGTGGTCGTGATCGCGGCCAGTGAGGAACAGATCGGTAGACGGCAGCACCGTGACCGCGACACCGGCATCGGCCAGGCGGCCGGCGACAGCGGCGAAGTGCGATGGCGGCAGGGAGGAGAATTTGGTGACATGCCCCACCGCCACACGTCCGCCCCAGCCGGTCGCCTCGGTCCGCCGGCAGACCTCTTCGATGTCGAGGTGGCTGGGGTCGAGCCCGAAATCGAGATGGAAGTCGATATCGACATCGAAGCGCTGCGCCAGGGCGAAGATGCGCGCGATCTGCCCATGCGAATCGCGGTCCATGTAGGGCGCGCCGCCGACCACGTCCGCCCCTTCCTGCAGCGCAGCGACGAGAACGTCCTCGCAGCCCGGATCGTCCAGCAGTCCCTCCTGTGGGAAGACACAGATCTCGATGTCGATCGCCCAGGCGTAGTCGCGCTTGAGCCGCAGCAGCGCGCGCAGGCTGGTCAGGCCGATGCGCGGATCGACCTCGACATGCGTGCGCATCCGCATCGTGCCGTGGAGCAACGCGCGCTCCAGCGTGCGGCTGGCGCGGGCGTAGACATCTTCCTCCGTGAAGTCGCGCTTCGCGGCCGCGACGAGACCCACGGCCTCGTCCAGCGTGCCCTTCTGGCAGACGCAGCGGCCGAGCAGACAGGACTTGTCGAGATGGATGTGCGTCTCCACCAGACCGGGCAGCACAAGCCGCCCATCGATCTGCTCCTCCGGCCCCTCCGCGGCCAGCGCGGGGCCGATGGCCGCGATGCGGCCATCCTGCACGGCGATGTCGAGCAAGCCCTGGTCCGGGTCGCCGAGCTGTGCCTGTCGAAGAATCAGATCGAACTGCATGCCTCGCTCCCGGCGGTTCTTCGGCCACACCCGCGCAATCGCGTGGCGTGCCGACACCGGCGACGGCCGGTGACGACACAGTGGCAATCTGCGTGCCAGCGCTCCGCGCGCGCTGTCTTTCGCGATTCTTGCCCGGATCGACCGGCGCTGCCGGACCCCGTGGCAATTGCGTGCGGATTGTGCCCATTGACTGGGCACAAAATCCAGCTCAAATTGTATACGATCCCTCAGCGCGTCATGTCGGGGGCGGCGTATACGGCGAGGATGTCCCACAAGCTCGGTTCGCTCCGCGCGCCGCCGCCTTTCAGTCCACGGGTCAGCACGGCGCGCAGATGCGCGGCCATGAGGCTCCGGCAGCGCTCAACGTCGCCCGCGATCAAAGCGGCGATCAGTTCGTGATGCTCGTGAACATTGCAGTCTTCCCAGTCAGGACGCCCATGCAGCCGCAGGACCAGTGCGCTGCGCCATACAAGCTGCCGCAGATATCGCCGCAGCATCGGGCTCTCCGTCATTTCCGCCAGAACCGCATGAAATTCCCCGGACAGGCGGATATAGTCCTGGCGGTGGTGTAGATGCGCCTCCTCCTCACGTGTGACCGCAGCGTTCAGCCGCTCGATCTGCGCCGGCGTCAGCCGGCCGCAGAGGCGGCGGACGACGACGTCTTCCAGTTCCATGCGGATCTCGAACAGGTCGCGCGCTTCCTCGAGCGTGGGGGCGACCACCGATGCGCCGCGGTTCGGCTGCATCTCGACCAGTTCCTCGGCTGCCAGCCGCTCCAGGGCGCGCCGGACGATCGTGCGGCTGACGCCGAAGCGCTCGCCGATGGCGTCCTCCGGCAACTTGGCGCCGGGCTCGAGAGCCTGTTCCACGATCGCGCGCCGAAGCGCCTGGTGGACAATATCGACGCGGGACCCCTGGGCCATGGGCAAATCGCTTGCTGCTCGTTCCAGTGCGACCAGCCAGAAGCCTCGCTCGGGGCGCCTCACCGGGCTTCCGGCTATTGCATGGCGCGAGCGGAGATTCAACGTGGCGGCACCACGGCACGCGCTGCCACTGCCGCGCATCGATCCCGATCTGGCACGTACCTTGCTAAGCGAGTTCCCGAACTCGTGACTTCGCCGCCCGTTCCTTCGTGGTGGAGATGCCACTGCTCGGTGTCCCGCCGGACCGCCGTCACAGCTGGTCGCCCCGTCACGTTTGGCGACGCGACCATCAGGAGCAAAGAGGAAAGCAATGCCTGAACACTCCAAGCAGAGCGCGGCGTTGCACCGTCGCGACGTTCTGAAGGCGGCCCCCGGGCTCGCCGCGAGTGCCTTCGTTCCCGCCGCGCTGAAGACGACCCAGGCCGAGGCGGCGACCAGCAGCACGCTCGTCGTCGCGGCTCCCGCCACCCCGCAAAGCCTCGACAGCAATTTCGACGTGAGCCTGGGGACCTTCGAGGCGGTTGCCGCGCTTTACGACAATCTGCTCGAATTCAAGAAGATTCCGGACCCGAAGGTGCCCGGCGCGTTTCGCGAAGACATCGCCGACCATCCGAATATGCCTGCGGGACTCGCCATCCAGGGCAAGCTCGCACAGAGCTTCGAGCTTGATCCGGCCGGCCGGTTCATCCGCTTCCAGCTCCGTCCGGGCGTGAAGAGCAACTGGGGCAATGAACTGACCGCCGACGACGTGAAGTGGACGTGGGACCGCAAATTCGGCCTGAAGGCGATCGGCGGGTTCTACCTCTCGACGCTCGGCCTGGAGAAGCCCGAAGGGGTGAAGGTCGAGGGCAAGTACACGGTTTCGATCAACCTCGACCATCCCAACCCGCTGCTCGCCAAGCTGCAGCCGAACCTCTACGCACCGATCTATGACAGCAAGAAGTGCAAGGAAGTGGCCACGGCCGACGATCCGTGGGCGCGCAAGTTCATAGAGAACAACTCGGCCGGCTTCGGTCCCTACCGCCTCGAGCAGCTGCAGCGGGGTCAGCAGGCGGTGTTCAAGGCGCGCCCGGACTATTACCTCGGCAAGCCGGCCATGGAGACGGTAATCTTCCGCGAAGTGCCGACATCGGCCACGCGTGCCGCGCTCCTGCAAGGCGGCGCGGTCGATATCGCGCAATATCTGCAGCCGCTGGAAATCGTGCGCCTGCGACAGCAGCCGAGCGTCAAGATCGACTCGGTTGACGCATCGTTCATGATCTGGATGGAGCTGAACGCCAAGGTCGCGCCGTTCGACAACGTCAAAGTGCGTCAGGCGATGAACTTTGCCTTCCCCCAGGAGCAGGTGCTGAAGACGGTCTTCCAGGGCCTCGCGCAACCCTTGCATGGCTGCATGCCGAACATCTATGCCGGCTACACGGACAAATTCTGGAAGTACAAGTACGACCCGGAGATGGCGAAGGCGCTGCTGAAGGAGGCCGGACTTCCGTCCGGCTTCAAGACCAGTCTCGCCTACAATGCAGGCGATCCGGTGCAGGAGCCGATCGCGATCCTGTACCAGACCGCGCTGCGCCAGATCGGCGTGGAACTGGAGCTGCGGAAGGTCCCGGCGGCGACGTTCTACAACGCCGTGTCCGAGCGGAAGCAGCCGATGATCTTCTATGTCGACAGCCCGTGGTGCCCGGACGTCGGCTACTCCATGACGCTCTATTTCAACTCCCAGTCGTTTGTCGATTACAGCAACTACAAGAATGACGAAGTCGACAAGCTGCTGCGGGACACTGCCCGGACCGCGGACCAGGCGGCACGGGTGGAGATGATGACGAAGGCGCAGGAGATCGTGATGTCCGAGGCGCCCTGGGTGTTCATCGCATTCCCCGGCTACCACTTCGCGCATCGCGCCAATCTGGAGGGATTCACCTACTACACCGCGAACAACATCCGCTTCCAGGACTTCTCTCGGGCGGCATGAGTACGGCCGTGGCATCGCGAGGACCGGCCGGGGCGGGCGGAGCCGCCTCGACGGGTTCGCGCTGGCTTCGTCGCTTGCATTTCTTTGCCGCCGTGCTGCGGCGGCGACCGACCTTCGCGGTCGGATATGCGATCGTCACGGCGGTCGTCCTCACGGCCCTGCTTGCGCCCTGGATTGTTCCCTATGGGCCGATGGTGGCGGATTCGACCGTCTACCTCCTGCCGCCCGGCCCCGGCCACTTGCTCGGCACGGACGGGACCGGCATGGATATCTTCAGCCGCGTGCTGTACGCCCCGCGCGTCGATCTCGCCATCGCTGGCATTGGCACCCTTGTGTCGGCGAGCATCGGGTCGTGCATCGGCGCGATCGTCGGCTACTACGAAGGCCAGCGCAGCTGGCGGCGCGGGCTGAGTACGTCGGTGATGCGTGCGGCGGACGTCCTGCAGGCGTTTCCCGTCTTCGTCTTCGCGATTGCGCTGGTCGCGGTGTTCGGCCAGAGCGTGCGAAGCATCATCGTTGCCATCGCCTTCGTGAACGCGCCGATCTACCTGCGCCTGATGCGCACGCAGGTGCTCTCGATCCGGCGTCTCCGCTATGTCGAGGCCGCCTATGTCGCGGGCGCCTCCGACCTGTCGATCCTGGCGCGGCACGTCATCCCGAATGCGATGGCGCCAGTGCTCGCGCAGCTCTCCGTCAACATCGGCTGGGCGGTGTTGCTCACGGCAGGGCTCAGCTTCGTGGGCGCCGGCGTGGTTGCACCCACGCCGGAATGGGGCAGCATGATCGCCATGGGCTTCCAGAACGTCGTGACGGGCCAGTGGTGGCCTTCGGTCTTCCCCGGCATCGCGCTCGGCATCACCGTGTTCGGCTTCGCATTGGTGGGTGCGAGCGTCGAAGTGCTGGCCGACCCGGTGCGGCGGCGGATCCTGTCCGGCTCGTTGGGCTGACGGGAAGACGGATGCCGATCCTTCGCTATATCGGCCGGCGGGTGCTGTTCGTCATCCCGCAACTGTTCGGCATCATTCTCGTCAGCTTCTTTCTGGTGAAGCTCATTCCCGGTGATCCGGCGGTGATGATGCTGGGTCCGACCGCATCGGCGCAGAGCATTGCGGAACTGCGCGACAAGCTCGGCCTGAGCAAGCCGCTCATCACGCAGTTCGGACGTTATCTGCAGGACGTGGTGCGCGGCGATCTCGGCACATCGTGGCAGACCACGCGGCCGGTGACGGAGGATCTGTTTCAGCGCTTCCCTGCAACGCTGGAGCTCATCACGTTCGGCCTGTTCGTCGCCCTGGCGATCGGCTTTCCACTTGGCGTCGCGGCGGCGCGACGCCGCCGCGGGCCGGTCCGCAAGTTCGCCGACTATTACGGCCTGCTGGCCGGCGCACTGCCGGATTTCTGGCTGGCGCTCGTCCTGATCTACGTCTTCTACACTGCCCTCGGCTGGATACCCGCGCCGCTGGGGCGCATCGACATGGCCGTGGTGCCGCCACCCACCGTCACCGGCAGCCTGGTGATCGACAGCCTGATCGCGGGCAACCTCGAAGCGCTCGCATCTGCGCTCGGGCATCTTCTGCTGCCCGTGCTGACGCTCGGTCTGATCAACGCCGGCCCGATCCTGAAGATGACGCAGTCGACGGTGGAGCGCACGCTCAGCTCCGACTTCATCCGCTATGCCGAGATGTGCGGGCTGCCGCGTCGCGTCGTGCTGCAGCAGGCGGTGCGCGCAGCGCTGCCGTCGGTGCTGACGATCGTCAGCGTGCTCTACGGATTCCTGATCGGCGGCGCCGTGCTGGTGGAGATCGTGTTTTCCTGGGGCGGCGCCGGACAGTATGCCGTGCAAGGCGTGCTCAACGCCGACGTGAATCCCGTGCTCGGCTTCGTCGTGTTCTCCGCCGTACTTTCGCTCATCATCTACCTCGTGGTCGACCTGCTGTACTTCGCGCTTGACCCGCGGATGCGAGGCTAGCGGCATGAGTGCCGACGGCACGATCCTGGACGTGACGGATCTCTGGGTGGCGTTTCCCAGCTACCGCGAGGCGCCGGTCCGCGCGCTCAAGGGCGTGGACCTGCAGATCGCGCCCGGCGCGATGATCGGACTGGTCGGTGAATCCGGCTCCGGCAAGACCACGCTCGCACGTGCCATCATGGGTCTCGTCCCGCCACCGGGCATCATCGAGCGAGGGCGGGTGCTGTTCGCCGGCAAGGATCTGGGCCGGATGGACGAGGAAGCGCGCCGCCGCCTGCTCGGGCGTGAGATCGCAATGGTGATCCCGAACCCCCGGGCGGAGCTGAACCCCGTCATTCCGGTTGGGCGACAGATCGCGAACGTCGTCTTTTACCACCTCGGGGTCAGCCGCAAGGAGGCGATGGGCGTCGCACTCGACATGCTGCGCGCGGTTCGCATTCCGGACCCGGAAAGGCGTCTCAACGCGTATCCGCACGAACTGTCCGGCGGCATGGCACAGCGCGTCGTCATCGCCATTGCCCTGGCCTGCTCGCCGAAGCTGGTGATCTCGGACGATGCCACCAGCGGACTTGATGTCACCGTGCAGGCGCAGGTGCTGGACCTGTTGCGGACCATGGTGCAGGAGAAAGGCGCGGCGACGCTGTTCATCACGCGCGATGTCGCCATCACGGCGCATTTCTGCACCCGCGTTGCGGTGATCTACGCGGGTCAACTGGTAGAGATGGCCGACACGAGGGCGTTTTTCGCGCGCCCCACGCATCCCTACAGCATCATGCTGCTCGCTGCCTTCTCCCATAATCCCGCCTTGCGCGCGCGGTGGACCCGCGCGGTCGGCGAGGCCGGGGAAGCCGCTGCCGATGGCTGCGCGTTCGCTCAGCGATGCGTGCGCCGCCAGCCGCGGTGTCTGACGGAAGCGCCGGCGCTGCGAACTGTTGCACCGGGGCACCTCGCGCGGTGCCACTATCCGGTGGAGGAACGGCTATGACCGTCGTTCTGGAGGTGAAGGACCTTGTCAAGCGGTTCCCGATTCCAGGCTCCGGCAAGGTCGTGCAGGCGGTCAATGGCGTGAGCTTCACGATCGAGCGCGGCGAGACACTGTCCCTCGTCGGCGAGTTCAGGCTCGGGCAAGACGACGATCGGCCGCTGCGTGCTTGGCCTGATCGATCCCACCGCCGGCCAGATCCGTTTCGACGGCCGCGCGATGGGGCGCGGGCGCAACATCCGTGCACGGGACCTGCGCGGGCGGATTTAGCTCGTGTTCCAGGAGCCGGCGGAGTTGCTCGACCCACGGATGCAAGTCGGCGAGACGTTGGCGGAGCCGCTGCGCTATCTCGGCATCAACCGGGCCGATCGCGAGCGACGGGTGCGCGAGGTCGCGGAGCATCTTGGCCTGTCCGCGCGCGTGCTGGAGTTGTACCCGACGGAGTTGAGCGCGGGAGTGCAGCAACGCGTCGGCATTGGTCGCGCCATCGTCACGCGGCCGGAGCTGATCGTTCTCGACGAGCCGACCTCGGCGCTCGATCCGACGGCGCGCGCGGAGATCGTCGATTTGCTGATCCGCCTGCAGGGCGAACTCGGCACGGCGTATTTGCTGATCTCCCACGATCTCAGCACGGTCCGCTTCATCAGTCACCGCGTGGCCGTGCTGTATCTCGGCACGATCGTTGAGGAAGCGGAATCGGAACGACTGTTCGCGCGTCCATTGCATCCGTACTCGGTCGGCCTGCTCGCCTCCGTACTGCTGCCCGATCCGGAGTTGAAGCGCAGCAGCAGCATCCGCCTGGAAGGCGAGATCCCGAGTCCGATCGACCTGCCGCCGGGGTGCCCGCTCGCCGGGCGCTGCCCCTTCGCGGACGCGCGCTGCCACAAGGAGCGACCGCCGGTCCTGGCGGTCGGCCCTCGACATCTTGTCAGCTGTTTCCACCATGATCGCGTCGCCGCGCTGGACCAGACGGTCGACCAGTTCGCGCGGTTCCAGGAGGAGTTCGAACCGCCTCCTCAGCGTCGGGGCGGACTGACTGCCATTTTCGGCCATTCAACGCGGAGGAGTGAACGCATGGGCAAGCTGAGCGGCAAGGTCGCACTGGTGACCGGCGGCGCGAGCGGAATTGGGCGCGCAAGCGTCCTGGCGCTGGCTGCGGAGGGCGCCGCCATTGGAATCGTCGATCGCAACCTCGCCGGCGCGGAGGCAGTGGCCGCGGAGGCCGCAAAACTCGGCGTGCCGGCCGCCACCGCGGCGGCGGATGTCGGCGATGAGGCGCAGGTCGGCGAGGCATTCGGCAGGATTGTGGAAAGCTCGGCGAGATCGACATCCTATTCAACAACGCCGGCATCGACACCATCAGCATCCTCGCCGATATGCCGACGGCGATGTGGGACGAGATGATGCGCGTGAATTTGCGCAGCATCTTCCTCTGCACCCGTCAGGTTCTGCCGGCGATGCAGCGCCGGAAATGGGGCCGCATCATCAACACGGCATCCCAGCTTGGCCACAAGGGCGGCCCGCGCATGGTGCACTACTGCGCCGCCAAGGCCGGGGTGATCGGATTCACGCGCAGCCTCGCCTATGAGGTGGCGCGGGATGGCATCACGGTAAACGCGATCTGCCCGGGCCCGATCGAGACGCCGCTGTTGCGCGGCATCCCGCAGGACTGGCTGGACCAGAAGCGGCTGGAACTCCCCATCGGCCGCTTCGGCCGACCCGAGGAGGTCGCCCCGACTGTTGTGCTGCTGGCTTCCGATGAAGGCTCCTACTACGTCGGGGCGACGATGAATATGAATGGGGGCGACTACATGATCTGACGCCGGCGGGCACGATGGCCGTACATCGTCCCGCTGCCGCACATCGAGATCGTGGCCTCCGGTGCGGCCGATGTCGCTGGCGGCGGGACCAGCGATCCAGATTTGTGCAGTGCGACAAACCGCCTTGACACTAAGACATGCTAAGCGTTCCATCGCTCGGTCTTGATGCCGGGTGAGGCGTCGTGCGGCAGCGTCGCCGCGCAAGATCCGGGCGGTGCAGCCCTCGATATGACTTCGCGTGACCCGCGTCGCCGGGCCGCCTGGAGCCGTGTCGGGGGTTTTTCGCGCGCCGCCGTGCACCCGCGTGGGAGGGAGTCATGGGGCAGAGCGCCGTCCGTATCGCGTGCATCCAGATGGAGCCGGTCGTCGGCGCGAAGGAAACGAATGTTCGCCATTCGCTCGATCGCATTGCCGCCGCGGCCGGCAACGGCGCGCGGCTGATCGTGCTGCCGGAACTCGCCAACTCCGGCTACGTCTTCGAGACGCGCGAGGAGGCGTTTGCGCTCGCCGAGACGCTGTCGGACTCCCCCACGCTGCGCGCGTGGTCGGAGGCCGCGGCGCAACACGGCGCGCACATCGTCGCAGGCATTGCCGAGCGCGCCGGCTCGGTCCTCTACAATGCGGCGGTGCTGGTCGGACCGCAGGGCCACGTCGGCACGTTCCGCAAAGTGCATCTCTGGTCCGCGGAGAATCTGTTCTTCGAGCCTGGTGATCTCGGCTTTCCGGTGTTCCGCACGCCGCTCGGTCGGATCGGCATGGCGATCTGCTACGATGCCTGGTTCCCCGAGACGTTCCGCCTGGCCGCGCTGCAAGGCGCGGATGTCGTGTGCGTGCCGACCAACTGGGTGCCCATCCCGGGCCAGGACCCGAAGCGCGAGGCCATGGCCAACATCCTGGTGATGGCCGCAGCGCACAGCAACTCGCTGTTCATCGCCTGTGCCGACCGCATCGGCATCGAACGTGGCCAGCCGTTCGAGGGGCAGAGCCTCGTCGTCGGCTGCACGGGCTGGCCGGTCGCCGGCCCAGCGAGCCGCGATCGCGAGGAGATCGTTTACGCCGATGTCGACCTCGCCGATGCGCGGCGCGCGCGCAGCTGGAACACGTTCAACCAGGTCCTGCGCGACCGGCGCAGCGATGTGTATGACGAGATGCTGGGCAGCGGCGCCAAGCCCGGCTGGTACTGAGCGAAAGTCAAAACAAACGAGGAGGCTTCACATGAACCGCACGCTCCTTGCCGCGGTCGCTGCGGCGGCGCTCGCCGCGGTGCCCGCGCTCGCCGCCGATCCGATCGCGATCGGGATTCCCGTCGGCCTCTCCGGCGCCAACAGCGTCGTCGCCCCATCCGTGGTGCAGGCGGCGGAACTGGCGGTCGATGAGATCAACGCGGCGGGCGGCGTGCTCGGCCGCAAGCTCACGCTCGACGTCGCCGACGACGGCAGCGGCGCGGTCGGCGCGCAGCGCGCGTTCGACTCGCTGATCTACCAGAAGAAGGTCAACGTGCTGATCTCGATGGAGACGTCGGCCGCCCGCAATGCGGGCCTGCCGGCCGTGAACCGCTCGCGCACGCCGTACATCTACACCTCGTTCTATGAGGGGCATTCCTGCAGCCCGAACATGTATGTCGATGCCTGGGTGCCGGAGCAGCAGGTGCCGCCGATCGTCGATGACTTCATGGCGCAGTACCACGCGAAGAAGTTCTTCCTGATCGGCAGCGACTACGCGTTCGGCCGCGGCATGCTCGGGTTCACGCGGCACTACATCGAGAAGAAGGGCGGGCAGATCGTCGGCGAGGAATATCTCGCGATGGACGGTACCGACTGGACGCCGATCCTGAGCAAGCTGCGCAGCTCCGGCGCCGATGCACTGATCACCTCCACGGCCGGCGGGGCGCCGAACGTGACGCTGACCAAGCAGCTGCGCGCCGCCGGCATCAACCTGCCCTATGGCAACCTCGCGGTCGACGAAGGCACGGCCAAGAGCATGGGCACGGACGCCACCGGCATCTTCATCTCCGCCTCCTACGTCACCGGCATCGACAGCCCGGAGAACAAGGCCTTCCTGGCCGCGATGGCGAAGAAGTTCGGCGCCGACCTGAAGACCCCCAACGACCTCTCGGTGCCGGAATACGAGGCGGTGTATCTCTACAAGCTGGCGGTGGAGAAGGCAGGCTCGACCGATTCGAAGAAGGTGCTGGCCGAGCTCGGCACCGTCTCGTTCAAGGGACCGCGTGGCGTGATCCGCATGGATGTACAACACCATGCGCCGCTGACCATGTATCTGGGCCAGGTCCAGGACGACGGCACGTGAAGGTGATCCGCAGCTTCCCGAACGTCGATCCCGGCGCGCAGTGCCCGCACCTGAAGTGAGCACGTCGCTCTTTGCGCCATCGGAGCAGCCGTCGTCGTGACGCTCTGTTCTCGACATCGTCACGACGGCGGCGATCCTGTTCGCCGTCTCGGCCGGGCTGCTGGTCGTGTTCGGGGTGATGAAGATCATCAACTTCGCGCACGGCGCCTTCATCACGCTCGGCGCCTATGCCGGGCTGCTGGTCACGCAGGCCGGGCTTTCCCCCTGGCTCGGCCTGCCGCTCGCCTTCATCGCCGGCGCGGGGTGCGGGGCGCTGGTGGAGCGGATCGTGGTGCGGCCGCTCTACACCCGCGCGCTGGATGCGATTCTCGCCACCTGGGGTCTCGGCATCATCATCGGCCAGCTGCTGACCCTCGCCTTCGGGCGCGAGGTGCAGTTCGTGCAAAGCCCGATCACCGGCACGCTCGCCGTGTTCGGCGAGGCCTATTCGGCCTACCGGCTGTTCCTCGTTCTCGCCGCCCTGGTGGTCGGCGGCGGGTTCGCGTTGCTGCTGGAAGGCACACGGCTCGGGCTGAACACCCGTGCCGTCATCATGAACGAGGATCTCGCGCGCGGGCTCGGCATCGATTCCGTGCGCGTGCGCTTCATCACCTTCGCGCTGGGCAGCGGGCTCGCGGGGCTTGCCGGCGCCCTGATCACGCCGCTCTCCAGCGTCGATCCGGCGATGGGCGTGCCGTGGCTGCTCAATGCGTTCATGCTTGTGATCGTGTCCGGCGCATCGCTGCTGACGCTTGCGCTCGCGACGCTGCTGCTCGGCGGCGCGCAGGTGCTGGTCAGCACGCTGGTGAGCCCGATCCTGGGCGGTCTGACGATCGTCGTGCTGGCGGCAATCGTGCTGCGGCTGCGGCCGGCCGGGTTCGCGCGATGAAGCGGATTGCGGGGGCGAGCCTGGCAGGGGCGCTGGTGGTGGCCGTCGCGCCCTTCGTTCTCGACGGCTACACTGCGAACATCCTGGTGCGCAGCCTGCTGTTCGGTGTGCTCGCGCTCAGCGTCGACCTGCTCTGGGGCTTCACCGGGTTCCTGACCTTCGGCCAGTCGGCGTTCTTCGGCGTCGGCGCCTATGCCTACGCGCTGACCGCGACGCAGTTCGGCGTCGACGGGTTCCTGCTGCCGGCGTCGCTGCTGCTGGGGCTGCTCGCGCCGGCGGCGCTGGCGCTGCTGCAGGGCTGGCTTTCGTTCTATCACCGCGCCACGACGCTCTATGCGTCGGTGGTCTCGCTGGTCGTACCGGTCGTGGTGACACAGGTGCTGTATTCGGGCGGCACCTTCACCGGCTCCTCGAGCGGACTGACCGGCTACGACATGCCCGACCTCTCGGTGCCGCAATGGCTGTGGCTGTGCGGGGTGCTTCTGGTCCTGCTGACTGCCTGCGCGGCGGTGTTCGTGCGCAGCGATGCCGGGCGGCTGCTCGTCGCGCTGCGCGACAACGAGATGCGCTGCGCTTTCCTTGGCATCCCGACGACACGGCTGCGCATAGGGTTGCTGATCGCCATGGCCGCCGTCGCCGGCCTCGCGGGCTGGCTCTACGCGGCCTATAGCGGCGTCGTCGCGCCCGAACTGGCAGGGTTCGATCTCGGCACGCAGGCGGTGATCTGGGTGGCGCTCGGCGGGCGCGGCACGCTCGTCGGACCGGTGCTCGGCGCGATCGGCATCGACCTCACCAGTGCGTATCTCTCGGGCAGCCTGCCGTTCCTGTGGCGGCTGCTGGTCGGGCTCGCCTTCATCCTCGTGATCGTGCTGTTGCCGCAGGGCCTGTTCCCGGCCATCGGCAGGTTGATCCTGCGCCGCCGCCGGTCGGCGCCCGTGGCCCCGCCGTCGCTCCTGCCGGCTGCCGCCGCGACGACGCGGGCGCGCGGCGAGGCGCTGGCGGTGACCGACGTCGCCAAGCATTTCGGCGCGCTGCCGGTGCTCAGCGGCGTCTCGCTGCGCGCGGCGGCGGGCGAGTTGCTCAGTCTCGTCGGGCCGAACGGTGCGGGCAAGACGACGCTGATCCGCTGCCTCAGCGACGGCACCGAGCGCAGCAGCGGCACCGTGCACATTCTCGGCCAGCGCCTCGGGTCGCTGCCGCCGCATCGCTGCGTCGCCCTCGGCCTCGGGCCGCAAGTTCCAGACCGCGAATGTCTTCGACTCGCTCACCGTCGCCGAATGCCTGCGCATCGCCCGCGCGACCATCGACCGGCCGTCGCCCTGGCGCCGTGCCGCCACGCTCGCGTTGCCGGAGGCGGCGATGGAGGTGGTGCGGGCCACCGGCCTCGACCGTCTGCTGGGCGACGGAGGCGCGGCTGCTGGCGCACGGCCAGAAGCAGGCGCTGGAGCTGGCGATGGTGCTGGCGCTCGACCCGGCGCTGGTGCTGCTCGACGAACCGACGGCGGGGCTGACCCGCGGCGAGCGGCTGCAGATCGGCGGCATCCTCCGGCGGCTCACGCAGGACCACGGCATGTGCCTGCTGCTGGTCGAGCACGACCTCGACTTCGTGCGCGAGATTTCCACGCGCATGGTGGTGCTGCACCAGGGTCGCATGGTGCTGGACGGAACGGTGGAGGAGGTGGCGGCCTCCGAGCTCGTGCGGACGATCTATGCCGGGGAGCCGCATTGACGGAGGCCGCGGCCCTGCAGGTCGAAGGCCTCTCCAGCGGCTACGGCGCCTCGCTGGTGGTGCGCGGCCTGTCGCTGGACGTTGCCCCCGGTGAGATCGTGGCGCTGCTCGGCAAGAACGGCATGGGCAAGACGACCCTGCTGCGCACCGTCATGGGCTATCTGCCATGCGCGCGCTGGGCATGTGCGGATGTTCGGCACCGACATGCACGATCTGCCGGTGCATGCGCGCAGCCGCGCCGGCGTCGGCTATGTGCCGCAGGAACAGGCGCTGTTCCAGGATCTGCCGGTGCGGGACAATCTGCGCCTCGGGCTTGCCGACGACCGGCAGTTGCGACGCGGCCTTGACGCGGATCGGCGCGCTGTTCCCGTTCCTCCCGGAGCGCCTCGCCCAGAAGGCCGGCACGCTCTCCGGCGGCGAGCAGAAGATGCTGCTGCTGGCGCGCGCGCTGATGGGCGCGCCGCGGCTGCTGCTGATCGACGAGGTGACGGAAGGGCTGCAGCCCTCCAACATCGACCGTATCGCGGGGCTGCTGCGCGCCGAGGCGCAGGAGCAGGGGCGTGCGATCCTGCTTGTCGAGCAGCATGTCGGCTTCGCGTTGCGCATCGCGCATCGCTACGCGGTGCTGAAGGGCGGCGAGAAGGTCGCGCAAGGCGCCGCCGCCGACCCGGGCGCGGCAGCCGACATCGCGGCGCATCTGCAGCTCTGAGCGCCCGCGCGTCAGGACCCCACGCGCAGCGGCGCGTGCAGCTTGCGCAGCCAGGCGATGACGGAGAGCGCGGTGATGCGTCCGGTCTTGGGATTCTCGCTCGGGATGTTTTCGATCGTCATGGTGAGCCGCGCCGAGTCGGATTCGACGACGATGCTGTGCGTGTTGCGCGTCAGCGAGGGGTCTGCCCAAATCTCGAGCGTGGTCCGGTCGGGTCCGATGCCGGCGAGCGACAGCGCCACCGCGACGTTGAGATTGGCAGGGAACCCAACCGCCGCGTCGCGCGGCGTGCCACGGAAGACGCAGACCGGGGCGGTGATGTCCTCGATACGAATATCATTCTCGACCAGGTAGGGCGCGCCGGCCAGCCCGCGCACCGGCTTGCGGGTGACCATCGTCACGGAATGGATGACACCCTCGGCCGCGGCGGTGACGGCGTCGAGGCCGAGCAGCGCGCCGGTCGGCACGACGACCTGCCCGCCGTTCTGCCGCGCCAGGTCGATCAGCGCCGGGTGCGACAGCAGCGCGCTGGCGCTCAGCGCGACGACGGTCTTCCCGGCGCGCAGGAACGGCGCCGCCAGCTCAGGCAGCAGGTGCGCCGGCGCACACTCGACCACCATGTCGGCGCGCGGTTCCAAGGCATCGAGTGCGACCACCGGCACCGGCCGGCGCAGCTGCGCGACGCGCGCCCTTGCCCGAGCGAGATCGCGCGCCGCAACCGCGGACAGCGCGCAGCCGGGAATGCCCGCGTCCAGCGCCTCCATCACCTTCGCGCCGATCGCGCCGAGCCCGGCGATCGCGACCCGCACCGGGGGCGCAGCCTCGCGCGACCCCTCGCTCATCGGGGTGTGTTCCCGGCCTGCGCAGCCGGCGGCGGAAACTGCACCGCGTAGTGCTGCGCGGCCCGGCCCGCGGTGGTGAACCAGACCTGGTCGTCCAGCCGGTTGATGTGCTCCGGCACGCGGCGGAACTGCCGCAGTCGGAACGGCCGGCCGACGATGAAGGTGTGGATCGCCATGCCATACAGCAGCGGCTGGTCCTTCGACTGCAGCAGCATCTCCTCGATACTGTCGATCGCATTGTCGGCGAAGGCGCTTGCCGTGCCGTCGTGCAGCACCACCATGGGCACGTGGTTGACCGCGTGCGGATGGGGAACGCTGAGCGGCGGCCCGTGCTGCGTCTGCATCGACACCGGCTGGTCATCCATCGGCCGGTCGAGCATATAGAGATAGCGCGCCTCCGCCAGAAGATCCTCGGTCGTGGCACTCGGATGCGCGTCCTGTTCCACGCCTGAGCCGCGCGCTAGGTAGTCCCTGGGCGCCATGCGGCGGCCCGAGTGGTGGAACGGGCGTGCCGGCGCGGGCGGTCCGCCAGGGGCCTTGGCTCGGCGACCGCTTCCGCGACGGCGTGTGCCACGCGCGCCGCTTGGACGCGGATCTCCGGCACCGCGGTGCATTCCCACAGGGCGCCGCGAACCACCGGCCCAAGCGCCCAAAAATTCTCCGCCGCACGGCCGGATGCGTCGATCACCGCCAGCGTGGACGTCACATCGAGGCCGAGGCGGAGGCCGTCGATCCGCGCGAGGCCGCGGCGCATCAGGGCCACCGCGAGCGGATTGACCGAGGCGTCGAGCCTGGCGAGTCCCATGGCATCGATCACGCGCTGCACGGCGAAGCGCGTCGGTTCATCCCCGCCGTGCAAGCGCGCGGTCACTTCGACCCCGGCCTCTCCGGTGCGCATGTCGAGGATGCGGCCGCGGCGGATGTCGAGCTGGCCCTGCGCGCGCATTCCGTCGATCCGGTCCGCGATCGGACCGGCCAGCCGGTGTCGATGCACATCCCAGAAGGGACGCAGATGGCGCATGAACCGCGCCCGCTCCCGCAGCGGCAGGCCGCACCACAGATCGGCGGTCATCGGGCGCAGGCTGTCGATCACGCAGCGCCAGTCCAGACCGCGCGCCGCCGCCTCCCGCACTTCGCGCCGGACGCGGCCGAGCAGCGCAACGAGTGAGCGGCGCTCGACGTCGGTGAAGACGGGTGTCGGCCACAGGGTCGTTGCCTGGTGGCGCTGCGGCAGCAGGCCGCGCCGCGACAGCGCGATGATCGGCGCGGCAAACCCGGCATCGCGCATCAGCAGCGCCAGGTCGATCATCGTCAGGCCGGTGCCGACGATGAGAACCGGGCGGTCGGGATGAAGTCCCGCGGTCGCGCCCGCGCTCCAGGGATTGGCCAAGTGCCCCGGCGTGCCGGTCGGCGCCGGCGGAAGGTTGCCGACGGCGAGTACGACCGCGCCGACCCGCTCGATGCTGCCGTCGAGGAAGTGCAGCCGGAATCCGGCGCCGGCATGCTCGATGTCGACAACCTCGCAGGATCGCAGGGCGATCCGCCGCGCGCCCGCCGCGGCGCGCGCGGTTTCGAGGAGCTCCGACAGATATTCGCCGTAGACGCGCCGCGAGGCGAACGCGCCGGCCTCGGTCGTCATCACCTCGCCGGCGCGGCCGGCCGCGCGGGCGCCGAGCCAGTTCACGAAATGATAGGGCTCGGCAGGGAATGCGCTCATGCCTTTGGCGCGGACGTTCAGCATGTGATGTGCGAACGGCGTCGCGTACGCGGTGCCGCGTGCGAAGCGATCCCGCTCGCAGAGCAGGACCTGACAGGCAGGCGGCAGCAGCGCGTGCAGGTGGATCGCGACCATGGTGCCGCTGAAGCCGGCGCCGATGACGGCGATCCTCCGCCCGGCCAACCGGTCATCGTCCATCTGGTACCAGCGCAATGACGGAACAGTTTTCATTGGCATCGCTCCATCCCACAAGGCGCTACTCGGCAGATTTTCACAACATAGACTGCGTGATGTTGTGAAAAACACCGAAGGCACTGAACTCAAAATTAATGGATCAGAACCGAATAAGACTATCTTCTAGGGAGCTGATATCTGCTAGCGCCATAAGGACGCCTTCGTTATTGGCGGAAGCTATGAGGCCATCAAAAAACACATAAGTCAAGTAGGAAATCAGGGCATCGGAACGCCGGCGCCGCCGCCGGCCTGAGATGCGGCGGGACAGCACTGCCTTGACTCGGCAGGGGTCGCCGGGTCTGACCTTCCCCCTGGATCAGGGCCGCAGGAAGCTGGAATTCTCCGGTTGATTGAGCCACGGGATGGCCGGCGCGGAAATCGTGAAGAACTCCCTGGGCGACCGGTAGCCGAGTGCGGAATGCGGGCGCGCGGTATTGTAGTGGTGGCGGCAAGCCGCCGCTTCGAGCTTGAACTCGCGGCCGCATGTCCGTCGTCCCATCCTCGGACCTCCGATCGGGTGCCGACCTTAACCGGCTGTCTACCAAACCGGCAGCAGGCCAATTGAAGTCCCGGCTGCTCCAGACGCTCGTGGCGAACGGCGGCGCAAACGTAGCGCTCACTCAGGGACTGAAGTGGCGGATGGGGTGGGATTCGAACCCACGAGCCCTTGCGGACTGGCGGTTTTCAAGACCGCTGCCTTAAACCACTCGGCCACCCATCCCCATGCTCCCATAAGTTATCGGCCGGGCCGCCCGTGGCTCAAGGTGGCGGCGCGCCGTACGGGGGTGTATCCGCCGCGGGGCGGAGGCGGCGCCAGCACCGTGTTTGCTCGGGGAGGGCTTCTGAATGATCAAGGCCGTCGTTCTGGACTGGGCTGGCACCGTCGTCGATTGCGGCAGCCGCGCGCCCATGGGCGCCTTTGTGCGCGCCTTTGCGGAGTTTGGCGCGGCGATCGAGATCGCCGACGCGCGCGGGCCGATGGGCATGGCCAAGCGCGACCACATCCGTGCGGTCGGCGCCGCTCCGCGGGTGGGCGCCGCGTGGCGCGCCCGACATGGCCGCGACTTTTCCGAGGCCGACGTGGATGCGATCTTCGCCGTCTTCGAGCCCATGAACATCGCCGCCGTGGCCGCCCACGCCGACCTCATCCCCGGCGCGCTGCAGGCCGTTGCGGCGCTGCGCGCACGGGGGGTGCGCATCGGCTCGACCACCGGCTACACCCGCCCGATCATGGAGCGTCTGCTGCCGCTCGCCGCCGCCGCCGGCTACGTGCCGGAGCTTGTCGTTTGCGCGGGCGACCTGCCGGCCGGCCGGCCGAGCCCGCTCATGATGTGGCATACAATGGCCGCGCTCGGCGTCTGGCCTGCGGAGCACGTCGTGAAGGTTGACGACACGCCGGTCGGCCTCGCGGAAGGCACGGCGGCCGGCACCTGGACCGTGGGCGTGGCCCTGACCGGCAACATCGCCGGGCTCTCGGCGGCCGAGCTCGCGGCCCTGGACGCGCCGGCGCGCGCCACCTTGGCTGCCCGGGCGCGGGCGGAACTCGCCGGTGCCGGTGCCGACGATGTGATCGACAGCATCGCCGACCTGCCCGCGGCGATCGGGCGCATCGAGGCACGCCTCGCCGCCGGCCTGCGGCCGCGCGGGGTGCACTGATCCGCTTCCGGCCGCCCGCCGCCGCCGCTAAACTTGCCTCCGACCGATCGGAGGGAGGTCCGGCATGCTGTTTCGCCAACTCTTCGACGCGACGTCCGGCACCTACACCTACCTTCTCGCGAGCCGCCGCGGCGGGGAGGCGCTGATCATCGACCCGGTGCTGGAGAAGGTCGACCGCTACCTCAAGCTAATCGAGGAGCTCGATCTCAAGCTGGTGAAGGCCGTGGACACGCACCTGCACGCCGACCACGTGACCGGCCTCGGCGCGCTGCGCGACCGCACGCGCTGCATCACGGTGATGGGCGAGCAGAGCAAGGTCGATGTCGTCTCAATGCGCGTGGGCGAGGGCGACGCATTGCGCATCGAGGGCGTGAGCTTCGACGTGATGTACACGCCGGGGCACACCGACGATTCCTACAGCTTCGTGCTCGCCGACCGCGTGTTCACCGGCGACACGCTGCTGATCCGCGGCACCGGGCGCACCGATTTCCAGAACGGCGACGCCCGCGCGCAATACGAAAGCCTGCGCCGGCTGCTGCGCCTGCCCGACGAGACGCTGGTCTTTCCCGCGCACGACTACAAGGGCGACACGGTCAGCACGATCGGCGAGGAGCGCCGCTACAACCCGCGCCTGCAGGTGGGCTCGGTCGAGGAATACGTGGCGGTGATGGAGAACCTGCATCTCCCCAGCCCGAAGATGATGGATGTCGCGGTGCCGGCGAACATGCGGCAGGGCCTGCTGCAGCAGACCATCGCCGAGCGCGGCTGGGCGATCGACGCGGGCCAGGCGCAGGCGCTGCTCGGCCGTGACGACGTGGTGCTGGTCGATCTGCGCGAGCGCGGCGAGCGGCAGCGGCACGGCAGCATTCCCGGCGCGCTGCACGCGCCCTATCTCGACCTCGCGGAGAACATCCGCACCGGGGGCATGCTGCACACGCTGGCCGGCGCCACCGGCAAGCAGCTCGTGTTCTATTGCGCGTTCGGCGAGCGGAGTGCCATGGCGGTGCAGGCGGCGCAGGACGAGGGCATCGCCACGGCCTGCCATATCGCCGGCGGCATGGCGGCGTGGAAGCAGGCCGGCGGCCCGCTCGCCTGACGCTTCAGCCGGCGCCCATCCGCATCTCGCGCGCCTCGCGGCCGAACCCGATGAGCAGGGCCACCGCGATCGCGCCGGCGCCGGCGACCAGCGCGAGCGCCACGCTGTAGTCGTGGCCGGCGCGGACGGCGATCGCGGCCTGGATGGTCGCGTTCGCCGCGGCGAGCAGGTTGCCGATCTGGTAGGTGAAGCCGGGGAATGTGCCGCGCACTGCGGGTGGCGAGAGCTCGTTCAGATGCGCCGGCACGACGCCGAACGCGCCCTGTACGCAGAACTGCATCAGGAACGCCCCGACCGCGAGCCAGACCGGCGTCGCCGAAAACGCCCACAGCGGGATCACCAGGATCGCCAGCAGCGCACAGCCGACGATGGTCCGCCGTCGGCCGAGATGCTGTGACAGCGTGCCGGCGAGCAGACAGCCGGCGATCGCGCCGATGTTGTAGATCACCGCGATCGTCGCCACCGTTCCCGGTGCCAGCTGGTGCTGCCCGCGCAGGAACGCGCCGGGATAGAGGTCCTGCGTGCTGTGGGCGAAGAAGTTGAACGCCGTCATCACCAGGATCGCATAGACGAACAGCGCCGGCCGCGCCGTCACCGCGGCCACCATTGTGCCCGCCGGCGCGCGCCGCCGGTGCGTCCAGTCGGGACTCTCGGGCACCTTGCTGCGGATGTAGAGCACCAGCAGTGCCGGCGCGGCGCCGACCATGAACATGCCGCGCCAGCCGATATGCACATAGAGCAGGCCGAACACCACTGCCGCCAGCAGATAGCCGACCGAATAGCCGGCCTGCAGGATGCCGGAAACGGTGCCGCGCCAGCGGGTGGGAATGCTCTCCATCGTCAGCGAGGCGCCCACGCCCCACTCGCCGCCCATCGCGACGCCGAACAGGGCGCGCAGGACGAGAAACGTGACGAGGTTCGGCGCGAGACCGGAGGCGAAGCCGAGCACCGAGTAGCACAGCACGTTCAACATCAGCACCGGCCGCCGTCCGAACCGGTCGGCGAGCCGGCCGAAGATGAGGGCGCCGACGGCACGGAAGGCGAGGGTGAGCGTGATCGCCCAGGTGACCGTGAGCATGTCGGCGGAGAACGCGCGGGCGATGTCGCCGAGCACGAAGACCATGATGAAGAAGTCGAACGCATCCAGAGTCCAGCCCAGAAAACAGGCCGCGACCACGTGACGCTGCATTGCCTGCGCAGACATCGCCCCTCCCCCGAACCCGGCCGAACATGCCAGCCGCCGGGCGCGCTGCCAATCCGCGCGACCGCCGCCATTGACGCCCATCACGCCGGCAAGTAACCCCGTGGTTACCGGCAGCGGCAGGGAGGCGGCGATGGCGGAACGGCGCATCGGTATCGTGATGAATGGCGTCACCGGCCGCATGGGCACCAACCAGCACCTGGTCCGCAGCATTGCCGCCCTCCGTGCCGAGGGCGGCCTTCGCCTCGGCTCGGGCGACGTGCTGGTGCCGGACCCGATCCTGGTCGGCCGCAGCGAGGCGAAGCTTGCGGCGCTCGCCCGCGCGCATGGCGTCGCGCGCTGGACGACGGATCTAGACGCGGCGCTCGCGGACGCCGACGACACCGTGTTCTTCGATGCCGCCACCACGCAGTTGCGTGCCAGCCTGCTCACGCGCGCGATCGAGGCGGGCAAGCACGTCTATTGCGAGAAACCGGCCGCCGCGACGTTGGGCGAGGCGGTCTCGGTCGCCCGGCTGGCGCGGCGGCGCGGCGTGAAGCATGGCGTCGTGCAGGACAAGCTGTTCCTGCCCGGCCTGCGCAAGCTGAAGCACGCGATCGCGAGTGGCGCGCTCGGGCGGCTGCTATCGGTGCGCGGGGAGTTCGGCTACTGGGTGTTCGAGGGCGACTGGCAGCCGGCGCAGCGGCCGTCCTGGAACTACAAGCGTGCCGAGGGCGGCGGCATCATCCTCGACATGCTCTGTCACTGGCGCTACGTGCTCGACAACACGTTCGGGCCTGTGCAGTCGGTCTCCTGCCTTGGCGCAACGCATATCCCGCGCCGCTGCGACGAGGCCGGCGCGGCCTACGACGCCGACGCCGACGACGCGGCCTATGCGACGTTCATGCTGCGAGGCGGTGTCGTCGCGCATTTCAACTCCTCCTGGTGCACGCGCGTGCGACGCGACGACCTGCTCACGCTGCATGTCGACGGCACGCATGGCAGCGCCGTTGCCGGGTTGCAGAAATGCTGGACGCAGGCGCGCGTGAACACGCCGAAGCCGGTCTGGAACCCCGACATCGCGCAGCCCATCGACTTCTTTGCGAGCTGGCAGGAAGTGCCGGACAACATCGCCTACCCGAACGGCTTTCGCGCGCAGTGGGAGCTGTTCCTGCGGCACGTCGCCGGCGAGAGCGACGAATTCCCGTGGAACCTCGAAGCCGGCGCGCGCGGCGTGCAGCTGGCCGAGGCGGGGCTGCAGTCCTGGCGGGAGCGGCGCTGGATCGACCTGCCCGAACTGGAGTTCTGACATGCCGACGATCGGCCTCCCACGCGCCGACGGGCGCATCGAGCCGTTCGCCACCGCGACGCCCCGCGCGTTTCCGCGCCCGACCGCGCCGTTCTCGCGGGTGGCCTACGCGGCCGCGCATGTCGTCGCCGACCCGATCGCCTCGGCCGACCCGTGGACCGAGGCGGCGATCGACTGGGATCGCACGATCGCGTATCGCCGGCATCTGTGGTCGCTCGGCCTGGGCGTTGCCGAGGCGATGGACACGGCGCAGCGCGGCATGGGGCTCGACTGGCCGACCAGCCTGGCACTGATCCGGCGCTCGCTGGCGGCGGCGCGCGAGATGCCAGGCGCGATCATCGCCTGCGGAGCCGGCACCGATCACCTCGCACCCGGACCGGACGTGCGCATCGACGACGTGATCCGTGCCTATGAGACGCAGTGCGAGGCCGTGGAGGCCGCGGGCGGGCGCATCATCCTTATGGCCTCGCGGGCGCTTGCCGCCTGCGCGCGCGGTGCGGACGACTACCGCCGCGTCTATTCCCGGATCCTCGCGGGCGTGCGCACGCCGGTGATCATCCACTGGCTCGGTGCGATGTTCGACCCCGCCCTTGCCGGCTACTGGGGCACCGACGATCCCGCCGCCGCCATGCTCACCTGCCTCGACGTCATCGCGGCGAACGCGGACAAGGTGGACGGCATCAAAGTCTCGCTGCTCGACGATCAGAAGGAGATCGCGATGCGCCGGCGGCTGCCCGACGGCGTGCGCATGTATTCGGGCGATGACTTCAACTATGCCGCGCTGATCGCCGGCGATGCGCAGGGACACTCCGACGCATTGCTAGGCATTTTCGATGCGATCGCGCCGGCCGCGTCAGCGGCGCTCGGCAAGCTGGCGGAGGGTGATCAAGCCGCCTTCCACGCGATCCTCGCGCCAACGGTGCCGCTCTCGCGGCATATCTTCCGTGCGCCCACGCGCTTCTACAAGACCGGCATCGTCTTCGTGGCGTGGCTCAACGGCCATCAGGACCATTTCGTGATGGTCGGAGGACAGCAATCCGCTCGCTCGCTTCTGCATCTTTGCGAACTCTTCCGCCTCGCCGACGGCGCCGGCCTGCTCACCGATCCCGAGCGCGCCTGCGCCCGCATGCGCATCCTGCTGGCGAGCCACGGCATCGCCTGATGGCCGATCCGGCCCGCCTGTCGCTCAACACGATCACCCTGCGTGGCAGCACCCTGGCGGCGTGCATCGAGGGTTGCGCGCGGCATGGCATCCGCGGCATCGCGCCCTGGCGCGACCGCCTCGCCGAATACGGCGTTGCCCGTGCCGCGCGGCACATCCGCGACGCCGGCCTGCGGGTCTCGGGACTCTGCCGCGGCGGCATGTTCCAGGCGCGGGACGCGGCAGCGGACAACCTTCGCGCGGTGGATGAAGCGGCGGCGCTTGGGGCCGCATCGCTGGTGATGGTCGTCGGCGGCCTGCCGCCGGGCTCGCGCGACCTTGCCGGCGCGCGGGAGCGGGTGGAGGCGGGGCTCGCGGCCCTGCTTCCGCACGCACGTGCGGCGGGCGTGCGGCTCGCGCTGGAGCCGCTGCATCCGATGACCTGCGCCGACCGCTCGGTGCTGAGCACCACGGCCCAGGCACTCGCACTCGCCGCGCGCCTGGGTCCGGATGTCGGCGTGGCGCTCGACTGCTATCACCTGTGGTGGGATCCGGTGCTTGCCGAGAGCATCGCGGCCGCCGGGCCGCGCATCGCCGCGTTCCATGTGTGCGATTGGCTGGTTCCCACCACCGATCTCGTCTTCGATCGCGGCATGATGGGCGACGGCGTGATCGACATCCCCGCATTGCGCAGGATGATTGAGGGCGCCGGCTACGACGGCATGATCGAGGTGGAGATTCTTTCCCATGCCTGGTGGGCGCGGCCGCAGGACGACGTGCTCGCCGCGATCACGGCGCGGTTCGCGACTTGCGTCTGAGGAACGCGGGCCTATCCTCGCCGCCGCGTGACACCGGAGGCGCGGGAGGCGGGAATGTCCATCGCGATGGGTTCATTGTCGGAGGCTGAGCAGAAGAGCCAGCTGCGGCGAGCGGTGGTTGCCTCGACCATCGGCACATCCATCGAGTGGTACGACTTCTTCGTGTATGGGACGGCGGCTGGCCTCGTCTTCCCGAAACTGTTCTTTCCGGGCTCGGACCCGCTGACGGGCACGCTGCAATCGTTCGGCATCTACGCCGTCGGTTTCGTGGCGCGGCCGGTGGGGGCGGCGATTTTTGGCCACTATGGCGACCGCATCGGGCGGAAGGCGACGCTGATCGCGACCTTGCTGCTGATGGGCATTGCGACCTTCCTGGTCGCGTTCGTGCCGGGCTATGCTAGCATCGGCATCTGGGGCGCAGCGATCCTCACCGTGCTCCGCTTCGTCCAGGGCGTGGGCGTGGGCGGTGAGTGGGGCGGCTCGGTGCTGCTCGCGATGGAGTGGGCGCGCACGCATGGCAGCCGCGGGCTGGTCGCAAGCTGGCCGCAGTTCGGCGTGCCCTGCGGCCTGTTTCTCTCCAACCTCGTCATGCTCGCGTTCAATGCCATCGCAGGCGACCAGTTTCTCGCCTGGGGCTGGCGCGTGCCCTTCGTGCTCAGCATCGTGCTGGTCGGCGTCGGCCTGTGGATTCGGCTCGGCGTCCTGGAGACGCCGGTGTTCCGCCGGCTGGTGGCGGAGCGCAAGATCGAGCGCGCGCCGATCCTGGAAGCGTTCCGCAAGCAGCCGAAGGAGATCGTGCTCTCCGCCTTGCTGCGCCTCGCCGAACAGGCGCCGTTCTACATCTTCACCGCCTTCGTCTTCGCCTATGCGGTAGGCACGCTGCACCTGCCGCGCGGTCTTGTGCTGAGCGCGGTGCTGGTTGCCTCCTGCGTGTCGTTCGTGACGATCCCGCTTTCCGGTCACATCTCCGATCGCATCGGGCGCAAGCGGATGTACCTGCTCGGCGTCGTCGCGGTAGGCATTTTCGGCTTCCTCTATTTCGGCATGCTGGACACGGCAGTGCCGGCCCTGGTGTTCCTCGCCATCGTGCTCTCGCTCATCCCGCACGATATGCAGTACGGCCCGCAGGCGGCGCTGATCGCGGAGGCGTTCACGCCGCGCCTGCGCTACAGCGGCGCCTCGCTCGGCTACCAGCTCGCCTCCATCATCGCCGGCGGCCCGGCGCCGCTGATCGCGACCTGGCTGTTCGCCACCTATCGCTCGGGCCATGCGGTCGCCCTCTACATCCTGGTCTGCGCCGTAATCAGCTTCGTCGCGACGGCTGCTGATGCCGGACTACACCGGGCAGGATATTTCGGCGGAGTACGACGAGGAGTAGTTCACGCGCCCGCGGCGCTCGCCGCCCTCGTGCGCATGCGCTGGGCATAAACGTTCACGATCAGCGCCAGCAACAGGATCAGCCCCCGGATCAGGATCTTGAGGAAACTGTCGATGCGGACGTGGTCCAGCCCGTTGTTGAGCACGCCCAGCACGAACAGCCCCACGATCGTATTGCCGATCCCGCCCTGGCCGCCGAACAGGCTGGTGCCGCCGACGACGACGGCGGAGATCGAGTCGAGCAGATAGGTCTCGAACTCGTCCTGCTGCGCGCTGCCGAAATGCGCGACGCCCAGCATGCCCGCGATGCCGGAGCAGACGGCGGAGATTACCATCACCGCGGCGACGATCGCCTTGGTGTTGATCCCCGAATACTCCGCCGCCTCGCGGTTGCCGCCGGTCATGTAGACGTAGCGGCCGAACCGCGTATAGGTGAGCACGACGTGCCCGATCAGCAGGATCAGCGCCGCCACGATCACGATCCAGGGCACCGGGCCGAGTGAGCCGTTGCCGAGCGTCGCGATCACGCCCGGCACATTGTAGGCGATCTGCCCGCGCACCAGCATCGCACACACGCCCGCGCCGATCTGCAGCATCGCCAGCGTCATGATGAAGCTCGGAATGCCGATCATCGTGATGCCGAATGCGGTGGCGCAGCCGAACAAGACGCTCGCGACCAAGGCCAGCACGATCGCGGCGAAGCCGGGCAGGGGAAGGTTGGCGATGTTCACGCTCGGGTCCTGCAGCGTGAAGTACGCGACGACGATTCCCGTCGCGTTCGCCACACTCGCCACGCTGAGGTCGATTTCGGCACACAGGATCACGAAGGTCAGGCCGACCGCCATGATTCCGGTGACGGAGATCTGCTGCAGGATGTTGTTGAGGTTGTCGAAGGTGGCGAAGCTCGGGCTCGCGACGGAAAACAGCACCACCAGCACGAGCAGCGTCGCGAACGGGGCGATGTTCCGCAACTGGCTGCGCAGCCATGCAGCGGCGGAGAAGGCGCGCGCTGGCGCACCGGCGGCGGAGGTGTTCATCGGGACGGGCCTCTCATGCGGCGGCGAGAAGGCGGTCCTTGCTGACCACCTCGCGGGAAAATTCCTTCGCGATGCGTCCTCGCTTCATCACCAGAATGCGGTCGGCGAGCGAAAGCACCGTCTCCGGCTCCGTGGAGACAACGACCACGCCGATGCCCTGGGCGCGCAGGGATTTCACGATCTTCAGCACGTCGTCCTTGGCACCGACATCCATCCCGCGCGTGGGCTCGCTCAGCACCAACACTTTCGGCGCATAGGTGAGCCACCTGGCGAGCGCCACCTTCTGCTGGTTGCCGCCGGAGAGCGTGCCGAGTGGCCGGTCCACCAGCGGCGGGCGGATTTGCAGGGACTGCACATGCTTGCTCGCGATCGTGCGCTCGGCCTCCGGGCGGAGCCAGAGGCGCGAGATGCGTTCGAGGATGCTGATCGAGATGTTCTTGAACACCGGCTCGAGATGAAACAGCATCGCACGGCGGCTCTCCGGGACGAAGGCCATGCCGGCGCGCCGTGCCGCGGCGGTATTGCGCAGGTGCACCTCGGCGCCCTCGATGCGCACGCGCCCGCGTTCCGCGTGCGGCCGGCCGAACAGTGCGCGGGCCAGCTCCAGCTGTCCCGAGCCGAGGAACCCGTAGATGCCCAGCACCTCGCCGGCGCGCACTTCGAGCGACACATCCTCGAACGCGCCGACGCGCCCGAGGCCTTGCGTCTGCAGCACCACCGGCGCCTCGGGCTTGCTGTCGAGGAAGATGTCGCCGGTGTAGCTCTCTTCAAGCTCATGGTGTCCGGCGCCGATCATCCGCTCGATGATCCACGCCTTGTCGATCCCTGCCACCGGCGCGGTCGCGATCCGCCGGCCGTTGCGGAAGATCGTGACGGTGTCGGAGATGCGCAGGATGTCATCGAGGAAGTGGGAGATGAACACGAAGCTGTGCCCGGCATCGCGCACGCCGCGCAGCAGCGTGAACAGATGCTCCACTTCCGGTGGCGACAGCGCCGACGTCGGTTCGTCGAGGATGATGATGCGGGCGCCGGAGAATAGCACCCGTGCGATCTCGACCATCTGCTGCAGGCCGAGCGGGAGCTCGCCCGCCGGCTTGCGCGGATCGACGTCGATGCCGAGCTGGTGCAACTGGTCGCCGGCGGTGCGGAACATGGTCGCGTAGTCGACGAGGCCGAAGCGGTTCAGTGGCTGCACGCCGAGAAGCACGTTCTCGGCGACCGAAAGATCGCGGACGATCGAGAGTTCCTGGTGCACCATGCCGATCCCGGCATCGCGCGCGTCGCGGGCCGAGCGGAACCGCGCCGGAACGCCGGCGACGCGCATGACACCGCCGTACGCCGTGTGCACGCCGGCGATGATCTTCATCAGCGTGCTCTTGCCGGCGCCATTTTCGCCGACCAGACCGTGGATCTCGCCCGATCGCAGGGCGAAATCCACGTCCGTCAGTGCCGCCACCCCGCCGAACGACTTCGTGATGCCGGCAAGGTCGAGGAGAGGAGCCGAGGCGTCCACGGGTCGAACGGCGCCTGCGTCAGATCAGGAAGTGCTCCTCCATCCACATCATCCCCGGCGCATTGGCCTTCGTCACCACCGGCCCGTCGGTGATGACATGCTTTGGGATCATGCCGGGGCCCATGCCGGTCTTCTCGCCGCCGACCACCGCGGCGACGCCGGCGATGATCGCGCCGCCATGGATGCGGCAGGAGGGGTTGCGGACGGTGGCCAGCATGCGCCCGTCGGCGACCGCGACGAGCGCCGGCGGCATGGCATCGACGCCGCCGATCTTGATGCTGGTGCGGTTGTGCGCCTTCATCACGTTGTAGGCGGCGAGCGCCATGTCGTCGTTGTGGAAGAACGCGGCGTCGATCTTCGGGTATTTCGTCAGCAGCGTCTCCCAGATGCGGGCCGTCTTCGAGACGTCCCAGTCGCCAGGGGTCGTGTCCACGACCTGGATCTTCGGGTATTTCTTGACGATGCTCTCGAACCCGCGCGCGCGCCCCTGGGCGCCGGTGTGGCCCAGCGCGCCCTGGGTCATGGTCATGATGCCCTCGCCGCCGATGGCATCAACCAGCGCCTGGGTCACGGCGGCACCCATGAACTCGTTATCCGGGGCAAGGAAGCTGTGCACCGCGATCTTGTCGAGCGGCGCGATCAGCGTGTCCATGTCGATCACCGGCGTGCCGGCGTTGATCATCTTCTCGACCGGCGCGGTCAGCGTGCCGATGCCGAATGCCTGGATCGCGACGAAGTCCCATTTCTGGCTCGCCATGTTGTCGATGGCGGCGCGCTGCTTGGTGGCGCTGAGCTCGCCGTCGAACCAGGTCACGTCGACGTTGAACAGCTTGCCCCAGTATTCGGCCGCCTGCTTGCCCTGCGCGCACCAGGTTGCTTGAAGCCCGGCATTGGAGAACGCCGCCTTCAACGGCTTCTCCGAGCGCCCGGCGACCTTGCCCATCTCGGCGGCCAGCGCCGGCGGAATGCCGAGGTTCCCGAGCAGGGCCGCGCCGGCGAGCCCGGCGGTGGCGGCGGCACGCAGCAGTTCGCGCCGGTTGGCGGTGGTTTCGGTCATCGTTTCCCCTCCTCGCGGGCCATGTGCGGCGCCGCTTTCTCTCTTGTCAGACTAAATTTGCGCCAGCCGGTCGCGGCTTGGCAACTCCCCTCGTCGCGCTAGCGGGGAAATAGCCGGGCGGAGGCGTGGCGCGCCCCTTCGGTGAGTGCCGCAAGCTTGGCCCACACCACGTCGCCCGCCACCCGCCCCATGCCGGCCGAGGTGTCGAAGCCGCAATCGGTGCCCGCGATGACGCGCGCCGGGTCCCCGACCGCGCGGGCGACGCGCTCGATGCGTTCGGCGACGACCTCGGCGTGCTCGACGAAATTGGTCAGCGTGTCGATCACGCCCGCGACGATGATCTGGTCCGGCGCGAGCGGCGTCGCGGCCAGGCAGCCGATCTCGTGCGCATGGCGCGGGTTGGCGAATGGGAGGACCAGCGCCCCCACGCGGGCCTGGCGCAGCACCGGCAGGATTTCCGCGAGCGGCACGTCGCAATCGTGCGGCCCTTCGTAGTTGCCCCAGCAGGCGTGCATGCGCACCCGTGCGGGCGGGATGTCGGCAATCGCCGCGTTGATCGTCGCGACCACCTTTTCCGCGAACCCCAGGAACGCGTTCACCGGCCGGTCCTGGTAGCTGACATGCCGCTCCAGCGCGAGGTCGGGGCAGTCGAGCTGCAACAGGAACCCCGCGCCGACGATCGCCTCGTACTCGACCCGCAGCGCGGCGCCGAGGGCCGCAAGATAGGCATCCTCCGTGTCGTAGTATTCGTTGCGCACGGCCGCGGCGATGATGCCGGGCGAAGGGGCGGTGAGGAACGGCTCCACGAACCCGGCGCCAAGCGCATCGAGCGTCGCGCGGAAGGCATGGCATTCCGCCCGCACCAGATCGCGGTTGACGTAGCGCACTGCGCCGATCGCCTTGAACGGCGCGAAGCTGCTGACCGCCTCCTTCCCCGCGAGTTGTGCGTTGCGTGCCTGCTTGAATTCCGGATAGCGCTCGACATCGGCGGGCGGTGTCCGCTGCCACGTGCCGCCGAACCCGCTCATGCGGTGGCGGACATGCAGGAAGAAACTCTCGCGCTGCTGCTCGCCGTCATTGCCGACATCGATGCCGGCCTCGATTTGCCGCTCCACGACCCAGCGCCGCGCGGCGGCGACGGCGGTCTCGAACGCCGCGGCGTCGACCGTCTCGCCGCGCGCGCGCCGCACCAGCAGGCCCGTCAACCCCGCCGGGCGCGGCAGGCTGCCGGTATGCGTGGTCAGAATGCGCTGTTCGCTCCGCCGCATCGCGGCGCGCTCAGTGCACGTCGGCCTGCCACTGATCGAGGATCTTTCGCGCGTCGTTGTGCGCGGGATCCATCGCGTCGTCGTGTCCGGGCTGCTTGGCCGTGAGCTCGATCACATAGCCGTTCGGGTCGCGGAAGTAGATCGAGTGGATGAAGTGGTGGTCGGACACCCCGCGCATCTCGCGTCCCTCGGCCTTCGCGCGCGCCTGAAACGCCTTCAGCGCCGCCTCGTCCACCTCCAGGGCGATGTGCAGGTCGAAGTCATGCTGCTGCTTGAACTCGAACGGACGGTCCGGAGCCTCGAAGAACGCGAGGTAGGACCCGTCGTCGAGCCGATAGAACGTGTGCAGCACATCGGTCTTGCGCCCCGTCATCGACTCCGCGATGCGCAGCGCGCCGGCGAGCGGCAGGCCCAGGAAGCCCTCGTAGAACTGCCGCGTCTCCTCGGAATCGCGGCAGCGATAGGCGTTGTGATGCAGCCCCTTGATCACGACGCACCTCCTCTTGCGCAGGTTCAGGCGACGGCGACGAAATTCTGCCCTTCGAGTGATTTCCCGAATCCCTGGATCACCTCATAGACCTTCTCGTAGCTCGCGCGCTTCTTCATGTTGGCAAGCCAGCGGGCGATGTTCGGATACTGCGAGAAATCGCAGTGGATCAGCTCACCGACTTGCAGAATCGCAACCGCGAAATAGTCGGCGATCGTGATCGCGTCGCCGCACAGGTAGCTCCGGTCGGGCCCGATGATATGGTCGTTGAGAATCTGGAGCCAGCCCTGGGTCTTTTCCTTTCCCCAGTTCAGCGTGATGGTCTGACCCTCCTCGGACGGCCGCTTGTGGTGCGGGAAGACCTGCGGGTAGATCAGCCCGTAGCCGTAGTCGCGGTAGAAGTTGGAGTTGAACCAGTCCATCACCTCGTTGACCCGCGCCCGCTGCTGCAGATCCTTCGGGTAGGCGGGCGAGCCGGTTTTCTCGGCGATGTATTTCAGGATCGACGAACTCTCGGTCAGCCGGAAATCGCCGTCGTCGAGCACCGGCACCATCCGGTTGGGATTGATCGAGACGAAAGGCTCGCGCAGGTGTTCGCCGGAGAACAGGTCCACCACCTGGAATTCCACCGGCAGCGCGTTGTCCACCACGAACAGCGCGACGGCCCGACTCGTGGTCGAGGCCGGATGCATATAGAGCTTCATTGACGCCCCTCGGGCAGCGCTGACGGGCTGCCTCGCTTGTTTGAGCCAGATCGTTCGATAACGAATAGCTGATTCTTCGGCGGATGGGAAGCCGCCAGGGGAAGCCGCCAAGCGGGGGTCAGCCCTGGCCGTTGCCGTCGAGGTTCGCCAGCAGAGTGCCGAGCTGGCGCATGTGGTCGGCCATCGCCGTCTCGGCGGCGTCGGGGTCGTGGGCGCGGATCGCCGCGAAGATGCGCTCATGCGCCGCATAGGCGATCGCATCCTGACCCGTGGTCTTGAGGGTCAGGGCCCGCTGCTGCTTGAGCCAGGCCGACATCGCATCGTGCAGCCCGAGGATCACCGGGTTGCCCGGGATTTCGGCCAGTCCGTAGTGGAAGGCCACGTCGGTTGCGATAAAGCTGCGGGTGTCGCCGATCGCCGCCCGGTTGCGTTCGAGCGCCGACGCCAGCCGCGAGAGGTGCTCCTCCGTCGCCTCCCGTGCCGCCTGCCGGGCCAGCCCGACCTCGAGGAACGTGCGCACCTGGTGAAAGTGGCGCTGCCCCTCGGTCGTGGACAGCATCTGCCGCACGGCCGGCAGCATCCCCTCCAGTACACCGGACGCGGTAGGCATCGCGACGCGGGCGCGGGTGCCGTTGGCAATCTCGATCAGGCCGGTGCGCTGCAGCGCGATCAGGGCCTCGCGGATCGCTGGGCGGCCGACGCCGAACTGCTCCTGCAGGTCGCGCTCCGGCGGCAGCCGGTCGCCGGGCTTCAGCGCGCCGTCCAGGATCTGCCTCTCCAGGTGCGCCGCCACCTGTTCGAACAGCTTGCGGCGGACGATGAGCGGGGCGGGCATCGACCTCTCATGCCATCGTACTGACCAGCAATCCTGCCGGACAGATGGGGCAAAGCAAGACCCCTGGCAAGAGTGCCAGGGGTCCGAGGGCCAGCCGGGATGGAAGGAGCGATGCTACTCGGCGGTTTCGCTTTCGCGCTCGCCTTCGCCCTCGTCGCCCTCCGGGCGCGGCAGGGCGGGCACCGCGGCCTCGATGCACTGGAACTCGAGCTTGTTGTCCTTCAACGTCACCTTCACGGCGCCGCCCTTGGCGAGCTTGCCGAACAGAAGTTCTTCGGCGAGCGGCTGCTTGATGTGCTCCTGGATGACGCGCGCCAGCGGCCGCGCGCCGTAGAGCCGGTCATAGCCGCGTTCGGCGAGCCACTCCTTCGCGGCCGAGGAAAGCTCGATCGTCACGTTGCGGTCGGCGAGCTGCGCCTCGAGCTGCATGACGAACTTTTCCACCACCCGGCCGACGATCTCCGGGGTGAGGCCGGCGAAGCCGATGATGGCATCCAGCCGGTTGCGGAACTCCGGCGTGAACAGCCGCTTGATCGCGTCGTCGTCGTCGCCCATGCGGGCCTCGCGCCCGAACCCGATCGCCTCGCGCGCGAGATCGGAGGCGCCCGCGTTCGTGGTCATGATCAGGATCACGTTGCGGAAGTCCACGGTCTTGCCGTTGTGGTCGGTGAGCTTCCCGTGGTCCATCACCTGCAGCAGGATGTTGAACAGATCGAGATGCGCCTTCTCGATCTCGTCGAGCAGCAGCACCGAGTGCGGATGCTGGTCGATCGCGTCGGTCAGCAGCCCGCCCTGGTCGAAGCCGACATAGCCGGGCGGCGCGCCGATCAGGCGGGACACGCTGTGCCGCTCCATGTACTCGCTCATGTCGAAGCGGATCAGCTCGATGCCCAGGGTCTTGGCGAGCTGGCGCGCAACCTCGGTCTTGCCGACGCCGGTCGGGCCGCTGAACAGGTAGTTGCCGATCGGCTTCTCGGGGTCGCGCAGGCCGGCGCGGGACAGCTTGATCGCGCTCGCCAGCGCCTCGATCGCCCTGTCCTGGCCGAACACCATGCTCTTGAGGTCGCGCTCGAGGTTGCGCAGCGTCTCCTTGTCGTCGGCCGACACGCTCTTCGGCGGAATGCGCGCGATCTTGGCGACGATCTCCTCCACATCGCGCAAGGTCACGGTCTTGCGACGCTTGTGCTCGGGCTGGAGCATGCGCGACGCGCCGACCTCGTCGATCACGTCGATCGCCTTGTCCGGCAGCTTGCGGTCGTGGATGTACTTCGCCGAGAGCTCGACCGCGGCGCGGATCGCCTCGTCGGTGTAGCGGACCTTGTGGTGGCTTCTCGTAGTTGATCTTGAGCCCGCGGAGGATCTTCACCGCATCCTCGTTCGGTCGGCTCGTTCACGTCGATCTTCTGGAACCGCCGCACCAGCGCGCGGTCCTTCTCGAAATAGTTGCGGAATTCCTTGTAGGTCGTGCTGCCGATGCAGCGCAGCGTGCCGGAGGCGAGTGCGGGCTTGAGCAGGTTCGAGGCATCCATCGCCCCGCCGCTGGTCGCGCCGGCGCCGATCACGGTGTGGATCTCGTCGATGAACAGCACCGCGTGCGGCTGGGCTTCCAGCTCCGTCACCACGGCCTTCAGCCGCTCCTCGAAGTCGCCGCGGTAGCGGGTGCCGGCGAGCAGCGCGCCCATGTCGAGCGCGATAGATCGTGGACTTCGCAAGCACCTCGGGCACGTCGCCCTCGACGATCCGCTTGGCCAGGCCCTCGGCGATCGCGGTCTTGCCGACGCCGGGCTCGCCGACATAGAGCGGATTGTTCTTGGTGCGGCGGCAGAGGATCTGGATCGTGCGCTCGATCTCGCTCTCGCGGCCGATCAGCGGGTCGATCTTGCCCGCCATCGCCTTCTTGTTGAGGTTGACGCAGTAGTTGGACAGCGCGTCCTGGCCGCGCCGGCTCGGCTTCTCCTCGCGCTCCGGCCTCGTGGCCCGTTCGCCGGTGCCCTGCACCGGGCGCGGTCTGGCTGCGGCCCGGCGCCTTGGCGATGCCGTGGCTGATGAAATTCACCGCGTCCAGCCGCGTCATGTCCTGGCGTCTGCAGGAAATAGACGGCGTGGCTTTCGCGCTCGCTGAACAGGGCGACCAGCACGTTGGCGCCGGTGACCTCGTCGCGGCCGGAGGACTGCACGTGGATGGCGGCGCGTTGCACCACGCGCTGGAACCCGGCGGTCGGCTTCGGGTCGCCCGGCCGGTCGGTCGCCAGGCCGGCCAGGTCCTTGTCGAGAAACTCGGTCAGGTCGCCGCGCAGCTTGTCGAGGTCCACGCCGCAGGCACGCAGCACCGTCGCGGCATCGGCTGTCGTCGGTCAAGCCCGAGCAGCAGGTGCTCGAGGGTCGCGTATTCGTGCTTGCGTTCGCTGGCGAAAGAGAGGGCGCGGTGGAGCGTCTGCTCAAGATTGCGGGACAGCATGCGTGCAACGCTCCTTCATGCGGCTCACAGCGCGACCGGCCGCCTCGGCCTTCCGGGGCTGGTGGTGCGCCCCCGATTGATACGCGACTCCGGACCGCCAGGCCGCGTTCACCACCGGCTTACGGCTTCATTCTTTCTCGATTGTGCACTGACCGCGAGCGGCAATGCACCTCCCATCATTTAATTCGACGCAATCCACGTGCCACCCCCGGCCATCCGGCCAGCTATTCCTTTTCGATCGTGCACTGCAGCGGGTGCTGGTTCTGCCGTGCCAGGTCCATCACCTGTGTCACCTTGGTCTCGGCAACCTCGTAGGTGAACACGCCGCAGACGCCGACGCCGCGGCGATGCACGTGCAGCATGATCCGAGTCGCCTCCTCGCGCGACTTCTGGAAAAACCGCTCGAGGACGTGAACGACGAACTCCATCGGCGTGTAGTCGTCGTTCAGCATCAAGCACCTTGTACATCGCGGGCTTGCGCGTTTTCGGGCGGGCGCGGACCACCACGCCGGTGGTCGGACCCTCGCCGCCGTCGATGCGTCCGTCGTCCTTGCGCCTGTCACCGTCGCTCATCGCTGCGCCCGTCTGCTCGTGGCCACACGAACCGTTCCTCGGCCGCCGCGGCGACCCCGTCTCGCTCAGAATATCGAACTCCGGGCGGTCGGGAAAAGAGTGTGCGCATGCCTCGCAGGCACTGCGCGCCGGAACAGACACGAAACGCCGGCCCGCGGGGATGCCCGGGGCCGGCGCTTGTCTGCGAACGGGCGGGCCGCGTTGCGGCCCGCAATCGGCTCCGCAACTAGACGGGGCGCCCGAACTTCTCCATCGCCAGCGTCACCCGCGCCGTCATCGGCGCCAGCGTCTGCTCGGCGAGCTTGAGCGAGGCGTCGGTAAGCTTGCCGGTCTCCGCCACCGCCTTCTCGAGCGAGGAGCGGGCGAGGCTCGACTGCAGGTCGATCGCCTCCTTGAACGACTTCACCCCGGCGAGCGCCTTCATCGTGGCGACGGTGTAGTCCACCTGCGCCTGGGCGCTGGCCGCCACCTGCTTGCTGATATCCTGCACGCCCGCGGCCCAGATCTGGCCCGACTTCACGAGCGCCTCGACATTGCCCTGGCCGAAGGAAACCATTTCCTCGGCCGTCTTCATCGCCTTCTCCATTTTCGCCTTAACCTCCGAACTTGCCTGATTGAAGCCCGCCTCGGCCGCACCTGCGGCTGCCTGACGGGGTCTGCGGCCGCCACGACCGTTTCCGCCGCGCCTGCGGCGGCGGGGAACGCGGCCACCGCGGCGTCCGTCGTGCTATCGGTCGGCATGCCTTCGCCGCCCTTTCTCGCCATGTCGTCCTCCTTGCTGAGAGCGTCGCGTGGCGCGGCAACGGGATTGTCCGCCGCCAGCCAACCCGTCGCTCGCGTCGTCGCGTTTGCTGCACCGCACAATGGCTAGATAGGTAGGCCGTCGCGACGCGTCAACGGAAATTTTGTGCACCGCAAAAAGACGTTTCGGCGACTGATGCTGAGGCGAGACCTTCAGGAGCCGAACCCAATTCAACCTGAAATCCCGGCCTTAAGCCTTTCATTCCATGTCTTTTCCTCGCTTTTCCTGCTGGACACGGACCGCCTCGGCCGCGTAAGCATTGGCCGAGACCTTCGCCGACAGGAGTGGAAGTGGACGCAGTGCGCCGGCGTGCTCGCGGAAGTGTGATGCGCCTGCTGCATGGCTACGCGCTGCTGGCCCTCGTCGCGACCATGCTCCTCGGCATCGGGCCGGCATCGGCGCAGATCGGTTCAGATCGCTACAGCTCGATCGTGATCGATGCGGCGAGCGGCGCCGTGCTGAGCGCGGTCAATGCGGACGAGCCGCGTTATCCGGCCAGCCTGACCAAGATGATGACGCTCTACATGGTGTTCGAGGCGCTGCGGGACCGCCGGCTCGGCCTGGGCAGCGCGGTGCCGGTCTCGGCGCACGCCGCGGCCATGTCGCCCTCGAAGCTCGGGCTGATCCCGGGGACGCGCATCACGGTCGAGCAGGCGATCCTCGGCCTGGTCACCAAATCGGCCAACGACGCCGCGGCGGCGCTCGGCGAACTGCTCGGCGGCGACGAAGAGCGCTTTGCCCAGATGATGACGCTGCGGGCGCGCGCGCTCGGCATGGCGCACAGCACGTTCCGCAATGCCTCCGGCCTGCCCGACCCGGAGCAGCTGACCACGGCGCGCGACCTCGCCATCCTCGCGCGCCACCTGGTGCAGGACTTCCCCGAGGAGTACCGCTATTTCAGCACCCCCTCCTTCACCTTCCGCGGCCGGATGGTGCTCAATCACGACCACATGTTGCAGAGCTACCCCGGCGCCGACGGCATCAAGACCGGCTATATCGAGGCATCCGGCTTCAACCTCGTCACCTCGGCAGTGCGCAGTGACGTGCGGCTGATCGGCGTGGTGCTCGGGGCGGCGCGGCCGGGGGAGCGCGACGTGCACATGGCGGCCCTGCTCGATGCCGGCTTTGACCAGATGGACGTGCCGCCCGAGAGCCGCCGCGAATGGGTGGCGGCACGGGCGGGCGCCGGCATCGTTGCGACCGCGCAGGCGGCGACGCAGGAACCGGCCGCCGGCGCCGCGCGCGCCGCGCTGGGGCGTGCTGACCGGCGGCTTCGCCACCGGCAGCGCCGCCCGCGCGGCGCCGGCGCCGCGTCCGCCGCCTGACGGACGACGGCGATGTGCGGATCGAGCCGGTGGTGGTGCGCCGTCGCACCCTGTTCCGGGCCGCCGTCTCGGGCTTGACCCAGGCCGACGCGCGCAGCGCCTGCGCCGCCCTGGTGCGCCGCCACGTCGCGTGCAGTGTCCTGCGTGCCCGAGTCCGGGGCAACTCGCCAGTCGCTGAGGCCATCCGGCGCGGCGCGCATCGCGCCGGGCACTTGACCTTGCGCCGTGCGGGAGGGCTTGCGCATGTTGGACGCGGCAGCGGCGGAGCGGGTTGATGGACGGCGAGCGCGGACGCACGGCGGATCACCATCTATACACCGGAGGATTTCGCCGGCATGCGCGCGGCCGGCCGGCTGGCGGCCGAGACGCTCGACATGATCGCCGGCCCATATCCGCCCGGGCGTCGCGACCGGCGACGCTCGACCGCCTGTGCCACGAGTTCATCGTCGGCCACGGCGCCGTCCCGGCGCCGCTCAACTACCGCGGCTTCCCGAAGTCGATCTGCACCTCGATCAACCACGTCGTCTGCCACGGCATCCCGGGCGATCGGCGGCTCGAGTCACGGCGACATCCTGAACATCGACGTGACCGTCATTCTCGACGGCTGGCACGGCGACTCCAGCCGCATGTTCTGCGCCGGGCCGCCGTCCACCCGCGCCCGCAACCTGATCGACGTGACGTACGCGGCGACTGATGCGCGGCGTGGAGGCGGTGCGGCCGGGCGCGACGCTGGGCGACATCGGCCACGCGATCCAGGCCTTTGTCGAGGGGCACCGTTTCAGCGTGGTGCGCGACTTCTGCGGCCACGGCATCGGCCGGCGCTTCCACGAGGCGCCGAACGTGCTGCATTTCGGCCGCCCCGGCGAAGGGCCGGTGCTGCGGCCTGGCATGTTTTTCACCATCGAGCCGATGGTCAACGCCGGCCGCCCCGAAGTGAAGGTGCTCGACGACGGCTGGACCGCGGTGACGCGCGACCGCAGCCTCTCGGCGCAGTTCGAGCACATGGTCGGCGTGACCGAGACCGGGGTCGAGGTGTTCACCTTCTCGCCGGCCGGCCTCGACAAGCCCCCGTTCCCGAACTGAACGGCGTGCCCGCGCCGTTCGTCACTTCCCAGCGCCTGCGCTTCTGCGACACGGATTCCGTCGGCCACGTCAACAACGCCGTCTATGCCGTGATGCTGGAGGCGGGGCGGGCGGAGCTCATGGCCACCTGCGGCCTGCTGGATCCGGCCGCCGGGCAGGGGGTGGTCATCGCCCGCCTGGAGCTCGATTTCCTGCGCGAGATGAACTGGCCCGGCGAGGTGCGGATCGAAACCGCGGTCGCGCGGATCGGCACGAAATCCATCCATCTCCGCCAGCGCCTGGAGTTTTCGGGCGAGACGGTGGCCAACGCGCTTTCCGTGCTGGTCGTGATCGACACCGCGAGCCGCCGGCCGATCGCGGTCACGCCGGACTGGCGCGCGGCCCTGGCACCCTACGCGGTCGCGTAACTATCTTCCCGCCCTGGCGGCGACGTGGCAGGCTCGCGGCGCATGGCCCGCGATCCGCGCGCACCGGCCGAACAACTCGGCCTGCTCGACGCCGCGCCGACGCCGGTCGGCGCGGAAGGGCATCGCGCCCGGATGCGCACCCGCCTGCTCACCGCCGGCCCCGACGCGCTCGCCGATCACGAACTGATCGAGATGGTCCTGTTCGTGGCGCTGCCGCGACGCGACACGAAGCCGCTTGCGCGCGCCCTGCTCAACCGCTTCGGCAGCTTCGCCGCCGCGATCGCGGCACCGTTGCAGGAGCTGCGGGCGGTCGAGGGGTTGGGCGAGGCCGGCGTCGCCGCGCTCAAGACCGTGCAGGCGGCGGCGCTGCGCCTGGCGCGGGCCGAGGTCATGGAGCGGCCCCTCCTCAATCACTGGGACCGGCTGATCGACTACCTGACCGCCGCCCTCGCCCGCGAGCGGGTGGAGCAGTTCCGGGTCCTGTTCCTCGACAGCCGCAACCGCCTCCTTGCCGACGAGGCACAGGCACGCGGCACGGTGAACCACACGCCCGTCTATCCGCGCGAGGTGGTGCGCCGGGCGCTGGAACTGCACGCCACCGCGCTCATCATCGTGCACAACCACCCGAGCGGCGATCCCACGCCCTCGGCCCAGGATGTGACCGTGACGCAGGAGATCCGTGCCGCGGCCGGGGCGCTTTCGATCGTGCTGCATGACCACGTGATCGTCGGCAACGGGCGCTGGCTGAGCTTCCGGCGCGAAGGACTGCTCTGAGGGATTGGCCGGCCGGTGGCCGGAAGACGGGGGAGGAGCGGGCACATGGATCGGCGGACCAGCATCGTGATGCTTGCGGCGCTTGCCGGGCTGCCGGCCGCTGCCGCGGCGGCGGGCAACGTTGCCGAGGCCTTCGCCGCGGCGCTCAGCGCGCATGACCTGAAGGCCTTCGCGGCCCTGTTCGCGGAGGACTACGCCGCAGCACCAGACCAGTGCGGCCGCTCCGCTCAAGTCGCCGCCGGGCGTGAGCTGCCAAGCAGAACACGGTGAACTATTTCGCGGCCCGGCTCGCGGCGCTGCCCGGACCTGAAGGTCGACGCCGACCCGGTCGTCGTCGCGGGCGACATGGTGGCGGCCAACTTCACCTATTCCGGGACCCACCGCGGCGCCTATTTCGGCATTGCGCCCACTGGCCGGCGGATCGTGTTCAATTCCTGCGACATTCTCATGGTGCGCGACGGGCTCATCGCGGCGCACTGGGGGGCGGCCGACATCGCCGGGCTGCTCGCGCAATTGCGCGCCTGATCGGGCCTCAGCCGGAAAGGACGTGTTCCGCGACCTCGTGCCCGCCGGTCCAGATCATCCGCAGCGCCACAATCAGAACGATCACCAGGCCGGCCCAGGCGAGCCACCGGTTGCGCTCCAGCAGGCGGGCCACGAGGTCGGCGGCGACGCCCATCAGCACGACCGACAGCACAAGCCCGGTGACCAGCACCCAGAAATGCCCCGCTGCGGCCCCGGCGACGGCCAGTACGTTGTCGAGGCTCATCGAAACGTCGGCCAGGGCGATCTGCCACATCGCCGCGGCGAGCGTTTTCGGGGCCGCCCGGGCATGGGTCTCCGTGGGGCGGCGCAGCTCGCGAAAGAGGCGCCAGGAGACCCAGAGCAACAGCAGCCCGCCGGCCAACAGCAGACCGACGATCGCAAGCAGCTTCAGCGCCACCGCGCCCATCGCGATGCGCAGGGCCGCCGCCGCGCCGATGCCCACCAGGATTGCCATCCGCCGCTGGTGCGTGGGCAGCCCGGCCACCGCCATGCCGACCACGACGGCGTTGTCGCCGGCCAAAGTCAGGTCTATCAGCACCACCTGGGCGAGCGCCGCGAGCTGGTGCAGCAGGACGTCGTCGGTCATAGAAAGCTTGCTCCCGAGCAGAGATTGGAGCGCCGATGATCCCCCGCTACACCCGCCCGGCGATGGCCGCCATCTGGTCGACCGAGCACCGCCTGCAAATTTGGTTCGAGATCGAGGCGCTCGCGGCCGAGGCGATGGCGGCGATGGGCAGTATTCCTGCCGCCGCGGCCGCGGCAATCCGTGCCCGTGGCGGCGCTGCGATGACCGCGTTCGCCGCCCGCCGACCTCGCTCGCATCGAGGCGATCGAGCGCGAAACCCGCCATGATGTGATCGCGTTCCTCACCTGGCTTTCCGAGGCGATCGGGCCGGAGGCGCGCTTCCTCCATCTCGGCATGACGAGCAGCGACGTGCTCGACACGGCCCTTGCCGTTCAGCTCGCCGAAGCGGCCGACCTGCTGCTCGCCGATGTCGATGCGGTGCTGGCGGCGCTGAAGACGCGCGCGCTTCGAGCACAAGCACACGCTCACCGTCGGGCGCAGCCACGGGATTCACGCCGAGCCGACCAGCTTCGGCCTGAAGCTCGCCGGCCACTATGCGGAATTCGCGCGCAACCGTGCCCGGCTGGAGACCGCGCGGGCCGAGGTGGCCGTGGCGGCGATCAGCGGCGCGGTCGGAACCTTCGCGCATCTCGATCCGCGGGTGGAGGCGCATGTCGCGGCCAAGCTCGGCCTCGCGGTCGAACCGGTTTCCACCCAGGTCATCCCGCGCGACCGCCACGCCGCGTTTTTCTGCGCGCTTGCCGTCGTCGCCAGCGGCGTCGAGCGCCTCGCGACCGAGGTGCGCCATTTGCAGCGCAGCGAGGTGCGGGAGGCCGAGGAATTCTTCCACGCCGGCCAGAAAGGCTCCTCGGCGATGCCGCACAAGCGCAATCCGGTGCTGAGCGAGAACCTGACCGGCCTCGCGCGCCTGGTGCGCGCCGCCGCCGTGCCCGCGCTGGAGAACGTGGCGCTGTGGCACGAGCGCGACATCAGCCACTCGAGCGTGGAGCGGATGATCGCGCCGGATGCCACGGTGACGCTCGATTTCGCTCTGGCCCGGTTGGAGGGGCTGGTGCGCAACCTGGTCGTCTACCCGGAGCGCATGGCGGCGAACATCGAGGCGCTGGGCGGCGTGGTGCATTCCGGCGAGGTGCTGCTGACGCTCGCGCGGGCGGGGCTCTCGCGCGAGGAGGCGTACGCGATCGTCCAGCGCGCCGCGATGGCGACGTGGACGCGGCTCGGAACCGCGGAAGGGCGCTCGTTCCGCGACAACCTGCTCGCCGATCCCGAGGTTGCCGCGCGGGTGCCGCCCGAAACGCTCGATGCCGCGATGGACCCGCGCCAGCATCTCGCAGCGCTGGATACGATTTTTCGGCGCGTCTTCGGCGAGCCGGGGCCGGCTGGCGCGACCCTCACCCCGGCCCTCTCCCGCGAGCGGGAGAGGGGGAAGGAATAGGACGGGTCGGGGCTGCCGCGCTACGCCAGCGCCCGCTTCAGCGCCTCGTTGACCAGCGCGGGATTGCCCTTGCCCGCCATCGCCTTCATCACCTGGCCGACGAAGAAGCCGAACAGCTTCTCCTTGCCCGCCTTGTATTCCGCGACCTTGTCGGCGTTGGCGGCCAGCACGCTCGCGACCGCGGCGTCGATCGCGCCGGTGTCGGTCACCTGGCGCAGCCCGCTGCGCCTCGACGATCGCCGCGGCGTCCTCGCCGGTCTCCACCATCGCCTCGAACACCTCCTTGGCGATGCGCCCGCTGATCGTGTTGTCCGCCATCAGGTCGAGCAGCCTGCCGAGCGACGCGGCCGAGACCGGGCTGTCCTCGATGTGCGCCCGGTGCGGTTCAGCGCCGCGAACAGATCGCCCATCACCCAGTTCGCGGCCATGCTTCGCATCGCGCCCCTTCGCCACCGTCTCGAAGAAATCCGCCGTCGCCTGCTCGGCCACCAGCACGCCGGCATCGTAGGCCGGCAGCCCGTAGTCGCTGCATGAACCGCGCGCTTCTTGGCGTCCGGCAGCTCCGGCAGCGTCGCGCTTCAGCGCCGCGACCCACGCCTCGTCCAGCACCAGCGGCAGCAGGTCCGGATCGGGGAAATAGCGATAGTCGTGCGCGTCCTCCTTGCTGCGCATCGACCGCGTGATGCCGCGCGCCGGAGTCGAACAGCCGCGTCTCCTGCTCGACCGTGCCGCCGTCTCTCCCACACCTCGATCTGCCGCTTCGCCTCCGCCTCGATCGCCTGCATGACGAAGCGGATCGAGTTGACGTTCTTCACCTCGCAGCGCGTGCGGAACGGCTCGCCGTGCTTGCGCACCGAGACGTTCACGTCGGCGCGCATGGAGCCCTCCTCCATGTTGCCGTCGCAGGTGCCGAGATAGCGCAGGATGGTGCGCAGCTTGCGCAGATAGGCGCCGGCCTCCTCCGGGCTGCGCAGATGTCCGGCTCGCGACACGATCTCCATCAGCGCCACGCCGGCGCGGTTGAGGTCGATGTAGCGTCTTGGTCGGATGCTGATCGTGCAGCGACTTGCCGGCATCCTGCTCGAGATGCAGGCGGGTGATGCCGATCGCCTTGCGTGGAGCCGTCGGCAGTTCGATCTCGATCGTGCCTTCGCCGACGATCGGATGCTGGTACTGGCTGATCTGATAGCCGGCCGGCAGATCGGCGTAGAAGTAGTTCTTGCGATCGAAGCGGCTGACCAGGTTGATGTGCGCGTTCAGCCCGAGGCCGGTGCGCACCGCCTGCGCCACGCATTCGCGGTTGATCACCGGCAGCATGCCGGGAAACGCCGCATCGACGAAGCTCACCTGCGTGTTCGGCTCGCGCGCCGAAATCGGTCGCGGCGCCGGAGAACAGCTTTGCCTTGCTGATCACCTGGGCGTGGACCTCCAGGCCGACCACCACTTCCCACGCACCCGTGCTGCCTTCGATCGCGTAGCTCATGACTTGGCTCCGATCCGCGGTCGACGCGGCTTCGCGTGCATGGAATGCGTCTCACGCCCCGGCCCGGATCGCCGGCAGGCATCGAACGCCGCGGCGCGCTCCATCGCGGCGCCGACCGCGAACACCGTTTCCTCGTCGAACGGCTTGCCGATCACCTGCAAGCCCGAGCGGCAGGCCGTTGCGCATCCAGCCCGGCCGGCACCGACATGCCGGGCACGCCCGCCATGTTCGCCGGCACGGTGAACACGTCGTTCAGATACATCTTCACCGGATCGTCCATCTTCTCGCCCTGCGCGAACGCCGCCGACGGCGCGGTCGGCGTCAGCAGCGCGTCCACCTCGCGCGAACGCCTCGGTGAAGTCGCGCAGGATCAGCGCGCGCACCTTCTGCGCCCGCAGGTAATAGGCGTCGTAATAGCCGGCCGACAGCACATAGGTGCCGATCAGGACGCGCCGCCGCACCTCCGCGCCGAACCCGGCGGCGCGCGTGCGCTCGTAGAGGTCGCGCAGGTCCTCGCCGTCCACGCGCAGCCCGAAGCGCACGCCGTCGTAGCGCGCGAGGTTGGACGACGCCTCGGCCGGCGCGACGATATAGTAGGTGGCCAGCCCGTATTTCGTGTGCGGCAGCGAGACGTCGACGATCTCCGCGCCCGCGTCGCGCAGCCAGCCGACGCCCTGCTGCCACAGCGCCTCGATCTCCTCCGGCATGCCGTCGCTGCGGTATTCGCGCGGCACGCCGATGCGCAGGCCCCTGCACGCCGCGCGCGCAGGCGGCCGCGAAGTCCGGCACCGGCACATCGGCGCTGGTGGAATCCTTCGGATCGTGCCCGGCCATCGAGCCGAGCAGGATCGCGCAATCCTCGCACCGTGCGCGCGAACGGCCCCGGCTGATCGAGCGAGGAGGCGAACGCCACCACGCCCCAGCGCGATGCACCGCCCATAGGTCGGCTTCATGCCGGCGATGCCGCAGAACGACGCCGGCTGGCGGATCGAGCCGCCGGTGTCGGTCGCCGGTCGCGCCCAGCGCCAGCCGCGCCGCCACCGCCGCCGCCGAGCCGCCCGACGAGCCGCCGGGCACCAGCACCGCGGTTGTCGTCCTGCCGCCGCTTCCACGGGTTCTCCACCGGGCCGAAGGCGCGAGGTCATGTTCGACGAGCCCATGGCGAACTCGTCCATGTTCGCCTTGCCGAGGAACACCGCGCCGTCGCGCAGCAGATTGGCGCTGACGGTGCTTTCGTAGGGCGGCACGAACGGCTCCAGGATGCGGCTGCCCGCCGTGGTGCGCACGCCCTCGGTGCAGAACAGGTCCTTGATCGCCAGCGGAATGCCGGTGAGCGGCGCGGCCTCGCCGCGCGCCAGCGCCGCATCGGCCGCGTCGGCCTGCGCCAGCGCGCGATCGGCGGTGACGGTGATGAAGGCGTTCAGCCGCGGGTTCAGCGCCTCGATCGCCGCCAGATGCGCCTCGGTCAGTTCGCGCGCGGAGAACTCTTGCGCGCCGCAGCGCCGTCGCGCGCCGCGGCGATGGTGAGGTCGGTCAGCATCACTCGACCACCTTCGGCACGGCGAAAAAGTCGCCGGCGCGCTCGGGCGCGTTGGCCAGCACCTTCTCGGGATAGCCGCCATCGGTCACCACGTCCTCGCGCATCTTCAGCGCCATCTGCGCGGCGCCGGTCAGCGGCTCGACGCCGTCGACGTCCACCTCGTTGAGCTGCTCGATCCAGCCCAGGATGCCGTTCAGCTCGGCCTGCAGCGGCGCGCACCTCGGCGTCCTCGACGCGGATGCGGGCGAGCGTGGCGATGCGGCGGACGGTCGCGGGATCGAGCGACATGCGGCGGTCCTCCTTGGCTGGGGAGCGAAGCGGCGGACCATAACGGCGGGCATGGCGCTGTTCAACCTGACCGACCTGCGCGCGCCGCTGGCCCGAGGCGCAGCGGCTGATCGGGCTCGATCCGGGGCGCCGCACGATCGGCGTGGCGCTGTCGGACGTGTCGGCTGACGCTGGCCACGCCCGTACGGCAGCCTCGCGGCGCGGCAAGCTGGCGGCGAACGCGGCCGAGATCGCCGCGATCGCGCGGAAGGAGGGCGCAGGCGGGCTCGTGGTCGGCCTGCCGCTGTCGATGGACGGCACGCCGGGCCCGGCGGCGCAGGCGGCGCGGGACTGGACGCATGCGCTGTCGCGCCGCGACCGGGCTGCCGGCCGCGCTGTGGGACGAGCGGCTGTCCACCGCGGCGGTCAACCGGTTCCTGATCGACGAGGCCGACCTTTCGCGCCGCCGCCGCGGCGAAATCGTCGATCGCCTCGCCGCCGCCTGGATGCTGCAGGCGGCGCTGGATTTCCTGGGCCGGCGGTAGCGCGTCAAATCCGCACGCCGCCTTGCCAGACGGCGCGGACCCCGAACTCGCGGTCCAGCAACACGAAGTCGGCCCGCGCGCCGGGCGCGATGCGGCCGCGATCGTGCAGGCGCATTGCCTCGGCTGGCGTCAGGGTTGCCATGCGCAGCGCGTCATCGGGCGAAATGCCGACCAGCCGCACCGCGTTGCGCACCGCGAGCGCCATCGAGAGATGCGCCCCGGCGAGCGTTCCCTGGTCGTCGGTCAGGCGGCCGTCAGCGAGGCTGATGGGGCGGCCGTCGAGCATGAAGCCGCCGCCGTCGCCGCCGACCGAGGGCATGGCGTCGGACACCAGGAACAGCCGCGAGGGGCCGAGCACGCGCCAGGCGAGGCGGATTGCGGCCGGATGGACGTGATGGCCGTCGACGATGATGCCGGCGACGGCGCTCCCGTGGTCGAACGCGGCACCGATCAGGCCGGGCGCGCGGGCGGCCAACGGCGACATCGCGTTGAACAGATGCGTGAACCCGACCGCGCCGGCATCGAGCGCGGCGCGGGCCTGTTCGCAGGCCGCGTCGCTGTGGCCGAGGAACACGCGCCAGCCGGCCGCAGCCAGGGCGGTGATCGCGGCCGGCGGAACGACTTCCGGCGCCACGGTGATCATCCGCGACGCGGGGAACGGCGCGCTGAGGGCCGCCAGATCATCCTCGCTCGGCGCCGTCAGCGCGGCGCGCGCGTGAATGCCGCGCCGGGCGGGCGCCAAAAACGGTCCCTCGAGATGCACGCCGCCGATGCCGGGCAATCCCTGCGCGCACGCCTCGCGCACCGCGCCGAGTGCTGCGTCGCGGACCACGCGGGGCGAACTGACGAGCGTGGCCAGCAAAGTCGGTGGTGCCGAGTCGCGCGTGCGCGCGGGCGATCGCGGCGAGCGCGGACGGGTCGGGCGCGTCGTTGAACAGCACGCCGCCGCCGCCGTTGACCTGCAGATCGACGAAGCCGGGCGCCAGAATGGTGTCCGGCGGCAGCGGTTCGGCGTCGATCGACGGGGGCGGGGCCGGGAACACCCCGGCGATCCGCGCGCCATCAACCACGACGAAGCGTCGCCCGAGACGCGCGCTTCCGTCGAACAGGATCGGCGCGTCGAGCACGATCATCGCCCGAGCTCCGCGAGGGCCGCGTGCAGATCGCCGTGGTGGCGGCCCAGGATCGCGCGCGCAGCCTCCGCCGTGCAGCCGCGCAGCACCAGCAGGGCCGCCTTGACGCTCCAGTCGGTTCGCGACAGCGCCTCTCGCGCCGCGGGCGCGTCGACGGGCGCCTCGGCGTCGGCAAGCTCCTGCACCATTCGCACGGCGCGCGCTTTCGAACTTCGCGTTCGTCGGCCGCATATCGACCATCCGGCCGCGATACACGCGGCCGAGTCGCAACATCAGCAGCGTGGAGAACAGGTTCAGCACGATCTTCTGCGCCGTCCCCGCACTGAGCCGGGTCGAGCCGGCGATCGGCTCGGCGCCGGTTGCAACCAGGATCGGGTGGGCGGCCTCCGCGAGCAGCGGGGCACCGGCGGCGTTGGCGATGGCGACGGTGAGCGCGCCCCGCGCTTTCGCCGCGTCGAGACAGGCGCAGGTAAAAGCCGTCCGCCCGCTGGCTGCGACCGCGAGCAGCACGTCGTCGCGCTCCGAGCCCTGCGCGGCGGCTACCGCCCGCATCGCGGCGTCGCGATCGTCCTCGGCGCCTTCGCGGGCTTTGCTCAGTGCGTCGGCGCCACCGGCGAGCAGCAGCACCGTTCGCGCCGGCCGGCCAGCCGAAGGTCGGCGTGAGTTCGGCGCCGTCCTGGGCGCCGATGCGCGCCGAGGTGCCGGCGCCGGCATAGGCGATCCGGCCGCCGCGTTCGAGCCGCGGGACGCTCGCCGCCACCGCCGCCGCGATCGCCGGCAGCGCCCCGCCGACCGCGGCCGCAGCGCCGAGCTGCGCCTCCCAGAGCGCGCGGAGCGCGACATCCAAAGGCCACAGCTCGATGTCCTGATAGCGCGGATCGGCGCGTTCGGTCGCGGGGAGCATCGGGGCATCGCTCATCGGCGCATTCTGCCACGGCCGGGGCGGGCGGGCGAAGTGTGCGCGTGAGAAATGAGTTGCGTGAGCCGGAGCAATTCTTCGCCGTCCGCCCAGCGCCAGCGCAGAAAGGTTTTGCATGCGGGTAAGATCGCTGTTAGGAGGCGGTACTTTTGATGACCGCCGGCGGGGCGGGCAATTCGCGCTCATCCCGAACCGAGGACCTTAAGGTAAGCAGGAAAGGAAGCGCATGTCGAAAGCGTTCATCGCCCAGGTTATCCAGGAGTCTGCCGAACTGACCGGCACGGCGGCGAACCGCGCAGCCGGCGAGGTGATCGACGCGATCGTCCGCGAGCTGAAGAAGAACGGCCGCTTCACGCTGCCGAGCTTCGGCACCTTCATCGTCCGCAAGACCAAGGCGCGCAAGGGCCTCAACCCGCGCACCGGCGAAGCGATCAAGGTGAAGGCCGGCAAGACGGTCCGGTTCAAGGCGTCACCGTCATTGAAGAAGATCGTGTGACGAAGGGCAGGGCCGGGGGTTGACCCCCCGGCCCGCCGCTAAACGTCGGGCTCCGTTACAGTCTGTGCGTTTTCCTGGATGAACTGAAAGCGCAGTTCCGGCCGCCGCCCCATCAGGCTTTCCACCAGCTCGTTGGTGCTCGCGCGGTCGCTGCGCCAACGCCAGAACCTTCAGCAGGGTGCGGCGCCGCGGGTCCATCGTGGTCTCCTTCAAGGCCGCCGGCGGCATTTCGCCGAGGCCCTTGAAGCGGCTGACCTCCACCTTCGCCCCCGGCCTGAACGACGAAGCCGCCCGTCGCGGTCCGCGTCGGTCATCGCGTAAAGTGTCTTCGTCCCCTGCGTCAGCCGATAGAGCGGCGGCTGGGCGAGAAAGAGATGCCCATTGCGGATCAGTTCGGGCAGCTCGCGGTAGAAGAACGTGATCAGCAGCGACGCGATATGCGCGCCATCGACGTCGGCGTCAGTCATGATGATCACCCGCCCGTAGCGCAGCCGCGCGCGGTCGAAACGGTCGCCCACGCCGCAGCCCAGCGCCTCGATCAAGTCCTTCAGTTCCTGGTTCTGCCGCAGCTTTTCGGTGACTGGCGCTGGCGACGTTGAGGATCTTCCCGCGCAGCGGCAGCACCGCCTGCGTGGCCCGGTCGCGCGCCTGCTTGGCCGACCCGCCGGCGCTGTCGCCTTCGACCAGGAAGATCTCGGTGCGCGTGGCATCTTCCTCGGCGCAATCGGCGAGCTTGCCGGGCAGGCGCAGCCGGCGGTCGCGGACTTGCGAGGGGTGTCCTTCAACTCCCGCCGCCGCAGCCGTTCCTCGGCACGCTCGACGACGAATGCCAGCAGCGTTGTCGGCAAGCGCCGGGTCGCCGGCGAGCGAATGGTCGAACCGGTCGCGCAGTGCCGTCTCCACCAGCCGCGCCGCCTCCACGCTGGTCAGCTTCTCCTTGGTCTGGCCCTGGAACTGCGGGTCGCGCAGAAACAGCGAGAGCTTGCGCCGCCAGCGGCCCCAGCAGGTCCTCGGCCGTCACGGCGGCGGCGCGCCGGTTGCCGCGATGCTCGCCCCACGCGCGCACCCCCTTCAGAAGTGCCGAGCGGAACCCGGCTTCGTGGGTTCCGCCCTGCGCCGTCGGCACGGTATTGCAGTAGCTATGCAGAAACCCGTCGCCCTGCTCGAGCCAGGCGATTGACCCATTCGACCCGGCCGGGGCGCTCGGCATCCGCGGCCGAGGGCAATTCGGCCTCGCCCGCCCACAGCGGAATCACCAGCGCGGCGCCATTGATATCCGCCTCCAGACTGTCGCGCAGGCCGCCCGGAAAGTGCAGCACCGCTTCAGACGGCACATCGTCCTTGCCCGCGAGCAGGCTCGGGTCGCAGGACCAGCGGATCTCGACGCCGCGAAACAGATAGGCCTTCGAGCGGCAGAGCCGATAGAGCCGCGCCGCGCTGAAAGCGGCATGGCCGAAAATCTGCTGATCGGGCGTGAAGCGAATCAACGTGCCGCGGCGGTTCTGCGCCGGCCCGGCATTGACCAGCGGGGTCGTCGGCTTGCCGCGCACGTAGTCCTGCCGCCAAAGCACGCGGTCGCGCGCGACCTCGACCTCGCAACGCTTCGGAAAGCGCGTTGACCACCGAACTGCCCACGCCGTGCAGCCCGCCGGCGGTGTCGTAGACCTTGCCGCCGAACTTGCCGCCGGAATGCAGGGTGGTCAGGATCACTTCCAGCGCGCTGCGGTCACGAAACTTCGGATGCGGGTCAACCGGAATGCCGCGGCCGTTGTCGCGGACGGCGAGTTCGTTGCCGACCCCGAGCGCGACCTCGATGAACGCTCGCATGTCCTGCGACCGCCTCGTCCATGGCGTTGTCGATGATTTCCGCGGCGAGGTGATGCAGCGCTGCCTCGTCGGTGCCGCCCACGAACATGCCCGGCCGGCGGCGCACCGGCTCGAGGCCCTCCAGCACCTCGATGTCCTTGGCCGAGTAGCCGGCGGGCTCGCCCGCGTCGCGACGGCCGCGCTTGGCGGCGGGCCGGCCGCCCGGCGAGGAAGCGAACAGGTCATCGTTCATGCTGTGTTCCCGTGCCGCGCCCGGACTTTACCCAGCGCCGTTCGCGCCGGGCAAGCTCAGGCGGCGGCTGCGGCGATCGCGGACCGCACGGCGCCCCGGCCGACGACCTCGCCGACCAGCACGAGCGTCGGGCCGCCCCGGGTCCATCCGGGCGCACCCGCAACGAGTTCGTCGAGGGTGCCATGCAGGGCGCGATGACCGTCCGTGGCGCCGCTCTCGATCAGGGCCGCGGGCGTCCGGGCATCGAGGCCGGCGGCGAGCAGGCCAGCGCGCAGTTGCGGCAGCGAGACGATGCCCATGTACACCGCGAGCGTGGCGCGGCTGTTCACGAGGCTCGCGAAGTCGAGGTCGAGCCGGCCGTCGCGGGTATGGCCGGTCACGAAGGTCACGGCGCGGGCGACATCGCGATGCGTGAGCGGGATCGCCTCGGCGGCCGCGCACGCGAGCGCAGCCGTGACCCCGGGGACGACCGCGAAGCGCACGCCAGCCTCGGCGAGCGCCTCGGCCTCCTCACCGCCGCGGCCGAAGATGAACGGATCACCGCCCTTAAGGCGCACGACGCGCTTGCCCTCCCGCGCGAGGCGGATCAGCAGGGCGTTGATGTCAGCCTGCGGCAGGCAGTGATTGGCGCGAGCCTTGCCGACATAGATCCGTTCCGCGTCGCGGCGGGCGAGATCGAGCACAGCCTCGCCGACCAGCCGGTCATGCACGATCACGTCCGCCTCGCCGAGCAAACGCTGCGCGCGCAGGGTCAGCAGGTCGGCAGATCCCGGCCCGGCGCCCACGAGGAACACCATGCCCTCGGCCGTGGCGCCGTCACGGATCGCGAGCGCGAACATCTCGCGCGCCTCTGCCTCGCGGCCGGCGAATACGAGCTCGCCCGCGCTGCCGCCGAACAGCCGCTCCAGCAGGCGACGCCGCGCCTGGAGATCCGGCAGCCGCCGGCGCATCTCATCGCGGAATTCGGCGGCGATGGCGGCAAGCCGGCCGAACGCGGGGGGCACCGCGCCCTCGATGCGCGCGCGCAGCAGGCGTGCCAGCACCGGCGCCGCGCCGCCGGAGGAGATGGCGACGGTC
>CAVPIQ010000008.1:0-2500 GCA_963705035.1 uncultured Alphaproteobacteria bacterium | reverse complement strand
TTGAAAAAGTCGGGGATGAGCTGTGGCTAGGGGTGAAAGGCCAATCAAACTCGGAAATAGCTGGTTCTCCGCGAAATCTATTGAGGTAGATCGTCAGGTGCTTGCCCTGGGGGGTAGAGCACTGGATGGGCTAGGGGGCCCCAAAGGCTTACCAAACCTAACCAAACTCCGAATACCGGGTGTAGAGCGCGGCAGACAGACGGCGGGTGCTAAGGTCCGTCGTCGAGAGGGAAACAGCCCAGACCGCCAGCTAAGGCCCCCAAATCGTGGCTAAGTGGGAAAGGATGTGGGAATTCCAAAACAACCAGGAGGTTGGCTTAGAAGCAGCCATCCTTTAAAGAAAGCGTAATAGCTCACTGGTCTAACAGAAATCCTGCGCCGAAGATGTAACGGGGCTCAAGCCACGTGCCGAAGCTGCGGGTGCAGTTGTCGCGCGAAGCGAGCGGATGCTCGGTAGCGGAGCGTTCCGTAAGCCTGCGAAGGGAGCGGGGTGACCCCTCCTGGAGGTATCGGAAGTGCGAATGCTGACATGAGTAGCGACAAACAGGGTGAGAAACTCTGTCGCCGAAAGTCCAAGGGTTCCTGCGCAAGGCTAATCCGCGCAGGGTGAGCCGGCCCCTAAGGCGAGGGCGAGAGCCGTAGCCGATGGGAACCAGGTGAATAGTCCTGGGCCTGCTGGAAGTGACGAACGCAAACCGTGGTGTGCCCTTATCGGATTGGGCGTGCGGCCGGCGCGTTCCAGGAAACAGCTCCAGCGACGAGACCGTACCCGAAACCGACACAGGTGGACTGGTAGAGCATACCAAGGCGCTTGAGAGAACGATGTCGAAGGAACTAGGCAAATTGCCCGCGTAACTTCGGGATAAGCGGGACCTGCCCGTGGGCAACCACGGGTGGGTGGCACAGAAGAGGGGGTAGCGACTGTTTAGTAAAAACACAGGGCTCTGCGAAGTCGAGAGACGACGTATAGGGTCTGACGCCTGCCCGGTGCCGGAAGGTTAAGAGGAGGTGTGCAAGCACTGAATTGAAGCCCCGGTAAACGGCGGCCGTAACTATAACGGTCCTAAGGTAGCGAAATTCCTTGTCGGGTAAGTTCCGACCTGCACGAATGGCGTAACGACTTCCCCACTGTCTCCGGCATCGGCTCAGCGAAATTGAATTCCCCGTGAAGATGCGGGGTACCCGCGGTCAGACGGAAAGACCCTATGAACCTTTACTGCAGCTTTGCAGTGGCATCAGGGGAGCACTGTGTAGGATAGGTGGGAGGCATGAACCCGGGGCGCCAGCTTCGGCGGAGCCACCCTTGAAATACCACCCTGGGCGCTTCTGATGTCTAACCGCGACCGGTCAGCCCGGTCCGGGACCCTGCATGGCGGGCAGTTTGACTGGGGCGGTCGCCTCCCAAAGAGTAACGGAGGCGCGCGATGGTGGGCTCAGGCCGGTCGGACATCGGCTGTCGAGTGCAATGGCATAAGCCCGCCTGACTGCGAGAGCGACAGCTCGAGCAGAGACGAAAGTCGGCCATAGTGATCCGGTGGTCCCGCGTGGAAGGGCCATCGCTCAACGGATAAAAGGTACTCTAGGGATAACAGGCTGATCTCCCCCAAGAGTCCACATCGACGGGGAGGTTTGGCACCTCGATGTCGGCTCATCACATCCCGGGGCTGGAGCAGGTCCCAAGGGTTCGGCTGTTCGCCGATTAAAGTGGTACGTGAGCTGGGTTTAGAACGTCGTGAGACAGTTCGGTCCCTATCTGCCGTGGGTGTTCGGAGACTTGCGAGGAGCTGTCCCCAGTACGAGAGGACCGGGATGGACGCACCTCTGGTGTACCGGTTGTCGCGCCAGCGGCACCGCCGGGTAGCTATGTGCGGACGGGATAACCGCTGAAAGCATCTAAGCGGGAAACCCACCTCAAAACCAGGTCTCCCCGAGGGCCGTGAAAGACCATCACGTCGATAGGCCGGAGGTATAAGTGCGGCAACGCATTCAGCTAACCGGTCCTAATCGCCCGACAGGCTCGATCGCCAGGGTCCCTCCAGACCCAGCCATGCGCAGCAGCCAGCCACGCCCTGCGCACGACCCCAACACCACACACCACCAAAACCCCACCCCACCCGACTCGCCCCAGCAAACCAGAGGGGTGGGCCGGACGACCTGGTGGCCTTGGCGGGGAGTGATCCACCCGATCCCATCCCGAACTCGGCCGTGAAAACCCCCAGCGCCCATGGTACTGCGTCCCAAGACGCGGGAGAGTCGGTCGCCGCCAGGTCCTCCAGCCCACCCCAAACCACCACCCACGCGGGGTGGAGCAGCCCGGTAGCTCGTCAGGCTCATAACCTGAAGGCCGCAGGTTCAAATCCTGCCCCCGCAACCACCTTCACCGAACCCTCGAACCAACCACGACCACCCTCGGCAGGCGCGGCCCCAGCCCGCCGTGGTCTCGCCCATCGCAAGGCGGACTGACCTGCCCTGCTTCTTCGGACCGCTGCTAACTTGAGGT
>CAVPIQ010000007.1:0-59409 GCA_963705035.1 uncultured Alphaproteobacteria bacterium | reverse complement strand
CATAGGCGTCGGCCTGCAAAATGCCGGCATAGTTCGCCAGATGGGCCTGCGGATGTTCGCCACCGCGGTCGCGCGAATAGTAGAACACCGCCGCCGGCGGCGCTGGGCCGCCGAAGGGCCGGTCATCGCGCACATAGACCCAGGCGCGGGCAATGTCCGTCTTGCCGCGGGCCGGTTCCGGCACCGTCGTATCGTCGCCGTGCAGGCGTTCCGCCGCCATCACATGGGCGCACAGCCGCTCGAACAGTGGCAGCAACGCCGCCGTGCAGGCGCCAACCTGGTCGGCCAGGGTGGACAGGCTCAACGGCACGCCTTCGCGCGCATAGCGCTCGGCCTGACGGTTCAGCGGCTGATGCTGGCCGAATTTTTCGAACATGATCATCGCCAGCAGGCTCGGCCCCGCCCAGCCGCGCGGCGTTTCGTGGAAGGGCGCCGGTGGTTGGCTGATCGCCTCGCAGTCGCGGCAGGTGAATTTCTCCCGCACGTGCTGGATCACCTTCCAGCTGCGCGGGATCACCTCCAGCGTCTCCGTGACATCCTCGCCCAGCTTGCGCAGCCGCGCCCCGCCGCAGCACAGGCAAGCGGCTGGAGCCGGCTCGACCACCCGCTCGCGCGGCAAATGCGCGGGGAACGGCTGGCGGGACGGGCGTCTGCGGGCAAACGGCGCCACGTTCGTGGTGCGTGCGGCGGCCTGCTCGGCGGCAATCTCGTCCTCGGTCGCCGAACTTTCCAGCTCCTCCAGCCCAAGTTCCATCTGGTCGAGCAGCCGCGCCGTGCGTTCCGAGCGCTGGCCATACAGTTGATGTCGCAGCTTGGCGATTTGCAGCTGCTGATGGGCAATCAGCGCCTGGTCGGCGGAGGTGCGGGCGCGAGCCGCCGCCAGTTCCGCCTTCAGCGCATCGACATCGTCCGGCAGGGGGTCGCAATCGGCGGCCATGCAGCCGATGAAATCACAAACGACGTCGATTTGCTCCTGAAAAATCGCCTGCGCATCATCATCCTGCGCAACTCGGCCGGAATGTGTGGCGCGGATTGCGCCAGAGTCGATCCCGTCGAGCATGTAGGCCAGCTGCGCCGCCAGAAATTCCCACCACGCCGTCGGCCGGCGACGGCCAGAGAAAGCGCCCCTGCTCCAGCCGCTTGGCGTACAGCGACATGCCGATGCCGTCGTGCCAGAGAACCTTTATCAGGTCGCCCCTGGCACCGCGGAAAACGTAAAGATCGCCGGCGTGCGGATCCCGGCCGAGCGCCTGCTGCACCTGCAGCGCCAATCCGTGCATCCCGCACCGCATGTCGGTTCGCCCGACCGCCAGCCAGACGCGGACACCGGCGGGGAACGCGATCATCGCCGCTCCAGCGCATCCAGCACCAGACGCAGACAACCCGCCTTCACCCCGCCGCCAACCCGGACTCTGTAGCCGCTGGGAAGTTCGATCTCGATGGCATCGGCCACAGGTGCCGGTGGCAGTTTGCCCACCCGATCCGGCGTGATCGTCACCGGCACCAGTTGCGGCCCCGGCGCCGCGCTCGGCGCATCGCCGTAGCGCTTGCGCCAGCTGAACACCTGGTTGGCATTCACGTCATACTGTGCGCAACGACCGACACCGACGCGCCCGGCACCAACGACGCCGCCACGATCTCCCGCTTCAGCGCCTCCGGCCACGACCGATGCCGCCGCCTCTCCCGCAAACTTGTGCCCATTATCGACGTCGTGGACACATCCCACTCACCGTCGCGACAAAGACCATCAGTCTCGGTCAAATCCAGCAACAGCGCGAGGCGGCCCACGCCGGAGAGCTACGCAGAAACTTTCCGCACACGATGAAGAACCGTCTCCCCGATCCGTCAGAAATTTGCCTTCTTCATTTCAGCAGGGAACTTCGGCAATTCGGAATTTGCTCGGTTTCGGCGACTATCGGCATCAATTGGTCGATTTTCGACGTCATCGGCCGCGGTAGCGGTTATTGGCTCGGCGGAAAAAAAAGAGCCAACCTCTACCGCAACAGCCTCAAGCAGCACGGCCATGGGGCTTCGGCAAGGCATTCGCGCCGTCTTCGAGATGCTCGGCATGTTGGGCTGATCCCGGCCACGCATGGCCCCTGGTACGAAGCCTCAGAGCATGACGTCCAGTCCATCGTCCGAGGATTTGTATCATCCAAGCCCACGTCATGCCGTGGGAACTGTTCCGCCGTCGATGACGTACTCGGTGCCGGTGATGGAAGCTGCGCGCGGCGAAACCAGGAATGCGATCAGATCTGCTACTTCCTGCGGCCTGGCCGGCCGCCCGAGCGGAATGCCGCCAAGGCCCTTCATGATGATCTGCTTGCCGCCTTCGTAGTCAGTGCCAGCTTGCGCGGCGAGCCGTTCAGCAAGGCGACGGCTGCCTCGGTCTCGACCCAGCCGGGCGAGACCCGCACCACGCGGACGCCCTTGGGCGTCACCTCCTTTGAAAGGCTCTTGCTATAGGTCGAAAGCGCGGCTTTGGCGGCGGCGTAGGCGATCGTCGACTCGGGAAGTGGCAGTACGTGCTGGATCGACGTGACGTGGATGATGACGCCAGAACCCTGCGCGATCATCGACGGCAGCAGCGCGCGGTCGAGGCGAACGGCCGGCATCAGGTTCTGGTTCAGTTCCTTCGACCACTCTGCGTCGTCGAGCGCCGCGAATCCGCCGCCGGGCGCGCTCGAGCCTCCGAGCACGTCGACGAGGATGTCGATGCCGCCGAGCTGCTGCAGCACCGACGGCCTGCCGCGGCCGCGCATCCCTCGGCCGTCGAAAGATCGGCGGCGATGTAGTGCACGCCCTCGGTGCCGCCGTGCCGGCACCGAGCGCGCGGTGGCGATGACCTTGCGCCCGGCATCGCGCAGGACTTCTACGACGGCAGCGCCGACACCCTTGGTGCCGCCGGTGACCAGCGCGCGACGGCCGGTCAGATCAAGATCGAAGCTCATGGCGTGATCTCCAGATTGGCGATCTTCCCGCGCTCGAGGCGGAAGAAGAAGCGCAGATCGAGCGGGCCGCCCGGGAAATTGCCGGTCAGCTGGCTGGTCACGATGTAGGTCCTTCCTTCTGCTCGCAGGCGAGCGGCTCGCTGGTGTACGTGTATTTGGCGGACGTCTCCGTCTTCCACGCCTTGATGGCGGCGACGACCGGAGTAGGTCCGGCCCTCGTCCTTTACGACGCCCTGCTGGTGAAGCAGCGCGCAACGGCGTCGCCGTCGAGCTTGTCGGCGGCGAAGTAGGCCGCGATCGGTTCGGGAAGCTTCAGGTTGGTCATGTGCGGTCTCCATCTTTCTCGATGAGACCAAGATCGTGATTCCGATCGATTAGATAATCATCTATAATCTGATGAGCCATGTTTAGAGAATGATTCATAATGCGCGGGTCCGATTTCGCCGAATTGAAGGCCTTCGCGGCCGTCGTCGAGCGGGCCAGCTTCGCGCGCGCTGCCGATCATCTGGGACTGTCCGCATCCGCGTTGAGCCAGACCATCCGCCAGCTTGAAGCCCGGCTCGGCGTCCGATTGCTCAACCGCACGACACGCAGTGTGGCGCCGACAGCGGCTGGGCGCGCGGCTCTATGAGCGCATCGTGCCGATGATGCAGGAGATGGATGCGGCCGTCGCGGAGGCGGTCGCGGCGACGGGACGCACTGCCGGGACTGTTGCGCATCAACACGCTGGGCATGGCTGCCAAGAAACTGATCGCCCCGCGGCTCGGCCGCTTTCATCGCGCCTACCCCGATGTCGTGCTCGACATCGTCATCGACGACGGCCTGAGTGACATCGTCGCCGGCCGCTTCGACGCCGGCATTCGTGTCGGCGAGCGGCTGGAGAAAGACATGATCGCCGTTCGCCTGACCCCCGACGTCAAGATGCTCGCCGTCGCATCGCCCGAATACCTGGCGCATCACGGTGAGCCGAAGGTCCCGGCCGATCTGCACCGCCACGCCTGCATCAACTGGCGCTTTCCAGGAAGCGGCGCTGTCTATCGCTGGCAGATGGAGAAGAAGAACAAAAAAATCGAGATCGCGGTGAGCGGCCCGTTGATCTCCAATCTTCAGGAGGTCGTTCGTCGAAGGCGCGCTGCAGGGACTCGGCATCCTCTATGCCTATGACGACGATCGCGTTCATGAATCGATTGCCGCGGGCCGTCTCAAGCGCGTTCTCGCCGACTGGTCGCCGACAGTCCCGGGCCTCTTCCTCTACTATTCGAACCGGCGCAATCCGCAACCGGCACTCAGGGCCTTCATCGACTGCCTGCTGGATCGAGACAATTGAACGAGCAAACAGCTACTATTGCGAACTATCGATACCTGAAGTTCGCCAATAACAGCTCACGGTGTCCTGGCCTATCCTGAACTACTCCCCGTCACTCCCACTCGATCGTCCCCGGCGGCTTGCTGGTGATGTCGTAGGTCACGCGGTTGATCCCGCGCACCTCGTTGACGATGCGGTTGGCAACGCGGGCCAGGAACGCCGTGTCGAACGGGTAGACATCGGCCGTCATCCCGTCGGTGCTGGTCACGGCGCGCAGCGCGCAGGCGAGGTCGTAGCTGCGGCCGTCGCCCATCACGCCCACGCGTGCGCACCGGCAGCAGCACCGCGAACGCCTGCCAGATCGCGTCGTACAGGCCCGCGGTCCGGATCTCCTCCAGGAAGATCGCATCCGCCCGGCGCAGCAGCGCGAGCTTCTCTTCGCGTCACCTCGCCGGGGATGCGGATCGCAAGGCCCGGGCCGGGAAACGGGTGGCGCCCGACGATCGCCTCGGGCATGCCCGAGTTCGCGGCCGAGCGCGCGGACCTCGTCCTTGAACAACTCGCGCAGCGGCTCGACCAGCCGCATGCGCATCCGCTCCGGCAACCCGCCCACGTTGTGGTGCGACTTGATCGTCGCACTCGGGCCGCCGAACGGCGAGATGCTCTCGATCACATCCGGATAGAGCGTGCCCTGCGCCAGAAACTCGGCCCCGCCGAGCTTCTCGCGCCTCCTCCTCGAAGATGTCGATGAACAGCCGGCCGATCGTCTTGCGCTTCACCTCGGGGTCCACGACGCCGGCGAGCGCGCCGAGGAAGCGGTCGGCGGCATCGCGGTGCACGAGGTGGATGTTGAAGCGGTCGCGGAAGGTGCGCACCACCTCCTCGGCCTCGCCCGCGCGCATCAGGCCGTGATCGACGAAGATGCAGGTCAGCTGGTCGCCGATCGCCTCATGGATCAGCACTGCGGCGACCGCGGAATCGACGCCGCCCGACAGGCCGCAGATCACGCGCCCGGCGCCGACCTCGCGGCGGATGCGCGCGACCGCGTCGGCGCGAAAGCCGCGCATGCTCCAGGTGCCGGAGAGGCCGGCGACGCCGTGGGTGAAGTTGCGCAGAAGCTGCGCGCCGTGCGGCGTGTGCACGACCTCGGGGTGGAACTGCACGCCGTAGAAACGGCGCCCGTCATCGGCGATCGCCGCGAACGGCGCGCCCTCGCTGGTGCCGACCACGCGAAACCCCGGCGGCAGGGCGGTCACGCGGTCGCCGTGGCTCATCCACACCTGCTCGCGGGCACCCGGCGCCCAGACGTCGCGGAACAGCGCGCACGGCGCCACCACATCCAGAAACGCACGCCCGAACTCGCGATGGTCGGAGGCCTGCACCGTGCCGCCGAGCTGCGCGCACATCGCCTGCTGGCCGTAGCAGATGCCGAGCACCGGCACGTCCGCCGCGAAAACCTCCTGCGGCGCACGCGGACTTTCGCCCTCGGTCACGCTCGCCGGTCCGCCCGAGAGGATGACGGCCGAAGGCGCGAAGCCGCGGATGCGCGCCGCATCCGCGGAGTATGGCCAGATTTCGCAGTAGACGCCGCTCTCGCGCAGCCGCCGCGCGATCAATTGCGTGAACTGACTGCCGAAGTCGAGGATCAGCACCCGCTCGGCCGCGCCGTCCGCCATGAACCCCTCCTGGCCTCGCCAAGCGCGGCTTGCAGCACGCCGCGCCGGCGCCGGCAAGGCTAGCGCGTGACGAGATCGGCGATCAGCCCGTTCGCCGCCGCGGTGAGGCCCGCGAACATGGGGAAATCCAACCGGTTCACCGCCACGAACACCCCGGTGCCACGGCCCGGCGCGATCGCGACATAGGTCATGAACCCGCCGCCGCCGCCGCTCTTGGCCAGCAGCATCGGCATGGCGCCATGCGCCGCCTGCATCACCCAGCCGAGGGCCAGCCCCGCCATCGGGCCGGCCTCGTCGAACCCGCTCGCCGCCGTCATCTCCTGGCGCTGCCGATAGACGGCGTGGGCGAGTGCCAGCGTGGGCCAGGTCGCGGCATCGGCGCGATCGAGATTGTGCTGCACCCAGCGCACCATGTCCGCGCCGGTCGAATAGAGCCCGCCGCTCGCCTGCGTCGCCTCGGTGTCGGTGCAGGCGGGGGCGGCCGGCGCGCCGATGCCGGTGCCCTGCATCATTCGTGCGCACTGCTCCGCGCTCGGGGTCAGCGTCGTGTCGGCCATGCCGAGCGGGCCGGTGATGCGCGCGGCGAGCAGGGTCGCGTACGATGCGCCGGCGGCGTTCTCCAGCGCATCGCCCAGCAGATCGAAACCGACATTGGAATAGAGCGCGATGCTGCCCGGCGCCCAGCCGAGCTTCGCCTTCGCGAGCCACGCGAAGCGTTCGGCGCGGGTCGGCCACGTGAACGGCGCGGCGCCATCGGGCGCGTCGCCCATTTCGCGGGGCAGGGCGGCGGAATACGTCGCAAGGTCGAGCAGCGTGATCGCGCGCGTGCCGAAGCGCGGCGCGCTCGTGTCGGCCGGCAGATAGCGCTGCAGCGGGTCGGTCAGGCGCACCCGTCCTTCCGCCGCCAGCCCGGCGAGCAGCTCGCCCGCAAATACTTTCGAAATCGAACCGAGACGCAGCAGCGTGCGTCCGTCGGGCGGGGGGTTGGCCTGTCCGGACTGATCGTCCTTCGGGCGGATGCTGCCATAGCCTGCAACGATCGTGTCCCCGTCATGCACGAGCCCGAGTACCAGGCCCGGCGCGCCGGAGCTCAGCCACATCACCGGGCCGGCAAGCGCGATCGCCTCGGTGAGCAACGGTCCGGCCGCGTCCGCCGGGCGCAGCGGCCATGCGGCGAGCAGGCAAACCATGAGACACGACATGGAGCGCTTCATCGCGCGTGTTCTCCAACGATCCGCGATAATGCACCGCGAGGATCGAACCGATGCAAGCACACCGGCGCTGATTTCGATTGCTTGCCGGCGATCACAGTTTGCTTTGCACGTCCGTATCACGCCATTAATTGCCTGCAATGCGGTGTGTACTCTTGCGGCGCCAGTCAATCATCGGCAAAAGCGGATTCAGCCGCGCCTTCGCGCGTGCTCGTGCTCATGCGTCCCGGGCGACGCCAGGCCGTTTCCGTGTCGTTCCGCCCGCGAAGGTCGCAATGAGCGAGTCCGTGCCGCCGCCCTTGCTGCAACTGACTGCGAAGATCGTTGCCGGCTATGCCTCCCACAACCGGATCGACGCCGCCGGGCTGCTGCGCCTGATCGAGAGCGTTTACGGCGCGCTCGCCGGCAGCGGCACCGTCGCCGCGGGTGAGGCGGCACCGCAGCCCGCGGTGCCGGTGAAGCGCTCCGTGTTCCCCGGCTACATCGTGTGCCTGGAGGACGGCAAGAAGCTGAAGATGCTCAAGCGGCACCTGATGACCACCTATGGTCTGACGCCGGAGCAGTATCGGCAGAAATGGGCGCTGCCGCCGAGCTACCCGATGGTGGCACCGGAATACGCCGCGCGTCGCTCGCGGCTGGCGAAGGAAATCGGGCTGGGCCGGCTGCCGGCCGGCAAGACGCCCGTGGCGCCGGCGCCGGCCGGCGCCGGCGTCCGCCGCGGCGTCGAGCGAGCCGGCGCGCCGCCCCCGCCGCGGACGTCCGGCCGCCGCTTCGGCGCGCTGATCCACTAGAGCGCTTTCGGGCTGACCGTGAACGGTCAGCGCGCTCTAGCTCTTTGTTTGAGAGCGTGATTCACGCGCTCCGACGCACCCGCCTCGCGCGATCACGCTCTAACTGGTACGCGGCGCGGCGGCCCGGCGCAGCCGGTCGTTGATCGCCAGCCCCAGCCCGCGCGGCGGGATCGGCATCGCGGCGATGCGCGCGAGCCCCTGCCGCGCCCCCGGTTTCATCCAGCGCGCGCAGGCCCGCGAACAGGTTCGCCGCCGCCTCGACCGGATCGGCGGCGGCGCTGAGCTGGACCGTCGCTCCTGCGCCCGGCAGCGGCGGCCCGAAGGCGAGCAGCGCCTCGTCGGCGCGCGACCGAGGTCGCGTCGAGGCGCACCGGGAGCGCAGGCGCGTAGTGCGAGGCGAGCTGGCCCGGCGCGCGCGGCGCCTCGCCATCGGCGACCCCGACCGTCAACCGGCCCGATCGCGGCCTCGATCGCCTCCCGCGTCGCCCCGCCCGGGCGCAGCAGCACCGGGGCCGGCGCCGCTCAGATCGAGGACCGTCGAACTCGATCCCGACCGCGCATGGCCCGCTGTCCAGCACCGCCGCGATCCGGCCGCCGAGCCCGGCCAGCACATGCGCCGCCGTGGTCGGGCTCACCTGCGCCTGACGGGTTGGCCGAGGGCGCGGCCACCGCCCGCCCGACCGCGCGCAGCAGGGCGCGCGTCGTGGGCGGGGCAGGGACCCGCACCGCGAGCGTGTCGAGGCCGGCGCCGGTCAGCAGCGCCACCGGACAGGCGCTCCGGCGCGGCAGCACGAGGCTGAGCGGGCCCGGCCAGAACGCGGCGGCAAGCCGCTCGCGCGAGCGGGCTCGGGGCCACGTCGGCGAACGCGGCCTGGGCATCGGGATAGTGGCAGATCAGTGGGTTGAAGCGCGGCCTTCCCTTGGCGTCGAAGACCGCGGCCACGCGCGCGCGCGTCGGTCGCGTCGGCGCCCAGGCCGTAGACGGTCTCGGTGCCGAAGGCCACCAGCGCGCCCGCCCGCAGCAGCGCCGCCGCGCGGGCGATGCCGGCGGCGTCGGCGCGGAGGGTTTCGGTCACGCGAGGCCGGTGCAGACGAAGTGCGGGTTTTCCCAGCCGGGCTTGCCGTAGCTGAGCGGCTCGCCGGTCTCGGCCACCCGCACCGCGCCGCCGGCCGCCTCCAGCACCGCCTGCGGCGCCGCCGTGTCCCATTCCATCGTCCGCCCGAACCGCGGATAGAGGTCGGCCACTCCTTCGGCGAGCCGGCAGAATTTCAGCGCCGAGCCGACATTGAGCACCGAGCGGACCGGCCGCCCGGCGAGGAAGGCGCTGAGGCGCTCGGTGTTGGCGTGTGCGCGCGAGGCGATCACGTCGAGCCCGTCCGCGGGCGGCGGGCGGGCGCTGATCCGCTGCTCCCCCGCCGCCGTGCGCTTCCATGCGCCCTGGCCGAGAATGCCGCCGAACAGTTCGCCGTGCGCCGGCACCGCGACCGCGCCGAGCACCGCCCTGCCGTCGCGCACGAGGCCGATATTGACCGCGAAATCGTCCCGCATCGCCGCGAACTCCTTGGTCCCGTCGAGCGGATCGACCAGCCAGAAGGTGGCGGCCCGCACCGGTACGTGGCCGGCGGCGATCTCCTCCTCGGCGACCACGGGGATGTCCGGGGTGACGCGGCGCAGGCCGGCGACGATCAGCGCCTCGGCGGCATGGTCGGCCTCGGTCACCGGCGAGGCGTCGGGCTTCGCATGCGCCTCGAACCCCCGCGCGCGCACAGCGAGAATCGTGGCCCCCGCTTGCCGCGCGAGGTCGGCCGCGAGGTTGAGCATGGCCGTGTCGTCCATATCGGTCCTCTCCCGGAATCGGCGGCGGGGGTCAAGCCCCGCGATCACCTCGCGCCTCCGAGCGCACGGCGTCGAGCACTGAATTGGCCAATTCGGCTGCGAGCGCCTCGTCCTGCACCGAAGCGCGCGAGCAGGACACCGCGGCGCGCTGGGCCAGCAGCGGCCAGCCGGCAGTGCGGCTGGCGGTGCCCCGGAGGGCGGCGGCCGTCGCCCCCGCGACGCGCAGGAATTCGGCCCCGTATTCTGCCCGGATGGACGGCGCGGCGATGCTCGCGGCTCAGATAGGCGAGGGCGGACGCTTCACACCAGAGCTCGCCATGCTGGGCACGGCTTTCGCAGGCATGACATCGGACGTCGGAAGCTGCGCGGCTCACACGACCGACCGCAGCCATTCCGCGAAATCCTCGATCAGCAGGCGCCGCGCGTGATCGCCGTGCCAGGTGACGTAGTAGCCATAGCCGGGCAGCGTCAGCGCATGGGCCTGCACGAGAACGCCGGTGCGCAGATGCCGGCCCACCACGACATCGCTGCAGATCGCGATCCCCTGCCCGTCGATCACCGCGTCGATCGCATGCAGCTCCTCGCGAAAGCTCAGGCGACAGATCGCATCGCTCGGCGGAAGGTCGGGCTCGGTCGCGCTTGCGCGCGCGAGCCAGCGCGGCCAGCCCGGCGCATCGGCGTCCGCACGCGTCCAGTCGAAATGGATCAGCGGGAATTCGGAGCAGGTCGGCAGCGCGCGCGAGGCGCCGGCCGCCGGCGAGCAGTGCCGGACTGCATACGGGCAAATAGGTGTCGCGCAGGATCTCGCGCGCGATGCCGTCCGACCGGCGGCGTGCGCGCATAGCGGATCGCGACATCCGCCTCGCCCGCGCGCAGGTCGAGCACTGCGTTGGTGCCGATCACTTCCAGCGGGACGGTGGGATGTGCCTCCCGCCAGCGGGCGAGGCGCGGCACCAGCCACTGGCCCGCGAACGCGTTCGGCATCGTGACGCGCAGCGGCGGCGCCGCGCGCGGCGGGCGCAGGGCGGCAACCGCGTGCGCGAAGGCGTCGAACCCGTCGCTCAGCACCGGCAACAGTCGTGCGCCGGCCGCGGTCAAGGCGAGCGGACGCGGGCGGCGGCGGAACAGCGCCTGGCCGCACGCCTGTTCGAGCGTGCGGACCTGGTGGCTGATCGCGGTCGGCGTCACGCCGAGCTCCGCCGCCGCACGCGCGAAATTCCGGTGCCGCGCCGCGGCTTCGAAGGCCCGCAGCGCGCCCAGGGGCGGGAGCCTGCGCATCGGCGCCATCCTAGATGAATTCAGCTCATCCTGATGCCTGAGAGATTTGATTTTGCCCCCACCGCGCGGAACCTTTACTGCCGGCGCCGGGTCGGAGCGGAGCGTCGCGGCGATGGACAGCACAGTGGAGCGACTTGCGACGACGGCGATCGGCGGCGCCGAGCGCGCGGAACTTGCGCGATCTTTCCGCGGCGCAATGCTGGGGCCGAACGATCCGGGATACGACGCCGCGCGCCGCGTCTGGAACGGCATGGTCGACAAGCGCCCGGCGCTGATCGCGTTCTGCACCGGCGCCGAGGACGTCGCCGCCGCGCTCGATTTCGCGCAGCGGCGCGCGCTGCCGGTCGCGGTGCGCGGCGGCGGGCACAACATCGCCGGCTGCAGCGTCTGCGACGACGGGCTGGTGATCGACCTCTCGCGCATGCAGGCGATCGTGGTCGATCCGGCGCGGCGCGTGGCGCGTGCCGAGGCGGGGCTGACGCTCGGCGGGTTCGACGCGGCGACCCAGCGCATCGGCCTCGCCACGACCATGGGCGTGAACAGCGACACCGGCATCGCCGGGCTCACGCTCGGCGGCGGGCTCGGCCGGCTCGCGCGCAAGCACGGGCTCGCCTGCGACAACCTGCTCGCGGCCGAACTCGTCACCGCCGACGGACGGAGGCTGCGCGCGAGCGCCGAGGAGAACGCCGACCTGTTCTGGGGGCTGCGCGGCGGCGGCGGCAATTTCGGGGTCGTCACCGCGTTCGAATATCGGCTCCATCCGCTCGGGCCGACCGTGCTCGGCGGCTCGGTGCTCTACGACGCCGCACAGGCGCGCGCGGCGCTCGGCTTCTACGATCGCTTCGCGCGCTCGGCACCCGACGCGCTCAGCACCGATGCGGCCCCTGGTCACGCTCCCCTCCGGCGCACCCGCGGCGAGCTTCTCCGCCTGCTATTGCGGGCCGCCCGAGGAAGGCGAGGCGGTGCTGCGGCCGCTGCGCCGCTTCGGCACGCCGCTCGAAGACGGGATCGGCCCGCGCCCCTATCTGGAGGTGCAGTCCGCCGCCGATGCGGTCTTCCCGCGCGGCCAGCGCTATTTCTGGAAGGCGCAGTTCCTGCGCGAACTGACCGGACCGGCGATCGAGGCGATGCTCGGCGCGTACGCCGGGCGCCTTCGTCGCGCGCGCTTGCCGTGCTGCAGCAGGTGGGCGGGGCCGTCGCGCGCGTGGCCGCGGACGCGACCGCCTACGCGCACCGCGACGCCGCCTTTGACTGCTTCGCGATCGCGATCTGGGACGATCCGGCGGAGGACGCGGCGAACCTGCGCTGGGCGCGCGACTTCTGGACCGCGCTCACCCCGTTCGCGACCGGCGGGGTCTATGCCAACAATCTCGGCGAGGAGGGCGCGGCGCGCGTGCACGCCGCGTATGGCGCGAATTTTCCCCGCCTCGCGGCCCTCAAGCGGACATTCGATCCGGCGAACGTCTTCCGCCGCAACCAGAACATCCCGCCCGCCGCCTGACGCCCCCGCCGGATGCCGGGCCGCCGATCGCATGCGCTGGCAAGCGCGGCGCCCCCTGCTACAGTCTCCGCGCCCGAACCCGTTCCGCGGAGACCCTTCATGCTCGATGTCAAGATCACCCGTCCCGCCCTGCCTACCGCCGGCGCGCTCGTCGCTGCCCGTGGCGGAAGGCAAGGCCGGCGAGGCGGTCGGGTGGCAGGGGCTCGACGCGGCCACCGGCGGCGCCATCAGCCGCGCGCTCGCGGTGGCGGAGTTCTCGGGCAAGAAGGGCCAGACCGCGCTGGTGCTTGCCCCCGGCGCCGGGCTCTCGCGGGTGGTCGCGATCGGCCTCGGGCAAGCCGGCCGACCTGACGCAGCTCGCGCTCGAGGAAGCCGGCGGCCATGCCATCGCCCAGCTCGCGCGCGAGGAGCGGCGTCGCGATCGCCGCCGACGGGCTCGCGCCGGCGCTTGGCGGCGCATCTGGCGATGGGCGCGGTGCTGCGCAGCTACCGCTTCGACCGCTACCGCACCACCGAAAAGGCCGAGGAGAAGCCGCGCCTCGCGCACCTCGCCCTGCTCGCCGACGACACCGCCGCGGCCGAGGCCGCCTGGGCGCGGCTGCAGGCGGTGGCCGAGGGCGTGTTCCTGACCCGCGACCTGGTCAGCGAGCCGCCCAACGTGCTAACCCCGCCGAACTGGCGCGACCGCTGCGAGGCGCTGACCGAGCTCGGCCTGAAGGTCGAGGTGTTCGGGCCGCAGGCAGATGCGAGAAGCTGGGCTTCGGCGCGCTGCTCGGCGTGTCGCGCAGGGCAGCGTGAACGAGCCGCGCATGGTGGTGATGCACTGGAACGGCGCCGGGGCGGCATCGGCAAGGGCCAACGGACAAGCCGGTGGCGTTCATCGGCAAGGGCGTGACCTTCGACACCGGCGGCATCTGCATCAAGCCGGCCGGCCGGCATGGAGGACATGAAGTGGGACATGGCCGGCGCCGGCGCCGTGATCGGCCTGATGGCGGCGCTCGCCGGGCGCAAGGCGAAGGTCGATGCGGTCGGCCTGGTCGGGCTGGTCGAGAACATGCCCTCCGGCACCGCGCAGCGGCCGGGCGACGTGGTGAAGACCTATTCGGGCCAGACCGTCGAGGTGATCAACACCGACGCCGAGGGCCGGCTCGTGCTGGCCGACGTGCTCTGGTACTGCCAGCAGACGTTCGACGCCGCGCTTCATGGTCGATCTGGCGACGCTGACCGGCGCGATCATGGTGATCGGCCTCGGGCACGAGCATGCGCGGCCTGTTCAGCAACGACGACGCGCTGGCCGAACGCGCTGCACGCCGCCGGCGAGGCGAGCGGCGAGCGGCTGTGGCGCATGCCGCTGGGCGAGGCGTACGACAAGCTGATCAAGTCCGACATCGCCGACATGAAGAACGTCGGCGGCCGGCCCGGCGGGGCGATCACGGCGGCGCAGTTCCTGCAGCGCTTCGTCAACGGCAAGCCGTGGGCGCACCTGGACATCGCCGGCATGGCCTGGGCGGGCAAGGACGCGCCGCTGGTGCCGAAGGGCGCCACCGCCTACGGCGTGCGGCTGCTGGACCGGCTGGTGGCGGACTACGAGGCATGAGGCGGCGCTGAAGCGCAATGCTGGTGGCTCGGAGATCGGCTTCTATCACCTGACGCGCACCGGCCCCGACCAGGCGCTGCCGCAGCTTCTGGGCCGCACCCTCGCGGCCGGGCAGCGCGCGGTGGTGCTGTGCGGCAGCGAGGAGCGGGTGGCGGCGCTCGACGCCGCGCTGTGGCTGTGTCCGCGCCCCGACTGGCTGCCGCACGGCACGCGGCGCGAGCGGGCAAGCCGAGCTGCAGCCGATCTGGCTCGCCACCGACGACGCGGCCGCCGAACGGCGCGCGCTTCCTGTTCCTGCTCGACGGCGCGACGAGCGCGCGGCTCGGCGCAGTTCGACCGGGTGTTCGACCTGTTCGACGGCCGCGACGACGGCGGCAGTGGCCGCGGCCCGCGACCGCTGGAGCGCGGCCAAGGCGGCGGGCCACGCGCTGACCTATTGGCAGCAGACCGGGAGCGGGTGGGAACGCAAAGCATGACCGACGCTTCGCGAAGCCGCACTGATCACGTTATCCGATCGAAACATCGGCGCCATGTGAATCGATTTTCTTTGGCGCCGTGTTGGCAAAAAGAGTGACTTTCAGGTGCCGGCCGTCAATAGTCAGGCGGCGACGGTCGGATGTCTGGTTTGGTTCCTGATTTGGCGATCGCGACTGCGGTCGCAGACGAAGCGCGCGCCACTGCGCGCGGGGTGGAGCGGCTGGCCGCTATGCTCCGGCTGCTGCTCGTCGCCTGCCTTGTGCTGCCGTTCGTCGTTATCGGAACGTTGGCATGGCTCAACTATCGCAAAGTTACCGATGACGCCGAGACCACCGTGCAGCGCGTCGTCGAGGTGCTCTACGAGCATGCCGAGCGCGTGCTCGAGACCCAGGACCTGGTGCTCGACAAGATCGACGCGCTGATTTCCGGCCGCGATTGGGACCAGATCGCGCGCTCGCCCGACATCGCCGCCGCCCGATGCGCGCCGAGCACGATCGCGCGCCGATCGCGGCGATCTGGCTGGTCGACGTGAACGGCATGGTGCGCGCGGGCGATTCCGAGTGGGCGACCGGGACCGACGTCGCCGAACGAGATTTCTTCCGCGCCGCCCGCGACGGTTTCGGCGGCACCTATATCGGCCGCGCCGAGCGCGACCGCGCGAGCGGGCGGCAGTCCTTCCCCTTCAGCCGGGCGCGTCTGAGTGCCGACGGGCGGTTCGACGGCGTGATCGCGATCGGGGTGGCCGCGGACTTCTTCGACGCGTTCTTCCGCAGCGCGGCGCCGCCGGGGGCGCACATCACGGCCCTCGTTCGCCTCGACGGCGAGATCCTGGCGCGCGAGCCGATGGCGACCGACGCCGCCGGCCTGCCGGCTGCGCAGGCGTTGTTGCAGGCGATCGCGGGTCGTAGCGAAGGCCGCCTCTGGCTCACCGCGGCGGATGACGGCGTGAAGCGGCTCTACGGATTCCGCAAGAGCAGCCGCTATCCGGTGGCGGTCGTGTTCGCGATGACGCATCAGGCGACGCTGATGCCGTGGTTCGCGCGCCTCGGCGCCTATCTCGGCCTGATCGGCGCCGCGAGCATGGCGCTGTTCTTCACCACGCTGCTGGCGCTGCGGCGCGCGCAGAGCGAGGCGGTGGCACTGGTGCGCCTCGGCGCGGAGGCGCAGCGCCGCGCCACGGTGGAGAGCGAGCTGCGGCAGGCGCAGAAGATGGAGGCGATCGGCCAGCTCACCGGCGGCGTCGCGCACGACTTCAACAACCTGCTCGCGATCGTGCTCTCCAACCTGGAGCTGGTCGCGCGGCCAGCCCGGCGATGCCCGCAATCCGGCGCGCGGTCGAGAGCGCGCTGGCGGCGGGGCTGCGCGGCAAGGACCTGGTCGCCTCGCTGCTCAGCTTCGCGCGCAAGCAGCCGCTGATCGTGCGGCCGTTCGACCTGCGCAGTGTCTTCGCCGACATGGAGGTCCTGCTGCGCCAGGCGGTGGGGCCGGCGATCACGCTGCGGATCGACCTCGCGCCCGATCTGCATCCGGTCGAGACCGACATGGGGCAGACCGAGATGGCGATCCTCAACCTGGTGGTGAACGCGCGCGATGCCATGCCGCGGGGCGGGGTGCTGCGCATCGCGGGACGCAACGTCGCGTTGAATGGCGAGTGCGAAGGGCTGGTGGGCGAGTTCGCCGCGCTCGCGGTCGCCGATACCGGCGTCGGCATGCCGCCCGACGTGCTGGCCCGTGTGTTCGAGCCGTTCTTCACCACCAAGGAGCCGGGCAAGGGCACCGGCCTGGGGCTCAGCGCGGTGTTCGGCTTCGTCAAGCAGTCGCGCGGCGCGACGACGATCAACAGCCGCCCGGGCGAGGGCACGGTGGTGACGGTCTACCTGCCGCGCGCCACGGCATTCGCGATGCAGCCGCAGAAGTCATGCGACGCTGGCTGACGGACGCCGCACGCCCTCACGCTGCCGGCGCTCACGCTGCCGCATCCTCTGCTGCCCAATAGCTTCCCGTCATCGCCAGCTCGAAGGTCAGTGTGCGCGCGCCCTGCGGTGCGATGAACGCATCGCCATCGGTCCAGCGCCAGCCCGGCTCCGGCGCGTGCCATCCGGCGCACAGCCGCGGATCGTCGAGGGGCACGCGCTGGCTGTCGAGCGCGAGGGCGGCGATCGCTACTCCCAGACGGCGGCGGTCACGCTCCGCCGGGGCGCGTTTCGGCCGGGACCCAGGACCGCGAGGCGAGACGCACGCGCCACGCCTCCGCGGGCAGGCGCACGAGCCAGCGCTTGCCGCGAAACTCCACCGGCAGCGCGCTGCCCTCGGCGAGGACCCGCAGGGCCGGCGCATCGCTGAGCTGGTGCCCGAGCGCCTCGGCGCGCGCGAGCAGGCGCCGCCGCGCGGCGGTCACCCGTGGGCCGCGCAGCAGCAGCGGCGCGCAGCCCCGAACCTTCCACACGCCGCGTGCGAAGTTCGCATGCGCCATGACGACGGTCCCGGTGCCCGCGAAGGCGGCGCGGTTGCCGGTGTCGAGATAGCTCTCCGCCGGCAGCCCCTCGGCCAGCAGAACGTCGTGCCGCTCCAGTTCGACGTGACAGTACGTCACCGCCGCCCGCCCTTCCTGGCGCAGCGTCGCGCCGTTGAGCAGATACCGCACCGGGACCAGCGCGCCGCGAACCCAGACCGCATGATCGGGACTTAGCCACAGATCGTGTCGGGGCATGTCCTGCGCGAAGGCGTGCGCCGCGATGTGCACCGGCCAGACGTCGTGCGGCGCCGGATGACGCGCGCAGTTCACGCGTCGCCGTCCCACCCAGCGCACCACCGCCGTTCCGCCCGCTGCCAGTCGCACAGCGTCGCCCGCGCGCAAGTGCTCGACCGGCACCTCGCCCGCCTCGGTCGCGATGCGCGTGCCCTCGGCAAAGCAGGGGATCGTGACCTCCGTTGTGCCGGCGCTGTTCTGCGACCAGAAAATCGTCCGGGCCATAGCTGCCGGCGAGCGCCAGCGTGCCGACCGTGCTGCCGCCCTCGGTCAGCGTCAGCAGCCGCCGGCCAAACTTCCGCGCGTCGGCCACGACATCGTTCAAAACGATCCGGTCGCCGGCGGCGAAATTCTCCAGCGTGCCCTGTGCGGCGGCGAGATCGTCGAGCACGAGCGCGCCGCCGGCGAAGCCGATGGTCTGCGTTGCCGCCACGCGCCTGCTGCAATTCCAGCGTGGCACCCGTCTGCACGGCGAGGCTGCCGGCGCCGTCCACCGCGCCGGTCAGCACCAGCGTGCCGTCATGCGCGGCGATGGTGCCGGTGTTGCCCACGGCGCCCTCGACCGTGCCGAAGCCGCCGATGCTGCCGGCGTTGCTGACCGGATCGGGATCGAGCGTGCCGCCGCTGAGCGCGACCACGCCGCTGCTCCACACCGTCACCGTGTCCGCCGCGACCACGGCGCCGGTGCCGATCGCGAGCGTGCCGGTGCCGCCCGCCGCGGTCTTGCCGCCGCCCACCGTCAGCAGCGCCGTGGCCAGCACCGAGCCCGCATCGCTCAGCGTGATGCCGCCGTCGCTGCTCGCATTGGCGCCGATCTCCACCGTGCCGGTATGCGTGGTGCCGGCCTCCACGGTGGCGCCCTGGGCAATGGTCAGCGTGCCGCTGCCCGACTTGCCGACCGCGAGCAGCGTTCCGTAATCGACGGTGGAGGCGACCGCGCCGCTGCCGCCGGAAACCGCGAGGCTGCCCACGGAGAGCGTGGAGCTGCCGACATCGACCGTCGCCGCGGCGACCGTGCCGCCGCCATCCACGATCATCTGCCCGGTGCCGGACTTGCCGATATCGAGCGCGCCGACGACCGACCAGAGTTCCTGCGCGCCGACCGACACGCTCTGCTGGACTTCGGTGTTCTTCGACGCGACGGTGGCGTTGGCGCTGGTGAACAGCGTCGCCTTGTCGGTGACTTGCAGGGAGCCGGTGCCGAGCGCGCCGACAGTGACCGAATCGCTGGTCAGCGACGCGCCAACGCCGTCCAGCACGACCGCGCCGTTGCTGTTGAAATTGCTGCCGATCGACAGCGCACCGGACGTTTCGACCGAGCCGCCGGCGCTCAGCGACAGCGTGGCGGTGCCGGAACTGCCCACGGTGATGCTGCCGAAGTCGATCGTGCTGTGCGCGATGGTGACGTCGCCGCTCGACTCCGCCACGCTGCCGACGGTGAGATTGCCGGCGGCGAACATGTCGAGCGAGCCGCCGTTGACGTCGAGCGAGCCCTGGCCGCCGGCGCCCACGGTGAGGTTGCCGCCCACCGACAGTTCGGCGTCGGCGGCGATCGTCAGCGTGCCGGCGCCACCGAGGCTCGCGCCGATGCGCACGTCGCCGCTCGCATCGACCGTTGCGTCGGCGCCGATGCCGAGGACGCCAGCGCCGCCGCCGCCGACCGTGAGCGCCATGGTCGACGCCTCGGCGGCGCTGCCGGCGAGCGTGATGGTGCCGGAGGCGTGCGCCTGCGCGCCGAGCACGATGTTGCCCGAACTCGCGTCGAGCGTGGTGCCGGCTTGCAGATTCGACCGAGCCGCTGCCCGCCGCGCCGATCGTCGCATCGGCGGCGACGGTCAGGCTGTTGCCGTTGCCGGCGAGGCTGAGCACGCCCGCGCCGGTCGCCGCCGCGCCGAGCACGAACGCGCCGTCGCCCAGCACCAGCGTGTCGTTGGCGGCGACGTCGATCGTGCCGGCACCGGCATCGCCGAGGGTGAGATCGTGGCCGATGGTGAGCGTGCTGTTCGCGCCGTCGAGCGCGATCACGCCGGTTGCGCCGGCACTCGCGCCGGCGGTGAGGGAGGCCGAAAAGGCGGAGAGCGAGGCGCCGTCGGCGATGTGCAGCGAACCGCCGCCGCCGCCGCCAACGGCGAGCGTGGCGCCCTCGACGCTGAGCGTCGTGGAGAGCCCGCTGAGCGTCAGCGTGCCGGCGCCGCCGCTCTGCGAGCCGAGCGCGAGCGCGCCGGAGACATCGGCCGAGAGCCCGCCTTGCAGCGTGTCGGAATGCGCGCCCGCGACGCCGATCGTCCAGTCCCCGCCGACGGAGAACTGATCGCCGGGATCGTCGGCGAGCAGCGTGCCGCTGCTGCCGCTCTGCACGCCTTCCGTGAGGGTGCCGGTGATCTGCACCGTGCCGCCGGCGGAGAGCGTGAGGCTGCCGGCACCGCCGTCGCCGAGCTTGGCGTCGGCGCCGACGGTGAGCAGCCCGCCGTCGATGACGATGCTGCCGGAACTGCCCGCCGAGGTCGCGACGTCGAGCGAGTCGGCGACCGTGAAGGACCCGCCGCTGTCGACCGTGAGTGTGGCGGCGCCGGAGTCGCCGAGCGTGGCACCGGCGCCGATCTGGAACAGGGCGCCGCCGCCGGTGACGGTGATCGCGGCACTCGTGCCCGACCCGTTGGCCGCGTCGAGCGAGCCGCTGGCATCGAGCAGCCCGCCGTCGGAGAGCGTGACGAAGCCCGCGCCGCCATGGCCGATCGCCACGTCGCCGGTGACGCTGACGCGGCTGCCGACGCCGTCCACGGTCAGCGTGCCCTGGCCGGGCTGCAGGCCGCCCGGGCCGAAGACGCCTTCGCCGACGCCGAGCGCCTCGGGCACCTGGGCGACGACGGTGAAGCCGCCGCTGACCGTGACGGTGGAGTTGTTGGTGACGCTCACCGTGGCGGAGGCGGCGGAGCCGATCAGCAGTTGCAGGTTGTCCCAGTTGCCGCCGGTGAGCGTGACGGCGCTGTCGTCGGTCTGGCTGTTGCCGATGATGCCGAGCGTGTCGGTGAGGCTGCCGCCGCCCGCGATGTCGAGGCTGCCGGATTCCGAGCCACCGAACGGATTGTCGGCGTAGCTCGACACCTCCATCGTGCCGACATCGACCAGCCCGCTGGTGATGGTGAGCGTACCGAAGTCGAAGAAGGTGTTCGAATCGACGCGGCTGGTGTCGGTGAGGATGACCGAGCCGTAGTTGTCGAACTGGGCGGAGGCGCCCGCGCTGGCCGGCCCGTCGGCGGTGCCGGCGTTGGTGACTTCCAGCGTGTTGTTGAAGCCGACCAGGAGCTGGCTGGTGGTGCTGAGCAGGCCGCTGGAGACGATCGCCGTGGCCGATTCCGAGACTGGTCCGGCTTCCGGAACGACGGCGAAAGTGTCGGCGCTGATGTTGCCGGTGAAAGTGACCGTGGCCGTCGGGATGACTGGAGATGTACTTGGCGCTGCCGTCGCCGCTGATGGTGGCGGTGGTCGAGAGTTCCGCGTTGTCGTCCGAGCCCGGCGGGCCGGCCGGGGCGGCAAGCGCCGGGGGGCGGGTGACGGATCGATCTGCTCCCAGTCGTGCGGATCGCTCGAATGCGCCGGAAGTCGCCGGCGGAAACCAGATGTACTCGTGCCGCTCACGCCGTTCGCCCCTCCCGCTCCGCAACGCCGCACCGGTCGGCCTGCGCGCCTAAACGCGTATTCATGAACCCGAACATATCGGTGCCGTGAAGGTTCGGTCAACGCGGCGATGCCGCGGCGGGCGCGCGGCGCGCCCCGGGCGTGCCTTGCCGGCCGAGCCGGGCCGCGCCTAGTCTGCGCCCCCGCCGAACGCCGGAGGAACAACCGCCATGTCAGCGAAGCGCTGGGACAAGTCGCGCCTGCCGTCACGCCACGTGACCGTCGGCCCCGATCGCGCGCCGCATCGCAGCTACTATTATGCGATGGGACTGACCGAGGACGAGATCGACCAGCCGCTGGTCGGCATCGCCACCTCCTGGAACGAGGCGGCACCCTGCAACATCGCGCTCTCGCGGCAGGCGCAGTCGGCGAAGAAGGGCGTGTCGGAGGCCGGCGGCACCCCGCGTGAATTCACCACCATCACCGTCACCGACGGCATCGCGATGGGGCACGAGGGCATGAAGTCCTCGCTGGTATCGCGCGAGGTGATCGCCGATTTCGGTGGAGTTGACGGTGCGCGGCCATTGCTACGACGCGCTGGTCTGCCTCGCCGGCTGCGACAAGGCGCTGCCGGGCATGATGATGGCGATGCTGCGCCTGAACGTGCCGAGCGTGTTCATGTACGGCGGTTCGATCCTGCCCGGCAAATTCCACGGCCGCGACGTGACCGTGGTGGATGTGTTCGAGGCGGTGGGGCAGCACGCGGCGGGGAAGATGACCGACGCCGAGCTGCATGAGCTGGAATGCGTCGCCTGTCCCTCGGCCGGCGCCTGCGGCGGGCAGTTCACCGCCAACACGATGGCGATGGTCTCCGAGGCGATCGGGCTGGCGCTGCCCGGCTCGGCCGGCGCGCCGGCGCCGTACGAGGAGCGCGACCACTTCGCCGTGGAGTCCGGCCGCGCGGTGATGAGCCTGATCGAGCGGCGCATCCGCCCGCGCGACATCGTCACGCGCGAGGCGCTGGAGAACGCGGCGGTGCTGGTGGGCGCCACCGGCGGTTCCACCAACGCCGCGCTGCATTTGCCGGCGATCGCGAACGAGGCCGGCATCCGCTTCACGCTGCAGGACGTGGCGGCGATCATGAAGCGCACGCCGTACATCGCCGACCTCAAGCCCGCCGGCAAATACGTGGCGTACGACGTGCACCGCATCGGCGGCATCCCCGTCATCATCAAGGCGCTGCTCGATGCCGGGCTGCTGCACGGCGACTGCCTGACCGTTACCGGCCGCACGCTCGCCGAGAATCATGCGGATGTCGTGTTCCCCATGGATCAGGACGTGGTCTATCCGGTCAGCCGCGCGCTGAAGCCGACCGGCGGGCTGGTGGAGCTGCGCGGCAACCTGGCGCCCGAGGGCTCGGTGGTGAAGGTCACCGGCATCAAGGACCTGCGCTTCGAGGGCACCGCGCTCTGCTTCGACTGCGAGGAGGATGCGTTCGCCGCGGTGCAGGCCCGCGCCTACAAGCCCGGCGACGTGATCGTCGTCCGCTACGAGGGGCCGAAGGGCGGGCCGGGGATGCGCGAGATGCTGTCCACGACGAGCGCGATCTACGGCCAGGGCATGGGCGAGCAGGTGGCGCTGATCACCGACGGGCGGTTCTCCGGCGCCACGCGCGGCTTCTGCGTGGGCCATGTCGGGCCGGAGGCGGCGGTCGGCGGGCCGATCGCGCTGCTGCGCAACGGCGACCGCATCATCCTCGACGCCGCCGCCGGCACGCTGGACGTGGCGCTGTCGGAGAGCGAGCTGGCCGAGCGCCGCGCCGCCTGGAAGCCGCGGCCGAGCGCGTTCGGCAGCGGCGCGCTGTGGCGCTACATGCAGACCGTCGGGCCGGCCTATCTGGGCGCCCTGACGCATCCCGGCGCCGCGGCCGAGACCCGGACCTACGCCGACATCTGAAGGAGTGACGATGCTGATTGGGAAGAGGGCGGTGCTGCGCGGCACCGCCCGGATGCTCTGCGGCGCCCTGCTTATGGCGGAGGGGGCGGGTGTCGCGCGCGCGCAGCCCGCGCCGCCGCCGCCCTACACCGTCGTGCCGCCGCTGCGCGGCGAGCCGCCACCGCCGCCGCCGCCGGGACCGCACTACGCCTGGGAGCCCGGACACTGGCAGTGGGCGCGCGGCGGCTATGTGTGGATTCCCGGCCGCTACGTGGCGATGCAGCCGCACTACCACCACTACGTGCACGGCCACTGGGTCTGGCACCACAATGCCTGGGTCTGGATTCCCAGCCACTGGGGTTGAGTCTCAGGCCGGCGCGCCCTGCAGCAGCACGGCGGCGCCGCGGTCGATGTAGGTTTCCAGGAACTGCGCCAGCCGCGGATGCCACGGCTGCGCGAACACCGATTGCGGCGTGCCTTCCAGCAGGATGCGGCCGTCGTCGAGAAAGACGATGTGCTGGGCGACGGTGGCGGCGAAGCCGATCTCGTGGGTGACCACCGCCATCGTCATCCCCGCCCGCGCCAGCTCGCGCATCACGTTCAGCACCTCGCCGGTCAGTTCCGGATCGAGCGAAGAGGTGGGCTCGTCGAACAGCATGATGCGCGGCTCCATCGCCAGCGCCCGCGCGATCGCGACGCGCTGCTGCTGGCCGCCGGAGAGCTGCGAGGGATAGTGCCGCGCCCGCTCCGCGAGCCCGACCTTCGCGAGCTGCGCCATCGCCCGCGCCTCCGCCTCCCGCCGCGGCAGGCGGCGCACCTGGCGCAGCGCCTCGGCGACGTTGCCGAGCGCCGTCATGTGCGGCCAGAGATTGAACTGCTGGAACACCATGCCGATGTTGCGCCGCACCCGCGCCACGTCGCTGTCGGGCAGGCGCTGCCGCTCGCCCGATGCCGCGACACGGAAGCCGAGCGGCTCGCCATAGACGGTGATCTCGCCGTCGCTCGGCGCCTCCAGGAACGCCATGCAGCGCAGCAGCGTGCTCTTGCCGGAGCCGGAGGGGCCGACGATGCAGGTGACCTCGCCCTCGCGCACCACGAGGTCGATCTCGCGCAGCACTGCGTGTGCGCCGAAGCGTTTGCCGAGCCGCCGGACTTGCAGGGCCGGCGGCATCAGGCGGCGAAGCTGAAGCGGGCGAGGCGGCGCTCGGCGAAGCGGCCGAGCGCGCCGGTGACTTCCACCAGCACCCAGTAGAGGCCGGCGAGCAGCGACAGCGCCTCGGCGAAGGCGAAATGCTCCGAGCCGAGCGAGGTCAGCGTCATCGTCAGCTCCGGCACGGTGACGATCGAGAGCACGGCGGTTTCCTTGAGCAGCAGGATCTGCATGTTGACCACGGGCGGCAGCACGAGCAGCGCCATTTCCGGCAGCAGGATGCGGCGAACCATCTGCGCGCGGGTCAGCCCGGCGCAGATCGCCGCCTCCTGATGCCCCACCGGCACCGCCTCGAACCCGGCGCGGATGATCTCGGCGAAATAGGCGCTGCCGTAGACGGTGAGTCCGATCAGCCCGGCCTGATAGGGCTCCAGCTCCAGCCCGACGAACGGGCCGCCGTAGTAGAGCAGGAAAAGCTGGATCAGGAACGGCGTGTCGCGGATCACCGCCACGTAGAGCGACAGCGCGCGGTCGACGAGGCCGCCGCCGAAGCGGCGCGCAGCGGCGACGGCGAAGCCGAGCGCCAGCGCGCACAGGCCGCCGGCAAGCCACACCGCGATCGTGATCCGGAGCCCGGCGAGGGCCGCAGGAATCCACGACACCACGAGCCCGACATCGAACTTCATCCGAGCATCCGCCGCAGCACGCCGCCGCCGCCGGCGAGCAGCCGGTTCAGGATCAGGTAGAACACTCCCGCCGCGGCGTAGATCGGGATCGGCCGGTAGGTGCTGGTGGCAAGGTTCTGCGCCGAACGCGTCAGCTCCTCGACGCCGACGACCGAGACCAGCGACGAGGCCTTCAGGATCATGATCGCCTCGTTCAGCACCGCCGGCAGCGTCAGGCGCAAGGCAATCGGCAGGCGGATGCGCAGCAGGATCTGCCACCGCGCCAGGCCGAGCATCTGTGCGGCCTCGATCAGTCCCGGGGCGACGTTCAGAAACCCGCCGCGCAGGTTCTCGGCCTGGTACGCGGCGGTGCACAGCGCGAGCCCGAGCACTGCCGCGACGAGGCTGGGGATGTTGATGCCGGCGGCGGGCAGCAGGTAGTAGATCAGCAGCAACTGCACGAGCAGCGGCGAGCCGCGGAAGAAGCTGATATAGAGCCGCCCCGCCGTGCGCGCGGCCCCGCTGCGCCCAAGCGACGCGCTGCACACCAGGATGCCGAGGCCGAGGCCGAGCAGGATCGCGACGATGCTGACCCCGGCGGTGACTGCGGCGCCGATCGCGAGCAGCTCGACATAGCGCCAACTCATGCCGAGCCGCCCCGATCAGGGCTCAGACGTTCGGCGGCGGCACCTGGTCGGGCGTGTCGAACACCACGCCGAACCATTTCTTCTGCATGGCACCCAGCCTACCGTCCTTCTTCATCTTCAGGATGAGGCCGTCCACCGCGTCCATCAGGCTCGCGTATTGCGGGTCCTTGCGGCCAATATAGCCGAAATAACTCTTCAGCCCGAACGGCGGCTCCACCACGGCGAACACGTCCGGCCGCTGCGTCGCCACATAGGCGATGTTGGGCAGCGAGTTGGCAACCGCGACGATGCGCCCGGCGGCGAGGTCGGCATAGGCGGTGTTGAAATCAACGAACTCGCGGATCGTCGGCGGTTGCGGCAGCTTCGCGGCATAGTCGCGCAACTGCGCGAGCTGCGCCGTTGCCTTGCCCGATCCGACGACCTTGCCGGAAATGTCCTCGGGCTTGGTGAGATCCTTCTCGCGCGCGTTCTTCAGCAGCGCCACCGTCGCGTCGGCGATCGGCACCGAGAACCGGTAGCGCGCCATCCGCGCCTTGGTGATCGTGGCCGGCCCGGCGACCATGTCGAACTTCCCGGCTTCCAGCCCGGGCAGCACGCTGTCCCACGGCAGGTCGACCCAGGTGAGCTTGACGCCCATCTCCTTGGCGATCTCGGCGAACAGATCGACGTTGAGGCCCTTGTGCTCGCCGGCATCCATGAAGTCGAACGGGGCGAAGAACGTCTCCGTGCCGACGCGCAGCTCGCCCGAGGATTTCACGTGCGCGAGCACGTCCTCGGCGGCGCGGGCCCGGGCGGCCAGCGCCGTGGCGCCAACGAGGAGCGTCGCCAGTGCCCGGCGGCGCGTGAATGCGAGTGTCATTGCCATCTCCCCATCCGCCCGGCGGCGGATACGCGTCCAGCGCACGGCTTGCATGGCGATGTTGCATGACAGGCGCGGGGTTGTAAACATTGCGGGAGAGCGGAGAGAAGCGTCGCCATGATGATCCCGATCATCGACATCGCCGGCCTGCGCCGCCATGACGCGGCCGAGACCGCGATGGCCGCCGCGGCCATTCGCGAGGCGTGCACCACGCGCGGCTTCTTCTACATCACCGGGCACGGCGTGCCGGCGGCGATCATCGACGCGGCGGCGGCGGAGGCGCAGCGCTTCTTCCATCAGCCGCTGGAGGTGAAACGGCGCGCGGCGGTGAATGCCCGCCATCGCGGCTTCAACGCGCTCGGCGATGCGCTGATGTACGAGGCCAAGCACCCCGACCAAAAGGAGTTCTTCAGCATCGGCCTCGAACTGCCGGAGGACGATCCCGACGTGCTGGCCGGGGAGAAGCTGCGCGGCCCGAACAACTGGCCGGCGGAGATGCCGGCGTTTCGCGCGGCACTCTCGGCCTACTACGAGGCGCTCGGCGCGTGCGGCGCGGACCTGATGCGCGGGGTGGCCGTGTCGCTCGGGCTGGCGCCGGACTTCTTCGCCGACAAATACCGCAAGCGGCTGCAACGCACGCAGATCATCTACTATCCGCCGCAGCCGCCGATGGCGGAGGCGGACGTGTTCGGCGTGGCACCGCACACCGATTTCGGCTGCATCACGCTGCTCTGGCAGGACGACAACGGCGGGCTGGAAGTGCTCGACCGCGCGAGCAAGGCGTGGATCCCGGCGACCCCGATCCCCGGCACGCTGGTGGTGAACGCCGGCGACCTGCTCGGCCGCTGGACCAACGATCGCTACGCCTCCACGCCGCATCGCGTGGTCAACCGCTCGGGGCGCGAGCGCTTCTCGATCGCCACGTTCTACGACCCGGATTTCAAGGCGATCGTCGATCCGCGCGCGCTCGGCGTGGCGGCGGCGGAATGCCGCTATCCGCCGGTCAGCGCGGGCGAGCACATCCTGGGCCGCATCGAACGCTCCTTCGGCTACCGCAAGCGGCTGGCGGCGACCGCCTGAGGGGCGTGGGGAGAGGGCGGCAGGGGTGACGGGGGGGCGGACCCGCCCTATGTCGTAGCCGACACGTGGAGACGGCCATGCGATCGAACCGACCCGCGCCGGCGGCACTCACGCTCCCCAACCGGCCTGCGCTGTGCGAGCGCGACGGCGCGGACGACCTGGGCGCGCTCTGGACCACGCTGCGCCGCGAGGCGGTGGAGGCGGCGGAGCGCGATGCGCTGATGGGCCCGTCGGTCACCGCGGCACTGCTGCGCCACGCGAGCTTCGCCGATGCGCTGGCGGCCCGGCTTGGCCGCAAGCTGGGCGACGAGGACGTGGGTGCGGCGGCCCTCACCGCGCTGGTGGCCGAGGCTTGCGACGCCGACCCGCGCATCGTCGAGGCGGCGGCGGCCGACCTGACGGCGGTGCGCGACCGCGACCCGGCCTGCCCCGACCTCGTGACCCCGTTCCTGTTCTTCAAAGGCTACCTGGCGCTGCAGGCCTATCGCGTGAGCCACTGGCTGTGGCGGCGCGACCGGCAGCATCTGGCGGACCACGTGCAGAGCCGCGCGGCGGAGGTGTTCGGCATCGACATCCACCCGGCGGCGCGGCTGGGCTGCGGCATCATGATCGACCACGGCACCGGCCTCGTGATCGGCGAGACGGCGGTGGTGGAGGACGACGTTTCGCTGCTGCAAGGGGTCACGCTCGGCGGCACCGGCAAGGAATGCGGCGACCGGCACCCGAAGATCCGGCGCGGCGTGCTGCTCGGCGCGGGCGCCAAGGTGCTGGGCAATATCGAGGTGGGCGAGGGGGCGAAGGTCGGCGCGGGCTCGATCGTGCTCGACCCGGTGGCGCCGCACACGACGGTGGTGGGCGTGCCGGCGCGCCCGGTCGGCCCGAAGCTGACCGACCTGCCGGCGCTGACCATGGACCAGATGCTGCCGCCGCCCGACTACGCGATCTGACCGGATGCCGCCATCCGGGCGGCGCAGGCGGCACAGGTTCCGGTGATCTCGATCACCGCGTGATCGGCGCGGAACCCGCCGCGCGTGGCCGCCGCGCTCAGCGCCGCCGAGACCGCGGCATCGTCGATCTCCTCCACGCTGCCGCAATGCCGGCAGATCAGGAACTGCGCCTCATGCCGGTGCGCGCCGCCTTCCACGCAGGGGATGAAGGCGTTCAGGCTCTCCACCCGGTGGATGAGTTTCTGGTCGAGCAGGAAGTCCAGCGCGCGATACACCGTGGGCGGCACCGCGCCGGCATGGCTCGCGCGCAGCCGGTCGAGAAGCTGGTAGGCGGTGAGCGGGGTTTCGGCGCCGAGGATGAGGGCCAGCACGCTCCGCCGCAGCGGCGTGAGCCGGGCGCCGGCGGCCGCGCAGGCGCGCACGGCGGCTTCGAGCTGCGCCGCGCGGTCGGCCGGCGCGCTCGCCGTGGGGGGCCGGTCCGGGCGGTGGCCTCTCATCGGCCGCAACATAGCATGCCGGCCCGGCCGCGCGCGCCGGTTGCCGGCCCGGGCCGCGCGCACTAGGGTGCGCCCCCTTCGCCCGCAACTGCGCAGTCCTGCCATGCACCTGACCGCCGAACGCCTGGACCGGATCAGCCCGAGCCAGACCATCGCCATCTCCACCAAGGCGCGCGCGCTGAAGGCGGCGGGGCGCGACATCATCAGCCTCTCGGCCGGCGAGCCGGATTTCGACACGCCCCAGTTCGTCAAGGACGCGGCGATCCGCGCGATCCAGGCCGGCGAGACGAAATACACCGACGTCGCCGGCACGCCCGCGCTGCGCCGCGCGATCGCGGACAAGTTCCGCACGCGACTCCGGGCTCGACTACAAGCCCGAGGAGATCATCGTCTCCACCGGCGGCAAGCAGGTGATCTTCAACGCCATGCTCGCGACCCTGAACGCGGGCGACGAGGTGGTGATCCCGACGCCGTGCTGGGTGAGCTACCCCGACATCGTGACCCTCGCCGACGGCAAGCCGGTGTTCGTGCCCTGCGGGCAGAATTACGGCTTCAAGCTGCGGGCCGAGGACCTGGAGGCGGCGATCACGCCGCGCACGCGCTGGTTCATGCTGAACAGCCCGTGCAACCCGACCGGCGCCGCCTACTCCGCCGAGGAGCTGCGGTCGCTCTGCGACGTGCTGCTGCGCCATCCCGATGTCTGGATCTTCACCGACGACATCTACGAGAAGCTGGCGTACGACGGCTTCAAGCCGGCGACGGTGGTGCAGGTGGAGCCGCGGCTGCGCGAGCGCACGATCACGATGAACGGGTGCAGCAAGGCCTATGCGATGACCGGCTGGCGCCTCGGCTTCGCCGGCGCGCCGCTCGCCATGACCAAGGCGATGGACAAGCTGCAGAGCCAGTCGACGAGCAACACGAGCAGCATCAGCCAGGCGGCGGCGCTGGCGGCGCTGACCGGGCCGCAGGATTTCATCGGCGAGATGGTGGCGGTCTATCGCGAGCGGCGCGACCTCGTTGTGGACATGCTGAACCGCGCGCCGGGCATCGTCTGCCACAAGCCGGAAGGCGCGTTCTACGTGTTCCCCTCGATGCATGGCTGCATCGGCAAGACCTCCGCCGGCGGGGCGGCGATCACCGATGACGAGAGCTTCGTCATCGCGCTGCTGGAGGAGCAGGGGGTGGCGGCGGTGCATGGCGCGGCCTTCGTCTATCCGGGCCATTTCCGCATCAGCTATGCCACCGACACCGCAAGCCTGCGCGAGGCCTGCGCGCGCATCCAGACCTTCTGCGAAGGGTTGCACTGACGCGCATGCCCGGCTTCGCCTCCCGCCTGGAACGCGCGCGCGTCGCGCCCACGGTGGCGATGAGCGTGCGCGCCCGCGCGCTGCGCGATGCGGGGGCCGACGTGGTGATGCTCACCATCGGCGAGCCGGACTTTCCCACCCCGCCGCATGCGATCGCGGCGGCGCACGAAGCGGCGCTGCGCGGCGAGACGAAATACCCGCCGCAGGACGGCACGCGGGCGCTGAAGGCCGCGGTGCAGCGCAAGTTCGCGCGCGATCACGGGCTCGAATATCCCGTCGAGCAGATCGTGGTCGGCAATGGCGGCAAGCAGGTGCTGTTCGACGCGCTGCTGGCGACCGTCGAGGCGGGCGACGAGGTGCTGATCCCGGCGCCGTACTGGTCCGCCTATGCGCTGATGACGCATGTGCGTGGGCGGCACGCCGAGTTTCGTGAACTGCCCGCAGAATAACGGGTTCCGCCTGCGCGCGGCGGACCTCGACGCCGCGATCACGCCGCGCACGCGCTGGCTGATGCTGAACTTCCCGAACAATCCCTCGGGTGCCGCGTGCGGGCGCGAGGATCTGCGGGAGATCGCCGCGGTCATGGCGCGCCACCCGCATGTCTGGATCCTGTCGGACGACATGTATGAGCACCTCGTCTATGACGGGTTCGCGCCGACCACGCTGGCGGCGGTGGCGCCGGACCTGCGCGACCGGGTGCTGACCGTCTCCGGCGTGTCGAAGACCTACGCGATGACCGGCTGGCGGATCGGGTTCGCGGCCGGGCCGCGGGACCTGATCCGGGCGATGGTGAACACGCAGGGCCAGGTGACGGCGGGCGTCTCCACCGTGGGCCAGGCGGCGGCCGTGGCCGCGCTGGACGGGCCGCAGGACCTGGTGGCCGAGCGCGCTGCGATCTATCGCCGCCGCCGCGACCTGGTCGTGGACCGGCTGGACGCGATCCCGGGCATTTCCTGCCACCGGCCGGAGGGCGCGTTCTACGTCTTCCCCTCGATCGCCGGCTGCCTCGGGCGCGTGAGCCCCGGCGGTGCGCGGATCGAGACCGACGAGGATTTCTGCCTCGCGCTGCTCGAAGAGGCGCATGTCGCGGCCGTGCACGGCGCGGCGTTCGGCATGAGCCCCTACATGCGCATCAGCTACGCGACCGACGAGGCGACGCTGGAGGAGGGCTGCCGCCGCATCGCCGCCTTCGTGGGCGCGCTGCGGTGATCCGGTCGCGTCCGGCGCTGCGGCCGGGGCGCGACGCGGACGCGGCCGGTTTCATCGCGCTCATCGCCGCCTGCTGGGCCGAGTATCCGGGCTGCGTCATGGATCACGACGAGGTGCCGGAACTCGACGCCCTCGCCACCTACGCCGCCGGGCGCGGCGGCGCGGTGTGGGCGGCGGAGGCCGAGGGCCGCGTGGTCGGCATGGTCTGCGTCTGGCCGCAGGCGGACGGCGCCTGGGAACTCGCCAAGATGTACGTGGCGCAGCCCTGGCGTGGCACCGGGCTTGCGCATGCGCTCGCCGCGGCGGCGGAGGATTTCGCCCGCGCGCGTGGGGCGGTGCGCATCGTGCTGTGGAGCGACACGCGCTTCGACCGCGCCCACCGCTTCTACGAGGGCCGCAGCTATGTGCGGGCCGGGCCGATCCGGGCGCTGGGCGATCGTTCCAACTCGATCGAGTTCGGCTACGCCAAGCCGCTGGGCGCGTCGGTCGTGCAGGGGCTGGACGCTGCCGCCGCCGCCTCGGCCGAGGTCGCGCTTGCGCGCGTGCTGGTGGCCTGCGTCGATGCCGGCGCCTCGGTCTCCTTCTTCGCGCCGCTGGCGATGGAGCCGGCGCGGGCGTTCTGGCGCGAGACGGCACGGGCGGTTGCGCGCGGCGAGCGCGTGCTGCTCGGGGCGTGGCACGGCGGGACGCTCGTCGGCACGGTGCAGCTCGTGTTCGCGGCGCCGCAGAACCAGCCGCACCGCGCCGATCTCGCCAAGATGCTGGTCCACCCGGACGCGCGCCGGCGCGGCATCGGCGCGGCCCTGCTGGCGGCCACCGAGCAGGCCGCCCGCGACGCCGGCCGCACGCTGCTGGTGCTGGATACCCAGACCGGCGGCGCGGGGGAACGACTTTATCGCGCGGGGGGATGGACCGAGGTCGGCTGCGTCCCCGACTATGCGCGCTTCGCCGACGGGTCGCCGTGCGACACGACGTTCTTCTTCAAGCGCCTGGCGGCCGCCGCGCCGCCCTGACCCGCCGCCGGGAACCGGCACCCCGCGGCTGGCGCTGACCTGCGGTTGCCCCTATGAACGACCGACCCGTTGAGGAGACTGCCGCATGCGCCTGCGCCGTCCCGCCGGCTGGGCTGGCCTGCCCCTGGTGCTGCTGTTCGGGCTCGCCGCCCCCGCCGCTGCGACCGATCTCGCGGCGCATCGGGCGATCTATGAACTGCACATGGAGAGCAGCCGCAGCGCCGAGGTGGCGGCGGCCAGCGGGACGATGGCCTACGAGGTGATGGACGCCTGCGACGGCTGGGCGGTGCGCCAGCGACTGCAGATGACGCTGACCAACCGCGACGGCCAGGATATCGACATGATCTCCGACTACACGACCTGGGAGAGCAAGGACGGGCTGCATTTGCGCTTTCGCACCAAGCAGACGACCGACCAGGCGGTGACGAGCGATCTCTCGGGCGCGGCGACGCTGGCGGCCACGGGCAAGCCGGGCGAGGCGCATTTCGCGACCCCCGAGGACATGATCAAGGCGCTGCCCGCCGGCACACTGTTCCCGATGGTGCATACCGAGGCGCTGATCCGCGCGGCGAAAGCGGGGAAGAAGTTTCTGGCGCTGCCGCTGTTCGACGGCACCTCGGCGAACGGGGCGCAGGACAGCTCCATCGTGATCACGCGCTGGGGCGCCGGCACGGCGAGCAAGTGGCCGGCCCTCGCGAAATTGCCAAGCGGACGCTTTCACATCGCCTTCTTCGACCGCAATCCGGAGAGCATGGAGCCGGACTACGAAGTGTCGCTTCGCTATTGGGAGAACGGGGTGGCGGATGACCTGGACATGGATTTCGGCGACTTCGTGATGTCGGGCAAGCTCGCCGAGTTCAAGCTGCTGCCGCACCACTGCTGACCGTGCGCGGCCGCCGGGGAGAAGCAGGTCGGCCGTGACCTTCGTTTCCTACGCGCAGAATTTTGAAGACGTGATGCTCTGGCGCGCGCTGCGTGGCGTGGGCGCGGGGTTCTACATCGACGTCGGTGCAAACGACCCCACGCTGTATTCGGTGACAAAAGCCTTCTATCTCCGCGGCTGGCGCGGCATCAACCTCGAGCCGACGGCTTCCTTCTTCGAGCGGCTCGAGGCCGAGCGGCCCGAGGACACGAACCTGCGCCTCGCCGCGGGCGCGGGGCCGGGCATGCTCACGCTGTACGACGTCGTCGACACCGGCCTGTCCACCACCGATGCCGAGGTTGCGGAGCGCCACCGCCGCGCCGGCTTTGCGGTGACGACCAGCGAGGTCGAGGTGCGGACGCTGGACGACATCTGCGCGCAGTTCGCACCGGCGGACATCCACTTCGTGAAGATCGACGTGGAGGGAACCGAGAAGGACGTGCTCGCGGGGCTGGACCTGCGGCGATGGCGGCCATGGATCCTGGTGATCGAGGCCACGGTCCCCGGTTCGCAGGTGGAGAACCACGATCAGTGGGAGGACGGGGTCCTCGGGCGCGGCTATCGCTTTGCCTATGCCGACGGCCTCAACCGCTTCTACGTGGCGCAGGAGCGGGAGGAGCTGCTGCCGGCGTTCCGCTATCCGCCGAACGTGTTCGACGGATTCGCGCTGAACACGAACCAGGAGTCCTTTCTCCGCGCGCAGGAAGCGGAGGGAAGGGCGGCGCAGTCGCGCGAGGCGCTGACGCGCGAGTTGGCGCGGGCGGACGCGGCGCTGGCACGCGCGCAGGCGCTGGAGGCGGCGGCGGCCGAGGCCGGGCGCCGCGCGGACGAGGCGCGTGCGAGCGCCGCGGCGACGCAGGCGCGCCTGTCGGAAGGCGAGGCTCAGGCCGAGCAGACGCGCGAGGCCGCCGCGCGCGCGGCACAACAGGCTGCCGCCGCGCAGGCGCGCGCCGGGGAGGAGAGTGTCCGTGCGCGCCTCGCGGAACAGCGCGCCGGCGAATCGCAACGGCAGGTGAAGCTGCTGGTCGGCGAGATCACGGCCGCCGGCGAACGCGCGCGCGCGCTGCAGGCCGAAGTGCAGGCGGCGAGCGAGGCCCGCGCGCTGTTCTCCGAGCGCCTGGCGCGGCGCGAGGAATTGCTCGACCGGGTGTATGCGAGCCGGTCCTGGCGCATCACGCGGCCGCTGCGCGCGCTGGGCGAGGCGCTGCATGCGCGCCGGCAGGCGCAGGAAGGCTCCGCCGCGACGGCGGCGCCGGTCGCCTGGGACGAGGAGTTGCTGCGGCCGACGATCTTCATCGAATGCACGCACACCTATCACAGCGACCTCAACACCGGCATCCAGCGGGTGGTGCGCAACGTGCTGCGCAATGCGGAGGCGGTTGCCGCCGCGCACGGCTACCGGATGGCGCCGGTGATCGTCGAGGACGGCCGGTTCGTGGTCGCGGATGCGGACGCCGTGCTGCGCGACAAGCTGCGCGCGGACGTGCCCGCGCCGGTGCCGGCGGACCCGGACATCCCTGCCGGCGAGGTGCCGCGCGGCGGCGGGCCGGGGGCGCTTCGCCGCGGCTGGCGCGCCGGCCTTCGGGCGACCGCCACCCTGCTGCCCTTCGCGCCGGTGCGCCGGTTCCTGTATGCGCCCCCCGAGCAATGGGGGCTCGCGCGCGGCCTGCGCGCCGCGCGGCGGATGCGCGGCCGCGGCGCCGCGCCCGGGGCGACGAACGGGCTGGCGCGGAAGTACCTCGATCAACGCCCGAGTTGCCTCGGCGACATTCTGCTGCTGCTGGATTCGTCGTGGCCGGTTCCGGTCTGGCCCGCCGTTCGGAGCTTCAAGAGCCGCGGGGGCCGGATCGTAGGTGTGATCTACGACCTAATTCCCATCACCCACACGCACACCTGTGTTCCTGAACTGACGGTGGCCTTCAAGGCCTGGATCGATGCGCACCTGCGCTATACTGATTGCTTCGTGGGCATCTCGCGATCGGTCGCCGGGCAACTCGCGCACTATCGGGAGACGGCGAAGCCTTTCGGGACTGCGAGGGCGCGAGTGCCAATCGGCCATTTTCACCTCGGCTCAGAACTCGATTTCGCGATGGACAATGATGTCGTTCGAGAAAAGTTCGCGGATCTATTCAGCAACTCGCGGCATGTCTTCCTCATGGTCGGCTCGATCGAGCCTCGCAAGAATCACCGCTTCGTGCTCGACGCCTTCGACCAGTTTTGGCAACGCGGCGGGAGTGGATCGCTGCTTATTATCGGCCGGTACGGATGGAAGACCGACGATTTCATCGACCGTGTCACCAAGCACCGCGAATTCGGAAATAGATTGCACCTGGTGCGTGATGCCAACGACTCGGAGCTGGGCTATGCCTACCGTAACGCCTCGGCACTCGTCATCGCCTCCGAGATCGAGGGCTTCGGCCTGCCGATCGTGGAAGCCTTCCAGCGAGGCCTTCCCGTGCTGTGCAGCGACATCCCGGTATTTCGCGAGATCGCTGAGGGCAGGGCGACATTCTTCGACTTGGCCGACCCGGAGCGGCTGACTGCGGTACTGCAGGCGTTCTGTGATGATCACGATCCGGCTGCGCGCGCCGCCCGAACGCCGCAACCCTGGTTGACGTGGCGCGAGAGTACGGAACAACTGTTCGGTGCGTTCCTCGACGTGCTGGACGCCCGCGCTGTGCGCAAGACGGGGTAGCCGGATGGCCAGGAGCATGCGAGGCAGGTGCGCGGAGTGGCTGCTGCGGCTGCGCGTGCTGGTTCTGGACCACGAGCACGCGCACGATCCGTTCTCCCCCGAGTATCTCTACCTCCTGCAACAGCAGAAGCGCCTCGACCTCTCGAAGACTTCTGGGGCGGCTGCGACCCGCGAACATCTTGCTCTTTCCCGTCATTTTGCTGATCGCCTGGGTGCGGTGCGTTGACCTCCGGATCACCAACGTGATTGTTCAGTCGATGATCAACGAGCGCATCCTGCTGCGGCACGTCGCGGGACCGCGTCGGGACCGCGCCGAATGAGCTCGGTTGCCATCCTGAAGCCGGATCATCTGGGCGACCTTGTTCTGTCCGTGCCTGCAATCCGCGCCGTGCGCGCATCGCACGAGAAGGTTGGGTTGTTCGTCGCCTCGGGCTCGCGCGGGCTCGCGAATTTTCTGTTTCCGGATATTGACGACCTTCGCTGCGTCGATCTGCGGCACCTCTCACGGCGCGGGGCGGAGGGGACGCGGCACGAGACGCTCGTCGCGTCGTTGAACGAGTTCGATCGCGTACTCTGCCTGCGGGATGACCCGGTGTTGCGCCGCATCTTTGCCGACGTAAGGGTTCCCTATGACATCGCGTCGGGTGGCCATCTGACGCATGAGTCGTCGATCCAGAAACAGGCGGCGACGCGCATCTGCGGCCCCTATTCGCGCACGCGACTGTTTTGCGGGGTGCCGCACGCCTGGCCGGACTCGCCCCGCCACGTGGCGCTGTGTGTGGCCGCGGGCTTTCCGACGAACCGATGGGCCAACGCGCACTGGGCGGAACTGGCGGTGCAACTGCACCAGCGGGGTATCCGCATCACGCTGCTGGGCGGGCCGGGCGAGCGGGACGATCTGCGGTTGCTGTCGCGGCTGCTGAAAAAGATCGAGCACGACGTCGTCGTGGGCGACGACGATTTCGCGGGTCTGTTCGAGGCGCTTGCCCCGGTCGATCTCGTCGTCGCGACGGACGGCGGCACCGCCCATCTCTGCTCGCTGCGAAAGCCCGTGTGCTCGATCTTCGGGTCCAGCCCCTGGCGGCGCTACGCCCCGTTCGGGCACGCCAATGTGCTCATCACGCGCGACGAGATCTGTTCGCCCTGCGTGCAATTCAGTGCCCGCGAAGTCAACGGCTGCGTCACACGCGAATGCATGGCCCGAATCGATCCTGCGGAGGTGATGAAGGTGATCCTCTCGAACGGCATGGACTTCTCGGGCGTCGGGGGCGTTCGAGTCGAGCGCGGCGCGAGCCACCGCTACGAACTCGCCGACGGCGATGCCACGGGCTCGATGCGGTCGGCCGCAAGCGTGACGCCGCCGGCCGCCGGGATCGACGCCAGCGACAGCGAAGCTGTCCGCGCGTTTGTCGACAGATCGGATCGCCTTGGCGGCCCGAACTCGCCGCGAACGGCGGCCTTCTGGCGGGACTTGCAGTTTGTGCTGCCCGACTGGCTGCGTGACAGGGCAGCGCGGTCGCATCCGCTCTCGCAGGACTATGCCGATGTGCAGAACTTGCTCTATTCCATGATGGTCGGGCGGCCATATGCCGATCTCGAGTTCGAGCTGACCCCCTTCGACAAGGGACAGGCAGCGTCCGGATTGCTGGCCTATCCGAACCGGACGCCGAAGAATCTGAACACGTATTTTCACGCCATGGCGAAACTCGCGGATCAGTTCGACGGCGACGAATGCAAGGACATCCTGGATCTGGGCAGCGGATGGGGCTTCACGAGCGAATACATGGCGCGGCTGGGACATCGCGTCGTCGCGGTGGACATCAATCCCGACTTCGTCGAAGTGGCTGGGCGGCGGAGCGACGACAACCGGCTCGGGATCGACTATCGGCTCGGAACGTTCGATCGTCTTCCGCTGGCGCCGGACGAGAAGTTCGACGTGATCATGTCGTTCGAATCGTTTCACCACTGCCGTGCGCCGCTGGCGGCCCTGACGGGCATGGCGAATCACTTGCGGGCGAAGGGGCAGGTGATCCTCGCCGGTGAGCCGTTCATTCAGAGCGCCATGTGGCCCGCATGGGGGCTGCGACTGGATGCGCTCTCCATATACTGCATCGCCAAATTCGGTTGGTGGGAGTCGGGCTGGACGCGCGAGTACATGGGCTATCTCTTTCGCGGCGTGGGCCTGCGGAGCGAGATGGTCGACTTCCAGGCCGACATGGAACGATACTTCGTTGGCAGGCTGGCGCCGGAGTTCGCGGCGGGGCAGATGACATGGGTCCACGCGGGAGCCGGCTGGCGACCGGACCGCCAGTATCTCATTTCGGCGGGAACTTCGACGCTCGAATTCCTCCGGCCGCTGAAGGGTTTGGTCCTTCAAATCGAGAATTTCTCGCCGCGTCCGGTCGGACTTGCGATTTCCAGCCCGCGGACCAGTCAGTCCAGCCAACGGTCGCTCGCGCCTGGAACGAACAGGGTGCCGATTTCCTTCGACCTGGCTCCGGAGGGTCAACCCTGGACCCTATCGTTACAGGGCGAGGTGTGGTGCCCGGACGAGGTCCTTGGGAATGGCGACCGCTCCGAGTTGTCGTTCCATCTGTCGGCCGTCGAAGAGATCGTCTGAAGCGAACGCGGGGTAAGCGCATCTGTCCGCCTGCAAGCGCCCGGGAGCATCGTTCGGCAGGCCCTCTGACAGCGGCCTTCGCGAGGGAGAAGCGGCGAAGGAACCGCGATCGTGGGTCGCCATGCCGGCTCGACCGGGATTTCCGCAAGGGACGCAGGCCCGACTGCGAAATCTCCGTCGAGACGGTGACCCCCCATTCGCCGGCGGCGCTGTTTGGTCGATGCCGGTACAACGCGCGGCAGCAGCTCTCGTCGGGCCGATTCCTATTGAAAGGGGTGTAACGCATGCTCCGCTCGTGCGTATGCCGTTATGACGACTTCCTGTCCCCTTGGTATCGCGAGTGGGCGATCAAGCTGGGCTTGTCACTGATAACACCCGAAGCTGAAAAGGCCGGTGTTCTCGTGCACCGCAAGCATTGGGAATATTGCGCCGTCGCCCAGGCGTTGCATGAACGGGCGCTGCTTGAGCCCGGCCGGACCGGCTGCGGATTCGCGGTCGGACGAGAACCTCTGCCGGCAGCGTTTGCCGCGAGGGGGGCGCAAATTCTGGCGACCGACCAGTCGCCAGGCGGTTCCGCCGAAAGCTGGGCTGCGACGGGACAGCATGTCGCATCGTTGGACGGTGTTTATGTGCCCGGGCTCATCAGCCGGCCGGATTTCGACGCGCGCGTGCGTTTCAAACCAGTCGATATGAGAAACCTGGAACTGCCGTGGGCGGAGAGTTTCGACTTTATATGGAGTTGCTGTTCGCTCGAACATCTGGGGAGTTTGGAGGCTGGCTGGCAGTTCGTCCTCAAATCATTGGAGCTGGTGAAGCCGGGTGGCTTTGCGGTTCATACTACAGAATTTAACGTAGCTTCCAACAAGGAAACATTGGAAAATGGAGAGAGCGTCATATACAGACGAAAGGACATCGAGGATTTGGATCTTAGGCTCCGTGCGATGGCATCAGGACTTTGTGATTTCGATTTTTTCTGTGGCGATGACCTTCGAGACGTCGAATTCGACTATCCACCGTACTATGAGAACGGCAGATCGCATATCAAGCTACTGATCCAGGGGCATGTCGCGACGTCCTGTCTGCTCATCATTCGCAAGGGCAGCAAGGGAAAGGGCGTGACTGTCTGGGATAGCCTGGGGCTCGGCAACGACGCGGTCAATCCATCTGAACAATCCGACATTGAGCAGCTCGCCGACGCTGCGATCCGGTCAGCACCTGTTTCCGGGCTGCCGCAATCCCAGCCCCTCGAGCCCGACGGATGTGCTTTTGTTTCAGCCGTTGGCGATCGGCGCGACGATTCCCGGACGATGGCATCGCAGGCAAGCGCGCCGCCAGATATCGGGCCGGCGGAGCCGCGGCGAGTTGAGAGGGCCTCTCGCGTGGCGTTCATTCGCGACATTCGCCGCCATTTCGCCGCGCGGGCGCCGCTCCCTCCACCGCCGGTCGCCCCGGCGAGCACCGCTCCCGCTGCCGCTCCGCGCGCGGTCGAACCCAGTCTCACCGATCTGCGCATGTATCCCGGCTATCGCCAGGAGGATCTGGCGGTATTCGATGCGTTCGACAACGCCGAGCCCAGGCCTGCGCCCGGCTTCGTGACCGACTTCATCGGCAGCCGCTCTCGCATTTCGTCGCTCTGGGACGGTGTCGAGCACCTGGACGGGCTGGTGCTGCCGCGGCCGATCCCGGCCGATCACCATTCGGAGACTGTCGAATGGCTCGGGGTTCTGAGGAGCGTGTTGGCGGCAAAGGGTCGTCTGGTCGCGATGGAGCTTGGCGCCGGTATGGCACCGTGGCTGGTCGTCGCGGCGACGGCCGCGCGGCTGCGCGGAATTACCGACATCCAGCTCGTCGGTGTCGAGGCTGACCCCGGACGGTTCGCGCTGATGGCGGGGCATCTGCGCGATAACGGGCTGGACCCTGGCCAGCACAGGCTGTTCCAGGCCGCCGTCGGTGTTGTCGCCGGCGCCGCAAAATGGCCGCGGCTGGCCGATCCGCGCAACGCCGCGGGCGCCCGTCCGGTGCGCCACGGCAGGGACCCGGGCGAGGCGCTCGACGCGGATGATGTCCGCTACCTCGGCCCGGCCGCCGCGGATCTCATCGACGTCAATATCTTGGCCTTCGACGACCTGCTGCGCCTGCACCCGCAGTGGGACCTGGTGCACATCGACGTGCAAGGCGGCGAATGCGATCTCTGCAGGTCGGCGCTGCGCATCCTGACAGAGCGCGTCCGCTACCTCGTGGTCGGCACGCATTCGCGCAAGCTGGACGGTGATCTCATCGAGATCATGTTTGCGGGGGGCTGGGTTCTCGAACACGAAAAGCCGGCCCGCATGGTGTTCAATCCCGGACATGCCGTGCTGGAGAACATGACCACGCATGATGGAACGCAGGTCTGGCGCAATCCGGCGCTGTGAATGGCAGCGTCAGGCCAGACGCTCCCCACGTTCGCAATGCCGCGGCGCGCGAAGCAGCTACGGCTCAAGCGTGTAGCCGAGGGTCCGGAAGACCATACGATGGCGCCGGAAAATGCGGATGGTGTCCATGGGAACGATGAGCTGCTTCCACAACCCGGCGTCTGGCCGCCAGCCGTGTCGGTTGGGCGTGGCGCGCATCCGTTCGAGGCTCACGCGCTCAAGCCATGGCTTCACCCACTCGGGATTGCCGCCCAGCGCTCCGATCAGGGTGCCGAGAACGCCGACCGGATCGCGCACCGCGTCTTCGTAGCGAAGTCTTGATCGCGCCCGGCTCGTGCGACAGCCATTGGCAGCTATCGTGAGCAGGCTCCGGCCCCGCTAAGCCGCATGTCTGCATCCACGAGGCGATTCGCGTCCGAAGCGGGCGGCCGCGGCACCACCCGTTCGCCCTTGGCGCGCCACGCGATGCCGACCCCAGCCATCGCGCCGCGGCCGTTCAGCGGCAGATGATGTGAAGCGCCGAATGAGCAGGTCGAGCAATTGCGGCCCGATCGTCGACCGCTACCCTGAAGACGGAGCCCGCCTCAGCAGCGCGTCGAAGCGCGGCGTTGAACGTGAACCGTGGACCCGCAGACGCAGCGTCCTGCGGCAAAGTGGCCGACCTTCGCGGGATGCCCGCCGCCAGTTCACGCTCTCGGCCGCACCCTACGATGCGGGACGGGCCAGGTTCCGCACCGCGGCCGACGCGCCCATTTGCGACCCTCAGCGACCCGCACGGCCCATCGGCACCCCATCCCCCGCCCGCGCCCGATCGTGCCCGCCCCATAGCGCGCGCGCAGCGCGTCGATCGCCGCCTGGGCTGCCACCAGCCGGGCGCGCTCCGGGGCGGCGAGGTCGGGCCGGTCCGCCGCCTCGCCCGGCGCCAGCGGCTGCGCGCCGATGCCGATCAGGCGGTACGCCGTGCCGTCCGTCTCGCGCGCCAGCAGCGTGCGGGCCGCGGCGAACAGCAGGTCGGGCAGGCGCGTCGGCTGCGGCCAGGCGGCGGCTGCGGGTGCGCAGCGCGAAGCGGCTCGTCTTGAGCTTGAGCACCACGCCCTCCGCCGCCAGGTCGGCCTCGCGCAGGCGGCGCGCGAGCTTTTCGGACAGCCGCCAGAGATGCCGCTCCAGCGCCTCGGGCGCGGCGAGGTCGGTGTCGAACGTGGTTTCGGCGCTGACCGATTTCGTGGCGCGGCGCGGATCCACCGGCCGGTCGTCCTCGCCCAGCGCCCGGCGGACCAGTGCCGGCCCGTCGTCGCCCAGCATCCGCCGCGCCGCCCGCGCGTCCAGCGCCTGCAAGTGCCCGAGCCGGGTGATGCCGAGCCCGGCGAGGCGCCGCGCGAAGGCGGGGCCGATGCCCGGCAGCAGCCCCACCGGCTCGCCCGCCAGCAGCGCAGCGTGCCTCGGCGCCGATCACGCAGAAGCCGCGCGGCTTGTCCCGCCCCGCGGCGATCTTGGCCAGCAGCCGGTTGCGCGCGAGGCCGACCGAGACCGTCACGCCGACCTCGCTGCTCCACCTGCCGCGCGAAGCGGGCCAGCACGACCGCCGGCGGGGCGCCGTGCAGGGCCGCGGTGCCGGAGAGGTCGAGCACCGCCTCGTCGATCGACAGCGGCTGCACGAGCGGCGTCAGGCGCTCCATCAGCGCGCGGATCTGCCGCGCGGCGGCGACGTATTTGGTGAAATCGGGGCGGATCACCACCGCGTCCGGGCACAGCTTCAGCGCGCGGAACATCGGCATCGCGCTGTGCACCCCGGCCATGCGCGCGACATAGCAGGCGGTGCTGACCACGCCGCGCACGGCGCCGCCCACGATCACCGGGCGCGCCGCAAGCTCCGGCCGGTCGCGCTTCTCCACGCTGGCATAGAACGCATCGCAGTCGACATGCGCGATCGGCAGCGCGAACAGCTCGTCATGCCGCAGGATCCGCCCGCTGCCGCACCGCGCGCACACCGCGCGCTCGACCGCGGCGTCGCAGTCGCGGCAGCACGCCGGCACGGGCGGCCTAGGCCGCGTGCGGCGGCGGCGGCCAGAGCCAGCAGGCGCCGCGCACGCCGGAGCTGTCGCCGTGGTGGTTCTTGATGATCGGCGTCGTCACGAAATCGGAGAACACGTGCCGCGACAGCACCTTCGGCAGCGCCTCGTAGAGATGGTCCATGTTCGACAGCCCGCCGCCGAGCACGATCACGTCGGGGTCGAGGATGTTCACGATCACCGCCAGCCCGCGCCCCATGCGGTCGGCGTGCCGCGCCAGCGCCGCCTGCGCCCGCGCCTCACCGGCCGCCGCGCGTTCCACGACGACATGCGCATCGCGCGCGTCCGGCCCGCCGTAGTCGATGGCCAGCGCGGTGCCGGAGATGTAGCGCTCCATGCACCCTTCCTGCCCGCACCAGCATTGCGGGTAGGGCAGGTCCTCGGGCTTCGGCCAGGGCAGCGGGGTGTGGCCCCACTCGCCGGCGACCCTGTGCGGCCCCGCGATCAGCTTGCCGTCGACCACCATGCCGCCGCCGCAGCCGGTGCCCACGATCACGCCGAACACCACCCGATGCCCGACGCCGGCGCCGTCGGCCGCCTCGCTGAGCGCGAAGCAGTTGGCGTCGTTGTTCACCCGCACCGCGGCGCGCGAGTCGCGCCATCAGGTCCTTGTCGAAGGCGTGCCCGTTCAGCGCGATCGAGTTGGCGTTCTTCACCAGGCCGGTGGACGGGCTGATGACGCCGGGGATGCCGATGCCCACGCTGCCGCGCCCGCCCAGCATCTGCTCGGCCTCAAGCACCAGGCCGGCGATGGCCTCCACCGTGTCGTCGTAGTGCGGCGGCGTGGGGATGCGCTGGCGGTGCGAGAACCCGCCCGCCGAGTCGAGGGCGACGATCTCGATCTTGGTCCCGCCAAGGTCGATGCCGAGGCGGAAGTCATAGGCCGTGGCATGATCGCTCATGGCCCGCACTCTGCCGCTCCGCGCGCCGCTGCTCAAGCGCGCCCGTTGCGTGGCCCCGGGCCGCGCCCCACACTGCCGCGATGAGCGAGACCGTGCTCGACGTGAAGGGCATGAACTGCCCGCTGCCGGTGCTGCGCGCCAATCGCGCGCTGCGCACCATGGCCCCGGGCGAGCGGCTGCGGGTGCTCGCCACCGACCGCGCCGCGGTCGCCGATTTCCAGGCCTATCTGCCGCGAAACCGGCCACGCCCTGCTGGCCTGGAGCGAGGAGGCCGGCATGTTCAGCTTCCTGATCCGCCGCCGCCCGGCGGACCGGAACCCGGCGGACCAGGAGGGGCGGGCACCGTGACGGTCGCCCTGATCACCCATCCGGCCTGCCTGGAGCACGACCCGGGCCCGTACCACCCCGAGTGCGCCGGACCGGCTGCGCGCCGTCCTGCAGGCGCTGGAGGCCGAGGAATTCGCCGCCCTGCTGCGCGAGTAGGCGCCGCGCGGCGACCGTGGAGCAGCTCGCCCGCGTGCATCCCGCGCGACTACGTCGACGCGATCCTGGCCATCCGCCCGCCGCCGGGGCGAGCGCGTGCCAGCTCGATGCCGACACCGTGATGAGCCATGGCAGCGCCGAGGCGGCGCTGCGCGCGGCGGGCGGGCGCGTCCCCGCCGTGGATGCGGTGATGGAGGGCTGGGCGCGCGCGCGCCTTCGCCGCCGCCCGGCCGCCGGGCCACCACGCCGAGCCGGCGCCGGCCGATGGGCTTCTGCCTGTTCAACAACGCCGCCGTCGCCGCCCGCCACGCGCAGGCGCGCTGGGGGCTGCGGCGCGTCGCGGTGGTCGATTTCGACGTGCACCACGGCAACGGCACGCAGGCGATCTTCGTCGCCGATCCCGACCTGTTCTACGCCTCCTCCCACCAGTCGCCCTGCTATCCCGGCACCGGCGCCGCAGTCGGAGCGCGGGGTGGCCGACAACGTCGTCAACGCGCCGCTGCCGCCCGGCGTCCACCGGCGCCGCGTTCCGCGCCGCCTGGTCGGCGCCGGCTGCTGCCGGCGCTGGACGGCTTTCGCGCCGGAGCTGCTGATCGTCTCCGCCGGGTTCGATGCGCACAAGGCCGACCCGCTCGCCCAACTGCGGCTGGAGACGGCGGACTTCGCCTGGATCACCGAGCGAGCTCGCCGCGATCGCGGAGCGAGCATTGCGGCGGCCGGCTGGTCTCCGTGCTGGAGGGCGGCTACGACCTCGACGCGCTCGCCGCCTCGGCGGCCGCGCATGTGCGCGAACTGTTGCAGACTTGACACACCCTGCGGCCGAATGGCACCTGTCGCGCCATCGTTGCCGGGTCAACGCGCGCGTTAGCGCTACATGGCTGAGGGAGAGCAGGAGTAGCCCATGCCGACCGCCCCCCCGTCTCCCACCTCTCCTGGGCCCACCTCTCCTGTGCCCGTCACGCCGGTCGGGCCCGATGTCGCCGCACTCTCGTTCGAGGACGCGTTGTCGGAACTGGAGCGGATCGTGAAGGGACTCGAGGGCGGGCAGCAGAAGCTGGATGATGCGATCGGCGCCTATGAGCGCGGCACGCTGCTGCGCCGCCATTGCGAGGCCAAGCTGGCCGAGGCCGAGAGCCGGTGCAGGCGATTGTCGAAGGAGCCGACGGTGCGCTCAGCCTCCGCGCCGCCGACTGAGGAGGCACCCATGACCGCGCCGCTCGTAGCCCCCGCCCGAAGACGCCGCTGCTCGACCGGGTCAGCGTGCCCGACGGACCTGCGCAACTTCTCCGCCGAGCAGCTCAAGGCAGCTCGCCGAGGAGCTGCGCGCCGAGACGATTGACGCCGTCTCCGTCACCGGCGGCCATCTCGGCGCCTCGCTCGGCGTGGTCGAGCTGACCGTCGCGCTGCACGCGGTGTTCGAGACGCCGCGCGACCGGCTGGTCTGGGACGTCGGCCACCAGGCCTATCCGCACAAGATCCTCACCGGCCGGCGCGACCGCATCCGCACGCTGCGCCAGGGCGGCGGCCTGTCCGGCTTCACCCGCCGCGCGGAGAGCGAATACGACCCGTTCGGCGCCGCGCACTCCTCCACCTCGATCTCCGCCGCGCTCGGCATGGCGGTGGCGCGCGACCTGAAGGGCGAGCGACCGGCACGTCGTCGCCGTGATCGGCGACGGCGCGATGAGCGCCGGCATGGCCTACGAGGCGATGAACAATGCCGGCGCGCGGCACTCGCGGCTGATCGTGATCCTCAACGACAACGACATGTCGATCGCGCCGCCGGTGGGCGCGATGAGCGCCTATCTGTCGCGCCTGCTGTCCTCGCAGCGCTTCCTCAGCCTGCGCGAGCTCGCCGGGCGCATGGCGCGCCACTTCCCCGGCGCGATCGAGCGCACCGCCCGCCGCGCCGAGGAATTCGCGCGCGGCATCCTCACCGGCGGCACGCTGTTCGAGGAGCTGGGCTTCTACTATCTCGGCCCGATCGACGGCCACAACCTCGACCACCTGCTGCCGGTGCTGCGCAACGTGCGCGAGGCCGAGGAGAGCGGGCCGATCCTGCTGCATGTCATCACGCAGAAGGGCAAGGGCTACGCGCCGGCCGAGGAGAGCGCGGACAAGCTGCACGCGGTCGCGCGCTTCAACGTCGTCACCGGCGAGCAGGCGAAGGCGCCGCCCGGCCCGCCGACCTACACGCGCGTGTTCGCCGATGCGCTGATCGCCGAGGCGGAGGCCGATCCGGCGATCGTCGCGATCACCGCCGCGATGCCCTCCGGCACCGGGCTCGACCGCTTCGGCCGGCGCTTCCCCAACCGCTGCTTCGATGTCGGCATCGCCGAGCAGCACGCGGTGACCTTCGCCGCCGGCATGGCGACCGAGGGCTTGAAGCCGTTCTGCGCGATCTACTCGACGTTCCTGCAGCGCGCCTACGACCAGGTGGTGCACGACGTGGCGATCCAGTCGCTGCCGGTGCGCTTCGCGATCGACCGCGCGGGGCTGGTGGGCGCCGACGGCGCGACCCATGCCGGCAGTTTCGATCTCGCCTATCTCGGCTGCCTGCCGGGGATGGTGCTGATGGCGCCGTCGGACGAGGCGGAGCTGATGCACATGGTGGCGACCGCCGCCACCATCGACGACCGGCCGAGCGCCGTGCGCTATCCGCGCGGCGAAGGGCTCGGGCTGGCGCTGCCGGCGCGCGGCGACGTCGTTGCCGCTCGGCGCGCGGGCGCGTGCTGCGCGAGGGCAGCGCGGTGGCGCTGCTGTCGCTCGGCACGCGGCTGGCCGAGGTGCTGAAGGCCGCCGACGAGCTCGCGGCGCGCGGCCTCTCGGCCGACGGTCGCCGATGCGCGCTTCGCCAAGCCGCTCGACGCGGACGCTGATCGAGCAGCTCGCGCGCCACCACGAGGTGCTGATCACGGTGGAGGAGGGCAGCGTCGGCGGCTTCGGCGCCGCGGTGCTGCAGCATCTGGCCTGGCGCGGGCCTGCTGGACGGCGGGCTGAAGGTGCGGCCGATGGTGCTGCCCGACCGCTTCCTCGACCACGACAGCCCGGCGCGGCAGGTGGCGGCGGCGCGGGCTCGACGCGCGCGGGCGATCGTGGCAGGCGGTGCTCGCGGCTCTCGGCTCTCGGACCAGGACCGGGGACGCCGTCGCCACCGCCTGATGGCGCGGCGCCTGCGCGCCGATCAGGCGCTGGTCGAGCGCGGCCTGGCCGAAAGCCGCACCCGCGCGCAGGCGCTGATCCTCGCCGGCAAGGTGTTTTCGCGGCGAGCGGCGGGTTGAGAAGCCGGGCGAGCCACTGGCGCCCGACGCGGCGCTGGAGGTGCGCGGGCAGGACCATCCCGTGGGTCTCGCGCGGCGGCCTCAAGCTCGACGCATGCGCTCGCGCATTTCGCGCTCTCACCGGCCGGCCGCGTCGTGCCTCGACATCGGCGCCTCGACCGGCGGCTTCACCGACGTGCTGCTGGCGCGCGGCGCCGCGCGCGTGCATGCGGTGGATGTCGGGCACGGCCAGCTCGCCTGGAAGCTGCGCACCGACCCGCGCGTGCGTCGTGCATGAGCGCACCAACGCGCGCTATCTCACGCGGCCGACGATCGGCGAGCCGGTCGAAGCGCTGGTGTGCGACGCAAGCTTCATCGGTCTGGCGACGATCCTGCCGGCGCCGCTGGCGCTCTGCGCGCCCGGCGCCTGGGCGGTCGCGCTGATAAAGCCGCAGTTCGAGGCGGGGGCGCAGGCGGTGGGGAAGGGCGGCGTGGTGCGCGATCCCGACGGTGCACGCGGCGGTCTGCGCGCGGCGTTCGCGCATGGTGGGAGGCGCTGCCCGGCTGGCGCGTGCTCGGGATCACGGAGAGCCCGATCACCGGGCCGGAGGGCAACCGCGAATTCCTGATCGCCGCCGAACGGCTGCCCGCGCGGAACGGGATCGACTGATCCGGCTTGATGTTCGGCAGGCGGCCCCAACGTTGCTCCTGCGATCGCGACAGGACAGGGAGCAGCGCCATGGATGTTAAACGAAACGGCTCACGGCCCTCCGCCAAGGGACCCACGGACTACTTCACCGGCGCGGTGCGGCAGGACCCGCTGATTCAGGCGCCCGAGCCCGCGCATGTGCGCGCCACCAGCGTCACGTTCGAACCCGGCGCCCGCACGGCCTGGCACACCCATCCACTCGGCCAGACGCTCATCGTCACCTATGGCTGTGGCTGGGTGCAGTCGCAGGGCGGGCCGATCGAGGAGATTCGCCCCGGTGACGTGGTGTGGATCTCGCCCGGCGAGAAGCACTGGCACGGCGCAACGCCCACGACGGCGATGACGCACATCGCCATTCAGGAAATGCTGGACGGCAAGGCGGTCGACTGGATGGAGAAGGTCAGCGACGAACAGTACCGGGCCTGACGGCCGCACCCTGAAGGAGCCAAGACATGCGGAAGCGTAAACTCGGCAGAAGCGGCCTGGAGGTTTCGGCCATCGGGCTCGGCTGCATGGGATTGAGTTCCGGCTATGGGCCGGCCGTCGACAAGGCGGCGGGGATCGCGCTGATCCGTGCGGCGGTCGAGCGCGGCGTGACATTTTTCGACACGGCCGAAGTCTACGGGCCGTACACGAACGAGACGCTGGTCGGCGAGGCGCTGGCGCCGGTCCGTGCGCAGGTCGTCATCGCGACGAAGTTCGGTTTCGACATCGAGTCCGTCGGCAGCCGGCAGCGCGGCCTGAACAGCCGGCCGGACCATATCAGGCAGGTCGCGGAGGCCTCGCTCAAGCGGCTGAAGAGCGATGTCATCGACCTGCTCTATCAGCACCGCGTCGATCCCGACGTGCCGATCGAAGACGTCGCCGGGGCGGTGAAGGATCTGATCGCGGAAGGCAAGGTCAGGCACTTCGGATTGTCGGAAGCAGGCGTGGCGACGATCCGCCGCGCCCACGCCGTGCAGCCGGTCACGGCGCTGCAGAACGAATATTCGCTGTGGTGGCGCGAACCCGAGACCGCGGCGCTGCCGGTACTCGAGGAACTCGGCATCGGCTTCGTGCCCTTCAGTCCGTTGGGGAGGGGCTTCCTTACCGGCGCGATCGACGAGGCCGCGACGTTCGAGAAGGGCGATCTGCGCAATGCCATTCCCCGCTTCGCGCCGGAAGCGCGCAGGGCGAACCTGCGGCTTGTCGATCGGCTGGGCGACATCGCGGCGCGGCACAGCGGCGACGCGGGCGCAGATCGCGCTCGCGTGGATCCTGGCGCGCAAGCCGTGGATCGTGCCGATCCCCGGCACCACCAAGGCGCAGCGCCTGGACGAGAACATCGCCGCGGCCGACATCGAACTGACGGCCGCGGATCTGCGCGAGATCGACGACGTGCTGGCGGACATCGCGGTGCAGGGCGCCCGCTACCCGGAGCATCTGCAGCGGCTGGTCGGCCGCTGAGCGGACGGATGCCGCGCGCTCTCCTGTGCGGGAGAGCGCGCGCCGCCTAGCGCACGATGGGTTGCAGCCGGCCGCCGGGTTGGAAGCGGAAATTCGCCGCCATGGCGCGCTCCGTCAGCGCCCCGAACAACAGGCCGATCGTCGTCCACAGGATGGCCTGCATGCCGAGCGAGGCCACCCGGAACTGCCACAGCACCGTCGCCGGAAAACCTTCCGGCACCTCGTTGATCGGCGGCAGCAGCACGGCGGCTGCGATGACGACCACGAGATAGAGGGCGCCCGCGATCAGGGTCGCTGACCAGCCGTCGGACCGCGCCGCCAGCCGCTGCCGAAGCATGACGGCCGCCGCCATGGCCACGATCGAGATCAGCATCATCAGGAAGAACAGGCCGGTGCGCAGCCCGATCGTCGCCGGCTCGCCCACCGAGGGCGGGTTGGCGGGATATTTCAGGCTCGGGACGAGATAGAGCGCGGTGAACGCGCCGGCCGCGAGCAGGGCCGCCACCGCGCGCGGCCCCAGGCGGCCCATGCGGCCATAGGCGACGGCGAACACGAGCGCGAACAACCCGCCCAGTGCCGCGCCGTAGACCACGACGCCGGTGAGCAGCCCGATGCTCGCCTGCACGCTGCGGCTCACCAGCTCCGGCTCATTCGCCATTTCCGGCATGGCCTTGGCCATCTCGGCCTTAGCCTTCGCCTGATCCAGCGTGGCTTCAAACGTGATTGCGCGATCAACCGCCGGCTCACCGAAGAGCCGTGCAAAGCCGAACACGAGCAGCCCCGCGAGGACGCCTACCAGCATCCCCCGGACGAGAAGCGTCCTGACCACCTCCGGCGCTCCCCGCTCAATGGCAGGGGAACCCCAGCAGGTGACGCCCGTCATGCACGAACTCGTGCACATACATCCCCGGGATCAGCGACGTGGCACCCTCTTCCGCGCCCACGAAATACAGCGCGAGCAGCAGCAGCGCCCCGAAGATGAGCCAGGGCAGCACCTCCCGGATCGGGATCGCCGTCGGGGTGGCTGCGGGGGCGAGATCGGATGCGAGCGTGTGATCGGACATCGGCGTGGCTCCCTGGGCTTTCCGCGACCCGTCGAATGTCGCCTGCAATCATGGCCGGGGCTGACTTTCGCCGGCGCGCCGATGGCGTGCCGCGATCACAGTGGCGCGACCGTGCCGGCGTTCCACCGGCTTCCGGGTCCATGACCAGTTCTTAACCCTAGGGAGGGACGCGCGCGGCTGTCAAATGGACAAAACCGCGCTCCCGCTTCGCTCATCCGGTTACGCGCGGTCCCATTTCAGCTGCACCGGCTCGCGAAAGGCGAAACGGAGCAGGTGGCGTGCGACGACATCCTGCAGCGCAAGAAGTTCGGCGTCGTCGGCCGCGGCGAGCGCCAGCGACAGCGTGCCGGCATCGGCATGCAGCCGGCAGTCGCCGCCGCCGAACGCGATCTGGCCGGAGGTCGCGCCCAGCATGACCGGGCAGCGGTGGCCGAAATGCTTGCACAGCTGGGTGAGATAGCGGCCGGCCTGCGGCGTCGCGATCTCGGCCCGGCTGCGCGCGGCGAACGTGACGGGCGGATGGCCGTTCATCTCAACTGCGCTCCACCGCCTGCGCGGCACCGTCGAGCGCGGCGGCGATGGCCTCCGCGGCGGCCGGCTCCAGCGGCCCGTCGCGGAGCCGCAGCCGCAGCGCCAGCTTCAGGTTCTCCATCGCCCGCAGCACCGGGGCCGGCACGCCGTCCGGGCGGCCGGGTCCACCGGCGCCGATGCGGGCGAGCAGGGCATCGACGGCCATGCGATTGGCGGTGAGGAACGCCTCGCCCGGCGCGGTGATGCGGTAGCGCTTACGGCCGCCCTCCTCGGTGTCGGCGGTGGCGTAACCGAGTTCCTCCAGCCAGGCCAGAGTCGGATAGATCACGCCGGGGCTGGGGGTGTAGCTGCCGCCCATCCGCTCCTCGATCCCCTTCATGAGTTCGTAGCCGTGCCGCGGCTGCTCGGCGATCATGGCGAGGGCAAGCAGGCGCAGCTCGCCATAGTCGAACGGCCGGCCGCCACGCCGGCCGCCGCGGTGATGATGATGGTGATGCCCTCCGTGACGGCGGTCCGCCGGGTCATCGGAGTGGGCGAAGCGACGGCCCCAGCCGTCGTGATCTTGGTATCGCATGGCCGCCGATATAGGTCTCGATATATCGTACGTCAAGATATATCGAAAGGCACCTTCGCGCCGCCGACCACGGCGCCCTTGACCGGCTAGAGTCCGTTATGTGGCCAGATCATCGACCGCCACATATGCGCGACGGGCGAGTTGTCGAAGCCCAGTCCCTCCACCGGCTGCTTGAAGTTCCGGCCGATGATGTCGACGAAGTCCTCTGGATCCACGGTGACGTCCGGATCGAACGAGTAGAGGTCGTTCAGCGCGATCAGCCGCGCGCCCATGTACCATTTGTGATCCCGCGCGTAGCGGTAGGCCGACTGGATGTACTCGGGCGGCTGGTAGTCGGGGCCGAACATCCGGACGTACTGCTCCGGGTACTGATAGCCCACCGCTTCGTCGGCATAGAAGCGCACCGCCTGGTGGTGGCGCACCGACCAGGACACTTCCTCGTCCACATAGGGCTCGATGAGTTGCGCGCCCCAGTAGCCGTGATCGCCGTGGAACAGGCCGCCGATGGCGATGTCGTGCAGCAGGCAGGCGATGACGATCTTCTCCTCGTGCCCTGCCTTGCGCGCCAGTGCGGCGCTCTGCAGCAGGTGCGCGACGGCCGGCGAGGCGAGGCGGAGGCGGAAGAAGTCGAGCAGTGTCGGCTTTGCCGGCATCTTGGGCAGCCGCGGGTCGTCGCCCATCAGCAGGTGCAGCCCGTCGCCGGTGGTGTGAAACGCCTTGAACCGCGCGTCATGCGCGGGCGTGCCCATCGCGCTCAGCGCCGGCTCCATCACCAGCCGGGGACCGTGTTCGGTTTGCACCTCGGTGATGCCCGGCGCATCATGCGCCGCGCTGGCCGGCGACGCGGCGTGCGTATCGTTCATGACGTTCTTCCCCGTTTCGCTGCGCAATTACCTCGCGCGCGGGGCAGCGGTGCGCAAGGGGGACGGGCGATGAAGGATCGGCCACCGCCGCGGGTCGGCCCAAGAATTCCTGTTTGGAGACCGCGCATGCGCCTCGATGCCATCCCGATCGGCAACAACCCGCCCGAGGACGTGAACGTCGTCATCGAGGTCGGCATCGGCGGCGAGCCGATCAAGTACGAGATGGACAAGGAGGCCGGCACGCTGTTCGTCGACCGGTTCCTCCACACGCCCATGCGCTATCCCGGCAACTACGGCTTCGTGCCGCACACCCTCTCCGACGACGGCGACCCGATCGACGTGCTGGTCGCCAACACGCGCCCGATCGTGCCCGGCGCCGTCATCAATGTCCGCCCGGTGGGCGTGCTGAAGATGCAGGACGAGGGCGGCGGCGACGAGAAGATCATCGCCGTGCCCGTCGCCGAAGCTCACCCAGCGCTATGACCACGTCCACAACTACACCGACCTGCCGGAGATCACGCTCGACCAGATCCAGCACTTCTTCGAGCACTACAAGGACCTGGAGCCCGGCAAATGGGTCAAGATGCTCGGCTGGGGGGATGCGGCGGAGGCGCTGCGGATGCTGCGCGAGGCGATGGAACGCGCGCGCTGACCGGGCCTTGCGCCAAATCGTGGCGCGAGATCTCCGCCAGCAGCGCCCACACCCGGGCCGGCTGCATCGGCACGTCGGGGTCGTTCAGCAGCCGGTCCAGCTCGACCAGCTTGCGGGTGTAATCGACGTCGGTCATGGCTCGTACGCACCTCCCGCGCGCCACTCCCACGCTCAAACGTGGCGCGGGGATGGCGGTTCGCGGGCGACGCGACGGCGGCGGATCACCCCGACGATAGCACCGCCGGGGCCAGCGCCGGGGCGCGCGCCGCCGGATGGGCAGGGTTGCGGAAACGCAACTCCCCCTCGCTGGCCGCATCGGGCGAGGCGGCGCCCAGCAGCTCGAAGCGGCTCATGCAGGTGACGGCGACCACGCCGCGCGCGGCGGGGTCGGTGAGGAAGTGCCGTGCCTCGCCCTCCAGCTCCAGCTGCTCGCGCAACTGGCGCCATTCGGCGCGGTCGGTGTCCTCGACAAACATGGCGAGAATGCCCGGCCGGGTGCCGGTCAGCCGGGCGGGCGCGATCACGGCGAGGCGCCGGCGCATCGCCGCCGCCACCTCGTTCTCCCGCCCCGCGCGCGCCGCCATGACGAACACGCCCGCCCCGGCGGCGGTGACGGCGAGGTGCGCCTCGTGCCCGAATTCCCGCCGCAGCGAGCCGAGCAGGCCCAGCTCGTCGGCCTGCGCGGCGGCGAGCAGCAGCGGATCGAGCCGCAGCACCGCCGCCTCGTCATGGTCGGCGCGGCGCTGCTCGCGCAGCATGGTGCGGATGCGCCCGTGCAGGGCGGCGAGCCGGTCCTGGGTCTCGTCGTCGCTGCGCAGGCCCTGGGGCAGGGTGAGCTTGAGCATGTAGCGGCCGGGATGCGCGGCGAGCCAGGTCTGCAAATCGGGATCGACCCGGTCCATCAGCCGCACCCAGGCGCCGCGATGCACCTCGCGCCCTTCCTCGGCCGAGAGCACGTCGCAGGCCAGTTCCGCCTCGATCCCGTCGCGCGCCAGCAGCAGGTCGAACGGCGCGCCGTCCTGCCAGCCGGCGAAGCTGACCGTGAACCCGCGGGAGCGTTGCAGCTCGGCGGTGCGCAGCAGGTGCAGGAGGGGAACCAGCGTGCCCTCGCCGGTCAGCGCCGCCTGGAGGCTCGCCCGCAGCCGCCGCCGCCCGGCGGCCCCGAGGTCCGCCCAGGCCGCCACCGCCGTGCCCGCCAGGGTCAGCAGCCGCAGCTCCGCGCCCGAACCCCCGCCGCGGCGGCGCAGCCGCTCCAGCGCCAGTTCCAGGGCGTGCCGCTGCTGCAACGCGCGTCCGATATGCTGGCCGCGGCCGATGCCGCGCTTCAGCTCCGCCATGCGCGCGTCCCACACGCGCGCGCCGGCGAGCTCGATGAACGCATGCACTGCTTCCTTGCGTTCGTCGGTCATGTCCAGGTCCAGTTCCTCACATGCCGCGTCGCCGGCCATCCGGTCTGGTGATCGCACAGTTTGGCAGCCGAGGCGAGAGCGGACTGCTGAAGTCCGGTTTAAGATGAGGGCCACAAGAAATCGCCTTCGCATCTGTCGAATTACCGGCCGCTCGCCCGTCGATGGAGCGGCCGCGCATGATGCACACCGGCCGCAAGGAGGAGGACCACGATGAAATACATGCTGCTGATCTACGGCGACGAGGCCGGCATGGAGCGCGCCAGCAAGACCGAGGGCGAGCAGATCCTCGCCGCCTTCGGCGCCTACACCGAGGCGATGAAGAAGGCGGGCGCCTGGCTTGCGGGCGACCGGCTGCGCCCGACCAGCACGGCCTCGACCGTCCGGGCCGCCAACGGCAAGACCGAGGTGCTGAACGGGCCCTATGCGGAAACGCGCGAGCAGCTCGGCGGCTTCTACATGATCGAGGCGCCGGATCTCGACGGCGCGCTCGCCTGGGCCGCGCGTTGCCCGGCCGCCGCGTACGGCACGGTCGAGGTGCGGCCCATCTGGGCGATGTAGCGGGTCGCGATGGCGGGCGAGGACACGGCGCGCGCGACGGCGGAGGCCGTCGCGCGGCGCAGCTACGGCAAGCTCCTCGCCTTCCTCGCGGCGCGGACGCGCAATGTCGCGGCGGCGGAGGACGCGCTCGCGGACGCCTTCGCTGCGGCACTCGCCGACTGGCCGTCGCGCGGCGTGCCGGACCGCCCCGAAGCGTGGCTGATCACGGTGGCCCGGCGGCGGGCGATCGACGCCGCCCGGCGCCGGCAGAGCGGCGACGCGGCGGCCGGGCATGTGCGCCTGCTCGCCGAGGAGCTGGCGGAGGCCGAGGAGGCTGCCGTGCCCATTCCGGATCACCGGCTCGCCCTGATGTTCGCCTGCGCGCATCCGGCGCTCGACCCTGCGATCCGGGCGCCCCTGATCCTGCAGACGGTGCTCGGCTTCGATGCGGCCACGATCGCCTCGGCGTTCCTGGTTGCCCCGGCGGCGATGGGGCAACGCCTGGTGCGGGCCAAGGGTCGCATCCGCCACGCCGGCATCCCCTTCGGCGTGCCGGCGCGCGAAGACCTGCCCGCGCGCCTAGATGCGGTACTGGCGGCGATCTATGCGGTCTATGCCGAGGGCTGGACCGACCCCGCCGGCACCGAGACCCGCCGGCGGAACCTCGCCGAGGAGGGGATCTGGCTCGGCCGGCTGGTCGCCGCCCTGCTGCCGGACGAGGCCGAGGCGCTCGGGCTGCTCGCGCTCATGTTGTATGCCGAGGCCCGGCGCGCGGCGCGGCGGGATGCGGCGGGGGAGTACGTGCCGCTCGCCGAGCAGGACCCGGCGCGCTGGGACGCCGCGATGATCGAGGAGGCCGAGACGCTGCTGCGGCGCGCCAGCGCCACCGGCGCCACCGGCCGCTACCAGATCGAAGCGGCGGTACAATCGGCGCACGCGGTGCGGCGGCTGACCGGGCGGGCCGACTGGGCGGCCATCGGGCAGCTCTACGACGCGCTCGCGACCCTGACCGGATCGCCGGTGGTCGCGATCAACCGCGCCGTGGCGCTGGCGGAGACGCGCGGGGCGGCGGCCGGGCTCGCCGCACTCGACACTCTGGAAGGCGACGCGCGGCTTGCCGAGTATCAGCCCTACTGGGCCGCCCGGGCCGGCCTGCTGGCGCAGACCGGGGCCACGGAGGCGGCGCATCAGGCGTACGATCTGGCCATCGGGCTCGAGCCCGACCCGGCGGTGCGCCGCTTCCTGCAACGCCGCCGCGCCGAGCTCGACCCGGAAGGCTAGATCTCGTTCTTGCCCATCATCGTCGCGATCGTGTCGGCCTGCCGCGTCGCCAGCGCCACGATCGTCAGCGTCGGGTTCTCCGCGCCGCCGGTGGTGAACTGCGAGCCGTCGCTGACGAACAGGTTCTTCACGTCGTGGGTCTGGCCCCACTTGTTCACCACGCCGTCGCGCGGCTTCTCGCTCATGCGGTTGGTGCCGAGGTTGTGGGTGGACGGATAGGGCGGCGTCGGGAAGGTGCGCACCGCGCCGACCGCCTCATACAGCGCGCTGCCCTGCCGGTACGCGTGCGCGCGCATGGCGACATCGTTGGCATGATCGTCGAAATGCACGCTGGCGACCGGCAGCCCGTAGTGGTCCTTCACCTTCGGATCGAGCGTGATCCGGTTGGTCTCCTGCGGCATGTCCTCGCCCACGATCCACAAGCCCGCCATGTGGTCGTAGCCGTCGATGGCGGAGGTGAAGTCGCGGCCCCAGGCGCCGGGCCGCAGGAACGCGGCCATGAAGGCGAGGCCGAGCGACAGCGTCTCGAACTCATAGCCGCCGACGAAGCCGCGGCTGGGGTCGAGCTTCGCTTCGTCCTGCACGATGCCGGCCATGGTGGTGCCGCGGTACATGTGCACCGGCTTCGGCATGATCGCGTAGACCGAGCCGGTCAGGTGCCGCATGTAGTTGCGCCCGACCTGCCCGGACGAGTTCGCGAGCCCGTCAGGGAACATCGAGGAAGCGGAGTTGAGCAGCAGGCGCGGGCTCTCGATCGAGTTGCCGGCGACGGCGACGACGCGGGCTTTCTGCCGCTGCAGCTTACCGTCCTTGTCGGCATAGACGACCGCCGTCGCCTTGCCGCTCGCATCATGCTCGATGTGGAGCGCCTGGCACTGGTCGCGCACTTCCAGCTTGCCGGTCGCCTCGCCCTTCGGAATCTCCGCATACAGCGTGGACCACTTGGCGCCGGACTTGCAGCCCTGGAAGCAGAAGCCGATCTGCTGGCACGACCCGCGGCCGTCGCGCGGCTGCGAGTTGATCGACATCCGCCCGGTGTTGACCTCCTTGTATCCGAGCTTCTTGGCGCCGGCCTCAAGCACCTTGAAGTTGTTGTTGCCGGGCAGGCCGGGGATGCCGTTGGTGCGCGTCGTCCCCATCCGGTCCTCAGCCTTCGCGTACCACGGCTCCATCTCGGCGACCGTGATCGGCCAGTCGAGCAGATTGGCGCCCGCGACGTCGCCGTACACGGTGCGCGTGCGCATCTCGTGGTCGCGCAGGCGCAGCGACGCACCGGCCCAGTGCACCGTGGAGCCGCCCACGGCCTTCACGATCCAGGCCGGAAGACCCGGGAAATCCTTGTGCACCTCCCAGGTGCCGGAGGTCGTGCGCGGGTCCTTCCAGGCGAGTTGCAGGAAGGACGCCCATTCGTCGTTGAGGAAATCCTCGATCTCGTACCGCCCGCCCGCTTCGAGGATGACGGTCTTGATGCCGTTGCGTGCCAGGTCGGTGCCCAGCGTGCCGCCGCCGGCGCCGGAGCCCACGATGACGACGACGCCGTCGTCGTTCAGGTCGAACTGTGCCATGATCCGTTCACTCCGCGCGCCGTCAGAGCCAGTCGAGGTCGTTGAAGCCGCGATGGATGTAGCCGCCCTTCGACGCGCTCTCACCCTCGTAGCCGAACAGCGGCCAGATCTCGTGCTGGTTGTAGAGGCTCGAAATCAGGTCGGTGCGCACCGCCTGGAAGAACGCGCCTTCCGACATCGGGCGCAGCAGCGCCACGCGATCCTCCTCCCACGCGACATCGGCATAGCCCACGCCGTGCGCCGCCTTGGCATTGGCGTCGAGAACGAGGATGCCGGCGACGACCATCTCCTTCGTCGCCGCGTTGGTGGCCGATTTCTCGTCCCAGCCCTTGACCGCGATCGCGTAGTAGCGGTCGGCGAGACGGTCGTGCGGATAGATGTCGCGCGCGAGCACGATCAGCGTGCGCATCGTCTCCGGCGACAGGGACTTGGTCTCCAGCCCCCAGGCTTCGGGCGCGTTGATAAGCGCGGTGCCGGAGATCGCGATCGCGGCCGCAGCGCCGGCCTTGAGGAAACTGCGGCGGTCAACGCCGGGCGGCCGCCCGGCCTGTGGTGAGTTCTGCAAGTTCTTCCTCCCTTCCTGCCGGCGTGCCGCGACGGGCGCGCCGGCTCTGATCAAAACGCTCAGCGATAGCGGCCACCTTCCTGCAGCACCTCGATGCGGTAGCCGTCGGGATCGGTGACGAAGAAGAATCGCGCCATCAGCGCGCCCTCGCGATGGAACTCCTTGATCGGCTCCGGCGCCAATCCCGCGTTCGTGAAGCGCGCATGCTCGGCGCCGAGGTCAGCGACCGCGAACGCGACATGGCCGTAGCCGTCGCCGTGCCGGTAGGGCTCGGCGCGGCCGTGATTGATCGTCAGCTCAACCTCGAAATCCGCCTCGGCGTTGCGCAGGTAGACCAGGGTGAACCCCTCGAACGCGTAGCGGTCGGCGACCGCGAGGCCGAAGGCGGTCTGGTAGAAGCCGACCGAACGCGCTTCCTCCAGCGCCCGGACCATCATGTGAATCGCTTTCGCCACTTGCCCGTCTCGCCCTGCCTTGGACGAAGTCCTTCTGGCCGGCTGGATCTTTCCTCACTGCTTCGGCGGGGACGCCCGGTCCGAATGTGCGCCTA
>CAVPIQ010000006.1:25000-834551 GCA_963705035.1 uncultured Alphaproteobacteria bacterium | reverse complement strand
TTAAGAAATCCCAATCCAAAAATCGCTGTAAACTCAGCTGTAAACTCAGAGCCTGGCCCAAAAGTGCTTGTCTCGGCTCGGATCCGGCTGATTCACCTTGCCGATCAATGGCATGGTGGTGGGAAGGGATGTGGACTGAGGCGCATCGGGCGGGATATCGGCGCGACAGCGAGCGTTATCCAAGCGACCTGACGGATGCGGAGTGGGCGTGGCTGGAGCACGGATACCGCTGGCCAAGCCGGGCGGGCGGCCGCGCAAGACGAACATGCGGGCGGCTATGAACGCGATTCTGTATGTTCTGCGGACTGGCTGCCCACGGCGCTACTTGCCGCGCGACGGGTTTCCACCACGCTCGACGGTCTACAACATCTTTCGGGGCTTCCAGCGGGACGGTGTCTGGGAAGCGATCTGGGCGGACCTGCACGCGAACTTGCGTGAAGCCTGTGATCGTGTCCCTGGGCGTGGTGTAGGAGCGGTGCTCCTGAGCGGGCTGGGCGGCTGTGTCAGGCGGCCAAGGACGGCAGGCTGACGAGGGATCATCGCCGAGCGGGGCGATGGTTTCCAGTGTCATGTAGCGGGCGCGCTGAACTGCCCACTCATCGTTTTGTTCGAGCAGCAGAGCGCCGATCAAGCGGACGACGGCATCGTCGTTGGGGAAGATGCCGACGACCTCGCTGCGGCGCTTGATCTCGCCATTGAGGCGTTCGAGGGGGTTGGTAACAGGTATGAGGATCGCGGTGCCTGCTCCTCCGGCTGGGACATGCGGTCCTGGCGTATGGTGCGACCATCCGGGACGAGGGGCACCGGGAGCACGTCAGTGGGCAGGCCGATTTATAGGATGAGCCGAGAGCTCGTGTTAGTAGCTGGCCGCCCCTGCGACCGACCCGGTTGCGCCGCGAGCGCGGATCCGTAGTTGTCGTGTTGCCCACTGCTCCCGTTCCGCAACGCCAAACAGGGAGCACGTTGATGAGGCGCGTGATTGGCATGGACATCCACCGCACGTTCGCTGAGGTGGTGATCTGGGAAGCGGGCCAACTCCGCCCCGCCGGGCGGGTCGATATGTCTCGAGCGGGGCTCGAGGGCTTTGGGCGCACGCTGAACAAGGAGGACGAAGTCGTCGTCGAGGCAACCAGCAACGCCATGGCGGTCGTACGGGCGCTTGAGCCGCATGTCGCACGGGTGATCGTGGCCAACCCGACGCAAGTCAAAGCCATCGCCTACGCGCAGGTGAAGACCGACAAGATCGATGCCGGCGTACTTGCGTCCTTGCGGGCGGCGAACTTTCTGCCGGAAATCTGGCTGCCCGACGCCGGCACCGAGCGCATGCGGCGTCAGGTGGCACGGCGTAACCAGGTCGTCCGGCACCGCACGCGGATCAAGAACGAGGTGCATGCCATCCTGCATGCGCACCTGATCCCATGCTGTCCGCATGACCTGTTTGGACGACCAGGCCGGGATTGGCTCGGGCGACAAACACTGCCGGACGATGAGCGGGCCGCCATTGCACGGCATCTGCGGGAGCTCGATCGGCTCGGCGAAGACCTCGACGTGCTCGACCAAGACATCGCACAGGCTGCCATCAATGACCCAGTGGTCAAGCGACTGCTGACCATCACCGGCGTGAATCTGATCGTCGCTGCCGGCTTGGTCGCCGCGATCGGCGACGTGCGCCGGTTCGCCAGCTCCGAGAAGCTCGTCAGCTACATTGGCCTGAACCCGCGGGTGCGGCAGTCCGGCCTCGGGCTCGCGCAGCATGGCCGTATCAGCAAACAGGGGTGTTCACATGCGCGCGCCATGCTGGTGGAGGCGGCATGGGCGGCAGCCAAAGCCCCGGGGCCGCTGCGCTCGTTCTTCCTGCGCATCCGAGCGCGGCGCGGTCATCAGGTGGCGGCTGTCGCAGTCGCGCGCAAGCTGGCAGTGTTGTGTTGGCACTTGCTAACCAAGGAGGTCGATTATCAATGGGCGAGGCCGGCCCTGGTGGCAAACAAGATACGCGCAATGGAGTTGCAGGCAGGTCAACCGACAAGGAAAGGCAACAAGCGCGGTTCGACGTACGTTTACAACATAAAGGAGCTGCGGGATCGGGAGATCGACGTCGCTCGACACGCCGAGCAGGCGTACGAGCAATTCGTCCGCGGTTGGCAGCGGCGCGCTCCGACAAAGCGGCGCACGGGCGCCGCCAATGAGGAGCGACTATGAAGGCTGCGCGGCCGAGCTAACATCCTCCGGACCCGGCTCTTCGCCACGCGGTCACCCGTGCAGCCCGATGCTATCACCGACCGGACCGCGCCGCAGCACGGCAGGAGTCGGTGCCCGGCCTGTGCCAGGGTCGCGCCGTGCTCGCAGCGATCAAGGGCGCTGAGCGCCGCTGCGCGGTGGCCTGCGGCCACCCTTGACCGCCGCTGCGCGCGATGTCGTCTGGAACCTGGCCGGGACGGGAAAACGGCACGTCTCGACCGAACAAAAAATATCGGATCCACTCAACAGGAGCCTTGTCGATCTCATCCGTGCTGTGCAGCTTGGCGCGGTGCTGGACGGGGAAGTTCATGTAGGCCAGCACGTCGGCCTCGGCCTCGTCCATCAAGGCGGCGAGCTTCGGCACGCGTGGCCGCGCCTGATCGGCCACCTGCCGCCACTGCGTCCGCGCGGCGGCGGCATCGTCCTGGGCGAAGGCGGTGGCGACCCAGGCCGAGACGATCCGCCGTTGCGTCTTCCCGGCATAGGCCAGGGCGTTGCGCATGAAATGCACGCGGCAGCGTTGCCAGGTGGCGCCGAGCACCTTGGTGATGGCCGCTTTCAGCCCCTCGTGTGCGTCGGACGTCACCAGCTTCACCCCGCGCAGGCCGCGCCGGGCCAGCGAGCGCAGGAACGCCACCCAGAACGGCTCCGCTTCGCTGTCGCCGACCGTCATGCCGAGAACCTCGCGGCGCCCGTCGGTATTGACGCCGACGGCGACGATCACCGCCACCGAGACGATGTGGCTCCCGCGGCGGGCGCGCACGTAGGTGGCGTCGAGCCATAGATAGGGCCAGTCACCCTCGATCGGGCGGGCCAGGAAGGTCTGCACCCGCTCGTCGATCTCTTCGCACAGCCGGGAAACCTGGCTCTTGCTGATCCCCTCCATCCCCATCGCCTTGACCAGGTCGTCAACGGAGCGGGTGGAGACACCCTGGATGTAGGCCTCCTGGATGACCGCGGTCAGCGCCTTCTCCGAGGTCCGGCGCGGCTCGAGGAAGGCCGGGAAGTAAGACCCCTTGCGCAGCTTGGGAATGCGCAGCTCGACCGTGCCGACCCGGGTCTGCCAGTCGCGCTCACGGTAGCCGTTACGCTGGTTCACCCGTTCGACGCTGCGCTCGCCATGCCCGGCGCCGCACAGCGTCTCGGCCTCCAGCGCCATCAGCCGCTGCGCGGCAAAGCCAATCATCTCGCGCAGGAACGTCGCGTCCGATCCCTTCTCCAGCAGTTCCCGAAGCGCGATCTTGTCGTCGGTCATCGTGGCGATCCTCGGGTCAGTGTTGCGTGTCGCAACCCAACCCTACCCAGGATTACCGCGGTGGCCGCTGACCCGCCCGCCTCCGCCAGACTCTCGGCGGTCGCTCCGGCAGGCCGGTCAGCGGCCTCCTACACCACCTCAGGGGACACGACCACCAACCGTCTAAGCCGACATCCTCAAGATAAACCTCGATTCTGAGAATTGAGAGTAGTCATTTGGGTTTTTTGCTGCAATCTGCCACCGAACGGCACTGCATTTGCCACGGGATTGCGGGGCTATCGACGGTGGGTACGCCATGCCGGGGCCGGCGCCGCTGATCATCCTTCGCCGACATCGCGGCAGCAAAATGTCCTCTACCTTGCGCCGCATCATCTCGCTGCGGATTACCAATTGTGCCATAACGGCCACCGCCCGGCCTGTGGACAGCGGCCAGGGCCTTTCCACACCCTGCCCGCCGGGCTAGCCGGGGAGTCGCGGCTCGGCGGGCTTCTTGGAGCCCGAACCGTGACCCCGCTTGCCTACGCCGCCAGCGTCAAACACTTCCTCTCCCGGATGGGCACCGAGCCCACACTCTCGCCCGCCGATGGCCGGCGCGTCGCCGAATGCCGTCAGCATGGCGTGCCGCCCGTCGACACCGCGGCTCGGATCGCGAAGCTACGCGCTGCCGTCGCCAGGCCGGCGTCCCGCACCGCCCCCGGGCACGTCGTGCCATGAGCCCGCGAACCTTGCTGGCGCGCGACTGCCGCAGAAGGCGCTGTATGGCAAGTCGCATGGCTACTGGGTTGGTGGCTCGGTCGGCTGTGGCGGGGGCTGTGGCGTCACACCGCGAAGCCAGATCGGAACAATCTTCGTCCCTTTCGAAAGTTCGTAGATGTATTCCATTGCTTCGAATTGGCGGCTATCTCGATGAACCCAGCCTTTAGGTGCATATCCGCCTTTGAAAATCTCCATCGCTTAAATCTTGAAACGCAGAGCTGTCGCCATTTCAAACAGCATATTCGCTAAAAGCCTCTCCTTCTTCTCGCGCCAAGCTTCGTCCTCCGGGCTAGTGCTAAACAGGTGATCCTTGTAGATTTTCCAGTGTTCTTGAACCTTCCTGCAGCCATAGAAATCGACCTCAACCAGATTGAGTGCGTTCACATGCTCAGGCGAAATTCCAACCCGCCGCGTTGCCATAAGTGTGCGAAATACCCATAGGCGGCGCGTCCTCAGTGAATTTCTGTAATTGCTCACCCCGCCTTGGCGAGTGGCTGCGCGGATAGTTTGGTGGCCACCACGAAGCGGAGGACGTCGAGCACCGAGGCACGGTTTGCCTTTGCGGTGCTGACGACGGAGCGGAAGGCGGCGTAGGTTTCGGCGCCCCACTCGCAGCGGAACCCGTTGGTCACCTTGCGGAAGATCACACTGGGGCGGAGATGTCGCTCGGAGACGTTGTTGGTGTACGGCACCTCCCGGTTGGTGACGAACACGAAGAGATGCGCCCTGTTGGCGGCAATGCGCTTGCGGAGCTTGCGTCCCGGCTCGCCCAGTGGGATGGCCGCGATGATGCGATCGAGCCGGCGATCCAGATCGGCGCGATACTGCGCCAGTGTCGTGTCTTGCAATGTCGGCCGTCGTCGGCCGATGGCGATGGCGCGCAGCAGCAAGCGTTTGAACGCGGCGCTGAATTCGGTATCGCCGCACTCCGCCGCATAGCGCGCATCGCGCAGCAGATGCGCCAGGCACACCTGCCATTGCACCGCATGGCCGCGCTGGCTGCCCAGCATGTCGGACACCCAGACCCGCGGCTGGCTGGCGCCGAACAGGCCCTGCACCACGGCCTTGCCGCGGCTGGGGCGAATGACGTGCAGCACGGCCAGCGTGCCGATGAACACCCATTCCCACCAGGTCTTGCCACTCACCCGCGCCGAGGTCTCGTCCGAACACACCACCGGGCTTGCTGTCACCGTCGCGCGGATCGCCGCCGAGGCGGCCAGCAGCGGCTCGCGTGCGCGGGCCAGCATGTTGCTGATCGCCCCTTCGCTGATCGCGAGCCCGAAAATGTCGCCCATGAGGGCGGCCAGGCGTTCCAGCCCGATGGCGTGGGCGTAATGCAGGTAAACCACCAGGGCGGCGACCGACTGACCGAACGGCGAACCGGGTTCCAGTCCGCTCGGCGCCGGCGCGGTCGCACGTTCGCCGCAGCAGGCGCAACGGCCGCCGAACAGCCGTACCCGCGTGACGTCCGGCCTGGTCGGTGGCAACTCGATGCGGTCATACACAAGCTGTGGCGTCTGCTGTCCGGCCGGGAACACGGCGGCGCAATGCGGGCAAGCGCCGAGCGTGGCATCGACGACGCGGTCAGGGTTCGCCTCCAGCGCGCGGCCGACGCCGGGGCGGCTCTGGCGCGGCGGCTTGTCGCCGGCGGGACGATCAGGCTTCTCTCCCTTCGACGGCGGCAGTGAGGAATTGTCCGGCGTCTTGGCCGGACGCTCGAATTTGGCCAGCCGCTTCTCAAGTTCGGCGATGCGGGCCAGCGCCGCTTGCAACTGCCCGACGAGCGGCAGCAGCGACAGGATGAGCCCATCCTTCTCCGCGACGGTCAGCTTGCTGAGGTCGATCTCGGGCGGCACACAGAGCTTGAATTGAGTCGCCCGTGACCGCGTCAACCACTTCCGCGATCACCAACGCCGCCGCCAAACCAGAACCTCAGGCGCTACCCGGGTGAGCAATTACAAGATGCTGGCGGCGTTGTTCCGCGCCGGCGAGTTGCAGGGCGTGTGGGTTCCCGATGCCGACCACGAAGCGGTGCGCGAATTGGTCCGCGCCCGCCAGACCGCCATGCAGGAAGTGCGGCGCTCCCGCCAGCTGCTGCTGTCCTTTCTGCTGCGCCACGACCGCGCCACGCCGACGCGTCGTCACTGGACCCGGGCACACCGGAGCTGGCTGGCTCGGCAGAGCTTTGCCCACCCGGCCGAGCAGGTCGTGTTCGAGGAGTTGATCCAGCGCATCGAAGTCGCTGCCGCCCGCCAGGACCGGCTCGAGGACGCGATCCGCAGACTGCTGCCAGCCTGGTCACTCGCCCCGGTGGTCGCGGCCCTGCAGGCCCTGCGCGGTGTCGCGATGCTGGCGGCCGTCACGCTGGTGGCCGAGATCGGCGACTTCGGCCGGTTCGCCTCGCCGCGGCAGCTGATGGCCTGGCTCGGACTGGTGCCCAAGGAGCACTCATCGGGGCGCAGGGTGGCGCGGGGCAACATCACCAAGGCCGGCAACACGCGGGCACGCCGGGTGCTGGTCGAGGGCGCCTGGACCTATCGTCTGCCGGCCCGCATGGGTGAGGACATCACACGGCGCAACGAGGGCCTGCCGCAGGCAATCAGGGCGGCAGCATGGAAGGCGCAGACCCGGCTGTGCGCCCGCTACCGCCGCCTGCAGCACACCGGCAAACCGCAGAACGTCATCGTCGTGGCGATCGCCCGGGAGTTGGCGGCGTTCGTCTGGTCGATCGCCCGCATGGTGCAGCCGACAATGCAAACAGCGTAGCCACCCTCGCCGAGATCCGACAACGGGCAATCGGAAAGGAAGCACCTGCGACCCAATCCTGCGCAGCGGTGGGCGCGGCGGCAGGTCAGGGCAACCCTCGATCTGATTCGGCGAGCAAGCCATCCGCGACCTTGAGACAGAGGAAGGCCCAAGACGAACAGCGGTCCTGCGGTAGCCAACCCGCGCATCAGAGTTCTGATCAACCGTCGTCTTGCGCCGCCGCGTCCTCCCCTGCACAGATCATCATCCGTCAACCGCAAAAGGATGCGGCCAACGCCCCGCGCCGACTCCTCTTGACGGCGAACATGAGAAGTCAGAACCCGCCGCGCCGAAGGAATCAAAAAATCGCCCCTCGCGAGGGTTTTGCCCCGGCTACCCTTCCCACCACCATGCCATTGATCGGCAAGGTGAATTAGCCGGATCCGAGCCGAGACAAGCACTTTTGGGCCAGGCTCTTACGTCTCGACTATGACATGGCTAAATGAAGCAAGCCGAAGAGTTGCGTGGATCGCATTCTGTGCTTGTGCTCCGCGTAGTCAGCGCGGGAGTCTTTGATGTACAACAGCTCCTGGGCCTCATCCTCGGTCCGTCCCAAGGCAAGTTGCTTCTTTTTATCGAATTCCATGGGATTGATTAGATCGTCATAATCACGTCGAAACGAGAGGTAGGCGCCCACCGCCTGGTCGCTAGCCGGCCTATCGCCAACCCGGATGGAGGCATTGCTGAGAGCGACGCTAACTTTCTTCATCACCTCCGCGAATTGCATGGCGGCCAACTCGTTGCCAGGGGCGGCGCGAAATGTACACGGTGATTTGTGCGCCATAGTAAATGCGCCTCGCGTTCTCATCATGCAGGTAGCGGCGAACCTGTTCCATTTTGGTAATCTTGAAATCTCTAATCGTATGGTGATTGCCGATCAGGATCGGCAACACGACGTTCCAAGCCTCTCCAATCTGTTCCGAGTTAACCGACACGTGCACCTTGTCTCCCGTATAGTCCCACGTGTTCTGGTCGGTCCCTGTGTTGACCTTGTCGTTCCTTCGCAGATGATAGAAATCTCCGTCTCCATACCCCGTGAAGAACCTGCCTGCAATATACACATAGTTTTTCAGGGTGGACAACTGGTGGTACGCGAACGCTGTGACATCTGCTTTTATTCCAACTTGTTCGTCCGTCACTGGGGGGAGTGGCGGACCTTTTCCGCCTTTCAGGATGGCGTCGATTAAATGGTCGAGTGAAATGCAGTCGCGCTGAGCACTAAAGACGGGCAACATCTTCCAGATGTGGGCCGGTGGCGCCAAGTCAGCTGGCGCTTGATCGACATTCATTTTCCAGTAATGCTGGGATCCGGGACCGCGCCCAGCAACGCATACAAGAACTTCCATCCGAGCGCCCACGACTGGCGTGGTATACCACGCCGCCAGGTCCAGTTGGCCGCCCGTCACGCAAATATTCTTGAATCCCTTCTCTTTCGCAATATTCAAGGACCCTTTCAACTCTTCCGGCATACCGCTCACAAATAAGGCGTATTTAGCAGGCAGCACTACGGTGGCATACACTTTTGGGAACATTTGGTGCAAATGGTTAAATCCATATGTTTCATCTGCCAATCCCATTATTGCGGCCGCAGGATCCCCATTGGCTGCGCCTGGGTCGTCCCGCTTATCAAACCAGAACCTTGCAGGCATGACGTTCCCCCTCGTTAGACGTTGCGTCAAGGCATTTTACTGGCCGCGAGCGGGGGGCCAAAACGGCACCGGTCTGTGGAGTTCAAAGCGTGCCCTAAGCCGTCCGCGACGATATTCTCCTCCGGGGGGCCGGACGCATCTGGCGCTCATTCCCCGCCTCATCAATGCCAGCCACGATAGCGGCGAATCCTCAGCGTTCCTTCAGCGCTGGCATTGATTGGCGGTCACATAGGCTCGATTAGGTTCGATCACAGGCGGCGGGGCAACGAAAGGCCCCGGGGGGCCAGCGTCCGCTAGCGGCGCGTGATGATCATGGCTGCATCCGCCAATTGCCTTACTAATCAAGTCGTTCTTGCTGCTAGTGGTCTTACCCTGCATAAAATTCGATCCCGTATCCAAGCGACCATCCCGGAACGATGCTGCTTCGCCAAGGTCATTGCAGGCGATTACCCATTAATGCAGACTGGAAAACACCGATTGGTTAGCGTGGGAAACATATAGTCGCAGATCTCCATCGCGCCTCGAGATCGCTCGGCACGCAACCATCCCAAACCTTCGGTCTACATACCACTTGAGGGACATATCGAATGGCCAAGCCACCCGATCAAACACCACCGAGTCCGCTGGATGTCAAACGATACAACCCTGTGCTCGAAGCCCCCGATCTTCCGACCTTTCAGGCGGCACTGGATCATACCGCAGGCGTCAAGGGGTTCGGCGCAGGGCCCGCCGCGGAACACCGCGACTTGCTGGTTGAGCTGAACGAAGCGGATCAGTTCCGCCTGCTTCAAGCCAACAATATCCGACCGGTCCCGACAACCGGTGCGGAAGCGATGCATCTTTGGGAGATGACGGCGTTTGTTGTCGGCCACGACTTGGTGTCCGCCAGGAAAGGTGCCGTGCGCTTCCGCAAACTCAAGATGCTCACCCCGGAAAAGGGAAGCATCGATCATGTCGGCTATTCTTATCGGGAGTTCGAATCGAACATCCAGAGACAGATGGCCACAAAATCCGAGCTTGAATTCGGCATTCCGGGGGTCTTTAAGGTCAACACATCATACAGTGAAGCCTCCGCCACTGCAACGCAAGAAAAGACAGTCACGATCTACTCTGAAGCGAGCCACCTGATCCCTAAGGCAACAATTGCCATCGACGACGACCAAATTGCGCTTGATCCGGAGCTTGTAAGCAAACTTGAAAAGATGACGGGAACAAAGCAGCAGAAGACAGAGAGACTGCTGGAACTTCTCAGCGAGTATGGCCAGTTTGTCTGTGTCAATATGATGCTGGGTGGACGACTGACATTCTATACAAAAACTAATCTCAGTGACAAGTCGGAGTTCGAAACAGTCAAGCGCGCGTTCAAGGCCGCCGCGGACGCCCGATTCACGGTCGAAGGCGTCCCCGTCGAGGTTGGCGGAGGCACGGGAGCGGGATCTGAGGGGACCACCAGCACCCATAGCGCCATTCAGGCCAAGTCGCTGCACATGGAGCTGCAGGGCGGCGATGAGAACCTGGCCTCGTCCAAGGAGGGCGAATTGGGCAGGGCGTGGAATCCGGGTCAGACGGCCCCGACATGGGTCGCAAGTCTCGGACGATATCGCGAGTGGCGCATTGTTGGCTTCTATGAGCACTCGATGTTGCCGATCATCGATTTCCTGTCACCGACGCTGCGCGAGCAGTGCGCGAATCTTCTGAGAGACTATTTCGTGAGCAAGCTTAGCATCAGGCACAGCGACACCGCCGGCCACCAGCACGGCAAGGATCTCGCTCAGGACAGCGGTGCGCCCGCCCCCAACACCGTGAAGCGGATCAGCGAAATCGACCTCAGACACGGCGGCTGCCTGGACGCGTTGAGGTTAACTTATGAGGTTTACACCGACGGCGGTAAGAACACGAGGACAGTCACGGCGAAGTGGGTGGGTAGCACCAATACTGGCCAGCTGGCCAACATCAAGTTGAAAGACGGCGAAGAACTTGCGGCCATTGAGACCTGGACCGATCCTACCCGGGACGGATGGGCCGGGGGCCTCCTGCAACGGGTCGCGTTCGTCACGAATACGAAAAGACGATTCCCGGACGACACCGGTTTCTACGGGGAAAACAAGGGCCGAAAGAAGGATGTGTTCAAGACGATTGAGGCGCCGCGGGTGCGAGGAATTGATGGCTCGAATGGAGCGTATGTCCACCGCATAGGATTCGCGTACGCGGCGCTGGACGGAAACGCGAAGTCACGCGAGTTCCTGCTGGCAATGGAGCCGTTTCTGTTTCCGGAGGGAGTTCTACGGCGTGATTCCCGGCTGACAAGCGGTGCTGTCCAAACAGCCGTGTGAAATCGACCGCTGGCGGGGAGGTCGGCCGGTTGGGAGGCTTCCCCGAGCGGCCGAATTGGTGCCGTGCCAATGACCGCGAGCGCCACCAGGGCCACTGTAGCGCGACGATCAGGATGGGTTCTCACCCTGATCGCCGCGTTACAGTCGTCCGCCTGATCGGCGCCTTGCTGCTGGAACAGAATGACGAGTGGGCGGTGCAGCGTGCCCGCTACATGACCCTGGAAACCATCGCCCCGCTCGGCGATGATCCCCTCGTCAGCCTGCCCTCCCTGGCCCGTCTTTGACAGTTGGCGGTCGTTTGATACGTGGCCGCTTTGAAAGCTTTGCGGATTTCAGTGGCTTACGGGGACTGCCGTCGGGGCGGCCCGATGGCGTAGTGCTAAATTCTGCGGCTATGCAGCCTATTGTGCTTGACGAATCTGCTGATTTCAGAATGCTAGGGGCATGTTCGTCCGCGAGAAGCGCATCGGCGCCTACACCTACATCTACCTGGTCGAGACCGTCCGCGAGGACGGCCGCGTCAAACAGCGCATCATCCGTAATCTGGGACGCAAGGAAGAAGTCGAACGCCGCGGCGACCTCGACCGGCTGGTTCGCTCCGCCGCCCGCCTGGCACCGCGGTCGATGATCCTCTCCCCCCTCGACGAGGGCGCCGTGCCCCAGCTTGGCTGCAAGCGCATCGGCCCGGCACTGCTGCTCGAGCGCCTATGGCGCGACACCCAGTGCGAGACGGTCCTGCACGAACTGCTCGCCGCTCGCGGCTTCGCGTTTGCCGTCGAGCGTGCCGTCTTCCTGACCGTGTTGCACCGGCTGATGGTGTCCGGCTCGGACCGTGCCTGCGAGCAATGGCGTGAGGACTACCGCATCGACGGCATCGCGGGGTTGCAGCTGCATCACCTCTACCGCGCCATGGCCTGGCTCGGTGAGGAACTGCCGGCGACGGAGCAGACCGGTCGGACGCTGGTGCCGCGCTGCGTGAAGGATCTCGTCGAGGAGCGGCTATTTGCGCGCCGGCGCGATCTCTTTGCCGACCTGTCGGTGGTGTTCATGGACACCACCTCGCTGTATTTCGAGGGCGCGGGCGGCGCCACGCTCGGCGAGCGCGGCCATTCCAAGGACGGCCGGCCGCCCTTGAACCAGATGATCATCGGCGTCATCGTCGATGCGCGCGGCCGGCCGGTCTGCTCGGAGATGTGGCCCGGCAACACCGCCGATGTGACGACCCTCATTCCGGTGATCGACCGCCTGCGCGGTCGCTTCGCGATTGGCCACATCTGCGTCGTTGCCGATCGTGGGATGATCAGCGCCGACACCATCGCCGCCCTGGAGCACCGCGGCCTCGAATACATTCTCGGCGTGCGAGAGCGCAGCTCCAAAGAGGTCCGCGAGGTCGTCATGGCCGACCCGGCGCCGAGTGTGCCGCTGGTGATCCCGCGCAACGGTCGGCCCGACACCCAACTGCAGGCCAAGGAGGTTACCGTCGGTGACCGCCGCTATATCGTCTGCCGCAACCTGGTCGAGGCGGCGCAAGCCGCCCGCACTCGCGAGGCGGTGGTAACGAGCTTGCGCGCCAAGCTCAAGCAGGGTGACAAGTCGCTGGTCGGCAACAGTGCCTACCGCCGCTACCTGAAGACGCCCGATGAGCAGCACTTCATCATCGACGAGGACCGCATCGCCGAGGATGCCCGCTACGACGGACTTTATATCTTACGCACCAACACCCAACTGCCGCCGCTGACCGCGATGATGCGATACCGTGATCTCCTCGTGGTGGAGCAGCTGTTCCGTTCGGAGAAGGCCCTGCTGGCGACCCGGCCGATCTACCATCAGACCGACGAGACGATCCGCGGCCACGTGTTCTGCAGCTTCCTGGCGCTGGTGTTGCGCAAGGAACTGGAGGATCGGCTGGCCGCCGCGCGGCTGAAGCCCGAGTGGCGCGAACTGCTCGCCGACCTCGACCGGCTGCAAGAAATCGAGGCCGAGCAGGACGGCAAGCGCTTCATCCTGCGCACGCCGGTGACCGGTGTCGCGGGCAAGGCATTCCAGGCGGTCGGCGTCGCACTGCCGCCCAATATCCGCGACGCCGAACCCGCACCCGCCGCGGCCTGATCGCTCCGCCGCCACCGCGGCAGCGTAGTGCTAAGACCCTTCCGCGCGCCTGCAACATACTGACAAAGCCCTCTTTTCCAGAAGGCACTGTTAAACTCGGGTTAAACTCGGGCCTGGCAGCCTGACACGGCGGCTCAGCCCGCTCAGGGGCACCGCTCCTACACCACGCCTGGGGGCACGATCGGAATCAGATCAGCCCGCCTCGTCTTGCCACCCGCGCACATATCTCATGACCCCGCCCAAACCGCCGCCCGCCCGCACCTTCCGCAGTCCTGCCATTTTGGCCTATGCGGTCAGAATTCTGCGCGTGCTCAACGCCCGCCGCTTTGCGCTCAGCCCGCCGCCGGCGAAGGGGCGGGTAGAAGGACAGTGCACGGTCGCCCACTCGCACCTGCACGCGATAGTTCGACCAGTGCTGCATGTAGTCCTCCGGGACGCGGATGACGGCCGAGGAGATATATTGGTCGCTAACCGCCGCGGGCGTGGGTCTTCCGACTGGCAGGCCGACGCCGATGCCCGAGCCGAACGCGGTGCAGCAGCCACCGAACCCGAACCCGCCGATGCCAAGGCTTACACTCGGGGGCGGGTTGTAGGCCACAAACGGACCACGGAGGAGAGTGACGGCAGCGGCTGGATAGCGGTCGCCGCTGGGTGCGAGCAAATCCGCCGCGCTGGCCGGTGCCAGGGCGCTAACCAGGACCCGGACAGACCTTAGCTGTGGCTCGTAACGAGTTTCCGCTGTGTTGGGCGCAGGTAGTCTGGGCCCGCTTGCACAGGCCGCGAGCACGAAAGCCAGGGCAACTGCGGCCCGTTTCATCGCAAGCCTCCGGGGACAAGCCGAGCCAAGAACGCTGCATTCTGACTATTGTTCCAGACGGACGAAGTGTTAATGGTCGGGTGCCGGCTCACCTTGCGTGCCGCGCCGACCAGCGGCAGTCTCAGCACCTGCGGACGGGCTCTACTGCAAACGCCGGGGGGTGTGGTTGGGGTGGCCGGGCGGGACCGGGCACGGCGACTGGCCCGCCACAGCAACCCGCCAACTTGACGGTGCCGCTTAGGGCAAGTCAGCGATATGCTCAGGTGAGAGAATCGTGCTCAACCTCGACAGGACCGCCTCCTTGCCCACGCCGGTATCATCATCACTTACGGAGACCGACATATGCGTGAACCGCGTACCGGTCTGGCGACGCTGGCTGAACGACACACGCGCCACGCTTGCCACGATGGACCCCGGCACGCTGCCCGCCGTGACGGCTGATATGTTCGCCTACGCCTACGCTGCCAACTTCCCTGCGACGTTCAAGATCTCCAACTGGCCGGCGCTAGGCTGGACGCAGGACGCCCTGCGCAGCCGCGTCGGCGCCCACATCGTGCAGGTACAGGTTGGCCGGCGCGACGACCCAGAATACGAAATCCACTCGCCGGCACACCGCGGTGAGATGACGGTGGCCGCGTTTCTCGACCGGATCGAGGAGGGGCCCCACAACGACGTGTATATGACCGCGCAGAACGCTTCCACAAACGCGCGCGCGCTGGCGCGACTGTATCCCGACCTCGCGCCGTTGCCGCAATTCCTGCGGCCCGAGCCCCAAGCGGCATTCCTGTGGATCGGTGGGCGCACCATCACGCCGCTGCACCACGACCTGACGAACAACCTCATGTGCCAGGTGACCGGTCGCAAACTGGTTCGCCTGGTATCGCCGATGCAGAACGACCGGGTACGGAATTTCGCCGGCGTGCATAGCCGGCTAGGCTGGGTCAGCGAAGACGTAGCGCACACCAATCGCCTCGCGGTACGCGACGTGCTGCTAGCGGCGGGGCAGGCTCTCTTCCTGCCGGTCGGTTGGTGGCATTGCGTGCGGGCCGAGGAATTCTCGATCACTGCCGTGTTCACCAGCTTTATCTGGCCCAACGACTTCTCCCCCGGCTTCCCCCCATAACGGCCCCAAATCGTGCTAAGCAACTGCCCGGCGGGGCGTGACACGGTCGCGCCGGCCGGTGATCCGGACTGTCGGCGGCGTGTCGGCAGACATTGCGCCAAACCCGTCTTTGACAGTTGGCGGTCGTTTGATACGTGGCCGCTTTGAAAGCTTTGCGGATTTCAGTGGCTTACGGGGACTGCCGTCGGGGCGGCCCGATGGCGTAGTGCTAAATTCTGCGGCTATGCAGCCTATTGTGCTTGACGAATCTGCTGATTTCAGAATGCTAGGGGCATGTTCGTCCGCGAGAAGCGCATCGGCGCCTACACCTACATCTACCTGGTCGAGACCGTCCGCGAGGACGGCCGCGTCAAACAGCGCATCATCCGTAATCTGGGACGCAAGGAAGAAGTCGAACGCCGCGGCGACCTCGACCGGCTGGTTCGCTCCGCCGCCCGCCTGGCACCGCGGTCGATGATCCTCTCCCCCCTCGACGAGGGCGCCGTGCCCCAGCTTGGCTGCAAGCGCATCGGCCCGGCACTGCTGCTCGAGCGCCTATGGCGCGACACCCAGTGCGAGACGGTCCTGCACGAACTGCTCGCCGCTCGCGGCTTCGCGTTTGCCGTCGAGCGTGCCGTCTTCCTGACCGTGTTGCACCGGCTGATGGTGTCCGGCTCGGACCGTGCCTGCGAGCAATGGCGTGAGGACTACCGCATCGACGGCATCGCGGGGTTGCAGCTGCATCACCTCTACCGCGCCATGGCCTGGCTCGGTGAGGAACTGCCGGCGACGGAGCAGACCGGTCGGACGCTGGTGCCGCGCTGCGTGAAGGATCTCGTCGAGGAGCGGCTATTTGCGCGCCGGCGCGATCTCTTTGCCGACCTGTCGGTGGTGTTCATGGACACCACCTCGCTGTATTTCGAGGGCGCGGGCGGCGCCACGCTCGGCGAGCGCGGCCATTCCAAGGACGGCCGGCCGCCCTTGAACCAGATGATCATCGGCGTCATCGTCGATGAGCGCGGCCGGCCGGTCTGCTCGGAGATGTGGCCCGGCAACACCGCCGATGTGACGACCCTCATTCCGGTGATCGACCGCCTGCGCGGTCGCTTCGCGATTGGCCACATCTGCGTCGTTGCCGATCGTGGGATGATCAGCGCCGACACCATCGCCGCCCTGGAGCACCGCGGCCTCGAATACATTCTCGGCGTGCGAGAGCGCAGCTCCAAAGAGGTCCGCGAGGTCGTCATGGCCGACCCGGCGCCGAGTGTGCCGCTGGTGATCCCGCGCAACGGTCGGCCCGACACCCAACTGCAGGCCAAGGAGGTTACCGTCGGTGACCGCCGCTATATCGTCTGCCGCAACCTGGTCGAGGCGGCGCAAGCCGCCCGCACTCGCGAGGCGGTGGTAACGAGCTTGCGCGCCAAGCTCAAGCAGGGTGACAAGTCGCTGGTCGGCAACAGTGCCTACCGCCGCTACCTGAAGACGCCCGATGAGCAGCACTTCATCATCGACGAGGACCGCATCGCCGAGGATGCCCGCTACGACGGACTCTATATCTTACGCACCAACACCCAACTGCCGCCGCTGACCGCGATGATGCGATACCGTGATCTCCTCGTGGTGGAGCAGCTGTTCCGTTCGGAGAAGGCCCTGCTGGCGACCCGGCCGATCTACCATCAGACCGACGAGACGATCCGCGGCCACGTGTTCTGCAGCTTCCTGGCGCTGGTGTTGCGCAAGGAACTGGAGGATCGGCTGGCCGCCGCGCGGCTGAAGCCCGAGTGGCGCGAACTGCTCGCCGACCTCGACCGGCTGCAAGAAATCGAGGCCGAGCAGGACGGCAAGCGCTTCATCCTGCGCACGCCGGTGACCGGTGTCGCGGGCAAGGCATTCCAGGCGGTCGGCGTCGCACTGCCGCCCAATATCCGCGACGCCGAACCCGCACCCGCCGCGGCCTGATCGCTCCGCCGCCACCGCGGCAGCGTAGTGCTAAGACCCTTCCGCGCGCCTGCAACATACTGACAAAGCCCTCTTTTCCAGAAGGCACTGTTAAACTCGGGCTTGAGTGTCGTCACTGGACGATCGGCATCGAAAGTGATCGCTGTGGCGCTGCAAACGTAACCACCAACCGGAACCTCTACGGTCGCGGGGTCAATATTGGCTGCGACAGCGGGCCCGACCTTTGGCCCAGCCATGTCAACCTCCTCTCAGCTGCTCATTGGATTGGCGTATGCACGGTTATCAAACGGCTTCCGTCGGTGAACACCGCCTCGATCTGCACCATCGGAATAAGATCGGCGACGCCGTCCATGACGTCACCCTTGGTCAGCGCGACGCGGGCATCAGCGGTAACCTCGTCAATCGTCTTTCCCGCGCGCGCGCCATCGAGCGCAGTCGCTGATATGATTGCGACCGCCTCCGGATAGTTGAGCTTGAGGCCCTTCGTTTTCCGTTTCTGGGCAACATCGGCCATCATGTAGATGATCAGCTTGTCGAACTCCCTCGGGGTCAGCTGCATGCTTATTCCTTTCCTCTGAGCAGGAGCACACAAAACTGCGGTCGGTGCTAGGGTGGACCGACACTAGCCCATCTTATTCGTGGCATGGCAGGGATTCGCTGGCGGGTGTCGCGTAAAGTGTTGATCGCGTTTACTGATTTGGGTGTCGAGACCATCCAGTCCACGCCGATCGCGCGAGCCACACCCGCCATGTCCGAAGATACGCCTGCTGCCGTTCCATTTCCCAGCCGTCGCAACGCAAGAAAGTCACCGCCGCGTTCGATGGCGGGCGCCTCACATCCGATGGCGGCGTGATGCTGCTGGCCGCCGCCGAGCGGCGTCTGGGCATCGCCGACAAGCTCGCCGCGCTGATCGCCGACCCGCGCGATCCGAACCTTGTGACACACAGCGTCGCCGACATCCTGCGCGCCCGCATGCTCGCCATCGCCTGCGGCTATGAGGACGCCAACGATCTCGACCACCTGCGCACCGATCCCGGCTTCAAGCTGGCCTGCGGGCGCCTGCCCGACAGCGGCGATCGATCTGTGTTCGCAGCCGACCGATCTCGCGCTGGGAGAACGCGCCGACGCGGCACGAGGTGGCGGCGATGAGCTACGCCATGATCGACCTCTATTGCGCCAGCTATCCGCGCCCGCCGCGCGAGGTGACGCTGGACATCGACGACACCGTCGATGTCGTGCATGGCGCGCAGCAGCTCTCGCTGTTCAACACGCATTACGGCGAACGCTGCTTTCTGCCGATCCATGTCTACGAGACCGCCACCGCGCGCCCGGTCGCGGTGCTGCTGCGCTCCGGCAAGACCCCCTCGGGCCGCGAGGTGCGCGGCCACATCCGGCGCCTCGTGCGGCGCATCCGCAGGCATTGGCCGCACCACGCAGGCTGACCATCCGCGGCGACAGCCATTACGGACGCCACGAGGCGATGGCGTGGTGCGAGGCCAACGGCGTCGACTATATCTTCGGCCTTGGCGGCAACGACGTGCTGGACCGGCAGGTGGACGCCGCCGCCGACGATGTGCGGGTGCGCTGGGCCGAGGGCGAGGCGCCGGTGGTGCGTCGCTATGCCGAGACGCGCTACGGCGCCAAGTCCTGGAAATGCGAGCGGCGCGTGGCCGCGCGCATCGAGGCAAGCTGCAACGGGCTGGACATCCGCTACGTGGTGACCAACATCGCGCGCGGCAGCGCCGAATGGCTCTACGACACGCTGTATTGCGCGCGCGGCCAGGCCGAAAACCTGATCAAGCTGCACAAGAGCCAGCTTGCCTCCGACCGCACCAGTTGCCGCTCGCCGCTCGCCAATCAGGTGCGCCTTGTGCTGCACACCGCCGCCTACTGGCTGATGCTGACGGTGCGCGACGCCATCCCCAAGCCGCAGCCGCTGGCGAGCGCCGAGTTCACCACCCTGCGGCTGCGCCTGATCAAGATCGCCGCCCGCGTCATCGAAACCGCGACGCGGGTGCGCATCGCCTTCGCCGCCGTCGTGCCCGCGAGGCCGCGTTGTTCGGCGGCATCGCGCGCTGGCTTCCAGCCCGCCGGGCCGTGACGCACGGGGCAATTGCCCCAGCCGTCGCCCGATCCCGCCAACCTCCAGCGCCTGCCCAACACGTCCTGACCAAGCGATGAAAAAGCGCGCAAGGTAGCCGCGCTCGCCTCTCAGACCGCATCAACAGCGTGCTCGCCACGAATAAGATGGGCTAGAGAGTTAACTTCACTCACCTCGTCGGTCGCCGACGTCGCAGAGAGAGCACCGGAGGCGCGGCGCGATCGGTCACTGGACAATCACAGCGCGGCTTCGAGCTCGACCGATACTTGCGAGCGCCGTTGGTTGTCGATTTAAAAAGCGGGCTTCAGGGAGTCAAGTGCTGAGAGTCCAAACCTTGGCATGGCGTCCCAAAAGATGCGACAGAGGCAGTGAAACGCCACAGCCTTGATCGATAACCAGGTTACATTCTTAGAGGCCATTTCGGAATCTGGTAGCGACGACTTTAGGGGTTGGATGGTCGGAGCGGATGTGATTCCGAGCAGGTGTTCGAAGCCTTGCCGGAGACCTCATGTGGACCCCGACCACCCATGCGCAGCATAGCCGCGACGGGCTACGCTATGGAAGCGACCTGACCGACGCCGAGTGGCTGCTGGTGTCCGCATTTCTGCCGCCGCCGTGCGGGCGCGGCCGGCATCGGAAGTGGGAGATGCGCGAGATCGGCAACGCGATCTTCTACGTGCTGCGCGGCGGCATTGCCTGGAGCCTGCTGCCGAAGTGCTTTCCCCCATGGCCGCCTGATGCCGCGCGCCGAACGGCGCCTCGCTGAACATGAAGGCCGCGTGGCCGAACCCTCACCGGAAGCGACTACCTTCTTGGCGTCGCCGATTTGTCCGCACACGCCGCGGCCGCAGACGGGGGGGGAAACCCGCGTCACCCGTTGGGCTGACCTACGGTCGGGCTCCGCCCTCCCTCCGGCCAACCCAACCGGCCATCCGCTCGTGTCGCGCACCGGGCCATCAGAGCTGTCGGGCGACGTATGACCACCTCGCCGCCGGGGTCACCCTCCGCGGTGTTGACGTCAACGACGCGTCGCTGGACGAGCCGCAATGAAATGGCTCTGGCCCGTCATCTGGATTGCTGGGGCAGCCGCAATCGGCTTGGTGGCGGCACTGGCGCTCCAGGCCATCCTCAAGCTTTGAGGGACTCGGGCAGGCGGTGTAGACGACGCTCCTCTCATTCTCTGACGGATGCAACTCCCCCCGGGTGATGAGGCCGGGGGATTTTTTTTGCGAATCGCGCTCCGGGTGTAGACACATCGCGGTCATTCCAGGCCCTGGAGCGGACATGTTATTCAGTCGCGGGAATGCCTGGCACGCCGGCTACCGGTGGGCGAAGAGGGGTGGCACGCGCGAGGTGCCTGACGTGTACGCGCCATTGGCCGGGGAGGCGTGGTTGAAGGGCTACGACGCAGCCATCTCCGCGGAGCCAGTGTGGGCGGAGAAGCCGCTGCTCGCCGAAGATGCCTCCGACCATTAGCGCGCCTCTCGTCGGAGCTGGGACTCGCGAGTTCGCGCATCACTATCGCGAGTCCGACTAAGGATTTATTTGGCAAACTTTCCATAGATAAGAGAATGCCTCATTTCGACGGCACTGAGTGCCGGCGGGGGAGGATCGCGATATGGAGTGGAACGGCGGGACCGGAAATTGGAACGACCCGACGCTATGGACGCCGAAGCAGGTTCCCCGCCCAGGCGACTTTGCGTCATTGGGGGGCGGAACAGTCTATATCACGAATGTTAATGCCTCCGACATTCCTATCATTGATGGCTGGAACCTCGAGGCGTTCCAGCAAGGCGACCAGAGTGCACTCGATCAGGATACGACGCTGGACATCACCAACTCGGTGATTGGAGACGTCCGCTTAGAGGGCGGCAACCCCGTCACTCCGCACGGGGCTGCGAATGCTGTCTGGAATCTGCAGGGTATCGTCACGTTTCGTGGGGACATGGGCATCGACAATGCCGGCGAGGGAGCGTGGCTCCAAGTCACCGTTGCACCGGGTAGCATCGTCCTCAACCAGGGTCAGTGGGCCCTTAACCACGAAGGCCCGGTGACCGCGAGCATTGCGATGGGCCCTGGCTCTATCATCGACAACGAAGGCGGCATCTACATTGGCATCGGATTTGGCAGGCTGACAATCAGCGGGGATGTGAGCGATCAGATCGTCAACAACGGCACCATTGCGGCCGCCGGTCAGATGGTGATCGGGCCGAGTGTTGTTGGCAAGGGAGCCTTTGAGATGGGAGCTGATGGCTTTTTAGGTCAACCGGCGGAGGCGGAGTTCCAGGGGCGCGTTGGGCCGGAGCAGACGTTTGCGTTCGACCCGCAACCGACGCAGGGCCTGCAGTCATCTCTCGGCCAGATGCTCATATTGGACCAAGCGCGGGAGTTCCTTGGCAAGATCGCGAATTTCGCGCCACTAGACACGATTGACCTCCCCGGCGTGACTGCGACGGGGTCGCAATTCAGGAACGGGACCTTGACCCTTTACAATGGCCACGCGCCAGTCGCCGCGCTGCATTTCACGGGCAGCTACGCGGCTGGCGATTTTGCGGTCTCATCGACTAACGGGGCCACGACCGTCACGCACACATAGCGGCATGAGCGATAGCCCGGTGGTGTCCGGCCGCCTCGGGTCTCACGTCGCCGCCATCACCACGAACGAAGGCTACAGCCTCGCCATCGTTGATAAGGTCGTCGCGGCGGGGTAGGGTAGCGGGCGATTTGTCTCCTGCGCCTCTCTTGAGCGGCACTGAGCGCCCCATGGTCGGGGCGCTTTTTTCATGTCCGGATGCTCGCTTGGTGCTCGCTGGAACCGTGGGCAGCCCCCTAATGTCCTGAATGCACGGCGTAAATTCATCATGCACATTCCCGGGTGGAGATCATCACCGGCGTGGCCCGGCGGCGGCGGTTCACCACCGAGCAGAAACTGGCCGTGGTCGCGGAGACCATGCAGCCGGGCATGTCCATCAGCTATGTTGCCCGCCGCCACGGGCTCTCGCCGAGCCTTGTGATCCGATGGAGGCGGCTGATGACCGCAGGTGGCCACGAAGCCGTCCGCGCCGATGACGAGGTGGTGCCGGCGGCCGATCTCCGCCGCCTCGAGGAGCGCGTGCGCGAGCTGGAACGCCAGCTCGGGCGCAAGACCCTGGAGGTCGAGATCCTCAAGGAAGCCCTTGATCTCGCGCGGACAAAAAAAGCGATCTCGCTGTCGCGCTCTGCGCCGCCGGACGCTTCCCGGTGAAGCGCGTCACCGACACGCTCGGCGTCGCGCGCTCCAACGTTGCCGAGCGCATCAAGAGCGCACGCCCCAGGCGCGGGCCGCAGACCCGCGGCGGCGATCTTGAACTCGTCGCCGAAATCCGCCGCCTGACCGATGCCCGACCGACCTACGGCTACCGCCGGATCGCAGCCCTCATCCAGCGGCAGCGGCGATGTGGCGGTGGCGCGCCGGTCAATGCCAAGCGTGTCTATCGGCTGATGCAGAAGCACGGCCTGCTGCTGGCGCCCTGCACCGGTCGCCGCCGTCCACGCCCGCACGATGGCCGTGTCGCGACGCTCCGCTCCAACATCCGCTGGTGCTCGGACGGACTGGAATTTACCTGCTGGAATGGCGAAGTCGTGCGCATCGCCTTCGCGCTCGACTGTCATGACCGCGAGGTCATCGCCTGGCTCGCCACCACCGAGGGCATCTGTGGCGAGATGATCCGCGACCTGATGGTCGAATGCGTCGAGGCCCGCTTCGCCGCAGCCCGCGCTCCCCATCCAGTGCAATGGCTCTCCGACAACGGCTCGATCTACGCTGCGGCCAAGACCATCGACATCGCCACCGCGCTGAACCTCCAGCCCTGCTTCACCCCGGTGGAAAGCCCGGAGAGCAACGGCATCGCCGAGGCCTTCGTGAAGACCTTCAAGCGCGACTACGTCCGCGTCAGCCCCATCCCCGATGCCCAGACCGCACTCGACGCAGTCGCCCATTGGATGAACGACTACAACGACGTCCATCCCCACAGCAGGCTCGCCTTCCGTTCCCCTCGGGAATACATCAGAGCACAATCTCAACCCGCCGCGTGTCCGGTTTAACGGGGGGCACTCCAGGGACGAAGGACAGTGAACGGAAGGAAACCTGGACAAGCACCATGGATGTGAGTCCAGGTCTGTCCCAGATCCGCCGACGAAGTACAAGCGCCGCAGCACGGAAAGTGCGGGAGAGCCAGTTTCACTCCGGTATCCACACGAAACCTGGGCCAAGACCAACATGACGCAGCTCTATGGCCGCAGCCCTCGCGGCCAGCGCTTGGTCGCGTCGGCCCCGTTCGGGCACTGAAACACCAGCACGCTGATCGCCGGGTTGCGGCATGACAGCGTGGTGGCGCCGATGGTGCTCGACGGCGCCATCAATGGCCGTGCCTTCCTTGCCTGGGTGCAGCAGTGTCTGGCGCCGACGCTGCAACCGGGCAACATCGTCATCGCCGACAATCTCGCCAGCCACAAGGTCGCAGGCTTGCGCGAGGTCATCGAAGCACGCGGCGCCAGCCTGCTGTAGCTCCCCGCTTACTCGCCCGACCTGAACCCGATCGAGCAGGTCTTCGCAAAGATCAAAGCCGGGCTGCGCCGCGCCGAGCCCCGCAACCGCAATGCGCTATGGCGCTCCATCGGGTCAGTCCTTACCCGCTTTGCTCCCAACGAATGCAGCAACTACCTCCAGCACTGCAGCTATGCACACCCTCAGTGAAACCGCTATAACTGCAGCGGTTCGTGAGGGACCGGTATCCCAGCATGCGTCTCCGGGTAATCAGCCTGGGCGGGACGTCGGTCGCGGATTGGGGAACGGTCAAGCGACAAGGCAGCGCCATGCCCGCTGGATCTCGTCAATCGGCAGTTCAGGACCTGGCCCGGCCGCGCAGGGCCACCGCCGGACTGGACCGTCGATCAGGCAGCCGCTTCGGTCTCCGTTGCCATCGAGGCGAGGGTCAGCAGGCTGAGTTCGTCGAGCGTCCGGCTCGGCCGGTCGGCGACGATGCGGCCGGCCCGCATGCAGACGATCCGGTCGGCGACGTCGAGCAACTCCTCGAGGTCCGACGAGGTGACGCAGATCGCGAGGCCCTCATCGGCAAGTTGGCGCACCAGCGCGTGAATCGCCGCTTTCGCCTGCACATCGACGCCGCGGGTGAAGTCGTTGAGCAGCAGCACCTGCGGCCGGGATTCCAGCGAGCGGGCGAGCAGCACCCGCTGCTGGTTCCCACCCGACAGGCGGCCGACTTCCTCCCCCAACGCGCTGGCCCGCACGCCGACCTGCGCCATCCGGCTGGCGGCGGCCCGTTCCAGCAATCTGCGTTGCAGAAAGGCGAGCGGAGGCATCCGTGCGACCAGGGCCGCACCGATATTGACCGCCGGGTCGCGCTCAAGCCACAGGCCGCCCTTCTTGCGGTCTGGCGGCATGTAGACTACGCCCTCGCGGATCGCGTGGAGCGGATGGCGGAACGTGACCGCCCGTCCAAGCACCTCCATGCGACCGGCAACTGGGACGATGCCGCCCAACATCTGCAGCACCGTGGAAACGCCGGAGCCCTCCAGCCCTGCGAGGCCGACGATCTCTCCGGCCGCGAGCGACAGGCTGACGTCTGCGACTCCGGCCGCCGAGCCATGGACGGCGATGGCGGGTGGGCCGCCTTTGGAGCGGCTATGGGGGCGTGGCCGCTCGTCAGCGAGTTGTCCCACCATCGCGCGGGTGATGGTCGGAACGTCGGCGTCCCGGGTCCGCCAGCGCCCCTCGACGCGGCCGTCCCGCAGCACCGTCACGCGGTCGGTGATCGCGAACACCTCGTCGAGCCGGTGCGAGACGAAGATCACCGCCGCCTCGCGTGCGACGATGCCACGGATCGCCTCGAACAGCCCTTGTGCTTCGGGCTGCGACAGCGCGGAGGTTGGCTCGTCCAGCACCAGCACCTTGCCGCCCCGGCAGAGTGCGCGGGCGATTTCGACCAGTTGGCGCTGCGACAGCGGTAGGTCGCCGACAGTTGCACGCAGTTCGACCTTGGCGCCGAGCCGGTCCATCGCGGCTTCGACTTTGCGGCGACGGGCGCCTCGGCCAATCGGCGAGAACGCCGCCTCCGGCAACACGCTGGCGAAGATATTCTCTTCCACCGTGCGGTCGGCGAACAGCATCAGTTCCTGATGCACGACGGCAAGACCGGCCCGGCGTGCCTCGGCGAGCGAGCCGAGCGGCACGTTGCGACCGCCGACGCTGAGCTTGCCGCGATCGGGACGGACGGCGCCGGAAAGCACGCCGATGAGCGTGGACTTCCCGGCGCCGTTGGCGCCGAGCAGCCCATGCACCTCGCCGGCGGCAACGCTCAGCGAGACATCGTCAAGGGCGCGGACGCTGCCGAAGCTTTTGCTCACGCCTGCGGCGTTCAGCAACGCCGCGCCCGCGTCGAAGCTCATCCCCGGAAACGCTGCTCGCGCACCAGGAATTCCCCGACGTTCTCCTTCGTCACGATCTCGTTGGCGAGGAAGTAGTTGCCGCCCGGCAGTTCCAGCTTGGGCGCGCCGAGCACGACGCGCTGATACGCGTACATGATCGGCATGTAGCCTTGCAGGTACGGCTGCTGACCGACTGTCGCGTCGATGTAGCCGTCGCGGATCAGTTCGAGCGTCTGGTACAGGAGGTCGGTGCCGATGATCGGCAGCTTGTGCCCGAGGCTCTTGCGGACGAGGCCGGCGGCGGCGGTGTCCGGCCCGCATAACGGCATCACTGCCGCAAGATCCGGGTGCGCGCGCAGGATGTCCTTCATCGTGCCGATCTCGCTCGCCATGTCGGCCGGGTTGGTGTTGTACACACCGACATCCGTTAGCCCACCGCCGGTCGTGCCCTTGCGCGCGCCCTGGATGCGCTGGTCGAGTGCGAGCGACCCGGGCGCGCAGTTGGTCATCGCGACCTTGCCCTTGCCGCCGGCGAGTTTCGCCAGCATCTGGCCCTGCACCACGGCCGCGCCAACCAGATCCTGGCCGAAATAGATCTCGCGGCCGCTGTTCGGCGTGTCGTTGTTGGAGGTAATGACCAGCACACCCGACGCCATCGCCTTCCTGATCGGCGCGATCCACGCATCCGGCTCGAAGGAGATCACCACGATCGCCTCGTAGCCGGTGTTGACCAGTTGCTGGAACTGCGAGATCTGGTTGACAGTGTTGCCGTCCGGCACGCCGGTCCACAGCATCTCGATCCCCAGTTGCGCGCCGGCGTCTTCGGCGCCCGCCTTGGTTGGCGCGAAATACGGGTTCGTCGTGCCCGCGCAGGACACGGCGATCTTAACCGGCTTCTTGTAGTAGCCTTGCCACCCAGTCCTTCCACGCGCCGGCGGATTGCGCGGCGGCCGGCGTGGCAGCCAGCGCGCCCACGCCAGCGACGCCAGCAAGCCCGATCAGCTTGCCGAACTGGCGGCGGTCGAGCCCGCCGGAACCTGAATCTTCGGTCACTCGTGTTTCTCCCTGTCTCCTGCTCTACGCATTTCCGGCCCGTTCGCGGACTAGCCACCGGCGCCGCGCTGGTTCCCCTTGGTCGCCCAGGTCAGCGTCATCGCGGCGATCAGCACCAAACCCGAGACGCCCTGAGCCCAGTTCGGCGAGATGCCCCACAGTACGATCAGATTCTGGAAGATGCCGATGACGCCTAAGCCCAGCAGGACGCCGAGGATGGAGCCGCGCCCGCCAGTGAGTTTGACGCCGCCGATGATCGTGGCGGCGAGCACGCTGAGCTCGTAGCCGGTGCCGGCGGTCGGCCCCGCGGCGCTTAGGTAGGCGATCGAGCAGACGCCCGACAGGCCCGCCACTAAACCGGAGAACGCCAGCAGCAGCACTCGAGTGCGCCCGACATGGAAGCCGACCAGATGCGCCGCGAGCGGATTGCTGCCGACCGCCAGCACGCGAAAGCCCGAGGATGTCCAGCGCAGCACGATCTCCGCACCCAGCGCGACGGCCAGGAACAGGATCGTAATGTAGGAAATCTGGCCGACCCCGCCTTGCCCGAATCCGTCGAAAAACCAGGGGTTGGGCGGCAGGCCGCCGACCGGCGAGCCGTTGGCGAGCGCGAGCGCCACTGCGCGGAATACGCCGAGCGTGGCAAGCGTGATGACGACGACGGGCACCTTGATGACCTGCGCCACCAGCCCGTTGACGAGGCCGCAGACCAAGCCAACCAGCAATCCGCCTGCAATCGCTGCCATCAGCGGATAGCCGCCCTTCAGTACCAGTGCGGTGACCACGCCCGAGAGCCCGAACACCGAGCCGACCGAGATGTCGATCTCGCCTGCCATCAGCGTCAGGCCGACGCCAACACTGAGGAACCCGAGGAAGGTGATGTTCTGCAGGATGCCCGTCAGGTTGTTGACGGTCATGAAATACGGGCTGCTGGCCGCGCCCACGACGAAGAACAATGCCAGCGCCAGGAGGATGCCGACCTCATCGAACCCGAAGGCGCGCCACTTCCGGCGCCGGGGGCGATCCACCGCGATCAGCTCGGCGGCCATCGTCATCCGCCTCGCACTGGCCTGGAATAGGCGGCGACGGCAGCTTCGGTCAGCGTGCTGCCGGCGCCCGGCATTTGCGGCCGGACGTAGTGTCCGTCCGCCACGCGGATAGGCTCGGCGAAACAATCCTTGATCCAGGGGATGTATTCCAGCATCGACGTCGCCGGGTGCCAGAACGATAGATGTACGTGCACCTGCCCCATATCGCCGACATGGGCGACAACCGGCAGATGGTGCGAGTGCGCGGTGTGCGCGACCTGGATGTACTCGGTGATGCCGCCCAGGCGGGTCACGTCCGGCTGCACATACTGCACCGCGCCGGCGGCGATGAAGTTGGCGAACGCGTCGGCGGTATAGAGCTGCTCGCCGAGTGCCACCGGGATCGCGGTCGACCGTGCCAGCGCCGCATGCGATGCGACATCGTCGTACCACATCGGCTCCTCCAACCAGAACAAATCGAGCGGCTGCGCGCGTGCACAAAAACGTTGGCAGGTCGGCAAGTCCCATTTGCCATTGGCGTCGATTGCGATGGTGACGCTCGGCCCGACGGCACTGCCGCACCGCCTCGATCCGCGCGATGTCGAGCATCGGGTCGGCATGACCGACCTTCAACTTGAGGCGGCGGAAGCCGTCATGCTCGATGGCCCGCAAGCTTTTCTCGACCAGCGCGTCCTTGGAGATCGAGAGCCAGCCGATATCGGTGTTGTAGGCTTCGAGGCGCGACTTGGTGGCACCGCCGAGAAGCTGCCACAGCGGCATGTTTGCCGCCTTGGCGCGCAGGTCCCATAGCGCGATGTCGACGGCGGCCAGCGCGATCTGGGTGATGCCGGCGCGTCCCACCCATTGCAGCGCGGGATGCCGAGCGAGTTTCAACCAGAGCGCGTCGCCGTCGGCGGCGTCCTCGCCGACCAGCAGCGGCGCGTAGCTATCGGCGATGCACGCCGTGACCAGCCGGTCGGACGGGAGATGCGCATGCGTGCCGGTGAAGCCGAAGCCCACCAGCCCATCCTCGGTGACGATCCGGGCGCCGACCACGCCCCAATGGGTGATCGTGTGCGTGGAATTGGAAATCGAGGCTGCATTCAGCGGCACATGCAGGATGAACGGTTCGACCGATCGGATTCGCATGCGGTTGCCCCGTAATCTCTCGTCCCATTGCAGGGGCTCGACACCAGCCGAGCCATCGCGGTCAGTGTGCCTGGGCGAATGCAAGATGAGTTCACTCGGTTGCGCACGATGAAGTCCCAGTCATAGGGCACGCCGAGGCCCCGGCTTTCCGGCGCCTGGACGCAGCCGTCGACGTCGAGCCGTGTTGGAGCTGATCGGAACACCCGTGGGCGCACAGCGGCGAGACGGTATTGTGCATGCTCGCATCTGCGCCTTTCCGCGCGACGAGGTTGCCCCCGCCGGCGGCAGGTCCGGGCCACCGGCCTCGAATTGGAACACGCTGCGGGTCACGAGGCGCCTACGATCATCGTTTTGCGCACGGCTGTGTCTTCGTCAGACAATCAGGACCGGCCGCAGCCAGGATCCGGTTGCGCCCGTGATGCGCAGTGGCAGTCCGACGAACAGGCCCTCGCGCACGTCTGCCACTGCCACGTCTTCAAGGAACAGGTTCTCGATCAGATGCACACCGCGCTCGACTAGCATCGCGCGATGCGTGGTCAGTGCGGCGTCCTTGAACGGCAGCGGCTCGGTTCCGGTCGTGTCGGTACCCAGGACCGCCATGCCTTGCTCGAACAGCCAGATCGCCGCGTCGCGACCGACACCTGGTTCGCCGCCCTGGAACGCGGCTTCGTCGCAGAAATCCTGGATCTTCCCGGTACGTACGATCACGATGTCGCCCTGGCGAAGTTGCAGCGCGCGCCGCTGCAACTCGGCTTGCAGATCGGCAGTGGTGATCTCGTAACCGTCGGGCAGGCGCGGCAGCCCGAGCAGCCGGGGAATGTCGAGCACGACGCCGCGCCCAACGATGGGGGGCACAGTCTCCATCCCGTATTGCCGCCAGCCGCTGTCGTCGCGGGCGTCCCGGGCCAGTCCGCCGCCGTAGATGTGCCCTTCGGCTTGTATGTGGATGAAGGCGTCGATATGGGTGCCCACGTGCAGCGTGCCGGAGATCACCTCTGCGCAATATTGGAACGGTGACGCCGCGCCGGTGCTTTCGGGCGTCTGCGTGAAGGCCATCGAGAATCGCACGAAGCTGCCGTTGTGCGGGATCCGGGCGTTCAGTTCGAGGCCGAGGTCCCAAACCCGGCCTTCCGACGGCAGGCGCAATGCCCCGCGCAGCGTGTCCCCGTCGATCCGCGCCAGTGCGCCGATGTCCCGCCCCGCGGGTCCTGCCGCCCGTTCCATCCCACCCCCCCTTTGCCGCCTTGCGTCTTCCGGTCGCATGAGCGCGGGAAACACTGGACGAGGCCAATATCCTATAGGATATAGACACTAGATAGCGAGCGGCAGGTTCGGGAGTCAACGCGGTTTTCCCTGGCGCGGTTGTCTCGGCGGCATGGAGGAGACGGTCATTTCAGCCGACATGCGGCTGGCCAAGAGTGGTTTGTCGGTGCGCGCCTACGAGAAGCTGAAGGTGCTCATCCTCGACCACGCGATCCCGCCCGGCGCTCGCCTGGGCATCGATGTGCTGGCGGCACAGCTTGGCATCTCGCAGACACCGGTACGAGAGGCGTTGGCTCGCCTGGAAGGCGACGGGCTTGTTCTCCGCAATGCCACCGGACGCTATCACGCCGCGCCGCAATTGGACCTGGAGGCGTTCGATCAGCTCTACACGGTGCGTCTCCTGCTCGAACCGTTTTGTGCCGGCGCCGCGGCACGGTCGATTTCAGCCCCGCAACTGGCGAAGATCCGCGCGCACGCCCGCGCGCTCGCTGCGGCAGGGACGTGCGGGCGTTCGGAGGAATTCGCCAGCTACATCGCGGCGGACAGCGGCTTTCACGAGACGATCGCAGCCGCGAGCCACAACAGTCTGTTGTACAACGCAGTGCACCACTTGCATGTGCACCATCGCCTCGGCCCGCTGTTCCGCGTGCGCGGGGTGACCGACGCCGCCGTTGCCATTCGCGAGCACAAGGGCATCCTGGATGCGATCGCCGCGCGCAACGCCGGCCGGGCGGAGGCGCTGATGCGCCTGCACATCGAACGCTCCCGCGAACAACTGCGCCGATGGGTGGAAACCGATGCCAGGGCCGCGGACCGTCCGGCGACCCGGCAAGGGTGGACATGAACCGCGTCAACAGCAAACGATAGGCATGCCGATGCGCGAGGGAACAGCGAACTACCTTTCGGGCAAAGTGGCGCTCGTGACCGGCGCCGCGCAGGGCAACGGGCGCGCCATCGCGCAAACGCTCGCGGACCACGGCGCGAAGCTCGTGTTGGTCGACATCAACGCATCCCGGCTGGAGGAAGCCCATGCGGAGATTGCGTCGATTGGCGGGCAAGCAGTCGCGGTGGTCGCCGACTGCTCGGATGTCGCCAGCATCCGTGGCGCCGTGGAGAAGGTGCGGGCAGAGTTCGGCCGGCTCGACGTGCTGGTCAACAACGCCGGCATTCTCCGGATCGCGTCGTTCCCGGACATCGCGGAGGCGGACTACGACGCCACGCTCGACCTGAACCTGAAGGGAGCCTTCTTCCTAATGCAGGAAGGCCAGGCGCTGATGGCGGATGGCGCCGCGATCATCAACATCGCCTCGGTGGCAGGGGTCGATGGTCGCACCTTGTCTCCACCCTATGCGGCGAGCAAGGCCGGACTGATCGCGCTGACCAAGACGCTGGCACGCACGCTCGCGCCGCGCCAGATCACGGTGAATGCCGTCGCGCCCGGACTGATCGACACCGAGTTCAACCGCGCGCTCGACCAGAAACTGGGTGTCGAGAAACAGGGCCTGCCGTCGGGCGAGTTCATCCGCCGGCGCGTCGTCGACATCCCGCTCGGCCGGGCCGGGACGCCGCAGGACGTCGCGGGCGTGGTGGCATTTCTCGCGTCGCCGGCTGCCGCCTACATCACCGGCGAGACGGTTATCATCTCAGGCGGCTGGGTCATCGACTGAGCGCAGGCGCAGCCGAAGCAAGTGAAGATCGCATAAATTGGTGGCTCCGTCGCATTCGTTCCTATGAGCAAGCCCCAGGCCTGGTCCAACGTGTCGGTCGCCGCACGCGAGTGCATCGTTGTTTGGGTCGTCGCCGAGGGCGGCCAGCACGGTTTTGGATACGGGCTGGGCAGCCGGCTCACCAGGGGTGCGGGTTCCTCTGGCACTAGCAGGCTGCTGAAATGAAGCGTGCTTGCACGGGCATCCGGCGAAGCCTGTCGTTTGTCGCTCGAAAGCTGGTGGACTGCCACGCACTTCCGGGCACCATGGGGTGATTTGGGCGGCGTCCGGGCATCACGTCACCGCCTCCAACAGCTTTGATAGTCGGACGAGATTGTAGGCGGCCATCGCGAAGGTGAACTGCCAGTCGACCTTGGGCAGCCCGCGATGGCGCGCCTTGCGCAGGCTTGCCACAGTGTTGGCCCACCCGAATGCCTCTTCGATCCGCTTCCGGATGCGCAAGCTGACATCGTAGCCGGGATGGCGCGTCGTCCGCCCATCGATAGCCGAACTCCGCCCGTCGGCATTCTGCGCGACGTGTGGAGTTACGTTGATCTCGCAGAGTTCGGCGACGAAGTCCTGCATGTCGAACCCTTTATCGCCGCCCAGAGTGATGGACTGCGGCCGGTCTGCGTGCGGTTCGACCAGATGCAGCGCCGCCAACCGCTCGGCATGGCCTGAAGCGCGCGTCGCGGTGGCGCCGACGATCAACCCGTTGCGGTTCTCCATGAGGGCATGTGCCATGAAGCAGAGCTTCGCCTCCCTGCCGGGACCCTTGCGATGCAGCCGCGCATCCGCATCGGTCGCGAAAGCAGGCGTGTCGTTACTGCGCTTCTGGCCGTGAAAGTCTTGTTCCCCATTGCGTCCGGCATCCGGCGGCGGGCCGGAGCCGTCCTTCGGGCGGAAGCTCTTGGTGCTGGCCCAGGCCTCCAGCAACGTGCCGTCGACCGAGAAATGCTCGGTCGAGAGCAGCACCTTGACCTTCGGATGCGCCAGCACGGCGGCCAGAAATTTCACCGCGACATCACCCGCCAGCAGCCGGTCGCGGTTCTTGGTGAATGTTGTGGCACCTGAAAATCGCCACTTCCACACTCTGCCCGTCCCGCGTCTACGGTCGCAACAGAACCCGTTGGTCAGGGTTCGCCAACCTGACAGCGCCTTGCGGCGCCATTCGGCTTCTTCTGCACAGCTCTACCCGATTCCACCTAGTGGGAGTTTGTCGCACAGGGTGTCGGATGCGATGACCGTAATATGCCAACGACCGAGATTGGCCGCGAAGAGATCGGCTCCATCGAAGGCAATGTTAGTCGGATGGCAGAGGAGATGCGCCGTCTCGTCCTCAACATAGATGTCAACTCGCCGATCGGCACCGATGCGCAGAATCCTGGACGGCTCATAGCAGGCAACAAAGACGCGGCCAGCATCGTCCAGTGCCAGGCCGTCAGGAAGGCCGGGCAGATCACGGACCCACTCCTCCCGCTCTCCCGCGCTGCCGTCGGCGGCGATCGGCACGCGGGAAATGCGATGGGCAAAGGTCTCGGCGACCAGAAGTGCCGACCCGTCGCGCTCCAGCGCCATGCCATTGGCGAATGTCAACGGCCGATCGTACCACCACGAGCCCACACCGGTCGCGAGGTCAAAACGCCAAATGCCGGGGCCTGACGTATCGAAAGCATGACTGTCGGAAACATAGAGGCAGCAGCGTCGGCGATCGATGACCGGAAAGTTGGGGATGCGCATACCCGGCGCGACGAGACGAACAAGTTCACGGCTCGTTAGATCGAGGCGGAAGACGCAGGCGTGCCGAAGATCGCAGGCAAACAGGCGGCAGGCGCCGTCGAAGGCGAGACCGAGCACGAAGCCGCCAGTCGAGGCGATCTCCTCGATGGCCGTGCCGTCCCGTTCGATGCGCAAGATCTGCCCGTTCTCGGTGCCGCACCAGACCGCTCCGTCCGGGCCGATGGCGATACCTTCTGGGTGCTGCAACCGCGGGCTGCTGAATATTCCCTCGAAAAACACACGTGCCCGGTCGAGACTCAGCACGGCACGCCCGTTGCCCATCGATCGCGTCATGCCGCCAAGGCCTCCACGCCCACGCGATGTCCGGCGGCTTGGATGCCTGTGATCGTTTCGTCGTTCGGAGGGATGCCGTCGCGGCCACGGGCTTGCGCGAATTGGTACTCAAGCAGGCCCGGCGGATAGAGTTCTCTCCGCGTCCACTCGGCGGCGGCTGTGCCGGATCTCACGGCTAACCGTGTCCACGCGGATGCACCTGCTTCGCCCGCGCGATCGCCTGCCCCATCGCGTTGCCGCCATCGATGATGAAAGCAGCGCCACTTCCGTTACGACGCGCGGCCGGCCGCGCGGGTCCACGCCGCCCTTGGTCAGCTTGTCCGCATAGCCCGGAACCCGAAGCGTGCCGTGCGAATGGATGCCGCGCTGGTCGGCATCGACCGGGGCACTGGCCAGCAGCCGCGAGTCCATCTCGTTCATGCCGCAGGCAGCAAACACGAGCGCCACTTCCGTGGTCAGGCATTCCGGCGGGAAACGCCGCTCCTGTTCACTCCCCGCATATTCCGCCATGCGTCGCTCCCCGCCTCGGACCCGAAGGATCGCGCGGCGTATTGTCGGATAGGCTTTCCCGCCCCTGTGCCTTCCAGTAGAGCGTGGCCACGGCTTCCAGGTGGTCCTGCATGGCCTGCTGGGCCTCAATCGCATCATGTGCGGCGATTGCATCGGCAATGCGCGCATGCGCCTCGTAAGCGGCCTCTCCCGCACCGGGGACGCGGCCCGAGGTTGCGCGCTGCTCGGTCAGCCACGCCACAACCGCCTCGTGCAACGAGGTGAAGATCGGGTTGCGCGGAATTTCTGCGATGGCCAGATGAAAGGCCACGTCGGTGTCGCGGAAGCGATCCAGATCGCCGAGGGCAGCGTGGTTGGCCGCCAAGGCGGTACGCAAGCGCACCAGGTCCGCCTCGGTCGCGATTTGCGCTGCTAGGCGCGCCAAGCCAATTTCAAACAGCGCGCGCGCCTGCTGGAAATGCACCGCGCCCCCTGGCTGGGCCAGCAGCAGCCGCGCGGCGCCCGATAGCTCGCCCAGCAGCGCCTTGGGCGAAGGGGTAAGGACTCGGCTGCGCTCACCGCTGCTCACCGCCACCAGCCCCATGCGCTGCAGCAACAGCATCGCCTCCCGCACTGCGGAGCGGCCGACACCGAATGTCTCCATCAGTTCGCGCTCGGAGGGGAGCTGATCGCCGACGGCGAACTGCCTCTCCCGGATCATCTGCTCGATCCGGTCGGCTACCTCCTCATAGAGCTTGCGTCGGCGAATGGGTATTGCAGTCACAGTTGACCCATCAGGCTGTCAGACAGTAGCATAGCTAGATAACCGGTCCACCCCGCGTCGGGTCAAGCGCACCGTCGTGGGATGCAAACCTGAACGATCGGGAGGAAACGGCATGCTGCTGAAGACGTCCGGGCTGCTGGTTATTGCCCTTGTCACGCTTGCTGCCGGCCTCGCGCCGGTGCGCGCGGACCCGTTCATGGACGAGGTGAAAGCGGAGGTCGTCCGCTACGCCGGCCGACAGACCGACTGGCGCGGACCGACCTCGGGACCGAAACTGCTCCCCGGCAAACATATCGCCTACATGTCCACCGATGAGCAGAATGACGCCTCGCATGCCTGGGGCCAAGCGCTCATCGAGGTCGGAAGCCGTATCGGCTGGAAGGTCACGATCATTGACGGTCATGGCTCCCCGGTAGGCTGGCAGGCCGGTCTCAATCAGGCGATCGCGCTGAAGGTCGACGGCATCGTCACCAGCGCGGACGCCCCGAGCCTTCAGCCGCAGATCCAGGACGCAAAGGCGAAGAACGTCGTCGTAGTCGGCATCCATGCCACTGCGTTGCCGGGACCGCAGCCGGAATACGGCGTGTTCTACAACGTCCAGCAGGATCCTCGTGAAATCGGTCGGGCGCAGGCGGACTGGATCATTCTGCATTCGAACGGCAGCGCACGCGCGGTCGTGACGACGCATTGCGAGTATCAGATCGCCTGCACGAAGGCGAAAGCAACCCGGGCACGGCTGGAGGAATGCAAGGGCTGCAAGGTCCTCGCATTCTCCAACACGCCGATCGCCGAGGTAGCGCAGCGTCAGCCGGAGCTGGTGACGGCCTGGGTGCAGAAATTCGGGCTGCCGCTCTACATCACCTCGGTCGCCGACTACACGGCGGACTATCAGATTCCGGCGCTGCGCACAGGCGGGGTCGATCCCTCGAAGGTGATCCTCGTTTCCGCGGACGGCAACAAAAGCGCCTATGAGCGCATCCGCGCCGGAGGACAGTACCAGCTCGTCACCGTCGCCGAACCCTATGGTATGGAAGGCTATCAGGCGGTCGACGAACTGAACCGTGCCTTCCAGCAGCAGCCGCCCAGCGGCTTTGTGCCGACGCCCTATCTGGTCACGCCGGACAACATCGACGCCGAGGGCGGCGACAAGGACACGTTCATCCCGAGCAACCACTACGTCGAACATTATCTGCAGATCTGGGGTGTGAAGTAGCGCCGGTCATGTCCGACAGCGCGCCACTGCTGGAGGTTCGCGGACTCTCCAAAAGCTTCCCGGGCACGCGTGCACTGGATGATGTCGGTATCGCCTTTCGCGCCGGGGAGGTCCATGCCCTGCTCGGCGAGAACGGCGCCGGCAAGTCCACTCTGATCAAGGTACTGGCCGGCGTGTATCGCCCGGATGCCGGCGAGGTCCTTTGGCGCGGGCAGTGGGTGCAACCGGATGCCGAGCGGCTGCCGATCGCGTTCATCCACCAGGACCTCGGGCTCGTCGACGGCATGACGGTGGCCGAGAACATCGCCTTGATCGCCGGCTATCCGCGGCGCAAGGGGCTGATCCACTGGCGCCGGGCACACGCGATCGCAGAGGAGATCCTCGCCCGCATGGGCGGCGGGGTCGCGCCCGAGGCGCGTGTTGGGGCGCTGCCGGCATCGAGCAAGTCGATCGTGGCGATCGCGCGCGCGCTGAGCGTGAGGGCGGATCTGCTGGTGCTCGACGAGCCGACTGCGGCACTGCCGGAAACGGACGTGGCGCGTCTGCTGGACGCACTGCACCGGCTACGCGCCGAGGGCATCGGCATCGTCTATGTCACGCACCGGCTGGACGAGGTATTCCGCATCGCCGACCGCGTGACGGTATTGCGCGACGGACGGCGCATCCAGAGCGGATTGGTGACCGACACTTCGCCCTCCGCCCTGGTGCAGGCGATCATCGGCCGCCGGCTGGATGACCTGTTCGAGGATCTGCCGCCGCCCGCGACCGGTTCGGCGCTGCACGTCCGCGACCTGATCGCCCGGCGCGTCGGCCCAGTGTCCTTCGACGTGAGCCCGGGCGAGATTCTGGGCCTGGTCGGGCTGCGTGGCGCCGGGCACGATGTCATCGGCCGCGCGCTGTTCGGCGACATACGGCTGGAATCGGGACAGATCGCGCTCGCCGGGGAAAGCCTGCGTCCGACGGGCCCGACCGCCGCGATTGCGCGGCGCGTAGGTTTTGTTTCCAGCAAGCGTCGCGAGGAAAGCATTGCGCCCAGCCTTGCGGTGCGGGAGAATCTGTTCATGAACCCCACTCTGCTGAGTGGTGGCCCTCTGCGGCCTATCCGCCCGGCCGGGGAGCGGACCCAGGCGCGGCATGTGTTGCAGCGCCTGTCGGTCCGTCCGCCGGATACCGAGCGCCCGATCATCACTCTCTCCGGCGGCAATCAGCAGAAGGTAGTGGTGTCGCGCTGGATGGAAGCCGGCAGTCGGCTGCTGGTCCTGGAGGAGCCGACTTTCGGCGTCGACGTGGGCAGCAAGGCGGAGATCTACGGCCTGCTGCGACATGCGCTGGGCGGCGGCCTGGCGGTCCTGCTGGTGTCCTCGGATTTCGAGGAGGTAACCGGGCTGTGCCACCGCGCGCTCGTATTCGATCGCGGCCGCGTATCGACGGAACTGAAGCGCGCCGAGCTGTCGGTGGAACGCCTGACCGAGGCGGCATCGGGCGCCGAGACGGAGGCACGCCCGGCATGAGCACCGGCACGCAAGCGCGCACACCCGCATCATTTGACCGCCTGCGCGGCCGAGCGATGCAAGTGTTCGCCGTGTGGAACCTGCTGATCCTGCTGGTCCTGCTGATCGCCTTCTTCGGCATCATCAAGGGCGATACGTTCCTCACACCGTTCACTTTCCAGTCGCTGGTCAACAGCCGGTCGATCAACGCCCTCGTGGCACTTGCCGTTATGATCCCGCTCGCATCGAACAATTTCGACCTCTCGGCCGCATCGGTGCTCGGCATCTCGCAGGTGCTGGCGAACGGATTGCAGACGCAGCAGAACCTGTCTTGGCTGGTGGCCGTGCTCGCCTGCATCGCACTCGGCGCGCTGGTCGGCCTCGTCAACGGCGTGCTTGTGACGCGCGTGCGGATCAACTCGTTCATCGCCACATTGGGTTCGGGCACGTTCCTACTGGGACTGAACCAATGGTACACTGGCGGGCGGCAGGTTGTTGGAAAGTTAGCGCCCGACTTCGTGATGATCTCCGGCAAGCTCGGCTCTACCGGCATCCCGCTGACGGTGATCTATCTGCTTGCCGTCGCTGTCGTGTTGTGGATCGTGTTCGACTATCTGCCGGTCGGGCGCTTCCTTTACGTGATCGGCGACAGCCCGCGCGCAGCGGAGCTGACCGGTATTCCGGCGGCGCGCTACGTCACGCTCGCGTTCGTCGCCTCGGGCGCCCTGGCGGCCTTCGCCGGTGTGGTGCTGCAGGCGCAATTGCTTGTCGGGCAGAGCACGGTCGGGCAGGAGCTGATGTTGCCGGCCTTCACCGGCGCCTTGCTGGGCGCCACCGCGATCCGGCCGGGACGGCCCAACGTCTGGGGCACCGTGCTGGCGGTGGCTGTGCTGGCGGTCGCCGTGGCTGGACTGACGCAACTCGGCGCGCCGTTTTTCGTGGAGAACCTATTCAACGGCGGCATGCTGGTGCTCGCGGTTGGGCTGGCCGTGGCGACCCATCGGCGGCGGGAGAGTCGCGCTGAAGCGATGGCGCAGACGTGAGCGGCGCATTCGGCCTGGACGGTCGCCGCGTGCTGGTGGCCGGCGCGGCCTCCGGCATCGGCGCGGCCACCGCGCGGATCTGCGCCGGGCTTGGGGCGGAGACAATCCTGGCCGATGTTGCAGACGTGACGGCGCTCGCGCAGGACATCCCGCGCGCCCTCGCCCGCCGCGTCGACATCGCTTCACGCGCGGAGGTGGAGCGGCTGCTGACGCAGGTCGGACCGCTGGACGCGGTGGTCGCGAGCGCCGCCATCTGTCCCTGGGATGACTGGCTTGACGAGGGCTGGGATGAGACATTCGCCCGCGTCATGCAGGTCAATGTCCTCGGCCCGATCCAGCTTGCCCGTGCGGCCCTACCGCAGCTTGCGGCGCGCGGCCATGGCCGGATGGTGCTGGTCGGCTCGCTCACCGGCCGCATGGGCGGATTGATCGCTGGGCCGCACTACGTCCGCATCCAAGGGCGCCGTCCACGCGCTGGTCCGCTGGCTCACGCGCCGCGCCGCACCGATGGGCGTGCTCGTCAACGGTGTTGCGCCGGCCTCCATCGAGACGCCGATGATGCAGGGCCAGCAAGTGGACCGAGGGCGTATTCCGCTCGGTCGGTCCGGCCAGCCGGAGGAGGCGGCCGGACCGATCGCCTCCCTCTGCTCCGACGCCGCCAGCTACGTGTGCGGTGCCGTCCTCGACGTGAACGGTGGCGTGTTCATGGGATAGGACCACGCCGCCAGCAATCAACAATGCACCGGCGTCCTTGACGACCGGCACAGCAAGGGAAGAAGACATGAAAACGCCTGTCATCGCAGTGGCCGCGGCGAGCCTGTTCATGGCGGTATCCGCGCGGGCCGACGAGGTGGTGGACCACGCGAAAGCAGTGGTCGCCAAGCTGTCCGGTCCGCAGACCGAGTGGACCGGGCCAACCTCAGCGCCGAAGCCGGCGCCTGGGATGAAGATCGTCTATCTCTCTGGCGACGAGAACAATGACATATGCCGGCTCTACGGCGTGTTCATGGCCGAGGCCGCCTCGCATATCGGGTGGACCGTCACGGTCATCGACGGCAAAGGAACGCCGACGGGCTGGAATGACGGCATGCGGCAAGGCGTGGCGCTCAAGCCGAATGGCATCGCCATGTGCGCAGACGCGGCGAGTCTGCAAGGTCCCATCAAGGAAGGTCTGGAAAAGGGGATTACCTTCATTGGCCTGCACGCCGCGGCCACCCCCGGTCCGCACCCCGAGATCAACCTGTTCTTCAACATCAGCGAGGCGCCGGAGGCCATTGGCCCGCTGGAAGCCGATGTCGCTATTGCCGATTCGAACGGCCATGCGCGCGTTGTCGTCATCACGCACAACGAATATGCGATCGCCAAGAGCAAGTCCGATGCAACCGCCGCGGAACTGAAGAAGTGCAGCGGCTGCAAGCTGCTGGAGGTCGCAAACTTCCCGGCCTCGGCTGCCTCGGACCGAATGCCCGCGCTCATGACGGGGTGGGTGCAACGCTACGGGCTGCCACTCTATGTCACGTCGGTCGGTGATAACGACTTCGACTTCGCCGTACCGTCCCTCCGCGCCGGCGGGGTGTCGACCGATCGGGTAAAACTGATCGGCGCGGATGGAAACCGCTCCGCCTACGCGCGCATCCGTGCCGGCGACCAGTATCAGATTGTGACCGTCGCCGAGCCGTTCGAGCTGCAGGCCTACGAGGCGATCGACCAGTTCAACCGCGCCTTCAATAAGCAGCCCGCGAGCGACTTCATCCAACCGCCGTTCCTGGTCACGCACGCGAATGTCGATGCGGAAGGCGGGAGTAAGGACATGTTCTTTCCAGGCAATGGCTACAAAGCCCGCTATCTGAAGCTCTGGGACGCGACGAACTAGCAGGCTGTTGAAAGGTCAGAGCGCGCGTCACGAGGGGCAAGAAGCGAATCCGCGGAGATGCGATTTTGAATCGATTGTGCGCTGGCGGCGCCGTTCTCGAAATCGATGTTGCTTGACCCTCCCCCTGGATCAGGTCCACGGAAAGCTGGGAATTTCCGGTCGCTCGGTTGCGGCCAGCGGCGGCGCGGAGCCCGCAAGAGGCTCAAGCGCCGGTGCGGCGGTCGTGGTCAGGAACTCCAGGGGCGATAGCCATCCGAGCGCCGAATGTGGCCGTTTGGCATTGTAGTGGCGGCGCCACGCGGCGATTAGCCAGACTTCCTCGCCCGGCATGTGCTGGGCTCCCATGTCGCGGATGCGCTGCGGCGGTCCGTCGGCGACGCGGACCCGCACGGCGGCAAAGCGGGCGGCAAGACGACCCTTGGTACCACGGCGCCAGCTCAGCGTTCGCCACGACGCCTCCGCGAGCATCGTTCCCGCCGCGACCGACTTGGTATCCGGGATGTGCCGCTTGCGCGGCCGACCCCGGCCCGCGACCGGGAAGACCAACGCCACATGAGCGGGGTAGACCTTCTGCTTGAACGGAATCCCGACCGCCCAGCGCAAGCCGCGCGCGCTGAGCGCCTGGCGGAACGGCGCGCTCAAGCCATAGCCGGCATCGGCCAACACACAACCAAACCGCACGCCGGCGTCCTTGATGCGGTCAATCTCCTCGATCGCGATCTCCGGCTTGCTGCGGAATGCCTGGCGATCGTCCGGTACGCGCGCCTTCCTCAAGCGGACCGGATCATTCGTCCAGCTCTCCGGCAGGAACAGGCGCAGCCCGATCATCACTGGCACCTCACCGCTTGCCAGCGTCGTGGAGACCAGCGTTTGGCAATTCGCGTTCTTGCCCAAGGCGGAGGCGTATTGCGGCGCCACGCCGACCGAGTGGCTGCCCTTCTTCGGCAACGCCGTATCGTCGATCACCAGAACCGCGCCGTCCCCGCCGACCAGCCGGTCGGCCTCGGCGAGCAGTTCCGCTTCCAGCGGCGCCGCATCCCAAACGCCGGCGGCGATGAAGTGGTGCAGTTGATCGTAGTCGCCGGGTGCCAAGCGCGTCGCCATCGGCTGCACGCTCTTGCGATCCCCCGGACCGATCAGACCCGCGACATAGAGCGGGCACATTCGCCGGCGCGTCTTGTTGCCCAGACGGGCCAGGAACGGCTCCAGCCACCGCTCCAGTTCCTCAGTCCAATCCGGTCGCATGTGCGCCATGGTCGGCTCCGACAATGCCGACCTTCCACGAATCACTCCAAAGCCGATTCGAGAATCCTAAAAATGTCGCCTCAACCTGCTTTCTGCCAAAGTAGTGCTAGACGGTACGGCGATGCGGGCCCTGCATGGTCACCGCGAGCAGCTCATCATAGGTCCACGTCGCTTTGGGCGCCTCGCTGACCAGCGCGCCATCTTGGATCACGAGCACGCGGTCCGACAGCGCCAGGATCTCGCGCAGCGACGACGAGACGACAATAATTGCAGCGCCATCGCGCGCGAGATGCAAGATGATGTCGTAGATTTCCTTGATCGCCCCGATATCGACTCCGCTGGTCGGCTCGACGAACACGTAGACTGAGGCCTTTGTACCCATCCACTTGCCGATGACGACCTTCTGCTGGTTGCCGCCCGAGAAGAAGCGAACCTGCGCGGCCGCATTGCGCGGGCGCACAGCCAGTCGCTCCATCACGCGGTCGGCGAAGGCCAGCTTCTCGCGCGATCCGATCATCGCCAGCCGCTGCAGGGAGCGCAGCACCGGCAGGCAAATATTGTCGGCTACGGAGAGGGCGGGGAACAGCGCCTGTTTGCGGCGGTCCTCCGGCACCAGCGCGATGCCGGCGCGCCGAGCGGCGGCCGGCCCTGCCGCATCGACCTCTCTCCCTCGCAGGCGCACGCGGCCGCCATGCCGCGCGACACCGCCAAGTGCGTGCGCGATCTGCTCCATGCCCCCGCCGACCGGGCCGGTGATGCCGATCACTTCGCCAGCGCGCACCGCGAGGCTGAGCGGTGCCAGCAGTTCCGTGTGCAGCCCGTCGATCTCCAGCAACACCTCCGGCCGCGAATGGCCATCGTTGTAGGTTTCGAGGTCGGCGCGGCTGCGATCCACCATCAGCTCGGTGACACGCTCCTCGGTGATCTCGCCGTGTTCGAGGGTTGCGGAGACCAGACCGCCGCGCAGGATTGTGGCGCGGTCGCAGATCTCCTGCACCTCGCGCAGGCGGTGGGAAATGTAGACGATGGTGATGCCCTGGCCCCGAAGCCGCGCGATCAGGCGGAACAGCACTTCCGATTCTCCACCGGAAAGCCGCGCGGTCGGCTCGTCGAGTACGATGAGCTTGTAGCGCCGATGGAACAGCGTCGCGAGTGTGACCAGCTGCATCTGCGCCGCCGACAGTCCGGCGGCGGGGCGGCGCGGGTCGAGCGCGATGCCGATTTCCTTCAGGATGCGGGCAGCTTCGCCATGAATCGCGCGATCGCTGAGCACGACGCGCCCGGGCTCGTTGCCCAGCAGAATATTCTGGCCGATGGTGAAGCTCGCGACCAGTTCGGCATCCTGATAGACGGCGCCCAGGCCATGCCGACGCGCGTCCAGCGGGCTGTGAATTCGCACCGGCGTGCCGTCGAGCAGAATCTGCCCGGCGGTCGGCGCGTAGACGCCGGTCAGGATCTTGATCAGCGTCGATTTGCCGGCGCCGTTCTCACCTAACAGGCCGTGCACCTCGCCGCGACGGAACGCAATGTCGACACCGCGGAGCGCCTTGCTGCCGGCAAACTCCTTCTCCAGTCCGCGTATCTCGACAAGCGGTTGGTCGGACATCGCTACCTCAGATGAACTTGAGGTGAAGCTCTTCTCGATTGAGGGCGGCATTCGCGCCCACGGCAATGATCAGCACGAGCCCCGCGAACAACTGGCGCGCCGCGAACGGGAAGCCGACCATATTCATGCCGGAGTTGACGAGATAGAGGAACAGGACGCCGATGAGCGTGCCCAGGATGTGCGGCTTGCCCTTGCCGAGGACGGTTGCGCCAAGGAAGACGGCGGCGAACGCCTCCAGCAGATAGCCCTGGCCACCGACCGGCTGCGCCGAGGAGGAGATGGAGGTGAGGATGATGCCGGCGACGCCCGACATCAGCGCTGAGAGCACGAAGGAGACGATGACCCAGCGATAGACGTTGATGCCGGAGTAGAACGCCGCCATCGGGTTGTCACCGACCGCCGCGACATAGTGACCCACGCGTGTGCGCGTCGCCAGCAATTGGGCAAGCACGAAGATCACCAGCATGATGATCACCGGGACGCCCATGAAGCCAAGCTTGCCTTGCCCGATATACAGGAACGCGGACTCGCCATACGACACCGCGACCTGATAGCCGCCGGTTGCGAACACGTTGACGCCGTCGAGCACGAACATCACGCCGAGCGTGACCACGATGCCGGAGAGCCGGCCGTACGTGACGAGCAGCCCGTTGACCAGGCCGATCACGCAGGTGCTGGCCAGGGCCAGGACAATCGCAGCCCACGGGCCGACGATCGGGATCAGGAACGCGACGACGATCGAACTGGTGGTGACGGTGAGGCCCACCGAGAGGTCGAAACTGCCGGCCATCACCACCCAGGTCAGGCCCATCGAGACGAGGGCGCTGACGATCATCGAAAACAGGATGTTGTTGGCGTTGGAGAGCGTGGCGAAATAGGGCGAGGCCAGCGCGAAGCCAATGGCCGTGGCCAGCAACACGATGATCGTGCCCCAGCGCCGCAGCAACCGCAGCGCCCGCAATTCGACCTTGTGCGCGAGCTTCGGCTCTCCCGGCGCCCCCGCCGTCACCGTGCCTGCCATCGTCAGCTCCCCGGGGCTGCCATTAGGTGTAGACGCCGCCATCGATCGTTATGGCCTGCGCGGTCTAGCGGAGGATCGGTCAGGCTCGAGATAAGGGAATAGCGGCGCGATCGCAGCTCCCACGGCCTCGCGGACGCTATTCGTGCTCCCACCGGTGAGGATGATGCGCCTTCCGCCCAGACGTTCGCCCATGCATTCTTCCTTTGCCGGGGTGCGGCACGGCGATCCGTGCCGCACCGACCTACTCAGCCGCCGTACTGCTTCAAAAGCGCGATCGCCTGCTTGTCCATTGCTTGGACCTCGGCCAGTGCCTTCGGCGCTTCGTCGAGCGTGATTGCCGTGATCGGCACATGGTAGACGTTGTTCGGCACCTTCTCGCCGCGCCCGAGAGCAAGCGCGAGCTGGCCGGCCTTCTGGCCGATCAGGTGCCACGGGACGTCGGTGCTGAACAGGATCGGCATCGCCCTGTTCGCCATTACGTCCAGAAGCTGGTCGGAGAAGTAGTGGTTGAAGAGCGGCACGTCGGTTCGGCCGAGCTGCTTCAGCGCCTGCCCGGCGCCCAGGGTGAACGGCCACCACCAGGAAACGAAGCCCGCGATCGAGCCCGGCTCCGGATGCGCCTGCAGCAGCGAGAGCATGTTCTGCCGGCCACCCGAGATCTCGTCCTGGGTGGAAACGCCGCCGCCGACGAATGGCAACATCTTCATGCGCGACTCGTACTTCGTCATCAGGTCGAGCATGTCGACCTCCATGTCGAAGGGGGTGTAGAAGCCGCGTGCTTCGGCGGTCTGTGCCAGCGTGCCCTGGCGGTGCAGGTAGTTCTGCACGAAGTAGCCCATGGCCGCGGCAGTGCCCCAGGTATCCTCGACGACGGCCGGAAATTCCTTCACCGGCACTGCAAAGCCGACGGTCTTGATGCCGCGCTTGTGCGCCTCGTCGGCGATGTACGCGGTCTCCGATTCGAGCGAGTAGATGCCGAGGATCAGCACGTCGATCCCGCGATCCAGGAGCGCGCGTTCGGCGTTCTGCTCACTCTGTTTGGTCGGCTCGCCGCGGATCGTGACCACTTCGCCGCCGCCGTCGAGCACCGTCTTCACGAGTTGCCAGCAGCCGCGGCGCCACGGCTGGTTGAACGGGCCGTAGGTCAGCGGTACCCCAACCTTCACCTTCTTGCCGCCGGCGGCGGGCTGCACGTCAGCGGCGGCCGCGGTCTGCAGGAGCCCGCCAAGCGCGGATGCGCCCAGGGCAGCCCCGCCCGCGGTCAGCAGCGAACGGCGGCTAGTGCGGCCGAACTCGAGCGCTTCGGCCGCCAGATTGGCGAGCTTGCGTCCATCCGTTCCGATCGTCATGTGCAGTCCTTCCCCGTTTCCCCGTGATTTGGTCGCAGGCCCACGCAGCGAGAGGACGCCGGCGCGGCCCGGATCGCTCTTGTACAGTCAGGACGAGCGGGAAACGACACGGAGGCCGACACGCTGCGCGCAACGCGAGTTCCCGTGTCGGGAACCCTTCCATCCTTGATTGCTTCCTCACCCGTCATCGCAGCGCCACGCGCCGCCCTTCGACGCCGCTGCTTTGCGGATTTGACCTTGGCGTACAAAATTGTCAACAATCTGGTGATTAATAATATCGATGAAATCCGATGGAAATGCAGACCGCCGTCGGCTAGCGTGCATGTATCGAACGATGGCGTGCACCCTCAGCGCGCACGGTCTGCGTGCATGCGGGTGTGTCGTCCGCGAGGCGCGCACGGCGCCACTTTTGCAGAGGACACGATGGTGACGGCGTGTACGACAGCGTGGCGAGCAAGGCGGAGAGCTCGAAAGCCTCGTCGCCCGCATCAAACACCTCATCATTTTCGGCCGCCTCAAGCCGCGCGAGCGGCTGATCGAGGACGAGTTGTGCCTGCAGTTTCATGCGCCGCGACATCTGGTACGCGCAGCCTTCGTGAAGCTCGAACATCTGGGGCTGGTGACGCGGCGCCCGAACAAGGGCGCAATCGTGCGCGACTTCTCGGTCGAGGAGGTCGAGGAGATCTACGAGATGCGCGCGATGCTGCAGGCCGAGGCCGTGTCGCGCATGGCACTGCCGCTGCCGGACGAGGCTATGCAGCAGCTTGCCGCGATCCACGCGGCGTACGGGGAGGCGATCGCGCGCCAGGATCTCGGTCTGGTCTGCACGCTGAACAACGACTTTCACCGAACCATCTTTGGCGCCTGCGGCAATCGGTATCTTGCCAAGCTGATCGAGGCACTTTGGACCGAATTGCTCGCCGTCCGGTGCTATGCGATCGGCGACCCGGTGTTGCTGGTCCGCGCGCAGCGTGACCATGCGCGCATGCTCGCGGCGCTGCGCAAGTGCGATCGTGAGGCGCTGGTTCGGGAAGTGGTCGAGCATATCCGGCCGGCGCTGCATGCCTACAAACGCGCGCATGGCGGGTGGGACGAGCCGATCGCCGCGGCGGCGGCCCCACCCCTGGAGCGCCTGCGACCGATGCGCCGCAGCACACGCCGCGGGTAGCCGCTGCGGACACGCCGCGGTCACCGCGGTGTCGGACGATACAGCGGCCCGCGGCGAACCACGCGCTCCAGCGATCCGTCAACCAGGTAGCTCGGCGTTTCGTGAGGATCGTAGGGCGGGCTCTCCTGCCCGGGATAGCCGATTAGCCGGCGCGCTTCGTCGGTCATATAGTAGGCGGCGACGGCCATCAGGTTCACCGCGCCAAACGCCGCGTGGTCCTGGCGGAACAGTGCATTGATCGACTCGCTCGGCGTCTCGGCCGAACAGGCGGCAAGGCCGCGGGCGAAATCCTCCGCGAGGTCGGGGCGCGCCTGGAGTGCCAGGTCCAGCATGGCGTGCTGCACATCCACCTCGCTCGCGGCCGGCATGTGCCGGTAGGCCGGTATCAGGCGGTCGGCCAGTGCTGCGAACTTCGCGCGGTCGGCATCGGTGAGTGTCATTACGCAGCCTCCTGCAAGCGGCGTTCGACGATCAGGTGTCGGACCTGACGGAGCGCCACCGACATGATGGTAGCGGTCGGGTTCACCCCGCCCGATGTCGGGAAGGTGCTGCCGTCGAAAATGAAAAGGTTCGGCACGTCGTGTGCTCGGCCCCACGGATCGACAACCGACGTGGCCGGGTCTTCGCCCATGCGACAGGTGCCGAGAAGATGCCAGCCGGTGTCACGCACCTGATGCACCACGACGGTCTCGATCGCGCCCGCGGCTTCCACCGCCTCCGTGCAGCGCGCGACGTGGAAGCGCAGCATCGCGTGGGAGTTCTCCGAGACCTTGTAGAGCAGCTTCGGCGCCGGGATGCCGTCGCTGTCGGTCAGCTCGGGGTCGAGCACCACGCGGTTGCTCTCCTCCGGCAGGTCCTCGCCGATGATGCCGTAGACGAGGCAGTGATTGAACCGGCGCGCGACGAGGTTGTGCAGGCTTTCGCCCCAGACATCTTCCACCCGTCCGCCCTCGTCGGCGGCGAAGATCTGGCTGCCGACGAAGCTGGTGACGCCGAGCGGGCCGCCGCCGGGCATGGCACCCCATTTCGCGCCGCGCACGAAGCCGCGCGAGGTGTCCGTCTCGTAGAACTCGAATGATTTCACGAGCTGGCCGAACGGCCCGACCCAGCCGTCCAACTCGTCCTCGAACACGCCGAGCACGGCCGAGAACGGGTGCATCATCAGGCGCCGACCGACAAGGCCGGACCGGTTGGCGAGACCCTCCGGGAACCGCGCCGACTTCGACAGCAGCAGCAGGCGTGGCGTGCCGATTCCGTTGGCGCAGACGATCACCACACCGGCGCGCTGCCGACGCTCGCGGCCATTCTCATCGATGTAGACGGCGCCCGTCGCGAGCCCGCGCTCGTTCACCTCGATCTCCCGCACCCGCGCTCCGGTCACGAGGCGTGCCCCGTCGCGGATCGCGTGCGGCCAGAACGTGATGTTCACGGTCGACTTTGCGCCTTCGGGGCAGCCGGTCATGCAGGTGCCGCGGCGGGCGCAGGGGTTGAGGCCGTTGTGCGGCAGCGACGGCATCGCGTTGGTGCCGGGCCACCAGTGCCAGCCGAGCTTGTCGAGCCCCTCCACTGCCTTTTGCCCGGCCTTGCCGATCGGCAGTGGCGGGGTGGGGAAGGCGCGCTGCGGCGGATAAGCCGGGTTGCCGGGAAGGCCGGAGACGCCGACCTCCCGCTCGATCTCCTCAAGCGAGGGCAGCAGATCTTCATACGTGAACGGCCAATCGTCGGCGATGCCGTCCAGCGTCTTCACGCGGAAATCGGAGGGCAGGAACGGCGTCCAGTGCCCGGCATACAACGTCGTGCTGCCGCCGACCGCGGCGTACATCAGCGGGTTGATGTCGGAGGCGCTGGTCTCCACCGGGTAGTCGCGCGGCAGGTCGCGCACGTTTGGGTTCGGGTGCCAGCGCTTCTGCGCCACCAGTTCGTATTCGCGCCGGCGGCCCGGGAAGTCGTTCGCGTCCTGCCAGTGGCCTTGCTCCAGCGCCACCACCGAGAATCCGGCGGCGGCCAGCGCGCGCGCGGCCACGGCACCGGAGGGTCCGGCGCCGATGATCAGCACGTCCACCGGCTCGTCGCGGCGCGGGGCGCCCCCGGTCCTGCCACTCATTCTTGGTTTCCCCCTGCTGGCGCCGTCAGGCTTTGGGTGTCGGCCGGTAGATCGCACCGCGGTCGATCACTTGTTGCAGCATGCCATTGGTGACGTATTCGGGTGTCTCGTCGGGGTCTGCCGGCCGCTTTTCCTGCCCCGGATAGCCGATCAGCGTGCGGACGCGCGGCTGCATGTAGTAGGCGGCGGACGCGACCAGCCCGATGGCGGAGAGGGCGTCCGGATCGCTCGCGTTCAGTCGCTCAGCCGCCGCCCGCGCATCTGCGCCCGCGGCCGCACGCAGGCCGCGGAAGAAACGTTCGGCGAGGTCAGGGCGCAGGCCGAGGATGCGGTCGAGGACCTCGCCGTGCACGCCGACCTCGCTCGCCGCCGGCATGCCTTCGGCGGCGGGGATCAGCACATCCGCGATCGCACGGAACGTCGCGCGGGTTGGCTCATCGACGCTGCCGCTCATGCTGCAACCCTCTGCTCTCGGCGGTTGGCGATCAGGTGCTGCACGGCGCGCAATGCGACCGCGCAGATGGTGCCCGTTGGGTTGAAGCCGGAGGAGGTGACGAACACGCTGCCGTCATAGATGAAAAGGTTCGGCACGTCGTGCGCCTGCCCCCATTCGTTGACCACCGACTGGCGCGGATCGGTGCCCATGCGGGCGGTTCCCATCAGGTGCCAGCCGCAATCGCGCATCAGCGGCGTGGTGGTCATGCTGGCCGCGCCCGCCGCCGCCATCGCCTCCTGCGCCCGCGCGAGGTGGAACGCGATCATGCGGTGCGTATTCTCGCTGTTGCGATAGATGATCCTCGGGGCGGGAATGCCGTCGCTGTCGGTCAGCGCTGGGTCGAGCACGACCTGGTTGCTGATCTCCGGCAGATCTTCGGCGATGATGCCCCATTCGAACGACCGGCCGAACACCTTCCTGGTGCTGCGGTGCAGGTTCGGGCCCCACGCTTCCTCCAGCGGCTTGCCGCCGTAGGCTGCGCGCATGCCAAGTGGTCCACCGGACGGCATCACCTGCCACTTGGCGCCGCGCACGAAGCCACGGGCAGCGTCCGTCTCGTACCAGTGCATCGACTGGATCGTCTGCCCGGCCGGGCCGAGCCAGCTTTCCAGCGGCTCATCGAAGCTTCCCGTCACCGCTGCATATGGGTGCATCATGAGGTTCTTGCCGACGAGGCCCGAGGAATTCGCGAGCCCGTCGGGGAATTCGCGCTGACTTCGACAGCAGCAGCAGGCGCGGCGTGCCGACGCCGTTGGCACAGAGGATCACGACCTGCGCCGCCTGCCGCCGCTCCCGCCCGTTGCGGTCGATATAGATCGCACCGGTGGCTAAGCCCTGCTCGTTTACCGTGATCTCGCGCACGCGCGCACCGGTGATCAGCCTGGCACCATGCTGCAACGCGTCAGGCCAGTGCGTGTGGTCGGTCGAGGCTTTGGCGCGTTCGGGGCAGCCGGTCAGGCACGTGCCGCGCCGCACGCACTGATTGCGCCCGCCATAGGGACGCGAAGGAATTGCGTTGGGCGCCGGCCACCAGTGCCAGCCGAGCTTGTTCATTCCGGCCGCGGCCTTCATGCCGATCTTGCCGATCGGCAGCGGCGGCAGCGGCGGCGCCTTGCCGGGCGGATAGGCGGGATCGCCGCCCAGCCCGGAGACGCCCATGTCGATATCCATCTGGTCGTAGAACGGTTCGAGTTCTTCGTACGTGAACGGCCAGTCATCGGCCACACCGTCGAGAGTGCGAACGCGGAAATCGGACGGCATGAAGCGCTGCCAGTGCGCCGCATACAGGATCGTGCTGCCGCCGACGGCGTTGTACATCAGCGGATTGACGTCGGAATCCGACGTCTCGCAGGGATAGTCGTTCTCCAGGTCGCGCACGTTGGGGTTCGGGTGCCAGCGCTTCTGCGCCATCAGCTCCCATTCCGGCTTGTCGCCGTAGAATTCGCCGTTGTCGACCTGCGGCCCCTGCTCCAGACAGACCACCGCGATGCCGGCCTGCGCGAGCTCCCTGGCTGCGACCGAACCGGAGGCGCCGGCACCGATCAGCAGCACATCTGTCATACCAGCGCCGCGGCTTGCGCCTGACATCGGATTTCCCCCCGGCTCGCGTTCTTGTTCGGCGGTCAGCCGCGCTCAGCAGAGTCGTGGCGCGCGTCAGATCGATCCCGCGGAGTGTCGCACGCCTCAACCCGAGGCACAAGATTGTCGACATTTTGGTTGACACTTTTGTTGGGTTAGGGCCTGCTCCCCGCGTCCAATCACAACAGGTTCTCGGGAGAGGAAACAACAGGCATGCACGTGGCTGTGGTGCTGCGCCTTGTCCCCGACCTTGCCGAGGAACTCGAGATCGCCGAAGACGGCAACGACATCGATCGCGAGTGGGTGGGCATGAAGCTCAATGAGTTCGACGACCATGCGCTCGAGCAGGCGGTGCTGCTGAAGGAACAGGCGGGCGCCAGCGTCACCGCGGTCGCGCTCGATGGCGAGGGCGTCGACAAGCTGCTGCAATCCGCCATCGCGCGCGGCGCCGACCGCATCGTCAAGATTTCGCACGACGGTCTGCCGCCGCTGCCGGCGGCGGCGCTCATCGCTGCGTTGCTCACGCCGGCAGTGGGTGCCCTCAGCGTGGACGTCGTGTTGACCGGCGTGCAGACGCCGGAGGATGTCGGCGGGCAGCTTGCGGCGGCACTCGGCGCACGGCTCGGCTGGCCGCATGTGAGTGCGGTCGCGGGCGTGCAGGCGGGGGCCGAGGGGCTGACGGTCCGCCAGGAGCACAGTGGCGGTTACGCGACGCAGGTTCTGGTGCAGACGCCCGCGGTGCTCGGCATCCAGGCCGCGTCGCAGCCGCCGCGCTATGTGTCTGGCAGCAAGCTGCGCCAGGCGATGGGCGCGAAGGCGGAGGTGCTGGTCGGCGGGGAGCACGTCGCCGTGCCCGTCGCAGCGGTGCGGGCGCTCGCCAAGCCCGAACTGGGGGGCGGGGCGGCGTTGTGGGACGGCGACGCCGATCTGGTCGCGGACCAGTTCCTCGCCTTGCTGCGTGACCGCGGGCTGCTGAAGGGCTGAGCCGATGGGCATGATCCTCGTCTATGTCGAGACGCGCGGCGCCACGGGTCCTGCCGATCAGCTTCGAGCTGCTGGCTGCCGCGCGCAGTCTGGCGGCGCCTGCCGGCTGGGCCGTGGAGGCGCTGGTCGCGGCCGCCGACCCGATGGGCCCGGCGGCGGAAATCGCCGCGGCCGATCGGGTGCTGACCGTCGCGCACTCCTCCCTGTCGCCGTTCCTGCCGGAATCGCATGCCGCCGTGCTGGCGGCGGCGGTCGAAGCGCGGCGGCCGGATCTCGTGCTGTGCGGTTATACCACCGCGGGAACTCGACCTCGCGCCCGCGACCGCGGCGCGCACCGGCCGCACGCTCGCCGCCTATTGCCGCACGCTCAGCCTGGAAGGCGGCCGGCTGCTCGCCACGGCTCAGGTCTATGGTGGCAAGCTGTCGGCGGAGGTAGAGGCGCCGCTACCGGCGATCGCCTGCGTGGTGCCGGGCGCCTTCGCCGAGGAGGCGGGTCGTGCCGCCGGCACGCCGGAACTCGTGGCGCTGTCGCCGCCCGACGCGCTCGGCGCGCTGCGGACACGCGTTGTGAAAGAGGAGCAGCCGGCGGCTGGCGGTGTGGATCTGACGCAGGCCGAGCGCATCCTCTGCATTGGCCGCGGCATCGGCGAGGCGGCGAAGATTCCGCAGGCCGCCGAGGTCGCGGCGTTGTTGGGCGCCGAACTCGCCGGCAGCCGCCCGATCATCGACAACGGGTGGCTGGAGAAGGCGCGGCAGGTCGGCAAGTCCGGCACCAAGGTCCGGCCGAAACTCTATGTCGCCCTCGGCGTCTCCGGCGCGCCGGAGCACCTGGAGGGCATGGCGCGCGCCGAGCTGATCGTCGCCGTCAACTCCGACGCGCACGCGCCGATTTTTGGCGCCGCGCATTTCGGCACGACGGTCGACCTGTTCGAGCTGCTGCCCGCGCTGGCCGAGCGCCTGCGCGCGGGCTGAGGCGAATGCCGCCGCCGTTCGTCGTCCTGGCGCTGATTCTTGCGACGCTGCTGATCGCGGGGCTGCGCGCGCGCTGGCTGATCGTGGCGCTGGCCCGCGCGCCGGCGGCGCATCGCTGGGATCGCCCGTGGCAGCGCCTGCGCTTCGTCGCGGGCGAGGTCGGGCTGCACCGGCGGCTGTTGCAGCGGCGGCTCTCCGGCATCTTTCACGCGATGATCCTGAGCGGGTTCCTGGTGCTGCTGAGCGCGATCATCTCCGATTTCGGCGCCGGCCTGTTCCCGGGCTTCTCGCTGCGGCTGATCGGCGGCGATACCTGCATCGCGCTGCTGCAGGACGTGTTCGGCGTGGTGCTGATCGTCGCGATCGGCCTCGCCGCATGGCACCGCTTCGTGCTGCGTCCGGCGCGGTTCGCCGGATCGCGCGCCGGCGACGCCACGCTCATCTACCTGTTCGTGCTCGCAATCGTGTTCTCGATGCTGACCGAGGCGGCGGCCGGGATCGTCGCCGGCAGGGTGCCGGGTGGCTGGCGGCCGGTCAGCAGCGCGCTCGCAGCCGCATTCGCCGCGGCGGGGCTGGCGGCGGGTACGGCGGCGGCCCTGCGCGCGGGCGCGACCTGGGTGCACATGCTTTCGATCCTGGGATTCCTTGCCTACATCCCGGGCTCGAAGCATCGCCACATGTTCACGGCGATCCCCAACATCTTCTTCCGCCCGCTGACGCCGCGCGGCGTGCTGCCGTCGCCGCCACCGGAGCGTGGGCAGGTCGGCATTTCCGAGATCGGCCAGTTTTCGTGGAAGGATGTGCTGGACACGGCGTCCTGCACCGAATGCGGCCGCTGCCAATCGGCGTGCCCGGCCTATGCCGCCGGCCAGCCGCTCAGCCCAAAGCGGCTGATCATGGATCTGCGCGACCACCTGATGACGGATGCGGCGGCGGCCGGCCCGCTGCTCGGCGGCACGATCAAGGAGGAGACGCTATGGGCCTGCACCACCTGCCGTGCCTGCATGACAGTGTGCCCGATCCATATCGAGCATGTACCCAAGATCGTCGAAATGCGACGGCAGTTGGTGGAAGAGGCCCGCGTCTCGCCGACCTTGCAAGAGGCGCTGGGGAACGTGCAGCGCACCGGCAACTCGATGGGCAAGCCGGGGCGGCAGCGGGCGCGCTGGACCAAGGATCTCGGCTTCAAGGTGAAGGATGCGCGCAAGGAGCCAGTGGACGTGCTGTGGTTCGTCGGCGACTACGCCAGCTTCGACCCGCGGGCGCAGCGCGTCACCATCGGCTTCGCGCGGCTGCTGCGCGAGGCCGGCGTCGATTTCGGCATTCTCGCGGACGCCGAGCAGAACAGCGGCAACGACGTGCGGCGCGCTGGCGAGGAGGGCCTGTTCCAGACGCTGGCAAAAGGCAACATCGACGCGCTGGAGGGCTGCACGTTCGCGCGCATCGTCACCACCGATCCGCACAGCCTGAATGCGCTGCGGCAGGAATACCCCGCACTGGGGGCGCCGCCGCGCACCGTGCTGCATCACACCGAGCTTCTGCTGGAATTGGTGGAAAGCGGCGCGCTGCGCCTGAAGCCGGGCGCCGGCGCCACGGTGACCTATCATGACCCCTGCTATCTCGGCCGCTACAACGGCGGCTTTGACGCGCCACGTGCGCTGATCGCTCATGCCGGCTATCGGCTGCACGAAATGGGCCGGTGCCGGGAGAACAGTTTCTGCTGCGGCGCCGGCGGCGGGCGGATCTGGGGCGACGACAGCGGCGTGGTCGAACGGCCAAGCGAGAATCGTATCAAGGAGGCGCTGGCGCTCGGCGACGCGACGCTGTTCGTGGTCGCCTGTCCCAAGGACATGGTGATGTACACGGCGGCGGTCGAGGCGCTCGACGTGCGCGACCGGCTGGCGGTGCGCGACATCGTTGATCTCCTGGAACCGGCGGAGGCCGCCGCGGCAGCATGACCGGCCCGCGCATCGCGCGTCTGTCGGACGAGACAGTGCTGCGCGGCACGGCAGCGTTCTGCGACGACATTCACGCGCCGGACGAGCTGCATGCCGTGTTCCTGCGCTCGCCGCACGCGCATGCGCGGATCGTGACGCTGGACACTTCCCCGACGCTGCGGGTGCCCGGCGTGGTCGCCGCCTTCACGATGACGGACCTTCCGGAGCTGCAGCCGCTGCCGTTTCAGTCGCCGGTCGCCGCGCCGGATGGCACCCCCGCTACCGCCCCGCCGCTCTGGCCGCTGGCACGAACCACGGTGCGCCACGTCGGCGAGCCGGTCGCGGTGGCGATCGCCGAGACGGTGCAGGCCGCGCGCGACGCGGCGGAGGCGATCGCGGTTGCGTACGCGCCGCTGCCCGCCGAGGTCTCAGCGCGTGTGGCAGCACCGGCGCAGACGATCGCACTCTATCGGCTCGGCGATCCGGCCGCTGTCGAGGCGGCATTTGCCGGCGCTGCGCATCGCGTGGCGCTCAGGCTGCGCAACAATCGCCTCACGCCGGCGCCAATGGAACCCAACGTCTCGCTCGCAAGCTGGCGGGAGGGGCAGTTCCATCTCTCGATCGGCGTGCAGGCGCCCCACACCGCGCGCGACCATCTCGCGCAGGTTCTCGGCATCGCGCCCGCGGACCTGCGCGTCATCGTGCCGCGCATCGGCGGCGGCTTCGGCGGACGCGTTCTCGGCGGGCGGGAGGATGCGGTGCTCCTCGCCGTGGCACGCCGGCTCGGCCGGCCGGTGCGTTGGCGGGCGGAGCGGTCGGAGCTGTTCCTCGCCGCCCCGCATGCGCGCGACCACGATACCGACATCGCGGGCGCCTTCGACGCCGACGGCCGGCTGCTCGCGCTGCACGTCGAGGTCTTCGCCAATCTCGGCGCCTATCCGACGGCCTTCGGCATCCCGATCGCGACCACGACCGGCAACCGGATCGTCGACGGGGTCTATCGCGTGCCGGCGATCGCGGTGACCGTCGCCGGCGTGCTTACCAACACCGTGCCGACCGGGCCATATCGGGGCGCGGGACGGCCGGAGGTCATACACCGCCTCGAACGGCTCATGGACGTGGCGGCGCTGCGCCTCGGCCTCGACCCGGCGGAAATTCGCCGCCGCAATCTCGTGCCGGTGGGTGCCATGCCGTATCGCAACAACGCCGGCCAGCTCTATGACAGCGGCAACTACCCCGCGATGCTCAGCGACGCACTGGCGGCGTCGGATTGGGAGGGGTTTGCGGTGCGGCGCGAGGCATCCGCGGCGCGCGGTCGGTTGCGCGGGCGCGGCGTCTGCTGCCACATCGACACGACGAGTGGCCTGCGACCCGATGAGACGGTGACCGCCGCGCTGCTGCCCGATGGCCGACTGGAGTTCCTCTCCGGCACACAGGAAATGGGGCAGTCGATCGCCGATACCTACCGCGCGCTCGCCGCCGCCGAGTTCGGCGTGGCACCGGCGCGGATCGCGATCGTTCAGGGGGACACGGCGCGGGTCGCGACCGGCGTCGGCAGCTACGGCTCGCGGTCGCTGTTCATCGGTGGTTCGGCGTTGCGCGAAGCGGCAGCGGCGCTGCGCGGACAACTTGCGACGGCGGCAGCGCGACTGCTCGGCGGCGCGCCGGAGGCGGTCACGCTCGACGAGTCAGGCGCCCGCATGCGTACCACCAACGCAACACTGGCCTGGACCGAACTGGCCGCGCGCGCGGCGCCGGAGGCGTTGCGGGCCAGCGCCACGTTCTCGGCGCCATTCACCTTCCCCAATGGCTGCTACGTCGCAGAAGTTGAGATCGACCCCGGGACCGGCGCGATCGCGGTCGCGCGCTTCGTCGCAGTGGACGATGTGGGCCGGGTGGTGAACCCGGAGGTCGTGCATGCCCAGGTGCAGGGGGGCGTCGCGCAGGGGCTTGGGCAAGCGCTGCTGGAGGAGTGCCGGTATGACGCGGCCGGGCAGCTCCTGGCCGGCTCCTTCATGGACTATGCAATGCCGCGCGCGGCCGATGTGCCGTGGGTGGAGGGCAGCGCCGACGAGCGGTTCCCTTCGCCGACCAATCCGCTCGGCGCAAAGGGCGCAGGCGAAAGCGGCGCGGTCGGCGCGCCGCCGGCGATCGTCGGGGCGGTCGTGGACGCGCTGCGCCCGTTCGGCGTGGAACACCTGGAGATGCCGATCCGCAGCGAGGATGTGTGGCGGGCGCTGCGCGCCGCAGCCGACTGATCTGCCTTCTGTCTTTTGGATCGCGGCAAGCTGGAAAATTCCAGTTTTCCCGGGCTTTCGGACGGACGAGGAGGCGAAGACACGATCGAGGTTGGCGGATGCGCAGGCGGCGTTCATCCTGCGCCAGGCGGAAGAGGGATTCGAACCCCAAGATTCGGAGCTCCTGATTTGCAGACGCGGTCCGTTCCCTTGGCGCTGGGCCACGCCCGCGCCATCTGGCTGCGCGCCCAGCGCCTCGACCAAGCGGCACCGTTCGGTGAAGGCCCAGAGGCAACGCGGCGCGCGGTCGAACATTTGGGCTATGTACAGATCGACACGATCAACGTGATCGAGCGCAGCCACCATCACATCCTGCACACGCGCATCCCGAGCTACGCGCGCACGGATCTCCAGCATGCCCAGTCGACCGCAAAGTCGGTATTCGAGTATTGGACGCATGCGCTCGCCTATGTGCCGACGGCGGACTACCGCTTCTTCGTGTCGGTGATGGACCGCTTCCGCGAGCAGCCTCGCAGTTCGTTCGTCGCAGTGGATCCCGACGACTACGCCGCGCTGCTGAAGCGCATCCGCGACGAGGGGGCGCTCTCGATCCGGGATATCGACGACGATGTGCTTGTGGAGAAGACCCACCCCTGGGACAGCCGGAAGCCCTCGAAGCGCGCGCTCCGGCTGGGCTTCTTCGTCGGCGATCTGGCGATCAGCAAGCGGGCGGGCATGCTGAAGAGCTATGAGCTGGCAAGCCGGCATTTCGGCTGGCGGCGCCGGCCCAGACCGGCCACCGAGGTCCAGGTCGCCCAGTATCTTCTGGACCGGGCCGTCCGGTCTCAGGGGATCGTCAGCCTCAATTCGATCTGCTTCGGCAGCCTGTCGGCGAAGCCTGCCGTCGCCGGGCTGGTGGAAACTGCCGTGCGACGCAAGCAGCTTGTGCCGGTGCAGATCGGCGGCACGGAGAAGGTGCGACACTGGGTCGCGCCAGCACAGTTGGCGGCGACGGCCGAGCCCGACGGGGCCGCGCGCGTCCATCTTCTCTCGCCCTTCGATCCGCTGGTGATCCAGCGCAAGCGGCTCACCCTGTTCTTCGGCTACGAGCATCGCTTCGAGGCCTACGTTCCGCCTGCCAAGCGCGTGCTGGGATACTTCGCGCTGCCGGTGCTGGCCGCAAACGCGATCGTGGCTGCGATCGACCTGAAGGCGGATCGGCAGCGTCGCCAGCTCATGGTGCAGAAATGGACCTGGTTCGGCGAGGAACGCGCGGAGCTGCGATCGTTGATCGAGGATGCGCTCGGGAGGTTCGAGACCTTCCAGCTTGCGTAGAGGCTCGCTACGCGGCGGCTTCCGATGGCGCGACGTGGCTGCCGAACAATCGGGCTTCGATGAAGGTCGCGAAGGCACGCGCCTTGGCGCTTGCCTGTCGGCCCGTCGGGAACACCGTCCAAAGGTCGATCGGCGGCAAAGTCCAATCCCCGAGCACGGCGCGAACCCGGCCGGACCGCAATTCGTGCACGAACATCCATTCCGAGCCGACGGTCAGGCCGAGACCGGAAAAGACCGCTTCGCGCACCCCTTCCGCGGCGGTGACGCGAACTCGTCCCTTCACCGTGACCACCATCTCGGCCGAGCCTTGCCGGAAGGTCCAGGCGGCGCCGCCGCCACGCTGGTCGTAGATGACCGCTTGATGGGCGACCAGGTCGGTCGGCGTTCGCGGCTCGCCGGCTTTCGCGAAATACGACGGCGTGCCGAGGACGAGGCGACGGCCCTGACCGATCTTGCGCGCCGTCAGCGACGAGTCAGCGAGCGACCCCATGCGCAGCGCGATGTCGATGCCTGCCTCAACAAGATCCACGTTCCGGTCATCCAGGATGACGTCGATGTCGAGCGCCGGGTGCTGGTCCAGGAATGCCGGCAGATGCGGCATGACGTGCAAGCGGGCGAAGGTGACGGCCGCGCAGATCCGCAGACGGCCTGACAGGGCGGCGCCGGCGCCGCGTGCGGCAAGATCCGCCTCCTCGGCCTCCTCGATCGCGCGCTTGGCATGCTCGTAGAAGCCCTGCCCGGACTCCGTCGGGGTCAGCCCATGCGTCGTGCGCAGCAGCAGGCGCACGCCGAGCCGCTCCTCGATCTGCGCCACCGCTTTCGAGACCGCCGGCTGGCCGATGCGCAACTGCCGTGCCGCGCCGGAAAACGAGCCTGTCTCGATCACGCGGACAAAGGCCTCCATGGAAGACAGGCAATTCATGTTCATTCTCCGACGGGATCAACGATAGCACCGGATGCGGCCTACCGCGCCCGCAGGGCGCGAGCCCTTGCCCTGCTCCCGGCCGACGGTCCGCGCCAGAGGCAGCGGCGAGCCAATTCCATGCGGGAATAGGCGTAATGCCATCACGGCGGCTACAGCGCCAGCGACCCAAGAATAGGTTTCGCTCGACAGGTTCGCGGCCATTGGCACGGGCCGTCGACCGCTGGCTCCCCCGCCCCTCTGGCGTCCAGCGGAACGCAGCGAAAGGAGCATTCCGATGACCCTTCAGGCCAAGCTCGACGCCTTCAAGGCGGACTTCGAAGCCGGCAAGCCGCCCTACAACGTTCCCTATTCGGTAGTCGAGACGATGCACCGCGCCACCGCCGAGCTGAAGGCCTCCGGCCTGGCCGAGCGCGCGAAGAAAGTGGGCGACAAGGCACCCGCCTTCACTCTCAAGGATCCCGACGGCAATCCAGTTTCCTCGACCGAGCTGCTGGCGAAGGGGCCGTTGATCGTCAGCTTCTACCGCGGTGTCTGGTGCCCGTATTGCAACATGGAGTTGCAGGCGCTGCAGGCCGCCCTGCCCGAGTTCGAGAAGCTCGGCGCCAGCCTGGTCGCCATCTCGCCGCAGACGGCGCCCAACAGCCGCAAATCCATCCGCCAGAACGCGTTGACCTTCCCCATCCTGTCCGACGTCAAAGGTGAGGTCGGCGCGGCGTTCGGACTCAAGTTCAAGCTGCCGGACTACCTCGTCGAGCTCTACAAGGGTTTCAAGAACGACCTGCCGAGCTTCAACGACGATCCGGAATGGACCCTGCCGATGCCGGGCCGCTTCGTCATCGCGCAGGACGGCACGATCATCTACGCCGAGGTCAACCCGGACTACACCCGCCGGCCGGAGCCCGAGGACATGCTCCCCGTGCTGAGGACCGCGGCGAAGGTCGCTGCCTGATCCAGCCAGGTGCGTCCAGCGCCTTCGGGCGCTGGACGATATCGCGCCGCGGCGGCGTACCGGGCTCTCCCCGCTGCCGAACCTTCAAGAACGCAGCTTGTCAGAGCGCTACGCTGACCACCGTCGGTCAGTAGCCGCTCGGCCATCGCGCCGTCTTGGGACCGCGCATGGCTTGGGGACGGCCCGTCTTCAGCGCCACCCGAGGGCGGGCGCGACATGGGTCAGAATCGCCTCGATGACACGCGCGTTGTACGTGACGCCCAGTTGGTTGGGGACGGTCAGGAGCAGTGTGTCGGCCTCCGCGATGGCCTCATCTTTCTTGAGCTGCTCGATGAGAACATCCGGCTCGGCGGCATAGCCGCGACCGAAAATCGACTGCGTGCTCTCGTCGATGAAGCCGACGTGGTCCTCTTCCTGGCCGCCGCGACCGAAATAGGCACGATCGCGATCGTCCATCAGCGCGAAAATGCTGCGGCTGACCGAGAACTCGCGGTTCGCGCGTATGGCCGGCCTCCTTCCAGGCGGCGCGGAAGCCTCGAATCTGCGCGGCCTGCTGAATGTGAAACGGCTCGCCGGTCTCGTCGTTCTTCAGGGTCGAGGCTTGCAGGTTCATGCCACGCTTCGCCGCCCAGACCGCCGTCGCGTCCGACCCGGAGCCCCACCAGATCCGCTCGCGCAGGCCGGCTGAATGCGGTTCGGGGCGCAGCAGGCCCGGCGGATTGGGGAACATGGGCCGTGGGTTCGGCTCCGCGAAGCCCTCGCCGCGCAGGACGTCCAGGAATACCTCCGCGTGGCGCCGCCCCATGTCGGCATCACTCGCACCCTCGACCGGGCGGTAGCCGAAATAGCGCCAGCCGTCGATCACCTGCTCGGGTGAGCCTCGGCTGATGCCGAGTTGCAGCCGCCCACCGGCGATGAGATCGGCCGCGCCCGCATCCTCGGCCATATACAGCGGGTTTTCGTAGCGCATGTCGATGACCGCGGTGCCGATCTCGATGCGGCTGGTCTTCGCGCCCACGGCCGCCAGAAGGGGAAATGGCGAAGCGAGCTGGCGGGCGAAGTGATGCACACGAAAAAAGGCCCCGTCCGCGCCCAGCGCCTCGGCCGCGACGGCCAGATCGATGGATTGCAGGAGCGCGTCGGCGGCCGAGCGCGTCTGCGATTGCGCGGAGGGCGTCCAATGGCCAAACGAGAGGAACCCGATCTTCTTCATGCGCATACCGCCTGCCGATCTTCCGGATGCAGCTTAGCGCCGGGGATGGCAACCGCAGAGGTTCGAAAGCGGCGCCTCGCCTGCGCTTCCACCCGCATCTGCCCGTTCAATAGCCGGGCCGCCCGCAAGAGCGGCTCGCCACCAGCCTCAGGGTCTCTCCGGCGCAGTTCCGCGCGCGAGTCCCGGCCCGGGGCCCGCGATCCTCACTGCTCGGTGTCCAGGCCGAACACCGCGAAGCGGCCAGCGGGATCGCTCCAGACCGCGACCACGCGCCAGCCGGAGCGCCGCGCGGCGTCGGTGAAGCCGGGAATATCGTATTTCCGGGAGCTTTCCGTGTGGATGGTTTCACCTTCCGCGAACACGAAGCTGCGGCCGGCCACCGAGACAACCTGAGACTGGCGGCTGACCAGGTGCATCTCGATCGCCGACTCGCGCTCGTTCCACCGCGCTTCGTGCGCAAACCGCTCGACGGCGAAATTGCCATCGAGTTCGCGATTGACGCGGGCGAGGAGATTGAGATTGAACGCCGCGGTCACGCCTTCACGGTCATCGTACGCCGCGATCAACGTCCTGATATCCTTGCGAAGATCGACCCCGATGATCGCCTTGCCCCGCTGGCCGACATGCCTGCACATCCGGCGCAGGAGGGTGGCGGCTTCGGCGTGGTCAAGATTGCCGATGGTGGATCCGGGAAAGAACGCGGCGCGGCGGCCGGCGGGAACATCGGCAGGAATGTCGAGGTCGGTCGTGAAATCGGCGATGATCGGCCGCATCGGAAGGCGCGGGAACCGATGCCGGATGCGCGAGACCGTCTGGTCGAGAAAGTCTGCCGCGATATCGATCGGCACATACATCCGCGGCGCCTGGAGGGCATCGACGAGAATCTCGAACTTGATGCCCGCCCCCGCACCGTACTCGAGCAACACGACGTCGTCGCCGCAGAGTGCCGCCATTTCCCCGGCATGCCGCCGCAGGATCGCCGTCTCGGTCCGGGTCGGATAGTATTCGTCCAGGCCGGTGATTTCCTCGAAGAGTTCCGAGCCGCGCTGGTCATAGAACCAGCGGCACGGGATCGACTTCTGTGGTTGCGACAGGCCGGTGAGGACGTCCGCGCGAAATGCCTCGCGCTGGCGCGGTCTGGATTCGATCGCGTCGAGCATCACGCGTCTCCCGCAAGCCGCAGGCCGGAGAACTGCCAGCGCGCATCCGGCGGGAAGAAGTTGCGGTAGGTGGGGCGGACGTGATCGGCCGGGGTCACGCAGGAGCCGCCGCGCAGCACGAACTGTCCGGCCATGAACTTGCCGTTGTACTCGCCGACCGCGCCCTCCACAGGACGGAAGCGCGGATACGGCGCGAACGCGCTGCGCGTCCACTCCCAGACATCGCCGTACATCTGCCGCAGCCCGCTCTCGGCAACCTGCGCCGGCTTGGGTCGGAACCGTCCCGAGTTCGACGAAGTTTCCCTGCACCGGCGCGCCGCGGACCGCATGCTCCCACTCGAACTCGGTCGGCAAGCGCCGCCCCGCCCAGGTCGCAAACGCGTCCGCCTCGAAGTAGCTGACATGCGTGACCGGCGCCGCAGGATCAACGGGTTGCGCGCCGCGCAGCGTCATCGACCAATAGTCGCCGTCGTCCCGCCGTTCCCAGTAGAGCGGTGCCGTCCAAGCCTCCGCCTTGACCTTCGCCCAACCCTCCGAAAGCCACAGCAGGGGATTGGCATAGCCGCCGTCTGCCATGAACGCCATCCACTCGGCATTGGTGACGAGCCGGTCCGCGAGCTGAAACGGCTCGATCAGCACCCGATGTCGCGGCCCCTCGCTGTCGAAGGCAAAGCCGTGGCCATCGTGGCCGACTTCCACGATACCGCCGTCGATCGTTCGGTAGCGGGGCGGCGCGCGATCGGTTGCGCCGACCGCTGCGGGGCCAGGATCCCGGTAGGCCGGACGCAGCGGGTTCTGCGCGAAAAGATGCAGAATATCGGTCAGGAGCAGTTCCTGATGCTGCTGTTCGTGATGACAGCCGAGCTCAACCAGCGCGGCAAGCGCGGGCGCCGGATCGTCGTGCAGCAGCGACGCCATCGCGGCATCCACATGGTCGCGATACGCGTAGACGACATCGAGCGTGGGGCGCGTGAGCATGCCGCGCCGGGGTCGCGGCTGACGCGCGCCGATGGTTTCGTAGTACGAGTTGAACAGGTAATTGAACCGGGGATCGAACACCCGGTAGCCAGGCAGGCGGGGCTCGAGAATCATCGTCTCGAAAAACCAGGTCGTGTGAGCGAGGTGCCATTTCGCCGGGCTGGCGTCGGGCATCGACTGCACGGTCGCGTCGGCATCGGACAAGGGTGCGCCGAGGTCGTCGGCTCGCCGCGCGAACCGTTTGATACAGCATGTCGAGTGCGGAGCTTTGCGGCGCCGAAGCGTTGGGCGTCGAGAAATGCATGGCAATCCTCGTTCGATGTGAAAGCGTGGCCTGCTCGTCGGAGGCGCCGATAACCTGGGATGCTGACAGGTGCTGGCAAGGCATCCCCGCGCGAATAGCCGTCATTCTCGGGCGGAATGCGCGCGCATGGCACGCTGCACCGTGCGGTGCCGCGGCAGTGCGTGCGCGACCCTATGTCGGGCGTACCTTTGTCCTCTTGCCAGAAGCACCGTCAAGCCGCATTCTAGGACGATCGTACTAAAACACCCGCGGGCACCGTGACGGCATTTCGCACCACGCACCGCCATCGGCGTCCCACACGAACCCGGCCCCCCATCAACGCGCGGGACGCACCGAGACGCCCGCCCTGAAGGACCCAGTCATGACCCGCTCCTCTGCCCACCCGACACCGGATCTCGGCGAAGACCTGCCATCTCACGCGCGGCTAGCCGGGTGAGGAGGCGACCGTGAACCTGAAAGGCAAACGCGCCCTCGTCACCGGCGGTTCCAGCGGTATCGGTCTCGCCACGGCCCGGGCGCTGCTCGCAAAGGGCGCGCGGGTGGTGATCTCCGGGCGGCGCCCGGACGTGGTGGCCGCCGCCGTCAGCGAACTCCAGGCCGGCGGCGGCTTCGTGAAGGGCGTCGCGGCCGACGTCGGCACCGCGGAAGGCCGCGCGCTGACCCTGAAACAGGCGCTCGACGCCCTGGGCGGCCTGGACATCCTGATCAACAACGCCGGCGGCGTGCGGGCCGGCCGGCTGGAGAACACCACCGAAGCCGAGATCGAGGCCATGATCACGGTCGATCTCCTCGCACCGATCCTGCTGACGCGTGCCGCGTTGCCCGCACTGCGCGCCAGCGGCGACGCCATGGTGGTCAACGTCACGTCCGGCATCGCGCTGGTCGGCGCGCCGTTCTACGCGACCTATGCCGCCGCGAAGGCCGGCCTGGCCCATTTCGGCGAGGCCCTGCGGCGGGAACTGAAAGGCGAGGGTATCCACGTGCTGACCACTTATCCCGGCGGCACCGACACCCCGATGATGAAGTCCAACCGCGCCGGGCCGGAGCTCGGCTTCGCGCGGGAGCCTGCCTCGGCGGTCGCCGACGCCACGGTGGAGGGGATCGAGGCGGACGCGCTCCAGGTCGTCCGGGGCGGCGAGGCCCGCGCCCAGATGGTCGCCCTCAATCGGGACAACCCCGCCGCCGTCGACGAACGGCTCCTCGCACTCAAGCCGGCGATCGAGGAGGCCGTGAAGGACCACGCGGCGCTCTGACCGCGGCGGCGCCCGGTCAGGCGCCGGAGGCGATGCCGGACGCGCCCGGGAACGGCGCGAAGGGAGGATGCGCGCCGGGGCAGCGATGGATCACGGCGTATTCCACGCACAGCCCCTTGCGGCGGAAGTTTTCGGCCGCCCCCGGCGCCTCGGTACAGGTTCAGAAACACGCGGTGCAGCGGGTACCAGCAGGCGAGGATCTCGTCGATCCGCTGCTCGCCCACCGCTTGTCCCAGGACCGGGAAGCGCCAAAGGATCTTCCCGCCCGCGCCTTCCAGGAACGGGCCGAGGCCGGTGATGTAGTCGAGATAGCGGCCGCGATCCGGAAAGCCGGCATCCGGGGCATAGCGGTTCATGTTGAGCATCAGGACCGGATGGTCCTGGCCGCTCTCGGCAATGCTCCTGACCAGCGCGAAGTCGTCGTCATTGCGCTGCAGCCGCGGCGGCTCGAGCGGCGTGTCGAACAGTTTCACCATGATGGCGCTCCTTCCGGTGACCAAGTTTGGGCCGCCGCGGCGCTCTCACGGCCCCGGCTCATGCGGGCACCGGCCCGCGGGTCGCGTCGTGGAGCAGCGCGCAGATCACCAGCATCTTGACGATGACGTCGCCGACGAACGGCTCGACGGCGGCGCTGACCGCCGCGGCGAGCGCGGGTGGTGGCGGTGCCGGCCGCGCGCCGCTGCGCCGCGCAAGCAGCCCGTCGGCACGGCCTTGCGCCTCCCGCCTGCGCCCCGCCGATCGCGGCTGCGAGCTGCGCCGCCCGCGTCCATCGGCGCCAGCAGCAGCCAGGCGAACGCCAGATAGGGCGGCCAGTGCGCGAGGTGGCGATACATGCTGGCCAGCACCGCCCCAGGCCGCCGCGTACCGAAGCCGTTCAGGGCGGTCACCAGCGCGGCGGTCTCGGGCGGCATCGCGGCCAGGTCGAGCAGCTTGCGGCAGCACTATCCGCGGCCGCGCGGGCGCGGCACCGCCGCCGTCGGTTCGCCCCCTTGACGCCCGCCGGCACGCGCCCGGCCAGCCGCGCCGCACAGCGCGGTCAGCGCCACCACGGCCATCCGTTGGTGCGGTCATAGGCCGACAGGACGTGCCGGATGGCGGCCATGTCCGCCGGCCGCAGGCCCAGCGCCGCGAACACGCTCCGCCGGGATCGGGGGCATCGGCGGCAGCGCCAGGTCCCGCGCAGCGCCGCCGCCTCGCCCGACCACCGACCCATCGACATAGAGCGGGCGCAGCGCCTGCCAGGCCCATGCCAGCGCGCCCTCCATCGTCGCCAGATGGCGCCAGACCAGGTTGACGACATCGACGCCCAGCACCTGGCGGATATCGGCGAAGATCGCCGCGGTCTCGCCGGTTGCGGCCGCTTCGGTGATGGCGGGAACCGGGTCGCTCATGCCTGGCCTCACGCGATGCGGTAGCGTCTGACCGCGTCCTGATCCCAGGACAGCCCGCTGCCCGGCCGGTCGGGCACCATCGCCATGCCGTCTGCGATGCGCAGCGGCTCCGCCAGGATCGGTGCCGCCCAGTCGACATATTCCAGCCAATGGCAGGTCGGCGTGGCGGCGAGCAGATGGGCGCTGACCTCGGGAAACATGTGCGACGACATCTCGATCCCGACCGCCGACGCCAGCGCCGCGGCACGTTGCCAGCCCGTCACGCCGCCGATCCGTTCCAGGTCGGGCATCACATAGTCGCACGCGTTCGCGGCAGCGCGGTGGCCATGGCCGGCGGGCCGGCGAAATTCTCGCCGATCTGCACCGGCGTGCGTCAGCGCCGCCGCGATCCGCGCGCAGCCGGCATAGTCGTCGTGGCGGATCGGCTCCTCGATCCAAGACAGCCCCTCGCCGTCCAGGGCCTGGCCGCGCCGGATCGCCTCGGTGACCGTCAGGGCCTGGTTGTAGTCCGCCATCAGCGCGACGCTGTCGGGCAGCCGGCGCCGGACCGCGCGCACCACGGCCAGATCCTGCTCCGCCGTCCGCCCGCCCGAGCCGCAGCTTGACCGCGCGGAACCCATGCTCGAGCAACGCCTCCGCCTCGTCGGCCGCCTGCTCCGGCGACATCAGGCCGAGCCCGTTGCTGTTGTAGGCGGGGATCGGGCCGCGGTTGCGACCCGATGATAGCTGGCCAGCGGCAGGCCGGCCGCCAGGGCCAGCGCGTCCCAGCAGGCGACGTCGAACCCGGCCAGCGCCATGCGGACGATGCCCTGCGCGCCAACCAGCCGATAGCGTTGCGTGCAGCCGGCTCGAAAGATCGAGCGGCGCGATGCGTTCGCCCTTCACCGCCTCCTCGATGTCGGCCAGCACCGCCGCGATCGGCCCCGCGGTGCCATCCGCGTGTAGCAGAACAGATAGGCGTGGCCGGTAACGCCTTCTTCCGTCTCGAGGTCGATCAGCAGCAGGGGCGCGGCGCCCATGGTCTGCGCGCTCGTGCCCAGGGGCCGCGCCATCGGCACATCGACCGCGGTGGCGCGGATCGCGCGCAGCGTCAGCAACGGCGCCGTCATCTCAGCCGCCCGCCCGGCGCTGATGCAGTTCCTGGACAACAGACATGGATGCTTCCCCTCTCGGTTCGCCGCTGGTCTATTCTAGATCGTTCGTGCCAGAATGCACGGGGTCAACCCCGCCGCAATGCCCGCCCGGCGTGGCGTCGGCGTGGCGTGGCGTGGGGCCGAGCGGATCGGTGTAGACCGCCAGGGTGCGATCACAGTTCGCGGCGCGCAGCGGCTCACGCCGATCTCCGGCGCGGGAACGCACAGAGTCGGCGCCATGTGGCCACCGTCGGAATTCGACGCTCATCGCGAGCACGCGGCTGATCACCGTCAGATCCCGCCCGCTCTCCCTGGACCACTGGTTGAACGCCGCCTGCACGATCGCGAGATCGCGCTTGCCGCTCGGCGCGCCCTTGACCACGCCCTCGCGGATCAGCGCCGCCACCATGTCCGGCGAGGGGATGAAGGCCGGCTTGCCGATTGCGCGCAGAAACCGCCCGGCCGCATCGCCGCCCAGATGGCTGGCGCGCTTCTTCAGCACCTCCAGCAGACCGACATAGTCCGCATCCGGCCACGCCGCGAAGAACCGCGCGGCGCTGCCGTGCTCGTCCCGCAGCGCGAGCAGGAACCGCGCGTTGATCTGCACCGCCCTGATCTTGGCGCCATTGCGCACGATGCCGCGGTCCTGCAGTAACCGGTCGAACTGCGCCTCCGGCATGAAAGCGCAGGCATTCGGGTCGAAGCCGTCGAACCCCTTCTCGAAGGCGGGCCACTTGTCGTCGATCACCTTGGAGGAGAAGCCTGCGTAGAAGATGCGCCGTGTCATCTCCGCCAGGATGCGGTCGTCCGGGATCGCCGCGATCTCGGCCGGCGCGCGCGAGGCGGTCTGGGCAAGAATCCTCTCCAGCGCAGCCGCGCCGCCTTTCCGCGCGGCGGCCAGGCCGCTGATTTCGGCAAACGCCCTCATTGCCGTGTCGCCGGCAGCCGGCCGGCGTCGTCCAGCAGAGCGAGCGCGGGCGCAACGACGCCCTCCAGCAGCGCCCGTTCCGGCCGCACGCGGGCCAGAACCCGGACGCCCATCAGCACGCCGAGGAGATGACGAGCGAGGCTGTGCGCCGGCATCGCGCATGCGATCGTGCCGTCGGCCTGCCCGGCCACGATGCAATCGACGAAGAAGCGCTCGATCCGATTGAGCGCGCCGGCAATGATCTTCCGAAACTGGGCGTCGTGCGGGGCGACTTCCAGGGCTGAGTTGACCAGCATGCAGCCCTTATGCCTGCGGTCGCTCAGCGAGCGGCTCAGGATGTCGTCGAAGAAGGCCTGGACCGCTTGGCGGGGCGGAAGGGTCTCACAGCGACTTATGCGCTCGCCGATGCTGCCTGCGACGTAGTGATCGAGGGCGGTGCGGAACAGAGCACGCTTGTCGCCGAACGCGTTGTAGAGGCTGGCGCCGGTGAGCCCCGTCGTCTCGATCAGTTCACGGACCGAGGTCGCCTCGTAGCCGCGGCTCCAGAAGCACTCCACCGCGGCGTCCAGCACGACCGCCTCGTCGAACTCCCTCGGTCTCGCCATGCCATCACCCGTTCAGACCATGCGCCGCCATCCGGCGGCGATCGCGCGGCCCGCATTCTAGAACGATGGAGCTAAAATTCAACAAATCCCGGCGTGCTGGATCGGAATCCCGACCCGCCGCGGCGAGGGTCCCTAGCCCGCGCGATCCTCCGCCCCGATGCCGAGCTGCTTCAGCTTGCGGTGCAGCGCGCTGCGCTCCATGCCGACGAAGCCCGCGGTGCGGCTGATGTTGCCGCCGAAACGCAGAAGCTGCGCCTGCAGATACTGCGTCTCGAACATGTCGCGCGCCTCGCGCAGCGGCAGCGCCATGATGTCGGCGTTCGGGTCGGAGTTGAACAGCGCCGGCGTGGCGCTGCCGATCTCCGGCGGCAGCATCTCGGCGCGGATCGGGTCGGCCGCGCCCCCGGGCGCCATGATGAGCAGCCAGTCCACCACGTTGCGCAACTGCCGCGCATTGCCCGGCCATTCATAGGCCTGGAGCGCCGTCAGCGCGTCGGTCGACAGCTCGCGCGACGGCACGCCGGAACTTTCCGCCGAGCGATGCACGAAATGCTGCGTCAGCGCGGGAATATCCTCCCGCCGTTCCTTCAGCGCCGGCACCTTCAACGGCACGACGGCGAGGCGGTAGAACAGGTCCTCGCGGAACCGTCCGGCCGCGATTTCCGCGTGCAGGTCGCGGTTGGTGGTCGAAAGGACGCGCACGTCCACCTTCACCCGGCTGCCGCCGCCGATGCGCTCGAACGTCTGGTCCTGCAGCGCGCGCACGATCTTGCCCTGCGTCTCCAGCGGCATGTCGGAAATCTCGTCGAGCAGCAATGTGCCGCCATGCGCACGCTCCAGCACGCCGGCGCGGCGCGGCTGGGTCAGCGGGTCGCTGCCTGCCTCGACACCAAACAGCTCCTCCTCGAAGCGTGCGGGATTGAGGATCGCGCAGTTGAGCACCACGAACGGCCCGTCGGCGCGGCGCGAGCGCGCGTGGATCATGCGCGCCACCACTTCCTTGCCGCAGCCCGCCGGGCCCTGGATGAGCACCCGCGAGCCGGTGGGCGCCACTTTCTCCACCTGCGCGCGCAATTGCGCGATCACGTGGCTGCCGCCGGTCAGCTCCATCTCCGGGCCGGCGCGCAGGCGCAGTTCGGCGTTCTCGCGCGCGAGCTGCGCCGCCTCCAGCGCGCGGCGCACGACCAGCAGCAGCCGGTCGCTCTGAAACGGCTTCTCGATGAAATCGTAGGCCCCGTGCTGGATCGCCGAGACTGCCATCTCGATCGTGCCATGGCCCGAGATCATCACCACCGGCACCTGCGGCTCCTCCCGGTGCAGCGCCTGCAGGATCCCGATGCCGTCGAGTTTCGAGCCTTGCAGCCACACGTCGAGCACGACCAGCCCCGGGCGGCGGATACGGAAGGCGGCCAGGGCGGCGTCCGAGTCGCCCGCCTGCCGCGTCTCGTAGCCCTCGTCGCGCAGGATGCCCTCCACCAACAGGCGGATATCGGGCTCATCGTCGACGATCAGAATCTCATGCGCCATCGCTCGCCCTCTGTGGCAGGCACAGGGTCGCGACCGTTCCCGGTCCCGGCCAGTCCGCCCGCGGCACCCGGTCTTCGAGTACAATTCGGCCGCCGTGGTCTTCAAGAATCTTCTTCACGATCGCCAGCCCCAGACCAGTCCCTTTCGGCTTGTGCGTCACGTACGGCTCGGTCAAGCGCGCGCGATCATGGCTCGGCAGGCCCACGCCGTCGTCGGCGACAGCGAGGCACACCTCCGAGTCGCGGCTGCTGACCGCGAGCTCGATCCGCCCGGCGCCCTCGCGCATCGCCACCGCGTCGGCCGCATTCTGCAGCAGATTGGTCAGCGCCTGGCCGAGCAGGCGCCGATCGCAGGGCGCCACCGGCCCGCGCTCGGGGATGTCACTCGCATACGTGATTCCCGGATGCGCGGTCCGCGGCAGCACCAGCGCCTCGCGCGCCACCCGCCCGATATCCTCCGGGCGCATCACCGGCTGCGGCATGCGCGCGAAGGCGGAGAACTCGTCGACCATGCGCCTGATGTCGCCGACGTGGCGCACGATCGTGTCAGCGCACTGCGTGAATATTTCCGGATCCGAGGCGATCTCCCGCGCGAAGCGCTTCTTCAGCCGTTCGGCCGAAAGCTGGATCGGCGTCAGCGGATTCTTGATCTCGTGCGCGATGCGGCGCGCGACATCCGCCCAGGCGGCCTTGCGCTGGGCGGATTGCAGCTCGGTGATGTCGTCGAAGGTCACGACGAAGCCGAACCCACGCCCACTCTCACCCGATTCGCGGCGGCGCTCGGCGCCGATGCGCACCAGCAGCGTGCGCCGCGCCTGCGTGGGGCCGTGCTGCACCTCCGCGGTGTGCGGCCGCTCCGGCACCGCCGCGGCCTCCGCCATCAGGGCCGCGAACTCGGGCACCACCTCCGCGAGCGGCCGACCGATCGCGGCGAGCATGTCGATCCCCAGGAAGTTGCTCGCCGCACGATTGGGCAGCTCGATCCGCCCCTGCTCGTCGAGCCCGATCACGCCGGCCGAGACGCCTGCCAGCACCGCCTCGGTGAAGCGGCGCCTTGCGTCGATCTGGCTGTAGGCGTCCATCAGTTCCGCGCGCTGCGCGGCGAGCTGCCCGGTCATCCGGTTAAAGGCACGCGAAAGCCCCGCCAGCTCGTCGCCGGAAATCCCCTCGGGCACGCGCACGGCAAGGTCGCCCGCGCGCACGCGCTCCGCCGCCTGGATCAGCCGGCCCAGCGGACGCGCGATCTGGTTGGCCAGCACCAGCCCGATCAGCACCGCGGCCAGCAGCACGAGCAGCGCCACGACGGCGAAGATCAGCGCCAGCGTCACCTGCAGCCCGGACCGGTTCTCATCGAGGCGGTTGTATTCGGCGACCGCCTTCTCCGTGCGCGCCATGTGATCGAGAATACCGGGATCGACCGGGCGGCCGATCAGCAGCATCAGCATCGGGGTCGAGTCGAGCGCCACCACCGCGCGCACGCGCGTGGACTCGTCAGTGCCGAGCACCACCACCTCGCCGGTCTTGGCCTGCTCGGTCGCCCAGGCCGGTGGCGGCGAGACGCCCATGCCCGCCATCAGCCCCGCGGAGGCGACGACCTGCCCGGTCACCGGCTCGAACACCACCGCCTCGGTCAGGCCGCGCAATGCGGTCTGGCTCGCCAGCACCTCGCCGAACGCGTTGGCATCCGACGCCAGCAGCGCACCCGCGCGCGCAAGGTCGTTGGCCATGCCCAGCGCGTCGGCGCGGATGTTGTTGCGGTGCTCTTCGAGGTATCCGCGGCTTGCCTGCAGGCTCTCCTGCAGCGCCGTGCGCACGCGATCGTTGAACCAGGCCTGAATGCCGAGATCGAAGAAGAAGGTGGCAAACACCGCGACGACGATCGCCGGCACCACCGCGACGCCACTGAACAGCAGCACCAGACGCACATGCAGCCGCGACCCCGCCGAGCCGCGCCGCCGCTCCACCGCCACGCGCGTGAGCCGGCCCGCCAGCACGCTGCCCAGCAGCAGCAACACGACGAGATTGGCGAGCACCAGCCCGAACACGGCGTTCTGCTTGACGCCGAAGGAAAGCCCGCCCGCCAGCACGACGAAGGTCGCGATGCCGAGCACGAGCGCCACGGCGGCGAGGATCAGCGTGACCGACTTGCCCAGCAGCAGGTCGGCGACGCTGCGCAGGCGTCCGCTGCGCGCGGAGCACGCTGGGGCGCAGGCCGAGGCTCGCGCGGCTGAACGGGGCGTTCATTGCGCCGCTCGCATCCGCTGCGCCTGCCCGCTCAGGCGATCCCGCGCACGACCGGGATCTCCAGGTCGCGAATCTTCTTGCGCAATGTGTTGCGGTTCAGTCCCAGCATCGCCGCCGCCTTGATCTGGTTGCCGCGCGTCGCCGCCAGCGTCATCGTGATCAGCGGCCGCTCCACCTCGGCCAGCACGCTGGTCGTACATGTCCGCGGGCGCAATCCCGTCGCGATGTGCGGCGAGGAACTGGCGGATGTGCCGCTCCACCGCGCGCGCCAGCGGCTCGGCGGTGCCGCCGCTGGCCGGCGGCTCGGCGAGCAGGGCGGGCTCCGGCTCGCGCAGCTCGGCGCCGATCGCGCCCGCCCCGATCACCTCGTCGGGACAGAGCGCCGCCAGCCGGCGCATCAGGTTCTCCAGCTCGCGCACGTTTCCCGGCCAGCGATGGCCGCGCAACGCCTCGACCGCGCTGCCGTCCAGCGTCTTCGCCGGCAGCCCGTCGGCGCGCGCGCGCTCCAGGAAATGCCGCGCGAGGTCGGCGATGTCCTCGGTCCGCTCGCGCAGCGGCGGCAGGCGGATCGGCACGACGTTGAGCCGGTAGAACAGGTCCTCGCGGAACAGCCCCTGCCGGATCGCCTGGCGCAGATCGCGGTGCGTCGCGGCGATGATGCGCACGTTGGCGCGGATCGGCTGCCGCCCGCCGACGGTGGTGAACTCGCCCTCCTGCAGCACGCGCAGCAGCCGCGTCTGCGCCTCCGGCGGCATGTCGCCGATCTCGTCGAGGAACAGCGTGCCGCCGTTGGCCTGCTCGAAGCGGCCCTGGTTGCGGTTGGTCGCACCGGTGAACGCGCCGCGCTCGTGGCCGAACAGCTCGCTCTCGATCAGCTCGCGCGGGATCGCCGCCATGTTGATGGCGACGAACTGCCCGCTGCGGCGGCGGCCGTAATCGTGCAGCGCGCGCGCGACCAGTTCCTTGCCGGTGCCGCTCTCGCCGTTGATCATGACGGTGAGGTCGGTCGTGGTGAGCCGCGCGATCGTGCGATAGATCTCCTGCATCGCCGGGCTGCGGCCGATCAGGGGCAGCTTCTCGTCGGCATCGCGCGGTGCGGCCTCCGGCGCGGCGGCGCTGCTCGGCGCCGCCAGCGCGCGGCCGACCACCGCCAGCAGCTCCTGCAGGTCGAACGGCTTCGGCAGATACTCGAACGCGCCGCGCTGCGTCGCCTTCACCGCCGTCATCAGCGTCGATTGCGCGCTCATCACCACCACGCGCAGATCCGGCCGCACGCGGCGGATGCGCGGGATGAGGTCGAGCCCGTTCTCGTCCGGCATCACCACGTCGGTGATGACGAGATCGCCCTCGCCCTCCTCCACCCAGCGCCACAGCGTCGCGGCATTGGAGGTCGTGCGCACCTGATAGCCCGACCGGCCGAGCGCCTGGGTCAGCACGGTACGGATCGAGCGGTCGTCATCGGCGACGAGCACGGTGGGCGGCGTCATCTTCACAACCCTCCGGCGTCGTCGTGAATCACCGGCAGGTGCAGCCGGAATTCGGTGCGGCCGGGGCGGCTGTCGACCTCGATCAGGCCGCCGTGATCGGCGACGATCTTGGCGACCAGCGCGAGCCCCAGCCCGCTGCCGGACGGTTTCGAGCTGACGAACGGATCGAACAGGTTGGAACGGATGTCCTCGGGAATGCCCGGCCCGTCGTCGCGCACCGCGACCAGCAGCGGCAGGTGCAGGCGCTGATCGCTGCCCGGCACCGCGAGGCGCACGCCGTGCTGAAACCCGGTGGTCAGCGTGATCTCGCCGCTCGGCGGCCCCGCTGCGGTGATCGCCTCGGCGGCGTTCTTCACCAGGTTGAGCAGCACCTGGATCAGCTGGTCGCGGTTGCCGAGCACGGGCGGCAGCGACGGGTCGTAGGATTCGTGGATGCGGATATGCGCGGCAAACCCGCTCTGCGCCAGCCGGCGGACGTGTTCCAGCACGCGATGGATGTTCACCGGCTGCCGCTCGATCGGCTTCTCGCCGAAGATCTCCATCCGGTCGACGAGCGCGCGGATGCGGTCGGCCTCGTCGCGGATCAGCACGGTCAGTTCGCGGTCGCCCTCGCCCACGCTGCTCTCCAGCAGCTGCGCGGCGCCGCGGATGCCGGAGAGCGGGTTCTTGACCTCGTGCGCCAGGATCGCGGCCATGCCGGTCACGCTGCGCGCGGCGCTGCGGAACGTCAGCTGCCGGTCCAGCGCGCGCGCCGCCGAGGCGTCCTGCAGCACCAGCAGCACGGCACCCGGCTCCTCCGGCAGCGGCGAGCCCTGCACGGTGATCCCCTGCTTGTTCAGGCGCGGGCCCTTCGAGCGTCAGGTCGTGATCGCTGATGGTCAGCTCGCTTTCGCGCACCACCTCGATCAGCCGAAACAGCGGGCTGTCGGCGGCGATGAGGTCGGTCAGCACGTGCTGCGCGAGTTGCGCGAGCGAGAGGCCGAGGAATTGCTCGGCGGCGTGGTTGGCGTAGCGGACGCGGTTGGTGGCGTCGAGCAGCACCACCGGCACCGGCAACGCCGAGAGCAGCGCCGCATGGTCGGGCTGGCGCGCCGCGTCGCGGCCGAGACGGAGAGCACGCCGCGGGCGAAGCTGCGCCTCACGCTGCCTCCTGCAACGCGGCGTCGGGCAGCGAACCCTCGAGCGTGCGCGCGACGCCATGGGCGATCAGCGGATCATAGAAGGCGTCGATCATGCGCAGCACCGCAGGCACCTCCGCCAGACGGTTGAGCGTGGCGCGGAACTCGGCCGAGCCGGGCAGGCCGCGCGAATACCAGGCAAGGTGCTTGCGCGCCAGCCGCAACCCCGCCTCGGTGCCGAAATGCAGCAGCACCGCCGCGTAGTGCTCGAGCAGGATCGCCTTCTGCCGCGCCAGCCCCGGTTCGGGCAGCCGCGCGCCGGTGCGCAGGAAATGCGCGACCTGCGCCGGGAACCACGGCCGTCCGTAGCAGCCGCGGCCCAGCATCACCCCGTCGGCCTCGGAGCGGCGCAGCGCCTCCTCGGCCGCGTCCTCGCTCACGATGTCGCCGTTGCAGATCACCGGAATTCCCACCGCCGCCTTCACGTCGCCCACGAAATCCCAGTCGGCGTGGCCGGTGTAGAACGCCTGCCGGGTGCGCCCGTGCACCGTCACCATGCGGATGCCGCACGCCTCGGCGATGCGCGCGAGGCGCGGGGCGTTGCGGTTCGCGTGATCCCAGCCGGTGCGCATCTTCAGCGTGACCGGCAGCTTCACCGCCTTCACCGTCGCCTCCAGGATGCGCGCGGCGGCGGCCTCGTCGCGCATCAGCGCGCTGCCGGCCGCCTGGCCTACGGCCACCTTCTTCACCGGACAGCCGAAATTGATGTCGATCAGGTCGGCGCCCCGGTCGGCCGCCATGCGCGCCGCCTCGGCCATCGCCGCGGGCTCGCAGCCGGCGAGCTGGATCGCCGACGGGCTGCCCTCCACCTCGGCCATGCGCTGGGTGGTGCGGTTCTCGCGAATCATCGCCCAAGAGGCAATCATTTCAGAGACCACCAGCCCGGCGCCCAGCTTGCGCGCCAGGGTGCGGAACGGCAGGTCGGTCACGCCGGACATGGGGGCCAGGATCACCGGGGTTTCCAGTCGCACCCGATCGAGCGTGATTGCGCCCAACGTGATCGGACGCAGCGTGGGCGGCTGCCCGGCTTGGTTCGCGTTGCCCATGATTTGGGCAGAATAGGCGCAACCCCGGTTGACGCGCAACACGGCGGAGACGAATCTGTGGCCGCCATGACACAAACGAGGACCGCGGCCCTGCTGCTTGCCGCCGGCAGCGGCGTTCGGCTCGGCGCCCCCACCCCGAAACAGTTCCTGCCGCTCGCCGGCCGCGCGGTGCTGTGCCATGCCGCCGAGCGCCTGGCCGGGCTCGATCTGCTGCTGCCGGTCGGGCCGGCCGAGCCGATCGCCGCGGCGCTCGCGGGCCTGCCGCATCTGCCGCCGGTCGCGGGTGGGGCCACGCGGCAGGAGAGCGTGCGGCGCGGGCTGGAGGCACTGGCGCCGCATGCGCCCGATCTCGTCTTCATCCACGACGGCTGCCGACCCTTCTTCCCCGCCGACACGATCCCCGCACTGCGCGCCGCGCTGATGACCTGCGACGGCGCGATCCCGGCGGTGCCCGTGGCCGAGACGCTGAAGCGCGCGGCGGATGGGCGGATTGCGGCCACCGTTTCGCGCGAGTTCCTGCACCGGGCGCAGACCCCGCAGGCGTTCCGCTTCCCGCTCCTGCTTGCCCTGCATCGCGCGGCGGACGAGGGGGCGACGGACGATGCGGCGATCCTGGAGGCGGCCGGCCACGCAGTGGCGCTGGTGGCCGGCAGCGAGGACAACATCAAGCTGACCTATCCGGAGGATTTCGTGCGCCTCGAACGCATCCTGGGGGCGAGCGTGCCGCGCGTCGGTACCGGGTTCGACGTGCACGCCCTCGCCCCCGGCCGGCGGCTCGTGCTGTGCGGGGTCGAGATCGCCCACGAATTCGGCCTGGCCGGGCATTCCGACGCCGATGTCGGCATCCACGCGCTGTGCGACGCGATCTACGGGGCGCTCGCCGAGGGCGATATCGGCCGGCATTTCCCGCCCTCCGAGGCCGCCTGGCGCGACGCCAATTCGCGCCGCTTCCTGGCGCACGCGGCCGAGCGCATCGCGGCGCGCGGCGGGCGGCTCGCCAATGCCGACGTGACGTTGATCTGCGAACGCCCGAAGATCACCCCGCACGCCGCCCGCATGATGGAGACGTTGGCCGGCATCCTCGGCGTTGACGTCGGGCGGGTTTCCGTGAAGGCCACGACCAGCGAGCGCCTCGGCTTCACCGGCCGCATGGAGGGGATCGCCGCGCAGGCGGTGGCGACGGTACTGCTGCCCGATTGAGTTCTGGAGGACGTCATGCCCATCACCGCACCGCCCGCCGAGACCGCATGGCTGCTGCACCACGTCCTCGGCTTCGACGCGCAGCCCGAGGCCGATACGGCGGCGATCCTCGAGGAAGCCACCCGCACCGCCGAAGGCCTGCTCGCGCCCCTCGACCGCGAGGGTGACACGTCCGGCGCCTGGTGGGAGGAGGGCGAGGTCACGCTGCCCCACGGCTTCGCCGAAGCCCATCGCGCCTTCGCCGAAGCCGGCTGGGTCGGCATCGCCGCCAGCCCCGACCATGGCGGGCAGGGCCTGCCGCACGCGCTCGCCGCCGCGGCGTGGGAGCCGTTCACCAGCGCCAACGCCGCCTTCAGCCTCTGCCCGATGCTGACCTACGATGCCGTGCTGCTGCTCGAAGCGCATGGCAGCGACGAGCAGCAGGCCCGCTTCGTTCCCAATCTGCTCAGCGGCGCCTGGAGCGGCACCATGTGCCTCACCGAGCCGCAATCGGGCTCCGACCTCTCCGGCGTGCGCACCCGCGCGACGCCGGCCGGCGACGGGCGCTACCGGATCGACGGCGGGAAGATCTTCATCACCTACGGCGAGCACCGGATGACCGACAACATCCTGCACATGGTGCTCGCCCGGCTGCCGGACGGGCCGCCCGGCAGCGCCGGCATATCGCTGTTCGCCGTGCCCAAGCTCAAGGCGGACGGCAGCCGCAACGGCGTGCGCTGCAATTCCATCGAACGCAAGCTCGGGATCCACGCCAGCCCCACCTGCACGATGGAGTTCGAGGGTGCGGAGGGCGAGCTGATCGGTCCGCCGCACAAGGGCCTCACCTGCATGTTCGCGATGATGAACGCCGCGCGCATCGGCGTGGCCATGCAGGGCGTGGCTCTCGCCGAGCGCGCCTTCCGCCGCGCCGCCGCCTATGCCGGCGATCGGGTGCAGGGCGGTGCGCCCATCGTGCAGCACCCCGACGTGCGGCGCATGCTCTGGACCATGCGCGCGCTCGCGCTCGGCGGGCGGCTGCTCACGCTCAATGCCGCGCTGGCGCCGGAGCCGCGGGCATCGCTCCTGATCCCCGTCGCCAAGGCCTGGGCGACCGATGCCGGGTTCGAGGCCGCCTCGCTCGGCGTGCAGGTGCACGGCGGTGCGGGCTTCATCGAGGAGACGGGGGCCGCGCAGACGCTGCGCGACTCCCGCATCGCCATGATCTACGAGGGCACCAACGGCATCCAGGCGCTGACGCTGCTCAAGCGCGGGCTGCTGCGCGACCAGGGGGCCGCGTGCAGTGCACTGCTGGCCGAAATCGCCGCCGATCCCGCCACCACCCCGGCGCTCGCGGCCGCCGTGCAGCGCGCGGACGAAGGCGCCGCCTGGCTGCGGCAGGCCGGCACGCGCGAGGCGGAGGCGGGGGCCACGCCGTTCCTCGGCGTGCTCGGCACCGTCGCGGCCGGCTGGCTCTGTGCCCGCGTGGCCGCCCGGCCCGACGCGCCCGACGCGGCGCGGCTCGCCGCTGTCGTGTTCCTCGAACAGATCCTGCCGCGGGTGCACGCGCTCGCGCCGACGCTCGCCACGCCCAGCGCGGCCCTGGTCGGGACCGAAGTGATCGTCTAGCGTCCGCCCGTCATCGGATCGGAGGCCCGAGCATGGTTCGTGCGCGCGCTGTCGCCCTCTTGGCTGCCCTGGGACTGGCCGCCTGCGCCCAGACGATGGTCGGCCAGAACCCCAACCCGCCGCCGCCCCCGCCGCGCGCCGAGCCGATGCCGAAGCCGCCGATTTCGGGCGAGCCGATGAGCTGGCGCCCAGGCCATTGGGAATGGACCGGGACCGGCTATTCCTGGCAGCAGGGCGATTGGGTCCCCCGCGCCGGCCACTCCGATCAGTGGCTGAACGGGCATTGGGAGAGCCAGGCCGGAACCTGGACCTGGGTGCCCGGCCACTGGATGTGATGGACCCGGAGCATTAGGCGGATGCGTCTGCGCGTTCCCCTCGCCGCTGGCGGCGGCAACCGTCCTCGCGGCGGGCTGCACCCCGGCCAATCCCTACCCGCCGCCACCGCCGCTGCCGGTCATGGAGATCGCGCCCACGCCGCCGCCCGGCCCCCCGGTGATGATCTGGGAGCCCGGCCAATATCACTGGAACGGCAACGCCTATGTCTGGATCCCCGGCCACTACGTCGAACGGCGGCCGGAAATGCGCCGCTGGGTCCAGGGGCACTGGGACTATCGCGGCGGCGCCTGGGTTTGGGTGCCGGCCCACTGGTCCGGCTGATCGGGAGGCGCGATGACGCGCATCGAACCCGTCTTCCTGTTCGACCTCGACGGCACGCTGGTGGATTCCGTCTATCAGCACGTGCTCGCCTGGAAGGACGCGCTGGACGCGGAGGGGATCGAGCTTTCGGTCTGGCGCATCCACCGCAAGATCGGCATGAGCGGCGGGCTGTTCGCGAACATGCTGCTGCGCGAAACCGACCTCGATGTCAGCGCCGAGCGGCTGGAGCGCATGCGCCGGCGGCATGCGGAGGCGTATAAGCGGCACGTGAAGCAGGTGCGCCCGCTGCCCGGGCGCCGTGGCGCTGCTCGAATCCCTCACCGCGAACGCCATTCCATGGGCGATCGCGACCAGCGGGCGGATGGAGACGGCCGCGCCGAACCTTGCCGCCCTCGGCGTCGATCCGGCGAAAGTGCCGGTGGTGACGCGGGATCTGGTGAAATACGCCAAGCCCGATCCGGACCTGTTCCTCGCCGCCGCCGACCGGCTCGGCGCCGCGATCGAGCATGCGGTGGTGGTGGGCGACGCGATCTGGGACATGCTGGCCGCACGGCGCTGCCGGGCGCTTGGCGTCGGCCTGCTCTCCGGCGGCTACGGGCAGGACGAGCTGGAACGCGCGGGCGCCGCGCGCGTCTACGAAGACCCGGCCGACCTGCTGCGCCATCTCGACGAGGTCGGCGGGCGGCGCTGAGGGTTCTCGGGGAGAACGGGCAATCGGCGGTGCGCTGACCCAGTTGCTCCGTGAGCGCGGCAAGCAGCGTGGTCCCTGTCGTCCTGCATCCGTATACCGCTCGTTTGTTCCCCCTCAGACGAACCGCGCGTTCGCAATAACTTTACGGCGCTGGCGGGCTCCGGGATGAGCGAATTCCCGGCGATTTTGCTATTCTCTTCAAAACATGTTACTTTCGCTGCGGGCGCAGTTTGCGACTTGGCCCTTCTCGTTAAGAAAATGCGCGGGATACGAGCTTCCGCCGCCGGGCGATCTTCGCCCTTCGATCGGCCTAGCGCGCGAAAGAACCACGAGAGGAGAACGCCGATGACGCTCGCCATCCGGGTTTCGCGTCGGCTCGCGACCACCGCGGCCGCTCCGCTCGCACTTACATTAGCTCTGGTGGCGCCGTTTCCGGCAACGGCTGACATCGAGAGCCTGACGGTGCTGGCAGCGAAGGACATCGGTCCCTTCCGCGGCAAGGTCTATCGCGAGGTCCAAGTGCAGATGAAGGGCAGCGCGCCGGGCGGCCCCTATGCAGTTCCCGTCACGCTCGCGTTTCCCAAGCAAGCTGCTGATCACAACGGGCTGGCCGTCGTGGACATCATCAACACGAGCACGGTTGGCAACAAGGCGTTCGTTCTCGGCGGCGGACCACGCCCGCTCGCGCGCCTGCATATTGGGGAGGATTTCCTCTTCGGTACGGGCAACGCCTATGTCGCGGTGCTCTGGGACAAGAAGGCAGTCGAGACGCTCGGCAGCGGCTCCGTCGCCGCGCCTGCCGACGGCTACACGATCATTCGCGACGCTGCCGCGCTCGCCCGCATGCCCTCGAAGCACCTGGCCGCTGACGCCGGTACTGCGCCGGCCTCCACGCGGATCGTCGCTTACGGCTACTCGCAGACAGGGGGTCTGCTGCGTGGCTGGTATTTCGATCACCACAACATGCAGGGCGGGATGCCAGTGTTCGATGCCGGTCTCGTCGGCGGCGCCGGGGGATCGTGCTACGATCTCGTCAAGTCGGATTGGAAGGACTGCCGCGGCGCGCTCGCCGACGGCGCCAAGATCATCGCCTTCTCGTCGCAGACCGATGTCGAGTGGGGTGGCGATGCCGAGCGCGGCGAAAACCCCGACTACCGCACGATCGAAATCGCCGGCGTGTCGCACATCCCGTCGGCGCATAGTGATTTCCGCAAGCTCGGCATGCCGGACCAGAATCCCGTCGGTTTCCGACCGGTGATCCGGGCCGGGTTCGCCAATGTGCAGGCATGGCTCAGCGGGCAGCTCCCACCGGCGAGCACTGCCATCGAACTCTCCGACACAGCCCCGCGCAGCTTCGAAGGATCCCCGGTGCGCGCGGCCGCAAGCGATGCCGATGGCAACGCCAAAGGCGGTTTGCGACTGCCGCACATGCCGAGCCTCGTCGACGGCAAAAAGGCGGGTGCCCCGCTCGGCGAGTACACCGGCTTTGCCTGGGACTATGCAAAAGCCAACTTCTTCTTCACGATCAGCGGGACGTTCAAACCCTTCCCGCCGGACAAGCTGAAGCAGCTCTATCCCGACCACACCGCGTATGTGGACGCCGTCGCCGCAGCCGCCGAAGACCTTGCAGCCAAGCGCTACATTCTCCGGGAGGACGCGGACGCGTACATCGCGGCGGCCAAAGCTTCGCCGGTGGGTCAGCCCTGACGGCGGCGCGCGGCCCTGGCAGCGCGCGCTACTCGTCGCCCAGGAAATGCAGGATCGCGTAGTTGAACAGCTTGGGGTCCTGCAGGAACGCGAAATGGCTCGCGTTGGGCAGGATCAGCAGCCCCGCGCCCGGGATGGTCGCCGCCATGTACTCCGTGTGTGCGCGCTTGATCGCCTCATCATGGTCGCCGTCCACGACCAGCACCGGCGTCCTGATCGCCTTGAGCTGCGCGTCCGTCCAGTTCGGCTGATCCGCCCACATCTTGCTGATCTGGGCCACGAACGCCTCGTAATCGTTGGGCGTCGCCGAATGCGCCGCATATTCGCGTCCCGCGCGCTCGATGTACGCGGCGAAGGTCGGGTTCTTCTCCACCCCGTCCTGCACGCCGGCCGTCACCGTGTTGGCGGCGAAGGCGAACACGCGGCCGATGCGGTCGGGATAGCGCATCGCGAGATCGAGGCCGAGGATGGCGCCATCGCTCCAGCCCACGATGTCCGCCTTGTCCAGCTTCAGCGCATCCATCAGCCCCACGACGTCGTCGGCCATCAGGTCGTAGCCGTAGGGCCGCGCGTCGCGCGTGCTGCGGCCATGGCCGCGGCTGTCCATCAGGATCACGGTGTGATGCGCCGCCAGCGCCGGCACCTGGTTGCCCCAGTAGTCGGTGTTGGCGAGCCCGCCATGCAGCATGATGACCGGCGAGCCCTGGCCGTAGATCGCGTAGTGGATCTTGATCCCGTTGACGTCCACGAGGCCGCTGCGATCGGTCGGGATCGGCGCCGGCGTGGGCGGCAGGGTCTGCCACAGCGGCTCGGCCCGCGCCGCGGCCGTGAAGACGGCCGGCAACATGGCCAGGGCGAGCAGCATCCCGAGGACGACACGTCGCATCGCACGCCTCCCCTGTACGTCGCGCGACTATAGCGGCGGGCCGCGCGGCCGGGACAGTGGAATTGGCGCGCCCTCAGCGCACGCCGCTCGGCCAGAGCACCGCGCGCAGCGTCTGCGCGATGATCAGAACGTCGAAAAGGATGCTGAAGTTCTTGATGTAGTAGAGATCATAGCTCAGCTTCGAGCGCGCGTCGTCGAGCGAGGCGCCGTACGGGTAGTTGATCTGCGCCCAGCCGGTGAGCCCCGCCTTCACCGCATGCCGCTCGGCGTACAGCGGGATCTCGCGGCTCAGCGCCTCGACGAATTCCGGCCGCTCCGGCCGGGGCCCCACGAACGACATGTCGCCGCGCAGAATGTTGAACAGTTGCGGCAACTCGTCGAGCCGCGTGCGGCGCAGGAACGTGCCGACGCGCGTGATGCGCGGATCGCGCTCCGCCGCCCACACCGCGCCGCGCGCCTCCGCGTCGCGCCGCATCGTGCGCAGCTTCAGGATGTGAAACCGCACGCCGTGCCGCGTCACGCGCTGCTGGCGATAGAACACGGGCGCACCGTCGTCGAGCCAGACCAGCGCCATCGCCACCAGCAGGAACGGCGCGACGATCGCCAGCAGCAGAAAGCTCGCGAGCACATCGGCGGCGCGCTTCAGCGCGCGGTCGAGCACGCCGAAGAAGAATCCGTCGGCGAACAGGATCCAGCTCAGATCGAGCCGCTTCAGGTCGATGCGCCGCGTCTCGCGCTCCAAAAACGTCAGGGTACTCGACGATCGGGAAACCGGCGATCTTGCACTCCATGAGCGCATCGAGCCGCATGCCGCGCCGCTCGTCCGGCGCCACCACGATCGCCTCGGCCCCGCGCGCCTGCGCGATTGCCAGCAGCGAACCGTCGATCGCCACCACCTCCGCCTCGGTCAGCAGGCGCGGATCGGCGGGGCCGCGCGCGGGGTCGTGCAGGAACACGAGCTCGTAGGCGAGGTTGCGCCCCTCGCGGCGCAGCAGCAGCGCGAGTTCCCACGCGCGGCGGCCGGCGCCGAGAACCAGCAGGTGGGCGCGGAAGAACCCGCGCGCGCGCAGCCATGCGAGTGACCCCCGGCTGATTGCGCCCGCCGCAAGCAGGGCTGCGAACAGCAGCGGGAACATGCCCACGCGAAGGACCGCCGGCAGCAGCGCACCGGGCAGCGCCGACGAGACCACGCCGAACCCCACCGCCACCGGCAGCCGCGCCAGCGCGACCCGCGTGGCCGCGATCGCCTCCCGCCGGTACAGTCCCAGCGCGTAGCACCAGAGCAGCGTGACCGCGGCGACCAGCAGCGCAGCGATGCCGCGGCCTGCGGCCCAGGCCGCGATCCCCATGCATGCTGCATCCAGCAGGAACGCAGCGGTGCCCGACGTCATCCGCCTTGCCATGCGCGCGAGCCTGCGGCCCGCGCGCTCTGAAGGCAAGCGAAACGTTACTCAGGCGGGACCAGCGCCCTGGGTGCCGACGTACACGGCGTACAGCGACTGGCTCGCCGCGATGAACAGGCGGTTGCGCTTGGGACCGCCGAAGGCGATGTTGGCCACGACCTCGGGCAGCCGGATCCGGCCGAGCAGCTTGCCCTCGGGCGACCAGACCGTCACGCCGTTGTAGCCGACGGTGCGGCCGGCATTGCTCGAACACCAGACATTGCCCTGCACGTCGCAGCGCATCCCGTCCGGCCCGCATTTCACCCCGTCGACCATGCAGTCGCTGAACAGTTGCTGGTTGGTCGGCTTGCCGTCGGCGCCGATGTCGAACACATAGATCACGCCCTTGCCGCCCGGCCCGGTATCGCCCGGGCCCTTGCCGGTGCTGATGACGTAGAGCTTCTTGTAGTCGGGCGAGAACAGGATGCCGTTCGGATCGGGGACCTGGTCCTCGGTGACGACGACATCGACGCGGCCGTTGGGATCGACCCGATAGCAGTTGGTCGGTGATTCGCGCTTGTAGCCGGTGAACCCGGCGGGTTGGCCAAGCCGCGGATTGAGCTTGCCGGACGGGTTGCTTGCGCCGCCGGCGGCGTCCGGCGCGCCTTCGTAGAGCTGTCCGCCATAGGGTGGGTCGGTGAACCAGACGCTGCCGTCCGGATGCGCGACCACGTCGTTCGGCGAATTGAGCCGCTTGCCGTTGTAGGAGTCGGCCAGCACCGTCGCCGAGCCGTCGAGTTCATAGCGCACCACGCGGCGCGCGAGGTGCTCGCAGGAGATCTGGCGGCCCTGGAAATCGAACGTGTTGCCGTTGCTGTTGTTCGACGGCATCCGAAACACGCTGACCCTGCCGTCGTCTTCCGTCCAGCGCAGTTGCCGGTTGTTGGGAATGTCGCTGAAGACGAGATAGCGTCCCTCGGCACTCCAGGCCGGACCCTCGGCCCAGAGCGCGCCCCGCCACAGCCGCTCGATCGAGGCGTTCGCCTGGGTGAGCCCGTTGAAGCTCGGATCGATGGCGAGGATGTCGGGATCGGTGAAATAGGTGGTCGGCGCGCCGCGCGGGCTGAAATCGCGCGGCGGCGTCGTCACGGTGGTGGGGGGCGAGGCCTTCTCGGCCGTCTGCGCCATGGCAAGGCGCGCGCCTGCCGCCATCGCCCCGGCGCCGATCGCGAGTCCGGCCACCATCCTGCGCCGCGACAGCGCGCCGGAGCGCCCCTGCGCCTGTTCGTCTTGACGTTGCATTTGACGTTTCTCCCAAGAATTCGATCGTTTTCATTTGCGCGCGCGCCGCGTGCCGCCAGGATCAATCCCAGACGCGCAACGGGGCGCGGCCGTCAACACTAGGCGGCCGCGCCTCGCCAACCCGGGTCAAGAAATCGTGAGCAGCGCGGCGTCAGCCCGGTCGGCCGGACCTTTGGGCGAGCACCTTCACCTCGTCCATCGCCTCGGCGAAGCGGGTGTTGATGAGGCCGATCGCCTCGGCGTTGCTGCGCTGGATCAGATCGCCCAGCTCCCGCATGTTGGTGATCGCCTGTGCGTAGGTGCGCTTGAGCAGGTCCGCCTGGCGCGCGGCGCGCATCTGCGGCGGCTCCGGCGAGGCCATGCTGCGCATCGCGTCGGTGAATTCCGCGAGCGTCTGCTGGGTGATCTCGGCCTGCCGCCGCGCCACCGCCTGCGCCCCCTCCAGCGCCACACGGTTTGCCGCCGCCAGCGCCTCCATGTTGCGCCGGTGCGCCGTGAGCAGCATCTCCATGTCGGGCATCGCCGGCAGCTTCAGGTCGGCGAAGAACTTGGTGAAGTCCTCCGCCGCCGAGCGCGCCTGCTCGATGGTATGAAAGAACGGCGCATCGCGGCCCATCGTATCGCGCCCTGGCTCGTTGGCATCCTTCGCCATCTCGACCTCCTCGGGTTCGGCTCGCGTCTCAGCCGGCGGGCGCCGGCTCCGCCTCGGGCGGGGTTGGCCCTGGCTCGGTGGGCAGCGGGGCGCTGCGACGGCGGCAGGCGAGCCAGCCTTCCACCTGCTCGGCCCGCGTCAGCGCGCGATCCAGCGCCGCCATCGTCGCCGACAGGTCCGCACTCGTATCGTGCCGCCAAGCCCGCACACCGGCGAGCCAGACCAGCAGCAGCCCGCGCGTGCGCAGCCGTCCCAGCGGCCCGCGCGCGGAAATCCCGGCACCCTCCAGCATCCACGCCATGCTGCGCCGGTTGGCGGCGGCCAGCAGTGCGGCCACGCAGGGCTCCGTCGGCAGCGCACGCAGCAGCGCCATGACGCCGGCCCGATGCGTCTGCAGGAAGTCGAAGCGGCGCATCAGCAGGTCGAACAGCCGGTCGCGATGCGGTCCCTCCTTGGGGGCCAGCGCCAGCGCGGCCTGGTCGGCCAGCACGCCGAAGCGCAGCAGCACCACGGCACGCACCGGGAACCGGGCGCGGGCCTGATCGAGCGGCAGGTCGGCCTGTCGCGCCGCCTCGGCGACGCTCATCCGGCGCCAGCCCCGCTCGGCGATGAGCGTGAACGCCGCCTCGACAAGCTTGCGATCGAATGCGTCGTTGTCCATGGCGCCCATATTGGGCGCGCCGGCACCGCTTGTCAGCCCGCGAGTTCGCGTGAGCGGCGCGTCGCGGCGGCCACGGCACGGTGCAGGGTCGCGGGCCACGCATCCGACGCCATCAGCACCTCCAGCGCCGCCTGCGTGGTGCCGCCGGGGCTGGTCACCGCGCGGCGCAACTCCGCCGACGCCTGTTCGCTAGCCGCGAGCAGGGCCCCGGCGCCGCTGACCGTCCGCCGCGCGAGCAGGCGCGCGAGGTCAGGCGGAATGCCCTGTTCCACCGCCGCCTGCTCCAGCAACTCGGCGAGCAGGAAGACATAGGCCGGGCCGCTGCCGGAAACCGCGGTGACGGGGTCGAGCAGCGCCTCGTCCGCGACCCAGGCGACGGTGCCGATGGCGGTGAGCAACCGGTCGCACAGCGCCCGCTGCGCCGGGCTGACGCCGGGACCGGCGCAGGCGACGGTGATGCCCTGGCGGACGGCCGCCGGCGTGTTCGGCATCGCGCGCACGATCGGCGCCGCGTCGCCGAGGGCGGCGCGCATGCCGCCGATGCCGCGCCCGGCCATGATGGAGAGGAACACCGTGTCGCCCTGTTTGGCATAGGCGGGCAGCGTCGCCGCCGCCTGCTGCGGCTTGATCGCCAGCACCACCGCCGCCGGCCGGAAATCGGCCGGGATGTCGGCGGCCCCGGCGACCACCGTCACCTCGGGTCCGGGCGCGGGTGGCAGCGCCGGGTCGATCGCGACCACGCGCGCAACCCCCTGCTCCCGCCAGCCGGCAAGCATCGCCCCGCCCATCTTGCCGAGGCCGACCAGCAGCAGCGGGGGGAGTGGAGCGCTCACGCCGCGCGCCTCACGCTTCTCCGGCGCACTCCAGCATCGCCGCGGCAAGCGCGTCGGACGGCGTCTTGCCGCCCCAGAGCACGAACTGGAAGGCAGGGAAGAACCGCTCGCACTCGGTGATGGCGATGTCGACCATGTCCTCCAGGCTCTCCGCCGAGGCGCCCTGCGCCCCGCGCAGCAGCACGGAATGGCGGAACAGCGGCATGCCATCATCCGGGTCCATGCCGAAATGACCGATCCACAGCCGCTCGTTGGCCAGCGCCAGCAGCTCGTACAGCGCACCCCGGCGCGCCGCCGGCACCTTCAAGTCGAAGGCGCAGGTGAAGTGCATGGCGGAAATTTCATGCGACCACGAGAAATACAGTCCGTAGTCGCACCATTTGCCCGGCGCCTCGGCGGCCATTTCCGAGTCGCTGCGCCGGTCGAAGGCCCAGTCGTTGGCGCTGACGATCTGCTCCATCACGTCCAGCGGGTTGGCGGAGCGGTCCTGGATGTTGTGGCTGCCGAGGGCTGACATGCGAGGTCTCCCAACTAAAGGAAGGCCGCAGGCTGTGCCAGCGCCGGCGTGGCGCATGGCACGGTGGCGGGGCGCTTACCAGACCGGCCCGCGGGGCCGGCGTCTCGCCGTCGCCAACCTAGCGACCGACGTTTCCGCGCCGCAAGAGCGCAGCCGTCCAAGCACGCAGACTTAAGGAACGCGCCCATGCTGCTTTGCAGCATGGAATCGCGCCTCATGCAATCATGCCCGGTTCGCCGCCCACCGAGGGCCGGGGCAGCCGGGCCTCCAGCGCCTCGATGCGGGCGAGTGCCTCGGCCAGCCGCGCGTCTGCCGCCTCCTGCCCGGCGCGGGCGTTGGCGGCCATTTCCTTCACCGCCTCGAACTCCTCGCGGCGGACGAGGTCGAGCGCCTGGATCGCCTCGTCGAGGCGCGCGCGCAACACCGCCTCGATCTCTTCGCGCAGCCCCACCAGGGCGGAGAACGCGCCGCCGGCGAGTCCGGCGAGGTCGTCGAACATACGCGGCCGATCCATGACCTTCCTCCTTCGCCTCCGCCCCCGGTATATCGTGTCGGCATGATCGTGATCACCGGCGGCGCCGGTTTCATCGGCTCCATCCTCCAGGCGGCCCTGGCGGCGCGGGGCCACGAGACGGTCGTCATCGACCGCCTGCGAAGCACAGGCAAGTGGCGCAACCTGCGCCGCCATCCGCCGGCCCGCCTGCTGGCGCCCGAGGAGCTGGACGGCTTCCTCGCCAGCCATCCGCCGATCGAGATGATCTTCCATCTCGGCGCCATCAGCGACACCACCGCGACCGACGGCGACCTGGTCTGGGCCACCAATGTCGAGCTGCCGCTGCGCCTCTGGCACTGGTGCGCCGCGCGCTGGGTGCGCTTCGTCTATGCCTCCTCCGCCGCGACCTACGGCGACGGTGCGGCGGGGTTCGACGACGGGGTCGACGATCTCGCGCGGCTGCGCCCGCTCAATCTCTATGGCTGGAGCAAGCATGCCTTCGACCTCGACGTGGCGCGCATGCTCGCCGCCGGGCAGGCGCGGCCGCCGCAATGGGCGGGCCTGAAGTTCTTCAACGTGTACGGGCCGAACGAGTACCACAAGGGCGGGATGATCTCGGTCGTGAAGGTCAAATACGACGAGGTCGCGCCGGGCCGCCCGCCGCGGCTGTTCCGCTCCGATCAGCCGGGCCTCGCCGACGGCGAGCAGCGGCGCGACTTCATCTGGGTCGGCGACGTGGTCGACGTGATGCTGTGGCTGCTGGATACGCCCGCGGTCGAGCGGGCTGTTCAACCTCGGCACCGGCAGGGCGCGCACCTATCTCGACCTGGCGCACGCGGTGTGCGACGCGGCCGGCGTGGCGCGCGCGGTGGAATTCATCGACATGCCGGAGGCGCTGCGCGGCCAGTACCAGTCCTTCACCCAGGCGCGCATGGAGCGGCTGCGCGCGGCCGGCTACGCGGGGCAGTTCACGCCGCTGGAGGAAGGCGTGCGCCGCTACGTGCAGGACTATCTGCAACAGGCCGATCCGTACCGCTGATGCTCCCCGCTGATGTTCCCGCTGATGCTCCCCGTCCTGCTGTTCCCGCAGTTCGACCCGGTGCTGGTGCAGCTCGGGCCGTTCGCCATCCGCTGGTACGCGCTCGCCTACATCGCCGGCCTGGTGCTGGGCTGGCGGCTGTCCGGCGGTTGGCGCAGCGCCGCCCGGCGGTCGCCACGCCGGTGCAGGTCGGACGACTTCCTCACCTGGGCGACGCTCGGCGTCGTCCTCGGCGGGCGGCTCGGCTACGTGCTGTTCTACCAGCCGACCGCTTCCTCGCCCATCCGCTGGAGATCCTCGCGGTCTGGGAGGGCGGCATGAGCTTCCACGGCGGCATGCTCGGCGTGGCCGTCGCCGATCGTGCTGTTCTGCCGCAAGAACCGCATCCCGGTGCTGGGCTTCGCCGACCGCATCGCCATCGTCGCGCCGATCGGGCTGCGGCTCGGCCGGATCGCCAATTTCATCAACGGCGAGCTGTGGGGCCGGCCGGCGCCGGACTGGCTGCCCTGGGCGATGATCTTTCCCGCCGACCCGCAGTTAGCTGCCGCGCCACCCGAGCCAGATCTACCAGGCGCTGCTGGAAGGCGTGGTGCTGCTCGGCGTGATGCTCGCGCTCGCCGCGGCGCGAGCGGCTGCGCGCGCGGTTCGGCTCGCTGACCGGCGCGTTCCTGTGCGGCTATGCGGTCGCGCGCATCATCGGCGAGTTCTTCCGCCAGCCCGACGCGTTCCTCGGCTTTCTCTTCGCCGGAGCGACGATGGGCCAGCTGCTGTCGGTGCCGATGCTGCTCGCCGGCATCTGGCTGATCGCGCGGGCGAAGCGGCAGTGATGGAGCGGCTCGATGCCTTCATGGCGCGCGCCAACGCCACCTACTACGCGACGCACGATCCGTTCGCCGATTTCACCACCGCGCCCGAGATCAGCCAGGTGTTCGGCGAGCTGCTCGGCCTGTGGGCGGCGGTCACCTGGCAGCTGATGGGCGCGCCCGAGCCGGTGCTGCTGGCCGAGGCGGGGCCCGGACGCGGCACGCTGATGGCCGATGCGCTGCGCGCGATCGAGCGGGTCGCGCGCCGGCGTTCGCGCGCCGCGCTGCGAGCTGCATCTGATCGAAACCTCGCCGCGGCTGCGCGCGACCAGGCGGCGCGCGTTGCCCGCCGCACGCCTGGCACGCGCAGCTCGCGGACGCTGCCGCAGGGGCCGATGATGCTGCTCGCCAACGAGTTTCTCGACGCGCTGCCGATCCGCCAGTTCGTGCGCCGCGAGGCGGGTGGACGGAGCGCTTCGTGCAGGACGGCGCCTTTGTCGAAGCGCGCATGCCCGGCGCCGCCGCGCGATGCCCGCGATCGGCGCCATCGTGGAACGGAACGAAGCCTGCCGCGGCGATCGCACGCGGCGCTCGGCGCCCGGCTGGCGCGCGGCGGCGGCGCGGCGCTGATCCTCGACTACGGCCCGAACCGCGCGGCCGGGCGACAGCCTGCAGGCGCTGCGCGACGGCCGCCCCGCCGATCCCGCTCGCCGATCCCGGCGCCGCCGACCTGACCGCGCATGTCGATTTCGCCGCCCTCGCCGCCGCCGCGCGCGCCGCCGGGGCGGCCGCGTGGGGGCCGGTGCCGCAGGGGCTGTTCCTCGCGCGGCTCGGCCTCTTCCAGCGCACCGACGCGCTCGCCCGCGCCAATCCCGGCGCGCGCGGCTGGCGCTGATCGACGCGGCGCGGCGGCTGGCCGAGCCCGACCGCATGGGGCGGCTGTTCAAGGCGCTGGCCCTTTGCCACCCTGCGCTCCCCGCCCCGCCGGGATTCGACGCGCATGACCGCCGCTACCGCCGCTCACCGACGGCGCCTGCCCGTCCGCGCACGGCTTCTTCACCCGCCGAGGGCGGCGTCTCGCGAAGGCCCCTATGCCAGCCTCAACTGCAGCCTCTCCGGCCAGGACCGCGCGCGAGGCGGTGCTGGAGAACCGCGCCCGCGCCGCCGCGCGCACTCGGCGCCGATCCCGCCCGCCTCGTCGGCCTCACGCAGGTGCACGGCGCCGACGTCGTGCACGTGACGGAGCCCTGGGCGGCCGGCGGCGGGCCGCGCGCCGACGCCATGGTGACCGACCGGCCCGGGCATCGCGCTCGGCATCGTCACCGCCGACTGCGCGCCGGTGCTGCTCGCCGACCCGAGCGGCCGGCGTGGTCGGCGCGGCGCATGCCGGCTGGCGCGGCGCCGTGGCCGGCGTGCTGGAGGCGACGATCGCCGCGATGGCTGCGCCTCGGCGCCGACGCCGCACGCGATCGCCGCCGCGATCGGTCCCTGCATCGGCGCAGGCCTCCTACGAGGTCGGCCGCCGACCTGCGCGACGCGGTGCTGGCGCGCGACCCGGCCGACGCCCGCTTCTTCCGCCGACGGCGCGCCGGGGCGCTGGCAGTTCGACCTGCCCGGCTACTGCGCCGCCCGGCTCGCCGCGGCCGGCGTCGGCCGCGATCGAGCGTGCTGGAGGCCGACACGCTCGCCGACGAGACCGTTTCTTCAGCCATCGCCGCCGCACGCTCGCCGGCGGCGGGCCGATCGGCCACCAGATCTCGGTCATCGCGCTGTGATGCCGCGATTTGGCATCGCGCATATCATATCGCGTATCACAGCCTCGCTCGCGCTGCCGTGCTGCTGTCGCTGGCCGCATGCGGCGACCTGCCGCGGCCGTTCCAGGGCAACCCCGGCGCGACCGCGGAACGGCTCGCCCAGCCGCCGCCCGCCGCGGCTCGCCGTGCCGGCGCCGGGCGACGCGCTGCTGCCCGACGCCGCCAGCGCCGCCTATCGCCGACGCCGTCGCCAAGGCCTGCAGGCCGCAGGAGGTGCCGGCCGTCGCCGAGCGCCCGCGCATACGGGCGACTGGCGCCTCGTCGTCACGCGCCGAGACCTGCGCGGGCAACGGTGGTGCCGCATGTTCACGCGTGACGATCCCGCGGGCGAGCGCAAGGGCAACCGCCGAGGGCCGGCCGGTGCCGGCCGCCGCCTGGGCGGCCGCCGACGCCGGCCACGCTGACCCAGGCCGCCGCCGACGCCGCCCCGCGGATCGCCGCCCTGCTCACCAGCATCGAGGCGGCGCGGCAGCAGAGCGACCCGAACAGCCTGCTCAACCGCCCGCCGCGGTGCATGATCAAGACCGTGACCGGCGCGCCCGGCGACGGCAACACCGTCGCTGACCCGGCAGATGCGCGCGCAACTCACCACGCTCGGCGAACGTGCGTGCAGGACACCGCCGACCGGCGCCGACTTCATCGTCGCCGGCGAGTGCGCAGATGCCGATCGCGGGCGGACCAGCAGCGGGTGGAGATCCAGTGGATCGATGAAAGACGCCAAGGGCGACGAGCGCGGCCAGGTCGTGCAGCTCAACGAGATCCCGGCGCGGCTCGCTCGACCAGCTACTGGGGCGATGTCGCGGTGGTGGTGGCGCAGGAGGCCGCCGGCGGCGTGCACGAGGTGATCGTCAAGAACGACGGCATCGCCTCCCCGCAGCGACCGCCGGGCGCCATGCCGGCCGCCGCGCCGGGCAAGCCATGACACGTTCATGGACAGCGGCCGGCGCGGTTGCTAGAAGGCGCCGCGCCCCGCCGCGCCGGATCGCCCGCGCATGAAAATCGTCGCCTGCAACAGCAACCGCCCGCTCGCCGAGGCGGTCGCCGCCACGCTGAACCTGCCGCTGACCCGCGCCTCGGTCCGCCGCTTCGCCGACATGGAGGTGTTCGTCGAGATCCACGAGAACGTCCGCGGCGAGGATGTGTTCGTGATCCAGTCCACCTCGTATCCGGCCAACGACAACCTGATGGAGCTGCTGATCACGCTGGACGCGCTGCGCCGCGCCTCGGCGCGGCGGATCACCGCGGTGATGCCGTATTTCGGCTATGCGCGGCAGGACCGCAAGACCGCGCTCGCGCACGCCGATCAGCGCCAAGCTGGTGGCCAACCTGATCACCGAGGCGGGCGCCAACCGCGTGCTGACGATGGATCTGCACGCCGGCGCAGATCCAGGGCTTCTTCGACATCCCGGTGGACAACCTGTACGCCGCGCCGCTGTTCAGCCGCGACATCCAGGAGCGCTACACGGGCCGCGACATCGATGATCGTCTCGCCCGATGTCGGCGGCGTGCTGCGCGCGCGCGCGCATCGCCACGCGGCTGAACTGCGACCTGGCCATCATCGACAAGCGCCGCGAGCGCGCCGGGCATCTCCGAGGTGATGAACGTGATCGGCGATGTCGCCGGGCGCGACTGCATCCTGGTCGACGACATCGTCGATTCCGGCGGCACGCTCTGCAACGCGGCGGACGCGCTGATCGACGCACGGCGCGCGCTCGGCCAGCGTGTATGTGACGCACGGCGTGCTGTCGGGCGGCGCGGTGGCGCGCATCGCGTCCTCGCCGATCGAGATGATGACGATCACCGACTGCATCCTGGCGACCGAGGCGGTGCGGCTGGCGCCGAACATCCGCCAGATCACGATCGCGCCGCTGATGGCCGAGGCGATGCGGCGGATCACGAGGAAAGTTCGGTCAGTTCGCTGTTCGATTGACACAGGCGGAGGATCGGCCCTGAACGACGCCAGCCCAGCCCTGCTGCTGCCAGTCGCCTTCTGGTATCTCCGTCACGGCGAGACTGACTGGAACACGCGCGACCTTAGCCAGGGCAACGTCGATGTGCCGCTCAACCCGCACGGGCTCGAGCAGGCGAAGGCCGCCGCCGAGCTGCTGCGCGGGCGGGGGATTTTGACGATCGTCGCCTCGCCGCTGTCGCGCGCGCGCGTCACCGCGGAGATCGCGGCGGCGGTGATCGGCCAGCCGGTGCGGATCGAGGACGACCTGCACGAGGTGCGCTACGGCGTGCAGGAGGGCAAGCCGATGCAGCCCTGGTTCCCCGACTGGATCGCCGGCTCGTTCACGCCCGAGGGCGCCGAGACCTTCGCCGCACTGCGGGCGCGCGCGGTGGCGGCGATCAACCGCTGCCTCGCGCAGCCCGCGACCGCTGCTGGTGGTGGGTCACGGCGCATTCTTCCGCGCCCTGCGCGCGGCGATGGGGCTCGCGCCGAACGTGCGCTTGCCGAACGCAACGCCGCTGCTCTGCGAGCCGGGCGATCCGGAATGGAGCCTGACTCCGGCCGCGTAGTCCAAGGGAGCACGGTCATGGCCGATGCCAACGTCGTCGTCGTCACCGGGGCCGCCGGCAATGTCGGCGCCGCGCTCGCGCTGCTGCTGGCGGAGCGGGACACGCGCGTGGTTGCCGTCGATCGCAACGAGGCCGCGCTGCGCGCGCGGCTCGGGGACCGTGCCGCGCTGGTGCTGCCGGCGCAGGACCTCGCCGAGCCGGCCGAGTGCGAGCGCCTGGTCGCCGCCACGACGCAGGCGCTGGGCCGCATCGACGGGCTGGCGCACACGGTCGGCGGCTTCGCGGCGGCGCCGCTCGACGAGTCCGACCCGGCGTTCTGGGACCGCATGCAGCGCATGAACCTGCTGACCACGCTCGGCATGGTCCGCGCCGCCCTGCCGCCCATGCGCGCGGCCGGGCGCGGCAGCATCGTGGCCATCGGCGCCGGCGCCGCCCAGCGCGCGCCCGCGGGCCTCGCCGCCTATGGTGCGTCGAAGGCCGCGGTGCTGCGGCTGATCGAGAGCACGGCTGAGGAAGGCAAGGCGTCCGGCGTGCGTGCCAACGCGGTGCTGCCGAGCGTGATCGACACGCCGCAGAACCGGGCCGCGATGCCGGGCGCCGATCCGTCCGCCTGGGTCACGCCGCGCCAGGTCGCGGAGGTGATCGCCTTCCTGCTCTCCGACGCCGCGAGCGGCGTCACCGGCGCGGCGATCCCGATCAGCGGCCGGGGCTGAAGCCCATCGCCGCGACGAATCGCTCGGTGAAGCGGGCAACGTCGAGATCGAGGCACACCGTCGCGTTCGGCTGCACCTTGCCGGTGCGGCGGCGATCCGCGACGAGCTGGCCGCGCGTGAGCTCGCCGGCAAGCTCCACGTCCACCTGCATCGCCTCCGCGGTGACGAGCGAGGGGTCCTCCGCCACCGCCACGGCCAGCGGATCGTGCAGGCCGCAGCCGGCGATGCCGGGATACTGGTCCTGATAGGCGTTCACGTAGAACTCGGCGATCCGCATCATGCGTCGCCGCCGCGGCCGCCCGTGCGCGGCGATCGTCGCGCGCATCGCGCGGCGTCAGCAGCGCCTTCATCGTCACGTCCATGCCGACCAGCGTGATCTTGGCGCCGGAGCGCAGCACGATCCGCGCGGCCTCGGCGTCGTTCCAGAAATTCGCATCCGCCATCGGGCTCGCGATGCCCCGGAATGCCGGGATGGAACAGCGTGCCGCCCATCAGCACGATCTCCCGCAGCAGCCCCGCGATCTCCGGCGCGCGGGCGAGCGCGAGGGCGGCGTTGGTGAGCGGGCCGACCGGGCAGAGCGTGATGGCGCCGGGATTTGCGCGCGCCATGCGGATGATGAGGTCGGCGGCGTGCTCATCGCGCGGCCGCGGCGCGCGGCGCCGGCAGTTCGACCTCGCCGAGGCCGTTGGCGCCGTGAATGTGGGCCGCCCCGCGCACGAACGGCCGCACCAGCGCATGCGCGGCCCCTGGCGCCACCGGCACGTCGCCGCGGCCGGCGAGTTCGAGGATCTGCAGCGTGTTGCGCGTGGCCGTGGCCACGTCGATGTTGCCGAAGGTGGTCGTGACCGCCTCGAGCGCGATCCCCGGCCGGTGCAGCGCGTAGACGATCGCCAGCGCGTCGTCGATTCCGGTGTCCACGTCCAGGATCATGCGGCAAGGCGCGGTCATGCGGTCCTCCCCAGGCGTGCCGGCGATGGCTGAGCACGAGCGCGCGCCGAGCGTGACGACAGTAGGGCGCGGTGTCGGTCAGCTGGCTCGGCAGCCCCTGCCCTGCAAGCCGCAGCCCGACCGCATCGGCGAAGCCGAACAGCACGCAGGCGAGCGCGGCGTAAAGCGGGTTGTTGCGGCCGAGCATGACCGCGACCACCGCGATCCAGCCGCGTCCCGCGCTCATGTCCTCGGAAAACAGGCTGACGGTGCCGAGCGAAAGCTGCGCGCCGGCAAGCCCCGCCAGCGCGCCCGCGGCGAGCACGGCGCCGACGCGGTACGCGTCCACGCGCACGCCGAGCGCCGCCGCGGCATCCGGCTGCCTCGCCGACGCCGCGCAGGCGCAGGCCGAGCGGCGTGCGGAACAGCACCACGCCGATCGCCGCGACCAGCGCCCAGGCGAGCCAGGTCAGCGCGGTCTGGCCGCGAGAGCACGGCGCCGAGCACCGGCACGCCCTGCACCGCCGGGAGCCGGAGCGTCGCGAGCCCGGCGATGCGCGGGGTCGGCGAACGTGCCGCTGACCCCGAACATCTGCCGCAGCAGATAGGCGGTCAGGCCCGAGGCGAGCAGGTTCATGCCGATGCCGATGACGATCGGGTCGCCGCGCAGCCGCGTGGCGCCGTAGGCCAGGATCAGCGAGAACAGCATCGCCGCCGCGGCACCGATCAGCACGCCGGCCCAGGCCGCGTGCGTGAACGCGCTGCCCGCCACGGCCGCGAACGCGCCGGCGAGCATCTGGCCTTCGAGCGCGATGTTGAACACGCCCGCCTGCCCGCACAGCGCGCCGCCGAGGGCCGCGAGCAGCATCGGCGTGATCGCCTGGGTGGCCGAATGCAGCAGCGCCGGCGCGAGCAGGCCGCTCACGTCGGCCGCCGCGTGAGCCCGTGGCGGGCGGCGAGCAGGAGAATGATCATCGCCTGCAACACCATGGTCAGCACGCGCGGCACCGATGTCTCGCGCTGCATCGCGAACCCGCCGCTCTGCAGCGCTGCGAAGAACAGCCCGGCGGCAATCGCGCCCACGGGCTCGCCACCGGAGAGCAGCGCCGCCATCAGCCCCGACCACGTGTAGGCGGGCGAGAGCAGCGCGCCGTCGGTGAAGCGGAACTGCGCGCCGAGCACGATGATCGCGCCGACCAGCCCGGCCGATCGCGCCGCTGGCGAACATCGCGCCGATCGCCTGGCGTTCGAGCGCGCACGCCGCCATAGCGCGGCGAAGCGCGGCGTTCAGCCCGCGCATGCGCAGCTCGTAGCCGCGCGACCGTGCGCCGATCGAAAGACCACGAACAGCACTGCCACCGCGGCGATCGCGAGCGACGCCGGCATTCACCGCGCCGCCCAGCGCCGGCAGCCGCGCGGCAGGCGGGATCATCGCCGTCTGCGGCAGCCCGCTCGATCGTGTCGCGCAGCGGGAAGCCGACCAGGTAGGAGGCGAGCCCGATCGCCGGATAGCTCAGCAGCAGGCTGGAGATCAGCAGTCGGCACGCCGTGCCGCGCCTCGCCCCAGGCGGCGAGCGCGGCGTAGGCGCCGGCGGCAAGCATCGCGAGCAGCACGGCGAGGATCATCGCGATCCAGCCCGGCCCCGGCAGCGCGAGCGGCACCAGGGCCGCCACCAGCCCGCCGATGACGAGCTGCCCGTCGCCGCCGAGATTGACCATGCCGCCGCGCAGCGGGATCGCCGCGGCGAGCGTCATGCCGAGCAGCGGCACCGCCCAGTTCAGCGTGTCCGGAAGATTTTCCCAGGCCAGCGCGCCGACGATGATCTGCCGATAGGTCGCGAGCGGATCGGCGCCGGAGGCGAGCACCAGCAGCTCCGCCGCAGCAGCACCGCCGCGGCGCCGGCGGGCGAGCACGGCGGGGATGCGCATCACGCCGCCTCGGCGCGGCGCCCGGCCATCAGCAGGCCGAGCGTCGCTTCGTCCGCCTGCGCCGCCGGCAGGTCGGCGACGATGCGGCCCTCATACATCACCAGCACGCGGTCGCTCAGCGCGAGGATCTCCTGCAGCTCGGCCGAGACCAGCAGGACGGCGCGGCCGCGCGGCGCGCTCGGCGAGCAGCCGCGCGTGGACGAACGCGGTGGCGCCGATGTCGAGCGCCGCGCGTCGGCTGCTCGGCGATCAGCACCGGGGCGGCGTGATCGAGTTCGCGCGCCACCACGATCTTCTGCAGATTGCCGCCGGAGAGCGTGCCGACCGGCACGCGCGCGTCGCCGATCCGGATGTCGAAGCGCGCGATCAGCGCGCCGCGCACGGGCGCGCAGCGCAGCGGCGTCGAGCAGCCAGCCGCGCGCGCAGCGGCGGGCGGCGCTGAAACCCCATCGCCAGCTCCTCCGCGGCGCTCGCCGCCGCCGCGGTGCCGACGGCCGCACGATCTTCCGGGATATAGGCGAGACCGGCGGCGCGATGCGACGCGACATCGGCATGCGGTCACCTCCTGCCCGTTCACCTGCGACCTGCGCCGGCATCCGGCCGGCGCAGCCCGCAGAGCGCCTCGACCAGCTCCGCTCTGGCCATTGCCGGCGACGCCCGCCACCCCGACGATCTCGCCGGCGCGCACGGCGAAGCGCGCACGATCGACGCGCGGCCGGCGTCCCGGCGCGCGCCAGCGTCAGATCGCTGCACGTCCAGCAGCGGCGCGCCGGGCGCGATCGCCGCGCGCGCGGCCCGCGCACGCATCGCCGGCCCGTCATCGCCTGCGCATGATCGCGCGCGGCGTGGTCTCGCGCGTGCGCATGCGCGCGACCACGCGGCCCTCGCGCAGCACCGTGACGCCGTCCGTGATCGCCATCACCTCGTCGAGCTTGTGCGTGACGAACAGGATCGTGCGGCCATCGGCGGCGAGCTGCCGCATCACGCCGAACAGCGCGTCGCGCTCCTGCGGCGTCAGCACCGCGGTCGGCTCGTCGAGGATCAGGATTCGTGCCTCGCGGTAAAGCGCCTTGAGGATCTCCACGCGCTGCCGCACGCCGACGGAAAGCCGGCCGACGATCGCGTCGGGCGGCACCGCGAGGCCGTAGCGTCCGGCGAGCGTGCCGACCTCGGCGCGCGCACGCGCCCGGTCGATGAGGCCGAAACGGCGCGGCTCGCGGCCATAGACCACATTTTCCCAGACCCGCAGCGCGCCGAACAGGCGAAATGCCTGATGCACCATGCCGAGGCCGTGCGCGATCGCATCGCTCGTCGTGCGGAAACGCACCGGCCGTCCGGCCAGCCGGATCTCGCCCGCATCCGGCCGCTGCATGCCGTAGAGGATGCTCATCAGCGTGGTCTTGCCGGCGCCGTTCTCGCCCATCACCGCGTGGATCTCGCCCTGATCCACGGTGAGGTCGATCGCGTCGTTGGCGAGCACGGCGCCGAAGCGCTTGACGATCCCCAGCGTCTCCAGCGCGGGCGGCACGCGGGGCGCGCTTACTTCATCAGCGGGTCGGCGATCCTGATCGCGCCGCTGACGATCTTCTCGCGCAGCGCCTTCAGCTTCGTGATCACGTCCGGCCAGCGCGCGATCGCGCATTGCGAGGCGGCGACATCCGCGCCGAGCCCGGTCAGCGTCATGCCGCCTTCCTTGAGGCCGAGCGTCGCCATCTGCGGTTCGGTGCCGTGGAAGATGCCGGCAACGGCCTGCTCGACCACGACATCCGTCCGCTTCTCGACGTTGTCGATCACGGCGCCCGGCGCCTGCGGGCACTGGTTGACATCGACGCCGAACGCGAGCGCACCCGGCGCGTCGCGCATCGCCTTGAACACGCCGCCATTGCTGCCGGAGGCGGCGGCGAACACGCGGTCGGCCCCGGCGGCGGTCATCGCCGCACCGCGCTGCGCGCCGCGCGCGGGATCGGAGAACGCGTTGCTGCCGCCGACCCAAAGCGTCGGCACCACGGTGATGCCGGCACGGGCGTATTTCGCGCCCTCGCCGAACGCGTCGGTGAAGCGGTGCAGGAAGGGGATGTCGAGCGCGCCGACGGAACCCACCTTGCCGCTCTTGCTCGTCCACGCGGCTTCCGGCGCCGGCGAGGAAGCTCGGCTCGTACTCGCGGAACGTCGGCGCAGTACATGTTCGGGTGCAGCGTCCTGGCGCAGCTATCCACCATCAGGAACTTCACCGCCGGATACTTCGCGGCGATATCGGGCACGAGGTCGTTGAACTCGAAGCCGACCGTGATGACGACCTTCGCCCCGGCGCGCGCCGCGGCTTCGACGTTCTGGCGCTGCGTCGTCGGGTCCGTGCTCTCGAACACCTTCGCCTCGGCGCCGAGCGTGCGCGCCACCGCCTCGGTGCCGACACGGCCGAGCTTCAGGAAGTCGTTGACGCCGATCGGGTTGGGCGAGACGTAGACGATGAGCGGCTTGCCCTGCGCCAGCGCGCCGTGAGCGGTCAGCGCGCCGAACAGGGCCGCGAGGGCCGCGCCGGCGAGTCGCCCGCCCCTCATGTGCGCACCAGCAGCGCCTGCGCGCAGGCATCCAGGATCGCGTCGGTGTCCAGCCCGTATTCCCGATACAGGTCCGGGATATCGCCGCCCTGGCCGAAACGGTCCGGCGCCCAGCGGCACCACGCGCTGCCCGCGCACCGCACCCAGCCAGGCATGCGTCGCCGGATGCCCGTCCAGCACGGTCACCAGCGCCGCGCCCGGCGCCAGCGGCGCCAGCATCCGCTCGATATGCGACACGCGCGCCGCGATCGCCCGTCCCGCCGCGCGCGCAGCGCCGCCAGCCAGCCGGCATGCAGCCGGTCGGGCGATGGTGATCGCCAGCAGCCCGGCGCCCGGCTCCTCCTCGCGCAGCATCGGCGAACGCCGCCTCGGCCTCCGGCGCGACCGGCCCCTGATAGGCGAGCGCGATCCGCGCGCCCTCGCGCCGGCGGCACCACCCAGTGCGCGCCGGCGATCACCGCCGCCGGATCGAGCGTCGCGCTCCGGCTGCGCCAGCTGCCGCGTCGACAGCCGCAGCCACACCGCCGAGCCGTCCGGCTGCTGCATGTGCTCGAAGCGCGTGGCGCAGCAGGATCGCCAGCTCGTCCACATGCGCCGGCTCGAAGCTCGCCAGCCGGTCGGCCGCCATGCCGATCAGCGGCGTGTTGACGCGACTGGTGCTGCCCGCCCTCGGGCGCCAGGGTCAGCCCCGACGGCGTCGAGACCAGCAGGAAGCGCGCGTCCTGGTAGCAGGCATAGATCAGCGCATCGAGGCCGCGATTGACGAACGGATCATACACCGTGCCCGACCGGCAGCACCCGCGCCCCGGTCAGCGCCGGCGCCAGTCCCGCCGCGCCCAGCAGCAGAAACAGGTTCTGCTCGGCGATGCCAAGCTCGATGTGCTGGCCCTTCGGGCGACATGCCCCAGCGCTGCGCGCGAGGCCAGCTTGGAGTCGCGGAACACGTCGTTGCGGGTGTGGCGATCGAAGATGCCGCGCCGGTTCACCCACGGCCCGAGATTGGTCGAGACCGTCACGTCCGGGCTGGTGGTCATGATGTGCGCGGCGAGCTCCTTCAGCTCGCCCTGCCCGCGCCCGATCTCGGCCAGGATGTCGCCGAAACCCGCCCTGCGTGGACATCTTGCGCCCGGCCGTCTTCGGCGTCGGCAGCGCGCGCCGGCACCGCGACGAGCGGCGCGCGTCAACGCGCGCCCCTCCGGCGTCAGCGGCGTGCGCGAACGGCACGTCGTCGAGGAATGCGCGCAACTCGGCCTCGGGCACGTCGAGCCCCTCGAACAGGTCCCATTCGTGGCCGGGGCGGATGCCCATGCTCGGCGCGGAACAGCTCCATCTGCTCCTTGGTCATCAGCCCGGCGTGGTTGTCCTTGTGGCCGGCGAAGGGCAGGCCCATGCCCTTGATGGTGTAGGCGATGAAGCAGGTCGGCTGGTCGCCCGCGGCGTCGGCGGCGCGCAACGTCTCGATCATCGTCTCGATGTCGTGGCCGCCGAGATTGGTCATCAGCGCGCCCAGCTCGTCGTCCGACAGCGGATCGATGATGGCGCGCGCGCCTGCGAGCGGCCGAGATCGGCCAGCAGCGCCTGCCGCCACGCCGCGCCGCCCTGGAAGGTCAGCGCGGAATAGAGGCTGTTCGGGCAATCGTCGATCCAGCGCGCGCAGCGCCTCGCCGCCCTCGCGCGCGAACGCGGCTTCCAGCTTGCGGCCGTATTTGATCGTGACGACGTTCCAGCCCATGTCGCGGAACAGGCCCTCGATGCGGCCGAACAGCCGGTCGGGCACCACGAAGTCGAGGCTCTGGCGGTTGTAGTCGATGATCCACCAGACATCGCGGACGTCGTGCTTCCAGCCTTCGAGCAGCGCCTCGTAGATGTTGCCCTCGTCGAGTTCGGCGTCGCCGGCGATGGCGATGTGCCGCCCTGGCGGCAGGTCGGCGCGGCCGAGCCCGTGCAGCCGCACATAGTCGGCCATCAGCGCGGAGAAACTCGTCATCGCCACGCCGAGCCCGACGGAGCCGGTGGAGAAATCCACCTCCGGCGCCGTCCTTCACGCGGCTCGGATAGGGCTGCGACGCCGCCGAACTGCGCGCAGCCCCTCCATCTTCTCGCCGCGTCTGCCGGCCGAACAGATAGTTGATGGCGTGGAACACCGGCGCCGGCGTGCGGCTTGACCGCGACGCGGTCCTGCGGGCGCAGCACTTCGAAATACAGCGCCGCCATGATCGAGATGACCGAGGCGCAGGACGCCTGGTGGCCGCCCACCTTCAGCCCGTCGCGATTCGGGCCGGATGTGGTTGGCGTTGTGCACCATCCACGCCGACAGCCACAGCAGCTTGCGCTCGACCTGGCGCAGCAGCGCCAGCGTGCGCGCGGTCGCGCCGTCATATCCGGCCGGAGCCGTTCGTCAGTCGGCGCGTTCATCCTCGTCTCTCTCCTGCGCCGCCTACGCCCAGCCGCGCGCCAGGCGCCGCACGGCGCTGGAGGCGTTGCGGCGGCCTTCGCCGGCATAATCCTCGTGGTATTCCTCGATCCGGGCGGGATCGTAAAGGTAATTCACCATGAACGTCGCGCTCTCCTTGCAGCCCCTTCTCGGAGATGTCGGCAGCGGCAGTTGATGCGCTCCAGCCGCGCGCCGTTGGACGAGGTGGAAATGCGCCACCGGGTCGAGCGCCCGCCGCGCCGCGTGCTCTTCCAGCAGCAGGTAGCGCGCGCAGAGCCGCAGCAGCACCGGCTCGGCCGCACGCCGCATCGCAGCATCGCGCCACCAGCCGCGGCGCGGCCAGGATCGCCGCCAGCGCCTGCGCGCCGGTCTCCGGCGCCGGGCCGGTCGGCGGGCGCCGCGGTGCGCAGGCGGTCGCATTCCTCCTCGCTCAAGAAGCCCGGGCGCTGCTCGGCGAGCTCGCGCGTCCAGCCAGCGGCGGAAGCCGGGGATCGGCGAGAGCGTCGCGAAGGTCTTGAGTCTGCGGCAGCTCGCGCGGACAGCACGTCGACCACGCGCTTGATGAGGAAATTGCCGAAGCTGATGCCGTCGAGCCCGCGCTGGCAGTTGCTGATGGAATAGAAGATCGCGGTGTCGGCCGCGCGCAGGTCGATCAGCGGCGCCTTCTGGTCGAGCAGCCGCTGCACGCTGTCGGCGAGCCCCTGGACCAGCGCCACCTCGACGAAGATCAGCGGCTCGGCCGGCATGCGCGGATGGAAGAAGGCGTAGCAGCGCCGGTCGGAATCGAGCCGGTCCTTCAGGTCGCGCCAGGAGCGGATGCTCGTGCACCGCCTCGTAGCCGGCGAGCTTTTCCAGCAGCGCGGCGGGACTGTTCCAGTCGATGCGCGCGCAGTTCGAGGAAGCCCGACATCGAACCAGCTCGCCAGCAGCGCCTTCAGGTCGCCCTCCAGCGCGGCGAGCATCGGGTCGTCCTGCATGCAGCGCGAGCAGCGAGGCGCGCAGATCGACCAGGAACTTCATGCCGTCGGGGATGGCGGTGAACTGCGTCAGCAGGCGCGCGCGCGGCGGCTCCAGCGCGCGGCGCAGGCGGGCTTTGCGCGGCGGCGCGGGCAGCGGTGTCGGGCGCGGCGCGCACCGCCTCGAACGCGCTCGGCGACGGCCTCGGCGTCGGAATCGAAGCCGGCGAGGGTGCGCGAGGAAGTCGCGCCGGCCCGGCCTCGTCGAGCGTGAGATAGGTCTGCGCCAGCTTGGCGGCGCGGTTGCGGGCGCTGACCTCGCCGCCGCGCGCCGGCGAGGCAGGCGCGCATCTGGCCGGCGATGCTCGTCGTCCTCCTCGCGGGCGACGCCCGGCGCCATGTCGCGCCAGACACCCGGCGATGCGGCGCAGCGCACGGTCGAACAGGGTGGGGGCGGCGTCGCTCATGGCGGCGCTCTCCTCGCGCGTCGGCGAACGCACGCGGCAATTTGGGCGCCAGATCCTCGGCGATGAGATGCGGCGCCGGCATGCGTCGCGCAGCGCGCGCCATGCAGCCAGGCCGCCGCCGCAGGCCGCGTCCCAGGCCGGCATGCCCTGCGCGAGCAGCCCGGCGATCAGGCCGGCGAGCACGTCGCCGGCGCCGGCGGTCGCGAGCCAGGGCGGCGCGCTGGCGTTGATCGCGGCGCGGCCGTCCGGGGCAGCGATGATCGTGTCCGCCGCCCTTCAGCAGCACCACCGCCCCGGTGCGCGCGGCTGCCGCCCGCACGGCCGCGAGCGCGGTCGGCGCCGGGGGCGCCGAACACGCGGGCGAACTCGCCGGCGTGCGGGCGTCAGCACCGCCGCGCCGCGCAGCCGCTCCGGCGCGCCCGCGCAGGCGGCGAGCGCGTCGGCGTCGGCGACCACCTGCCGCCCGGCCGCGAGCAGCAGCGGGCAGCGCCGCCTCGGCCGCGTCCGCGAGCCCGAGGCCCGGGCCGCAGACCCAGACCGTGCGGCGCGCGTCCTGCAGCAGTTCGGCCAGCGGCCGCGTCTCGACGATCGTGCCGGGCTCGCCGCTGCGGTAGACATCCGCCGCCCCGGTCGCGGCGATCGTCACCATGCCCGCGCCGCCCCGCCGCGCCGCGACCGCCGCCAGCCGCGCCGCCCCGGTCATCGCGGCGCCGCCCAGCACGGTCACATGGCCGCGCGAATATTTGTGCCCGTCCGGAGTCGGCCGCGGCACGCGCCACAGCGCAGCGGACCGTTGCAGAACGTCGCGGGTCGCACGGTGTCCAGCACCGCCGTCGGGCAGGCCGATATCGGCGAGCACCGTCTCGCCGCACAGCGTCGCGCCCCGGCAGCAGCAGGTGGCCGGGCTTGCGGCGGAAGAACGTCACGGTCAGCGTCGGCCTGCGGCGCAAAGCCGCGCACCGCGCCGGTCGCGCCGTCGAGCCCGCTGGGCACGTCCACCGCGACCACGCGCCGCGCCGGCGCGCAGCACCTCGGCGACGCGGTGCGCGATATCGCGCGCAAGGCCGGCGCCGAACACCGCGTCGATGACCAGGCTCGGCCCGCGCCGCCTCGGCCGCGGTGAAGCGCCGCGAGCGGCCCGCGCCAGCGCGAGGCCGCCTCGCGCGCCGGGCCGGTCGGGCGCGGCGAGGGCGGCGACCGCGACCGGCCAGCCTGCCTCCTCCAGGTGGCGCGCCGCGACATAGCCGTCGCCGCCGTTGTTGCCGGGGCCGCACAGCACCAGCGTGCGGCAGGGCGCGAAGCGCCGGCGCACCGCGCGCGCCACGGCGCGGCCGGCGTTCTCCATCAGCCACGCCACCGGCCGCCCAGCGCCGCCGCCGCGCGATCCGCCGCGCTGGCCTCGGCGGGCGTCAGCAGTTCCGGCGGGTCGAACATCGGCGCAGGCTCCGGCACTTGCCGCGACGCGGCGGCGATCCTGTAGCATGCCGCGATGGCGGTCGTGATCACGGTCGCGCAGCAAAAGGGCGGTGCCGGAAAGACGACGCTGGCCGCCAATCTGGCCGCGGCCTTCGCGGCGCGGCGGCGGGTCGCGGTGTTCGACATCGACCCCCAGCACAGCCTGGCACGCTGGCATGCGCTGCGCCGGCGCGGTCGCCGGGGCATCGCGCTCTCCGACGCCGCCGGCTGGCGCCTCGGCGCCGAGCTCGACCGCATGCGGCGCGAGCATGACGTGCTGATCATCGACAGCCCGCCGCAGATCGAGACCGAGGCACGGCGTCGCCGTGCGCAGCGCCGATCTCGTTCTGGTCCCGCTGCAACCGAGCCCGCCCGACCTGTGGGCCGCCGAGGGCACGCTCGCCCTGGCCGCGACCGAGCGGCGCCGCGCGCATCTGGTGCTGAACCGCGTGCCCACCGGCGGCAAGCTGCGGGCGGAAGATGGAGGCCGAGCTGGCGCGGCGCGGCTACCCGCTGCTCGCCGCCCGGCTCGGCAACCGGACCGGATTCGCCACGGCCTTCGCGCGCGGCCTCGGGGTCACCGAGGCGGCACCGAAATCGGCCGCCGCCGCCGAATTGTTGAAGCTACTTGAGGAAATCGAGAGGCTGCTCGGATGATCCTCTTTCACGTCCTGCTGGCACTGCACCTGCTCGCCGCCGTCGCCTGGGTGGGCGGCATGGCGTTCGCGCTGATGGTGCTGCGTCCCTCGCTCGGGGTTCTGGAGCCGGCGCAGCGGCTGGCGCTGCATGGGCAGGTGTTCCGCCGCTTCTTCCTGCTCGTGTGGCACGCGATGGTGCTCGTGCTGCTGACCGGCTTCATCATGCTGTTCGTCACCTTCGGCGGGTTTGCCGGCGTGAACCCGCTGGGTGCACGTGATGCTGCTGCTCGGCCTGATCATGAGCGCGATCTTCCTCGGGGTGTTCTTCGGCCCGTGGCGGGCGATGCGCGCCGCGCCGAGCGCCGCCGCGGCCGAGCGCATCCGCAGGCTCGTCGCCGTCAACCTCGCGCTGGGCGTGTTGACCATCGTCGTCGCGGCCTTCGCGCGCTAGGCTTCCGATCGCGGCGCGAGCCGGCGTTCGACGGCGAACCGGATCAGGGCCGCGTTGGTCCGCAGCCCGAGCCGGCTGCGGATCATGTTGGTGACGTTCGCAACCGTCTTGTAGCTCCGCCCGAGCTCGTACGAGATCTCCGCCAGCGACTTGCCCTCGCCGAGCAGGTCGATGATCCGCCGGTCGCGCGGCGACAGTGCGGCGATGCCGCTGTCGATGTCGTTGGCGTTCTCCGCGCGGGAGTTGAGACTTCGGACTGACGAAGGCGCAGCTTTGCAGGACCCCGTCGATTGCCTGCAGCAGCAGGGCCGGGCTGTCGTTCTTCGTCACGTAGGCGGCCGCGCCGCGCTTGAGCAGCCGGTGGGCCAGCGCGATGTCCTCGTACATCGTCAGCATGATTACCCGCGCCCGCGGGTTCTCCGCGCGCAGCCGGCCCAGCGCGTCCGCGCCGTTCATGTCCGGCAGGCTGATATCGAGAAGAATGAGGTCGGGCTGCTCGTCGCGGTTGATGCGCAGCGCCGCCATCGCGGTCGTCGCCTCCAGCACCGTCGCGCGCATCACCCGTAGCACCTGCCGGCAACCGGCGCGGACCAGCGGATGGTCATCGACCAGCAGCACCTTCTCGAACGCGGTCATGCGGCGTCGGCCGGCCGCTGCTCGGCCACGCAGGGAAAATCGGCGCTGACCAGCATGCCCTCCGGCCGGTTGCGGGTGATGCGCAGCGTCCCGCCCAGCTTGCGCACGCGCTGCGTGGTGCTGAGCAGGCCGTAGCCCATCCGCAGGTCGGAAGGCGGGCCGATGCCGTCGTCGGCCACCTCGATATGCGTCTGCCGCGTCGCCGCATCGTGCCACAGACGGATTTTCACCTGGCGCGCGAGGGAATGGCGCGCCGCGTTCGTCATGCATTCCTGCACGATCCGATAGGTGGCGAGCGCGGCGTCCTGGTCGCCCGCCTCGACGGTATCGTCGATCTCGCTGATCCAGGCGATCCCGCGCGCGCGGTTGCCCCAGGTCGCGACAAGGTCGCGCAGCGCATCGGCGAGCGACAGATGATCGAGCGCCATCGGGCGCAGGCGTTCCAGCAGCCGGCGGTTCCCCCGCTGCACGTCTTCGATGATCGACCCCAGGTCGTCGATCCGCTCCGCGGCGCCCGCGTTGCCGGGAATGGCGTGGCGCAGGGCGAGCAGCCCGGCATGCAGCGCAAACAGCGCCGAGCCGATCTTGTCATGCAGTTCTCGCGCGATGACCTACGAGCTGGGCGGCGCGCAGTACATCGCGGTGCTGAGCGGCTTCGGCGGCGCGAACGGGCTGAACGTGCCGTATGTCGACGGCGCGAAGGTCGGACAGGGCCGCATTCTCGCCTTCAAGCTCGACGGCACCGCGTCCCTGCCGCCCTACATGCCGGCCGCGCCGCGGCCCGCGACGGTCGTGAAGAAGGAGCCGGACTGGACCGAGGCGACGGTGCGTGAGGGCGCGACGAACTACGGCAACTGCGTATTCTGCCACGGGTTCTCCGCCATCTCGATCGGCGTCGTGCCCGACCTGCGCCGCTCGCCGATCATCGCGGACAAGGAGGCGTTCGCGAACGTGGTCCTGAAGGGCGCGCTCGAAAGCCAGGGCATGCCGAACCTGAGCAACCGCGTGACGCCGGCGCAGCTCGAGACGATCCGCGCCTGTCTCGCCGATCGGGCCCACCAGCTTTCGATCGACGACGCCGTGAAGGCCAAGGCCGCGGCCGACTAGATCATCGGTCCCGGCCGGGCATCCGGGCCCCTCCCGCGGGTCCGGATGCCGCTCTCTCCATCAGCGTGCTTCAGGTTTGCGGGGCTGCTGCGGCGCGCTGGTCCTCGACGAAGCGGCGGCACCACTCGGCGTTGCGGTCGGTCCATTGCCGCTGCAGCCCGACCAGCGCCGGATCGCAGCGCAGTTCGGGATGGCCGAGCCAGGCGCAGACCTGCTCGGCGGTCTCCCCCGGCCGGGCCGCAAGCGCTTCATACGTAACCTGGAACGGCACGATGCCGTTGAGCGCGAAGAACAGGGACGTGCGTGCGTGCACGCCCAGCAGCCCGTCGAGCGAGCGGCGCAGCGCCGGCCCGTCATACTGCGGCGCCGGGCGCTCGCCCGCCGGGTCGTAGCTGGTGAAGCGACCGGTCTGCGCCGCGATCGACCAGGAGACGACCTGCGCCACCTTGTCCATCCGCTCGGTCTGGATGAAGCGCGCGCGCGGCAGGATGCGGCCGAGAACGCCGTGCGCCGCCAGCACGCCGAGCTGCCCCACCGCGGCCTTCACGACGAAATGCCGGTTGCGGGCGCTCTCGCGGACGACAGCCGCGAAATAGGCGGCGAGGGAGCCGAGCTGCCGGGCGCGCGCGCCCGGGATCACCGCGTCGGCGTTCAGCGGCTCGCTCGTGCGGTTGAAGAAGCCGCTCGCGGCCAGCAGCTCCGCGAGCAGGGTCGAGCCCGAGCGGTTCGAGAACACGATGAAGACGTAGGTCATGTCCTCCGGCAGCGCGACCGTATCGCCGGGCGGCGCCAGGTCCTGCGCGATGCGCAGGCCGTGGTAGTCCTGCGCCGGGTCCAGGCCGGGAGGGAGCACGATTCGCATGCGCAAACTCTAGCGGCGGCGGTGCTGTTGCGGAAGCGTGCTGGCGAGGGCGCGGCGCCGGCTGCTACAAACCCGCGCCCCTGTGCGAAAGCGCGGCCATGGACGGAGAGATTTCCGTCGCACCACTCGCCGACCTGATCGAGCACAAGCGGATGGTGGCGACCAGGAACGCCGCGGGCGTGCGCGGCGTGGACACGTTGCTGCCGGCCGGCGGCTATGCGCGCCCCGCCCCGCGCGCGGTGGATACCGCCGACCTCGACGCCGATCTGCACGAGACGATGCGCGACATCCTGGCCAATGCGCGGCAGGGCTACGGCCCGCTCCGCACCGCGACGCTGAAGGATGCGATCGTGGCCGGGCAAGGCAGCGTGGTGACGCGCGATGCCCATCTGGTGCGCGACAGCGCCACGGAATTCCTTGCCCAGGATCGCCCGCCCGACGGGTTCGCGCAGGCGGAGGCCGGGCGCTTCCGCCTCGCCACGCCGCCGCCGCGACGGATCGAGGGTGCGGCGCTGCTGCTGAAGCGGCCACGGTGGCGCAACTACGGCCACTGGCTGATCGACAGCGCCGCGACGCTCGCGCTCGCCGCGCGCATGCGCCTGCCCGCAGGCTGGCGGATCATCCTCGGGCGGCAGGAGAGCGCGCCGGTGCGCGCGCTGGTGGCGCAGACGGTGGCGCTGCTCGCCCCGGGGGTCGCGGTGCTCGAACACCCCGATGACGAGGCGTGGCGCGTCGACGACCTGATCTACCCGGCGCCGGTGCACGTGCCGCCACTGTTCAAGCAGCCGGAGGGCCTCGCGGCGCTGCGGGCGCTGGTGCTGCGCGAGAGCCTCGCGGCGCCGGCCGCGCATCGCCGGCTGTTCGTCTCGCGCGGCGCGCACCCGGCGCGCCGGCTGGACAACGAGGCCGAGCTGATCGCGATCGCGGTCGAGGCCGGCTATGAAGTGGTGCAGCCGGAGCGGCTCGATCTGGTGGGCCAGGCGGCGCTGTTCCGCGCCGCGTCCTGCGTCGTCGGCGTGAAGGGCGCGGCGCTCGCCAACATCGCGTTCTGTGCCGCGGGCGCGTCGGTGCTGGTGCTCTCGCCCGGCGACTTTCCGGACCCGTTCTTCTGGGACCTCGCCTGCCACGCCGGGGCGACCTATGCGGAGCTGTTCGGCGCCCTCACCGCGCGCGACCGCCCGCGCAGCCACAACCCGTTCCGCGTCGATGCGGCCCGGTTCACGGAACTCCTGCCCCGCTGAACGCGCTTCGCGGCCGGGCGCCACTGCGGCAGTATGGCGCAAAAGCGAGGCAGGAGGGGCCGATGTCCGAGACAGTGAAATACGTGCTCGACGAGAGCCGGATCCCGAAGGCGTGGTACAACCTGGTTGCCGACCTGCCGCGCCCGCCGGCGCCGGTACTGCATCCCGGCACGCTGCAGCCGGTCGGGCCGGACGATCTCGCACCCCTGTTCCCGATGGCGCTGATCGCGCAGGAAGTGAGCACCGAGCGCGAGATCGAGATCCCCGAGCCGGTGCGCACGGTCTATCGCCAGTGGCGGCCGGCACCGCTGTATCGCGCGCGGCGGCTGGAGCGCGCGCTCGATACGCCGGCGCGCATCTTCTACAAATACGAGGGCGTGAGCCCGGCAGGCAGCCACAAGCCGAACACCGCCGTCGCCCAGGCCTTCTACAACAAGGAAGCCGGCGTCAGGCGGCTGACGACGGAGACCGGCGCCGGGCAATGGGGCTCCGCGCTCGCCTATGCCGGCGCCACGTTCGGGCTCGACGTGCAGGTGTTCATGGTGCGCGTGAGCTTCGACCAGAAGCCGTACCGCAAGGCCGCGATGGAGGCCTGGGGCGCAAGCTGCGTCGCCAGCCCGAGCCGGGAGACCAATGCCGGGCGCACCATTCTCGCCGAGCATCCCGACACCACCGGCAGCCTCGGCATCGCGATCAGCGAGGCGGTGGAGGTCGCGGCGCAGCACGACGACACGAAATACGCGCTCGGCAGCGTGCTCAATCACGTGCTGCTGCACCAGACCGTGATCGGGCTGGAGGCGATGGCGCAGATGGAGATGGCGGACGCTTATCCCGACATCGTCGTCGGCTGCACCGGCGGCGGCAGCAACTTCGCCGGCATCGCATTTCCGTTCATCGGCGCGGGGCTGCGCGGCGGGGCGAAGCCGCGCGTGATCGCCTGCGAGCCGGCCGCCTGCCCGTCGCTCACGCGCGGCCGCTACGCCTATGATTTCGGCGATACCGGGCATCTGACGCCGCTGGTGAAGATGCACACGCTGGGCTCGGGCTTCATCCCGCCGGGCTTCCACGCGGGCGGGCTGCGCTATCACGGCATGGCGCCGCTGGTGTCGCTGGTCCAGGAACTCGGCCTGATCGAAAGCCGCGCCTATCCGCAGATCGCCTGCTTCGAGGCGGGGCTGCAGTTCGCGCGCAGCGAGGGCATCATCCCGGCGCCGGAGGCCAACCATGCGGTGCGCGGCGCGATCGACGAGGCGCTTGCCTGCAAGCGCGACGGGCAGGCGCGGACGATCCTGTTCAACCTCTGCGGCCACGGCAATTTCGACATGCAGGCCTATATCGACTTCCAGGCCGGCAAGCTGAGCGACAGTCCGTATGACGAAGACGCCTTGCAGTCGGCGTTGGCGGCATTGCCGAAGGTCGCCTGAGGGAAACAGACGCTGCGGCCACGCCGTTGCCGCGTGGCAAGGCGGCGGTGGAAACGACGCCCGCGCGGGCGTGGCGGCGCGCGCGCGCGCCTCGGCTCACTTCATCTTTTCGAGCATCACGTCCATCGCCGTGTTCGCCAGGGAGATGATGGCCTCCAGCCCCTTCTCCAGCGCCTCCTCGGGGGCGTTGACGCCCAGCGCCGCGTCGATGCCGAGGGAGAAGCCGACGGCGGTCCACTCGGTCAATGTCTTGTGGATGGACTTCTCCAGCACCGCCAGCCGCTCCTCATATTTGGCCGCGGCCTGGTGCCCTTTTTCGATCTCGCCGTTGAGGTCGGCGATCCTGGCGAACTGCGTGTTCAGTTCCGCGGCCGCACCCTCGAAGCACGACGTCATCGACGCCTTCGCGATCGCGTCGGCGGTGACCTTGACCGGCATCGTCTCGATCTGCTTGGCCAGCGCCGTGTTGGCGCTGATCATCTCGGTGAGCTTCGGGCCAAGCGAGACCACCTTCATCTCGAACTCGGTGATCTTCACTCGATAGGTGTTGATGTGGTCCTTGCAGTTCTTGATGCTCGGCGTCTTCAGCCCGGTCACCGCGCTGATGAAGGAGAGCCCGATCTCGGCGAGGTCGTTGCGTGCCTTCACCAGCCGCGGGTCCTCGGACTTGCCCGCCTCGGCGATCAGCGTGTCGAACACCTTGAAGTCGATGTCGATCAGGGCGACCATCTTGTTCGCCGTCGCGCGCACCTCGCCGATGGTCTGGGCGATGCTGATGCAGGAGCGAGCGATCAGCACGATCGCGAGCGGCGAGGTCGCGCCCCACGACAGGCCCGCATGGGCAGCGTTCCCGGCGATGGAAATGACGTTCTTCACCACCGAGCCCGCCGCGCGCAGCTTGAACACGCGAACCCGGCGCTTGTCCTTCACGAACGCCTTGGCCGCCTGTTCCAGCAGCGGCCCCATCTCCTTACAGGTCTTGGTCTCCAATTCGCCGATCGCGTCCTCGACCTCGGCGATGAAATCCGCCTCCTTGATGTAGCCGAGCGCCACCATGCCCTCGGCGCGTCGCAGCTTCTGCACGATCGGCGGCAGCCCGAGCATCACCAGCTCCTGCGCCTTCCTTTGCACGTATGGCGCAACGCCCTCGGATTGCAGGTAGTCGTAGTCCTTGTCCCGCACGTCGAACTCGACGTCGATGGACAGCATGATGGAATTTGGCAGCGTGTAGTAGGAAGGCTTGTAACTCTCCAGCAACAACGGGACCATGTTGTTCTTGTATAGCTCTTTGAAACTATGCGTGCTGACCCGGTCGGCCTCGTCATCCTTGCCGGTCAGTTTCTTGCTGACCGCCGCCAGGGCGCGCTCAACCTTATTGGACGATTTCTGTCCGCTCATCGCCTGTTCCTCCCGAGAGTGCAGTGCTCAGCGCGTCCGGCGCGCCGCGGTTCTGCGGGCTGGAACGGCCCGATCAGGCGGCATTCGCCACCGCGCGGCGCAATTCCGCCAAGGCCGCCTGCAGGCCGGAGAAGAACTCCATGCCGCCATATTCGTCATCGGCGAGGTCTTGCAGGTCCCGCAACCCCTCCGCGCCCGCCAGGTCAGTGTCGTACTCGCCGATCACCTTCAGGGCCGCGTCGCGTGCAGCCCTGCGGTCGTCCGGGGTAGCGGCGTTGTCCAGCCGGTCCAGCTCGTCGGCAAGATCGTCGCTGAATGTGGGAATCAGCGATCTGACATCGCCCATCGCCGCCGCCAGCTCGGCGAATTGGGGATGCGCCTTCACTTCGGGGTCGGCGAGCAGCGTCTTGGCGAAGGCATTCAGCTGAGCGCTCGCCTCCACTTCGGCGGCGCGCCATTGCAGCTGCATCTTTCGGAAGTTCACCCGGCCTCGGCTGACCGCCGCAGCCTCCTGTGCCCGTGCGGCGCTCGCTGAGGGCGGCGCCGCCCCCTCAGGCGCGCCATGCACAACGACGCCGAGCACGCGGTGCACCCAGTCGTCCTGCTGGTCCATGTTGGTCCCCACCCTGAAGCCGCCGCCCCGTGCGGCGGCGGCCGATCCGGCACCGCTCCTTGGACCGACCCGACCGCGCCGACGATGCTGGCGACATGCCTTCGACGGCCCGGCGATCCGGCCGTCTGCGGGTAGGATATGTCCGCTTCTTGGCGTTCCGCAATAGTTGCGGGGGCCGGGGCAACGTCGGGAGCGAGCGCAATCTTCAGAGCGTGAGCCGCGCCTCCATCACCGTCGCATCGTCGGGCTCGTGATGTAGGGTGAAGCCCAGGCGTCGCGCGAGGCCGAGCATCGGCGCGTTGTCGGCCAGGATCTCGCCGGTGATGCAGGCCACACCGCGGGCGCGCGCCCAGTCGATCAGCCGCTGCATCAGATGGCTCGCCGAGGCCCTGCCCGCGCACGTCCGCCTGCACCAGCACGGCGAACTCGGCCGCGTCGTCGTTCTCGCGCACCAGGCGCGCGACGGCGACGGTCTCGGCCGTCGCCTCGCGCACCGCGACGAAGGCGATCTCGCGGTCGTAGTCCACCTGCGTCAGGCGCGCGATCTGCTCGGGCGACAGCGCGCGGATGGCGCTGAAGAAGCGGAACCGCACGTCCTCGGGCGAGAGGCGGGCGAACAGCGCCGCGTGCGCCTCGGCATCCTCCGGGCGGATCGGGCGGACCAGGAACGCCTCCGTGCGGCCCTGATAGGGGGCGGCCAGCTCCGCGGGATAGGGCGCGATCGCGAGCCGCGCGGGCGGTGCGCCGGGCGGGCGCAGCGTGATCCAGGCATCCGCCGCGGACACGCCGGCCGCGTCGGCGAACAGCGGATTGATCTCCAGCGCCGCGATCTCGGGGAAATCGACGACCAGCTGGCTCACCCGCACGATCGCGTCGGCGATCGCCGCGAGGTCCGCCGCCGGCTGGTCGCGCAGCGCACCGAGGCTGCCGGCGACGCGGGTGCGCGCGATCAGCGCATCGGCGAGCGGCAGATTGAGCGGCGGCAGGTCGAGCGCGACATCAGCCAACGCCTCCGCCGCCGTGCCGCCCTGGCCGAAGCCGAGCGTGGGGCCGAACACCGCGTCCTCGCCGACGCGGATCAGCAGTTCGCGCACCCGCCCGGCCTGCTTCTGAACGATGAAGCCGGGTGCGCCGCCGGGCAGTTCGCGATGCAGCAGCATCCGCGCCGCATCATGCACCTGGGCCGCGTCGCGCAGGTCGAGCGCGATCGCCCCCCGCTCGCCCGGACGCCGGCGGCCCCAGCCGGCACCGCTTCAGCACCACCGGAAAGCCGAGCGCGACTGCCGCCGCCATCGCCGCCGGCACATCGGCCGCGCGGCGGGTCGGCGCGACCGGGATGCCGTAGGCGGCCAGCACCGCAAGGGCGGCCGCCTGCGTGATCGCCGTCCGGCCCGCCGCGCGGGATGCGGCGAACGGCCTGCGCGACCGCGGCGCGGTCGGGGGCGAGGGTCAGGACCCGCGACGGCGGCAGCTCCCGCGCCGCGGCAAGACGATTGCGCCGGTGCTGGCGCAGATGGAGGAAGCCGCGCACCGCCTGCTCGGGCGTCTCGAATGCCGCGACGCCGGCGGCGGTGAGCGCGCGGCGATGCTCGGCGCCCGTGGTCTCGCCGATCGCCGCGACCAGGACCGGCACCGGCGCGGCCTGCACCGCCTCCGCCAGCGCCGCGACCGCGCCCGGCTCGCTCGTGCCCGGCGCATGGGCGACGACGATGCCGCCGCACCGACGCCGCCGCCGCGAGCCGCGTCACCGCCGCGGCGGGAGCCCGCGCCACCACCGGCTCGGCGGCGAGCGCGATGCCCTCGCGCAGCGCGGCGTCCGCCGAGAGCCAGGCCGGCGCCGAGCGCATTGCCGACGATCGCCGATCGCCTCGCCGCGCGCCGGGCGGGCGCGGGTGAGGGTTTCCGCGGCCGCCAGCAGGTCGCCGAGGCTCGGGACGCCGAGAACGCCGGCGCGGCGGAGTGCCGCCGCCAGCGCGGTCTCCGCGGCGCCGAGTCGGGTCGCGAACGCGCCAGCCGGCGTGGAGCGCCACCACGGGCCGCAGCCGCGCCGCCGCCCGGGCGGCCGAGAGGAAGCGCCGCGCATCGGCGATGCGCCCGCATGCCGATGCAGGATCGGCGCCGGTGTCGGGATCGCGGCTCAGCCAGTCGAGCACCGCGTCGAACCCGAGATCGGCGCCGGCGCCGATGCCGACGACGTGGCTGAACCCGATGCCGTTCGGGCCCGCCCAGTCGAGCACCGCGCGGCACAGCCGCGACCGACTGCGCGACCAGCGCGACCCGTCCCGGCGCCGGCTTCAGGTGGCCGGTGGTGGCGTTCAGCCCGATCGCGGGCACGGCCAGCCCGAACGAGCCGGGGCCGAGCAGCCGCACCCCGCTCTCCCGCGCCAGCGCCGCGCATCGGCGACATCGCCGATCAGCACCGCCGCCCCCGCCCCGCGCCGGCCGAGCGCCAGCACCGCGGCCGCCGCCGCCGCGCCCTCGGCACACACGATCGCGAGATCGGGCGCGGCCGGCAGGCCGGCGACGGTATCGGGCTCGGCAGTCAGGATCGGGCCGGCGAAGCCGCCGGCGCGCAGGTTCGCCAGCACCAGGGCGCCTGCGGGCGCCGCCGTGCCGACAAGCCGCGACCGAGCCGGGGCGGAACAGGGCTTCCGGGCGCAGACGGCCGGGCTTCGCGGGCACAGGGGTCAGCATCGGCGCGGCAGGCTACACCGCGCCGGCCCCGATGCTACAGAGGTGCTACAGGGTGAGGCCGCAGCCGCCCCGCCAGCTCGCCGATCATGCCGCGGCGGAACGCCAGCACGCAGGCGACGAAGATCGCGCCCTGCGTCACCGTCACCCAGTCGCCGAACTGCGCCAGATAGGTCTCCAGCGCTGCCGAACACGAGCGCGCCCAGCACCGGGCCGAAGATCGTGCCGATGCCGCCGAGCAGCGTCATCAGCACCACCTCGCCCGACATCGACCAGTGCACGTCGGTCAGCGTCGCGATGCCGAACACCTGCGCCTTCGTGGCGCCCGCGATGCCGGCGAGGGCGGCGGAGAGCACGAAGGCCAGCAGCTTGTAGTCGTCGGCGCGGTAGCCGAGCGAGATGGCGCGCGGCTCGTTCTCGCGGATCGCCTTCAGCACCTGGCCGAACGGCGAATGGATGATGCGGTGGATCAGCAGGAAGCCGGCAGGAAGACCGCCGGCGACCAGCCAGTAGAGCGCCATGTCCGCCTGCATCGGGATGACGCCGAACAGCGGCGAGCGCGGCACCTGCTGGATGCCGTCCTCGCCGCCGGTGAACGGCGCCTCGACGCAGAAGAAATAGACCATCTGCGACAGCGCCAGCGTGATCATGGCGAAGTAGATGCCCTGGCGGCGGATCGCGAGCCAGCCGAAGCACCAGGCCCAGCGACGCCGCCGACGGCGCCGCCGGCAAGGATCGCGAGTTCCGCCGAGAGGCCCCAGGTCTTCGCCGTCCAGGCGGCGATGTAGCTGCCCATGCCGAAGAACGCGGCGTGGCCGAACGAGCAGCAGGCCGACATAGCCGATCAGCAGGTTGAAGGCGCAGGCGAACAGCGCGAAGCACAGCACCTTCATCAGGAACACCGGATAGAGCACCGCGCGGCGCCACCACGATCAGCGCCACCATCACCAGCGAAAGCGATCGCCTGCGCGCGCGTGAAAGCCGAACATCATGTGGCGCCTGCCGAACAGCCCGGCGCGGCCGCAGCAGCAGCACCAGCACCATGACGACGAAGATCACCGTCGCCGAGCCCTCCGGATAGTAGACCTTGGTCAGCCCCTCGATGATGCCGAGGCCGAAGCCGGTGACGATCGAGCCGAGGATCGAGCCCATGCCGCCGATCACCACCACGGCGAACACCACGATGATCAGGTTGGAGCCCATGTTCGGGTTGACCGAGTTCATCGGCGCCGCCAGCACGCCGGCGAACGCCGCCAGTGCCGACGCCGCCGCCGTAGGTCAGCGTGACCAGGCGCGGCACGTTCACGCCGAACGCCTGCACCAGCGGCGCGTTCTCGGTCGCCGCACGCAGCGTGGCGCCGAGCCGCGTCTTCTCGATCAGCAGCCAGGTGAGCAGGCACACCGACGACGCGCGGCGACGACGACCCAGGCCCGATAGCGGGGCAGCACCATGAAGCCGAGATTGGTGGCACCCTGCAGCACGGCGGGATGCGCGTACGGCACGCCCGAGGAGCCGAAGCGGTTGCGCATCAGCCCCTCGATGATCAGCGAGAGGCCGAAGGTCAGCAGCAGGCCGTACAGATGGTCGAGGCCGGCGAGGCGCTGATCAGCATCCGCTCGCAGCACCAGCCCGAACGCGCCGACGATGATCGGCGCGAGCACCAGCGACGGCCAGTAGCCGATCCCCGCATAGTTCAGCAGCGCCCAGGTGGCGAAGGCGCCCAGCATGAACAGCGCGCCATGGGCGAAGTTGATGATGTTGAGCAGGCCGAAGATCACGGCAAGGCCGAGCGACAGCAGCGCATAGAACGCGCCGTTGATCAGCCCGAGCGTGAGCTGGCCGTAGAGAAGGATCAGCGGCTTGCCGAAGATCGTCAGCATCGCGGGTGTCAGCTCAGCTTTCACGAAGACGGCAGCCGCCGCTCGGCGAGCGGCCGCGCAGGCCTCATCGCGCCGGCGTGGTCGGAGAGCGTCTTGTAGTAGTCCCACTTGCCCTTGCTCTCGGCCGGCGTCTTCACCTGGAACAGGTAGCTCGGCACGATGCTGCAGCCCGTCCTCGCGGATGTGCGCCTTCGCCGAAGCAGTCGTCGTCGGTCGGCATCGCCTTCATGCGCTCGACGGTGGCGGTGCCGCTGCGCTTGGCCTCCGCGACCCCGAGCGCCTGCACGGCCTTCAGGTAGTGCAGCGTCGCCGCATAGCAGCCGGCGTGGATCATGTTCGGCCAGTTGTTCGGCGTCTTGGGCCGTACGCGGTTGGTGAAGGCGCGGGTGCGGTCGTTCAGGTCCCAGTAGAAGCTTTCGGTGAGCGTCAGCCCCTGGGCGGCCTGCAGGCCGAGCGCGTGGACGTCGGTGATGAACATCAGCATCGCGGCGAGCCTCAGGTTGCAGGCCGAATTCCTTGGCCTGCTTGATGCTGTTGACGGTGTCGGCGCCGGCGTTGCACGAGGCCGAGCACCTTGGCACCGCTCGCCTGCGCCTGCAGCAGGAAGCTGGAGAAATCGCTGGTGCCGGGGAACGGATAGGCGGAGGAGCCGAGCACCTTGCCGCCCGCCGCCTCGACGAAACGCGTCGTGTCGCGCTGCAGCTGCGTGGCCGAACGCGTAGTCGGCGGTGATGAAGTACCAGCTAGTGCCGCCCGAGCCTTGCACCATGCGCGCCGCCGGTGGATTTCGCCAGCATGTAGGTGTCGTAGGACCAGTGCACGATGTTGGGCGCAGCACTGCTTGCCGGTCAGGTCGGACGTCGCCGCGCCGACGTTGATGTAGACCTTGTTCTTCTCCTTGGCGACCGCCGCGCACCGCCAGGCCCACCGAGGAGGTCGGCACGTCGAGGATCACGTCAACGCCGTCGCGGTCGTACCACTGCCGGGCGATGCCGGCGCCGATATCAGGCTTGTTCTGGTGGTCGGCCGTGATGACCTCGACCTTGAAGCCCTGGGCCGCGAACTCCTCCACCGCCTGCTTGCAGCAGATCACCGAGGTCATGCCGCCGGTGTTCGCGGTAGGGGCCGGACTGGTCGTTGAGCACGCCGATCCGGATCGCGCCGGCGTCCTGCGCACGGGCGCGGAAGGCCGGCAGCGTGGCCGCGGCGGCGGTAGCGGCAAGCAGAGTGCGGCGGGAAAGTCGCATGACGTTCATCCTCGAGTCCTTCAGCTCTTCACCAGCGGGCAGCCGCCGTCCTTCAGCGGGCGGAACGCCTCGTCGCGCCGGAGTTGTCGCCAGCAGCTTGTAGTAGTCCCAGGGCTTCTTGCTCTCGGCCGGCGTCTTCACCTGGAACAGATAGCAGGGATGGAGCGTTGCGGCCGTCCTCGCGGATGGAGCCCTTGCCGAACACGTCGTCGTCGGTCGGCATCGCCTTCATGCGCGCGACCGTCGCCGCCCCGCTCGCCTTGGCCTGCGCCGCGCCCCATCTCGGCCGCGACCTTGAGGTAGTGCAGCGTGCTCGAATAGTTGCCGGCGTGGCCCATGCCGGCCCGCACCGTTCGGCGACCTTCGCCCGCAGCCGCTCGGAGAACGCGCGGGTGCGGTCGTTCAGGTCCCAGTAGAACGTGGCGGAAAGCACCAGGCCCTGCGGCGACTCGCAGGCCCATGCCGTGGACGTCGGAGATGAACACCAGCAGCCCGCGCGAGCGTCTGCTTGATGCCGAACTCCTTCGCCTGCTTGATGCTGTTGATGGTATCGGCGCCGGCGTTGGCGAAGCCGACGCACCTTCGCCCCGCTCGCCTGCGCCTGCAGCAGGAAGCTCGAAAAGTCGCTGGTGCCGGGGAACGGATAGGCGGAAGCGCCGAGCACCTTGCCGCCGGCCGCGTTGACGAACTGCGTGGTGTCGCGCTGCAGCGCGTGGCCGAACGCATAGTCCGCGGTGATGAAATACCAAGTGTTGCCGCCGGACTTCACCAGTCGCCGCCGCCGGTGACGTGGGCGAGCATCCAGGTGTCGTAGGTCCAGTGGATCGTGTTCGGGTTGCACGCCTTGCCGGTCAGGTCGGAGGTTGCGGCGTTGCTGACTCAGGAAGACCTTGTTCTTCTCCTTCGCGACCCCCGAAACCGCGAGCGCGACCGCCGGAATTGGGCACGTCGAGGATCACGTCCACGCCGTCGCGGTCGAACCACTGGCGCGCGATGCCGGCACCGACATCGGGCTTGTTCTGATGGTCGGCGCTGACGAACTCGACGTTGAGCCCTTCGCCGCCGCGCCGAAATCGTGCAGCGGCGAGGCGCGCGCAGTCGGTGGAAAGCGGTCCGCCGATATCCTTGTACGGGCCGGAGAGATCGGTCAGCACACCGATCTTCAGCGCCGGCGCCGCCTGCGCGCGCGGCGCGGCGCGCAGCGGCAGCGGCGATCGGCGGCAGCGCTGACCGATCAGCGCGCGGCGGGTCAAGCTCATGATCTGCGTCTCCTGGCTCGTGCCGAGCGCTCCGGTCAGACACCGAGATACTCGTGCAGCTTGTCCATGCTGGCCTCGAGCTGCGCGTTCGGGATCATGTCCGACGACCCGGCCGTGCTCCATCGACGTAGTATCGGTCCGCGACGGTCGCGGCGAAGCGGAAATTCTGCTCGACCAGCAGCACGGTGAAGCCGCGCGCCTTGATCTCCGCGATGGTGCGGCCGATCTGCTGCACGATCACCGGCGCAAGCCCCTCGGTCGGCTCGTCCAGCAGCAGCAGCCGCGCGCCGGTGCGCAGGATGCGCGCGATGGCGAGCATCTGCTGCTCGCCGCCCGACAGCCGGGTGCCCTGGCTGCGTCGCGCGCTCCTGGAGGTTGGGAAACAGCGTGTGCAGCGTCGCGAGGTCGAGGCCGCCGGGCGCGACGACCGGCGGCAGCAGCAGGTTCTCGGCCACCGAGAGCGAGGCGAAGATGCCGCGTTCTTCCGGGCAGAGCGCGATGCCCGGCCCGGGCGATCACGTCGGAGCGCGCGCCGATGATCTCCGCGCCGCGATAGCGGATGCTGCCCTGCGGCGCGGCACCAGGCCCATGATGGAACTCAGCGTCGTGGTCTTCCCGGCGCCGTTGCGGCCGAGCAGCGTGACCACCTCGCCCTCGGCCACGTCGAAGTCGATGCCGTGCAGGATGTGGCTCTCGCCGTACCACGCGTGCAGGTCGCGCACTTGCAGCATCGGCTCAGCCATGCGCCGCCCCTGCCGCGTCGCTGCCGAGATAGGCCGTGATCACCTCAGGGTCGCGCGAGACGGTGGCGTAGTCGCCCTCGGCCAGCACGCGGCCGCGCGTGAGCACGGTGATGGTGTCGCACAGGCCCTCGACCACCGAGAGGTTGTGCTCGACCATGAGGATCGTCCGATCCCTCGCGCACGCGCCTGATCAGAGCGACGATGCGCTCGACATCGATGTGCGCCATCCCGGCGGTCGGCTCGTCGAGCAGCAGCATCTTCGGGCTCGAGCGCGAGCGTGGTCGCGATCTCCAGCGCCCGCTTGCGGCCGTAGGCGAGCTGGGATGCCGGTGTGTCGGCGAACTCGCTGAGGCCGACGTCATCCAGCAATTCCCGCGCGCGGCCGTTGTAGCGGTTGAGCAGGGTCTCGGCGCGCCAGAAGTCGAAGCTGCCGCCGCGCGCGCGCTGGAGCGCCACGCGCACGTTCTCCAGCGCGGTCAGGTTGCCGAACACGGCCGAGATCTGAAAGCTGCGGACGAGCCCGAGCCGTGCCACCGCCGCCGGGGCGAGGCCGGTGATGTCCCGCCCCTTGAAGCGCATGGTGCCGCGCGTGGGCTGGAGAAACTTGGTGAGCAGGTTGAAGCAGGTGGTCTTGCCGGCGCCGTTAGGGCCGATCAACGCGTGGATCGTCCCCGGCTGCACCCGCAGATCGACCTCGTTCACGGCCACGAAGCCGCGAAACTCGCGGGTCAGTCCGCTGGTCTCCAGGATGGGGTCGGTCACCCCGGCTGCCTCCCCATCAATATTGAGGTGCTGATTTGCACAAGGCGCCGCGCGACACAAGGCCACCCGGAACGGCCCGGCCTCAGCGCGAAGCGCGTGTCCGCACCGGGCCGCCGTTACCCAGCGCCAGGGCGGTGCCGAGCAGTGCGACGTGGCTGAACGCCTGCGGGAAGTTGCCGACCTGCCGGCGCGTTGCGGGATCATATTCCTCGGCGAGCAGCCCCACGTCGTTGCGCAGGGCAAGCAGCCGTTCGAACAGCGCCTCCGCATCGGCCCGCCGCCCCTGCAGGGCGTAGTTGTCGGCGAGCCAGAAGCTGCAGGCGAGGAACGCCCCCTCGCCGGGCGGCAGGCCGTCGGCGCCGGTGCCGGTGTCGTAGCGGCGGACGAAGCCGTCGGCGAGCAGCTCGCGCTCGATCGCCGCCACCGTGCCCAGCACGCGCGGATCGGTCGGCCGGCAGGAAGTCGACCAGCGGGATCATCAGCAGGCTGGCGTCGAGGGCCTTGGTGCCGAACGCCTGGGTGAAGCTGTTGCGCTCGGCATCGAAGCCCTCGCGGCAGATGCGCGCGTGCATCTCCGCCGCGCAGCGCGCGCCAGCGGTCGAGCGGCCCGGGCAGGCCGAACGTCTCGGCGCTGCGCGACCGCGCGGTCGAGCGCGACCCAGGCCATGACCTTGGAGAAGGTGAAGTGCCGGCGCCCGCCGCGCACCTCCCAGATGCCCTCGTCCGGCTGCTGCCAGACCGCTTCCAGGTTCTGCAGCATCGCCGCGCTGCAGGTCCCAGCTCTCCGGCGGCGCCGCGAGGCCGCCGGCCCGGGCCTGGTGCAGCGCGTCCATCACCTCGCCATAGACATCGAGCTGGAGCTGGTCGTGGGCGGCGTTGCCGATGCGCACCGGCCGCGCGCCCTGGTAGCCCGGGCAGCCAGTCCACCTCCCACTCGCGCAGGTGCCGCTCGCCGGCGAGGCCGTACATGATCTGCACCTGGTCCGGCCGCCCGGCGATGCTGCGATGCAACCAGTCGCGCCAGGCCTGCGCCTCCTCGAAATAGCCCGCGTGCATGAAGGCGAGCAGCGTGAGCGTCGCATCGCGCAGCCAGCAGAAGCGATAGTCCCAGTTGCGCGGGCCGCCGAGCTGCTCGGGCAGGCGACGTGGTCGCCGCGGCGACGATGCCGCCGGTCGGGTGGTAGGTCAGCGCCTTCAGGGTGAGCAGGCTCGCGCTGCACCGCCTCGGCATACGGCCCGCGACAGCCACGCAGCGGCGCGACCAGCGCGACCAGAAGCGCTGCGTTTCGGTCAGCGCGGCGCGCGGCGTCCACCGGCTTCGGCGGCTTGAGGTGGCCGGGGCCGTGGCTGAGCACGAACGGCACCGTCTGCCCCTCGTGCACGCGTGAAGCGCGCCGCGGTGGTGAACCCCTCGCCCTGCAGCTTCGACCGGGGTGCGCAGGACCGCCATGTCCGGCCCCGCGATGGCGGCGAGGCCGCTGCCGTCCGGCAGCCGCGTCACCCACGGCACGGCGCTGCCGTAGAAGAAGCGCAGCGCCAGCCCCATGCGCATGTCCACGCGCCCGCGCCGCCCCTCGACCAGCCGCACCACCGCGGAGCCGTGGTTGCCGACCGGCATGAAGTCGATCAGCGCGACCTCGCCGCTGCCGGTGGTGAACCGGGTCTCCAGCACCATCGTGCCGTCGGTGTAGCGCCGCTCGACGCTCGGCGCCGGATCCTCCGGGGCAATGCGCCACGTGCCGTGCTCGGGGCCGCCGAGCAGGGCGGCGAAGCAGGACGGACTGTCGAACCGCGGCCAGCAGAGCCAGTCGATCGCGCCGGCACGGCTGACCAGCGCCGCCGTGGTGCAGTCGCCGATCAGGGCGTAGTCCTCGATCGGGGCGGGCCCTTGGGCGAGGAACTCGCCCCCGGAGGCCCCTTCTTGCGCGCTCAGCCGACGCCGCCGCCGATGCGGCCCGTCCTGGAGGGACAGGGACCGGCGCCGCCGCGCCGGCATGCGCGCGCCGGCGAGGGCAGCGCCCGCGCGGCGAGGGCCGCCATGGCCAGCACGCACCGCAGCACGGCTCCGGAAGGAGTGGCCATCGCGCGAAACTCCCTTGCGGACAGGTTCCTGCCCCACCATACCATGCAGCAGCGCGAATGCGCGCTGCCTCGCAGGCGCCGCGGCACCCACGATACGCCCGCCGCTAGCAGGCTAACCTTGACTTCGGCAAGGCGTTTCAAGATATGGCGGAGCAGCGCGCCAGCTTGGCGCGCTGTTGGCGTGCCGAAGCGCCGCCGCAGGGAAAGCATGCCCGTTTGACCGACACCGTCCCGTTCCCCGACCCCGCGCCAGCCGGCGCGGAGGACTTCAACGACGCGGCTCCGCCGCAGCAGGAGGAACCCGCCGCGCCGCCCGCTGACGGGTTCGCGGCGCTCGGCCTATCCGAACCGGTGCTGCGCGCAGTGACGGACATGGGCTACCGACGCCGACCCCGATCCAGGCGCAGGCGATCCCGGTGGTGCTGATGGGCCGCGACGTGCTGGGCGTGGCGCAGACCGGCACCGGCAAGACCGCGGGCTTCACCCTGCCGATGCTCGACATCCTCTCCGGCTCGCGCGCCCGCGCCCGCATGCCGCGCAGCCTGATCCTGGAGCCGACGCGCGAACTCGCGCTGCAGGTCGCCGAGAATTTCGTCCATTACGGCAAGTACCTGAAGCTCAGCCACGCGCTGATCATCGGCGGCGAGAGCATGCCGACCAGAGCGACGTCGCTGATCCGCGGCGTCGATGTGCTGATCGCCACGCCCGGCCGGCTGATCGACATGTTCGAGCGCGGCGGCATCCTGCTGACCGACGCGCGCCTGCTGGTGATCGACGAGGCCGACCGGATGCTCGACATGGGGTTCATCCCCGATGTCGAGCGCATCGTCGGCGCTGCTGCCGCGCAACCGGCAGACGCTGTTCTTCAGCGCCACGCATGGCGCCCGAGATCCGCCGCCTCGCCGACGCGTTCCTGCAGAACCCGAAGGAGATCTCGGTGACCCGCGCCGGCCTCGGTCGCGACCACCATCACCGAGGCGCCTGGCCCTCGTCGCCGAGCACGACAAGCGCGAGGCGCTGCGCCGGCTGGTCCGCACCGAGGAAGTGCAGAACGCGCTGATCTTCTGCAACCGCAAGCGCGACGTGGACATGCTGCACAAGTCGCTGACGCGCCACAGCTTCAACGTCGGCGCGCTGCACGGCGACATGACGCAGCCGCTGCGCTTCGCCACGCTGGAGAAGTTCAAGAGCGGGCGAGCTGCACTGCTCGTGCTGCAGCGATGTCGCGGCGCGCGGCCTCGACATCGGCGGGCTGTAGCACGTGTTCAACTTCGACGTGCCGCACCACGCCGAGGACTACGTGCACCGCATCGGCCGCACCGGCCGCGCCGGGCGCGAGGGCCGCGCCTTCACCCTCGCCACCCCGGAGGACCAGCGCGCGGTGGAGGCGATCGAGAAGCTGATCCGCCACCCGATCCCGCGGATCGTCGATCGACGGCGCTCGACCCGGTGGACTGGGCCGAGGAGGACGGCGGTCCGGCCGCCGTGGACGGGCGGCCGCCCGGCAGCCGAAGCCGCGCGCGGCGAAGCCCGCGCGCAGCGCCGCGCACGCGCAGCCGGCGCCTGCCGCGCAGCGCCATCCCGCCAGCCGCATCGGCCGCACCCGCGCGCCGCCGCGGCCCCGTCGGCCGCGCGCCGCGCCGCCAGTCCGCGGCGAAACCCGCGCGCGCGTGGGCGGTCCCAGCGCGGCACGTCGGAGCGACGCAGCGCCGCGAGCGCATCGCCCGCGAGCGCGCGCTTCGGAGCGCACCGCATCGGGGCGCGACCACCGCCGAGCGTGACGCGCCGGAGCGGGCCAGACGGTGCGTCGGCTTCGGCGACGATATGCCCGCCTTCATGCTCGTCGCCGCCCGGCCCGGCGCGGCGCCGCCGACCCGCTCGCCCGAGGATGCGGAGAACGCCGCATGAACGTCGCCGCCGAGGATCGCGGGACAGCGCGTCCGCCCGTTCGACTGGGACGACCCGCTGCGGCTCGACGGACCAGCTTTCCGAGGACGAGCGCGCCATCCGCGACGCCGCGCACGCCTACTGCCAGGAGAACCTGTTCCCGCGCGTGCTGGAGGCCAACCGGCACGAAAAATTCGACCGCGCGATCATGAACGAGATGGGCGACATGGGCTTCCTCGGCGCCACGCTGCGACAGGCTATGGCTGCGCCGGCGTGAACTACGTCAGCTACGGCCTGATCGCGCGCGAGATCGAGCGGGTCGACTCCGGCTATCGCAGCGCCTTTTCGGTGCAGTCCTCGCTGGTGATGTATCCGATCTACGGCGTTCGGCTCGGAGGCGCAGAGGGACCGCTATCTGCCGAAGCTGCGCACCGGCGAGTGGGTCGGCTGCTTCGGCCTGACCGAGCCGGATGCCGGCTCCGACCCCGCCTCGCATGCGCGCCCGCGCGCGGGCGGTCGATGGCGGGTTCGTGCTGAACGGCTCGAAGACCTGGATCACCAATTCGCCGGTCGCCGATGTGTTCCTGGTCTGGGCGAAGGACGACGCCGGCGACATCCGCGGCTTCATCCTCGAAAAGGGCATGAAGGGCCTGACCGCGCCGAAGATCGAGGGCAAATTCTCGCTGCGCGCGAGCGTCACCGGCATGATCATGATGCAGGACGTGTTCGTGCCGGCGGAGAACGTGCTGCCGGGCGTGAAGGGCCTGCGCGGGCCGTTCTCCTGCCTCAACAACGCCCGCTACGGCATCGCCTGGGGCGCGCTGGGCGCCGCCGAGTTCTGCTGGCAGGCGGCGCGCGACTACACCATGCAGCGCATGATGTTCGGCCGCCCGCTGGCCGCGACGCAGCTCATCCAGAAGAAGCTCGCCGACATGCAGACCGAGATCACGATCGGGCTGCAGGCGGTGCTGCGCGCTCGGCCGGCTGATGGACGAGCACGCGCGGCGCCGGAGATGATCAGCCTGTGCAAGCGCAACTCCTGCGGCAAGGCGCTGGAGATCGCGCGGATGGCGCGCGACATGCACGGCGGCAACGGCATCGCCGACGAGTACCACGTCATCCGCCACGTGATGAACCTGGAGGCGGTCAACACCTATGAGGGCACGCACGACGTGCATGCGCTGATCCTTGGCCGCGCGCAGACCGGGCTTTCGGCGTTCGGCAACTGACGCGCGAGCGCGCGCCGCCACCCCAGGACGTCCGCATCGAGCGCATCGGCGCCGAGGGCGACGGCATCGCCCGGCTGAGCGACGGCACGCACGCTCTACCTCCCCGGCGTCCTGCCCGGCGAACCGTCCGGGCCCAGCCGCTCCTCCGACGCGGCGAAGGCTGGGCCGGTGAGGCGACGGTGATCCTGGTGCCCAGCGCCGCGCGGGCGGCGCCGCCCTGCCGGCATTTCGGCGCCTGCGGCGGCTGCGCGCTGCAGCACTGGGATGGTCCCGGTTACGCCGCCTGGAAATCCGGCCTGCTCGAAGCCGCCCTGCGGCGTGCCGGCTACGCGCGCGACGCCCGCGGCACTCGCGCGTACGCCGCCGGCGGGCGCCGGCGGATGGACCTGGCGGCCCGGCGCCGCGGCGGCAGCGTGCTGCTCGGCCTGCACCGCCAGCGCGCGGCCGAGGTCGTGGACCTGCTGGAATGCCCGGTCCTGCACCCCGCCCTCTCTGCCCTGCTCGCGCCGCTGCGCACGCTGCTGGCGCGGCTGGCGGGGCTGCACCGTGCCGCCTCGGTCATGGCCAACCTGCTCGACTGCCGGACCCGACCTCCTGCTGCGCACGGATGGGGTCCTGACCGCCGCCGACCGCGTGCGGCTGGCGGCCTTCGCCACCGAGCACGGCGTGCCGCGCATCGCCTGGGCCCGAGGCACCGGCGCGCCGGAGACGGCCTGCCAGCTCCGTCCCGCCGTGACGCAGCCTCGGCGGCGTCAGCGTGGCGCCGCCGCCGGGCGCCTTCCTGCAAGCCTCGCGCGAGGGCGAGGCGGCCATCGTCGCCGCCGTCCTGGGCGGCCTGCCCGAGCCGCTGCCGCGCGGCGCCCGCGTGGCCGAACTCTATGCCGGGTGCGGCACGCTCACCTTCGCGCTCGCCGCCCGGGTCCGCGTCGCCGCGTTCGAGGGCGATCCGGCGGCCACGGCCGCCCTGGCGGCGGCGGCCAACGGCGCGGGCCTGGCCGGGCGGATCGCCGTGCAGTGCCGCGACCTCGTGCGCCAGCCGCCGCAGGCCGCGGAATTGGCGGGGTGCGCCGCCGTGGTGCTCGACCCGCCGCATGCCGGCGCGCCGCCGGCGGTGATGCAGGCGATCGCCGCCAGCGGCGTCGCACGCGTGATCTATGTCAGTTGCAACCCGACGACGCTGGGCCGCGACGCCGCAGCCTTGCGCGCGGCCGGCTATGCGCTGCTATCGGCGGTGCCGGTCGACCAGTTCCTCTGGTCGGCGCGGCTGGAGAGCGTGGCGGTCTTTGGGCCCGCTGCCGGATGAGCGGTGGCGCCGCTCAGACGTGGAAGCTCTCGCCGCAGCCGCAGCGGCCCTTTTCGTTCGGGTTGGTGAAGGTGAAGCCCGGCCGAGAGCGCCTTCACCTCGTAATCCATCACCGTGCCGATCAGGAACAGGCTCGCCTTGCGGTCCACCAGCACGGTCAGGCCCTTGTCGGTCACCACCTCGTCGCCCGGCGCCGGGCGCATCGACCCAGCCCATGTCGTAGGACAGGCCCGAGCAGCCCTTCGTGCTTGACGCCGATGCGCAGCAGCTTGCCCTGCTCGCCCTTCGCATAGAGCGCGCGCAGCCGCTCGGCCGCGGCGTCGCGTCAGCGTCATCAGCGGCGGCAGCGCGCGGCGGGGCTTGCGGCGAGTTGTCGGTCGTGCTCATCGGCGCACATCGCTCGTTCAGAACATGTTCAACTGCGAGGCGGGCTTCCTCGCTCATCCGGCTCGGGTCCCAGGGCGGGTCCCACACCGTCTCCACCTCGCAGTCCGGTCACGCCCGGCACCGCCATCACCGCCTCGCGCACCTGCTCGGGCAGTTCCTGCGCGCTCGGGCAGCCCGGCGCGGTCAGCGTCATTTCCACCTTCACCTGCGCCGTCGTCGTCGATGTCGATCGCGTAGATCAGGCCGAGTTCGTAGATGTTCACCGGGATTTCCGGATCGTAGACGGTGGCGCAGGCGGCGATCACCGCGTCCTCGCTCGGCTGCGGCGCCGGTCTCGCCGTCCGGCGTCCAGGCGGCGTGCAGCGGCGTGCGGCGTGCGCTCGTTCACTCACTGCTCGCCTCCTTCGCCCCGTCCAGCGCCGCCAGCAGCGCGTGCCATGGCAGCGTCGCGCATTTCACCCGCGACGGGATATTCGTGCACGCCGGCCAGCGGCTGCAAGCCGCTCCAGCGCCGCTTCGCGCCGCATCGCATCCGGGCATGTCGCCGGTGCGCGCCATCTCGCGGAACGCCGCGAACAGCGCGCGCGCGTCGGCTCGGCCGCGGCCCGGCACCGCCTCCGCCATCAGGTCGGCCGAGGCGACGCTGATGGCGCAGCCGCGCGCCTCGAACCCGGTCTCGGCGATGCGCGCCGTCGGCGTCGTAGCTGCACGAACACCTGCACCCGGTCGCCGCACATCGGGTTGTCGCCCTTGGCGGTCGCGTCGAACGCCGCCAGCCGGTCGCGCGTGCCGCGGCCGGCGGCCATGGTCGAGGATCACTTCCTGATAGAGATCGCGCAGATCGTCGAACATCAGCGCGAAGAACTCCCGCACGCGCGCCAGCGCGTCGGCCAGCGCGTCGATCTCCTCATGCGTCGTGTAGATGCCGAAGCTGGCGCGCGCGGTGCTCGTCCAGCCCGAAGCGGTGCATCAGCGGCTCGGCGCAGTGATGCCCGGCGCGCACCGCGATGCCCTGCCGGTCGAGCAGCGTCGCGACATCGTGCGCGTGCGCGCGGTCGAGCGCGAAGCGAGACGACGCCGCCGCGATCCTGCGCGCGGCCGAGGACGCTGCACGCCCTCGATCGCCGACAGCCGCGCCAGCGCGTGGTCGGTCAGCGCCGCCTCGTGCGCCGCGATCGCGTCGTAGCCGATCGCCTGCGACGTAATCGATCGCGGCCTTCAGGCCGATGCCTTCGATGATCGCCGGCGTGCCGGCCTCGAACTTGTGCGGCACCTCGGCCCAGGTGGTGCGCTCGTAGCTGACGCGAGGAAATCATCTCGCCGCCGCCGAGGAAGGGCGGCATCGCCTCCAGCAGCTCGCGCCGCGCCCACAGCACGCCGATGCCGGTCGGGCCGTACAGCTTGTGGCCGGTGAAGGCGTAGAAATCGGCAGTCGATCGCCTGCACGTCGACGCGCCGGTGCACGACCGCCTGGCGAGCCGTCGAACAGCACCTTCGCGCCGTGCGCGTGCGCGAGCTGCGACGATGCGCTCGGCCGGCGTGTAGGTGCCGAGCACGTTCGACATATGCGTGATCGCGACCAGCCCGACGCGGCCGTCGGCCAGCAGCGCCTCGAACGCCGCCATGTCGAGCTCGCCGGCGTCGGTGATCGGCGCGACGCGCAGCTCGATGCCGTGCGCGTCGCGCAGCATCTGCCAGGGCACGATGTTGGAGTGGTGCTCCATGCCGGAGATCAGCACCGCCTGGCCGCGGCCGCAGCACGCCGCGGCCGTAGCTGTGCGCGACGAGGTTGATCGCCTCGGTGCTGTTGCGCACGAACACGATCTCGTGCCGGTCGGCGCGCGTTGATCAGCGCGCGCGACGGCGTCGCGCGCGCGCCTCGTAGGCGTCGGTGGTGCGCTCGCTCATCCAGTGCAGGCCGCGATGCACGTTGGCGTATTGCGTCTCCATCGCGTCGCGCATCGCGTCGATCACCGCGCGCGGCTTCTGCGCGCGAGGCGGCGCTGTCGAGGAACACCAGCGGCTTGCCGCGCACCGTCTGCGCGCAGGATCGGGAAATCGGCGCGGATGCGCGCGACATCGAGCAGCGGCGGGTCGGCGTCGTGACGTTCATGCCGCCTGCCTTTCCCACCAGCGCTCCACCGCGTGTTCCAGCAGCGCGCGCGGCCGGCTTCGTGCGCGATCGGGTCGAGCGCCTCGGCCAGGAAGGCGCGCACCAGCATCGCGCGCGCCTCGGCCTCCGGGATGCCGCGGCTGCGCAGATAGAAAAGCTGCTCGGCATCCAGCTCGCCGACCGTGGCGCCGTGGCTGCACTTCACGTCGTCGGCGAAGATTTCCAGCTCCGGCTTGCTGTCGATCTCGGCGTCCGGGCGACAGCAGCAGCGCCTGGTTCATCTGGTAGCCGTCGGTCTTCTGCGCGCCGCGCGCCACCTCGATCCGGCCCTGGAACACGCCGCGCGCGCGCCCGGCGAGCACGTTCTTCACCGTCTGGCGCGAGGCGCAGCGCGGCGCGTCGTGGCGTGACCACGGTGGTGAAGTCGGCGTGCTGCGTGCCGCGCAAGCAGCTGCGCGCGCGTTCAGGTGCGCCGCTGCGCCGTGCGCCGGCGAGGCGCGCGTGCATCTCGGTGCGCGCCAGCCGCCCGCCGAGCGTTCAGCGCGAAGCTGTCGTAGGTGCCGCGCGCGGCGATCTCGGCATAGAGCGTGCGCCAGGTGGAACGCCGCGGCGACTTCGTCCTGCAGACGCACATGCGTCGAGCGTCGCGTCCGTCGCCGACGTGATCTCGATCACCGGATTGTGCAGATAGGCGCCCTCGCCGCAGCGACATCTCCAGCAGCGTCAGCGACGCGCCGGCGCCCAGCCGCACCGCGTGGCGCGGATGGAAGCGCGACCGGGCGCGCCGCGTCGCCGGTGCCGAGGCTGACGAGCAGCAGCGTGCCGGCGTCGACGCCGCGCCGCGACCGTCGATGGCGGCGCCGTCCTCGGCCAGCATGGTGTTCAGCGCGACCATCGGCTCGCGCTCGGGCCGCGCCAGCGTGCCGAAGGCGGGCGCCGCGCGAACGGCGCACCGCGGCATGCCGTGCGGCAGCGATCGGACAGATCGTCGCGGAAGCGTCCGTCCACGAACACGAGCCGCGGCGCCTCGATCGCCGGCAGCCGCGCCGAGCAGCGCCGCGCATCGGTCAGCGACGTCAGCGGCTCGCGAAACGGCGCCTCCGCCAGCGGCGCGCAGGCTGGTGTATTTCCACGCCTCGTCGCGCGCGCGCCGGCAGGCCCGCGGCGGCGGAACGCCTCCGCCGCGGCCGCGCGCACCGCGGCGTCGCCGGGCAGCCGACGCCGCAGCCCCTCGTAGCGCGCGAGGAAAGCCGCGCGCGCCGTCACGCGCCCAGGCCGGTTGCGTGACGGCGTTCATGCCGCCTCCGCCGCCACGCCGGCATAGCCGCCCGCCTCCAGCTCGTGCGCCAGTTCCGGGCCGCCGGAGCGCACGATGCGGCCGCCGGACAGCACGTGCACGCGGTCCGGCACGATGTGATCGAGCAGCCGCTGATAGTGCGTGATGACCAGCGCGGAGAAATCCGGCCCGCGCAGCGCGTTCACGCCGTCGGCGACGATGCGCAGCGCGTCGATGTCGAGGCCGCTGTCGGTCTCGTCGAGGATCGCGAGCCGCGGCCGCAGGATCGCCATCTGCAGCACCTCGTTGCGCTTCTTCTCGCCGCCGGAGAAGCCGACATTGACGTTGCGCTTCAGCATGTCGTCCGGCATCGCCAGCCGCTTCGGTCTCGGCGCGCGCCAGCTTCAGGAACTGCACCGCGTCCAGCTCCGGCTCGCCGCGCGCGCGGCGCAGCGCGTTCAGCGCGGTGCGCAGGAAGTTGGCGTTGCCGACGCCGGGCAGCTCGACCGGATACTGGAACGCCAGGAACACGCCGGCAGCGGCGCGCGCCTCCGGCTCCATCGCCAGCAGGTCCTGCCCGTCGAACGTGGCGCTGCCGCCGGTGACCTCGTAGCCCTCGCGGCCGGCCAGCACGTAGGCGAGCGTGGACTTGCCGGAGCCGTTCGGCCCCATGATCGCATGCACCTCGCCCTGCGGCACGTCGAGGTCGATGCCGTGCAGGATCGGCTTGCCGTCGACGGTGGCGGTGAGGCCCTTGATCTCGAGCATCATCCGTCAGCCCACCGAGCCTTCGAGGCTCACGGCCAGCAGCTTCTGCGCCTCGACGGCGAACTCCATCGGCAGCTCCTTCAGCACTTCCTTGCAGAACCCGTTGACGATCAGGTCCACCGCGTCCTCTTCGCGACAGCCCGCGCTGGCGGCAGTAGAACAGCTGGTCGTCGGCGATCTTCGACGTCGTCGCCTCGTGCTCCACCTTCGCCGTCGGGTTGCGGCTCTCGATATAGGGCACGGTGTGCGCGCCGCACTGCTCGCCGATCAGCAGGCTGTCGCACTGCGTGTGGTTCCGCGCGCCCGCGCGCCTTCGGCATGATGCGCACCAGGCCGCGATAGGTGTTGTTCGACCGGCCGGCGCTGATGCCCTTGGAGACGATCGTGCTGCGTCGTGTTGCGGCCGATATGGATCATCTTGGTGCCGGTGTCGGCCTGCTGGCGGTTGTTGGTCACGGCGACCGAATAGAACTCGCCCACGCTGTCGTCGCCCTGCAGGATGCAGGACGGGTATTTCCAGGTGATGGCCGAGCCGGTCTCCACCTGCGTCCAGCTGATCTTGCTGCGCGCGCCGCGGCAGGCGCCGCGCTTGGTGACGAAGTTGTAGATGCCGCCGCGCCCTTCGGCGTCGCCGGGGTACCAGTTCTGCACCGTGCTGTACTTGATCTGCGCGTCGTCCAGCGCCACCAGCTCGACCACCGCGGCGTGCAGCTGGTTCTCGTCGCGCATCGGCGCGGTGCAGCCTTCGAGGTAGCAGACGTAGCTGCCGTCCTCGGCGATGATCAGCGTGCGCTCGAACTGGCCGGTGTTGCGCGCGTTGATGCGGAAATAGGTGGACAGCTCCATCGGGCAGCGCACGCCCTTCGGCACGTAGCACGAAGCTGCCGTCGGTGAACACCGCGGAGTTCAGCGCGGCGAAGAAATTGTCGCCCTGCGGCACCACGCTGCCGAGATACTTGCGCACCAGGTCGGGGTGCTCGCGCACCGCCTCGCTGATCGGGCAGAAGATCACGCCGGCCTTCGCCAGCGTCGCGCGGAAGGTGGTGGCGACCGAGACGCTGTCGAACACCGCGTCCACCGCGACCTGCGCCGGCCCCGTCCGCGCCCTCGACGCCGGCGAGGATCGCGCGCTCCTTCAGCGGAATGCCGAGCTTCTCGTAGGTGCGCCAGCAGCTCGGGATCGACCTCGTCGAGGCTCTTCGGGCCCGGCCTTGCGCTTCGGCGCGGCGTAGTAGTGGAGGTCCTGGTAGTCGATCGGCGGATGCTCGACACGCGCCCAATGCGGCTCCGTCATTCTGCTGCCAGGCCGCGAACGCCTCCAGCCGCCACTGCCAGCAGCCAGTCCGGCTCGTCCTTGCGCGCCGAGATCAGCCGGATGATGTCCTCGTTCAGCCCCTTCGGCGCGAGTTCCATCTCGATGTCGGTCGCAAAGCCCCACTTGTAGCCGGACTGGGTGACGGACTGGACGGTCTGAGCGTTTCGGCGACGTTGCGGCATGACGACGTCCTATTCGGCAATGGCGCTGCGGCAGCGCGCGCGGCCGGCACACGCAGCGCGGGCGGCACCGTGCGCCTCCCGCATATCGGCCAGCGTGATCGCGCACAGGGCCTCGCGGATCGCGTCGTTCACCGGATCCCAGCGGCCCTTGCACCGGGCACATCCGCTCCACCTCGCAGCCGCCGGCGCCGCCGTCGACGCAGGCGGTGAGCGCGATCGGCCCGTCGATGGCCGCGATCACGTCGGCGACCGGGATGGTGCCGAGCGGCCGCCGAGCCGGTAGCCGCCGCGCGCCCCGCGCTGCGAGGCCACCAGCCCTGCCGGCGCCAAGCGCCTTCAGCACCTTGGCCACCGTCGGCTCCGGCACCCCGGTCGCCACCGCGATCCGCGGCGAGGTCTCGATATCGCCGCCGCTCGCCCGTTCGCGCTCGGCGAGGCAGATCAGCACCACCACGGCATAGTCGGTCAGCCTCGACAGCCTGAGCATCGTGCGATCCCAGTATTGGGCGAAATCCGGCACTAAGTCATATTCGGACCACGCCGGTCCTCTTTGCGCGACATGGGCCATCGCGGCCGTTGCGTCAAGCCCGAGCCGCCCAAGCACTGCCGTTACGCTCACGGTTGCAATTGGCCTCGCGGCCGCGTTAGACACCATGGGCTGCCGGCAGCAATGGACGGGAGCCGGGCGATCCTTCCTGATCTGGAACGACATGCCACTGGCGATCACCTCCCTGTCGCGCGGCACGGAATTTCGGAACCAGACCGACGCTCTCGGGCATCGCCCGGGCGCGCGCAATGCGCAGCGACATGCAGCAGCCTGAACGCCTCGCGCACGGCTACGCGGCGCGCGAGGCTGGCGATCACGCGACCGCGCTGGCGCATTTCGCCGACGCTGCCGAGGCGGACCCGGACTTTCATCCCGCCCGCATCGCCGCCGCCGAGACGCTGGTGGCGCTGGGCCGCCCGGACGAGGCGGAGTTCCTGTTCCGCGCGGTGCTGGAAGAAGCGCCGAACGACCTCGGCGCGCTGCTCGGGCTTTCCGAAATCGCCCGGCTGGCACAGGATCTTTCCGGCTGCCTCAGCCTCGCACGGCAGGCGATGCAGGCGCATCCCGACGCGCCCGCGGCGGTGTTGCAGGCGACGCGTGCGCTGCTCGAACTCGACGCGCCGGAGGAAGCGCTGGCGATGCTGCGCCCATTCGGCGCGGCGAGCGGCTGGCCCGCCGTGCTGCGCGCGCGCGAGGGCGAGATCCTGCACCACGCCGGGCGCTGGCAGGAGGCGCGGGCGGCGCTGGACGCGGCGACGGACGCGGATCTCAGCCTGTTCGTGCAGCGCGTGCTCCTGCACTTGACGATCCACGAACTCGATGCCGCGGCCCGCCTCGTGGACCAGCCACCAGCCCGGACGCGCCTGGCCCGCGCCTACGGGCATCATCTGCGCGGCCAGATCGCCGAGGCGCGCTGGCGGCTCGACGAAGCCGCCCGGCACTACCGCGCGGCGATTGCGGAGGATCACACCCTGGCCTGGCCGCATGCGGAACTCGCGCGCGTGTGCCTGCTGCAATTCGATCTGGAGGGCTGCCGGCACCATCAGGACGCGGCGCTGCAGCTTGACAGCGCCCCGCATCTCCGGCGCCGGCAGCGGCTGCGCGTGACGGGCACCCATCTTGGCCAGATCTGGGACGAGTTCCGCGCCGACACGGCTCTCGGCGCGCGCGTTGCCGCCTGCATGGCGCTCGATCCGGCCGTGCGCACCGACGCGCTGCTGGGTGTGCTGCGCGAGGAGCCGGACACGCTTGCCCCCTCGCTGCTGCTGCTGATCGCATTGCGCCAGAGCGGCCAGCTCGACCGCACCCGTCCCGCCATGGACGCCGCCATTCCGCGCCGGATCGTGCAGTTCTGGGCCGGCGACCTGCCCGACGACGTGGCCGCGCTGATGGACTCCTGGCGCCGGCTGCATCCCGGCTGGGAATACCGCCGCTTCGACCTCGCCGGCGCCGGCGAGTGGCTCAGCGCGCAGGCGCCGGCGGAGGTGCTCTCCGCCTATGTGCGCGCCGGGCTCGCGGCCCAGAAGGCCGACATCTTCCGTCTCGCCTATCTGCACATCGCTGGCGGCGTGTGGGCCGATGCCGACGATCGCTGCATCGCCCCGCTCGACGGGCTGGTCGCGCCCGGCGTGCGGCTCCTGGGCTGGCAGGAGCATCTCGGCTCCCTCGGCAATAATTTTCTCGCCGCCGCCGCCGGCCACCCGGCAGTGGCCCGCGCGCTCGCGCTCGCAGCCGGGGCGGTGAACCGCGGCGATGCCGACATGCCCTGGCTCGCAACCGGCCCCGGCGCCCTCAGCCGGGCGCTGGCGCAGGAGATCGCCGCGGATGCGGCCACGCTGGACGGGCTGCGGGTGCTGGAGCGGGGCGAGGCGGCGCAGGTCGCCGTGTTTCACTGTTTCGCCGCCTACAAGCGCACCGCCCGCCACTGGCTGCGTGCCGCCTCCACCCGCAGCGACGCGGCATAAGAGTTTGCGGATGCCGCCCGCACCGGCATGATGCGCGCGTGCCCGCAACTCATGGGCCAGGGAGGGACGCAATGGACGAATACATGCAAACGACGGTTGGCGGGCGGCGGGTCGCGCTGGCGCTCGGGCTTGCCGGTGCGGCGGGCATCGTGCTGGCGGGCAGCGAGCACGCGATGGCCGCGGGCGGGGCGGTGAAAGCGACGGTGCTCTATGGCGCGCCCAAAGATCCGGCGGCCTTCGATCACTATTACCTGACCAGCCACATGCCGAAGGTCTACGCCATCAAGGGGATCGAGCGGATCGAACTGGCGAAGCTCCTGCCCGGCCCGAACGGCGAGGCCCCGCCGTATTTCCGGATCACGGAACTCTGGTTCGCGAGCCCGAAAGCGCTGGAGGCGGTGGCGGCAACTCCCGAATGGAAGGCGATCATCGCCGACGTTCCGAATTTCGCCACCGGCGGGGCGACCGTGTTCCTCTCGACGGTGGAGTAGGCGGAGAAGCTCCGGCCCCTGCGGCGATCGGGTCCGATCAACCCGATTGCCCTAGGGCCGCGGGGAGCTCAGCCAGCCGCGCGTTCGGCGCAGGGCCCTATCACAGGTCCCCGGGCCGGCGCCCTTCCTCGTACCCGTGCCGGACGAAGTGATCCAACGCGGAGATCACGGCGCCCTCGCTCACGCTCGTCCCGACATCCGGATAGGTCTTCAGATACCAGGCCTCGTCCACCTCCAGCGGGAACGGCAGCCGGCCTTCGAAATACCCGTGCTCGAAGAAGTGCTCCTGGGCGCTCCGATACGCCCCGCGCGAGACCGCGTCGGCCACGTCCGGATAGGTGGAGCGATACCACGGCTCATCGAACGGGATCGCGCGCAGAAACGTTTTCACCAGATCCAATAATTCGTCATAGGTCATATCGACCTTGAGCTGACCTTTCAGCGAAACGAGGCGGACGCCGTGCTTCAGGACGCTGAAGGGAGGAACATATCGCATATGCAATGCTCCTCTACGGCCTATCAACAGGTTGGCCGCCCGCACGAGATATGCCAGCCGCGCCCGCGCAGCGCCACCGCCGAGCGCCGGTCATGCGCGCGTGCGTCCCACGCGCGCCGACGGCCGCCGCGGGCGGGTAGCGGGCGCGCTCTCTTCCGCATGCGGGAGGGGCGGCGCCTGGCACGCGGGCCGGCGCAGGGCGAGCAGGCGGCGGGCGAGCGGCCAGACATCGGCGACACGGATGCCGCGCAGGCAGGCGAGGGCGCGGTGGCAGTCGGCGGCATGGGCGAGGTAGCAGGGGCTGCACGTCATTGCCCGCCGCACCGCCACCGCCGCCGGGCCGAGCGGTCCCCATTCCACCGGGTCGACGGTGCCGGAATGCACCGCGAGCGTCGGCACGCCGAGCGCGGCGGCCATGTGCTTCGGCCCGCTATCGTTGCCCACATAGAGGTCGCACGCCGCCAGCAGCGTGGGCAGGTCGCGCAGCGCCACCGCGCCGACCGCCGAGGCCACCGCCTCCGGCCGGCGCACCGCGTCGAGCACGCCGGCCGCCAGCGCCGCTTCGTCCGGCCCGCCGATGACCACGCAGAACGCCCCCGCCTCGCCGGCCAGCAGGTCGATCAGCGCGGCAAAATTTTCCACGGGCCACTGCTTGTTCTCCGCCCCCGCCCCGGCATGGATCGCCACCAGCGGCCGGCCTTCGGCCGCCGCGCGGGCGGGCAGCCCCGCGACCGCCACCGCCGCGGCGCGCGAGGCGGCGGGCGGCGCCGCGATCACCTGCCGCTCCGGCGCGCAGGCGGCGGCCACCGCATCGACGAAGGCCACCAGCGCTTCGCTGATATGCGCCCGCTTGAACGTGCGCGCGATGTCGCCTTCCCATGCCACCGCGATGTCCAGCCAGGGAAACGCCGCCTCGCGGTCGAAGCCGCCGAGGAAGCGCGCCCCGCTCGCCTGCAGCAGCGCGCGCGTGTCCGGCTGGCGGCGCAAGTCGAGGGCCAGATCGAAGCGGTACGGCGCCAGCGTCGCGGCGAGCGCGGCGAGGTCGTCCGCCGACAGCTCCCGCCGGCCGGTCTCGGAGCGCGCATGGAAGAAGTCGAAGCGCAGGATGCGGTCGATCGCCGGCTCCAGATGCGCGAGCTGCAGCGACGCGCCGGCGGCGAGCACGGTGAGCTCGGCCTGCGGAAACACGTCCTTCAGGCGGCGGAAGGCGGGGAAGGCGCCGATGAAGTCGCCGATGTGATCGACCTTGATCGCCAGGATGCGCCGCACCTGCGCGCGCGCGATCAGCGGGTGGCCGACATGCAGCTCCGTGTACGGCTCCTGCTCGGGCGTGAAGTCGTCCGCGTCGGGGGCGTAGTGGCGGCTGAAATACGGGTCGCCGCGCGCGAACAGATCGGCCCAGCGGGCGCGGAACTGCTCGGTGTCGAAGACGTCGGGCAGGTCGGCGCGGCTCGCCATCTCGTGGTGGATCAGCCGCGCGTGCGGCGTGTACACCACGCGCCGGCCCGCCTCGCGCGCGCGCAGGCAGAAATCGAGGTCGTTGTTGATCACCGCGTGGCTCTCGTCGAACCCGCCGAGCGCCTCGAACACCTCGCGCCGCGTGAGCAGGCAGGCGCCGGTGACGGAAATCACCGTGCGCGGCGTGAGCGCGAGGCCGAACGGGCCCGGCGCTTCGACCGGCGAGAAGCGGAAGGCGTGGCGCCCGACGCTGCCGGAGAGGAACTGCCCGGCATGCTGCACCCGCCGGTCGCCGTAGAGCAGCAGCGGCCCGACCGCGCCGACCTCGGGCTCGACCGCGTATTCCAGCAGCGCGTCGAGCCAGCCGGGCTCGGTAACTTCGATGTCGTCGTTCAGGAACAGCAGGAACGCGCCGGTGGCGGCGCGCGCGGCGGCGTTGTTGAAGCGCGACCAGTTGAAGGGCTCGGCGATCTCCACGATCCGGTCGGCGGCACCCGCGTGCAGCCAGTCCTTCAGCGCCGCAAGCTCCGGCGTGCCGGGGATGATGTTGTCGAGCACGACGATCTCGATCGGCCGCGCCGTGTGCGCGCGAATGGTCTCGATCGCGATGCGCACCAGGCCGCGCGCGCCGGCGGTGGGCATGATGATGGAGACAAGGCCGGTGTCATCGACCCGGCGGCGGGTGCGATAGGTGCCGGGCAGGCAGCCCGGCAGCACCGTGCCGTCGACGCCGCCGCGCGCCAGTGCCCGGCTCAGCGCCCGCCGCTCGGCCGCCGGTCGGTCGAGCGTCGCTGCGCCGCGCTCAGCCAGCACCAGCGGCACGTGCGCGATGCCCGCCCCCGCCTCGGCCGCCGCCTCGGTCAGGCGCAGCACGGCGTCGTATTCGCCGTCGCGCGCGAGGCCGCCGAGCGTGAGCCCGGTCTGCGCCAGCGCCGCCCGCCCGGCGGCCCAGGGGCGGCCGACATAGTTCGTGGCGCGCAGCAGGTCGGGGGAGAAATCCGGCTTGAAGAACGCGCGCATCGCGTTGTCGGCGGGGTCGATGCGGCGCTCGTCGGCGTAGAGAAACGCCGGCCGCCCCTCCACCGCGAAGCCGAGCGCGAGTTCGAGCAGGGCGTCCACGCCCAGCACGTCGCCGGGTGCCAGCGGCAGCAGCAGGCCGTCCGAGTCGGGCTCCAGCAGGTCGGCGAGCGGCGTCCCCGCCCCGGCAGCGGGCGCGAGCCGCCATTCGCCGTAGGCCTGCGCCTCGAGACTCCGCGAGCGTGGCGGCCCGCGCCGCCTTGGTGCCGCCCTCGGGCAGCAGGACGGTGAAGGCCGGGCGGCAGCCGGCGGCGGTGAGGATCGCGTGCTTCAGGTCGCTCTCCGCCTGGGTGAGCCGCGCGCGCAACGACCAGGGACCGGGGCCGGTCAGCGCCGGCTCGGCCTCGATCGTGAACGCGATCTCCTCCTCCTGGCCGGCCGCGTCACTGATTTTCAGGCGGATGTCGTGCGGGCCGCGGCGCAGCGCCTGCGGCGGGATCAGGCTCGCGAAGCCCGCGCGCAGCGCCTGCGGCTCGCCGAGCGCCTGATGCAGGTCCTCGCGGCGGATGCCGTAATGCGCGCGCCCGTGCGAGCGCCCGTCGATGAACACCTCGATGCCGGTCACGCCGGCCTGCGAGAACGCCCAGCCGTGCAGCGAGAGGAAGCCGCGCACCGGCTCCGGGCAATGGCCGTCCTTGATCGCGGGCGTGTCGAGATAGCAGCGGATCGCGGTCCCGGTCGCTGCCTCCGCCACCGCCTCCACCGCGACCGCCTGCACCGGCAGCAGCACGCGGCGGGTCTCGCCACGTCCGCCGCGCAGCGTGAGGCTGACCACGTGCTCGCCTTCGACCGCCCCGCCCGCATTGGCGTCGAAGCGGAACCCGGCCTTGCGCGCGGCCGGCAGGTGCGGGAAGGCGTTGCCGACATCGCCCCGCTCGTCGCCGGTGTGCGCCTGTCCCAGCGGCTGCTCGCCGAGCGTGACCTCGATCGCGGCGATCCCGCTCGCGCACACCGCCCAGCCCTTGATCGCGAGCGCGCCCGCTTCGCTCAGGGTGATCGCGTCGCAGTGGAAATGGATCGCCTCGCTTTCCGGCACCGCCCGCCGCACCTGGGGCGCGACGGTGAGCGGCATGGTCAGCTCGCGGCGGATGCCGCCGAATGCCGCCACCAGCACGCGCACCGTAAACCCATCGGCGATTCCCTCCGGCGCTTCCTGCTGCAGCAGGAACCCGCCATCGGCGGCGCCGGGATAGTCCGGATGGGCGAGGCCCACATCCTCGCGCGGCAGGTTGCGCTGCGCCTCGCCGAGCAGCGTGTCGCCGAGGAAGACGCGCACGTGCTCGATCGCCGCGAGGCTGACCGCCCAGCCGCGCACGCGCAGCACGCCTTGCTCGTTGACCCGCGCCTCCTCCAGCATCGCCTGCATCGGCGCGGGCGGTGCCGCGCGGCGCTCGGGGGTGGTGAGCGCGCGGCGCGCTTCGGCGCTGGCACCGGCGGCATCCGTGACGACCGCGAGCACCTCGCCCTCGGCCGCGAGCCCGGTCGGCAGCATGGCCCGCAGCGCGAAGCCCGCGGTGGCGGCATTCGGAAAGTCGCGATGGGCGGCGGCGACATCCTCGCGCGACAGCCCGGTCTCGGCGAAGCCGAGCGCATGCGAACCCAGCCACAGCTCGACCTGGCGCAGCGGCCGCCGCCCCACCGCCCAGCCGCGCACCGCCAGCATCCCCTGCGCGTCGTGCTGCACGTCCTCAAGCTCGATGCGCAGCGACTCGCCCGCGTCGGCCGGCGGGTCGGCCTGCCCGGGATCGGCGACCAGGCGCAGCGGCGTGCGGAAGCCGCGCTCCCCGCGCTCGGTCTGCACGACGAGACGCAGATCGACCGCGCCGGTCACGCGCTCCGGCAGGCGGCAGGCAAAGCGGAAGCCCGGCCGGGCGCCGGGAAACGGGCGGGTCAGCCGCGCAAGGTCCGGCCGGTCGAAACCGATCTCCGCATGGCCCAGCACGGCGCCGTCGCACTCGACACGCACGGCGCGGATGCGAGCACTCGTCAGCACCCAGCCGAACCCCGCCAGCGCCGCCCCGTGCACAAGCCGCGCGCCGGGCAGCGGGTGTTCGAGATCGAGGCGGACATCCTCGTCCTCCGCGATCGGCAGCAGCGACAGAGTGGGCGAGATCTCGTCCATTCCGGCGCCGCCGCTCAGAGTTTCGCCGCGAGCACCGTCACCAGATCGCCGACGCTGCGCAGGCTGTCGAGCTCGCGGGTATGGAACTTGACGTCATAGCGCTCTTCGAGGGCGACGATGATCTCGATCTGCTTGAAGGAATCCCAGCCTTCGACATCCTTCGCCGTCAGCTCCGCGCGCAGCGGCACGTCGCGCATGAACACGTCGCGAAAGATCTCGTTCAGAACAGGATAGATCTCGGCCTCCGTCATCAGCCCTCCGCGACGTCGATGAATGTCTCGATCGGCGCGAACGTGGCGAGGTCGAGCACCGCCCGGCTGCCCCGTCCGCCGCGCGCGCGATCTCGGTGAAGCCGAGCTTGGCGTAGTGGTCCTTGACCATGCCGTTCTTCGCGGTCGGCACATACTCGCCGACCAGCCGCGCGCGCACCCAGCCGCCGCGCCTCGGCGGCGATCAGGTTCAGGCGTCGCCGGCTCGACCTGCCGGCCGAGCACGCGGCAGCTCATCAGCCAGGTGTCGATCGCGAGGTCGCCGTCTGCGCCGCAGCCGGCCGATCACGATGGCGATGATGCCGTTGTCGCCGAACCGGTCGATCAGGCGCAGTTGCAGGCCGAACGCGCGCGGGTCGTGCCATCAGCGTCGCTGCACCTCGGCCTCGGTGTAGCGGCGCGTGGTCAGGTTGAACTGGTTGGTCTTGTTGATGAGCTGCACGATGCGCTGCAGGCCGATCGCGGTCGAAGCGCCGCCAGCGCAGCTGCATCTCCAGCCCGCGCAGATAGGCGGGAAGGTCGGTGGCACTCGTGCTGCAGCGCTTCGCGCGCGCGGTTGCCCTGATACTGCACGCGTGCGCTCGCGGTCCTCGTCGGTGACCGCACAGCGCCTCGAAATAGCCGGCATCGGCGAGCGCTGCGCGGATAGCCGCGCGGGATCGTCCGGTGACTTCGGGCACCGCCACCATCGGCAGTTCCTGGCGCACCAGGTTGCGCTCGAACGGGTTGTCGTCGACGAACACCAGCGCATCGAGGCCGATATTCAGCTCCTCCGCGATCGCGCGGATGTTGCCCGCCTTGTCGCTCCAGTTGGCGACGAAGCTGGCGATGTCGGCGCGCCGCAGCACCATCTCCGGATGCCGCTCGAACGGCTCCAGCGCGTTCGCCTCGTCGTTCTTCGAGCAGACGGCGAGGATCACGCCGCGCCGCGCGAGCTCGCGCGCGTAGTCCTGGAACGCGACATACGCCTCGCCGAGCGCGCTGCCCTGGCCGAGCACGATGCCCTCCAGCCCGTCATCGCCGATCACGCCGCCCCAGAGCGTGTTGTCGAGATCGAGCACCAGGCACTTGCACGAGCGCCCCTGCCGCGCCGCGATCAGCGCGCAGCACGAGCTCGCCGTACATCGGCGCCGCCGCCGGGCGAAACCTCCTGCTTCGCGCGGTGCCACAGCGCCGGATCGTGCCACGCGCCGAGCCCGTCGCAGCGCCGCGCGCGCGTCGAGCGCCAGCAGGTCGACGCCCGCCGCATCGGCCATCGGGCGCAGCGCCTCGTTCAGCCGCGCGATGAAGGCGGCAGGCGAGCCCGGCAGCCGATGCTCGTTGCTGCCGAGCAGCGGCGGATGCACCGGCAGCGGCATCTGAAACAGGATCGGGCAGCGGAACGCGTCGCGCGATCATCTGCCAGCAGGTGCGTACCCGCTCGGCGACGTCCTGCAGCGCCGCCGCCACCGCTTCCGCCATCCATCGCCGCCGACACGCCGGCGGCCAGGTGCTGCGCATCGAGCGCGAGCAGCACCGCGGTCGGCTTGAACGCATGCAGCGCCGAGCCCACATCGACCAGTTCCTGCCAGTACTGGCCGTAGTCGTTTTCGTAGACCGTGACGTGCATGTTGCGCCGGACGCCGGCGATGCGGAGGCTCGGGTGCAGATGTGCAAAGGTCGAGGAGCCGAGGATGGCGAGCCGCACCGGCTTGGTCGCAAGGCCGCCCGGCGGATCGGTGCCGATTGTGCGCCGCAGCGCCTCATCGAGTCCGTTCGTTCTGACGAAGTCGAGCCGCGCATTGGCGAGCCCGACCGCATTGGTCCAAGCCCGCTCCGAATCGGCGGGCAGCGCGCGGAGTCGCTCGCGCCAATCCTTCACTTCTGGCAGCCAGTGAAGACTTGTCACAATAATTCTGCGCCCGCAGTTCCGCACAAGTTGAAGCACCGGCGCGCGTGCGATGCAACAATTCCGTGGTCCATGTCGCTGCACCGTCATCTGCACTCGACAGGGAACCGAGGTGCCGTGGCGCTTCTCCTTGATGCACCGCAGCATGTTGGCCGCTTCGGCGCCGGCCGCGAGGGGGTCAGGGTTGCGTCGAATTCACAACGAACCGGCATCGAAGCACTTGCTTACCGTTCCCAATTGGCGCTAGTTGGGCAGCGATGAGCGGCGATCGGCACACGGTATCGATCGATTTCGGCGCGCAGGGAAACAGCGTGCCGTGCCGGGTGGCGGGCTGGTCCGCGCCGGAGCCGGAGGAAACCTGGACCCTCGGCTCAGGCAGCGAACTCGCGCTGCCCGCACCGGGGCGGCGCGCCACCTATGTGCTCGCGCTCAGCTTGCGGCCGCTCGTCGCCGACCAGCGGCTGCGGGCGCAACGCCTGGGCATCGCCGTCAACGGGGTCGCGCTCGCCGATTTCCGCATCGAAGGCCGAACGCGTCGCGCCTGTCTGGTGCCCTGGTCGCTGATCGACGGCCATCCCGAACTGCGAATCACCTTCACCACACCGGATGCCGCGCGCCCGGTCGATCTCGGCCTCAACGACGACCGCCGCCGCCTCGGCGTCGCGTTGCGCACGCTCATGCTGTATCCGGACGTCCACGAAGAGGCCGAGGGCGATCCCTGCCTGCACGGCGACGAGCCGGTGCCGGTCGACACCGCCTCCGTCATCGCCGCCGAGCGGCTGCCGCTGCACGAGTTGATGCTGCGGTTCGAAAGCCTCGGCGAGAACTGCGAGTTCGGCCTCGTGCAGCGCCAGTGCCAGGCCGAGCCGCTGGGTCTGCTGCGCTTCTCCTCCGCCCCGCTGCCGCTGCTGCTCGACGCGCTTGACGCGCGCTTCGACGGCATGGGCGCGCAGGCATCGACGCGCGTGGAGCTCGCAGCCAACGGGCGCGAGTTCATGGTGAACGACAGCCGCTACGGCTTCGTCTATCACGCCTGGGTCGCGGCCGGCGAGATGTCGCCCGAGGCGATCATGCGGCGCGAGGCGAAGCGCGTGCCGCTGCTCGTGCGCAAGCTCGTCGAGGATCTCGAAGCCGCCGACAAGATCTTCGTGGTCAAGGGAATGGGCGCGCTGCCGGAGGAAGAAGCGTTTCCCCTGGCGGCGAGCATCCGCCGCTACGGCCCGAACACGCTGCTGTTCGTGACGCTGGCCGATGCGGCGCACCGTGCCGGCACGGTGCAGGTGCGGGCGCCGGGCTTCATGGTCGGCTATCTCGATCGCTTCGCGCCCGGCGAGAACGCGCACGACCTGCTGCTCGGCCAGTGGGTGAAGCTCTGTCGCGAGGCCTATCGTCTGCGCCTCGCGACGCGCAGCGTGATGGCATAGCGCCCGCCGCCGGCAAAGCCTGCACCGACGATAGTGCACCTTGGACTCGCGACCGAACGTCATCATCCTCAACGGCGTCGGCAGCGTGGGCAAAAGCACGACGGCCCGTGCGCTGCAGGCCATCACCGCCAGGCCGTTCCTGCATGTCGCGATGGACTCGTTTCTCGAAATGCTGCCGGCGACGCTATTCGGCCAGCCGGAAGGACTGGTGTTCGAGACCGTCCACGACCAGGGAAAGCCGAGCATCGTCATCCGCTCGGGCCCGGTCGTCGAGCAGGCGCTGCGCGGCATGCGCCACGCGGTTGCCGCCATGGCCGCACAGGGAAACGACCTGATCGTGGATGACGTCATCATCGACGGGGCGAGGGCAACGGAGTACCGCGCCCTCCTCGCGCCGTTCGCGCTCCGTTTCGTCGGCCTGTTCGCCCCGCTGGAGGTGCTGGAGGCGCGGGAGCGGGCGCGCGGCGACCGCGCGATCGGGCTCGCGCGCTGGCAGTACCGACCGCGTGCACCGCGGGATCGTCTACGATCTGGAGATCGACACCGCCTCGGCGACGCCCGCCGAGGGTGCGCATATGATCAGGGACGCATTCGGACTCTGATCGGCCGCGCGTGTCTCAAGCGCGGGCGGGCAGCGCGGCCACCGCCTTCATCACCTCCGCCGCGTGGCCCGGTGACCTTCACGTTCGGCCAGACCTGCGCGATCCGCCCCTCGGCATCGACCAGGAACGTGGTGCGCAGCATGCCCATGTATTTCCGCCCGTACATCGACTTCTCGCCCCACACGCCATACGCCTCGGCGACCCCCGTCGCGGCATCGGAGGCGAGCGGGAAGCGCAGCCCGTATTTCTCGGCGAACTTCTCGATCGGCGGCATCTTGTCCTTGGAGACGCCGATCACCGTGATGTCGGCGGCGCCGAATTGCGGCAGCGCCTCCTGGAACGCGCACGCTTCCTTGGTGCAGCCCGGGGTGTCGGCCTTCGGGTAGAAATACAGCACGAACGGCTTGCCGCGCAGGGCGGCGAGACTCACCGTCCGCCCGCCGCTCGCCGGCATGGCGAAATCGGGCGCGGGGTCACCGGGATTGAGGCTCATGCGTCGATCGCTCCCACCAGGCGGATGAAGGCCGCGCGCACGGCGCGCGCGAGCGCGTCCAAGGTGGCGCGCAGGCCGGCCACGTCAACTCCCGCCAGCCCGGCCGCGGTCGCGGCGCGCAGCAGCGCCTCGGCAGAGGCCGCCGACAGCGTCTCGCCCGGCAGCCGCCCTTCGGTGAGGCGGAGAATGCCGGCCACCGTCCGCCAGGCGCGGTCGGCGCGCAGCAGCGTCTCGGCATCGGCCGCGTCGAGCGCGCCGATCGCGTGCAGCCGCGCCAGCGCCTCGCGCGTGGTGGGGCTGGCGATTTCAGGGTGCGCCGGGGCGTGGATGAGTTGCAGCGCCTGGGCGACAAATTCCACCTCCATCATGCCGCCCGGCGCATGCTTCACGTCCCACGGCCCCTGCGGCGGAAGCTGGCGCGCGAGCCGGGTGCGCATCGCCGCCGCGTCGGCGCGCACACGCGCCGGCGGCGGGCCGCTCGCGATGGCGCGGGCGATCGCCGCCTGCACGCGCCCGACCAGCGCCGGCGGCCCGGCCACGACGCGCGCGCGGGTCAGCGCCATGCGTTCATAGGTCCAGGCGCCGCCATGTGCGCCGCCCTCGGCCGCCGGGGCGTGGTAACGCTCGAACGCGGCGAGCGAGACCGCGACCGGGCCTTTGTTGCCGGACGGGCGCAGCCGCATGTCCACCGCATACATCGGCCCGCTCGCATCCGGGGCCGTGAGGGCGGCGATGAAGGCGTGCACGGCGCGCAGGAACCACTGGCTTGCCGGCAGGGTGCGCGCGCCGCTGCTCTGCGTGACGCCGGCCGGATGGTCGTAGATCAGCATCAGGTCGAGGTCGGAGCCGGCCATCATCTCCCGCCCGCCGGCCTTGCCGAGCAGCACCACGGCCAGACTGCCGCCGCGCACGCGGCCATAGCGGGCCGTGAAATCCGCGAGCACCCGGGGGAACAGGGAGCGGATCGCCGCATCGGCCAGCGCCGCGCGCCGCATCCCGCCCGCGTCGGCGTCGAGCCGTGCCTCCAGGCTCGCGACGCTGATCGCGAAATCCTCCTCGCGCACGGCGCGGCGGATGATCGTGATCGCGTCCTCCAGCGCTTCGCCGTCGCGCAGCCGCAGCCGCAGCAGGCGCGACAGGTCCGGCTGCTCCTCCGGCGCCAGCAGACCATCGAGCGCCCCTGGATTGCGCGCGAGGTGCTCCGAGAGCAGCGGCGCCGCGCCAAGCACCGCGGCGATCCGGTCGATCAGGCCGGGATTGCGCTGGAACAGCGACAGCAACTGCACGCCCGCCGGCAGGCGGGCGAGGAAGGCGTCGAGCCGGGCGAACGCCGCCTCCGGATCGCTCCGGCGCGCGATGGCAGCCAGCAGCGGGGGCAAGATCTGCGCCAGCAGCTCCCGAGCCCGCTCCGAGCGCAGCGAGCGCAGCCGCCCCGCAAGCCAGCCCTGGACGCGGGCGGCGACCGACTCGGGGTTCGCGTAGCCCATGGCGCGCAGCGCGGCGAGCGTCGGCGGCGGCACGTCCCCGGCGCCGGAGAAGTCCAGCGCCGGACCGACCGGAACTTCGGGAACCGCCTCGAACACCTCGCGATAGGCGCGCTGCACATGCCCGCGGTGGCGCGCGAGGGCGGCGGCGAACGCCGCGGGGCCGCGATAGCCGAGAAACACCGCGAACGCGGCCATCGCCTCCGGCCGGTCGGGCAGCGAATGGGTCTGCCGGTCGGCGACCATCTGCAGCCGGTGCTCGGTGCGGCGCAGAAAGCGATAGGCAGCGGCCAGCGCCGCAGCCGTGCGACGCCCGAGATGCCCGGCGCGGGCGAGCAGGCGCAGCGCCTCCAGCGTCGCCGGCACGCGCAGCGCGGGGTCGCGCCCGCCCCAGACCAGTTGCAGGGTCTGCACCAGAAACTCGATCTCGCGGATCCCGCCGCGCCCGAGCTTGACGTTGTAGCCGGCGATCGCTGCCAGCGGGTCGGCCGATCTCGGCTCGCGGGCCTGCGCGTCGATCCGGCGCTTCACCGCATGGATGTCGGCCACGGCGGCGAAATCGAGATGGCGGCGCCAGACGAACGGCCGGATCGCGCCGAGAAACGCGGCGCCGGTCGCGAGGTCGCCGGCCACCGGGCGCGCCTTCAGCATCGCCGCGCGCTCCCAGTTCTGGCCCATGCTCTCGTAATAGGCGATGGCGGCGGGCAGGGCGACGACCGGCGGCGTCGCGGCGGGGTCGGGGCGGAGGCGCAAATCGACGCGAAACACGTAGCCGTCAGGATCGCGCGCCTCCATCAGGCCAACCAATCCACGCGCGAGGCGTGTAAAGAAGGCGCCGGAGGCTTCCGGCTCCAGCAGACCGGAATCGGGATCGTGCAGCAACACCAGGTCGATATCGCTGGAAAAATTCAACTCGCGCGCGCCGAGCTTGCCCATGCCCAGCACGGCGAAACCGCTCGACCGGGCCGGTTCGTCGGCGTGGGGCAGCGCAATCTCGCCGCGCGCCTGGGCGGCGGCGAGCAGGTGCGCCACCGCGACCTGCAGCGCGCCATCCGCGAGGTCGGAGAGGGCGGCGGTGACACGCTCCAGCGGCCACAGGCCGCCGATATCGGCGACGGCGACCGCCAGCGCCACCTCGCGCTTGGCCCGGCGCAGCGCCGCCGCCACCGCCTCGCGCGGGGCCGCGGCGGGGATGGCGGCGAGGCGCGCGAGGCTGGCAGCGACGACCGTCGCCACCCCGTCCGTCACCACGGCGCGCAGCGTTGCCGGCTCGCGCAGGGCCAGATCAGCCAGGTAGGGCGCATTGCCGCCGAACGCGTGCAGCAGCGCCGGCGGCACCACCCGCTCGCGATCGAGCGCGGCGAAGCGCTCGGCGAGCCGGGCGGCGGCGGCGGGGTCCGCGGGCTCGGGCCAGGCAAGCGCGGCGCGGACAGGGTCGGCCATCGCCCGGCAGGCTGCGCGTGAGGCGGATCACGGGTCAAGCCGCGCGGCACGGCGGGCGGCTGCTGCATGCCCTGGTGCAGCTCGCGCTGGCGCTGGTGATCTTTGCCGCCGCCGGCCTCGGCGTCCTCGCCTGGCGGTTGTCCGAGGGGCCGCTGGAACTCGCCTGGCTGACGCAGCGGCTCACCGCGGCCGTGAACGCCGAGGGCGGCGTGCAGATCGCGCTCGGCGGCGCGGCCCTCGCCTGGGAAGGGTTCCGCCGCGGCGGCGAGCCGCCGCTCGACATCCGGCTGACCAGGCTCACGGTCAACGACCCGGCGAACGGCCGCGTCATCGCGACGGTGCCCAGCGCGGCGGTGCTGCTCGCGGTCAGCGGGCTGCTGCGCGGCCGGATCGAGCCGCGGTCGATCGAGGTGGACGGGGCGCGGCTGCACGTGGTGCGCGCCCCCGACGGCAGCATCGGCTTCGACCTCTCCGGCAGCGCGCAGCCGCCTGCCGAGGCGCCGCCGGCCCCCTCGCTTCCCACCCTGCTCGCCCGCCTCACCGAGCCGTCCGCGTCGTCCCGCTCGCGGTGGGCGAAGGTTCGGCGCGTGCACATCCGCGACGCCGCGGTCAGCGTCGTCGATCACCGGCTCGGCGTGACCTGGCAGGTCCCGGCGCTGCGCATCGACCTCACCCGCCAGCCGGCCGGCGGCATTGCCGGCGAGGCGGCGGCCACGCTCGCGCTCGGCAACCTCTCCGCGCAGCTCCAGCTCTCCGCGCATCTCGCCGCCGGGGCGCGGGACAGCGAGATCGAGGCGTCGCTGTCGCCGATCAATCCCGCGCGGCTGGCGGCGGCGCTGCCGGCAGGCTTCGCCGGGGTTGATCCGGCGGCGCTCGGCGCCCTCGCGGCACCGATCCGGCTCAGCGCGACCGCGCAACTGGGATCGGCGCTGGAACTCCGCCACGCCACGCTTGCGGCCGAGATCGGCGCCGGCACGGTGCGTCTGGGCATGAGCACGGTGCCGATCCTGGCCGCCAGCCTGTTCGTGGAGGGCGCGCCGGACAAGCTGCACACCGAGCTGCGCCGCCTCGTCACCGCGCCCTGGCCGGACGGGCCGACCAGCACGCTGACCGGCCACGCCGATGCCGCGCATGCAGGCGGCGGGTGGGAGATCGCGGCCAGTCTCGATCTCGACCACGCCCGCTTCGCCGATCTGCCAGCCCTGTGGCCGGCCGGCGTGGGCGGTCCGGGCACGCGGCCCTGGATCACGCAGAACATCACCGACGGCGTCGCCCGCAACGGCCATGTCGAGGTGGCGCTGACCGTGCCCGACGACTTTTCCGACGCGACGCTGACCCGCCTCGCCGGCGGGATCGACGGCACCGGCCTCACCGTGCACTGGCTGCGCCCGGTGCCGCCGATCACGGGCGGCGAGGCGCGGCTGAACTTCCTCACGCCCGACCGGGCGGAGGTGCTGGTCACCGCGCGGCCAGCAGGGCGGGATCGTGATCCGCGGCGGGCGCGTCGCCTTCTCCGGCCTCGCCGCGAAGGACCAGTTCGCCGACATCGACGGCGATCTCGCCGGCACCGTCGCGGACCTGCTTGCCCTGCTGCGCCAGCCGCGCATCAAGCTGCTCGACCGCAGCCCGCTGCCGGTGCGCGATGCGGCGGGGAAATTCAGCGGCCACGTCGCCGTGGCGGGGATGCCGCTGCGCGCGAGCGTCAGCATGGACGACCTGCAGATCCACAGCGAGATGCGGCTGACCGGCCTCGGGCTGCCCGCGGTCGCCGCCGGGCAGAACCTGACCAACGGCACGTTCGACCTGCGCGCCGATCCCGAGGGGCTGCACGCGGCGGGCGACGCGACGATCGCCGACATCCCCGCCAAGCTTGCGCTCGACATGGACTTCCGCGCCGGGCCGCCGTCGCAGGTGCAGGAGAGCATCAGCGCCTCGGCCACGATCGGGGCGGCGCAGCTTACGGCGATGGGGCTGCACACGGCGCCGTTTCTGTCCGGCCCCACGGATTTCCAGGCGCGCGTGGCGTTGCGGCGCGACCATCGCGGCGAGGCGACGATCAACGCCGACCTCGCGCGCGCCACCCTCAGCGTCGCGGAACTCAACTGGGCCAAGCCGGCGGGCCAGCCGGCGAGCGCCGAGGCGCACCTGCTGCTCGACGGCGAGCGCATCGCGGGGATCGACCGGGCGCAGGCGAGCGGCAGCGGCCTCACGCTCGCCGGACGTGCCACCTTCGCCGACGGGCGCGCGCAGCGCGTGGAGTTCGACCGGCTCGTGCTCGGCACCGGCACCGACGCGCGCGGCACTCTCGCGATCCCGCAGCGGCCGGCCGATCCGTGGCGGATCACGCTCACCGGACGCAGCCTCGACGCCTCCACGCAGTTCAAGCGCGAGCCCCGTCCGGCCGCGCCGCCCAAGCCCGCGCCGCCGAGCCCGCCTTATGTGCTCGACGCGCGCTTCGACCGCGTGATCGCTGGCAACGGGCGCGACCTCACCGGCGTCTCGGCCCAGGTGGACAGCGACGGGCAGGTGATGCGCCGCCTCGCCGTCGCCGGGCAGACCAGCGGCGCGCAGCCGTTCAACCTGACGATCGAGCCGCAGCCGGGCGGCCGGCGCCTCGTCGGCAACTCATCCGATGCCGGCGGCCTGCTGCTTGCGCTGGGCGTGATCGAGAGCATGCGGGGCGGGCAGCTCCGCCTCACCGGCGACTACGACGACACCCAGGCCGACCACCCGCTGACCGGCCGCGCCGAGATCGACAACTTCCGCATCGTCAACGCCCCGTTCCTCGGCCGCGCGCTGCAGGCGATGACGCTGTACGGCGTGGTCGGCATGCTGCAGGGGCCCGGGCTGGGGTTTCGCAAGCTGGAAGCGCCGTTCCGTCTCAGCAGTGACGTGCTGGAACTCCTGGAGTCGCGCGCGTTCAGCGCGAGCCTCGGGATGACGGCGAAGGGCAAGCTCGACCTGGCGCGGCACACGCTCGACATCCAGGGGACCATCGTGCCGGCCTACTTCTTCAACTCGCTGCTCGGCGACATCCCGCTGATCGGGCGCCTGTTCAGCCCCGAGCGCGGCAGCGGCCTGTTCGCCGCGACCTACACCGCGCGCGGGCCGCTCAACGACCCGACGGTCTCGGTCAACCCGCTGGCGGCGCTCACGCCGGGCTTCCTGCGCGGCCTGTTCCACCTCTTCGACCGTCCGGCAGCCGCGCAATGAGCGCCGCGGCGGCGGCGCCCGGCGCCGCGATCGAGCACGTGCTGGCCTACGGGCAGTCGCTCTCGACCGGGTGGGACGGCTGGCCGGTGCTGTCGCGCACCGCGCGGCCGGGCTGCCTGATGCTCGGCGGCAGCGTGCGCGGCGTGGACGAGGCGGCGCCGCGCTGGGCGCCGCTCGGCCGCCTCGCCTTCCGCCCGCTCGTCGCCACCGCGCAGGACATCCGCACCGGCGCGCTGCTGACGGACGCGGCGCCGCCGGCCGCGGAGATCCTCGGCGAGACGGTGCTGGAGAGCGCGCTCGCGTTCTGCGCCGCACGGCGCGACCGCGGCGCCGCCGCGCTGTTGGGCAGCGCATGCGGCGTCGGCGGGCGTCCGCTGGAAAAGCTGTCGCGCGGCGCCACGCCGGAGCTGTTCAACCGGCTGCGCGACTGCGTGCGCCTGGCGCGCCTCGTCGCGCGCGCCGAACGGCGGGCCTACCGGGTCGCCGCGGTGCTGCTGCTGCAAGGCGAGAGCAACGTCGCCGGCGAGGGCACGCGCGACCGGGGCGAGTACGCCGCGCTGCTGCACCGCCTGATCGACGACATCCGCGGCGACATCGCGGCGGGGCAGGACGCGCCGCCGGCGATCCTGCTGTACCAGACGAGCGGCGCCTACACGCATGACGACATGGGCGTGCCGCAGGCGCAGCTCGACCTCGCGCTGGCGCGGCCGGGCGTGTTCCTGGTCGGCCCGACCTATCCGTATCCGGAGCAGCGCGGCCACATGGACGGCAACGGCTATCGCTGGCTCGGCGCCCAGTTCGGCAAGGTGCTGCACCGCGTGCTGAACGGCGATGCCGCGTGGCGCCCGCTGCATCCGACGCGCGCGGCGCTGTCCGGGCAGACGGTGCGGGTAGCGTTCTCGGTGCCGCAACCGCCGCTTGTGTGGGCGACGCCGTTCGTGGGGTTGCAGCGGCGCGATATCGCCGATCGGGGATTTACGGTGCTGGATGCGGCGGGTCCGGTGCCGATCGCGGAGGTGACGCTGGAGGGCGGCGAGACGGTCGTGCTGCGGCTCGCCCGCCCGCCCGCCGCGGGGCCGCTGCACGTCCGCTACGCCGACCGCACGCGCCACCACGGCCGCGGCATGCTGCATGACAGCGACGCGATGTTGGCCGAGGACGCATTCGTCAGCGATTTCGCCGGCGCGCCGTATTCACCCGCAGATGCGGCGGCACTGGGCGGGCGCGCGTATGCGCTGGTGAACTGGTGCACGGCGTTTTCGATCGCGGTCGCGCAAAACGGATAGCCGGTGCGGCGACTTCGTCGGGCCGCACAGTCGGCTCAGCCCGCTTGCTTGCGCGGCCGTCCTCCTTTGCGCCCGTTCGTGCGCGAACTTGCCGCCTTCGCCGCGCTGCGCGCCCGGCCGCCGGCCACGCCGAGTTGCGCGGCCATCCATCGCCGCGAACCGAACACGCCTTGCAGCAGCGACGGGATGTAAAGGTCGGCGTCGAGCTTCGGCCAGTGCAGGCCGAGCCCCGCGGGGCTGACCTCGATCTCAGCCAGATCCTCCGGCGCGGCGCCGGCCAGACCTTCCACGAGTGCCGGTGGAAACACCAACTCGAGCCCCGTGTTCAGCCGCACCACGATTCGCGAGGCGCGCCGATCATAGCGTGCCGCCACGGCGTGCCCCGCCTGCGGCAGCGCCTCCACGCGCGCCTCGGCCCGCCCGAACTCTTCGTCAGTCACCGCCATGAATGATCCTCCAATGCCGGCACAGCGCAGCAATGCTTCTCGCCAGAGCATCCCTGATGTCGCTCACCTCGGGTTGGCGAAGCCCGTAGCTTTCCCGCAGTTCAGGCGGCCCGTCCGGGCAATTGAGGTTGAACACGGCCTCGCCGTGTGCCCCGATCACGTGGACATGGGCTGGCCGATGATCCGCCGGATAAGATAACGACGCGCAGCCCGTCGAGGCGCAGCACCGTTGGCATCGGCGCCAAATATCAGAAACCTAAGCGCTTTGGAATATCGTTCGAGGAGCCTGCGGCCCCGAGGCCCCGGCGTGTAGGGCGGGCGCAGCCCGCCACAACCGGCGCGGCATGCGGCGGATTGCATCCGCCCTACGATCCTGCCACGACAAACCGCTCCAGCCAGTGAATATCGTAGTCCCCAGCTTGAAACTCCGCCGCCTCGACCACGCGTTCGTGCAGCGGCAGCGTGGTCTTGATGCCGACGACGGCGAACTCCGCGAGACTCCGCCGCAGCCGCGCGATCGCCTGCTCGCGCGTCGGCGCGTGCACGACGAGTTTCGCGATCAGGCTGTCGTAGTACGGCGGCACCCGATAGCCGGCATAGAGCGCGGAATCCACCCGCACGCCTAATCCCCCCGGCGCATGGAACGCCGTGACCAGCCCGGGCGTCGGCGTGAACGTCTCGGGGTCCTCGGCCGTCACCCGGCACTCGATCGCATGGCCGCGGAAGCGGATGTCTTCCTGCCCGTAGCCGAGCGCCTCGCCCGCCGCCACGCGGATCTGCTCGCGCACCAGGTCGACGCCGCAGACCATCTCGGTCACCGGATGCTCCACCTGCAGGCGCGTGTTCATCTCGATGAACGCGAACTGGCCGTCCTGGTAGAGAAACTCCAGCGTGCCGGCATTGCGGTAGCCGAGCCGGGCCAGCGCCGCCGTCACGTCGGCGCCCAGCCGCGCGCGCTCCTCCGGCCCGATCGCCGGCGAGCCGGCCTCCTCCAGCAGCTTCTGGTGGCGACGCTGCAGGCTGCAATCACGTTCGCCGAAATGCACCACGTGGCCGTGCGCATCGGCCATCACCTGCAGCTCGATATGGCGCGGCCGGTCGAGATACTTCTCCAGATAGACGGCATCGTTGCCGAACGCGGCGCGCGATTCCACGCGCGCGACGCGCCAGGCGTCCTCCAGCCCCTCCGGCGTCTGCGCCACCTTCATGCCGCGCCCGCCGCCACCGGCCGCCGCCTTGATCAGCACCGGATAGCCGATGCGCCCGGCGACCGCGCGCGCCTCCTCCAGCCCGGCAAGCTCGCCCTGCGAGCCCGGCACCAGCGGCACGCCGAGCGAGGCCATCGCCGCCTTGGCCGCGATCTTGTCGCCCATCATGCGGATATGCGCCGGCGCGGGGCCGATGAAGGTCAGGCCATGCGCCTCGACCATGTCGGCGAACTCGGCGTTCTCGGCGAGGAACCCGTAGCCGGGATGGATCGCATCGGCGCCGGTGATGATCGCGGCGGAGAGGATCGCCGCCGTGTTCAGATAGCTTTCGCGCGCGGCGGGCGGGCCGATGCACACGCTCTCATCGGCCAGCCGCACATGCATCGCCTCGGCATCGGCGGTGGAGTGCACGGCGACGGTGGGAATGCCCATCTCGCGGCAGGCGCGCTGGATGCGCAGCGCGATCTCGCCGCGATTGGCGATCAGCACTTTGGAGAACTGGGCGGCCACGCGCGGCGCTACTCCAGGATCAGCAGCGGTTCGCCGTACTCGACCGGCGCGCCGGAGGCCACCAGCACGCGCGTCACCGTGCCGTTCTTCGGCGCCTTGATCTGATTGAAGGTCTTCATCGCCTCGATCAGCACCAGGGTCTGCCCGGCGACCACGGCCTGCCCCGGCACGATGAACGGCGTCGCCCCGGGCTCGGGCGCGAGGTAGACGATGCCCACCATCGGGCTCAGCACCGCGCCGGGATGACGCTCGAAATCCTCCACCACCGGCGCCGGCACCGGGGCCGCGGCGGCGATCGGGGCAGCGGCCGGGGCGACCGTGGCCACCGCGGTCACCGGCGCGGGGGCGCGGGCGACGCGGATGCGCCCCTCCTTGCTCTCGATCTCGATCTCGGTCAGGCCGGTATCGGCGAGGATGGTCGCCAACGCGCGTACCGCCGCCGCATCGAACGGCACCGCCATCAGCCGTCCTCCTCGATCAGGTCCGCCATGGCGGTCAGCGCCAGCGCGTAGCCGCGAACCCCCAGGCCGCAGATGACCCCGGTCGCCATCTTCGAGACATACGACTGATGACGGAAGGCTTCACGCTTGTGGATGTTGGACAGGTGCACCTCGATCACCGGCAGCTCCACCGCCAGCAGCGCGTCCATCAGCGCCACCGAGGTGTGGGTGTAGGCGGCCGGATTGATCACGATCCCGGCGGCGCGGTCGCGGCATTCCTGCACCCAGGACACCAGCTCACCCTCGCCGTTGGTCTGGCGGAAGTCGATGGCGAGCCCCAGCCGCTCCGCTGTCTCGGCGCACAGCGCCTCCACGTCGTCCAGCGTCGCGCTGCCGTAGATCTGCGGCTGACGCAGGCCGAGCATGTTCAGGTTGGGGCCGTTCAGCACCGCGACCAGCGGCAGGGCAGCAGGAGGCACCATGGGCGCGCCCCTAGCACGAGCCGGCGCGCCGCGACAATCGCCGCGGCCGGCCTGCGCTCACGGCACCTTGACCAGCATGTGGCCGAGCTTGCGGCCGGCGAAGATGTGCACATGGAAATGCGCGACCTCCTGGCTGGCGTCCTCGCCCACATTGGCGAGCACGCGATAGCCCGGCGCCTCCACCCCCAGGTCCTTGGCCACGCGCCCGACCGCGCGCCAGAAGCCCACCAGCTCGGCGTCGCTGGCGCCCGCGGAGAAGTCGGCGAGCGAGACGTAGCGGCCGCGCGGGATCACCAGCACATGCACCGGCGCCTGCGGCCGCACGTCGTGGAACGCGATCGCCCATTCGTCCTCGTACAGCCGCTGCGACGGAATCTCACCGCGCAGGATTCGGGCAAAGACGTTACCGTCGTCGTAAGGCCCCGTGCCGCTCACCATCGCCCTGTTCCCCCCGCGCTCACGCGAGCGCCTTCGACGCCTTCTCGAACGTGCCGCGCGACAGGCGCGGCGTCGCCAGGATCCGCTCCAGCTCGCCCCGCATCAGCGCGGCGCGCGCCGCCGCCTGCCGCCGCCAGGCGCCGAGCGGGTTGACCATGCGCGCCGCGGTCTGCCCGTTCTGCGGGTCGAGCGTGATGATCACGTCGGCGAGGAAGCGATAGCCGGCGCCGCTCGCGTCGTGGAAGCGCACCGGGTTGGCGGCGGCGAAGGCGCCGACCAGGGCGCGCACCCGGTTCGGGTTGCGCAGGTCGAAGTCCGGGTGCCGATACAGCGCCTGCACCGCGGCGATGGTGTCGGGCCGCGGCGAGGCCGCCTGGATCGCGAACCACTTGTCCAGCACGAGGTCGTCGCCCCGCCAGCGGGCATGAAACTGTTCCAGCACCTCCGCCCGGTCGGGCGCGTCGCTCGCCGCCAGCACGTCGAGGGCGGCCAGCACGTCGGTCATGTTGGCCTGCGCGTCGAACTGCACGCGGGCGAGGCGCAGCGCCGCGGGCTGCCCCGCCGCGAGATAGGCGAGGCAGACGTTGCGCAGCGCCCGCCGGCCCATCGCGGCGCCGTCGATGCGATGCGGGCCGGGATCGGCGAGCCGCGCGTAGGTCTCGCGCAGCGGGGCGGCGAGCGCGGCCCCGATCTGCGCGCGCAGCGCCTGCCGCACCGCATGGATCGCATCCGGCGCGGCGACCGGCATCTGGTCGGCGACGTAGGATTCCGAGGGCAGCACCAGCGCCTCGGCGGCGAAGGCAGGGTCGGCGTCGGCCGCCGGCGAGGGTCGCGGTGAGCGCCGCCAGCAGCCCGGGATCGAGCGGCGGTGCGGTGCCGTCCCAGCGCGCGACCATGTCGAGCATCAGCGCCGGTCGCATAGGTCTGCAGGCTGTCCCAGCGCACGAACGGGTCGGTGTCGTGCGCGGCGAGAAAGCGCAGCCGCTCCCGCCCGATCCCGGCCAGCCGCACCGGGGCCGAGAAGCCGCGCAGCAGCGAGGGCACCGGCGGTGCGGCGAGCCCCTCGAAGACGAAATCCTGCTCGGCCTCGCGCAGCAGCAGCACCCGCGCGGTGCCCGGCAGCTCCCGCCCGTCCGGCGCCAGCAGCGCCATCGCCACGGGCACCGGCACCGGCACCTTGCCCGGCTGGCCCGGCGTCGGCCGCGTCTGCTGGCGGAGCGTCAGCGTGTAGCGCCCGGCGGCGGCATCGAACCGGTCGCTGACGGTGATCTCGGGCGTCCCCGCCTGGCCGTACCAGGCCAGGAACGGCGTCAGGTCCACGCCGGAGCCGTCGGAGAGGGCGGCGACGAAATCCTCGATCGTCACCGCCTGGTTGTCGTGGCGATCGAAATAGCAGTCCATGCCGCGCCGGAACGCCGCGGCGCCGGCTTCGGTGTGCATCATGCGCACCACCTCGGCGCCCTTCTGGTAGACCGTCGCGGTATAAAAATTATCGATCGCGATGTAGCTGTCCGGCCGCACCGGATGGGCGAGCGGCCCGTCATCCTCCGGGAACTGTGCCGCGCGCAGGCGGCGCACATCGGCCAGCCGCTTCACCGCCCGGCTGCCCTGGTCGGCGGTGAACTCCTGGTCGCGGAAGACGGTCAGCCCCTCCTTCAGCGAGAGCTGGAACCAGTCGCGGCAGGTGATGCGGTTGCCGGTCCAGTTGTGGAAATACTCGTGCGCGATGACGGTCTCGATGCCCTGGTAGTCGAAGTCGGTCGCCGTCTCCGGCCGCGCCAGCACGTATTTGGTGTTGAAGACGTTCAGCCCCTTGTTCTCCATCGCCCCCATGTTGAAGTCGGAGACGGCGGCGATGTTGAACACGTCGAGGTCGTATTCGCGCCCGTATTTTTCCTCGTCCCAGCGCATGGAGGTCTTCAGCGCGCGCATGGCGTGCTCGCACCGGTCCTCGTCGCCCGCGTCGCACCCAGATGCCAAGATCGACCGGCCGGCCGGAGGCGGTGACGAAGCGGTCCCGCACCGCCACCAGATCGCCCGCGACCAGCGCGAACAGGTAGCACGGTTTCGGATGCGGATCGACCCAGCGCGCCCAGTGCCGGCCATCCGGCGCCGGTGCCGGACGCCTCCGGGTTGCCGTTGGAGAGCAGCACCGGGCAGGCCGCCGCGTCCGCCTCAACCGTCACCGTGAACCGCGCCATCACGTCCGGCCGGTCGGGGAAATAGGTGATGCGGCGGAACCCCTCCGCCTCGCACTGGGTGAAGAAGCTGCCGTTGGAGAGGTAGAGCCCGCTGAGCTCGGTGTTCGCCGCCGGGTCGATCTCGGTCTCGATTTCGAGGGTGAAGGCCGGCGGCAGGTCGTGGATCACCAGCGCGCCGCGCTCGAGCGTGTAGCGGTTGGCGGAGAGCGTCTCGCCGTCGAGCCGCAGCCCGATCAGCTTCAGGGCTTCGCCGTCCAGCCGCAACGAAGGTGCAACCGTGCCATGTGCCGGGTTGCACCGCATCGCGCAGCTTCGAACGCACCCGGGTTGCACCGCGGGTGGAGCGCGAAGCTCAGCTCGACCGTGTCGACGAGGTGCGACGGCGGCCGATAATCCTCCCGCCGCACCACGCTGGGCGTGGGCGCGGCATCGCGCAGCGCGTCGGGCATGGTCTCTCCGCTCCTGCTTCCTGCGCCGATATAGGGCCGCGGCGCGCACCCGCTCCAGCCCGCGCGGGGTGACAAAGTGGTCGCGATGAAGGATCGTGAGGTTGCGCGTGCCGCTGCCTGATCAGCGCCCCACCTCGCGCCCCGCCTCGCGTTCCGGCGCCGCGGGCAGCCAGACCGTGAACGTCGTGCCTTTGCCCTCCTCGCTCTCGATCGTGAGCTGGCCGCGGTGGCGGTTGACGATGTGCTTGACGATCGCGAGCCCGAGGCCGGTGCCGCCGCGGGCGCGCGAGCGTCCCTTGTCCACGCGGTAGAACCGCTCGGTCAGGCGCGGCAGGTGGGCGCGCGGGATGCCCGGCCCGTCATCGGCGACGCTCAGCATCACCCCCGGCCGCGCCGGCGCAGCGCGCAGGGGCCGTGGTCACCCGCACCGTCCCGCCCTCGCGGCCGTATTTCAGCGCGTTGTCGATGAGGTTCTGCAATACCTGCTCGATCTGGTCGGCATCCGCCGCGACCGGCGCCAACCCCTCCGCGACGTCGAGCGCGAGCCGCATCCGGCGTGCACCAAGACGCGGCTCGAAGCTGGCGACGATGCGTGCGACCAGGGCGCCGATCGCGACCAGCTCGGCGGGCGGCTGGTGCTCGGTCAGCTCGATGCGGGAGAGCTGCAGCAGGTCGTCGATCAGCCGGTTCATGCGCTGCGCCTGCTCGGCCATGATGCCGAGGAAGCGCTCCTGCGCCGGCTTGTCGTCGGCGGCCGGGCCGCGCAGCGTCTCGATGAAGCCGATCAGGCTCGCCAGCGGCGTGCGCAGCTCGTGGCTCGCGTTGGCGACGAAATCGGCGCGCATGCGCTCCACCGCCCGCTCGCGCGAGCGGTCCGACAGCACCGCGATCGCCACGCCGCCGTCCGCGAGCGGCGGGTCGAGCACCATCACCGTCGCCTGCACCTCCCGCGGCACCGGCACCGGCAGGCTGAGATCGGCGATCTGCGGGCCGCCCCGCTGCGGCCCTTCCTGGGCGAAGGCGCGGTCGAGCGCGCCGCGCAGCCCCGGGTGGCGCAGGACCGCCGGGATGTCCGCCCCGAAGGCCGCGCGCGCCGCCGCGTTGGCGCGCCGCACGCTGCGGTCGGCGGCGAGCACCAGCAGCGGGTCGGGCAGGCGGTCGAGGATCGTCTCCGTCGCGCGCAGCCGCTGCTCGAACGTGGCGGCGCGGTCGTCGAGCGTGCGGGCGAGGCGCTCGATCGCGCGCGCCAGGCGTTCCAGCGGCGGCAGGCGCACGGCCCCGGCGGCGTGGCCGAGCGCCAGGTGCTCGCCGCGCTCGGCATGGCGCAGGATGGCGACCAGGCGGGCGGTATCGCGGGTCCACACCAGGGCGAGCGCCAGCGCGCCGGCCAGCACCGCCGCCAGCGCCGCCAGCGCCGGGCCGGGCGCGGCGGCGCCGGCCACGATCAGCACGATCAGCGCGAGCGCGGGGATGAGCGCGATGGCGCCAGCCGCCCCCAGCACGCGCCGCGGCCGCATGGCGGCGATCAGATACCCGGCGCGCTCAGCGAAGTCGGGGCCGGGTCGATGATGCTCGCCCCGCCCGGCACGATCCGGAACACCGCCAGCCCGCGCCGCACCGTCCCGTCGGGCTGCAACGCGAACAGCCCGTCTACCCCGGCGAACCCGTCAGGGCGGCACAGCGATGCCGTGTTGTAGCCGCCGCTGGCCGCCAGCACGCGCGCGATCGACGCCGCGTCGTAAGCAAAGTCGGCGAGGCCCGGCGCGGGCGTGTTGTATTTCGCCTGGTAGTCGGCGTCGAAGCTGGTCCGCGCCGCCGGATCGGGCGCCGCGAACCACGCGCCCGCCCAGGCCCGCGCCGCCGCGCGCCGCCGGGCTCGCCCACAGCGCCGGGCCGATCAGGCGCACGTCCGGCGCCTCGATGTCATAGTAGCTCAAGAAGCTCGCCGCCCAGGCCAGCCGTTCGCCGGTATCGGCCAGCAGCAGCACGTCGAACGGCGCCGGCGGGATCGGCGTCTTCGCCAGCTCCGCCGCTTCCTTGCGCCCGGCGGCGTCGCGCTTCTCGCGCGCCTGCCGGATCTTCGTCCTCGATCGGCCCGCGGCGCTCGGAATAGTGGGACAGCGCGCGCAGGCTGCGCTGGATGCCGCCGTTGGTGCCGTCGTGGATCTCGGATTTCCGGCGGCGGCGCACCGGCCGCCGCCAGCGCCTGGCGCAGCGCATCGCCCATCGCGGCGCCGAACTGGCCCGGCGGCAGCAGCGCCGCGACGCGGCGTCTTGCCCGTGCTCGAGCAGCGTGCCGACGAGGCGGCGCATCTGCTGCGCGGGCGTGATGCCGAGCACCCACACGCCGGGCTGCGCCTGGCTCACATCGTTGGTGAAGGCGAGCACCGGCACCCCCGCGGCGCGCGCCGGCCCGGCGACGGCCGCGGTCTCGGCGCCGGTCAGCGGGCCGATGATCAGCCGGGCACGTGCCGCGATCGCCGCCTGCGCCGCTGCCGCCGCCCCCGCCGCCGTGCTGCCGGTGTCCTGCACGTCGAGGTGCGGCGAGCCGGGCGCGGCGAGCGCGAGCTGCGCCGCCTGCACCAGCGCCGGGCCGCGCTCGGCATTGGCGCCGGTGAGCGGGGCGAGGAGGGCGACCGTGGTGCCGGAGGCCGCCTGCGCGGCCGCCTCGCCGCCCCCGACCGCGGCGGGTGGCGTGAACGTCTCGATCAGGCTGGAACAGGCGGCGAGTGCTATCGTGGCACCGAGGAGCAGCAATGCCCGACGAACCATCCGATCTCCCTCCGCTCGATCCGGCCCGCACGGCGCGTGCGGTGCCTGAAGGTCTTGTGCTGGTTCCGACGCCGCTCGGCAACCTGGGCGACATCAGCGCGCGCGCGGTCGCGACCCTGCGCGCCGCCGACCTCGTGCTGTGCGAGGACACGCGCGTCGCCCAGCGGCTGCTCGCGGCGCTCGGCATCAGCGCCCGGCTGGCGACGCTGCACGAACACAACGAGGACGCGCGCATCGCCGAGGTGCTGGCGCGGCTCGGCGCCGGGCAGCGTGTGGCGCTGATCAGCGATGCCGGCACGCCGCTGGTCTCCGACCCCGGCTACCGGCTGGTGCGGGCGGCGATCGCCGCCGGGCTGCCGGTCGCCGCCCTGCCGGGGCCGAACGCCGCGGTGCTGGCGCTCGTGCTCTCCGGCCTGCCGCCGCTGCCGTTCCTGGTGCTCGGGTTCCCCCCGCCCCGCGCCGCCGCCCGCCGCGCCGCCTTCGCCGGGCTGCGCGCCGCCGAGCGGGCGGGCCTCGCCGCCACGCTGATCTGGTACGAGGCGCCGCACCGGCTCGCCGAGACGCTCGCCGATCTCGCCGCGGCGTTCGGCGACCGGCCGGCCGCCGTCGCGCGCGAGCTCACCAAGCGGTTCGAGGAAGTCGTGCGCGCGCCGCTGCCCGACCTCGCCGCCCGCTACCGCGCGGCGCCGCCGCGCGGCGAGGTGACGCTGCTGCTCGGCCCGGCGCCGAGCGAGGCGGCCGATGCCGCCGACCTCGACGCGGCGTTGCAGTCGGCGCTCGCGCGGCACAGCGTGAAGGAGGCGGTGGCCCTCGCCAGCGCCGCGACCGGCCTGCCGCGCCGACAGGTCTATGCCAGGGCGCTCGAACTTCGGCGCGACGGCTGATCACGCGCGACGCGCGGGGGGAGGAATGATGGAGCGCAAACTCCTGATCAAGGGCGGCACGGTCATCAGCGTCGATCCGGCGATCGGCGAACTCTCGCCCGGCGACGTGCTGGTCGAGGACGGGCGCATCGCCGCCGTCGCCCCCGCGATCGCGAACGTCGCCGACGCCGAGCGTCGTGGACGCGGCCGACCGCCTCGTGCTCCCCGGCCTGATCGACACCCACCGCCACACCTGGCAGGCGCTGTTTCGCAACATCGGCTCCGACTGGACGCTCGCCCACTATCTCTCCGGCCTGCACGGCACGATCAGCGGACTGTATCGGCCGGAGGACACGTACGCCGGCAATCTTCTCGGCACGCTTGAGGCGCTCGACTCCGGCATCACCACGCTGCTCGACTGGTGCCATAACCTCAACACGCCGGAGCATACCGACGCGGCGCTCGATGCGCTGGTCGAGTCAGGCGCGCGCGCGATCTTCGCGCATGGCGGCGGGCACCGGCACTGGCAGCCGGTCAGCAGCCTCGACCATCCGGCGGAGGATGTGCGCCGGCTGCGGCGCGGGCGGCTGGCCAGCGACGAGGCGCGCGTCACCCTCGCCCTCGCCCCGCGCGGCAACCAGTTCGCGACGATGGACGTCACCGCGCATGACTGGGCGCTGGCGCGCGAACTCGGCATCCGCATCTCCTGCCATTTCGGCGACGGCGCCTGGGGCCTCGGCCGGCCGGTCGCGGCACTGCACGCGCGCGGCCTGCTCGGGCCCGGGATGACGTTTGTCCACTGCAACACGCTCGCTGACGATGAACTCGCCATGATGGCGGATGCCGGTTGCTCGGCCTCGGTCTCGCCGGACATCGAGTTGCAGATGGGTCACGGCTGGCCGGCGACCGGGCGTCTGCTCGCCGCCGGTATCCGGCCGAGCCTCTCGATCGACGTGTGCAGCTCCAATGGCGGGCACCTGTTCGGCACCATGCGCGCGACCATCGGGACGCAGCGCGGCTTCGACAACGAGGCGGCGCGACGGGAGGGCCGGGATTGGTGGAGACGATGCGGCTCGCCTGCCGCGACGTGCTGGAGTTCGCGACGATCGAGGGCGCGCGCGCGTGCGGGATGGAGCGCCGGATCGGAAGTCTCACACCGGGCAAGCGCGCTGACATCATTCTCGTGCGCACCGACGCGCTGAGCATGACGCCGCTGAACAACCCGATCGGGCAGTTCGTGTACAACGCGCATCCCGGCCTGGTCGATACCGTGCTCGTGGACGGCAAAGTGCTCAAACGCGGCGGCGTGCTGGTCGATGTCGATCTGGCGCGGGTGCGCCGGCTCGCCACCGAGGCGCGCGACGGGATCGTGCACCGGGCGGCAGGCCGGAACGGGCTGCGCCTCGGCGGAGACTGGACGCCCGAGCCCTTCGCGGCACCCGCCTGAACCGCGCGCGCGCTGCCCCCTCGACAATCCATCCCCACCCGGGGCATTTGCCCCCCGAGGGAGGCCGCCATGTTCTTCGCCCCGCCGCGCCTGATCGAGACCACCGTGTTCGCGCGCCTGCCCGACGCGCTGAACGACCGCCGCCGCCGACAACGAATGGGTGACGGGCCAGCCGCATCGGCACGCCCGCGCGCTCGATGCTGGAGGGGCCGTCCTTCGACCGCGACGGCAACCTCTGGTGCGTCGACATCGTGAACGGGCGCATCTTGCAGCGTGGCACGCCGACGGGGCGTTCAGCGTCGTCGCGCGATACGACGGCTGGCCCAACGGGCTGAAGATCCACCGCGACGGGCGCATCTTCATCGCCGACTACAAGAACGGCATCATGCTGCTCGATCCGGTGAACGGGAACGTGACGCCGTTCTGCGTGCGCGCGAACGTGGAGCGCGTTCAAGGGCGTGAACGACCTGTTCTTCGCCGCCAACGGCGATCTGTACTTCACCGACCAGGGCATGACCGGGCTGCACGACCCGACCGGGCGGCTGTTTCGCGTGCGCGCGGACGGCAGGTGACCTGCCTGCTCGACAACGTGCCGAGCCCGAACGGGCTCGTGATGAACCGCGACGAGACCGCGATCTATCGTCGCCGTGACGCGCGGCAACGCGTCTGGCGGGTGCCGTTGCTGCGCGCCGGCGGCGTCGGCAAGGTCGGCATGTTCATCCAGCTCTCCGGCGGCGGCGGTCCGGACGGGCTCGCGCTCGACGACGAAGGGCGGCTGCTGATCGCGCATTTCGGCATCGGCTGCGTCTGGGTCTTGAGCGCGCACGGCGAGCCCGTGTACCGCATCAACTCCTGCGGCAGCGCGCACATCACCAACCTTGCCTTCGGCGGCGCCGACGGGCGGACGCTGCACATCACGGATTCGGGCGCGGGCGCCATTCTCGCCGCGCGGCTCGACGTGCCTGGAAAGCCGATGTTCTCGCATCCGCCGCGCGACTGACGCAGTGCAGGCGCGGACGAATTCGCTACCGCGTTGACACGGGCGTCATCCAAGACATACGCTGCAAGGTGCCAAAGGGGGATGGGGTTCCCCCGAAACCGCCAGCAGTGGCGGATAACCCCTACCATAGGGCGTCGGATCCCGAGCGGTTTCCGAGGAGGTTATGGTAGGCATGCACGGCCAAGCGAACTCCGATCCACGCTGTGCGTTGGACGAACGGCTGGCTGACCCTGTGATTCAACTCATGATGCAGGCGGATCGGGTCGATCCCGCGTGGAACAGGAAACGTTTCGCACAGCTCGGCCTGACGTGCGTGCCTGGCCCCGCCGCGTCGCCGGCGCGGGAGGCCGAGATGCCGAGGCCGGCGCGGCCAGCAACACAAACTGTTCGCGATGCACAGCATCCCGACGCGAGGTTCGCCGGGATGCATCGTCGCGTTCAGGCGGTACGCCTACCAGGAGATCCCCAACAGTTTCAGGACACCAACGCCGCACGCGCCCGGTAGCGGGCGCCCAATAGCGAAGGACAACGACCATGACGACGGATGCAAACGTGGAACGCCTCTACCAACAGATCGAGCTGGTGCGCGGCGTCGGCGATCGCGGACGGGGGCAGCTCTGCGTCATGTCGTTCGTGGCCTTCCTCGCCGGCGAGGGGCATACCGACAACCCGCTGACGGCCTCCGCGCTGATCCGCCGCTTCGCGATGACGATCAACGACGAGATGCCCGACGCCATGCGCCAGCGCCTGAAGGCGTTCGCGCCGCGCATCCTGGGCACGCGCGATGCGCACGATCTCGCCCGCACCCGCCTGCTGATCGAGGCGGCGCGCACTGAATTGCTGCCGCGCATCCGGGCCGATTTTGGTGAGGCCGCGCGCAGCGGCGTGCGCGTCGCCCGCGCCATGGCCGGCCAGCGCCGCGCCGACCGGCTGCCCGAGCTTTGCGAGCAGGTCGCCAGCATGGCCTCGCACGGCTGCAACCTGTGGAACGCGCAGACCTGTGAGGATGTCGCCTCGGCGGTCGCGCGCCTGCTTAGCCGCTGCGGCCACATGGCGCTGACGCCCGCGCAGCGCGACTGGTACTGGCTGAAGGGCATCGACCTGCTCGACCGGCTGACCGATGTCGGCGCGCAGGAGGCGCGGCCGGCGGTGCCGACCGAGCGGGTGGCGGCGATGGAGGCATTCCTGCGCCAGCGCCAGCCGGTGATCCAGCGCCGGGCGCGCACGGTGGCGGCGTTCGCCCGGGTGCGCAGCCTGATCCCGGTGTTGATGCGCTGACGCCCCAATGCGCTGAACGGCTGATGCGCTGAACGGGGCGCGCCCGCGACCCGCCCGCGACCCGCCCGGGTGGACACGCGCGCCGGCCTCCATGATGCTGGCGCGCGCGGAAGCGAGGGAGGAGCGCCATGCATATCCAGATCATCGGGGCGGCCGGCATGGTCGGCCGCAAGCTCACGGCGCGCCTGCTCGCCGACGGCGCGCTGGGCGGGCGGGAGATCACCGCCCTCTCCCTGCTCGACGTGATCGCGCCGGAGGCGCCCGCCGGCGCACGGCCGCGCATCGCCGCCGAGGCAATCGACCTCTCCGCGCCGGGCGCCGCGGCGCGCGCGGTGGCCGCGCGGCCGGACGTGATCTTCCACCTCGCCGCCATCGTTTCCGGCGAGGCCGAGGCCGATTTCGACAAGGGCTACCGGATCAATCTCGACGCCACGCGCGCGCTGTTCGAGGCGATCCGGCAGGAGGGGCTGCGCGCGCCCTACATGCCGCGCGTCGTCTTCACCTCCTCGATCGCCGTGTTCGGCGCGCCGTTCCCGGAGGCGATCGGCGACGAGTTCTTCACCACGCCGCTCACCAGCTACGGCACCCAGAAGGCGATCGGCGAGCTGCTGCTTGCCGACTACGCGCGCCGCGGCTTCTTCGACGGCATCGGCATCCGCCTGCCCACCATCTGCATCCGCCCCGGCGCGCCGAACAAGGCGGCCTCCGGCTTCTTCTCCAACATCCTGCGCGAGCCGCTGGCGGGGAAGGAGGCGGTGCTGCCGGTGGGCGAGGACGTGCGCCACTGGCACGCGAGCCCGCGCGCCGCGGTCGGCTTCCTGCTGCACGCCGGGAGCATGGATCTCGCCCCGCTCGGCACCCGGCGCAACCTGAGCATGCCCGGCCTCTCCGCGACCGTCGGCGAGCAGATCGAAGCGCTGCGCCGGGTGGCCGGCGAGGCGGCGGTGCGCCGCATCCGCCGCGAGCCCGACCCGACCATCGCGAAGATCGTCGCCGGCTGGCCGCGCAATTTCGACGCCCGCCGCGCGACATCGCTGGGGTTCAAGGCCGAAGGCTCGTTCGACGAGATCATCCGCGTGCACGTCGAGGACGAGCTGGGCGGCCGCGTCGGCTGACCTCCGGCGGGCGTGCAGCTCAACATCCTCATCCGCGGCCAGTCGAACGCGGCGCTGCTCTACACGGACGGGTTCGCGCCGCTACTGGCCGCCGAGGTCGAGCGGCTGCTCGGCTTCGACGGCGCGCGCGACACGGTGCGCGTGCTCGGGGCCACGCAGGTCTCGGCGTTTCCCGGCACGCCGCTGCTGCCCGGCCCCCTCGCCGCGCCCGCCGCCCCGCCCTGGCTGCAGCCCCAGGGCGCGGGGTTCGCGGACGGGCCGGAGCAGCGCACGCTCGACGCCTATCTCGCTGGCCTGCCGCCGGATGTGCGATCCGCGCCCACCGCGATCGTGTGGCTGCACAACGAGTACGACAGTTTCAACGCCGGCCTGACGCCGTCCGCATGGGCGCGGGCGGTGGGCTTCGCGATCGGTGAGGATCGCGCGGCGCTCGGCCAGCCGGCCGCGACCACGCCGGTCGATTTCGCGACCGTGCCCTACGATGTCGGCAAGTCGCTGCTGGAGACGCTGTATCTGGGCGGATCGGCGCAGGGCCTGAAGGCGGGATTGCAGGCGCTGATCGACGATCCCGCCTTCAACGCCGCCTGGGGCGCCGCGATCGGCGACGCCGACATGAACGCGACCGACCCTTTTTTCGGCGGCGAGCATTTCGACACGATCGACCTCGCCCAGCTCACCGGGCGGCTCGCGCGCAGCATCGCCAGCCAGTTCGCCGGCCATGCGCGGCCTGGCTCGCCGATCGCGACCGGGACGGTGACCGCCGCCGGCCCGTCCGTGACCGGCGCGGCCTTCGTGCCCGGCCGGGCGGACCAGGTGCTGGTGCAACTCGCCCTGCCCGCGGGGGACGCGCTGCAGCCGCTGTCGGCTGCCGCGGCGCAGGGGGCGGGCTGGAGCATCGAGGACGGCGGCACGCCGCTGCACGCGACCGCGGCGAGCCTGCTGCCAGACAACCGGCTGCTGCTCACGTTTCCCGCCGCGGTGCCCACCGACGGGTCGGCGGCGCTGTTCTACGGCGACGGCTCCGGCCGCATCGCCGTGGGCCAGGGCCCGGGCCAGGGCGCTGCCGTCTACGACATCACGTGGCTTCCGCTGAGCGTTCCGGTTGGCGGCGTGGCGGTCGCGCCGGCGGGACAGGCGGCGCTGGCGCCGCCCACGGTGCAGGGCGACGGCGCGCGCGTCACCGGCAGCGCGGCGAACGTGCAGGTCGTGCTCGGGGCGGGCGACTACACGGTCGCCGGCGGCGGCGGCGCGATGGCGGTCGCCGGCGGCAGCGGGGCCGCGACGGTGTTCGCCGGCGGCGGCAATACGACCGTGCGCGGCGGGCAGGGACGCAGCGTGGTGTGGGGCGGCGCCGGCTCGCTGGTCGCCGCCGGCGGGCTTGCGGGGGCGGATACGCTGGCGGCGGGCGCGGGCGATGCGCGGCTGTTCGCGAGCACCGACGACACGCTGGTGGGCGGCGGCGGCAACACGCTCGCCTTCCTCGGCTTGGGCGACGAGCTGTTCCTCGGCGGCCGGGGCGCCGCGACCGTGTTCGCCGCCGCCAACGCCACGGCCGCCGCCAGCGTCGTCGGCGGCGCCGGCAGCACGGTGTTCTATGCCGGCGCCGGCCGCAGCACGTTCTGGGGCGGAACCGGCGCGGCCACGATCGGCGGTGGCACCGGGGCGCTCGAAATCGTCGCGGGACCCGGCCTGCTCGACATCATGGGCGACGGCGGGGCGAAGGAACTCGCGCTGACCGCGGGCAAGGCCGGCGGAGCCATCCTGCTGCCGGGGTTCCGCATAGGCACCGACCGCATCGCCCTGCAAGGCTACGGGGCGGCGGAGGCGGCACTCGCACTGGCGGGCGCGGCCGCCCTGGGCAGCGGGGGCTCGGCACTGACCCTGAGCGACGGCACGAAACTGATTCTGCCCGATCTGGCGCCGGCGCAGTTGAACCTGTCGCTGTTCTTCTGAAACACTGCTCGCGATGTTCGTCCCGCCCGTTACCGCGCCGTCGCGGACCCCGCCCGCCGCCGAAGGAAAGGGCCGCACCCGAACGCCGCCGCGGCGCGAGCCCGGCCGGGTCGCGGAATGGCGCGGCGCCGGCTGGGATCTCGGTCGCGGCGCGATCTTCCCGCCCGCGCCGCGCCTGCCGCTGCAGGCGAAACTCGCCGTCGGCGCCATCGACGACCCGTGGGAGCGAGAGGCGGACCGCGTCGCGGCACAAGTCATGCGCATGCCGGCACCGCTCTCCCCAGCCCCACCGCAGCTCAGCCGCAAATGCGCCGCCTGCGAGGAAGAAGACCGCGTGCAGCGGCGCAGCATCGCGGGCGCGCCGCCCGCGCTCACCGAGGCGCCGCCGATCGTGCATGACGTGCTGCGCGCGCCGGGCCGGCCGCTCGACGCCGCAACGCGCGCGTATTTCGAGCCGCGGTTCGGCCACGACTTCTCCGCCGTGCGGGTGCATGCCGATGCTGGCGCCGCCGCATCGGCGCGCGCGGTCGGTGCCCATGCCTACACCGTCGGCGGCAACATCGCCTTCGCGGCCGGTGCCTTCGCACCCGATTCACAGGCCGGCCGGAACCTGCTCGCGCACGAGCTTGCGCATGTGGTGCAGCAATCCGCCGCGCCGCCGGCGCTGCGGCGCGACCCCGCCCCCGATGCCGACGCCAACGGCGGGTGCACCATCACGCAGACGCTGCTGGTGGACATGACCGATCCGGCGCGCTCGCACTGCATCACCGAGGACGACCCGGAGTTCCGGGAGGACTACATCGACAACAACATCGTGCGCGCGCAGGGCATCGCGGTTGCCGGCACGACCTGGGGAAATCTCGACCAGAACCGCGTGCCGCAGATGAAGCTGACGTACAAGGACGGCCGCACCCTGACGATCAACGTCGCCGATGTGCCGCTGCAATTGCACGATCCCGCCCCGCTCGGCCCGCGCACCGTGCGGGCGGTGCAGCTCGTCCAGCGATACGAGCTGCGCAGCGACGGCTTCATCTATCCGATGCGCTGGGCAGGCGACACCGAATACGTGGCGTACGGCCTCGCGACGAACATCGTGTCGCTGCGGGCGAACCTGTATCAGGCGATCGAGGAGCTGAAGCTCGGCATGTCACTCATCGAGGCGGGCGCAACTTTCGCCGCGCAGATCGGCGCCCTCGGCGGGATCGCCTCGCTTACCCAGCACCCCGATGAGCTGTTCGAGCCGATGCCGCGGCGGCAGCGGGAAGGCGGCGATCCGGAGGGGCCCGAGCCCACCGGCACTGGCGGCGGACGCGATCCGCAGAAGCTGCTCGAGTCGAAGTCGCGCACGATCACCAGTGACGACGACCCGCGTTCGGTCAAACTCTCACGGCGGACCAAGACGAAACCGAAGACAGTCTACGAAGTCAAGAAGGCGAGCCCCGACCCCGACACGCAGGCCGAGGTCCGGGTGGCGGAGCATCTGGCCGACGAGGGCTATGATGTGCATTTCGGCACCGGCGCCGACCTGACCGTCGATGGTGTCCGCATGGACGTGAAGCACCTTCGCTCGAAATCCGGCATCACCTCGGCGATCGACCGCTCGCGCAACCAGTCCGAACAGGTGGCCCTCGACGGCAGCACCATCGGGCTGACCGAGGACGAGGCCGTCACCGGGATCAGGGCGTTCGAGGCGGAGGCGGCGAAGCGGCCGGACAAGTACCGGCGCGTGAAGATGGTCTACGTCCTGCTCGGCGACGGCGAAGTCTATATCTATCACCGCGCCGGGCCGCCGTTCACGACCGAGAAGATCGGCGCCGGCGGCACCGGCCAGCCGCGCTAACGCGCACGTGCCTCCTGTGCGGCCTGCGGCCCGATCCCGTACCGCTTGCCCCAGCCCAGCCCCTCCAGCGTGCCCGCGCGCGGGCGGTACTCGCAGCCGACCCAGCCGTCGAAGCCGAGCGAGTCGATCAGGTCGAAGAGATACGGGTAGTTGATCTCGCCGCCATCCGGCTCGTTGCGGCCGGGCACGGAGGAGACCTGGAGATGCCGCAGCTGCCCGGGTCCCTCGCGTCGCGCCAGCGCCGCGCGCAGCGTGTCCGACAGCCGGCCCTCGGTGAGCTGCATGTGATAGACGTCGAGATGCAGGTGCAGGTTCGGGTGGCCCACCGCCGCGATCGCCGCCTGAGCCTGCGCCGTGCTCGTCAGGTAGAAGCCGCGCATGCCATAGGTCGTGTATTGCTCGCCATCCGCGACCACGCCCATGTGCGGGTTGATCGGCTCGATCACCGCCGCGACGCCGTGCGGCGCGAAGGCCTCGGCGGCATGGGCGAGATTCGCGAGATAGGTCTTCTGCATCGCGTCACGGTCGGCGCCGTCGGGCACGGTTCCGGCGATCACGTGCACGCAGTGGCAGCGCAGCGCGGATGCGTATTCGATTGCGCGCGTGATCGCCGCGCGAAACTCGGCCTCGCGCCCCGGCAACGCGGCAAGGCCACGCTCACCCCGGCCCCAGTCGCCCTGGAGCGTGTCGATCAGCACCATTTCCAGCCCGTTCGCGTCCAGCCTGCGGGCGAGTTCAGCCGCGGGCCAGTCGTACGGCACCTGCGCCTCGACGGCGCGGAAGCCGGCATCGGCCGCCGCGGCAAAGCGATCGAGAAACGGATGCTCGTTGAACAGGTAATGCAGGTTGGCGGCGAAGCGCGGCATGAGTGATCCTTTCGTGCGCGCCCGTACGCGGTGGGTCGCCGGCCGTGACGCAGGGGCGCGGCCGAGATAGCGGAACAGCGCCGCGCTGCACCATTCAATAGGCAGCGTGTCAAGCACGCTCGCCGGGAACGGTGCGCGCAGCGTGCTGCCGAGCAACACGCCGTGCGGTCGCGGCGCCCGAAGTCCTCATGCGGACTCCCGGCAAGCAGCGGGCGATCGTGGATGTTCGCGCCGGCGGTCCGCGCGCCGGCGCCGCTATACGCTCAGAGCTGTCGCGGGAGTCCGCCGCGCGCCAGGACGAACCTGTTCCGCCATCCCAGGAGACCGACGACGCCGGAGACAAGCAGCCAGGCCGCTCCCGGCTCCGGAACCCGCGAGACACCGCTGAACTGGTAGTCGAGGAGATTGGTCCCGTCCGTCACGGCAGCGCCGTAGGTCAGCGGTCCGAACAGGTAGTTGCCATCGCCCCAGAGAACAGCGCTATCGCCGTTGTCGAGGGTGAAGGCGGCACCGAAGACGTCCAGCAAGGTTCCAGTGAACGGGAAGGCACAGTCGATCGGCGAACCTGCAGGAAAGAAGAGGTTATTGTACGAGAGGGCGTTGCCGGGCGAAGCCTCGTTCGTGTAGTCGATGAAGCTGAGGCTCGACGGAACCAGCGGATCGAACGTCGAATCCCGCTCGTTCGCGGGGCTGATCGGAACCAACCCCGTGATTAGCGCATCGCTGATCGGCGTCGGGGTGTTCGTGTCCGAAAACGTCCCGGTAATGCCGGTGATCTTGTAGGCGCCGGGCGGATCCGTGCGGCAGGGATTGTTGCCGGCGGTGCCGCAAGCCGGGTTGGGATCGGGCGGAGCGACATTCGGCACCGCCGTGATGTCCAGACTTGCCGAGACGCCGAAGCCGCTGAAATCGACATGCCAGACTGCCGCTCGGGCCTGCGGCCCGGCGACCAGAAGCGCAGCGGCCGACGCGGCTGCCAAACCGACCTTTCGCATGTTCGTTTCCTCGCTCCTTGGGGTTCGCCGAAGCGGATGCCCTGAAGTGATCATTGGCATATCAATCCCGTTACGGCAACCCCATGCGCAATGAGCCCGGCGCGCCCGCGTGGCCTCATTCGCCGCTGCCGTCGCGGCCGAGATAGCGGAACAGCGTCTCTTTCCACCACTCGGTATGCAGCGTGTCGAGCAAGGCCACGTCGAGCGGTTCGCGCAGCGGGCTGCCGAGCGGCAGGGCGATCGCGTAACCCTGCCGGTCGAGCGTCACCGCCGCGAGATCGAGGCGCGGGAAGTCCTCGCGCAGAATCCACGCGAGCAGCGGGCGATCGTAGACGAACGCGTCGATGTCGCCCGACTCCGCGGCACGCAGCCCGGCGGCAGCGGTCGGATAAAGGCGGAAGCCGAGGCGCTCCTCGGTCAGGTAGTCCACGGTGGCGGTTCCGCGCACCGCGCCGACGCGCAGCCCGCGCAGGTCGTTGGCGTTGCGCACGATCCCCTGCAGCCGCTGCGTCGTCAGCGCGGAGGTGACGCCGGCGATGAACACCGCGATCGTGATTACCGACGCAACCATCCAGACCACCGCAAGCGCGCGCCCGGGGGTCGAGCGCGGCCCGTGCTGCGCGGCACCGGCCTGCGTCATCGCCACCGCCGACCACCAGGCGCCGGCGACGAAGCCGCGCACCGCGCCGCCGCTGTAGTGCTCGTTGTCGTGCCGCTCGAAAATCCAGATCAGCGTGCCCACCAGCAGCGCCGTCGCGAGCAGCCCCAGAACCGCCTGCAGGAACCGCACGGACAGCAGGCTGCGCAGCACCGGCAGCCATGCGGTGAGCCCGTTGCGCGGCACCGCCACGCCGAGGCCGGTGGTGAAGAAGGGCTGCGTGAAATCCATCGTCTGGCGCCGTTCGGCTGTCACCGTGAGTGCGCCAAGCGCGAGGTCGGCCTCGCCCGACGTCACCGCGTGCAGCAGCGCCGGCACGTCCGCGCGCTCGACCAGGCGGTAGCGCAGATGCAGTTGTTCCGCGAGATGGCGCCAGAGATCGATGCTGATGCCCTCCCACGCGCCTTCCTGCGTCTTCAGCGCGAACGGCGGTGCGACCCGCGTGACGACGACGAGTTCGTGTCCCGGCGCGTCCCCCGCCCGCTGCGCCGCAACCGGCGCCGGCGCGAGCGCCAGCAGGAACCCCGCGAGCACGGCGACAATTGCAGCGGCGGCACGACGCGGGCCGAGGGTTCCAGGCATGCCGCGACGCAGTAACGCGGGTCCCGGCACAAGACCACCCCAGGATCGGGCCGGGCGCCGCTCGATTTGCGCACGGGCGCGCGCTGACACATAGTTGATCCAGAATGTTGAGCGACGCCCCCCCGGCGCAACCCGCCGCGGCGACCGGAGATACCGCATCCCCCGACGCCGCCATCGCGGCGGAGCGCGAGCCGCGGCCGATCAGCCTGTGGTCGCTGTGCGGTCTCGCGCTCGGCATGGGGATCTTCACCGGCTTCGGCGCGGTGCTGTTCCGCGAGCTGATCGGCTTCGTCCACAACCTGTTGTTCCTCGGCCGCCCCGCATTCGCGTACGATGCGAGCGTCTTCACCCCGCCCATCGCCGTGGGGCGCCGCTGGTCATCCTGGTGCCGGTGCTCGGCGCGCATCGGCGTCACCTTCATCGTCACCACCTTCGCGCCGGAGGCCAAGGGCCACGGCGTGCCCGAGGTGATGGACGCGATCTACTACCGCGGCGGCGTCATCCGGCCGGTCGTCGCGGTGGTGAAGTCGCTCGCCTCGGCGCTCGCGATCGGCAGCGGCGCCGCGGTCGGGCGCGAGGGGCCGATCATCCAGATCGGCTCGGCGCTCGGCTCGACGCTCGGGCAGCTCATCCGCATGCCGGCCGGGCCAGCGCATCACGCTGGTCGCCGCCGGCGCCGGCGCCGGCATCGCCGCGACCTTCAACACGCCGATCGGCGGCGTGCTGTTCGCGATCGAGCTGATGCTGCCCGAGGTCAGCGTCAACACGTTCCTGCCGGTCGCCGCTCGCGACCGGCACGGCGACGTTCATCGGCCGGCTGTTCTTCGGCGCGCAGCCGGCCTTCAGCCGTGCCGCGCGACACTCGCCGCCATGCCGAACGAGCCGAGCAGCGCGCTCACGCTGCTGCTCTACGCGCTGCTCGGCGCGCTCATCGGCGTCGCGGCGCGCTGGCTTCATGCGCGGCGCTGCACTTGGCCGAAGATCTGCTTCGACCGCATCCCCGGCCGCTACCTGCGCCACGTGCTCGGCATGCTGCTGGTCGGCGTGCTGATGTACGCGCTGCTGATCGAGCGCTCGGCCACTACTATGTCGAGGGCGTCGGCTACGCGACGATCCAGGCGATCCTGCACGGCCAGCTCGCCGGCGCCTGGCTTCCTGCTGCTGCTGTTCGTCTGCAAGCTGTTCGCGACCTCGGTCAGCCTCGGCTCGGGCTCCTCGGGCGGCATCTTCTCGCCGTCGCTGTTCATGGGCGCGACGCTCGGCGCGGCCTTCGCGCGCCTCGTCGGCGCTGCTTCTCCCGGCTCGCCGCTCGAGCGTTGCCGGCCTTCGCGATGGTCGGCATGGGCGCGATGGTCGGCGGCGGCACCGGCGCGGCGATGACCGCGGTCGACGATGATCTTCGAGATGACGCGCGACTACGACATCGTGCTGCCGATGATCCTCGCCGTCGCGCTCAGCCTCGGCGTGCGGCGCGTGCTGTCGCGGCGAGAACATCTACACGATGAAGCTGGTCCGCCGCGGCCATGCGATCCCGCAGGCGCTGCACGCCAACATGTTCCTGGTGCGCAGCGCCAGCGACGTGATGTTGCGCGACCTCGTGATCCTCGACGAGGCAACGAGCTTTTCCGACTTCCTGCACATGTCGGCGGCGGCGGGCGGGCTGCGCCACGTCGTCGTCACGCGGCGCCGTCGCATCTGCGGCGTGCTGCGCGTCAACACCGACCTGCGCCGCGCGGTCGGCGCGGCGGCGGCGGAGGTGACGCTGGGCGAGCTCGCGCATCGCCGCTTCACCGTGGTGCGCGAGGATGCCGCCGTCTTCGACGTCATCACGCGCATGCGCCGCAAGGACGCGAACACCGCCCTGGTGATCCCGCGCGCCGGCTACGTGGAGGCCGACCGCATCCTCGGCGTGATCACGAAGGAGCAGGTCGCCGACAGCGTGGCGAACAGCATCGCCCTCTATCCGCGATAGCGGGTGCCCGGCCCTCCGCCACGCCCACTCGTCATCGCCCGACGTGACGGTCGATGAGAGGCGGGCTGCGGTCGCGTCGCGGCGTCTCGCCCTCTCACGGCCAACGCATCCGGCCCCCGCCACCCCTCCGCGTCATGGCCGGGCCTGTCCCGGCCATCCACGCGGTCGCGCCCGGCGGCGTCAGCGTGACGGCGTGGATGCCCGGGACGAGCCCGGGCATGACGATGAAGGGGAAGGGACGGCTTCCGGTCGCGTCGCGCGCTTTCGCCGCGTCATGTCCGTGCCGCCGAAGGACGGCGCCGGCGCGCCCGCCTCACGCCGGATCGGCACCCACCCGCACCAGCATCTTCCCGAAATTCTCCCCCCGCAGCACCATCGCGAGCGCATCCGGCGCGCGTTCCAGCCCGTCGAGGGTGCTCTCGCGATACTTCAGGCTCCCCTCCTTCACCCATGGTGCGGCCAGCGCGCGCCATTCGGGGAAACGCGCGGGCTTGTCGCTCACGATCATGCCCTCGATGCGCACCCGCTTGCCGACGACGAACGCGAGGTTCGGGCCGGGCGGCGCGTTGGCCTCGTTGTATTGCGCGACCATCCCGCACATCACCACCCGCGCGAACGGGTTCAGCAGGCTGAACGCCGCCGCCTGCACCGCGCCGCCGACATTCTCGAAATAGACGTCGATCCCGTTCGGGCACGCCGCCCGCAGGTCGGCCACGAGATCGACGCCGCGGTGATCGACGCAATCGTCGAACCCGAGCGTCTCCTGCACCCACAGGCATTTTTCCGGGCCGCCGGCGATGCCGACCACCCGCGCCCCGGCGCGCTTGGCGATCTGGCCGGCGACCGACCCACGGGACCGGAGGCGGCGGAGACCACCATCGTCTCGCCCGCCTTCACCTGCCCGATATCCTTCAGCCCCGAATACGCCGTCACCCCCGGCATCCCGAGCACGCCGAGCCAGGCCGAGAGCGGCGCCCCATCGCGTTCGAGCGCGTGAGGTGCGCCGCCTGGCTCAGCGAATGCGTCTGCCAGCCACGGCTGCCCACCACGATGTCGCCGGGCGCGAAGCCGGGCGCCGCGGAGGCGACCACCTCGCCCGAGCTCTCGCCCGTCATCACCTCGCCGATCTTCACCGCGGGCGCGTAGGAGGCGCGGTCGTACAGCCGGCCGCGCATATAGGGGTCGATCGAGAGCCAGATCGTGCGTGTCAGCACCTCGCCCGGCCCCGGCTCGGGCATGTCCTGCTCGATCAGGGCGAAATCGTCCGGCCCCGGCATGCCGCTCGGCCGCCGGCGCAGCACCATCGACTTGCGGACCATGGCGGCGCCCTCACGCCGCCGCGGCGCGCAGCACGAGCCGGCCGGTGACGCGGCCCTCGCGCAGCCGGGTGAGCGCCGCGTCCGCGTCCTCCATCGGCACTTCCTCGAGCGGCAGCGCCGGCAGGTTGCCGGCATCGGCGAGCCGCACCAGCTCGCGCAGGTCGGCGGGCGTGCCCACGTAGCTGCCCTGCACCGTCAGGGCGCGCATCGCCATGATCGGCAGCGGCAGGCGCAGCTCGCCGCCGAACAGCCCGACCTGCACGAGCTTGCCGCCCTTGCGCAGCGCGTCGAAGGCGGCGCGGGCGCTCGCGGTGCCGTTGACGAGGTCGATGATGGCGCCGACCGGCCCGCCGGCCGCTTCGATGATCCGCTGCGTCACCCCCTCGCCCGCGCCGTCCACCACCGCGCTGGCGCCGGCGGCGCGTGCCGCCTGCCGCTTCGTCTCGTTCACGTCGACCACGATCGTGTTCTTGTGGCCGAGCGCGCGCAGCACCGCGAGCGCGTTGAGCCCGAGCCCGCCGGCGCCCACCAGCACCAGCGGCTCGTCCGGCGCCATCGGCATGACCTTGTTGATCGCCGAATAGACGGTGATGCCCGAACACGCATAGGTCGCGGCCAGCGCGGGGTCGAGCTTGCCGGGGTCGATCAGGAAGCGCGGATGCGGCACCAGGACATGCGTCGCATAGCCGCCGTGGCGGAAGATGCCGATGCTGGTCGGGGTCGCGCACATGTTGTCCTGCTCGGAGGTGCAGGCGGCGCATTTGCCGCAGCCGAGCCAGGGGTAGACGATGCGCTGCTCGCCGGCGCCACGCCGCGCGCGTCGGGCCGGAACCGAGCACCCGGCCCACGATCTCATGCCCCATCGCCAGCGGCAGCTTCACGCCCCGGTCGGCGAGGTTCATCACCCGGCCGCCGCCGAGGTCGTATTTGCCCTCCCACACATGCAGGTCGGAGTGGCACACGCCGCAATGCGTCACCTCCAGCAGCACCTCGGTGCCGGATGGCTCCGGCGTCGGCAGCTCGATTTTCTTCAGCGGCGCTGCGTTCTCGACCACGGCCCAGGCGTACATCGGAGCCTCCCTTGCTGGCCGGCGATGGGAGCGCGCGGCGCCGGTTGGGTCAAGGCAGGGCGGATCAAGGCAGGCCGGGCGGAGGCGGTCGGATCAGGGCGGGGCGGCAGATTCGGGTTCAGGAAGCCGGGGGTGCCGTCGCCGCCGGTCTGCTCGGCGCGATCGAGGATCTCGCTGTCGAGGTCGTCCACCTCCTGGTCCTCGGACTGCTGCTGCGCTGCGCTGCCGTTCAGGCCCGCGGCGCCCTGCAGGGCGCGCTCCTCGGCGCGGGTCGGCTGGTGGTCCTGGTTGCTCCAGATATTGTCGAGCCGGCCCGGCGTCTTTTCCGGCGACGTCTGGGCCTGCGCCGGCGCCTGTGCCAGCAGGAACGCGGCCGCGATGGCGGGCGGGATGATCGGGTGCATGGCTCCTCGCTTTCGCTGCCAGCATACCACTGTACGCGGCGCGTGGTGCGACGGGCGCGGAATACTGGTAGGTCTGGCGCGATGCTGGCGCGCGCCGTCACCACCGACCTGGTCCTGCTCGGCGCCGGGCATGCCCATGTCGAAGTGCTGCGCCGCCACGCGATGCAACCTGTCGCCGGGCTGCGGCTCACGCTGATCGCGCGGGAGCCGCACACGCCCTATTCCGGCATGCTGCCGGGGCTGATCCGCGGCGAATGCGGCTTCGACGACGCACATATCGACTGCGCCCGCCTCGCCACCGCCGCCGGTGCGCGGCTGATCCTGGCCGAAGCCGAGGGGCTGGACCTCGGCGCCGGCCGCGTGGCCCTGCGCGCGCGGCCCGGCGTCGCCTACGACCTGCTCTCGATCGACGTGGGCGGCACCCCGGCGATGCCGGCGGGCGCCGCGGGCGTGCCGGTGAAGCCGATCGGGGCATTCCTGGCCCGGCTCGCAACGCTGGAGGCCGATCTCCCGCGCGGCGCGCGGCTCGCGGTGATCGGCGGCGGGGCCGGCGGGACCGAACTCGCCCTCGCCCTCGCCCGCCGCCTGCGCGGCCGGGCCGCGATCGTGCTGATCGCCGCCGGCGGCGTGCTGCAAACGGCGCCGTCCCGCGCCCGTCGCATCGCACGGGCCGCGCTCGCCGCCGCGGGCGTGGAGGTGATGGCGCGCGCCGCCACCGGCGCGGCTCGGGGAACGGGTAACCCTCGCCGATGGCCGCGCGATCTGCGGCGACGGCGGCGCTGTGGGCAACCGGTGTCGTGGCCCGCCGTTTCTCGCCGCCTCGGGGCTCGCCTGCGACGCCCAGGGCTGCGTGCGGGTGGGGCCGAGCCTGCGCAGCGTGAGCCACCCCGCCGTGTTCGCCGCCGGCGACTGCGCGGCGGTGGAGGGCGCGCCGCGGCCGAAGAGCGGCGTCTGGGCGGTGCGCGCGGGCGCCCCGCTCGCCGCCAACCTGCGCCGCGCCGCCGCCGGCCGCCGGCTGCGCCCCTGGCGGCCGCAGCGCGCGGCGCTCGCCATAATCGGGCTCGGCGACGGACGGGCGATCGCGTGGCGCGGCGTTTCACGTTGAACGGCCGCCTCGCCATGCGCTGGAAGAACGCGATCGACCGGCGCTGGATGGGCATGTACCAGCGCCTCGCGCCGATGCAGGCGGCGGCGCCGATGCGCTGCGGCGGTTGCGGGGCGAAAGTCGGCGCCACGGCGCTGGCCGAGGCGCTGCACGGACTTCCAATCGTGCAGCGGGCCGACATCCTGCTCGGGCTCGGAGGCGCCGGACGACGCGGCGGTCGTGCAGCCGCCACCGGGCATGGCGGTGGTGCAGAGCGCCGACCATTTCCGCGCCTTCATCGACGACCCGTTCGTGTTCGGCGAGATCGCGGCCACGCACGCGCTGGGCGACCTGCACGCGATGGGCGCCGCCCCCTGGACCGCGCTCGCCATCGCCGCCGTCCCAGCGATGCCGGGCGCCAAGATGGCCGAGGACCTCGCTCCATGATGCAGGGTGCCGCGCGCGCGCTCGCGGCGGAGGGCTGCGCCCTCGTCGGCGGTCATTCGGGCGAGGCCGCGGAGCCCGCGCTCGGCTTCTCGGTGACCGGCCTCGTGAACCGGCGCAGGCCTGGCGGAAGGCGGGCTGCGGCCCGGCGAGGCGCTGGTGCTGACCAAGGCGCTGGGCACCGGCATCATCCTCGCCGCCCAGATGCAGGGGCGCGCCCCGCGCGCGCTGGCTGGCACGCGGCGATTAATTCAATGCGGTTGAGTAATTCGGCGGCGGTCCCGGTGCTGCGCGCCCATGGCGTGACCGCCTGCACCGATGTCACCGGGTTCGGGCTGGCCGGGCATCTCGGCGAGATGCTGCGCGCCTCCGGCGTCGGCGCCGCCCTCGACCCGGCCGCGCTGCCGGCGCTGCCCGGCGCGCGCGAACTCGCCGCCGCCGGTGTCGCCAGCACGCTGGCGCCGGAGAACCGCGCGGCGAGCGGCATTGCCGAGCCGCCCTGCTGATCGACCCGCAGACCTCCGGCGGGCTGCTGGCCGGCGTCGCCGCCGCGCGGGCCGCGGACTGCGTGCGCGCGCTGCACGACGCGGGCTTCCCTGCCGCCGCCGTCATCGGGCATGTCACCGCCGCAACCGGACTCACGCTCGCCAAGGAGATGCCTGAATGCGCCGCTACCGTATCGCCGCCATCCCTGCTGACGGCATTGGCCCCGAGGTAATCGGTGCCGGCCTCGAAGTGCTCGACGCGCTGGCCGCGCGCGCCGGCTTCGCGCTCGACGTCGATCACTACGACTGGGGCTCCGCGTTCTATCGCCGCACCGGCACCATGATGCCGGCGGACGGGCTCGCGCAGCTGCGCGGGGCGGACGCGATCTATTTCGGCGCCGTCGGCGCGCCGGACATCCCCGACCACATCACGCTGTGGGGGCTGCGCCTGGCCATCGCGCAAGGCTTCGACCAATACGCGAACCTGCGCCCGACGCGCATTCTGCGCCGGCACGCATGGCCCGCTGCGCGACGTGCCGCCGGCCGACATCGACTGGATGATCGTGCGCGAGAACAGCGAGGGCGAATACGCGGGTGTGGGCGGGCGCGCGCATCGCGGATTGCCGGAAGAGGTGGCGACCGAGGTCGCGGTGTTCACCCGCGTCGGCGTCACGCGCATCCTGCGCTACGCCTTCGCCCAGGCGCGCGCGCGGCGGCGGCGGCATCTCACCGTGGTCACGAAATCCAACGCGCAGCGCTACGGGCTGGTGCTGTGGGACGAGGTGGCGGCCGAGGTCGCGAAGGATTTTCCGGACGTGACCTGGGACAAGGAGCTGGTCGATGCGATGACGGTGCGCATGGTGCGCCGCCCGGCGAGCCTCGACACCATCGTCGCCACCAACCTGCACGCCGACATCCTCTCCGACCTCGCCGCGGCACTCGCCGGCAGCATCGGCATCGCGCCGACCGCGAATGTCGATCCCGAGCGGCGCTTCCCCTCGATGTTCGAGCCGATCCACGGCTCCGCCTTCGACATCACCGGCAAGGGCATCGCCAACCCGGTCGGCGCATTCTGGACCGCGGCTATGATGCTGGAACATGTCGGCGAGAACGCGGCGGCCACCGCGCTGATGGCGGCGGTGGAGCAGGTGTGCGCGGCCGGGATCACCACCCCCGATCTCGGTGGGCGTTCAAATACCGTCGAGGTGACGCGCGCGGTGTGCAACGCGATCGCGGGCGCCAACGTCGCTACATGAGGGCACGGCGCGTGCCCCGGAGGATGGGGCGTGGACACATTGCTCGCGGGGCCGGCCGGCTTTGCATTGACCTCGGTGGACGCGTACGAGCCGCTGATCGGCAGCGAAGCGGTCGCGCGCATCCGCCGCAAGGCCGACCGGCTGCACGGCATGCACGTCGTCAACGTCAATTCCACCTACTACGGCGGCGGCGTGGCGACGATCCTCTCCTCGCTCACGCTGCTGATGAACGCCGCCGGCATCCGCACCGGCTGGCGCGTGATCCAGGGCCGGCCGGACTTCTTCAGCATCACCAAGAAGATGCACAACGCCTTGCAGGGCGGCGAAATCAACCTCAGCCGGATCAAGCGCGAGATCTATGAGAGCGTGGTGTTCGAGAACGCGGCGCGGATGCACCTCGCGCACGACGCGGTGATCGTCCACGATCCGCAGCCGCTGCCGCTGATCCGCCATTTCCGCAGGCGGTCGCCCTGGATCTGGCGCTGCCACGTGGATCTGTCGCACCCGAACGCGGAACTCTGGGCCTACCTCGCCGAGTTCATCGAGCAATACGATGCGGTCGTGTTCTCGCTGCCCGAGTACGCCCAAAAGATCACGCCGCCGCAGCGCTTCATCATGCCGGCGATCGACCCCTTCTCGACCACGAACCGCGACCTGCCGGAGGGCGAGATCGAAGCGCGGCTGAAGCACTACGACATCCCGACCGACCTGCCGCTGGTGGTGCAGGTGTCGCGCTTCGACAAATGGAAGGACCCGCAGGGCGTGATCGACGCGTTCCGTATCGCGCGGCGCGAGGTGGATGCGCGGCTGGTGATGGTCGGCAACGTGGCGACCGACGATCCGGAGGGCCAGGCGATCTTCGAATCCCTCTGCGGCCAGCACGAAGATCGCATCCGGATCCTCTCGGTGCAGGACTCCGCCTTCGTGAACGCGCTGCAGCGGCGCGCCGCCGTGGTGCTGCAGAAGTCGATCCGCGAAGGCTTCGGGCTGACCGTGACCGAGGCGATGTGGAAGGGGGCCGCGGTGATCGGCGGACGCGTGGGCGGCATCCGCCACCAGATCGAAGACGGCGTGAACGGATTCCTGGTCGAGAGCGTGGATCAGGCGGCGGCGCGCATCGTGCAGCTGCTCACCGACGCGCCGCTGCGCGCCCGCCTCGGCGCCGCGGGACGGGAGACTGTGCGCACGCGGTTTCTGATGACGCGGCTGATGGAGGAGTGGCTGGACCTGCTCGGCGGGTTCGAGGCGCGGTTCCAGCTCCCGGCGAACGCGTCGGGCGGTGGATGACGGTCACGGCATCGGCTTGGCCGGGTCGTACGGATCGAGCCCCATCGCGCTCACTGTCGCCGGATCGAGCCGCCCGGTCACGGTCAGGTGCGGCTGCGCTGCAATTCAGTGATCGCCTGCTGCGTCGCCGGCCCCCACAGCCCGTCGACCTCGCCCTGATAGAAGTCCAGCTCGTGCAGCCGGCCCTGCACGTTGCGCATCGCGTCCGGACCGAGCCGGATCGGCCGCGGCTGTGCCTGCGGCTGCTGCTGCGGCGGCTGGGGTGGCTGCTGGGGCGGCTGCTGGGGCGGCTGCTGGGGCGGTTGCTGGGGCGGTTGCTGGGGCTGCTCGGGCGCGCCGATGCCGAGCAGTTGCTGCGGGCTGAGGCCGAGCGCCGCCGCGGTGGCACCGTTGAGCTGGCCGGTCGGCTGCAACTGGCGGTTTTCCTGGAACCGCTGCAGCGCCAACTGGCTGTCCTCGTTCCACGCCCCGTCGGTCGCGCCGTTGTAGAAGCCGGCGGCGTGCAGCCGTTCCTGCACCGCGCGCAGCGCCGACGGGGCGAGCGGCTGCACGAAACTCGGCGCCGCGACCTGTGCCATCGCGGTGGGCACCATCGCGGGGGCCGCAATCGCCAGGACCAGCGCGGCGGCAAGCAGACGCGGCATGACGCCCTCCCGGCCTACCAGGGCGGCGAGAACGCCACGGGGACCGCGCGCTTGCAAGCGCGGCTTCACTCGGCCGGCACCCGTGCGCGCGCCGTGACACCCATCAGGATCGCCAGCCCGCACAGCGCCGAGAGCACCGAGGCCGCGAACACGGCGAGCTTCAGCTCGTCTTCCCGCACGCCGGGCGCGAAGGCGAGGTGGCCGATGAACAGGCTCATCGTGAAGCCGATCCCGCACAGCACCGCCGCGCCATAGAGCAGCGGCCACGAAAGCTGCGCCGGCAGCCGCACGAGGCCGGTGCGGCAGCCGAGCCAGGTCACGCCGAACACGCCGATCTGCTTGCCCAGGAACAGCCCCAGGAAGATCCCGGGCACGACCGGGTCGAGCAGCATGTCCGCCGACAGCGTATCGAAGCGCAGGCCCGCATTGACCAGCCCGAACAGCGGCAGCACGGCATAGGCCACCCAGCCGCTCAGTTCCTGCTCCAGCGCGTGCGCCGGCCGGCGCCCGTCCGGCTCGCCGCGCGGCACCGCGAAGGCGACCGCGACGCCCGCCAGCGTCGGATGCACGCCGGAGAAGGCGAGGCACACCCAGAGTGCCGCGAACCCGAGCAGGAACGGCCCCACCAGCCGCACCCCGCCCCGGCCGAGCAGCCAGAGCGCCAGCCACACCGCGGCCGCGGCCAGCAGCGCGAGCAGGCGCACGCTCTCGGTGTAGAACAGCGCGATCACGACGATCGCGAACAGATCGTCGATGATCGCGAGCGCCGTGAGGAACACGGTCAGCCCCACGGGCACCCGCCGGCCGAGCACCCGCAGCACCGCAAGGGAGAACGCGATGTCGGTCGCGACCGGGATCGCCCAGCCGCGCAGCGTCTCGGGATCGTGCCAGTTGAAGGCGGCGTAGATCGCCGCCGGCACCACCATGCCGCCGAGCGCCGCGAGCGCCGGGGCGGCGGCGCGCGGCAGGCTGGCGAGCTGGCCCTCGGTCAGCTCCCTGCGGATCTCCAGGCCGACCAGCAGGAAGAAGACCGCCATCAGCCCGTCGTTCACCCACGCCTCCAGCGCCACGCCGAAGGCGCGCCCGCCGATGCTGATGCCGAGCGGCAGGTGGCGCAGGTGCTCGTACGTGTCGGCCCAGGGCGAGTTGGCCCAGAGGATGGCGATCAGCGCGGCGGCGATCAGCACCGCCCCGCCCGCGGCGCCGCCGCGGAACAGGGAAGCGACCGCGGCCAGACGCCGGGACAGGGAAAGCGAGGCCATGACGGGCTTTCCGGCCGAGGGGCGGAGGCAACGCCCTGCTCTCGGGGCGCCGGCACGCGCCGGCCTGCATGCCATGGGGTGCGGCGGCGGCGCAACCAATACCGGCGCTTGCCCCCGGCGCCGTTTCATGGCTTGTCCGCGCTTGGCGCCACAACATCTAAGGCTGCAACCCGCAAGGCGAGGACGCCCCGCAATGGACTTCATCATCGGCCAGAAGCCCGGCCAGGCCGGCGCCCCACCCGGTGCCCCGGCCGCCGACGCCGTCATCATGGACGGCGATCAGAACACGTTCATGCGCGACGTCGTCGACGCCTCGCGCCAGGTGCCGGTGCTGGTCGATTTCTGGGCGACCTGGTGCGGCCCCTGCAAGACGCTGACGCCCACGCTGGAGAAGGTCGTGCGCTCGGCCGGCGGGCGGCTGCGGCTGGTGAAGATCGACATCGACAAGAACCGCGCCCTGGTCCAGCAGCTGACCCAGCTCGGCCTGCCGCTGCAGTCGGTGCCGACCGTCGCCGCGTTCTGGCAGGGGCAGATCGCCGACCTGTTCCAGGGCGCGCTGCCCGAGAGCGAGGTGCGGCGCTTCGTCGAGGGCCTGCTGAAGATCGCCGGCGGCACCATGCCCGGCGCCGACCTGATGGCCGAGGCGAAGGCGGCGCTGGAGCAGGGCGCGACGGACGAGGCCGCCGAACTGTTCACCGCCGTCCTGCAGCAGGAGCCGGAGAACCCCGAGGCCTGGGGCGGCCTGATCCGCGCCCAGCTTGCCGCCGGGCAGGAGGAGGAGGCGCAGCAGACGCTGGCGCAGGTGCCGAAGCGGCTGGCCGAGCATGCCGAGATCGCGGGGGCGCGCAGCGCGCTGGCGCTCGCCGCCGAGGGGCGCCGCGCGCAGGGCCAGCTCGCGACGTTCGAAAAGCGCCTCGCCGCCGACCCGGCGGACCATGAGGCCCGCTACGAACTGGCCACCGCGCTCAATGCCGCCGGCCGGCGCGAGGAGGCGGCGGACGCGCTGCTGGAGATCGTCCGCCGCGACCGTGCCTGGCGCGAGGACGGCGGCGCGGCTGCAACTGCTGAAGCTGTTCGAGGCATGGGGATTCGACGATCCGGCAACGCTTGCCGCGCGGCGCAAGCTCTCCGCCCTGCTCTTCAGGTAATGCACGCGGCGGGGCCCCGCCTGGAAGACCTTCCGGGGTGCTTTCCGGTCTTCCCGCTGGCGGGGGCGCTGCTGCTGCCGCGCGGGCGGCTGCCGCTCAACATCTTCGAGCCGCGCTACCTCGCGATGACCGAGGACGCGCTGGCCGCCGGGCGGATGCTGGGCATGGTCCAGCCCGACCCGTGCCGCGCCGCCTGCCGCAACGGGCCGGGCCTGTATCGCGTCGGCTGCCTCGGCCGCATCACCGCGTTCAGCGAGACCGATGACGGACGCTACCTGATCACGCTGACCGGCGTGGCCCGCTTCGCGATCGCCGAGGAGATCGCGATGCGCCGCGGCTATCGGCGCGTGCGTGCCGCGGTCGGCGGATTTCGCCGCCGACCTCGCCGGGCCGCCGGAGAGTGCCGCGCTGCGACCGGGCGGTGCTGCTCGGCAAGCTGCGCGCCTATTTCGGGCGGCGGCGGATCGAGGCGAACTGGGAGGCGATCGAGGCGATGCCGGACCACGTGCTGGTGACCACGCTCTGCATGGTCTGCCCGTTCGACGTGCCGGAGAAGCAGGCGCTGCTGGAGGCGCCGGGCGAGACGGAGCGGGCGGCGGCGCTGTGCGCGCTGCTGGCGATCGACACCCACTGCGACGACGTCGCGCGGCCCGGTCGCGCGAGCTGAGCGGCGCCGCAGACAGAGAGAGGCTGCCATGACCGAAGACCCCCTCCCCGCCCTGGCCGTGCCCGCCGCGCCCGCGCCGGCCCCGCGCGTGCCGGTCGACCCGCGCCTGCTCGAGGTGCTGGTCTGCCCGCTGACCAAGGGGCCGCTGATCTACGACCGGGAGGCGGGCGAACTGATCAGCCGCAAGGCCGGCCTCGCCTACCCGATCCGCGACGGCATCCCGATCATGCTGCCGGAGGAGGCGCGGCCGCTGGAGCCGGGGTGATGGCCACCGCGACCGACATCCACCTGCACCGCGCCGAGCGGCGGCTGGAGGTGGCGTTCGACGACGGCGCGCGCTTCGCCTTCTCCGCCGAGTTCCTGCGCGTGGAGAGCCCGAGTGCCGAGGTGCAGGGCCACGCGCCGGGCGAGCGGCGGATCATCGGCGGCAAGCGCGACGTGGCGATCGTCGGCGTCGAGCCGGTCGGGCACTACGCGGTGCGGCTGGTGTTCGACGACGGCCATGACACCGGCCTCTATTCCTGGGACGTCCTGCATCGGCTGGGCCGCGAACAGGAACGGCGCTGGCACGACTATCTCGCGGCCCTGGCGGCCCGGGGGCTGCGGCGCGAGCCATAGGCGCGCGGGCTTCGTTGCTCGCCGCTCGCGCGGATGGCATGCTTTTTCCTCGCGTAACGCGCGAGGGCAGGAATGTCGGGAAACGAGGACGCGCAGGCGGACTGGGTCGAGCGCTTCACGGGCGTGAAGGTCGCCAACCTGCGGCGCCGCGACGGCAAGATCCAGACGGCGCTGGATGAGATCGGCGTGCAGGCGGAGGTGCGCCAGCGCCTGGGGCACGCCACGGCGGCGCAGGACCTGCGCGACGAGCGGGCGCGCCTCGATGACGAGCGCGATGATGCGCGCGACGCGGATGACGGCAAGGCGGCCCTGCGCGAACTCGGCGCGGTGAAGAAGGAGGCGCGCGGCGTGGTTCCCGCCGCGGTCGACAAGTCGGCGCGCGAGGGCCTGCGCCGCGCGATCGCGAAGCTGCTCGACCGCGTGGACTTCGAGATCAATCAATCAGACGACGGCCGCGCGAAAACCGGGCTCGAGAACCGGCAGAAGGGTCTGCGCCAGCGGCTCGCGGCGGTGGACGACCAAACCTCGAAATCCGACCTCGAGGCCTTGCAGCGCTCCGGCCTGTCCCTGCTCGACGATGCGCTGAAGGCTGGCTACACCGACAAGTACCGCCGCAAGGAAATCCCCGACCAGCGCAACAAGGCCTACAAGGCGATGCTGGAGGACCGCTTCGGCTTCACCGTCGAGTCGCCCTACGTGGATCTCGCGCGCTTCTATGACGCAATGAGCCTCGTGCCGCTCGAACACGTGCAGCATGACAGCCTGCAGTCGATCAAGGTTTCCGACGCCGGCGGCGCGCTCGGCGACTACTCCGACAGCGCCAAGCGCATCCGCATCGACGTGGCGAAGGTGAAGGAACGGCCGAAGATCGAGTACGCCGTCGACGGCAGCAAGAAGAAGCTCGACACCTTCAACGTCGCGACGGTGCACGAGGTGGGTCACGCCGTGGACGACAAGGCGGGCATCATGGCCAATCCGGGGCACCAGAGCTACGGCGGCTGGGGCGTCGACATCGGGCTGGATGCGGTCGCCGACGCGTACTGGAACGCGCTGGAGACGAAGATCGGCAACACGTTCAAGGCGGTGGTGCTGGAGCAGATCAAGGAAGCCCTGGACGGCAAGCCCGCCAAGCGGCCACACGGGCTTTCCGACGACGACTGGAAGGTGGTGTCGCCAGCCCTCGGCACGTGCCAGACGCTGCGCAAGGACGAGACACCGTGGAAGACGCCGCGCGCGGTCGGCACCACGGTCTACCACTATACCTACGGCAAGTGGTACAGCTACAGCAAGCAGGCGCGCGACGCGGTGACGGTGCGCGACTATCAATGGCGCGCGCCGGGCGAATGGTTCGCCGAGCTCTATGCCGCGAGCTGGATCACGAAGCAGAAGCCGGCGGCCGCGGTGAACGCCGATGCAGCGAAGTTCATGTACCGCGACCCGAAGTGACGCCGCCGGGGCGATGGAGAACCAGCCATGTCGATGTTCGATACGGCGACCGCGACCTGCCCGAAATGCGGCACCGAAGCCGCGCTGGAAGTCGTGCTGAGCGTGAACGCGGATCGCCGGCCCGATCTGCGCGCCGAGATCCTCGACGGCAGTTTTCAGGCGGTGCCCTGCGCGACATGCGGCGCGCGCGTGCGGCTGGAGCCCGAGTTCGTGTATTTCGATCTCGGCCGCCGGCAGTGGATCGTCGTGCATCCCGCCGAGGCCGTCGATGGCTGGGCGGAGGCCGAGCAGCATGCGCGCGCGATCTTCGAGGAAAGCTTCGGCACCGGCGCCCCGGCGCAGGTGCGCGAACTGACCGAGGGCGTTGCGCCGCGTGTCGTGTTTGGCTGGCCGGCACTGCAGGAGAAGCTGCTCTGCGCCGATCTTGCACTCGACGATACGGCGCTCGAGTTGCTGAAACTCGCGATCCTGCGCACCGCGGCCGCCGGACTCACCGTCAGCGGCGCGCATGAGCTGCGCCTTGCCGGCGGCGACGCGGCCACACTCAGCCTCGATCTCCTGCACGGCCCCAGCGAGGCGCCCGAGAAGCGGCTCGACCTGCCACGCCAGGCCTACGACGACATCGCCGACGATCCGGCGCCGTGGCAGGCGCTGCGGACTGAGATCGGGGGCGGATTGTTCGTGGACATGCAGCGCATGCTCCGCGGCGCCGGGGACGAGGCGCCATAGCGCAGGCTTGATCCGCATCAAGGAACGGTTTCGCACCGCCGGCCAATCTCTGCGTTCCTGATCCCGGGACGCAGACGGTCGCGATGGCGCGCGAGAAAATTTCGGAGCCGGATACCGCGGCGCTCGCGGCGCCGCCGACGGCGGAACGGCTGCCGGCCATCGTGCCGGCGCCAGCGGCCGCGCGGCCGCCGCGCCGGGTCCGGTGGCGGGCGGCGCTACTGCTCCTGCTCGCGGCGTTGCTCGGCGGCGCCGGCACCGCCTACTGGCTCACCCACCGCCCGCCCCCGCTGCCCGCCGGCATCGCCTGGTCGAACGGGCGGCTGGAGGCGGACGAAATCGACATCGCCACGAAATTCGCCGGCCGCATCGCCCAGGTCTTCGTGGACGAGGGCGATGTCGTGAAGGCGGGGCAGGTCGTGGCGCGCATGGACACACGGGACCTCGAGGCCTCGCTCGCCCAGGCGCAGTCGATGACCGAGCAGGCCGAGCACAGCATGGCCGCGAACCAGTCTCAGCTCGATCAGGAGGCGAGCGCGATCAAGCTCGCCGCGGCGGAGCTGGAGCGTGCGCGCACGCTCGCCACGCGCGGGTTCCAGACCCGCGAGGTGCTGGACCAGCGGCAGCAGGCATACGATGCCGCGACCGCCGCCTATCACGGGACCGAAGCGCGGCTGCGCGCCGCGACCGCACTCATGAACGCGACGCGGCACAGCGCCGAGCTGATCCGCGTGAACATTGCCGACAACACGCTGGTCGCGCCGAAGGACGGGCCGATCCAGTACCGGCTGGCCAATACCGGCGAGGTGCTGGCCGCAGGCGGGAAAGTGTTCACGATGCTGGACGGCGGCTACGTATACATGGACATCTTCCTGCCCACCGCGGAGGCCGGCCGCGCCACGCTGGGCGCACCGGCGCGCATCCTGCTCGACGCCATGCCGGGCGCGCCGATTCCGGCAAAAGTCGTGTTCGTGGCAAGCCAGAACCAGTTCACGCCCAAGATGGTCGAGACCAAGATCCGAGCGCGACAAGCTCATGTTCCGCGTGCGCGTGCGCGTCGATGCCGACTGGCTGCGCGCGCATCCGGACCAGGCGCGCGCGGGGCTGCCGGGGCTCGCCTATCTGCTGCTCGATCCGACAACGGCGTGGCCCGCCTTCCTGCAAGCCGGCGCGACGTGATGCAGCGCGGTCGCGGCATCGGTCGCCGGGCTTTCGCACCGCTATGGCCGACGCGCGGCGCTGCGCGACGTGAGCTTTGCGCTGGCCACCGGCGGCTTCGCCGCGCTGATCGGCCCCGACGGCGTCGGCAAGTCCACGCTGCTCGGCCTGCTCGCCGGCGCCAAGCGCATCCAGCGCGGCCAAGTGGACGTGCTCGGCGGCGCATGGCGGCGGCGCGCCATCGCCGCGCCGTATGCCCGCGCATCGCCTACATGCCGCAGGGGCTCGGGCGCAATCTCTATCCGGACCTCAGCGTGCGCGAGAACATCGCCTTCTTCGCGCCGCCTGTTCGGCCAGGGCGCGCGGCGAGCGCGCCCCGCGCATCGACGAACTGCTGCGCGGCACCGGCCTCGCGCCGTTCGCCGACCGCGCGGCGAAGAACCTTTCCGGCGGCATGCGCCAGAAGCTCGGGCTGTGCTGCGCGCTGGTCCACGACCCGGACCTGCTGCATGCTCGACGAGCCGACGACCGGCGTCGATCCGCTTGTCGCGCCGGCAGTTCTGGGACCTGATCGCGCGCATGCGCGCGCAGCGGCCCGACGATGTCGCGTGCTGGTGGCGACCGCCTACATGGAGGAGGCCGAGCGCTTCGACGCGCGTGATCGCGATGAACGACGGCGCACTCCTCGCGGTCGGGACGCCGGAGGAGATCAAGGCCCGCGACCGGGCGCCGCGACGCTGGAGGAGAGCTTCATCGCCCTGCTGCCGGAGGCGCTGCGCGCGGGCCATCGCGCCCTGTCGATCCCGCCGCGGCGCGGCGCGGACGGCGAGGCGGCCATCGTCGCGCGCCAGGCTCGTCCGCCGCTTCGGCGACTTCACCGCCGTCGACGACGTGAGCTTCACGCATCGAGCGCGGCGAGATCTTCGGCTTCCTCGGCTCCAACGGCTGCGGCAAGACGACGACGATGAAGATGCTGACCGGCCTGCTGCCGGCGAGCGACGGGCGAGGCGCGGCTCTTCGGCCGCGCCGATCGACGGCAGCGACCTCGGCGCTGCGCGCGCGCGTCGGCTACATGTCGCAGTCCTTCTCGCTCTACACCGAACTGACGGTGCGGCAGAACCTGGCGCTGCACGCGCGGCTCTTCCACGTTGGACCGCGCGGTCGGCGCGGGCGCGGATCGCGACCCTGATCGCGCGAGTTCGGCCTCGGCGCGCACCATGCGACGCGGCGGCCGCGGCGCTGCCGCTCGGCATCCGCCAGCGGCTGTCGCTCGCGGTCGCGATCGTCCACGAGCCGGAGCTCCTGATCCTCGACGAGCCCACCTCGGGCGTCGATCCGCTCGCGCGCGACGCGTTCTGGGCGCTGCTCGTCGATCTGTCGCGCAGCGAGGGCGTGACGATCTTCGTCTCGACCCACTTCATGAACGAGGCCGACGCGCTGCGACCGGATCGCGCTCATGCATGCCGGCCGCGTGCTCGCGACCGGCACGCCGGCCGCGCTGGTCGACGCCAGCGCGGCGCGGCGACGCTCGAGGACGCCTTCATCGGCTATCTCGAGGAGGCGGCCGCGGCACCGCCGCCGCCGACGCCACGGTCCAGGCCGGCGCAGACGCCACGGCGCTCGCAGGCGGAGGCACACGCCGGCGCTTCAGCCTGCGGCCGCCTGCTCGCCTATGCGATCCGCGAAAGCCTGGAGCTCTGGCGCGATCCCGTCCGCCTGGGCTTCGCGCTGCTCGGCACCGCGTTCCTGATGCTGGTGTTCGGCTTCGGCATCAACACGGATGTCGACCATCTGGCCTTCGCCGTGCTCGACCGCGACCGCACGCCGGAGAGCCGCGCCTACCTCGAGAGCCTATCGCGGGCTCGATCTACTTCGCCGAGCGCGCGCCGATCGCGGGCGAAGCGGCGAGAGCGAACGCCGGCTCGCCAGCGGCGAGCTCAAGCTCGCGCGTCGAGATTCCGCCGGGCTTCGGGCGCGACCTGCGCCGCGGCCGGCCCGACGGAGGTCGGCGCCTGGATCGACGGCGCCATGCCGTTCCGGGCCGAGACCACCCGCGGCTATCGTCGCGGGCGCGCATCAGCGCTTCCTCGCCGAGCTCGAGCGCGGAGAGCGGGCGTGCCGCCGCCGCCGCCCCGGCGACGATCGAGACCCGGTTCCGCTACAACCAGGACTTCGACAGCGTCAACGCGATGGTGCCCTCCACGCTCGCGATGCTGCTGGCGCTGATCCCCGCGATCCTGATGGCGCTGGCCGTGGTGCGCGAGAAGGAGCTGGGCTCGATCACCAACCTCTACGTGACGCCGGTGACGCCGGCTCGAGTTCATCCTCGGCAAGCAGCTGCCCTACATCGTCCTGGCCATGGTCAACTTCGTCATCCTGACCGCTGATGGCGGTGTTCGTCTTCGGCGTGCCGCTGAAGGGCAGCCTCGCCGCGCTGGCGGTGGGCGCGCTGCTCTACGTGACCGCCACCACCGGCTACGGGCTGCTCATCTCCGCCTTCGCCAGCACGCAGATCGCGGCCCTGTTCGGCACCGCGATCCTGACCGTCCTGCCGGCGACCCAGTTCTCCGGCATGCTGACGCCGGTCTCCGCGCTCTCGGGGCTTGCCGGCGCTGATGGGCCGGCTGTTCCCGATGACCTATTTCCTGCCGATCAGCGTCGGCACCTTCACCAAGTCCCTCGGCTTCGCCGACCTCGCGCGGCACCATGGTCGGCGCTCGCGCTGTTCGTCCCGGCGCTGACCGGTCCTCAGCCTGCTGCTGCTGCGCAAGCAGGAGCGGTGAGGCGGATGCGGCGCGCCTCGCCAACATCTTCTGGCTCGGCGACCAAGGAGCTGCGCAGCTTCCTGCACGACTTCGTGCTGCTGGGGCTCGTGATCTACAGCTTCTCCTTCGCCGATCTACGCGCAGTCGCAGAGCACCTCGCAGGAGCTGCACAACGCGGCGATCGCCATCGTCGACGAGGACCGCTCGGCGCTGTCGCGCGCGGATCGCGCAGGCGTTCCTGCCGCCCTACTTCAAGCCGCCGGTGCAGGTCGCGGCGGGCGATGTCGACCGCCTGCATGGACACCGCGCGCTACACCTTCGTCCTCGACATCCCGCCGCATTTCGCAGCGCGACGTGCTGGCGGGGCGCAGGCCGGCGATCCAGGTCAACGTCGATGCGACGGCGGCGATGCAGGCGGGCGTCGGCGCCGGCTACATCCAGCAGATCGTGACCACCGAGAGCGGCACGCTACGTCGGCGCGCGCGGACGCCGCACCGCCAGCGCCGGTCGACGCTCGCCGTGCGCATCGCCTACAACCCGAACGTCACCGACGTCGTGGTTCACCAGCGTCATGGGCATCGTCAACAACGTCACGATGCTGGCGATCATCCTCGCCGGCGCCGCGGTGATCCGCGAGCGCGAGCACGGCACGATGGACCATCTGCTGGTCGATGCCGCTCACGCCGTTCGAGATCGCGATGGCCAAGATCTGCGGCGAACGGCGCTCGTGATCACGGTGGCGCGTGGCGCTGTCGCTCACGCTCGTCGTCGCGGCTGCTGCTGCGCGTCCCGATCAGCGGCTCGGTGCCGCTGTTCCTCGTCGGCGCGGCGCTGTACCTGTTCTTCGCGACGTCGATCGGCATCTTCCTCGGCACCGTCGCGCGCTCGATGCCGCAGCTCGGCCTGCTCTTCATCCTGGTCGCCATGCCGATGAACGCTGCTCTCCGGCAGCAACACGCCGCTCGAGAGCATGCCGCCTGCCGCTGCAGGACATCATGCAGGCCTCGCCCTCGACGCATTTCGTGAGCTTCGCGCAGGCCATCCTGTTTCGCGGCGCCGGGTTCGGCGTGGTCTGGCCGCAATTCGCGACGGTGGTCGCGGTGGCGATCGTCTTCCTGGCACTCGCGCTGCTCCGCTTCCGCCGCGTGACCGCGGCGAGCATCGGCTGAGCGGCGCTCAGGCGAGCACGCGCAGCGCGCTCAGCCCCTCGGCGAGCACCGCGCGCAGATCGCCTGCCGCCAGCGCCACGCAGCCGGCGGTCGGCGCGAAATCGGGCGTGCGACGTGGAGGAAGATCGCCGAGCCGCGGCCCGGCTCGACCGGCGCGTCGTTCCAGCCGAGCACGGCGAGCAGGTCGTAGAGCGCATCCGCGCGCCACAGCGCCTCGCAGCGCGCCGGGTGCGGCAGGCGCACCGGGCGGTTGTAGTCGGCATCGGCCGGATCGTCGCACCAGCCGTCCGCCGGCCCGATCGGCTCGCGCGGCACGGCGGCGCGAGGGATCGGCCCGCGGTCGGCGCGATAGAGCACGCGGCGCAGGGGCAGCAGCCCGGCAGGGGTGGCGCCGTCGCCCTCCTGCTTGCCCGCGCGCACGCCGCCGCGGCCGAGCGCCGCGCGCAGCGCCCGGCCGCGGAACAGGAACCGACCGTCCGGGTGCACGACGCGCCTCGGTCACCGGCGCGGCACTCAGCCCAGCAGGTGGCCGAAGCGCGCCGCCTTGGTGGCGAGGTAGCGGTCGTTCACCCCGTTCGGCGCCATCACATGCTCCTCCCGCACCACCTGCGATGCCGCAGGCGGCGAGCGCCGCCACCTTCTCCGGGTTGTTGGTGAGCAGCCGCACGCGCCCGATGCCGAGTTCCATCAGCATGGTCGCCGCGACCAGGAAATTGCGCTCGTCCGCCCCCCAGCCGAGCGCGCGGTTGGCGTCGAGCGTGTCGAGCCCGCGATCCTGCAGCGCATAGGCGCGCAGCTTGTTGGCCAGCCCGATGCCGCGCCCCTCCTGCGCGAGGTAGAGCAGCACCCCGGCGCCGTCCTCCGCCATGCGCCGGATGGCGCCGCGCAACTGCGGCCCGCAGTCGCAGCGCAGGCTGCCGAGCAGGTCGCCGGTGAAGCATTCGGAATGGATGCGCACGAGCGGCGCCGCCGCGCGTCTCGGGCCGGCCGATCAGGATCGCCAGGTGCTCGATCGCCGCCCTCCGGCCCGCGGAAGGCGACCACGCGCGCGTCCGGCGCGTCCTCCAGCGGCACCGCCGCCTCGGCCACGCGGCGTCAGCTCGGCGGCCATCGCCTCGGGATAGGCGAGCACGTCGGCCGCCGGGACCGAGAGCAGCCCCAGCTCGCGCGCGCCGCGCCGCCGCCTCCGGACGGCCGGGGCCGCGAGGACGGCGGGCAGCAGGCGGGCGAGCTTGGCGAGGCGCCAGCGCCGCCGGCCGCGGCCGGCGGGCGCCGCGACCGGGGCCGGCAGGTCCGCGGGCAGCAGTTCTGCTCGGCCGTCGGGTCGGCGAGGGCGCGCAGCCGCGCCGGGTCGAGCAGGCCGCGCGCGAGCGGCAGCGCCACCGGCGTCGCCGCCGGCGACCGGCCGGCGCAGCACCGCGCGCCGCGCGGCCGGGCGCCAGCAGCAGCAGCGGCGCGCCGGCGGCGAGGGCCGCGAATTCCGCCGAGCCCGCGGGCGCCGGCCGTCTCGGCCGCAAGCAGGACGCAGCGGCGCGGCCTCCGTCGAGCAGCACGGGCGTGCCGCGGCGCAGTTCCGCGGCGGCCCGATGCACCTCGCGCACCGCCGCTACCGCTCGGGCTGGCGGCGTCGGGCGGAGACGGGTTTCGTCGGCGAAGGTTGATATGGGTCATGGTGAGCAGGCGGTCATCCGTTCATGATGATCTGGCAAGACGCGCAGCCAGCTACAAATGCATCCAGCGACCGGGCCGCCCCGCGAGATGGAGGGCCGGCATCACCGTTCCGCGCGGCGCTCACGTCAGATGTGTGCTCGCGCTTGAACCCGCGCAAGAACGTAGACCAGAGTTAAGTCGCGCGTTGGCCGATAGCCGCTCCGGACGTGGACGCAACAGTTGCAACGCTCATCGGGGCGAGTGAGAAGCCGGTTTGGCGCATGCGCGCTCTGGCGCGCATGCCGCCAGAATGGAAGGGATGCGGGGACATGGCTGGCGAGCGGCCGATCCTGATCGTCGACGATGACCCGGCGCTGCGCGCCATGCTGGCGGAGCAACTGCAGGTCGACGGCGAGTTCGTCGGCGCAGCGGTGCCGAGACGGCGAACGAGGCCGAGGCGAAGCTGAGCGCCAGCGCGAGCGCGCTTCGACGCGGTGATCCTGGATGTCGGGCTGCCGGACGGCGACGGGCGGGACCTGTGCGCGCGCTGGCGGCGCAACGGCATCAAGGTGCCGATCATCATGCTCACCGGCTCCGACGAGGAGGCGGACGTGGTGCGCGGCCTCGACTCGGGCGCCAACGACTACATCGCCAAGCCGTTCCGCCTCGGCCGAGCTGCTGGCCCGGCTGCGCGCGCAGCTGCGCATCTTCGAGAACAGCGAGGACGCGGTCTTCACCATCGGGCCCTACACGTTCCGCCCGGCCGCCAAGCTGCTGCAGGAGCCGGCGCGCAACCGCCGCATCCGCCTGACCGAGAAGGAGGCGGCGATCCTGAAGTTCCTCTACCGCGCCGGCACCACGGCCGGTGGCGCGGCAGGTGCTGCTGAACGAGGTCTGGGGCTACAACGCCGCCGTCACCACCCACACGCTGGAGACGCACATCTACCGCCTGCGCCAGAAGATCGAGCCCGATCCGTCCAACGCCCGCCTGCTGGTCACCGAAGGCGGCGGCTACCGCCTCGACCCCGAGGGCATCCGCCCCGCGGCCGCCTGACCCGAATTCGTAAACCAAGTTGAGAAAATCCCCTCCCCGGTCGCGGGGAGGGGATTTTCGTATCCGTCAGGCGCGCAGCGCCGCCGGCGCCTCGCTGAGCGGCACCGGCAGGTACTTCACGTATTCCTTCGGCACGACCTGCCAGAACCGCGGCAGCGGCGCAGTCCCAGTCGTGCAGCAGCCGTGCGCGCATAGCGGCTGATTCGTCTCCGCCACGTGCCGCGCCACCAGCCCGCGCAGCACCTCCTCCCAGTGCGGGTGAGCCACGCGCTGCCAGGTCAGCGTGTCCGGATTGATCCGCAGCTCGAACATGCCGTCGGCGTCGTAGACGAAGGCCATGCCGCCGGTGATGCCGGCGCCGAAATTGTCGCCGACCGCGCCCAGGATCACCACGGTGCCGCCGGTCATGTATTCGCAGCCGTTGGAGCCGCAGCCTTCCACCACCGCAATCGCGCCGGAGTTGCGCACCGCGAAGCGCTCGCCCGCCTGGCCCGCCGCGAACAGCGTCGCCCGCGGTCGCGCCGTAGAGCACCGTGTTGCCGATGATGGTGTTCTCGTTGCTGACGCAGCGTGGACGACGGCGCCGGCCGCACCACGATGGTCGCCGCCCGACAGCCCCTTGCCGACATAGTCGTTGGCGTCGCCGAACACTTCGAGCTTCAGCCCCTGCACCGCGAAGGCGCCGAGCGACTGCCCGGCCGAGCCGCGCAGCCGCACCGTAGATGTGCCCGGCTGCAGCCCGTCCATGCCGAAGCGCGCGCGACGATCTGCGACGAGAACTTGCGTGCCGATCGCGCGATGCGTGTTGCGGATCGTGTACTGCAGCTGCATCTTCTCGCCGCGCTCGAAGAACGCCGCGCGCATCGGCGATCATCTGCGCGTCGAGCGTGTCCGGCACCTCGTTGCGGCCCTCGAGCGTGCAGTAGCGCGCGATACGGCCCCGGATCGGCCTGCGCCAGCAGCGGGTTGAGGTCGAGGTCGTCGAGCATGCTCCGCGCCGCGGCTGACCTGCTGCGAGCAGGTCGGTGCGGCCGATCACCTCGTCGAGGCGGCGCACGCCGAGCGACGCCAGGATCTCGCGCACCTCCTCGGCGATGAAGCTGAACAGGTTGATGACCTTCTCCGGCGTGCCCTCGAACTTCGCGCGCAGCGCCTCGTCCTGCGTGCAGACGCCGACCGGGCAGGTGTTGGAGTGGCACTGCCGCACCATGATGCAGCCCATCGCGACCAGCGAGGCGGTGCCGATGCCGAATTCCTCGGCGCCCAGCATCGCCGCGATCACCACGTCGCGCCCGGTCTTGATGCCGCCGTCGGTGCGCAGCCGCACGCGGTGGCGCAGCCGGTTCAGCATCAGCACCTGATGCGCCTCGGACAGCCCCATCTCCCACGGCAGCGCCGGCGTATTTGATCGAGGTCTGCGGGCGAGGCGCCGGTGCCGCCGGAATGGCCGGAGATCAGGATCACGTCGGCCTTCGCCTTGGCGACGCCCGGCGGCGATCGTGCCGATGCCGCTGCGCGCCACCAGCTTCACGCAGACCGTGGCGTCCGGATTGATCTGCTTCAGGTCGTAGATGAGCTGCGCCAGATCCTCGATCGAGTAGATGTCGTGATGCGGCGGCGGGCTGATCAGCATCACGCCCGGCGTGGAATGCCGCAGCTTGCGCGATCATCTCCGTGACCTTGAAGCCGGGCAGCTGCCCGCCCTCGCCGGGCTTGGCGCCCTGCGCGACCTTGATCTCGATCTCGCGGCAGTTGTTCAGATACTCGGCGGTGACGCCGAAGCGGCCCGAGGCGATCTGCTTGATCGCCGAGGAGGCGTTGTCGCCGTTCGCGCGCGGCTTGTAGCGCGCCGGGTCCTCGCCGCCCTCGCCGCTGTCGGATGCGCGCGCCGATGCGGTTCATCGCGATCGACAGCGTCTCGTGCGCCTCCGGGCTCAGCGCGCCCAGCGAGATGCCGGGCGCGACCAGGCGCTTGCGGATCTCGGTGATGCTCTCGACCTCGTCGACCGGGATCGGCTTGCAGCCCTCGGTGCGGAAATCCAGCAGGTCGCGCAGCGCGATCGGCGGCAGCTTGCGCACCGCCTCGGCTGTAGCGCCGGTAAGTCTGCGTAACTGTCGGTGGCGACGGCGCTCCTGCAGCAGTGTGGATCAGCGCGCCGTCGAAGCGCGTGCGCCTCGCCGCCGCGGCGCAGCTTGTAGAAGCCGCCCACCGGCAGCGTCGACGACGTCGGCGTCCCAGGCCTGCGCGTGCAGGTCGCAGCACCTTGCGCGCGATGCCGGCGAGGCCGATGCCGGAGATGCGCGACTGCATGCCGGGGAAGAACTCCGCGACCAGCGCGCGCGACAGCCCGACCGCCTCGAAATTGTAGCCGCCGCGATAGGAGGAGATCACGGAGATGCCCATCTTGGACATGACCTTCAGCAGCCCCTTGTCGACCGCCTTCTTGTAGCGCTGCGATCGCGTCCTTCAGCGTCACGTCGCCGAACAGGCCGCGGCGGTGGCGGTCGGCGATGCGTCTCCTGCGCCAGATAGGCGTTCACCGTGGTCGCGCCGACGCCGATCAGCACGGCGAAATAATGCACGTCCATGCACTCGGCGCGAGCGCACGTTGAGGCTGGTGAAGGTGCGCAGGCTCTGGCCGCACGAGATGCGTGTGCACGCCGCCGGTCGCGAGGATCATCGGGATCGGCGCGCGCTCCGGCGCCGATCGCCTCGTCGGTCAGGATCACGTGCGTGCAGCCGGCGCGCACGCCCTCCTCGGCCTCGCGGCGGATGCGGTCGATCGCGGCGCGCAGCCCGCGCCTCGCCGTCGCGCGACCGGGAAGGTGCAGTCCACGACGCATGGCGGCCGCGCCCATCGTAGTCGCGCATCGCCGCGAACTCGGCGTTCGACAGCACCGGGCTTTCGAGCTGCAGCAGGTCGCACTGGCTCGCGTCCTCGTCCAGCACGTTGCCGAGATTGCCGAGCCGCGTCTTCAGCGTCATCACCCGCGTCTCGCGCAGGCTGTCGATCGGCGGGTTGGTCACCTGGCTGAAGTTCTGGCGGAAGATATGGTGCAGGCCGCGATATTGCTCCGACAGCACGGCGAGCGGCGTGTCGTCGCCCATGCGAGCCGACCGCCTCCTGCGCGTCCTCCACCATCGGATGCGAGGATCATCTCCAGCTCCTCCAGCGTGATGCCGACGGCGAGCTGGCGGCGGCGCAGCTCCTCGCCCTCGAACAGCACCGGCTCGGTCGCGTCGGCCTTGACGATGCTGGTCGATCTCGCGTGATGCGCTTCGCCCACTCGCCGAAGGGCTGGCGCGCGGCCAGCACGTCCTTCAGCTCGCTCGTCGCGGTAGAAGCGTGCCGTCGTCGAGGTCGACGGCGATCATCTGGCCGGGGCCGACGCGGCCCTTCTCGACGATCGTCGCCCTCGTCGAGCTTCACCATGCCGGTCTCGGAGCCGACGATCAGCAGGCCGTCGTCGGTGATGCGTGTAGCGCAGCGGCCGCAGCCCGTTGCGGTCCATGCCCGGCGATCACCCAGCGGCCGTCGGTGGCGGCGATCGCCGCCGGGCCGTCCCACGGCTCCATCACCGCGTTGCAGTAGCAGGAACATGTCGCGATGCGCCTGCGGCATCGTCGCGTCCTGGCCGATGCTGGCCGGGATCATCAGCGCCTTCGCCATCGGCGCGTCGCGGCCGGCGCGGCACCAGCACCTCGAACACGTTGTCGAGCGTCGCGGTGTCGGAGCCGCCGGCCTGGATCACCGGCTTGACGTCCTCCATGATACGCGCCGAAGTTCGTCGGCGGCCAGCCGCGTCTCGTGGCTCTTCATCCAGTTGATGTTGCCGGTGAGCGTGTTGATCTCGCCGTTGTGCGCGAGCATGCGGAACGGCTGCGCCAGCCGCCAGGTCGGGAAGGTGTTGGTCGAATAGCGCTGGTGGTAGATCGCGAAGCGGCGAGACGAAGCGCTCGTCGCAGCAGGTCGGGATAGAACTCGGTCAGGCTGCTCGGCCAGGAACATGCCCTTGTAGATGATCGAGCGGCAGGACAGCGAGCAGATGTAGAAGCTCCGGGATCTGCGCCGCGATCGCCTGCTTCTCGATGCGGCGGCGGATCACGTAGAGGTCGCGCTCGAACGCCGCGTCGTCGGTGCCGCTGCGGCGTTCCAGATCATGATCTGCTCGATCTCGGGCCGCGTGGCGTTGGCCTTCTCGCCGATGCACGTCGACGTTGACCGGCACCTGGCGCCAGCCATAGATCTGATAGCCGAAGCGCAGGATCTCGGTCTCGACGATCTGCCGGCAGCGCTCCTGCGCGCCGAGATCGGTCTTGCGGCAGGAACACCTGGCCCACGCGCGATCGGCCCCGGGCGTCAGCGTGTGGCCGCTGCGCTGCACCGCCTCGGCGAAGAAGTCCTGCGGGATCTCGACATGGATGCCGGCGCCGTCGCCGGTCTTGCCGTCGGCGTCGACCGCGCCGCGATGCCAGACCGCCTTCAGCGCGTCGATGCCGGCCTCGCACCACCTCGCGGCGCGGCTTGCCGTCGATCGCGGCGACCAGGCCGACGCCGCAGGCATCATGCTCCTCCGCCGGATCGTAGGTCGTGCGCGCAGACGGCGCGACGTTGGCGTCCAGTCGACGACGCAGCGCTCGACGGATCGGTCTCGTCGGTCATCGGCCGCTCACTCCGCGGCGACGGCGAGGCGCGGCGTTCGCTGCCTGCAGATCCAGCGCGTGCGATCTGCGCGGCGGCGTCGCGGCCGTCGCGGATCGCCCAGACCACCAGCGAGGCGCCGCGCACGATGTCGCCGGCGGCGAACACGCCGTCGAGGCTGGTCATCATGGTGCGGTGGTCGATCTTGAGCGTGCCCCAGCGCGTCACCGCCAGCTCCGGCTCGCCGAACAGCGCCGGCAGGTCCTCGGGATCGAAGCCCAGCGCCTTGATCACCAGGTCGGCCTGCGATCGTGAAGTGGCTGCCTCGGCGATCTCCTCCGGCGTCTGCCGGCCGGTGGCGTCGGGCAGGCCGAGATGCATGCGCACCGCGCGCACGCCGGCTCACCTGGTCGCGTCGCCGAGGAACGCCTCGCGGCGCGGCGAGCCAGACGAACTCGACGCCCTCCTCCTCGGCGTTCTTCACCTCGCGCTGCGAGCCCGGCATGTTGGCGCGGTCGCGGCGGTAGAGGCACTTCACCGACTTCGCGCCCTGGCGCACGGCGGTGCGCACGCAGTCCATCGCGGTGTCGCCGCCGCCGATCACCACGACGTGCTTGCCGCGCGGCATCGAGCGCGCCGGAGTCGAAGTCCGGCACCGCGTCGCCCAGGCCCTTGCGGTTGGAGGCGGTGAGATAGTCGAGCGCCGGCACGATGCCCGGCAGCCCGACGCCGGGGCCGCCGATGTCGCGCGCCTTGTAGACGCCGGTGGCGATCAGCACGGCGTCGTGGCGCGCGCGCAGCTCGGCGAAGCGCGACGTCGCGGCCGACCTCGCAGTTCGAGGTGGAACGCGATGCCGGCCTCGCTCGAGCAGCTGCGCGGCGCCGCAGCACGATCGTCCTTTTCCAGCTTGAAGTTCGGGATGCCGTAGATCAGCAGGCCGCCGACGCGGTCGTAGCGGTCGTAGACGTGCGACCTGGTAGCCGCTTGCGGCGCAGCTGCTCGGCGGCGGCCAGCCCGGCCGGGCCGGCGCCGATGATGCCGACCGACTCGTGCCGCGCTCGCGCGCGCGGCCGGATCGGCTTCACCCAGCCCTGCTCCCAGGCGGTGTCGGTGATGTACTTCTCGACCGCGCCGATGGTGACCGCTCTCGAAGCCCTTCTCGATGACGCAGTTGCCTTCGCACAGCCGGTCCTGCGGGCAGATGCGGCCGCAGATCTCCGGGAAGTTGTTGGTCGCCGACGGCGAGCTCGTAGGCCTCCTCGAGCCGGCCCTCGGCGGTCAGCTTCAGCCAGTCGGGGATGTTGTTGCTGCAGCGGGCAGTGGACCTGGCAGAACGGCACGCCGCACTGGGTGCAGCGGCTGGCCTGCTGGCGCGCCTCGCGCGGGCTCGAACTCGCGGTAGATCTCGCGGAAGTCGGCGCGGCGCGCGGCCGACCGGCGCGCTTGTCCGGCCCCTGCTGCGGCACGGTGACGAATTGCAGCATGCGTTCCGGCCATACGCGCTCCCTCGCCTCGGCGCGGCGCGCGCAGCCCGTCTGCGATCAGGCACGTCGCGCCGCTATAGCGACGCGGAATCCGCAGCGAGTATGGTATTGACAGCCGCTAGGACATGGATGCTGTCGCTCAATTTGGCGCATCAGGCCCGATCTTGCCGCCGAGCACAGCCTCGCAGGAAAGAAGGTCCGGATCGGTCGCCTATCAGCGTCGGCAAAGCGGCCGTCGCCCGCCGCCGGCGCGGAAGCGGCGCAGATAGGACGGCACCACCAGCTCCACCGGCGTCGGCATCGATGCCGAGCTCGGCAGGCCCGGCACGCCCGCGGCCACCACGTTGTCGCGCGCCAGCATCAGCAGCTGGTCGCGGGTCAGCAGCTTGCCCGGCAGCAGCTCCAGCACCGTCGCCTGCAGCCGCGCGAGCCCGCGGGCACGGTCAGCAGCAGTCGGCGCCGCCCGGTCTCTGCAGGATCCAGGCCAGGATCTCGCGGAAGGTCCAGACCCGCGGCCCGCCGAGCTCGAAGATCTCGCCCGGCCGCCTCGGCGCGCGCCAGCGCCGCCATCACCGCATCGGCCACGTCGCCGACATAGACCGGCTGGAGCCGCGTCGCCGCCGGCGATCACCGGCATCACCGGCGAGAGCATCGCCATCGCGCGAAGCGGTTGAAGAACTGGTCCTCCGGCCCGAACACGATCGAGGGCCGCAGGATCGTGGCGGCCGGGAAGGCCGGCGCGCACGGCCTGCTCGCCCTGGCCCTTGCTGCGCGCCATAGCGGCTCGGGCGCGCCGGGTCGGCGCCGATCGCCGAGACGTGGACGAGCCGCGGCACCCCGGCCGCGGCGGCCGCGGCGCCGATCATGCCCGGCGCCCTCCGCCTGGACGCGCTGGAAATCGCCGGCTTGCGCTGCTCGGCGAGGATGCCGACCAGGTTGACCACGAAGTCGCGCGCCGCCGACCGCGCGCTGCGACCGTCCGGCTCGTCGCGAGTCGGCGTAGCAGCGGCACGATCTGCCCGACCGCGCCCATCGGCTTCAGGAACAGCGCCGCCTCGGTGTCGCGCACCGCGACGCGCACCACGTAGCCGCTCGCCGCGCCAGGCGCTTGACCACGTAGCGGCCGATGAAGCCCGAGCCGCCGAACACCGTCGCCACGCTGCGCGTCGCCATCGTCCGCTCCCCTGCCTGATGGCGCCCTTGATATGACGTGCGACGCGCACGCCTCAAGCGGCAGTCGACGCCGCGCCAGTTGACGCCGTCCCGGGCCGAAGCTACACCGCCCGCCGCCTGCGGCGCCACCGCGCCGCGTGCCCAGGTGGCGGAATTGGTAGACGCGCAGGTTTCAGGTACCTGTGGCCGCAAGGTCGTGGAAGTTCGAGTCTTCTCCTGGGCACCAGCACGGGCAGCGACCGGTCATGGCGGAGCACGACGCAGTTCATGCCCGGCGGCACCATCCACCTCCACCGGCACGACCTGCCCGACGGCCTGGACGCTCGGCCCCGTGGTCGCCGTCGACACCGAGACCATGGGGCTCGACCCGCACCGCGACCGGCTCTGCCTGGTGCAGCTCTCGGCCGGCGACGGCCACGCCCATCTGGTGCAGCTCATCCCGCCCGCCCTCGGCGGCCGCGGCTCCGATGCCCAACCTGACGCGCGCTGCTGGCCGATCCCGGCACCGTCAAGCTCATGCATTTCGCCCGCTTCGACGTGGCGGTGCTGCAGCACGCGCTGGGCATCGCGGTGGCGCCGGTGCACTGCACCAAGATCGCCGCCAAGCTGACCCGCACCTTCACCGACCGGCACGGGCTGCGCGATCTCTGCCGCGAGCTGCTCGGGCGTCGAGATCTCCAAGCAGCAGCAGACCTCCGACTGGGGCGCGCCGGAACTGACCGCCGAGCAGCTCGCCTACGCCGCCTCCGACGTGCTGCACCTGCACGCGCTCTGGGCGCGGCTGGAGGCGCTGCTGCGTGCGCGAGGGCCGGCTGGAGCTGGCCGAGGCCTGCTTCGCCTTCCTGCCCGCGCGCGCCCGGCTCGACCTGCTGGGCTGGGCGGAGCCGGACATTTTCGCGCATTGACCGACGCGGGGCGTGACCGTTCTGCTGCGCTGCAACGCTTCGTCGCATGCCGTGAGGTTGACCCTGGGGTAAGCGGCCCCATACAGGGTTAGCCCATGCGGACGCGAATCCGGAGCCCGATGCATGACGGCCTCGGTCGTCAGCCCTGGATCAGGATCTGGCCGCAGGCCGCGCGGTGCTCGCCACCGAGGCGGCGGGGCTTCGTGCGCTGGCCGATTCGCTCGACGAGCGATTTCGGCCGCGCCGTCGACCTGCTGGCCGGTGCCGCCGGGCGCGTGGTCGTCTCCGGCATGGGCAAGTCCGGGCCATGTCGCCCGCAAGATCGCCGCCACCCTCGCCTCCACCGGCACCCCGGCGCTGTTCGTCCACCCGGCCGAGGCCTCGCACGGCGACCTCGGCATGGTGGTGCCGGGCGATGCGCGTGCTGGCGCTGTCCAATTCCGGCGAGACCGCCGGAACTCGCCGACCTGATCGCGCCACGCCGCGCCGCTTCGGCCTGCCGCTGGTCGCCATCACCGGCGCGCGCCGCAGCACGCTGGCCGCGCGCCGCCGACGTGGTGCTGGTCCTGCCTGCCGCGCGCGAGGCCTGCCCGATGGGCCTGGCCCCCACCACCAGCACGACGATGCAGATGGCGCTCGGCGATGCGCTGGCGGTGGCGCTGCTGACCCGCCGCGGCTTCGGCCGTCGGATTTCCGGCAGCTTCCATCCCGGCGGCCGGCTGGGCGCGCGGCTGCGGCGGGTGCGCGACCTGATGCATGACGGGCGACGCGATGCCGCTGGCGACCCCGGACGCGGCCATGGACGCGGCGCTGCTGGTGATGACGGAGAAGCGCTTCGGCTGCCTCGGCATCGTGCGCGGGGACGGGCGGCTGGTCGGCATCGTCACCGACGGCGACCTGCGCCGCGCCATGGGCCCCGACCTGCTCGCGCCGGCGGGTGGGCGAGATCATGACGCCGACGCCGCGCACCATCGGGCCGGAGGCGCTGGCCGCCGAGGCGCTGCGGCTGATGAACGCACGGGCCCGGCCGATCACCGCGCTGTTCGTGGTCGACGCCGAGCGCGGTGCCGCGTCGGCATCCTGCACATCCATGACCTGCTGCGCGCGGGGGTGGCATGACCGTCGCCCCGCTGCCGCTGCGCCACCACGACCACCACAACGGCCGGCGGCGCTCGCCCGGCTCACCCGCGCCCGCCCGCCGATCGACCCGCGGCATGGCGCGGCGGCGCTGGATGGTCGGGGCTGTGGAAGCGGCTGCTGCCGGTGGTGGCGCTGGCGCTGCTCGCCTCGGTGGCGCTCTGGCCCGAGTTCGACGCGCGAGTACCGAGCAGGCGCCGCCTGGCCTATCGCCGCGATGCGCTCGGCGCCGCAGAGCGGGGAGATGACGCAGGCGCGCTATCACGGCGTGGACGAGCGCGGCCGGCCCTACACCATGACCGCCACGACGGCCCGGCAGGTCTCGCCGGAGCGCGTCAACCTGCACCGAGCCGAAGGGCGACATCACGCTCGAATCCGGCAACTGGCTGATGGTGCAGGCGCAAGCAGGGTGTCTATCTGCAGCACCTGGGCAACCTCGATCTGTCGCAGGACGTGGTGCTCTATCGCGACGACGGCACCACGATGACGACCGACACGCGCGACCGTGGACCTGAAGGCCGGGCGCCGCCGCCGGCGCCGACATGGTCCATGCCGAAGGTCCGTTCGGCACGCTGGACGCGCAGGGCTTCACGCTGACCGACAAGGGCAGCGCGATCCAGTTCTTCGGGCCCGGCCACCTGGTGCTGAACAGCGCCAGCGGCCCGGCGGGTGACAAGCGTCCGTGATGCGCGCGCCCTGGCGTTTCCTTGGCGGCGTGCTGCTGCCGCTCGCCGCCGCCGCGCAGCCGATCGACCTCTCGCAGCGGCGGGCCCGTCGATGTCACCGCGCCGCGGCGGCTTCGAGTGGCGGCAGAACGAGCAGGAGGTGATCGCGACCGGCGACGCGCGCGCGGTGCGCGGCGACGTCACCGTGCTGGCCGACCGGCTGATCGCGCATTACCGCAAGAAGGGCACCGGCCCCACCGGCGCGGCCGGCCTCGCCGCCCCCGCCCGCCGCCGCCCACCTCGGCCGCGCCGGGCCAGGCGGGCGGCGCGGAGGCCGACGGACGCGGGCGGCAACGAGGTCTATCGGCTCGAGGCCGAGGGCCATGTCCGCATCGTTCACCCCGACCGACGAGGCGGTGGGCGACAAGGCGGTCTACGACATCGACCAGGCGGTGCTGGTGATGACCGGCAAGGATCTGAAGCTGACCACGCCGCAGGACGTGCATGACCGCGCGCGACAGCCTGGAATGCTGGTCGCAGAAGCACATGGCGCGTGGGACGCGGCGACGCGGTCGTGGTGACCAATGACGGGCGGCGGATCGCCGCCGACACGCTGGTCGCCTACACCGCCGACCCCAACGCTCCGGCGGCCCCGGGCGCGACCCGTGCCGCCGCCAAGCCCAGGCGGAACCAGCCCCCGGCGCGCCGAAGGGCGACCCGCTGGTCGACGCCTCCGGCAAGCTCCAGCGGGTGGAGGCGTTCGGCAATGTGGAGGTGCGCACGCAGACCGACATCGTGCGCGGCGATCGCGGCGTGTATGTGCCCGATACCGGCATGGCGCGGGTGGTCGGCCATGTCCGCATCACCCACGGCGACAACCAGCTCGACGGCCCGGCGGCCGACGTCAACATGAGACCGGCATCGCCCACGTCGTGAGCGCGCCGAACCAGCGGGTGGAGGGCCTGATCATGCCGAACAGGCCCAGCAGGCGACCCAACCGGGAGGGGCGGCGCCCGCAGCCGCAAGGGTACGGCCCGGCCATGACCGGGCCTGCGCGTGCTCGCCGGGCGGCGCCACCACGCCGCGGCGTGTTCCCCGCCAGCGGCCTGACCGCCAGCGGCGTCGGCAAGGTCTACAAGAAGCGCCCGGTGGTGCGGAACGTGTCGGTCTCCGTCCGCCGCGGCGAGGCGGTCGGGCTGCTCGGCCCGAACGGCGCCGGCAAGACCACCACCTTCTACATGATCGTCGGCCTGGTGCGGCCGGACACCGGCTCGATCCGCCTGGACGGCGCCGACATCACCGCCCTGCCGATGTATCGCCGCGCCCGCCTCGGCATCGGCTACCTGCCGCAGGAGGCCAGCGTGTTCCGCGGCCTGAACGTCGAGCAGAACATCATGGCGGCGCTCGAGGTGGTCGAGCCCGACGCGCGACCGGCGCGAGCAGATGCTGCGACGAGCTGCTGGCCGAGTTCGGCATCGCCCATCTGCGCCGCACCCCCGCGCTGGCGCTCTCCGGCGGCGAGCGGCGGCGGGTGGAGATCGCCCGCGCGCTGGCCACCCAGCCGGCCTACATCCTGCTCGACGAGCCGCTGGCCGGCATCGACCCGATCGCGGTGGGCGAGATCCGCGACCTGGTCTCCCACCTGAAGGATCGCGGCATCGGCGTGCTGATCACCGACCACAATGTCCGCGAAACGCTGGAGATCATCGACCGCGCCTACATCATGCACGACGGCCAGGTGCTGATGGAGGGCCGCCCGCACGAGGTGGTGGCGCACGAGGACGTGCGGCGCGTGTATCTCGGGGAACGGTTCAGCCTGTAGCCACGGCCCGGGCCGCAGCGCAGCACGATTCTTGCTTGCCAAGCGCCCCGCCCCGCGCTGCACTGCAGCGGGGCGGCGCCGGCCGCCTGGTCCGGTGAAGGTTCCGAATGGCGATCGGCCCGCGTCTCGATCTGCGGCAGTCCCAGTCGCTGGTCATGACCCCGCAACTGCGGCAGGCGATCAAGCTGCTGCAGTTCTCCAACCTGGAAGTCGCCGCCTTCGTCGAGGAGGAGCTGGAGCGCAACCCGCTGCTGGAGCGCGACGAGCGCGCCGAGGCGGCGGCGGAACGGCCCGCGCCCGACCAGGTTCCCGCTCGCCAACGGTGACGGCCGACACCGCCGACGCTGGTCAGCGCCGCCGACGCTGCGCGAGCCCCGAGCGCGGCGCCGCTCGATGCCGAGCATGCCGAAGACGTACGACCCCGGGCGGCGCCGCCGACGGCGTGCCGATCGGGCCGTGGCGGCGGCGCCGGATTTCGCTCGACGACGACCGCGGCATCGACGACATGGCCGAGCGCCGCGCGCAGCCTCGCGCGAGCATCTGGGCGAGCAGCTCCGGCTGGCTTCGCACGACCGCTCGACCGGCTGATCGGCGCGCACCTGATCGCCCTGCTCGACGCCGTCCGGCCGGCTGCCGTCGCCAGCCGGCGGCGATCGCGCAGGCGATGGGCGTCGACGCTGGAGCGGGTCGAGGCGGTGCGCGCGCGCATGATGCGCTTCGACCCGGCCGGCATGTTCGCCCACGACCTGCAGGGAGTGCCTCGCGGCGCAGCTGGCCGAGCGCAACCGGCTCGATCCGGCGATGGCAGCGCTGCTCGACAATCTCGACCTGCTGGCGCGGCGCGATATGCGGCGGCTGATGGCGCTGTGCGGCGTCGATGCCGACGACCTCGCCGACATGATGGCCGAGCTCGCGCCGGCTCGACCCGAAGCCCGGCGCGCAGCGCCGACGACGCGCCGGTGCAGCCGCTGATCCCCGACATCCTGATGCGCGCCGACGCCCGACGGCGGCTGGACGCTCGAACTGAACCCGCGAGACGCTGCCGCGGGTGCTGGTCAACACAGCCGCTCTCCGCCCGCGTGCTGCCGCGCAGCACGCGCGAGGAGCGGGCGTTCCTTTCCGAGCGAGCTGCAAACGCGCGAACTGGCTGGTGAAATCGCTGCAGCAGCGCGCGCAGACGATCCTCAAGGTCGCCGCGAAATCGTCCGCCAGCAGGACGGTTTCTTCCGCCACGGCGTCGCGCATCTGCGCCCGCTGATCCTGCGCGACATCGCCGATGCGGTGGAGATGCACGAGAGCACCGTGAGCCGCGTCACCGCCAACAAATACATCGCCACGCCGCGCGGCACGTTCGAGCTGAAATATTTCTTCACCACCGCGATCCCCGGCACGGCCGGCGGCGAGAGCCACAGCGCCGAGGCGGTGCGCCATCGCATCCGCGGCATGATCGCCGCCGAGACGCCGGACGAGATCCTCTCCGATGACGCGATCGTCGCGATGCTCCGGCGCGAAGGCGTGGACATCGCCCGCCGGACCGTGGCCAAATACCGGGAGGCGCTGCGCATCCCCATCTCGGTGCAGCGCAAGCGGGAGAAGGCCGTGCCGGCCTGAACGCGCCGGCCGGAGCGGTCGCGAGCCAGGACGCGAGGATGGGCGCGATGCAGATCACGGTTTCCGGCAAGCAGGTGGATCTGTCGGACGCGCTGCGCGACGCGCGTGCAGACGCATCTCGACGGCATCGCCGGGAAGTATTTCGATCACGCGCTGGAGGCGCAGGTCACGTTCAGCCGCGCGCGCAGCTTCTTCACCTGCGACATCAACATGCACGCCGGCCGCGGCCTGCTGCTGCGCGGCGAGGGCGAGGCGGCGGACGCCCACAGCGCCTTCGATGACGCCGCCGAGCACATCGCCAAGCGCCTGCGCCGCTACCGCCGGCGGGTGAACGAGCACGCGCGCGACATCGCCAACCGCGAGCGCCCGGAGGCGGCGCGGCAATACGTGCTGCGCCAGGAGGAACCGAGGCGGATCGCCGCAGGCGACGGCGATGCGCGCACAACGCCGCCTACGCCACCGTGATCGCCGAGGCGCCGACCGAGATCGCGCGGCTGTCGGTGGGCGACGCGGTGATGCGCATGGACCTGGCCGACGCGCCGGTGCTGATGTTCCGCAACAGCGCCAGCGGCGAGCTCAACGTCGATCTATCGCCGCAGCGACGGCCATATCGGCTGGATCGATCCGTCGCAGAGGGGCGGGTGGGCCTGGATCGCGCCCGGCGGCCGCGCGCGCCATGCCGCGATTGCCGGCTGGCGCACCCGGCCCGACTACGTCTCGATCAACCTGATCGAAGAGGATGCGCCTGACGTGATTGCGCTCGCGCTGGAGCGGGGAATCGGCGTCGAGGCCGGGCTGTGGTCGGCGCGTGATGCGGAGCGGTTCGTGGTGCTGCCCGACGCGCGCCGGTGCCTGCGCGTGCTGATCGAGATCAACGAACAGTCGGCGGCGGCCGGCGAGGCCGTGGCCCTGGCGATCATCGCGGTGCTGGACCGGGCGGGCATCGGGCTGCCGCGCCTGCTGCACGGGCTCGATGCCACCATGTGGCCGATGTTTCGTCTGGCGCGGCGCCTGGGGCTTGAGACGCGCATCGGTCTCGAGGACGGCGCCTATCTGCCGTCGGGCGAGCGCGCCGCCGATAACGCCGCGCTCATCGCCGCGGCCCGTGCGCTCCCGCCCGCTGACGCGGCCCCCCGCTCAGTGCACCAGCGTGGGCAGCATCTCGTGCTGGCGGATCGCCGCGACCGCGACGTCGCAATCGCCGGCCACCGCCATCGGCGTGCCGTCGGCGGCGTGGATCGCGTAGGCGCGCACGCCATTCATCATCACCGGCTTGACATAGGCGATCTCGGCCATGCCGAGGCCCTGAAGCTGCTCGGCGGACAGGTGGCGGATGTCGAGCGGCGGGCCTTGCGGCATCTCGTCCGGGGCATTGTTCATGGGCATCTTCCGTCTCCTGGCGGACGTTGCCGAAACGTAGCCAACGCCGCCGCTGCGTCGTCGGTTCGACGTGAAACACGGCCCGTCACCCGGACGTGTCGGCCTTGCCGTCGACGACCGGGGCACTGCCGTTGCCGCCCTTGCCGATGCGGATGGTCTTCACCCGGCTCTCCGGCTGCGGGCGGGCGAGGTCGATGTGCAGCAGGCCGTTGTCGAGCCAGGCGCCCTTCACCTCGATCCCCTCGGCGAGCACGAAGGCCCGCTGGAACTGCCGCGCCGCGATGCCGCGATGGAGAAACACCCGGCCCGCCGGTTCCTCGGCCTGGCGGCCGCGGATCACGAGCTGGTTGTCTTCCTGCGTGATCGTGCAGCTCGTCCATGGTGAACCCGGCGACCGCGAGCGTGATGCGCAGCCCGCTCGGCCCGGTCTGCTCGATGTTGTACGGGCGGATAGCCGTCCGACGACGCCTTGGACGCCCGCTCCAGCATCTGTTCCAAGTGGTCGAACCCCAGGAACAAGCGGTGACGTGAACATCCGGGTGCTCATCCTGCCTCCTCCTGCGAGCGAAGCCGGACCTTGCGGTCCGTGGACGGGCCCCGCTGACGGCGACCCGACAGCGTCGGATTTTGGTGCCGCCGCATGCGCTTGCAAGGGGGCAAGCGTCGGCCGGCGGCCGTTGAACGGCCGCCGCGGGACCGCTACATCGCGACGATGTCCACCGCCACGCTCATTCAACCCAAGCCTGACGCGCCGGCCGCCGAGGCGCTGCCGATCCTGATCGTGGTCCCGAGCCCGGCGCTGAAGACCCGCGCCCGCGCCGTGCGCGAGGCCGATGCCGAGGCAGTGCGGGAGCTGGTGCCGCAGCTCTACGCGACCATGTATGCCGCCCCCGGCATCGGCCTCGCCGCGCCGCAGGTGGGCGTCGTCACTGCGCGTCGCCGTGGTCGACCTGCAGCCGGACGGCAAGCGCGCGCCGATGACGCTGATCAACCCGGAAGTCGTCGGCGGCGAGCGACGAGACGGCGACGCCGCGAGGAAGGGTGCCTGTCGCTGCCCGGGCCACTACGCCGACGTCACCCGCCCGGCGCGGGTGAGGTGCGCTACACCGACGCCGAGCGGCGCACGGCGGGAAGCTGGAGGCCGACGGCCTGCTCGCCGCCTGCCTGCAGCACGAGATCGACCACCTGGACGGGGTGCTGTTCGTCGATCACCTCTCGGCGCTGAAGCGCAACATGATCCTGCGCCGGCTGGCGAAGGAGCAGCGGCAGAAGGGCCGCTAGGGTGCGACTGGCCTTCTTGGGCAGCCCGGAGTTCGCGGTGCCGGCGCTTGCGGGCGCTGCATGCCGCCGGACACGAAATCGCCGCCGTCTATTGCCAGCCGCCTCGCCCCGCCGGGACGCGGCCATGCGATGCGCCGCTGCGCCGTGCACGTGGCGGCGGCGGCGCTGGGGCTTTTGGTGCGCACGCCGGCGCGGCTGCGCGACGACGCGGCGCGCAGAGCGAATTCGCCGCGCTCGGCCTGGATGCGGCGGTGGTCGCCGCCTATGGGCTGATCCTGCCCCGGCCGATGCTCGCCGCCCCGCGCCACGGCTGCCTCAACGTCCATGCGAGCCTGCTGCCGCGCTGGCGCGGCGCGGCACCGATCCAGGCGGCGCTGCTCGCCGGCGACGCCGAGACCGGCATCACGATCATGCACATGGATGCCGGGCTCGACACCGGCCCGATGCTGTTGCGCGAGGCGGTGCCGATCGGGCCGACAACGACCGCGGCCGAGCTGACGAGCTGCTCGCGGCGCTGGGCGCGCGGCTGATCCTGCGGGCGCTGGCCGAAAACCCGCCGGCGCGTGCCGCAGCCGGCGGGCGCCACCTACGCGCCCAAAACTGACGCGCGCCGACGGCAGGCTCGACTGGACGAGCCGACGCGGCGACGCTTGCGCGGCAGGTGCGCGCGTTCAATCCGTGGCCCGGCACCTTCACGCTCCTCGACGGGCAGAAGCTGAAAGTGCTGGCGGCGCAGACGCCGAGGCGGGGCCGGGCGCGCCCGGCACGGTGCTGGATGCGGCGCTGCTGGTGGCGGCCGGTGCCGGTGCGTTGCGGCTGCAGCGCGTGCAGGCGCCGGGACGCGCCGCGATGCCGGCCGCCGCTTTCCTGCGCGGCCGCCCGGTTCCCGTCGGGGCGCGGCTGGCATGACCGACACCCGCACGCCGTGAGCGTCGTCAACGAAGCCGGACATTCGGCGGTGGTGCTGATCTGCGAGCATGCCTCGAACGTCATCCCCGCGCGCTACGACAATCTCGGCCTGCCGCCTGAGGCGCTGCAGCGACACATCGCCTGGGATATCGGCGCCGCCGAGGTGGCGCGGCACGTCGCGCGGCGCTCGATGCGGCGCTGATCCTCACCGGCTATTCCCGCCTGCTGATCGACTGCAACCGCCCGCTGCGAGCCCGACCAGCATTCCCGGCCGGAGCGAGGACGACCGACATCCCCGGCAATATCGGCCTGCGGCGGCCGAGCGGGCCGAGCGGGACGGCGCTGTTCTTCGCGCCGTTCCGCGACGCGGGTGGCGGCGCGAGCTGGAGGCGCGGCTGGCGGCGGGACGACCGGCAGTGCTGATCGGCATGCACAGTTTCACCCCGGTGTTTCTCGGCGTCGCGCGGCCCTGGCATGCGGGCGTGCTGTATGCCCGGGCGCAGCGACTTGCCGCGCGCTGCTCGAGGGTTGCGCGCGGATCGGCTGCTCGTGGTCGGCGAGAACGAGCCATACCGCATCACCCGCAGGGCGATTTCACCGTGCCGGTGCAGGGCGATGCGCGCGGCATCCCGACCGCGCTGTTCGAGGTGCGGCAGGACCTGATCGCGGATGACGCGGGCGCGGCGGACTGGGCCGGGCGGCTGGCGCGGATGCTTGCGCGGGTTGCGGCAGATCCGCGGTCGGTGCGGGAACCTTCCTGAATGTAGCACCCTCACCCCGGCCCTCTCCCGCAAGCGGGAGAGGGAGAAAAGCGGGCGCTTTTCTCGCCCGCGCTCGAAAAAACCCCTCTCCCGCTTGCGGGAGAGGGAGGGGCCCATCGCGCAGCGATGGGAGGGTGAGGGCGCGCGCCTCAGCCGCCCACCAGCCCGCGCGCGAACTCCCCGGCGTCGAACGGGCGCAGATCCGCCGCCTGCTCGCCCACGCCGACGAAATGCACCGGCAGCCCGAATTCCTGCGCCAGTGCCACGACGATGCCGCCGCGCGCGCTGCCGTCCAGCTTCGTCACCACCAGCCCGGTGACGTCCACCATCTCCTTGAACACGTCCACCTGGTTGAGCGCGTTCTGGCCGGTGGTCGCGTCCAGCACCAGCAGCACGGAGTGCGGCGCGCGCTCGTCCTGCTTCTTCAGCACGCGGATGATCTTCTTCAGCTCCTCCATCAGCGCCGCCTTGTTGTGCAGCCGCCCGGCGGTGTCGATGAGCAGCACGTCGGCACCATCGGCCCGCGCCCGGGTCAGCGCGTCGAAGGCGAGGCCGGCGGCATCGGTGTTCGGCGGCCCGGCGATCACCGGCGCGCCGACCCGCTCGCCCCAGATCTGCAACTGCTCGACAGCGGCCGCGCGGAACGTGTCGCCGGCGACCAGCACGGGCGCCAGCCCCTGCTCGCGATATTGCTGCGCCATCTTGCCGATGGTCGTCGTCTTGCCGGTGCCGTTCACGCCGACCACCAGCACGACATGCGGCTTCAGCGCGCGGTCGATCGCGCAGCGGCTGGGCGACCGGCGCCAGGATCGCCGCGATCTCGCTCGGCCAGCGCCTCGCGAATCTCCGGCTCCGTCACTTCGCGCCCGAAGCGGGTGCGGCGGAACTCGGCGATCACGCGCGCCGCGACCTCGGTGCCCATGTCGGCGGCGACCAGCGCTTCTTCGAGATCCGCCAGCGCCGCGTCATCCAGCCGCCGCTTGACGAAGACGGTGCCGAGCGACTCGGTGAACTTGGCGGTGCTGCGCGACAGCCCCTGTTTGAGGCGGGAGAGAAAGCCCAGCGCCATCAGGCGGGTTCCGCGAGCAGGCCGGCATCGTTGGCCGCGGTGATGCGCGCGCGCAGCAGCGCGCCCGGCGGCGCCGCGATGCGCACCGGCGCGAAATGCTCGGTGTGCCCGCCCTCACCGCTCTCGGTCAGCACGGTCGCGTGCCGACCGACCAGTCCCGCGAAGAAGCGGCGCGCGTTCGCCGCCCCCGCCGCACGCAGCCGCCCGGCCCGCTCGCGGCGCAGCGCCGTCGCCACCTGCGGCATGCGCGCCGCCGGCGTGCCCGGCCGGTCGCTGTACGGGAACACGTGCACGAACGGGATCGCCGCCTGCGTCCACGAAGTCCAGAGTCTCGTCGAACAGCGCGTCGGTCTCGGTCGGAAAGCCGGCGATCAGGTCGGCGCCGATCGCGATCTCCGGCCGCAGCGCCCGCGCCCGCGCGACCACGCCGAGCGCGTCCTGCCGCCCGTGGCGCCGCTTCATGCGCTTCAGGATCAGGTCCGCGCCGGCCTGCAGCGAGAGATGCAGATGCGGCATCAGCCGCGGCGCCTCCGCGATCTGCCGCCACAGCTCCTCGTCGATCGCCGCCGGATCGAGCGAGGACAGGCGCAGCCGCGGCAGCTCCGGCACCAGCGCCAGCAGCCGGCGCACCATCTGCCCGAGCGTGGGCGTTCCCGGAAGATCCGCGCCGTAGCTCGCGATATCCACGCCGGTCAGCACGATCTCGGCGAAGCCGCGCGCGACGAGGGCGCGCACCTGCTCGACGATTGCACCCAGCGGCACGCTGCGGTTCGGGCCGCGGCCGTAGGGGATCACGCAGAACGTGCAGCGGTGGTCGCAGCCCTGCTGCACCTGCACGAAGGCGCGCGCGCGGCCGGCAAACTCGGTGAGCAGATGCGCGGCCGTCTCGCGCGCCGCCATGATGTCGGAAACAGCGCTGCCGCCATGCGCCGTCCAGCTTGCCGACCTGCAACTTTTCGGTGTTGCCGAGCACGCGCGACACGCCGGGCAGCGCGGCCCAGGCGTCGGGCGCGATCTGTGCCGCGCAGCCGGTGACGACGATGCGCGCGCCGGGATGCTCGCGATGCGCGCGGCGGATCGCCTGCCGCGCCTGCCGCTCGGCCTCGGCGGTGACGGCGCAGGTGTTGACGATGATGGTGTCGTCGAGCGCCGCGGCGTGCGTGCGCATCACCTCGCTCTCATACGCGTTGAGACGGCAGCCGAAGGTGAGGACCCGGACGCTCATGCGGGGAAATCCGCAAGGTCGAGCGTGCCGCGGAAGGATTCGGCGCTCGGGCCGGTCATCAGCACATGCCCGTCCTCGCGCCACTCGATCAGCAGTGCGCCGCCGTCCACCACCACCGTCGCGCGCCGCCGCGTGAGGCCGCGCCGCGCCGCGTTCACCACCGCGGCACAGGCGCCGGAGCCGCAGGCGCGTGTCAGTCCCGCCGCGCGCTCCCAAACCCGCAGGCGGATGCGGTCGGGATCGAGCACCTGGACGAAGCCGATATTGGCGCGCTCGGGAAAGATCGCGGCGTGCTCGAGCTCCGGGCCGATCTCGGTCGACCGGCACCGCGGCGATATCGGCGACGAAGAACGTCGCGTGCGGATTGCCCATCGAGCACGCCGCCGGATCGCGCACCGCGCCGGCCGCGAGATCGAGATGCAGCGTGTCCGCCTCCCACGCCAGCGGCACGTCGCGCCAGCCGGTGAGCGCCGGACCCATGTCCACCGCGCACCGTGCCGTCGGGCAGGATCTCGGCCGGCAGAAGTCCGGCCTGCGTCTCGATCACCAGGTCGCGCCGGCCGGTCGCCTCGTGCAGCAGGCGGGCGACGCAGCGCGCGGCGTTGCCGCAGGCGCCGGCCTCCGCGCCGTCGGGGTTGCGGATGCGCATGAAGGCGTCGGCGTGCGCCGGCCGGCTCGATCACGATGAACTGGTCGCAGCCGACGCCGGTGCGCCGGTCCGCCAGCGCCGCCGCGCGGGCCTCGGTCATGGGCAGGTCAGCCGCGCGCGCGTCGAGCACGACGAAGTCGTTGCCGCAGCCGTGCATCTTCACGAAGGGCGTGCGCATGGCCGCGCTTATATGGGCAGAAACGACGCCGACAAAGCCCTCACGCCGCCGCCAGCCGCGCCATCGCCGGGGCGAGGTCGCCGTAGCCGACGAAGCGGCGCTCGAAATCGAGGCCCAGCTGGCCCGCGGCGGCGCGCGCCGCGGCGGTCAGCGCCGCGTCCTCGGTCTGGGCGAGATAGACCACGCGCGCGTAACTGGCCAAAATAAGCGTCGCGCAGGGCCGGGTGGCGATCCAGGCCGAGGCCCTCCCACACCAGCGTCTCGAAATGCCGAGCCAGGAAGTCGGTGAGGAAGAAACTGCGCAGGTCGGCCTCGCCGGTGCGGTCGAAGGCCGCGACCCCGGTGAAGAAGGCGTAGCAATGGGCGCCCGGCAGCCGCTCGGCCCCGGTCTCGGCCAGCACCGCGTCCAGCGCGCCGCCGGTGCCGCAATCGGCATAGGCGACGAAGACGCGGTCATAGCGCCCCGCCGCCTCGGCCAGTGCCGCGCGCACCGCCGGGGCGATCCGCTCGGGCCGGTTGTGCAGGGTCGCCGGTAGGCAGTGCAGGTGGATCGCCGGGAACCGCTCCGCCGGCAGCAGCGCCAGGATCTCGCGCGCGAGCGCCCCGCAGGCGAGAACCAGCGTGCTCATCCGCGCCGCCGCCCGGCGCGGCGGGGCGTGGCGTCGGCACGGGCGGGCGGCGAGGCCAGGGGTCCGATCGCGGCCACCACCTGCGCCACGTCCGGCCGCTCGCCCCGCGCATGGCCCTCCAGCGCCTGCCGCATCGCGCGCAGATGCTCGGGCCGCGTGCCGCAGCAGCCGCCGATGATGCGCGCCCCGGCATCCACCGCCAGCCGCGCGTATTCCGCCATCACCTCCGGCGTGCCGGAATAGGTGACGCCGTTGGCGCCCACCTGCGGGACGCCGCAATTGGCCTTGGCGATCACGATCGCGTCGGGATCGGCCTCGGTCATCGCGAGCACCGAGCAGATGAGGTCGGAGGCCCCGACGCCGCAATTGCAGCCGAACCCGTGCGGGCCCGGGGCGAACGCCCGCCACCTCCCGCGCCATGGCGGCCGGCGGCAGGCCCATCATGGTGCTGCCGGCGGTGTCGAAGGAGGCGGTGATCGTATAGGGCATGCCCACCCGCCCGGCGGCGGCGGCGGCGGCCCGCATTTCGGCCGAGCGCCGACATGGTCTCGATCCAGACCACGTCCGCGCCGCCCGCCTTCAGCCCCTCGATCTGCTCGACGAACACCTCCTCCGCCTCCGCCTCGGTCAGCGGGCCGAGCGGCACGAGCAGATCGCCGGTCGGGCCGACCGAGCCGGCGACGATCACCCGCCGCCCCGCGGCATCGGCGACGGTGCGGGCGTGTCTGGGCCGCGAGCCGATTCAGTTCGCGGGTGCGGCCCTCGGCCCTGTGCAGCGCCAGGCGCCGGCGATTGCCGCCGAAACTGTTGGTGAGGATGATGTCGGCGCCGGCATCGACGAAGGACTGGTGCAGCCGGCGCACCCGCTCGGGGAACTGCTCGTTCCACAACTCCGGCGCCTCGCCGGAGGTCAGGCCCATGTCGAACAGGTTGGTGCCGGTCGCGCCATCGGCCAGCAGCCAGTCGCGTCCGTGAAAAAATTCGTCGAGCATCAGCAAGTCCGTCGCCTCTGCGCCCTAAATTGCGGCGCGTAATCTCGGGAGCCTAAGGTGGCTTTGTCCACCTGCGAGACAGCCCCGAAGGAGCCAGCCCGGCGCATGGCGCAGCGCATCATCGTGTTCTGGCGCGACATCCCGGCCCAGGTGATCGTCCGCCAGGGCCGGCACGAGCGAGAAGCGCGAGCTGCCCGAACGGTTCATCCAGGCGGTGGACCGCGCGGCGATGCGGGCGGGTCTGCGCGACAGCGACGCCTATCTCGGCGAGTGGCGGCGCGGCGCGCCCGACCGTGCGGCGACGACCTCGTGGCCGAGGCCGATGCGGCACTGGCGGCGCTGGTGGCCGACTACGACGCGGACGGCTGGCCGCCCTGGTCCGCGCCGGCGGCCGGCGCGGAAGGCGCTGAGGATGGACCAGGTGGTGCCGCCGCGTCCGCGCGCGACCGAGGCCGAGCGAAGACGCTCTGGTGCTGTTCATGCCGAGCGGCCGGCGCGGCCGGTTCCCGCTCGGCACGCCGCTGCTGGACGCCGCGCGCGCACGCTCGGCGTCTATGTCGAGAGCGTCTGCGGCGGGCGCGGCCTGTGCGGGCGCTGCCAGGTGGAGGTCGCCGAGGGCGAGTTCGCCAAGCACGGCATCACCAGCCGCGCCGCCAACCTCTCGCCGGCCGAGGAAACCGAGGCGCCGTATCGCGCGACGCGGCGTGCTGCCGCCGGCGCGGCGGCTCTCCTGCGCCGGGCGGATGCTGGGCGACCTCGTCATCGACGTGCCGGGCGAGGTCGCGGTCAACCGCCAGGTCGTGCGCAAGCGCGCCGAGACCCGCGCGATCGCCGCCGACCCGGCGACCCGCCTCGTCACCGTCAGCGTGCCCCCGCCGGACATGGAGCACCCGCTGGGCGATGCCGACCGGCTGATCGCGGCGATCGAGGCGACGGGGCAATGGCGGGGCGTCTGGCTCGACCCGCCGCTGCTGACCGAGGTGCAGCGCGGTGCTGCGCGCGGGCGACTGGACCGTGACCGCGGCCGTGCACCAGGACATCGCTCGGCCGCAGGTCATCGCGCTCTGGCCGGGGCGCGCACACGGCGCTGTTCGGGGTCGCGTTCGACATCGGCTCGACCACCATCGCCGGCCATCTGGTGGACCTCGCGAGCGGGCCGCGCCGTGGCGTCGGCGGGCACGACGAACCCGCAGATCCGCTTCGGCGAGGACCTGATGAGCCGCATCTCCTACCTCATGCTCAACCCGGACGACCGCGGCGCGCTGACCGGGGCGGTGCGCGGCGCCATCGGCGGCGCTGATCACGCGGCTCTGCCGGACAGGCCGACATCGCCCGAGGAGGAATGCTGGAGGCGGTGTTCGTCGGCAATCCGGTGATGCACCACCTGTTCCTCGGCATCGACCCGAAGGAGCTGGGGCAGGCGCCGTTCGCGCTCGCGGTGTCCGGCGCGCTGCGGCTGGCCGCGCGCGACCTCGGGCTGCCGATCCATCCGGGCGGGCGGGCCTACATCCTGCCCTGCATCGCGGGCCATGTCGGGCGCCGACGCGGCGGCGGTGGCGCTCGCGGAAGGCCCGCAGCACCATGACGAGATCACCCTGGTGGTCGATGTCGGCACCAACGCCGAAATCCTGCTCGGCAACCGCGACGCGCGTGCTGGCGGCCAGCTCGCCCACCGGCCCGGCCTTCGAGGGCGCGCAGATCACCGCCGGCCAGCGCGCCGCGCCGGGCGCGATCGAGCGGGTGCGCATCGACCCGGCGACGCTGGAGCCGCGGTTCAAGGTGATCGGCGTCGATGCCTGGTCCGACGAGCCCGGGTTCGACGCCGGCATCGACGCGGTCGGCGTGACCGGCATCTGCGGCTCCGGCATCATCGAGGTCGTGGCGGAGATGTTCCTCGCCGGGCATCATCGGCGCCGACGGGCTGATCAACGCTGCAGCTTGCCGCGCGCTCGCCGCGCATCGAGGCCGATGGGCGCACATCGCGCTACCGGCTGTGGGACGGGGCGGTGCCGATCGCGGTCACCCAGACCGACATCCGCGCGATCCAGCTCGCCAAGGGCGCGCTCTATGCCGGCGCCAGGCTGCTGATGGACCGGCTGGGCGTGGAGCGCGTGGAGCGCATCAAGCTCGCCGGCGCCTTCGGCAGCTACATCGACCCGAAATACGCGATGGTGCTGGGGCTGATCCCGGATTGCCGGCTCGACCGGGTGAGCGCCATCGGCAACGCCGCCGGCACCGGCGCCCGCATGGCGCTGGTCAGCCGTGCGCACCGCGCCGAGGTGGAGGCGCTGGTGCGGCGGGTGGAGAAGATCGAGACTGCGCTGGAGAGCCGGTTCCAGGAGCATTTCGTCCACGCGATGGCGCTGCCGAACGGGCGCGATCCGTTTCCCGAGCTCGCGGCGGCGGTGACGCTGCCGGAGCGGAAGGAGAGCGAGGGACGGCGCCGGACCGGGCGGCGGCGGGGCGGCTGACCCCGCGCGAATTTCGGAGGGGAGACGTCCAATGTGCCAGTTCTGCCTGTTCACCCGCCGGCGGCTGTTCCAGGGACTGGCGGCGGCCGCCGTGGCACCGGCGGCGCTGGCCGGCGGTGGGACGGCACCACGCCGCGCCGGAGTCGCGGGGCTCGCCGCGATGGTCGCAGCCGGCGTCACCGCGCAGGCGCATGCCGCCGAGCCGGTGATTTTCGGCAGAGGCCAGCTACCGCTACCGGGTGGTCGAGGGCTGGGGCGCGCTGCCGCCCGGGCTTCACCTACCACGACGGCGCGGCGGTCTGCGTGGACAGCAAGGACAATGTCTACGTCTTCAACCGCGGCGCCCATCCGGTGATCGTGTTCGACCGGGACGGCAAATTCCTGCGCTCCTGGGGCGAGGACATCGGCTTCGTCAATGCTCATGGCGCCGCCATCGGGCCCGATGACATGCTGTACCTGACCGACGATTTCGGCGCAGGCGGTGCGCAAGTGCACGCCGGAGGGCAAGGTGGTGATGACCATCGGCACGCCGGGCAAGCCCGCACCCGCGTTTCACCGGCGATCCGTTCAACCGCTGCACGCACACGGCGCTCTCGCCGAAGGGCGACATCTACGTCTCCGACGGCTACCAGAACGCGCGCGTGCACAAATACGCGCCCGGACGGCAAACTGCTGCTCTCGTGGGGCGAGCCGGGCACCGGCGCCGGGCCAGTTCAACCTGGTGCACAACATCGCCTGCGACGACGACGGGCTGGGTCTATGTCGCCGACCGCGAGAACCATCGCGTGCAGGTGTTCGACGGCAACGGCAAGTACCAGGACGCAGTGGAACAACCTGATGCGCCCCTGCGGCCTGTACTGTCGACGCGCGGCAAGATCCCGCTCGCCGTGATCGGCGAGCTGGGCCCGGAGACGGTGGCCACGCTGACCAGCGGGCGTGCGAAATCTCGGCCCGCGCGTCTCGCTCGTTGTCGGCGCAAGGGCGAGGTGCTGGCGCATCTCGGGACGCAGCCGATCGGCGAGGCGCCCGGGCCAGTTCATCGCCCCGCACGGCATCGCGGTGGATTCGCCACGGCGATATCTACGTCGCCGAGGTCTCCAACACCTACTGGCCGGTGCTGTTCGGCAAGAAGCCGGACCACGAACTGCGGTCGCTGCAGAAGCTGGCGCGGGTGAGCTGACCCTCACCCCGGCCCTCTCCCGCAAGCGGGAGAGGGAGAAGTTCCCGCTGCGCCCCCTCTCCCGCTTGCGGGAGAGGGCCGGGGTGAGGGCCTCGCCGCTCAGCGCAGGCGGCCGCCGGTCGCGCGTGCTACGGCGGCCGCGACTTTCGTGCAGGCGGCTTCGATCTCGGCGTCAGTCAGGGTGCGCTCGCGCGGCTGGAACACGACTTCCACGCCGAGCGACTTGCTGCCCGCCTCGATCTTCTCGCCCTGATAGGCGTCGAACAGCGCGACCGATGCGATCAGCCCGCGCTCGGCCCCGCGTGCCGCGCGCAACACTGCCTCCGCCGTCACCGGCGCGTCCACGACGAAGGCGAAATCGCGCCGCACCGGCATGAATGCCGGCAGGTCGGGCGCGCCCTTGCGCCGCCGCTTCGGCTCCGGCGATCGCGTCGAGAAAAATTTCGCAGCGCCACCGCGGGCGCGGACAGATCGAGGGCCGCAAGGACACGCGGATGCAGCACGCCGAAGGTCGCCAGCGCGCGCGGCCCCTGTCGCAGCACGCCGGACTGGCCGGGATGATAGAACGCGGGCGCATCGGCGGTGGCGCTGAGCGCATCGACCGCGACGCCGAGGGCGGCGAGCACCGCGCACGCATCGGCCTTCGCGTCCATCGCATCCACCGGCCGCGCCGGCTCGTGCCAATGGCGCGGCGTGTTGCCGGCGCGCAGGCCGGCGGCCACGGTCGGCTGCGCGTCCGGCGCGGCGCCGGAGAAGGCCGGCCCGATCTCGAACAGGCCGAGATCCGGCCAGCCGCGCGCGGCGTTGCGCGCCGCTGCCAGCGCCAGCGTCGCCACCGGCGTGGCGCGCAACTGGTCGAGATCGGCGGCGATCGGGTTGCTCAGCCGCAGCGCCGGGTCGTCGGCGCCGAACAGCGCCGCCTGCTCGCGCGCGAGAAAGCTGAAGGTGACGCATTCGAGCAGGCCGCGCGCCGCCAGCACCCGGCGCGCGAACGCGGCACGCGCCTGCCGCGGCGTGAGCGTGGGGCGCGGAATCGGGGCCGGCGACCGGCATCGACACCGGCGGCACCGCGTCCAGGCCGCGCAGGCGCAGCACTTCCTCGACGAGATCCGCTTCCGGCTCGACGCTCTGCGCGCCCGGCGGCGGCCGCCGCGAGGTCGATGCCCGGCGCCGGATCGAGCCCGCTCGGCGCGGCGATGTCGTTGCGCCAGGACGGCACCGCCGACCGTCACCCGCTCCGCGTCGCGCGCGACCACGGAGAAGCCGAGGCGCTGCAGCGACCCGACCGCATCCTCCGCCGGCACCGCGAGTCCGCCGAGGGTCGCGAGGCGGGCGAAGCGCAGTGTGGCGTTGCGCTGCCACGCGGGCTCGGCGCCGGCCGCCGTGACCTCGCTCGCCTCGCCGCCGCACAGTTCGAGGATCATGCGCGTCGCCGCCTCCACCGCCGCCGGCAGCAGCGCGGGGTCGATGCCGCGCTCGAACCGCTGGCGCGCGTCGGAGTGCACCATGTGGCGCCGTCCGGTGAGCGCGACATGCACCGGATCGAACAGCGCGCATTCGAGGAACACCGTGTCGGTGGCCTCGTCGCAGCCGGTCGCCTCGCCGCCGACCACGCCCGCGAGCGACTGCACGCCGGCCGCGTCGGCGATGACGCAGTCCGCCGCGGTCGGCGTGTATGTCCTTGCCGTGCAGGGCGCGGAACGTCTCGCCCGCGCCGGGGCGCAGCGTCAGCACGCCGCCCGGTGAGCTTCGCGCCGTCGAAGACATGCAGCGGGCGGCCGAGGTCGAAGGTGAAGAAGTTGGTGATGTCGACCAGCGCGTTGATCGGGCGCAGGCCGATCGCGACCAGCCGGTCGGCGAGCCAGCGCGGGCTCGGCCCGTTGCGCACGCCGCGGACGGTGCGCCCGAGCACCCAGGGACAGGCCTGCGGCATTTCGATCGCCCAGCGGCCAGGGCTGGCGAACGTCGCCGGCGACCGGCGGCGGCCGACCAGGGCTTCAGCGCGCCGAGACCGGCGGCGGCGAGGTCGCGCGCGACGCCGCGCACCGCCAGCGCATCGCCGCGGTTCGGCGTCACGCGCGATCTCGATCACCGGATCGTCGAGCCCCGCCCATGCGCGTACGCGCTCGCCCACCGGCGCATCGGCGGGCAGTTCGACGATGCCGGCATGGTCGTCGCCGAGCCCCATTTCGCGCGCCGAGAGCAGCATGCCGGCGCTCAGCACGCCGCGGATCTCGCCCGCCTTCAGCGTGATGCCGGTGCCGGGAATGAAGCTGCCGGGCGGGGCGAACACCGCCTTCATGCCGGTGCGCGCATTCGGCGCGCCGCAGACGACGGAGACGAGCTCGCCGTCGCCCGCATCGACCGTGCAGGCGCGCAGCCGGTCGGCGTTCGGGTGCTGCACCGCCTCGACCACCCGCGCGATGCGGAACGGCGCCAGCGCCGCGCCACGGTCCTCGACGCACTCGAGTTCAAGCCCGATGCGCGTCAGCGCGTCGGTGATTTCGGCGAGCGGCGCAGTCGGTGTCGAGATGCTCGCGCAGCCAGGAGAGCGTGAACTTCATCGCTCACACCCCCTCGTGCAGCATCGCGGGGGCCAGCGGCGAGAATCCGTAGTGGCGCAGCCAGCGGATGTCGCTCTCATAGAACGGGCGCAGGTCGGGGATGCCGTGCTTGAGCATCGTCACCCGCTCCACGCCCATGCCGAACGCGAAGCCCTGCCACTACGCGCGGGTCGATGCCGCAATTCGCGAGCACTTTCGGATGCACCATGCCGCTGCCGAGAATCTCCAGCCAGTCGCCGCCGCCGCCGAGCTCGCCGCTGCGCCGGTTCCAGCCGATATCCACCTCCATCGACGGCTCGGTGAACGGGAAATAGCTGGCGCGGAAGCGCACCGGCAGGTCGGCGATGCCGAAATAGGCGCGCAGGAAGTCGATCAGGCAGCCTTTCAGGTGGCCGAGCGTGAGGTCGCGGTCGATCGCGAGGCCTTCGAGCTGGTGGAACATCGGGCTGTGCGTGGCGTCGTGGTCGGCGCGATAGGTGCGGCCCATGACGACGACGCGCAGCGGCGGCGGGCTCTGCAGCATCGTGCGCACCTGCACCGGCGAGGTGTGGGTGCGCAGCACCGGCGGCGGCGCGCCGTCGTGCTCGGGCGGCAGATAGAACGTGTCGTGATCGGCGCGCGCCGGATGGTGCGCGGGGATGTTGAGCGCGCCGAAATTGTGCCAGTCGCTCTCGATGTCCGGCCCCTCGGCGATCGCGAATCCCATGGCGCCGAAGATCGCCGCCATCTCCTCCATCGTGCGGCTGATCGGGTGGATCAGGCCGGCCGGCAGCGGGCGCGGCGGCAGCGTGACGTCGATCCGCTCGGCGGCGAGCCGCGCGGCGAGCGCCGCCTCCTCCAGCTGCCGCGCGGCGGGCTTCGATCGCGTCGGTCAGCGTCGTCCTTCAGCCGGTTCAGCGCGGCACCGCGCGCGCGCCGCTGCCTCGGGCGGCAGGCGTGCCGAGGTCCTTCAGCAGCGCGGTCAGCCGGCCGCTCTTGCCCAGCATGGCGACGCGCACCGCGTCCCAGGCGCGCAGATCGCGCGGCGCGCGGCGAGCGCCGCTTCGGTCTCCTGGCGGATTGCATCGAGATCATCGGTCATGCTGCGTGGTCCGTGCATACGCAAAGGGCTGCCCCGTGCGGGCAGCCCTTTCGCCTTGATCGTGCGGCCGGCCGCGGTGAGCGGCGATCAGGCCAGGGCGGCCTGCACCTTGCGGACGATCTCGGCGAAGCTCGCCGGGTCGTCGTAGGCGATGGCCGCCAGCACCTTGCGGTCCATCTCGATGCCGGCGTCCTTCAGCCCGGCGATAAATCGCGAATAGGTCAGGCCGTGCTCGCGCACCGCCGCATTGATGCGCTGGATCCACAGCGCGCGGAAATCGCGCTTGCGGTTGCGGCGGTCGCGATAGGCGTATTGCAGCGACTTCTCCAGCCGCTCCAGCGCCGCGCGATAGGTCTTCGACGAGCGCCCGACGAATCCCTTGGCCTGGCCAAGGACCTTCTTGTGGCGGGCGTGGGCGGTGGTGCCGCGCTTGACGCGTGCCATGATGCGCTCTCCTCAGTCCAGCCCGTACGGCGCCCACTGCTTGACGGTGCGGCCATCGGCCGGCGTCAGCACCTGGGTGCCGCGGTTCTGCCGCTTCATCTTCTGCGGCCGGTTGATCAGGCCGTGCCGCTTGTTGCCCGGGCCGGCCAGCACCTTTCCGGTCGCGGTGATCTTGAACCGCTTCTTGACCGAGGACTTGGTCTTCATCTTGGGCATTTTTGAACTCCTTCCGCGCGCCGCGCGCGCTGCCGTAGCGGTCGCGGCCGGGCATGCCCTATCCGGCCCGGCGCGCAGACATCTCCTGATTTTCCCGCCTGAATGGCAGGCGCGGGCTTATAGCGGCGGCGTCCGGCGGGCGCAAGCGCGGGGGGACGTAAGCGCAGGGGGCGCAACTGGCATCCCGGCGCGGAAGCCGCCATAGAATGGCGGATGGCCGAACTCCCGCCCCTCGACGCCGCGGCACTGCCAGCCGGCATCCGTGCCCGCTTCGTGCCCGGCATCAACGGCCTCACCAGCCACGTGCTGGAGGCGGGGTTCGACCCGCCGGGCCGGCCGCTCGTGCTGCTGCTGCACGGCTTCCCCGAGCTGGCCTATTCCTGGCGCAAGGTGATGCCGGCGCTGGCCGCCGCCGGGTTTCACGTCGTCGCCCCCGACCAGCGCGGCTATGGCCGCACCACCGGCTGGGACGACCGCTACGAGACCGACCTTGCAGCCGTTCGGCGCTGCTGAACCTGGCGCGCGACGCGGTGGCGCTGCTGTTCGCGCTGGGCCACCGCTCGGCGGCGGTGGTCGGCCACGATTTCGGCGCCTCGGTCGCGGCCTGCTGCGCGCTGGCGCGGCCCGACGTGTTCCGCTCGCGTGGCGCTGATGAGCGCGCCGTTCGACCGGCCCGCCGCCGCCCGGCGGCGCGAGCGCCGGCCGCGGAGCGACATCCACGCGGCGCTGGCGGCGCTCGACCCGCCGCGCAAGCACTACCAGTGGTATTTCGCGACACCGCCGGCCAATGCCGACATGCACCGCCCGCCGCAGGGCCTGCACGCCTTGCTGCGCGCCTACTACCACCACAAGAGCGCCGACTGGCCGGGCAACCAGCCCTTCCGCTCGCCGGCTGGACCGCCACGGAGCTGGCCAAGCTGCCGACCTACTACGTCATGGACCGGCGGCGGACGATGCCGGAGAACGTCGCGCGCGGAGATGCCGACCGCGGCGCAGATCGCCGCCTGCACGTGGCTGCCGGAACGGGAGCTGGCGGTCTATGCCGGCGAGTACGCGCGCACCGGGTTTCAGGGCGGCCTGAACTGGTATCGCAACCGCACGACCGGGCGGCATGAGCGGGAGCTGGCGCTGTTCGCCGGGCGGACCATCGACGTGCCCGCCATCTTCGTTGCCGGCGCACAGGACTGGGGCATTCATCAGGTGCCCGGCGCGATGGAGCGGATGCAGCATCACGCCTTCACGCGGATGGCCGGCTGCCACCTGATCCCGGGCGCGGGCCACTGGGTGCAGCAGGAACGGCCCGAGGAGGTCGTCGCGCTGCTGCTGCCGTTCCTGCACGAAGGCGGGGACGCACAAAAATAAGGGAGAGCGTCATGGCGATCATCGATGTTCAGGTGCATGCCTACGAGCGGAACCACCCGGGCCGTCCCTGGGCCGCGCATCTGGCCGGCCCGCCGGAGGTGACGGGCGCGGACATGGTCGCGGCGATGGACGCGGTCGGCGTGGACGGCGCGCTGCTGGTCTCGCCGTTCTCGCTCTATCGCTATGATGCGAGCTATGCGCAGCAGGTCTACGCCGAGCACCCCGGCCGCTTCGCGCTGATCAAGCCGGTGGATGCCACCGATCCCGCCGTCGCCGACACGATCGCGGCCTGGGCGGCGACGCCGGGGGCGGTCGCGATCCGCCTGATGCTGCAGGGCGACGCCCCGACCGACGGCGCCGATCGCGGCATCACCCGCGTCCTGGCCGCCGCCGCGCAGCACGGGCTGCCGGTGAATCTGCTGTGCTGGGGCCGGCTGCCCCAGGTGGACACCATGGCGGCGCGCAATCCCGGCACCACGCTGGTGGTCGACCATCTCGGCCTGCAACAGCCCTTCGTGCCGCCGGTGCCGGCGGAGCCCTGGGCCGAGCTGCCGCGCCTGCTGGCGCTGGCCGCGCACCCCAACGTCACGGTCAAGATCAGCGGGGCCGGCACGCTGTCGCACGAGGCGTTCCCCTACAAGGACATCTGGGACCCGCTGGCACGCATCCTCGACGCGTTCGGGTTCGACCGCTGCATGTGGGGTACGGACTGGACCCGCGCCGTCGCGTTCCTGACCTATGCGCAGGGAGTGGACGCGTTCCGCGTCACCGACCGGCTGACGGGCGCCGAGCGCGCGGCACTGATGGGCGGGACGGTCGAGCAAGTCTATCGCTGGGCGCCGACGACACCGTGACGCCGTCGTGGCCGGTCAGAAGCGCAGCGCCTCCGGGATCGGCATGTTGAGGCGCAGCGGCACGTTCCATTCCTCGCGCACCTGCCGCAGCGGCGTGAATCCGGCGCGCAGATAGCCCGGCAGTGCGCGCGGATGGTCGGCGGTGCAGGTATTCACCGTCACCGCCCGCGGCCCCATGCCCCAGGCCGCGTCCACCGCGTGACGGAGGAACGGAAGGCCGAGATGCCGCCCGATCGCGTGCGGCATCAGCCCGAAATAGCTGAGATTCACCACCGGCCACGGCGTGCGGTCGAGTTCGTAGAAACCCGCCGGCTGGCCCTGCGCGCGCAAGACGTAGATGGAAACGCGCGGATCGCGCAGCATGGCGGCGAGCTGGTTGTCCGGCATCACGCGGCGCAGCCACCACACATACGCGTCGCCGACCTCGCGGTAGAGAAAGCGGTAGTCGGCAACGCTGCACCAGCGGTCGCGCTTGACGGCGAAACCCGGCGGAAACTGCGGCGCCGGATCGCTGGGCGGATGCTCCATGCGCAGGAACGTGACCGTGACGGCGACCCGCACCACCGGGTCCTGAGCGGCGAGGCTCATCGCGCGCGGCCGTGCCTCAATCGTCGAGGAAACTGCGCAGCCGGCGGCTGCGGCTCGGGTGCTTCAGCTTGCGCAGCGCCTTGGCCTCGATCTGGCGGATGCGCTCGCGCGTCACGTTGAACTGCTGGCCGACCTCCTCGAGCGTGTGGTCGGTGTTCATGCCGATGCCGAAGCGCATGCGCAGCACCCGCTCCTCGCGCGGCGTGAGCGAGGAGAGCACGCGCGTCGTCGCCTCGCGCAGATTGGCCTGGATCGCCGCATCGAGCGGGATCACCGCCGCCTTGTCCTCGATGAAGTCGCCGAGATGGCTGTCCTCCTCGTCGCCGATCGGCGTCTCCAGGCTGATCGGCTCCTTGGCGATCTTCAGCACCTTGCGGACTTTTTCGAGCGGCATGCCGAGTTTTTCGGCGAGTTCCTCGGGCGCCGGCTCGCGCCCGATCTCGTGCAGCATCTGCCGGCTGGTGCGCACCAGCTTGTTGATCGTCTCGATCATGTGCACGGGGATGCGGATCGTGCGCGCCTGATCGGCGATGCTGCGGGTGATCGCCTGGCGGATCCACCACGTCGCATAGGTGCTGAACTTGTAGCCGCGGCGGTACTCGAACTTGTCCACCGCCTTCATCAGGCCGATGTTGCCCTCCTGGATCAGGTCCAGGAACTGCAGGCCGCGATTGGTGTATTTCTTCGCGATCGAGATCACCAGGCGCAGGTTCGCCTCGATCATCTCCTTCTTCGCGCGCGCGCCGAATCGCGCTCGCCGCGGCTGACCGTCGCGTAGACGCGGCGGAACTCGGAGATCGGCAGCCCGGCTTCGGTCGCGATCGCGGCGATCTGCGCGCGCACCCGGGCCGATCTTCGTCGGTGTGCCGCGCCGCGAACGCCTTCCACGCCTTGCCCGGCAGCGCGCGCGACCCGCTCCATCCAGTTCGGATCAAGCTCGTGGCCGCGATACTGATGCAGAAAATCGTCGCGCGGCACCTTGCAGGACTCCGCCATGCGCAGAAGCGCGCCTTCCAGCGCCGTCAGGCGCTGGTTGAGCTGCTTGAGCTGCATCACCAGCTCTTCGATGCGGTTGTTGTGCAGCCGCACCTGCTCGACCTTGGAGACCAGCTCCTCGCGCAGCTTCTCGTAGGATTTCTCCGAGCGCGCGCTCATCTCCTCGCCGGAGGTCATCGTCTCCAGGCGGCGCGACTGCATCTTGTGCTGCTTCTTGGTCAGCGCCTTCGATCTCTTCGAAGGTCGCCAGCACCTCCGGCTTGAGCTTCTCCTCGAGCGCCGAGAGCGAGAGGCCCGCCCCTTCGGCGTCCTCCACCTCGTCGTCGTCCGGGCCGGGATCGAAGCGCAGGCTCCTCGGCGGCCGGCGCTGCCGCCGGGCGGGTGCGCGTCGGCCTCGGCGCCGGGCACGGGCGTATTCGGCCCGCCCTGCGTCGCCTCCAGGTCGATGATGTCGCGCAGCAGCATCCGCCCGGCCTTCAGCGCGTCGTGCCAGGCAACGATGGCGCGGAACGTCAGCGGGCTTTCGCACAGCCCGCCGATCATCATGTCGCGGCCGGCCTCGATGCGCTTGGCGATCGCGATCTCGCCCTCGCGGGACAGCAGCTCGACGCTGCCCATCTCGCGCAGATACATGCGCACGGGATCGTCGGTGCGGCCGAGGCTCTCCTCGTCGACGTTGCCGCCGCCTTCCTCGGCCTCCTCCTCGACCTTCTCGGCCTTGGGCGGCGGGGCCTCGCGGCTCCTCGCCCTCCTCGCTCTCGACGACCTGGATGCCCATCTCGGAGAGATTGGCCATCACGTCCTCGATCTGCTCCGAACTGGACTGTTCGGGCGAGAGCACGACGATTGAGCTCGTCGAAGCTGATGTAGCCGCGCTCCTTGCCTTTCGCGATCAGCCGCTTGACGGCGGCCGAATGCACGTCGAGCAGCGTGGTGTCGGCCTCCTGTTCGGCGGTGGCGGTATCGGCGGGAACAGCGGGTTTGGTGGCCATCGGTCAGGGCACTCCGGGCGGTGGTGCGCGCGCCGGCCCGGGGGGCGGGGCCGGAGCAGCAGTCTTGCAATCAGTCAAAGAAACGCATTCGGCGTCCAATCCGTCCTCGCCCCGGCGCAGCGCCTCGCGCGCGCTTGCGAGGGCTTCGAGGCGGCGCTGGGAGGCGTGGTCGGCGCGACTGGCGAAGTCCCGGCTGGCGGCAAGCAGCTCCTCCTCCAGCCGGCCGCGATGCATCAGTCCGAAGAAATGCCACCAGCCCGCCTCGGCCTCGGCCGGCGACGCGTCGGGCGCGGCGCAGGCCGGAAGCGGCATGGCAACTCGCCCCAGCGCCTGCGCGGCTTCCGCCGCCAGACCAGCCGACGTCAGGTGGGACATCAGACCTTTCGAGTCAAGCGCCGGCGCGTTCACGCTCCAGGCCAGCATCTCGCGCCGCAGTTGCGCCAGTGCCGGCGGCAGCTCGAGCCGTTCGAAGGCCTCCTCCACATCGCGCAGCAGGCACGGGATGGCGCAGCAGAATGCCCACCAGCAGGCTGCGCCCGCGACGCTGCCGCGCGGCCGCCGGGTCGGGCGGTCGCGGCGGCAGCGCGGCGGGACGCGGCGCGGGTGCGGCGTGCCGGGCCGCGGCGGTCGGCAAAGAAGCGGTCGAGCAGGGCGCGGCGATATTCCGCCGCCAGCCCGCGGTGGCGGATGCGCCCGGCCGCCTCTTCCAGCCGCGCGCGCAGGGCGGCGCGCTGCTCGGGCGTGGTTTCGCCGCCCGGCTCGCGCAACAGGTCGAACAGCGCCTCGGCCAGCGGGCGCGCGGCGTCCAGCACCGCCTGGAACGCCGGCGCCTGCCCTGCCGCGCGACCAGCGTGTCGGGATCCTCGCCGGCCGGCAGGCCGGCGAGGCGCAGGCTGCGCTCGGGGGCGAGCAGCGGCAGGGCGAGCTCGGCCGCGCGGGCGGCGGCGCGGGCGCCGGCGGCATCGCCGTCGAAGCACAGCACCGGCATCGGCGAGAGGCGCCAAAGCTCGTCGAGCTGGTCCTCGGTCAGCGCCGTGCCGAGCGGCGCCACCGCGCCGGCGAAGCCCGCCTGGTGCAGGGCGATCACGTCCATGTAGCCCTCGACCGCGACCACCGCCGCGCCCTGGCGCGCGCCGCTCGCGGGCCGCGTCGAGGCCGTAGAGGGTGCGGCGCTTGGCGAACAGCGCCGTTTCCGGGCCGTTGAGGTATTTCGGCTGGCCGTCGCCCAGGATGCGGCCGCCGAAGCCGATCGCCCGGCCGCGCCGGTCGCGGATCGGGAACATGACCCGGCCGAAGAAACACTCGCGCGCCGCGCGCGCGTCTTCGGCTGCGGTCATCAGCCCCGCCTCGACCAGCAGCGCCGCGTCGACGCCCTGCCGGCCGAGATCGGCGATCAGCGCGCCGCGGCCCTCGCCCGACCAGCCGAGCCCGAAGCGGCGGATGGTGTCGTCGGTGAGGCCGCGCCCGCGCAGATAGGCGAGCGCGCCGCGCGCCTTCCGGCAGGAACAGCCGGCGCTGGAAGCCTCCGCGGCCGCTTCCAGCACGCCGTGCAGGTCGAGCCGCCGCCGCTCGGCCTCCGCCGCCTCCGGCGTAGGCTTCGGCACCTCCAGCCCGGCACTCGGCGGCGAGCTGCTCGACCGCCTCGAGGAAGCCGGCGCCCTGCGACTGCATGACGAAGCCGATGGCGTCGCCATGCGCGCCGCAGCCGAAGCAGTGATAGTACCGTCCTCATAGACCACGAAACTCGGCGTCTTCTCGGCGTGGAACGGGCAGCAGCCCTTCCAGCTGCCGGCCCGACGCGCGCCAGCTTCACCCGCCGGCCGATGATCGCGGCCAGCGGCGTGCGGGCGCGCAGTTCGTCCAGGAAGGCGGCCGGCAGCGCCATCAGCCGCCGAGCTTCGCGCGCACCAGCGGCCCCGCGCGGCGCCAGGTCGAGGGCGGCGCCGTGCCGCGCCTTCAGCGCCGCCATCACCCGGCCCATGTCCTTCATCGCCGCCGCCCCGGTCTCGGCGATCGCCGCCGCGACCGCGCCGGCCATCGGCGCCGCATCCATGGGCGGCGGCAGGAAGGCTTCGATGAGCGCGATCTCGGCCTCCTCCTTCGCCACCAGGTCCGGGCGGTTGCCCTGCCGGTAGAGCGCCACGCTCTCGCGGCGCGACTTCACCATGCCGCGCAGCATGCGCCGGAACGTCCTCGTCGGGGACCTGCGCGACGCCGCTCGGGCGGGCGGCGATGTCGGTCTCCTTCAGCTTGGCCAGGATCATGCGCAGGGTCGAGACGCGCGGCGCATCGCCCGCCTTCATCGCGGCCTTGAGCTGATCCGTGAACTGTGCGCGCAAGGACATCGTTCCGGGCTCTCCCTCTACCCTACGCAACCGGGATGGACATACGCGACGCGGGAACGCATTTCCCACGCTCGCCGAAGCCGGGTTGTGCTGGGAAAAAATTTCCCATAGATTATGCGGCATGATGGTCAGCAGTGGACGGCATCATCGACCGGCTCGGCGGGCCCGAGGCGGCGGCGCGACGGTTGGGCGTGGGCACCGAGGCCCTGCGCAAGTGGCGGCAGAACGGCGCGATTCCGCCGCGCCACTGGCCGGCGCTGATCGGCGCCACCGGGCTGGCGCTGGCGAACTGCCGGGCGCGCCGCGCCGAGCCGGCTGCCGACGAACCCGCGCCGCCGGGCGCGACCGCCTGCCTCGTGCTGGCCGACGGCAGCGTGTTCTGGGGCCGCGGCTTCGGCGCGCACACGGCATCGGGGCGCCGGCGGAGGTCTGCTTCAACACCGGCATGACCGGCTACCAGGAGACGCTGACCGACCCGTCCTACGCCGGCCAGATCATCACCTTCACCTTTCCGCATATCGGCAATGTCGGCACCAATCCCGAAGACATCGAGGCGCCGACGATCGCCGCGCGCGGGCTGGTGGTGAAGCAGGACGTGACCGAGCCGTCCAACTGGCGCGCCACGCAGCCTCTCGATGCCTGGCTGCGCGCGCGGGGCGTGGCGGGGGTCGCCGGCGTGGACACGCGGGCGCTGACCGTGCGCATCCGCGACGGCGGTGCGCCGAACGGCGTGCTCGCCCACCCCGCCGACGGCCGGTTCGACCTTCCGACCCTGGTCGCGGCCGCGCGCGGCTGGCCGGGGCTGGAGGGGATGGACCTCGCGCAGCGAGGTCTCCTGCACGCAGACCTATGCCTGGGACGAGACGACGTGGGCCTGGCCCGGCGGCTTCGGGCGCCACGCCGCGCCGCGTCATCACGTCGTCGCCGTGGATTACGGCGCCAAGCGCAACATCCTGCGCTGCCTCGCCGCCGCCGGCTGCCGGGTGACGGTGGTGCCGGCGACGGCCTCGGCCGAGGACATCCTGCGCCATGAACCCGACGGCGTGTTCCTCTCCAACGGCCCCGGCGATCCGGCGGCCACCGGCGTCTATGCGGTGCCGGCGATCCGCGGCGTGCTGGCGGCGGGCAAGCCGCTGTTCGGCATCTGCCTGGGCCATCAGTTGCTGGCGCTGGCGCTCGGCGGCCGGACCTTCAAGATGGCGCGCGGACACCGCGGCGCCAACCAGCCGGTCAAGGACCTGCGCACCGGCCGGGTCGAGATCACCAGCCAGAATCACGGTTTCGCCGTGGACGAGGAGTCGCTGCCGGAGGGTGCGCGGTGACGCATCTGCAGCCTGTTCGACGGCATCGAACGAAGGGCTCGCCTGCGAGGGCGGCGGCGCTTCAGCGTGCAATACCATCCCGAGGCGAGTCCCGGGCCGAGCGACAGCCACGACCTGTTCCGCCGCTTCGTTGCGATGATGGAGGCGGCGGCGTGAGCTTCGCGAAACGCATCATTCCCGCCCTGGCCGAAGCCGGCGCGCGCTGCTTCGCGCCGTCCTGGCCGCGCTCGGCGGAGGCGCTGCTCGACGCCGTGCCGCTCGACCCCGCCGACCGGGCGGCAGTGGCGGCCCCGCTGGCAGCGCTGCACGACGCCTGCGCGGACGAGGCGGCGCTGTCGGCGATCGGGCGTGCCGGGTGGCGCTGGGACGCGCTGCGGTCGCTGGAAAACCTGCGCCGCCTGCGCGCCGAGGAGGCGAAGGCGCCGGACATCGCCGCGACGCCTATCGAGCGCCCGCTGATCATCACCGGCATGCCGCGCAGCGGAACCAGCTTCTTCTTCGGCCTGCTCGCCGAGGACCCGGCGGCGATGGTGCCGCGGGTGTGGCAGACCATCCATCCCTATCCGGACGCCGCTGCCCGCCCCGGTGCAGCGGACCGGCGGCAGCGGCGCGTGGCCCGCCAGCTCGCGGCGTTCAGGCGGCTCGCCCCCGGCCTCGCCAGCGTGCACCCGCTCGACGCCGACACCCCGCAGGAATGCACCGAGATTACCGCGCAGGTGTTTCAGAGCCTGCGCTTCGAGACGATCTATCAGGTTCCGCGCTACAAGCGCTGGCTCGCGGAGCACGGGCACCTCGCGGCGTACCGGTTCCACCGCCGCTTCCTGCAGCACCTGCAGCACCAGCGCGCCGGCGCGCGCGCCGCACCCGGGCACTGGCTGCTCAAATCGCCCGATCACGTCTTCACCCTGCCGACCTTGCGCGCGGTCTATCCCGACGCGCGGCTGGTCTTCCTGCACCGCGACCCGCTGAAGGTGCTGCCCTCGGTGGCGCAGCTCACGGAAATCCTGCGCGCGCCCTTCGCCCGCCGCGTCGACCGCGCGGCGATCGGGCGGCAGGTTGTGCAGGACTGGGTGAACGCGGCAGCGAGCATGGTCGCGGAGCACCGGCAGCCGAGCTTCCCGCCCGAACAGGTGCTGCATCTGCGCCATCGTGACGTGGTGACGCGACCGCTGGAAACCGTGCAGCAGGTGGCCGCGCATTTCGGCCTCGACCTCAGCGCGACGGTGCAGGCGGCGATGGCGCGGCATGTCGCGGCGCGCCCGCGGGGCGGCTATGGCGAGAACCGCTACAGCTTCGCCACGCACGGCCTGGACCCGGAGGCGATCCGGGCGCAGTTCGCCGAGTATGTGGAGACGTTCGGCGTCGCGGACGAGGTGAAAGCCCCGCCGCGCGCCGGCACCGCGCGCGCCGGCGACCGCCTGCCCGCGGGGCTGTCGCAGGGCCAGCCGCATGCCGGCTAGCAAGCGGCCGCGGCGCCGCATCGTCGGCCAGATCGTGACCGGCGTTGCCCTCGCGGCGGGACTGGCGCTCGGCTGGGTGCTGCTTTCGGAATACGGGGTAGAGCGCGTCTTCGGCCTCATCGCCCGCGCCGGCTGGGGGCTGCTCGTCGTCGCCTCGGTGCATGTCGGGCAGCTCGTGCTGACCGGCGCTGCGTGGCGCCTCGTGAGCCCCGAGGAGGTGCGGCCTTCGCTGCGCGCCTTCACCGTCCTGCGCTGGCTGCGCGAGGGGATCAACAGCCTCCTGCCGGTGCTGCCGGTCGCCGGCCTGCTCGCCGCCATCCGCCTGCTGATGCGCCGCGGGCTGAGCCTGCCGGCCGCGGTCGCCTCGGTCCTGACCGACAGCAGCGTCGAGCTGATCACGCAGATCGCCTTCACGCTGCTCGGCGTGCTGCTGCTCGTGCTCGCGCGCGGCGCCGAGGCGCTGGCCGGCTGGATGGCGGCGGGGCTGGGCGGGCTGATGATCGCCGCCGCGCTGCTGCTGCCCGCCAATGGCTGGGCATCGGCCGGCTCGCCGAACACACCGCCCGCCGCCTGGGCTGGGCGGGGCGCGTCGAGGGGCTGCACGAGGCGATCATGGCGGGCTATCGCACGCCGCGCCGTCTTGCCGCCGCCGCCGCGGCGCATCTCGGGGCGTGGCTGCTTGGCGGGCCGGAAGTCTGGCTCGCGCTCTATTTCCTCGGCGCCCACGCGAGCCTGCTCGACGCGATGGTGATCGAGGCGCTCGGCCTCGCGGTGCGCGGGGCGGCATTCATGATTCCCGGCGCGCTCGGCGTGCAGGAAGGGGGGTTCGTGCTCGTCTGCGGTCTGTTCGGCATCTCGCCGGAACTCGCGCTCGCGCTGTCGCTCGTCAAACGCCTGCGCGACGTGGCGTTCGGCGTGCCGAGCCTCGGGCGTGGCTGGTGCTGGAGCGGCAGGGCGGTGCGGCGCCGCGCGGCCTTCGCGCGCGCGAGGCTCTGACATGCCGAGCCGCACCGACATCCACTCCATCCTGATCATCGGCGCCGGCCCGATCGTCATCGGCCAGGCCTGCGAGTTCGACTATTCCGGCGTGCAGGCGTGCAAGGCGCTGCGCGCGGAAGGCTACCGCATCATCCTGGTCAACTCCAACCCCGCCACGATCATGACCGATCCGGGACCTGGCGGACGCGACCTATATCGAGCCGATCACGCCGGACATTCGTGGCGCGCATCATTGCCGCCGAACGCCCCGACGCGCTGCTGCCGACAATGGGCGGGCAGACCGCGCTCAATGTCGCGATGAAGCTCGCCGAGTCCGGCGTGCTGGCGCAGTACGGCGTGGAGCTGATCGGCGCCGACGCGGCGGTGATCGACCGGGCCGAGGACCGGCAGAAATTCCGCAACGCGATGGCGGAGATCGGGCTGGATTGCCCGCGCAGCGCGATCGCCCACACGCTGGACGAAGCGCGCGCGGCCCTGGCACAGGCCGGGCTTCCCGCGGTGATCCGGCCGAGCTTCACGCTCGGCGGCACCGGCGGCGGCATTGCCTACAACCGCGAGGAATTCGACCAGATCGTGCAGGGCGGCCTCGACGCCTCGCCCACGCGCGAGGTGCTGATCGAAGAGAGCGTGCTCGGCTGGAAAGAGTTCGAGATGGAGGTGGTCCGCGACCGCGCGGACAACTGCATCATCGTCTGCTCGATCGAGAACATCGAGCCGATGGGCGTGCATACCGGCGACTCGATCACGGTGGCACCCGCGCTGACGCTGACCGACAAGGAATACCAGCGCATGCGCGACGCCTCGATCGCCTGCCTGCGCAAGATCGGCGTCGATACCGGCGGCTCGAACGTGCAGTTCGCGATCAACCCGGCCGACGGGCGCATGGTCATCATCGAGATGAACCCGCGCGTCTCGCGCTCCTCGGCGCTCGCTTCCAAGGCGACCGGGTTCCCCATCGCCAAGGTCGCGGCCAGGCTCGCGGTCGGCTACACGCTCGACGAGCTGGCCAACGACATCACGCGCGTGACCCCGGCAAGCTTCGAGCCGACCATCGACTACGTCGTGGTGAAGATCCCGCGCTTCACCTTCGAGAAATTCCCCGGCACGCCGGCGCTGCTCACCACCAGCATGAAGTCGGTCGGCGAGGCGATGGCGATCGGCCGCAGCTTCGCCGAGGCACTGCAAAAGGGCCTGCGGAGCATGGAGACGGGGCTGGCCGGCCTCGACCCGATCGAGCCGCCCGGCGACGGCGGCGCCGACGCATTCCGCGCCGCGCTCTCCGCGCCGCGGCCCGAGCGGATCCTGATGGCGGCGCAGGCGTTGCGCGCCGGGCTCGGGGTCGCAGAGATCCATGACGCGTGCCGGTTCGACCCGTGGTTCCTGCGCGAACTCGCGCGCATCGTCGCCGCCGAGCGCGAGGTTGCCGCGAACCGGCTGCCGCAGGACGCCGCCGGCCTGCGGCGCCTGAAGGCGCTCGGCTTCTCCGACCGGCGCTTGGCGCAGCTCGCCGCGACCGACGAGGCCGGCGTCGCGGCCTTGCGCGCGCGGCTGGGCGTGCAGCCGGCATACAAGCGCATCGACACCTGCGCCGCGGAGTTCCCGTCCGCCACGCCCTACATGTATTCGACCTACGAAGGCGGCCTCGCGCCGCCGATGTGCGAGGCCGATCCGTCTGACCGCGACAAGGTCATCATCCTCGGCGGCGGCCCGAACCGCATCGGCCAGGGAATCGAGTTCGACTATTGCTGCGTGCATGCCGCCTATGCGCTGCGCGAGGCCGGGTTCGAGACCATCATGGTCAACTGCAACCCCGAAACCGTCAGCACCGACTACGACACCTCGGACCGGCTGTATTTCGAGCCGCTCACGGCGGAGGACGTGATCGCGCTGGTGCGGCGCGAGCAGGGACCCGGCCGCGTGCTCGGCTGCCTCGTCCAGTATGGCGGCCAGACGCCCTTGAAACTCTCGCAGGCGCTGCATCGCGCGGGCATTCCCGTGCTCGGCACCAGCGCCGACGCGATCGACATCGCCGAGGATCGCGAGCGGTTCCAGGCGCTGCTGCGCAAGCTTGCGCTGCTGCAGCCGGAGAACGGCATCGCCCGTTCGGTCGAGGAGGCGGAGGCGGTCACCGAGCGCATCGGCTTCCCGGTCGTGATCCGGCCGAGCTATGTGCTCGGCGGCCGGGCGATGGAGATCGTGCACGACCGGACCGGCCTGCATCGCTACATGCGCGAGGCGGTGCGGGTTTCCGGCGACAACCCGGTGCTGATCGACCGCTATCTGAACGACGCGATCGAGGTCGATGTGGATTGCATCGCGGATGGCGAGGATGTGTACGTCGCCGGCGTGATGGAGCATATCGAGGAGGCCGGCATTCATTCCGGCGATTCCGCGTGCGCCCTGCCGCCCTACACGCTCTCGCCGGCAACGGTCGCGGAGCTGTGCGCGCAGACCGAGTCGCTGGCGAAGGCGCTCGGCGTCGTCGGCCTGATGAACGTGCAATACGCCATCAAGGACGACGCGGTGTTCGTGCTGGAGGTGAACCCGCGCGCCTCGCGCACCGTGCCGTTCGTGGCCAAGGCGACCGGGGTTCCGGTGGCGAAGATCGGCGCGCGCGTGATGGCGGGCGCCCGGCTGGCGAGCTTCCGCCTCGACGGCCAGGCGATCGCGCCGCATGTCGCGGTGAAGGAGGCGGTGTTTCCCTTCAACCGTTTCCCCGACGTGGACACGATCCTGGGACCGGAGATGAAATCCACCGGCGAGGTGATGGGGCTCGACTCCAGCTTCGAGCGTGCGTTCGCGAAAAGCCAGCTCGGGGCCGGCGTGCGCCTGCCGGAAAGCGGCGCCGCGTTTCTCTCCGTGCGCGATTCCGACAAGGCGGCCGCGGTCGCCGTCGCGCGCCGGCTGGTGGAACTCGGCTTCGCGATCATGGCCACGCGCGGCACCGCCGCCCGGCTGCGCGAGGCTGGACTGCCGGTCACGGTCGTCAACAAGGTTCTGGAGGGCCGGCCGCATTGCGTGGATGCGATCAAGTCCGGCGAGATCCAGCTTGTCATCAACACCGCGGCCGGCGCGCAGTCGGTGGCCGACAGTTTCGCGATCCGGCGCAGCGCGCTGACCCATGGCGTGCCGCACTACACGACGATCGCGGGCGCGCGCGCGGCGGCGCATGCGATCGCCGCGATGCGGGCCGGCACCCTTGAAGTTGCGCCGCTGCAGGCGTATTTTCGCGGTTCGTTCTGACTTCCCCGTCGCGGCCGGGTGGCCGGACGTTGGCGTCGCCGGCGACGCCGCGCCCAGAGGCCCGCCGCGGCGGTCGTATTTCGGCCGCCGGACATTGACCAACCGTGTGCCTGCTCCGAGGATAGCGCCGTGCAGAAGTTTCCGATGACCGGTCCTGGCTTGCAGCGGCTGGAAGACGAGCTGCGGACCCTGAAGAGTGTCGAGCGTCCCTCCGTGATCCGCGCGATCGCGGAGGCGCGCACGCATGGCGACCTTTCGGAGAACGCCGAGTATCACGCGGCGCGCGAGCGCCAGAGCTTCATCGAAGGCCGAATCGCCGAGCTGGAGGAAATCGTCTCCTCGGCGGAGATCATCGACCCGTCGACGCTTTCCGGCGAGCACGTGAAGTTTGGTGCGCATGTGCGGCTGGTGGACGAGGAGACGGAAAAGGTCTCGACCTATCAGATCGTCGGCGTGCACGAGGCGGACATCAAGGCGCAGCGGCTGTCGATCTCCTCCCCGCTGGCCAAGGCGCTGATCGGCAAGAAGGTGGGCGACACGATCTCCGTGCCCGCGCCGGGCGGCGATCGGACCTACGAAATCCTCGGCGTGCAGTACGGCTGAGCGGCGCGGCGTTTCCGCGCATGCTGCCGCTTACCTTTCCTGACATCGAGGCAGCGGCCGGGCGCATCGCGGGGCGCGTGCTGCGAACGCCGGCCGTCGCGAGCGATGCGGTGTCGCGTGCGACCGGCGCCGCGGTCACGCTCAAGCTCGACAATCTGCAGGCGACCGGCGCGTTCAAGGAGCGTGGGGCGGCGAACCGGCTGGCCCTGCTGACGCCCGCCGAGCGTGCGGCGGGAGTCGTCGCCATGTCGGCCGGCAACCACGCGCAGGCGGTGGCCCGGCATGCCGCGCTCCAAGACACCTCCGCCGTCATCGTCATGCCCCGGCACACCCCGCTCACGAAGGTCACGCGAACGCGCGGCTGGGGTGCCCGCGTGGTGCTGCACGGCGAGACGCTCGCCGAGGCGGCGGAGCACGCGCTGGCGCTGGCCGCCGCCGAGGGGCGGGTGTTCATCCATCCCTATGACGACCCGGCGGTGATCGCCGGGCAGGGCACGCTCGCGCTGGAACTGCTTGCCGATGCGCCGGACCTGGAGGCGCTGGTGGTCCCGGTCGGCGGCGGCGGGCTGATCGCCGGCTGCGCGGTGGCGGCCGCCGCGATGCGGCCGGGGCTGGAAGTGATCGGCGTGGAGGTCGCGGCCTATGCGGCGCTGGCGCAGCGCCTGGCCGGGCAGCCAGTGGCCGTGGGCGGGGCGACGATCGCCGAGGGCATCGCCGTGCGTGACATCGGCGCGGCGCCGCTGGCCGTGATCCGCGCCCATGTCGCCGATGTCGTGGTGGTGCCGGAGCGGGCGGTGGAGGAGGCGATCGCGCTGCTCGCGGAGGGGGCGAAGACCGTTGCCGAGGGCGCCGGTGCCGCCGGAATCGCCGCGCTGCTGGCGTTCCCCGACCGCTTCGCCGGGCGGCGCGTGGGCGTGCCGGTGTGCGGGGGCAATATCGACGCTCGCATCCTCGCCAATGTGCTGCTGCGCAACCTTCTGCGCGACGGGCGGCTGCGCCGGCTGGTGCTGGAGATCCCCGACCGGCCGGGCATGCTGGCCGACATCGCCACGCGGATCGGGCGCGACGGCGGCAACATCATCGAGGTGTCGCATCACCGCCTGTTCGCCTCGCCGAGCGTGCAGGCGGCGGAGCTGGAGATCATGTTCGAGGCCCGGGACGCCGAGCACGGTGCCGAGATCGTCCGCGCGTTGCAGGAAACCTACGTGCTGCGGCGCGCCTGACGCGCGGGCGGCGGCCGAATCGCCGGATGCGTGAATTGCCCGGCCGGACGAAAACTACTGGGGGATGGACGACCGCCGGCGTTGCGATGCCGCGCAAGCCGGCAGAGCTGTGGCAGAGTTGTTCGCGGGGTGTTGCGCCAACGGCACATGGGAGCGCAACGAAGCAAGCGCAACACGGACTTCGCTGGCAGCCGCGAAGCCCGCCGCTGTACACCGCTCTCACGCAAACTTGAGGACTGTTTCGCGATGTCGAAGAAAACGCTAGCGCGCCGAGACATCCCCGAAACGGTCAGCGCGGGCAACGTCGTCGTCCTGCACCCGCGCATCACGCGACGCGATCTGTCCCTGCTCGGGCGCTGGTTGGACACCGGGCGGCGGATGGGCCTGTGCGACGCCTCCGCCTTTCCGGCCGACCGGGCCAGCGGCGGGCACGACTACGTCCTGGTCTGGGTGCGGGAGAACCCCGATCCGGCCTACATGATCCAGCCCGAGGGCCGGGCGTGGGTGGTGCGCGACGCCGTCCGCGAGCACGACCTCGCGCGCCTGCCGAGCTTCGCGGCGGCGCTGCACTTCATCCGTCCGGTCCTCTCGCTGGAGGTCGCCGCCTGATCTATGGGGGCCTGACCTATGTGGCCTGACCTACCGGGCCGCGCGAGCGCTTGCTAAGCTGCGCGCGGCGCGGGAGGAACGATGGACGGCAAGCGCGTCTATGTTGCCGGCACCGGCGACACCAAGGGGCGGGAACTCGCCTATGTCCGCGACCTGATCGCGGCCGAGGGCGTGCCCGCGCTGGTCGTGGACCTTTCCACGCAGGGCGCCTTCGATGGCGCCGACATCGCGGCCCGGCAGGTCGCCGCGGCCCATCCCGCGGGCGCGGCCGCGGTGTTCACGGGCGAGCGCGGCAGTGCGGTGGCCGCGATGGCGGTCGCCTTCGAGCATTTCCTGCGCGACCGCGGCGATGTGGCCGGCGTGATCGGGCTCGGCGGCTCCGGCAACACCGCGCTCGTGACACAGGCGATGCGGGCGCTGCCGGTCGGCGTGCCGAAGCTGATGGTCTCCACCGTCGCCTCGGCCAATGTCGCGCCCTATGTCGGGCCGAGCGACATCGCGATGATGTATTCGGTCACCGACATCGCCGGGCTCAACCGGATTTCGCGCGTGATCCTGGCCAATGCGGCGCGCGCGATCGCCGGCATGGCGCGCGGCGCGCCGGCGGCGGCGGACGACGACAAGCCGGCGGTGGGGCTGACCATGTTCGGCGTCACCACGCCCTGCGTGAGCCGCCTCGCGGAGCTGCTCGGCCCCGACTACGATCCGCTCGTGTTCCATGCGACGGGCACCGGCGGGCAGTCGATGGAGAAGCTGGCCGATAGCGGGCTGCTCGCCGGCGTGATCGACGTGACCACGACCGAGGTGGCGGATTTCCTCATCGGTGGCGTGTTTCCCTGCACGGAGGACCGGTTCGGCGCCATTGCGCGCACGCGCCTGCCCTATGTCGGCTCCTGCGGCGCGCTCGACATGGTCAATTTCGGCGCGCTCGCGAGCGTGCCGGAGCGTTTCCGCGACCGGCGGCTGCACGTGCACAATCCGCAGGTGACGCTGATGCGCACGACCGCCGACGAGAATGCGCAGATCGGCGCCTGGATCGGCGAGCGGCTGAACCGCTGCACGGGCCCGGTGCGGTTCCTGCTGCCCGAGGGCGGCGTGTCGCTGATCGACGCGCCGGGCCAGCCGTTTCACGATCCGGCAGCCGACGCGGCGCTGTTCGCCGCGCTGGAGGCGACGGTGGTGCAGACCCCGGCGCGACGCCTGATCCGCTTGCCGCACGCGATCAACGACCCAGCGTTCGCCGACGCGCTCGCCGCCCATTTCCGCGACGTGATGGCAGGCCACTGACGCATGCCCGCAATTCCCCGTCCGGTGCTGCTGGAGAAATTTCGCGCCATGATCGCCCGCGGCGAGCCGATCGTGGGCGGCGGCGCCGGTACCGGGCTTTCTGCGAAATGCGAGGAAGCCGGCGGTATCGACCTGATCGTGATCTACAACTCCGGCCGCTATCGCATGGCCGGCCGCGGCTCGCTCGCCGGGCTGCTGGCCTACGGCAATGCCAATGACGTGGTGGTGGAGATGGCGCGCGAGGTGCTGCCGGTGGTGCGCAACACCCCCGTGCTGGCCGGCGTGAACGGCACCGACCCGTTCTGCCACTTCGACCACTTCCTCGACCACCTCAAGGCGATCGGCTTCTCCGGCATCCAGAACTTTCCGACGGTCGGCCTGATCGACGGCATCTTTCGCGCCAATCTGGAAGAGACCGGCATGGGGTTTGCGCACGAGGTGGACCTCGTCGCGCTCGCGCACGCCAAGGACCTGTTGACCACGCCCTATGTATTCAATCCTGACGAGGCCCGCGCGATGACTGCGGTGGGCGCGGACATCGTGGTGGCGCATATGGGGCTCACGACCGGCGGCACGATCGGGGCGGCGACGGCGCTGACGCTGCCGGACTGCATCGGGCGGATCGACGCGATCGTCGAGGCGGCGCGCAGCGTGCGTGCGGACGTGATCCTGCTGTGCCACGGCGGCCCGATCGCGACGCCCGAGGACGCGCAGTTCGTCCTGCAACACTGCCGCGCCATCAATGGGTTCTATGGCGCCTCCTCGATGGAGCGGCTGCCGACGGAGCGGGCGCTGACCGAGCAGACGCGAAAGTTCAAGAAAATATCACGACCCTGACGGAGGAAACGAATGGCGAAGGCCTATGCGAGCGCGATCCTGGAAGCGCCGGTCGAGGCGGTCTGGTCGGTGGTGCGCGACTACAACGGGCTGCCGCGCTGGCTGCCGGCCGTGGTCGAGAGCCGCATCGAGGAAGGACGCGATGCCGACAGCGTCGGCTGCGTGCGCCGGCTGAAGCTGGGCGATGGCGGCGGCTGCACGGAGCGGCTGCTGGCGCTCGACGACTCGCGCTACCGCGTCACCTACGCCTTTGTCGAGCCGGCCTTCCCCATTGTCGACTATGTCTCGACGCTCGAACTGATCCCGGTCACCAGCGGCGAGCGGACCTTCGCCCAGTGGTCGAGCACGTTCGAGGAGAAGCCGGAGGACGCCGGCACGTGGGAGAAAGTGATCACCGGCGACGTCTATACCGCCGGCCTCGCCTCGCTGGCCGGCAAGGTGAGGGGCATGGCCGCGCCCGCGGGCGCGCGGCGCTGGGACGGATTTCGGCCGTCGAAGGTGTTCTGCTCGTCGGTCATCAACGGCCCGCTGCCGGCGGTGTGGGAGCGGGTGCGCGACTTCGCCGCCCTGGGCACCTGGCATCCGGACGTGACGGCCATGCACATGCTGGGCGGCGTGCGCGCCGACAAGATTTCCGGCGTGCGCGCGTTCGACATGGGCGGACACCTGCACGAGCGCCTGACGTATCTCTCCGACATCGACCACGCGTTCCGCTACACGATTGAGCAGAGCCCGATGCCGTGGCTGAACTACCACGCCGGCGCGCGCTTCTACCCGGTGACGGATGCCAACCGAACCTTCGCCGTCTGGACCGCCGACTGGACCGCGGCGCCGAACGACGACGTGGGACTGATCCCCGGCATCCACACCAACGTCTTCCAGAAGGCGTTCGACACGCTGAACGAACGCTACTTCCGCGGCTGAACCTCAGCGCGTGCCGGGCAGCACGAACGGGTTGGGAAACAGCTCGGCGAAGCGATACTCGCCGAGTCCGTCGATCGCCACGGGAAAGTCGGGGCCGACGAACTCGGCGAGCACCTGCCGGCACGCGCCGCATGGCATGAAGGCGGTCGGCGGTGAGCCGGGCGGCGAATCCGGCAGCGCGACGGCAATGCGGGTGAACGCCCGGTGCCCGGCCGCGACGGCGCTCACCACGGCGGTGCGCTCCGCACAGATCGTGACGCCGTAGCTCGCGTTCTCCACGTTGCAGCCGCAGATCACGCCGAACGGCCCGGCCAGCGCGGCGCCGACGCGGAAGTGCGAATACGGGACATAGGCGCGCGTCGCCGCATTGCGCGCGGCGGCGACGAGCGGATCGTCGGCGGCAAGCGGCAGCGGCATCACGGCCTCCGTTCAGGCATCCTCCACGCGCGCAACGCCCGGCAGCGCCTTCATCGCCTGGGCAAGCCGCGGCGAGAGGCTGAAGCCGCCGGGCAGCGCGATCTCCACGTCCTGCCCGTCCCCCAAGCCGCGGGATCAGCACGACGCGGCCGCGACCGCGCGCCCTCGCGCTGCAACAGCGCGCGCACATGCGCGACCGCCTCGGTGCGATCGAGCCAGATGCGAATGGCGCCGCCCACGCTGCTCGCCGCCTGATCGAGCGACGTGACATCGTTCGCGGTGACGCGGAGCGCCTCGCCCTCCATGCGGATATCGGCGGTCACCAGCACCGATCGTCCCGACTCCAGCACCTCGCGCGCGCGCGCCAGGACCTCGCTGAAGGCCGTTACCTCGAACGAGCCGGCGGAATCCGACAGCCGCACCCACGCCATGCGGCTGCCGGACCGCGTGCTGCGCTCCTTCGCGCCCACGACCGTGCCGGCGATTCGGACGCGCGCCGCCCCTGTCTGCGCGCGCTGTTCAAGCTGGTTGCTCGGCACGACGCCGAGCCGGCGCAAGGTCGTCGCATAGGCGTCCAGCGGATGCGCGGTCAGGTGAAAGCCGATCGCCTCGGATTCGAAGGCGAGCGCGTCCATCTCCGGCCAGTCGGGCGCGTCCGGCAGCCGCAGCTCCTCGCGCCGTCCGGCGCCGAACAGGCCGATCTGCCCGACTGCTTTTCCTCCGCACTCGCCTGCGCGCGCCGCAGGATCATTTCGGCGCCGGCGAACAGGCGGGCGCGATTGGGCTCCAGCGCATCGAAGGCGCCGGCGCGCACCAGGTTTTCGAGCTGCATGCGGTTGAGCAGCCGGGGATCGACGCGCGCCGCGAAGTCGGCGAGGTCGGCGAACGGGCGTGCCGCACGTGCCGCCACCACCGCCTGCATCGCCGCCATCCCCACGCGCTTGACCGCGGCCAGCGCGTAGCGGACGCAGAGTTCGCCGTGCTCGTCACGCTCCAGGCTGAAATCGGCGCCGGAGCGGTTGATGTCCGGCGGCAACAGGCGGATGCCCATGCGCGACGCGTCCTGGCGCAGGGCGCCGAGCCGGTCGGTGTTGCTCATCGCGAGGCTCATGCAGGCGGCGAGGAACGCCACCGGATGGTTCGCCTTCATCCACGCCGTCTGATAGGCGACCAGCGCATAGGCTGCCGCGTGCGACTTGTTGAAGCCGTAATCGGCGAAGCGCGCCATCAGCTCGAACACTTCTTCGGCCTTGCCCGCCGCGATGCCGCGCCCGACCGCGCCGCTGAGGAAGCTCTTGCGCTGCGCCTCCATCTCGCTGCGGATCTTCTTGCCCATCGCGCGGCGCAGCAGATCCGCCTCGCCCAGGCTGAAGCCCGCCATGCGCTGCGCGATCTGCATCACCTGCTCCTGGTAGACCATGATCCCGAAGGTCTCTTCCAGGATGTCGCGAATCTCCGGGTGCGGCGCTTCCCATTTCTCGCCGTGCTTGCGCTGGCAATAGGCGGGGATGTTGGCCATCGGGCCGGGCCGGTAGAGCGCGACGCCGGCGATCAGGTCCTCGAACCGGTCGGGACGCATCTGGCGCAGCACGTCGCGCATGCCCTGGCCTTCGAACTGGAACACCCCGCCGCCGTCGCCACGCTGCAGCATCGCGTAGGTCTGCGGATCGTCGAGCGGCAGGGTGTCGATATCCACCGTGACGCCCTGCGCCGCCAGGAACGCCACCGCACGCTGCAGGATGGTCAGCGTCGTCAGGCCGAGGAAGTCGAACTTTACCAGCCCCGCCTGCTCGACATACTTCATCGAATATTGCGTGACGAGGAAATCGGAGCGCGGATCGCGATAGACCGGCACCAGCTCGATCAGACTGCGGTCGCCGATCACGACGCCGGCGGCGTGCGTGCGAGGCGTGGCGATAGAGTCCCTCGATCTGCAGCGCGATCTCCAGCAGCCGGCGCACGCCTTCGTCCTCGTCGCGCATCAGCCGCAGCCGCGGCTCGCCCTCGATCGCCTGCTGCAGCGTGACCGGCTTGGCCGGATTGTTGGGGATCAGCTCGGCGACCTTGTTGACCTGGCCGAACGGCAGGCCGAGCACGCGGCCGACATCGCGCACCGCGGCGCGCGCCTGCAGCTTCCCGAAGGTGATGATCTGCGCCACCCGATCGGCGCCGTATTCGCGCCGCACATAGGCGATCACCTCGTCGCGCCGGTCCTGGCAGAAGTCGATGTCGAAATCCGGCATCGACACGCGCTCGGGATTGAGGAAGCGCTCGAACAGCAGGTCGAAGCGCAGCGGGTCGAGATCGGTGATGGTCAGCGCCCAGGCCGCGACCGAGCCGGCGCCCGAGCCGCGGCCGGGGCCGACCGGGATTCCCTGCGCCTTGGCCCACTGGATGAAGTCGGCGACGATCAGGAAATAGCCCGCGAAGCCCATCGTTCGCGATGACGCCGAGCTCGAAGTCGAGCCGCTCGCGATAGCGCGCGCGCGTCGCCGCGTCGGCGCCCATGGCGTCCATGCGGCGCGCCAGGCCCTCCAGCGCCATCGCGCGCACCGTCTCCTCCTCCGAGCTGCCCGGGCCGCACCTTCGGGCAGACCGGCAGCAGCGGCTTGCGCGTTTCCGCCATCACCGCGCAGCGCCGCGCGATCGCGAGCGTGTTGTCGCAGGCTTCCGGCAGGTCGGCGAACAGCGCGCGCATCGTCGCGCGCCGGCTTGAACCAGTGCTCCGGCGTCACGCGCCGGCGCTCGGTCTCGGCCAGCAGGCGGCCCTCGGCGATGCAGAGCAGCGCATCGTGCGCCTCGTGCATCGCGGGCTCGGCGAAGAAGCACTCGTTGGTGGCGACCAGCGGCACGCCGCGCGGCGTCGGCGAGCGCGATCAGGCCGGGCTCGATCGCGCGTTCGACCGGCCGGCCGTGGCGGTGCAGTTCCATCGCGGTGCGATCCGGAAACGCCTCGGCCAGTGCGCGCCAGCAGACGCTTCGGCCTCGGGCTTCTGGCCTTCGCCGAGCAGCCGCGCGATCGGACCGTCGCTGCCGCCGGTGAGCAGGATCAGGCCGCTCGGCGTGTTCGGCGATGCGGTCGAGCGCGAGCTGCGGCTTCAGCCCCGGCTCGGTTTCCAGAAAGCCGGCCGAGGACAGGCGCTGCAGGTTCGCGAGCCCCGTCGCGTCCTGCGCCAGCAGCACCAGCGGGTCGGGCGGCAGGCGCGGATTGTCGTGCGCGCGTGAGCGCGATCTGGCAGCCGATGATCGGCTGCACGCCGCTGCGCCGCGCAGGCCTGGCTGAACTCCAGCGCGCCGAACAGGTTGCCGGTGTCGGTGATCGCCACCGCCGGCATCGCCTGCGTCCGCGGCCAGCGCGGCGATCCTGTCGGCCTTGATCGCGCCCTCGCTCAGCGAATAGGCGGAATGAACGCGCAGATGGACGAAATCGGCGTGCGGCATCAGCAGCGGCACCACGCCGCCGTCGCGCAGCGTGACCGTGCGGTCCATGCGCGCGGCCAGCTCGGGATTGTGCGTCGCGATCAGCGCCGCGACGCCGTGCTCGCGCACGCCGCGCAGCAACTCCTCGAACACCGACGCGGCGGTCCCGACATCGAGATTGCCGGTCGGCTCGTCGGCCAGCAGCACTTTCGGCGCGTTGGCCAGCGCGCGCGCGATCGCCACCCGCTGCTGCTCGCCGCCCGACAGCTTGCCCGGGCAGATGCTGCCGCGCGCGCCGCCAGGCCGAACGCGCCGAGCAGCGCCATGCGCCCGCTCCTCCGCCTCGCGGCGCGGCTCTGCCGGCGATCATCTGCGGCAGCACGACGTTCTCCAGCGCGGTGAACTCGCCCAGCAGATGGTGGAACTGATAGACGAAGCCGATCGTAGTCGCGGCGGATCGCGGTGCGCTCCGCGTCCGACAGCGCGCCGGCGTCGCGGCCCTCGACCAGCACCGAGCCGCCATCGGGCTGCTCCAGCAGCCCGGCGAGATGCAGCAGGGTCGATTTGCCGGCCCCCGACGGCGCCACCAGGGCGACGATCTCGCCCGCGTGCACCATCAGGTCGGCGCCGCGCAGCACCGGCAGCTCGCCGGCGCCGCTGCGATAGATGCGCCGCACGCCGCGCAGCACCAGCGGCTCACTCATGCCGCAGCGCCTCCACCGGGTCGGTGCGCGCGGCCCGCCAGCTCGGATACAGCGTCGCCAGCAGCGACAGCACCAGCGCCATGCACGACCACCTGCGCCACCTCGTGCCAGTCGAGCACGCGCCGGCAGCTGCGGTCAGGTAATAGACCTCCGGGTTGAACACGCTGGTGCCGGTGACGGCTCTCCACCCAGTGCTGGATGGTCTCGATGTTGCAGGCAGAACATGCACGCCGAGCACGGTGCCGATCAGCGGTGCCGGTGACGCCGACGAAGGCGCCGCACATCAGGAAGATGCGCATCACGGCGCCCGCTGCCGGCGCCGATCGTGCGCAGCACCGCGATGTCGCGCGTCTTGTCCTTCACCATCATGATCAGGCGAGGAGATCACGTTGAACGCGGCGACCAGCATGATCAGCGTCAGGATCGAGGAACATCACGTTCTGCTCGACCTGCACCGCGGCGAAGAAGCTGTTGTTGCTCTGCTGTCCAGTCGATCACGCGCAGATCGGCCGCCCGGCGAGCGCGGTGCGGATCGCGCGGTGCACCATCGGACACGCGTCGGGATCGGCGACCATGACCTCGATCTGCGTCACCGCGTCGGGCTTCTGGAAGAAGATCTGCGCCGCCTGCAGCGGCAGGAACACGATAGCTCGTGTCGTAGTCGTTCACGCCGACCTCGAAGATCGCCACGACCTTGTAGGCGCGCACGCGCGGCACGGTGCCGAACGCGGTCGCCGCCCCCTGCGGCGAGATCAGCGTGAGCTCGATCGCCGATGCGTCAGCCCGAACCGCTCGCGCCAGCCCGACGCCGATCGCGATCGCATCGTCGCCGGTGAAATCATCGAGCGAGCCGGCGACGGATATGGTCGCTGACCAGCATGCAGCGCTCGAGGTCGGCCGGCGCGATGCCGCGCACGAAGCCGCCGCGCGCAGCCGCCGCGCTCGGCGGTCAGCAGCACCTGGCCATCGACCACCGGGATCGCCGAGCCACGCCGGGCATGCTTGCGATGCGCGCCGCGACGGCGTCGTAGTCGGTGCAGCGGCTCGCTCGATCGCCGTAGACGCCGAGATGGCCGTTGAAGCCGAGGATGCGCGCGAGCAGTTCGGCCTGGAAGCCGCTCATCACGCTCATCACGATGATCAGCGTCGCGACGCCGAGCGCGATGCCGACCAGCGAGAAGATCGCGATGACCGAGACGAACCGCTCGCCTCGCCGGGCGCGCAGATAGCGGCCGGCGACCGCCCGTTCGAATGGGCCGAACATCGTCAGCCGAATCTGCGCCAGCGCCGCGTCCGGCGTCACGATCTCGTGCCGCTCGCCGGCGGCGCGGCGCTTCAGCTCCACCTTGCCGGCTCGCCGCGCCGCGCGGGCCGACCACGATCTGCCAGGGATGGCCCATCAGGTCGGCATCGGCGAATTTCACGCCGGCGCGGTCCTCGCGGTCGTCGTACAGCGCGTGCTGCCGCCAACTTGGCGTACAGCGTCCTCGCAGATCGCGTCGCAGGCCGCATCGCCGGGCTTCAGGTTGAGGATCGACCGCCCGGAACGGCGCGACGCTGTCGGGCCAGATGATGCCGGCATCGTCGTGGCTCGCCTCGATCACCGCGCCGACCAGCCGGCGACACGCCGATGCCGTAGCTGCCCATTTCCGGAGTGCACCGGCTTGCCGTCCGGGCCGGCGACGGTCGCAGCCCATCGGCTCGGTGTATTTGGTGCCGAAATAGAAGATGTGGCCGACCTCGATGCCGCGGCCCTCGCGCCGGCGCTCCGGCGCCACCTGCGTCCCAGCGTCGCGGTATCGTGCTTTTCGTCGGTCGCGGCGTAGATGCGTGGTCATCTGCTGGAAGAACGCTCCAGATCGTCGGCATTGTCGTGGCTGAATCGCGCCGGCGTTGCAGATAGTCGATCTCCTCGAACGCCGCGTCGTAGTACACCTGGCTCTCGCCGGTCGGCGCCAGGATGATGAACTCGTGGCTGAGGTCGCCGCCGATCGGCCCGGTATCGGCCACCATCGGGATCGCCTTCAGCCCCATGCGCTGGAAGGTGCGCATATAGGCCAGCATCATCTTGCGATAGCTGACCACCGCGCCGGCGTAGTCGAGATCGAAGCTAGTAGGCGTCCTTCATCAGGAACTCGCGCCCGCGCATCACGCCGAAGCGCGGCCGCACCTCGTCGCGGAACTTCCATTGGATGTGGTAGAGGATCTGCGGCAGTTCGCGGTAGACTGCGACCGACTGGCGGAACAGGTCGGTGATCATCTCCTCGTTGGTCGGCCCGTACAGCATGTCGCGGTCGTGGCGGTCGCGGATGCGCAGCATCTCCGCGCCGTAGTCGTCGTAGCGCCCGCTCTCGCGCCACAGCTCGGCCGGCTGGATGGTCGGCATCAGCATTTCCTGCGCGCCGGCCGCGTCCTGCTCCTCGCGCACGATCCGCTCGATGTTGCTGCAGCACGCGCAAGCCCGAGCGGCAGCCAGGCGTAGATGCCGGCCGAGGTCTGGCGCACCAGGCCGGCGCGCAGCATCAGCCGGTGCGAGGCGATCTGCGCCTCGGCGGGCGTTTCCTTGAGGGTCGGTATGAAGCTGCGGACAGGCGCATCGGTCGGTGTTCCGTGGCGCAATGCGGGGTCGAGGCGCGGACCCTATCGCTCTGCCGCGCCGCCGCCAGCCGCGCCGCGCCGGTGCCGGCGAATCACCGAACGCGTTGTGAAGCTCAGGAACGGTCCGTGAAGAATATTGTGCGCCGCACAATGGAATGGACGCAAGAAAATCGCACGAAATGACCCGGACGCGACTGAAATCGCGTGACAGACGCTGAGCGTCCGCGCTAACAAAGGAAATGGCCCGCGCGCCTACGGCGCGACGGGCCAAGTTTGGGGAGGAAACGCCAGTCACACGGCAGGACGAGGAAGCTTCCTCTTCCTGGCCGTGATGATTGCCGCTAGTCTGCACCCGGTCCACGAAAATCTCGCTCTGCAGCAAGAAAATCGGCCGGCAGACTTGATTGCCCGATTTTCGGCAGATTGCTTCACTGCGGCGGAGACTGGTGCTCAGTCAGCGGCAGCGCCAACCAGCCGTGCGGAAGCTGAGCCAGTCGCTGCGGATCAGCAGATAGCACCGAGCCAGATCATCGCGGCGACCATCGTCGTCGCGATCACTTTGCGCAGCAGGCGCGGACGTTCCGGCGCGCCGCGCCAGCCGCGTCGTCGGGTCGGCCTCGGCACCGGCTGCGTGCCGAACGGCAGCACCGCGAACAGCGCCGTCCACCAGATCAGCACGTACAGCACCACGCCGGTGAACCAGTTCATCGCCGCCGCTCACACCGCGCAGCAGATGCACATCGACCAGCGGCCGCTTCTGCAGCCGCCGGCCGAGCGCGCGGCGCAGCGCGGCCCGGGCCGCATCGGCCAGCGCCGCGTCGTCCCGCCGCAGCGCCGCCGGCAGATCGCGCGATCGCCTCGGCGAACTCGCCGGCGATGCGGTCGGTCTCGGGATCGTCCGGCTCGAACAGGCCGGGCGCGCTGATCCGCGGCCGGCCGCGCAGCCGCCCGGCCTCGTCCACCGCGAGGCTGCGCGACGCACGACGCCGTTGAACAGCATGCGCCGCCGCGCGCGCCATCACCTCGCCCTGCAGCGGCACCAGGCGGCTGCCGTCCAGCACCAGCCGGCCGACCGGCGCGCTGTCGACCACCTCGGCGGCGCCCGGGCGCCAGGCTCAGGATGTCGCCGTCCTCCAGCAGGATCGGCGTGCGCCCGCCTCCTGCGCCAGCGCCGCGTGCGCCGACAGATGCCGCCACTCGCCATGCACCGGCACCGCGTAGCGCGGCTTCACCAGACGGTACAGCCGGCGCAGCTCGTCGCGCGCGGGATGGCCGGAGACGTGGACCAGATGGTCGCTCGTCGGTCATCAGCCGCACGCCGCGGCGCACCAGATTGTCCTGCACGGTGCCGATCGCGCGCTCGTTGCCGGGGATCACGCGGCTGGAGAAGATCACCGTGTCGCCCTCGCCCAGCGCGATGCGCGGATGGGTGTCCAGCGGCGATGCGCGCCAGCGCGCTGCGCGGCTCGCCCTGGCTGCCGGTGATCAGGATCAGCAGGTTGTCGTCGGGGATCGTCGCTCGCCGTCGTCCTCGGTCGACGAACGGCGGCAGGCCCGTGAGATAGCCGCATTCGCGCGCCGCCGCCTCGATGTTGCGCAGCGATGCGGCCGACCAGCGCCACGCTGCGGCCCGGCGTCGCGCGCGGCCAGCGCGATCGATCTCGATCCGGGCGACGTTGCTGGCGAAGCAGGTGACCGCGACGCGCCCGCGCAGGTCGCGGATCAGCGCGGACAGGCTGCGCCGCACGTCCGCCTCGGAGCCCGGAATGGCCCTCGACCATCGCGTTGGTCGGAATCGCAGACCATCGCCAGCACGCCCTCCTCGCCGAGCGCCGCGAAGGCGGCCTCGTCGGTGGGCGGGCCGACCAGCGGGTCGGGGTCGAGCTTCCAGTCGCCGGTGTGCAGCACGATGCCGGCCGGCGTGCGGATCACCAGCGCCTGCGCCTCGGGGATCGAGTGCGCGACGCGGATGAAGCTGCAGCGCGAACGGCGCCAGGTCGATCGCGCCGCCCGGCGGGATGACGTGCAGCGGCACCTGGCTGAGCAGCCGCGCCTCGGCCAGCTTGCGCCGCAGCACGGCGGCGGCGAACGGCGTCGCGTAGACCGGGCAGCGCAGCTGCGGCCACAGCCAGGCGACCGCGCCGATATGGTCCTCATGCGCGTGGGTGATGACCAGGCCGACCAGCCGGTCGCGCCGCTCGGCGATGAAGCCCGGGTCGGGCATCATGACATCGACCTCCGGCTGCTCGGCGCCGCCGAAGCCGATGCCGCAATCCACCGCGAGCCACTTGCCGCCGCAGCGGTACAGGTTGAGGTTCATGCCGATCTCGCCCGTCCCGCCCAGAGGCAGGAAGGCCAGATCGCCGCTTGCCGCGTCCATCGTTCGAAGTCTCGGCTGCTCGCTCAGTCGTGTTCGATCAGATCGCGCTCTGCTCCCGGCGGTAATGTGGGCGCTGGATTGCGCTCCGCCAACATGCGCAGGCCATCCAGCGTCAGGTCGGGCTCGATCTGCTCGATCATCAGTGGTGCCCTCGGCGAACAGCGGCGCCAGTCCGCCGGTCGCGACCACCTTCATCGGGCCGCCGAACTCGGCCTTGATGCGCGCGACCAGGCCCTCGATCAGTCCGACATAGCCCCAGTAAACGCCGGACTGCATGGCCGGCGACGGTGGCGCGGCCGATCACCGCCTGCGGCCGGCCGATGCCGATGCGCGGCAGCCGCGCGGCGGCCTGGTGCAGCGCCTCGAGCGACAGGTTGATGCCCGGGCGCGATCACGCCGCCGAGATAGGCGCCGTCGATCGTCCACCACGTCGAACGTCGTCGCGGTGCCGAAATCGACCACGATCAGCGGGCCGCCGAATGCTGATGCGCCGGCGAGCGCGTTCAGCAGGCGGTCGGCGCCGACCTCGTTCGGGTTGTCGACCCTGATCTCGAACCCCCAGTCCAGCGACGGCGCGCGCGACCAGCGGCTCGACCTGCGAACCAGTCGCGGCACAGCCGGCGCAGGTGATACAGCGCCGCCGGCACCACGGTGCCGATCACCGCCGCGTTCGACCGTCGTCGCGCTTCAGGCCGGCGAGGTCGAGCAGGCTGTAGCAGCCAGACGGCATATTCGTCCGACGTGCGCTGCGCGTCGGTGCGGATGCGCCAGATGCCGCGCCAGCCGGCACCGTCATGCACCGCGAAGACGACGTTGGTGTTGCCGGCATCGATGACGAGCAGCATGGCCTCACTTCTCCCGCATGGCAGGCGCTCAGCCCAGCACTTCTCCGGTTGCGAACGTCTGCACCCGCCCCTCGGCCGCCATGCGTAGCCCGCCATCCTCGGCGAGGCCGGCGAAGGTTCCGGTCAGCGTGCGTCCGGCCACGCGCAGCGTCACCGGGCTCCCCGGCGCTGGCCGCCGCGCCAGCCACGCCTGCCGCACCGGCCCGAACCCCTCGGCCGCGAACCGCCGCCGCCAGGTGCCGAGCGCGCCGAGCAGCCGCGGCGCGAAGGCCTCCGGCGCCGGCGGGCGGACCGCTTCGGCCAGCGCGGCGGCCTCCACGCCCGGCAGGCATCGGCGCGACCGCCAGATTGACCCCGAAGCCGATCACCAGCCAGGCCAGCGCGCCGCGCCGCATCGGCGGCGCTGTCGAGCAGCACGCCGGCCAGCTTGCGCCCGCCGAGCCGCACGTCGTTGGGCCACTTCAGCGTCAGCAGCCCAGGCTCGGGCAGCAGCGGCGCCAGCGCGTCCGCCAGGGCGACGGCGGCGAGCAGCGACCACTGGCCCGCCTGCCGCGCGGCGCCGCCGGGGCGCAGGATGACCGAAAGATGCAGGTTGCCCTCACCCGACTGCCAGTCCCGTCCGCGGCTGCCGCGGCCGGCGGTCTGGCGCAGCGCCAGGGCGCACACCCCCTCCTCCGCCCGCCGCCGCAAGGGCGCGGCAATGGTCGGAGGTGGAGGGCAGAACCTCGTGGATCGTGAGCCGCCAGTCGTCCTGGCGGAGCGAACTCATCCGAACAGGGCCTGTGCCGCGGCGTTCGCGGCGCCCACGATCGGCGCGGGGAAGACGAAGAACAACGCGGTGAACAGCCCGGTCGCGGCCGCGAGCGTCGAAAGCGACGCCGGTCGCGGATCGAACGCCTCCTCCGGCGCGTCGAAATACATCACCTTGATGACGCGGATGTAATAGTAGGCGCCGACCACGCTGGTCAGCACGCCGATCACCGCGAGGGCCCACAGCCCGCTCTGCACCGCCGCCGTGAAGACGAAATACTTGCCGAAGAAGCCGGCGAAGGGCGGGATGCCGGCCATGCTGAACATGAACACGGCCATCGCACAGCGCCAGCGCCGGGTCGGCGCCGCGCCAGGCCGCCGAGGTCGGCGATCTGCTCCAGCATCGTGCCGCGCCGGCGCATCGCGAGGATGCAGGCGAAGGCGCCGGCGCTCATGAACACGTAGGTCACGAGATAGATCAGCACGCCGCGGATGCCCACCGTGCGTGCCGGCGGCGAGCCCGATCAGCGACGTAGCCGATATGGCCGATCGACGAATAGGCCATCAGCCGCTTGATGTTGCGCTGCCCGATCGCGCCGAGCGCGCCGAGCAGCATCGAGGCGATCGAGATCAGCACGATGAGCTGCTGCCACTGGTGCGAGCAGATGGCCGAACGGCGTGCGCCATCGCGCGCACCAGCAGCGCCATCGCCGCCACCTTGGGCGCGGTGGCCGATGAGCAGCGTCACCGGCGTCGGCGCGCCCTCGTAGACGTCCGGCGTCCACATGTGGAACGGCACCGCGGAAATCTTGAACGCGAGCCCGACGATGATGAACACGATGCCGACGACCAGGCCCGGCGAGGCATGCGGCGGGATCGGCCAGCGCCGCCGCGAGCTGGTCGAACTGCATCGAGCCGGCGAAGCCATAGACCAGCGAAATGCCGTAGAGCAGCAGCCCGGAGGCCAGCGCGCCGAGCACGAAATACTTCAGGCCGGCCTCCGACGACCGGAGCTGGTCGCGCGCGAACGCGGCGAGCACGTAGATGCGCGAGCGACTGCAGCTCCAGCCCGAGATAGAGCGTCATCAGGTTGGTCGCCGACGCCATCACCATCATGCCGACGGTCGCGAACAGCATCAGCACCGGGAACTCGAAGCGGCGGAGGTTCTCGTGCTCGTTGTAGTCGAGCGAGCCGACCACCGCGAGCGCCGCGCCGACCAGCACCAGCACCTTGACGAACAGGCTGAAGCGCGTCGCTGACGAACTGGCCGTGATAGCCGAAGCCGCGCGGCGCCGGCGATCACCAGCAGGACGGTGACCAGGAACGCGCCGAGCGTGAGCATGCTGGCGAGCTGGAACGTGTCGCGCCCGCGCTGCAGCACGCCGATCAGCAGGATCGCCATGCCGCAGCAGGCGAGCACCAGCTCCGGCAGCGCCGAGCGTCCAGTTCATCACGGCACCACCCCGGCAAGCTTCAGACCGGCGTGACCGGCATGCAGCGCCGCCTGATGCTGGCTCGACCATCGCATTCACCGTCGCATCCCAGAACCCGCTGAAGCTCGACGGGTAGATGCCCATCCACAGGGTCAGCAGCGACGAGCGGCGCGAACACCGCGATCTCGCGCGGCGACAGGTCGAGGATGGCGCGCAGTCGTCGCGCGTGATCGCGCCCGAAGATGACCCGGCGATAGAGATAGAGCATGTAGACGGCACCCAGGATCATGCCGAGGCTGCCGAGCAGCGCCAGCCAGAAGTTCACCTGCAGCGCGCCGACGAGCACCAGGAACTCGCCGACGAAGCCCGAGGTGCCCGGCAGGCCGATGCTGGCCAGCGTGAACACCATGAACATGAACGCATAGACCGGCATCCGGTCGGCCAGCCCGCCGTAGCGGGCGATCTCGCGCGTGTGCATGCGGTCGTAGACGACGCCGACGCACAGGAACAGAGCGCCGCGAGACCACGCCGTGCGACAGCATCTGGAACAGCGCGCCCGAGATGCCCTGCACGTTGGCGGTGAAGATGCCGATCGTGACCACGCCCATGTGCGCGACCGAGGAATAGGCGATCAGCTTCTTCATGTCGGTCTGCGCGAGCGCCACGAGCGACGTGTAGACCACCGCGATCGACCGAGAGCGCGAAGATCAGCGGCGCCAGCTCGGCCGAGGCCTGCGGCAGCATCGGCAGCGAGAAGCGCAGGAAGCCGTAGGCACCCATCTTCAGCAGCACGCCGGCCAGGATCACCGAGCCCGCGGTCGGCGCCTCCACATGCGCGTCCGGCAGCCAGGTGTGCACCGGCCACATCGGCACCTTCACCGCGAACGAGGCAAGGAAGGCGAGGAACAGCCAGATCTGCATCGCATGGCGGGAAGGTGGTGTGCAGCAGGACCGTGATGTCGGTCGTGTCGGCCTGATACCACATGGCCAGCAGCGCCAGCAGCATCAGCACCGAGCCGGTCAGCGTGAACAGAAAGAACTTCATCGCCGCGTAGACCCGCCGCGGGCCGCCCCAAACCCCGATGATGAGGTACATCGGGATCAGCACGCCCTCGAAGAACATGTAGAAGACGACGAAGTCGAGGGCGCAGAACATGCCCACCATCATCGTCTCGAGGATCAGGAACGCGAGCATGTACTCGCGCACCCGGACGGTGATCGACTCCCAGCTCGCCAGGATGCAGATCGGCGTGAGCAGCGGTGGAGAGCAGCACGAACAGCACGGAGATGCCGTCCACGCCCATGTGATAGGTGATGCCCCAGTCCGGCAGCCAGGCAGCGCTCTCCACGAACTGGAAGCCGGGGTCGGCCTGATCGAAGCGTGCCCACAGCACGAGGGAGAGCGCGAGCACGATGAGGCTGGTCCACAGCGCGGTCCAGCGTGCGTTTGCGGCGACCGTCGCCTCGTCGCCGCGGATGGACATGATCACCAGCGCCGCCGACCAGCGGCAGCCAGGTGATCAGCGAAAGGACCGGGAAAGCCGGCGGCGTTCATGCGATCACCGGAGGAACAGCAGGAAGATGCTGACCAGCACGACAAGGCCGATCAGCATGGCAAACGCATAGACCGCGATCGAGCCGGTCTGCAGCCGCACCACGCGCGCCGAGCCGCCCTCGGTCAGCGCCGCCAGGCCGTTCGGCACGCCGTCGATGATCGTGGTGTCGCCCACCTGCCAGAGTATGCGCGCCAGCGCGCGATAGCGGCCGGACGATCACCGCGTCGTACAGTTCGTCGAAATACCACTTGTTGAGAAGGAAGCGGTAGACCGCCGGGAAGGTGGTGGCGAGCCGGCCGGGAAGCGCCGGTGCGATCAGGTAGAACCAGCACGCGACGGCGATGCCGAGCAAGCCCGAAGACGAGCGGCGCGTGCGACACGATCGCGGGCAGCGATTCCATGTCCTGAAGCACGTGGTTGGTCGGTGCGATGCGGATCGACCCGCCCCAGAACGCGCGCCACTCCGGCCCGATCAGCAGGTTGCGCAGCGAGAAGCCGGCGACCAGCGCGCCGATCGCGAGCACGACCAGCGGCCCCGTCATCACCGGCGGGCTTTCGTGCACGTGCTCGAGCACGTGGTGATCGGCACGCGGGCTTGCCGTGGAAGGTCATGAACAGCAGGCGCCACGTGTAGAACGCGGTGAGGAATGCGGCGATCAGCGTGCACCAGAACCCGTACTGGCCGATGCCGGTGCCGGCGGCCCATGCCGCCTCGATGATCGCATCCTTGGAATAGTAGCCGGCGAACGGGAAGATGCCGCCAAGCGCGAGGCTGCCCGCCCACATGACCACGTAGGTGAGCGGGATGCATGCGCGCGAGCCCGCCCATCTGGCGCATGTCCTGCTCGTCGGACATCGCATGGATCACCGAGCCGGCGCAGAGGAACAGCAGCGACTTGAAGAACGCGTGCGTCAGCAGATGGAAGATCGACGCCTGATAGGCGCCGACGCCGGAGGCAACGAACATGTAGCCGAGCTGCGAGCAGGTCGAGTAGGCGATCACCCGCTTGATGTCGTTCTGCACGCAGCCGATGGTGGCGGCGAACAGCGCCGTTGTGCCGCCGATGAAGGTGATGAAGGCGAGCGCCCCGGGCGCGTAATCCATCACCGGCGAGAACGCGCGCCATCAGGAACACGCCCGCCGTCACCATGGTCGCCGCATGGATCAGCGCCGAGACCGGCGTCGGTCCCTCCATCGCATCCGGCAGCCAGACATGCAGACCGATCTGCGCCGACTTGCCCATCGCGCCGAAGAACAGCAGGATGCCGATCACCTCGTAGGCGCGGAACTCGGTGCCGAACAGGTGATAGGTCGCGGCCTGGTGCGCGCCGACGGCGCCGAAGATGGTGTCGAACTCGACGGAGCCGAACAGGAAGAACACCAGCGCGATGCCGAGCGCGAAGACCGAGATCGCCGATCCGGTTGACGATGAACGCCTTGATCGCCGCGGCACATGCGCTCGGCCGGTAGTACCAGTAGCCGATCAGCAGGTATGAGCGAGCCCGACGCCCTCCCAGCCGAAGAACAGCTGCACGCAGGTTGTCGGCCGTCACCAGCATCAGCATGGCGAAGCAGAACAGGCTGAGGTAGCTGAAGAACCGCCAGATGGTGTGGTTCTCGTCATGCGCCATGTAGCCGACGCTGTAGATGTGGATCAGCGTCGAGACGACGGTGACCATCGCCACCATGATCGCCGACGAGCGGGTCGTAGCGCAGCGCCCAGCGAGACCTGGAACTGGCCGGCCTCGATCCAGGTGCCGAGCGACGACCACGCCGGTCGGCGCGCCCTGGATAGACGAGCTCGACGAACGCCGCGACGCCGCAGACGGAGGCCAGCAGCATGCACAGGATGCGTCACCGCCTGCGCCGCGCGGTCGCCGATCGCCTTGCCGAACAGTCCGGCGACGGCGGAGCCGACCAGCGGCGCGAAGACGGCGACGGCGAACAGCATCGGCTCAACCCTTCATCAGGTTCACGTCCTCGACCTGGATCGAGCCGCGGTTGCGGAAATAGATCACCACGATCGCGAGCCCGATCGCGGCCTCGGCCGCGGCGACGGTGAGCGTGAACATCACGAACACCTGGCCCGACCAGATCGTGCAGCGCGGCGCAGAAGGCGACCAGGTTGAGGTTGGCCGCGAGCAGGATCAGCTCGACCGACATCAGGATGATGATGACGTTCTTGCGGTTGAGGAAGATGCCGAACACGCCGAGCACCAGCAGCAGCGCGGCAACGATGAGGTAGTGCCGAGAGCGCGACCGGCAGCATGTCAATGACCTCCGCCAGCGGCGTGCGCATGCGGGTCGTCCGCGGGCGTCGGCCGCCACGACCGGCTCGGGCAGCGGCCGGCGCGATGCCGAGGGCCGCCACGCCCGCGCCGAGCGGACGTCGACGAGTTCCAGCGTGTCCGCGGCGGTGCGCGGCGATCTGCACGGCCGATGTCCTGGTGCCGCGACGTCTTGCGGTCGCGCAGCGTCAGCACGATCGCGCCGATCATCGCCACCAGCAGCACGAGGCCCGCCGCCTGGAACAGGAACACGTAGTCGGTGTAGAGCAGCCGGCCGAGCTGCGCGGTGTTGGACACGCTCGGCGGCGGTCGGGCGCGAAGCGCAGCGTGCTCGCCTGCGGCGCGAACTTCCAGCCGCCGAGCACCAGCGCGAGCTCGATCAGCAGCACCGTGCCGATCGCCAGCCCGACCGGCAGGTAGCGCTGAAAGCCGGAGCGCAGCTCGGCGAAGTCGATGTCGAGCATCATCACGACGAACAGGAACAGCACGGCGACGGCGCCGACATAGACGATCACCAGGATCATCGCCAGGAACTCGGCGCCGGTGAGCAGGAACAGCCCGGCCGCGTTGAAGAAGGCCAGGATCAGGAACAGCACCGAGTGGACGGGATTGCGGGCGCTCACCACCATCGCGGCGGAGCTCAACATGATGGCCGCGAACACGTAGAAGGCGATGGCTGCGATCATCCGCGCCCCCTGGCCGAAAAAATCCCGGTCATCTCGAGCGATGCATCTCAGCGATACGGGGCGTCCAGCTCCAGGCGTCGGGCGATCTCCGCCTCCCAGCGGTCGCCGTTCTCCAGCAGCTTCGCCTTGTCGTAGAGCAGTTCCTCGCGCGTCTCGGTGGCGAACTCGAAATTCGGCCCTTCGACGATCGCATCCACCGGACAGGCTTCCTCGCAGAGGCCGCAGTAGATGCACTTCGTCATGTCGATGTCGTAGCGCGTGGTGCGGCGCGACCCATCCTCGCGCGGCTCGGCCTCGATGGTGATCGCCTGGGCCGGGCAGATCGCCTCGCACAGCTTGCAGGCGATGCAGCGCTCCTCGCCGTTCGGATAGCGGCGCAGCGCGTGCTCGCCGCGGAACCGCGGGCCGAGCGGGCCTTTCTCGTACGGGTAGTTGATCGTCGCCTTGCGGCGGAAGAAATAGCGCAGCGTCAGCGCCATGCCGGCGAACGAGCTCGCCCAGCAGCAGGCTGCGTGCGGTGCGGTCGAGGAACGCCATCCTCAGTCCCCCATTTGCGGGTCACGCGGCATGCGGCAGCCACCCGAACAGCATCAGCACGCCCGCCGTGATGACCAGCCAGGCCAACGACAGCGGCAGGAACACCTTCCAGCCGAGCCGCATCAGCTGGTCGTAGCGGATAGCGCGGGAACGTCGCGCGCACCCAGATGAACACGAACAGGCACGAAGCACGATCTTCGCGATGAACCACAGCGGCCCGGGGATCCACGTGAACGGCGCCACCCCGAACGGCGCCAGCCAGCCGCCGAGGAACAGGATGCGTGGTCAGCGCGCTCATCAGGATCATGTTGGTGTATTCGCCGAGATAGAACAGCGCGAAGGCCATGGCGCTGTATTCGACGAAGAACCCGGCGACGATCTCGCTCTCGCCTTCCGGCAGGTCGAAGGGCGAGCGGTTGGTCTCCGCCAGCGCGGAGATGAAGAACACCACGAACATCGGCAGCAGCGGAATCGCAGAACCAGATTTGGCGCTGCGCCAAGCACGATGTCGTTGAGATTGAGGCTGCCGACGCACAGCAGCACGCTCACGATCACGAAGCCGATCGAGACCTCGTAGGACACCATCTGCGCAGCACTGCGCAACGCGCCGAGGAATGCGTATTTCGAGTTGCTGGCCCAGCCCGCGATGATCACGCCGTAGACGCCGAGCGAGCTGATCGCGAACAGATAGAGAATGCCGACGTTGATGTTGGCGATTGCCCAGCCGTCATTGACCGGGATCACCGCCCAGGCGATCACCGCGAGGCCGAAGGTGAGCATCGGCGCCATCAGGAACAGGAGGCGGTTCGCGCCCGGCCGGGACCACCGTCTCCTTCATCAGCATCTTCACCGCGTCGGCGAAGGGCTGCAGCATGCCGAACGGCCCGACCACGTTCGGCCCTTTGCGCAGCTGCATCGCCGCCAGCACCTTGCGCTCGGCCAGCGTCAGATAGGCCATCGCCGATCAGCACCGGCACGATGATCGCCAGCGCCTTCAGCACGGTCAGGATCAGGATGCCGAAATCGGTCGCGAAGAACCCGCCCATCGCCTACTCCGCCGCGGTCGCGAGCGGCGCGGTGAACAGGGCGCTGCACTCGGCCATGGTGGGGCTGGCCCGGCTGATCGGGTCGGTCTGATAGTAGTCCGCGATCGTGTAGCGCAGCGGTGCGTCGGTCATCGCCGCCGGATCGCCGGTCGGTGCCGTCGTGTCCGACGCCCCGAAACGCGGCAGGATGTCTGGGCGGCCGAACACCGGATTAAGCTGCTCCAGCCGCGCGCGCAGGGCGGCGAGGTCGTCGTAGGGAAGCTGCCGCCCGATCCGCTCGCTGAAGGCGCGAAGGATCTTCCAGTCCTCGCGCGCCTCGCCGGGCGGATTGACGGCGAGAAAACCGCGCTGCACCCGCCCTTCGGTGTTCACGTAGGTCGCGTTCTTCTCGGTATACGCCGCCCCCGGCAGAATCACGTCGGCCCGCGCCGCGCCGCGGTCGCCGTGATGGCCCTGATAGACCACGAACACGTCGGGCGCGATGCGTGCCGCGTCGAACTCGTCGGCGCCGAGCAGCCAGAGCAGATCGACCCCGCCGCCGACGCATGGCCGCGACGTCCTTGCCGCCGGGCCCGGGCAGGAACCGCAAATCGAGCGCGCCCACCCGGCCGGCCGCAGTGTGCAGCACGTTGAACCCGTGCCAGTCCTGCGCGAGCGCGCCGACCGCGCCGGCGAGCCGCCACGTTGCCGCCAGCACCGCATCGCCGTCCGGCCGCGCGAGCGCGCCCTGCCCCAGGATCAGCATCGGCCGCTTGGCCTCACGCAGCGTCGCCACGAACGCCTGCGCGTCGTCCAGCAACAGCCGCGGCGAGTTGCCGAGCCAGGCGACTTCGTAGGTGAGATCGGCGTGCGGGCCGATCGCCGCGACCGGGAAGCCGCCGGCGAGCCAGCGCTTGCGAATGCGCGCATTGAGCAGCGGCGCCTCGCGGCGGGGGTTGCTGCCGACCAGCAGCAGCGCGTCTGCCTCGTCGATGCCCGCAATGCCGCTGTTGAACGTATAGAAATCGCGCCGCGACACGTCCACCGCCGCGCCGTCCTGCCGGCAGTCGAGATTGGTCGAGCCGAGCGAGGCCAGCAGGTCCTTCAGCGCCAGCATGCTCTCGGCATCCGCAAGGTTGCCGGCGAGCGCGCCGATCCGTGCGCCCGGCAATCCTTGCAGCCGCGCGGCGATGGCGTCGAACGCCTCCGCCCAGCTCGCGCGCTGCAGCCGTCCGTCGCGGCGCACCCAGCAGGCATCGAGCCGGCGCCGCTTCAGCCCGTCGAGCGAGAAGCGCGATTTGTCGGCGAGCCACTCCTCGTTCACGTCGTCGTTCACGCGCGGCAGGATGCGCAACACCTCCGGCCCGCGGCTGTCGATGCGGATGTTCGCGCCGACCGCGTCGAGCACGTCGATGCTGTCGGTCTTCTTCAGCTCCCACGACCGCGCGATGAACGCATACGGCTTCGAGGTCAGCGCACCGACCGGGCAAATGTCGATCAGGTTGCCCGAGAGCTCCGTGGTCAGCGCCCGCTCGATGTAGGTGCCGACCTCCATGCTCTCGCCGCGCGAGGTGGCACCCAGCTCCGGCACGCCCGCGACCTCGGCGGCGAAGCGGATGCAGCGCGTGCAGTGGATGCACCGCGTCATCACGGTCTTCACCAGCGGGCCGAGGTACTTGTCCTTCACCGCGCGCTTGTTCTCGGCATAGCGCGAGTGGTCCATGCCGTAGCCGAGCGCCTGGTCCTGCAGGTCGCACTCGCCGCCCTGGTCGCAGATCGGGCAATCGAGCGGGTGGTTGATGAGCAGGAATTCCATCACTCCGCGCCGCGCCGCGCGCACCATCGGGGTCTCGGTGTGCACCACCATGCCGTCGGCGACTGGATAGGCGCAGGAGGCGAAGGGCTTCGGCGGCGCCTTCTCGATCTCGACGAGGCACATGCGGCAGTTGCCGGCCACCGACAGACGCTCGTGATAGCAGAAGCGCGGAATCTCCTTGCCCGCAGCCTCGCATGCCTGCAGCACGTTGGAGCCCGGCGGCACCTCGACTTCGATGCCGTCGACGGTGACTTTCACCATGCGCTCACTCCGCCGCCAGCGGCATCGGACGCGGGGTGCGGCCGGCCTTGTAGTGCGCGATCCGCTCCTCCATCACCGGCCGGAAGTGCCGGATCAGGCCCTGGATCGGCCAGGCCGCCGCGTCGCCGAGCGCGCAGATCGTGTGGCCCTCCACCTGCCGCGTCACCTGCTCCAGCGTGTCGATCTCCTCCGGCTCGGCGCGGCCCTGGACCATGCGGTCCATCACCCGCATCATCCAGCCCGTGCCCTCGCGGCACGGCGTGCATTGTCCGCAGCTCTCATGCTTGTAGAAGCGGGAGAGGCGCGCGATCGCCTGGATGATGTCGGTCGAGCGGTCCATCACGATCACCGCCGCCGTGCCCAGGCCGCTCTTCACGTCGCGCAGGCTGTCGAAGTCCATCAGCACGGTGTCGCAGATGGATTTCGGGATCACCGGCACCGAAGCGCCGCCGGGGATCACCCCCAGCAGGTTATCCCAGCCGCCGCGCACGCCGCCCGCGTAGCGCTCGATCAGCTCGCGCAGCGGGATGCCGAGTTCCTCCTCGACATTGCACGGCTTCTCCACGTGGCCGGAGATGCAGAACACCTTCGGCCCGGCGTTCTTCGGCCGCCCGAGCGCGGAGAACCATGCCGCCCCGCGCCGCAGGATCGTCGGCGCGACCGCGATGCTCTCCACGTTGTTCACCGTGGTCGGGCAACCGTAGAGGCCGACCGCGGCCGGAAACGGCGGCTTCAGGCGCGGCATGCCCTTCTTGCCTTCGAGGCTTTCGAGCAGCGCGGTTTCCTCGCCGCAGATATAGGCCCCCGCGCCGCGATGGAGGAACAGGTCGAAGTCGCCAGCCGCTGCCGCACGCATCACGCCCGATCAGCCCGGCCGCGTAGGCTTCGTCGATCGCCGCCTGCAGCCGCCGCGCTTCGTCGAAGAACTCGCCGCGGATGTAGATGTAGCAGGCGTGCGCGCGCATCGCGAACGACGCGAGCAGGCAGCCCTCGACCAGCTTGTGCGGGTCGTGGCGCATGATGTCCCGGTCCTTGCAGGTACCGGGCTCGCTTTCGTCGGCGTTGACGACCAGATAGTGCGGCCGCTCGCTCTCCTGCTTCGGCATGAACGACCACTTCATGCCGGTCGGGAACCCCGCGCCGCCGCGCCCGCGCAGCCCGGACGCCTTCATCTCCTCCACGATCGCATCGGGGCCGCGCGCTATGATCGCGGCTGTGCCGTCCCAGTCGCCGCGCGCCCGCGCGCCCGCCAGTCGCCAGTCATGCTGGCCATAGAGGTTGGTGAAGATGCGGTCCTGGTCGCGCAGCATGCGTCCTACTCCGCGGCCCCGGGGATAGGCGTCGTCAGCGTCGTCGGCCCGCCCACAGGCGCCGACGTCTGCCGGCCGATCATGGAGCCCGGCGCCGGCGGCTCGCCGCGCCGCAGCGCCGCGATCAGCCGCTCGGTGCTCTCGCCGTCCAGATCTTCGTAGAAATCGTCGTTCACCTGCACCACCGGCGCGTTCACGCAGGCCCCGAGGCATTCCACCTCGGTCATGGTGAACATCCCGTCCTCGCTGGTCTCGCCCCAGCCGGCGACGCCCGTCGCGGCCCGGCATGCCGCTACGACGGCATCGGACCCGCGCAGCCAGCACGGCGTGGTTGTGCAGACCTGCAAATGGAACCGCCCGATCGGTCGGGTGTTGAACATGAGGTAGAACGTTGCGGCTTCATAGACGCGGATCGGCGGCATCGACAAGCGCCGCGCCACCGTATCCATCGCAACGCGCGGCAGCCACGCGCTGCCGGTCGCGCGGCGCATCTGACCCTGCGCAACGTAGAGCACGCCGATCACCGCGCTCGCCTGCCGCCCCGGCGGATACTTCGCGACCAGCGCCGCGATCTGCGCCTCGCTCTCGGCATCGAACGCAAAGCTCTCGGGTTCGGCGGCTGCGGCACCGTCGGCGGGATGCGTGTCGGTCATGGTCTACCTGTCGACCTCGCCGAACACGATGTCGATCGAACCGATGATGGCGACCGCGTCGGCGAGCATGTGCCGCCGCGCCATCACATCCACCGCCTGCAGATGCGCGAAGCCGGTCGGCCGGATCTTGCAGCGATAGGGGCGGTTGGTCCCATCGGCGACGAGGTAGACGGCGAACTCGCCCTTCGGCGACTCGACGGCGGTATAGGTCGCCCCGGCCGGCACGTGGAAACCCTCGGTGAACAGCTTGAAGTGGTGGATCAGCGCCTCCATCGAGCGCTTCATCTCCCCGCGCGTCGGCGGCGTGAACTTGCTGTCGAGCACCTTTACCGGGCCCGGCCGCATCGCGGCGAGGCATTGGCGGATGATGGCGACGCTCTCGCGCATCTCCGCCACGCGCACCAAGTAGCGGTCGTAGCAGTCGCCGTTGCGTCCCACCGGCACCTTGAACTGCACCCGGTCATACATCGCATAAGGTTGCGCGCGCCGCAGGTCCCACGGCACGCCGCTCGCGCGCAGGCACGGGCCGGAAAAGCCCCAGGCGAGCGCCTGCTCGGCACTCATTACGCCGATATCGACCGTGCGCTGCTTCCAGATGCGGTTGCCGCTCAGCAGTTCCTCGATTTCATCGACGAACTTGGGAAAGCCTTCGGCCCACTCGCCGATCCGCTCCTCGAGCCCGGCCGGCAGGTCGCGATTCACGCCGCCTGGCCGGTAGTAGTTCGCATGCAGCCGCGCGCCCGATGCGGCCTCATAGAACTCCATCAGTTTCTCGCGCTCTTCGAACCCCCACAGGCTCGGCGTGATCGCGCCGACATCGAGCGCATAGGTTGTCACGTTGAGCAGATGGTTCAGCACGCGCGTGATCTCGTCGAACAGCGTGCGGATCCACTGCGCCCGCTCCGGCGCCGCGATCGCGAGCAGCTTCTCGGTCGCGAGCACGAACGCGTGTTCCTGCGCGAGCGGGCTGACGTAGTCGAGGCGATCGAAATACGGATTGGCCTGGATATAGGTCTTGTGCTCGATCAGCTTTTCCGTGCCGCGATGAAGCAGGCCGATATGCGGGTCGGCACGCTCGACCACTTCGCCGTCCATCTCCAGGATCAGGCGCAGAACGCCGTGCGCCGCCGGGTGCTGCGGGCCGAAATTGATCGCGTGGCTGTCGAACTCCACGGTCTTCGTGGTGTCCGCGGTACCGGGTGCGACCGTCGTCGTCTCGCTCACGGCTTCGCCTCCTTCCGCGCCGCAGTGCGCGCCGTGTACGCCTTCTCGTCGCCGGGCAGCGACGTGACCGCCTCCCACGGCGAGAGAAAATCGAAGTTGCGGAAATCCTGGGTCAAATGCACTGGCTCATAGACGACCTGCTTGCGCTCCTCGTCGTACCGCACTTCCACATAGCCGGTGAGCGGGAAATCCTTGCGCAGCGGATGTCCCTCGAAGCCGTAGTCGGTCAGGATCCGCCGCAGATCCGGCTGGCCCGCAAAGACGATGCCGAACAGGTCCCACGCCTCCCGCTCCCACCACGTGGCGCACGGCCAGATGGTGCTGACCGATGGAACCGGCGTCTGTTCGTCGGTCGCGACGATCACGCGAATGCGCTGGTTCAGCGAGACCGACAGCAGGTTGTACACGACCTCGAAGCGCGACTCGCGCTCGGGCCAGTCCACGCCGCAAAGATCCATCAGTTGTTCGAAGGCGAAGCCGGCTCCGTCGCGCAGCGTCTGCATCACCGGCGCGACGCTATCGGCGCGCGCGCGCGCCACCACCTCGCCATGCTCCACCGAAACGCCCAGCACGCCCGGAATCGCGGCCGCGCGCTCGGCAAGGGAGGGCATGTCGGTCGTGTCAGCCACGCAGAATCGTCCCGGTGCGGCGGATCTTCTTCTGCAGCTGCAGCACGCCGTAGACGAGCGCCTCGGCGCTCGGCGGGCAGCCCGGCACGTAGATATCCACCGGCACGACGCGGTCACAGCCGCGCACCACGGAATAGGAATAGTGGTAGTAGCCGCCGCCGTTGGCGCAGCTGCCCATGCTGATCACCCAGCGCGGCTCGGCCATCTGGTCATAGACCTTGCGCAGCGCGGGCGCCATTTTGTTGGTCAGCGTGCCGGCCACGATCATCACGTCGCTCTGCCGCGGGCTCGCGCGCGGGATGATGCCGAAGCGGTCGAGGTCGTAGCGCGGCATGTAGGCGTGGATCATCTCCACAGCACAGCAGGCAAGTCCGAACGTCATCGGCCACAGACTGCCGGTGCGCGCCCAGTTCACCACCCGGTCCAGCGTCGCGACCACGAACCCGCGGCCAGCGATCTCGCCGGTAATCCCCTTCACCACCGCGTCCTGCGCCGCGCCCGGTTCCAGCGCCTCGCGGTTCCAGGCGAGTACGGCGCCGCCCGGATGCTCGGTTGCCGCGCTCATGTGCCTCTACTCCCAGTCCAGGGCGCCCTTGCTCCACTCATAGACGAACCCAACCGTCAGCACACCGAGGAAGCCCAGCATCGAGAGGAAGCCGAACACGCCGATGTCGCGAAGGCTGGCCGCCCACGGGAAGAGAAACGCGACTTCCAGGTCGAAGATGATGAACAGGATCGACACCAGGTAAAAGCGCACGTCGAAACGCCGCCGCGCATCCTCGAACGGCTCGAACCCGCATTCATAGGCGGAGAGTTTCTCGGGATACGGCTTTTGCCGCGCTGCGACCAGCGAGCCGCCGACCAACGCCAGCCCAATCACGCCGGCGATCACAAGGAACACCACGATCGGAAAATACTCGGCCAAGAGCGGGCCCATGCGCGCCTTCCTTCTGGCAGCCGGGGCAGGGCAGGCTTATGCCGCACCGCAGCGCCACCGCAGATTAGCCCCTCACCGCGCGCACCGCTATAGCCGGCGGGCCGGAAAGCCAGGCTTGTCTGCACCCCGGGTGATGTGCCGCCGCTGGCGCGAGTGACGGGGCTCGAACCCGCGACCTCCGGCGTGACAGGCCGGCGCTCTAACCAACTGAGCTACACCCGCAACGGCAGGGCGGAGGCTTTAGACCGCCGCCCCCGAGGGGTCAAGCGGGGGTCAAGCGGGGGGTCAAGCGGGCGCGAGCAACGGCCCTGGTGGGCGGTGACGGTTTCGAACCGCCGACCCTCTCGGTGTAAACGAGATGCTCTACCGCTGAGCTAACCGCCCCGACAGCCCTTCACGCCCGACAGCCCTTCAGGGTCGGCCCCTCAGTTCACCGCATCCTTCAGCGCCTTGCCGGGCTTGAAGCGGACGGAAGTGGAGGCCTCGATCTTGATCTCCTCGCCGGTGCGCGGGTTGCGGCCGGTGGAGGCCTTGCGCATCGCGGTGGCGAAGCTGCCGAAGCCGACCAGGCGGACCTCCTCCTTGCGCTTCAGGGCGGCTTCAATGGCGGTGAACACCGCGTCCACCACCTCGGACGCCTTGGCCTTGGGTAGATCGGTCTGGTCCGCAACCGAGGCGATCAGATCCATTTTGTTCACAGCAATACCCCCTGTCTTCCATGCCTAACGTTCCCCGCGGCGCACGTCCCGCGAACCGGGGCGAGACTAGAGGCCGGATTTCCGCCGCGTCAACGGACCCGACTCAGCAGTCCGGCCCGCCCGAACCCGGGCGGGCCGGCCGCTGCTTCGGTGCGTCAGTGTGGCAGCGTCGCCGGAACCGGTGCCACCGCGGGGGGATTCACGGCGCTTTCCTCCGCCGGCTCCACCCATTCGATCGCCTCCGGCCGGCGCACCAGCGCCCGCGCGATGACCTCGTCAACATCGGCCACCGGGACCAGCCTCAGGTGCTTCTTCACCGAGTTCGGAATCTCCGCGAGATCCTTCTCGTTTTCCTTCGGAATGAACACCGTCGTGATGCCCGCCCGCAGTGCCGCCAACAGCTTTTCCTTAAGACCGCCGATCGGCAGAACGCGCCCGCGCAGCGTGATCTCGCCGGTCATCGCGATGTCGCGGCGTACCGGAATGCCGGTCAGCACGCTGACCATGCTGGTCGCCATCGCGATCCCCGCCGAGGGCCCGTCCTTCGGCGTCGCGCCCTCGGGGACGTGCACATGGATGTCACGCTTCTCGAACAGCGTCGGCTTGATGCCGAAGCTGATCGACCGGCTGCGCACATAGCTCAGCGCCGCCGACACACTTTCTTGCATCACATCGCCAAGCTTGCCGGTCTGCTTCACGTTGCCCTTGCCCGGCAGCAGCACGCTTTCGATGGTGAGGATCTCGCCGCCGACCTCGGTCCAGGCAAGGCCGGTGACGACACCCACCATGTCCTCGGCCTCCGCCTCGCCATATCGGAAACGGCGAACGCCCGCGTATTTCTCCACGTTCTTGCGCGTGATCGCGATCTTCTTCGCCTTCTTGGTGACGATCTCCTTCACCGCCTTGCGCGCGAGATTGGCGATCTCGCGCTCCAGGTTCCGTACCCCCGCCTCGCGCGTGTAGTAGCGGATCAGGTCACGCAGCGCGTCGTCGCTGATCACCCATTCGCCCGGCTTGAGGCTGTGCGCCTCGCTCTGCTTGCCGATCAGATGGCGCTTGGCGATCTCCACCTTCTCATCCTCGGTGTAGCCGGGGATGCGGATGATCTCCATGCGGTCCATCAGCGGCTGCGGCATGCGCAGGCTGTTCGCCGTGGTGACGAACATCACGTCCGACAGGTCGTAGTCGACCTCCAGGTAGTGGTCGTTGAAGGTCGAGTTCTGCTCGGGGTCCAGCACCTCCAGCAGCGCCGAGGACGGATCGCCGCGCCAGTCCGCGCCCAGCTTGTCGATCTCATCAAGCAGGAACAGCGGGTTCGACGTCTTGGCCTTCTTCATGCCCTGCAGGATCTTGCCCGGCATGGAGCCGATATAGGTCCGCCGGTGGCCGCGGATCTCCGCCTCGTCGCGCACGCCGCCGAGCGACATGCGGACGAAGTTGCGCCCCGTCGCCCGCGCGATCGACTTGCCGAGCGAGGTCTTGCCGACGCCGGGTGGGCCGACCAGGCACAGGATCGGGCCGCGCATCTTGTTCGCCCGCGACTGCACCGCGAGGTACTCGAGGATGCGCTCCTTGACCTTCTCCAGCCCGTAGTGGTCGTCGTTCAGCACCTTCTCGGCCGCGACCACGTCGTTCTTGACCTTGCTGCGCTTCTTCCACGGAATCGACAGCATCCAGTCGAGGTAGTTGCGCACGACCGTCGCCTCGGCGCTCATCGGGCTCATGGTGCGCAGCTTCTTCAGCTCCGCCGTCGCCTTCTCGCGCGCCTCCTTCGACAGCCGCGTCTTCTTGATCTTGGCTTCCAGCTCGGCGCTCTCGTCCTTGCCCTCCTCGCCTTCGCCAAGCTCCTTCTGGATCGCCTTGAGCTGCTCGTTCAGGTAGTACTCGCGCTGCGTCTTCTCCATCTGCCGCTTGACGCGGTTGCGGATGCGCTTCTCCACCTGCAGCACGCCGATCTCGGACTCCATGTGCCCGAACACGCGCTCCAGGCGCGCGGCGACGCGCGGCGTCTCCAGCAGCTCCTGCTTCTCGGCGATCTTGAGGTTGAGATGCGCGGCCACCGTGTCGGCGAGCTTGCTCGGATCCTCGATCTGGTTCAGCGAGACCAGGACCTCGGGCGCAATCTTCTTGTTGAGCTTGATGTACTGTTCGAACTGGCCGATCACCGTGCGGCCCAGCGCCTCCAGCTCCTTCGCCTCCGCCGTATCGTCCGGCAGCGGCTCGGCAAAGGCTTCGAAATACGCGTCGGTCTCCTTGAAGCCGGCGATTGTCGCCCGGCGCCCGCCCTCGACGAGGACTTTCACGGTGCCGTCAGGGAGTTTCAGGAGTTGCAGGATCGTCGAGACGGTGCCGACGCGATAGATGTCGTCGGTCGCCGGATCGTCCTGCGCGGCGTTCTTCTGCGCGACCAGCAGGATTTGCTTGTCTTCCTTCATCACCGCTTCCAGCGCGCGCACGCTCTTCTCGCGCCCGACGAACAGTGGCACGATCATGTGCGGGAAGACGACGATGTCGCGGAGCGGCAGGACCGGCAGCAGTTCCGCACGAACCGGCGGCGGCTGGCCCGCTTCGCCCCGGCTTTCCGGGCTCGGGCCTTCGGCGCTTGGCTTGTTGGCAGTCATTCGGCGACCTCCTTAGGGACAGTCAGGATGCGCCCCGCCCTCGGCAGGCACGGACCGCATCGCCCGGGACCCAGGCTTCGGCCCGGGTGATTGTCCCGATATCGGCACCCCCCACCGGTGCCGCAAGTGCTGCAACTCCGCCCGGCGCCGCCGCGGGGGTAACCGGCCGCGCCGCCGCCTCAGGCGCTGCTCTCGGCCCGCTCCTTCCCGTAGAGGTAAAGCGGCGCCGCCCGGCTCTCCGCCACCTCGCGGTTGATCACCACCTCCTCGACCCCGTCGAGGCTGGGCAGGTCGAACATGGTGCCGAGCAGGATCTGCTCCATGATCGAGCGCAGGCCGCGTGCGCCGGTCCGGCGCGCGATTGCCCGGCGCGCGACCGAGCCCAGCGAGTTGTCGGTGAAGCTGAGCTTCACCCCCTCCATCTCGAACAGCCGCCCGTACTGCTTCACGAGCGCGTTCTTGGGCTTGGTCAGGATGTCCATCAGCGCCTGCTCGTCGAGGTCGTCGAGTGTGGCGACCACCGGCAAACGGCCGATGAATTCCGGGATCAGCCCGAAGCGCAGCAGGTCTTCCGGCTCCACCTCGCGCAGGATCGCACCGGTGCGCCGTTCGTCGGCGCTGCGCACCTCCGCGCCATAGCCGATGCCCGAGCCCTTGCCGCGCGCGCTGATGATCTTCTCGAGCCCTGCGAACGCGCCGCCGCAGATGAAGAGGATGTTGGTGGTGTCGACCTGCAGGAATTCCTGCTGCGGGTGCTTGCGCCCGCCCTGCGGCGGCACCGAGGCGACGGTGCCCTCCATGATCTTCAGCAGCGCCTGCTGCACGCCCTCGCCGCTCACGTCGCGGGTGATCGAGGGGTTGTCGGACTTGCGGCTGATCTTGTCGACCTCGTCGATATAGACGATGCCGCGCTGCGCCCGCTCGACATTGTAGTCGGCCGATTGCAGCAGCTTGAGGATGATGTTCTCGACATCCTCGCCGACATAGCCGGCCTCGGTCAGCGTCGTCGCGTCCGCCATCGTGAACGGCACGTCGAGGATGCGCGCCAGCGTCTGCGCCAGCAGCGTCTTGCCCGACCCGGTCGGCCCGACCAGCAGGATGTTGCTCTTGGCGATCTCGACGTCGTTGTTCTTCGCTGCGTGCGCCAACCGCTTGTAGTGGTTGTGCACGGCCACGCTCAGCACCCGCTTGGCATGCCCCTGGCCGATCACGTAGTCGTCGAGCACCTTGCAGATCTCGCGCGGCGTCGGCACGCCGTCGCGCGACTTGACGAGGTGCGTCTTATGCTCCTCGCGAATGATGTCCATGCACAGCTCGACGCACTCGTCGCAGATGAACACCGTCGGGCCCGCGATGAGCTTGCGCACCTCGTGCTGCGACTTGCCGCAGAACGAGCAGTAGAGGGTGTTCTTCGAGTTGCCGGACTTGCTCATGAGCACTCCTGCCCCGGATCGCCGGGGAGACAGTCGGCCAAGTCTACCTCCCGCCGGAGAGCGGGGACAAGAACTTGACCGCGAACGGCCGGGCCACCGGGGCGGCGCCGCCACACATCGTTGAACAACGGAACCTTGCCAGAACGGCCGGCCCCGGAGGAAGCGTCCAGGCGTCGCGCCACCGGATCGGCGACCGGAATGCGGGGGGAGGTGTGGTCGGTGTGGCCGGTCTGCAACGCCCCGCGGGCCTGCCGTCGCGTCCGGTCAGCTCCGCGCTTCCATCTCGGATGGCACGGGGCGGCGCATCGACCACCTCGTCCACCAGCCCGAAATCACGCGACTCCTCGGCCGACATGTAGGCGTCCCGCTCCAGCTTCCGCTCGATCGCCTCGATCGGCTGGCCGGTGTGCCGGACGTAGATGTCGTTGAGCCGCTTGCGCAGGGTGAGGATCTCGCGGGCCTGGATCTCGATGTCGGTCGCCTGCCCCTGCGCCCCGCCCGAGGGCTGGTGCACCATCACGCGCGCGTTCGGCAGGGCGAACCGTTTGCCCTTCGCCCCCGCGCACAGCAGCAGGCTGCCCATCGAGGCGGCCTGGCCGATGCAGACCGTGCTCACTTCGCTCCGAATATACTGCATCGTGTCGTAGATCGCGAGCCCGGCCGAGACCACCCCGCCCGGGCTGTTGATGTAGAAGGCGATGTCCTTCGACGGATTCTCGCTCTCCAGGAACAAAAGTTGCGCGCAGATCAGCGCGCTCACCTGGTCGTAGACCGGCCCGGTGAGGAAGATGATCCGTTCCTTGAGCAGGCGCGAATAGATGTCGTAGGCGCGCTCGCCGCGGGCGGTCTGTTCGACCACCATCGGCACCAGCGCATTGCCGTAGATCTCGACCGGATCGCGATCGCGCATGCTTTCTCCTCGCCGCCTGCCGGCCGGATGCTGGGCACCCGACCTTTCCGCGTCCCTAAGATGGATCGGGCGCGGTCGTGCTTCCAGTGTCCGCCGCGCCCCCCGTCACCTGACCGGTCCCGGCCCCCGGCTCGGCCCCCGGCTCGGGCGCCGGCGGCTCGGCGGAGAGCTCGGCAATGCCCACCTCCCGCTCGCTCACCTGGGCGCGGCCGACGATGTGGTCGATCACCTTGTCCTCGAAGATCGGCGCCCGCAGCGACTCGGCGGCCTGCGGGTTGCGCCGGAACAGGTCCATCACCTGCTGTTCCTGGCCGGGGTAGCGGGAGGCCTCCATGCGCATGGCGCGCTGCAGCTCCTCCTGGCTCACCCCGATATTGGCGTTGCGCCCGATCTCGGCGAGCAGCAGGCCCAGGCGCACCCGCCGCTCGGCGATCGCGCGGTAGTCGGCCTGCAGCGTTGTGTCGTCCTTGCCGGCATCGTCTTCATCGACCCGGCCGGCCTTGCGGTCGGCCTCAACCCGTTGCCAGATCGCGTTGAACTCCGACTCCAGGAGCCCGGCGGGCACCGGGAAGGTCGCCAGGGCGGCGAGCGCGTCGAGCAGCTCGCGCTTCAGGCGCATCCGGCTCAGCCCGTCATACTCGCGCTGCACCTGACCGCGGATCGTGTCGCGCACCTCGCTCAAGCCGCCGTCGAAGCCGAGCTTCTCGGCCAGCGCCTCGTCCACCGCCGGGACGATCGGCCGGCGCAGCCGCTTGGCCGTCACCTCGAACCGCGCCGCCTTGCCCGCCACCTCGGCGGCCGGGTAGTCGGCAGGAAACGTCACCTCGAGCGTCCGGGACTTGCCCGGGCTCACGCCTTCAAGCTGCTCGGTGAAGCCGGGGATGAAGCCGGCCCCGGCCACCTCGACCTCCATGTCCTTGCCGGTGCCGCCGGCGAACGGCGTGCCGTCCACGGTGCCGGCATAGTCGATCGTCAGCACCTCGCCCTTCTCGGCCGGACGCCCCTCGATCTCCTCGAAGGTGCGCTGCCGCCGCGCCAGCTCGCCGAGCGCGCGGTCGATCACCTCGTCATCCGGCGTCGCCTTGAGCCGGGTCAGCGTGAGCGCCCCCAGGTCCGGCAGCTCGAATTCCGGCAGCAGCTCCAGCTCGACCTTGAATTCCAGGTCGCTCGCCTCGGCCAGCGTCACCACTTCCACGCGCGGCTGGCCGGCCGAGCGCAGCTTGCGCTCGTCCAGCACCTGCTGCGTCGCCTGCTCCACGCTCTCCTGCAGCACCTCGGCGTTGACCGCCTGGCCGAAGCGCTGCTTGACCACGCTCACCGGCACCTTGCCGGGGCGGAAGCCGGGCAGCTGCAGCGTGCGGCCAAGCTCGTTCAGGCGCCGGGCGCGGCGGCTCTCAACATCGGCGGACGGCACGACGATCGTGTACGCGCGCTTCAGCCCGTCGGAGAGCGTCTCGGTGACCTGCATCGGGGGGTATTTCCTCGCAACCCTCTCGCCAGGGCGCGGCACGGGTGGTGCGGGCGGAGGGACTTGAACCCCCACGGCTTGCGCCACCAGAACCTAAATCTGGCGTGTCTGCCAATTCCACCACGCCCGCCGGTCGCGGCCGTGAGCGCGGGGAGGTAGCGCAAGCGCCGCAGCGGGGCAAGCGGCCGTGCCGCCGCCCGGGGTAGCGGCCACGGGGGGATGCCCGGCTCGTGCGCCTACCGGGCAGCGCTGACCGCCGCGGGGGCACGCAAGGGCGCGGCGTCGATCGGCCTGCCGACGAAGTAGAGATAGCCGCTCGCGCACACCACGAGCACCACCACCCCCACCCACAGCGCCGGCACAAACGAGCCGGTCGACTGCACGATGAAGCCGGTCACCGTCGGCGCCAGGGCGCCCCCGAGATAGCCGCCGAAATTCTGCATCGCCCCCAGCGAGGCGGTGCAGTTCGCGGGCGCCGCGACCGAGGGCATCGCCCAGGCCGAGGTCGACGAGACATAGAGCATGAACAGCGAGACGGAGATCGCCGCGATCGCGATCACGTTGCTCGGCGTCTGCGCCGCGATCAGCGTCGCCACGGCGGTGATCAGCAGCGAGCCCGCCATCGGGTATTTGCGGCTCGTCATCGGCGAGAGCCCGTGCCGCAGCAGCCCGTCCACGACCCGCCCGCCCAGAATGCTGCCGGCCACGCCGAACACGTAGGGCACCGCGGCCACCCACCCGGTGTGCGCGATGCTGATGTGCCGCTCCTGCTCCAGATAGACCGGAAGCCAGGCCGTATAGATCCAGGTGACGTAGATCGTGCCGAAATAGCCGAGCAGCATGCCCCAGGTGGTGCGGAAGGCGAACAGCCGCTTCCACTCCGCCCAGGTCACCGGCGCGGAGCGCGTATCCGCGGTGTCGCCCTCGGTGCGGTAGTTCTCCTCCTCGGGGGTCAGCGCGACCTCGCGCGGCTCGCGCACGACGGCGTAGAAGATGACGGCCAGCGTCAGTCCGGCGATGCCCATGATCGCGAACATCCAGCGCCAGCCGAAGCTGAGCATCAGCATGGTGAGGAGCGGCGCGGAGATCGCGGTGCCGAGCGTCGAGGACGAGTTCCACAGCCCGGTCGCAAGCCCGCGGTGACGCACGTTGAACCAGTCGCGCGCGACGCGGGCACTGGCCGGGAACTGCGGCGATTCGCCGATGCCGAGCAGCATCCGCGCGCCGAAGAACTGGCCGAAGCTGGTGACAAGGCCGCCGAGGATCTGCGCCGCCGACCAGGCGGCCATGCCGAGCGCCAGCAGCCGCCGCGGCCCCAGGCGATCGACCAGCGCGCCCGCCGGCAACTGCGAGAAGGCGTAGGCCAGCAGGAAGGCGGAGAGCAGCTCGCCCATCTGGGCCTTGTCCAGCCCGAGGTCGTGGCTGATCAGCGGATTGCCGATCGCGAGCGTGGCCCGGTCGATGTAGTTGACGACGCCGCCGAGCACGAGCAGGGCAAGCGTGACGTTCTGGATGCGCCGGATGCGCGGGGTCGCCTGCGCGCTCACCCGCGCACCCGTGTGCTCAGCAGCCGCTCCGCCAGCACCGCCGCGATGATGATGCCGCCGATCGCCGAGCCCTGCCAAAAGGGCGAAACACCAAGCAGGTTGAGCCCGTTTCGTATCATGACCATGATCAAAACTCCGATGAGGGTACCGAGAATCGATCCGCGGCCGCCGTAAAGGCTGGCGCCGCCGATCACCACCGCGGCAATTGCGTCGAGTTCGAGCGCGGTGCCCGCCAGCGGGTCGATCGAGAGGATCTGCGCCGAGAGCAGCACGCCCGCGATCGCCGCGGTGGCGCCCGAGAGCACATAGGGCAGGATGCTGTAGCCGAGCACGGCAAGCCCGGCGGTGCGCGCCGCCTCGCGGTTCGACCCGATCGCGTAGATCGTGCGCCCGCCCTTGGTCAGCGTGAGATAGCACCACGCGAGCGCATACAGCACCAGCAGCGTGGCCACGTTCGAGGGCACGCCGAACACCGAGGTGTAGACGAGACCGTTGATCTGCGGCGGGATGTCGGCGATCGCGTTCTGGCCCGAGACGATGTAGGCGAGGCTGCGTCCGATCGCCATCACGCCGAGCGTGACCACGAACGAGGCAAGCCCGAAGCGCGCCACCAGCACGCCTGAAAACACCCCGATCGCCGCTCCCGCCAAAACCGCGACCGCGATGCCGAGCGCGATCGAGAGATCGACCGACAGGCCGAGGCCGGCGGCGTAGCCCCCGGCGCGGATCGTCTGACCCATCAGCACGCCAGTGAACCCGAGCACCGATCCAACGGAGAGGTCGATCCCGCCGGTCAAGACGACGAACGTCATGCCGATCGCGGTGATCCCCGTGACCACCGACTGGTCGAGCAGGTTCAGCAAGTTGTTGGTGCGCAGAAAGTAGGGCGAGGCGAACGACAGTGCCACGAACACGAGCAGCGCCAACGCCAGCATCCGCAGCTCGAGCCGCGCGCCCAGCCGGCGGATGCTGAATGCCTGGGCCAGTGACTGCGACATCGGTCAGATCGCCCGCGCGAACTGCTCATGCACGCGCGCCGCCAGCGGCGCCGGATCAAGTGGCGGGCCGCCGGCAACCGTCAGGCCGATCCAGCCCAGCTCGTGGCCGCGATGGCTGCGCGCACGCACCAGCAGTGTTGCGCGCGCCCCGTCCGGCTCCGGGACGAAGCGCTCGTCCGGCGCCCCGAGGGCCGTGGGAATGTGTGTCTCCGCGAACCCGCGGGCCGCGCCGGCGGCGAAGCCGGGATCGGCCGCCCCGCTCCCGCCGACGCGGCTCAGGCAGAACACGCGCCCGGCATCGAGCAGCGCCCAGAACGCCGCCCCGCCGGTCTCCTGCGCCAGCGCCTCCAGCAGCAGCGTCGTCATCGCCATCGAGCTGCGCGGCGCGGCGAACAGGGTGAGCTTGGCTTCATCCAGCACCGCAGTCGGCAGTTCCGCGATCGAGGTGCCGTCGCTCAGCACCACCACGCGCCCGCACAATCCCAGCAGCTCCTCGAAATCCGATGACACGACCAGCACCGCGGCCCCCTTGTCGGCGACGCCGCGCAGCATGGCGTAGATCGCGCTGCGGGTGCCGATGTCCACGCCCTTGGTCGGCTCGTCGAGCAACAGCACCCGCGGCTCCAGCAGCAGCCAGCGCGCGATGATGATCTTCTGCTGCATGCCGCCGGAAAAATTCAGCATGTTCGCATCGAGCAGGCGCGTGGACGGCAGCTCGAGCTGGCGCAGCAGCTCGCCGATCCGCCGGTCGCGGGCGCGGTAGCCGAGCAGGAAGCCGCGCCGCGCGGAGAGGTGGCCGAGCAGCAGGTTCTCGCGCACCGAGAAGTCCGGGACGATGCTCTGCCCGCGCCGGTCCTCGGCGACGAAGCCGATCCCGGCGCGAATCGCCTGCGCCGGGTGGCGCGGCGCGAACGGCTTGCCGTCGAGCAGGATCGCGCCGGATGCAAGCGGCCGCAGGCCGAACAGCGTCTGCAGCGTCTCCGACCGGCCCGCGCCGACCAGCCCCGCGACCCCGAGAATTTCGCCCGCATGCAGCGCGAAGGAGACGTCGCGCACCATCGGCGGCGCGCGCAAATGCCGCGCTTCCAGCACCACCTTCCCGCCACCTGCCGCCGGACGCGCGGCATAGATTCCACCGAGTTCCTGGCCCACCATCATGCGGATCAATTCCGCCTCGCTCAGCGTGGCCGTCGGCACCGAGCGCGCGACCGTGCGCCCCTCGCGCAGCACGGTCACGCGGTCGGTGATGGAAAACACCTCCTCGAGCCGGTGCGAGACGAACACCAGTGCATGCCCGGCCGCGCGCAGCCGCGCCATCACGTCGAACAGCCGCTCCACCTCGCCCGGCGAGAGCGAGGCCGTGGGCTCGTCGAAGATGATCAGCGCGGCACCGACCGCGAGCGCCTTCGCGATCTCGACCAGCTGCCGCTGCGCGCTCGACAGCCGCTGCACTTCCTCTCCGAGCGGCAGCGCCTCGCGCTGGCCGAGGCTCTCGAAAATTCCCTCCGCCCGCGCCCGCAGCGCGCCGAGGCGCAGTCGGCCGGGACGGGCAAGCTCCGGCAGGAACACGTTCTCCAGCACGGAGAGGTCGGGTGCGAGGCTCGTCTCCTGCATCACCATCGCGATGCCGGCGCTGATCGCCTCGCGGGCGTTGCGCGCCGTCAGCGCCGCGCCGCGCCAGACGATGCTGCCGCGGTCGCGCTGCAGGTGCCCGCCGATGATGCGCGAGAGCGTGGACTTGCCGGCCCCGTTCGCGCCGAGCAGCCCGTGCACCTCGCCCGCGGCAAACTCAGCGTCGGCGCCGGCGAGCGCGCGGGTCCGGTCGAAGCTCTTCTCGATCCCGCGCGCAACCAGCAGCGGCGCCGGCGCCGCCCCCTCGATCGGCACCGGCGCAGCCGACATCAGGACAGCTCGCCCGCGAACACCGTTTTGCGGATCGTCGGCAACAGCTCGGCGACGTTCTTGCTGGTCACGACCAGGATCGGCACCGTCGTCTCCTTCGGCACGCTCTCGCCCTTCAGGTGCGCGAGCAGCGCCTCCGCCGACTTCACGCCCATCAGGTACGGCTGCTGCATGCCCGAGCCCACGACCTGATCGGCTTCGATGAGTTTTACGAGTTCCGGCGTGCCGTCATAGGAGGCGACCAGCACCTGGCCCTCGCGCCGTGCCGCCTTGATCGCGCGCAGCGCGCCGGTGGTCGGCTGGTCGGTCTGCACGAACAGCCCGCGCATGTCCGGGTTCGCGGTCAGCATGTCCTGCACGAAGCGGAACGTCTCATCCGCCGTGTAGGACTGCATCTGCTGCAATCCGGCCTCCTTGGTGATCCCCGCCTCCTTCAGCGCCTTGCGGAACCCCGCCGTGCGCGCCTGACCGTTGCGGCGCGCCTGGCTGATCGTGACGAACCCGACGGAGCCGTCCTGCCAGCCCTTCTCCTTCATCCGTTCGGCGAGCACCTTGCCGATGCCGTAGGCGCCCTCGAAATTGTTGGAAATCACGAAGGACACGTATTCGCCCGAGTTGGTGCCGATGTCGGAGATGATCACCGGAATCTTTGCCCGCTGCGCGAGCCCGAGCACGGCCGGCGCGGTGGAGCTGTCGGTGGGCGAGATGCAGATGCCGGCGACACCGCGCGCGATCACGTCCTGCGCGTTCTTGAGCTGGGTCGCGGCGTTGTTGTGGCTGTCGAGCGCGGTGAAGCCGAATCCCTGCGCCTTCGCGCTGTCCTCGATCCCCTTGGCGAGATAGCGCCAGAACGGCAGATCAAGCCCGGGCGTCAGATAAACGACCGTCTTCTCGGCCGCGCGCGAGACGCCGGACAGAGCCCCCATCGCGAGTGCGCCGGAGACCCCGAGCAGGGTGCGTCGTTGCATTGCCATCCTTGTTGCTCCTCCATGGGTTGCCCGCCCTTGTCCGCGGCCGGGCGGTTGACGGCGGATGATGGCGCACTCTTTCGGCCATCTCAATCAGCCCCCGGAACGCCCGCCGCGGTCTGTGAAACCGCCGGTTGCAAAATCGCGGGTGACAGCCGCGCCGAGTTGCCCTAAGCCGCGGCCCGGACGGCAGGAGGAGTGTGTGTGATCCGTCTGTTGAGGACTGTTGCGGCATGCGTGGCGCCGGCGCTGCTCGTCGGCTGCGGGCCGGATTACTCGCCCAATACATACAATGCGGCAGCCGTTCAGCAGGCGAACAAGGTCGAGCGCGGGGTGGTGATCGGCGTTCGCCAGATCGACGTGAGCGCCGGTGGCGTCGTTGGCGCCGCGACCGGCGCTGCCGTCGGCGGGGTCGCCGGGGCGCAGGCTCCGGGCGGCGGCGTCGCCACGGCCCTCGGCGCGATCGGCGGCGGCCTGGTCGGGGGACTGCTCGGCAACACGGTGGAACATGCGACGGACGACACGCAGGCGTTCGAATACATCGTCCGCGAGACGGCCAACGACCTCGTCTCGGTGACCCAGAAGGACGTCATCCCTCTGAAGATCGGCACCAAGGTGCTGGTGATCGGCGGCAAGCAGGCGCGCATCGTGCCCGACTACACGGTCAATCCGGACGCACAGACCTCGGGGCCGGCCGCCAAGGCGGCGGAGTCAGGAACAAGCCCATCGGGGGCGGGGTCGTCCGGAGCAGCGCCGACGGCGGCCACCGCGCCTGCGCCCGCCTCGGTCGCCGCGAGCCCGCTGCCCGCGCCGGCAGCAGCGCCCAGCCCCGCCGCGACGCCGACGGAAGCTGCGCCCACGCCGGCGCCGACCTCGAGTCCGGCCCCAACCCCAGCTCCAGCCGCTGGTCCAGCTTCGAGTCCGGTCCCAGGTCCGGCCGCGACCACGCCACCAGCCGCGACGCCCGCCCCGTCACCGAGCCAGCAGGGAAGCGCCGCGATGCCCTAAGCGAGAGCGTCGCGAAACGGTAATGGAGGCCGATGGGCGCCAGCGGGGCGCGGTGTTATGCTGCCGCGCGCCGGGGACACAACTCCGGCCCACACGGAGGAACATCCAATGAACCGTCGTGCCTTTCTGGCAACGTCTGCGGCCGCTGCCACCGCGACCACGCTGAAGGTCGCCGCGGCCGCGACCGAGGGTCCGTTCGGCGAGACCGGCGTGCCGCTGCCCGTGCCGGGCTTCGAGCGCCTGCCGCTCGGGCCGCTGCCCAATTCCCGCTACCCCGACGTTCACATCGAATCCCTCGATAAGCGCTTCAAGGGCAGCCCGGGCACCGGTGCGGTCGAGCGGGTCGCCACCGGCTTCCGCTGGGCCGAGGGGCCGGCTTATTTCCGCGCCGGGCGCTACCTGATCTTCAGCGACATCCCGAACAACCGCCAGATGCGGCTGCTTGAGGACGACAACCATCTGAGCGTGTTCCGTACGCCGTCGATGAACTCGAACGGCAACACGGTCGATCCGCAGGGCAGGCTGCTCAGTTGCGAACATGGCGGCCGGCGCGTCACGCGTACCGAACTCGACGGCACGATCACCGTGATCGCGGACAGCTATAACGGCAAGAAGCTGAACGCGCCCAACGACCTGGTGGTCGCCTCCAACGGCTCAATCTGGTTCACCGATCCGAGCTACGGCATCCTCGGCAACTACGAGGGTCTCAAGCGCGAGCAGGAGCAGGCAACACACAACGTCTACCGCGTCGATGGACAGACCGGCAACGTATCCATCGTGGTCGATGATTTCGTGCAGCCCAATGGGATCTGCTTCTCGCCGGACGAGAAGAAGCTGTACGTCATCGACAGCGGCGCCACGCAGGGCGGACCCGCGCATATTCGCGTCTTCGATGTCGACATCGGCACCGGCAAGGTGAGCAACGGCAAGGTGTTCGCCGAAGACTTCCTGCCGGGCTTCACCGACGGAATGCGCGCCGACATCGATGGCAGTATCTGGTGCAGCATGGGCTGGGGCGACCCGAAGGAGGACGGCGTGCGCTGCTACGCGTCCGATGGCACGCTGCTCGGCAAGATCCACCTGCCGGAGACGTGCGCGAACCTCTGCTTCGGCGGGCTGCTGCGCAACCGGCTGTATATGTGCGCGAGCACCTCAGTCTACGCACTCTACGTGAACACGCAGGGCGCGGCGAAGCCGTGAGCTGAGCTGACCGGGTGTGCCCCGCGGCCGGGGCGCACCCGGATGCGCCGTGCGCCTATTCCTTCTCCGCCTCCAGCTTCAGCCGCGCCTCGGCGAGCTTCGCACGGTCCGCGTCCGTGGGCACCGGCGCGTGCAGTTCGAGTCCCTCCAAGGCCTCGATCATCGCCTCGACCACGATCATGCGCGAAAACCATTTGTGATCGGCCGGCACCACGAACCACGGCGCATGCGGCGTCGCGGTCGCGGCGATCGCCTCCTCATACGCGCTCATGTAGTCGTCCCAGTGCGCCCGCTCGGCGATATCGCCCGCGCTGAACTTCCAGTTCTTGTCCGGCGTGTCCAGCCGCGCGAGGAACCGCCGCTTCTGCTCGGCCTGCGAGAGGTGCAGGAAGAACTTGCGGACCACCGTCCCCTGCCGGTGCAGGTAGCGCTCGAATGCCGCGATGTCCTGGAGCCGGTGGTCGAACACCTTCTTGCCGTTGACAGCCGCCGGCAGGCGCTGGCGATCGAGCAGTTCGGGGTGCACCCGCACCACCAGCACTTCCTCGTAGTGGCTGCGATTGAATACGCCGATGTCGCCGCGCGCCGGCAGCCGCTGGCTGACGCGCCACAGATAGTCGTGCTCCAGCTCCTCCGGTCCCGGCTGCTTGAAGCTCACGACCTGCACGCCCTGCGGGTTCACTCCGGACATCACGTGCTTGATCGTGCCGTCCTTGCCGGCCGCGTCCATCGCCTGGAAGACGCACAGCATCGCCCAGGAATCCTGTGCATACAGCAGCGGCTGCAACTCGGCGAGCCGTGCCACGCCGGCGGCCAGCAGCGTCTCGCTCTGTGCCTTGTCGACGAGCGCACCGCCGGTGTCGTCGGGATCGTGGTGCTTGAGGCGAAACCCCTTGCCGTCGGTGACCCGGTAGCGGTCGAGGAGTTTCGTCAGCTCCTTGCGCGTCATCGGCCGCGGGCTACGCGACTTCGAGCTCGACGTTGATGTTGTTGCGAGTCGCCTTCGAATACGGGCAGATCTCGTTGTGCGCGCGGTTGACCAGCCGCTCGGCCGTGGCGCGGTCCGCGCCCTCGACCTTGGTGCGCAGCTTGACCGCGAGGAAGAAGCCCGAAGCGTTGTGGTCGATCGTCACCTCGGCCGTCACCGTCACCGGCCCCACCTTCACCTTTTCCAGCGTCGCGGCATATTCCACGGCGCCGCCGAAGCAGGCGGAATAGCCGGAAGCGAAGAGTTGTTCGGGGTTGCTGGTGTTCGGCCGGCCCGGACCGCCGATCTCCTTGGGCACGGAAAGGTCGAGATGAATCAGCCCATCGCCCGAATTGACATGGCCGTTGCGGCCGCCCGTCGTGCTTGCCGAGGCAGTGTAGGGCATGACGTGTCCTCCGTTGCTCGGCGCACGGGATCACAGGCCGCGGAGCGCGGCAAGTCCCGGGGCTGGGGCATGCCTGCCATCGAAATGACAGATGGCTGCCCGCTGGCACCCTCTACCGGCACGGCCCATGCTTTGGCATAGTCCCGCCGGCCGCCGCGAGGCGGGGAGGATGACGCGTTGAAGCCGACCGACATCGGCCATCCCGACTACTTTCACAAGGTCGTGGATTGCCAGTGGGCGTGCCCCGCCCATACGCCCGTGCCCCATTACATCAGGCTGATCGCCGCCGGGCGCTACGCCGATGCGTTCATGGTCAACTGGCACTCGAACGTGTTCCCGGGAATCCTCGGGCGCACCTGCGACCGGCCGTGCGAGCCCGCATGCCGCCGCGGGCGGGTAGAGACCGAGCCGGTCGCCATCTGCCGCCTCAAGCGCGTTGCCGCCGACTACAAGGGCGACATCACGGCGCGCCTGCCGATCCCACCCCGGCACACCACCGGCCGCCGCGTGGCCTGTGTCGGCGCCGGCCCGGCCTCGCTCACGGTGGCGCGCGACCTCGCCCTCGCCGGCCACGCGGTGACCGTGTTCGACGCGGAAGCGCAGGCGGGCGGCTTCATCCGCTTTCAAATCCCGCGCTTCCGGCTTCCCGAAAGCGTGATCGACGAAGAGGTGGGCTACATCCTGGACCTCGGCGTGGAGGCACGGCTCGGCCAGCGCGTGGACAGCCTCCGGGCCCTGCTCCACGACGGCTTCGATGCCGTCTTCGTCGGCTGCGGCGCGCCCCGCGGGCGCGACCTGCGCGTGCCGGGACGAGAGGAAGCGGCGGCCAACATCCATATCGGGCTCGACTGGCTCGCCTCGGTCAGCTTCGGGCATGTGAAAGCCATCGGCCGGCGCGTGCTCGTGCTCGGCGGTGGCAACACCGCCATGGACTGCTGCCGCTCCGCGCGCCGCCTCGGCGGCGTGGACGTGCGCGTCGTCGTGCGCAGCGGCTTCGAGGAGATGAAGGCGTCCCCCTGGGAAAAGGAGGACGCGATGCACGAGGACATCCCGATCCTCAACTACCTCGTGCCGAAGGCGTTCACCCACGCCGAGGGACGCCTGACTGGCATGATGTTCGAGAAGGTGCGCCCCGAATACGACACCGCCGGCCGCCGTTCGCTGGTGCCGACCGGCGAGCCGGACGTGTTCATGGAGGCCGACGACGTGCTGATCGCGGTCGGGCAGGAGAACGCCTTCCCCTGGATCGAGCGCGACCTCGGCGTCGAATTCGGGCGCGACGGGCTGCCGGTGCTCGATCCGGTGACGCTGCAATCGACGCTGCCGCGCGTGTTCTTCGGCGGCGATGCCGCGTTCGGCCCGAAAAACATCATCTGGGCGGTGGCGCACGGGCATGAGGCGGCGATCTCGATCGACCGTGTGCTCGACGGCGAAGATCCGCGCGACCGCCCGCCCCCGCTCGTCAACCTCGTCAGCCAGAAGATGGGGATTCACGAGTGGAGCTACGACAACGACGTCTCGATCGACCTGCGCTTCAAGGTTCCGCATATCGAAAAGGCGCGGGCGCTCGCCGATATCGGCACCGAGGTCGAGCTGGGCTTCGATCTCGACCTCGCCTTCAAGGAGGCGCAGCGCTGCCTCAACTGCGACGTGCAGACCGTGTTCGCGCCGAAGCTCTGCATCGAGTGTGATGCCTGCGTCGACATCTGCCCGGTGGACTGCATCACCTTCACCGGCAATGACGATGAGGCGGCGCTGCGGCACCACCTGAACGCCCCGGCGCACAACCTCACCCAGGCGCTGTATGTCGCCGACGGACTGAAGACGGGACGCGTCATGGCGAAGGACGAAGACGTGTGCCTGCATTGCGGCATGTGCGCGGAACGCTGCCCGACCGGGGCATGGGACATGCAGCGCTTCTTCCTGGAGACGGCGCAGGTGCACGCTCCCGTGCCGGTGCTCGCGGAGTAGCCGCTTCATGCAGCCGATCGAGCGCATCAACGACTTCGTCGTCCGCTTCGCCAACGTCAACGGCTCGGGCTCGGCGAGCGCCAACCGCCTGTTCGCGCAGTCGATCCTGCGCATGGGCGTGCCGGCGACCCCGCGCAACATCTTCCCCTCCAACATCCAGGGCCTGCCCACCTGGTACGAGGTGCGGATCAGCGAGGCCGGGCATCTCGGCGCGCGCGGCGGCACCGACCTCATGGTCGCGATGAACCCGCAGACCTGGGACAAGGACGTGGCCGGGATCGAACCCGGCGGCTATCTGTTCTACGATTCGACGCGCAGCGTGCGCAACCTGCGCGAGGACATCACCGTCCTCGGCGTGCCGCTGACGGAAATCTGCAACCGCGAATACCAGGACCCACGCCAGCGCCAGATCTTCAAGAACATCCTCTACGTCGGCGCGCTCTCCGCGCTGCTCGGGATCGAGCCGGACGTGATCGAGGCTCTGATCGCCGAGCAGTTCCGCAGCAAGGAGAAGCTGATCGCGCCGAACCGGCATGCGATGCATCTCGGCCGCGACTATGCGCTGGAACATCTGCCCTGCCCGATCGGGCTCAGCGTGCGCCGTGCCGACGCCGTGGGCGACCGCATCTTCCTGGAAGGCAACAGCGCCGCCGGCCTCGGCGCCGTGTATGGCGGCGCCACCGTCGCCGCCTGGTATCCGATCACGCCCTCAACCTCGCTCGCCGAGGCGTTCGCGCGCTGGTGCAAGCGGTTCCGCACCGAGGCCGACACCGGGCTCGGCCGGTACGCGATCGTGCAGGCGGAGGACGAGCTGGCGGCGATCGGGGTCGCGATCGGTGCCGGCTGGAACGGGGCGCGCGCCTTCACCGCAACCTCCGGCCCCGGCATCTCCCTGATGCAGGAGTTTCTGGGCCTCGCCTATTTCGCCGAGATCCCCGCGGTGATCTTCGATGTGCAGCGAGCCGGCCCTTCAACCGGCATGCCCACACGCACGCAGCAATGCGACGTGCTCGCCTGCGCCTATGCCTCGCACGGCGACACCAAGCACGTGCTGCTGTTCCCGTCCGACCCGCATGAATGCTTCGAATTCGGAGCCACCGCCTTCGATCTCGCCGAGCGGTTGCAGACGCCGGTGTTCGTCCTGCTGGACCTCGATATCGGCATGAACGACCGGCTCTGCGCGCCGCTTACCTGGGATGATGCGCGGCGCATGGACCGCGGCAAGGTGATGACCGCCGCCGATCTCGACGCGGGGCGGGAGTTCGGCCGCTATCTCGATGTGGACGGCGACGGCATCCCGTGGCGCACGCTGCCGGGCACGCACGCGAGCAAGGGCGCCTTCTTCACCCGCGGCACCAGCCGCGACGAGTTCGCGCGCTATACCGAGGAAGGCCCTGCTTATCAGCGCAACATGGAGCGGCTGCTGAAGAAGTTCGCGACCGCCCGGCAGTATGTGCCGGCGCCGGTGCGGCACGACGCGGCGCAGCCCACCCGCTTCGGCGCGATTCATTACGGCTCGACCGCGCCGGCGATGGAAGAGGCAATGGAGCTGCTCGCGGCACAGGGCATCGCGCTCGACGTCATGCGCGTGCGCGGCTTCCCGTTCCACGACGACGTGATCGCGTTCGTTCGTGAGCATGAGCGCGTATTCGTGGTCGAACAGAACCGCGACGCGCAGCTCCGCACGCTGCTGATCGTCGAGGGTGAGCTCGACCCTGCGAAACTGGTGCGCGTGCTGCATTACGACGGCACGCCGATCACGGCGCGCTTCATTACCGGCGCGATCGCCGATCACGTCGACGCCGCCAAGATCGTCCCGCTGCGCAAGGCTGTGCCATGACCTTCCTGCCGAAACCGCGGCTGCACCACCCCGAGCTTGCGGCCAACGAACTGGGCCTGACGCGGCGCGACTACGAAGGCGCGATTTCTACCCTCTGCGCCGGCTGCGGGCACGACTCGATCAGTGCCGCGATCGTGCGAGCCTGCTTCGACCTGGCGCTGCCGCCGCATCGCATCGCGAAGCTCTCCGGCATCGGCTGCTCGTCGAAAACGCCCACCTATTTCCTGGGCGCGGCGCATGGGTTCAACAGCGTGCACGGCCGTATGCCGAGCGTGCTCACCGGCGCCAACCTGGCCAACCGCGACCTGATCTATCTCGGCGTCTCGGGCGACGGCGACTCCGCCTCGATCGGCCTCGGCCAGTTCGCGCACGCCATCCGCCGCGGCGTGAACATGCTCTACATCGTCGAAAACAACGGCGTGTACGGGCTCACCAAGGGCCAGTTTTCCGCGACCTCCGACAAAGGCGCGCGCAGCAAGAAGGGCGCGGCGAACATCGACGCCGCGATCGACCTCGTCGGCCTCGCGCTGCAGCTCGGCGCCAGCTTCGTCGCCCGCAGCTTCTCCGGCGACAAGACGCAGCTCGTGCCGCTGGTCAAGGCGGCGCTGCGCCACCCCGGCGCCGCCTTCATCGACTGCATCTCACCCTGCGTGCAGTTCAACAACCACGAGGGCAGCACGAAGAGTTTCGACTACGTCCGCGAGCACAACGAGGCCGTGAACCGCCTCGACTTCATCTCCGGCCGCGAGGAGATCACCGCCGACTACGCGCCGGGCATGCTGGAGATCGTCACCCAGCATGACGGCAGCCGGCTGGCGCTTCGCAAGCTCGACGCCGAATACGACGCGCATGACCGCACCGCGGCGCTCGCCCACCTGCAGGAACGCACCGCAGCCGGCGAGATCGTCACCGGCCTGCTCTACGTCGATCCCGAGCCAGATGAGCTGCACACGCGCCTGAACACGGTCGCGGCCCCCCTGAACACGCTCGGCGACGCCGAGCTGTGTCCGAGTGCCGCGGCACTCGCGCGAGTGAACGCGGCGCTGCGCTAGGCGCTGACTTCCGTCTTCGCCTCGGCGGGGCGCGCGGTGCCGTCGCCGAGCATTTCCATCCGCCCGGTGATCTGCCCGCCGTCCTCAACCTGCAACCGGCGGCAGCGCGCGGTGCCCAGCACCTTGCCGCTCGCGCGCACCTGGAGGCTGTGACGTGCGGTCAGCGTGCCGTCGATGGTGCCGGCGATCTCCGCCTCGTCCACCTCCACCTCGCCCTTGAACACGCCGCCCGGCGCGATCGCCAGCTCGCTCGCGTGGATCATCGTCGCTTCCACCGTGCCCTCGACTACCAGCCGCTCGGCGTCCTGCACCGTGCCCTGCAGCGAGATGCCGCGGCCCACCACCAGCGTGCGCCGCTCCGCCGCGTCGCGGCCGGCCGCGCGCGGCGGCGGCACCGCCACCGGGCGCGCGGCGGCGCCGGGGACCGGAGCGACCGGCGGCGCGCCGGGGGCGGGAGCGGGAACCGGGGCGAATGGCGAGCGGCCCATAAAAGCCTCCTTGGGGGATGCGGGACGGAACGGCGGCACGCCGAGCCCGGAATTGCCGGCGCGCGGCGCGAACGCGGCAGGCGGCAGGCGGGCGGGCGCGTCGGGAAGGGCCGGGTCGTCGGCGGCTCCGGCAACGGAGACGCTCGGATCCGCCGACTGCGTCTCGTCGGGCTTGCGGCGTTTGAACACGGCCCCCTCCGTTGCGCTTGAGTGAACTGGCTCCGGCTGGCCTATCACACGCCGGCGCGCCCGAACAACCGGGCAGCCTGCTCGTACCGGATGCGGAATCATCAGCGCCGCCGGCCCGGCGTTGCAGCGAGGCGGGACGGATGTTACCTCGCGGCATGACCCGCTTCGACATCGTTGGACTCGGCAACGCGATCGTGGACGTGCTCGCCCAGGTGGACGAGGCGTTCGTGTCGCGCCACGACATGCGCAAGGGCGGCATGACGCTGATCGATGCCGCCGCCGCCGCGAACATCTACGCTGCCATGCCACCGGCGCAGGAGACCAGCGGCGGCGCGGTCGCCAATACCTGCGCGGTGGCGGCGGGGCTGGGGGCGCGCGTCGCCTATCTCGGCCGCGTCGCGGACGATCAGCTCGGCGCCGTCTTCCGCCACGACATCGCCGCCGTCGGCGTGCACTTCCCCACGCCACCGCTCACCGGCGGCGCCCCCACCGCGCGGTCGCTGATTCTGGTCACACCGGACGGACAGCGCACGATGAACACCTATCTCGGCGCCTGCACCGCGTTCTCCGAGGCCGAGGTGGACGAAGCCGTGCTGCGGGACTCGGCCGTGACCTACCTCGAAGGCTATCTGTTCGACGCGGCTGCGGCCGCCTGCCACCGTGCCGCCGCCGTCGCGCATGCCGCCGGCCGGCGCGTGGCGCTGCTGCTCTCCGACCCGCTCTGCGTCGATCGCCACCGCGACGCGTTCCTGCAACTTTTGCGCACCGAGGCCGACATCGTGATCGGCAACGAGGCCGAGTTTGCCAGCCTCTATCGCAGCAACGACCTTGCCGGCGCGCTCGCCGCCGTCCGCCGCGACGTGCGGCTGGCCGCAGTCACTCTGGGCGAGGCCGGCAGCCTGATTCTGGAGGGTGCGGCGGAGGTCTCGGTGCCCGCGACGCCGGCGCAGGTGGTCGATACCACCGGCGCGGGCGACGCCTACGCGGCCGGATTCCTCGCCGCGCTGACCGCGGGGCGCAGCCTCGCCGCTTGCGGCCAGCTCGGCGCGCTCGCGGCGGCGGAGGTGATCAGCCATCTCGGCGCCCGCCTGCAGCGCAGCCTGCGCGCGGAGGCCGCGGCCCTGGAGTGACAGGCCCGCCCCGTCCGCGCCGCGCCCCGAAGACAAAGCCGGCCTGCGCGTGCCCATCCTGGCCGAAATCCGCCGCCTCGCTCCGCCCGCGCCAGATCTGACCGGACCGGCGGAGGGGACTTACCGCCGCTTCTGCGGCACCACCACCACGCTCGCCGTCCGCCCGGCGGCGAGGCGGAGTCCCTCGGGCACATGATCGATGGCGATGCGCACCGGCATCCGTTGGGCGAGGCGGACCCACGAGAACGTCGGCGTCACGTCTGCGAGCAACGAGGGATTGCTGGACAGATCGCGGTCGGCGATCCCGATGGCGATGCTCTGAACATGACCGTCGATGAGTCGGGTCTCACCCATGAGCTGTACGCGCACGGGATCGCCGATGCGGATGGCGGGCAGCTTCGTCTCCTCGAAGTACCCGGCCACGTAGAAACTGTCGGTATCGACCACGGCGAACACGGCGGCGCCCGCGGTCACGTAGTCGCCGGGACGCATGTGGAAATTGCTGACGACGCCGTTGACCGTGGCGCGAACGGTCGCGCGCTCGAGATTGAGCTTGGCCACGTCGCGCTCCGCCACTGCCTGCTGATACGCGGCGCGCGCTTCCGCGGCGGCGGCGGTGTATTGCTGCTGCGACTGGGTGGCGACGTCCAGGTCGGTCAGCGCCAGCGCACGGTTCATCTCGCGCGTCGCTTCGTTGGCTGCCGCCTCGCTCGACGCGACCACCGCCTCGGCCTTCATCAGGGCGAACGCGAAGCGCACCGGGTCGATCTGGAACAGCGCGTCGCCCTTCTTCACCGCCTGGTTGTCTCGCACCAGCGCCTCGGCGACGAGGCCGGACACGTCGGGGGCCACCTGCACCACATCCGCGCGCACGCGCCCGTCACGCGTCCAAGGCGCGTCCATGTAGTAGACCCACAGCTGCCATCCCACCACCGCGGCGACCGTCGTCACGACCAGGGTCACCGCGATCCGCCCGGCCAGCGTTCCAAGACGTTCCATCGCGATCATCCCCCCGCGGCCGCGACCACAGCCAGCACGATGACAAACAGTGCAAGGTCGAACAGCGGCTTGTGCCATACGAACCGGTAGACGCGGAGCCTTCCCATCGCCAGGCGCAGGAGCCCGGCCGCAGCGAGTGCGATGGCCGTCCAGGCCAAGATCGGCGGGATGAGCACGCCGTAGATGTCGAGCTCGTGAATCATCGCTTGAGTCCGGCTGCATCGCGGAGGGTTGCGCCGGAAGCGGAGAGGTCGGGGGCGCGTGCGTCGGGGAACAGGCCCTGGCGGATGGCAAGCAGTTCCATGAGGAGCCGCTGGACCGACGCGGCGCCGATCGCGGCCACGCTCGCGATGGCGCCGTCGATGCGCGCCAGCAGGTCTGGCGCGGGGGGCTCGGGCTCGCGCCGCGCATAATGGGCGCCCACCGCGGCGAGCGTCGCATCGACACTGTCGCGGGCGCCCGGCGGGAGAGCGGCGCTGCCGTGCCGAAGGTCGACGACGCTGAGGCCGACGGTGACGTCGCGCAGCGCGCGCTGCATGCCCGCGTCGGCATCGGCATCGGCACCGGTGAGCCGCGGGGCGAGTTCGGCCAGCCGGTCGAGGAGCAGGGCGGCGAGTGCCGGCCGTTCCACGATGCCCCGGCGGGTGGCGGCGCGCGCCACGTCCCGCCGGCAGGCGCGCCGCAGCCGCCGCACCGTGACCTCCGCATCCACCGAGCGCACCAGCGCCGTGACACCGGCAGCCACCAGAATGCCGAGGGCCGCGGCGGCGGACGTGTTGATGAAACCGGCGAAATCGGCGCTGTAGCTGTCGGTGAGCGTCAGCATCATGGTGCCGTTCAAGGCGATCGAGAGTGCGCGCATGAACGTCGCCGGAACGGCGATGAATGCGCCGACGAGCAGATAGAACGGCGCGAGCGTCAGAACCAGGACCGGGAAACCGGCGATCTGCGGCAGGATCACGAACAGGTAGAGGCCGGCTAACACGAAACCGACCAGCACGTCGCCGAGGAAGGCGAGCATCTGCGGCACCGGATCGTCCAGCGTCGCGAAGAAGCTGCCGATGATCGCCGCCATGAGCGCCGCGATCGCGCCATCCGGCCACGCCGTCGCGATCCAGAACGCGCACACCAGGGCAATCGACAGGAAGGCTGCGAGCGCGGAGAGCAACGCCATGGCGCGGTCGCGATGGCGCGTGGCATCGGGTGCGAGCCCAGGAGGAAGTGCCAGCGGCGGCACGTGCGGGTCGGCGGACAGAACGTGCTGCCGCAGGGTGCGGATGTCGGCGACCACATCGACAAACTCGGCGAGACGCGCAAGCAGCGCGGTCCTGAGGATCGTCGTCCAGCCATCCGCTTCGTCCGCCCTCGCCGCCGCACCGGATAGGTCCGCCCGGAGCCCGCGGCCGGTTTCGGGCGGCGTCTGCGGTCCCGAGCGCAGGAAGTCGGCCACGCGGTCGACGAGGCTGCGAATCTCGGGCGTGAGGCCGCCGGCGCGCCGCAGCGCCGTGATGCGGTTGGCGACGCCCGAGACCACCGGCAGCAGGTAGATCAGGCGCGCCTCGAGGATCGCGAACGGCTTCCTGGTCACATATTGCCGCGAGGTGTCGTAGGGGAGGTGGGAGATCAGGACGTTGAACTCCGGCGACGCCCCAGCCATGGCGCGCCGCGCCGCGCGCGCGTCCTCCTGTCCGCCCTCGCCAGCCAGCGCGGCGAGGGCCCAGCGGCGCGCGGCGGCGAAGTAGGCGCCCATGCGCGCGTCCAGGACCGGCGCGACCGGGCGGGGAACGACGATGGAGCCGATCAGGGTCGCGCAGACGATGCCGAGGCCGATCTCCTCGACGCGCGCGACGGCCGTCCCGACGATCCCGGCGGGCTGGTCAACGGACGGGAAGCCGATGATCGACGCGGTGTAGCCCGCGAGCATGAACACGTAGCTGCGCGGGGTGCGGTCGCACAGGGAGAAATACAGGCACACGCCCAGCCACAGGCAGAGCGCGGCCGTGAGCAGCGCCGGCGCGTCCACGAGATCCGGCACCAGCGCGACCGCGACCGCCGCCCCGACCAAGGTGCCGATGATGCGGTAGGCACCCTTCGAACGCAGCGCGCCCGCCAGCGGCTGCGATACGATGTAGACCGTGGCGATGCACCAGTACGGACGGTCGAGATTCATCGCCAAGGCGACGTAGAACGCGATCATCGCCGCGGCGAACGATTTCACCGAGAAGACCCATTCGCTGAGGCCCGGCACGATCATCTCCCGCCCCTCACGGTGGCGACGGCGAGGTCCGGCGCCGGCTTTGAGCACGTCGTACCGTGTCGGATCTCGCGCGGATGCCGGCACGCCCCCGCGCGCCGCGGACGACTCGGCAGCGAGCGACGCCCCGCAGGGCGGCGGAGCGTCCACCGGCAGCGTTCACGGCGCGTGCGCGCGCTTCGGCCGTCGGCACGTCCCCTCAGTCTTCCGGCTGCGCTCGCGACCACAGCGACCGCATGTCGCGCAGGACCCAGGTCAGCGCTTCGTCCGGGATGAGATAGCCGCCGATGCCGTCAGTGAACAGCATGTCGTAGATGCGGCGGCTCGCGGCGTCGATGGCCGCGTCGCTCGTGTCGCCGCCCGAGGGCGCCGGCAGCACGATGGTGATCGTGTCGCGCTCCTGCGGGATGACTTCGACGCGATAGTCACCGTCGGGCACGGAGCCGAAATGCTCGCGCAGCCCCGCCACCGGGTCGTCGATCAGGCGTTGGCGCGCGTCTGGATCGCGCCGGATCCTGCGATAGTGCTCGGTGAAGATGTCCTGGGCGTCGTTCATGGCTGACCCCTGCGGTAGGCTTGGCGCATGGCGAGCAGTTCGAGCTTCAGCGCCTGCGGCAGCATCCAGCAGAACACGTCGCCACTCTGCCAGAGATCCATCTGGTTGATGACCGAATCCGCGTCCTCCGGTCGCTCGGCCGGGGGCGGAATGACGAAATAGAGCGTGTCACGCCGCTGCATCCGAACGGCGAGGTTGATGCCCTCTGGCACCTCGACCCCCAGGGACCGGAGGGCCGCCTTCGGATCGCGCTCCAGTAGCCGGACGAACTCCGGGTCCCGCCAGGCCCTCTCGATGAGCGCGCGCTCCAACGACCGGTTCATCTGCAATCTCCCTCCGCGCTCAGCCGACGTTGCGCCGCGACGCATAGCCGGCGGGAAGGTCGTGCGGCGCACAGGCGATGACCGTCTCGTTATTGCGGCCGCAATCCTCCACAAAGGTGATGGTGGCGAACTCATCCACCACGAGCGTCGGATAGGCGGGTCCCGCGTCGCGATACTGCTGCATCAGCCCGATCTTCTCGTTCTGGAAGCCGATGATCTTCTCAGGCTCGAGTGCGATCCAGTGCGGGAAGAACGTCGCACCGTGGGCCAGGGAGAGGTGTGAATAGGCGGGTAGGCAGCATCGCTCGCATCGGCAGGCATCAGCATATTGCGCGGGTCGCCGATGCGCAGCATCGCCCGCTGGGGGGCATCCAGAAGGCGACACATCCGCCTGCCGACATCGAGCCAGCCGCCGTCGCCGGCGGCCGCTTCGTATACGGCCCCCACGCAGTCGGCGAGATCACGCTCCGTCTCGGTCACGCCGGGTCCTCTCGACCGCGATGATCGAAGACTGCCGAAGCAGCTCTTTGCATTCAACGCACCGGTTGCGCGATCTCGTTGTCGCCGTTTCTCGTGCATGCGGCGTCCGGCATGAGGTGCGCGCAGCCCGGGAACTCATGCCCCGTTTTATCGATGCAGACCCGGCGCCGCGGCGGTAATGCGGATCGCGGGGGGATCGCCGCCCTCCGGTCGAGCGATCCTCACCGCCGCCCGACGCCCGGAGACGCGCCATGACATTCTCGCACCAGGACATCGCGGCCCGCGCGTGGGATGAAGCGGCATTCCTGCGCGGCGCCGGCCGCTACGTGGATGACATTCGCCGCGACGACGAGGTCCACGGCTTCGTCCTGCGCGCGCCGCATGCCCACGCCCTGATCCGCGGCATCGACACCGCCCGCGCGAAGGCCGCGCCAGGCGTGCTGGCCGTCCTCGTCGCCGCGGACCTCGCGGGGCGCGTGCGTCCCCTGGGCTGCGTGATGCCGCTGAGGTCGCGCGACGGGCGGCCCCGCGTGGAAGCCGACCGCCCGGTGCTGGCGGCCGACAAGGTGCGCCACGTGGGAGAGGGCGTCGCGTTCATCGTCGCCGAGACGCTCGGCCAGGCCGCGGATGCGGCGGAACGCATCGTGGTCGACTACGCGCCGTTGCCCGCCGTCACCGGGCCGGGGTCGAGCCCGGTGCCGGTGTGGGACCAGGCGCCGGACAATGTCTGCTTCGACTGGCAGTTCGGCGACGCCGCGGCCTGCGGGCGCCTGTTCGATGCCGCCGCCCGCGTGACCCGTATCGCGCTGGTCAACCCGCGCGTCGCCCCGATGGCCCTGGAGCCGCGCAGCGCCTGCGCGCTGTTCGATGCCGAAAGCGGCGCATACACCCTGCTCACGAACACGCAGGGCGTGCACTTCGTGCGGCGCATCCTGGCCGGGGCCTTCGGGCTCGCCCCCGAGCAGCTGCGCGTGGTCACGCCCAACGTCGGCGGCGGGTTCGGCTCGAAAATCTTCGCCTATCCGGAGCACGCGCTCACGCTCCTCGCCGCGCGGGAGACCGGCCGGCCGGTGCGCTGGACCGCCACCCGCGGCGAGGCCTTCCTTTCCGACATCCAGGCGCGCGACCACCGGACGGAGGCCGAGCTCGCGCTCGATGCGGAGGGGCGCTTCCTCGCCATCCGCGTGCGCATCACCGCCAACCTGGGCGCGAGCCTGTCGCAATACGCGCCACTCACCGCGACCGGCGTGGGCGCGCCGGTGCAGGCGGGGGCCTATCGTTTCCAGGCCATCGACATCGGGGTGAAGGGCATCTTCACCAACACGGTGCCGGTGGACGCCTATCGCGGCGCCGGCCGCCCCGAGGCGACCTATGCGCTGGAACGGCTCATCGACCGGGCGGCCGCGGAGCTGGGGTTGGACCCGGCGGCGCTGCGGGCGCGCAACCTGCCGGACGCGCAGGAAGCGACGTTCACCGCCGTCACCGGCCTCGTCATCGACGGCGGGCGCTTCCTCGACAACCAGCGCCGCTGCCTGGCGGCCGCCGGCCGCGACGCCTTTCCCGCGCGCCGGGCGGAAAGTGCCGCGCGCGGCCGGTTGCGCGGCTTCGGCTTCGCCAACTACCTCGAATCCAACGGCGGCCTCGCCGTCGCCCGCATGATCGAGCCGGATCACCTGCCGGTGGAGGGCGCAAGGCTCACCTTCGGCGCCGACGGCAGCCTCGACATGGTCATCGGCACCCAGTCCACCGGGCAGGACCACGCCACGCCGCTCGCGCGCCACGCCGCCGCCAGCTTCGGCCTCGCGCCGGACCGCATCACCGTCCGGCAGGGCGACAGCGCCGCCCTCGGCCGGGGCGGCGGCACCGGCGGATCGAAGTCGCTGCTCACCTCCTCGCGGGCGTTGGAGCAGGCGATCGTGGACGTGACCGCGCGCGGCCGGGGGCTGCTGGCGGCCCGATGGCAGGCGGCGGCCGAGGATATCCAGTTCGCCGCCGGCGTGTTTCGCCTTGCCGACACCAACCGCACCATGAGCGTCGCCGAGATCGCCGCTGCCTGTCCGGGCGCGCTGGACGGCGAATCGCACGGCATCCTCGCCCACGGCAGCTGCGCCAACGGCTGCCACGCCTGCGAGCTGGAGATCGACCCCACGACCGGCGCGGTGCGGATTCTCGCCTATACGGCGGTGGATGATTTCGGCGCGGTGGTGAACCCGGCGGCCGTGCGCGGGCAGGTGCTGGGCGGCGTCGCGCAGGGCATCGGCCAGGCCCTGATGGAGCACATGGCCTATGATCCGGCGACCGGCCAGCCCATCGCGCCGTCGCTGATGGACTACGCGCTGCCGCGCGCCCTTGACGTGCCGGACGTCACCTGGATCGACAACGGCCTCAGGTCGCGCACCAACGTGTTCGGCGCCAAGGCGTGCGCCGAGGCCGGGGCGAGCGCGGCGCCGCCGGCCGTGATGAACGCCATCGCCGACGCCCTTGCGGCCTATCCGGCCGCCCGCGCCCTGCAGATGCCGGCGCTCGCTGCGGCAATCTGGCAGGTGCTGCATGGCGGCTGAGACGGCGGTCGCGCCCGGATGGGCCACGCGCGTGCGCCTGCTCGCGACCGACCTGCTCACGTTCGATCCGCGCCGCCTCGCCTTCGTGCTCGCGCTGCGGGGGGTCGCGGGCCTCGTGCTGCCCCTGCTGCTGGCTGACGCGCTCGGCATGCCGGAGCTCGCCTGGGTGGGCGTCGGCGCCTTCCTGCTCGCCATCGGCGACTGTGTGGACGACGGCGATCGCCACCAGCCGCTGCGGCTTGCCGTCGCCGCGGCGCTCGGCGCCGTGGCCCTCGCCAGCGGGGTGCTCGCCGGCAGCAGCCTCGCGACGGCGATGGCGGGCATGCTGTTCTGGGGCGTCGCCTCCGCCATGATGGGCGTCTACGGCACGGCGTTCGCCACCATGTCGGTGCCGGTCGCCTGGGCCTATATCGTGCTGGGCCTGCCGGCCACCCAGCATTCGGTGGCGGATGCGCTGCGGTTCGGCGGGCTGTTCGCGCTCGGCGGCGCGGTGACCCTGCTGTTCACCTTGGGATTGCGGCCGGGGGGCGCCTTCGCACCCGTGCGCGCCCAGGCCGCCGCGGCGTTGCGCGCGGTGGCCCGCTATCTGGAGGGCGGCGGCGCGGCCGGGCCGGTTTCGATCGAGACCGAGGTGCGCGGCGCCATCGCCGAGGCCCGGCGCGCGGCGGCGCAGGCGCGCGGGGCGGCGCAGGGGACGAGCCGCGGCAACCAGCGCACCCTGGTGCTCATCGAAATCGCCGACCGGCTGTTCTCCCTCGGCGGTGCCCTGCGTGAGGCGCGCGCGGCGCCGCCCGACGGCGCCCCGGCGGCGCTGCGGGCCATCGCGGGCACCCTCGATGGGCGGGCCGACCCCGCGGTGCTGCGGCGCCTGCGGGACGACATGGAAGGGCAGGCCGGCGCCGTGCCGCGAGCCCGCGTCGATGCCCGTGCGTTGAGGCAGCTCGTCGTGATGGAGCTGGTCCGCGGCCTCGGCATCGCCGCGGGCGACGCCCCGGTTCCGGCCCTCGCCGCATCCCCGCCGGGGGCGGAGGTCGCGACCATCCTCGCGCCCCTCGTTGCGAACCTTAATCGACATTCCGTGGTCGCGCGCCACGCACTGCGCTTCGCCGTGGTGGCGGCAGCGGCGGTGGCGGTGTTCTGGGTGTTCCCGAAGCCCTTCGGCTACTGGGTGCCGCTCACCGTCACGGTGGTGCTGAAGCCCTACGCGGGCATGACGCTGGCGCGGGCGGTGCAGCGCACCGCCGGCACGGTGCTCGGCATCATGCTGGGGCTGGCAATGACGCCGATGCTGCCGACCGCAGCCCTGCAGCTCACGGCCGTGGCGCTGCTGTTCTTCATGATGCTGGCGGTGCTGCCCTTCAACTACAGCCTCGCCATCTTCTTCCTCTCCGCCGGATTGATCCCGTTCGAGCACATCTTGAACCCGTCGCTGCACGCGGAGATCGGGGTCTATCGCCTCGCCGCCACCGGCATCGGCGCGGCGCTGGCGGTGGTCGGCGGACACCTGCTGTGGCCCAATTTCGAGCGGCGGGACCTGCCCGACCTGCTCGCCGCCACCTGCGCCGCGATGGCGGCCTATGCCGGCACCGTTCTCGCCGCCGCGGAGGGCCGCGCGAGCATCGCCGACATGGCGGCGGCCCGACAGGCAGCCGGGCTCGCCCTCACCAACCTGCAGGCGTCGGTGCAGCGCGCCCTGACCGAAATCGGCGGCGACCCCGACGCAATGACCGCGACGCTGCGCGCCGCGACCGCGTTCCAGCGTCTCAGCAGGACCCTGAACGCCCTGCTCAACGCCGCCCCGGCGCTGGCCCGCAGGCCGCGCGGGCTGGAACCCTTCCGCGCTGCGTTCGTTGCGGCCATTGCCGCCCCGCGCGCCGCCGATCCGCCCAGCCCGGCGTTGCGGGCGGCGATGCCGGCCGGCGACGGTTCGGCCGAGGCGGGGATCGTGGCCCAGCTGCTCGACCGGCTGGTCTCGGAGCTGGAGATGCTGCGCGATGCGGCCGCCTCCGCCGCGATCCTCCCCGCACCGGCTTGCCGGTGAGGCAGCCTGCATTCGCGTGCCGCAATGCATGCAGACTGCCGCCGATCGTACTCCGTCTGCCGGAAATCCGGCCATTTCCTGCGCGAAGTCGCTCCCCGCTCGCGACAATATATGCATTCGGAATGCAATCACGGTTGACACACACCCAGCCGGCCGGCATCCACGGAGCCCGGTCGGGGAACACGCGGATGGAACTCGTCGCATCAGAAACAATCGAGCGCGTGCCCCTGCATGAGCACCTGCTGAAGGGGCTCCGCGCCCTGCTGATGCGCGGCATGCTTCCCCCGGGCACGCGCATCCCCGAGCGCATGCTGTGCGAACGCTTCGGCGTGTCACGGACCCCGCTGCGCGAGGCGCTGAAGGTGCTTGCCGCCAGCGGCCTCGTGGAATTGCTGCCCAATCGCGGCGCCTGGGTCACGCCGCTGCGCGTGGACGACATCCGCGACAGTTTCCGCGTCGTCGCCATTCTCGAAGCCGGCGCCGCCGAACTCGCCGCCGGCCGGCTGACCGACGCGACCATCGCCGAGTTGCGCCGCCGGCAGGAAACCATGGTGCTGCACCTGCGCCTCGGCGAGCGCGAGCAGGTGTTTCGTCTCGACCTGGAGATGCACCGGACCCTGGTCGAGGCTGCCGGCAGCCGCCAGCTTGCGGCGACGCACGCCGATCTCGTGGTGCATGTCGAGCGTGCCCGGTATCTGGCGATTCTCTCGGACCAGCGCGTGCGCGAATTGACGCAGGAGCATGAGGCGATCCTGGCCGCTGCGATCGGGCGCGACCCGCGCGCGCTGGCCGAGGCGGTTCGCTATCACTGTGCGATGACGGAAGCCGCCGTCGTGCACGCGATCGAGCAGCGGGTGGCGAACGATGCCCGTGCAGCCTGACGGCGCCGCGCCGCCGGACGCGGCGGACGCCTTCACGCTGGCGCTGTTCCGCAACGCGATCACGTCGCTGGCCGACGAAATGGCAGTGACGATCTACCGCACCAGCTACTCGGGCGTGCTGAAGGACATCATGGACTACTCCACCGCCCTCTGCGACCCGCAGGGGCGGCTGGTGGCGCAGGGGCTGACCGTCGCCGGCCACCTGTGCTCGATCCCGGTCGCGCTGAAGGCAACCCTGGCGCGGCTCGGCCATGATCTGCATCCGGGCGACGTGATCTGCATGAACGACCCCTTCGAGGGCGGCATGCATCTGCCCGATATCTTCATCTTCCAGCCGATCTTCGTCGACGGCGACCTGCTCAGCATCGCGGCGACGATCTGCCACCACACCGATGTCGGCGGCCGCGTGCCCGGCTCCAACGCATCCGACTCCACCGAGATCTACCAGGAAGGTCTGCGCATTCCGCCGCTGAAGCTGTTCGACCGCGGGCAGCGCAACGACACACTGTTCGCCTTGATCGAGCGCAATGTGCGCCTGCCGGTGCGGCTGATGGGCGACCTGCGCGCCCAGCTCGCCGCCTGCCATATCGCCGATGCCGGCGTCCGCGAGCTCGTCGCCCGCTATGGCGCCGAGGGCTTCACCCGGATGTCGGCAGCCCTGCTCGACCACTCCGAACGACTGACGCGCGCCTGCCTCGCCGAGCTTCCCGACGGCACAGTCTCCTTCGAGGACTGGATCGACGACGACGGCGTCGATGTCGGCCAGCCGATCCGGCTGTTCGTGACGCTGGAGAAGCGCGGCGACCGGCTGATCGCGGACTGGACCGGCAGTGCCGAGCAGGTGAAGGGTGCGATCAACAACACCTTCTCCTACACGCAGGCAGCGACGCTGACCGCGGTGAAGTCGGTGCTTTCGGTCAACATGCCCAACAACGACGGCGTGTTCCGCGCGATCGAGGTGATCGCGCCGCCGGGCACGATCGCCAATGCGGTGCTGCCGGCCGCCTGTGCGGCGCGCGGCCTGACCGGGTTCCGCATGGTCGATTGCTGCTTCGGCGCGCTGGCGATGCTGGTGCCGGACAAGGTCTTCGCCGCCAGCGATGGCGGCAACACGGGCATCACCATCGGCGGCTGGACGCGCGCCCGCAAACCCTTCGTCTACGTGGATTTCATGTCCGGCTCCTGGGGCGGACGGCCCTGGGCGGACGGCATCGACGGCAACGCCAACATGTTCGCCAACATGGCCACGCAGTCGGTGGAGGTGCTGGAGAGCGAGCAGCCGGTGGAGATCCTCGCGTTCGAGTTCATCACGGATGGCGGCGGCGCGGGCCAGTTTCGCGGCGGCGTTCCGTACCGGCGCGACTACCGTTTCATCGAGGAGGAAGCAGTGCTGCAGGTCCGCTCCGACCGGCACACGCATCGGCCCTACGGGTTGTCGGGCGGCTATCCGGGCCAGCCGTCTCGGAGCACTGCTCGATCCGGACACCGATGCGACGCCGCTGCCGCCGAAACTGACGATGACGATCCGCCATGGCCAGGTGTTCCGTCACGACCTGCCCGGCGCTGGCGGCTGGGGCGATCCCCTGTTGCGCGAGCCGGCGGCGGTGCTGCGCGACGTGCGCAACGAGTTCGTCTCGGTGGCCGCGGCACGCACACTGTATGGCGTGGTCATCCTCGCCGATCCGCTGCGGGTCGATGCCGAGGCAACCACGCGGGAACGCCGCGCGCTCGCTGCCGCGCGCGGCTGGCGAGGCGCCGCCAAGGTTCTGCGCGAGCCGCCGGTGATGGCGGGCGGCCGCTGATGACCCGACCGACTCGCGATCGACATCGGCGGCACGTTCACCGACTTCGTGCTGACCACGGCGCCGGTGCACGCACCGGCTCGAAATTCCCCTCGACGCCGCACGACTTTGCCGATGCCATCGGCCGCGGCCTGGATCAGCTGCTCGAAATCGCCGGCCTGTCCGCTTCGGCGGTGACCGAGGTTTCGGCATGCCACCACCGTTGCCTCCAACGCCGTCCTGGAAGGCAAGGGCGGCCGTACCGGGCTGATCACCACGCGCGGCTTCCGCGACATCCTGGAAATCCGCACGCTGCGCATGCCGCGGCTGTACGACCTCGCGTGGCAGAAGCCGCCGGTGCTGGTCGAGCGCGCGCTGCGGCGCGAAGTGGACGAGCGGCTGGATGCGCACGGCCAGATCCGCACGCCGCTCGACGAGGCCTCCGCGATCGCCGCACTGCGCGCGCTGGTCGCGGAGGACGTGCAGGCGATCGCCGTCTCGCTGCTGCATGCCTATGCGAACGACGTGCACGAGCGCCGCCTCGCGGAACTGGCCGCGATCCATGCGCCGGGCATCCACGTAAGCTCTCAGCGCCGATGTGCTGCCCGAGATCCGGGAATACGAGCGCACGTCGACCACCGTCATCAACGCCTATCTGCAGCCGGTGGTCAGCGCCTATCTCGATCGGCTGCGTGGCATGCTGCGCCGAGCGCGGCAGCGGGGCCCGCTGCTCGTCATGCAGTCGGCGGGCGGGCTGATGTCGGCCGATCTGGCGTCGCGCTTCCCCGCCGGCATCGTCGAGTCCGGGCCGGCGCCGGGGTGATCGGCGCCATGGCGCTCGGCCGGCAGGTCGGCATCGGCGACCTGATCTCCTTCGACATGGGCGGCACGACGGCGAAGGCGGCGCTGATCGCGAACGGCGAAGCGGCGCGCACCGTCGAGTTCCAGGTCGGCGGCGGCATCATGACCGGCTCGCGGCTGCTGACCGGCAGCGGCTACACGCTGCGGGTGCCGGCGATCGACCTCGCCGAGGTGGGCGCGGGCGGCGGCTCCGTGGTCTGGCTCGACCGCGCCGGCGCGCCGCAGGTGGGGCCGCAGAGCGCCGGCGCCGATCCCGGGCCGGTCTGCTACGGCATGGGCGGCACGGAGCCGACCATCACCGATTGCAGTCTGGTGCTCGGTTGGCTGAACCCGGAGGGGCTCGCCGGCGGCACCGTGAAGCTCGACCCCGCTTCCGCCGAGGCCGCGCTGCGCACGAAGGTGGCGGAGCCGCTCGGCATGCCCGCCGACAAGGCCGCCTATGGCGCGGTGGAGGTGGCGACCGCGGCGATGATCCGGGCGATCCGCGCCGTCTCCACCGAGCGCGGCCTCGATCCGCGCGCGTTCGCACTGGTGGCGTTCGGCGGCAACGGCGGCATCTTCGGGCCGTTGGTGGCCCGCAGCCTCGGCATGCGCCGCGTCATCGTTCCGCCCGGCCTCGGCGTGTTCTCGGCGACCGGGCTGCTCGATGGCGTGATCGAGTATCTGGCGACCAAGACGCACAAGGTGCTGCTGGCCGACGCCGATCCCGCCGCAGTCGCGCACCTGCTGCACGCGCTGGAGGAGCGCGCGCTCGGTCATCTCGCGGAGGCCGGGTGCGCGCGCGAACAGGTCGCCCTGCAACGGTCGGCGCGGCTGCGCTATTTCGGCCAGTCGTTCGAACTGAACGTGCCGCTGCCGGAGGACGGATGGAACGTTGCGGCGCTGGCGGAGGCGTTCGGCGTGGTGCACGCGCGCACCTACGGCCACCGCGCCGGCCCCGACGAGCCGGTGGAACTGGTCAGCGTCGCCGTGCTCGGGCGCGCCGCGCCGACGTCCGCCGCCGCGGCGCCGATGCAGCAGCCGGGCGCGACGAGCGATGCATTCGCGACCCGCGACGCCTATTTCGGCCCGGCGTTCGGATGGCAGCCGGCAACGCGGCTGACCCGCGCCGATCTCTCCGCCAGGGCGGTGCCTGGACCGGTCATCATCGAGGAATATGATGCGACGATCGTCGTGCCGCCCGGCGTCACGGCGCAACGGGATGCGTTCGGAAATGTCCTGATCGACCTGCCATAGCACCGCCCTGCGCCTTGCCCAGCCCGATCCTGCAACCACAGCGAGGCCCGCGATGATCCGCCTGGACGAGTACGCCGCCCGTGACGGACTGGGACTTGCGGAGCTGGTGGCGAAGAAGGAGGTGACGCCGAAGGAGCTGCTGGAGACCGCGCTCGCGGCGATCGCGCAGCTCAACCCCCGCATCAACGCCGTCTGCCGCACGCTGCCCGACGTGGCGGCGGCGACGCTCGCCGCCGGCGTGCCCGAGGGGCCCTTCAGCGGCGTGCCGCTGCTGACCAAGGAGCTGATCCCGCATGCCAAGGGCGTGCGCTGCGACGCGGGCTCGCGCCTCGCGGAGGGGCTGGTAGCGACGCATGACAGCGAACTGATGGCGCGCTTCCGGCGTGCCGGGTTCGTGCATGCCGGCACCACGCAATCGCCGGAACTCGGCTATTCGCCGACCACCGAGAACAAGCTGTTCGGCCCGGTGCGCAACCCGTGGGACCCGGCGCGCAGCGCGGGCGGGTCGAGCGGCGGGGCCGGGGCCGCGGTCGCGGCCGGCATCGTGCCGATCGCACACGCCACCGACGGTGGCGGCTCGGTCCGCATTCCGGCGTCCTGCAACGGCCTGGTCGGGCTGAAGCCGTCGCGCGACCGGATGCCGTCCGGGCCCGACATCGCCGATCCGCTGTGCGGCCTCGCGGTGGAATTCATGCTGGCGCGCAGCGTGCGCGACGTGGCGGCGGGGCTGGACGCGCTCGCCGGACCCGACCCCGGCACGCCCGGCCTGTCGCCGCCGCCGGCCCAGCCGTTCCGCACGCTGGCGGCGACACCACCGGGCCGCCTGCGGATCGCGTGGACCGCGATGCCCGCCTCCGGCGCAGCCCCGGACCCAGAGTGCGCCGCCGCCGTGCGGTCGGCCGCGACGCTGCTGGAAGAACTGGGCCACACGGTGGTGGAGGATGCGCCCGCAACTCGACTGGGAAGCGTTTCTCGCGAACGTGCACGTAATCTGGACCGTGTCCACGGTCAGCCTCGCCGACTTCCTCGGGTCGCTGATGGGGCGCAAGCCCGGGCCGGATACGCTCGAAGCCGCGACCCTTGCCTGCTACGAGGACGGACTGCGTTATCGCGCGATCGACCTGATGCATGCGATCGAGTACGGCGGCATCGTCTCGCGCGGCGTGGGCCGGTTCTTCGCGGGCGTCGACGTGCTGGTGACGCCGACGCTCGCGAGCCCGCCGGCGCCGCTCGGCACGATCAACCAGGATCGTGCGGGCATCACCGCGATGGAGTGGACCCGCGAGGTGTTCGGCTATTGCCCGTTCACGCCGCTCTACAACACGACCGGCCAGCCTGCGATCTCGCTGCCGCTGCATCAGACGGCGTCAGGCGTTCCCGTGGGCGTACAGTTCGCGGCGCGCATCGGCGAGGAGGCGACGCTGCTGCGCCTGGCTTCGCAAATCGAAGCGGCACGGCCCTGGGCTTCGCGGCGTCCGCCGATTCATGTCACCGCCGCGGCACGGTGAGCGGCCGCGCCATGCGCTGGCCTCGGGGCCGACGTGCCCAGAGCTTGTGCAGCTTTGCATGTATGATGCATTTCCGCGGTATCAGCCGCGAACGCCCTCCGGCCGACAACTCGCTGGCATGCCGCTTGCGCTGCGGCGTATGCATTTTTGTCGGACCCCGCGAGCAACGAAGAGGATCCCGAAGCCCCATGACCGAGCTTCATTATCTCGAACTCACCGACGTTGCGCGCCGGCTGCATTCCGGCGAGGTGTCGCCGGTCGAGGTCACCAAGGCGCAGCTTGCGCGCATCGAAGCGCTCGACGGCACGCTCAAGGCCTACGCTACGCTGATGGCGGAGCAGGCGCTGGCGCAGGCGAAGGTTGCAGAAGCCGAGATCCGCCGCGGCGAAATCCGCAGCCCGCTGCACGGCGTGCCGGTGGCGGTGAAGGATCTGTGCTGGACCACCGGCGTTCCGACCGCGGCCGGCATGGCGATCTACAAGGACAACGTGCCGACCGAGGATGCGACCGTGGTCAAGCGGCTGGCCGAGGGCGGGGCAATCATCCTCGGCAAGCTGCAGCTGACGGAAAGCGCCTACGCGGATCACCATCCGTCGATCACGCCGCCGCGCAATCCGTGGAACGCGGCGCACTGGCCGGGCGCATCCTCGAGCGGATCGGGCGTCGCGACCGCGGCCGGGCTCTGCTACGGCTCGCTGGGCTCCGACACCGGCGGCTCGATCCGCTTCCCGTCGGCCGCCAACGGCATCACCGGGCTCAAGCCGACCTGGGGTCGGGTGAGCCGCTACGGCGTGTTCGAGCTGGCGGCGACGCTCGATCATGTCGGCCCGATGACGCGCAGCGCCGCCGATGCCGGAGCGATGCTCGGCGTGATCGCCGGCGCCGACCCGAACGATCCCACCGCGAGCCAGGAGCCGGTGCCGAATTATCTGGGCGGCGCCAAGCACGGCATTCGCCATCTGCGCGTCGGCTTCGATCCGGCGTGGAACACCGCCGTCAGCGACGAGGATACCAACGCGGCCTGTGCCGCCGCGCTCGCGGCCGTCCGTTCACTCGGTCCTGACGTGAAGGAAGTGACCTTCCCGGATTCAAAGCAGATCGTGATCGACTGGCCGGACAACTGCGCCGTCGAGACGGCGGTTGCGCACGAGGCGACCTATCCGTCCCGCAAGTCCGAGTACGGGGCGGCGCTGGCCGGCCTGATCGACAGCGGGCGGGCGCTGACGGGCCTGGACTACCAGAAGATCCTGCTGCGGCGGAACGATTTCCGCGGGCGCGTGGCGGCGCTGTTCGAGGAGATCGACCTGCTGCTGGTTCCGGTGCAGCCCTTCGCCGCGCCAACCTTGGCGGCGCTCGGAGCGCTGGGTGAGGACGTGGAGAAGGTCCGCGCGCTGCTGCGCTTCACCTGCCCGTTCGACGCCACCGGCAATCCGACGATCACGCTGCCCTGCGGCTTCACTGCCGGCGGCCTGCCGATCGCATTCCAGCTCGTCGCCCGGCCGATGGAGGAAGAAGCCCTGGTCCGTGCCGGCGTCGCCTTCCAGTCGATCACCGACTGGCACCGCCAGCATCCCGCCCTCTGACCGGACCCCGCATCCGTCATGACCAGCTTCCGCGTGGCCGTCGATATCGGCGGCACTTTCACCGATATCTGCATCCTCGACGAAGACGCCGGATTGATCCGCGTCGCCAAGACCGCGACCACGCCCGACCCGATCGACGGGTTCCTCGCCGGGCTGGAGCAGGGTGGCGTCGATCTGCGCGATGTGGCGCTGCTCTCGCACGGCACGACGGTCGCGACCAACGCGCTGATCACCCGTCGCCTGCCGCGCGGCGCGATGGTCTCGACCGAAGGGTTTCGCGACGTGATCGAGATCCGCCGCGCCAACAAGGAGGACCTCTGGGACACCTACAAGGATGTCGCGCGGCCCTATCTGCCGCGCCGCGACCGGCTGACGGTGAAGGAGCGGGTGGACGCGGCCGGGCGGATCGTCACCCCGCTCGATGAGGCGGGCGCGCGCGAGGTCGCGCGCATCCTGAAGAAGCGCGACGTCGCCGCCGTCGCCGTCTGCTTCATGAACGCCTTCACCAACGGCGCCAACGAACGGCCGGATGAAGCAGATCCTCGAGGAGGAACTGCCGGGCGTCGTGATCACGACCTCGTCCGAGGTGCTGCCGGAGATTTTCGAGCACGAGCGGTTTTCCACCACCGTCGTCAACGCGATCCTGGCGCCCGTGGTCGGCAGCTATTGCGAGCGGCTCGGTGACCGGCTGCGCGAGGGCGGGTACACGCGCGACCTGTTGCTGCTGCACAGCGGCGGCGGAGTGATGACGACCAAGGGCGCGCGTCACTTCGCAGCCCGCCTGGCCGGCTCCGGCATCGCCGCGGGCGCGATCGCCAGCCGCTACATCGCCTCGCAATGCGGCTTCCCGAACTCGATCGGCCTCGACATGGGCGGCACCAGCTGTGACGTGTCGCTGGCGTGGGAGGGCAAGTCGCGCGTCACCAAGGACTGGCACATCGAGTTCGGCTACCCGATCCGCTTCCCCAGCATCGAGGTGCTGACCATCGGCGCCGGCGGCGGCTCGCTGGCATGGATCGACGAGGGCGGCAGCCTGCGCAACGGCCCGCAATCGGCCGGCGCCAATCCAGGCCCTGCCTGCTACGGCCGTGGCAACACGGTGCCGACCAACAGCGACGCCAATGTCGTCCTCGGCCGCCTCGGCAAGGGCCTCGCCGGCGGTGCCATCGAGCTCGACGCACAGAAGGCGGAAGACGCGGTGCGCACGGGCGTCGCCGAGAAACTCGGCATGCGCCTGCACGAGGCAGCGGAGGCGATCGTGCGCGTCGCCAATGCGAACATGGCCGATGCGGTGCGGCTGATCTCGATCAGCCGCGGCTACGATCCGCGCGATTTCGCGCTGGTCGCGTTCGGTGGCGCGGGGGCGCTGCACGGCTTCGCATTGGCCCGCGAACTGTCGATCCCCGTGGTGATCGTGCCGCCCAACCCCGGCGTCACCTCCGCCCTCGGCTGCCTCCTGGTGGACGTGCAGCACGACCTGTCGGAGAGCTATATCCAGTCTGCAGCGAGCGCCGATCCGGCGGCGATCGAAAGCCGGTTCGCGGCGCTGGAAGCCGAAGCGTGGGAGCGGATGCGCCATGAGGGCGTGGCCGACGACCAGGTGGTCATGGAGCGGACCATCGACATGATGTACCAGGGGCAGTGGCGCTCGCTCGCGGTGCCGGTCGGCAGCCCGCTCGGCCCGCTCGATGCCGTCGTGACGGCGTTTCACGGCCTGCACCAGCGCGAATACAATTTCCGTCGCGACGGGGCGCCGGTCGATCTCTATCGGCTCAACCTGCGCGCGGTCGGCGTGGTGCCAAAGGCGGCGCTGGCCGAACACCCGAACGGCGGCACCTTGCCGGCACCGCGGGAGCGCCGGCCCGTCTGGTTCGACGCACCCGCCCCGTTCGACACGCCGGTGTACTGGCGGCCGGACCTGCCGGCCGGCGTCGGCTTCAGCGGCCCCGCGATCGTCGAACAGCTCGATTCCACCACGGTGGTGCCGCCCGGCGCCCACGCGGAGGTCGATCGCTATCTGAACATCGTCATGCGGATGGAGGGCTGAGATGGCCGCGCAGCGCGAGGGCTTTGCCCTCGATCCCGTGACGTTCGAGGTGCTGAAGAACGCCTTCATCACCACCGTCGACCAGATGGCGGAGCAGATCCTCCGCACCTGCTATTCGTTCGTGATCTACAATCGGGACTTCTCCAGCGCGCTGAACGACGTGAACGGCAATTCCATCGCGCAGGGCAACTACGACATTGCGGTGCATGTCGGCACCCTGCACTACACGTGCAAGGATGTGATCCGCTACTTCAAGGACGACATGCAGCCGGGCGACGTGTTCGCGATCAACGACCCGTATGCCGGCGGCACGCATTTCTCCGACGTGCGGCTGATCCGCCCGGTGTTCGTCGACGGCAAGCCGATCGCCTATGCGCAGTCGAACGGCCACTGGTCCGATGTCGGCGGCAGCGTGCCCGGTTCCTTCGATGTCGCCGCGCGCGACATGTTCCGCGAGGGCATCCGCATCACGCCGGTGCGGCTGTGGGACAAGGGCGTGTTCCGCCGCGACGTCGCCGACATGATCGCGGCCAACACGCGCGACCCGGCCTCGATCATCGGCGACATGCTGTCGCAGGCCGAGGCGACCCGGGTTGCGGAGCGCGAGCTGCTGCGCCTCGTCGACAAATACGGCAAGGACACCGTGGTCGCGGGCTTCGCCGACGTGCAGGACTATGTCGAGCGTGCGATGCGCCAGCGCCTCGCCGCGCTGCCGGACGGCGTGTGGGAAACCCAGGACTTCATCGACCGCGACCCGTCCGGCGGCGAGGGAATGATCCCCGTCAAGGTCAAGATGACCAAGACCGGCGACCGGGTGATCTACGACTTCACCGGCAGCCATCCCTGCATCGGCTCGCTGTACAACTCGGCGTTCGGCTCGACCTTCTCGGCCGTTGCCGCCGGCATGAAGACGTTCTTCCCCGATCTTCCGTTGAACTCCGGCTTCTATCGGCCGATCGAGGTGATCGCGCCCGAGGACACCGTGGTCAACGCACGCTGGCCGGTGGCCGTCACCGGGTTCCTGATGCCGTTCGAGAAGATCATGAACTCGATCTACGAGATCTGGTCGAAGATCATGCCGCAACGCGCGATCGCCTGCGCGTTCAACCTCGAATACCTGCTCACCGGCGGGCGCGATCTGCGCGCGCCGGCAAAGCCGATCTTCATGTTCTACGACTGGCTGCCGGGCGGCTGGGGCGGGCGCAACGGGCGGGACGGCGTGCAACGTCACCACGGCCTGCTTCGGCACCGGCCTGCAATCCCAGCCGGTGGAAGGCCAGGAGCGCGGCTCGCCGATCCTGACGATGGAATATCAGGTGCTGACCGACTCTCCCGGCCCCGGCAAGTGGCGCGGCGGCGCGGGCGTGCGCAAGAGCAGCATTCTGCGCGAGGCCGACCAGACCGTGATCTCCTACATCTGCGACCGCGAGCGTGCCGTGGTCTGGGGCATCCAGGGCGGCCTGCCCTCGATGCCCCACGGGCTCAGCATCACGCGCGCGGGATCGGACAAGGTGGACTGGCTCGGCTCGGCGTTCTCCGACGTGCCGCTGAACACCGGCGACTGGTTCAGCCGCCCGACCGCCGGCGGCGGCGGGTTCGGCGACCCGCTGGAGCGCGACCCCGCGATGGTGCGTGAGGACGTGGCCGACGACTACGTGTCGCTCGAACGCGCGCGCAAGGACTACGGCGTCGTGTTGCGGGTGATCGACAAGGACCTCGCCGAATACGCGGTGGACGAGGCGGCGACGCAGGCCGAGCGGGCGCGCATCCGCGCGGCGCGGCGCGGCTGGCTCGCCGAAGACCCGGAGGCGGTTGCGCGCCGGTTTCGCGCCGGCGAGCTCGACGCGCTCGACCTGGTGCGGCACTACGCCGTGATCCTGGACTGGGACAGCGGCGCGCTGCTGCCGAACTCCACGGCGCAGTTCCGTGACATGTACCAGAAGCGCGCGACCGCCTACTGGTCCGACTGAGCGGACCGGCGGCGCGGTCGATCAGAAGCCGACCTTGTCGCCGCCCTTGAGCTCCAGGATCTCCCGCGCCTCGTCGGGCGTTGCGATCTCCAGTCCCAGCCCCTCGATGATCTGGCGTGCCTTGCGCACCTGCGCCGCGTTGCTCTCGGCGAGCTTCCCGGCGCCGATCCACAGGCTGTCTTCCAGACCGACGCGGACATTCCCGCCCATCGCCGCCGCCATCGCCGCGACCGGCATCTGGTTGCGGCCGGCGCCGAGCACCGACCATTTGTAGTTCGCGCCGAACAGCCGGTCGGCGGTGCGCTTCATGTGCATCACGTCGTCCGGGTGCGGCCCGATGCCGCCCAGGATGCCGAAGACGGTCTGCACGAACAGCGGCGGCTGCACCAGGCCGCGTTCGAGGAAGTGGGCAAGGTTGTAGAGGTGCGAGGTGTCGTAGCACTCGAACTCAAAGCGCGTGCCGCCCGCGCCCAGCGTCGTCAGGACGAATTCGATGTCCTTGAACGTGTTGCGGAAGACGAGGTCGCGCGAGCCCTCCAGCGCCTTCGCCTCCCAGTCGTGGCGGAACTCCTTGAAGCGGTTCAGCATCGGGAACAGGCCGAAATTCATCGAACCCATGTTCAGCGAGGCGACCTCCGGCCTGAACTGCTGCGCCGGCTTCACCCGTTCCTCCACCGTCATCCACGCCGCGCCGCCGGTGGTCAGGTTCACCACCGCGTTGCTTGCCTGCTTGATCTGCGGCAGGAATCGTCCGAAGGCTTCGGGCGTCTGATCCGGCCTTCCGTCCTCCGGGTTGCGCGCGTGCAGGTGGATGATCGCCGCACCGGCCTCTGCGGCACCGAGCGCTGCCTCGGTGATCTCGGCCGGCGTCACCGGCAGGTGGGGCGACATCGAGGGCGTGTGCACCGATCCAGTGATGGCGCATGTGATGATCGTCTTGTTCCTGACGGCCAAAGCGGCATTCCCCCTTCTTCACCGTGACGGCAGCGGCAACACGCGGGTGCGTAGCACGGCGCTGCGCACATTGGCAGAACGAAGCAACGGCCGCATCGTCGCGTTCACTGGCGCGGCGGTTGCATAGTTCCCGGCAGATAGTGTCTTGCCTGGTGCGGCCGCCAGGCGGAAGAATGGCGTGCGGTCCCGCCGGAGTTGTCGATGTCGCCTTACCCTGCGGATAGGGTCCCCATGAACTGCACCCGCCCTGCCGGCCAAGGGATTGTTGCATGACGGACGTGCTGCACGATCTGCCGCCCGGCATCGAGCAGCCGCAGGCGGCGGAACTGACGGCCGAAGGCATCGTCGTGCAGTTCCAGGGCCTGACGGCGATTTCCGACGTCAGCCTCGAATGCAAGCGGCACCAGGTGTTCGGGCTGATCGGGCCGAATGGTGCCGGCAAGACGACGCTGGTCAACTGCCTCACTGGCTTCCAGCGCCCGACCTCCGGCCGCGTCCGGCTCGGCGGCGTGGACACCACGGGTTGGACGCCCGACCGATTCCGCAAGAACGGGGTTGCTCGCACGTTCCAGGCCGGCCGGCTGTTCCGCGACATGACCGTCGCCGAGAATGTCGAGGTCACGGCACTGGGTCTCGGCATGTCGCGCCGCACGGCGCATCGGCAGGCGATGGCGATGCTCGCCTGGGTCGGCCTCGCCGACCGCGCGGACACGATCGCCGGCACGCTGCCCTACACCGACGAGCGCCGCGTCGGCATCGCGCGGGCCATGGTGCTGTCGCCCGCCTTCGTGCTGCTCGACGAGCCGGCGGCCGGCATGTCGGATGCCGAGTGCGACGACGTGATGCACATCATCGCGGCAATTCCGAAGGAATTCACCTGCGGCGTGCTGCTGATCGAGCACAACATGAGCGTCATCATGGGGGTCTGCGACCGCATCCACGTGCTCGACGGCGGCCGCACGATCGCCGAGGGCCTGCCTGCGGCGATCCGGGCCGACGCGGTCGTGATATCCGCCTATCTCGGCATGGAAGGCTGAACGAACGGCGATGCTCGAGGTCAACGATATCCATGTCACCTACGGCCGGTTGCGCGCACTGAAGGGCGTATCGCTGTCGGTGCGCCAGGGCGAGATCGTCTGCCTGATCGGCCCGAACGGCGCCGGCAAGTCGACGACGCTCGCCGCCATCGCCGGCGGCGTGGTGCCGCATCGGGGCACGATGCTGCTGGACGGCAAGCCGCTCGCCGCCGGCCGGCCGGAGCAAACCGCGCGCCTCGGCGTCTCGCTGGTGCCGGAGGGCCGGCACGTGTTCGGCACGCTGACCGTCGCCGAGAACCTGCGGGTCGCCACCTACATGCGTCGCGACCGCGCCGCCGTCGCCGCCGACTACGAGCGCGTGCTGGCGCTGTTCCCGCGCCTGAAGGAGCGTATCGGCAGCCCCGGCGGCCGGCTCTCCGGCGGCGAGCAGCAGATGCTGGTGATCGCCCGCGCCCTGCTCACCCGCCCGCGCCTGCTGCTGGTGGACGAGCCTTCGCTCGGCCTCGCGCCGAAGATCGTCGATCAAGTCTACGAAATCCTGCTCGCGGCCCGCAAGGCCGAGGGGCTGACCCTGCTCATCAACGAGCAGAGCTCGCACCGCATCCTCAAGCATGCTGACCGGGTCTACGTGATCCGCAACGGCCACATCCGCCTGCATGATACTGCCGCTAATCTGGCCGATGGCGAAGCCATCAAGCGGGCCTATTTCGGCTTCGGCGACGAACCCGCCGCAGCCGACGAACCCGAGGAGGAAGCTGCGTGATCGGGCTGCTGCAGAACATTGTCGACGCCGCGAGCCTCGGCAGCCTCTACGCGCTCGCCGCACTTGGCGTGGGCCTGCTGTTCGGCATCCTGCGCCTGGTGAACTTCGCGCATGGCGACTTCATCTCGATCGGCGCCTATGCGCTGATCGTGCCGTCGTTCCAGGTCACGGCGCAGCTGTTCATCGGCGCCTGGAGCTGGTGGTTGATGATCCCGACCATCACGCTGATCGTCGTGATCGTCGCGCTGATCTCGGACGCGCTGGTGTTCCGCCCGCTGCGCCGCGCCTCGGCACCGACGCTGATGATCGCGTCCTTCGCGGTCAGCTACGTGATCCAGAACGGCATCCTGATGGTCTACGGCGCGCGGCCGAAGGCGGCGAATCTCTGGGCCGGCCTCGACACGCCGCTGATGGTGGGCGACGTGCGGGTGCCGCTGCTGCAGGTCATCACCATCGTGGCGACGCTGGTGCTGATGGCGGCGCTGACCTTGTTCCTCAAGCGCACGCGTTACGGCACGATGATGCGCGCGGCGGCCGAGGACTTCCGCATGGCGCAGTATCTCGGCGTGCGCGGCGATTTCGTGATCGGGCTCGCCTTCGCGATCAGCGGCGTGCTGGCGACCGCCGTGTCGCTGCTCTATCTGTCGCAGACCGGCACGCTGAGCCCGACGATGGGCGTTCCGCTGGCGCTGTTCGCGTTCGTCGCGACCGTCATCGGCGGCATGGGCAGCCTGCTCGGCGCGGTGGTCGGCGGCTTCGTGGTGGGCGTCGTCGTCATCATGCTGCAGGCCTACCTGCCGGCGGACCTGCGCGCGTTCCGCGATGCCTTTGCCTTTACCTTCGTCATCCTGATCCTGCTGGTGCGCCCGTCCGGCATCATCCGCACCCGCGCGCTGGTCGAACGCGTATGATGGAACCGGTCATGCTGCACGCCGCCCGGGCATCGCTTCTGCGGCGCTACTGGCCGCTGCTTGCGCTGTGCGCGCTCATCACCGCGATCGTCGCCGTCGGCTCGCTCGGCACCGAGCAGATGCAGGTGACGATGACGGAGATGCTGATCCGGCTGATCGTCGTGGTGGGCATCTATCTGTTCATCGGCAACTCCGGCATTCTTTCGTTCGGCCATATCGGCTTCATGTGCATCGGCGCCTACGCCGCCGCCTGGGCCACGGTGGACCCGACCTGGAAGCAGATGATGCTCACCGGCCTGCCGGATTTCCTGCAGCAGAACCAGTACCGGCTTTCTGCCTGCGGTCGCCGGCGGCGGCCTGCTTGCGGGGCTGGTGGCGCTCATTCTCGGCACCGCGATCATGCGCCTGTCCGGCATCGCGGGCTCCATCGCGACGTTCGCGTTTCTCGCCATCGTCAACAGCGTCTATTCGAACTGGGAGTTGGTGACGGCGGGCACCAGCTCGATCATCGGCGTGCCGAACGTGGTCGGTCCGTGGGTCGCATGGGCGTTCGTGATAGGGGCGCTGGTGCTCGCCTTCGCCTTCCAGGTGTCGCGCTGGGGCATCATGCTGCGCGCCTCGCGTGACGACGAGGTGGCGGCGAAGTCGTCGGCCATCGGCGTGGTCAAGGTCCGGTTGATCGCCTTCGTCGTCAGCGCCGTCATCGCGGGGGTCGCGGGCGCGCTGTACGGCCATTTCCTCGGCATCCTGACGGCCGATACGTTCTATCTGAGCATGACCTTCGTCACGCTGGCGATGCTGGTGGTCGGCGGCATCGGCAGCCTGACCGGCGCGGTGACAGGCGTTCTCGTCGTGACGCTCGTGGTCGAGGTGCTGCGCCATCTCGAAGCCGGCGTGCCGGTCGGCGGCAGCACCGTGCATCTGCCGCAAGGCAGCCAGGAGATCGGGCTCGGCATCGTCATGGCGCTGATCATGGTGTTCCGCCCGACCGGGCTGACGCGCGGGCGCGAGGTGCCATGGCCGTTCACCGTGCGCGCGCCGCGCCGCAAGATGGAAACCGCGGCCGCCCGCTGACGCTGATGCGGCCGGGGGTGGCCGCTCCGTCCGCTTGCCGGTACCGTGGCAACCGTACCGGACGGAAGGCGACGGGCATGGGGCGTCAGCTGGCGCGGCGGGTCGCCGGGTTGCTGCTGTTCTGCACCGCGGCGATGGCCGCGAGCGCCGCCGACGCGCCACCGCCATGGCTGGCGCTCTGCGGCAAATGCCTGAGCCCGACGGTGGTGAGCTCCTCGGGCCTCGGCACCGCCCACGCCGAGGCCGTGGCGCGCATCACCCGCGAGGGCGCCACCGGATGGTGCGGGGACTGGCAGCCCGACCAGGTTGCGCGCTGCGTGCAGGAAGCGCTCGCCTCCGACGACGCACACACCACCTATCGCGCGACCGCCGACTGTCCGCACGGCCGCATCACCGCGGTCGACGGGGTAACCTACAGCCTCGCCGGCGTATGGAGCAGCGGGATCGGGAAGGGACGCACGAAGTGGCGCGATCCCTCGGGCAAGGTGCTGGGCGTGGAAGAGCCCGGCAGCGGGCTGGGGATCGCCGAGCAATGGGAGGTGCTGTGCCCGCGCGCTCCGGCCCAGCCGGCGGGCGCCGCCACAGCGCCGCGCTATGCCTTCGCCGTGGGCCAGGAGATCGAGGCGAAATACGGCGGTGACTGGGTGCGGGGCCGGGTGACGCGCATCTGGCCGCACGAGGGCGCCCACGGCAACGAGCCGGCCTATGACGTGCAGCTCGTGAACGGCAAGCGCGGCATCGTGCCGCCCGCGATGTTGCAGCCGGTGTCTGTGCGCTGAGTCGTGATCGCCCGGCGGAGAGACGGTTCGGTCAGATTTTAGGCCGGCGGTGGTATCGCGCATGTTGAGCGCCACGTGCGAGCGCTGCTAGACTACGGTCGGTTTCTCTGATGCCCACTGAATGCAGGGAATGAACAGATGGCCGAGCACGCGCATACTGCGCCGCCCAGCGACCCGGAGTTGCGGATCAAGGCGCTGGAATTGCTTCTGGCTGAGAAGAAGCTGATTGATCCGGCAGCGGTCGATGCCATCATCGAGACATACGAGACTAAAATCGGCCCTCGCAACGGGGCGCGGGTGGTGGCGCGAGCCTGGACCGATCCCGAGTACAAGGCCCGGCTGCTCGCGGACGCCACGAAGGCCATTGCGGAACTCGGCTTTTCCGGCGCGCAGGGCGAGGACATGGTCGTGGTCGAGAACACGGAGGAGGTGCACAACGTCGTCGTGTGCACGCTGTGTTCGTGCTACCCATGGCCAACGCTCGGGCTGCCGCCGGTGTGGTACAAGGCGGCGCCGTATCGCGCCCGCGTGGTCAGCGATCCGCGCGGTGTGCTGTTGGAGTTCGGCACCGCGGTCTCCGATGACGTCGAAGTGCGCGTCTGGGACAGCAACGCGGAGCTCCGCTATCTCGTGCTCCCGCGCCGACCCGAGGGAACCGAGGGCTGGAGCGAGGACGCAGCTGGCCGCGCTGGTGTCGCGGGATTCCATGATCGGCACGGCGACGGTTCCCGCGCCCGCACCGGGAGCGACACCATGAACGGGGTGCATGATCTCGGCGGAATGCATGGCTTCGGTGCAATCAATCCGGAGCCGAATGAGCCGGTGTTTCATCATGAGTGGGAGCGCCGCGTCTTCGGCGTGATGATGGCCGCCTTTGGTGGCGGTCACTTCAATGTCGACCAGTTCCGCCACGGCATTGAGCGAATGGGAGCCGTCGAATATTTGTCCGGCAGCTACTACGAGCACTGGCTGCACGCGCTCGAAACGCTTCTGCAGGAGCATGGAGCGATTACGGCCGATGAACTCGCGTCCAAGTGGAAGCAGTTGTCGGAGGGGGCCCACTGATGCCGGTGATTACCAAGGACCTTGTGTCCGTCCTGATCAACACCGGCGGCTCGACGCGGGTGGCCAAGCCCGTCGCGCCGAGGTTTCGCGCCGGTGACCGCGTGCTGGTGCGCACGCTCAACCCCGAGCACCACACGCGGCTGCCGCGCTACGCCCGCGGCAAGCGCGGCACCGTCGAGCATGATCGCGGCGTGTTCGTGTTTCCCGATACCGCCGCGCACCACGAGGGCGAAAAGCCCCAACACGTCTACGCAATCCGCTTTACGGCGCGGGAGCTGTGGGGGCCGAGCGCGCCGGAGCGCGACACGCTGCGGCTCGATCTGTGGGACGACTATCTGGATCCGGCGCCCTGACCGTGCCGTCGAGCGAAGGCGCGTTGCCGATCGACGAAGGACGGCCATTCCGCGAGCCGTGGCAGGCGAAGGCGTTCGCCCTGGTGGTACTGCTGCATCGGCAGGGTCATTTCGCCTGGGCGGAGTGGGTGGAAGCGCTGGCCGCAGAGGTGAAGGCATGTCCGCAACGTCCTGGCGAGGATGCCGATCAGGCGTACCATCGCCAGTTCCTCGCGGCGCTGGAGCAGGTCGTGGCGGCCCGTGGCCTCGTGGCACCGGATGCGATGGCGGAGCGGAAGCAGGCGTGGTGGCGCGCTTACGTGAACACGCCGCATGGTCAGCCCGTCGATCTGACCGCTGCCGATGATCATCACGCGCATCATGCGGACGAGCACGGGCACGCGCTGGCACCGCGGCGCGCCCCCATCGCTGTCAGCGCGGCGGTCCCCGGGCGGGCCGGATAACACGCCCCGAAGGGGTCGCGCGATGCGCCATCGCTGGCGAGCGCGCATGCCGAACGGCGTCGAAGTCAGCGGCAAGTGACGCGCTATTCTTCAGGCAGGCTCGCGGCCGGCCGCCGCTGGGGCAGCCACCGGCCCACGGGCGAGGCGGCGCACACCCATCCGCCGCGAAAGCCACGCGCTTCCCGCTTCCAGCGCAGTTGCAACCACGAGCGCCATACCGTTCGCAATCTGCTGGTTCGCGAAGGACACGTTCATGATGGCAAGCCCGTTCTGCAGGATGCCGAGGAAGAGGACGCCCAGCAGAATGCCGAAGACGCTGCCGCGGCCACCCGCAAACGAAACGCCGCCGAGCAGGACCGCCGTAAGCGCGCTCAGTTCGAAGCCGACGCCGAGGCTGCCGGAAGGCGCCGCGTCGATCCGCGCGATGGTGATGATCCCCGCGAGGCCGGCCGCCGCACCACTGACGATGAACAGAAACAGCGGGATGCGGCGCACGTTGATGCCCGAAAAATAGGCGGCCTCCTGGCTGACGCCGACCGCGTACACATGCCTGCCGCCGGCCGTGTATTGCAGGAACACCGTCGCCGCGATGCACACGGCGGCGGCAATCCAGACCGGGATCGGCACGCTGAGGAAATGGCCGGAACCGAACACCGCGAAACCGGGGCCGAAGTCATAGAAGGTCTGCGGCGTGATCGCGAATGTCGCACCCCGCAGGATGGTCAGCGCGCCCAGCGTGACGATGAGCGCGGAAAAGCGCAGATAGGCGACGAGGATTCCGTTGACCAGCCCCGACACTGCCCCGAGGCCGACGCCGACGATCGAGGCCCAGACCGGGCTCCAGTGCGATTGCGTGATCAGGTAGCCCGCCGCGACGCCGCTGAAACCCATGACCGACCCGACCGAAAGGTCGATATAGCCGGCGATCATCACGAGCCCGATGGCGACCGCGACGATGCACAACGCGGCACTTTGCAGGGCGACGTTCTGGAGGTTGTCGGCCTCGAAGAAGCCATCACCATAGATCGCGAAGAACCCGAACATGATGACGAACGCGACGGTCAGGGGTGCCGCGAAGATGAAATCGGCAGCACGGCCGTGCAGTTTTTTAGGCATGACTTGCTCCCGGCTGCCGCCGGTCGGCGCTGCCGCCCGGTCCCTCAGCTCCGTCAAGATGCGCCGCCTGAATGAGATTGTCTTCGGTCAGCCGGCTGCGCTGAAATTCGGTGACGACGCGCCCCGCCTTCATCACCACCGCACGGTCCGCGAGTGCGACGACCTCCTCATGGTCGGAGGAGGCGAACAGTACGGCACGACCGTTGCGGCGCGCAGAATTGAGGATGATCCTGTAGAGTTCCGACCGCGTGCCAACATCGACCCCCTGCGTCGGCTCGTCCATCATCAGCACGTGGATCGGCCTCGCGCTCCTCAGCCAACGACCGACGATGAGCTTCTGCTGTGTGCCGCCGGACAGCTGGCGGCCGCGCCGGTGTGCCAGCGCCGTGGGGAAGGACGTCTCGGCAGCAACGCTCGCGAACAGGCGCCGCTCTGCCGCCAGCCGGCGAAACCCGAGAAGGGCTAGCTGCAGGTAGCTCGGCAGAAGCACGTTGTCGGTCGCGTCCAGCTCGCCAAGCAACGCCTGCCGCAGCCGGTCGGCGGGCACCAGCGCAATGCCCTCCGCGATGGCGGCCGCCGGCTTGCGCGGGTCGATCGGGTGTCCGTTGACCAGAATGCGGCCTGCATTCGGCGCGCGTGCACCGAAGATCGTCTCCAGCAGTTCGGAACGACCCGAGCCCAGTGCGCCGAATAGACCCACGACTTCGCCGGCCCCAACTTCGAGATCGACCGGACCGAAGCGGGTGCCGGAGAGACCTTCGAGCGTGAGCACCGGCTTGCCGGCGCGCACCTCGTCCCGTGGCGGGTGCGCGACCCGCGCGCCGGCGATCGCGGTCACCACCGCCGCCGCGTCCAGGGTGGCAACGCTCTGGCCCGCGAGGACGACCTTGCCATCCCGCAGGACAGTGACGCGATCGGCGATCTCGAACACTTCCTGCAGGCGATGGGTGATGTAGATGATGTGCAGACCCTGGCTGCGCAGCCTGCGCAAGCGGTCGAAGATGACGTGCGCCTCGCTCTCCGTCAGCGCCGCCGTGGGTTCGTCAAGGATCAGAAGCTTGACGTTCGCCCGGCTCAGCGCCTTCGCCACCTCGACGAGCTGGCGCGTCGCCAGAGGCAGCGACCCCACCTGCCCGTCCGGGTCGATCTCCGCCGAGCCGAGCAGGGTGTGTAGCAGCGCCGCGACTTCCTTGCGCTGGGTGCCGCGGCGCACGAAGCCCCAGCGCGTGAGCTCCTCGCCGAGAAACACGTTCTCCGTCACCGTCAGCGACGGGATCAGGCTCGTGTTCTGATAGATGACGGCAACGCCGGCCTCGATCGCCTGCTTGGGCGAAAGCTCCGTGTAGACCTTGTCCTCGATCACGATCGCGCCGGCGTCCGGCTGCACCGCACCGGACAGGCAGCGGATCAGCGTCGACTTGCCGGCGCCGTTCGGCCCAAGCAGCGCGTGCACCTCTCCGGCGTCGACGTCGAAGTCGACGCCGGAGAGTGCCGGGCGCCGCCGAAGACCTTCGACAAGCCCCTGATGGAGACGGCCATCGATCGTTCCCGGCGTGCCTGATCGACGCCAGTTCAGCCCGGGCTCAACTGCGCCAGATATTCGTCGAGCAACGCCGTGTCATCGTGCATCAGCAGCTTCACCGGCACCACGGCGTCCGCCTTGGAGCCGCCATTGGCAACGTCGATCGGATGCTGCACGACGGCGGCCGCGAGATCGCGCACGGCCAGCGCCGAACAGGCACGATACATCGTTCCCTTCTTGATCAAGGCCAGCGCCTGCTGCGCGCCATCCTGGCCGGCGATGAAGATTTCCGGATCATTCGGGGCGTGGCCGTGATCGAGAAAGGCACGGTAGGCGCCAAGCGCGCCATCGTCGTTGATGCCGACCACGACCTTCACGTTCGGATGGGCGGCCAGCACGGAGTTGGTGATCTGCAGGCCGGACGCGGCATCGATGGAACGCTGGGTCGCCACCACTTTGGCGTTCGGCACGAGCTTGGCCAGCGTCTCATCGACCGCCTTGTCGCGCTCGCGCGCCAGTTCGCCGCCTTCGGGAAAATTGAGGCGCAGGATTTCGCACTTTCCGCCATGCACCTTGTTGATGAAGTCGGCGGCCGCGGTCGCCACCAGCGTGCCGCTCTCGATATTGCCGAACACGCACCGAGCTGTCCTGGTTCTTGAGATGTGCCGCGTAGCTTACCCAGGTAATGCCCTTCGAGCGGGCCTTGGCCGCGATGCTCTCGATCGCCGTCGGCTCCATCGGGAAGCAACAGATCGCCTTCACGCCCTGCGAGATCCAGGTTTCGAGATTGGCGATCTGCGCGTCGAGCTTGCCGTTGTCCGACGTGTAGAGCGCGGTCAGGCCGTGCGCATTGGCATAGATGGTGCCCCAACGCTGAATGTCGCTGACATAGGTCACGAAGCTGAAAGGATGATCGAAGCCCATCTTGGTGACCTTGCCGGCCGCCCTCGAGGACCCGGCGTATGCACCGAACGCCCCCACGCCCGCTGCGACGCCCAGCGACGCCTTGGCGGCCGACGCCAGCACGGCGCGGCGGCTAACGCCGCTTCCAGCAACATCGTCGACGGGGCGTTCATCCTTCCCGACCCTGGGCAGCAAGCTCATAGCGGCTCTCCATTGTTCTCGTTATGCCACAACGACCACAGACGTAGATCGACTCCCTGCCGCAGCGGGTACACCCCGCTCAGTCGGGCGCGCGACGCTGTCATCTTGTGCCTGCGCCGTGAAGCCGCGACTGTTGCGCAAGTTCGGCGTGTCCATCACATCTTGGCAGAAGCAATTTGGCAGAAGCAAGCAATATGCCAGGTGCCAGCAGTGCATATTGAGCCGCCAACGTGCGCGCCCATGCACGACGCAGCGGACAGGGAACATCTCGCTCAGATCGTGAGAGTTCATCGCGTCATGTCGCTCCGCAGAGACTGCCGAGCGTCATGGCGCTGCAGAGCGCCGACATGTCGCGATGCAAAGCGACGGGATCGCCGCAGCGGCAATCTTCGATGCTAGTTCGTGGTAACACCAAGCGGCAATATCGTGATATTGGGACATAAAATCGGATTGACAATTCGTGCGAGCACGGTGCGCGACCTGCGGCTTTCGCCCGACCACGCGGTGTTCGTCGACGGGGCGCCGGTGCCGGTGCGCTACCTGCTGAACGGAGCCACCATCGTTCAGGAGCCGTCGCAGAGCGTTTCCTATTTCCACCTCGAGCGCGATGCGCATGACGTGCTGCTGGCCGAGGGCCTGGCTTGCGAGAGCTATCTCGACACCGGCAACCGCAGCGCCTTCGCCAATGGCGGAACCACGGCGCAGATGCATCCCGACTTTGCGCGCGGCGTGTGGGCAACGCAGGCCTGTGCGCCCCCGGTCCAGGGCGGCGCGGCATTGGAGACGACCCGAAGCTGGCTGCTCCGACGCGCCGGCCAGCTCGGCTCTGTTGACGACCTATGACGCCGCCCCAACGCTGATCGCCGGCGGCCAGGTCATTGAGCCGAGGTTTCCGGCCGCAGGTATCGTTTCCGCATCCCTGCGGCTGCCTCGACCCTCCGGCTGACCTCGCGCAGCGCTGTCCCGGGGGAACTTCACGCGGCGCATTCCGACCACCGCCGTCTCGGCATCGCCGTCTCGCGCGTTGTCCTGGACGGCGTGACGGTTCCGCTGGCCGATCCGCGGCTGGAATCCGGCTGGCACGAGATCGAACGGGACGGCGTGCAGCCCGCTTGGCGCTGGACCGATGGCGACGCCGTGCTGAAGCTCGCGGGTGACCGCGTGCTCGACGTGGAAGTCGGCATGACCACGCGCTACTGGGCCACCTGCGCGCAGCGCCGCGGAAGGCAGTCCCTGGCGGCGTAGCCCGGGCGGCCGCCAAGACCCCCCGCAGCCCGGCCGCTAGCCTCGCAGCACCGCGGTCGCCGCCGCGTCCGGCGCCCCCGAGGCGTCGAGCGCCACGCGATAGACGGACCGTGCCCGCTCGGCGGAGATCCAGCCCTCACGCACGTCGCGCGCCACCGCCGCGGGGTCGCGCTCGCTTGGCGGCCCGTAGCCGCCGCCGCCGCAGGAGAACGAGCGCACGCGCTCGCCCTGCCGGATCAGTACCTGCGCACAGCCGGGCAATGCCTCCGCCTCGCCGTTCGCGCTCACCCGGATCTGCTGCGCCGGCGCGCCGGCGAGCCCGCCGCGGACCCCTTGCGGCGCGTGGTCGGTGCCGTCGCTCACATAGCCGATGTCGATGTCGCAGCCGAGCGGCCCGAACTCCACCAGGATGCTGCTCGCCCCGCTGTGCCGCCCGGCGCCTTCGGTGTCCGGCATGAAGCGGCGCGCGTGGATGTGGATCGGCTGGCGCAGCTCGTCGACTCTCGATGCTGTCCTGAAAGCAGAGGCCGGCATTGCCGACATGACACGATGCGTCTGCCACGCGTCGGTGCCGGGCGCGCCGGGGCCGCCGGAAAGGCCGAGAAAGACCTGGTTGACGAAGCGCGTTGCCGTTCGCGCGATCGCGCCCGAAATCACGCCTGCCGCCGGCGGGATGATCGCGCCGGATTCGGCCAGGCCGAAGCCGTCCGCGATGCTCGGCGAATGCCGCCTGCACGGCGTTGGCCACCCGGTCGGCGAGGTTGGTCGTCGCCACCGAGCACGAGTCGGATGGCGCGGAATGCCGACGATGCAGTTCTCGCGCAGATGCACGCGCAGGCGGCGGAAGGCTGCCGGCGTTCTTCGGCACGCCATGATCGATCGCTGTTGAAGACCCCGACCATCGCCGCCGTTCGCGCGCAGGCCTCGCGACAGATTGAGGCCGCACGGCATGCAATCCGGATTGTCGCGCAGGTCGATCTCGATCATCGCAGCTTCGGCATCGACGGAGACCTCGGCCTGATCGGGATGCCGTCTCCGGCGTGCCGGGAAAATGGTCGTGCGTGCTGCGATGCGTGCCTTTGCCCGGCCTGAGCTGGCGGATCGCCGCGATCATGCGCTGCTCGGTGTAGTCGAACCACGCCTCCTCGTGCTCGTGCAGCGCGTCCCAGCCGACCTCGGCGCCGAGCGCGAGCAGCTCGCGCTCGCCGATGCGGGCGGCACCAATCATGGCGAGGAAGTCGCCCCACCACTGCTCCGGCACGCGGATGCGCATCCGGCACATGCGGATCATGTCGTCGATGTTCTCGTAGTCCTGCTGCACCTTCACCGCCGGGAAGATCAGCGCGCCCTCCTCGTAGACGTCGCGGGCGTTGCCCATGTAGGTGGTCGGCTGCGAGTTGCCGCAGTCCGCCTGATGCGCCTTGGCGAGCACGGTGAAGCGGTGCACGCCGGCCTCGTCGATCACCGGCACCAGGATCGTGTGGTCGGCCGGATGCGAGTAGCCGTGATAGGGCGAGTTGTGCAGGAACGCGTCGCCGCGCCGCAGCGTCGGGTGGAACTGCTTGACCGAGCGCGCCATCAGGTCCGGACCCGACAGCACATGGATCGGCAGGCTCTCGGCCGTCGCCAGGAGGCGGTCGTCGCAGGTGACGATGCAGCAGGAAAAGTCGCGCGCGATGTTCAGCACGCCGGAGCGGCCGGTGCGCAACAGCGTGTTTGCCATCTTGCGCGCGACGCTCTCCAGCCGGTTGTCGAGCAGCGCGAGGCGTACGCCATCGCCGCTGCGCCGGGGCGCTGTTCCGCTCATACCATGCCTCCGCGACCGGGATCGATTGACAGGCTGCCGGAGGGCCGCCGCTCGGCCACCGCGCGGGGGTTGACGACGACCGTCGTGAACGACGATTCGATGATGGCCGGGCCTGCAATCTTCTCGCCCACTGCGACCGTCTCGAAGCGCCGCAGCGTCGCGGGCACGCGGCCGTGGCCTGGGAAATACGCCGTGCGCGTCCCCTCCCCTGCCCCGCTCGCCGCCGATGCCGCCAACGTGCCCCCCTGTTCGTCGCGAATGCGGCAGGCGACGGAGACGCTCCAGCCAACGATCTCGATGCCGGAATTCGCGTCGCGAATGGCAAAGACATCCTCGTGCGTCGCATGGAACGCATCGGTCAACGCTGCGACGTCGCCCGGACCGGCGAAGCGCGCGCTCGGCAGCTTCACTTCCAGCTCCCACACCTGTTCGGGATAGCGCGCCTCCGCCCAGAAGGTGACCGTCTGTTCCAGCGATCCGCGCCCCGGACCGGCGATGAAGCTGCGCGCCTTCTGTTCGAGCGCGTCGAGCACGGCGTTGACGCGCGCATAGTCGAAATCCGTGCTGCGCGTGAACAGCGTTGCGTGGAACTGCGCCGTCAGGTCCGACATCAGCGCGCCCGCCGCCGACAGCGCCGCGCCCACTTCGGGGATCACCAGGCGCGGCGTTTCCAGCCGGCGCGCGATCTGCACCGAGTTGAGGCCGGCCGCGCCGCCGCCGCCCACCAGCACGGCGTCGCGCGGGTCGATGCCCTGGTTGACGGTGATGTCGAGGATCGCCTGCACCATATTCTCGGTCGCCACCGTGATGATCGCCGCAGCGGCCTCGTCGAGCGTGACCCCAAGCGGCCCGGCGACATCACGCGTGATCGCCTCTTCCGCCGCCGCCATGTCGAGCTGCATCGAACCGCCGAGAAAGAACGCCGGATCGACATAGCCCAGCACCAGCGCCGCGTCCGTCACCGTCGGCCGCGCGCCGCCCTGGCCGTAGCACACCGGTCCCGGCACCGCGCCGGCGCTCTTCGGCCCCACATGCAGCATGCCGCCATCGTCGATCCACGCGATGGAGCCGCCGCCGGCGCCGATCGAGCGCACGTCGACCGAGGGAAATCCGGTCATGTGGCCGCGGAACGGCTGGCCGATCCAGGTTTCGCGACTCCATGGAATGCGGCCGCGCCGGACCAGCGAAACGTCGTAGGTGGTGCCGCCGGTATCGGCGATCACGGCGGTGTCGCTGCCCTCATCCAGCGCCGCGAAGCGTCGGCCGGACACCGGTGCCATCGACGGCCCGGAGTTGATCAGATGGATCGGCGCCTGCGCGACGTCGGACGCATCCATCACGCCGCCCTGCGACGTCACCACCAGCACCCGCCCGGCGAAGCCCGCGCCCCGCAACCGCTCCGTCAGCCCCGCCATGTACGCGCCCATCATCGGCTTGAGCGAGGCGTCGATGCAGGCGGAGGACGCGCGCCGGTACTCGCGCAGCGTCGGGTTGAGCTGGTGCGAGAGCGTGTAGGGCACGCCCGGCAACGCATCTTCGAGCAGGGACGCCACACGCAGCTCATGCGCCGGATTGACGATCGACCACAGCAGGCAGACGGCGACAGCCTTCACCTCGCGCGCCTTCATCTCGCCGATCACCCGGCGGCATGCCGCATCGTCGAACGGCGCGAACTCCGACCCGTCGGGACGCAGCCGGCCCGGCACCTCCCAGGTCAGCGAGCGCGGAATGTACGGCTCCGGATACGGCACGGTATAGTTGAACGGCTCGGCCCGCCCGCCCTCGCGCAGCACCAGGACATCCGGGTGCCCCTCGGTGGTCAGGAATGCCGTGCGCGCCGTGTTGCCGGTGATGATGGCGTTGATCGCGTGCGTCGTGCCGTAGATGAAGGTCTCGCCGTCCGCCAGCAGACCCTGCAACGATCGCCCGAGTTCGCTTGCCGCCACCTGCAGCGCGTCGATCACGCCGCGGATCGGGTCCGCCGGCGTCGTCGGCGCCTTGAACATGCGCAACGTGCCCGCCGCGTCCTCCACCAGCAGATCGGTGAAGGTACCTCCGGTATCGACGGCGAAGCGCATCGAAATCTCCCGCAAAACGGCGCGCAAATGTGCACGCAGCCCCGCCGCGCTGACAAGCCCTCGCCGATGTTTGCCGACCCCGCTTGCAGGAATTCGCGCCGCGGGTATCCTCCGCGCGTTGCAGGTGGGCGGTTGCGGGAGAGATCCGATGGGCATTTCAGGCAAGACGGCGCTGATTACCGGCGGCTCGCAGGGCATCGGCGCGGCGATCGCGCACCGCCTCGCGGCCGAGGGCGTGGCGGTCGGCGTCGTCGCATCGTCGGATCTCGCGAAGGCGCGCGCCGTCGCGGCCGATCTGCCCGGCGGCCGCGCGCGCGCCTTCGCCGCCGATGTGCGCGACCGCGCCGCCGTCGCCACCCTCGTCGCGGAGGCTGAGGCGGCGCTCGGCGGCCTCGACATCCTGGTCAACAGCGCCGGCGTGTTCTACCCGACGCCGGCCGGCGCCACCGACGAAGCGGCGTACGACCGCATGATGGACATCAACGTCAAAGGCACCTGGGCCGCGATCAACGCGGTTGCACCGCTGATGAAGGCGCGGCGCCGGGGCTGGATCATCAATTTCGGCTCCGTCGTCGCCTCGATGGCGTTCGGCAGCTATGCCGTCTACTGCGCCTCGAAGGCAGCCATCGTGATGATGACCCGTTCGCTCGCGATCGAGCTGGCGCCACACGGCATCCAGGTGAACTGCCTTTCGCCGGGCAATACGGCAACGCCGATGAACCTCGACATCCGCACCAAGCCGGAGCTGAAGCCGATGCTCGACGCCATGGCCGCGCGCACGCCGACCGGGGTGACGCATTCCAGCGCCGAGGACATGGCCAACATCGTCGCCTTCATGCTCTCCGACGGCGCCCGCGCCATCCACGGCGCCAATATCCTCGCCGACGAAGGCTTCTCCGCCGGCATGTGAGGCGCCGCCGATGCCCCACACCGTCCTCGTCACCGGCGGCGCCGACAGTGTCGGGCGCGTGATGGCCGAGGCTTTCGCTGCGCGCGGCGATCGCGTGCATATCTGTGACGTGCAGCCGGATGCGCTGGCCGCCACGCTGGCCGCGAACCCCGGCATGCGCGGCACGCTCGCCGATGTCGGCGACCCCACGGCGCTCGCCCGCACGATCGCCGAGGCGACGGCCTGGCTCGGTGAGATTTCCGTCCTCGTCAACAATGTCGGCATTGGCGGGCCGCGAGCCGGGATCGAGGACATCGCGCTCGACGCGTGGGATCGCACACTCGCGGTGAACGTCACGGCGATGTTCCATGCGATGCGACTGGTCGTGCCCGACATGAAGCGGCGCGGCGGCGGCGCGATCGTGAACTTCTCCAGCGGCTCCACGCGCACCCGCCTGCCCGGCCGCACCGCCTACGTCGTCTCGAAGTTCGCGGTCGAGGGCCTGACGCTGAATGCCGCGCGGGAACTCGGCCCGCACGGGATCCGCGTCAACGCGATCCTGCCCGGCATGATCGACAATGCGCGCATGCAGGGCATCGTCGCCGCGAAAGCGCGCGAAACCGGCCGGCCGCCGGACGCGATCGAGGCGGACTATCTGCGCTTCATCTCGTTGCGCGCGAAGACGCAGCCGGCGGACCTCGCCGCGATGGTGCTGTTCCTCGCCTCGGACGCCGGCCGCCTCGTCACCGGCGAACTGATCGCGGTCAGCGGCAACCTCGAGTGGGAAGACTAGCGCTACGCCCAACCCTTCAAGTGCGGCGCGTAGAAATTCACGGTCAGGTGCAGCGTGCGGAACAGCCACTTGCCATCGTGCCGTGCATATACCTCATCGTAGGCGCTCAGCAGCCAGCGCGCTTCCGCCACCCCGTCGTCGCCCGTCACGGTGCAGGGCATGATCAGCCGCCATTTGCCGGTGGCGGTGTCAGGGCCCTGCACTTCGATGATCGGGTTGAGCACCAGATGCGCCGCGAAGCGAATGGTGCCGCTGATGCCCTGGAAGAAGGTGCGGATCGCTGCACGTCCCTCGTACCGCCCGAACGGTCCGCCATCCCAGATGCCATCGGGCAGGAACAGGGCGGCCAGGCCGTCGGGGTCGTAATCGGCGTCGCACAGCGCGCAATAGCGCGCCTTCAGCGCCTTGATCTCCTCGATCGCCTCAAGCCGGGCGAGGCGTTCTTCCATGCTGCTGGTCATTCGTGCAATCCTGGAAAGAGCGGCCCGCGGCAACGCTGCCGCGAGCCGGTGATGTCACTTCTTCAGGCGATACAGCACGGCGTTGGGCACCGGCTCCGAAAGATCCTGGCTGTCGATCACCTTGTCCGCACCGTTCACGACTTCCTCGATCATCATCGGCTGCTGCACCTGGATGTGCAGCTTGTTGCTGAAGCTGCGCGGGCCCAGCACGGTTTCGACGTTCTTGAACGTCTCGAGCTTCTTCACCACCGCCTTCGGGTCGGTGGTGCCCGCCTCCGTCACCGCCTTCGCCCAGAGCTGCATGAAGGCGTAAGCCGGAAACGCGTATTGCGATGCCGGCAGCGCGCCGTACTTCGCCTTGAACGCCTGCGCCAGCTCCTGCACCGCCGGCCGCGGATCGCCCACCACCGCCGCCTGCACGGCGATGTAGAAGTCGGTCAGCCCCGGCGCGGCCGCAAGCCAGTAGTTGCCGTCCATCGAGCTGCCGCTGAGGATCGGCACCGTGATGCCGGCCGCGCGGATTTGGCGGATCGCGCTGGCGCCGCCCGGCTCGTAGGTGCACAGCATGACGTTGTCCACCTTCTGGTCACGCACGGCGGCGGCCAGACGGGTGACCTGGGACGCGATCGAGGGATCGCCGTTTTTGAACGTATCACGCCCGACGATCTTGCCGCCCTTCTTCGGGTACAGCCAGTCGTAGCCGGCACAGACCGACTTGTCGTACTCGATGCTGTCGTCGAGCAGCACGTAGCCGGTCTTCCAGCCCTTCTTCGTCGCCGCCCATTCGCCGAGCACGGCGCCCTGCAACTGCGCCGCCTGCGAGGCGGTGAACGAGAGGTTGCCGACGCCCAGAATGCCCGCCTTCGGGTCTTCGGCGCACAAGAAGACCGAGATTACCCCTGCGCGCTGCGCCTGCAGCGCCGCCGGCGCGCCGTAGTCGTAGTCGCAGGTCGCGAACACCAGCACCGCACCCGCCTGCACCGCCGCGAGGCCCGCCTTCGCGCCCTCGGCGCGGTCGGACTTGGTATCGGCATCGACCGCGCGAAGCTTGCGGCCGAGCAGTCCGCCCTTCGCGTTGGTCTGGTCGATGAACAGTTTGGCCATTTTGTACTGTCGCCGTCATAGGCTTGCATCGGTCCCGACAGCGCCACCGAAAAGCCGATGACGATGTCGTCGGCGGCCGCCGCCGGCGCGCTGTTGCCGAGCAGCGCCAATCCCATCAAGGTGGCGACGCATATCCCGCGCCTGACCCATCGCGTCATGATCCGAACTCCTTCTCCCTGTTGGCGGTTTGACCGCTAATCCGATTGCCACCCAGCAAACTCCGTACCGCGGCCGGGGACAACCGTGCGTACGGATCAAACGACGGATTCGCTGATGTTCTTGATACGGATTGTTCCAAAGCGATCGGTTTTAGCTGCTAGTTCGAGCGGCATGTCGTCGCGTGCGAGCGCTGCCCGGCAGCGACCGGCATGTGTGCACCGCATGATTTGCATTCGCGCGCTCGCCAAGCGAGCGCCGCTCCACCGGCACGAGCAGTGCTGACGGTCGCGAATCCAGGCTGGAGCGCTCAGGCCGGTTGCCGTGCCCGATCGCGATCACGTCGTGAAAGCGGGGCGTGCTGACGAGCTCCGCTGGGCACGCGCTTGCGTGCGGAAGCGACGTTCGGCAGGCAGGCGCTGGGCCCGCTCAGCGGCCGCTACGAGGCACTGCCACTGACAACCGCTTGCCGTGCATTTCGGCGATGGCGGGCACGCGTCCGCGCGTTCCGCAGAGCGTGCGTGCCGCCTATCCGGAGGCGCGGGCCGATTTCGACACGCGTGAGGGCGGCCTGCCAAGACCCTCAATAGATCCCGTCGCTGTGCAGGGCGGCGTCGATATAATAGAGCGCCTGGTCCCAATGCCCCTGCCGCACGGCATCGCGGGCTGAACCGATGTTGATGGAGCCGGTGTCCTGATCCGGCACCTCCGGCCGCTCGGGCGGCCCCTCGATATCGAGATGCTGGGCCTCGGCGCGACTGAGCGCGATCAGCGCCTTGCGGGCCTGGTGCTGTTGCACGGCAGTCTGTGCCTGCATGAGGTACTGCGCCGGCGTCGGCCCCTTCGGCGGCGGGAAGCAGGCCGACAGGGTGATGGTCAGCAGGAGGGCCGAGGCGAGGACGATGGGGCGCATGCAACGTCTCCGGGAACCGGGCCGGCGTAGGCAGAACATAATCCACGGCAGGGCAAGTGAGATGTGGGCGAGCACACGAGAATCCGGAAGCAGACGCTCAGACGAGGTCGCGAATTCCGTCGGCCGATTCCGGGAGCCGCTCCCGGCGGCGGCCGGCTCTCGGCGCGCATGGAGATCCGGTTGGCTGCCTCATTCCCATGAGGTCAGCCCGCCACATCCGCCGCACCCCGTCAACTCATCCAATTCCCCCCATCCACATTCAACGTCTGCGCCACCACGTAATCCGCATCGGCGCTCGCCAGGAACGCCGCCGCCCCCACCATGTCCTCCGGCTGCCCCATCCGCCCATACGGCACCGCGAGCCCCACCGCCTTCTTCTTCTCGCCCGCCCCCAGGCCCTCGTATTTCGCGAACAGTGAGTCCACGTGGTCCCACATCGGCGTGTCGATCACGCCCGGTGCGATGCCGTTCACGTTGATCCGCTGTTTCGCCAGGGCCAACCCCGCACTCTGCGTCAGGCTGATCACTGCCGCCTTCGACGCGCAATAGACCGCCACCAGCGCCTCGCCCCGCCGCCCGGCCTGGGAGGCAAAGTTGATGATTTTTCCGCCGCCGCCCTGTTTCACCATCTGCCGCGCGCAGGCCTGCAACGTGAACAGCAGCCCCTCCACGTTCACCGCGAACACGCGCCCGAAACTCTCGCGCGTGACGTCCAGCAGCGGCGCCATGTCGAACACGCCGGCGTTGTTGACCAGGATGTCGATGCGGCCGGCCTCGCGTACCACCGCCGCCACCATCGCGTCGATCGAGTCCTGCCGCGTCACGTCCAGCGCGAGCCCGATCGCCCCGCGCCCGAGCGCGGCGGCGAGCGCCTTCGCGTCCGCCGCCAGCAGGTCGGCCACCACCACGCGCGCGCCCTCGTCGGCGTAGCGCTCGCAGATCGCGCGGCCGATGCCGCGCGCGCCGCCGGTGACGATCGCGACCTTGCCTTGCAGTTTCACGATCCGCGCCTCACCAGCACGTATAGCCGCCATCGGCCAGCACGATGCTGCCGGTCAGCAGGCTCGCGGCGTCGGAGGCCAGAAACAGCACGACGGACGCGATCTCCTCCGGCTGGCCGACGCGCCCCATCGGCGTCATCTCCAGCCACGTCGCCGCCATCGCCTTGTCCTCCATGCCGAACTTCGTCAGCGGCGTCTCGATATACGTGGGCGCCACCGCGTTCACCCGCACGCCGCGCGCGCCCCATTCGGCGGCGAGCGATTTCGTCAGGTGGTGCACGCCGGCCTTCGACGCGTTGTAGAAGGCCTGCGGCTGCGGCTTGTTGACGATGAAGCCTGACATCGAGCCGATGTTGACGATGCTGCCCTTGCCGTGCGCCAGCATGCGCCGGCCGAACTCGCGGCAGCACCAGAACAGGCCGTCGAGGTTGACCGCCATGTGAAAGCGCCAATGCTCGTCGCTCGTGTCCTCCGCGCGCACGTCGCTCTTCGCCACGCCTGCGTTGTTGACCAGCACCTGCGCCCCGCCCTCGCGATCGAGCTTTTCCGCAAGGGCCGCCACGGCCGCCGAGTTGGTGACGTCGAGCGTCTCGCCGATCGCGTCGATCCTGAGTCCCTTGAGGTGCTTCACCGCGCTCTCCACGCGGTCGGGCATCATGTCCGCCACCACCACGCGCGCCCCGGCCTCGCCGAGCGCCTGCGCGCACGCTAGCCCGATTCCCTGCCCGCCGCCGGTGACGACCGCGGTGCGCCCCTTCAGGCTCAGCTTTTCCAGATACATCGCCGGCTCCCGCTGTGGATTGTCGTGGCGCCGGCCCGCCGGGCGTCGCCCCTCGCTTCACCGCCCCTCACTTCACCGCCCCTCACTTCACCGCGCCGAATGTCAGCCCGCGCACGAGCTGCCGCTGGCTGATCCAGCCGAACACCAGGATCGGCGCGATCGCCATGGTCGAGGCTGCCGACAGCTTCGCCCAGAACAGCCCCTCGGGCGCGGAGAAGCTCGCGATGAACGCGGTCAGCGGCGCCGCGCTGTGCGCGGTCAGGTTGAGGCTCCAGAACGCCTCGTTCCAGCACAGGATGATCGACAGCAGCGCGGTGGAGGCGATGCCCGGCCCCACCAGCGGCAACAGCACCACGCGGATCGCCTGCCAGACGGAGGCGCCGTCGATGCGGCTCGCCTCGATGATGTCCTTCGGCGTCTCCTTGAAGAAGGTGAACAGCATCCACACCGCGATCGGCAGGTTCATCAGCGTGTACATGATCACCAACGCCGTGCGGCTATCCAGCAGGTCGACGGATTTCGCGATCAGGTAGATCGGCACCAGCACGCCCACCGGCGGCAGCATCTTGGTCGAGAGCATCCACAGCAGCGTGCCCCGCGTGCGCCGCGTCGGATAAAAGGCCATCGCGAACGCCGCCGGCACCGCCAGCAACAGCCCCAGCACGGTCGCCGCGACCGAGATCACGACGCTGTTGAGGGCGAACGCCATGTAGTCGGCGCGCTCGAACACCTCCTGATAGTTTTCCAGCGTCGGGGGAAAGACGAAGGCCGGCGGCGTCGCAATGGCCATCACTTCGGTCTTGAAGCTCGCCAGAACCATCCAGGCGATCGGGAAGAACATCAGCAGTGCCGCGATCCACGCCAGGACGCCGGGCAGCACCGGGGTGCGCGCGCGCGTGCTCATACGTCGAGCCTGCTGGCGACCGTGCGCACCAGGAACGCCGCCATGATGTTGGCAAGCACGATCGCGATCACGCCGGCGGCCGAGGCCGAGCCGACATTGAACGCGAGCAGCGCGCGCTGATAGATCAGGAAGGCGAGGTTTGTCGTCGCGACCCCCGGCCCGCCCGAGGTCGTGACGTAGATTTCCGCGAACACGCCGAGCAGGAAGATCGTCTCCATCATCACCACCACGGTGATGGCGCGGCTCATGTGCGGCACCTGGATGTAGAAGAAGGTCGAGATCGGGCCGGCGCCGTCCAGGCGTGCCGCCTCCAGCGTGGATCTCGTCGAGCGACTGCAACGCCGTCAGCAGGATCAGGAACGCGAACGGCAGCCACTGCCAGGCGACGATGATCACGATCGAGCTCAGCGGCCAGTCACCGAAGAAGTCGATCACCGGCAGGCCCAGGCTGCGGCAGATCCATGCGAACAGCCCGTTCACCGGGTGCATCAGCAGGTTCTTCCAGATCAGCGCGCTCACCGTCGGCATGACGAAGAACGGCGAGATCATCAGCACCCGCGCGACGCCGCGGCCCCAGAACGGATGCTCGAACAAGGCCGCCAGCACGGCGCCGAGGCAGATCGTGATGATCAGCACCTCGCCCACCAGCAGCACGGAGATCAGCAGCGACTGGTAAAGTCCCGGGTCAAGCAGCAGGTACTTGTAGTTGGCGATGCCGGCGAAGCCGTGGATCGCCGGGTTCAGCAGGTTGTAGCGCCGGAAGCTGAACCACAGCGTCATCGCCAGCGGCACCAGCGAGAACACCAGCAGCAGCACGACCGAGGGTGCCACCAGCGGCAGGGTGTTCACGCGCCCGCCGAGGCCCTTCTTCGCGGGCCGCATGCGCGGGGTCGCAAGGGCCGTGCTGCTCATCTTCGGCTCCGCATCAAGCGCGGCGGGTCCGGCGCGTTCGCGCGCGCCGGGCCCGCCTGCCGCGGTTACTGGAGATAGCCTGCCTGCTGCATCGTGCTCGTCACCGAGGCCTGCGCCTTGGTCGAGCGCCGCATCGACGCTCATCTGCCCGCGCCAGCGCGGCGGCGATGAACTGGCCGACCTGCGTGCCCATCGCCTGGAACTCGGGAATCGCGACGTACTGAATGCCCGTGTAGGGCACGGGGTCCTTCGTCGGGCTGCGTGATATCGGCGGACAGGATCGCGTTCTTCACCATCTCGGCGAAGGGCGCGGCCTTGATGTAGTCGGGGTTGGCGTAGGTGGAGGCGCGGGTGCCGGGCGGCGCCGAGATCCAGCCATCGGTCTCGCCGACCAGCTTCACGTAGTCCTTCGACGTCGCCCAGGCGAGGAAGCTCTTGGCGGCCGCCTGCTGCTTGGAGGTTGCCGGAATGCCGAGCGCCCAGGCCCAGAACCAGCCGGCGCCGTGATCGGTCACCTCGATGCGGCGCGGCGGTGAAGCCGGTCTTGTCGGCCACCTGGCTCTTCGCCTTGTCGTAGACCATGCCGGCGGCGACCGTCGCGTCGATCCACATCGCGCAGTGGCCGGTCGTGAACAGGGCCAGGTTCTCGTTGAACCCGTTGCCGATCGCGCCCGGCGGGCCGTCGCGATGCATCAGGTCGACGTAGAAGGTGACGGCCCGCTTCCACTCCGGCGAGGTCGAGCTGCGGGTTCCACTTCATGTCGAACCAGCGCGCGCCGAACGCGTTGACCAGCGTGTCGACGAAGGCCATGTTCTCGCCCCAGCCGGCCTTGCCGCGCAGGCAGATGCCGTACTGTTCCTTCGCCTTGTCGGTCAGCTTGTCGGCGAACTGCGCGATCTGGTCGTAGGTCGGCTTGGCCGGCATGGTCAGTCCGGCCTTCTCGAACAGGTCCTTGCGATAGAAGGTGAAGCGAGCTCTCGGCGTAGAACGGCACCGCGTAGAGTTTGCCGCCGGTCGAGAGCGCGTCGCGCACGTTCTTGAAGATGTCGTTGTAGTCATAGGTGGCGGGGAAATCGTCGAGCGGCGACGAGCCAGTTCTGCTTGCCCCAGATCGGCGTCTCGTAGCTGCCGATGGTGATGACGTCGAACTGCCCGCCCTTGGTGGCGATGTCGGTGGTGACGCGCTGGCGCAGCACGTTCTCCTCCAGCACCACCCAGTTGATCTTGTTGCCGGTCTGCCTTCTCCCACTGGCTGGAGAGCGTCTGCATGATGATCATGTCGGAGTTGTTGACGGTGGCGACCGTGATGGTCGCGGCCGAGGCCGCGCCCGCCGAGACGGCGAGCATGGCGGCACCGGCCAGGAGGTGCCTCAGACGCATCGTTTCCGTTCCCTCTCGAACCCTGTCGCGGCGGGCTTGTGCCCAGCCTCCGGGCAGATGATCAGAACTGTTCCGCCCTTGTCAAGCCGCCCGCCTGGTCACCCAGCAGCGCCGCGGCCGTCGGTTCGTCCGTGACCAGGCCGCTGACCAGGCCGCCGAGCATCGCCGCGCGCAGCGCCGGCACCTTGGCCGCCCCGGCGCCGACCGCGATCGTCAGGCGCGACGGGTCGGGCGCGATCGCAAGCCCGGTCACGCGATCGTTGACGCGCCCCGCGATCAGCCGCCCGGCGGCGTCGAACGCCCAGCCGGCGATCTCCCCCACCGCCCCGGCCTCGATCAGCGCCGTCAGCTCGGCGTCGGTGATGCACCCGGAGGCATGGATCGGCGACTGCCAGCCGACATGGCCGACGCCGACCATCAGCGTGCGGCTCTCGGCGAACAGGGCCTGCAGCGTGTGATAGGCGCGCTGCGCCTGCAATTGCGTGCGCTCATCGATGGTCGCGACGACCACGGGCAGCGGCATGGGGAAGCATTGCGCGCCGGTCCGCTCGGCCAGCTGCATCACCGGCTCGGCGGCGATCGCGCGGCCGTTGGGCGCGATGATGCCACAGAGCGAGAACACCTTGTGCTGCGGGGCGGTCATCGGCGGCAGCTCGGCCGCGATCGCGCGCAGCGTGCGCCCGGTCGAGACGCCGAGGGTGAGCGGCGCGCGCTGGGCGAACCAGCGCTCCAGCATGCGCGCCCCGGCGACCGCGCACGCTCGCGAGCCCCCCGGCCCCCGCCGCCGGCACCACCTCGCAGGAGCGCAGGCCGTAGCGCGCGGTGAGGCGCCTCGCCGAGCGCCATGCAGGCGGCGATCGGGTGATCCACGCGGAACTTGATCAGCTTCTCGGTCAGCGCGAGCGACACCAGCCGCTGCGCCGCCTGCCGCGAGATCGCCAGCGCGGCCGCGATCTCGTCCTGCGTGCGGCCACCGATGTAGTAGAGCCAGGCCGCCCGCGCCGCCTGCTCCAACCGCTCCGCGCTGCTCGCACGCAGCCGTGTTTCAAACTCGTCGAGCATGTCGTGACCTCGGACGTTCCTGCGTATCCGCTCACGATACGGGCATTTGCGGGCAGGGAACAGCGGAGGCGGATCATTGTGCGATTGCCGCGCGGGCCGCGGCGTGTGCCGCGTGGCGACGCTCAGGCCATGAGGGCGCGATAGGCCATCTGGTCGTCGTACATCCGGCGGAACACGGCATATTTCGCCGCGTGATAGTCGGCCGTGGCGCCGCCGCGCGGCTCCATCGCGATCGCCGCGCGCGTCATCGCCGTCATGGCCGCCGGGATCGTCGGATAGGCCCCGCCGGCGACGGCCCCCAGCACCGCCGCGCCGAGCAGCACCGCGTCCGGCTCCTCCGGCAGCGCCACCGCGCAGCCGGTCGCATCGGCATGCTCGCGCAGCACCAGCGGGTTCTTCGCGAGCCCGCCGCAGGCAACGATCGTGTCCAGCGCGTAGCCGGCCGCGTTGCACGCCTCGATGATGTGGCGCGTGCCGTAGGCGATCGCCTGCACGGTCGCGAGATAGAGCAGCGCGAGATCGTCCGGCGTGTCGGACAGCGTGAGGCCGCTGATCATGCCCCGCAGCGTGGCGTCGGCCCGGGGCGAGCGGTTGCCGTGGAAATAGGGCAGCACGTGCAGCCCGCGCGTCAGCGCCGCCGGCACCGGCGCCGTCCCGGCCAGTCCGCCGAGGCGCTGCGTTCAGCGCTTCGTAGGGGCTCGCACCCAGCGCCAGGGCGCTGCGCGCGGCGCGAGCACGATGTGGTCGAGCAGGCTGCCGGTCGCCGACTGGCCGCCTTCGTTCAGCCACAGGCCGGGCAGCATGGCCGAGAAATACGGGCCCCACACGCCGGGCACGAAGCGGGGCGCGGCCGAGACCGCCATGTGGCAGCTCGACGTGCCGGCGATCAGCGCCAGCCGCCGCTCGAACGACGCCGTCCGCCCCGGCAGCGTCGCCCCGATGGTGCCGATGCCGCCGGCATGCGCGTCGATCGCGGAGGTGCCGACCGGGGTGCCGGCGGGCACGCCCAGCGCGGCCGCCGCCGCCCCGCTCACGCCGGCGCCGACCGGCGCGCCCATGGGCAGCACCGTCGTGCCGATCCGCACGAACCCTTCGTCCGCCAGCTCGGCGAGCCCGATGGCGCGGAAATAGTCGGCATCCCACCGCCCCTCATGCCCGAGATAGGTCCATTTGCAGACCGTGGAGCAGAGCGAGCGCGAATCGGCGCCGGTGGCCTGCCACGTCAGGAAATCCGGCAGATCGAAGAAGGCGGCGGCGCGGCGCCAGGTGTCAGGCAGAGCCTCACGCAGCCACAGCAGCTTCGGCGTCTGCATCTCCAGCGAGATGCGCCCGCCCACATAGCGCAGCACGTCGCTGCCGGTCGCGTTGATCCGCGCCGCCTGCTCCAGCGCGCGATGGTCCATCCATACGACCACGTTGCGCGCGGGATCGCCGCCCGGGCTTACCGTCAGCGGCGCGCCGGCGGAGTCCACCGCGACCAGCGAGCAGGTGGCGTCGAAGCCGATCCCGTGCACATCGACCGGCCCGGCCGCGGCCAGGGCGGCGCGCGTCGCCAGACACACGGACCGCCAGATATCGGCCGAGGATTGCTCGCAGCGATCCGGGGGCTCCTGCCACATGCGGATCGGCTGCACCGCGCTGCCCAGCTTGTGCCCAAGCAGGTCGAACACCCCGGCGCGGGCACTGCCGGTTCCGACATCGACGCCGATCACGGCCGGCTGCATGCCATCCTCCCGTGCTCAGGCCAGGGACTAAGCCACAAAGGACGAAGCCACAAAGGACGAAGCCACAAAAGCGAAAGGCCCGCCAGAGGCTGGCGGGCCAATCGGTGGAGGCGCCGGGCCGAACGCCCGGAGCGGGCTCGATCAGATGTGGGCGATCGTGGTCGGCTTGGCGCCCTGGAAGACGACGGTAGTGCCGTCCGAGAGAGTGAAGGAGCTGCCTGCGGCGAGCTGCGTGGTGGCGCTCGCGGCGTCGGCGGCGGTGTAGCCGGCCAGGTAGTTGCCGTTCGAGTTCCTGCGCGAAGCTGAGATCGAACACGTCGCTGGCCTGCCAGTTGGAAACCGTGATCGTGTGCGCCGGACCCGGCGACGCCCCGAACTGCGACGCGGAGAACATGACCACGCTGTCGTTGCCGGCGCTCGAAGCCACGAGCGTCGTGTTGCCGGTGAAGGCCTGCGTGCCGAGCTCGGCGTTCCACATGAGAACGGCATTGCCGCCGTTCGCGCCCGACAGGTTGATGTTGTCGGCCTCGCCGAACGCGACGATCTGCGTCCCGGCCGGCGTACCCGACCCGCCGCTGATGGAGAGACTCTCGTTGTTGTTGCCCCAGATCGACGCTGCGGCCGTGGCACCAAGCGTGACATTGTCGTTGCCGCCGCCGGCGCCGAAATAGGCCTGCGAGGTATTGCTGAGGTCCCAGGTGCTGGTGCCGGCGTTGCCGTAGATCGTTTCCTGCGCGGCGCCGGTGAGGGTGACGTTGCTGGTCGGACCGGCGACGAACAGGTCGCTGCCGGAACCGCCCTGGTAGACGAGACCCGCGGAGCCCGCATAGACCGTGTCGGCACTGCCCTGCCCGGTCAGCGTGTCGATGCCGCCGCCGCCCAGGAAGGTCAGCGTCGTGCTGCCACTGGTGGCGACCGAGTCCGCCGAGGTGCCGGCGAAGAAGGCGACGTTGCCGCCGCTCGCGTTCATGTCGACCGCGGCGACGCTGGCAACCACGGTGCTCGACCCGGCGGACTGCGTGACGGTCGCCCCGCCGAGCGCATAGAGCAGGTAGGAGCCGCCGGCCATGTTGAAGGTATCGCCGGCGCCGGTCGCCGTGACCGTGCCCGACCCCGCGCCGTCGATGGTGAAGGCGTCGCCGCTGCCACTCGCCACGACGGCGTTGTTGGCGCCGCCGGAGAGGATGATCTGGGCGCCGGCCGCGGTGTCGTTGATGTTGCTCGCGATCGAGTTGGTCGGATCGCTCGCGAGCACCGACGGGGCGCCGCCGGAATAGTTCAGGTCGCCGACGATGAAGGTGCCCGTGCCACCGGTGAGGCTGCCGGTGCCGCTGTAGACGACATACGCATAACCGTCGGGAATGTTGATCGTCCCGGTATCCCCGCCCGGGATCACCAGCAACTCGTTCGGACCGGTCGGCGCGGGCAGTGTCGGATTGGCGCCGGTCGCCGGGACCGTAACAACATCCCCGGCGAGCGAGCCGCCGGGACCGTACAGATTGTTCAACTGATCCAGAATCGCGCCTGTCATGGCGCCGGAAGCGCTGACCGATACTCCGCCGATCGAGAATACCGTAGCGTTTCCTGACATTGTGTAGCCCTCACCTGCTGTTCTCTTTCCTCACCGTCTAACGAGAAAGGTGAGGACTGTCACCCGAAAATCTACCGGGAACGGGCCCTGGAGTCAAAGCAAATTTCTACCCCGACGTGCAGCATAGGTTACTACGGCAAAACTAAAACTGATACTAAGACAAAGATTATCAAAAGGTTAGTGAGTCGTGGCGGTCGGCAACCGTTCCTGACGTCGCGCGAACTTCCACGCCAATGCAATCAAACTCTTGTCAGAACCATCGCCGGCCGCAATTCGCGCCGCATGGCGCACCCGAGAGGATTCGAACCCCTAACCCCCAGATCCGTAGTCTGGTGCTCTATCCAATTGAGCTACGGGTGCATGCGGAGGGCGGCGGTTTAGCGGAACCCCTCCCCCCTGGCAAGCGCGCCTCAGGCCGCCAGCTTGTCCAGCTCGCGCAGCACCGCCTCGCCCATCACCTGCGTGCCGACGCGCGCACAGCCGGGCGCCATCACGTCCGGGGTGCGCAGGCCGGAGGCCAGCACCCGCCCGCACGCCTGCTCGACCAGCGCCGCGTCCGCGTCCAGGCCGAAGGAGTAGCGCAGCAGCATCGCGAAGCTCAGGATCTGCGCCAGCGGGTTCGCGACCCCCTTGCCGGCGATGTCCGGCGCGCTGCCGTGGATCGGCTCATACAGCGCATGGCGCAGCCCGTCCGCCCCCGCCGCCCCGATCGTCGCCGAGGGCAGCATCCCGAGGCTGCCGGTCAGCATCGAGGCGAGGTCCGACAGCAGGTCGCCGAACAGGTTCGAGGTCACAATGACGTCGAACTGGCGCGGATTGCGCACCAGCTGCATGGCGCAGTTGTCGGCGTACATGTGCGAAAGCTGCACCTCGGGGAATTCCGCGGCGCCGAGCGCGGTCACGGTCTGCCGCCACAGCAGCCCGCTCTCCATCACGTTGGCCTTCTCGACGCTGCACAGCCGCCCCTGCCGGCGCTTCGCCAGCTCGAAGCCGACCCGCGCCACCCGCTCGATCTCCTCGGTCGTGTAGACCTCGGTGTTCACCCCGCGCTTGCTGCCGTCCGGCAGCGTGGTGACGCCCCGCGGCTCACCGAAATAGATGCCGCCGGTGCTCTCGCGCACGATCATGAGGTCGAGGCCCTGCACCACCTCGGCCTTGAGCGTGCTGGCCGAGACCAGCGCGTCCATCACCACCGCCGGGCGCAGGTTGGCGAACAGGCCCAGCTCGCGACGCAGCGTCAGGATGGCGAGTTCCGGGCGGCGGTCGAAGCCCAGCCCGTCCCATTGCGGCCCGCCGACCGCGCCGAACAGCACCGCGTCGGCCGCCTTGGCCCGGGCAACGGTCGCGTCGGCGATCGGGGTGCCGCGCGCCTCGATCGCGGCGCCGCCGACCAGGTCCTCCTCGATGTCGAAGCTCACCGCCCGCCTTCGGTCCATCCAGTCGATCACCCGGCGCACTTCGCGCATGACTTCGGGCCCGATGCCGTCGCCCGGCAGCACGAGCAAGCGCTTGTTGGATGGCATGGCCGCTCCAATCCTTCACGGTAATTTCAGCCGAAGCTCAGTCCGCCGCCTCCAGCGCCGGCAGCCACGGCTGCGCGGCCCGCCGCCGGGCCTCATGGGCGTCGATCGCCGGGGCGTGCTGCAGCGTCTGGCCGATATCGTCCAGCCCTTCCAGCAGCAGGTGCCGGCGGAAGGGATCGACCTCGAACGCGATCTCCTCGCCGTTCGGCCGCACCACCACCTGCCGCGCCAGATCGACCGTCAGGCGCGCATTCCCGCCCAGCCGCGCATCCTCCATCAGCTGCTCGCACACCGCGCGCGGCAGCCGCACCGGCAGGATGCCGTTCTTGAAGCAGTTGTTGTTGAAGATGTCGGCGAAATCGGGCGCGATCACGCAGCGGATGCCGAAATCGAGCAATGCCCACGGCGCGTGCTCGCGTGACGAGCCGCAGCCGAAATTCTCGAATGCGATCAGGATTTTGGTGTCCCGATACGGGGCCTGGTTGAGCACGAAATCCGGCCGCTCGGCGCCGTTCGCGTCGTAGCGCAGGCTGTCGAACAGGTGCACGCCGAGCCCGGTGCGCTTGATCGTCTTCAGGAACCGGGCCGGGATGATCTTGTCGGTATCGACATTGGCCAGCGGCAGCGGCGCCGCCACCGCGGTCAGGGTGGTGAACTTGTCCATCTCAGGCGAACTCCCGCACATCGGCCAGCCGGCCGCTCACCGCCGCCGCCGCCGCCATCGCGGGCGAGAGCAGGTGGGTGCGCCCGCCCGGCCCCTGCCTTCCCTCGAAATTGCGGTTGGAGGTGCTGGCGCAGCGCTCCCCGGGGGCGAGCTTGTCGGGGTTCATGCCGAGGCACATGGAGCAGCCCGGCTCGCGCCACTCGAACCCGGCCTCGGCGAACACGCGGTCCAGCCCCTCCGCCTCGGCCTGCTGCTTCACGATGCCCGAGCCGGGCACGACCATCGCCCGCACGCCCGCGGCCACCCGCCGGCCGCGCGCGACGGCGGCGGCGGCCCGCAGGTCCTCGATGCGGCCGTTGGTGCAGCTGCCGATGAACACGGCGTTCACCGCCACGTCCTGCATGCGCTGCCCGGCGGCCAGGCCCATGTATTCGAGCATCCGGCGCATCTGCGCCCGCCGCGCCTCGTCCGGTCTCCCGCTCGGGGTCCGGCACGCTGCCGGTGATCGGCACCACGGTCTCCGGGCTCGTGCCCCAGGTGACCTGCGGCGCGATCGCGCCGGCGTCCAGCACCACGGTGCGGTCGTAGTGGGCGCCGGGGTCGGAGGGCAGCGTCCGCCAGTGCGCGATCGCCTGCGCCAGCCCCTCGCCCTTCGGCGCATGCGGCCGGCCGCGGACATAGTCGAACGTGGTGTCGTCCGGCGCGATCATGCCGGCGCGCGCCCCGGCCTCGATCGACATGTTGCAGACCGTCATCCGCCCGGCCATGTCGAGCGCCGGCGATGGCGCTGCCGGCATACTCGATCACGTGCCCGGTGCCGCCGGCGGTGCCGATCGGGCCGATGATCGCCAGCACGATGTCCTTCGCCGTGCAGCCGAAGCCCAGCGCGCCGTCCACCCGCACCAGCATGTTCTTCGCCGGCTTCTGCAGCAGGGTCTGGGTCGCCAGCACGTGCTCGACCTCGGAGGTGCCGATGCCGAACGCGAGCGCCCCCAGCGCGCCGTGGGTGGAGGTGTGGCTGTCGCCGCAGACGATGGTCGTGCCCGGCAGGCTGATCCCCTGCTCCGGCCCGATGATGTGCACGATGCCCTGGCGCGCATCGAGCACCGGGAAATAGGGCACGCCGAACTCGGCGACGTTGCGCTCCAGCGTCTCCACCTGCAGCCGGCTCTCCGGCTCGGCGATCCCGGCGCGGCGGTCGGTGGTGGGGATGTTGTGGTCGGCGACCGCGATCGTGGCGTCCGGCCGGCGCACGCGCCGGCCCGCGATCCGCAGCCCCTCGAACGCCTGCGGGCTCGTCACCTCATGCACGAGGTGGCGGTCGATGTAGAGGATGCAGGTGCCGTCCGGGAGCCGATCGACGATGTGCTCGTCCCAGATCTTGTCGAACAGCGTGCGCGGTGCACCCTCGGGCATCGAACTCTCCTATTCGGCGGCGGCCGCCGGCTCCTGCGGCTGCGGCTGCGGCTCGCCGGTCTCGCGCGCGCGCTCGGCGATGCGGGCGGATTTGCCGCGCCGGCCGCGCAGGTAATACAGCTTCGCCCGCCGCACATCGCCGCGGCGCACCACCGCGATCTCGGCAATATTGGGCGAGTAGAGGGGGAACACGCGCTCCACGCCCTCGCCGTAGCTGATCTTGCGCACGGTGAAGCTGGAATTCAGCGCGCGGTTGGAGCGCGCGATGCACACCCCCTCGAACGCCTGCAGGCGGGAGCGCTCGCCCTCGACCACCTTGACCATCACCCGGAGCGTGTCGCCCGGACGGAAGGGGGGCACCGGCCGCGCGGCGGAAAGGCGCGCGATCTCCTCGGCCTCGTAGGTCTGGATGATGTTCATGGGACCCTCTCTCGATCGGAACTAAGGCGCGGCGGGCGCGCTGGCAACGGGGCTTGGACGCAAGTCGGGTCGGCGCTCGCGCGTGGCGCGCTCCGCCGCCGCCCGCCGCCAGGCGGCGATGGCGGCATGATGGCCGGAGAGCAGCACGCCCGGCACCTCGCGCCCCTGCCACACGGCGGGGCGGGTGTAGTGGGGATATTCCAGCAGGCCTTCGGAGAAGCTCTCCTCCTCGGCGCTCTCGGCCGCGCCCATCACGCCGGGCAGCAGCCGCACGCAGGCGTCGAGCAGCACGATCGCGGCCGGCTCGCCGCCGGCCAGCACGTAATCGCCGATGCTGACCTCCTCCAGGCCGCGGGCCTCGATCACGCGCTGATCCACCCCCTCGTAGCGGCCGCAGAGCAGCACCACGCCCGGCCCGGCGGCGAGCGCGCGCACCCGCACCTGGTCGAGCAGGCGGCCGCGCGGAGTCAGGATAGATGGATGGGCGTCCCGCGGCGCAGTCGGCCAGAGCGGCATCGACCACATCGGGCCGCATGACCATGCCGGCGCCGCCGCCGAAGGGCGTGTCGTCGACCCGCCCGCCCCGGTCGGCGGCGTAGCGGCGCAGGTCGCGCGCCTCCAGCGTCCAGCGCCCGGCCGCCAGCGCACGGCCGGCCAGCGATTCGCCGAGCGGGCCGGGAAACATGCCGGGAAACAGGGTCAGAACAGTGGCGGCAAAGCTCATCGGAGATCGCGCGCCTCCGGCACAGGTGCGTCGCGCGCCTCCGGCGCCACCACGGTCAGCCGCCCGGCCGCGAGGTCGATCGCGGGCACGCAGGCGCGGGTGAACGGCACCAGCAGCCGCCCGATCTCCAGCGAGGCGCCGGCGCCGTAGTCGTGCACCGCGTCCACCCGCCCCAGCGCCTCGCCCGCCGGGGTCGCCGCCTCCAGGCCGATCAGGTCGGCGAAATAGAACTCCTCCTCGGCGGGCGCGGGCAGTTGTTCGCGCGCAACATAGAGGCGGGTGTTGGTCAGCCGGGCGGCGGCGGTGCGGTCGCGCACCGGCACCGCGCTGCCATCGACGAGCTGCGCCAGTTCGGCGATCCCCTCGCCGCGCCACCGCAGGCGGAACCGGCGCCCGCGATCGTCCTCCAGCGCGTCGTAGCGCGCGAGATCGGCCGGATCGGCGGCATAGCTGAGCACGTGCAGCAGCCCTCGCACCCCGTGCGGCCGACCGATCACGCCCAGCAGGACCCGCGCCTCCGGCATCGACCGCCTCAGCCGGCCGCCGCGGCGGCCTTGGCGCGCTCCTGCGCCTTCTTCTTCGGGACCGACTTGATCGGCTGCTCCCGCCGCACCGGCGCCGGCGCGAGGCCGGCCGTGCCGAGGAACCGCGCCACGCGGTCGGTCGCCACTGCCCCGTTGCTCAGCCAGTGGCGGATGCGCTCGTCGAACAGGCGCACGCGCTCGGCGTGCTCCTGCGGCAGCATCGGATTGAAGCTGCCGAGCTTCTCGATGAAGCGGCCGTCGCGCGGCGACCGGCTGTCGGCGACGACGATGTGGTAGTACGGCCGCTTCTTCGCGCCCGCCCGTGCCAGGCGAATTTTCAGACCCATGAAAGTGTTCTCTCCGTCAGTTCGCTAGCGCGCGGTTGCGCATGGCCGGCGTGGGCGTCCCCCTCACCCAACCCACTCCCCCAAGGGGGAGAGGGCTCTTCTGCTCCCTCTCCCGCTTGCGGGAGAGGGCCGGGGTGAGGGCCGTGGACGCCGCCAAACATGTCGCAATCCCCGCTTCTCTCCTCAGAACGGCCGCCCGCGGCCGCCCATTCCTCGTGGCATCAGGGCGCTGAGCCCGTGGCGCATCAGCCCCTTCTGCCCCAGCTTCTTCATCCGCTTCATCGCGTCCGACATGTCGTCGAACTGCTTCAGCAGCCGGTTCACGTCCTGCACCTGCGTGCCCGATCCGGCGGCGATGCGGCGCTTGCGGCTGGCCTTGATGACTGCGGGGTTACGCCGCTCGCCGCGGGTCATCGAGCCGATGATCGCCGCCTGCCGCCGCAGCACCGTCTTGTCGAGGTTGTCGGCCCCGGCCGAGGCAAGCTGCTCCTGGATCTTCCCCGCGCCCGGCAGCATGCCGATGATCGCGTTGATGCTGCCCATCTTCGTGATCTGGCGCAGCTGCGCCGCGTAGTCCTCCAGGTCGAACGTGCCCTTGGCGAGCTTGCGGGCGAGCTTCTCCGCCTCCTCCTGCTCGATCGTCTCGGCCGCCTTCTCGACCAGCGACAGCACGTCGCCCATGCCGAGGATGCGGCCGGCGACGCGTTCCGGGTGGAAATCCTCCAGCGCGTCGAGCTTCTCGCCGGCGCCGACCAGCTTGATCGGCGCGCCCGTGATCGCGCGCATCGACAGCGCCGCACCGCCGCGCGCGTCGCTGTCCATGCGCGTCATCACGATGCCGGTGACGCCGACGGCTTCGTTGAACGCCTTGGCGGTGTTCACCGCGTCCTGCCCGGTCAGCGCGTCGACGACCAGCAGCGTCTCCGCCGGCTCCGTCGCCGCGCGGATCGCGCGCACCTCGTCCATCAGTTCCTGATTGATCGAGAGCCGGCCGGCGGTGTCGAGGATCACGATGTCGAACACCTCGCGCCGCCCGGTGTCCATGGCACGGTGCGCGATCTGCAGCGGCGTCTGCCCGGGCACGATCGGCAGGCTCGGCACGCCGGCCTGCTCGGCGAGCTGGGCAAGCTGAAGCTGGGCCGCGGGGCGCTGCGTATCCAGGCTCGCCAGCAGCACCTTGCGCCGCAGCCGCTGCGCCAGCCGGAGCGCAAGCTTGCCCGCGGTCGTGGTCTTGCCGGAGCCCTGCAGGCCGACCATCAGGATCGGGATCGGCGCCGGCGCATTGAGATTGAGCGGCGTGGCCCCGGCGCCGCCCAGCGCCTCGACCATCACGTCGTTGACGATCTTCACGACCTGCTGGCCGGGCGAGACCGAATCCAGCACCTCCGCGCCGATCGCGCGCTCGCGCACGCGCGCGATGAAGTCGCGCACCACCGGCAGGGCGACGTCGGCATCGAGCAGTGCCAGGCGCACCTCGCGCAGGGCCTCGTTGACGTCGGCCTCGCTCAGCGCGCCACGGCCGCGCAGGCGGTCGAAGATGCCGGAGAGCTTGCCGGAGAGCGTGTCGAACACGGGCGCGGTTCCCAACGAAAGGCGCGCCGGTGCGCGAACCCTCGCGGACCGGCGGGAAGGGGCAGGCTTATGGGCGGCGGCCGGTCACGAGTTAAGGAAGCCGGCCGGCGCCCTTGCCGCGCCGCCTGACGCGCGGCGGGGGCATGGCATAGTGCGGCTGGGATCGCAGCCGGAAGGGAGGGGACGGGGGGATGCGCATCGGCCATCCGCGCGCAGTCGCAGCTTAGTGCGCCTCGCCTGTCTTCCGCTCGCCGCCGGCCTCGCCACCGCCCTCGGTGTCGCGGGCGCGCGGGCGCAGGCACCGATCACGCCGGCGCCGAACGGCAACGCGTCCGCCAACAACACCACGGTCAACATCAACTACGTCTACGCCGCCAATCTCGGCTTCGGCGGCTACTCGGTGGGCGGGGTCACGGCAAACGTCTACACGCTGCCGCTCGAGCACACATTCCCGCTCGGCGACGGCGGCGTCACGCTGCGCGTTCGGGTGCCGATCCAGTTCGGCGTCTACAATTTCCGCGCCACCGCGCCGAACGGCCAGGCGATCAACATCAATCAGCAGTCGATCGCCGCGGTGCCGGGCGTCGAGTTCGGGATTCCGCTGCCGGGCAAGATCCTGCTGAAACCCTTCGCGCTCGGCGGCATGGGCCATACCTTCGGCGTCAGCAGCGGCAATCCCAACGCCTGGATCTATACGTTCGGCGTCCGCGCGACGCGTCCCTGGCAGCTCGGGCGCTTCACGCTCACCGCAGGCGCCGCCTTCCTCTACGCCGGTGACGCGTCCGTCGAGCCGGGGTTCAGCGAGACCTATTCGGCGATCGAGGTGGGGTTCGAGGTCCGTCACCCGCTCGGCTTCTCGATCGGCCGCCTCGCCCCCGACCTGGGCCTGTTCGTTGCCGGCTTCCACTACCCGAACAGGCTGGACTTCTCGCGCTTCCTGCAGCCGACGCTGCGGGTCGGCGACCAGGCGGAGGTCGGGTTCTCGGTCGGCTCGGCGGCGCCGTTCGACATGCTGTGGTTCAGCAACCCGCGGATCGGTGCCGGCTATGTCTGGGGCGATGGCCTGCAGGTGTGGCACATCGTGCTGGGCTTTCCGTTCTGAACGACGTTCATTGCGGCGCTTCCGCCAGGGCGCAGTCGTGGTCCTGGAGCTCCTCGCCGTTGCCCCGGTCGCCCGCGGCCAGATCGACGTGGTCGGCGAGCAGCAGGAACCCCGGCACGCCGCCGGCGAAGCTGGCGCCGACCACGACCAGCGTCTCGTCCGCCATGCCCGCGGCACCGACCCCCGGCGCCGCCGACAGCAGCCGGAACGGGTCGTTGGCACCGAGTTCGGCGCCGTCGAGGCGGCGGGCGCGGTAGTCATGGCCGGCGAGCGGGACACCGAGCGGTGCCCACGCCTCACCGACCGACGCCGCCCGGGCGCGCAGGGCGTCGCGGACGTCCTCGCGCAGGCAGTCGACATGGATGTGCAGCTGGTCCTGCGTGCGACCCGTCGGCGCGTTGATCGCAAGCGACAGCGCGTCACGCGGCAGCTCCCGGCCCGCCCGCGCCATCACGTAACCGCGCGCGCTCCACGCCGCCTGCCACCAGTTCGGCGCGTCCGGCGCCAGCACCGCCGGGTCCTCGATGCCGGTCACGCGGGCGGTGGGGATCAGCAGGAACTGGGTCTTCCCGCGCCGGTCCTTCAGCACCGCCCAGCCGCGTGCGGCACCCCCCTCCAGCGCCACCTCGGTGCAGGGCGCCGGCTTGCCGTCGGCGATTCGTCGGGAACGCATTGCCCGTGCACGATCCTCCACAGCGCGTTGGGGTCGGAGGCGCAGGCGGGCGGGGCAACGACGAGGGTGAGCAGGAGCGCGGCCGCCAGCCGCCGCGCCGCCTTGCCTTGAACGTGCTTCTCCGCCATGCCAAGCGCCCCCCGGCCCACGCCCGACCGTCGGGGAGGCGGCGCGAAGCATGGCAGCAACGGATTCCGCAGAAAAGTGCCCTGATCGCGGGGCCGCGCACCGATGAGCGGCCCGCCCCGCGACGTCGCGGTGATCGGTGCCGGCGCCTGGGGCCTCGCGCTCGCGGTGCAGGCGCAGCGGGCCGGGCGGCGGGTGACGCTGTGGGCCCGCGACCCGCGGCGGATCGGCAGCCGCCTGCCGGGGACCACCCTGCCCGCCGACATTCTTCGCACCGGCACGCTGCCGAGCGCCCCGCTCGTGCTCCTGGCGGTGCCGGTGCCGCATCTGCGCGCCGTCGCCGCGGCACTGCCACCCGGCGGGCCGATCATCTGCTGCGCCAAGGGGATCGAGGCGGCGACCCTCGCCCTGCCCCTTGAACTGCTGGCGGAGGCGCAGCCGGGCCGCCCCGCCGGCGTGCTGACCGGGCCGAATTTCGCGCGCGAGATCGCCGCCGGGCTGCCCGCCGCCGCCGTGCTCGCGGCCGGCGCCGAGCGGGTGCGGGCGGAGGCGATCGCCGCCCTCGCCACGCCCGCCTTCCGCCTCTACGGCAACGAGGACGTGATCGGCGCCCAGGTGGGCGGGGCCGCGAAGAACGTCGTCGCGATCGCCGCCGGCGCGGTGATCGGCGCCGGGCTCGGCGAGAATGCCCGCGCCGCCCTCGTCACCCGCGGCCTCGCCGAGCTGGCGCGGCTCGCCCAGGCGCTGGGCGGGCGGGCGGAGACGGTGGCCGGGCTCTCCGGCCTCGGCGACCTGCTGCTCACCTGCACCAGCGCGCAGAGCCGCAATTTCCGCTTCGGCCTCGCCCTCGGCCGCGGCGAGGCGCCGGACGCGATCCTCGCCGGCCGTACCGAGGCCGTGGAGGGCGTGCCGACCGCACCCGCCCTGGTGGCGCGGGCGGCGAAGGCGGGAGCGGCGGTGCCGGTCTGTGCGGCCGTGGCGGGGGTGCTGGAGGGGCGGATCAGCCTCGCCCAGGCGATCGCCGCCCTGCTCGCCCGGCCGCTGCGCGACGAATAGCGGCGTTTCCGAATCCGCCCGCCCGCGCCTAAGAGGGGCGCATGGTCCGCGGCATGCTCACCGTCGGCATCTGGACGATGGCGAGCCGCGTGCTGGGCTTCGCCCGCGACATCCTGATCGCCGCCTGGCTCGGCGCGGGGCCGGTGGCCGACGCGTTCTTCGTCGCCAACCGCCTGCCCAACCTGTTCCGCCGCCTGTTCGGCGAGGGCGCGTTCAACGCCGCCTTCGTCCCCGCCTTCTCCGCCCTGCTGGCGACCGAGGGGCGGCCGGCGGCCCAGACCTTCGCCGAGCAGGCGGCGAGCGTGATGGCGTTCTGGCTGCTCGGCCTGACCATCCTCGCCGAGATCTTCATGCCGCAGGTGCTGGCCGTGATCGCGCCCGGCTTCGCGGCGATCCCGGAGAAATTCACGCTGGCGGTGGAGCTCAGCCGCATCGCCTTCCCCTACATGCCGCTGATCTGCCTCACCGCCCTGTTCTCCGGCGTGCTGAACGGGCTCGACCGCTTCGCCGCCGCCGCCGCGGCGCCGATCTTCTACAACCTGATCTCGCATCGCCTTCATGTTCGCCCTGCGCGGCGTGGTGCCGACGCTCGGCCACGCGCTCGCCTGGGGCGTCAGCGTCTCCGGCGTCGTGCAGCTGGCGCTGGTCGCCTGGGCGGTGCGCGGCGCGGGCATGCGCATCACCCTGCCGCGGCCGCGCCTGACGCCGCGACGTGCGCATCCTGCTGCGGCGCATGATGCCCGGGCTGCTCGGCGCCGGCGTCACCCAGCTCAACCTCTCCGTCGACGTGATCATCGGCAGCCTGCTGCCGCCCGGCACCGTCTCGATCCTCTACTACGCCGACCGGGTGAACCAGCTCCCGCTCGGCACCATCGGCGCCGCCGTCGGCACCGCGCTGCTGCCCACGCTGAGCCGGCAGGTGCACGGGGCGAACCCGCGCGAGGCGGTGGGCACGCTGAACCGCGCCATCGAGTACGCGCTGCTGCTCACGCTGCCGGCCGCGCTGGCGCTGATCGTGGCGCGCGGAGCCGATCATCGAGCGTGCTGTTCGGCCGCGGCGCGTTCGACGCGGTGGCCGCGTTCAAGTCGGCGCAGGCGCTGGCCGCCTATGCGGTCGGGCTGCCGGCCTTCGTGCTGGTGAAGGTGCTGGTGCCGGCCTTCTTCGCGCGCGGCGACACGGCGGCGCCGGTGCGCATCGGCATCGCCGCCGTGGAGCTCAACCTGGCGCTGAACCTCGCCTTCATGACGCCGCTCGCAGCATCTCGGCCCGCCGCTCGCCTCCGCGCGTCGCGGCCTGGGCGAACGTGATCGCGCTGATCGTGATCCTCGTCCGCCGCGGCCATTTCGCGATCGACGCCCCGCTCGGCCGGCGGCTGCCGCGGATGCTGGGGGCCTCGGCGGTCATGGTCGCCGTGCTCTGGGCGCTGCGCGAGACGCTGTTCGCCTCGCTCGACACCGGCCAGCGGGTTCGGCCTGCGCTGGCTCGGCCTCGGGCTGCTGGTGGGCGGCGGGCTCGCGGCCTACGGGCTCGCCGGACAGGTTTTCGGCGCGTTCGACGTGCGCGAGGTCGCGATGCGCCTCGCGCGCCGTCGCCGCCGCGGCGAGCAGGGCGGGGTTGAAGCAGGGGCGGGGTTGACCGGGCGGGGTTGACCGCGGCGCACCTCACCGGAAAACGCGACGCTTCGTTCGGAACCTTCCCCATGCAGCGCATCTTCTCCGGCATCCAGCCGTCCGGCATCCCGCAGCTCGGCAACTACCTCGGCGCGCTGCGCAACTGGGTGGCGCTGCAGGACGGCCACGAGTGCATCTACTGCGTCGTCGACCTGCACGCGATGACGCAGTGGCAGGAGCCGGGGCAGCTGCGCCAGGCCGACGCGCGAGATGGCGGCCTCGCTGCTCGCCTGCGGCGTGGATGCGCAGCGGCACATCCTGTTCCAGCAGTCCGCGGTGCACGCGCATGTGCGCCTGGCCTGGATCTTCAACTGCGTCGCCCGCATGGGCTGGCTCAACCGCATGACGCAGTTCAAGGACAAGGCGGGCAAGGACCGCGAGAACGCCTCCACCGGCCTGTTCGTCTATCCGAACCTGATGGCCGCCGACATCCTCGCCTATCACGCGACGCGCGTGCCGGTGGGCGACGATCAGCGCCAGCACCTGGAACTCGCCAACGACATCGCGAAGAAGTTCAACCACGACTACGGCGTGGAATTCTTTCCCCTGATCGAGCCGGTGATCCTCGGCGTCGCGGCGCGCGTGATGTCGCTGCGCGACGGGACCAAGAAGATGAGCAAGTCCGATCCCTCGGACCAGAGCCGCATCAACCTCACCGACGATGCCGACGCGATCGCGCTGAAGATCCGCCGCGCCCGCACCGACCCCGAACCGCTGCCGAGCGAGCCGGCGGGGCTGGAAAACCGGCCGGAGGCGCGCAACCTCGTCGGCATCTTCGCGGCCCTCGCCGACACCGACGTCGCCGGCGTGCTGCGCGAGCACGGCGGCAAGGGGTTCGATCGTTTCAAGGAAGTGCTGACCGCGCTCCTGGTCGCAAAACTGACGCCGATCGCGGAAGAAACGAAGCGCTGGCTCGCCGATCCTGCTACGATCGACGCCGTGCTGCGCGAGGGCGCGGCGCGGGCACGGACGATCGCCGATCCGATCGTCGACAAGGCGGAGCGTCTGGTGGGCCTGCTACGGCCCTAGCGGCCGGAAGAGAGGGGAGGACCATGAAGCCGATCCACTGGCTTTCGGTGATCCCCCCCGTCGGCATGCTGGGCGGGCCGCTGCTGCACAACGAGCTTCACCCCTTCATCCTCGGCATGCCGTTTCCGCTCGGCTGGATCTCGGTCTGGATCGTGCTGACCGCGATCGTCATGGCGATCGTGTACCGCCTCGACCCTGCGAACCGCCGCGACCGCCCGTGACCGCACCGCTCGCCATCCTGGCGCTGGCCGCGGTCGTGGCGCTGCTGCTGGGCGTGGGTGCGCGGTCCGGGCGATCGATGGGGCTGGAGGAGTGGACGGTCGGCGGGCGGCATTTCGGGTTCATCCTGGTCTTTCTGCTGCTCGCGGGCGAGATCTACACCACCTTCACCTTCCTCGGCGCCTCCGGCTCCGCCTACGGGCTCGGCGCGCCCGCGTACTACATCCTCTGCTACGGCACGCTTGCCTACATCATCGGCTATTTCATGCTGCCGCCGGTGTGGGCCTATGCGAAGCAGCACGGGCTGGTGTCGCAGCCGGATTTCTTCGCGCGCAAATACGACAGCCCGGCGCTCGGCGTGCTGGTCACGCTGGTCGACATCGTGGCACTCGTCCCGTATCTCGTCCTGCAGCTCACCGGCCTCGGCATCATCGTCACCGCCGCCGGCTACGGCGCGATCGACGCGAACCTGGCGGTCTGGATCGGTGCGGTGGTCGTCACCGTCTACGTCATCGTCTCCGGCATCCGCGGCTCGGCCTGGACCGCGGTGGTGAAGGACGTCCTGATCCTCGCGGTGATCGTGTTTCTCGGCGTCTATCTGCCGCTGCACCTCCATGGCGGCATCCGGGCGATGTTCAGCGCGATCGCGGAGGCCAAGCCCGGCTTTCTCACCTTCCCCGCGCACGGGCAGAGCGTGTGGTGGTTCGTCTCCACAGTGCTCCTCACCGCCCTCGGCTTCTTCAGCTGGCCGCATGCGATCGCCGCCTGCTACACCGCGCGCGACCCGGGCACGTTCCGCAAGAACGCGATCGTGCTGCCGCTCTATCAGCTCATCCTGCTGTTCGCTTATTTCATCGGCTTCGCGGCCGTGCTGCACGTTCCCGGGCTGAGCGGCGCGCAGACCAACCTGGCGCTGTTCAAGCTCGTGGTGCAGGAGATGCCGCCCTGGGTGGTCGGCATCATCGGCGCGGCAGGAGTGTTCACCGCGCTCGTGCCGGGCTCGGTGCTCGTCATCACCACCGCGACGCTGATCGCGCGCAACCTCTACGGGGTCGTCCGGCCGCGGGCCGAGGCGGACGAGATCGTCACCGTGGCGAAGCTGCTGGTGCCGGTGGTGATGCTGGTCGCAGTCCATTTCGCGCTCGCCCGCAACGCGACGATCGTGGAGCTGCTGCTTGTCGGCTACAGCTTCGTGACCCAATTGTTCCCCGCCCTGGTCGCGAGCCTGCTGCCCCGGCTGCGCGCCACGCGGAGCGGCGCGTTCGCCGGCATTCTCGTCGGCGTCGCCACCGCGGCGCTGCTCACCTTCACGCACACCACCACGGCGAGCCTGTTCCCGTTCCTGCCCGCCGGCGTCAGCGACCTGAACGTCGGCATCATCGCGCTGGCGCTCAACGTCGCGGTGTTCGCGGGCGTGAGCGCATTCACCCGGCGATGATCAGCGGGTTGGGCGCATGCCGCGCCCAGCCGGCCTCGGCCAGCAGCAGATCGAGCCCGAGCGAGGCAAGGTCGTCGGCCACCGGTTCCGCCTGCATGTCCTCGACCTGATACAGCATCTTCGCGTAGCCGTGGCAGGCGCCGCAGGTCTCGCCCTTGACGAGCCCGCTGTCGCCGGCGATCGCCTCCAGCACCAGCGCCTTCGCCTCGCCGCACTGGATGCAGACCGCGCGCACATGGTTCCACGCAGTCGCGCACAGCCCACAATGCAGATAGCGCGCGCCGCCGGCCGGGCCGCTCGCGCCGATCATGCCGGCGACCGGCGCCGACCCGCAGACCGGGCAGCGGCCGCGCCGGGGCAGCAGCGCGAGCGCCGCCGCCGGCAGCGCGGCTGCCGCCGTCGCGAACCACACTTGCAACGCGGCGACGACGAACAGCGCCGCACCGGCCTCGCCCGCCGGCACCTGCGCGCGCAGGCAGGCAGTTGCGAGGCGCTCCAGCGCATCGGCGTCGCGCCGGCCCAGCGCCGCCACGACGGTGCGCGCCGCATCGGGCAGCAGGCGCGCGTCGATGCGCGCGAGGATTTCGCCGAGCCCGTCACGCCACGAGGGGTCGCGCGCGGTCGTCTCGGCCGGAAGCGGCGGCGCGCCCGCCGCGCGCGCCTGCGCAAGCGCGTCGTCGGGCACCGGCGAGGGCCGCTGCCGCGGCACCGCTGCGTGCTGCGCGCGCGCGAGGGTCGCCATGAAGCGCAGCCAGTCCGCCATCGGCTGGCCTTCGGCCAGCGCATCGAGCCGCGTCGCGCGCCGCGCGAACAGGCGCGAAGGGTCGGGCAGGAGGATCGGCGACAGCCGATGCACGCCCTGCGTCGGATCGCCGATCCGCGCGCGCACCACGCCCTGCGCGGGCGGTTGGGCGCCGCCGTCCGGCGCGCTCACCTCTCGCCGCGCGCCATCGCACGCAGCCACTTGCGATGGTGCCGCCAGGCCCAGCCGGCGGTGACGCTGCCGCGCGTCATCGCCCGCACCGTGCCGCGCACCCACAGCGCCGCATAGACGTGCACGATCCAGATGCCAGATGATCGCCACCGCGGCCAGCGCTGTGCACCAGCTGCGCGATGCGCTTCTGCCCGATCGCGGTGTAGGTCGAAGAAATACGCGTCCCAGATCACGAGGCCGCTGACGAACAGCACCAGGATCAGCAGGTCATCCCCCAGAACACCAGCTTCTGCCCGGCATTGTAGCGGCCGACCTCGGGCACCTTCTCCTCGTCGTTTGCCAGCACGCTGCGGATCGCGCCCATCCAGCGCGTGTCGTCACGGGTCCAGAGATTGTCGCCGACGAAGCGGACGAACAGCAGCGCGAAGCTGACCAGCAGCACGACGCCGAACCAGGGATGGATCGCGCGCGTGTCCGCGCCGCCGCCGAACAGCTGCGGTGAGGAAGAACAGCGCCGGATGGAACAGCGCCATGCCGGACAAGCGCGAGCAGGATCAGGCAGCGCCGCGGTGATCCAGTGTTGCCGCGCGCGAGCGGCGTGTAGCGCGCGACGGTGCCGGGCGGTTCGCGTCTCACGGTTCGCGTCCGGCTTGTCGTCACCGTCATCGACCGCCTTGCGTCCTTCGGCCTCGTCCTCGGGCTGCACCTCGTTCGGGCCGGCACCATCCAGTGCACGAAGCCGACCACCGCGGTCGAGCGCGAGTGCCGCCAGCGCGATCGGCTTCATCACGCCCTTCCAGGCCTGCACCAGCGGGCTGATCTGCGGATTGTCCGGCAGGCCGGCATAGATCGACGGCTTGTCGGCGTGGTGCAGCACGTACATCACATGCGTGCCGCCGACGCCCGGCGGATCGTACAGGCCGGCATTGTCGAAGCCGCGCGACTTCAGGTCCTCGATGCGCTCGCCGGCCCACTGCGTCATGTCCTCCTTGGTGCCGAACATGATCGCGCCGGTCGGGCAGGCCTTGGCGCAGGCCGGCTCCTGGCCGACCGCGACCCGGTCGGAGCACAGCGTGCACTTGTAGGCCTTGTGGTCGACCTGGCTGATGCGCGGGATGTTGAACGGGCAGCCCTTCACGCAATAGCCGCAGCCGATGCAGTTCTCGCTGATGAAATCGACGATGCCGTTGGCGTACTGCACGATCGCGCCGGGCGCCGGGCACGCCTTCAGGCAGCCCGGATCGGCGCAATGCATGCAGCCGTCCTTGCGGATCAGCCACTCCAGATTGCCGTCTTCGGGTTCTCCCATTCGGTGAACCGCATCAGCGTCCAGGTGGCCGGCGTGAGGTCGGCGGGGTTGTCGTAGGTGCCCTCGAAGATGCCCACCTCCGTCGCGCAGGTCGTTCCATTCCATGCACGCGGCCTGGCAGGCCTTGCAGCCGATGCAGCGCGAGACGTCGATCAGCTTCGCGACCTGCGGCTGCCTCGCGGATGCTGCGGCGGCATCGTCGGTCGAGGCGGAGCGGCGGACGATATCGAGCGACTGGTAGTTGGCCATCGCGCGCTCTCCCTCATGCCACCGGCGCCGCGGCTGGTCTCGACGTTCACCAGGAACGCCTTGAACTCCGGCGTCTCCGATGTTGGCGTCGCCGACGAACGGGGTCAGCGACGTTGGCGCCGAAGCCCTTGCGCGCCGCGCCGGTGAAGCCCCAGTGGAGCGGCATGCCGACCACGTGCACCGGCTTGCCGTCCACCAGCATCGGCTTGATGCCGCTTGGTGACGTACGGCCTTGGCCGACGACCGACGCCGCGGTTGGACGACACGCTGCACCCAGTCGCCCTGGCGCGATGCCCTTCTCCTTCGCCAGCTCCTCGCCGATCTCGACGAACTCCTCCGGCTGCAGGATCGCGTTGATCTTGCGCGTGCTTGGTCCAGAAGTGGAAATGCTCGGTCAGGCGATAGGTGGTGGCGACATAGGGGAACTTCTCGGCATCGCCGAACGCCGTCGCGATCGTCCGCGAACACGCGCGCCACGGGATTGGCCGCGACCTTCGGGTGCAGCAGGTTGGCACCGGGCTCTCGAACGGCTCGTAGTGTTCCGGGAACGGCCCTTCGCGCATCTGGTCGCGCGCGAACAGCCGCGCCGATGCCCTCCTGGTTCATGATGAACGGGCCGACGCCGGCCTCCGGCTTCGTGGTCGGCACGATAGTCCGGCACGTCGATGCCGGCCCACGCGCGTGCCGTTCCACTGCGATCAGCGGCTTCGCCGGGTTCCACGGCTTGCCGGCCGGATCGGCGGAGGCGCGGTTGTAGAGGATGCGCCGGTTGGCCGGCCAGGACGAACGCCCAGTTCGGCGCCAGCCCCTGCTCGCGCGGATCGGTGGCGTCGCGCCGCGCCATCATGTTGCCGGCTCGGTATAGCAGCCGCGTGTAGATCCAGCAGCCGCAGGCGGTCTTGCCGTCGTCGCGCAGCTGCGCGAAGCCGTCGAGCTGCTGGCCCGCGCGCAGCAGCACCGGTCGGCCGTCGGCGTCCTTCACGTCGGCCAGCGCGTAGCCGTTGATCTCCTTGGCGAGCTCCTCCGGCCTGCGGCTCGTCCGGGTCGGTGTAGTTCCAGGTCAGGTTGAGGATCGGATCGGGGAACGCGCCGCCGTCCTTCTGGTACAGCGCCTGCATGCGGCGGAACAGATCGCGGCCATGATCGCGATGTCGCTCTTCGCCTCGCCCGGCGGATCGGCCGCCTTCCAGTGCCATTGCAGCCAGCGCGACGAGTTGGTCAGGCTGCCGTCCTCCTCGGCGAAGCACGTCGTCGGCAGCACGAACACCTCGGTCTGCGATCTTCGACGGATCGGACGGGTTCTGCGTCGCCGTGGTTCTCCCAGAAGCGCGCCGTCTCGGTCTCCAGCGGGTCCATCACGACCAGGAACTTCAGCTTGCCGAGCGCGCCGCGGCATCTTCGCCCTGTTGGGGAACGACTGCAGCGGGTTGAAGCCCTGGCAGATGTAGCCGTTCATCTTGCCCTGTCGCCATCAGCTCGAACGCGCGCAGGATGTCGTAGCGTCGGCACGTCGAGCTTCGGCAGCTAGTCGTAGGCCCAGTCGTTCTCGGCCGTCGCCGCCGCGCCGAACATCGGACTTCTGCAGGCTGACGAAGAACTTCTTGTAGTTCTGCCAGTAGCTGATCTGCCCCGGCCGCAGCGGCTTGAAGCCGCGCGTCTTCATATAGTCGGCGAAGCGTCGGCTCGCTGTCCTTCGGCATCGTCGAGATAGCCGGGCATCAGGTTCGACATCAGGCCGATATCGGTCAGGCCCTGGATGTTGGAGTGCCCGCGCAGCGCGTTCATGCCGCCGCCGGCGCACGCCGATATTGCCCAGCAGCAGCTGCACCATCGCCATGGCGCGGATGTTCTGGCTGCCCACGGAATGCTGCGTCCAGCCGAGCGCGTACATGCGAGGTCAGCGCCTTGTCGGGCGCCGCGGTGGCGGCGATCATCTCGCAGACCGCCAGGAACTTCTCCTTGGGCGTGCCGCAGATCCGCTCCACCATCTCCGGCGTGTAGCGGTCCACGTGCTGCTTCAGCAGGTTGAGCACGCAGCGCGGATGCTGCAGCGTCGGGTCGATCTTCGACGAAGCCGTCCTCGCCGAGCTCGTAGTCCCAGCTCGAGCGGTCGTAGTCGTGCTTCTCGTCCGACGCAGCCGGTGAACAGCCCGTCCTGGAAGCCGAAGCCCTCGCTTGCACGATCAGCGCCGCGTTGGTGAAGGCGCGGACGTACTCGTGCTGGATCGCGTCCTTCTCCAGCAGATAGCGCATCACGCCGTTCAGGAACGCGATGTCGGTGCCCGGCCGGATCGGCGCGTAGAAGTCGGCGACCGACGGCGGTGCGCGTGAAGCGCGGATCGACGACGATCAGCTTGGCGCCGTTGTGCGATCTTCGCCTCGATCACCCACTTGAAGCCGCACGGATGCGCCTCGGCGGCATTGCCGCCCATGACCAGGATCACGTCGGCATTCTTGATGTCCTGCCACGTGTTGGTCATCGCGCCTCGACCGAATGTTGGGGCCAGACTGGCCACCGTCGGTCCGTGTCAGACGCGCGCCTGGTTGTCGAAGACCAGCATTCCGAACGAGCGCGCCACCTTCCAGGTCAGGAACGCGGTCTCGTTCGTGCGTCGCCGAGGCCGCCAGCATGCCGGTCGTGGTCCAGCGGTTCACCGTGACGCCGGCGGCATTCTTGGCGACGAAGTTCTTGTCGCGGTCTTCCTTCATCAGCCTGGCGATGCGGTCGAGCGCGTCAGTCCCAGGAGACGCGCTTCCAACTCGTCGCGCGCCGGGCGCGCGGTACATCGGGTACTTCAGCCGCGTCGGCGAATGCACCACGTCGAGCAGCGCCGCGCCCTTCGGGCACAGCGTGCCGCGGTTCACCGGGTGGTCCGGGTCGCCCTCGATATGGATGATGCTCGGCCGGGCGTTCTTCGCCCGGTCGCCGAGGCTGTAGATCAGGATGCCGCAGGCGACCGCGCAATAGGTGCAGGTGTTGCGGGTCTCGGTGGTGCGTGCCAGCTTGAACGGCCGCACCGTCGCGGCCAGCGCCTCGCCCGCCGCGCCGAAGCCCGAGCGCGCCGATGCTGGACGCCGCGAGCGTGGCGCCGCTGAGCTTGAGAAATCGGCGTCGGTCCAATTCCATGACCTCGACCCCTCTCCGCACGCGGCGAGAATACGCAAGTTCAGCGCGGGGCGCGAGCCCCCTCCGCTGCAAGTGCGCGCCAGCCGATGTCGCGGCGGAAATACCCGTCCGGCCAGTCGATCGCGGCCACGGCCCGATAGGCCGCCGCGTGGGCCGCCGCGAAATCCGGCGCCGCTGCCGCACACCGTCAGCACCCGCCCGCCGGCCGAGACCAGCCGCCCGTCCGCGCGCCGCCGTGCCGGCATGGAACACCAGCGCGTCCGCCACCGCCTCGGCCGCGGCGAGGCCGCCGATCGGCGGTGCAGCACCGGCGCCGCCGGGATAGCCCTTCGCCGCCATCACCACCGCCAGCGTCGCCACCTCGCGCCAGCGCAGGTCGAAAGTCCGCCAGCTCCCCATCGCACGCGGCCAGCAGGGCGGCCAGCAGGTCCGACTGCAAGCCGCGGCAGCAGGCACTGCGCCTCCGGATCGCCGAGGCGGACGTTGAACTCGATCAGCTTCGGCCCGTCCGCGGTCAGCATCAGGCCGGCGAACAGGAAGCCGCGGAACGGCGTGCCGCGCCGCGCCATCTCGCGCCAGCGCCGGGCGCACGATGCGCTGCCATCGCCGCCGCCTGCTCGCGCGGGGCCGAAGCCGGGCGGCGGGCTGATCGCGCCCATGCCGCCGGTGTTCGGCCCGGTGTCGCCCTCGCCCACGCGCTTGTGGTCGGGCGCCGCCCCGAACGCGATCGCGTGCGCGCCGTCGCAGAGGGCGAACAGGCTGACCTCCTCGCCCACCAGGCATTCCTCGATCACCAGCCGCGCCCGGCCTCGCCCAGCCGCCGCGCCTCGCAGAAAGTCGGCGATCGCCGCCTCCGCCTCGGCCACGGTCTGCGCGACCACCACGCCCTTGCCGCGCGGCGAGCCCGTCCGCCTTCACCACGATCGGCGCGCCGCGGCGGCGGACGAACTCCCGCGCCGCCGCCGGCATCGTCGAACCGCTCCCAGCGCGCGGTCGGAATGCCGGCGGCGTCGCACACCTCCTTGGTGAAGCTCTTGCTGCCCTCCAGCCGCGCCGCCGCGGCGGTGGGGCCGCAGCAGGCGATGCCGGCCGCCGCCATCGCGTCGGCGATCCCGGCGACCAGCGGCGCCTCCGGCCCGGGCACCACCAGGTCGACCGCGTTGTCGCGCGCGAACGCGACCAGGGCGGCGATGTCGAGCACCCCGATCGGCACGTTCTCGGCGAGGTGCGCGGTGCCCGGGTTGCCCGGCGCGCACCACAGTTTCGTCAGCAGCGGGCTCGCCGCCAGCGCCCAGCACGAGCGCGTGCTCCCGCCCGCCCGAGCCGACCACCAGCACCCGCATCGCGCACCACCCCGGCTTCTATCCGCGCGCGCCTCTAGCATAGGCTCGCGGCATGGACGACGCGGCGCGCCGCCGGCTCCAACCTTCCCGAATACACCGTCTCGGAGATCTCCGGCGCGGTGAAGCGCACGCTGGAGGGCACGTTCGGCCGCGTGCGCGTGCGCGGCGAGATCACCGAGCTGAAGCGCTACGCCTCCGGCCACGTCTATCTCTCGCTCAAGGACGAGGGCGCGAAGATCGCGCGCCGTGATCTGGAAGTTCTCCGCCCGCCGCCTCGGCGCTGGCGCCGGAGAACGGGGTGGAGGTGATCGCCACCGGACGGATCACCGCCTATGCGCGAGCGCTCGGAATACCAGCTCATCATCGAGCAGCTCGAATACGCCGGCGCCGGGCGCGATGCTGGCGCGCATCGAGCTGCTGCGCGCAGCGCCTCGCCGCCGAGGGCCTGTTCGACGCCGAGCGCAAGCGGGCGCTGCCGATGCTGCCGAGGGTCATCGGCGTGGTGACGAGCCGCGCAGGGCGCGGTGATCCAGGACATCCGCACCACCATCGCGCGCCGCTTTCCCCGCCGCGATCCTGCTCTGGCCGGTGCCGGTGCAGGGCGAGGGCGCGGCGGCGCGCATCGCCGCGGCGATCGCCGGGTTCTCGGCACTGCGCCGGGCGGCGCGATCCCGCGCCCGGACGTGCTGATCGTCGCGCGCGGCGGCGGCAGCCTCGAAGACCTGATGGCGTTCAACGACGAAGCGGTGGTGCGCGCCGCCGCCGCCTGCACGATCCCGCTGATCTCGGCGGTCGGGCATGAGACCGACACGACCCTGATCGACTACGCCGCCGACCGCCGCGCGCCGACGCCCACCGCGGCGGCCGAGCTGGCGGTGCCGGTCGCGGGCCGAGCTGGCCGCCGACCTCGCACCACAAGGCCGCGCGGCTGCTGGGCGCGCTGAGCCGGCTGGTGCAGGAGCGGCGCCTGCGCTGCAGCGGGCCGAGCGCGGCCTGCCCGACCTGCCCGCGCTGGTCGGCACCGCGCGCCAGACGCTGGACGACCGCGCCCACCGGCTGCGCCTCGCGCTGCCCCGCCTGCTGGCGGCGCGGCGGGCGGCGCTGGTCGGATGTGGAGCGCCACCTGCTCGCCCCCGCGGCGCTGCTGGCGGCACGGCGCGCGGCATTGGCGCTCACGGCGGCGGGCCTGCGCGCCGGGCTGCGGCACGCGGTCGCGCGGCGAGCCGCGGTTGCGGCGCGCGTGCTGCCGCGCCTCAACCCCGCGCCGCTCCAGGCCCGCCTGCGCGAGGCGCGCGCCCGGCTGGAGGGGTTTGCCGCGCGGCTGGAAGCAGTGTCGTACCAGGCGGTGCTGGCGCGCGGCTACGCCGCGGTGTTCGACGCCGCCGGTGCGCCGCTCACCAGCGCCGCCGCAGTGGCGCCGGGCGCCGCATTGCGCCTGCGCTTCAGCGACGGCGAGGTGCGAGCCACTGCCGAGGGCGGCCGGCGCGACCCGCGGCAGGCACGCCTGCCGCTGTAGGCGCTCAGGCCGCCTCCGGCCGGGTCGTGGCCGAGAGCTCGCGGAAATTGTCGCGGACATGCTCGGCGGCGCGCAGCGCGAGCGCCGAGATGGTGGAGGTGGGGTTCACCACGCCGCCTGTGGCCAGCGCGCTGCCGTCCACGATGAACAGGTTCGGCACGTCCCAGGTCTGGTGCCACTTGTTGACCACGGAGGTTTCCGGGTCGCCGCCCATCCGGCAGGTGCCGATCATGTGCCACGCGGGCGTCCGGTAGACGCCCTCCGCGTCGAGATAGTCCTGCAGCCGGTAGTCGTAGGCGCCGGCGGCCTTCGCCACCTCCACCAGCCGGTCGAGCTGGAACGCCATCATGCGGCGGTCGTTCTCGCCGGGCAGGTAGTGCAGCCGCGCCACCGGCACGCCCTCCTCGTCGCGCAGGTCGGGATCGAGGCTCACCCGGTTCTCCGGGTTGGGCAGGTCGTCGCCGATCGCGAACAGGCCCAGGTTGTGGCCGAACCGCCGCTCGAACCACGCATGATGGCCGCGGCCCCACGGCGCCTTCACCTCCGCGAGCCATCCCGCCGCGATCTCGCCGGCCGCGGAGGTGCTGGTGAGGCAGTTGAACTGGAAGCCGTTGACGAAGCCGCGCGAAATGTCGGTCTCGGCGAACTCGCGGCTGATCATCGAGGCGACGTAGCCCATGTGGCCGTCGATCTTGCGGTCGACCCAGAACTCGCAGGCGGTGAGCGTGTGGTGCAGCAGGTTGCGGCCGACCTGGTCGGAGCTGTTGGCGAGGTTGTCGCTCGCCAGCAGCAGCCGCGGCGTCCCCACGCCGTTGCCGGCGAGGATGACGATCCGCGCCGGCTGGAACTCCATGGCGCCGGTGACGCGGTCGCGGAACACCGCGCCGGTGGCCCGGCCGTCCCGCCCCTTCTCGACGCGCAGCACGCGCGCCTGAATGCGCAGCCGCGCCCCGGCGGCGAGCGCCTTGGGCCAGATCGACAGCGAATACTTGCTCATCGAGCCGCGCGCGCAGCCGGAGCAGACGCCGCAGCCGTTGCAGGCCGGCCGGCCGTCGTAGTCCTCCGAGATCACCGCCGCCTCGGCCGGCCACCAGTGCCAGCCCAGCGTGTCGAAGGCCCCGGCCAGCACGCGCGCCGCCGCGGTGAACGGCAGCGGGCCGGTGGGGCTCGGCGGGCGCGGCGGCATCGCCGGGTCGCCGGCAAGCCCGCTGGTGCCGATCAGCCGGTCGGCGCGGTCATAGTACGGCGCGAGGTCCTCGTAGCTGATCGGCCAGTTCGGCTGCAGCCCGTGTTCGTCGCCCTTGCGGAAATCCGAGGGCCGGTAGCGCGGCCAGATGGCGCCGTAGACGTTGGTGGAACCGCCGACGCCGTTCCACATCAGCACCTGCGAGGAGTCGGTGCGCACGGCGTAGTCATCGACGTGGTGCCGCTTGTTGACGTCCGCGTTCCAGCGCGTCTTGCGCTGCCAGGTCCAGTCGCTGCTGTAGTGCGGGTGGTCGCCGGCCTCGACCCAGCCGCCCTGTTCCAGGCACACCACGTCCAGCCCGGCGCGCGCCAGCACGAGAGCGGCGAGCGCGCCGGTGGCGCCCGCGCCGATGATCAACACGTCGGCCGGTGTGGTGCTCATTGCTTGCGCCCCCAGTTCTGCGTGCGCTCGTCGTCCAGGTGCAGCGTCTCCAACGCCACGCGCTGCACGGCATCGGTGGGAATCCAGGACCCGCGCCCGTGCTTCGGCGTGTCGCGCGCCAGATCGAAGCGCGGCAGCTTGTAGCCGGCGACATGCGGAACGAGCCGATACGGGTGGCCGTGCTCGTTGATCGCCAGCACCACGACGGGGCTTTCGTAATAGGCCATGTAGGCGGCGTCGCGCACGAAGCCGAACAGGTCCTTGTCGCGCGCCTCCCACGCCGCCACCGCGGCGACGCGGGCCGCCTCGTCGCCGTTGAGCAGCGCCGCGGCGTCGTCGCCCAGCGCGGCGACGAGCCGGTCGAGCGCGTCCTCGCCACGCTCCTGCACCAGCCGCGCCGCCAGCGCCGCTTGCACGCCGACGGTCGCACCGGGGGGCCAGCCGGTGTCGCCCGGCAGCAACGTCTCCACGAGCGCCGCCAGGAGTTTCGCGGTCTCGGTCGCGGTCATGCGGTTTCTCGCAGGGCCACGCTATGGCTTTGCTGCTGGTCCTCCCGCGGCGCCCGATGCCACAGGCGACCGCCGATGACGGCGCCTTCGGCCAGGATGCGGCGGTCGCCGCGCATCACCTCGCCGACCACGTCCTCGTAGTCGAACTGCCCGTCGCGCACGCTCAGCAGCGTCGCATCGCCCGCGGCCCCCGGCCGCAGCGTGCCGAGCTCGGGCCGGTTGAGCGCGCGCGCGGCATTCACGGTCGAGGCCGCCACCACCGCCGGCAGGTCCATGCCGAGGCACAGGAACTTCGACATCGTCGTCACCTGGTCATAGGCCGGGCCGTCGATGCAGAGGATGTGGATGTCGGAGGAGATGGTGTCGGGCCGGAACCCGGCGGCGAGCATCGGCCGTGCCGTGGCGAAGGCGAAGGAGCCCTTGCCGTGGCCGATGTCGAACAGCACCCCGCGCTCCCGCGCGCGCAGCACCGCCGGGCGCACTCTGCCGTCCGGCTGCATCGGCGCATTGGGGAACGGGCGGAAGCAGTGCGTCAGCACGTCGCCCGGCCGCAGCCGGTCGCACAGCTCCTCGTAGCTCGGCGGTGGCTCGTCGATATGCACCATCACCGGCAGCCCGACCTGCTCGGCCGCCTGCAGCGCCGATTCCAGCGGCGCGATGCCGTTCTCCCCCGACGTGTGCCGGCCGATGCGCACCTTCACGCCGACGATCACGTCGCGGTTGGCTTCGATCACCTCCACCGTGTCGCGCACCGCGATCAGCCGCGAAGTCGAGGCTCTCGCCCAGCATGATGCGGCGGCCGAAGGCGAAGATGCCGGCGAAGGAAATGTGCAGATAGGCCAGGATGCGCACGTCGCTGCGCTCGATGACATGCTTGCGGAATCCCGGGAAGTTGCCCGGGCCGGCCGAGCCGGTGTCGACGCAGGTGGTGACGCCGCTGCGCCGCCCGAAATCGTCGGCGTCGATGCCGAGCGAGGTGCCGCCCCAGTAGACATGCGTGTGCAGGTCGATCAGGCCGGGCGTCACGATCAGGCCGCGCACATCCTCCACCTGCGCGCCGCCGGCCGCCAGCCCCTCGCCAACCGCGGCCACGCGCCCGCCGGCGAAGGCCACGTCGGCGACGCGGTCGATGTTCTGCGACGGGTCGAGCACGCGCCCGCCGCGCAGGATCAGGTCATACGCCATGCGCCATCGCCTTCATGTCGTTGGTATCCTCTCCGGTCGCGACGGCCAGCGCGCCGGTGCGCACGCCGCTGGCCGCGTCGAAAATCGAGACGCGGTGGCGCGGCACCGCCAGCGTCAGCCGCTCGCCGGGCTGGTGGCCGCGCGGATCGGCGCAGGTGGCCTTCACCAGGCTGCCGTCGGCCAGCGCCACGTCGAGATACGTCACCGGCCCCGCCGGCTCGACCAGCGCCAGGGTGCCTTCCACCGCCAGCGCATCGTCGGCCGCGCGGCGCACCGGCACGAGGTCGTGCGGCCGCACGCCGAGCAGGCTGCGATCGTCCATGGCGCCACCGGCCATCGGGCCGGGCAGGAAGTTCATCTGCGGGCTGCCGATGAAGCTGGCGACGAACTGGTTGGCCGGCTCGCGATACACGGTCATCGGCTCGGCGAACTGCTGCAGCACGCCGCCGTCCATCACCGCGATCCGGTCGGAGAGCACCATCGCCTCCTCCTGGTCGTGGGTGACGAAGACGACGGTGAGTGCCAAGCTCCTTCTGCAGCCGCTTGATCTCCGTGCGCATGCGCACGCGCAGGCTGGCGTCGAGGTTGGACAGCGGCTCGTCCATCAGCAGTACGGCCGGATTGCGCACGATGGCGCGGCCCACCGCCACGCGCTGCCGCTGCCCGCCGCACAGCTCCGCCGGCAGGCGGTCCAGCAGCGTCTCCAGCCCCAGCAGCTCCGCCGCCCACGCCACCTGCCCACGCACCGTCTCCGCCGCGATGCTCTGCTGGAGCAGCGGGAAGCTATGTTGTCGCGCACGCGCATGTGCGGATAGAGCGCGTAGTCCTGGAACACGAGCGCGATGTTGCGGTCATGCGGCGGGGTCCGCCCCGTCACGCGGTCGCCGAGCCGGATCTCGCCGGCGGTGATCTCCTCCAGCCCGGCGATGCAGAACAGCAGCGTGCTCTTGCCGCAGCCGGACGGGCCGAGGAAGGAGACGAACTCCCCGTCCGCGATGTCGATCTCCAGCCCGTGCAGCACCGGGGTGCGGCCGTAGCTCTTGGAGACATTGCGGATCGAGATGGATCGCCATGCGCTTGTTCCTTGCTCAGCCCTTCACCGCACCTGACAGCGCACCCTGCACCAGATAGCGCTGGAACAGGAAGGCGACCGCGACCGGCGGCGCGATCGCGAGCACGGTCGCCGCGAACATCGGGCCGTAGTGTAGAACTGGGCTTGGCTGAGGAAGCCGGCGATGATCACCGGGATGGTCTGCGCCTTCGGCGTCCCGGTCAGGATCAGCGCGAACATGAACTCGTTCCAGCTCACGAGGAAGCAGAAGATGCGCGGTCGCCACCACGCCCGGCCGCGCCACCGGCAGCACGATCTTCCAGAGCATCTTCGCCCGCGTGCAGCCGTCGACCAGCGCCGCGCGGTCGAGGTTGGGCGGCACGCCCTCGAAATAGCGCTCATCATCCAGGCGCTCAGCGGCAGCAGGAAGGAACAGTAGGCGATGACCAGCGCCGGCCGCGTGTCGATCAGCCCGAGCATCGCGGAAGACGATGAAATACGGCAGGATCAGCGCCAGGCTCGGCGTCATGCGCGTCAGCATCAGCCCCCACAGCGCCGCCTGGAACGTGCGCGCCTTGGCGTTGCGGGAGAAGGCGTAGCCGGCGAGCGAGCCGAGCGCCACCGACACGACGGCGACGACGGCGCCGACGATGAAGCTGTTCAGCAGCGAGAACGGCACCCGCTGCGCCTGCACGCTGGTGTTCACCGCGGCGACCGTGTCGGGAATCAGCACCGCGATGAAATTGTGCAGCGTCAGCGTGGAGGGAAAGAACGCCGCCGGCGTGCGGACCAGGTCGGCGACCGGGCGATCAGGCTCATCAGCACGAGCCACACGAACGGCCCGACCGACCAGATGAGAACGCAGCGCGGTCACGGCCGCAGAAGCCGATGCGCGCCGCCGCCCGCGCGGTCGCGGGCGGCAACGCGGCGCCCGACGCGGCCGGAACGGCGGCAGCACCGCCATGCTGCGCACACGGCCGCGCGACCCGGCAGCCCGGCCAGCGCCCCCGTCGCCGTCGGCCGCGCCGCTGCGGCGCGGCCCGAGCACGACGAAGTAGATAGATCGCGAGCAGGAAGGCAGAGCGACCGTCAGCACGTAGAGGATCGCGGCACCCTCGCCGAACTTGAAGAACTGGAAGGCATAGGCGTAGCCCATCCAGGAGAACACGGTGGTGGCGCTGCCCGGCCCGCCGCGGGTCATGCGCCCAGAACAGGTCGAATGCCATGATCGAGTTGATGGTGGTCGAGGATCAGCATCAGCAGCAGCTTCGGCCGCAGCCAGGGCAGCGTGATGCTGAAGAAGCGCCGCACCGGCCCGGCGCCGTCGATGCTGCGCCGCCCTGTGCAGGTTCTCCGGCATCGACTGCAGGCCGGCCAGCAGCAGCAGTGCGGTCAGCGGCGCCTGGTTCCAGACATGCACCAGGGCCACGCAGATTGAACGCGACCGAACCCGTTGCCGAGCCAGTGGATCGCGAGTGCGATCAGGCCGAGATCGATGCAGCAGGCGCGTTCAGCGCGCCGAATCGCCGTCGAACATCCAGCCCCACAGCACGCCGACCGCGACCGGCGACATCGCCCAGGGCACAGCACGATGCTGCGCAGCAGGCCGCGCCCGACGAAGCGCTCGTTCAGCACGAGCGCCATCGCCATGCCGAGCACGCAGCCCGCCGATCACCGTGAACGCGGCGAAATAGGCGGTGCGGCCGAGCGCCGCGATGAAGTCCGGCTGTGCGGCAGGATGTCGAGCATAGTTCTGCGAGCCCGACGAAGATCCAGCGCTGGGTCAGCGTGTTGATGCGGTGGAGGCTCAGGACGAAGCGATAGCCGAGCGGCACGCCGATCGACGAGCAACACGACCAGCAGCGTCGGCGCGACAGCGAGATAGGCGAAGCCGGGCACACCGCGCGCGTTGCGCCGGCCGCGCAGGACCGGAGCCGGCGCGGTCTGGCCGGCGCCGGAGCATCGTCGGGCGCGGTGCTCGACATCGGGCCGGCCGCGCCCGCGTCGCTGCGCTACTCGGGATACTGCTTCTTCACCTCGCCAACCTTGCTGCTGCAGCTTGTCGCACGAGCTGGTCGAGCGACCGCGTTGCCGCGGATGTAGTCCTGCGCCTCGCCCATCATGTACCAGTCCCACTCGGGGAACCACATCGTCTTGGCGACTTGCGCGAGGTCGCGATCTCGCTGCTGCTTGTTGGTCGACCGTCGAGGTCCCTCCACTTGGAGAAGCTGGCCTCCACCTCCGGGTCGCTCGATCACCTCCTTGTAGGCGGTGCCGAGGCCGAACTGCAGCGCCCAGCGCTTGATGACGTGGTACTGCCCGTCCTTGGCCTTGCCGCCGAAGAACTGCATCAGGTTCCAGACGCGCTCCACGTCCACCGGGTTGCGCGCCCATGAGGTAGACCGCCGTCCACGACGAAGGTCGACTGCGTCTTGCCCGGCATCAGCGCGTTCTTCACCGCGCCGGCGATCTTCGACGCCTTGGGATCGTTGATCACCTTCTGGTCGTACTCGTGCAGCACCATGAACGTGTGCCGCCCGGTGGCGAAGCTCGGCACGCCCTCGCTCGGGAAGGTCAAGATGTCGGGCGGCAACCAGGCCTTCCGTGTAGAGCGTGCGGTGCATCTCCAGCACGGCCTTGAACGGCGTCGTCGAACACCGGGTCGGACTTGTCGTCGAACACCTTCGCGCCTTCGGAGTACCAGATGCGAGAACAGGCTCCACGACAGGCTCGCCCAGTTCTGGCTGCCAGGCGCTGTTGTACGGGAACTCGGCGACGCCGTCCTTCTTCAGCTTGCGGCACGGCATCGAGCAACTCGTCCCAAGTCGTCGGCGCCTTCACGCTCGGCCTTCGACAGATGCTTCTCGTTGTAGACGAAGGAATTGAAGCCCGGCGTAATAGGGCAGGCCGCCAGCTTGCCGTCGGGCAGCGACATCGAGGTCTTGCTGACCTCGAACAGCCCGGCCTTGATCGCATCGATCGCCCGGCAGCCCTTCGAGGTCGCGCACCCAGCCGGCGGCGTGCCAGCGGGCGATGTGGTCCTCCTCGCGAGTACATCATGTCGATGTGCTGGCCGCCCATCAGCTTGGTCTCGACCACCGGCGTGGTAGTCGCCGGGCACCAGCTCGTAGGTGACGTTCTCGTCGTAGAGTTTCTTGAAGATGTTGACGTTCTCTTCGGCGATCTGCGGCTGGTACTGCCAGCCGATGAACGTGATCGGGGTCGCGGGGGCCGCCCACGCCGGCCGCCCGAGGGCGGCTCCCGCAGCCACCGCTCCCATTCCCTGCAGCACACGACGACGCGATACGAGAAAATCTCGAAGCCAGCGTTCCACGGGCGGATTTCCCTCAGTTCCTGGTGACGATCAGCCTTTGTGCCCTGTCGACCCAATGCTCCGCCCGCCCTGCGAGCGGCAGGCCAGTGTGCCAGACCAAGCGGCGGCGTCCAGATGGAAAGTCGATTTTCGGATCAGAATTCGCTGCTGGCGCGAAGGGGCCGCGTCAGTCGCACAGCGGCTGGCTGTCGTCCTCGTCGCGGAAGGTCATCAGCTGCTGCTTGATGCGGCGCAGCTTCTCCAGCGCCGCCGGCTGCGTGCGGATGGCGATGACATAGGCCAGCATGTCGATCACGGCCATGAAACCGTAGCGCATCGCGGTCGGTCCCAGCGGGTCGCCGTGCTCCGGCACCGTGATCGTCAGCGGCAGGCCCACCGCGCGGCTCAGCGGCGTCGCCGCGGTGGTCAGCCCGATCGTCGCCGCGCCGTACTGCGCGGCGATCCCCACCGCGCGGATCAGCTCCGGGTTCCGCCCGGTCAGCGAGCAGCCCAGCAGCGTGTCCGTGCGGTCCATCGTCGCTGCCAGCATCATCTGCATCTGCTGGTCGGCGCACGGCACCACGTGCAGGCCCAGGCGGAACAGGCGGTTCTGCACCTCCTCGATGAGCCAACTCGACACGCCGCCGCTGCCGAACACGTACAGCACCCGGCTGCGGGCGACGACCTCCGCCGCCCGTTCCAATGCGGCGACATCCAGCGTCTGCTCCGCCGTCGCAATGGCGTTGTGCGCGCGCATGATCACGCGCGACACCGCCTCCGCCATCGTCGCCGGCGGCGTCGCCGGCTCCAGGTAGCGGACGCCCACGCGCATGCTGCCCATGATGCGCAGCTTCAGCTCGCGCAGCCCTTCGCAGCCCACCGCGCGGCTGAAACGCATGACGGTCGGCGCCGACACGCCGAGCCACGGGGCGAGTTCCTCGATCGGTTTCTCCACGAACGCCTGCGGATGCGTCAGGACGGCGTGCGCGATGCGCCGGTGCGCCTTCGAGAACGACGGATCCCGCGCCAGGATCACGCCGAAGATGTCGGCGCCGCGTCCCTCGGCCGGCGCGGGCCCGGGCGCCACCGGCACCGAGTTGCTTTTTCTGATCATCCGCACCCGCGCCCGCCCGCTACAGCCGAATCCGGCGCAGCCGCAGCGCGTTCGCCACCACCGACACCGAGCTCAGCGACATCGCCAGCGCCGCCGATGACCGGGCTGAGCAGGATGCCGAACACCGGATACAGCACGCCCGCCGCGATCGGCACGCCGAGCGCGTTGTAGACGAACGCGAAGAACAGGTTCTGGCGGATGTTGCGCATCGTGGCGCGGCTGAGGTGCCGCGCCCGCGCGATCCCGGCGAGGTCGCCCTTCACCAGCGTGATCCCGGCGCTCTGGATCGCCACTTCGGTGCCGGTGCCCATGGCGATGCCGATATCGGCCGCGGCCAGCGCCGGCGCGTCGTTCACGCCGTCGCCGGCCATGGCGACGACCCGTCCCTCGCCGCGCAGGCGGGCGACGAGGCGGTGCTTGTCCTCCGGCAGCACGTCGGCCTCGACCTCCGTCGATCTTCAACGCCGCCTGCCACCGCCTCCGCCGTGCGCCGGTTGTCGCCGGTGAGCATGACGATGCGTACCCCGTCCGCCCGCAGCGCCGCCAGCGCGGCCGGCGTGCTTTCCTTGATCGGGTCGGCGACCGCGATCACGCCGCCGGGGGCTGCGTCGACGGCGACGAACAGCGCCGTCGCCCCGTCCGCGCGCAGGCGCTCGGCCGCTCGCCGCCAGCGGCGCCGACATCCACGCCCTCAGCCTGCATCAGCCTTGCGTTGCCCAAGGCCACGCGCCGCCCGCCAACGGTCGCCGTCACGCCCTGGCCGGTCACGGACTGGAAATCCGCCGCGGCCACCTGTGCGATCCCCCGCGCACGCGCCGAGGCGACGATCGCGGCGCCCAGCGGATGCTCGCTCGACTGCTCCACCGACGCCGCGAGGCGCAGCACCTCCGCCTCGTCCAGCCCCGGCGCCGGCACCACGGCGGTCACGCTCGGCCGGCCGAGCGTCAGCGTGCCGGTCTTGTCCACCACCACCGTGTCCACGCGCTCCATCCGCTCCAGCGCCTCGGCGGAGCGGATCAGCACGCCGGCCGATGCCCCCTTGCCGACGCCGACCTGGATCGACATCGGCGTGGCGAGGCCGAGCGCGCAGGGGCAGGCGATGATCAACACCGAGACCGCCGCCAGCAGCCCGTAGGCGAGCGCCGGCGCCGGCCCCCAGATCGCCCAGCCGATGAACGCGGCGACGGCCACGCCGACCACCGCCGGCACGAAATAGCCCGCCACGACATCGGCGAGCCGCTGGATGGGCGCGCGCGACCGCTGCGCCTCGGCCACCATGGCCACGATGCGGGCGAGCATCGTGTCCGCGCCGACCTTCTCGGCGCGCATCACCAGCGCGCCGGTGCCGTTCACGGTGCCGGCGATCAGCGCCGCCCCCGCCGCCTTCGCGACCGGCATCGCCTCGCCGGTCACCATCGCCTCGTCCACGCTGCTGCGCCCGTCCAGCACCGTGCCGTCCACCGGCACGCCGTCGCCCGGCCGGACGCGCAGCCGGTCGCCCACCTGCACCCGGTCGAGCGCGACCGCCTCGTCCGTCCCGTCCGCGCGGATGCGCCGCGCGGTCTTCGGCGCGAGGTTGAGCAGGGCGCGAATCGCCGCGCCGGTCTGCGCGCGCGCCCGCAGCTCCAGCACCTGCCCCAGCAGCACCAGCACGGTGACCACGGCGGCGGCCTCGAAATACCCGGCCACCATGCCGTCAGCGCCCCGGAACCCCGCCGGAAAGATGCCGGGCGTGAAGGTCGCGGCCAGGCTGTAGACGTAGGCCGCGCCCACGCCAAGCGCGATCAGGCTGAACATGTTGAGATGGCGCCGCACCAGCGACTGCCACCCGCGGACGAAGAACGGCCAGCCCGACCACAGCACCACCGGGCTTGCCAGCACGAACTGCAGCAGCATCGACCAGTGCGGCGGCACGAGATGCGCGAGCGGCGCGCCCGGCGTCATGTCCCCCATCGCCAGCGCCACCAGCGGCACGCTCAGCACCACGCCGACCCAGAACCGGCGCGCCATGTCGCGCAGCTCCGGGTTGCTCTCCACCTCGGCCGATGGCGCCAGCGGTTCCAGCGCCATGCCGCAGATCGGGCAGGCCCCCGGATGGTCCTGTCGGATTTCCGGATGCATCGGGCAGGTCCAGACCGCGCCCGGCGGCGCCGGTGCCGGCTCGGCGCGCGTGGGATACTCGTCCGGCGCGGCGGCGAACCGCTCGCGACAGCGCGCCGAGCAGAAATGAAAGGTCTGGCCCTGGTGGTCGAGGCGGTGCTTCGACGTCGCTGGATCGACCTTCATGCCGCACACCGGGTCGGTCACGCGCGCGCCCGCCTCGCCGCCACCCGGATGGTGGTGGCAGTGGTCGTGCGCGGCGTGATCGGCGCCGTGCGGCTGCGTCTCATGCATGCTTCGGTCTCCGCGGAACGTCGCCCGGCGGCGCGATCCGGCCTTGCCCTATATACCGCACACCCGTATGGTACCAAGCATGCACGACGCGACAAAGCAGGCCGTCGCCATCCGGCTGCGGCGGATCGAGGGTCAGGTCGGCGGCCTGCTCCGCATGGTCGCGGAAGACCGCTACTGCGTGGACATCTTGACCCAGATCAATGCGGTCCGCGCGGCGCTCCACAAGGTTGAGGAGCAGATCCTGAAGGATCATGTGTCGCATTGCGTTGCCGGCGCCTTCGCCTCAGGCGACCCGCGCGAGCAGCAGCACAAGGTCGAGGAGCTGGTCGAGACGATCGGGCGCATGACGAGGTAACAGGCCATGCCGAGCGGCACTGTTCGCGGCGCGCAGGCGACGGTTGCGGGGCTGCTGCTCCTGGCGCTGTTGCTGCTCTCCGCCGCCGCCGGCGCCTCCATCACGACGGCCGCCGATGATCAACACCATCGCGTGACGGCAGCCGGGCATGCGGTCGCTGCCGCGTGCGCGAGCGTTGCGGCGCCTTCGAGCGACGCGTGTTGCGATCACGGGCTGCGATGCTGTGGCGGCGGCGGGTGCGCGACGCATCCGTACTGCAAGCCTGCACTGTCCCTCGATCTGCCGGGCCCGCTGCTGGTCGCGCCCGCGTTCCTGGCGGGTTGCGGCTGCCTGCCTGGCGGCATCAACACCGGGCCCTCCTCCCCGCCGCCACGCACCGTCGTCTGATCGGCCAGCGGTCGCGGGCACGCGAATGCGGGCCCGCCGGCCCGATGCCCACACCAATGATGCGAGGAGACGACGGATGACATCGTTTCGCAGCGCCGCGGTCGCGGCGATCGCTCTCGTGGCCGCCAGCGGCCTCAACATTGCGCGGGCCGACGAGGAACGCGCCGACCAGCACGCGCCACCGATGGCCGCGCCGGCGGGACAGCCGGCCCCGGTTGCGATGCAGCAGGATGACGAAGACCAGGACGAGACCGACGACGAAAAGGGCATGGGCCCGATGGGCCCCGGCAAGGGCGGCGGCGCCACGATGCCGATGACGCGCATGATGCAGGGCATGTCGGAGATGATGCAGGGCATGATGCAGATGATGGAGAGCATGGGGCAGCGTCCGCCGGCGCCGGCCATGATGCCGGGCCCCTTGACGGCGGAACGCCTCGATGCGGTCAAGACCGAACTCGGCATCACCGCGGCGCAGGAGCCGCAGTGGAACGCCTTCGTCGACGCGATGCGCGCGCACCGCAAGGCGATGCTGGAGATGCGGGCGCAGATGATGCAGCAGGGGCCGGCGGCAAACTGGCCGGACCGGATCGCGCAGCACGAGCGAATGCTGACCGCGCATCTCGAGGCGATGAAGGCGATCGAGGCTCCGGCGCGGGCGCTGTGGGACGTGCTTTCAGACGATCAGCGGCGCAAGGCCAATGCGCTGCTGGGCGGTCACATGGGCATGAAGGGCATGAAGGGGCGCATGTGAGCGTGTGACGTTGCTTCCCCGGCACGCGGGCGGCCGCGCCGCGTTGCCGGGCGATCAGTCCGCATGTCCGTGCCGGTGATGCAGGTCGGGATAGTGCGGATGGCGATGCACGAGCCGCATGTGCCGATGCACGTGCACATGCGGCTCGCCCGGCGGGTCGTCTGCCGTGTGCGGGTGCTGGTGGTGCGCGTCATGCACATGCGCATGGTCGTGCATCATCGGCTCGTGCACATGCTCGTGCTCGTGCCGCTCGAGCAGATGCAGCGCGATCCCGATCGCCATCAGCACGCCGGCGCCGACCAGCCGGGCCGTCACCGGCTCGCCGAACAGCACCACCGCGACCGCGCCGCCGATGAAGGGCGCGGTCGCGAAATACGCCCCCGTGCGCGCCGTCCCGAGATGACGCAGCGCCAGCACGAACAGCGTCAGGCTGACGCCGTAGCCCAGGAAGCCGATCAGCCCGGCACCGGTCAGCGTGGCGATGTCGGGCGTCGCGGCGCCGCGGGCCAGCGCAAGGCCGAGATTCACCCCGCCGGCCACGATCCCCTTCGCCATCGCGATCTGCACCGGATCGGCGCCGCTGAGCTTGCGCGTGAGGTTGTTGTCGATGCCCCAGGCGAGACAGGCGCCGGCGATCAGCAGCGTTCCCCACCCCACGCCCGCGGGGCCGCCCTGCCAGGACAGCAGCACCGCGCCGGCAAGGATCGCGAGGGCGCCGAGCAGGATGCGACGATCCACGTTCTCGCGGAACACCAGCCAAGCGATCACGATTGTGGCGACGCCTTCGAGATTGAGCAGCAGCGCGGCACTCGCGGCCGAGGTACGGGCGAGCCCGAACATGAGCAGCACCGGTCCGATCACGCCGCCCACGAGCACGACGAGCAGCAGCCAGGGCAGGTCGGCGCGGCGCAGCGGCGCCTCGGCCGTGCCGATGCCGAGCGGTCGACGGACGCGTTGCACGAGCGCCAGTCCCGCACCCGAGCCGAGATACAGCAAGCCCGCGAGCAGCCACGGGTCCACGCTGCCGAGCAGCAGCTTGGCAAACGGCGTGCTGGCGCCAAACAGGGCCGCCGAAGCCAACCCCAGCGGCGCGCCGGGCCATGATAGGACTGTGCGGTCCATCGCGCTGTGACTACAGAATCCGGCGCGTCCTGTCAGGTGGCACGGTCACGATCAATGCCGCTCCAGCATGAATCCATCGAAGAACGCCGCAAGTTCGGCATACGCATCAAGAGGGAGAACATGGGCGACGTGCTGGTCAGGTCGCACGACGACCATGCAACCGCCGTCTCGATGGATGCCGCGCATGTCGAAGATATCCTGGCGGGCCTTCAGGTCCGGGCAGAACATCTTCTCATAGTCGCGAAGCCCGTAGCGGCCCTTTTGGGGCAGAAGCAGGGCGGGCATGGTCGCGATGGCAACGTCGCGATGGCTCTGTTGGAAGATGGCCCGGACATCGACGACGGCGTCGATGTCCTCGCCCGTCGGCGTGTATCGCTTGACCGGCGATAGGGGAGACTCAGCGAGAAACCGGCACGCCTGCCGCAGCCTCGACATCGGCGCGGCAGGGTCCTCTGCGGCGGCAAAGATGAAGAGGCGCCAGCGGCCGTCCGCCTTGACCGTGTGACCCAGCTGAACCGGCTTGGCATCGGCCAGCCGGATCACTGGTACGGAATGGAAGCGCATGCCGATGACAAAACCTTCGGCGAGGTGCTGATAGGTCGGCGCGGCGCGAGATGATCGAAGGCTGGTACCGGGTTGCCGTACCGGCCGTGAAGCGCGCCTTCTGGACGAAGTACTTCTGGAACTCCGCCGGATCGACGCCGCCGCCCCCGGCATCGGCGGGATCCTTCGGCGGGGCACTGAACATCTCGGCGAACGTGCGGTCGAAATCGATCAGTTCCCGAGCGATCGTCCGACGCTCGGACGAGTAGGTATGGAGGATGCGGGGCGAGCACCGTCCAAGGATGACCGACGCCAGCTTCCATCCCAGATTGAAGCCATCCTGCATGGAGACGTTCATGCCTTGCCCTGCCTGCGGGCTGTGCGTGTGGCAGGCGTCACCGGCAATGAACACGCGGGGAATGCGGTTCCGTACTTCCGGCTGTGGCACGTCGTCGAATGTGTCGCAGAGCCGCTGGCCAATCTCGTAGACCGACCACCATGCGACCTCCTTCACGTCCAGCGTGTAGGGATGAAGGATCCGGCGGGCCGCTGCCGCCAGATGATCGGGTGTGATGTTGAGGCTCGCGACCCTCTCATCCGCGTTCAGCTTGTCGAGTTCGATGTAGAGGCGGACAAGATAGCCGCCTTCGCGGGGGATGATCAGGAGGTTGCCTTCATTGGCGGAGTGGATCACCGCCTTGAGGCGGATGTCGGGAAAGTCGGTGATGGCAAGGACGTCCATGACACCCCAGGCCTGGTTTGCGGAATCCCCATGCAACGCCAACCCCAGGGACTCGCGCACCGTGCTTCGCGCGCCGTCGCAACCGACGACGAAACGGGCTCGCACGCGTTCGACCTGCCCTTCGTGCGCTGGATCGAGCCGCTCGAGCCTGACGGTCAACGGGTGGGCCGCAGGGCCTTGTCCTTCCGGCTCGGCGTCGCCGGACGTTGAAGGCGCGGAGTGGAGGTCCAACAGGCGCCGCGCATAGTCGGGCTCCAGCCGCGTCGGCGCATTGCGCATGCGATCCAGATAGAAATCATGCACCCGCGCCTGATTCAGGATCACATGCGGGAATTCGGATAGCCCGTCCTCGGTGTCCTGGACTCTGCCGCTGCGGGCGATGTGCGCCCGCTGGGTGCCGTCGGGCTTCCAGAACGACGTCTCGTTGACCCAATATGCCTCTTTCTGCGCGCGCTCGCTGAAGCCGAACGCTTCGAACATCTCCATCGTGCGGCACGCGACGCCGTCAGCCTGGCCGACGAGCAGCCGGCCGGATTTCTGATCCACGATCCGCGTCCTGATGCCGGGAAAGGCCGCGAGTTGCGCCGCCAGCGTCAGACCTGTCGGCCCGCCTCCGACGATCAGGACGTCGACGTCCGCCGGGAGAGCATCCGTGCGCTGCGACGCGTTGGACGGCTCGGAGATTTCCGGATTGCCGGGTTTGAACCCGTTGAGATGGAATTGCATGGCCTCTCACGCGTTGCCGCCGACCCGCTCTCGACAATGGTTGCGTTCGTTCAGCCGGAGGTCAAATCGAGAGCGACGCCTGCGATCATATCCTTGCCTTCACCGTGCATGGTGTGGCCACGCAGTCCCGTCAGGATCGCGCGCAAGGCGCCCACGTTCTGCGGCGGCCTGCGCACTCGTGTCGGCGCCATCGCCGTCCGCTTCGCGCGGAGATTTCGCCAATCGGGTAACCCCGGTCACCAATTCGGCGCCGCGGCCGGCGCGGTGGTGACGCCGGTGACAGTGCCGGCAGCGGCCGGCGCCTAGTTTCCTGTCAGACGAGGCCGGTTGCCTCGCCGCTCACAGGACCAAGTGCCATGACCGCCATCCGCCGCAGCCCCCGCCAGACCCTCCGCCGGATCGCCCTGCAGGTCGCGCTCGGCATGGCTCTCGGCACCGTCCTGCTCAACGCCGCCGCCGCCGCTCCCGCCGCCACCCCGGACGCCCCCGCCCAGGCCCAGGCCCAGGACGCCGCGGCGCAGGTGCACTCGTTCATCGGCGAGGGCTGGGGCTGAGAGGTTCGGCGCCGAACGCGGCCCGGTGTGATCCCGGCTACCGCCGAAGCGCCCTGAGCCGATGCCGGTGAGCGGCCTGCTTCGCTCGGTTTCCGCAGATCGCCATGCTGCACCACCGCCGCGCATGGCCGCGGGTGTGATCGGCGAACAGGAGCGTACAGGCCGGCCCTTCGCAGGCCTTCACGTGCGCGAAGTCTTCCGTGCAGACGAGCTGCGCCAGCGCTTCTCCGACCGGGAGCAATAGCGCATCGGGGCTGTGCCAGCGGCGCACGGCCTGAAGCTCGAACGGCCCCTGCCCCGGCGGCCGGGCGGCGATCCGGCTGAAGGTCTCGTCACGCTGGAGCAGGCGATTGAGCGGCGCCAGCTCGGCGAGCGCTTCGGCCGCCAACGGGCGGCCCATGTGCCGGCGCACGAAGCCCCGAAACCATTCCCGCAGGCTCCGCGCCTGATCCGCGACCCGGTCGAGCTCGCCGGGCAGGGCGCGCGCCCGAATGTCGCCGAGCACGTCGCCCGGCACCAGCCGGGCCTGCTCGAGCCAGCGCAGATAGCCCTCGCCGTCGCCGATCCAATCGACGGCGGTGTCGACCGGCGTCGCGATCGAATTCAGGAAGTCCAGCCCGAGCGCATCGCCGACAAAGATCGCAGGCGGACGGCGGTCCAACACAGCCCCTCTTCCGGCCGCAGCAGCGCGCCGTCGCACCGCCGTGAACACGCCGAATCGTAACCTTCTCACGGACTATTGACAAGTTATGTCCGATGGATGCTAACCGTCTTGAAGTCCGCAAGACGGTTACGATTCTCCAACCGCCGCGAAGGAGAGCGACGATGTCCCCGAGCGATGTGAGCGTTGTGCTCGTCCATGGCGCCTGGGCCGATGGATCGAGTTGGTCGAAGATCATCGGACCGCTGGCCGCCGATGGCGTGGGAGTGTCGGCGCCGCCGCTGCCGCTGACCTCGTTCCAGGACGACGTCGCGGCGCTCGAGCGCGCCCTGGAACGGGTGCCGGGGCCGCTCGTTCTCGCCGGCCACGCCTATGCCGGCGCGGTGATCGCGGCCACGCGCAGCGACAAGGTCAAGGCGCTCGTCTACGTCGCCGCACTGGCCCCGGACGAGGGCGAGACGGTCGCGGACGTGTTCTACCGCACCGAGCCCCACCCGCAGGCGCCCAAGCTCGCCCCCGACGAGCACGGGCTGATCTACCTGCCCGACACGGCTTTCGCCGCCGCCTTCGCGCAGAATGCCGCCGCCGAAGAGCTGGCGGTGCTGCAAGCGGTCCAGCGGCCGATCGCGCCCGCCTGCATCACCGTCGCCGGTGCCGCGGCCGCTGTGGAAGGACCGGCCGGCCTGGTTCCTGGTGGCCGAGCAGGATCGCATGATCGTCCAGCACAATCAGCGCTTCATGGCCGAGCGCATGCGGGCCCGGGCGCGCTCGCACGCCGTCGATCACACGCCGATCGTGACCGCGCCCGCCGTCGTCCTGGACGTGCTCCGCGAGGCCCTCGCCGCGGTCCGCGCCGAGCGCGTCGCATAACCGACGACGACCGCCGCCGAAGCTCATCAAAAGGTCGCAACCGATCGAGGGAGATGCGCGATGACCGCCATCAGATACCGAACCGCCGACGTGGACGGCTCCAAGATCTTCTATCGCGAGGCCGGCCCGGCGGGCGCGCCGAAGCTGCTGCTGCTCCACGGCTTCCCGAGCGCCGGCCACATGTTCCGCGACCTGATCCCGCTGCTGGCCGATCGCTTTCACATCGTCGCCCCCGACCTGCCGGGCTTCGGCAACTCCGACATGCCGGCGCCGCGGCCACACCTTCGACCGGATCGCGGCGACGATCGACCGCTTCACCGAGGTCGTCGGCTTCGATCGCTATGCCGTCTATGTGTTCGACTACGGCGCGCCGACCGGCTTCCGGCTCGCGGTGAAGCACCCGGACCGGATCACCGCGATCATCTCGCAGAACGGCAACGCCTATGAGGAGGGGCTGAGCGACGGCTGGAACCCGATCCGGGCCTACTGGCAGGACGCGTCCGCAGGCCAACCGCGAGGCGCTGCGCGCGTTCCTCGCGCCCGAGACGACGATCTGGCAGTACACGCACGGCGTGCCCGACCCGACGACGGTCTCGCCGGACGGATACTCGCTCGACAATTTCTACCTCGCCCGGCCCGGCGCGGCGGAGATGCAGCTCGACCTGTTCGGCGACTACAAGAGCAACGTCGCGCTCTACCCGACCTTCCAGAAGTATTTCCGCACCCACAAGCCGCCGTTCCTGGCGGTGTGGGGCAAGAACGATCCGTTCTTCCTGCCGCCGGGCGCCGAAGCGTTCAGGCGCGACATCCCGGACGCCGTGGTGCGCTTCTTCGACACCGGGCATTTCGCGCTCGAGACCCACGCCGCGGAGATCGCGGCGGCCATCCGCGACTTTCTTTCCCGCTGACGTAATGCCGAGCGTCGTCGTCAGGAGGTAAATGATCATGGCTCAGACCGAAAATTTTGATGTCGTCGTCCTCGGAAGCGGCCAAGGCGGAAAACAGCTCGCCTGGCATCTCGGTCGCTCCGGCAAGAAGGTTGCCGTCGTCGAGCGCCGCTGGGTCGGCGGCTCATGTCCGGCCGTCGCCTGCATGCCATCCAAAAACGAACTGTGGAGCGCCCGCGTCGTCCATCTGGCGCACAACGCCGCCCATTTCGGTGCGCGGACAAGCGAGATCCGGACCGACATGCGCGTGGTTCGCCAGCGCAAGCAGGACATGATCGATCGCGAGATCGCGCTGCACCTTCGGGCCTACCAGGAGAGCGGCGCCGAGCTGATCATGGGAACGGGCCGCTTCATCGGCCCCAGAACCCTCGAGGTCTCGTTGAATGAGGGCGGCACGCGTTGCCTTGTCGGCGATGAGCTTGTGATCAATGTCGGGTCGCACGCCGCCATTCCCGACATTCCGGGCCTGCGGGACGCACATCCGCTCACCCATATCGAGGCGCTGGAACTCGATGCCGTGCCGCCGCATCTGATCGTGCTCGGTGGCGGCTACACCGGCATCGAACTGGCGCAAGCCTTTCGCCGCTTCGGCAGTCGCGTGACGATCATCGAACCCGGGCCGCAGATCATGGGCCGCGAGGACCCGGACGTCGCCGAGGTGATCGGCAGGGTTCTAGCCGGTGAAGGCATCGATGTTCTCGTCGGCGCCCACCCTGTCCGTGTCGATGGCCAGAATGCGCGGTCCGTTGCCGCGACAGTCCGGACGGCGGCTGGCGAGCGGACGATCGAAGGCAGTCACATCCTGGTTGCGACCGGCCGGATCCCGAACACCGGGGATATCGGCCTGGACAAGGCCGGGATTGCGGTGGACGCGCATGGGTTCATCCAGGTCGACGCGCGGCTGAAGGCGCCCGCGCCCGGCGTTTGGGCGATCGGCGAATGCGCCGGCAGCCCGCAGTTCACGCATGTGTCGGTCGATGATTTCAGGATCGTCCGCGAAAACATGGCTGGGGGAAACCGCAGGACCAGTGATCGGCTGATCCCGCATGTCATGTTCACCGATCCGCCGCTCGCGCAGATCGGCCTGTCCGAGGGTGAAGCGCGGCGCCTGGGCATCGCGGTCCGCGTGGCGAAACTGCCGATGCGGCATGTCCTGCGAACGGAAGCGACGGAGGAGACCGAGGGGTTCATGAAGGCGCTGATCGGGGCGAACGACGATCGCATTCTGGGATTCACGATGATCGGCTCCGACGCAGGCGAGGTCGTGGCGGCGATACAGACCGCGATGCTCGCCGACCTGCCGTATCCGCGGCTGCGCGACGCCGTCATTGCGCACCTGACCATCGCGGAAGGCTTCGGGCCCCTGTTCGCCAGCGTGCCGGGGAAATCCCTCTGACAATTTAGCCGGCGGACGCGAGAAGCGGACGAAAGTCGAGCCGTTCACGATGGCCACGTCCACCTGCTTCACAGATCGAGCTCGACCGCGGTAACCGGCGTTGCGCAGCAGATCAACGCATTGCCTTCGGCGGGCGCGTCCAGCGGCTCTGGCGCGTAGGCGACTTCGCCGTCGATCAGGCCGCTTTCGCAGTTGTGGCATACGCCCGAACGGCAGGACCAGCGCACGCGAACGGCACACGCTTCGGCCAGCTCGAGCAGGCTGCCGAAGCGGGTGTCCCATGGCACGGCGAGAGCGCTTCGCAGGAACGTCACCATGGGTCCGCCGCCCGCAGGACCGTCAGGACGATGCGGCACCTCTGCGGCGACGCTGGCGATGCCCGGGGTGAGCGCGGACGCAGGCCCGAACACCTCCACATGGATCCTGGACCGCGGGATGCCCCATGCCACAAAACCCTTCTGGAAATCCTCGAGAAAGCGGGGCGGACCACACAGGTAGAAGTCGGCATCCTGGGGAACCCCGATATCCCGAAGTAGCTGCGGCGAGAGATGGTCTGGCCGATCGAAGTCCTGGCCGAGCCTGTCGCCCGGAGCGGGCCGACTGTAGACCACGCAGCGCCGGGACGCCGAGAGTGCCGCGAGCAGGTCGTCGGCTTCCTGGGCAAATGAATGGTGCGCCCGATCGCGGGCTGAATGCAGCCACCAAACCTGCCGAGGCGTCACGGCGTCCATCGCGGCCGCAGCATGCAGCATCGCCAGCATCGGCGTGACGCCGACACCGGCACTGATGAGCACGACGGGCGTCACACCGGCCGCAAGCGTGAACGAACCGCGCGGAGCGCCGACCTCCACGCGACTGCCGGCCCGGACGCTTTGGTGGAAAAAGCCGCTTGCAAGGCCGCGCTCGTTCTTGACGCCAATCCGATAGTTGGCACTCCCTGGCGGACCGCTCAGCGAATAGGTCCGCGTGACGGCGGGACCATCCGGGCTCGGCCTCACGCGGACCACGATGTATTGGCCCGGCAGGGCCGGCGGTAGCGGCGACCCGTCCTCGGCCGCGAGCTCGAACGATCGGACGTCCGCGCTCTCCTCGCGCGAAGCCACGATCACAAGCGGGCGGAAGCCACGCCACGCAGGGGGCGCCGACGCGCCGGACCCGAGGCCGGCGTTGCCAGTTGTGCCTCCCGCTTCAGCGTCGGCGGCCAGCGCCCGCATTGAGCGTTGCCAGCCCGGGCTGAGCGCCGGAATGCGGACTGCGCGGCGCAAGGCTTCCGGCGGGTGCTCAGCCGAGTAGAGCAGGGCATCGATCTCGGCGACCGTCATGCGCTCGGGGCCGTCAGCGAGCTTCTCGATGCGATCGCCAGCGCCGATCTCGCCTTCCTGGATGACGCGGAAATAGAAGCCGGGCCGGCGGTGCGCAACCAGCAGCGCCGGCATCTCCGGACAGTTCAGCCTGATGCCGACCCTGTAGCAGGTGTCGCGTGGCTGGCTGACCTCGACGACGACACCGCCAATCCTGAAGCGATCGCCGATGCAGACTTCGGCATCGGCGAGACCCTCCACTGTGAGGTTCTCGCCGAAAATCCCGGCCACGAGATCCGACCGCCCGAGGTAGTTCGCCCAGTAGCGGTAGGATTCGCGTTGGTAGACCATGAGCGCACGCTGCTCGCCGCCATGGCCGCCGAGGTCCCCTTGGCCGTCGCCATCGAGATTCAGCCGGCCGGCGAAAATCCGCCCCGTCACAGGCGTCTTCCAGATTCCCGTCCGGACAGTCCTGCCTTGCCACGCAACGTCCTGAGGAAGTCCGACATTGACCGAAACCACCATGCCCATCATGGAACCTCCGCAGACGCACCTGAGTTCAGTTCAACTGGCTCGGGGAATAAAGCCAGGCACGCCGGTCCCCACCACCGTGTTGAACCGGACGTTCGTCGTGATGCCCTCCCGAATCTCCCGCATGGCGTCTTCAGGCAGGGCCGATACCTCGAAGTTCTCACGGATGTAGTCAGGTTTGGTCGAGAGGGATCCTCGTATAGCGAAGCGTATCGGGGGTCGCCATGCCTAGACTCCTTTGTTCAAGATCCGGCGGGGCTTTGTCGGCTTCACATCACGCCATCCTCGCGCCGCAATCGAGCCGTGCCGATACCACTCGCGCATTTTTGTCCTCGACCCCTGCGGCATCAAAGACGTCCTCGTGGCTGGTGGCCTGGGCCAACCGGCACGTCACGGATGATTTGCTTCTTCGAGAATGTCCGCCGCAAGGTGGCGACTCCTACGGGCGGCCGAGGTATCTTTCCGGTCAGGACGAGTGGTGGCCTTTCGACGCCGTCCGTTTCGTCCCCTTGCAACGGGTGCCCGACATGACCGAGCAAAGCGACAAGCCAGGTTCGATCAATGCGCAACCGACAGCGAATGGAGATGCTTCGGCTGCCCACGACGCGAAATCCGCGCAGACACCGCCGGAGTCCCGCCCCGTGCCGCAGGAGGCCCGAAAGGCTACGCGGAAGCGAAAGCTTCTGGCCGGTGTGCTCGGTGTTGCTGTCCTGGCAGTTCTCCTCGTGTTCGGCATCCCGTGGGTCGAGGAGATGCTCAACACCGTCTCCACGGACGACGCATTCGTGAATGGGCACGTGACGTTTGTTGCGCCCCGCGTGGCAGGACAGATTTCCCGCGTTCTGGTGGATGACAACAACCGTGTGCACAAGGGAGATCTCCTCGCCGAGTTGGACAAGGAGCCGTACCGGGTTGCGGTCTCCGAGAAGCAGGCAGCGGTCGACACCGCGAAAGCAGACCTGCAAGCAGCCACCGCGGCGGCGCGCGCGATCGAAGCGCAGGCAATGAGCCGACGCTGGAACCTGCAACACGCCGTGCAGGACGTCGACAACCAGGTCGCTCTCCTGCACGCGCGGGTCGCCGCTGTCGACAAGAGCAAGGCCGCACTGGCGCTGGCGCAGGTTGAATTCGATCGGGCGCGGCAGCTCGTCGCCAGGGCCGATGTGCCGCGTGAGGTGTACGACCAGCGGCAAGCGGAGCTGACGACGGCTGGCGCGGAACTCGCCCAGACCCTGGCCGAAGTCTACCAGATCCGCGTCTCGCTGGGGCTGCCGGCCCAACCTGACGGGGGCGGCGATCTCGGCCAGGTGCCGCCCGATCTCGACGAGACCTTTTCGTCCGTCCTCGAGGCGCAGGCGGAGCTCATTCAGAGTGCCGCGCAGCTCGGCGTCGTGCACTCGTTCGACCAGGGTCCGAAAGCGATGCTCGACCAGTTCGATAAACTGGGCGACGTCGACACCACGTTCGCCCAGTTCGCGGCCAATGCCCCGGCCGTCAAGCAGGCCGAGGCGAAACTCGAAGCCGCCAGGCGCGATCTCGCGCAGGCCGAACTGGATCTTCGTTACTGCGACATCACCGCGGAGATCGACGGCGTCGTCACGCGGCGCAACGTCAATCCGGGCAACTATGTTCAGGTCGGCCAGAACCTGATGGCGATTCGCTCGCTCAACGAAATCTGGGTCGACGCCAACTTCAAGGAAACGCAGTTGCGCGACCTGCGCATCGGGCAGCCCGTCGATCTGCGCGTCGACATGTACGGCGGCAAGCACGTCTTCAAGGGCCGGGTCGCCGGCTTCACCATGGGAACCGGATCGACCCTGGCATTGCTGCCGCCCGAGAACGCCACGGGCAATTTCGTCAAGGTGGTCCAGCGGTTGCCGGTCCGGATCGATCTCGTCGATTACAACGCCGATCAGACACCTCTGTTCATCGGCACCTCGGTCGTTCCCTACGTCTATATCAACAAGCCGCCAACCGGACCCGATGCCGGGAAGTTTCTCCAGGCCTATGTGCCGCCGTCTCCGAGCCCTGGTCCGGCCGCCAGCGCGTCGGGCACCAGGCAATGACCGGCGCGGCACTGTCGTCGACACCCCTGAATTCCCGATCCCGCGCGGCGATAAACCCCTGGGTCGTCGCCGCTGTTGTCGTGGTGCCGACCTTCATGGAGGTGCTCGACACCACGATCGCGGTCGTGGCGCTGCGCTATATCGCGGGCGGGCTGTCGGCCACGGTCGATGACGGCGAGTGGGTCATCACCAGCTACCTTGCCGCCAACGCGATCATCCTGCCCATCACCGGCTGGCTGATCGCGCATCTTGGGCGCCGCAACTATTTCCTGCTTTCCATCGCCGTATTCACCCTCGCCTCGGGGCTGTGCGGCATGGCCACGGGGCTCGGGCAACTGATCCTGTTCCGCGTGCTCCAGGGTCTTGCCGGCGGCGGTCTTCAGCCGTCGAGCCAGGGCGTGCTGCTGGACGCCTTCCCGGTCGAGCGGCAAGGCATGGCCATGACGCTGTTCGGCCTGGCCGCGCTGATCGCGCCCGTCGTCGGTCCGACGCTCGGCGGCTGGATCACCGACAGCTACTCCTGGCGGTGGGTGTTCTGGATCAACGTCCCCGTCGGCCTCCTGGCCCTGGGTGCGTGTGCCATCACGCTCCGGGATCCCGATTACCTCACGGCACAGCGCATGGAGTTGCGGAAGCGACCGTTCAGCTTTGACGGCGTTGGCCTGTCGCTGCTGGTCATCGTCATCGTCTGTTGGGAGGTGACGCTCAGCAAGGGCCAGGAATGGGACTGGCTGGGCGACCCGTTCTGGCGTGTGCAGACGCTGGCGATCCTGTTCGCCGTGGGCCTGGCCGGGCTGATCTTCTGGGAACTGCGCCATCCGAGTCCGGTGGTCAATTTCCGGCCGCTGCGCGAGCGGAATTTCGCCGCCTGCTGCATCATCATCTTCTGCGCCTTCGCGGTGCTGTATGCCGCCAGCACCTCGTTGCCTGCCTTGCTCCAGTCGCTGTTCGGCTACGATGCACTGAGCGCCGGACTGGTCATGTCGCCGGCCGGCTTCTTTGCCGTCGTCGCCATGCCGTTCGTGGGGCGCGCGCTCGGTCGTGGAACCGATGCGCGGTGGGTGATTGCCGCGGGTCTCCTGACCATGGCCGCGGGGAATTACTGGATGTCGCAGATGAACCTGGACATCAGTCCGGGGCAGGCCGTCTGGCCGCGGGTGGTGCTGATCGTCGGGCTGGCGATGTGCTTCGCCCCCGCGAACGTGGCGGCTTACCTCTATACGCCGCTCGCGCTGCGCGGGGCGGCGGTCGGCCTGTTGAGCCTCCTGCGCAACGAGGGCGGCAGCGTCGGGACCTCGCTGGCTCAGACGATGCAGGAGCGCCGTGACCAGTTCCACAGCCTCCGTCTTGGCGAATGGCTCGATCCCTTCAACCCGGCGGCGCGTTCCTTCCTTGATCAGGCTTCCGGACCGTTCCTGCAGCAGACCGGCGATCCGGTCGCCGCGCAGCAACTGGCCTTGCAGGCGCTCGCAAACCTGCGCCAGCAACAGGCATCGGCGCTCGCCTACTTCGATGTGTTCTGGGTGCTGGCCGTTGTCATGGTCGCGCTTGTGTTCGTTGTGCTGCTGATGAAACGCTCCGTCGCAGAGAAAGGCGCTCGGATCGGATCCGAGTGAGGTGGCACACGCCGACCGGCCAACGTCAGTCCGCGGCAAGCACGCCTCGGTGAGTGCATCGGCGCCTGCCTGCCTCGCCGCGTGAATGCGCCTCCCTGACTACCGCGGAGGGACAAGCCCCCGCTCCTCCATCCACGCCAACACAATTCCCGCAATTCCGTCGCTGTTCTCATCGGCCATCAGCGCATGCGTGTTGCCCCGAATGCCGCGCGCCGGCAGATCAATCCACGTCACGTCGCACCCCGCATCGCGCAGCGCGTCGCGCCACCGCTCGCTGGCCGGGCGCGAGTTCACCCAGAAGGAATGCCGGTCGAGGTAGTCGCCCCAGATGAACAGGTGCGGCACGTCCTTCACCCGCCGCGGATCCTGTTCCGCCGGGTCCGGCGCGCCGGAGGGTTCCAGCGAGATCACGGCGCGCACCCCGTCGGGACATGCCACCGCGGCCGTCAGGCCGAAATTGCCGCCCTGGCTGTGCGTCAGCACGATCGCGCCGTCCGGTATCCGCGCGAGCAGCGCGTTGTAGGCGCGCTGCGTCAGGGCGTCGTTGCAGCCCCAGCGCGGCACGAACTGGTTCAGGAACATGTCGAACGCAGTGGCCGGAAAGCGCGATCCGGCATGGGGGCGCCGCCGCGCGGGGTCGGGATGCCAGGAGCCCGCGGGGCCGAACCTGAACGTCTCCTCCCACGCCTCCTTGGCCGTGCGGCAATAGGGCGCCTCGGGATACACCTGCGGATACGGCGCCCACGACGCGCGCCCGCGCTCCACCGCGTCCGACACAAAAGTGTCGAAGCCGGCGCGGAGGAAAAACATCTGCCAGCCGGGCCGGCCGTCCGGCGTGGTTTCCCAGTTCACGCCGGTCATCCCGCCGCCGTGCCACAGCAGCAGCGGCACCGGCGTGCGCGGCTTCGCGAGGCGGACGTACCTGCACGTACCATCTGCCCCGCGATGATCTCGCCGTTGGGGTCGATCGGGTGGACCGGGCCGTGGCTGGTGCTCACGCGCGCCCGCGCGGGCAGGCCCTGCAGGCGGGTTCTTTCGCCGCCGACGAAGAAACTTCCGATCTCGCGGATCAGCAGCGCAGGCGGTTCGTCGTGCATCGGCGCTATCGTTCCCGCAGCAGGGACGTGGCCGCCGCGGGCAGCGCCGCAGGGTTTTCGGCGAGCGCATCGGCGCCCGCCTGCTCCAGCTCCTCGCGCCCGCCATAGCCCCACAGCACGCCCACGGCGCGCACATCATTCGCATGCGCGCCGCTGATGTCGAACCGCCGGTCGCCGAGCATCACCGTCGCGTCCGGCGCCAGTGCCTCGTGCGCCAGGATGTGCGCGATCAGTTCCGGCTTATGCGCCAGCGCGCCATCGTCGTCGGAGCCGTAGATCGCCTCGAACCACGGCGCGAGACCGAAATGGTGCAGCAGGCGCCGCGCCACCGTGCTGCCCTTCGAGGTGGCGACGAACAGCCGCCAGCCGCCGGCGCGGCATTCGTCCAGCGCCGCCGGGATGCCGGGATAGACCGCGCAGTCGAACAGGCCGTGCGCGTCATAGCGCGCCCGATAGGCTGCCATCAGCGCGGCATGCCGGTCGTCGTCGAACGGCGCGAGCAGGCGCGCGGCGACGTCCGCCAGCGGCGGGCCCACCGCCCAGGAAAGATCCTCGCCGGGATCGAGGTCGTAGCCCAGCGCGCCCATCGCGTGGCGCAGCCCGGCGACGATGCCGGGGCGCGATTCCAGCAGCGTGCCGTCGAGGTCGAACAGCAGCGCGGGCCGCGTCATGCCGTGTCGAGCAGCCGTTCGATCGCCGCCTCCTCCTGCCACACCAGTCGCACGCCGATCACGGTGACGCGGGCGCGCTGCGCGGGCGCCAGGCGCGCCGCATCCTTCGGCGTCGTCACCGCCACCGCCCCCGCCCGCGCCGCTTCCTCCAGCAGGGCGGCGAACGCCCGCGCGGAATACGTGTGGTGGTCGGGGAATGGGCGGCGCGCAACCAGGTCGGCGCCGATTTCCTCAAGCGAGTTGAAGAATTTCTCCGGCCGCCCGATCCCGGCGAAGGCCAGCACCGCCCGCCCGGCGAGCGCCGCGGCCTCCGGCGGCGGTGCCAGGGCCGCGCGCAGCACCGGCAGGCCGGGCGGAAGCGCGGGTTCGTTCCCCTCGCCGATCAGCACCGCCGCCCGGCAGCGCGCGGCGGCGGCGGCGAGCGGCTCGCGCAGCGGGCCCGCCGGCATGACCCGGCCGTTGCCGATGCCGCCGGCGCCGTCGATCACCAGCAGCGGCAGGGCCTTGTGCAGGGTCGGGTTCTGCAGCCCGTCATCCATCACCAGCGCGGCCGCCCCCGCCGCCACCGCCGCCCGGGCCGAGGCCGCGCGATCGGCGCCGATCCAGGTGGGCGCCGCGGCGGCCAGCAGCAACGCCTCATCCCCCACCGCCTCCGCGTCGTGCCGCGCCGGCTCGACCCGCAGCGGCCCGCGCGCGCGCCCGCCATAGCCGCGGCTGAGGAACGCGACCGCGACGCCGCGACGCTGCAAGCGCGCGCCCAGATCGAGCGCGAGCGTGGTCTTCCCCGCCCCGCCCACCGTCGCATTGCCGCAACAGATCACCGGCACCGGCGCCCGCCAGCCGGGCCGCGCCAGCCGCCGGGCCGTTGCCGCGCCATACAGCGCGGCGGCGGGCGCCAGCAGATGCGCGAGCACGCCGTCATGCTGCCAGAACGCCGGCGCGCGCATCAGCCGCGCCGCCGGCGAGCAGCGCCGCGAGGCCGGCGGCGACCGCGCGCGGCAGGCCGGCATCGCGCGAGGCGGCCGCCTGCCCCGCCGCCGCCATCGCCGCGCGGCGGGCGGGGTCGCGCAGCAGCGCATCGACCCAGATCGCCAGCGACTCCGCGCCCGCGACGCGGGTGAGCGCGCCGGCCGCCTCCAGCGCCGCCACCGGCTCGGCGAAGTTGGCCACGTGCGGGCCGACCGCGACCGCGCAGCCGAGGCGCGCCGGCTCCAGCACGTTCTGCCCGCCATGCGCGACCAGGCTGCCGCCGACGAACGCGATCCCGATCGCGGCATAGAGCAGGCCCAGCTCCCCCAGCGTATCGGCGATCCACACGCCCGCGGCGGGCGGCCCCTCGCCCAGCGCGCGGCGGGTGGCGGGCGGCCCTGCGATTTCTGCGGCGATGGCGGACCCGCGCTCGGGATGGCGGGGGGCGATGACGGTGAGCAGGCCCGGATGGCTGGCGGCGAGACGCGCATGCACGGCGAGCGCCACCGCCTCCTCGCCCGGATGCGTGCTGGCGGCGAGCCAGACCGGGCGCCCGCCGAGGACCGCGCGCAAGCCCGCCAGTTCGTCGTCGGCGACGGCGAGCGGGGGGGCGGCGAATTTCAGGTTGCCCGGCGCCCGCACCGCCCGCGCCCCCAGCGCCGAAAGCCGCGCCGCGTCGGCCGCCGACTGCGCCTCGACACGCGCAAACGCCCCGAACAGCGCCCGCGCCAGTCCCGGCGCCCGCCGCCAGCGGGCGAACGCCGCGCGCCGAAAGCCGGGCGTTCAGCAGCGCCATTGGCACCCGCCGCCGCTGGCAGGCGCGCAGCAGGTTGGGCCAGATCTCGCTCTCGACGAACGCCGCCGCATCGGGCCGCCAATGGTCGAGGAACCGCGCCGCCCAGCGCGGCACGTCGAGCGGCGCGAAACGGTGCAGCACCCGCTCGGCAAGCCCCAGCTCCGGCAACCGCCGCGCCAGCAGCGCCGCCGAGGTGACGGTGCCGGTGGTAAACAGCACCCGCGCCGCCGGTGCCATGGCCGCGAAATGCTCGAGCACCGGCAGCACCGACACCGCCTCGCCCACGCTGGCCGCATGCAGCCACAGCAGGGGACCGGCGGGGCGCGGCGTGGCATCGATGCCGCGGCGTTCGGCGAGGCGGGAGGCGACCTCCTTCCCCCGCCGCGCCCGCCGCGCCAGCAGCAGCCGCAGGCCGGGCTCGGCCAGGCTGGCGGCCCCCGCATACAGCCCGGCGATCATGTGCAGAGCCGGTCGGCGAGGTCGGCTGCCGCGGTCAGCGCGACCTCGATCGCCGGCAGCGCGTCCGCGGCCGCCTCGCGCGGGACGGTGATCGTGGGGCCGCAGACGATCACCCCGCGGGCGAAGGGCAGCGGCACTACCATGCGATCCCAGCTCGACAGCGTGCGCCGGCGCGTCGTCTGCGCGGCGCAGGGCAGCACCGGGACGCCGGAGATCGCGGCAAGCTGGGCGATGCCGCCTGCCGCCTGCCGCCGCGGGCCGCGCGGGCCGTCCGGCGTGATCGCCACGTATTCGCCTGCCGCCAGCCGCTCCAGCATCTGCCGCAGCCCCGCCGCCCCGCCGCGCTCCTGCCCGTTGCGCGCGCTCGAACCATGCACGACATCGACCCGGAAACGGCGGATCAGCGCGCTGATGATGCGGCCGTCGGTGTGGCGGCTGATCAGCACGTGCATGCGCCGCCGCCCCACCAGCGGCTCGGCGTGCCGCCACAATGCCATCATGAGCGGCAGCCGCTCATGCCAGAAGGCGGCGATGACGGGCTGGCCGGCGAGATGCGGGGCGACGTGCGCCTCGCCGTGCACGGACCAGCGGGTGGTGGCGAGCGCGAAAGCGAGGTAGCGGGCGAGGACGAATACCAGCGCCGCGCTGACCGCCCGGTTCCGGAGCAGGCGCTTCAGCATGGTCGTTGGCCGGAGAGCGACGGCATGGCGGCGCCGGTAGCACGCGCCCGGGGGGGCGGCAATCGGGCGGCCGCGACCGGCCTATGGCGCTTTCGGCACGCTGCGCTCGAACGTGGCCTCGCGCGGCGCGACCGCCTCGGCCTGCAGCCCGACCAGCGCGCCGAGAAACGCCTCCGCGCACGCCCGCCACGAATACCGCTCCGCGTGCGCCCGGCACGCCGCCCGGTCGCCCTCCAGCGCCGCCAGCGCCGCGCGGCGCAGATCGGTGTCGATCGCGCCGATCGCGCCCGGCGCCGCGCCCAGCACGTCCAGCGGCCCGGTGACCGGAAAGGCCGCGACCGGCGTGCCGCAGGCGAGCGCTTCCAGCATCACGAGGCCGAAGGTGTCGGTCAGGCTGGGAAAGACGAACGCGTCCGCGCCCGCATAGGCGCGCGCCAGCGCTTCGCCGAAGCGCGCGCCGAGGAACTGCACACGCGGGATACTCGCGGCGCAGCGCCGGGAGCTGCGGCCCGTCGCCGACGACGACTTTCGTGCCCGGCAGATCGAGATCCAGGAAGGCGCGGATGTTCTTTTCCACCGCGACCCGCCCGACATAGAGGAACACCGGCCGCGGCAGGCGAATAGTCCTCGCGCGGCCACACGCGTTGGAAGCAGCGCGAGGTCGACGCCGCGCGTCCAGGCACGCACGTTGGCAAAGCCGCGCTGCTCCAGCTCCGCCCGCAGGCTCGGCGTCGCCACCAGCACGGCACCGCTCGGCGCGTGAAACCGGCGCAGCCAGGCGTAGGTCCAGGCGACCGGCACCCGCGTGCGGGCATGCAGATACTCGGCGAACTTGGTGTGAAACGAGGTGGTGAAGGCGGCGCCGTGGCGTCGCGCCCAGGCGCGCGCGGACCAGCCGAGCGGGCCTTCGGTCGCGATGTGCAGATGGTCCGGCGCGAACGCCGCGATCAGCCGCGCGAGCCGGCGGCGCGGAGCCAGGGCGAGGCGGATTTCGGGATAGGTGGGACACGCGACGGTGCGGAACCGGTCGGGCCCGATCACCTCCACCACATGCCCCATCGCGCGCAGTTCCGCCGCGACGGTCGCGAGCGTGCGCACCACGCCGTTGACCTGCGGCGTCCATGCGTCGGAGACGATCAGGATGCGCCGCCCGCCATGCACGGCCGCCGGCGGCGGCGGCGCGAGAATGCGCGTGTCAGGCAGGGGCCGGCACGCCCGCGTCGCGCCCCCGCCGCGGGGCCGCGAAGGAAAGCCGGCGCAGCGCGGCCCACTCGATGAGTTCCAGCTCGCCGTCGTGATGTTCCACGAGCGCGGTGCAGCTCTCCACCCAGTCGCCGTCATTGACATAGAGCACGCCGCCGACCTCGCGCATCTCGGCATGATGGATGTGGCCGCACACGACGCCGTCGAAGCCGCGCCGCCGCGCCTCGCCGGCGACCGCCGCCTCGAACCGGTCGATCGTCTTTACCGCCTCCTTCACCTGGCGCTTCAGCCAGGCAGAGAGCGACCAGTACGGGTAGCCGAGGCGGCGGCGCACCGCGTTGAACCAGGTGTTGAAGTGCAGCGCCCACGCGTACGCCCAGTCCCCCAGCAGCGCGAGGACGCGCGCATAGCGCACGACACTGTCGAACTCGTCGCCGTGGATGACGAGCAGACGGCGGCCGGTGCGCGTGACGTGCTCCGCCTCCCGCCGCAGCCGCACGCCCGCGATCTCGAGCCCGATCGGCAGCCAGGCGCGCAGCACCTCGTCGTGATTGCCGGGAATGTAGGTCACATGCGCGCCCGCGCGCGCGTGGCGCAGGATGAGGCGGAGCACTTCGTCGCAATCGGCGTCCCAGTACCAGGATTTTTTCAGGCGCCAGCCGTCGATGATGTCGCCGACCAGAAACAGGCTCTCGCAGCTCATCTGGCGCAGGAAGTCGATCAGGAAGTCACTGCGACAGCCGCGCGTGCCCAGGTGCACGTCGGAGATGAAGACGGCACGGTAGCGCGGTCGGAGTGGGGCGGCAGCGTTCATCGTGCGGACAGCTTTGTGCGACTGACGAAATACTGGTGGCGCCGCGCCGCGCACGTGACGTTTACATGACCCGGCGCCCGGCGCACCCTTTCGGGCAATATAATGCAAATGCCGCGCAAGCGTCATCCGCCTGCAACCGGTCGCGTCGACAAAGGGATTTTACCGCTGGACGAACGCACGGATCGGGATGGAAGGGGCACGTCCGCCTCGCGGATGCTGATCATCTACAACCCGACCGCGGGACTGCGCCGGGTCGGCCGGCTGTGGCGCGTGCTCGACGTCCTCGTCGGCAACGGCCTGCGCATGGAGCTCGTCGAGACGCGGCATGCCGGGCACGCGACGGCACTCGCGCGCGAGGCCGCGACGGCCGGCGCGCCGCTGGTCGTGGCCGCGGGCGGCGACGGGACCATTGCCGAGGTAGCGAACGGGCTCAACGGCTCGGCCTGTGCGCTCGGCGTGATCCCGCTCGGCACCGCGAACGTGCTGGCGCACGAACTCGGGCTGCCGTTCGCCCCGCGCGAGGTGGCGGCCGCCCTTGCCTTCGCGCGGACGCGGGCAATCTGGCCGGGGATCGCGACCGGGCCGGGCGGGGCGCGGCTGTTCGTGCAGATGCTGGGCGTGGGGTTCGACGCGCAGGTGGTGCACGACCTGCCGCGCCCGCTGAAGCGCGTGCTGGGCCGCGGCGCCTACGTGGTGCAGTCGCTGTGCGAGGCGGCGCGCTACCGCTTCCCTCCGATCCACCTGCGCCTCGACGGGGTGGCCGCCGAGGCAGCGACGGTCGTGGTGAGCAAGGGCCGGTTCTATGGCGGGCGCTACCTGCTGGCCCCGGGGGCAACGCCGACCGAGCGCGGGTTCACGGTGGCGCTGTTCGAGCGTTCGGGGCCGGCGGCGGCGCTGTGCTATGGCGCGGCGCTGCCGCTCGATCTGCTGCCGCGCATGCCGGGGCTGCGGCGCATCCGCGCGGCGGAGGTGGCGATCGAGACCGCCGCCCCGGCGCAGACCGATGGCGATGCGGCGGGCACCGGACCGTTCACGGTGCGCGACGCGGCGCGGCCGATCGCGATCGTGGTGAGCGGCTGAGGCCGGCAATTCGCTTTGCGCGCGTGGCCGACGTCTACGGCGATCACGCACCAGGGAGAGGACCGGCCCGCAAAGGGCCGGCCCCGCTCCTACCTTCGGCCCACGATGACCTTGACCTTCACGGTCACGGTCACCAGAATCCAAGGCAGGAGCCAACGATGCTGTTTCATCGCGTGCTCCCTTCTGGCGGCGGCCGGGCCCTTCCCGGCCGCCGTTGCGCTTTTATGCGATCCGTTACGCGTGCGGCAGGGGTCAGCGCGCCTGCTGGATCGCCGCGAGAATCCAGCGTCCGCCGCTGGCGCGCAGAAACGTCCAGATCTCAGTCGTGGTCACGCGCTCCGCCAGGCTGCCGTCCACGACCTCGCCCGAGGCGTCGCGCGTGGTGTCGCGCATGGAGAAGCGCATCGCGACCGTCGCGTATTCGCGCTCGCCCTCCGCCCACGCCTCGGCGAGATCGCCCTGCTGGAGCTGGACGTCGAACACCTCGTTGCGCAGGCCCCGGCTTGCCTGCTCGGCAAGCTGCTCGGCGAAGTAGCCCACCATCTCCGGCGTCGCGATCGCGCGCAGGCGGGTGAGGTCGTGGGCCGACCACGCCGCCTGCACTTCATGCAGGCGCTGCTCGAACACCTGGTAGTCGGCCGGGCCGATCGTGACGCTCCGCGCCGTCGGCGCGCCGGCGAATGCCGGGCCGGCCGCCGGCGCCGCATATCCCCCGCCCGCGAGTCCACCGCCCGCGAGCGCCGCCCGGCCGGGGCGGCGGCGCAGCAGCCAGCGCACGAACCACACGATCAGGAAAACCTGCAGCAGCAGCCCGAGGAAACTGCCGAGCCCGTGAATCCCCCAGAACAAGCCGTGCCCCAGCAGCAGCCCGCCAATCCCCGCACCGATCAACCCGCCGAGAAGAGCCGACATGAACGAGGACTGGCCATTGGAGCGCGCGTAGCGCGGCACGGTGTCGGACGTGGCGTAGGAGGGCGCTGCGCGTGGCGCCATGCTGCGCTCCAGGGGCGCCGCCCCGCGCGGGGCGGTCCCGGTCGCCGGCGGCGCCGTGTAGCTGTGCGTGCCGCGGCTGCCGAACGAGTTCCCGTCGCCGGCCGCCGCCAGGCCAAGCGCCGGCGCGAGGACCAGCATGCCGCAGAGGCCGGCCGCGATGCGCGCGGAGTGCCGCATCCTCGTGTCTCAGGTCCCGGCCATGGTCATGCCTTCGACGCGAATCGTCGGCGCGTTGGCGCCGCGGCGGAAGCGCAGGTCGTTGGCCGGAATCAGGTGCGCGAACATCTCCTGCAAGGTGCCGGCGATCGTGACCTCGGCGACCGGCTCGGCGATCGCGCCGTCGCGGATCATGAAGCCCGCCGCGCCGCGGCTGTAGTCGCCGGTCAGCCCGTTCACGCCCATGCCCATCAGCTCGGTCACATAGAGCCCCTCGCGGATGTCGGCCATCAGCTCCGCGGGGCTGAGCGGACCGGGGCGGAGATACAGATTGGTCGAAGCCGGCGACGGCGGGCCGCTGGTGCCGCGCACCGCATGGCCGTTCGTGCGCAGGCCGAGCTGCCGCGCGCTGCGCGCGTCGAGCAGCCACGCCGCGAGCACGCCGTCGGCGACCAGCACGAGTTCGCCGGTCGGCACGCCCTCGCCGTCGAACGGTCGCGAGGCGAGGCCGCGGCGCCGGCGCGGGTCGTCGATGACATCCACGCCGGGCGCGAAGATCCGCGCACCCATCCGGTCCTTGAGAAACGTCGTGCCGCGCACGACCGCCGCGCCGTTGATCGCGCCGACGAGGTGGCCGAGCAGCGAGGCCGAGACGCGCGGGTCGTAGACCACCGGCAGCTTCGCCGTCTTCGGCCGCTGCGGATCGAGGCGCGCCACCGCCTTCTCGCCCGCGGTGTGGCCGATCTGCGCGGCGTCTTCGAGATCGGCGCGATGCACGGCGTTGTGGTAGTCGTAGTCGCGCTGCATCGCGGTGCCGTGGCCGGCGAGCGCGGTGGCCGAGATCGAGTGGTCGGTGCGCACGAAGCTGCCGGCGAACCCAGCCGTGGTGACCAGCACCACCTCGGTGCGCGAATAGCCGGCGCCCGCACCTTCGCTGTTGGTCACGCCGGGCACCGCCAGCGCCGCCTCCTCCGCCGTCGCGGCGTGCGCGATCAGCGATTCGGCCGAAGGCTCGTCGGCATCGGCGAGATCGAGATCGAGATCGGCGCTGACCGGCGCAGCCTCCTCCGCAAGACCGCCGAACGGGTCCGCCGGCACCACGCGCGCCATCGCCACGGCGCGTTCCGCGAGGGCGGCGAAGCCGGCGCGGTCCATGGACGTCGCGGCGACCGCAGCCGCGCGCGCGCCCACGAAAACCCGCAGCCCAAGCTCGCGGGTTTCCGACCGGTCGAGATGCTCGGTCTGCCCGAGCCGGCGCTGCACGCCAAGCGCGGTGCCGGCCACCAGCACCGCATCCGCCGTATCCGCGCCCGCCGCGCGCGCCTTGGCGAGCAGGTCGCCGAGAAGGTCGATGGAATCCATGCCGTCCCCCGTCAGGCGGCCAGGCGGTCGGCGATCGCGGGCAGCGCCGGCACGCGCCCCGCCGGCCCCAGGGCCGCGAGCGTCGGGCCGGCGCGGAAGTGCCGCGCCGCCGCGCGCTGCACATCCGGCGAGCGTCACCGCGTTCAGCTTCGCCACCGTCTCCGCGGTCGGCACGATGCGGCCGAACACGTGCAGTTGCCGCGCAAGCTGCTCGCAGCGGCTGCCAGTGCTTTCGAGCGACATCAGCAGCCCCGCCTTCACCTGCGCGCGCGCGCGCCCCAGCTCGGCCTCGTTCACGTCATGCTGCACCTTCAGCAGTTCTTCCAGTGTGACCGGGATCAGTTCCTCGACCTCGGCCTCGCCGGTGCCGGCATAGATGCCGAACAGCCCGCCATCCATCGCCGGCGCCGTGAACGAATACACCGAGTAGACGAGGCCGCGCTTCTCACGCACCTCCTGAAACAGGCGCGAGGACATGCCGCCGCCGAGCAGCGTCGAGAGCAGCATCGTCGCATAGAAATCGTCGTCGCCGTAAGCGACGGAGGGAAAGCCGAGCACGATGTGCACCTGGTCGAGCTCGCGCGCCTCGCGGAACTCGCCGCCCGCGTATTGGCCCGGCTCGGCGCCCGGCGCCGCGGTCGTGGGCAGGTCGGCGAAGTGGCGCGCGACGAGGTCCACGACCCGCTCATGCTCCAGGTTCCCGGCGGCGGCGACGACCGTGTTCGCCGTGGTGTAGTGGCGGCGCATGTAGCTCATCAGCGCATCGCGCGGCAGGGCGCGGATGATCGCCTCCCGCCCCAGCACCGGACGGCCCATCGGCTGCGCGGGATAGGCCGTCTCCTGGAAATGGTCGAACACGATGTCGTCCGGCGTGTCGTTGGCCTGCCCGATCTCCTGCAGGATCACGCCGCGCTCGCGCTCGAACTCCGCCGGCTCGAACGCGGAGTGCGTCAGGATGTCGCCGATGATGTCGGCGCCGAGCGGCAGGTCCTCCTTCAGGACCTTGACGTAGAAGGCGGTCTGCTCGCGCGCGGTGTAGGCGTTCATCTGGCCGCCCACCGCCTCGATCTCCTCGGCGATCGCGGCGGCCGAGCGGCGCTCGGTGCCCTTGAAGGCCATGTGTTCGAGGAAGTGGGAGACGCCGTTCTCCTCGGCCGCTTCATGGCGCGTGCCGGCGGCGACATAGGCGCCGAGGCTGACCGTCTCCACGCGCTCCATGCGCTCGGTCACGACCGTGAGGCCGGAGGGGAGGCGGGAGAGCCGGATGGCCCCGGAATCGTTCATGCGACATTCCTCTGGGTGGCGGCGCGCACCAGGGCCTTCACGGCGGCAAGGTCGTTGGGCGCGCGGGCGTAGTGTTCCGGCCGCTCATATAGGTCGGCGAGGGCCGCGGGCAGAGGGGGGCGGCGGCCGACCGCCTGCGCGATCGCGTCAGGAAACTTCGCGGGATGCGCGGTCGCCATTGCGACCGTCGGCACGCCCGCGCAGGGCTCGGCCCGTGCCGCCGCGATCCCCACCGCCGTGTGCGGGTCGGCGAGGTAGCCGCACGCCGCGTCCAGGCGGCGGATTTCCGCGAGCGTCGCGGCATCGTCGAGGCGGAAGCCGCGGAAGCGGTCCCGCGCCCGCCGCCACGCCGCGGCGGGGACCGGCATCCGCCCGCCGGTCCGGAATGCCGCCACCGCTGCCGCGGTGCGGGTGGCGTCGCGATCCAGCAGCTCGAACAGCAGGCGCTCGAAGTTCGAGCTGACCTGGATGTCCATGCTGGGCGACAGGCTCGGCTCCACCGCGCGCACGCTCATGTCGTTGGCGGCGAGGAAGCGCGCCAGGATGTCGTTGCGGTTGGAGCCGACGACGAGGCGCGCCACCGGCAGGCCCATGCGCGCGGCGACCCACGCGGCCAGCACGTTGCCGAAATTGCCGGTGGGCACGGCGAAGGCAACGGCACGCTCGGGCGCGCCCAGCGCCAGCGCCGCCGCGACGTAGTACGGCACCTGCGCCGCGATCCGTGCCCAGTTGATGGAATTGACCGCGGAGAGATGCAGCTCCTCGCGCAGCGTCGTGTCGGCGAACAGGGCTTTCACGAGGTCCTGGCAGTCGTCGAACGTGCCGGCGACGGCGATGTTGGTCGACGTTGCCGGCGGCAACCGTGGTCATCTGCCGCCGCTGCACCTCGCTGGTCCGCCCCTCGGGGTGCAGGATCACGATGTTCGACGCGCGCCCGCCCGGCGCAGGCGGCGATGGCGGCCGAGCCGGTGTCGCCCGAGGTCGCGCCCACGATCGTCACCCGCGCGTCGCGGGCGGTGAGCACATGGTCGAACAGGCGCCCCAGCACCTGCATCGCCATGTCCTTGAAGGCCAGCGTCGGGCCGTGAAACAGCTCCTGGACCCAGAGCCCTGATTCGAGCTGGACCAGGGGCGCGACCGCGGGATGGGCGAAGCCGGCATAGGCGTCGCGGCAGATCCGCTCCAGCACCGCGAGCGGGATCGCGTCGCCCGCGAACGGCGCCATCACCCGGGCGGCGAGATCGGGATAGGCGAGGCCGCGCAGCGCGCGCCAATCGGCGGGCGAAAAGCGGGGCCAGGCTTCGGGCACGAACAGCCCGCCGTCCTCGGCGAGCCCGGCGAGCAGCACGGCGGCGAAATCGCGGGCCGGCGCGCGCCCGCGGGTGGAGAGGTAGCGCATGGGCGATCAATGCGGCAGCGCCGCCGCGCGATCAACGCCCCCCGGCACCGGTGAACCGGAACCGCCGCTGCCCGTTAGGAAAGCAAAGCGGCAGTCACAAGGAGCCGACGGATGTCCTTTGCAAGCGATATCAGCGACCTTCTCGGTCGACTCGGAATCGACAACAGTTCCCCGGCGGCACCGCCGCCCGGATCACCGTACAGTGCGCTGTATGTCTTCGGCGACAGCCTCTCCGATGCTGGCAATGATTACAGCTTTACCCTCGGCCAGGTCCCAGCCTCTCCGCCATACTCGGATGGGCGGTTCTCCAATGGCCCGATCTGGGCGCAGGACCTGGGCAATCAGCTCGGGCTCAGAGTGACGCCGAGCCTCACCGGCGGCACCGATTTCGCCTATGGCGGCGCCGATACCGGCACCACACCCTCCCACCAAGCCACGCCGATCGACCTCAGTTCCCAGCTGGTGCAGTTCCAGCTCCAGGACCCGCAGCCGCCCGCCGACGGGCTGTACGCGGTCTGGATCGGCTCCAACGACGTGCTCGATGCGCTCGCACATGGCGGGGACAACGCGGTGGCCGACGTGCAGGCGGCGGTCAGCAACGAGATGCAGTTCATCTCCGGCCTGGCCGGCGAAGGGGCGCGCGACCTGCTGGTGCTCAACGTGCCCGATCTGGGCAAGGTGCCGGACGCCGCCGCCGAGGGGCCGGCCTACGCGGCGCAGGCGACCGAGCTTTCCAGCACCTACAACACGCTGCTCGCCAACGATCTCACCGCGTTCGAGGCGGCGAACCCGGCGGTGGACGTGCACAGCGTCGACACGTTCAGCCTGATCGATCAGGCGACGAGCGACCCGTCCGCGTTCGGCTTCACGAACGTCACCACGCCGCTCTGGTCGGGCAACCTCACCGACCCGAACAGCGGCACGCTCGCCACCACCGATCCGCAGGGGCAGGCGGGCTACCTGTTCTTCGACGGCCTGCATCCCACCGCGCAGGCCCATGCGCTGATCGCGGATGCCGCCGCACGGCAGCTTGCTGTCGCGTAAGGCTGCGGCATTGCATCCTTCCCGCTCCGGGCCATCTGCGTGCCTGGATGCGGGGAGGATGCGATGGCCAAGCTGGTTCTGTACGGGTTCAGCGGCAGCACCTATGTGCGCACCGTGCGCATGGTGCTGCACGAGAAGCGCGCGGCGTATGAGCAGGTGCCGGTGAACGTGCTGGCCGGCGAGCCGCGGCAGGCGGAGCACCTCGCCCGCCACCCGTTCGGAAAGGTCCCCGTGCTCGAACATGACGGTTTCCGCATTTTGGAAACGTCCGCCATCGCGCCGTACCTCGATGAGGTGCTGCCCGGCCCCGCCCTGACGCCCCCGACGCCGCGCGACCGGGCGCGCATGCGCATGACGATGGGGATCATCGATTCCTACGGTTACGGCGCGATGATCGGGCTGGCCGGCTACCATCTGTTCCCGGATTTCATCGGCGGGGCGGACGAGGCGAAGCGGCAACACTGCCTCGAGAGGTCGAAGCTGGTGCTCGGCGAGCTGATGCGGGTCCGCGGCGGCGACCCGTTCATCGCCGGCGCCACGCCGTCGCTCGCGGATTTCTATCTCGCCCCGATCTGCTTCTATGTCGGCCTGACGCCGGATGCGGCCGCGACATTCGACGTGCCGGGCTTCGCCGACTGGTGGGCGCGCGCGCAGGCGCTCGAAAGCTTCAAGGCAACCACACCCGACCTTGGCTGATATCGCAACTCTCAAGCGCGAGCTCGCGCCCGATCCACGCGCTGCCGAGGCGGTCCTGCGCGCGCTGGACACTCTGGCGGCCCGCGCAGCCGATGGTGAGGTGCTGGTGCCGCAGATCGCGGCCGACGCGATCGTTGCCGGCGGAGCAGATGCGCGCGACGTGCGCGAACGCGGCTGCGTCGTCGTGCGCGGCCTGTTCGCGCGCGCGCAGGCGGAGGCGTGGGATCGGGAACTCGCCGCCTATCTTCACGCCAACGACGCCGACGCAAGGACGCATGCAAGGCGGCCCGGGCGGTGGCCGGGCGCGCCGCAGATCTACTCGGTCTACTGGTCGGCGCCGCAGGTCGCGGCGCGGCAGCATCCCCGCTTCGCCGCCGTCGCGGCCTGGCTCAACGGGCTGTGGCATTGCGCCGGCCGCTTCGACGCCGCAGCGAACTGCACCTACGCCGATCGCATCCGCCGCCGCACGCCGGGCGATGCAACGCTCGCGCTCGGGCCGCATATCGACGGCGGCACCGCCGGGCGCTGGCTCGATCCGGTGTTGCGCGCGCCCTATCATGCGGTGTTCGCGTCCGATCCGGCCGCGTTCGACCCGTTCGACGCCACCGCCCGCGTGGCCGCGCCCGCGACAGAGGACGCCAATGCGTGCTCCGCCTTCCGCACTTGGCAGGGCTGGACGGCGCTCACCGCGCAGGGTCCCGGCGACGGCACACTGCAGGTGGTGCCGCTGACCCGCGCGATCGTCTGGGTCCTGCTGCGCCCGTTCGCCCGCGACGTGCCCGAAGCCTCGCTCTGCGGCGCGGAGAGCGCGCGCGCTCTGTGGATCAGCGAGGAATGGCACGCGCCGCTGCTGCGGGCGCTGGTGCCGATCCCCCGGGTCGATCCGGGCGACGCCGTGTTCTGGCATCCGGACCTGGTCCACGCCGTCGAGCCGGTGCATGCCGGCCGGACGCCCAGCAACGTCATGTACATTCCGGCGGTTCCCGACTGCCCCCGCAATCGCGCGATGCTGGCCCGGCAGCGTCCCGCCTTCCTCGACGGCCGCAGCCCGCCGGACTTCCCGGCGGACGACCTGGAGGTCGATTTCGCCGGGCGCGCCACGCCCGCGTCGCTGAGCGCGGACGGGCGACGGCAGATGGGGCTGGATCCGCGCGCGTAGCGGCGGCGGGGCCGGGTCAGGCCGGCGCAAAGCTTCCGTCCGGCTGCAGCAGTTCGAGAATCCCGGTGCTGATGGCGAAGCGCGCGCCGTGCAGCTGCAGGCGCGCCGCGGCGACACGCTCCGCGATGAACGGGAACGTGCGCAGGTTTTCCAGCGACAGCTTGATCACCTCGTGTTCGCACGCTTCCTGCGCCGCCGAAACGGGCGTGCACGCCAGCACGCGCTCGGCCGCCGGCCGCGCGAGCGAGATCCACGGTCCGATGAAGGCACCCTGCGTCGGCTGCGGCGACAGCAGCGCCACGATGCCGCCGCACATGGCGTGCCCGAGCACGATCACGTTGGCGACCTCCAGCACCGTCACCGCGTATTCGATCGCGGCACTGGTGCCGTGATACGCGCTGTCGGGCCCGTACGGCGGCACCAGCGCGGCGACGTTGCGCACGATGAACAGCGTCCCCGGCGCGGTGCCGAAGATCATGGCCGGATCGACGCGGCTGTCGGAGCAGGCGATCACCAGCGCCGGCGGCTGCTGCCCCTCGCTCGCCAGCCGCTCGAACAGCGCCCGCCGCTCCGGCCAGACCGAAGCCCGAAAGCGATGATAGCCCGCGAGCAGTTCCGGCGTCGGCATCAGGAGAGATAGCGCGCGGTGAGATGCGCCTCGAAATCGGCAGGGTCGAGCGGCTTGCCGGTCGCCGCGCGCAACAGGTCGTTGAACCCCAGCAGGCTCGCGCGCGCATGCACGTTCGCGCGCAGCCAGCCGAGCAGAGGGGCAAGGTCGCCCGCGCCGAGCGCCGCGTCGAGCCCCGGCTCCGCCCGCCGCGCCGCCGCCATCAGCTGCGCCGCCGCCATCGCCCCCAGCGTGTAGCTGGGGAAATACCCGAACGCGCCGTCGTACCAGTGGATGTCCTGCAGGCAGCCCTGCGCGTCGTTCTGCGGCGTGATGCCGAGCAGCGTCCGCATCCCCTCGTTCCACGCGCCGGGCAGGTCGGCGACCGCGAGGTCGCCGACGACCAGCGCCTGCTCCAGCCGCAGGCGCAGGATGACGTGCGCGGGGTAGGTCATCTCGTCGGCGTCGACGCGGATGAAGCTGCGCGCCACCCGCCGCCACAGGCGGCCGAGATTGTCCGGATCGTACGCGGCCGGATCGCCGCCGAAGGCGCCCGCGAGCTGCGGCGCCAGCCAGCGCAGATAGGGATCGGACCGGCAGGCCTGCATTTCGATGATCAGCGACTGGCTTTCATGCGCGGCCATCCCGGCCGCCTCGCCCACCGGCTGTCGTGCCCAGGCGGGGGGCAGGCCGCGTTCGTAGAGGGCGTGCCCGGTCTCATGCATCACCGCCATCAGCGCCCGGGCGAAATCCTCCTCCTCGTAGCGCGTGGTGATGCGGATGTCGGTGGGCGTGCCGCCGCAGAACGGGTGCGCCGAGCGGTCCAGCCGGGCATGCGCCGGATCGAGCCCCGCCGCCGCTGACAGCCGCTTGCACAGCGCCTCCTGCGCCTCGGCCGGGAACGGCCCGCGGGGGCGAATCGGCGTCGGCCGCGCGGCCTGCAGCGCCTCCGCCCGCGGCAATGCCTCGCGCAGGAAGGCTTCGTAGGCGGCGAATACCGGCGCCACGTCGGCGAGCCCGATGCCGCGCTGGTATCCGTCCATCAGCGCGTCGTACGGCGCGAGCCCCAGCGCCGGCGCGAGCGCGGCCGCCTGCTCGCGCACCAGCCGGAGCACCTCGGCCAGATGCGGCGCCACGAGCGCGAAGTCGCGGCGGGCGCGGGCCTCGCGCCAGACCTTTTCGCAGGCCGCATTCGCCCGCGTCTGCGCCTCCACCAGCGCCCCCGGCACCGCGGTCGCGCGGGTGTGGGCGTGGCGCATGAGGCGCAGGTCGGCGGCGCGCCATGCGTCGCCGTCGACCCCCTCGGCCTCCGCCGTGTCGAGCGCATCTGCGACCTCTGGGGCGACCAGCAGTCCGTGGCCGAGGCCCGCCAGTACCGCGAGCTGATCGCCGCGCGCCGTGGCCCCGCCCGCGGGCATCATCGCCGCGGCGTCCCAGTTCAGCATCGCCGCTGCCTCGCCCAGGGTCGCGATCCGCGCGAACCGGGCGGCGAGGCGGGCATAGGCGCTTGGCGCGTCGGTCATGCGCGCGGTCCCTTTGCGACATAGGCAGCAAACATGAAGGCGAGGATCGCGGCCAGCCCGTACCAGGTGAGCGCGTATTGCAGATGATCGTTCGGCGGCCGCGGCAGGTGCTGCGCCGGGTCCGGCACGCCCGCGGGGCCCATTGCCACGACGGTGAAGGGCGCGATCGCGGGCAGGCCCAGCGCCGCCCCGATCCGGGCCGGGTCGAGCGCGTAGAACTGCCGCGCCGCCGGCTCGTCGGCCGGCGTGAACCAGCCGGGATGGGAGGGCTCGCGCACGTAGCCCTGGATCGACACCGGGCCGGTCGGAAGCGGCGGATGCGCCTGCGCCGGCAGCCAGCCGAGATCGACCAGCACCGGCGGCCCCTGCGGCGGAAGCAGCGGCACGATGAGTTGCGACCCCAGCACCGTCCCGTCCGGCGCCGGCCGCGCCTCGATGCCATAGCGGGCGGCGAGGTCGGCACGCAGCCGACCGCGCACCTCCACCTTCGCGAACGGCGCCGGATGCGGCCCGAGCGGGGCGGGCGGCGCCTGCTCCGCCGCGTCGATCGCGGCGAGGATCCCCAGCTTCCAGGTGCGGCGATGCAGCTGCCAGGTGCCGAGCGCCAGCAGGATCGCCAGCATCGCCGCGGTGATGAAGCGTCGGCCACAGCAGCCGGCGCGTCACAACCCCATCTCGCTCGCGCGGTGGCGGTATTGCTGCGCCACCAGCGCCGCCTTCATCGGCCGCATCAGCGCGATCGCGCCGCCCAGGATCACCACCGGCCAGATCAGCGCATGCACCCAGAGCGGCGGGGCGAAGGCGACCTCCACCCACACCGCGAGCCCGAGGACGATCGCCCCCAGCACCAGGATCACCAGCGCCGCCGGCCCGTCGCCGGTGTCGTGCTGGCGCAGGTCGAGCCCGCAATGCGCGCAGCGATCCCGCACGGTCAGCAGGCCCACGAAGACCGGCGCCTTGCCGCAGCGCGGGCAGCGGCAGAGCAGGGCGGCGCGCCAGAGCGGGACCGCCTCGGCCACGCTCACTCCGGCGCGATCTGCCCCGCGCCCAGGAAGTAGATGCAGACGAACAGGAACAGCCACACGACGTCGACGAAGTGCCAGTACCAGGCGGCCGCCTCGAACCCGAAATGCCGCTCCGGCGTGAACTGCCCGGCGCGCGCGCGGAAGAAGCAGACGATCAGGAAGCAGGTGCCGACGATCACGTGGAAGCCGTGGAACCCGGTCGCCAGGAAGAACACCGACGGATAGATGCCGCCGCCGACGAAATGGAACGGCGCGCTCGAATACTCGTACGCCTGGAAGGAGGTGAAGCTGAGCCCCAGCAGGACCGTGAGCCCGAGCCCGACGATGAGCCCCCTGCGGTTCCCCTCCAGCAGCGAATGGTGCGCCCAGGTGATCGTGGTGCCGGACAGCAGCAGGATCAGCGTGTTGAGGAAGGGGATGTGGAACGGATCGAACGTCAGCGTGCCGGGCGGCGGCCAGACACCGGACGTGTTGCCGGCGACATGCTCCGGAAACAGGGCGAAGTTGAACCAGGCCCAGAAGAAGGCGACGAAGAACATCACCTCGCTGGAGATGAACAGCGTCATCCCGTAGCGCAGGCCCAGCCGGACGATGGGCGTGTGCAGCCCGGGCGTACGGCTCTCGGAAATCACGTCGCGCCACCAGAGGAACATGACCGCGAGCACGAGCAGCACGCCCAGCCCGAGCACCCAGTAGCCGAACCCGCCATAGTGTGCGGAAAAGATGATGCCGAGCACGATGAGCCCGCCGGCGACCGCGCCCACGATCGGCCACGGGCTGGGATCGACCAGATGGTATGGCTGTTTCAGCCCGGAGCTGACGGGAAGCGCGCTGACGCCGTGCGTATCGGTGCTCATGCCATGCCTATCGCGGAGAGTGCCGCATCATCCCCAAATCGCCGCGCGCATCAAGGGGCGCGGCTCAGCGTATCAGCGGGCCGACATGCGGTCCCGCGGTGGCCAGTGCGCCGCTCTTCGCCGCATCGTCGAGCGAGCGGAAGAACGTGTAGGAGAGGGTGATCACGCTGATGTCCGCCGTGCTCGGGTCGTCGGCGATCGCCGGATCGACCCAGAAGCTGACCGGCAGCTGCATTTCCTGGTTCGGTGAGAGTGTCTGCTCGTTGAAGCAGAAGCAGGCGGTCTTGTGGAAATACCGGCCCGCCTTGTCGGGGGTGACATTGTAGACCGCAATCCCGCGCACCGGCTGGTCGGAGGTGTTGCGCGCGCGATAGAACGCCACCTGCTGCTCGCCGAGCCGGAACGTGACCTGTTGCTGCTCCGGCTGGAACTGCCACGGCAGGCCCGGATTGACGGCGGCGTCGAAGCGCACGGTGATCGTGTTGGCGCTGACGGTGCGGCTGAGCGCCGGGCCGATCTGCGGCGTGCCGCCATAGCCGGTGACGGCGCAGAAAACGCGATAGAGCGGCACGGCGGCGAAGGTCAGCCCCACCATGCCGGCGATCACGGCCACCAGCGAAAGGCCCAGCAGCGTGCTGGAGCGGCCCGTGCGCATCGCTCAGCCGCCTCCGTGTGACATCTTCACCATCGCGATCAGGTAGAACAGCAGCGCCAGGCCGAGCAGCACCACCAGCATGGCGATGTTGCGGCCCCGGCGTCGCTTCTGCAGCTCTGCGTCCTCCTCGGGACGACCACGCGCCATCGCCTCACCCGACCAGCCGGTCCACCGCGAGGGCCGCGAACAGCACGAACAGATAGAGCAGCGAGTAGCGGAACAGCGCCTTGGCCGGTGCGTCGCGCGTGAGGCTGACGCCCGCCGTGTCCTGCGCGTCGCGCAGCACGCGCCACGCGGCAACCAGGAACCACGCGCCCAGCGCCACCGCGGCGACCCCATAGACGCGGCCGGTCAGATGCAGCGCCCAGGGCAGGACGCTGAGCGGCAGGAGGGCGAGCGTGTAGAAGAAGATCTGGCGCCGCGTGGCCCGCGCCCCGGCGACCACCGGCAGCATCGGCACCCCGGCCCGGGCATAGTCGGCATGCGCCCACAGCGACAGCGCCCAGAAATGCGGCGGCGTCCAGAGGAACACGACCAGGAACATCAGCACCGGCAGCAGGCCGACATGGCCGGTCACCGCCGCCCATCCGATCACCGGCGGAAACGCGCCGGCGGCGCCGCCGATGACGATGTTCTGCGGCGTGCGGCGCTTCAGCCACACCGTGTAGACCAGCACGTAAAAGACGATGGAGAGCGCCAGCACGCCGGCGGCGACGGCATTGGTCGCCAGCGCCATCACCAGACCGAGCCGACCGCGAGCGTCAGGCCGAAGCCGAGCGCCTGCGCCCGGCGCAATCCGCCCGGCCGGGATCGGCCGTGCCGCGGTGCGGCGCATGCGCGCGTCGAGATCGCGCTCGTACCACATGTTGAGCGCGCCCGCCGCGCCCGCGGCGACCGCGATGCACAGCACCGCCGTGAAGGCCAGCACCGGGTGCAGATGCCCCGGTGCCACCATCAGTCCCACGAGCCCGGTGAAGACCACGAGCGCCACGACGCGCGGCTTGAGCAGCTCAAGCCAGTCGCGCGCCGAGGACGCATCGAGCGTGGTGGTGCCGGAGAACGCCAGCGAGGCAGCGGCCTCTTTCATCCAAGGCCTCGTCAGCGGATCCGCGGCAGTTCGGCGAAGGTGTGGAACGGCGGCGGCGAGGACAGCGTCCACTCCAGCGTCGTCGCACCCTCACCCCAGTAGTTCTCGGCGACATGCTCGCGGGAGGTGAACACCCGGTAGCAGACGTAGAAGAACACGAGCAGCCCGAGGCCGCCGATGAAGGCGCCGATCGTCGCCACCTCGTTCCAGCCGCGGAACGCCTCCGGATAGTCCACGTAGCGGCGCGGCATGCCGGCGAGGCCGAGGAAGTGCATCGGGAAGAACGTGAGGTTCACGCCGACGAAGGTGACCCAGAAATGCACCTTGCCCCAGAACTCCGGATACGGCCGCCCGCTCATCTTGCCGATCCAGTAGTAGAAGCCGGCGAAGATCGAGAACACCGCGCCGAGCGACAGCACGTAGTGGAAGTGCGCCACGACGTAGTAGGTATTGTGCAGCATCTGGTCGATGCCGGCGTTGGCCAGCACGACGCCGGTGACGCCGCCGACGGTGAACAGGAAGATGAAGCCCGATCGCCCACAGCATCGGCGTCTTGAGCTCGATCGACCCGCCCCACATGGTCGCGATCCAGGAGAAGATCTTGATGCCGGTCGGCACCGCGATCACCATCGTCGCGGCCATGAAGTAGGCGCGCGTGTCGACGCTCATGCCGGAGATGAACATGTGGTGCGCCCACACGACGAACCCGACCACGCCGATCGCGACGATCGCATAGGCCATGCCGAGGTAGCCGAAGATCGGCTTGCGCGAGAAGGTCGAGATGATGTGCTCACGATCCCGAAGCCGGGCAGGATCATGATGTAGACCTCGGGGTGGCCGAAGAACCAGAACAGGTGCTGGAACAGCACCGGGTCGCCGCCGCCCTGCGGGTCGAAGAAGGCGGTGCCGAAGTTGCGGTCGGTGATCAGCATCGTGATCGCGCCGGCCAGCACCGGGATCGACAGCAGCAGCAGGAACGCCGTCACCAGCATCGACCACACGAACAAGCGGCATCTTGTGCAGCGTCATGCCCGGCGCGCGCATGTTGAAGATGGTGGTGATGAAGTTGATGGCGCCGAGCAGGCTGGAGGCGCCGGCGAGGTGCAGCGCGAACAGCGTGAAGTCCATGCCCGGCCCGGGCTCGATACGTGCTGTTCGACAGCGGCGGATAGAGCGTCCAGCCGGTGCCGGACTCGCCGCATCACCAGCCCCGTGATGATCAGGCAGAACGCCGGCACCAGCAGCCAGAAGCTGATGTTGTTCAGGCGCGGGAACGCCATGTCGGGCGCGCCGATCATGATCGGCACGAACCAGTTGCCGAAGCCGCCGATCAGCGCCGGCATGACCGAGAAGAAGATCATCATCAGCCCGTGCGCGGTGACGACCGTGTTCCACTCCTGCCCGGAGGAGAAGTGGTGCATCCCCGGGCTGAACAGTTCCCAGCGCATCCATCAGCGACAGGATCCCGCCCACGGTGCCGCCGCACACCGCGAAGATCAGATAGAGCGTGCCGATGTCCTTGTGGTTGGTGCTGCACAGCCAGCGGCGCGAAGAACCCGGGCGCGTGGCCGTGGTCGTCGTGGTGCGCGGCATCGCCGTGCGCGTGGTCGTGGCCGTGGTCGCTCGCGCTCATGCTGCGTCTCCTGCAAGCGCCGAGCTCCGAAGCGCCGGTGCCGCTGGTCATTGCACCGACCCGTTGGCGGCCAGCCGATTCGGATCGGCCGGCGGATTGGCGGCGAACTTGGTCTTGGCCTGCGCCACCCATTGGCGAACTCCGCCGGGCGTCATCGCGACGACCGAGATCGGCATGAAGCTGTGGTTGGTGCCGCAGATCTGGTTGCATTCGCCGTAGTAGTGCCCGGGCTTGTCGATCCGCACCCAGGTCTCGATGGTCGCGGCCGGGGATCGCGTAGCGCTGCACGCCGAGGCTCGGGATGAAGAAGCTGTGGATCACGTCGGCGCTGCGTGGTCAGGATGCGGATGTTCTTGCCCGCCGGCAGCACCAGCGGATTGTCCACGTCCAGCAGACGCTGCTGGCCCGGCTTCAGCTCCTCGTCCTTGATGATGTAGCTGGTGAAATCGACGTTGCCGTTGTCCGGGTAGGTGTATTCCCAGTACCACTGGTGCCCGGTCACCTTGATCGTCATGTCGGCGTCGGTGGTGCGGTCCTCGTAGTAGACCAGCCGGAAGCTCGGGATGGCGATGACGACCAGGATCAGCACCGGGATCACCGTCCAGCGCCACTTCCAGGCACGGTGTTGTGGCTGGTGCTGGCTCGGCGACGGGTTGCGGCGTGGCGTTGTAGCGCAACAGCACCCAGACCAGCAGCGCGCCGACGAACAGCGTGATTGACCGTGATGATCCACAGCACGAGCGTGTGCAGGCGCTCGATCTTGTGCTGCACCGGGCTGTGCGCCGCCTGGAACCCGATCTGCCACGGGTGCGGCTCCTGCGCCACGCCGGCGCCGCCAGCGCCAGGACCCAAGGCATGAAGGCGAACGCGGCAGCGCGCCGCCAGAATTGCTGCATCGGCCGATCCATCCGCTGAGAAGCCGCGGGGCCTCCGGCTCCGCATCGCAGCATTGGGCTACAGGACGCTCACGCGCAGATCAAGGGCCCGCACGGCGTATCAGGCGACGAGTTCCACCGAGGGTGAACAGGCCGAAGGGCGGCATCGGGCGCAGCCGCGCCGCCGCCTGCTCCGCCGGCGACAACACGGCCGCGATGCGGAAATCCGGATGCCAGCCGAGCGCGCGCGACGCCGGCGCCATCAGCCGCTCCACCCACCAGCGCGGCCCCGATTCGGCGGCGAAATGATTGGCGAACAGGATGTGGCCGCCCGGCCGCACCACGCGGCGCAGTTCGGCCAGCAGCCGTGCGGGATGCGGCACGACCGAAGCCACGAACATCGCGACCGCAATGTCGAAGCTTGCCTCCGGCAGGCCGGTCGCTTCGGCGTCGAGCTCGAGCAGGACGTCGACATTGTCGAGCCCCCGCGCGGTCGCGCGCTCGCGCGCGAGGGCCAGCATCTCGGGCGAGAGATCGATCCCGACGATGCGCTTCTCCGGGCGGTAGTGCGGCAGCGCGAGCCCGGTGCCGACGCCGACCTCCAGCACGCGCCGCCCCGGCAGCGCGTTGACCGCCGCGACCGCGGCGCCGGCGCGCGGTCGCCGACACGCGCCGAACGAGGCGTCATAGAAGCCGGCCCAGCGCCGATAGGCCGCGCGCACGGCGGCCGCGTCGAGCGGCGGTGCGCGGCGCACTACGCGGGGCGGACGGGCGGCATGGCGTGCGGTCATCGCATTCGGCTCACTCGGCGCGCCAAAACACTGGCGCGGCGGCCTCATAGCATGCGCGCGCCCACGACAGAACCCCCGTTCCGCGGCCGACGCGGCCGGTCGTCGTCAGCTACGACGCTCAGTCGGCCGAAAGGTTGACCGCCGCCGAGCGGCCGTTCTGCTGCTGCTCGATATCGAAGCCGATCTTCTGCCCCTCGTTGAGGGTGCGCAACCCGGCCTTCTGGACCGCGCTGATATGGACGAAAACGTCCTTGCCCCCGCTGTCGGGGGCGATGAAGCCGTACCCCTTCGTCGGGTTGAACCACTTGACCGTACCTTTGGCCATCGACGCCACGCCTTCCCTTGCTGCGGGCGTCCCGCTGACCTCGCCCTGAACCGGCAGCGAGGAAGTCGATGCCGGACGCCCCTCCTGTGCGGAGCGCGCGGGCAATCCGCGACGCCCCCTCCCGGGCGGCTTGTTATTTCCGGACCTGCGGGGTCCCTTGCCGCCCGGCGGAACGATACGCGGCATCCGGGCCGCCCCGCAACATGAGCGCGCGTCCACGTCGCTCACGGACTGCGGAGCGGCGGATCAGGCGGCCTCTTCTCGCCGGTCGCGCACTTTCACGTAGGCGAGCTGCGCGTGCTCGGCGCAATAGGGCTTCCCGGGCAGCGCATCGTCGTCGCAGAAGCGGAAGCTCTTGGTGCCCGGCTCGCCGATCGGCCAGCAGCAGGCGACCGGCCGGGACGGGCGCGGCGCCACCGGCACGCACCGTCGGCGCGGCCGCCTGGGGCGCCGGCTCGCCGGCGCCTCCGGCGGGCAGCGTGGCCTCGCCGGCGCCGGCGCATGGGCGCAGGCGAGCGGCGGCAGGGTCGGTCCGAGCGCGCGCCGCGGCGGCGACGGCGCGCGCCGATCCCGCGGCGCCGTCGCGGCGGATCGGCGACGGCCGCGCCGCCAGGCCCAGCCGATGCGCCTTGCCCACCACCGCATTCTTCGAGACCGCCATGCGCCGGCCGATCTCCGCGGTCGAGTGCCCCTCGGCCCAGAGCGCGCGGAGCCGCGCGATCGTGTCCTCGGTCCACTCCATTGTGGTCTCCCCGGCCGGTGCTGCCACCAGATACGGTACCGGGCGGGGCGACGGCGCTCAACGGCGCAACAACGCGCGGGCGCAAAAACTTGTGGAAAACTCCCGCCCCGACCACAAGCTATTGCGATCGGGCGGAGAGCGCGGCGCGGCGCGGCGCGTCAGCCCTGGCGGGCGGCGGTGGTCTGATCTGGCGGTCGTATGTGGCGCCGGGCGGCGAAATCGAGCCCGCCGGCTTCTCCGCCGCTGCCTCCATCGAGGCGTCGCTGTCGTCGGCCATGTTCTTCTTGAACGACTTGATGCCCTTCGCGAAGTCGCCCATCAGACTGCTGACCTTGCCGCTGCCGAACAGCAGCAGGACAACCAGCAGCACGACCAGCCAGTGCCAGAGACTGAAGCTACCCATCACGCCCTCCAACCCCGGGCCGTTGCCCGGTCTTCGTGCCCGACATGGCGCGGGCTCGCAGGCGATGCAAGCGATGTTTTTGTCCATGCTCAATCGCCCACCGCGGCACGCGCTGCCGGCTCGGCGCGTGCGGCGAGCAGGTCGTGCGCCAGGGGCACCCGCGGCAGGATGAAGCCGTCCGCCGCGTAGACGTGGATGCCGAGCTGTCCGACCGGCGGATACCAGACGCGCACCGCCCGCCAGTCGTTCGCCCCCGAGACATCCACCACAAGCTGATCGAGATCGAGCTCGCCGGGTACCCAGTTCGCCTGGATCACGGCGATGCGGCGCCGGTCGATCACGCGCGAAACCACCGCGACATGGCCATGCGGCAGGCGCGAGGACCGGGCGAGCACGAGCACGCTGCCCACCGCCGGCCGGCGGCTGCGGACGTAGCGGCCATCGGCCGCATCCCACCAATCGGCGGCATCGCCGCTCAGCGCGAGGCCGGTGAGCGCGCGGGCGAAAGGCACGCAGCTCAGCCCCGGATAGACCGGGCCCCCGCCGCCCGTGCCGCGGCTCGCACCGGCACAGGCGGCGAGATTGCAGGCGAGCAGCAGAAGGAGCAGTCGCACCATGGTGGCGCAGCATCCTCCGCGGACGCGCCGCGTCGCAACGACCGCGCGTGGGCCAGCTAACGAAATCGTGAAAAGATCGGGGGATGCGGCGCCGCAACGGACGCCCATTAACCCATTGGTGACGCAGATGCGCCATCCTTGCGCCCGAGGCCATGGCTTGGCTTCGGACTCCCTCCCCCTCTGCGGACCCGGCGCCGCGTGCGCCGGCACCGCAGACCCTCTGGGCGGCGCGCCCCCAAGGCGGGCCGCCCCCTTTTTGAGCCCTCAGCCGCCGGCCTGACGCAGCCGCCCCAGCAGCGCCTCGGCCGCCTCGGGCGCCATGTCCAGCGCGGCGCGGGCAGCCGCGCGGGCGAACCCGGCACGCGCCAGGGCCGCCAGCTCGCGCGTCCGCGCCTCGGCGTTCCCCGGCGCAATGCGAAACGGACCGAACCGGCGCCGGCGCAGAAACGCCACCGCCGCGGCAAGCTCGCCCGCCACGTCCTCGGGGCCGGCCGCCGCAATGGCCCGCGCTGCGGTGTCGGCGGCGACGCCCCGCGCCGCGAGCTGGGCCGCCTGCCATGCGCGGCGAGCGGCCGGCGCGCAGCATCCGGCGTGCCCGGGCGGCGGCGAAGGCGGCATCGTCCACGGCGCCGGCCGCCACCAGCCGCGCCACCACGCGCCCGCGCCGCCGCGCGCGCCGCCGCAACCGCCTCGGGCTCCGGCGCCTCGCGGTGCGCCCAGCGCGCCACCCGCCGCTCCAGCACGCGGGCGAGCGTCGCGGCGCTCGCGGCGTAGCGGGCGAGATGCGCAAGCGCCGCTTCGTGCAGCGCCGCCTCGGTCAGCGCGGGCATGGCGCGAGCTTGCCACCGCCGCGCGGGGCGTGAAACCGCGATCCGCGCCGCCCGCTCGCGGGAGATCCGCGCTTGCCGCGTTTGACGCGTCCCCGGACGGGTCGCATGCTGAAACTTCCCACAACCGTCGGCGCCCTCGCGGCGGCGGGGCCACCGTGGGAACAGCAAGGAAAGCTTCCGGCATGATCCCCGCCCTGATGCCCACCTACAACCGCGCCGACCTCGCTTTCGAGCGGGGCGAGGGCGTCTGGCTGTACACGGGCGACGGGCGACGACTGCTCGATTTCGGCACCGGCCTCGCCGTCTCCTCGCTCGGCCACAACCACAAGCAGCTGGTCGCGGCGATCGCGGAGCAGGCGGCGCGCGTGATGCACGTCTCCAACCTCTATCGCGTGCCCCAGGCCGAGCGGCTCGCCGGGCGGCTGATCGCCGCCTCGTTCGCCGACAGCGTGTTCTTCTGCAACTCCGGCGCCGAGGCCAACGAGGGCCTGATCAAGATGATGCGCCGCGCGCAGCATGCCGCCGGCCATCCCGAACGCTACCGGGTGATCTGCTTCGAAGGCGCGTTCCACGGCCGCACGCTGGCCACCCTCGCCGCCACCGGCAACCCGAAATACCTCGAAGGCTTCGGCCCGGAAGTAGACGGGTTCGACCACGTCCCGTTCAACAACCTCAACGCGCTGCGCGCCGCCATCACGCCGCAGACCGCGGGGGTGCTGGTCGAGCCGGTGCAGGGCGAGGGCGGCGTGCGCCCGGCCGACCTGCGCTTCCTGCGCGAGCTGCGCACGACCTGCGACGAGTTCGGGCTGCTGCTCGGGCTGGACGAGGTGCAGATCGGCATGGGCCGCTCGGGCAAGCTGTTCGCGCATGAATGGGCGGGCATCGCCCCCGACGTCATGTCGCTCGCCAAGGGCCTCGCCGGCGGCTTCCCGATGGGCGCGATCCTGGCGCGCGAGGCGGTGGCGAAGGCGCTGACGCCCGGCTCGCACGGCACCACGTTCGGCGGCAACCCGGTCGCCTGCGCGGCGGCGAACGTGGTGCTGGACGTGCTGCTCGCCCCTGGCTTCCTCGACGGCATCGACCGCCGTGCGCGCCAGCTCTGGGACGGGCTCGTGGCCCTCGCCGCCGAGTTCCCCGACGTGTTCGCCGCCCCGCGCGGCGCCGGGCTGCTCGTCGGCCTCACCTGCGTCGTGCCGAATACCGAGGTGCAGCAGGCGGCCCTGGCCGAGGGGTTGCTCGTGCTCACCGCCGGCGAGAACGTGCTGCGCTTCGCGCCGCCCTTGATCGTCTCGGAGAGCGAGGTGGCGGAGGCGCTCGGCATGCTGCACCGCGCGGCGCGCCGGGCGCGGCCGTCGCAGGCACGGGTGGCGGCGAAGTGAGCAGCGCGGCGCTGCGTGTCGCGACGCAGGAGGCGGGGCGCGCGCCGCCCCGCCACTTCCTCGACCTGCGCGACCACGACGCGGCGACGCTGCGCCACATGCTCGACCTGCGCCGTCGGGGTTCAAAGCGGGCGCCGCCGCGCGCCCCCTCGCCGGGCGGACGGTGGCGCTCGTCTTCACCAAACCCTCCACGCGCACGCGGGTGAGCTTCGAGGTCGGCGTGCGCCAGCTCGGCGGCGATGCGGTCGTGCTGACGGCCGCGGACATGCAGCTCGGCCGCGGCGAGACGGTGGCCGACACCGCGCGCGTGCTCTCGCGCTATGTCGATGCGATCATGCTGCGCACTGATGCGCCGGCCAAGCTGCACGAGATGGCCGCGCACGCCAGCGTGCCGGTGATCAACGGGCTCACCGCCGAGAGCCATCCGTGCCAGGTGCTGGCGGACGTGATGACGTTCGAGGAGCATCGCGGCCCGATCACTGGACAGACGGTCGCCTGGTGCGGCGACGGCAACAACGTCGCGCGCAGCTGGATCGAGGCCGCGGCGCGCTTCGGCTTCACGCTGCGCCTCGCCACCCCGCCGGCGCTGCGCCCGCCGGCGGCGCTGATCGCCTGGGCGCGGGCGCAGGGCGCACGGGTGAAATTGCTGGACGACGCGCGCGCGGCGGTGGCGGGCGCGCGCTGCGTGCTGACCGACACCTGGGTCAGCATGTCCGACGATCCGCAGGCGTCGCGCCACAACCTGCTCGCCCCCTATCGCGTGGACGAGGCGCTGATGGCGCAGGCGGCGGCGGATGCGATCTTCATGCACTGCCTGCCGGCGCATCGCGGCGAGGAGGTCACCGAGGGCGTGATCGACGGGCCGCAATCGGTGGTGTTCGACGAGGCGGAGAACCGGCTGCACGCGCAGAAGGGCGTGCTGGCCTGGGCGCTCGGCGGCGGGCGGTGAATTGCGGGCCGGCCCGGCGTGTGCTATAATCCGGCGCCATGAGCGCTTCCGCAACGGCTGCACATGACCTCGGATGAATTCATCGCCTGGGCGATGGAGCAGCCCGAGACCGAGCACTATGAGCTGATCGACGGCGAGGTGACGCCGATGGCGCCGGAACGGTCGCTGCATGCGCTGACGAAGTTCCAGGTTGCGCGGCGGCTTGCCGAGGCGGTGACGGCCGCCGGGATCGCATGCACCGTCTATCCGGACGGCATGGCCATCGAGCTCGACGCGACGACGGTCTATGAGCCTGACGCCTGCGTGCGGTGCGGCGCGCCGCTCCCGCCGGATGCGGTGCGGATCGCGGACCCCCTGATCGTGGTGGAAGTCCTTTCACCTTCCACCAGCAGCGTCGATTTCGGCACGAAACTCGAGGACTATTTCCGCATCCCGTCGGTCCGGCACTACCTGATCGTGGATGCGAAGCGCCGCACCGTGATCCATCACGCGCGCGACGATGCCGGTGCCATCGCGACGCGCATCATCCGCGAGGGCGCCATCCGCCTCGATCCGCCGGGCATCGAGATCGCCGACCTGTTCCCCTGATGCGGCCCCAATGAGCCCGTGTGGTAGCGGTGCCGCACCGGCGCCCCTATCTTCGCCGCATGCCCGATACCCCTGCCTTTCTCGACAGCGGCCGCCCCGCCGTGCCCGACCTCGTCGTGCCGCGCGGCGTGACGCCGTTCCATCTGCCCCAGCGGCCGGTGCGCGGGCGGCTGGTGCGGCTCGGCCCGCTCGCCGAGGCCCTGCTCACCCGCCACGACAATCCCGAGCCCGTCCGGCGCCTGACCGGCGAGGCGCTCGCCCTGGTGGCCGGCCTCGCGGGGGCGCTGAAATATCGCGGCTCGTTCAGCCTGCAGGCCAAGGGCGACGGCCCCGTCTCGCTCCTGCTCGCCGACTGCACCGAGGCGGGGGCGCTGCGCGGCTACGCCCGCGCCGACGCGGCACGGCTCGCGTCCGTGCTGGAGGCGACGCCGACGCCCTCGGCCGCGGCGCTCCTCGGGGCCGGCTATCTCGCGCTCACCGTCGACCAGGGGCCGGAGACCGAGCGCTACCAGGGCATCGTCGCCCTGACCGGCAGACTTGCTCGCCGACCATGGCGCTGCACTACTTCGAGACCAGCGAGCAGCTCCGCTGCTTCATCCGCCTCGCCTCCGCCCGCCACGCCGGCCGGGTGGCGCGCGGCGGCGCTGATCCTGGAACACGTCGCGGGCGCCGGCGGCGTCGATCCGGCGCTGGACGCCACGGCGCGCGCCGAAAGCTGGCACACCGCGACCACGCTCGCGGCCACCGTGACCGATGCCGAGCTGCTCGACGACGACCTGCCGCCCGCGCGCCTGCTGTGGCGGCTGTTCGCCGCCGAAGGGGTCGCCGTCGCGCGGGCGCGCGCCCTCGCCTATGGCTGCCGCTGCTCCCGCCAGCGCCTCGCCGGCATTCTGGAGGGTTTCGGGACCGCCGACCTCGATCACATGAGCGGTCGATGGCGGCATCGTCATGACCTGCGAGTTCTGCAACATGGATTTTCGCTTCGCCCGCGACGAGCTGCGGGGCCGGCAGGCGGCCGATTCGCCTTGATTTTCGCGGCGCCGCCACGATTGACCGGGCGCCGGCGCCGGCTCAGTTTGCGGCCCATCGCGCTGCGACAACATTTTTGCCGCGAGGAGTTGCCGACCCCATGCCTGCTCTTGCCGCGCGCCGTGCCCTCCTGGTCGCCGCCCTGGCCGGCGGCCTCGCCGCCTGCGTGGAAACGCCGCCGCCGCAATCCTTCGCCCCGCTGAGCTACGACTACCTCACCAAGCTGCGCCTGCGCGTCGTCACCATCGAGATCGACGATGCCTACACGCCCAAGACGGTCACGAACGGCGAGCACATGGAGGCGCAGGCGCCGGAAGCGCCCGCCGCCGCGCTGCGGCGCATGGCGCAGGACCGCCTGGTGGCCGGCGGCGAGGGCGGACATGCCGTGTTCACGATCGAGGACGCCTCGCTGGTGCGCATCGGCGACCGCTACGAGGCCGATTTCGCCGTGCATCTGGACGTGGCCAGCGCCGACGGCACCCGCAGCGGCTACGCCTCGGCGCGCGTCACGCGCACCCGCCAGATCAGCGACTACTCGCCGGAGGGCACCCGCCGCGAGCTCTATGCGCTGACCAAGGCGGCGATGGACGACATGAACGTCGAGTTCGAATACCAGGTGCGCAAGTCGCTGCGCGACTACCTGATGAGCCCGGGCGACGCCCCGGCGCCGGTCGAGCAGCAGGATCTCGGCGCGCCGCCGAAATCCTGAGCGGCGCCGCTACTTGCTCGACTGCAGCATCAGCAGGGCCCGGCGCAGCCGCGCGAGCCCGCCGCGGATCAGCCCCTCGTCGCACATGCGCTGCCCCTCCGCGGCCAGCGACCGGGCCTCCGCCACCGCGGCCGGGTGCGCGCGCGAGGCCTGCGCGACCTGGTCGGCGAGGGTGTCGCAATACTGCGGCGTGTCCGTCGTCACCTGCATCGGGTCGGCGGGCGGCGCGGTCTCCGACTGCGAGAGCGCGGTCGTCGAGCCGACGGCGAGCACAAGGCTCGCCGCAACCACGCCGCGATAGGCGCTGCGGTGCTCCGCCATAACGCCACTATGCCGCACCGATCGCGGCGCGGCGCTGGTCCGCCGATGAAGTTGCGTTCACTCGCGCCCGCCGGCCGCGGCGCCGGCCGCGTTCCGATGGCGAGTGTCGCACGCAGCCCAGGCCGGTTGTCCTCCAGCCGCAGCGAACCGCCGTGCAGGGTCGCGACCGCCTGCACCAGCGCGAGGCCGAGGCCGCTGCCGGGCGTGCTGCGCGCGCTCTCGCCGCGAAAGAACCGCTCGTGGCGCGCGCAGCCGGTCGGGTTCGGGAATGCCCGGGCCCTCGTCGGCGACCGTGATCCGCGCCCCGGCTGCCCCGCCTCGGCGCGCTCGCCGCCAGCCGGATCGCGCTGCCCGGCGGCGAGAATTTCAGCGCGTTGTCGAGCAGGTTGGCCACCGCCTGCTGCACCATGTCGCGGTCGCCGAACGCCGGCAGCTGGCGGCGATCTCGGGCACCAGCCGCTGGCCGCGCTCCTCCGCCGCCGCCGCGTAGAGATCGGCGAGGTCGAGCAGCAGCGGCGCGAGGTCGAACGGCGCGAACGCCGAGCGCCGCGCCCCCGCCTCGATCTCGGCGATGCGCAGCAGCGCCTGGAAAATCGTGATCACGCCGTCGAGATCGGCCTCCGCCCGCTCGATCGCGGCGCGCAGGTCGGCCTCGCCGCTGGGCATGCGCGCTCGCGTCCTCCAGCCGCGCGCGCGCGCGCGCGATCGGCGTGCGCAGGTCGTGCGCGATCGCGTTGGACACCTGCCGCACCCCGTCCATCAGCCGGCGCGATGCGGTCCAGCATGTCGTTGATGGTCTCGGCCAGCCGGTCGAACTCGTCGCCGCGGCCGCTGACGCGCACCCGCCGCGCTGAGGTCGCCGGCGCTGATCGCCGCGGCGGTCGCCGAGACGTCGGCGAGGGTGAAGCGGAACAGGCTGCGCACCGCGAGCGCGCCGACGCTGCCCAGCAGCATCGCGACGCCGACCGCCCAGAGCAGGGCGTCGGTCAGCAGGCGCGCCATCTGCGCGTGCGCCTCCACGTCGCGCCCGATCAGCAGATGGAAGCCGCCCGGCAGGTCGAAATGGCGGATCTGCGCCATGCCCTTGCGGCCCGGCGCGCTCGATGCGGAGCTGGGTACCAGTCGGTGTCCGTGCTGCACGCCGGCCGGCCAGCGCTCCAGGTTGCCGGCGAGCTTGCCATAGAACGGGTCGGCCAGCAGGTAGATCGCGTCGTCGTCGATGTTGCCGGCCATGCGCTGCTCGATCGTGTCCTCCAGCGCGAGCAGCCCGCCTTCGGCGTACCGCTCCGAGCAGGCCCTGCGCGTCGGCGTTGATCGCGGCATCGGTCTGCCGGTCGAGCAGGCCGGCCGTCGACCACCACAGAAACAGCGCCAGGCCGAGCGTGCTCGAGCGCGAAGGTGAGGCATAGATCAGGCCGAAGCGGACACCCGGCCGAGCGCATCAGCGCGGCGGCGGCAGCGCCAGCATGCCCGCTCCGCGGCCGCCCGGGCACCGCGGCTCAGCGCCGGGCGACGCCGCCCAGCTCACGGCTGTTCGGCGCGCAGCATGTAGCCGGCGTTGCGCACGGTGTGGATCAGGGGCGTCGGGAAGGCTTGTCGACCTTCTGGCGCAGCCGCGAGACGTGCACGTCGATCACGTTGGTCTGCGGATCGAAATGATAGTCCCAGACGCCCTCCAGCAGCATGGTGCGGGTCACGACCTGGCCGGCGTGGCGCATCAGGTATTCGAGCAGCCGGAACTCGCGCGGCTGCAGGTCGATCTTCTGGCCCGCGCGCTTCACCGCCCGCGACAGCAGGTCCATCTCCAGGTCGCCGGCGGCGAGCTTGGTGGCCGGGCCTTCGCCCTTGCCGCGCCGGGCCAGCGCCTCGACGCGCGCCAGCAGTTCGGCGAAGGCGAACGGCTTGGTCATGTAGTCGTCGCCGCCGGCCTTCAGGCCGCGCACCCGGTCGTCGACCTGCGCCATCGCCGAGAGGATCAGCACCGGCGTGTTGTTGCTCTGCGCCGCGCAGCGTCTCCAGCAGGCGCAGCCCGTCGACGCCGCCCGGCAGCATGCGGTCGAGCACGATCGCGTCGAAATTCTCGCTGGCCGCGAGGAACAGCCCGTCGCGGCCGTTGTCGGCATGCTCCACCACGTGGCCGGCTTCGCGCAGGCCCTTGATCGACGAAGCCGGCGACGTCCTTGTCGTCTTCCACCACCAGAATGCGCATCTTCTCACCCCTGTCCGCTCGGCCGGCGGCCGACCGTCACGTTGATCTCCATCTCGCGCTCGCCGCGCCGAACCGCCAGTGCGACCTGCGACCCCGGCGGCGCCTTGGCGATGGCGCGAATCAGGCCGCGCGCGGTTGCGACCGGCTGGCCGTTGACCGCCGTCACGGCGTCGCCCGCGCGCAGGCCCGCGCGCAGCGCCGGGCCGGTGCGGTCGACCGCCGGCGATGCGCACCCCGCCGCCGTGCTCGGTCGCCGGCGTATCCGCCACCGACACGCCGAGCCAGCCGCGATCGACGCGGCCGTGCTCGCGCAGCTCGGCGACGATCGGGCGGACGATGTCGCGAGGGGATGGCGAAGCCGATGCCCACCGAGGCGCCGGTGGGCGAGGCGATCGCGGTGTCGACGCCGATCACCTGGCCCTGCTCGTTGAACACCGGGCCGCCGGAGTTGCCGGGATTGATCGGCGCGTCGATCTGCAGGAAGTCGTCGAACGGGCCGGCGCCGATGTCGCGCCCGCGGGCGGAGACGATGCCGGCGGAGATCGACCCGCCGAGGCCGAACGGATTGCCCGCGGCGATCACCCAGTCGCCCACTTCCACCCCGCGGCTGTCGCCCCAGGTGACGGCGGGCAGCGGCGCCGGCGGCGTCGACCTTGATCAGTGCCACGTCGGTCAGCTCGTCGCTGCCGACCACGCGGGCCGGCAGTTCCGGTGCCGTCGGCGAAGCTCGACCACGATCTGGTCGGCGTTGCCGACGACGTGGTTGTTGGTGACGATGTAGCCGGACGGGTCGATGATGAAGCCCGAGCCGGCGCCCTGCATGCGCTGCTTGCGGCCATGGAAGCGCTCGCGGAACTGCTGCTGCAGTTCCGGGCGGCAGGAACGCGAACGGGATCCTCGCGGCGCGTTCACGGTTTCGGTGATCGCGGATGTTCACCACCGCCGGCAGCACGCGCTTGACCATCGGCGCGAAGCTGTCGGGCCGATGCTGGTCGGGCCGGTGGCGGCGGGTGCTGCGGGTGCCTGCGCGGGCGAGCAGGACAGCAGGAAGCGGCGAGAGAGGTACCGCAAGCCGGCGGCAAGCCGGGCGGGCGCGGGGGCTGGCGCGGGGGCTGGCATGGGTGAGAACTCCGGTCTGCCGCGTCGGTCGGCGCACAGATGGACACATGCCGGGTCCCGCACAAGCAGGTTCAGCGTCGCGTGCTCGCCGCCGCCGGGTGTTCCGGCCAGTGGTGGCGCGGGTAGCGGCCGCGCAGGTCGCGCCGCACCTCCGCCCAGGCGCCGTCCCAGAAGCCCTTCAGGTCGCCGGTGATCGCGGCCGGGCGGCCGGCGGGCGAGAGCAGTGCCAGGCGCAGCGCGACCCGCCCGCCGGCGAGCGGCGGGATGGCGGCGAGCCCGTAGAAGGCCTGCGCCCGGGCCGCGAGCAGCGGCACCGGTGCGGTGTAGTCCACCGCCGCCTGCCCGCCCGGCAGCGTGATGTGCGGCGGCAGCTCGTGATCGAGCCGGCGCGCCAGCGCGGGCCCGAGCCGCGAGCGGAGGATTTCGGCGAGGTCGAGCGCTGCGAGCTCCGCCAGCCTGGAGCGCCCGTACAGCGCGGCGGCAAGCCATTCGCGGTCGGCGGCGAGCGCCGCGTCCGCAAAGTCCGGCCAGCCGGCGTCGGGCTCCACCCCGCGCATCAGCGCGACGCGGGCCTGCAACTGCCGCGCCGCTCGCATCGAGGGCAGTGGCCGCAGTCCATGGCGCGGCCGCGCGCAAGCGACGCCGTGCGCGCCGCCGCCGGCTCGGCCGGCTCGATATGTTCGGCCAGGACCAGCGCGCCCAGCCGCCGCCGGCGCCGGGCCAGCACCGCGCCCGCGACCGGATCGAACCGGTCTCCACCTGTCTCGGTCACCTGCGCCGCGAGCGCCGGCGGCAGCGCCCCGGGGTCGAGCGGTGCGGCCGAGCCGGATGCGCGCCGGCCTTCATCTCCAGCGCGCGCCACCGCGAGCAGCGGCGCGGCGGCGAGCGGGTCGGTGGGCGGCAGCCGTGCGCCACCGCCGCCGGCGAGGCGGAACTGCCCGGGCTCGCCGCGGCGCTGGGCGATGCGGTCGGGAAAGCCGGCGGCGATCAGCGGCCCCGGATCGCCTCCGCGCGCACCCGGGGCAGGCGCAGCCGGCGGCGGTACTGGCCGGCGACGCGGCGGATGCGGGACAGCGCGCCGCGATCGGCCCCGGATCGCCCGTCCGCGAGCGCGCCGAGCCGCAGCGCCGATATCCGCCGCCGCTCGGCCGCGCAGCGGGTCGCGCTCCTCCAGCATCGCCGCCAGCTCGGCCGCCAGCGCCGCCTCGCCTGGGGTCTCGGCAGCCAGCATCATGGCGGCAAGCCGCGGATGCGGCGCCCAGCGCGGCCATCCGCCGCCCGAGCGGCGGTGATGCGCCCGCCGGCGAGCGCGCCCAGCCGTTCCAGCAGCGCCCCCGCCGCCGCGAGGGCGCCGGCGGGCGGCGGGTCGGGAAACGGCAGGTCGGCCGGCGCCGCCCCCCAGGCGGCGCAGTCGAGGCCAGAGGCCGGAGAGCTCGGCCTCGAGAATCTCGGGGCGATCGAACGCCGGCAGGCCGCGATGCAGCGCCTCGGTCCAAAGCCGGATCGCGACCCCCGGCCCTTCGCGCCCGGCCCGGCCCGCCCGCTGCTCGGCCGCCGCGCGGCTGATGCGCAGCGTGGCCAGCCGGGTCAGGCCGCGCGCCGGGTCCAGCCGCGGGGCACGGCGGAACCCGCCATCGACGACGATGCGCACGCCGGGCACGGTCAGCGAGGTCTCGGCGATCGCGGTCGCCAGCACCACCCGCCGCCCCGCGCCGGGCGCAGTGCCGCGTCCTGCTCGGCCGGCGCGAGGTCGCCGTGCAACGGCAGCACCGCGGCGCCGCACCCCTCCAGGGCCGCCTGCGGCGCGGCGGATCTCCGCCATGCCGGGCAGGAAGGCAAGCACGTCGCCGGGATGCTCGCGCAGCGCCGCCCGCACCGCGCGCGGCGACGGCGCCCGGCAGCGTCGCGGGGCCGGCAAGATCGCGCGCGGCGTGGCGGACCGCGACCGGGTGCGTCCGGCCGGGGCTCTCCAGCACCGGCGCGTCGAGCAGCCGGGCGAGGCGCGCGGCCTCGGCGGTGGCCGACATCGCGAGCAGCCGCAGCTCCGGGCGCAGGCCGCGCTGCAGATCGAGGCAGAAGGCGAGCGCCAGGTCGGCTGCGAGCGCACGCTCGTGCACCTCGTCGAATATGACCGCGGCGACGCCGTCGAGCCCGGGGTCGGACTGCATGCCGGCGCACCAGCAGCGCCGTCGGTGACGACCTCGATCCGGGTCGCGGCGCGAACCGCGGAATCCAGCCGGGTGCGGTAGCCGACGGTCGCGCCGACCGTCTCGCCGAGCAAGGCCGCCATGCGCGCCGCCGCGGCGCGGGTGGCGAGGCGGCGCGGCTCCAGCATCACGATCCGCCCCGTCCCCGCGCCACGGCGCAGCCAGCAGTGCGAGCGGCACGAGCGTGGTCTTCCCGGCCCCCGGCGGCGCCACCAGCACCGCGTTCGGGCGCGCCGCGAGGGCCGCCAGCAGCGCCGGCAGCAGCGCGGTGACGGGAAGATCGGGGAGCGGCGGCATCGGCGCGCCAGTATCATGCGCGGCGCGGCGGTGCGATGATGGGACGATGAGGAACCTGCTTTTCGGGTTGCTGCTGCTCGCCCTCGCGGCACCCGCTGCGCGCGCCGCCGAGAGCGCGCCGGTCACGACGAAGCGGATCACGGCGAGCCTGGTCTCGGCAAGCGACAGCGTCGGGCCCGGACGGCAAGGTGCAGGTCGGCGCTGCGCCTGCAGCTCGCACCCGGCTGGCACACCTACTGGCGCAACCCCGGCGACGCGGGCACGCCGCCGGCTCTCGATTTCTCCCTGCCCGCCGGGTTCCACGCCGGCGCCATCGCGTGGCCGGCGCCGGAGCGGATGCCGGAGGGGCCGCTCGTCACCTACGGCTATCGCGGCGACGTGCTGCTGCCGGTGACGATCACCGGCCCGGCCGGGCCGCTCGCGCTCAAGCTGCACGCCGAGTGGCTGGTCTGCGCCAAGGTCTGCATCCCCGAGAGCGGCGATTTCCGGCTCGACCTGCCGGCGGGCGACGGGGCGCCAGGTGCGCAGGCCCCGCTGTTCGCGGCGGCGGCGGCGCGCACGCCCCGCCCCTCGCCCTGGGCGGCGACGATCGCGCCGGACGGCACGCTCGCCCTCGCCGGCCCCGGGCTCGGCAGCGTGCGCGCAGCGTATTTCTTCGCCGACGCGCCCGACATCATCGCCGCTGCGGCGCCGCAGCCGCTGCGCGCCACGGCCGACGGCGCTGCGCCTCGCGCTGCACCCGGGCCCGGCCTTCCATGCCGGCACCCCGCTCGCGGGCGTGCTGGCGCTGCGCGACAGCGGCGGCGGCGGAGACGTTCCTGCGCCTCGACGCGAAGCCGGGGCCGGTGCCGGCGACGACCGGGGAAGACGCGAGCGTGGCGCGGCTGCTGGGGCTCGCGTTCCTCGGCGGCCTGATCCTCAACCTGATGCCCTGCGTGTTCCCGGTGCTGGCGATCAAGGCCGCGGGGCTGGCGGGGCTGGCCGGCGCGCGGCGCGGGCGCGCGGCGCTGTACGGCGCGAGCTATACCGCGGGCGTGCTGGTGACGTTTGCCGCCCTCGGCGCGCTGCTGCTGGCGCTGCGCGCGGGCGGCGGCGGCGCGGGATGGGGGTTCCAGTTCCAGTCGCCGGTCTTCGTCGCCGCGATCGCGTGGCTGCTGTTCGCGGTCGGCCTCAACTTCTCCGGCGTGTTCGCCGATCGGCGGGCGCTGCGCCGGCGCTGGGGCAGGGCCTGGCGGGCCGCGAGGGACCGGTCGGCAGCTTCTTCACCGGCCTGCTCGCGGTGCTGGTGGCGAGCCCCTGCACCGCGCCGTTCATGGGCGCCGCGATCGCCGGGGCGCTTGCCGCCTCGCCGGCCGCCGCGATGGGGGTGTTCCTGGCGCTCGGGCTTGGCCTCGCGGCCCCCTATGCGGTGCTGGCGCTGATCCCCGGCCTCGCCCGCGTCCTGCCGCGGCCGGGGCGATGGATGGAGGTGCTGCGCCAGGCCCTCGCCTTCCCGATGTACGGCGCCAGCGCGTGGCTGATCTGGGTGCTGAGCGCGCAGGCCGGGCCGCGGCGGCGTGCTCGCTGCCCTCGCGGGCCTGGTGCTGCTCGGCTTCGCCGCCTGGGCGCTGGGGCTGGCGCGGGATGCCCGCGGCCGCGGGCAGTGGCTGGGGCGCGCGGCGGCGGCGGCGGCGGGGCTTGGCGTGCTCGGGGTGCTCTCGGCGGTCGCCGCCACGCCCGCGCCGGTCGCCGCCGCGCGCGCCGAGGCGGGGGCGGAGGCGTTTTCCGCCGAACGGCTGGCGGCCCTGCGCGCCGAGGGCCGGCCGGTGCTCGTCAACCTCACCGCCGCCTGGTGCATCACCTGCCAGGTGAACGAGCAGGTGGCGCTGACGCCGCGCGTGCGGGCGGCGTTCATGCGATATGGCATCACATATATGATCGGCGACTGGACGCGGCAGGACCGCGCGATCGGCACCTTCCTCGCGCGGCTTCGGCCGCGCCGGCGTTCCGCTCTATGTGTTCTATCCCGCCCGCGGTGCCGCGCCCGTCGGTGCTGCCGCAGATTCTCACCGAAGCGACGCTGCTCGACGCGATCGGCGTGCCGGCCACCTGAGGGCGGGACCGGTCCGATACGATCGACAAGCAGGGCCGGCGCGGGCTATGCAGAAATGGCGAACCACCCGCGCAGCAGCAGCCGCCCGGCCACGCCCACCCGACAGGACGTCTCGATGAGCCAGGCTCGCCTTCCGCCCAGCCCCGCCGATCCCGGAGCCGTCGCGCGCATCGCCCTGCCGGCGCAGGACGAGGACATCGCCACGCTGCGCCGCGCGGTGGTCGCCAAGCTCACCTACGCGGTCGGCAAGGATCCGATCGTCGCCAGCCGAGCGCGACTGGTTCGTGGCGACGGCGCTGACCGTGCGCGACCGCATCGTCGACCGCTGGTTCCCCTCCACCCGCGCGATCTACGCGGCAGGGCGCAAGCGGGTCTACTACCTGTCGCTCGAATTCCTGATCGGCCGGCTGCTGCTCGACAGCCTCAACAATCTCGGCCTGACCGAGCCGATGCGCGCCGCGCTGGCGGAACTCGGCGTCGATCTCGAGCAGCTGCGCGCGATCGAGCCGGACGCGGCGCTCGGCAACGGCGGCCTCGGCCGGCTCGCCGCCTGCTTCATGGAGAGCATGGCGACCCTCGGCGTCGCCGCCTACGGCTACGGCATCCGCTACGACCACGGCCTGTTCCGGCAGGTGATCAAGGACGGCTGGCAGCACGAGTTTCCCGAGAACTGGCTGTCCTCGGCAACCCGTGGGAGTTCGAGCGCGCCGGAGGTGCTCTACGCCGATCGGCTTCGGCGGCACGGTCGAGGCGATCGCCGGCGCCGACGGATGCGACGCGCCATGTCTGGCATCCGGCCGAGACGGTCGAGGCGCTCGCCTACGACACGCCGGTCGTCGGCTGGCGCGGCGCGCATGTGAACACGCTGCGGCTGTGGTCGGCGCGCGCGCCCGATCCGCTGCGGCTCGACGCCTTCAACCGCGGCGACCACGTCGGCGCGCTGGCGCGAGCGCGCGCGGGCCGAACGCGATCTCGCAGGTCCTCTACCCGAGCGACGAGACGCCGGCGGGGCAGGAACTGCGGCTGCGGCAGGAGTATTTCTTCGCCGCCGCCTCGCTGCAGGACCTGCTGCGCCGGCACGTGCGCCAGCACGGCGACGTCGCGCACGCTGCCCGACAAGGCGGCGATCCAGCTCAACGACACGCATCCGGCGATCGCGGTCGCCGAGCTGATGCGCCTGCTGGTCGACGTGCACGACCTGCCGTGGGAGGAGGCGTGGCAGATCACCGCGGCGACGTTCTCCTACACCAACCACACGCTGCTGCCCGAGGCGCTGGAGAGCTGGCCGGTGCCGCTGCTGGAGCGGCTGCTGCCGCGGCACATGCAGATCATCTACCTGATCAACGCCCTGCACCTCGACACGCATGCGCGCCGGCGGGCATTCGGACGACCGCGCTGCTGCAGGCGGTCTCGCTGATCGACGAGAACGGCGGGCGGCGGGTGCGCATGGGCACGCTCGCCTTCCTCGGCTCGCACAAGGTCAACGGCGTCTCGGCCCTGCACACCGAGCTGATGCGCGAGACCGTGTTCCACGACCTGCAACGCGCTCTATCCCGGACCGCATCGTCAACAAGACCAACGGCATCACCTTCCGCCGCTGGCTGTTCGAGGCCAATCCCGGCCTGACCGCGCTGCTGATCGAGACGTGGTCGGCCCGGCGGTGCTGGACGATGCGCGAGGCGCTGGAGAAGTTCGCCGCCCATCGCCGACGACGCGGCCCTGCAGGAGCGGCTGGCCGCGGTGCGGCGCGCGCAACAAGGCGGCGCTCGCCGCGCTGATCGCCGAGCGGCTGCAGATCCAGGTCGACCCGGACGCGCTGTTCGACGTGCAGATCAAGCGCATCCACGAATACAAGCGCCAGCTTCTGAACATCCTGGAGACCGTCGCGCTGTACAACGCGATGCGCGCGCAGCCGACGCGCGACTGGGTGCCGCGGGTGAAGATCTTCGCCGGCAAGGCGGCGGCGAGCTACCACCGCGCCAAGCTGATCATCAAGCTGATCCACGACGTGGCGCGCGTGGTCAACAGCGACCCGACGCTGCGCGGGCAGCTGAAGGTCGTGTTCCTGCCGAACTACAACGTCAGCCTGGCCGAGGCGATCATCCCGGCCGCCGACCTCTCCGAGCAGATCTCCACCGCCGGCATGGAGGCCTCGGGCACCGGCAACATGAAGCTGGCGCTGAACGGCGCGCTGACCATCGGCACGCTCGACGGCGCCAATGTCGAGATCCGCGAGCGCGTCGGCGCCGACAACATCTTCATCTTCGGCCTGACCGCCGAGGAGGTCGCGGCGCGGCGCGCGCGCGGGCCTCGCCGCGACCGACGTCGATCGAGGCCTCGCACGACGCTGCGCGAGGTGCTGGACGAGATCGGCTCCGGCGTGTTCTCGCCCGACGAGCCGGACCGCTACCGCGACCTGGTCGACGTGCTGACCTACCACGACCACTTCATGGTCTCGCGCCGACTTCGACGCCTACGCCGCGGCGCAGACGCAGGTGGCGGAGCGCTGGCGCGACCGCGCCGGCATGGTGGCGCGCGAGCGTCCTCAACACCGCCAAGGTCGGGTTCTTCTCCTCCGACCGCGCCATCCGCGAATACGCAGGCGAGATCTGGGACGTTCCGGTGGCGGCGATGCGTAGGCGGCTCCGCGCGCCCTCACCCCGACCCTCTCCCGCGCGCGGGAGAGGGGCACGGCCTGGGCTGAGGCGGCGCATGGCCCCGTCCCCGTGGCAGGCGAGCGACGAGGACGTGGCGGCGTCTGGAGGCTGCACTGCACGCCGACCCGTTCGCCGTGCTGGGCCTGCACCGGGCGCCCGCCGGCGGCCCGGCGGCTTGGTGCTGCGCGCCTTCGTGCCCGGCGCGGAGACCGTCGCCGCCATCGACGAGGCCGGCACCCCGTCGCCCGCCTCGACCCGCCATGGCGCGAGCGCGCTGTTCGAGGCGCTGCTGCCCGGGCGCACGGCGCGCTTCGCCTACCGCCTGCACGCGACGCCGCGCCGCCGCGCGCTGGACGTTCCGCGACCCCTATGCGTTCGGGCCGGTGCTCGGCCCGCTCGACGACCATCTGCTGGTCGAGGGCACGCACAAGCGCCTCTACGAGCGGCTCGGCGCGCACCCGATGCGCCACGAGGGCGTTCGACGGCGTGCATTTCGCCGTCTGGGCGCCGAATGCGCGCCGCGTCTCGGTCGTCGGCGACTTCAACGCCTGGGACGGCCGCCGCCACGCCGATGCGCAAGCGCATCGACAGCGGCCTGTGGGAGATCTTCGTCCCCGACATCGGCGAAGGCAGCGTCTACAAGTTCGAGATCATCGGCGCCGACGGCGGGCTGCTGCCGCTGAAGGCCGACCCGTTCGGCTTCGCCGCGGAGCTGCGCCCCTCGACCGCCTCGGTCGTCGCGCGCACCGACAACTTCGTCTGGCATGACGGCGCGTGGCATGGCGCGCGCGCGCGACGGCCGACGCGCGGCGCAGCCCGATCGCGATCTACGAGGTGCATCTCGGCTCCTGGCGCCGCGACCGGACGGCGCGTTCCTGCACCTACGACGAGATCGCCGACCCATCTGATCCCCTATGCGTGCGACCTGGGCTTCACCCACTCTGCAATTCCTGCCGGTCACCGAGCATCCGCTGGACGCGTCCTGGGGCTACCAGCCGATCGGCCTGTTCGCGCCGACGCGCCGGTTCGGCGATCCCGCCGGCTTCGCCCGCTTGGTCGACCGCGCGCACGCGGCGGGGCTCGGCGTGATCCTCGACTGGGTGCCGGCGCATTTCCCGACCGACGTGCACGGGCTGGCGCAGTTTCGACGGCACCGCCCTCTACGAGCATCGCCGACCCGCGCCGCGGCTTCCATCCCGACTGGAACACCGCGATCTACGACTTCGGCCGGCGCGAGGTCGCCAATGTGCTGGTCGGCGAGCGCGCTCTACTGGCTCGACCGCTTCCACATCGACGGGCTGCGCGTCGATGCCGTCGCCTCGATGCTCTACCTCGACTATTCGCGCCAGCCGCGGCGAGTGGCTGCCGAACGCCGAGGGCGGCAACGAGAACCGCGACGCGGTCGGCTTCCTGCGGCAGCGTCAACACGCTGCGCCTACGCGGCGCATCCCGGCGATCATGACGATCGCCGAGGAATCGACCGCCTGGCCCGGCGTGTCGCAGCCGGTCGATGCCGGCGGCCTCGGCTTCGGCTTCAAGTGGAACATGGGCTGGATGCACGACACGCTGGACTACATGTCGGCCGCGAGCCGGTGCACCGGCGCTGGCACCACGACGAGATGACCTTCGGCCTGCTCTACGCCTTTTCGCGAGAACTTCGTGCTGCCGCTGTCCCATGACGAGGTGGTGCACGGCAAGGGCTCGATCCTCGGCCGCATGCCGGGCGACGACTGGCAGAAATTCGCCAACGCTGCGCGCCTACTACGGTTCATGTGGGGCTATCCGGGCAAGAAGCTGCTGTTCATGGGCCAGGAATTCGGCCAGTGGCGGGAGTGGAACTTCGCGCGACGAGCTCGACTGGCACCTGCTCGACCACGCCGCCGCACCAGGGCGTGCACGACTGCGTGCGCGACCTCAACCGGCTCTACCGCGACGAGCCGGCGCTGCACGCGCGCGACTGCGAGGGCGAAGGGTTCCGCTGGATCGTCGTCGACGACGCCGACCAGTCGGTGTTCGCCTGGCTGCGCTGCGGCGCGCCGGGCGATCCGCCGGTCGCGGTGGTCTGCAACTTCACGCCGGTGCCGCGCCACGGCTACCGCATCGGCCTGCCGCAGCGCGGGCGCTGGCGACGAGATGCTGAACACCGATGCCGCTGCCTATGGCGGCTCGGGGCTGGGCAATCTGGGGCGCGTGCAGGCGACCGCCACGCCGTCGCACGGCCTGCCGGCCTCGGCCGAATTGCTGCTGCCGCCGCTCGCCACATTGTTCCTGCCGCCCGGCGACGTAGAGCCGGCGGAGTGCCAGGGAGCGAACGAACAAGGGAGGAGCGCCATGATGAACGCCTGCATCGCCGCGGGCCAGCCGCTCTCGCGCGCACGCGATGGCCTATGTGCTGGCCGGCGGGCGCGGCAGCCGGCTGCTGGAACTGACCGACGTGCGCGCCAAGCCCGCGGTCTATTTCGGCGGCAAGTCCCGCATCATCGACTTCGCGCTGTCCAACGCCATGAACTCCGGCATCCGCCGCATCGCGGTCGCCACCCAGTACAAGGCGCACAGCCTGATCCGGCACCTGCAGCGCGGCTGGAACTTCTTCCGCCCCGAGCGCAACGAGAGCTTCGACATCCTGCCGGCGAGCCAGCGCGTGTCGGAGACGCAGTGGTACGCGGGCACCGCCGACGCGGTGTATCCAGAACATCGACATCATCGACAGCTACGGCCCGCGCTACATCGTCGTCCTGGCCGGCGACCATGTCTACAAGATGGACTACGAGCCGATGCTGCAGCAGCACGTCGAGCACGGCGCCGACGTGACGGTCGGCTGCCTCGAGGTGCCGCGCGCGGAGGCGACCGGCTTCGGCGTCATGCATGTCGACGAGCAGCGACCGCATCATCGCCTTCCTCGAGAAGCCGGCCGACCCGCCGGCGATGCCGGGCAAGCCGGACATGGCGCTGGCCAGCATGGGCATCTACGTGTTCGACACGCGATTCCTGTTCGAGCTGCTGCGCGCGCGACGCCGCCGACCCGCACTCGCAGCCACGATTTCGGCAAGGACATCATCCCCGCGCTGGTCAAGGACGGCAAGGCGGTCGCGCACCGCTTCTCGCAGCTCCTGCGTGCGCTCCGCGCGCCGAGGCGGAGGCCTACTGGCGCGACGTCGGCACGGTGGATGCGTATTGCGCAGCCAATATCGACCTGACCGACGTGGTGCCGGAGCTCGACCTCTACGACCGCGACTGGCCGATCTGGACCTATGCGCGAGATGACCGCGCCGGCCAAGTTCGTGCACGACGAGGCGGGCGGCGCGGCCAGGCGGTGTCCTCGCTGGTCTCCGGCGGCTGCATCGTCTCGGGCGCGAGCCTGCGGCGCTCGCTGCTGTTCACCGGCGTGCACGTGCATTCCTACGCCGAGATCGAGGAGGCGGTGATCCTGCCCGACGTCGACATCGGCCGGCACGCGCGGCTGCAGCAGCGTCGTCGTCGACCGCGGCGTGCAGATCCCGCCCGGGCTCGTGGTCGGCGAGGACCCGGTGCTGGACGCGCAGCGCTTCCGCCGCACCGAGGAGGGCGTCTGCCTGATCACCGCGAAGATGATCGACCAGCTGGCGAGCTGACGCCGGATGGAGGTTCTCTCCGTCGCCTCCGAAGTCTATCCGCTGGTCAAGACCGGCGGGCTCGCCGATGTGGCCGGCGCGCTGCCGGCGGCGCTGGCGGCGGAGGGCGTGCAGGTGCGCACGCTGCTGCCCGGCTATCCGGCGGTGCTCGCGGCGCTGCGGGCTCGGCGAGCCGGCCTGCGTGTTCGAGGATTTCTTCGGCGGCCCGGCGCGGCTGCTGGCCGGCACGCGCCGGCGGGCTCGACCTGTTCGTGCTCGACGCGCCGCATCTCTACGACCGGCCGGGCAGCCCCTATGCCGGGCCGGACGGCAGCGACTGGCCCGACAACGCGCTCCGCTTCGCCGCCCTCGCCCGGCCGGCGCCGACATCGGCGCTGGGCCTGCTGCCGGCGTGGCGGCCGGAGGTCGTGCACGCGCATGACTGGCAGGCGGGCCTGCTGCCCGCCTATCTGACATTACGGCGGCGCGCAGCGGCCGGGCACCGTGATGACGGTGCACAACCTGGCGTTCCAGGGCCAGTTCCCGCCGCGCTGCTCGCCACGCTCGGCCTGCCGCCGCACTCGTTCGCGAATCGACGGCGTCGAATATTACGGCTCCATCGGCTTTCTGAAGGCCGGGCTGCTGTTCGCCGACCGCATCACCACCGTCTCGCCCACCTACGCGGCCGAAATCCGCACGCCCGAAGGCGGCATGGGGCTCGACGGGCTGCTGCGCGGGCGCGGCGGCGCGGTCGAGCGGCATTCTCAACGGCATCGACGAGACGGTCTGGAACCCGGCGACCGACGCGCTGCTCGCCGCGCACCTTCGACGCGCCACCACGGCGGCGCGCCGGGCGGCCAACAAGGCGGCGCTGCAGGCGCGGCTCGGGCTCGCGCGCCGACGCGACGGCGCCGCTGTTCGCGGTGATCAGCCGCCTCACCTGGCAGAAGGGCATGGACCTGCTGCTCGCCGCGCTGCCGGCGCTGCTCGCGGCGGGCGGGCAGCTTGCGCTGCTCGGCACCGGCGACGCGCCGCTCGAGGCCGCGCTTCGCGCCGCGGCCGCCGCGCATCCGGGCCGCGTGGGCTGCGGCATCGGCTATGACGAGCACGCTCGCGCACCTGATCCAGGGCGGCGCCGACGCGCTGCTGGTGCCCTCGCGCTTCGAGCCGTGCGGGCTGACCCAGCTCTGCGCGCTGCGCTACGGCGCGGTGCCGGTGGTCGCGCGCGTCGGCGGCCTCGCCGACACGGTGATCGACGCCAACGCCGGTGGCGCTCGCGAGCGGCGTCGCCACCGGCGTGCAGTTCGCGCCGGTCTCCGCGCGACATGCTCGCCGCCGCGATCCGGCGCACCGCGGCGCTCCATCGCGCAGCCCGCGGCGTGGCGGCGGCTGCAGGCGAACGGCATGGCGACCGACGTCTCCTGGCGCGATCCGGCGCGGCGCTACGCGGCGCTGTTCGCGCGAGATCGCGGCCTGAGCATGGAAGTCGACCGAGGGCGTGCCGGAACCCCTGGGCGCGAGCGCCGACGCGCGCGGCGTGAACTTCGCCGTCTGTCTCGGCGCACGCGACCGCGGTCGAGCGTCTGCCTGTTCGATGCGGCGGGCGCGCAGGAGACCGCGCGCATCCCCCTGCCCGCGCGCACCGGCGATGTCTGGCACGGCCACGTCGCCGGCCTCGCCCCCGGCGCGCGCTACGGGTTGCGCGCCGCAGGGGCCGTGGGCGCCGGAGGCGGGGCATCGGTTCGACGCGGCGAAGCTGCTGCTCGACCCGTACGCACGGTCGCGATCGACCGGCCGCTTCGCGCTGCACCCGAGCATGCTGGAGCGCGGTGCCGACAGCGCCGCCCACATGCCCAAGGCGATCGTGCCGGAGCCGGCGCCCGATACGCCGCCGCCGGCGGCGTTCGTGCCGTGGGACAGACAGCATCCTCTACGAGCTGCACGTGCGCGGCTTCTCGATGCGCAATCCGGCGATCCCCGAGGCGCTGCGCGGCACGTTCGCGGCGCTGGCGCACCCCGCCGTCGATCGCGCATCTGCGCCGGCTCGGCGTGACCGCGGTCGAGCTCATGCCCGCCGCGGCCTGGATCGACGAGCGGCATCTGGTCCGCGCGCGGGCTCAGCAACGCCTGGGGCTACAATCCGGTGGCGTTCCTGGTGCCCGACCCGCGGCTGGCACCCGGCGGCTGGGCGGAGGTGCGCGCCGCGGTCGCGGCCCTGGCGGCGGCGGGGATCGAGACCATCGCTCGACGTGGTGCTGAACCACAGCGGCGAGGGCGACGCGCAGGGCCCGACCGTGTCGCTGCGCGGGCTCGACAACGCCACCTACTACCGCCTGCTGCCCGGCGGCGCGCTTCGTCGACGACACCGGCACCGGCAACACGCTGGCGCTCGACCGCCCGCCGGTGCTGCGCGCTGGCGATGGACGCGCTGCGCACCTGGGCGCTGCGCGGCGGCGTGCACGGGTTCCGCTTCGACCTCGCGACCACGCTCGGGCGGCGCGACGAGCGGGTTCGATCCCGGCGGCGCCGCTGCTGGCGGCGATCGACCAGGACCCGGTGCTGCGGCGGCTGAAGCTGCATCGCCGAGCCGTGGGATGTCGGCCCCGGCGGCTACCAGCTCGGCGCCTTTCCCGCCGCCTGGGGCGAGTGGAACGACCGCTTCCGCGACGGCGTGCGCCGGTTCTGGCGCGGCGATGCAGAGACGCTGGGCGAGCTTGCGACCCGCGTCGCGGGCTCGGCCGACCTGTTCGCGGCGAAGCGGCGCCCGTCGCGCAGCATCAATTTCGTCACCGCGCATGACGGCTTCACCCTCGCCGACCTGGTCAGCTACGCGCAGCGCCACAACGAGGCGAACGGCGAGGGCAACCGCGACGGCGCGGGCGACAATCATTCCTGGAACAACGGCGCGGAAGGGCCGACCGACGACGCGGACATTCTCGCGGCACGGCGCGCGCGACCAGCGCGCGCTGCTGGCGACCCTGCTGCTCGCGCGCGGCACGCCGATGCTGGCGATGGGCGCGGAACTCGGCCGCACGCCAGGGCGGCAACAACAACGCCTATGCGCAGGACAACGCGACCGGCTGGATCGACTGGGCACGGCGCGGACACGGCGCTGACCGGCTTCGTCGGCGCGGCTGGCGGCGCTTCCGGCGGGCCCATCCCGCCCTGCATGCCGACACATTCCTCGCCGGCGCCGCGACGGAGCGCGGCATCCCCGATGTCGTCTGGCGGACGGTCGACGGCCGCCCGCATGGTGCGGGAGGACTGGGAGCGCGCGGCCACGCTGGTCGTCGTGTTCTATCGCGCATGACGACCGGGTGGCGCTGGTGTTCAGCCGCAGCGCCGCCGCCGTCACGATCGCGCTGCCGCGCGCCGCGCGACGGTTTCGCGTGGGAACTCACGATCAGCACCGCGGATGCGCGCCCGCCGCTGCGGCTGCCCGCAGCCCTCCGTGATCGCGCCGCCCCGCTCGGTGCTGGCGATCGCCGAGGTGGCGACCGGCGCGGCGCCGCCGGTGCCGGCGAAGGGGCGCGCGACGGTCACGCTCGCGCGGCTCGCGGCCGCGGCGGGCATCGCGCCGGAGTGGTGGGACATCGAGGGCAACCGGCACGCGGTCGAGCCCGGACACCACGCGCGCCCTGCTCGCCGCCATGCGCCTGCCGGCGGCGACCGAGGCCGAGGCGCGCGAGTTGCTGGAGCGGTTCGCGGAGACCCATCAGCGCCGGGCGCTGCCGCCGGCGCTGGTCGTGGCCGAGGGCGCGCAGCGGCGTGCTGCCCGCTGGCCGTGGGCACGGGCCGCCTGGTGCTGGAGGGCGAGGACGGCACGCAGGCGCCGCTGGACCTCGGCGCCGCGGCCGAGGCGTCGGTGCTCTGCGCCGACGGGCGCAGCGTGCGCATGCGGCCGGTGCGGCTGCCCTCGCTCCCGGCCGGCCGCTGGCGGCTGTGGCCAGAGGGTCGGCCCGACCTCGTCTGCACGCTGATCGTCGCCCCGCGCACCTGCTTCCTGCCGGCGGCATTCGCGGGCGGGGGGCGGCGGTTCGGGCTCGCCGCGCATCTCTATTCGGTCCGGCGGGAGGGCGATCAGGGAATCGGCGACTTCACCACCCTCGGCCTGCTGGGCCGGGAGGCGGCGCAGGCGGGCGCGGCGGTGCTCGGCCTGAACCCGCTGCACATGCTGTTCCCGGCCACCCGCGCGCGGGCGAGCCCCTATCACCCGTCCGACCGGCGCTTCCTCGACCCGATCCATATCGACGTGGCCGGCGAGGACGGGGGGCTCGCGGCGCCGGCGGCGCGGGCGCGGCTGGCGGGCGAGGCCGGGCGGCTGGCCGCCCTGCATGCCGCGCCGATGGTGGACTATCCCGGCGTCTGGGCGTGCAAGCAGGCGGTGCTGGAGGCCGCGTTCGCGGCCTTCGACGCGTCCGACCCCGACGGCGCGGCGCTGGCCGGGTTCCGTGCCTATGGCGGCGCGGCGCTGGCGCAGTTCGCCGCCTTCCAGGCGATCGCGGAACGGTACCCCGGCGACTGGCGGGGCTGGCCCGCCGGCCTGCGCGCGCCGGACGCCCCCGACGTCGCGGCGTTCACGGCGAGCCACGCCGCCCGGGTGCGATTTCATGTCTGGCTGCAATGGCTCGCCGACCGCCAGCTCGCGGCGGCAGCAGCGACGGCGGGGCTGGAGATCGGGTTCTACCGCGACCTCGCGGTCGGCTGCGCGCCGGACGGCGCGGAGGCATGGGCGGGGCGGCGGCGTTGGCGCCCGGCGCCTCGGTCGGCGCGCCGCCCGACCCGTTCTCGCGCGAGGGGCAGGTCTGGCACCTGCCCCCGCCCGATCCGTGGCGCCTGCGCACGGACGGGTTCGCCCGGCTCGCGGGCCTGTTCGGGGCCAACATGCGCCACGCCGGGGCGCTCCGCGATCGACCACGCGATGGGGCTCACGCCGCCTGTTCTGGGTCCCGGAGGGCGGCAGCGGCGCGGACGGCGCCTATGTCGCCTATCCGCTGGCGGACATGCTCGGCGTGCTGGCGCTGGAAAGCCGGCGGGCGCGCTGCCTGGTCGTCGGCGAGGACCTCGGCACGGTGCCGGAGGGGTTCCGCGCGCAGCTCGAGGCGGCCGACGTGCTGAGCTACCGCGTGCTGTGGTTCGAGCGCGACGGCGCCGCGTTCCGCCGGCCGGCAGCAGTATCCGGCGCGCGCGGTCGCCTGCGTCTCCACCCACGACCTGCCGACGCTCGCCGGCTGGCGGGACGGCGCCGATATCGAGGAGCGCGCCGCCCTCGGCCTGCTCGACGCCAAGGCGGCGCGGGGCTGCGACCGCCGAGCGGGCGGCCGAGACAGCAGCGCTCGCGGCGGCCATCGGCGGCGAGCCGACGGCGGAGGCGGTGCACGGCTACCTCGCCGCGGCGCCAAGCGCCCTGGTGCTGGCCCAGGCCGACGACCTGGGGGACGAGACCATGGCGCTGAACCTGCCCGGCACCGACCGGGAACGCCCGAACTGGCGGCGCAAGATCGCGACACCGGTGCCGGCGCTGCTGCAAACCCCGGAGGCGCGCGCCATCATCGGGCGCCTGCGCCCGGGTCGCACGGCATAGGGGGGAGTGAAGCCATGGTACGCACGACGCTCGGCGGATTGCTGCTCGCGCTGACCGCTTCCGCCACCGCGCTCGCCGGCGATCCCGCCGCGGGCGAGGGCGTGTTCAAGGCCCGCTGCGCCTTCTGCCATTCCGCCGCGGCCGGCAGGAACGGCACCGGCCCGAGCCTGTTCGGCGTCGTCGGACGCAAGGCAGGCCAGGCTCCGGGCTACGGGTACTCCGACGCCAACCGCACCGCCGACATCACCTTCGATGCCGCGACCCTGGAAAAGTACCTGACCAGCCCACGCGCCGTGATCCCGGGCACGAAAAAGAGCTTCTCCGGCCTGAAATCCGCCGGGCAGCGAGATGACGTGATCGCCTACCTCGCGACCCTCCATTAACGCCAGCGCGAAAGGTACCAGCGCGGCAACTCGTCGGAGGAGGGGCGGAACTCCAGCGCGCGGGAAATGCCGTAGGTCGTGGCGTAGGTGCGCATCGGCAGCCACAGCGCCTCCGCGGTGATCAGCCGGATCGCCTGCGCGTAGTCCCGCCGCCGCTGATCGGGATTCTCGTTGCGCCCGGCGCCGAGAACGAGCGCTGCGAGGTCCAGGTCGCGCGCATAGTCCAGCGGGCCGCCGCCGAAGAAATGCGGCAGGAACGCCGCCACGTCATTGATCGAATAGCTGCCCCAGGTGCCCAGAAACAGCGGCGCCTGCCCGGCCTCGGCGCGCACCACCGCCTCGGCGGCCGGCAACTGGACCAGGTTCGCGGTGATCCCCACGGCCTGCAGATAGGTGCGCACCGCCGCACCCTCCTCCGGCAGGACATAGGAGATGAGATCGGTCGCGAACCCGGCGGGATGCCCGGCCGCAAGCAGCAGCGCCTTCGCCCGCGCCGGGTCGTAGGGATAGCGCACCGCCGCCCCGGCATCGCAGCCGAACTGGGTCGGGTAGCACGGCGCGTCCGGCACCCGCGTCCCGAAGCCGCCGATCGTGCGCGCGATGCTGGCCCGGTCGATCGCGTGGCAGATTGCCTGCCGCACCCGCCGGTCGGTGAGCGGCCCCGGGCCGCTGCGCCCCGCTGCGTCCATGGAAAGATAGCCGAGCCGCAGCGAATCCCCGCGCAGCACCTGCAGCGCCGGCGCCTGCGCGATCGCCGCCGCTTCGGCGGGGCCGAAATCCCAGATCCAGTCGGCGCGGTCGGCCAGCAGGTCGGTGAACTCCTCCAGCGACTCCGTCACCTGGCGGATGACGACGCGGCTGATCGCGGGGCGCCCCTTCGGCCCGTTCGGAAAATAGCTCTCGAACCGTTCGAGCATCAGCACGCCCGGCGCCGGGGCGACCGCGAGGCGATAAGGGCCGGTGCCGACCGGCGTCTGCGCGAAACCCTCGGCCCCCAGGCGCTCGCGCGCGACGCGGGGAAGGATCGGCACCACCATCGCGAGATATTCGAGCACCGCGGGAAACGGCTCGCGCAGCCTGATCCGCACATGCGTCTCGTCCAGCACGTCGGCACCGGCGAGCCACGTGTACAGCGCGGGCACCGCGAGCGGCTCGGTGAGCACGACGTTGACCGTGTAGGCGACGTCCTGCGCCGTCAGCGGCGTGCCGTCATGGAACACCACGCCGGGGCGCAGCGTGAACACGAGCGCGGTCGCGCTCTCCCGCCGCCATGACAGGGCGAGGAGCGGGCGGATCTGGAACGTCTCCGGATCGCGGTCGACCAGGCAGTCCCAGATGTGGTGCGCGAGCACGAAGCCGGCGCGAAGCTGGTTGCGATAGGGGTCGAGGTCGGGCACCGCGTCGCGCCAGGTGACGCGCAGCGTGTCGGCGGCCTTCTGGGCGCGCGCGGTGCGTGGGCCGGCGAGCAGGCTTGCCAGCAGCGCGCGCGCGGCCCAGCGCCCGCCGGCCCAGCATCGCTCAGGCCATGGTGGCGTTGAAGGCGCCGCCGTCCAGCAGCAGGTTCTGCCCCACGATGAAGCCGGCATGCGCGCTGCACAGGAACACGCAGGCCTCGCCGAACTCCGCCGGATCGCCGATGCGCTGCGTCGGGTTCTCCTGCGCCCGCTCGGCGAGGATATCGTCGAGGCTGCGCCCGGCGGCGGAGGCCGCGGCGGCGGCGTTGCTGCGCAGCCGGTCGGTGAGGAACGGCCCCGGCAGCAGGCTGTTGATGGTGACGTTGTGCCGGGCCACCTGCCGCGCGAGGCCGGCGACGAAGCCGGTGAGGCCGGCGCGGGCGCCGTTGCTGAGGCCGAGCACGGGGATCGGCGACTTCACCGCCGCCGAGGTGATGTTGACGATGCGGCCGAAGCGGCGCGCGCATCATCCCGTCGATCACCGCGCGGATCAGGAAGATCGGCGTGAGCATGTTGGCGTCGACGGCGCGGATCCAGGTGTCGCGGTCCCAGGTGCGGAAATCGCCGGGCGGCGGGCCGCCGGCGTTGTTCACCAGGATGTCGGGGTCGGGGCAGGCGGCCAGCGCCGCCGCCCGGCCGGCCTCGGTCGTGATGTCGCCGGGCGCGATCGTGACGGTGCCGCCGGTCGCGGCGCGGATCTCGCCCGCGGTGCGCTCCAGCGCCTGCGCGTCGCGCGCGGTGATGGTGACGGCCACGCCCTCGCGGGCAAGCGCCATGGCGCAGGCGCGGCCGAGCCCCTTGCTGGCCGCGCAAACGAGGGCACGGCGCCCCTTCAGCCCGGTATCCATGTCGTCCTCCTCCCCGAATTCCCGCTGCTCGTCGTCCGATCGCGCGAGGCCCCGCCCGCAGCGGTCATTGCGGGGATGGCCATCGCGGTTGCGGGCTCGGTGCATAGCACGACCGCCCGGCCGCCGCGCCAGGGTAGGCGGCGCCGGACAATGCCCACGCGTCATCTGCCGCTGAAAGATACCGGGCGGACTCTTGTCCACGGGTGGAAGGGATTTTAAGCGGCCGTCATGATGCCGTTCGCACGGGCTCGTCACTTGCAATGCGCTCCTCGCGCCGCAACTTCGCTGCTTCCGGTTGCGACCGGCTCTGACTCTGGAGGATTGCGAATGACACGCTATCTGCTGGCCCTCGCGGCGCTCTCTCTGCTTGCGTCGGGGCCGTTCGTGCGCCCGGCGCATGCGAATGAAACCCACGGCCAGTTCATCAAGAAATGGGACCCTGACCACGACAACACGCTGGACCTGCAGGAGGTCGACAAGGCGGCCGATGCGGAGTTCGACAAGCTCGACACCGATCACGACGGCACGCTGGACCGGAAGGAACTCGGCCATCGCGTGACCGATGCCGAATTCAAGGCGGCGAACCCCGACAAGGACGGGACGCTCGACAAGGCCGAATATCGCACGATCGTCGAGCAGCGCTTCAAGGCAGCCAACCCGGACAGCGATGGCACGCTGGACGCCAAGGAACTCGGCACGCCCGCCGGCAAGCACCTGCTGCAACTCCTGCACTAGGCGGCGCGATCGCCCGGCCTTCGCCGACAGGCGATTCGCGGCGCGCTGCCGGTTCGGCGCGCCGCACCCGCCGCGCGTCAAGCCGCCCGGTCGCCGTTCCGTTGCCCGAGGCTGCGCAGAATCCTCAGCAGCTCCGCGTGCGGCGCCGAGCGCGGATCCGACAGGACCGGAAGCGGGTACGCCTCGGTCAGCCGGCTCAGCCGTGCGAGCAGCCGCATCCGCGTGCGGCGCGTGGATTGCAGCGTCGAGGGGCGCCAGGTGAAGAAGATGCGGAACAGCTCGCCGTCACCGAACAGCGCGTTCAGCTCGGCCGCGGTGACGTAGACGAGGAACAGCACGAAAATCCAAAGCTGCGTCGCGGCGAAGCGGTGCCAGCTGAAATTGCCCAGCAGATCTTCGAGAAACCGGCCGCCGCCAAGCACCCCGCCCGCGACCAGGTAGTGGGCAAGCGCCTCCAGCAGCCGGGCCGCGAACACGAGCAGCGTGTAGACCAGCGTCTTGAACAGGATGGGATAGGCCGAGCGGCGCATAGTCGAAACGGCGCAGCAGTGGCATCTTGTCGGCGACGAGCACCACCTTGCCGACGATCAGCGCCCCGGTGGTCGCCACCAGGAAGCCGGTGTATTCGACCAGATATTCCGCGAGCATCAGGCGCTTCGTGAGCAGGACCAAATTGAAGCCCGTGAAGAAGAACAGGGTCGGCGGGATGACGGCGCGGAGCTCGTGCAGGAAACCGCGGCCGAGCCTGGCCCACCACCCGGTCGGGGTCGCGTCGAGCGCATCTGCTGCCATGCAATCCTCCGGATGGGCTGCGGTGCGGGGCCGGCCGCACCAGTCTTACGCGGCGCCGGGCGGCAGCGACACTCCACGAGGCCGCGACACCCGGCGGCCCGCCCCGGCGGGCCGCGCATGCGAGCCATCGCGGCAGCGGTGCCGCCGCCATTTCGCTGGCCCGGCGCCCATCTCTGCGCTCCGATATGCTTCCTCCATCCGTCACGGGCAGGCATCGCGCGAATGGCCGATCTGATCGAGCGCAAATCGCTGAAGCTGCTGGCGCAGGCCGGCCAGACGCTGAACCAGGTGGTCGCCGAGGGCCTGTGCGACCATCCGCAGCGGCCGCTCATGCGGGCGATGCTCGCCGAGCTGCGCGCGATGCTGGACGAGTTCGAGGACGCGTACTTCACCGAATGAACGGCGCGTCGCCGACGCCCGCGCTTGCCGCCGCCGGCTTCGTCACCGGCCTCGCCGCCGAGGCCCGGATCGCGGCACGGCTCGGGCGCGCGCGGGCCGGCGGCGGCACCGGCGCTGGGGCCGAGGCCGCTGCCGAGGAGCTCCTGCGCGACGGGGCATCCGCCCTGGTCAGCTTCGGCCTGTGCGGCGGGCTCGATCCGGCACTGCGCCCGGGTGCCATCGTCATCGCGGAGCGCGTGCTCGACGGCGGCGGATCGTACGATGCGGACGTCGCGCTGGCGGCGGCGCTCGGCGGTCCCACCGCGCTGCTGGTAGCCGCCGAGCCCGGCGTCGTGACTTCGGCGGCGGCCAAACGGGCGCTGTTCGCGCAGACCGGCGCCGTCGCCGTCGATCTGGAGAGCGGCGCCGTCGCCCGCGTGGCCGCGCGCCACGGCCTGCCGTTCGCCGTGCTGCGGGCGGTCTGCGATCCGGCGGAGATGCCGCTGCCGCGCCTCGCCCTTACGGCCCTCGATGCGGACGGGCGCATCCGCCCCGGCCGCGTCGCCTGGGCGCTGCTGCGGGCACCGGGCGACCTGCCCCGCCTGCTCCATCTCGCCCGCGCCGCGGCGCGCGCCCGGGCGGCGCTGCGGGCGCGCGTGGGCGCGATCGTCGCGGGTGTTGGCGTGCCCGGCTAATTGGTTGCGCTGGCCGCTCGGCCCCGCATAACTGTCGGCGGAGCAACCTTCCGGGATCAGATGACGGCAGCAACGAGCCTGCGGGCCGCGTCCGGCGGCGCCCGGCGAGGCATCACCGGCGCCCGGCCCGCGATCCTGCGGTCCGTCCTGCTGGCCTTTCTCGTCACCGCGGCAGGCTGCGCCTCGCTGCGCGTCGCCGACACGCGGCCCTTGCCGCCCGCGAAGCTGGAGCCGCCGGGCGCCGATGCGATCTCGCACGGCGGCTATCGGCTGAGCGCGCTCGCCGCGCCCAAGGCCGCGCCCGACCTGCTCGTGCTGGTGGCAATCTCCGGTGGCGGCAAACGCTCCGCCTCGTTCGGCTACGGCGCCATCAAGGGCATGCGCGACGTGATGGTGCCGACCGCCGCGGGGCCGGTCCCGCTGCTGCAACTGGTCAGCGCCATCTCAGGAGTGTCCGGCGGCAGTTTCCCGGCCGCCTATTACGGGCTCTATCGCGACGCGGCATTCGGAAAGTTCGAGACCGACTTTCTTTACGACGACACCAACAGCTACATTTACGGCATCTACCTGCTGCCGTGGAACTGGACCTGGCTCGTCGACCCCAGTGTCGGCACCAACGACTTCATGGATCGCATCTACGATCGGACGATGTTTCACGGCGCGACATTCGCCGACCTGCAGGCGCGCGGCCGGCCGATCATCGCAGTCGGCGCCACGGATCTGGCCTACGGCACGCCGTTCCTCTTCACGCAGGAGGTTTTCGACGAGATCTGCTCCAACCTGGAGGCGTTTCCGATCTCACGCGCCGTCGCCGCATCGAACGGGTTTCCGGGCCTGTTCTCGCCGGTCACGATCACCAATCACGTGCGCGATTGCGGCGGGCGCGAGCCGGGCTGGCTGCGCCGCGTGAGCCCGGCCGACGCGCGCGACCCGCTCTCGCGCGTGGGCGCCGAGGCGCATACGGCCGAGCAGTACCTCGTGCCCGGCCGCACGGACTACGTCCACCTGGTCGACGGCGGCGTGTCGGACAATCTCGCCCTGCGGGCGTCCGGCGGGATGATGCAGGCGATGACGGCGCACGACCTGGCCGGCCGCGGCCTCGACAAGCTGCGGCGGCTGCTGGTGATCAGCGTCGACGGCGAGGGCGCGCAGGACACCGCGATCGCTCGGCAGCGCTACGTGGGCGGCGTCATCTCGCTGTTCGGCCTCGTCAGCGGCAGCCAGATCGACCGCTACAATTTCGAGACGCTGATCGCCGTCGGCCAGCAATTGCAGGAGTTCGCGAACACGGTCCGCACCGCGCGATGCAGCAAAGGCGCGGTGATCGACGGAGCCGCGTGCGACGACGTGAAGGCGGAGCTGGTCCACATCTCGCTGCGCGACCTGCCGGCGACCCCCGAGACCGCGAAGCTGCAGGCGATTCCGACAGGCCTGACGATCCCGCGCGCCGACGTCGATCTTCTCGTGGCGGCGGGCGAGGCCGCCGTGACCGGCTCGGTGCCGCTGCGCAGGTTCCTCGCCGACTATCCGCCCGCGCCGCTGCCGCCGCCGAAACCGGCCGCCACTGCCCTGCGCTAGTCGGCCGAGCCGGCGGCATCCGCCGCGCGCGTGGGCGGGCGATGGCCGAGGCGCGCCATCGCATCCGACACGTGCCGGGTGAAGACGTATTCCGGCGGGCGGGCGTGATCGAGCGGGATTTCGGGTGCCATCGGCCCCTGCGTGCGCGGGCCGCGCAGCTTGATCGCCACGATCTTCCACGGCTTGCGCACCGCATCGACCACCGCCGTCGCCTCATAACCGGAATGCACCATGCAGTCCGCGCACTTGGCGTAGTTGCCGGTGCCGTAGCGGTCCCAGTCGGTGGTCTCCATCAGCTCGCGAAAACTCTTCGCGTAGCCTTCGCCGAGCAGGTAGCAGGGCCGCTGCCAGCCGAACACGTTGCGCGTGGGCTTGCCCCACGGCGTGCACAGATAGCGCTGGTTGCCGGCGAGGAAGTCGAGGAACAGCGACGACTGGTTGAACTTCCAGCCCCGCCCGCGACCGCGCGCGAAAATGGCCCGGAACAGCTCCTTCGAACGGCGGCGGTTCAAGAAATGCTGCTGATCGGGCGCCCGCTCATAGGCGTAGCCGGGCGAGATCATCACCCCGTCGATGTTCAGCGCACTCACGTCGTCGAGGAAGCTCGCCACCCGGTCGGGGTCGGCGCCGTCGAACAGCGTGGTGTTGATGCAGACGCGGAAGCCGCGCCCCTTCGCCGCCGCGATCGCCGATACCGCGCGCTGGAACACGCCCTTCTGGCTCACCGCCTTGTCGTGCATCGTCTCGTCGCCGTCGAGATGCACGTCCCAGGCGAAGTTCTTGTGCGGCTTGTATTGGTCGAGCTTCTTTTCCAGCAGCAGCGCGTTGGTGCACAGATAGACGAACTTGCCGCGCGCCAGGATGGCTTCCACGATCTGCGGCAGCTCGCGATGCAGCAGCGGCTCGCCGCCGGCGATCGCGACCACGGGCGCCCCGCACTCCTCGACCGCCGCGATGCAGTCGGCGACCGAGAGGCGCTGATTGAGGATCGGGTCGGGATAGTCGATCTTGCCGCAGCCGGCGCAGGCCAGGTTGCAGCGGAACAGCGGCTCCAGCATCAGCACGAGCGGGTAGCGCCGACGGCCCAGCACATGCTGGCGGACCACATACGCCCCGACGCGTAGCGCCTGATTCAGGGGAACGGGCAATGGTCGAGTCCTTGAGACTGGGAGAAGCTCACGCCTCAGCGAGTTCGGCAGGGAAGCGGAAGCGCACGTCCTCCGCAACCCCTTGAAGCGTCTCGACCTCGATTTCGGCGAAGCGCTGAAGCCCCTCGATCACACCCTGCACCAGCGTCTCCGGCGCCGAGGCACCGGCGGTGAGGCCGACCGAGGCGACGTTGGCGAACCACTCCGGGCGGAGCGCCTCGGCATCGTCGATCAGGTAGCTCGGCTTGCCGAGATCGAGGCCGATCTCGCACAGCCGGTTGGAGTTGGAGCTGTTGCGGCTGCCGACGACGAGGATCACGTCCACCTCGGCCGCCAGTTCCCGCACCGCCTGCTGGCGGTTCTGCGTGGCATAGCAGATGTCGCGCACGTTCGGGCCGACAATCTCCGGAAAGCGCTGCTGCAGGGCAGCGATGATGTGGCGGGTGTCGTCCACCGAGAGCGTGGTCTGGGTGATGTAGGCCATCCGCTCAGGGTTGTCGGGGGCGAGCGTCCAGACGTCCTCGACCGTCTGCACGAGGTGCACCTTCCCCGGGACCTGGCCGATGGTGCCCTCAACCTCCGCGTGCCCGGCATGGCCGACCAGCACGATCTCGCGCCCTTGGGCGGCGTAGCGGCGGCCCTCGTTGTGGACCTTGGCCACCAGCGGGCAGGTCGCGTCGATCACCGGCAGGCTGCGCTCGCGCGCCAGCTCCTCCACCCGCTTGGCGACCCCGTGGGCCGAGAAGACCGTGATCGCACCCGGCGGCACCTCGTTGATCTCATCGACGAACACCGCCCCGCGCCGGCGCAGGTCGGCCACGACGTGCTGGTTGTGCACGATCTCGTGCCGCACGTAGATCGGCGGCCCGTATTTCTTCAGCGCACGCTCGACGATCTCGATCGCGCGCTCCACTCCGGCGCAGAAGCCGCGCGGCTGAGCCAGGACCACCCGCAACATGCCCTCTCTATGCTCCCCTCGGTCGGCACCGGTTCCGACCTCTCGATATGCCGCCGGGCGGGCGCGCGACAATGCCCCCGTGCGCGCAGGCTCGGCCGTATGGCAGGAATCCCACAGCCACGGTAGCCTTCGCTCGCCCGCGAGGCGCAGGGGGTTGCGCCGCCGCGGCCGCCCGGGGCAAGCGGGCGGCCGTCGGAACTGGGCAGCGGGAGCGGGCCGGGCATGGCGTCAGACGCGGTGGAGGTGACGGGGCAGGAGGGACTGGCGGCGGCACTCGCCCGCGTCGCCGCCGAGGTCGAATCGACGCTCGACGACGTGCTGCCCGCGCCCGAGGGGGCGGAGGCGCGGCTGGCCGAGGCCATGCGCTACGCGACGCTGGGCGGCGGCAAGCGGCTCCGGGCCTTCCTGGTCGCCGAAAGTGCCGCCCTGTTTCGCGTCGATCGCCGCTGCGCCGCGCGGGTCGCCGCCGCGGTGGAGATGCTGCACGCCTACAGCCTCGTGCATGACGACCTGCCGGCGATGGACAACGACGACCTGCGCCGCGGCAAGCCGAGCACGCACCGCGCCTTCGACGAGGCGACCGCGATCCTCGCCGGCGACGCATTGCAGGCCCGCGCGTTCGAGGTGCTTGCCGAACCGGACACGCACTCCAATCCCGAGGCGCGGTGCGAACTGGTTGCCGCGCTCGGGCACGCCTCCGGCGCGCGCGGCATGGCGGGTGGGCAGATGATCGACATGCTGGCGGAGGGCGCGGTGCTGACGGTGGATCAGATCATCCGCCTGCAGGCGCTGAAGACCGGGCGGCTGTTGCAGTTCAGCGCTGAGGCCGGCGCCATCCTGGGCCGGGCGGCGCCCGCCCAGCGGCTGCTGCTCTCCGCCTATGGGCGCGATTTCGGCGCCGCGTTCCAGATCGCCGACGACCTGCTGGACGCGACCGGCACCACGGCGGAGACCGGCAAGACCGCCGGCAAGGACGCCGCGGCGGGCAAGGCGACGCTGGTGGGCGTGCTGGGCGAGGCCCGGGCGCGCGCGCAGGCGCAGGCGCTGGCCGCCCAGGCGGCGGCGCATCTCGACGGGTTCGGCGAACGCGCGCACCTCCTGCGCGCCCTCGCGCACTACGCGGTCAGCCGCCGGCAATGAGGCGGCGGGCGCTGCTGGCGCTGGTCGTCGGCGTGATCGCGCGCGGGGCCGCGGCGCAGGAAGGCGGGCCCGCGGCACCGATCGCGGCGCTCAACGACGCGCTGCTCCAGATCATGCGCGCCGGCCGCGTGAGCCCGTTCGCCGAGCGGGCGCGGACACTCACGCCCGTGATCGAGCACACCTTCGACCTGAACCAGATCCTGGCGACCTCGGTCGGCCCGCGCTGGCCCTCGATCCCGCCGGGCCAGCAGGCGCGGCTGCTGGACGTGTTCACCCGCTACATCGTCGCGAGCTATGTCGCGAACTTCGACAGCTATGACGGCCAGCGGCTCGAAATCCTGCCGCAGACCCGCGCCAGCGGCGCCGAGCAGGTGGTCTCGACGGAGATTCTGCCGAAAACCGGCGATCCGCGGCGGATCGACTACGTGATGCGGCAAGTCAACGGCGGCTGGCGGGCGACCGACGTGCTGCTGGACGGGACGATCAGCCGGGTGGCGCTGCAGCGTTCCGACTTCCGCTCGCTGATCGCGGCGGGCGATCCCGGGCCGCTGATCACCTCGTTGCAGGCGAAGACGACGAAGCTGGAGGCGGGCGAGAAGTCCTGACCGCGATGGCGCTGCTGGCGACCCTGGCTGGCCTGCTCTGCGCCGCGGGGGCCGCGCAGTCGCTGGCCGGATGGTGGCTGGTCCGCCGCTTCCGCGCCGCACCGGCCGCAGCACCGCGTGCCTGCCCGGGAATCACCGTCCTGCGCCCCCTCTACGGCGCCGAGCCGCTGCTCGAGGCGGCGCTGAGCAGTGCCTGCGCCCAGGACTACCCGGCATTCCAGGTCGTGTTCGGGGTGCAGGACCCGGCCGATCCGGCGCGGGCGGTGGCCGAGCGGGTGCGGGCGCGCTTCGCCGCGCGCGACGTCGCGGTGGTGGTGGACGACACCGCGCGGGGCGCCAACCGCAAGGTCGCCAACCTCGCCAACATGCTGGCGGCGGCCCGGCACGACGTGCTGGTGATCGCCGACAGCGACGTTCATGCCGCCCCGGACTATCTCGCCCGCATCGCCGCGGCGCTGGAGCAGCCGGGCACCGGGCTCGCGACCACGCTCTACACCGGCCGGCCGGCCAATCGCGGCCTGGCGGCCCGGCTGGGCGCGAGCGCCATCACCCACGGGTTCCTGCCCGGCGCGCTGCTGGCCCGCGCGCTGGGCCGGCAGGACGCGCTCGGCGCGACGCTCGCGCTGCGGCGCGCGACGCTGGAGGCGATCGGCGGGTTCGCCGCGCTGAGCGAGCATCTGGCCGACGACCACCTGCTCGGCCACAAGGTCCAGGCGCTCGGCCTCGCGGTGCGGCTCGCGGCGACGGTTCCCGCGACCACTGTGCCCGAAACGCGACTGTCGGCGCTCTGGCGGCACGAGCTGCGCTGGGGGCGGACCATCCGGGCGCTGGCTCCGCTGGCTTTCGCGGCCTCCGCCGTGCAATACCCGCTTGCCTGGGCGCTGGCCGCGCTGATCCTGTCGGGGGGCGCGGCGTGGGCGATCGGGCTCGCGGCGGCCGCCTGGGCGGTCCGGGCGGGCGGCGGCGCGGGGGATCGACCGGGCGCTGGGCCTTGCCTCCGTCGGCGTCCTCTGGCTTCTGCCGCTGCGCGACCTCATGTCGGTGGCGGTGCTGCTGGCAAGCTTCGCCGGCAGCCGGGTGACGTGGCGGGGACGGACGATGCGTGCGGAGTCGCTGGAGACCGAACGGGCATGATGAAGACGCTGTTTCTGCAACCGCCCTCCTTCGACGGGTTCGATGGCGGCGCCGGCTCGCGCTATCAGGCACGGCGGGAGATCCGCAGCTTCTGGTATCCGACCTGGCTCGCCCAGCCGGCGGCGCTGGTCCCCGGCAGCAAGCTGATCGACGCGCCGCCCGCGCGCATCGGGCTCGACGCGGTGGTGGCGCAGGCGCGCGACTACGAACTGTGCGTGATCCACACCTCGGCCCCGTCCTTCGCCGCCGACGCCCGCGTGGCACAGGCGCTGAAGGACGCGAACCCGGCACTGCGCATCGGCTTCGTCGGCGCAAAGGTGGCGGTGCAGCCGGAGGAGAGCCTGCGCCAGGGGTCCGCGATCGACTTCGTCGCGCGCAACGAGTTCGACTTCACGATCCGCGACGTGGCCGAGGGGCGCGACCTCTCCGCCATCGACGGCATCAGCCATCGCGGCCCGGACGGCGCGATCGTGCACAACCCCGACCGCGCGATGATCGAGGACATGGACACGCTGCCGTTCGTGACCGAGGTCTATCAGCCGCGACCTGCGCATAGAAGACTATTTCATCGGCTACCTGCTGCACCCGTACGTCTCGCTCTACACCGGGCGCGGCTGCAAGAGCCGCTGCACCTTCTGCCTGTGGCCGCAGACGGTCGGCGGGCACCGCTACCGCGTGCGCTCGCCGGAGCACGTCGCCGAAGAAATCCGGCTGGCGAAGTCGTATTTCCCGCAGGTCCGGGAATTCTTCTTCGACGACGACACGTTCACCGACAACCTGCCCCGCGCCGAGGCGATCGCGCGCGAGCTCGGCAAGCTCGGCGTGACCTGGAGCTGCAACGCCAAGGCCAACGTGCCGCGCGAGACGCTGCGCGTGCTGCGTGACAACGGGCTCCGGCTGCTGCTGGTCGGCTACGAAAGCGGCAACCAGCAGATCCTGCACAACATCAAGAAGGGCATGCGCATCGAGGTCGCGAAGCGCTTCACCCAGGACTGCCACGACCTCGGCATCAAGATCCACGGCACCTTCATCCTCGGCCTGCCCGGCGAGACGCGCGAGACGATCGAGGAGACGATCCGCTTCGCGGTCGAGATCAACCCGCACACGCTGCAGGTGTCGCTGGCCGCGCCGTATCCGGGCACGTTCCTGCACCGCCAGGCGGTGGAGAACGGCTGGCTGGATGCCGCGCACGCGGACCTGGTGGACGACCACGGCATCCAGATCGCGCCGCTGCACTATCCGCACCTGTCGCACACGGAGATCTTCAATTCCGTGGAGACCTTCTACCGGCGCTTCTACTTCCGCGCGCCGAAGATCGCGTCGATCGTGGGCGAGATGGTGCGCAGCCCGCAGATGATGAAGCGCCGGCTGCGCGAGGGCATCGAGTTCTTCCAGTTCCTGCGCGAGCGGCAGAAGGCGGCTTGAACGGCGGCGCCCGCCGCGTCGTCCTCACCGCCGACGATTTCGGCCTGTCGGAGGCGGTCAACGAAGGGATCGAGCGCGCGCATCGCGACGGCGCGCTGACCCATGCCAGCCTGATGGTGGCCGGCGACGCGGCGGCGGACGCGGTCCGGCGCGCAAGGCGGCTGCCGGGCCTGCGCGTCGGGCTGCATCTGGTGGCGATCGAGGGCAGGGCGGTGCTGCCGCCGGCCGAGATCCCGGCGCTCGTCGATGCGCGCGGCTGGTTTCCTTCCGACGCACTGCGGCTCGGCCTGCGCTATGCCTTCCTGCCGCAAGTACGCCGCCAGCTCGCGGCCGAGATCGCCGCGCAGTTCGCCGCCTTCGCCGCCACCGGCCTGCCGCTCGACCATGCCGACGCGCACAAGCACATGCATCTGCACCCGACCGTCGGGCGGCTGATGCTGCACATCGGGCGGCAACACGGCCTGACGCGCATCCGCGTGCCGGCCGAGCCGCCGGCGGTGCTCGCCGCCTGCGCGACCCCGCCCGGCCTCGGCGGCCGCGCGCTGCATGCGTGGTGCCGCCTGCTGCGCGCCCAGGCCCGCGCGGCGGGCGTGGCGAGCGACGACGCGGTGTTCGGCATCGCCTGGAGCGGGCAGATGACGGAGGCGCGCGTGCTGCGCCTGCTGCAAAACCTGCCGGCGGGCACATCGGAAATCTATTTCCACCCGGCGCAGCAGCGCGACGCGCTGATCGCCGCGCTGATGCCCGGCTATGCGCACGAGGCGGAGCTGGCGGCGCTGCTCAGCCCCGCCGTGAAGGCGGCGCTGCCGCGGGTGTAGTCGCGCGCACCGGCCCCAGCGTGCGCAACAGCGTCGGCAGGAACACGAGCGTTGCCAACAGCGTGCCGGCGAGGCTCAGCACCAGCAGCAGCCCCATGCTCGCGGTGCCGGGATGCGGCGAGAGCGCCAGCGTGCCGAACGCGGAGCCGGTGGTCAGTGCCGAGAACACCACCGCGCGCGCGGTGGGCGTGCCGAGGAACGTCTCCGCCCCGGCGCGGCGGTTCATCACGAAATAGACATTGAACGACACGCCCACGCCGAGCAGCAGCGGCAGGGCGATGATGTTGGCGAAGTTCAGCGTCTCGCCCAGCGCCGAGATGCCGAGCACGGTCAGCAGCGCGCCGAGCAGCAGCGGCGCCATCACCAGCGCCACGTCCTCCGCCCGCCGTAGCGTGACGATGAGGATGATGGCGATCGCACCGAGCGCGTAGAGCGCCGCGTCACGGAACGCGCCGACGATGGTCGCCGCGGTCTCGACGATGGTCACTGCCGTCCCCTGCGCATCCGGCGCGACCGTGCGCACCTGGTCGACGAGCGCGTGCAGGCCCCGGCTGTCATGGGTCTGCGCCGTGCCCACCACCTGCACCCGCGCGCGCCCGTCGGGCAGCAGCCAGTCCCGCTTGATCGTGGCCGGCACTTCGGCAACGCTGACGGGCGCGGCCTGAAGGGCCGTGCGCAACTGCGCAAGCTGCGCCGGCAGGAACCGCGTCAGCGCGCGGTTGGCGACCAGCAGCGTGGCGTCCGGCGCCGCGGCGAGGGCCTTCAGGTCGGCGGCGATGGCGCGCAGCGGGTCGCCGGGCGGCAGCTTGGGCAGCGCGGCGGCGAGCTGGTTCGCCGCGGTCTCGGCGGCGAGGCGCAGATCGGCCGGCGTGATCGGGGCGGGCGAGGAGGGCGGGGCGAGCGTCGGTGCCAGGATGTTGTCGGCGTCGGCGACCAGCGCGAGCTTCTCCTTCTGGTCGGACGGCACGAAGCTCTGCAGGGTCAGTGCGCTCGCCACCAGCGGCAGCTTGCGCAGCTTTTCGGCCAGCGCGCTGGCCGCGTCGAGCGAGGGCGCGAGGATGTCGACCGTGTACGGATTCGTGATCGGCGACGCCATCAGGTCGGCGAGCGTGCGCATCGCCTCGGTGTTCGGGTTCTTGGTGTGCAGCGGGTCGCTGTCGAAGCGCAGCAGCGGCACCAGCGCGGCGCCGGCGACCGCGAGCAGGGCGAAGACGATCAGCACCGGCCGGCGCGCGCGCACCAGCCGCGGCTCCAGCGCAGCGCCCCAGGCGAAGCCCCGCCGGGCTGCGCGCCGCGCGCGGCCGGCAGAGGGCGATCACCGCCGGCATGAACAGGATCGTGCAGAGGAAGGCGATGATCATCCCGCCGCCCGCGATCAGGCCGAGCCCGGCGACGCCGGCAAAGGATGTCGGGACGAAGGCAAGAAAGCCGCAGGCGGTGGCCAGTGCCGCCACCAGCACCTCCGGCGCCACCAGCCGCGCCGTCGCCGTCAGCGCCGCCTCCAGCCCTGGCTCCTCGGCCAGCCGGCGGCGCAGCCGCACGGTGAACTGGATCGCGAAATCGACCGCGATGCCGACGAACAGAATCGCGAACGCGACCGAGACCAGGTTGAGCGTGCCGACCGCCAGCGCCGCGAAGCCGAGCGTCAGCGACAGCCCGAGCGCCAGCGTGAGCAGCACCGGCACGATCAGCCGCCATGTGTGCAGGGCGAGCAGGAGCCACAGCGCGATCAGCACCACGCTGCCGATGAGCCCCGCGGTCATGCCTTTCGCGACGGTGCCGAACTCCTCGTCGGAGAGTGCCACCGAGCCGGTGATGCGCACATGCGCGCTGCCGTCGCGCACGTCCGGCAGCGCGGCGATCGCCTTGCGCATCGCCTCGGTCGCCGCCTCGCCCGGCTGCAGGGCCGTGTAGTCGGGCCGCACCTGCGCCAGCACGAACCGGTACCCGCCGGCCTGATCGACGAGCGGCCCGGCGATCAGGCGCTGCCAGGAGAGCGGCCGGTCGTGCCCGGCCGCCGCATCGGCGAGCACGCGGTGAAACGCCTGCAGCGGCTGCGCGAACGACCCGAGCTCCGCCTGCCCGCGCTCGACGCCGACCGCCAGCAGTGCAAGCGCGGAGAACAGGCCGCGCGCCGTGGGATCGGCCGCGAGCTGGCCGAGGAAGGGCTGCGCGTCGATGGTGCGGTTCAGCAGGTCCTCGAGCGCCTTCGGCTCCAGGAACAGGAACGCGTTGCGCGCGAAATACGGGCCGCCATCCGGGCGCCGCACCTCACGGAAATGGGTGTGGTCCTGCGCCAGCGCGGCGGCGAGCGCGCCGGCCGTCTCGTCCGCCGCCTCCGGCGTCGTTGCATCGACCACGCCGACCAGCAGGTCCCGGAACTGTGGGAACGCCCGCTGCCAGGCGATCTGCCGCTGCCGCCAGGGCAGGGAGGCGGCGAACATCGCGTCGGTGTCGGTCGAAACCGCGAGATGCGTGGCGCCGAACCACGCGGCGCCCGCGGCGAGCAGAAACCCGACGAGCAGCACCAGCGGCGCGCGCCGCCGGCTGTGCCCGACCAGGGCGGCAAGCAGATGAGCCAGGAACATGCGTGGCGAGGGACCGGGTCAAGGGTTGGCGGGTGAGACCGACGGGATAGTCCACCCGCGTGACCCGGTCCATCGCGCCGGCCCCGGCAATGCCTCCGGGGCCGGAAGCAGCCGCGCTCAGGCGGGGTGGTGCGAGGGCGCGGTGGCGGCCGTGCGGTGCTGCGGCTTGTGGTGATGCGACCCATGGGCCGCGGCCGTATGGGTGTGGTGCTTCTTGTGGTGATGCGGCCCGACGGTGGGGCCGGCGGTTGTGCCGTTGGCGGCCTCGGCCCCCGCGGCGGTCAGCGCGACCGGCACGACGGCACCAACGGCGGCGAGCAGGGAGCGGCGGGACAGCATGCTTGGCACTCCGGCGGTTTTGCGGTTCACGGTCCTTTTGAGAAAAGGAGGCTACTAGCCTGAAACACCTAAGAACAAATCTGCCGAGTCGCGCAAGCTCTATTGCACTGCAGCGTCGGCTACAGCAGGCCGAGACCGGCGAGCGCGCGGCGCAGCGCCTCCGGCAGCGCGTCGGCACCGTCCGCGCGGCCGCGCACCAGGTCCGACGGCGCCGCGTCCGCCGCGAGATAGCGCCACCCCTGGAACGCCTTCGTTGCCCGCGGCCGCACCGCGACCAGGTCGGGGTCCAGCACGAGCGCCGTCCGCTTGGTGCCGTCCTGGGCCGCGTCGGGGCGGATGTCGAGGATGCGCTGCCGCACCAGCATGATCCCGCCGACCACCCAATAGATCGAGCCGCCGTCGATCACCTCGGCGGCGCGGCGGGGATGGTTGCGGGTCAGGTGGCGCAGCGGCGGCGCCTGCTGCGCCCGGATCTGCTGCGCCGATTGCAGGTGCGCGAGATCGCGGACGCCGACGGCAAGCTTGGCCAGATGCAGCATGCGGCGGATTAGGCCGAGCCGCGCCGGCACCGCAAGGGCAGGGCCGGCGGGTCAGTCCATCTGCCGTTCCAGCGCCTCGATCTCGGCGTCGCTGAAGCCGAAATGGTGCGCGACTTCGTGGATCAGCACGTTGCGCACGAGCCGGTACAGGTCCTCGTCGGTCTCGACCCATTCGAGCAGGATCGGCTGGCGATAGAGGAAGATCAGGTCGGGCGCGCGCGCGATGTCGTCCACGCTGCGCCGGTTCAGCGGCGTGCCGCGATACAGCCCGCTCAAATCCCACGCCGACTTCGATCTCCATCTCGGCGAGCGTGGCATCGTCGGCGAACTCCTCGACCGAGATGCCGACGCCGTTGATGTGCCGGCGCAGGCGCTCGGGGATCGCGGCCAGCGCCTGTTCGGCGAGGGCGGCCATCTCCTCGGCGGTGGGTGGCGTGGTGAAGCCGCGGGCCTCGGTCATGCCGGGCAGCAGCGCATGCAGGACCCTGGCGGTCAAGCCGGCGCGAGCGGCATGATGCGCCGCAGGAGGGGTGCATTGTCCGAGCTGCCGAGCTTTCCGGAGCGCAGCCTCGCGATCCGTCGCGCTGCCGGCCGGCTTTGCGGACGCCTCGGCTGGGCGCCGGTGCACGAGGTGCCGCTGCCCAACGGCCGCCGTGCCGACATCCTCGCCCTCTGCGGCGACGGCGGCTTCGTCTGCATCGAGGTGAAGTCGGGCGCGCGCGACTTTCTCACCGACGCGAAATGGCCCGACTACCGCGCGTTCTGCGACGCGCTCTACTTCGCGGTGGACGACGATTTCCCGCAGGCGCTGCTGCCGGAGCAGGTCGGGCTGATCGTGGCCGTTGCGGGCGAGGCGGAGATCATCCGCGCCGCCCCCGCGCATCCGCTGGCCGGCGCGCGGCGCCGAAGCCTGTTGCAGCGGTTCGCCGCGGTGGCGGCCCTGCGTCTCGCCGCCCTCGAAGACCCGGCCGGCGCGGCCGACCTGCGCGCGGCGCTGCGGGCGGAGTAGGGGGAGATCAGGCCGGCTCGGCGAGGCGCTCGGCGCGCAGCACCTGTCCGCCCCAGCCGCGCATCAGCTCCGCCGTCGCCGGGTCGCTGGCGACCTGGTCGGCGCCGGTCACGAGCAGCTCCGGCCGCAGCGCCGCGAGCAGGGTGGCCGCGTCCTCGCCTTCGGGCACGACCACGAGATCGACCGAGGGCAGGGCGGCGAGCCGCGCCGCCCGCTCCGCCTGCGATTGCAGCGGCCGATCCTCGCCCTTGCGCCGCCGCACCTCCGCGTCCGACGCCACCGCCACCACCAGCCGCTCGCAGGCCAGCGCCGCCTGTTGCAGCAGGTGCTCGTGCCCCGCCCGCAGCGGGTCGAAGGCGCCGGGCGACGAAGCCGCTGCGCAGGCCGCGCCGGCGCCAGCGTTCAACCTGCTCGGCCGCCGTGTCGGCGCCGACGATCTTCCGCACCGGACCCCGCTCGGGCGACAGCGCGGCGAGAAAATCGCTCTCGCGGACGACGGCGGTGCCGGACCGGGCGAGGGCGATGCCGGCGGCGAGGTTCGCCAGCCGCGCGGCGACGTCGAGCGAGCAGCCGGTGGCCAGCGCGGCGGCGAGCGTCGCGGTCGCGGTGTCGCCCGCGCCCGAGGGGTCGAACACCTCCAGCGCCTCGCCGCGCAACTGCGTGACCCCGCCGGCATCGACGAGCATCAGCCCATGCTCGGCGCGCAGCACCAGCACGGCGCCGAACCCATGCGCCTGCCGCAGCGCCACGGCGGCGCCCGCCACCGCGGCGTCGTCCTCGGCAGCGACGCCGCTCATCAGCGCCAATTCGCGGCGCGGGACGAAGATGACGTCGGCGCCGGCATAGGCGGCGAAATCGGCGCCGCGCAGGTCCACGACCACCGGCCGCCCGGCGGCCTTGGCCGCCTGGATCAGCGCCTGCGGCAGGCCGCCGGCCAGCAGCCCCTTGCGGTAGTCGGAAAAGACGGTGACCGAGGTCGCGGCCATCGCGTCGCGGGCGATGCGCAGCAGCCGCTCGGCAAGCTTTTCGTGCACCGGCGCGGTGTCTTCGCGATCGACGCGCAGCAGTTGCTGCCCCTGCGCGACCATCCGCGTCTTGGTGGTCGTCGCCCGCCCGCCCTGCACCAGCAGCCACGGCTCCACCCCCGGCTGGCCGCCGATCAGGCCGGTGAGGTCGGAGCCCGACTGGTCGTCGCCGACGATCGAGACGAACGCGACCGCCGCGCCGAGCGCGCCGAGATTGCGCACGACGTTGCCGGCCCCGCCGGGCAGCGACAGCTCGCGCTCGACCAGCAGCACCGGCACCGGCGCCTCCGGGCTGACCCGCTCGACCTCGCCGAACATGTAGCGGTCGAGCATCGCGTCGCCGACCACGAGCACGCTCGCCCGCCCGAGGCCGCGCACCGCGGCCACGAGCGCCGCGGCGGCGTCCGCCTCATCCCCTGCCGGCGGGGCCGTCATGCGCGCAGAAATCCCATCCGGTCGCCCTCCAGCACTGCACAGGTCAGAACGCCGCCCAGCACCGCCCCGGTGTCGATCCCGAGCCGGTTCGGCCGCACCACGACGTCATGGTCCGGCGTGTGACCATGCACGACCACGCCGGGCAGGTCGCCTTGCCAGGAGAGGAACGGCTCGCGAATCCAGAGCATGTCGTGGCGCGACTGACGCTCCAGCGGCACGCCGGGGCGCAGGCCGGCGTGGACGAAGATGTAGCCGCCCGCCTGGTGCCAGAGCGGCAGCTGGCGCAGGAAGGTGAGCACCTCGGCCGGGATCGTTCGCGCCCAGTCGCGCGGCTTGGCGCGGCGTGCGATCCCCCAGCTCGCCAGCGATTCCGCCCCCCATTGGACAGCCACTGCATTGCCGCCTCGGCCTCGCCGGTGTCCACCGCCTCCAGCATCATGGCTTCGTGATTGCCCATGAGGTCGAGCCGCCGCACGCCGGGCGTGGGCCACGGCTGGCGCAGCATGGCGACCACCCGGGCGCTGTCCTCGCCGCGATCGACATAGTCGCCGAGATGGAGCAGCAGCGGGTCGGCGATCGGCCGGGCCGCGAGATCGGCGGCGATGAGCTGGTGCAGGACGGCCAGCCGGTCAGCGCAACCGTGGATATCGCCCACGGCATACACCCGCTGACCCGCCGGCAGCGTGGCCGGCGCTAACGTCAGGGTAATCATCGCGGCGCAGCGTAGCGCCCTCTTCGAGCCGGTTCGAGCCGGATCGAGCCTGAATTTTCCGCATGCGGCATTTTGACGAGGGGACATGGGCGCGGCAGGTCGCCTGCGATGCAACCAGTTCTAGCCGCGCCGGCCGTCGCGCGGGCAGGGGCGGGCGCGGCCGAGCGGCATCGGCCGCATCTGCGCGTGCCCCCGGCTATGCCCCCGACTACGGCCCCGCTCGCCCCCGGCTATGGCCCTGGCGGCGGCGGGCGGCGGCGAGCGGCAGTTCCTCGACGCCGCCGAGCGCGCCGCGCGCTTCCCGCGCGAGCGGCTCGCGCTGGTGCTGCATCTCTCCCGCCTGCGCCCGCCCGGACCGCGGCCGCACCATCGCCGCGTCGCCGACGCGCTGTTGCGGGATGCGGCGGAGCGCCACGAGGGCCAGGTGTTCGCGCTCGGCAACGACGACCGCGTGCTGCTGTGCGAGGCCCGCGCCGTGCTCCCGGCCAGGGGCAGCGCGCCGGCGGCGGTCGACCCGGTCGCGTTGCCCGCCCTGCTCGGGCGGCTGCTGCGCCTGGATGCACCCGATCCCGCCGCCCTGGTATCGCTTTGGCCGCTGGCGACCGAGTCCGGAGCGCTGCTGGCCTATGCGCGGGCGCGGCTCGCGGAAGCGGCGGCGCGCACGCCCCGCCCGGGCGACACGGTCGCGACACCGGCCAGCCTCGACGCGCTGGCGCCGCCCTGGGTGCCGCCCCGCTCGCCGCGCTCACCCGGCAGCGTTTCGCGGCCCAGCTTCAGGCTCCGGCCGACGGGACCGCGCCGCTGCGGCCGCTGTGGCGCGAGATCACGTTTTCGCTGGTAGCGCTGGAGGCCCGCGCCGGGACGCCCGGCCAAGCCCGCGGCGATCCCTTCCTGCTCCACCATCTGGCGCCCGAGTTCGATCGGCGCCTGCTGGGAGAACTCGTGACCGCGCTCGGCACCGGGACGCCGCTCGATCCGCTGGCGGGGGCGGCAGTGCACCTGAAGCTTTCGCTCGCGAGCGTCCTCGATGCGCCGTTCGCCCGCCTCGTCGCGGCCTGTCGGGCCGGCGGGGCGGAACTCGGGGTCGCCGTCGCTCTGGCCGAGGCCGGCAGCGAGCCTGATGCGTTCGCCCGCGCGCGGCGGCTCGCGGCCGCGTCCGGCTGGACGCTGCTGCTGGATGACGTGTCGCACCTCGCCCTGCTGCTCACGAACCCCGCCGCGCTCGACGCCGCGTTCATCCGCCTCGCCTGGGCCCCGACCCTGCTCGCGCTGCCGGACGAGGAGGCGCGGGCGCTGGCCGCTTCGGTGCGCGCGATCGGCCCCGAGCGGGTCGTGCTCACCGGCGCGGACGACGCGGATGCGCTGCGTTGGGGCGCCGCACGGGGCATCCGCCGCTTCCAGGGCCGCCACGTGGACGCCGCCCTGGCCGCGATGCGGATGCGGGGCTGCCCCGCCGCGGGCGGCTGCACGCCGCGTCAGTGCGGCGAGCGGGCGACGGCGACCGACCCCGCCGGACGCCGCCTCTGCCGCGTCCCGCGCCTGCTCGCCGCCGGGGCGCCCGCGGAAGCGCCATGATCGCGTCGCGGCGGCACGCCACGGTCGATCCGCCCGCCGGCCCGGAAGAGGCCGAGCGGCTGATCGCCCTGGTCCACGAATGCGTCGCGGCCGCGGTGCCACGACGGGCGCTGCTGCTGCAGCTCTCGCACCTGCCCACCGCACTGGCGCGCCCGCACCATCGCCGCCTTGCCCGTGAGGCCCTGCTGCCGCTGCTGGAAGCCGACCGGGCACGCGCGTTCAGCCTGCCCAACGGCGACGTCGCGGTGATCTGGCGGGGCGATGGCGAGCGGCCGCTGGCGCGGAGCCTGCGCGATCTGGCCGCGTTGTTCGAGGGCGGCGAGGGCTTGCGCGTCGCTCTGTCGCCTGCTCGACCTGCCCGCCGACGCCGCGGCCCTGCTCGAGGCAGCGGAGACCAGCCTGATCGACGATCCGGCCGCCGTCGATGCGCCCGATGCCCTCGCGCCGCTGGAGCCGGCGGCCCTGGCGGCGCTCGAAGCATCGCTGGCGCATGTTGACATGGCGCGCTTCGTCCGCCGCCGGCCGGTCTGCGCGCTCGGCCCCGACGGGTTCCGCCCGCGCTGGGAGCGGCGGTCGATTGCGCTCGACGAGCTGCTGGCCGTGCTCGCCCCGGGGCGCTCGGTGCGCGCCGTGCCGTGGCTGCTCCGGCGCCTGACGCGCACGCTCGATCGCCGCATGCTGGCGCTGCTCGCGTCGCCGGGGGATCTGCGCGGCGCGCGCCCCTTCAGCCTCAAGCTGAACGTCGCGAGCGTCCTGGGCGCCGCGTTCCTGCACTTCGACGCGGCCCTTCCCGCCGCGCTGCGCGGCCAGGTCACGCTCGAACTGCTGGCGGCCGACATCCTCGCCGACCTTCCCAGCTACGTCTTCGCCCGCGACTTCGCGCGCGCCCGCGGCTACGTGCTGGCGCTGCGCGGGGTGGGGCTGGAGTCGCTGGCGGTGCTGCCGCCCGCGCGGCTCGGGCTCGACCGGGCGCACCTGCGCTGGTCGCCGGCGCTGCTCACGCGCGACCTGGAGGCGGAGGGCGCGGACGTGGCGAGGCTCGTGCTCAGCCGCGCCGACAGCCAGCAGGCCGTCGCCTGGGGCCGCGTTCAGGGGATCGCGCTGTTCCAGGGCCGCGCCGTGACACCGCGCGCCGCCCCGCGAACTGCGACCCGCGCCGGCGTCGCGGCATAGCGGGCGGCCGGCCCGCGCTCAGCCCTACGGTGACGCGGTACTGTCGTCGTGCCCGGACAGTTCGGCGCCGGCCGAGCGGGGCATCAGCACCGACACCGGCGCGCCGAGCAGGGCGGCGAAGCTCACCACCAGGAATGCCACGGAGAAGTCGGCCAGCGACGGGCTCGCCCGCCCGCCCAGCCACATCGTCGTCTCCAGCGTGGCAGCGGCCGTGGTCACGCCGAGGGTGATGAACACCTGCTGCAGCGTGCTGTAGAGGCTCGTCGCGGCACTCATGCGGCTGCGCTGAATGTCCGCGAAGGCCAGCGTGTTCAGGGCGGTGAACTGCAGCGAGCGGCCGAGCCCGCCGAGCAGCAGAACACCGTAGATTGCCGCCATCGGCCAACTGGGGCGGAACGCGGCGCAGACCGCGAGCAGCAGCGCGGACAGCACGCCGTTGACCAGCAGCGTGTCGCGGAAGCCGAGGCGGCGCAGCGCGCCCGTCGCGGCCGGCTTCATGACGATCGCCCCCGCGGAACTCGCGAAGGTGACCAGCCCGCTCTGCACCGGCGACATGCCGAAGCCGAGTTGCAGCATGAGCGGCAGCAGGAACGGCGTGGCGCCGACCGCGATGCGGAACAGCGAGCCACCGACGACCGAAACCATGAAAGTGGGGATGCGCAGCAGCGCGAGATCGAGCAGCGGCGCCGGATGGTGCCGCGCATGCAGCGCGTAAAGGCCCGCGGCGGCAACGCCGACCACGAGCGCCAGGGGCCCCGCCGAGCCGCCGATGCCGCCGTGGCCGAGTGCCTCCAGCCCGAACATGAGGCTTGCCAGCGCAAGCCCCGACACACAGCAGCCCGAGCGCGTCGAGCCGGGCCGAAATCGGTCTCGCGCGTATCCGGCACGAAGCGCGTGACCAGGGCGATGCCGAGCAGCCCGATCGGCACGTTGATGTCGAAGATCCAGCGCCAGGAGGCGTAGGTCACCAGGAAGCCGCCGAGCGGCGGGCCCAGCACCGGGCCGAACAGCGCTGGCGCCGACAGCCACGCCATCGCCGCCACCAGGTCGCGCTTGTCGACCGTGCGCAGCAGCAGGAGCCGCCCGACGGGCACCATCATCGCGCCGCCCGCGCCCTGCAGCATGCGCGCGGCGACCAGGAACGCCAGGCTGTCGGCCCGGCCGCACAGCACCGAGCCGAGGGTGAAGACGAAGATCGCGGCGCGGAAGACGGTGCGCGCCCCGAACCGGTCGGCGACCCAGCCGCTCGCCGGGATGAACACCGCGAGGCTCAGCAGGTAGGAGGTGAGCGCCACGTTCATCGCCACCGGGTCGGCCCCGAAGGCGCGCGCCATGGTCGGCAGCGCGGTCGCGATGACCGTGCCGTCGAGGTTCTGCATGAACAGCGCGCAGGCGACGATCAGCGCCGTCAGCCGGGTGTTGCCGCTGCGCGGAGCGGCGGGGCGCGCCGGCGCGGCCCCGCCGTCGCGCGCGGCGGCGCAGGAAGCGTCTGGCGCGCCGCCGGCAGGCACGCCGTCAGGGCAGGAGAACGGTGCTCCCGGTGGTCTGCCGTGCCTCCAGCGCCCGGTGCGCCGCCGCCGCCTCGGCGAGCGGGAAGGTCTGGTTCACCCGGATCTTCACCGCACCGCTCTGCACCACCGCGAACAGGTCCCGCGCGGACGCCTCCAGATCGGCGCGCTTGGCGGTGTAGGTGGCGAGGCGTGGGGCGCGTCAGGAACAGGCTGCCCTTGGCCGCGAGCAGTCCGATGTCGAACGGCGGCACCGGCCCCGAAGCCGCGCCATAGCGCACCATCAGCCCGAGCGGGGCGAGGCAGTCCAGGCTGGCCATGAACGTGTCCTTGCCGACGCTGTCGTAGACGACCGGCAGCATGGCGCCGGCCGTGATGCGCTTGACCTCGGCGGCCAGGGTTTCGTGGCCGATGATGACGTGATCGGCGCCGTTGGCCCGCGCGCGAGCGCCGCCTTCGCCTCGGTGGAGACCACGCCGATGACCGTGGCACCCAGATGCTTCGCCCACTGGCACAGGATGAGGCCGACGCCGCCGGCGGCGGCGTGCACGAGGACGGTCTCGCCCTGCTTCACCCGGTAGGTCCGGCGCAGCAGATATTGCGCCGTCATGCCTTGCAGCATCATCGCGGCGGCGGTCTTGAAGTCGACCCCGTCGGGCAGGCGCACCAGCCGGTCGGCGGCAATGGTTCGCGCGGTCGAGTAGGCGCCGATCGGCGCCGTGGCATAGGCGACCCGGTCGCCGGGCGCCACGTTGGTCACGCCCGCGCCCACGGAGACGACGGTGCCGGCGGCCTCCATGCCCAGCGTGGCCGGCAGGGAGGTCTTGTAGAGCCCGGTGCGGAAATAGACGTCGATGTAGTTCAGGCCGACGGCGGCATGCTGAACCAGCGCCTCGCCGGGGCCCGGCTCCGGCGTGGGGACTTCCTCCCAGCAGCATGGCCTCGGGGCCGCCGGGGGCGTGAATGCGGATGGCCTTTGTCATGGTTGTTCCGTCGCCTTTTAGTCGGGTGAACAGCGAGGCTTGCAGGGCCCGCGGCGCCGGTGGCGCGCCGGTTCTGGCGCGTGCCTCGGCTTCGAGCGCCAGGAGCGCCCGCTTGGTCGGCAGGCCCTCGCCGCCGGAATAGCCGCCCACTCCCGTCGTGCCGACGACGCGGTGACAGGGGATGAGGATCGGGATCGGGTTGGCAGCACTGGCCCTGCCGACGGCGCGCGCCGAACCGCCCGCGGCCGCGGCGATCGCGGCGTAGCTGCGGGTCTCGCCGGGCGGAATCGCCGGCACAGCGCCGCCCAGACGCGCCGGCGATAGGGCGTCCCGGCGGGCGCGAGCGGCAGGTCGAACGCGACGCGGCGCCGTCGAAATACGCTTCGAGCTGCGCGCGTGCGCGGCGCAGCAGCGGCGTCGCCGCCTGGTCGCGGCCCCAGCCCCAGTCGAGCGCGACGATCTGCCCGGCCTCTTCCGACACGGTGAGGTCGCCGACCGGGGTATGGAAGCGAGAGCTGCGGCACGCGCGGATGCCAGACCCGGCCGGCGGCGCTGTCAAGCCGCCGCGACGGAGCGGCGGTCGTGCAGGCGCTGCGGCGAGGGTTGCCGCGGTCGGTGACCGGCAGGCCGCAGACGCCGCCGCGGCAGACGAAGGCGGCCGCCGCGGCGCCGGCCGGCGCAGCGCTTGCCGTGGCCGGATGCAACGGCGGCAGCGCCTCCGGCGGCGGGGCCGCGAGCACGCAGACGGCCGGGTCCGGCGCGCGCGAGCGCACGTTGCGCAGCGCCTGCGCCTGCCGGCGTGTCGGGCTGGCCGGCGACGACGACGGCGGCGCCCTCGTCCAGCAGGTCGGCGGCCGCGAGCAGCGTCGGGCAGGCGGTCAGCCGTTCGTCGAGGCCGCCGAAGGCCGCGCAGCACGGCCTGCGCCCGGTCCCGCCAGCGTGGCTCGCCGGTCAGGTGGTACAGGCGCGCCAGCACCTCGGCCATCAGGCCGTTGCCGGCAGGGGTCGCGTCGTCCGCCGCGCTGCGCGGCCGGGCCGCGCCGCCGAGCGGCAGGTCGGCGGCGTCGGCGGCGGTGGTGAAGTAGCCGCCGCCGGCGTCGGCGGCGAACCAGCGCTCGGCGCGCCTCGGCCAGGCGCGATCGCGTCGGCGAGATAGCCGGCGTCGGCGGTCGCCTCGAACAAGCGCGAGTGCGGCGCGGGCCATGGCGGCCTGGTCGTCGAGCAGCCCGGCCGCGGCCATCGCGGCCGAGCCGCCAGGCATGCTGCACCCGCCCGTCCGGCGCGCGTCATGGCGGCGCGGATGAAGGCATAGGCATCGGCGGCACGGGCCAGCCAATCCGGGCGGGCGAACACGGCGGCCGCGCGGCAGAGGGCGGCGATGACGAGCCCGTTCCAGTCGGCGAGCACCTTGTCGTCGCGGCCCGGCCGGGGCCGCGCGGCGCGCGCACCGGAACAGGTGCCGCCCGCGCGCCGGCGAGCGCGGCCTCCTGGTCCGCGTCGGCCAGCTGTGCGCGATCCGGCTGCAGGATCGTCCTGCCTTCCCAGTTGCCGCGCCGGCGTCACGTCGTAGGCGCGCTTGAAGGCGCCGGCTGTCGGCGCCGAGCACGGCGTCGATCTCGGCCTCGGTCCAGACGTAGAAGCGGCCCTTCCTCGCCCTCGCTGTCGGCGTCCTCCGACGCGGCGAAGGCCGCGTGGCCGTCGACGGCGGCCGGCGCGCATGTCGCGCGTCAGCCAGCCGACCGTCTCCTCCGCGCGGTCGCGATAGAGCGTGCTCGGGGCGGTCGGCGTGGGCGAGGGCAAGCAGTTCGAGAAGCTGGGCGTTGTCGTACAGCATCTTCTCGAAATGCGGCACGAGCCACTCGGCATCGGTGGCGTAGCGGGCGAAGCCGCCGCCGAGATGGTCGTAGATCCCGCCCTGCGCCATGCGCTGCCAGCAGCAGGTGCACCGCGGCCGCGCCTCGGCGTCGCCGGTGCGGCAGGCGTTCTGCCAGAGAAAGCGGAAGATCGGCGGGTTGGGAAATTTCGGCGCGCCGCGCAGCCCGCCGCGACCGGGATCGGCCAGTGCGCAGCAGCGCGGCGGCGGCGCGGTCGAGCAGCGTCCGGCCCGGTGCCGCGCCGGGAGTGTCCGCCGCCAGCCCGGCCAGCGCCCGGCGCAGCGCCGCGGCGTTCTCGGCGCACCGCATCCTGCTGCGTGTGATAGGCATCGGCGACGCCGCGCAGCACCTGCGGGAACGAAGGGCGGCCCCAGCGCGGCTCCGGCGGGAAATAGGTGCCGCCCCAGAACGGCTCGCCGTCGGGCGTCAGGAACATCGTCAGCGGCCAGCCGCCCTGCTCGCCGAGCGCGTGCAGTGCGGCCATGTAGAGATGATCGATGTCCGGCCGCTCCTCGCGATCGACCTTGATGCAGACGATAGAGCGTCGTTCATCAGCGCGGCGGTGGCGGGATCCTCGAAGGATTCGTGGGCCATGACGTGGCACCAGTGGCAGGCCGCGTAGCCGATCGAGAGCAGGATCGGCTTGCCGGCGCCGCGCGCCTCGGCCAGCGCCGCGCTGTCCCCAGCGGCGCCACGCGCACCGGGTTGTCGGCATGCTGCAGCAGGTAGGGCGAGGTTTCGTGCCGCAGCAGATTGCCGGGGACGGCCATCAGAAGCGGTCCTTGCGTTACGGCGTCGGCCTGTCAGATAGGCCTTGCCCGTGGCGGCGGAAGGCGCGCCTGCACGCCCCCGGCCGCACGCTACCATGAACAAGCTTTGGCGCCATGGTCCGCGGAGCCCCCATGACGCGCCGACCCGACGACCCGCCGCTGCACTTCGCGGCGCATCTCTTCGTGTGCTGCAATCGGCGCCCCGACGGGCATCACGCGCGGGTCATGCGCGGCGCACGGATCGGAGCGGCTGCGCGACTACATGAAGGCGCGCGCCAAGGAGCTCGGCCTGAAGCCGGCGTGCGGGTGAATGCCGCGGGCTGCCTCGATCGCTGCGAACTCGGGCCCGTGCGTGGTGATCTATCCGGAGGGAGTGTGGTACCAGCGTGAACTCGCCGGCGGACGTGGACGCGGTGCTCGCCGCGGCATGTCGAGGCGGACGGACGGGTGCCGGCGCTGATGCTGCCGACCGAGACGCGGCGAGACGCCGATGACCGCCGACGCGGACACGATCTTTGCCGTTGCCTCGCGGCGCCGGGCCGCGCCGCGATCGCGGTGATGCGGGTGAGCGGCGCCGGCGACGCGGCGCGCTGCTCGGCCCGGCTCTGCGGCGCGCGTCCGCCGCCGCGGCGGGCTTCGCTGCGGACGCTGCGCGACGAGGGCGGGGACGTGCTCGACCGGGCGCTGGTGCTCTGGTGCCCGGCGCCGGGCAGCTACACGGGCGAGGAGTGCGGCCGAGCTTCACCTGCACGGCGGGCCGGCGGTCGTGGCCGGGGTGTGCGGAGCGCTGGTCGGCGTTCGGCGCGCGGCCGGCCGAGCCGGGCGAGTTCACGCGCCGGGCCTTCCTCAACGGCCGGATGGATCTGCTCGAGGCCGAGGCCGTCGCCGACCTGGTCGAGGCCGAGAGCTCGGCGCAGCGGCGCCAGGCGCTGCGGCAGCTCGACGGCGCGCTCGGCGCGCTCTATCGCGGCTGGGCCGAGCGGCTCACGCGCCTGCTGCGCGCAGCAGGAGGCGCTGATCGACTTTCCCGATGAGGCTCTGCCGCGACGGGCAGGAGGCGGCGATGCTGGCGGCGATGGATGCGGTGCTCGCCGAGATTCGAGCGGCATCTGGATGACGGGCGGCGGGGCGAACGGCTGCGCGAGGGGCTCGTGTTCGCGGTCGCCGGCGCACCCAATGTCGGCAAGTCGACCCTGATCAACGCGCTTGTCGGGCGCGATGTCGCGATCGTCGCGCCGACCCCCGGAACGACGCGCGACGTGCTGGAGGCGCGGGCCGTGCTCGGCGGCGTTCCGGTGACACTGCTCGACACGGCGGGCCTGCGCGCGAGCAACGATCCCGATCGAGAGCGAGGGCGTGCGCCGCGCGCGGGCCCGGGCGGCGGCGGCGGATCTCGTCGTTCTCGTGCGGCATGCCGCCGATGGTGCGAGCCCCCGAGATGGCCGCGGGCCGCCGGCTCGTGGTGGCGAGCAAGGCCGATCTTGGCAGGCCCGATCCCGGCGCCGATCGTGGCTGTCAGCGCGCTGACCGGCTTCGGGATGGAGGCGTTGCGCGGGCGGCTCGGCGCCATCGCGCAGGACCTGACGAGCGCCGCCGGCCCACCCGCGCTGACGCGGCCGCGGCATCGCGCGGCGCTGCTCGGCGTGGCGCGCGCGCTCCGGCGGGCACGGGAGGCGTCGCAACCCGAGCTGCGCGGGGAGGATTTTCGGACGGCGCTGCTGGAGTTCGGCCGCATCACCGGCCGGATCGGCGCCGAGCAGGTGCTGGACTCGGTGTTCGGCCAGTTCTGCATCGGAAAATGAGGGCGGGGGAGCCGGCGGCGGATGCGCGGAGTTGATGTGATCGTGATCGGCGGCGGCCATGCCGGCTGCGAGGCCGCGGCGGCGGCCGCGCGCGTGGGCGCGACGCACGGTGCTGCTGACCGCGAGCCGCGCGACACGATCGGCGACATGTCCTGCAATCCGGCGATCGGCGGGATCGGCAAGGGCCATCTGGTGCGCGAGATCGACGCGCTCGATGGGCTGATGGCGCGGGCCGCCGACGCCGCGGGGATCCACTTCAAGCTGCTGAACCGGAGCAAGGGTGCCGCGGTGCGCGGTCCGCGCGCGCAGGCCGATCGCGCGCTCTATCGGGCGGCGATCCAGGACCTGCTTGCGGCGCAGCCGGGATTGCGCGTCCTGCGAAGCGTCGGCGGAGGAGCTCGCGATCGGCGCTGACGGCCGCCTCGCCGGCGTGGAGCTGGCTGACGGGTCCGTGCTGCGCTGCGGGGCGGCGGTGCTGGCGACCGGCACCTTCCTGCGTGGCCGCATCCATATCGGCGGCGACAGCGTTCCGGCGGGGCGCATGGGCGAGGCGCCGGCGGTCGGACTGGCCCAGTCGCTGGAGCGGCTGGGATCTGCCGCTGGGACGGCTGAAGACCGGCACGCCGCCGCGGCTGGATCGGGCGAGCATCGACTGGGATGGCCTGCCGGCCGACCGCGGCGACGCCGAGCCGGAACCGTTCAGCACGCTGACCGAGCGGCTGGGCAATCCCCGGTGGAGTGTCGCCTCACCGGCGACCAACCCGCGGACGCACGCGCTCATCCAGGCGAACCTGCACCGCTCCGCCGTGCATGGCGGCTGGATCGGCGGGCGGGGCCCGCGCTACTGCCCCTCGATCGAGGACAAGATCGTGCGGTTCGCCGACCGGACGAGCCATCAGATCTTCCTCGAGCCCGAGGGGCTGAACGACGACGACGGTCTATCCGAACGGGATCTCGACGAGCCTGCCGGCTGCGGTGCAGGTCGAGCTGATCGCACACGATCCGGGGGCTCGAACGCGCCCGCATCCTGCGGCCGGGCTATGCGGTGGAGTACGACTACGTCGATCCGCGGGCGCTGTGGCCGACGCTGGAGCTTCGGTGTTTGCCGGGGCTGTTCCTCGCCGGGCAGATCAACGGCACTACCGGCTATGAGGAAGCGGCGGCGCAAGGGCTGCTCGCCGGCCTGAACGCCGCGCGGCGATGCGCGGGCGAGGTGCCGGCGACGTTCGACCGCGCGGAGGGCTACCTGGGCGTGCTGGTCGATGACCTGGTGACGCAAGGGGTTACGCGAGCCGTACCGGATTTTCACCTCGCGCGCCGAGTATCGGCTGACGTTGCGGGCCGACAATGCGGATCTGCGCCTCACGGAGCGCGGCATCGCGCTCGGCTGCGTCGGTTCTGACCGCGCGCGGCGCTTCCGGGCCTTTCGCGACGCACTGGAACGGGCGCGGCAGCAGGCGGGCGCGGACGGCGCGACGGGCGGCGCCATGGTACGCGCCGGATTGCCCGCACCTCCGGACGGCCGCTGGCGTAGCGCATTCGAACTTCTGAGCCTGCCGGGTCTCGATCCGTCGGGCGCTCGCGCCCCTCTTCCCCTGGCTGTCCGACCTGAGCCCGCGGATCGTCGCAGCGCTGCAGACCGAAGCGCATTACGCCGGGTACCTGCAGCGGCAGGCGGCTGAAATACAGCGCTTTCGGCGGTCGGAGGAACTCACGCTGCGGCCCGACCTCGACTATCGAGGCGGTACATGGGCTGTCGGCTGAGGTATGCGACAAGTTGACGGCAGCGCGGCCGGTTTCGCTGGGATCAGCGGCGCGCATCGAGGGAGTCACGCCCGCGGCGCTCGCCGCGCTCGTCGCCTATCTGCGCAAGGGCAAGTCGAGCACGGCGCGTTTCACGTGAAACACCCGGCCGCCGCGGCGGTGGCAATGGACCCCGCGACGGAACGGCGGCTCCAGACATTCGCGGCGCTGCTACTCCACTGGAACCGCCGGATCAATCTGATCGCGCGGGGCGACGAACCCTCGCTCGGCGAGCGCCACATTCGCGATTCGGCGCAGCTCGCGCCGCTGCTGCCGCCGGAAGGCGACATCGTCGACCTGGGGTCCGGTGCCGGCTTTCCGGGCCTGGTGTTGGCGATCGCGACCGGACGACACGTCCATCTGATCGAATCCGATCAGCGCAAATGCGCCTTCCTGCGCGCGGCCGCTCGCGCCACCGGCGCCGACGTCACCGTCCACGCCGTCCGCGCCGAAGCGGCGATCCTTCCGCCAGCCGCAGTCGTGACCGCCCGCGGCTTCGCGCCATTGCCCGCGCTGCTCCCAATCGCGGCCCGCCTGCTCGCACCGGACGGGGTTGTCCTCCTTCTGAAAGGCCGCTCGGCCGAGGAGGAATTGACGGCGGCGCGCGGCAGATGGCACATGCACGCCGAGCGATTTCCCAGCCGAACCAGTCCGGGGGCTACCATCCTGCGCATCAGCGAGATCCGCCGTGCCGCAGCCGCCACGTCGACTCCCAAATCATCGCCATCGCCAACCAGAAGGGGGGGGTCGGCAAGACAACGACCGCCGTCAACCTTGCCACGGCACTCGCCGCATCCGGCGAATCGGTGCTGTTGGTGGACCTCGACCCGCAGGGGAATGCTTCCACCGGCTTCGGCCTCAGCCGCGCCGATCGGCGGGACGGCACCTATCGGCTGCTGACCGATCAGCTCGCGCTCGACGCCGTCCGGCGGCCCACCCAGATTCCAAACCTGACGATCGTTCCGTCCGACTCCGATCTCGCCGGTGCCGAGATCGAGCTCGTCGGCGAGGACCGGCGCGAATTCCGGCTTCGCGACGGCCTGCGTGCCATTCACCAGTCCGCGGACCGGCCGAGCTTCATCCTCATCGATTGCCCGCCGAGCCTCGGTCTTCTGACGCTGAACGGCCTGACCGCCGCGGACACCGTGCTGGTGCCGCTCCAGTGCGAGTTCTTCGCGCTCGAGGGGATCAGCCTGCTGATGCACACCATCGACGCGGTCAAACGCCGCCTGAATCCGGCCCTTCGCCTCCACGGGATCGTCCTGACCATGCACGACCGCCGCAACAACCTCTCGGACCTCGTCGCCGCCGACGCGCGCGGCTTTTTTGGCGATCAGGTCTTCGACACGGTGGTGCCCCGCAATATCCGGGTCTCCGAAGCGCCGAGCCACGGCAAACCGGTGCTCCTCTACGACTACCGCTCGCCCGGGGCGCAGGCCTATGTCCGGCTCGCCGCGGAGTTCCTGCGCCGCGAGCGTTCGCGTCCGCAGGCGGCGGAATGACGGCGCGCGAGCAGCCGCCGCGCCTCGGGCGCGGTCTGGCCGCCCTGCTCGGTGAGGCCGGCAGCGGCATGCGCGGCGATGCCGCGGCGGTTCGCACCGTGCCCATCGGCGACCTGGCGCCGAACCCCCACCAGCCGCGATCGGAAATCCGCGCGGCCCCGCTCGAAGAACTCGTGGCCTCGATCCGGGCGCGCGGCATTCTCCAACCGCTCCTGGCGCGCCCGCACCCGCGCGAGCCAGGCCGCTACGAGATCATCGCAGGGGAGCGGCGCTGGCGGGCCGCGCAGGCCGCCGGGCTTCACGAAGTCCCGGTGCTGGTGCGTGCCTTCCAGGACCCGGAGGCCATGGCCGCCTCGCTCGTCGAGAATCTGCAACGCGAGGACCTCAACCCGCTCGAGGAGGCCGAAGGCTACCGGCGCCTGCTGGACGAGTTCACGATGAGCCAGGAGTCGCTCGGCGGGGCCGTCGGCAAGTCGCGGAGCCACGTCGCCAACATGCTCCGGCTGCTGCATCTCCCGCCTCGCGTTCAGGCGGAACTCCGCAACGGCGCGATTACCGCCGGGCACGCCCGCGCGCTGCTCGCCGACCCCGAGCCCGAGCAGACCGCCCTGGTGGTGATCGCCCGTGGCCTGAACGTCCGCCAGACCGAGGCGCTGGTCACCCAGCGCGCGCGCGCCGAGACCCCCGACCAGACCGCGGGTTCGCACGCGCGCGTCAAGGACCCCGATCTCGCGGCCCTTGAACGGTCCCTGTCGGCCCGGCTCGGCCTGAAGGTGGAGATCGCGTCGCGCGGCCGCGGCGGCGCCGTCCGGATCCACTTCCAGACGCCCGATCAGTTGGAGGGCGTCCTGGCGCTCCTTTCCCGCGACTGACGTCCGTCGCGCGGTCGCTGCCCATCGCCGCCACGCCGGGCTTCGCGCGCGAGATCAAGCATGGCGCGCCGGCAGATTGCCTCCGCCGGCGCGCCGGTCCGCTTGCAGGCGCTCTCGGCACGCCACAGTGCCGCTGCGGCCGCGGCCAGGCGCCGCTCCGACCAGAGATCGAGGGCACGGCGGAATGCCGGCTCCCGCCGGAAGAACAGCGGCGGGCGGAGTGCCTTGATCGCGTCCGCCGCGGCCCGGCCGGCCGCCATGCCCCCAAGCACGCGGTGGAGACGTTGCATGTGCATCAGCGCGGCCCGCAGCACGCCGACCGGCGCGAGACCCTCCGCCAGGGCACGCTCGAGCGCCCGATCGGCCCCCGCGCCATCGCCGGCGGTCGCCGCAAAGAGCGCATCCTCCAGCGTGATCGCCGCGAGGTCGCCCGCGCATGCTTGTGCCGCCGCCAGATCGACACGGCCGCCGGCGCCCGCGAACAGCGCCAGCTTGGCCAGTTCGCCGCGCGTCGCCAGCGAATCGGCGCCGAGGCGCCCCTGCAGCCAGATCACCGCGTCGGCATCGACCTCGACCGCAAACGCCTGCAACGCCGCGCGGATCTCACCGCCGAGCCCGTTCCCCTCGACGGGGTAGCACGCGATGGCCACCGCATCCGCCGCCCGGTCGATCACCGCCCGCAGGCGGGAGCGAGATGGCAGCCCCGGCGCCTCGAAGACCATGAGGCCTCCGGTCGGATCGCCCAGTGCCGCCTCGACCTGCGCCACCAGGCCGTCGCCGGCATCGCGCACCCGCACCACTCGGCGCCCGCCGCTCAGCGGCAGGGACCGCACCTCCTCGAGCAGGCGCCGATGCGCGTCGCGATCAAGGTCCGCCACCCGGAACGGATCATCGAGCGCACCTGCGACACGCCGCGTCAGCCGCGCGGCCCGCTCGGCGATCAGCCCGGCATCCTCGCCATAGAGCAGCACCGCGCGCGCCGCGCCGGGGTCGCGCAGAAACGCCTCGACGCGCGGAGCCTCGAGCCGCACCGCTCACTCCCGCGCCGCGACCGTCGGCTTGTCGAAATAGGCCGCGAGCTGCAGCGCGATCTGGTCCGCCACCGCCTCCGCAATCCGGCGCTGCACCGCTTCGCCTTCCAGCGTCGAGGCGAATAATTCCTGGTCAAAAATATTCATGCCGTCGACGGATCGGGCAAGCCCGCTCGCCAAGGGTGTGCGCCGGGCGTCCTGCGCGAACAGCGTATAGGTCGCAATGCCGATCCAGCGCATGAACGTGATCGACGTGTCCTGCTGATACCCGATGGCTTGCGCCGTCACGCTGAAGTTCACGGCGAGGTCATAGCGATGCGCGAGCGCCAGCCCGTTGCGCTCGAAGCGCTCCTGGAGCGCCAGATGCAGCAACTGTCCGGTCCGCTCGGGGATCAACCCCACGGTGATCTCGGCAAGGCCGCTCGCCGCCGGCCCGGCATCGCCCTTCGGGGCCGCCGCATACATGGGCCGGAAGCCGCAGCCCCCCAGCGCGACGGCCGCGGCAATGGCGGCGAGCCGCCGCCCGCCGCCGCGTCCCGGCCTGCCGCGTCTGCTAGCCACCCACCACAAAGTTCACGATCCGGTTCGGGATGTGCACGCGCTTAACCACGCGGCGGCCGGCGAGGGCCCTCGCCACGTTGGGTTCGGCGGCCGCGGCCGCCACGACCGCCTCTTCCGGCGCGTCCGGCGGCAGCGTCACGGTCCCGCGGAGGCGGCCCATGACCTGCACCGCAATCGTCACGCGCTCGACCGAAAGCAGCGCGGGGTCCGCCTCCGGCCACGGCAGTTCGGCCACCAGATGTGTCGGCTCAGGGAGGAGGTGGCGAATCTCCTCCGCCAGGTGCGGCATCATCGGCGCGACCAGCAGCGCGAGCGTGCGCACCGCCTCGTGCCGCGCCCAGGCCAGACCCCCACCTTCAGCGTCCTCCGCATCGGCCCGCTCGGCCTCGCCGAGGGCGGTCGCGAACTCATAGAGCCGGGCGACGGCCACGTTGAAGGCGAACGCCTCCAGCGCCTCCGTGACCGTGGCGATCGTGCGGTGCGTCGCACGGCGAAGGGTCTCGCCGGCCGTGCCCAACTGCGCCGGCATGCTGCCCGGCGCCGGCAGCCGCGCCACGGCGGCGGCGAGGCGGAACAGCCGCTGGGTGAAACGGAAGGCGCCCGCCACGCCGGCCTCGGTCCACTCGATGTCGCGGTCCGGCGGATTGTCGGAAAGGATGAACCACCGCGCCGTGTCCGCGCCGTAACGGGCAATGATGGCGCCGGGATCGACCGTGTTGCGGCGCGACTTGGACATCGCCTCCACCCGGCCAACCACCACGGGCCCGCCGGTCGCGCGCTGCACCACCGACCCGTCGGGCTGCCGCTCGACCTCGTCCGGATAGAGCCAGCTTCCCTCGGTCGAGCGGTAGCTCTCGTGCGTGACCATGCCCTGGGTGAACAGGCCTGCGAAGGGCTCGGTCAGCCCGAGATGCCCGGTCGCATGCATCGCGCGGGTGAAGAAGCGGGCGTAGAGCAGATGAAGAATCGCGTGCTCGATGCCGCCGATATACTGATCGACCGGCAGCCAGTGATCGACCGCCCCGCGCGCCACCGGCTGCGGCGCGGCGGGGCTGCAGAACCGCGCGAAATACCAGGAACTGTCCACGAACGTATCGAACGTGTCGGTCTCGCGCTGCGCAGCGGCGCCGCAGGCAGGGCACGCGACGTGCTTCCAGGTCGGGTGATGCTCCAGCGGGTTGCCCGGCTGCGCGAACGACACGTCCTCGGGCAGGCGCACCGGCAGCGCGGCGTCCGGCACCGGGACGACCCCGCAGGCCGGGCAGTGGATCACCGGGATCGGGCAGCCCCAGTACCGCTGCCGGCTCACGCCCCAGTCGCGCAGCCGCCAGTTCACGACCCCGGCGCCGAGTTCCCGCTTCGTCAGCGCCGCAATGGCCCGGGCCTTCCCCGTGTCGATGTCAAGCCCGTCGAGGAAGTCGGAGTTGATCAGCCGGCCGGGGCCGTCATAGGCCCGCTCGCCCACGCTATATTGCGCGGCGTCCTCGCCCGGCGGCAGCACCACCGGCACGACTTCGAGGCCGTAGGCGCGAGCGAATTCCAGGTCGCGCTGGTCATGGGCGGGGCAGCCGAACATGGCGCCGGTGCCGTACTCCATCAGGACGAAATTGGCGATCCACACCGGGAAGCGACGCTCCGGCTGGAACGGGTGGCGGACGAAGAGACCCGTGAAGTGGCCGCGCTTCTCCGCCCCTTCGATCACCGCCTCGCTGGTGCCGAGGCGCCGGCATTCCGCCACGAACGCCGCCGCCGCGGGATCGCGCGCCGCCACCGCCGCCGCGACCGGGTGCTCCGGCGCGAGGGCCAGGAACGACATGCCGAACAGCGTATCGGGCCGCGTCGTGTAGACCTCGATCCCGTCGACGCCGTCCGCCGGCTCGACCAGCGCGAAGCGCAGCCGGGCGCCCTCGCTGCGGCCGATCCATTTTTCCTGCATCACGCGCACCCGTTCCGGCCAGCGGTCGAGATGCGTCGAGGGCCTCGAGCAGGTCGGGGGCATAGCGGGTGATGCGCAGGAACCATTGCGCCAGCCGCTTCTTCTCGACCGGCGCGCCCGAACGCCAGCCGCGCCCGTCGATCACCTGCTCATTGGCGAGCACGGTCTGATCGACCGGATCCCAGTTCACCCAGCTCTCGCGCCGCTCCGCCAGCCCGGCGCGCAGCAGATCGAGAAACAGTTTCTGCTGCTGCCCGTAATATTCCGGATCGCAGGTCGCGAATTCGCGCGCCCAGTCGATGCGAGAGGCCCATGCGCTGCAGCTCGCTGCGCATGGCGGCGATGTTGTCGTAGGTCCAGCGGGCCGGATGGATGCGGCGCTCGCGCGCGGCGTTCTCGGCGGGCAGGCCGAAGGCGTCCCAGCCCATGGGATGCAGCACGAGAACCCGCGCGCGCGCTTGTACCGCGCCACCACGTCGCCGAGCGTGTAGTTGCGCACATGGCCCATGTGGATCTTCCCGCTCGGGTACGGGAACATTTCCAGCACGTAGTATTTCGGCCGGCCGTCGTCAGGCACGTCGGCGACGGTGAAGCACCGGCGCGCGGCCCAGGCCTCCTGCCACCGGGGCTCGGCCGCGGCGAAATCGTACGCGCTTGCCGCTCCCTCGGCGGCGGCCGGGAGAGTGCCGGAAAGTTCCTTCGGCGAGCAAGACATCATGCGGTCGAACCGTATCTGCGGCGTCCGGCCTGTATCGGGCAGAACACGCGGGGCGGCAACCGCCGTCGGGGCCAGGCTGCCAGCGCGGGATGACATCGCGTTCGCTCGGCCATCCCGGCCAGGCCCCTTATCGCGTCGGGCGATTCACGCGGTCGGCGCGTCCGCCTTCGGCGATCCCGCTCAGCGCGTCGACGCCGACTGCGCCCGCAGGTCGCGCGCGGCCACGAGCATCTTGTCTTCGAGCTCGTTTGCAGTGCTGGCGGCCACCGGCGCGTCGACCCAGGCCCCGTTCTCCTGCACCTGCCGGAAGACGGAGACGCGGATCGCATCCGCCCGCAACTGCCGCCCGAGGATGTAGGCCGTGGCCTTGAAGCGCTCGCCGGGCGCCGCCGGGGGTTGATACCAGTCGGTAATGATGACGCCGCCAAACGGATCGGCCGAGGCGAGCGGCATGAACTTGAGCGTCTCGAGCGCACCGCGCCACAGATAGGCGTTGACGCCGATCCCCTGCGAATTGCTTGCCGCGCGGGCGCCGCCGCCGAGCTGGAGCAGGCTGTCGCCGCCGAACATATGGGTGCCCGGCTCCGACGTCGGCACGATGTTGTTGCGCAGGCCGCCGTCGGACGCCCGCTGCGGCGCGCCGCCCCCGCACGCCGCCAGCACGCCGAGGCTGAGCGCACACACCCCAAGGGCACGAAGCTTCCTATACATGACTTTCCGTCCCGTCATGACACTGACGCCGTGTGCGTCCCTTAGCGCACCCGCCATCGTGCGCCAAGCCGCGCGACGCCTGACGCGTACGCGCAAAGGGGCGACCGCTTGCGCCGCCGCCCCTTCGCCACAAGGCTTCTCCGCGCCGGCCAGCATGCGGCCGGGTGACCTCTACCAGGTGAAGAAGGTGCCGATGCCGATGCCGGTCGGCTGCTGGCGCTTGGTCGGTATCTCCTGACCGTTGTTGACCGGCAGCCCCTGCGCCCAGGCAATCCAGCCGTCCGCATACAGCACCACGCCCGGGCCAACCGTGTAGGCGGCGCCGAACCCGTAGCCGTTCAGCACGCCGGGGTGCGAAACACCGGTTCCGACCGGCTGGAAGTCCATCTGGTCGTAGCCGACATGGTAATACACCGCGCCGACCTTGATCGGCCCGGCGGCGTAGCCGAAGCCCACGTCGCCCGCGTTCGTGTTCGACGCGCCCACCGGCAGCGGCCCCATCGGGTTGCCGTCGTCGACGATCGCATAGTTGTATCTGCCGATCGTCGCGCCGCCTTCGAGCTCGAAGCCGGCGAAGGTGAACTGCAAGCCGAAGTTGCCGAAGCTGACGTTCTGGCCAACCGTCACGTCGCCGTTCTTGGCGGCATCGGCCCAGACATAGCCGGCGCTGGCGGCGAACCCGACCGGGCCGAAGGTGCCCTTGTACTGGCCCGCAACTTCCACCCGCTGCCGGCTGTTCAGCAGGCCGCTATTCGGCGGCGAGCCCTGCGTCAAGCAGTCGCAATAGTTCAGGCCGACTGCCGTCGGCTCATACGACACCGCCAGCTTGAAGCCACCGAAATTTGGGGTCGTGTACAGCAGCTTCTGCTGGAAGGTGTAGTTGTCTTCCGCGTCGCCCATCACCCAGGGGATGTACGGGTTGCTGCTGAACCACCCGAAGAACACGCCGGTGCCGAAGTCGTCCGCGGTGCCGACCGCGGTCGAGGTCAGGGCGCTCGGCGGGGCGCCGAACTGGAACTTGCCGAACGAGGCGCTCGACACATAGCCCCAGGCCTGGTGCCACCACGGCTGCGACGGCGAGCCGACACCCTGGGTCGCGTTGGTCGCCCGCAACTCGGCCTGCACGCCGAAGTGCCAGCCGCCCGGCGATGCGTAGTCGAAGCCCGGGAACAGGAACAGCCAGTTGCCCAGCTGCGGGATCTCCGCCTTCGCCCAGGACGGCGTCCCTGACGGGTTGTTCATGAACCATATCGAAGAGAACAGCCGTCCGCCGAGATTGACCTGCACCGAACCCGGTGCGGCGCCGTTCAGCGACGGGCCGTTCAGCCCGGCCAGCGTCGTTTCAGTCGTTACCGGGAAGACCGCGTCGTCCGCCCGGGCGGGCGACACCGGGCCATAGGCCGCAACCGCCCCCAAGGCGACGCCGGCCAGAAGAAGCTTGCGCATGCACTCCTCCAATTGTCTTTTCGCCGGTCGTGCCGGCTCGTCGCAGACCGCCGCCGCGTTCCCACAGCACGGGAATGGCCCCGCCATCGCGGTTCCGTGACAGGCGCACCGGCAGTGTTTTGTGAAGCAGCTTTCACGCAGCCGCAATCGGCTCGCGTGCATAAGGGTGGCGTTCCCGAGACACTGTGTCTCTCAGGCAACGCATTCCAAGCGTCACCCGCTCAGCGCGGCGGCGACGCTACACCCTCAATGGCCGAGGATCGTGCCGCAGCGCGGCTCTCCTCCGGCTTCCGACCGCCAACCGGGGGCGGCAGGGAGGTGCCGCCGCGAGATGCGGCGGCACCAATCGGATGTTCCCCGCCCGGTTCGGGGTCAGCCCGCTACCAGGTGAAGAAGGTGCCGATGCCGATGCCGGTCGGCTGCTCGCGCTTGGTGGGGATCGGCTGGCCGTTGTTGACCGGCAGCCCCTGCGCCCAGGCAATCCACCCGTCCGCATACAGCACCACGCCCGGGCCAACCGTGTAGGCGGCGCCGAACCCGTAGCCGTTCAGCACGCCAGGGTGCGAGACGCCGGTTCCGACTTGCTGGAAGTCCATCTGGTCGTAGCCGACATGGTAGTACACCGCGCCGACCTTCATCGGCCCGGCGGCATAGCCGAAGCCCGCGGCGCCCGCGGTCGTGTTCGACGCGCCGATCGGCAGCGGCCCCATCGGGTTGCCGTCGTCGACGATCGCGAGGTTGTATTTGCCGATGGTCGCGCCGCCTTCGAGCTCGAAGCCGCCGAAGGTGGCCTGCACGCCGAAGTTGCCGAAGCTGACGTTCTGGCCCACCGCCACGTCGCCGTTGTCGGCGGCGTCGGCCCAGACATAGCCGGCACTGGCGGCAAGCCCGACCGGGCCGAAGGTGCCCTTGTACTGGCCCGCAACTTCCACCCGCTGCCGGCTCAGCAGCAGGCCGCTGTCGGGCGGCGCGCCCTGCGTCAGGCAGTCGCAGTAGTTCAGGCCGACCGCGGACGGCTCATACGACACCGCGAGCTTGAAGCCGCCGAAGTTCGGCGTCGTGTACAGCAGCTTCTGCTGGAAGGTGTAGTTGTCTTCCGCGTCGCCCATCACCCACGGGACGTACGGGTTGCTGCTGAACCACCCGAAGAACACGCCGGTGCCGAAGTCGTCGGGGGTGCCGACCGCGGTCGAGGTCAGGGCGCTCGGCGGGGCGCCGAACTGGAACTTGCCGAACGAGGCGCTCGACACATAGCCCCAGGCCTGGTGCCACCACGGCTGCGACGGCGCGCCGGTGCCCTGGGTGGCGTTGGTCGCCCGCAACTCGGCCTGCACGCCGAAGTGCCAGCCGCCCGGCGACGCGTAGTCGAAGCCCGGGAACAGGAACAACCAGTTGTTGAGCTGCGGGATCTCCGCCTGCGCCCAGGACGGCGTCCCCGACGGGTTGTTCATGAACCAGACGCCCGAGAACAGGCGCCCGCCGAGATTGACCTGCACCGAACCCGGTGCGGCGCCGTTCAGCGACGGGCCGTTCAGCCCGGCCAGCGTCGTTTCAGTCGTTACCGGGAAGACCGCGTCATCGGCACGGGCCGACGACGCCAAGCCGAAAGTTGCGAGCACCCCCAGGGCGCCGCCGGCGAGAAGAAGCGCACGCATTGTAGTCCCCTCCACATCTCGTTGCGCCGGCGCCGCCGCCGCGCCTGCCCTTGGATCGGCGCCGCGACGGCGGCGGACCGCAAGCTGACGGCACCCGGAACGAGGCGATTTTTGCGATCACCTCGCGAGGCGGCAACTAAACTGGACTTCAGTCACTGACTAACGTGTCAGTTATCGCCGCTTAGAACAGCATCGTCGCCGACGTAGGCGGATGATTTGCGCATCGTTCATTTGCGAGAAGCCTGAGTGCGCCGCGCGATAACTTCAGGCGATGCACCATAACATACGATTCGCGACTAACTTGTTATTTATTGCACTGCCACGCCGGCTTTCTACTTTGTAGTCGCCGTGTCATCGCCACAGCCCTGTGGCCACAATGCAACAGCAGTGGCGGACCACTGTGCTCAGCGAAGGGCGCCGATCGCCCCCAGCGCGCGGCAGGCCCGCCGGTCGAGCCGGCGCGCACCCGCCCCATCCAGGCCGCCGAGCGCCGCGGCGCCCCCGATCCGACGCACGATCGCCGCCCAGCGCAGCGGCCCGAGCGGCGCGGCACCGGGGTGGCTTGCGGTGGCGAATACCGGCGAGAGAAACACCAGCGCGGCGCCTGCCCGCCGCGCGCGCAGCAGGTCCGGGACCCCATGCGCCGAGCTGGTCAGCGCCCGCAGCCGCCGCGGCGCGTGCGGCGGCCGGCGCCCGGCGCGCAGGTGCAGCCCGGCATGCAGCGCCGCCGCCAGCCGCCAGTCGCCGGCGACCGACAAGGCGAGATGCCGCGCCCGGCAGACCCGCGCGATCTCTCGCGCAAGCGCTGTGCGGCCGGGATTCGCGTCATCGCGCAGCACGACCCCGCCGAGGCGCGGCGGCAGCCGCCGCACCACCGCCAGCGGGGCGGGCAGGCGGGTGCAATCGGTGAACAGCCAGAGCACGGCGGCGGTGCGCTCCCCCGGCCGTGCCCGCGCGGCGCGCGCCTTGACCCTCCGCGCCCACTCCACCAGCCTCGTGTCCATGGTTCCCGCAACGCCCCCCGAGGCCGCCATCGCAGCCAATCTTGCGGCCGTCCGTGCCCGCATCGCCACCGCCGCCCGTCGCGCCGGGCGCGATCCGAACGACGTCGCGCTGATCGCGGTGTCCAAGCTCCAGCCGCCGGCCGCGGTCGAGGCCGCGCTGCGTGCCGGTCAGACCCGCTTCGGCGAGAACCGGGTGCAGGAGGCGGCGGCGAAATTCCCCGCCCTGCGCGCGGCGTATCCGGCGCTGCACCTGCACCTGATCGGCGGCCTGCAGACGAACAAGGCCCGGGCCGCGGTCGCCCTTGCGGACACCATCGAGAGCCTCGACCGGCCGGCGCTGGCGGACGCGATCGCGCAGGCGGCGGCGCGGGAAAGGCGCCTGCCGCGCCTTCTCGTGCAGGTCAACACCGGGGCGGAGCCGCAGAAGTCCGGCATCGCGCGCGACGCGGCCGATCGGTTCATCGACGCCTGCCGGGCCCGTTTCGGCACGGCATTGGCGGGCCTCATGTGCATCCCGCCGCTCGCCGAGGACCCGGCACCGCATTTCGCCTGGCTCGCCGCCTGCGCCGCGCGCCACGGCCTCGGCACGCTCTCCATGGGCATGTCAGCGGATTTCGAGACGGCGATCGCCCACGGTGCGACCGCGGTGCGCGTCGGCACGGCGATCTTCGGCGAGCGCCCGCCGCCCGCGGCCCCCGAACCCCCGCCCCTGAACCCCCGCCCGCTGAATCGGCAGTTGCGCGTGCTTGCACTGCAGCATGGCGCAGCGTATCGGTCCGCGGCTCGTCGGGAGAAGCGGCTTCATGCCAAGCCTTGACCGGGCCGGCCCGGAGGCCACGCGTTGACGGCCGCCACCGGAGCCGGGGCGGCGCGGGCGCCGCTGCGCGTGTCGCTGCTGCTCGGCGTCCTCGGCGTGGTCTATGGCGATATCGGCACGAGCCCGCTCTACGCTTTCAAGACCAGCCTCGAGCACTTCGAGTCGCGGGGATTCGACCCGTTCGAAGTGCTCGGCATCCTGTCGCTGATCTTCTGGTCGCTCGTGCTCATCGTGACGGTGAAATACGTGCTGCTGGTCATGCGCGCCGACAACCGCGGCGAGGGCGGCATCCTGGCGCTGATGGCCCTGGCCCAGCGCCTCGCCGGCGGGCCGCGGGCGCGCGCGGCGCTGGCGCTCGTCGGCATCGTCGGCGCCTGCCTGTTCTTCGGCGACGGCGTGATCACGCCCGCGATCTCGGTGCTTTCCGCCGTGGAGGGCCTGGAGATCGCGGCCCCGCCGCTCAAGGAGTTCGTGCTGCCGATCTCGGTCGCCGTGATCGCGGTGCTGTTCGCGGTCCAGTATCGCGGCACCGGCAGCGTGGGGCGCGTGTTCGGGCCGGTGATGGCGCTGTGGTTCGCGGTGATCGGCGTGCTCGGCCTGATCGAGATCGCGCACCACCCGCATGTCCTGCTCGCCCTGTCGCCGAGCTACGCGGTCCGCCTGCTGGCCCGCTACCAGTGGCTCGCGTTCACGACGCTCGGTTCCGTCGTCCTGGCGGTCACGGGGGCGGAGGCGCTGTATGCCGATATGGGGCATTTCGGGCGCCCACCGATCCGGCGCACCTGGCTGATCTTCGTCCTGCCCTGCCTCGCGCTGAACTACTTCGGCCAGGGCGCGCTGGTAATCAACGACCCGGCCGCGATCGCGAACCCGTTCTTCCTGATCGGCCCGCCCTGGCTTCGCCTGCCGATGGTTGTGCTCGCCACCGCGGCCACCGTCATCGCCAGCCAGGCGCTGATCTCAGGCGCGTTCTCGGTCGCAAGGCAATGCATGCAGCTCGGCTTCCTGCCCCGCATGACCGTGCGCCATACCAGCGCCACCGAGGCGGGGCAGATCTACGTCCCCCAGATCAACGCGGCGCTTTGCCTCGGCGTGCTGGTGCTCGTGCTTGCCTTCAAGAGCAGCGACAACCTTGCGGCCGCGTATGGGATCGCCGTCACCGGCACCTTCCTGTGCACCTGCGTGCTGGCGGTGGAGGTGTTCCGCCGCCAGTTCCGCTGGTCGCCCTGGGCAAGCTACGGCGTGTTCGGCTTCTTCTTCGCGATCGATTTCGTCTTCTTCGCCGCCAACATGCTGAAGGTGCCGGAGGGCGGCTACGTGCCGCTGGTGCTCGGCATCGCGCTGATGGCATTGATGACGTCGTGGAAGCGCGGGCGCGACCTGCTGCTCGCGCGCTGGCGCCTCGACAGCCTGCCGCTGGCCTCCTTCCTCGCCCGCCTGCCGCAGTCGCGCACCGTGCGCGTGCCGGGCATGGCGATCTTTCTCACCAGCACCCCCGACTACGTGCCGGCGGCCCTGCTGCACAACCTCAAGCACAACAAGGTTCTGCACGAGAAAGTCCTGTTCGTGACGGTGAACAACCTCGACGTGCCGGAGGTGGCGCCGGAGGAGCGGGCCTCGGTCACCGAGCTGGCGCCGGGCATCCACCGGGTCACGATCCGCTACGGCTTCATGGAGAGCCCCAACATCCCGCGCGACCTCGCGGCACTCCGCCCCGAGGGCGTCGCCTTCGACCCGATGCAGGCGAGCTATTTCATGGGCCGCGAGACGCTGGTGGCAGCGACCGTGCCGAAGCTGCCGCTGTGGCGGCTCTGGCTGTTCCTCGTCATGGCGCGCAACGCCGTGGCGGCGACCGAATTCTTCCGCATCCCCGCCGACCGCGTGGTCGAGCTCGGCGTCCGGGTCGCGATCTGAGGCCGCCGCCAGGGGGCGGTCCTACACGCGCCGTGCGCCGCTGATCGCGTGATACAGCCACAGGACGATGATGGCGCCGATGATGGCGACGATCAGGCTGTAGAGATTGAAGCCGGTAACGCCGGCACCGCCGAGCATGTTGAAGATGAAGCCGCCCACCACGGCGCCGACGATGCCGAGGATGATGTCCAGCACCAGCCCGGCGCCGGTGTCGTTGACGATCCGGCTCGCGATGAAGCCGGCGATCAGTCCGAGAATGATCCAACCCAGGATCGACATCGTCCCCTCCCTGTCATGGCCGCACGCGCGGCGGCAGAGCTAACGCGCCGGCGGCCCAGACGTTGCAGTGAGGACAGGCAGGAGGCGCGGGCCGTTCCCGACAAGTCCGGCCGCCCGCGCTAGGACGAAGCGCCGGACACCAGCTTCATGAGTTCGCCGGCCATCTGATCGGCCGTGGTGTCGGTGCGCAGCGGCGCGATGAAGCGGCCGTCGGGGCCCATCAGGTAAAGGATGGAGCTGTGATCGACCGTGTAGTTGCCACCCTCACGGCTGCGGTGCGAGGCCACGTAGACGCGGTACTCGCGCGTCACCTGCGCGATCTGCTCCGGCGTGCCGGTCAGGCCGATGATGCGCGGGCTGAAGGCGGCGACGTAGTCGTGCATCACCTTGGGCGTATCACGCGCCGGATCGACGGTGATGAACACGGGGGCGATCCGGTCCGCGGTCTTCCCGAGCTTGTCCAGCGCGCCGGCCATGGCGGCAAGCGTGGTCGGGCACACGTCCGGGCAGAAGGTGTAGCCGAAATAGACCAGCATGTACCGCCCGCGCAGGTCGCGATCGGTCACGGTGCGGCCCTGCCCGTCGGTGAGGCTGAACGGTCCGCCGATCGCGGCGAGGGCGCCCACCGCATGCTCCGAAAGCTGCCGCCACGCGACCGCGCCGATGCCGCCGAGCACCACCACGGCGCCCACCGCCAGAAGGGCGGATCGCCAACGTTTCATGCCTTGCACTCCGGCGGGATTGGTGGAGCCAAGGGGAGTCGAACCCCTGACCTCCTGAATGCCATTCAGGCGCTCTCCCAACTGAGCTATGGCCCCGGCGCGCGCGCGGCGATATAGGGCCCGCCGCGGCCGGTGGATCAAGGGGCGGCGTCAGGCCGCGCGGCGCAGATCCGGGTGGGGGCGGAACGCCGCCTCGGTGTTCGCCTCCAGCTGCTCCAGGCTCGACGCCGGGGGCCATCTCGACCAGCACGAGCCCGTCCTTGGTCACATCGAACACGGCGAGGTCGGTGACCACGAGGTTCACCACCCCGGCGCCGGTCAGCGGCAGGGTGCACTGGCTCAGCAGCTTCGGCTTGCCGCCGGCGGTGTGCTCCATCAGCACGACCACGCGCCGCACGCCGGCGACGAGGTCCATCGCCCCGCCCATGCCCTTGACCATCTTGCCGGGGATCATCCAGTTGGCGAGATCGCCGGCCTCCGACACCTGCAGCGCGCCGAGGATCGAGAGGTCGATATGGCCGCCGCGCACCATCGCGAAGCTCGCGGCGCTGTCGAAGTAGCTCGTGGTCGGCAGCTCGGTCACGGTCTGCTTGCCGGCGTTGATCAGGTCGGCGTCCTCCTCGCCCTCGAACGGGAAGGGGCCGATGCCGAGCATGCCGTTCTCGCTGTGGAGCTGGATCGACATGCCCGGCGGGATGTGATTCGCGACCAGCGTGGGGATGCCGATGCCGAGGTTGACGTAGAACCCGTCGTGCAGCTCGCGCGCCGCGCGCGCCGCCATCTCGTCCCGGCTCCAGGCCATCGCCGTCTCCTCCCGCTCAGGCGCGCTTGCGCACGGTGCGCTGCTCGATCCGCTTCTGCACATTGACCAGCGGCACGATCCGCTTGACGAAGACGCCCGAGGTGTGGATCATGGTCGGGCTCGATCTCGCCCGGCTCGACCAGCAGCTCCACCTCGGCCACCGTCACCTCGGCCGCGGTCGCCATGATCGGGTTGAAGTTGCGCGCGGTCTTCCGATAGACGAGGTTGCCCTCGGTATCGCCCTTCCAGGCGTGGACGAGGGCCACGTCGGCGCGCAGGCCGCGCTCCATCACGTAGTTCACGCCGTCGAACTCGCGCACTTCCTTGCCCTCGGCGATCAGCGTGCCGACGCCGGTGCGGGTGTAGAAGGCCGGAATGCCGGCGCCGCCGGCGCGGATGCGCTCGGCGAGCGTGCCCTGCGGGTTGAACTCGATCTCCAGCTCGCCGGCCAGGTACTGGCGCGCAAAGGTCTGGTTCTCGCCCACGTAGGAGCTGATCATCTTGCGGATCTGGCGGGTCTGGAGCAGCAGGCCGAGCCCGGCGTCGTCGAGCCCGGCGTTGTTGGAGACGAACGTCAGGTCGCGCGCGCCGCTGTCACGCACCGCCTCGATCAGGGCGGAGGGAATGCCGCAGATGCCGAAGCCGCCGGCGTGGATGGTCATGCCGTCGCGCAGCACGCCAGCGAGCGCTGCCGCCGCATCCGCATAGACCTTGTTCACCGCCACGCAGCACCTCCGCCGACCGCCCGGCGCAAGCTGCCACCGGGCGTGTTGCGGCGCAAGGAAGCCTCAGCGCGGCGTTGCGGCCATGCGCGCCCGCGCGCCCGCGATTTCCGCCCGCACCTGCTCGGCGAGGCCGGGACAGGCGCGGCGGATCTGCTGGATGCGCAGGGCGGCCGCCGTGCCCGGAACCGGCGCCATCTCCCAACGTTCAAGGAACAAGAGGTCGGCGACCGAGGCGTGGTCGCGCAGTTGCCGCAACGCCTGCTGGACCGCTTCGGTCTGTGGCTGCTGGAAATCCGGCACGTGCTCCGCCATGCACTTCCCCCGCGGGCGTCTACCGCTCAGGTCAACGCGGGGGCGGCCTTTGGTTTGCCATGGCATGCGAAATTCATCCGCTTGGCCGCTCACCCGGCTGGAGTTCTAGCGCCATCCAGCCGGGGACGCGAGCGACACTTGTGTAACGGCGCGATAGGCTCACGAAATCGTTAAAACAACGTTAAACTCTCTACATCCATCTGAACATATAGTCAGTAGCGATACTCTTCATGCTTGAACGGTCCGCTGACCGGAACGCCGATATATTCGGCTTGTTTCGGATTTAGCCGGGTCAGCCGCGCGCCCACCTTGGCGAGATGCAGGGCCGCGACCTTCTCATCCAGCGTCTTCGGCAGCGTGTAGACCTTGCGCGCGTATTTGCCCGCCGGCGCGTTGAACAGCTCGATCTGCGCCAGCACCTGGTTGCTGAAGCTGGCACTCATCACGAAGCTCGGGTGGCCGGTGGCGTTGCCGAGATTCACGAGGCGCCCCTCCGACAGCACGATCAGCCGCTTGTCGTCGGGGAAGACCACCTCGTCCACCTGCGGCTTGACGTTTTCCCAGCGGAAGTTGCGCAGCGCCTCGATCTGGATCTCGGCGTCGAAATGGCCGATGTTGCAGACGATGGCGCGGTTCTTCATGTGCCGCATGTGGTCGAGCGTGATCACGTCGACGTTGCCGGTCGCGGTGACGAAGATGTCGCCGCGCGGCGCCGCCTCCTCCATCGTCGTGACCTCGTAGCCTTCCATCGCCGCCTGCAGCGCGCAGATCGGGTCGACCTCGGTCACCATCACGCGGCAGCCGGCGTTGCGCAGCGAGGCGGCGGAGCCCTTGCCCACGTCGCCGAAGCCGTTCACCACCGCGACCTTGCCCGCCATCATCACGTCGGTGCCGCGGCGGATCGCATCGACCAGGCTCTCGCGGCAGCCGTAGAGATTGTCGAACTTGCTCTTGGTCACGCTATCGTTGACGTTGATCGCGGGCACCAGCAGCGTGCCGGCCCGCGCCATCTCGCACAGCCGGTGCACGCCGGTCGTCGTCTCCTCCGAGAGCCCGCGCACATCCTTCAGCAGCGCCGGATATTTCTCGTGCATGCAGCAGCGTGAGGTCGCCGCCGTCATCGAGGATCATGTTCGGCGTCCAGCCGCCGGGGCCCTGGATGGTCTGCTCGATCGCCCACCAGAACGCGTCCTCGTCCATGCCCTTCCAGGCGAACACCGGCGTGCCGGCGGCGGCCACGGCGGCAGCGGCATGGTCCTGGGTGGAGAAGATGTTGCACGACGACCAGCGCACGCTGGCGCCGAGCTTCTCCAGGGTCCGGATCAGCACCGCGGTCTGGATGGTCATGTGCAGGCAGCCGGCGATCCGCGCGCCCTTGAGCGGCTGGCGCGGGCCGTATTCCTCGCGGATCGCCATCAGGCCGGGCATCTCGTCCTCGGCCATGGCGATTTCCTTGCGGCCCCAGTCGGCGAGGCTGATGTCCTTGACCTTGAAGTCTCCGGCGGGGACGGTATCGGGCATGGCGGGCGCTCCTGTGGCTCGTGCGGCTGTATATAAGGACATCCTTATGTCGGCAATCGCACGCGCGGCGCGGCTGCTCCGCGGCGGCGCGAGGAGGCGTGCGTGACCGATCCGGCGCAGGTTCAGGCCGACCAGATCGCCTACTGGAACAGCGTGGCGGGGCAGCGCTGGGCGGACCGGCACGCGCAGATCGACGCGATGTTGGCCCCGCTCACCGGGGCGCTGGTCGCCGCCGCGGCGCCGGCCGCCGATGCGCGCGCCCTCGACATCGGCTGCGGCTGCGGCACGACGACGCTCGCCCTGGCCGAACGCCTGCCGGGCGGCCACGTCACCGGGCTCGACGTCTCCGAGCCGCAGCTTGCGGTGGCGCGCGCCCGCGGCGCCGGCATCGCCAACATCACCTGGCTCAGCGCCGATGCCGCAGCGCATCGCTTCGCCCCGGCCGCACTCGACCTGTTGTTCTCGCGCTTCGGGGTCATGTTCTTCGGGGATCCCACGGCGGCCTTCGCCAATCTGCGCGCGGGCACGCGCCGCGGCGGGCGGCTGGTATTCGCCTGCTGGCGGCCGATGGCGGAGAATCCGTGGATGCAGGTGCCGGTCAACGCCATCCTTCCCCACCTGCCGCCGCCGACCCCGCCGGGGCCGGAAGATCCGGGTCCCTTCGCCTTCGCCGATCCCGCGCGGGTCAGGCGCATCCTCACCGGCGCCGGGTGGGCGGAGCCGCGTTTCACCCGGTTCGACTTCCCGGTGGACCTCGCCGCCGGCAAGGGGCTCGACGCGGCGGTCGCCGGCACGCTGCAGATCGGCGCCGCCGCCCGCGCGCTCACCGACCAGCCGCCGGCCCTGCGCAGCGCCGCCACCGCGTCGATCCGCGCGGCCCTGGCGCCGTATGCGACCGCGGCGGGCGGCGTGGTGCTGCCGGGTGCGGCCTGGTTCGTCGCGAGCGAGAATCCCTGAGCCGGCGGCTCAGGTATTCATCGCGTCGAAGAAATCCTGGTTGGTCTTGCTGTATTTCAGCTTGTCCAGCAGGAACTCCATCGCATCCATCGTGCCCATCGGGTTCAGGATGCGCCGCAGCACCCACATCTTCGACAGCGTGCCGCGGTCCACCAGCAGCTCTTCCTTGCGCGTGCCGGACTTGGTGATGTCGATCGCCGGGAAGGTGCGCTTGTCGGAGAGCTTGCGGTCGAGGATGATTTCCGAGTTGCCGGTGCCCTTGAACTCCTCGAAGATCACCTCGTCCATGCGGCTGCCGGTGTCGATCAGCGCCGTGGCGATGATGGTCAGCGAGCCGCCTTCCTCGATGTTGCGCGCCGCGCCGAAGAAGCGCTTCGGCCGCTGCAGCGCGTTGGCGTCCACGCCGCCGGTCAGCACCTTGCCGGAGCTGCGGCACGACGGTGTTGTAGGCGCGGGCGAGCCGGGTGATGCTGTCGAGCAGGATCACCACGTCGCGCTTGTGCTCGACCAGGCGCTTGGCCTTCTCCAGCACCATCTCGGTCACCTGCACGTGGCGCGTCGCCGGCTCGTCGAAGGTCGAGGCGATCACCTCGCCCTTCACCGTGCGCGCCATGTCGGTGACTTCCTCCGGCCGCTCGTCGATCAGCAGCACGATCAGGAAGACTTCGGGATGGTTGTGGCTGATGGCGGTGGCGATGTTCTGCAGCATCACCGTCTTGCCGGTGCGCGGCGGCGCGACGATCAGCGCGCGCTGGCCCTTGCCGATCGGCGCGATCAGGTCGATCACCCGCGGCGTCAGGTCCTTGCGTCGGACCTTTCGCCACCGACTGGAAGTTCTCCACCTCCATCTTCAGCCGCTTGTCGGGATAGAGCGGCGTGAGGTTGTCGAAATTGATGCGGTGGCGCACCGCCTCCGGCGGCTCGAAATTGATCGTGTTGACCTTGAGCAGCGCGAAATACCGCTCGCCGTCCTTCGGCGCGCGGATCTGCCCCTCGACCGTATCGCCGGTGCGCAGGCCGAAGCGGCGCACCTGCGAGGGCGAGACGTAGATGTCGTCCGGCCCGGGCAGATAGTTGCTTTCGGCGCTGCGCAGGAAGCCGAACCCGTCGGGCAGGATCTCCAGCGTGCCTTCGCCGTGGATCGCCTGCTCGTTCTCGGCGAGGTTCTTCAGGATCGCGAACATCATGTCCTGCTTGCGCAGGGACGAGGCGTTCTCGATCTGCAGGGATTCGGCGAAGCTCAGCAGGTCCGCCGGGGATTTTGCCTTCAGTTCGGCGAGATGCATCGGACGCCTCGGGGGTTAGGCGTGGTGAGGACAGCAGCGCCGGGCGGACGACCCCCGCGCAGATCACGGGTGCTTTCGTCCGCATGATCGGTGGTCGGTCACACGACGGTCAGCGCCTGCACGGCGCCGGTGACCGTCCCGGGAAAGGGGGGAACAGAGGCGAGCGGCCGGGGCGGCCACCCGTATCGGTCGGGGCAACTTATCCACCCGGCCTTTTCGCGTCAAGGCGAAGATAGGGGTGCGACCGGGGTGTTCAAGAGGTGTTCAAGCATCTGAACGCCGCTTCAGAACGGGCGGACGATCACCATCATCACGATGAGCGCCAACAGCACCGTCGGCATTTCGTTGGCGATCCGGTAGAACCGGGCGGGCGGCGTGTTGCGGTCGTGCAGGAAGTCGCGCCGCCAGCGCGAGTACATGCCGTGCAGGGCCGTCATCGCCATGCACCGCGGCTAGCTTCACGTGCCACCAGCCCGGCGGTCCAGTCGATCACGCCGGGCGTGAGGACCAGCAGGATGCCGAAGCCGAAGGTGGCGACCATCGCGGGGTTGATGATCTGCTTCAGCAGCCGGCGCTCCATCAGCTTGAAGCGCTCGCTCTCGGCCGAGCCGCGCCGGGTCGCGCAATGGTACACGTACAGCCGCGGCAGATAGAACATGCCGGCCATCCAGGCGACCATGCTGATCACGTGCAGCGCCTTGATCCAGAGATAGAGCGGGGCCAGGGCCGCGATCGTCATGCGCCGGCCCGCGCCGCCGCGATCAGTGCCCGGCAGCAGACGCATGGCAGTGGAACGGTACCGCGCCGGCAGCGGCGCAGTGCCGCCCCGTCGCCGTGCGGCGCATAGCCGAGGCAGTCCATCCCGGCGGCGACCGCCGCCGCGCACGCCGGGCACCGAATCCTCCACGACCAGGCACGCGGCGGGCGGCAACGTCCCGCGGCCGCCGCGGCCGAGAAGAACAGGTCGGGCGCCGGCTTGCCGCGCGCGCACGTCGGTGCAGCTGTGCACCCGCCCCGCACCAGCGCAGCCGATGCCGAGCCGGTCGAACTTGGCCGCCATTTCCGGCGTGCGAGGAATTGGACGCGATACGCCACGCCAGGCCCATCGCCGTTACCGCCGCCAGCGCTTCCAGCGCGCCCTCGACCGCCACCGCCTCCGCGCAGTCGCGGTGACGATGCGCGCCGCAATCGTCGGCCGTCCAGGCGGGCGCCAGGCGCGCCCAGCCCGCGCCTCGATCAGCGGCATGCATGTCGCCGAGCTTCATGCCGAGGAAGCGCGCGGTTCGCTTCCGCGGCGGTCATCGGCCAACCGCGCGCGCGTGAGTTCGGCGGCAACGATTCGTTCGACGACCGGCTCGCTGTCCACCAGCACGCCGTCGCAATCGAAAATCACGAGGCGCAGCGGCGCCCGGCGTCGCGCGAGCAGTTCGGCCGGGTTCATGCCGCGCGGGCGGGTGCGTCGCTAACCGCCGCCGCGAACGCAGCCCCGCCACGCACATGCGGACAGGCGCCGAACGGCGCGGGACAGATGCCATCGCCGAGAAGCTGCAAAGGCCGGGCCGCCCGCCCGCGCCCGCCACACCAGATCGGCCAGTGCGGCGATGAAGCCCGGCATCGGTGTTCTGCGTCGGCACCCGGAAATAGCCGAGCATACCGAGCCGTCCGCCAGCTCGGCGTATTCCACGTCAAGCTCGACCAGCGTCTCCACGTGTTCGGATACGAACGCGATCGGCACGACCAGCGACCGCCACGCCGTCATGCCGCGGCGCGCGCCACTTCGGCGTCGGTGGATGGCTCGATCCATTTTTGCGGGCGTGGCGCGCGACTGGTAGCAGACGACATGATCGAGTCGGGCACGCGCCCCATGCGACTGCACGACGGCGGCGACCGTTCTGCTCCACCTGGAACTGATAGGGATCGCCGCCCTGGACGATGATTTCCGGCAGGCCATGGGCCGAGAACAGCACGCGCAGCGGCCCGTCCGGCGGCAGGCGGCCCGCCGCGGTCGTATGTCGTCGCACCAACGCCGCGGTCGCGGCGACGAAGCCGGGATCGCGTGTGGTAGCAGCACAGCGTCGTCACCGGCTTGACCAGCCCCACGCTGCACCGCCGCCTTGCGCCACGCATCGCAGGCTGCTGCCGGTCGTCGTGGTCGAGAACTGCGGATAGAGCGGCAGCAGCACGACCTCGTCGGGGTCCCACGCCTTCACCGCCGCCGCCGTCTCCAGGCTGAACGGATGCCAGTAGCGCATGGCGATGAAGCAGCGCGCGTCCAGCTCCGGCAGCGCCGCCTCCAGCGCGCGCGCCTGCTGCTCGGTCAGCTCCAGCAGCGGCGAGCGGCCGCCGAGGCGCGCGTAGTTCTCGGTCGCCGGCGCGACCCGGGCCGCGGCGATCCGGCGGGCGAGCAAGGGCCGGATGAAGAACGGCACGCGCAGGATCGCCGGATCGGTGAACAGGTTGCGCAGGAACGGTCCCACGGCGGCGAGGCTGTCCGGGCCGCCGAGGTTGAACAGCACGATCGCGGTCTTCGGGCGGGTCATGGCGCAACAGGGGCCGGAACCGCGCCGCCGTCAAGCGGCACGCACGCGCTGCACCAACGCGGCGACATGCTCCGGCGGCGTCTGCGGCAGCACCCCGTGGCCGAGATTGAAGATGAACGGCCGCCCGCGCATGGCTTCCAGGATCGCCGTCGATCCGCCGCCGCCATTGCCGTCGCCGCCGGCAAGCAGCGCCAGCGGATCGAGATTGCCCTGCAACGCCACCGGCGCCGGCACCGCCCCGGCGGCGAGCAGCGGGATCGACCGCCGTGTCCAGCCCGAGGCCCTGCACGCCCGTCGCGGCGGCGTAGGTCGCCCAGCACCAGGCCGGCGAGGCGGGGAAACCGATCAGCGGCACGTCCGGCCGCCGCGCGCGCAGCGCCGCCGCGATCCGCGTCGCCGGCGCCGATCACATAGGCCGCGAACAGCGCCGGCGGCAGCAGGCCGGCCCAGCTGTCGAACAGCATCACCACCTCGGCGCCGGCCTCGACCTGCGCCAGCAGATAAGCCGTGGTCGCGGCGGTCAGCAGGTCGATCAGTTGCCCGAACAGCGACCGGGTCGCGCCAGGCGAGCGGTGCGCGCCGTCGCGAAATCGCCGCCTGCCCCTCCACCATGTAGCACGCGACCGTGAACGGCGCGCCCGCGAAGCCGATCAGCGCGCGCCTCGCCGACGGCCTGCACGCACTCGCGCGATGGTCTCCAGGACCGGCGCCACCGCCGCCGCCACCCGCTCCGGATCGAGGGCCGCAAGCCCGGCCGCATCGCGCAGCGGCGTCAGCAGCGGGCCTTCGCCCTCCGCGAACCGCAGGTCCTGGCCCAAGCGCCCAGGGCAGGATCAGGATGTCGCTGAACAGGATCGCGGCATCGAAGCCGAACCGGCGCATCGGCTGCAGCGTCACCTCGGTCGCCAGCCGCGGCGTCGTGCAGAGGTCGATGAAGTCGCGCGCCTCGGCCCGCATCGCCCGGTACTCGGGCAGATACCGCCCGGCCTGCCGCATCAGCCAGACCGGCGGCGGCCAGACCGCCTCGCCTGCCAACGCCGCCAAGAGCCGCTTGCCCATGCCCCGTCCGATCATCCGCTGAACGCACAGCCTAATGAAGGCTTAACGCCTTATGGGGTCGCAGTAGGCGCGTGTGGAAGCTGGGGTACCCCGCTGACCCGGCGCTGTCCCCCGCGTCATCCACCGCCGCAGCGCCCTCCGACCGTCGGCTGCCCTGGTCTGCCGGCGGTTGTCCACAGGCGGCCCGCGACCGCGCGCAGGCGTCCACCGGCGGCCCGGCCGGTACCGGGCATTCCCCGCTTTTCGCCCGGACCCGCCGCGGGGGCTGCCTGTCCCCGTTATCCCCGCTATCCTCGGCGGGGCATGTCCAACCGCGTCAACCTCCATCTGGTCTCCGACGCCACCGGCGAGACGCTGAACTCGATCGCGCGCGCGACCGTCGCGCAGTTCGAGCACGCCCAGATCGTGCCGCACCGCTGGAGCCTGATCCGCACCCGCTTTCAGCTCCATCGCGTCCTGGAAGGGATCGAGTCCGAGCCGGGGCCGGTGCTCTCGACGCTCGTCGAAAAGGGGCTGCGTTCCGAGCTGGAGACCGCCTGCCAGCGCCTCGGCCTGCCGGTCGTGCATGTGCTCGACCCGGTGCTGAACATGCTGCAGGAGCAGTTCGGCGAGGCGATGATGTCCCGGCCCGGCCGGCAATACGTGCTCGACGCGGACTATTTCCGCCGGATCGACGCGATGCATTTCGTGCTGGCGCATGATGACGGGCAGGCGCCGGCGGGCATCGCGGAGGCCGACGTCATGCTGGTCGGCGTCTCGCGCTCGCTCCAAGACGCCGACCTGCTTCTACCTCGCCAACCGCGGCATCAAGGCCGCGAACATTCCGCTGGTGCCCGGCCTGCCGGAGCCGCCCGGGCTCGACGGACCCGCCTTGCCCGGTGATCGGCCTCACCCTCGATGCGGAGGCGCTGATCGAGATCCGCCGCCACCGCCTGCGCCTGATCGCCAGCGGCGAGCCGCACGGGCCGCTCCGCCAGGACACGCAGCGACTACGTCGACCTGGAAGCGGTGAAGGCCGAGCTGCTCTGGGCGCGCCGGTTGTGCGTGCGGCGCGGCTGGCCGGTGATCGACGTGACGCGCCGCTCGATCGAGGAGACGGCGGCGACGACGCTGCAACTGATGGAGGCGTGGCACGCGCGCCGGCAGCGCGCGGTGCCGCCGTGACGCTTGCAGGCGCCGGCGCCGCGGCTGGTCCTCGCCAGCGGCTCGGCGAGCCGCCGCGCCGTCCTCGAAGGTGCCGGCCTGACCTTCTCGGTCGCGACGCCGTCCGTGGACGAGGCGGAGGTCAAGCGGAGCGCCGCCGCCGAAGGGGTCGCGGCCGATGCACACGGCGCTGCTGCTCGCCGAGCTGAAGGCGGAGCGCATCGCCCGGCGCGATCCCGACGCCCTGGTCATCGGCGCCGACCAGTTGCTGGTCTGTGAGGGCCGCTGGTTCGACAAGCCCGCCGATCCTGCGCAGGCCCGCGCGCATCTCGCCGGCGCTGCGCGGCCGGGCGCACACGCTGATGACGGCGGTGGTCTGCCAGCGCGGCAGCCAGCGCGTGTGGCATCATCTGGCGCGGCCGCGCCTCACCATGCGCACGTTCAGCGACGCGTTTCTCGACGCTTATGTCGCGGCCGAGGGCGCGGCGCTGACCACGACGGTCGGTGCCTACCGGCTGGAGGGGCTGGGGGCGCATCTGTTCGCCGAGGTCGTGGGCGAGCACGCCGCCATCCTCGGCCTGCCGCTGCTGCCGTTGCTAGAGTTTCTGCGGCAGCACCGCGTTCTGCTGGGCTGAGCGGCCGCGCCGAGCGGCGCGCCGCAGGCGCGGTTTCTGCGCCGGGCTGGTGGCGTCGAGAAGGGCATGCAGCGCCGCCACCGTCGCGGGCGACAGCCGGGCGATGGTCTGTGCCAGACGGTTCGCCAGTGCCGTCTGCTCGGGCGTGAGGCCGGCGGTGTCGACCACCACGCGCGGATGCGACAGGCGCGCCAGCAGCGCCAGCTCCTCCGCCTCGTCCCAGATCAGGCCGAACGCCTCGCACACCTGATGCACCAGCCCGGGGCTCGGTGCCCCGCGCCGTCCGTGCTCGAGGGCGGAGAGATACGCGGCCGAGACCTGCAACCGCCCGGCCAGCTCGCGCAGCGTGACGCCGCGATCGGAGCGCAGGGCGCGGACGCGGGCGCCAAACGGGGTCATCGCGGCTTGCGCAGCAGCAGCCGCACCGCGCCCTCGTTCGCCGCGTGCGGGTGGCTCGCCGCCAGCACGAGCGGGCGCAGGTCCGGCAGATTGAGCCACAACGGCAATTCCCGCCGCAGCCGCCCGCCGCCGGCCGCACCGCGTCCGGTGATGACCTCCACGCAGCGCACCCGGTCGGCCTGCGCGCCGGCGAGGAATGCCCGCAGGGCGAAAAACGCCTGCTGCGCGGTGCGGCCGTGCAGGTCGAGCGTGCGCGCCGGCGCGAGCTTGCCGGTGCGGAACCGGTTCCACGTCGCGGCATCGAGCCCGCCCGGCGCCGTCCCGACCGCGAGCGGCGGCGGTCGTGGCGCGGCGGGCCGCGGTGGGGCCGGCTGCGGCGGGTGCAACCGGGGTGCAACCGCCGCGGTCACGGCGGGCAGGGGAGGTGCAACCCGGCCGGGCAGGGGTTGCACCTTTGTTGCGAACTCGGCCCAGTCAGCGCTCTCCTGGGCCGTGAGCGGTTCAGCCGATCGCCGCCGGGTCATCGTCGACCAGCACCACGTGCAGCCGGCGCGGCCCGTGCGCCCCCAGCTCCAGCGTCGACTCGATGTCGGCCGAGCGCGACGGGCCGGTGACGAACATGACGGCGCGCGGCATCGCCCCGTTGCCCTCGGCCCGCAGCCGGTCCCAGGCCTCCTCATAGGCGCCCACCACCCGGCTCGCCCGCAGCACCACGATCTCGCTTTCCGGCAGCAGGTTCAGGGTGGCCGGCCGATCCGGTCCGGTCGGCAGCATGAGGGTGCCGGTCTCGGCGATGCCGGCGAAGCCGTGCTGCAGGCTCACCGCATCGCTCGCCTCCGCGCGCCCTTCGCGCAGGCGCAGCAGCGGGTGCGAGTCCCACGGCAGGGTCCGCAGTTCCGGGTGCGGCGCCATCACCAGCTCGCTCGGCAGGTTGTGCGCGGCGAGGAAGCGGGCGACCGCGCCGGGCACCTCCGCCTCGGTGGCGACACGCACGCTGGTGGCGAACTCCTTCTCCAGGTTGCGCAGGAACAGCGCCACCTGCTCCGGCCGCGGCAAGCGGCTGCGGGCGGGGATGAGCTGGCGCGGGTGCGCGGCCAGCCGGGCGCGCAGGCCCAGCGCCTGGTCCTCCGGCAGCGGCCCGCGGCGCAGCCCGCGGCGGATCGCGCCCAGGACCGCCTCGCGGCTCATGCCCGGCCCTGGCGCTGGGCGCGGGCGTAGCGGGCGAAGAACGTGTCGCCCTCGGGCGCCGGCAGGTCGCGCCCCGCCGTCCAGCCGCGCGCGAGCGGCAGCGAGCTGAACCGGCCCCGCCGCCGGCCGAGAAAACCGAGCGTCGCCATCGCGGCCCGCGTCGCCAGCCGATAGAGCGCCGGGCGGCGCACGAACCAGGCCCAGGCGCCGAGATTGGCGCGCACCGTGGCGGGCGTCAGGTGGCGCTCGAACTCCCGCTCGCGCCAGGAGCGCATCATTGACGGCAGCGGGATCTTCATCGGGCACACGCTCTCGCACTTGCCGCAGAACGTGCTCGCATTCGGCAGATTGCCCGCGACATCGACGCCGATCAGCCCCGGCGTCAGCACGCTGCCCATCGGCCCGGAATAGACCCAGCCATACGCATGCCCGCCGACCGTGCTGTAGACCGGGCAGTGGTTGAGGCAGGCGGCGCAGCGGATGCAGCGCAGCATGTCCTGGAATGGCGTGCCGAGCATGCCGGAGCGCCCGTTGTCGACCAGCACCACGTGATACTCGGCCGGCCCGTCGGCATCCTCCGCCCGGCGCGGGCCGGTGGTGAAGGTCGTGTAGACCGAAAAATCCTGGCCGGTGGCCGAGCGCGCGAGCAGGCGCAGCAGCGAGGTCGCATCCTCCAGCGTCGGCACGACCTTCTCGATGCTGGCGAGCACGATGTGCACGCGCGGCAGCGTCTGGCTCAGATCCGCGTTGCCCTCGTTGGTGACGATCACGTTGCTGCCGGTCTCGGCGATCAGGAAGTTGGCGCCGGTGATCCCGACATCGGCGGCGAGGAAGCGCTGGCGCAGGCGGGTGCGCGCCTCGGTCAGGATGTCGCGCCGCTCGGCGAACACCCGATCGGGCGGCAGGTCGGTATGGGCGCGCAGGAAGCTCGCCTCCCAGTCCTCGCGGTTGAGGTGGAAGGCGGGGGCGATGATGTGGCTTGGCGGCTCGTTGCGCAGTTGCAGGATGTATTCGCCGAGATCGGTCTCCACCGGCTCGATCTCGTTTTCGGCAAGAAACGGATTGAGCGCGATCTCCTCGCTCAGCATCGACTTGCCCTTGGTGACGGTGCGCGCGCCGACGCGGCGGCAGATGGCGAGCACCGCGTTGCGGGCGTCCTCGGCGGTGGCGCACCAGTGCACCGTGCCCCCCGCCCGCTCGACATTGGCGGCGTAGGTCTCGAGGTAGAAGTCGAGGTGGGCGAGGGTGTGGTTCTTGATCTGCCGCCCGGTCTCGCGCAGCGCCTCGAATTCCGGCAGCGCGGCGACGGCCGCGGCGCGCTTGGCCGGGAACAGCGGGCGGGTGCGGACGAGGGCCTGCTGCAGGGAGGCATCGGCCATCGCGCGCGCGGCGTTCTTCTTGAAGGCGGGGCTGGTGGCCAGCATCCTGAACTCTCTCCGGCGGATGACAGGATTGTAGCCCCCCGCCGCCGCCGCCGCGAGGAGGGCTTCTCAACCCCGCCCTGGTAGTTCAGTCTCCGGTTAACCGCCCTGTGAGCCGGTGCGTTTCGGCGCCGGTTCGCGGTCCCGCCCTGGCGCAATGATCTGCGGAGGCTTGTCCATGACGCATCCCCTCACCGCCGCCCTGCTCGGCGGCCTGCTGGCCGTCGGATCCCTCGCCGCCGAGGCCAGGGCCGAGGGGAGCGGCTCGGCGACGCTCGACGCGGCGCGGGCGCGCGGCCAGCTGGTGTGCGGCGTCTCCGGCGACATCGCCGGCTTCGCGCTGCCGGACAGCAAGGGGGTGATGCGCGGCCTGGATGCCGACAGTTGCCGCGCCATCGCCGCCGCCGTGTTCGGCGACCCGAGCAAGGTCAAGTTCGTCAACCTCACCACGCAGAACCGCTTCACCGCCCTGCAGTCGGGCGAGGTGGACGTGCTGATCCGCAGCACCACCTGGACGCTCGGGCGCGAGGCCAATCTCGGCGCGCTGTTCGCCGGCATCAACTACTACGACGGTACCGGCTTCCTGGTGAAGAAGGCGGCCGGCGTCAAATCCGCCAAGGAACTCGACGGCGCGACCATCTGCGTGCAGCCGGGCACCAGCACGGAACTCGCGATCGCCGACTATTTCCGCCGCAACAATATGAAGTTCACGCCGCTGCTGATCGAGAACCGGCCGGAGCTGGAGAGCGCGTTCCTGCAAGGGCGCTGCGACACCTATTCCACCGACAGCTCCGCACTCGCCACCTTCCGTGCGACCCAGCCGAACAAGGATGACTTCGTGCTGCTGCCCGAGATCATCAGCAAGGAGCCGCTGGGCTACATGGTGCGCAAGGGCGACGACAAGTGGTTCGACATCGTGCGCTGGACCTATTTCGCCGAGCTGACCGCCGAGGAACTCGGCGTCAACAGCGGCAACGTCGACCAGCAGCTGACCAGCACCGCGCCCGACGTGCGCCGCCTGCTGGGGCTGGAGGGCGATCTGGGCAAGGCGATGGGGCTCGACGACAAGTGGGCCTACAACGTGATCAAGCAGGTCGGCAATTTCGGCGAGATCTGGGACCGCAACATCGCGGTGCTCGGCGTGCCGCGCGGCATCAACAACCTCTGGACCAAGGGCGGGCTGCAATACGCGCCGCCGATGCGCTGAGGCGGCGGCGCCCGGACGCATGGCGCAGCCGGCGGCCGATCCCCGCTACGCGGCGCTGACCGCGCCGCCGCGCCCGCGCTGGCGCCTCGCGTGGTCGGACGAGCGGACGCGCAACATCGTCTGGCAGGTGGTGGTGCTCGGCATCATCGCCGCCGTGCTCTACTACCTCATCGGCAACGCGACGGCGAACCTCGCCGCCCGGCACATCGCGACCGGCTTCGGGTTTCTCTGGCGCACCGCCGGCATCCCGATCGCCGAGCCGCCGATTTCCTACAACCCGGCCACCGACACCTTCGCCCGCGCGCTGCTGATCGGCATCCTCAACACGCTGAAGGTGGCGATCGTGGGCGTGGTGCTCGCGACCATCCTCGGCACGCTGATCGGCATCGGCCGGCTGTCGCACAACTGGCTGCTGGCGCGGCTGACCGCGATCTATGTCGAAGTGCTGCGCGACATCCCGGTGCTGCTGCAACTGCTGTTCTGGTACGTCGCTGCTGCAGACGCTGCCGGGGCCGCGGCAGGCGTTCGCGCTGGGCGATTTCTATCTCTCCAACCGCGGCATCAAGCTGCCGATGCTGGCGTGGCAGAGCGCGCATTCCTGGGCGCTGCTGGCCGCCCTGATCGGCATCGCGCTCAGCGTCGCCTGGGGGCGGCACCTGCGCCGCCGGCGCGACCTGACCGGGCGGGCGCCGCCGCTGTGGCCGGCGGCGCTGATCCTGATCGTGGCAGTGCCGGTCGTGGTCTGGATCGTCCTCGGTGCGCCGCTGAGCTTCGACGTGCCGGTGCGCAAGGGGTTCGGCTTCCAGGGCGGCGGCACCGTCTCGCCCGAGTTCGCCGCGCTGCTGATCGGGCTCGTGCTCTACACCGCCGCCTATATCGCCGAGATCGTGCGCGCCGGGATCGAGGCGGTGCCGCGCGGGCAGTGGGAGGCGGCGGGCGCGCTCGGGCTGCGCCGCGGCGCCACGCTGCGCATGGTCGTGCTGCCGCAGTCGCTGCGCGTGATCATCCCGCCGCTGACCAGCGAGTATCTCAACCTGACCAAGAACAGCTCGCTCGCGGTCGCGATCGGCTACCAGGACATCGTCTCGCTCGCCAACACGACGCTCAACCAGACCGGCCAGGCGATCGAGGGGATCGCGATCATCATGGGCGTCTATCTCGCGATCAGCCTGTCGATCAGCCTGTTCATGAATTTCTACAACAGCCGCATCGGGCTGAAGGAGCGGTGAGCGCATGAGCGACGCCGCGATCATCACCCCAAGCTCGCCGCACCTGCGCCCGCGCTGGGGGGCGGCGGTGCTGCGCTGGCTGCGCACCAACCTGTTCGGCTCGTGGTGGTCCACCGCGCTGACGCTCGCGCTGGGCTATCTGCTGCTGCGCTGGGCGTGGGGGTTCGTGGACTGGGCGATCGTGCATGCGGTGTGGACGGTGCCGCAGACGCCGAAAGGCCCCGACCCCACCGCGTGCCGCGCGTTGCAGGGCAAGGGTGCCTGCTGGGCGGTGATCGGCGACAAGTGGCGCTTCATCCTGTTCGGCCAGTATCCGTACGACTGGCAGTGGCGCCCGGCGCTGTGCGTGGTGCTGTTCATTGTGCTCTACGCGATTTCCGCCATGCGTCGTTTCTGGCGGCGCGAGCTGGGCCTGCTGTGGATCGCGACGCTGGTCGTGATCTTCGCGTTGATGTGGGGCGGCTTCGCCGGGCTCGGCTTCGTGCCGACCAACCAATGGGGCGGCCTGCCGATCACGCTGATCCTGTCCACCTTCGGCCTCGCCGCCGCCTTTCCGCTGGCGGTGCTGGTCGCCCTCGGCCGGCGATCCGCCGGCATGCCGGTGGTGCGGGTAATCTGCATCGCCTATGTCGAGCTGATCCGCGGCGTGCCGTTGATCTCGCTGCTGTTCATGGCCAGTGTGATGTTCCCGCTGTTCATGCCGGAGGGGATGAACCCGGACAAGCTTCTGCGCGCGCAGGTGGCGATCATCCTGTTCGCGGGCGCCTACCTCGCGGAAGTGGTGCGCGGCGGGTTGCAGACGCTGCCGAAGGGCCAGTACGAGGCGGCCGACGCGCTCGGCCTCGGCTACTGGCAGAAGATGCGGCTGATCGTGCTGCCGCAGGCGCTGCGCCTCGTCATTCCGCCGCTGGTGAACACGTTCATCAGCTTCTTCAAGGACACATCCCTGGTGCTGATCATCGGCATCTACGACCTGCTGACGGCGGGGAAGGTGGCGCTCGCCGATCCGGCCTGGACCGGGTTCGCGGCCGAGATCTATCTGGTGCTCGCGGTGATCTATTTCCTGTTCTGCTTTGCCATGTCGCGCTACAGCCACGGGCTGGAAGCGCATCTTGCCCGCGCACGCACGCGCTGAGAGGAGCGGCTGATGTCGGAGACGAACGAGGCGCCGGCGATCCTGCTCGACCGGGTCAACAAGTGGTACGGGCAGATCCACGTGCTGCGCGACGTCTCGCTCACGGTCGCGCAGCGCGAGCGCGTGGTGGTGCTCGGCCCGTCAGGCTCGGGCAAGTCCACGATGATCCGCTGCATCAACCGGCTGGAGGAACACCAGCAGGGCCGGATCGTGGTGGACGGGACGGAGCTGACCGGCGACCTGCGCGCGCTGGATACGGTGCGCCGCGAGGTCGGCATGGTGTTCCAGTCCTTCAACCTGTTTCCGCACCTGAGCATTCTGGAAAACTGCGTGCTGGCGCCGATCCACGTGCGCAAGATGCCTCGCGCCGAGGCCGAGGACCTGGCCATGGGCCTGCTCAAACGCGTGCGCATCCCCGAGCAGGCGCAGAAATATCCCGGCCAGCTCTCGGGCGGGCAGCAGCAGCGCGTCGCGATCGCGCGCGCGCTGTGCATGCGCCCGAAGATCATGCTGTTCGACGAGCCCACCTCCGCCCTCGATCCGGAGATGATCAAGGAGGTGCTCGACGTGATGGTGGAGCTGGCCGAGAGCGGCATGACCATGGTGTGCGTGACGCACGAGATGGGGTTCGCGCGCCGCGTGGCCGACCGCGTGGTGTTCATGGATCGCGGCGAAGTGGTGGAGAGCGGCCCGCCCGCGTCGATCTTCGAGCATCCCGAGACCGAGCGGCTGAAGACGTTTTTGAGCCAGATCCTGCGCGGCCACTGACGCGCGGCGTCAGGCACCGTCATCCCATCGCAGCATTTCGCGCAGATCGGCGTGCAGCCGGTCGTCGCGGATGCGCGGCAGCATGGCGCGCAATGCTGCGAGCGGATCGCCGGCGGGGGCCGGGGCGTCGCCGCTGCTTGGTGCATCCAGGATCGCGAGATGCCGGCGCAGTATGGCCAGCCAGCGCGCGGCCTCGGGGTTGTCCGGCACAAGCAGGCGCTGCACGCCGAGCAGCGCCCGCAGCAGACCCGCCAGCTCTGCCCGGCGCGCGTAGCCCATGTATGCGTCGTCCGCCTCATGCATCGCGCAGGCCGGCGAGCTGAACGCGGCGCCCGGTTCGTCGCGCGGGTCCTCCGACATGCTCAGCCGGGCGCCAGCGCCGGCACCGGCCTGACGCGGGCGGGGCGCAGGTCGCCGCGGCGGACGCTGATGCCGAGTGCCAGGCTGTCGGCGATGCGGTTCGCCCGTTCCAGCAGATGCGCGGCGGCCGCCGGCGGGCAGACCTCGCGCGCGGTCGCGGCGAAGAGCGCGAGCCAGCGCTCGAAATGCGGCGTGTCGACCGGCAGCGGCAGGTGCGCGGCCATGGGCTGGCCGTGATAGCGCCCGCTCATCAGCGCCACCGACGACCAGAACGCGCACAGCTTGGCGATATGCGCCTCCCAATCCTGCACGCGGGCCTCGAAGATCGGGCCGATCAGCGGGTCGAGGCGCGCGCGGCCGTAGAAGCTGCGCACCAGCCGCTCGATCATTGCCTCGTCGATGCCGGTGCGCGCGACGATGGCCTCGATCGCCAGATCGCGGTCGGAACCGGTGTCTTGCGCGCTCGCCATGGCCGGACCCAGGGGCCTCCCGTTCGTCTTGAACATTCATACGGAATGTATGTTATAGAGTCAACTGCCGGCATCGCGAGGATCGGGAGGTTCGGGTGCACCTGACGCTGTGGACGGACTACGCGCTGCGCACCCTGATCTATGTCGGTGCCAGCGGTGCGCGGCGCGCGACGATCGGCGAGATCGCGGATCGGTTCGACGTGTCGAAGACCCATCTGATGAAGGTCGTGAACCGGCTCGCGCAGCAGGGCTATGTGGAGACGACGCGCGGCAAGGGGGGCGGCCTGCGGCTGGCGCGCCCGCCGGCCGAGATCCGAGTGGGCGCGGTGGTGCGCGCGACGGAGGATGACCTTGCGGTGATGGGCTGCCTCGGGACCGCCGGGTTCTGCCGGATCGAGGGGTGCTGCGTGCTGCGCCAGGCGTTGCGACGGGCGACGGACGCGTTCCTGGCGACGCTGGATGCCTACACGCTGGCCGACCTGCTGGCCCCGGGCGCCACGCTCGCGCGGCGCCTGGGCCTCGCGCCCGCCGGGTTCGCGGCTACAGCGCCGCCCGGAACAGGATGAACAGCCCGCCGGAGAGCAGGATCGCCGCCGGCAACGTCAGCACCCAGGCAAGTGCCAGGCTGCGCACCGTGCCCCACTGCAGCCCCGACCCGTTCGCGGCCATCGTCCCCGCCACGCCCGACGACAGCACATGCGTGGTCGAGACCGGCAGTCCGTACATGTCGGCCGCGAGGATCGTGCCGGCCGCGACCAGCTCGGCGGCGGCGCCCTGGCCGTAGGTGAGGTGCGACTTGCCGATCCGCTCGCCCACCGTGACGACGATGCGCTTCCAGCCCACCATCGTCCCGAGCCCCAGCGCGATCGCGACCGAGACCTTCACCCACCAGGGGATGAACCGCGTGCTGGCGTCGAGCGCGCGCTTGAACTGCGTGACCGTGGTCTGCTGCTCGGCGGAAAAGCCGGATTTCGGCATCAGCCGCACCGCCTCGCTGGCGAGGTACATCGCGTTGCGCACGTTCTGCACCGCGGCGGCGGGCACGCGGCGGATGGCGCCGTCCTTCTGCACCTGCGACGCGATGTCCTGCGCGAGGTCGGCGACGGCGGCATAGGCCGTGGGGTCGTCGAAGCTGCGGGTGCGCACCGCCTCCGTCACCCGCACGCGCGCCTCGCCCGGCGCGATCGTCGCCCCGCCGGCGCGCGCGGCGAACACGGCGCGGCCGGCCTCCATCGTCTGCACGAACGCGGCCGTCTGGTTCTCCGGCATCGCGCGGTTGAGCGCGTAGGCGGTGGGCAGGACGCCGATCAGGATCAGCATGATGAGCCCCATGCCCTTCTGCCCGTCGTTCGACCCGTGCGCGAACGAGACGCCGGTGCAGGTCAGCACCAGCAGGCCGCGGATCCAGGGCGGCGGCGGGTGCGCAGTGTCCGGCGCCGCGTACAGCTTGCGCTGGCGCAGCACCGCTTTCATCGCCAGCAGCAGCAACGCGGAGCAGCCGAAGCCCACCAGCGGGCTGAACAGCAGGGCCCGGAACACACCCATCGCCTGCCCCCAGTCCACGCCGGAAGTGCCGCTGCCGGCGGGGTTCAGCAACTGGTTCGCCAGCCCGACGCCGATCACCGACCCGATCAGCGTGTGCGAGGACGAGGCCGGAAGGCCGAGCCACCACGTGCCGAGGTTCCAGACGATCGCCGCGATCAGCAGCGCGAAGATCATCGCGAACCCGGCATTGCTGCCCACCTGCAGGATGAGCTCCACCGGCAGCAGGCTGATGATCGTGAATGCCACCACGCCCGAGGAGGTGAGCACGCCGATCAGGTTCCACGCCCCCGACCAGATCACCGCGACATTCGCCGGCAGGCTGTGCGTGTAGATCACGGTCGCGACCGCGTTCGCCGTGTCGTGGAAGCCGTTGACGAACTCGAAGCCGAGCGCGATCAGCAGCGCCACGCCCAGCAACACGAAGGCGGGAATCGCCAGCGGCGCGCTGCCGGCATCGCTCATGTCCGACATCAATCCGTGCAGCGTGAGCAGCAGGCCGGCCGCCAGCAGCCCGACGAAGATGATCGCGGTGGCGAGGTTCGGGCGGGCGTTGAGGTCGGGGCGATGCGGGGCCGCGCCGGACAATGCCGGCGACAGCGTGGCGTCAGACATGGCGGGGCCTCGGGCGGGTTCGAGCGCGCGCCCGAGGCTAGGTGAACCCGCCGCCGGACAAGGTGACGGTTCGGTTAAGAAAGCCGGCCGGCCGGGCCGCGGCAACCTTGCCGGCGCGCGGCGGGGTGTGCTTGCTGGCCCGATGAAGGTCATCGGCCTGACCGGCGGCATCGCCATGGGCAAATCCACAGCGGCGGGCGTGTTCCGCCGCGCCCGCCTGCCGGTGTTCGACGCCGATGCCGCCGTGCACCGCCTGCAGGCGCCGGGCGGCACCGCGCTGCCGGCGATCGCGCGCGCCTTTCCCGGCACTGTCGCCTGCCGCGACGGCGTGGCCGTGCTCGACCGGCCCGCGCTGCGCGCCGCGGTGCTGGGTGACCGCGCGGCGTTGCGGCGGCTGGAGGCGATCCTGCATCCGATGGTGCGCCGGGCCCAGCGCGCCTTCCTCGCCCGCGCCCGCCGCGCCCGGGCGCGCGCCGCGGTGCTCGACATCCCGCTGCTGCTGGAAACCGGCGGGGAGCGGCGGGTGGACCACGTCGTCGTCGTCTCCGCCCCCGCCGCCGTGCAGCGCGCGCGGCTGCGCCGGCGGCGGATGACCGCGGCCGAGGCGGCGGCGGTGATCGCGCGGCAGATGCCCGATGCCGAGAAGCGGCGGCGCGCCGACCTCGTTGTCCGCACCGGGCTGTCGCGGCATCATGCGTGGCGCACCCTGCACCGTTTCATCCGCACCCTGGGCCGATGACCCGCTCCGTCCTGTTCGACACCGAGACCACCGGCCTCGATCCCGCCACCGGCCACCGCATCATCGAGGTCGCGGCGCTGGAGCTGATGAACGACCTGCCGACCGGGCAGACATTCCATCGCCTGATCCATCCCGACCGCGACGTGCCGGAGGATGCGGCGCGCGTGCACGGCATCACGCTCGATCGGCTGATCGGCAAGCCGCGCTTCGCCGCGATCGCGGACGAGCTGCTCGACTTCTTCGGCGACGGCCCGCTGGTCGCCCACAATGCGGCGTTCGACTTTGCCTTCCTGAACGCCGAGTTCGCCCTGCTTGGCCGCCCGGCGCTCGCCGCGGCCCGCATGGTGGACACGCTCGCCCTCGCCCGGACGCGCTTCCCCGGGCTGCCGAACAGCCTCGACGCGCTGTGCCGGCGCTTCGCGATCGACCTCTCCGAGCGCACCACCCACAACGCGCTGCTCGACTGCCGGCTGCTGTCCCAGGTGTTTGTGGAGCTGACGGGCGGGCGGCAGCGCGGGCTGTCGCTCGCGGCGACGCTGCCGGCCCTGCCCGCCGTCGCCTACGCCGCCGGCGCGCGCACGCCGTGCCTGGTGGTGCCTACCGAGGCCGAATGCGCCGCGCATGCCGCATTCGTGGCGCGCCTCAAGGACCCGGTCTGGCGGCAGGCCTGAGGTTGGAGGATACGCCCATGTACGTGATGAACCGCCAGGTGCGCCTGCGGTCCCGCCCGACCGGCATTCCGCAGGCTGAGCACTTCGAGCTCGCAACGGCGCCGCTCGGCCCGCTTGCCGACGGGCGATTCCGGGTCCGCAACGCCTACCTCTCGGTCGATCCAGCGATGCGCGGCTGGGTCTCGGCAGTGGGCAACTATTCCAGGCCGGTGGGCATCGGTGAGGTCATGCGCGCCTTCGCGGTCGGCCGCGTGGTGGAGAGCCGGCACCCGGACTATGCGGTGGGCGAACGCCTCGTGGGGATGTTCGGCTGGCAGGAATTTGCCGACGCCGACGCCAAGGACGTCGTCCGGCGCGTCCGCGAGGACGACCAGCCGCTCTCCACCCAGCTCGGCGTGCTCGGCATGAACGGCGTCACTGCCCTGCTCGGGCTGACGCTGGTGGGCGCGCCGAAGCCGGGCGAGACGGTGGTCGTCTCCACGGCCGCCGGCTCGGTCGGCGCCACGGTCGGGCAGGTGGCGAAAATCCTTGGCTGCCGGACCGTCGGCATCGCCGGCGGGGCGGCGAAGGTGCAGCTCTGCCGCGATGAATTCGGCTACGACGCGGCGCTCGACTACAAGGCCACGCCCGACCTTTCCGGCGCCATCGCCGCCGCTTGCCCCGCGGGCGTCGACGTCTATTTCGACAACACCGCCGGGCCGGTGAGCGACGCGGTGCTGCCGCATCTGGCGCAGGGGGCGCGCGTCGTCATCTGCGGCACCGCCTCCGTCGCGCACTGGGACCCGCCGCCGCTCGGCCCGCGCGCGGAGCGCCACCTGCTGGTGAAGCGCGCCCGCATGCAGGGCTTCCTCTATTTCGACCACGTCGCCGAGGCCGACGCCGCGATCGCGCGGCTGGCCGGCTGGGTGCGGGAGGGCAGGCTGCGCTACCGCGAGGAAATCCTGGACGGGCTGGAACAGGCGCCGGACGCGATCGCCGGCCTCTATCGCGGCGAGAACCTCGGCAAGCGGCTGATTCGCGCCGGACCTGACTGATTCCCAGCCCGACTGACCCCCTAGATCAGCGCCTGATTGCCGCCGGCCGCCGCTGCCTGGGCGCGGCGGCTCTGCCAGAGCGCCACGAAGTCGATCGGCTGCAACATGACCGGCGGGAAACCGCCGTCACGCGTGACGTCGGCGAGAATGCCGCGCGCGAACGGAAACAGCAGGCGCGGGCATTCGACGAGCAGCACCGGCTCGACCGCGTTGTCAGGCACCGCGTTGAGCGTGAAGATGCCGCCATACGCCAGCTCGGCCAGGAACACGCGCGTGCCGCCGGCCGCCGCGTCACCGCCGTTGCCGCCGGCCTCGCGTGCCTCGGCGCGGATCGACAGCGTCACCTCGAAGCTGCTGCTGCCTTCCTGCAGCCGGCGCACCTGGACATCGAGGTTGATGTCCACGCGCGGCGCGCTGCGCAGCGTGGTGTAGATCAGCGGCGCGCCCGGCACTTCGAAGGAAAGATCCTTGACGTATTGCAGGTTCACCGTCAGCGGCGGCCCTGCCTGCGGCTGCGGCGCGCTCTGCGGGTTCTGGGACGTCTCGGACATTTCACTCTCCGGTGTCGCGGTCGCGGCGCCGGTAGCACATGGCGCTCAGCGATGCCACTCCACCCGCTCGGGCGGCGGCGCATGCGGGTTGCAGCGCACCCACTCGCCGTTGGCAGCGGAATGGCCGGTGAACGACAGGATGAAGCCCCAGTGGCTCACCACGAGCGTGTGGGCCCAGTCGGGCAGCGCCGCGATCTGGGCGCGAAACCGTGCGGCGCGCGCCGCGACCTCCGCCCCGCTCTCCTCCGCCGCCGGCCACCAGACCTCGTCGAGCGTCGAGAAGTCGTGCTGCGGCCATGCTTCGGCCAGCAGGCTGCGCGGCGAGCCGATGTCGCAGGCGAACGCGAACCGCTCGCGCACCGTCGGCGTCACCACGACCGGCACGCCGAGCCGGCGCGCGATCGGCGCCGCCGTTTGCAGCGCGCGGGTGTAGGGCGAAACCACGATGCGCCGGATGCCCTCGCCGGCGAAGGCGACGGCGGCGCGCTCGGCCTGCTCCTCGCCCAGCGCGGTCAGGCGCGCATCAATGATGCCGGGATCGCGCCGGGTTGCGGTGAAGACGACGTTGAACTCGCTTTGACCATGACGCAGCAGGATCATTGGCGCCGGATTAAGCTGTCGCGAGATGCCGCGCAACAATCGTTCAGGTTGTTGTGCCCGGGGGCGGGGGCGCCTATGTCGCTACTGGCCGCGTCCCTGCGGCGATGGAGGCAGGCATGGGCGCCAGCGGCGGCTTCCCGATCGACCTCGTGCTGTTCGGCATGATCGCGGCGTTCCTGGTGCTGCGGCTGCGGAGCATCCTGGGCCGGCGGCAGGGCTTCGAGCGCTCGATGACCGTGCGGCGGGAGCCGCCGGCGGCCGATGGGCCGGTGATCGAGGGTGTGGCCGAGCGTACGACCCCCGCGCGCCCGCTGCCCGACGCCGCGAGCCCGGCGGGGCAGGCGCTGGCACGCATGCAGCAGAGCTTTCGCAGCTTCGATCCGGTGCGCTTCCTGGACGGCGCCGAGCAGGCGTTTCGCATGATCGTCACCGCCTTCGCGGCCGGCGACCGCGCCACCCTGCGCTCGCTGCTGTCTGACGAGACGCTGCGCACCTTCGAATCCGCGATCACCGCGCGCGAGGCGGCCGCGGAGACGCAGCGCACGGAAATCCGCGCGGTCCACGCCGCGACCATCGAGGCCGCGGACCTGCGCGGCAGCACCGCCGACATTACCGTCCGGTTCGTGAGCGATCAGGTGAACCTCACCCTCGGCCGCGACGGCGCGGTGGTCGCGGGGACGGATGCGGTGACCGAAATCGTCGATCAGTGGACCTTCGAGCGCGACCTGGGCGCGCCCGACCCGACCTGGCGGCTGGTGGCCGCGCGCAGCGCCTGATGCGGCAGACGGCGACGGCGGCGGCGCTGCTGCTGGCAGCGGTGCCTGATCGGCTGTGCCCAGCCCCGCCCCGGGCCGGGCGCGCAGAAGGCGGGGATCTCCCTTTCGGCCGTGACCTTCGCCAGCCTTCCCGGCTGGGCGCAGGACCGCCCGTCGCAGGCGGTGCCGGGCTTCATTGCCGGCTGCCGGCAGATGGCGGCGGCGGCGTCCGGCCAAAACCTGGGCGGGCAGGGCGAGGCGCTGGCTCGCGGTGGCGCGCCGCTGCAGTGGCAGGCGGCCTGTGACGCCGCGGTGGCGGTGCCGCCGGGCGACGACGCGGCCGCGCGCCGCTTCTTCGAGTCCTATTTCACGCCCTACGCGGTTGCCGATACCGCCGCGCCGCGGCGCCCCGCGCTGGTCACCGGCTATTTCGACCCGGAAGTCGAGGGCAGCCGCGCGCCCGGCGGGCGCTTCCGCACGCCGCTGCTCGGCCGCCCGGGCGACCTGGTGCAGGTCGATCTCGGCGCGTTCACCGCCGACCTGAAGGGGCGGTCGGTCGCCGGGCGGGTGCAGGACGGGCACCTCGTTCCCTACTACGACCGTGCCGCGATCGAGGACGGGGCGCTGGCGCGCCGGCGGCTGGAGCTGCTGTGGCTGGCCGATCCGGTCGCGGCGTTCATGCTGCAGATCCAGGGCTCCGGCCGCGTCGATCTGCCCAACGGGCATGTGGTGCGCGTGACCTATGCCGGGCAGAACGGCCGGCCCTACGTGCCGATCGGCCGGGTGCTGATCGATCGCGGGGCCATTCCGCGCGACCAGGTTTCCATGCAGAGTATCAGCGCCTGGCTGCACGCGCATCCGGCGGAGGCCGCCGAGGTGATGGACCAGAACCCGTCCTACGTGTTCTTCCGCGAGCTTGACGGCGTGCGTGCCGACGAGGGGCCGCCGGGCGCGCTCGGCGTGCCGCTGACGCCCGAGCGGTCGGCCGCGATCGACCGCGCCTTCATCCCGCTCGGCGCGCCGCTGTTCATCGCGACCACGGACCCGGTCAGCGGCCGGCCGCTGGAAAGGCTGATGCTGGCGCAGGACCTGGGCGGCGCGATCCGCGGCCCGGCGCGGGCGGACATCTTCTTCGGCTGGGGGCGGGCGGCGGAGGAGCGCGCGGGCCGGATGCGCGCCGACGGGCGCATCTTCCTCCTGCTGCCGCGCCCGGTCGCGCCGGCGCGCCCGGTCATGAGCGCCGGCGCGCCGCGCCCGCGCGTGGGGCTGTTCGTCACCTGCCTGGTCGATCTCTACCGGCCGACGGTGGGCTTCGCGGCGCTGCGCCTGCTGGAACAGGCGGGCTGCCAGGTGGAGGTGCCGCACGCGCAGACCTGCTGCGGCCAGCCGGCCTACAACACCGGCGACCGCGCGACGACGCGCGACATCGCGCAGGGAATCGTCGACGCCTTCAGCGGCTTCGACTACGTGGTGGTGCCGTCAGGCAGTTGCGGCGGCATGCTGCGCGAGCATCTGCCGCATCTGTTCGACGACGACCCCAACCTGCGCGCCCGCGCCGCCGCACTCGGCGCGAAGACGTATGAGCTGGTCAGCTTCCTCACCGACGTGATGGGCATGGAACGGGTCGCGGCCGAGCATCGCGGCACCGTGACCTATCACGACAGTTGCTCCGGGCTGCGCGAACTCGGCGTGAAGGCGCAGCCGCGCCGCCTGCTCGGCACCGTCACCGGCCTCAGCCTGCGCGAGATGCAGGAGCCGGAGGTGTGCTGCGGGTTCGGCGGCACGTTCTGCGTGAAATACCCGGAAATCTCCACGCGCATGGTCTCCGACAAGACGCGCGACATCGCGCAGTCGGGCGCCGAGCTGCTGCTGGCCGGCGATCTCGGCTGCCTGCTGAACATGGCCGGGCGGCTGGAGCGCGAGGGGAGTGCGGTGAAGGTGCGGCACGTGGCCGAAGTGCTGGCCGGCATGACCGGCGACGTGCCGCCGATCGGCGAGCCGCGCGGCTGACACGGGCTGCGGCCCCGTGGTAGCGTCAGTGGCCATGAACGCCGTGCTGCGCCGTCCGATGAGCGTGGAGGAGTTCCTCGCCTGGGAGGAGCGGCAGGAGCTGCGCCACGAGTTCGACGGCATTCAGCCGGTGGCGATGGTCGGCGGGACGCTCGCGCGCATTCGCTGATCGCCGGCAACATCGAAGCGCGCGCTGCGCGGCCGGCTGCCGGCGGGCTGCCGCGTCGTTCCGCGCGACGTGCAAGCTCCGTCTCGCCGCCAGCATCCGCTACCCCGACGTGATGGTCGTTTGCACGTCCGCTCGCGCCCCGCGCCACGGCCGTGACCGATCCCGTCGTCCTCTTCGAAGTGATATCCGAGAGCACCGGCCTGACCGACCGCATCGTCAAGGCGCGCGAGTACCGCGACGCGCCCTCGATCGCGCGCTACGTGATCGTCGAGCAGAGCGGAATCGGGGCGACCGTGTTCGAACGCCCGGACTGGCGCGGCCAGCCGCTCGAGGGACCGGAGGCGCGGCTTGCGATGCCGGAGATCGGGACCGAGCTGATGCTCGGGGAATTCTACACGGATATCGATTTCGCGGCGGTGGAAGAGCCAGGGGCGTAGCGTCTGCGTTCCGAGCGTCGCGCGCGGCGTCAGCCCGGCGCCCGCGCCGGCTGCCGGCCCGCACGCCGTGCGTCGCACACCGCGAGATGCGTCATTATCGGATATTTCTGCAGCTCAGCCTCGGTGGCGCAGTCGTTCAGGCCGGCCTTGCGGACGCCATCCATGTAGTGCTCCAGCGTTGGAGGGTCCTTGATTGTCCCGAGATCGCTGAGAGAACGTTCCAACGAAAAGCCGGGATAGCGCCGCAACAGATCGCCCTTTGCCGTCGCCAGCTCGCTCTGCCGTCCCAACTGCGCGAAGCTCATCGTTACCAGGACGTCGTGCCAAGTAACCCGCGGACCTCCGCTCCTCCGAATTCTTGCAATGACCTCCTCGTATCGTCGCGTCGCATAAAACGGATCGACGTTGCCGTCGTACCATTTCGGATAGTGCGGGTTGAGGCGATAGGCGCGGTCGATCGCGCGGATACCATCCTCCGCGCGTCCCACGAATGCCAGTTGTTCGCCGTAGAGCACCAGGATGGCCGGGTCGTTCGGATTTAAGGCGAAAGCCTGCTCGAATGCAGCAAGGCCGCTATCGAAATCATTCAATTCGAAGTAGACCATACCCAACCCAGAGTATATCAAAGCATCGTTGGGGTCTATCTCTATGGCCTTTAGGAAGTGAATTTTGGCCTGTTCCAGCAACCCCGGCGGGTTTTTCTCTCCAGGAAGATACGCTCGGTTGTTGTAGATCCACCCTAATCTGAAAAATAGTCGCGCAAACTGCGGGTCAAGCGTGATTCCCTTCCTGATGAGATCTTCAGCCTTCAAACTGTCTTCAATAGTGTTGACCTTCAGAAAAAGTTCTGTACCAAGCCGCTCGTAGTCGTATGCGTGGAGGTTCGCGGGCGGCTTGCGCCTGACGTTCGACAAGTCGGCCATCGCCGCGGCGCCGGTCGTTCCGCCCAGCGCTGCGGCGATCTTCTGCGTCACCTCATTCTGAACCTCGAAGATGTCGTCGAGGGCGCGGTCGTACCGATCCGACCACACGTGGGCGTTGGTCGCAGCATCGATCAGCTGCGCGGTGACACGCACGCGATCCCCGTTCGTCTGGATGCTTCCCTCCAGCACGTAGCGCACGCCGAGCTCGCGCCCGACCTGCTGCACGCTGACCGCCTTGCCCTTGTAGGTGAAGACCGAGTTGCGGGCGATGACGAACAGGTTCCGATAGCGCGAGAGATCGGTGATGACGTCTTCGGTGATGCCGTCGGCAAGTCGCTCCTGCTTCGCATCGCCGCCGATATTGGTGAACGGCAGCACCGCGACCGAGGGCTTGTCGGGCAGCGGCAACGGTGCCGCGTCGGCGGACACAACGGCCGCCGCGGGCTGCACGTGGCTGCGCCACGCCAGAAGTCCAATGGCCGTCACCGCACATACCGCGACCAGTCCACCGAGAGCAGCGGCGGCGACGGTATTCCGGCGCAAAGGTCGCGCCGCCGCGCGCTCGCCCGGCTCGGCGCCGGCGAAGCGGACGCGATAGGCGTGGATGGGTGACGCGATGTTTTTCAGCGCCTGCTCGCCGATGTCCTCGAACGTGAACCGCAGCCGGTCGCGCACCGGGTCGCGCACGCCCTGCGAGACGCAGATGCCGCCCGGTTCCGCGAGACCCTCCAGCCGGGCGGCGATGTTCACGCCGTCGCCAAAGATGTCCTTCTCGTCGTGGATGATGTCGCCGAGGTTGATGCCGATGCGGAATTCGATGCGCTTGTCGGTCGGCACGCCGGCGTTGCGCTCGGCCATGCCGCGCTGGATTTCCACCGCGCAACGCACCGCGTCCACGACGCTTGGGAACTCCACCAGCATGCCGTCGCCGGTGGTCTTGATGATCGCGCCACGGTGTTCCTTGATTTTCGGATCGACCAGCGCGCGGCGATGCGCCTTGAGCTGTGCGAGGGTGCCGTCCTCGTCGGCGGCCATGAGCCGGCTGTAGCCCGCGACATCACCGGCAAGGATGGCAGCAAGCCGACGCTCGGTGGGGCGCAGGTCCATGGCCTAATCCACCGCACGCCTGGCGTCGCAAAGCGCGAGGTGCATCATCTTCGGATATTTCTGCAGCTCCGCCTGCGTCGCGCACTCGCGCAGGCCGGCCTTGCGCACGCCGTCGAGGTAGTGCGCGAGCGTTGGCTGATGCGGTATCGCGCCGAAATCGCTGAGAAACCGCTCCATGGAAAAGTCAGGATAGCGCCGCGAGCAGCTCGCCTACCGCCACCTGCGTTTCGGCATGTCGACCCAATTGCGCGTAGCTCATGGCCAACAGCATCTGGTTCCAAAGAAGGACTTCCCCGCGCTTTCGCAGCGTCATCGCTATGACTTCGTCGTACTGCCCAGTCGCATAGAACGCGTCGACGCAGTTGTTGTACCAATCCGGGTAGTGCGGATTGAGGCGGAACGCCCGCCTGATCCTCTCCACGCCTTCGTTGCCCCGCCCGACTAGTGCCAGCCATGCGCCTGACAGTGCTAGCACATATGGGTCGTTGGGACCCAGGACGAATGCCTGATCCAGCGCAGAAATTCCGTGATCGTAATCGCTCAGGTCGCAGTAAACCTCCCCAAGGAGGGCGTATGCCTGAGGATCGGCCGGGTCCAAAGTGATCGCCTTCAGCAACGTGACCTTAGCCTGTTCAAATAGCGTGGTTGGGTTACCCTGACCGAGACTTGCCTGAAGGTCGTAGGATGCCCCCAAACGGACATAAGCCCGGGCGAACTGAGGGTCGAGTTCGATGGCTTTCCGAAGCAGCTCTTGAGCCCTGGCGACGGTCTCTTTCGTCGGCATACGAATAAGGAGTTCGGCGGCAAGCAGATAGTAGTCGTAGACCTCAAGGTTCGCGGGTGATTTGCGCCTGGCATTCACCACGTCAGCGGCAAGCCACCGCACCGCTTGCTCCGGCCAGTGCAGCGGCGATTTTTTGCGTCACCTCGTTCTGCACATTGAAAATGTCATCGAGGGCGCCGTCATACCGCTCCGACCACACATGGGCGTTCGTCGCGGCATCGATCAATTGCGCCGTCACCCGCACACGGTCGCCGCTGGTCTGAATGCTTCCCTCCAGCACGTAGCGCACGCCGAGTTCCCGCCCGACCTGCTGCACGCTCAGCGCCTTGCCCTTGTAGGTAAACACCGAATTGCGGGCGATCACGAAGAGATCGCGGTAGCGGGAGAGATCGGTGATGACGTCTTCGGTGATGCCGTCCGCCAGCCGCTCCTGCTTCGCATCGCCGCCGATATTGGTGAACGGCAGCACCGCGACCGAGGGCTTGTCGGGCAAGGGCAGAGCCGTGTTCGCGGCTGACGCGGCGGGGGGAACCGGCGGTGCTGGCGGCACGTGGTTCCGCCAGACGAACAGGCCGATGGCGGCGACCGCACAGGTCGCGACCAGCGCGCCCAGCGCTGCGGCCGCGATTGTATTCCGGCGCGAGGAACGCAGAGCTCCTCGCTCGCCCGGCTCGGCGCCGGCGAAGCGGACGCGATAGGCGTGGATCGGCGACGCGATGTTTTTCAGCGCCTGCTCGCCCATGTCCTCGAACATGAACCCGAGCCGCTCGCGCACCGGGTCGCGCACCGCGCGCGAGACGCAGATGCCGCCCGGTTCGGCGAGTCCCTCCAGCCGGGCGGCGATGTTCACGCCGTCGCCAAAAATGTCCTTCTCGTCGTGGAGGATGTCGCCGAGGTTGATGCCCACGCGGAACTCGATGCGCTTGTCGGCCGGTACGCCGGCGTTGCGCTCGCCCATGCCGCGCTGCACTTCCACGGCACAGCGCACCGCGTCGACCACGCTTGGGAATTCCACCAGCATGCCGTCGCCGGTGGTCTTGATGATCTTGCCGTGGTGTTCGCGGATCTTCGGGTCGATCAGCGCCCGGCGGTGCGCTTTGAGTTGCGCGAGCGTGCCGTCCTCGTCGGCGGACATGAGCCGGCTGTAGCCGGCCACGTCGGCGGCCAGGATCGCGGCCAGCTTGCGTTCGACGGGTCGCAGGTCCACGGCACGTGCTCCAGCGCTCGTGCGCACAGGGCATCCGTTGCGGGCGGAGACGCCCTTTCCGGATACTAACCCTAAATTTAGTATACCTGATCAATCGCCACGAATGGGCGACGAAGGTCACCGGCATCACCCGGACGTGATGCCGGGGTGCTGCTATCCGAGCGCCTCCGCCACCGCGGTGCGCAGCGCCGGCAGCACCGCCGTGCCGAACCAGGGGTTGCGCCGCTCCCAGCCCACCGTGCGCCACGAGGGATGCGGCAGCGGGAACCGCCGTGGCAGGAAATCGCGGAAGCCGCGCACCCGGTCCGTCATCGGCCCCTTCCCCAGCGCGAAGTCCAGCGCATGCGAACCCACGAGCAGCGTCAGCCGCAGCGCCGGCAGCAGCGGCAGCAGGCGGGGGTGCCAGTGCGCGGCGCAGCCGGGGCGCGGCGGCGCATCGCCGCCCCGCGGCAGGCGGCCGGGATAGCAGAGCCCGGTTGGGATGATCGCGATCCGCGTGGCGTCGTAGAAGGCCGCACGATCCATGCCGAGCCAGAGGCGCAGCCGGTCGCCCGAGGGATCGTTCCAGGGAATGCCGGTCGCGTGCACCCGCGTGCCCGGCGCCTGGCCGATGATCAGCAGCCGCGCTGTCGCCGCCACGACGAGGATCGGTCGCGGGCCGAGCGGCAGGTCGGCGCAGCGCGTGCAGGCCCGCGCCGCCGCCGCCATGCCGGCCAGGGCCGCCTCGGCCGTGTCGGTCGCCCCTGCCGTCACGCGCATCCCCACGTTCGGGGCCAGCATAGCCGCCCGCCGGCGGCAACTTCGGCCGGTGCGCCCGCGTTCGGAACGCCAGCAAACCGCTCCGTCCCCCGCATCGGTCGCGCCGCACGTGAATGTGCCGTCGTCCCTCGCGGGCAGCGGCGCTTCGCCGCGCGCCGGGCCTTGCCCGACCGCGCCGGCGCGGTGCTATGGAACAGCACAGTCACGGGAGATGCCGCATGATCCGCATCCTGCTTGTTGCCCTGCTGGCCCTCGCACCGCTCGCCGCGCGGGCCCAGACCGAGCAGCAGGCATTGGTCGACCGTTCGACGCTCACCGTGCAGGAGATCTTTTCGGACAAAGACTTCGAGCGACGTGCTCTCGCTGCTGCGCCGGTCCAAGGCGGCGCTCATCTGTCCGCAGGTTTTCAAGGCCGGCTTCATCATCGGCGGCTCCGGTGGCGGCTGCGTGCTGACCGTGCGCGACCCCCAGGGCTGGAGCAGCCCCGCCTTCTACACCATCGGCAGCGGCAGCTTCGGCCTGCAGGCCGGCGTGCAGGACAGCGAGATCGTGCTGATGATCCTGACCGAGAAGGGGCTGCACGCAGTTCTTGACAGCCAGTTCAAGATCGGCGCCGACGCCTCCATCGCCGTCGCGGCCTTCGGCGCCGGCATCGAGGGCGCAACCACCGCGGCGCTGCGCGCCGACATCGTCTCCTTCGCCCGCACCCGCGGCCTGTTCGCCGGCATCTCGCTGCAAGGCAGCCTGATCTCCTCGCGCAGCAGTTGGAACCAGGCCTATTACGGCCGCCCGCTCGCGGCGCAGCAGATCGTGCTCGACCGAGCCGCCGACAACCCCGGCAGCGCGCCGTTGCGCGGCATGCTGGCCAAGTTCAGCGGGTAGCCCGCCTTCAGGCTTGGCCCAAGCTCCGGCGGCTAGCCCGGGGGCCGCGGCGCGCTAGGCTCGCCCCCCATGTCGGACCCGGCGCCGTTCTGGAAAGCCAAGCGGCTCGAGGAGATGAGCGCCGCGGAGTGGGAATTGCTCTGCGACGGCTGCGGGCGCTGCTGCCTGCACAAGCTGCGCCATGACGACAGCGGCGAGCTGTCCTTCACCAACGTCGCCTGCCGCCTGCTCGACCTGCATTCCTGCCGCTGCGGCGACTATGCGGCGCGGCGGCGGCTTGTGCCGGACTGCGTGCAGCTCTCGGCGCGGACGCTGAAGGACATTGACTGGCTGCCGCCCACCTGTGCCTATCGCCGCCTCGCCGAGGGGCGGGATCTCGCCTGGTGGCACCCGCTCGTCTCCGGCGACCCGGAGAGCGTGCACCGCGCGGGCGTTTCGGTGCGCGGCCGGGCGATCAGCGAGACGCGCGCCGGGGCGCTGGAGGATCACGTGGTGGACTGGCCCGGCCGCACGCCACGGACACGGAGACCAACATGATGCGCGATGCGTTATTCGGCGGCGTGAACGCGGCGGTGCTGACGCCGATGCGCGCCGATCTTGCGGTCGATCTCGACCGCATGGCCGCGCATTGCCGCTGGCTGCTGAAGAACGGCTGCCACGGTCTCGGCATTCTCGGCACCACCGGCGAGGCGAACAGCCTCGGCGTCGAGGAACGCGTCGCGGTCATGGAGGGTCTGGCCGAGCGCGGCATTCCGGTCCGCGCACGCTGCTGCCCGGCACCGGCACCACCGCGATCCCCGACACCGTGACGCCTCACCCGCCGCGCCGCCGAGCTCGGCTGCCGCGGCGCGCTGCTGCTGCCGCCGTTCTTCTACAAGAACCCGAGCGAGGACGGGCTGTTCGCGTATTTCTCCGAGGTGGCGCAGCGCGTGCCGGACGGGATCGCGCTCTACCTCTACCATTTCCCGCAGCAGTCCGCGGTGCCGATCACGCTCGGCCTGATCGAGCGGCTGCTGCGCGCGCATCCCGGCCGGTTCCGCGGCGTCAAGGACAGCAGCGGCGATCTCGCCAACACGCTCAACTACGTCCGCGCCTTCGCGGCCGACAAATTCGAGGTCTATTGCGCCGATGACGGCGCGCTGCATGCGGTGCTGCAGGAGGGCGGCGCCGGCTGCATCACCGCGGCGGCGAATGTCGGCAGCGCGGTCAGCGCCGTGGTCTACGCCAACTGGGACCGCTCGGCCGGCGCCGAGGCGCAGGCGACGCTGGGCGTGATCCGCAAGGCGGTGACGATGTTCTCGGTCATCCCGGCGCTCAAGGCACTGATGGCGCGGCACACGGGCGAGCGCGCGTGGCTCACCATGCGCCCGCCGCACCTGCCGCTCGATGCCTCGGCCGAGGCGCGGCTGTTCGCGGCGTTCGACGCGAGCGGCGTGCACCTCGCAGCGGCATAATCGGCTCGAAGTCGTCAACCGCCCGGAGCCGCAAGAACAAGTTCGCGCGCGGCACAGAACCGTCGGGCGGCGGCGCAGGGGTTTCCTTGACCTGCCGCCTTCTCCATTCTGCGCGCCCCGTCACCGAATCGCTCCCGGAGCGCGCATGCCGCCCACCGATCCTGCCCTGATGACCGCCGAAGAGCTGCTCACCGCCTACGCCCGCGGCAGCCTCAGCCCGCGCGAGGCGCTGCATGCGGTGACCGAGCGCATCGCGCGCCACAACCCCGCCCTCAACGCCTTCGCGCTGATGAACCCGCAGGCGCAGGCGGCCGCGGCCGAGAGCGAGCCGCGCTGGCGCGTCGGCCGCCCGCTCGGCCTGCTCGACGGGGTGCCGTGCACGGTCAAGGACCTGATCGACCTCGCCGGCCACCCCGACCCGCCGCGGCTCGCGCCTGACCGAGGCCGACGCCGGCGGCCGATGACGCGCCGAGCGTCGTCGGGCTGAAGGCCGAGGGGGCGGTGATCGTCGGCAAGACCACGACCACGGAGTTCGGCTGGAAATCGCCCGGCGACTGCCCGCTGCACGGCATCACGCGCAACCCCTGGAACCCCGCGCACACGCCGGGCGGCTCCTCCGCCGGGTGCCGGCGCGGCGGCGGCGGCGGGGTTCGGGCCGCTGCACCTCGGCACCGATGCCGGCGGCTCCATCCGCATCCCCGCCGCCTGGTGCGGCGTGGTCGGGCTGAAGCCGAGCTTCGGGCGGGTGCCGCAATGGCCGCTCGGCGCCTTCGCCCATGTCGCGGTCGACGGGGCCGATGACGCGCAGCGTGCGCGACGCCGCCCTGCTGCTCAACGCCATCGCCCGCCACGACCTGCGCGACCCCTACTCCCTGCCCGACGACCGGCGCGACTGGCGCGACGGGATCGAGGAGGGGGTCGCCGAGCTGCGCGTCGCCGTGCTGCGCCGCCCGGGGTTCGAGGCGCCGGTGGACTGGGAGGGCATGGCGGCGGTGGAGCGACGCGGCCCGCATGCTGATGGAGGCGGGCGCCGAGGTGGAGGAGGCCGATCCCGGCCTGCCCGACACGCGCGACATTTTCGGGCGCATCTGGGGCGTGGCGCTGGCGCGGCTGGTGCACTCGTTTCCGGAGACGCGGCGGCACATGCTCGACCCCGGCCTGCTCGAAGTTGCCCGTGCGGCCGGCGGGCTTTCCGCGATCGAGTTCCTCGACGGCGAGGCGATGCGCCTTGCCGCCGCGCACGCGATGGCGCGGTTTCACCAGACCTACGACCTGGTGCTGTGCCCCGCCGTGCCGGCAGCGGCGCCGCTGGCGGAGGCGCCGCTCGGCGATCCCGATGCAGGCGCTGTGGAACGAATGGGCGCCGTGGACCTTCGCCTTCAACCTCTCGCGCCAGCCGGCGATCAGCGTGCCGATGGGCTTCACCGCCGCCGGCCTGCCGCGCGCGGTGCAGCTCGCGGCCGGGCTCTATCGCGACGACCTGGTGCTGCGCGCGGCGCGCACGCTGGAGGTGGCGCAGCCCTTCGCCATGCCGGCGCTGGAAACCTGAGCCGCGCCGGCTACTCGCACGAAGTCGCGCACGATCCGGTTGAACTTCTCCGGACGCTGGTGCAGCGGTCATAGTTGTCCTCCCCGTCACGCAAGTCTCAAATTCCGGGCGTGTCCCCGACAAGCCCGCTGCCCGGGCGGCGGCCGCGGCCGGCGAACGTATCAGCGCGCTTCGGTCCAGCTTTCAGAGAACGCCAGGGCACAGGTGCTGAACGGCCTGCCCTCGCGCTGGGTCGGAAGCGGGCGGCCCTTCGCCTGAACCCCATTGACCGCCAGGCGTGCGCCGAGCGCCGGGATCAGCACCGTGCAGACACCGTATTTGCGTGCCGGAGGAGGGCTCTGGCTGGGTGTGGATCAGCAGCGGCTCGCCGATGTCATACCAGGTCAGCGCGACCTCCTCATCGTGCGATACCGCGCGCTCGGTCCAGAAATCGCGCGCATCGCCCGCCTTGTCGAACGCCGCATCGGTCACCGGGATCGAGGTGTCCGAGAGTTCGCCGTTGAGCATGCCCTGCACGGTCTTCTGCAGCCAGCGCGCCATGGCGATATTGTCGGAATAGATCTTCCACCGGTCCTGGGTCAGCTCGCTCTTCAGATACAGCACGTGGCCGGGCCCGGCGGGTGAGATCAGGATGCGCCAGAAACTGGCGTTGGTGGTGATCGCGCCGTCGTCGGCTTCGCTCAGGCGAATGAAAGGGTTTTCGCCGGTCAGGATCAGCCGGTTCGGATCGAGGGACATCGGGGTTCCTCACAGCGGATGGCGTCGGGCGAGCCTAACGATGCGGAGCCTGACTCAAAAGCCAATTCCCCCGGCGCGCCGTCTGCTCGCGATCTGAATGCTACCGGCCGCCGCTGGCAGAAGGCTTTCGGTCAACCGGGAAAGTCGCTGCCGTTCCCGCTCGGTTCGAGTTCATTCCGGGGACTTTGGAGCGAAACGCCGCGATCGACCCGAGGCGATGGTCAAACACCATGACGGCGGGCACCGCGCCCGAAGGGAAACAGGCCCATCACGCCGACCCGGCGGACGCCGAGTGCGCGTCGGCGTGGGCATGGCCGGCTTTTCGTTGTCCGCGCCGTGTCGGCCTGGCTACGATGGGCGAGCGTCTGAGCCGCGCACGTGTCCGGCGCTTCGAGATTGGAGGCGGCGATGTTCGCTCCGGCGATAGCGAGGGCTCAAACGGCGGCGGCAGCGCCCGCCGGCCGCGCCTCGCGGAGCGCCGCCCTCGGGCGGGCGGGCGGCGCGTCGGGCCAGCCGCTCGCCGCCGCGAGCCGCGCCTATTTCGAGCCGCGATTCGGCCACAGCTTCGCATCCGTGCGGGTCCATAGCGACGATGCGGCCGGCGCCTCCGCACAGGCGCTGAACGCGCGGGCCTACACGCTGGGCAGCGACATCGTCTTCGCGCCGGGCCTTTATCGCCCCGGAACCACCGACGGCCAGCGCCTGCTCGCGCACGAGCTGGCGCATGTGGTGCAGCAGGCGGGCCAACCGCCGCGCATCCAGCGCCAGCCCGCCGGCGAGCCCGAAGAGCCGCTCGCGGTGGCGCTGGAGCGGGAACAGCGATGGGACGACATCGCGCAGAACGCCAAGGCGCTGGCGGAGCAACTGGCGCCCATCATGGCCAACCTCGCCGCCCAGCAGGCGGCGCGCGAGGAGGCGGAGGAGCCGTTCTTCGTGAAGGCGAATCCGGCGCTGGCCCGCATGAAGGCCACGCTGCAAGCGGCGAAGGCGCGGCTGCCCGCGGAGCTCGCCCGCGGACGGACGGATCTGCACAGCGCCGAGCGGGCGTTTCTCGCCGCCGAGGACGCGCTGGCGGCGCTGGAGGCCGGGGAGCGCCCGCAGGGCGCAGGAAGCGATGCGCTCGCGAAGCTCATCCCGGTGTTCGCCCTGCTGCGCGACATGCAGGCGGATGCGGCCAGGGCGCGCCACGCGGCGGCGGAGCAGGCGGTCGAGGACAAGCTGGCGTCGATCAAGGACATTCAGGCGCAGATGGACGAACAGCAGGCGTTCATCGGTGCCGCCGAGGAATACATCCGCCAGATGCGCCAGCAACTGACCCTGCAGGGGCTGTCGGCGGCGCGCCGGGCCGGCGTGACCACGGAAGCGCCCGTCGCGGGCGAACCCGCGTCCCTCGCACGGACCGTTACGCTGCTGCAGACGATGATCGAGGCGAGCCGGCTGCTGGCGCCCTACGTCACCGGCAAGCGGGCAACCAACCTTCGCACGCCCGGCCGGTTCCTCGTCGACGCGCCGGACGCCTTCGCCGCGGCCAAGCGCGCGGCGAATATCGGCGACGCGGAGCAGGGCAGCACGGTCGGCGGCTTCTACGACCGGCGGCACGACACGATCCACCTGCCGCAGACCGCGCATTTCGGCGAGGCGCTGCACGAGGCAATACACAAGTATTCGTCCGTCATGCTGCGCAACGTATGCCACGACCTCAACGAAGGCGTGACCCAGTACATCGCGGACGCGGTTCTGCAGGAGCAGGGGCTGCCGAAGGCGGAGCGCGTAACCTACCAGGACAAGGTCGACTGCGCGGCCAAGCTCGATTCGTGAGTTCGGCTTCGATGCGGTGGCCACGCTCTATTTCAATGGCACCGCCGGCGTCCAGCGCCTTCTCGACGCCGTCGCGAAGTGCGGTCGGTACTGTTGAGCCGGGCGCCCTTCGCAACCGTCGATCACTGCCTGGCGGGAAGTTCCAGGCAGCCGCCTGCGGCGTGAGCCACCTCACCGAGACGATCGGGAAGAATTCCGGAACGTATGCTTGGAATAGAAATTGTGTAGGGGCGCTTATACAGACGTGTTAACCGCATCGACTCGGGGTTCCGATATGGAATTCCTATGCGCTCCAGGGCTATCTCCCGCCCGTTCCTGAGTCTGCCCCGGCCCCTTGGCGGGTACGCGAGCAGATCATCGTTCAGGCACAAGAGGAGCGCCAGTCAATGCGGATTGTCACTGAGTTGGCCGGCGGCCGGAGCGTAGGTGCGGCACTCGCCATCGCGGGATTTCTGTCGGTGAATGTGGGTGCGGCTGTTGCGCAGGAGAGTGCGGCACCGCCGGCGAATGCGACCGCCCCTGCCGCGCCGTCCACGGTGTCGCTGCCGGCGCCGGGGATGGCGGGGCCACTCACCCTGAACCCCTCGCCGCCCAGCGTCGATCTCGGTCCGGCCGGCAAGACCTATATCAGCGGCGTGCTCAGCGGCCTTGGCCTGGCGCAGACCAACCCCTCGCCCGGGAACCAGAACGGGCAGGTCGATGTCAGCAACGCGCAGGTCCTTCTTCAGAAGACCGACGGACTGGTCCAGTACTATATCCAGGCAGGAGCCTATTCGCTGCCGACGCTCGGCACCGCGTATATCCCGGCCGGTCATGCGGTGGACGACTATTTCGGGGTTGTCCCGCAGGCCTTCGTGAAGCTCGCGCCCACCGCAAATTTCTCGATTGAGGCAGGCAAGCTGCCCACCCTGATTGGCGCGGAATATACGTTCACGTTCGAGAACATGAACATCGAGCGAGGCTTGCTGTGGAATCAGGAGCCGGCGGTCAGCCGCGGCGTCCAGATCAACTACACGGCCGGTCCGCTCGCCCTGGCCCTGTCGCTCAACGATGGGTATTACTCAGGCCGGCTGAACTGGATTTCGGGCTCCGCCGCCTGGACCATCAACGCCGCCAACACGCTGACGCTCGCCGCCGGCGGCAACTTCAGCCGGACCGGATACTCGACGCTGGCCACGCCGCTGCCGCAGAACAACGGCTCCATCTATAACCTCATCTACACCCACGCTTCCGGCGCCTGGACGATCACTCCCTATGTCCAGGCGAACATCGTCCCGCAGGACGCCAGCATCGGCATCATGCATGGCGCCGCGGCCTATGGCGCCGCGGTCCTGACCGACTACCAGTTCACGCATGGTCTCAGCCTCGCCGGGCGGATGGAATACATCGCCACCACCGGCAGCCTCGCCGACGGCGCGCCCAATCTGCTCTATGGCCCCGGCAGCAAGGCGTTCTCCCTCACCGTGACGCCCACATACCAGCACGAGCGCTTCTTCGCGCGCGCCGACCTCTCGTATGTGAAAGCCTTCGATGCGACCGCCGGGTTCTTGCTTGGCCCGGCGCTGACCAGCACCAACCAGGTCCGCGGGCTGCTCGAGACCGGAGTGCTGTTCTGACCCGTGCATGCCGGCAGCATCACGCAGCACATCGCGGTCGTGGTGCTGCAGGAACAGGGGCTGCCTGAGCCGGCGGGTGTGACGTACCAGGACAAGGGGGACTGCGCGGCCAAGTTCATTCGCGCATTCGGCTTCGACCCTGGAGCGACGCTCCGTTTCGATGGCACCCCCGGCGCCAGGGGACTCCGCGACGCGGTCGCGAAGTGCGGGCGCTGCTGCTGACAAACGGCCAGGATCAGCGCTAGGGTAGGGCACGAAGTCCAGCGATCCTCCGGAGGCTCCTGCGGCGGCGATGTTGACTGCCGGCATGACGTGGGCGGCACGCCCCGGGTCTCGCGGTTGGTGCGACGCGCTTCCTTCGATCTTGCGCTCCCACGGAAAGGATGACGGTCATGACCGATGACGCAATGATGGCGCAGGTTTCCGGCGGGGATGGATTTATCGCGGCGCTCGACCAGAGCGGCGGATCGACGCCCGGCGCCCTGCGCCTCTACGGCATTCCGGACAGCGCGTACAGCGGCGATGCCGCGATGTTCGGGCTGATGCACGCGATGCGGGTGCGCATCATGACGTCGCCCGCGTTCACCGGCGCCAAGGTCATTGCCACCATCCTGTTCGAGGGCACGATGGATGGGGAGGTCCGGGGCAGGCCGGTTCCCGCGTTCCTGTGGGAGGAGCGGCGGGTCGTGCCCTTCGTGAAGGTCGACAAGGGGCTCGAAGCGGAGCGCGACGGGGTCAGCCTCATGAAGCCGATGCCGGCGCTCGACGCGCTGCTGACCCACGCGGTCAAGAAGGGCGTCTTCGGCACCAAGATGCGGTCCGTCATCAACCTTCCCTCGAAGGACGGCATCGCCGCGGTGGTGCGGCAGCAGTTCGATGTGGCGATGCAGATCGCCGGCCATGGGCTCGTGCCGATCATCGAGCCGGAGGTCTCCATCAGGAGCCCCGACAAGGCCGGCGCCGAAGCGCTGCTCCGTGCGGAGCTGGTCAAGGGCCTGGACGCGCTGCCCGCCGATCGCCGCGTCATGCTCAAGCTGACGATCCCGGAGACGCCGGATTTCTATTCGACGCTGGTCGAGCACCGGCGAGTGCTGAGGGTCGTGGCCCTGTCCGGAGGCTACAAGCGAGCCGATGCCTGCCAGCGACTCGCCGCCAATCACGGCATGATCGCGAGTTTCTCGCGGGCGCTCGTTGATGACCTCAGGTATGCGATGAGCGACGGCGATTTCGACGCGACACTGGCGAATTCCATCGACGAGATCTATCGGGCTTCCACCGAAAAAGTCTGAAGTCGGCGTCTGCGAAATCGGCCTGCGGTGGGCGCGGCGTGATCTGGAAGCAGGCGGGGCTGGCCGGCGCGTCGGAAGGTGTGCAGCCGCAGCTCCGCCGCATGCTGGAGGCGGCCTGGCCACCTCCGGCACCCGCAATCACGCACCACAACCGCCAGCCGGCGATCGAGAGAAGTTCGGGTCGCACGGACCTCGACGACCCCGGCGAGCCAGGACTTGTACGTTCCCGAAGGCGCGCCGCGCAGCTTCCCATAACTGCCTACCGCTGATAAAATTTCGCATGTATCTCCGACCCGCCTTCGTCGAGCACGACCTCGACCGCATCGCCGCGCTGATCGAGGCGCACTCGTTCGGCCTGCTCGTCACCAGTGAAGGCGGGCTGGACGCCTCGCACATCCCCTTCACCCTCGCCCGCGACGGCGACACGCTGGTGCTGGAGGGGCATCTCGCCGCCGCCAACCCGCAATGCGCGCGGCTCGCCGGCGGCGCGGCGCTGGCCGCGTTTTCCGGGCCGCATTCCTACATCTCGCCGAGCTGGTATCGCACCCAGCCGGCCGTGCCGACCTGGGACTACGCCGCCGTGCATATCCATGGCGTGCTGGAGCCGGTGGAGGACGAGGCGCCGGTGCGCGCCATGCTGCGCCGGCTTGCCGCCCACGATGCGACCTACGATCTCGACGCCCAGCCGCCCGCCTTCATCGCCGGCATGCTGCGCGGCATCCGCGCGTTTCGCCTGCGCGCCACGCGCGTCGAGGCGCAGTGGAAAATGAGTCAGAACCGCAGCGCGGCCGACCGGGAGAGTGTCGCGGCCGCGCTGCGGTCCCTCGGCAACACCGACGTGGCAGCACTGGTGGACGCCACGCTGCCGCCGTCCGCCTGAGCTCGCACTCAGGCGTTGCTGCCATCCCCCTCCGGCCAGGTACAGGCGAAGCGCACGAACCGCAGTTCCGGTGCCTCGCCCACCGGGCCGATACCGATGCCAGGGCCAGGGCCGGTGCCGGTGCCGATGGGTGTGCCGGGCGGGCGGCCGCGGACCGCCCCGGCCGCCGCATCCGGCATGGTCTCGGTGAGCGCGCAGACGCAGACGAGAAGGTTGACCAGCGCCGTCATCGCCGAGCCGGCCTGCGGGGCATCCCCTTCTGCCGCCTCGGGCCAGGCCTCGCCGCGGAGGACCGCCGCCCCCGCGACCGTCGGTTCCCAAGCCTGCATCGCTTCCTGCGCCATCGCATGCCTCCTTGCGATCGGGCACGCCGCCGGAGAGCCAGCCGGCGCGGCACGATCGGTCGTTACTCAGTCAATCCGGTGCCGGCCGTCGCCGAGGATCAGGCGGTCGCCCTCGCGCTCGATGCGCATCTCGGCCGGCGGCATGTCGAGCGCGCCGGGCGTCGAGAGCGTGAGGGACTGGCCGGGCTGGAGCGTGGCGGCGAAGCGCAGCGGCCAGTGCTCGGCATCGGCGAGCGTGGCCACAACGTGGAAGCCGTCGGCCTCACGGGTGAAATAGACGACGCCGGGCAGCGAGCCGACCGCGATGCCGTGCGCCTGCAGCGGCTTCAGCGCCGCGGCGGGCTCCTCGTCCGGCAGCCCCTGCGCGCCGGCCGCGCCCGCGATCAGCAGGCCGCTCCCGAACAGCATGCGCGCCGCGGCCTCGCGCCTTCTCCACCCGCCCGTCATCCCTTGCCCCTCCGTGCCCGGTGCAACCCTGGTCCAAGCGGGGCGCACCCTGCCCCTCACGCCGCGTCCGGGCTGTGACCTTGGTCACACCTTCCGGTAGCGGCGCACCGCCGGGCCGCGCGCCTGCCGGAGGGTCAGGCGCACGCAACGCCGAACGCCGCTCGCGCGGACCAGGGGCCCGGCGGGCGGCGGCTATGGGCGGATCATATTGCGGCCCCGGGCCGCGGAAGCTGGCCCGCGGCGCGGGGGTGACGCCGGCAGGGTCCGGTCAGAACCCTTCGCGTTCGAGCCGCTTGCGCTCCATCTTGCGGGCGCGGCGAACCGCCTCGGCGGCCTCGCGGGCGCGGCGCTCGGACGGCTTCTCATAGTGCCGGCGAAGCTTCATCTCGCGGAAGATCCCCTCCCGCTGCATCTTCTTCTTGAGCGCCTTCAGCGCCTGGTCGACGTTGTTGTCACGAACGAGAACTTGCACTTGGCCGCCTTCTCCTCTCGCTGCTGCTGATACAATCGGCTAGGCGCGCGTCAAGAACTCCCGCTCAGGAGTCCTGTCGCGAGCGGCGGGCCTATAGCATGCGGGCCCGGCGCGCCCAACTGTTTTCGCGTCCGCCCGCCCGCTATACCGGGTGCACGGAGGGAACGCATGGCCATCCTGAAGATCGCCCGCATGGGCCACCCGGTGCTGCTGCAGCGCGCCGAGCCGGTCGCCGACCCGACCGCGCCGGAGATGCGCCGCCTCGTCGCCGACCTGATCGAGACCATGGAGGACGCCGCCGGCGCCGGCCTCGCCGCGCCGCAGGTGCATGTGCCGCTGCGCGTGTTCGTCTACCGCGCCCCCGCCGAGCGCAGCACCGGCGATGCCGAGGACACGCCGATCGAGACCTCCGTGCTGTTCAACCCCACCATCGAGCCGCTCGGCACCGAGCAGCGGCCGCGCTGGGAAGGGTGCCTCTCGATCCCCGGCCTACGCGCCGCGGTGCCGCGCTTCTGGCGCATCCGCTACGGCGGCCTCGACGCCGAGGGCCGGCCGGTGAGCCGGGTCGCGAGCGGGTTCCATGCCGGGCTGGTGCAGCACGAGAACGACCACCTGGATGGCATCCTCTATCCCATGCGCATGACCGATTTCACGCAGTTCGGCTTCGTCGAGGAACTCGCCCGCGCGCTGGCGACGAGGGCGGCGTGATCGCGGCCCCGGAACGGTCGCCCGAACGTGACGCGGCGCTCGACGCGCTGCTGCCGCTGGTGCCCACGCGCGGCTGGACCATGGCGGCCGTGCGCGCGGCGCTGCCGGAGCCGGACGACGCGGCGCTGCTGTTTCCCAACGGGCGTGGGGGACGTGGTGGAGGCGTTCTTCGACCTCGCCGACCGGCGCATGGTCGCGGCCGCCGGCGACCTCTCCGGCGCTGCGCACGCATGAGCGGGTGCGGGCCCTGATCGCCCACCGCCTCGCGCTGTTCCGCCCGCACAAGGCGGCGCTGCGCCGGGCGGCGGCGCTGTTCGCGCTGCCCGGCCACGCGCCGACCGCGGCGCGGGTGGCGGCGCGCACGCTCGATGCGATCTGGTACACGGCCGGCGACCGCTCGGCCGATTTCTCCTGGTACACCAAGCGGGCGACGCTGGCCTTTATTTATTCAACCTGCTTTATGTATTGGCTCCAGGACGCGAGCCCGGAGGACGAGGCGACGCTCGCTTTCCTCGACCGCCGGCTTGCCGACGTGGCGCGACTCGGCCGGCTGCGGCGCCGGGCCCCGCCGGCGGCGGCCTGAGCGGGGATCAGCCCACCCGCAGCAGCCGCGGCCCGTGCTCGCGCAGCCAGGCCATGGCGCTCGCGGCGTGGGGGGTCAGTTCGTGCACCAGCGCCCAGAAGCGTGGGCCGTGGTTCATGTGGCGCAGATGCGCGACCTCGTGCGCGGCCACGTAGTCCTGCACGTGCGCGGGCGCCATCACCAGCCGCCAGGAGAAGGCGAGGCTGCGGTCGGCGGCACAGCTGCCCCAGCGGCTGTTGGTGTCCTTCACGCTGACCCGGCGCGGCGCCACCTCGGCCGCCGCCGCCTTGCCCGTGACCAGCTCGGAGAAGCGCCGGCGCGCCTCGGCGCGAAAGAAGTCGGCGACGCGGCGGGCGAGGAAGGCCGGGTCGCCGGCGACCAGGATCTCGTCGCCCTCGACCCAGACCGTGCCGCGTGCCTGCCCGACGTGGCGAATGCGGTGCTCCGCGCCGTGCAGCGGCACCGCGGCGCCGTCGGCGAAGGCGACCGCGACGGGCAGCGCGGCGAGGCGCGCGGCGACCCAGTCGGCATGGTTCATGAGCAGCGCCATGCCCGCGGTGCGCCCGGCGCGCGGCGGCAGCGTGACCACGACCGCGCCGCCGCGCGGGTCGATCCGCAGGCTGACGCGCCGCGCCCGCCGGCTGCGGCGCCACTCGATCCGCGCCGGGCCGCTCGGCAGCGCCAGCGTTTCGCAATCCCCCCGCTCCATGCGTGCCAGCTTGACGTTTTGCGCCGCGCCGGGCAACCGCCTCGGCGCCCTAGGCTGCGAAACGAATCGTGGCGCCGTGCCGCGTCTCTTCGGCGCCGCACAAATCCGCGAGCGCCGGGGCCACGGCCGGCGGCGGGCGCAAGGTTCGCGGGTCCTCCCCGGGCATGGCCTGGGCGCGGAGCCGGGTCGCGACGATGCCGGGGTCGAACAGGTTCACCCGCAGCCGGCTGGTCCGCGTCTCGGCGGCCCAGGTCTCCACCAGGTGATGCAGCGCCGCCTTGGTCGCGCCATAGGCGCCCCAGTAGGCGGAAGGGGCGGCCACGATCCCGCTGGTCACGAACACCGCCCGGCCCGCGGGTGCGGCCAGCAGCAGCGGGGCGCAGGTACGGATCAGACGCAGTGTGGCGGTGAGGTTGACGCCCACCACCTCCGCCCACTCGGCATCGCGGATATGCGGCACCGGGGTCAGCAGCCCCAGCGCCGCAGCATTGCTCACCAGGATGTCGAGCCGGCCGAAGCGCTGGTGCAGGCTCGGCCCGATCGCGTCCACCAACTCGCCCGCGGTCAGGTCGAGCGGCAGCAGCGTCGCCTCGCCGCCGGCGGCGCGGATCGCGTCATCGGTCTCGGCGAGCCCGCCCTCGGTGCGCGCGGTGATGACCAGATGCGCGCCGCGGCGGGCGAGTTCCACCGCCGTCGCCGCCCCGATGCCGCGGCTCGCGCCGGTGACGAGCGCCACCTGCCCCGCGAGCGGTCCGCTCATCCGGCGAAAGTGATGCTCGCCTCGCCGAGCCCGGGGAACGTCACGCTCACCCGCGCGCCGGGGCCGGCGAGCGTCTTGCCGGTCCAGGAGCCACAGGTCACGATCTGCCCCGCCTTCAGCCCGCCGGCCCAGGTGGCGCCGGTATCGGCCAGCCACATGACGAGGCGGATCATGTCGCCCGCCGGGTTGCCGGTGCGCTGCATCGCGGCGCCGTCGATGGTCTGGGTCACGGTGATGTTCGGGAAATCGAGGCCATGCCACGCGGCGAGGCCCGGCCCGTACACATAGCCGCCATGCATGACGAGGTCGGCGAGGCGGCTCAGCGGATCGACCTTGTCGCCATCTTCGTAGGCCGACTCCAGCACCTCGATCGCGGGGTGCGCCGTGGCGAGCGCGGCGATGACCGCCTCGCGACCATAGGGCGTGGCGCGCGGCGGCAGGTCGGTCCCGAGGCGGAAGGACACCTCCGCCTCGATGCCGCGCATGCGCCCGGCGCCGAGCTTGGCCGGGCTGGCGACGATGCCGGCCTGCGGCATCGGCGCGCAGAACATTTTCCCGTCCGGCCCGATTCCCACCTTCCAGCCGCCGATCGCCTCGCCGGCGACGAGGGCGTGCTGGATCGCGTAGGCGGCATCCGGATCGGCGGGGCGCAGCGGCTCAGGCAGGGCCACGAGCGGCGTGCCGCGGCGGGCCGCGCGAAGAAGCCGGGCCGCCTCGAGGATTGAATCTGGTCATGGCGCCGTTCTCCCCCGGCGGTTCCGCGCGCGCAAGTGGCTGGACGCGGCTGCTCCGGTGCCGCATCTATACGCTGCATCGCACAACGGGGCGCGCATGGTTCAGGGCATCTGCTTCGAGGACCTCAAACTCGGCGACACCGCCAGCACCGGCAAGACCATTACTGAGGCCGATGTCCTGCTGTTTTCCGCCGTTTCGTCCGACACCAACCCCGTGCACCTCAACGCCGAGGCCGCCGCCGCCAGCATCTTCAAGCACCGGGTGGCGCACGGCATGCTCACCGCCGGCCTGATCTCGGCCGTGCTCGGCACCCGGCTGCCCGGGCCGGGCTCGATCTATCTCAGCCAGACACTGAAATTTCGCGCCCCGGTCGCAATCGGCGACACGGTGACCGCGACGGTCGAGGTGACCGGGCTCGACATCGAACGGAAGCGCGCCACGCTGCGCACGATCTGCACCGTCGCCGGCCGCACCGTGATCGACGGCGAGGCGGTCGTGATCCCCCCCGTGCGCGGCTGAGGATGGAGATTTTTCGCGACTGGCACGATTTGCCGCGGGCCGCGCGTGGGGCGACCGTGGCGCTCGGCAATTTCGACGGCGTGCATCTCGGCCACGCCCACCTGCTGCGCACCGCCCACGCCGCGCGCCCCGACGCCCCGCTCGCGGTGCTGACGTTCGAGCCGCATCCGCGCGAGCTGTTCCGCCCCGACGACCCGCCGTTCCGCCTGACGCTCGGCCCCGCGCGGGCGGCGGCGCTGGCGGCGCTCGGCGTGCGGGTCCTCTACGAGCTGCCCTTCGACCGCGCGTTCTCGGGGATGACCGCCGACGCGTTCGTCGCCGAGGTGCTGCATGCCGGGATCGGCGCGCGCCACCTCGTCTGCGGCCCGGACTTCGCCTTCGGCCACCGCCGCGGCGGCGATGTCGCGTTCCTGACCGCGCGCGCGGAGGCGCTGGATATCGGGCTCACCGTCGCGACCCTGCTCGCCGATGCCGCCGGCCCGATTTCCGCGAGCCGCATCCGCCGCGCTGTTGCAGGACGGCTACCCCGAGCGGGCGGCCGCCGAGCTGGGCCGCGACTGGGCGATCACCGGCATTGTCGAGCATGGCGACGCGCGCGGCCGCACGCTGGGCTTTCCCACCGCCAACGTCGCGCTGGGGCGGCATCTGGAGCCGGCGCGGGGGGTCTATGCCGTGTCCGTGGCGCTGCCCGACGGCACGCGCGCGGCCAGGGGTGGCGAATATCGGCCGCCGCCCGACCGTGAGCGCCGGGGTGGCGAGCCGCGTCGAGGCGCATCTGTTTGATTTCGCGGGCGACCTCTACGGCGCGGAACGTCAGCGTGGCGCTGCACGCCTTCCTGCGCGCGGAGCGGCGCTTCGGCGGCCTGGACGAGCTTCGCGCGCAGATCGCGCATGACGCGGCGGAGGCCAGGCGGCTGCTTGACCGGGTGCCGCCGCCCTGACCATAGAAGGGGCGATGAGCGAACAGCGCGACTACCGCGACACCGTCTTTCTGCCGCAGACCGGCTTCGCCATGCGCGCCGAACTGCCGAAGCGCGAGCCGGAGATTCTCGCCCGCTGGCGGCAGATCGGGCTGTGGCAGCGGCTGCGCGAGGCGTCGCGCGGGCGGAAGAAGTTCATCCTGCACGACGGGCCGCCCTATGCGAACGGGCACCTGCATATCGGCACCGCGCTCAACAAGATCCTCAAGGACGTGGTGAACCGCGGCTGGCAGATGGCCGGCTTCGACGCCGACTACATCCCCGGCTGGGACTGCCACGGCCTGCCGATCGAGTGGCGCGTCGAGGAGGAATACCGCAAGTCCGGCCGCGACAAGGATGCGGTGCCGATCCTGCAGTTCCGCGCCGAGTGCCGCGCCTATGCCGAATACTGGATGGGCGTGCAGGCGAACGAGTTCCAGCGCCTCGGCGTGCTCGGCGACTTCGCGCACCGCTACGCGACGATGGACACGCCCGCCGAGGCGGCGATCGCCGGCGAGATCGGAAAATTCCTGCTCAACGGCGAGCTCTATCGCGGGCTGCGCCCGGTGATGTGGAGCCCGGTCGAGAAGACCGCGCTCGCCGAGGCCGAGATCGAATATCACGACCATACCAGCACGACGATCTTCGTCCGCTTCCCGGTGCTGCGCGCGCCCGACGCGGATCTCGTCGGCGCCTCCATCGTGATCTGGACCACGACGCCGTGGACGATCCCGGGCAACCGCGCCATCGCCTGCGGCAACGCGATCGACTACGCCGTCGTGCGCGTCGATCAGGTGGCGGCGGGAAGCCTCGCGCGCCATGGCGAGATCGTGCTGGTGGCACTCGCGCTGCTGCCGCAGTTCTGCGCGGCGGTCGGGATTGCGGTGCACCACGTGCTGCGGATCGAGAAAGGTGCCGACCTGCTCGGCATCGTCTGCGCCCATCCGCTGCGCGGCCGCGGCTATGACCAGGATACGCCGCTGCTGGCCGGCGATTTCGTCACCACCGAGCAGGGCACCGGCTTCGTCCACATCGCGCCCAGCCACGGCGAGGACGATTTCTATCTCGGCCGCGCGCACGGGCTCGATGTGCCGGAGATGGTCGGGGCGGACGGCACCTTCAACGCCTGGGTGCCGGGCTTTGCCGGCGTGCATGTCTACAAGGCCGCCGATCCGGTGTGCGCGGCGCTGACCGAGGCGGGCACGCTGCTGGCGCGCGGCACGCTGGTGCATTCCTATCCGCATTCCTGGCGGTCGAAGGCGCCGCTGATCTTCCGCGCCACGCCGCAATGGTTCATCGGCATGGAGGGGCCGCAGCGGATTCGCGAAAAGGCGCTGCGGGCGATTGCGGAAACCGATTTCGTCCCGGCGGGCGGGCGCACCCGGCTGGCCAGCATGATCGCGGCGCGGCCCGACTGGTGCATCAGCCGCCAGCGCGCCTGGGGCGTGCCGATCCCGGTGTTCGTGCACCGCGCGAGCGGCGAGCTGCTGCGCGATCCTGCCGTTGTGGCACGGGTGGTTGCCGCATTCGCCGAAGAGGGGGCGGATGCGTGGTACGCCTCGCCGCCCGCGCGCTTCCTCGGCCCCGATCGCGATCCGGAGGAATACGAGCAGGTCCGCGACATCGTCGATGTGTGGTTCGAGAGCGGATCGACGCACGGCTTCGTGCTGGAGGCACGGCATCTGCCGTGGCCGGCCGATCTCTATCTGGAAGGCTCCGACCAGCATCGCGGCTGGTTCCATTCCAGCCTGCTCGAAGCGGTGGGCACGCGCGGGCGCGCGCCGTTCCGCGCGGTGCTCACGCACGGCTTCACGCTCGACGAGCAGGGCCGGAAGATGTCGAAAAGTCCTCGGCAACGTGATCGCGCCGCAGGAGGTGGAGAAGCAGTACGGCGCCGACATCCTGCGGCTGTGGGTGATGAACACCGACATCACCGAGGACCAGCGCATCGGCCCGGAAATCCTCAAGCAGCAGGCGGAACTTTACCGGCGGCTGCGCAACACGCTGCGCTGGCTGCTCGGCAGCCTCGCCGGCTTCACCGCCGGCCGAAGCGGTGCCGGAGGCGGAGATGCCGGAGCTGGAGCGCTGGGTGCTGCACCGGCTGTCCGAGCTGGACGCGGCGGTGCGCCGCGCGGTGGCGACGCATGACTGGGCGGGGCTGTATCCGGCGATCCATGCCTTCTGCGCCGCCGATCTTTCCGCGTTCTACTTCGACATCCGCAAGGACTCGCTCTATTGCGACCGCCCGGACGCGCTGCGCCGGCGCGCCGCGCGCACGGTGCTGGATCATCTGCATCGCTGCCTGACGACGTGGCTCGCCCCCGCGCTGCCGTTCACCGCCGACGAGGCATGGGTCGCGCGGTTCGGCGAAGAGACCTGCGTGCATCTGCAGGATTTCGCCGAGGTGCCGGCGCGCTGGGAGGATGAGGCGCTGGCGCTGCGCTGGGAGGCGATCCGCGCGATCCGGCGCGGCATCACCTATCACCTGGAGGCGGCGCGCGCGGCCGGCCTGATCGGGGCCTCGCTGCAGGCGGCGGTCGACCTGCCGCTGACGGAAGACGAGCGGGCGCTGCTCAGCGCCGAGGAGTGGGCGGAACTCGGCATCGTCTCGGCGGCCCGGCTGGTCGACGGGGCGGCCCCGGCGCCGGGGCGAGGAAGCGGACCCGGCGCGGCGCGGCGTGGTCGTGGCCAAGGCGCCCGGCATGAAATGCGCGCGCTGCTGGCGGGTGCTGCCGGAGGTGGGGACGGTCACGGCCCACCCCACGCTGTGCCTGCGCTGCGCCGATGCGGTCGAGTCGGGGCTCGTCTGCCGGGCCGCGGCGGAATGAGCAGGGCGGCGCGGGGCGTGCCGCATGGGCACCATGGCACATAGCCGCCTGACGGCCCTCGGCGCGGGGGCAGCGGTCGTGATCCTGGTCGCCGACCAGGCGAGCAAGTGGTGGGTGCTGAACGTGCTCGACCTGCCCGCACGCGGCTCCGTGGCACTGCTGCCGGTGCTCAACCTGACCATGGTCTGGAACCGCGGCGTGACGTTCGGGTTCCTCAACTCGCTCGGGTCCTGGACCGCGCCGGTGCTGGTGGTGGGCGCGCTGGTGATCGTGGCGGCGCTGGCGCTGTGGCTGCGCCGGGCGGAGCGGGCGCTGGTGGCGCTGGCGCTCGGCGGCATCGGCGGCGGCGCGATCGGCAACGTCATCGACCGGCTGCGCTTCGGCGCGGTGGTCGATTTCATCCACGCCCATGCCTTCGGCTATTCCTGGTACGTGTTCAACGTCGCCGATGCCGCGATCGTCTGCGGCGTCGCGGCGCTGGTGATCGACGGACTGCATCGGCGCGACGGCCACCTTGCCCGCGCCTCGGACCGGGTCTAAAAATGCCTATGTTGTCACGGTGGCGTTTCGCTCTTCTCGCAGTGTGCGCGGCGGCCTTGCTCGGCTGTTCGCGGGAGGAGCTGCAGCGTGATTTCGGGCTGACGCGCGACGCGCCCGATGAGTTCACGGTCACGACCCGCGCCCCGCTCACGATTCCGCCCGACTATTCGCTGCGTCCGCCGCGGCCCGGCGCGCCGCGGCCGCAGGAGCAGTCGGCGACCCAGGCGGGCGAGGCGACGCTGGTGCCGCAGGCGGCGCTCGACAAGGGCGGGGCCGACGAGAGTGCCGGCCAGCAGGCGCTGCTGGCCGCCGCCGGCCCGCCCGCGCCGAACAGCATCCGCCGCGAGGTGGACGAGGAGGCGGCGCACGAGGCCTCCGACCACTCGCTCACCGACAAGCTGATGTTCTGGCGCACGCCGCCGCCGCCCGGCGTGGTGGTCGATCCGCAGAAGGAGGCGCAGCGCCTGCGCGAGGACGCCGCCCTGGGGCACAGCCCCGTGACCGGCGAGACCCCGATCATCCAGAACAAGCCGAAGACGTTCTTCGACGCGCTGTTCTGAGGGCGGGGCTGGCGCCGCCGGCGGTTGATTGCCGCGGTTGATTCGGGCGCCGGTTGGCCCGACAACGGCGCCCGCCCCAGCCGGAGCCGGCCATGCCCGAACTGCGCCTGCACAACAGCCTGACGCGCCGGCGCGAAACGTTCGTGCCGCTCGATCCGCAGCATGTGCGCGTCTATGTGTGCGGGCCGACGGTGTACGACCTCGCGCATCTCGGCAACGCGCGCCCGGTGGTGGTGTTCGACGTGCTGGTGCGGCTGCTGCGCCGGCTCTATCCGCGCGTCACCTATGTTCGCAACATCACCGACGTGGACGACAAGATCAACGCGCGCGCGGCGGAGCGGGGCGAGCCGATCGCCGCCATCACTGCGCGCACCACGGCGGATTTTCACGCCGACATGGCGGCCCTCGGCGCGCTGCCGCCGGACGAGGAGCCGCGCGCGACGGCGCATATCGCGCAGATGATCACGCTGATCACGCGGCTGATCGACTCCGGGCACGCCTACGTGGCCGAGGGGCACGTGCTGTTCGCGGTCGCGCGCTATCCCGGCTACGGCAGGCTCTCGGGCCGCTCGCCGGAGGAGCTGCTGGCCGGCGCGCGCGTCGATGTCGCGCCGTACAAGCGCGATGCGGGCGATTTCGTGCTGTGGAAACCGTCCACGCCCGATCTGCCGGGCTGGGACAGCCCCTGGGGCCGCGGCCGGCCGGGCTGGCACATCGAGTGCAGCGCCATGGCGTGGACCTATCTCGGCGAGAGCTTCGACATCCACGGCGGCGGGCAGGACCTGCTGTTTCCGCACCACGAGAACGAGCGCGCGCAGTCGTGCTGCGCGTTTCCCGATTCAGCGTTCGCGCGGTACTGGCTGCACAACGGCATGCTGCTGATCGGCGGCGAGAAGATGTCGAAGAGCCTGGGCAATTTCCTCACCGTGCGCGACGTGCTGGCGACGGCGCCCGGCGAGGCGGTGCGGCTCGCGCTGCTGCGCACGCATTACCGTGCGACGCTGGACTTTTCCGAGGCGCTGCTGGGCGAGGCGCGCAAGGACCTCGACCGCTGGTATCGCGCGCTGGAGCGTGCGCCAGCGGCGGTCGATGCCGATGCACCGGATTCGGTCGTCGAGGCGCTGTGCGACGACCTGAACACGCCGCTGGCGATCGCCGCGATGCACAAGCTGGCCGACGCCGCGCTGGCGGGCGATGCGGCGGCGGCCGCGGCGCTGCGCGGCGGCGGTGCGCTGCTGGGCGTGCTCGGGCAGACGCCCGCCGCGTGGTTCCGCGGCGCGGGCGATGACGGCGCGATCGAGGCGGCGATCGCCGAGCGCCTCGCGGCGCGGCGGGCGCGCGACTACGCCCGCGCCGACGCGATCCGGGCCGAGCTCGCGGCGCAGGGCGTGCTGCTGGAGGACGGGCCGGGCGGCACGACCTGGCGGCGCGCGTGATGGGGCGCCGCGCATGACCGGCCGCGACGGCGGCGCGCCGCTGGAACCGATTCCCGGCAGCCCCGTCGTCATTCTCGTCCGGCCGCAGCTTGCGGAAAACATCGGCACCGCGGCGCGCGCCATGGCCAATGGCGGCTTGTTTCACCTGCGCCTCGTCGCCCCGCGCGACGGCTGGCCGCAGGAGAAGGCGTGGCGCGCGTCCTCCGGCGCCGATGCGATCCTCGACGCGGCGACGCTGCACGCCGATGTCGCCGATGCGACGCGCGACCTGCACCGCGTGCTCGCCACCTGTCCGCGCCCGCGCCACGTGGTCAAGCCGCTGCTCACCGCGCGCGGCGCCGCCGCCGAGCTGCGCGCGATCGCGGCGCGGTCGCTGCGCGCGGGCGTGCTGTTCGGGCCGGAGCGCGCGGGGCTCGACAGTGAGGACCTGGCGCGCGCCGACGCGCTGGTGCGCTACCCGCTCAATCCCGCCTTCGCCAGCCTCAATCTGGCGCAGGCGGTGATGGTGCTCGCCTACGAATGGTGGCTCGCCGCCGACGCGACGCCGGCGCGGCGGCTGATGACCAATGAGACGCGGGTGGCGACGAAGGCGGAGCTGGAGAATTTCCTCGGCCATCTGGTGGCGGAGCTGGATGCCTGCGGGTTCCTGCGCAATGCGCCGAAGCGGCCGGGCATGGTGCGCAACATCCGCCACTTCTTCGCCCGCGGCGAGGTGACGGAGCAGGAGTTGCGCACGCTGCACGGCGTCGTCACCGAACTGGCGCTCGGCCGGCGCGAGCGCGGGCGCGCCGAGAAGGGTTAGCCGAGGCCGAGCCGCTGCATCAGCGCGCGCGCGTCGCCCGGCGCGCGCACCTTGGCGTCGTTGTCGAAGTAGACGAACACATCGCGTCGCCGCCGCTTCGGGGCCGGGCCGACATGCGTGAGGTCCCGCGGACGGCCGCCCGCGCTCCAGGCGCGCACGCGCGCCGCCCAGGCGTCGAGGGCCGCATCATCATAGCCGCTCGCATACAGCTCCTCCGCGCCGTGCAGGCGGCAATAGATGAAGTCCGCAGTGACATCGCCGAGATGCGGCCACGCCGGCGCGTCGCTGCACACCAGCGCCACGCCATGCGCGCGCAGCATCTCGACGGCTTCGGGCGTGGCGAAGCTCGCATGCCGGCCCTCGAGCGCGTGGCGCAGCGGTTGATGCGCCGCCGGCTTGGTGAAGGCGCGGCCGGCCAGATGCCGGTCGTGGTGCCGCGCCAGCGCCGCCGCCGCCTCGGTGTCGTGGGGCAGGGCGGCGAGAAAGGCCTCGATCCGCGCGGCGTCGAAGCGGAAGCTGGGCGGCAGTTGCCACAGCAGCGGGCCGAGCTTGTGCTCAAGCTTCAGCAGGCCGGAGGCGAAGAAGTTCGCGAGCGGCGTGCGGGCCTCGCGCAGGCGCCGCAGATGCGTGATGAAGCGCGGCGCCTTGACCGAGAACACGAAGTCTCCGGGCACGGCCTCGGCCCATGTCGCGAAGCTCTCGGGACGCTGCAGGCCGTAGAACGTCCCGTTGATCTCGATCGTGCGGAACGCTTCGGCGGCGAAGGCGAGTTCGCGCTTCTGCGGCAGGCCGCGCGGATAGAACACGCCGCGCCAGGGCGGATAGGTCCAGCCCGAAATGCCGATCCGGACCAACCGCGCGGCCTACTCCGCCGGCGCCGGCGCGCGCTCCAGCGCCCTGTTGTGCGGCAGGATCAGCGTCGCGATCAGCGACACCACGACCAGGGCCGCGATCACGAGCAGCCCGCCCTCGAAGCTGCCGGTCGCGTCCTTGATCCAGCCCATCGCGTAGGGCCCGAAGAAGCCCGCGAGATTGCCGAGCGCGTTGATGATGGCGATGCCCGCCGCCGCCGCGGAGCCGGACAGGAAGGCCGCGGGCAGCGTCCAGAACACCGGCAGGCTGGCGAACACGCCGAACCCGGCGATGGTCAGCACCGCCATTTTCAGCGCCGGGTTGCCGATCAGCGCGGCGACCGCGATGCCCGCGGCGGCGATGACGAGCGCGACGGCGAGATGCCCCTTGCGCTCCATCTTCCGGTCCGAGCGGCGACCCCACCACACCATGCCGACCACCCCCACGAGGTAGGGAAGCGTCGTGATGAGCCCGATCTCCAGCTTCGTCAGCGCGCCGAAGCCCTGAATGATCTGCGGCAGCCAGAACCCGGTGCCGTAGTTCGCGGCCACCGCGCCGAAATAGATCAGCGCGAGCGTCAGCACCCGCCGGTCGCACAGCGCCCGCCCGACCGAAATCTCCTCCTGCGCCCGGCGCTGCCGCTCCTCCGCGTCGAGGCGCGCGGCCAGCCAGTCGCGCTCCTCGGGCTCGAGCCAGTGCGCCTGCGCCGGCCGGTCGGTCAGGTAGAAGAACACCACCACCGCCATGACGACCGCGGGCAGCCCTTCGACGAGGAAGAGCCACTGCCAGCCCTTCAGCCCGGCGATCCCGTCGAGATAGAGCAGCAGGCTCGAGATCGGCGCGCCGATCACCGATGAGGCCGGGATCGCCGCCATGAATGCGGCGACGATGCGGGCGCGGTAGACCGAGGGGAACCAGAGGGTGAGATAGAAGATGATGCCGGGGAAGAACCCGGCCTCCGCCGCGCCGAGCAGGAGGCGCAGCACGTAGAAGGAATGTGCGCCGGTCGCGAAGGCGGTGGCGCCGGAGATCAGGCCCCAGGTCAGCATGATCCGCGCGATCCATTTGCGCGCCCCGAACCGGTGCAGCAGCAGGTTCGAGGGCACCTCGAATATGAAATACGTGAAGAAGAAGATGCCGGAGGCGAGGCCGAACGCCGCCGCGGTCAGCCCGAGATCGGCGCGCATCGTCAACCCGGCGAACCCGACATTCACCCGGTCGAGGTAGGCCACGAAATAGCAGAGGATCAGGAACGGGACGAGGCGGCGCGACACTTTGGCCATCGTGCGCTGTTCAAGCGTCGGCATGCGTTCTCTCCCGTTCATTGCCGCGGCATGGGGTCCGCCGGGGGCGGCGGAAACTGTCGCGTGACAGGAAAGTTGGCAAGGGGCGGCCCCCGCGCGCGGTCACCGAACATTGTCTTTGAACGCCGGGTCGTCTCGCGGACGCTGCGGCTCAGGCCACGGCAAGGGAGTGCGAGACCATGCCCTTCGACTCAGCAACATCCATTGCGCGCCCCATTGCGCGCCATGAGACGCTCGCCGAGGTGCTGGAGCGCCACGGCATCGTTCCGGTCGCCGCGGAGGATCTGGCCGAGCACAAGGCGGCGCAGGTCACGGCGTACGGGCCGAATTTCTGGTACCGCCATCAGGGCCTGCTGGTGCTCGGCCTGCTCGTTCCAGTGGTCGGCGCGGCCGTTACCGGCGGCATTGCGCAGAGCTTCGGACACGTGTCCCCGGCGCTGCCCTGGTATGTCAGCCTCGGGTGGATGTGCCTGCTGCTGCCGCTGTTCACCACCGGGGTGCTGCGGCTGCGCGCAGGGGCGCACTGGGAGGAGCGGTGGGTGCTGCCGGCCTCGCTCGACCGGCTCAGCGTGCCGCCGGCGATCGCGGGGCATGCGCGGCGCCTGCAGCAGGATGCGCCCGGCTCGGCGCTGATGCTGGGCGAGCTGATCGAGGAGCGCGCGGTGCTCGACCCGTATCTGCTGCTGGTGCGCGGCACCGAGCGGATCTGCCTCGGCATCTGGGACGGCGACCGGGTCATCGCCTGCGCCGAGTAACGGGGCCTGCGCCGAGTAGCGGGCGACGCCGGCACCGGGCTAGGTTCGGCCTGCATGCCGGAGCGGGGCGGGGGCGATGCGCGCGCTGGTGCTGGGCGGCGGAGTGATCGGCGTCGCCACCGCCTATGAGCTGCTGAAGGACGGGCACCAGGTCGCCGTGGTGGAGCGCGAGCCGGAGGTGGCGCGCGGCACCAGCTTCGCCAATGCGGGCATGATCGCGCCGGGCCACGCCTTCGCCTGGGCGTCGCCGAAGGTGCCGGCGATCCTGCTGCGCTCGCTCTGGCGCGACGACCTGGCGTTCCGCCTCCGCCTCAGCGCCGACCCGGCGTTCTGGCGCTGGTGCGCGCGCTTCCTGGGCGAATGCACCGCCGAGCGCGCCCGCCGCAACACCGAGCGCAAGCACCGGCTCTGCACCTATGCGCAGGCAGTGCTGCGCGAGATCGTGGCGGAAACCGGCATCGGCTTCGACCTCACCGAACGCGGCCTGCTCTATTTCCACCGCTCGCCCGCGACCCTCGAGCGCGGGCTGCGCAACATGGCCATCCTGCGTGCGCTCGGCCAGGAGCAGCGGGTGCTGTCGGCCGACGAGATCGCGACGCTGGAGCCGGCGCTGGCGCCGGCCAAGGCGCGCATCGCCGGGGGCATCTATGCGCCGACCGACGCCAGCGGCGACTGCCGGCGCTTCACCCTGGCGCTGGCCGAGGTCGTGCGCGCCCGCGGCGGCGAGGTCCTGACGGGCACCACCGCGCGACGGCTGATCGCCGACGGCGAGCGGATCACCGGGGTCGCCACCGATCGCGGCGTGCTGGAGGCGGATGCGTTCGTCCTCGCCCTCGGCGTCTGGAGCCCCCGCCTGCTGGGCGGCCTCGACCGCTGGCTGCCGGTCTATCCGGTGAAGGGCTACTCGCTCACCATGCCGATCGGCGGCAACCACACGCCGCCCACCGTGGGTGCCGTGGACGAGGACAACCTGATCGCGTGGTCGCGGCTCGGCGACCGGCTGCGGGTGACGGCGACCGCCGCGTTCGCCGGCTACGACGCCTCGCACCGGCCGGAGGATTTCCGGGTGATGCTCGGCAAGGTTCAGGAAATCCTGCCCGGCAGTGCGGACTACACGCAGCCGAGCTATTGGGCGGGGCTGCGGCCGATGACGCCGGAGGGGACGCCGATCCTGGGCACCGGGCGGCACCGCAACCTGTTCTTCAACACCGGCCACGGCCATGTCGGCTGGACCATGTCCTGCGGCGCCGCGCGCATCACCCGCGACCTGATCGCCGGGCGGACGCCGGAGATCCCGCTCGACGGCATGACGCTTCATTGAGCCGGGGCGTTCGTGGGCGCGGGGGAGGACGGACGGATTTCCGCTGACCAGCCCGCCGCGCCGGGCCGTCGCCGCAGCCTCCGCGGGCGGGTGTTGCTGGTGCTGCTCGCGCTCTGGGCGCTGGCGATGATCGTGCCCGGGTTCTACCGCGTTGCGGTGCCGCTCGGCGCGTTCGGGTTTACGGCGGACAACAACGGGACCATCCGCGACGTGACGAGCCCGTTCCACGACGCGGCCGGCTCGCCCGCCGCGGCCGCCGGCCTGCGCGTGGGCGACCGGATCGACCTGTCGCGCATGCGCTGCGATGTGCCGGTGAGCGGGGCATGCGCCGGCCTCGTCGCCGTGCTCGGCGGCCTCGGTGGGCTGCAATACGTGATGCCGGGGCGCACGCTCGACCTCGCGGTGCAGCCCGCGGCGGGCGGGCCGGCGCGCGTCGTGCATCTGCAGGCGGCATCCGCGCCGCTCGACTGGCCGTCGCGCCTCGTGCTGCTCGCCAACACGGTGGTGGGCGTGCTGTTCGTGCTCAACGCCTTCCACCTCGTCTGGACAAGGCCGAGCCCGATGACGTGGGGATTTTTCTCTACGCGGTCTGGTTCAACCCGGGACAGGCCTACGCCTACTACGCGCTCCTACAGGCTTGGCCGGTCGCGATCATCGTGCAGCAGGTCGCCGAGGCGTTCGCGCAGGGTGCGGCCTATGCCGGGCTGCTGATCTTCGCCGTGCGCTTCCCCACCGACGCGCCGGAGCCGCGCTGGCGGCGGGTGGAGCTGGCGGCACCATGGCTCGGCGCGATCATCGCCGCGATGATGCTGCTCAGCACTGCCAATCTCTTCGGCCTGCCAACCGAGGCCGTGGCGCAGACGGCGTTCCTCAGCGGCTATGCCGTGAATGCCGCGGTGATCCTGTTGCTGCTGCTGCGCCGGCGCGATCTGCATCCGCAGGACCAGGCGCGCATGCGCTGGGCGATCGCCGGCTGCGCGATCGGGCTGCCGGCCTTCATCTTTGCCGAGATCTGCCAGTCCTCGGCGCTGCTGTACGACCTCTGGGGCGCGTTGCCGTCGCAGGCGGTGATCGGCCTGCTCTATCTGTTGCAGGGCCTGATTGCGTATTTCGTCGGCACCGCGATCCGGCGGCGGCGCGTGGTCAGCGTCGCGATCCCGCTGCGCCACGGCACCATCGTCACCGCCCTGGCACTCGGCCTCGGCGTGCCGGTGCTCTACCTGCACGAACTCGCCGCGACCTATCAGGAGAGTTTGCATCTGCCGGAGTGGATCTGGCCACTAGTGGTCGGGCCGGTGGTGCTGATCGTCGGTCAGCGGCTGCACGAGATCGGGGTCGACCTCGTGGACCACGCCTTCAACCGGCGCTTCCACCGCGCGCACGGACGGCTCGCGCATGCGGCGCAGGCAATGTTGAAGGCGCGCGAGCACGCCGCGATCGACCGCCTGCTCGTCGAGGCGCCGGTGGGGGCGCTGCGACTGTCCTCGGCCGCGGTGTTTCGCTGGACGGACGGCGAACTGCGCCGGGTGGAACCGGCGATCGGCTGGCCGCGCGAGGGTCTGCACGCGCTGCGCAGCGACCTCGACGCGCCGGCGCTGCGGAGCCTCGCGCGCGGCGCGCCGGAGCGCCTGCCGCGCGGCGGATGGCGACGGCCGGGGCTGCCGGGCGACGATCAGGCGCCATGCCTCGCGGTGCCGGTCTCCGGCGGTGCGCGCGAGGGCATGGCGGTGGCGCTGTTCGGCCCGCACCTTACCGGCAGCGACATCGACGCCGACGAACGCGGGATGCTGCGCGAACTCGCTGGCCGCGCGGCGCTGGCCTATGACCGCGTGGAGACGGAGCTGTTGCGCGCGGAGGTGCGCGCGCTACGGACCCAGCTCGCTGCCCGCAGCGGCGCCCCGGTCGGCCGGGAGGCGCCGGGGGCGGCATAGCTGGGCGCGCCCGCCGCGTGGTCACACAGGCTCGGGCAGCCGCTCGGGGCGCTCGATCGGCCGGTTCGGCGCGCGCTTCGGCGGCATGGGCTGCGGTGCGGCCGGCGTGGAGCGCCGCGGCGGCATCGGCTGCGGCGGCATTGGCTGCGGCGGGGGGCGCGGCCGGCCGGCCTCGCGCCGCACCGCATCGTCCACGCCACGCCAGAGCTCCAGCGGATCGAACATCGGCAACCCCGCGGCTCGCGCCCCTCGCCAGTGCGCGAAGCCTGCGTCGGTACTGGTTGGCAAAGGATTAATACGAGGGCTCACTGAACAGAAACGATCGAGGATTTGCCGCCTCTCCATCGAGGATTTGCCGCCTTTCCGATGCGCATGCCGCCCGGCGGGCGGGGCGGACCGATGGGTCCTGATCAACGGAATTTAGCGTTAGGCAGTTCGTGCCGACCCACGCCAAACGTTCAGAGGTGTTCGAGCAGGCCGGCACTTTCTGGCATCAGATGTCGGCGTCGATCGAGCGAGACGCGTTGCCGCTGCCAGATGCCTTCTCGAGTAGTCCGCTCTGGAGCTTGGCCAACGCCTTCCGCTTCGGCAGATCAAGCTTCCAGCGGATCATGTCTCCGAGGTGTCGCTGGATATCATTGTGTTTGGCACCAAACCGCATGACCTGGTTCGTCTGGTCGAAGTTGCCGAGGTCGAGGTTGTAACCAGCCTCCTCCGGCGTGACCGCGTCCTTTAGCCCAGGGCAGAAGCGCTCCTGGTCCTCGGAGCTTAGCTCAAAGTACCGCCACATCGCGTTTGTGTGCGAGAAGTCAATCACGTCATGCTCGATCGCAGAAAATATGCGCTCGAGATGGTCGGCGCTCGCGTCCCGTCCGTAGCCGAAGTCGTAGGCGAGCTTCGCCAGTGCCTTCAGCACAACGGGCTGGGCTGCGATGGTGTTCTTTTTGGCGCCAGGCTCGCCCCAGGAGGGGATCTGGGCGATCGCCCCCCAGAACCGGCAGCCATATTCCTCCTTGGCATTGATGTCGGCCGGTGAGGCGCCATTGATCGTGGTCTTGTTCAGAAACAGCAGCGCATTGATAGCAATAAGGTCCTTGCGGGAAATCACTCCATCATCCTTGTGCCAGTCGTGCGGGTTGTCCATGTCGACGACATTCGCCTTGAGGATATCGTTGCCTAGCAGGCGTTCCTTGATGAACCGGTTGACGGGATTCGAGTTGTCGAACTCGTAGACCAGGCTGCTTTCCACCGTCTTGGCTAGGTTATTGAGGTCGTGGAAGAGCTGGCGCTCCTGCTCGAAGTTCAGACCCAAGTGCGTCTCGACCACGACGGTACAGTCCGTGCGGGCGATTTCGAACACATAGGACCAGACCTGGACCTCCTCTGGCGTCGGATCCCGCTTCGGATCCTCAGCCGGCAAGTAGAGAACCGGTTTGCGAGAATACTTTCCTTGGATCGTGATCGCCTTCAGGAACTCGAAGACAAGGTGCATCGCGAACCGCCGGTGCTGCCCGTCGATGATCCACAGGACATGCTTGTCCGAGAGGTAGACGGTGATGCTTCCCCCGCTGCGCACGAAGCGCAGTCCCTCGCCGCGCGGCTTGCAACTGCGGATGTTAGCTACGATCGGCTGCATCGAGATGTAGGGCTGCGAGCCGAGATCTTTCTGAATGGCGAGCAGAGCAGCCGGCACCGGACCGCCGGTATGCTCCAGCTTGTGGCGCGCGGCGTCGAGCAGCCCCTTAAGAATGAAGACCGCGAGCTTCTTCGCGTGCCCCTCGTCCAGCCGGCGCTGGGCGATGGGCAGCTCACGGTGCGACGGCACCGCATCCAGGTTGGCACGATTGGCGACCTCTGAAATCTCGTAGAAAGTCGCCATTGGCACGCTGATGACCAGCGTCCGGTTGCCCATATTGGCGCCCACCAGAACGCTAAAGGGACGACCAGAGTGATCCCCCTCGGTCAGAAGGTCGTCGAGGCTGTTGGTGACAACCTGGTCAGCGGCATCTATATCTTGCGGAAGCACGGCTAGCTCCTTTCCGCCTTCGGGCGGGGTCGAGTTGCGGCCCGCGCGACCGTTGGTTCCCCAACCGCTCCCGGTCGCGCGGCTTGGCTTAAAGGGCCTACCCCGACGGGGTAGGCCGTCAGACCCTCCTACCGATGCCGTACCAAGACATTCTTCCTCCTTTCCGCCATGGACGGTTTCGCGTTGCGACTGCGCACGCCTCGGTTCCCCAACCGCCCCAGCGCGCGCCCACGATTTGTGAAACAACCCCATCAGACTGTCAACTGCCCAGGCGACGGAAAAAAACCGCCTGGCGTATTTTGGCGTTTGGAACGAGAAGAAAGCCCCGCAGTAACCAGGGCTTACCGACCAGAACCGGAACGAGGATTCGCGCCTCTCCGATGCCCAGGTCGCCCGGCCGACGAGGCGACCCATCCTGGATGGAAACCACCCTCGCGGTGGGACCGATTGCGGCGCGACTTCATCTGCTCGCCCCGCAAACAGATCGGAGGCGCGTCAGCGTGAGCAGTCGCGATCGAGGATGTGGTCATTCCGTCACGACGCCGGTGCGCAATTAACCTATGCGTCCGAAATCTATCCACAATTCGCGGGATAGTTCTGTGGACATCTCGATGGATAAGCCCGCGGACTCAACATTATGACAGTGTGTTGACAAGGGGACTTCACGGGTCGCTGAGATGTGAGCATCCGCAGCAAAGTCCTGCGGCTGCGTGCGGTGGTGCCCGACTGAGAGGGCCGCTCCCAAGCTCAGACGAGCATGGAAGCTGAATTGAGGAGTTCATCAAAGGATCGATCGGCAAGGTCAGGTCGGCGCGAACGGGTTGTCCGTGCCGCGGAACTGCAGGCGGAGCGGCGTGCCGGGCAGCGCGAACGCCTCGCGCAGGCTGTTCGCGAGGTAGCGGCGGTAGTCCTCGGGCGTCATCTCGGCGCGGGTGCCGAACACGACGAAGGTCGGCGGGCGCGCCTTCGGCTGGGTGACGTAGCGGAGTTTCAGGCGCCGCCGGTCCACGAGCGGCGGCTGATGCCGCGCCAGCGCCTGCTCGAACCAGCGGTTCAGCGCCCCGGTCGCGACCCGCGTGTTCCACACCGCATGCGCCTGCCGCACCGCCGGCAGCAGCTTCGCCATCCCCTCGCCGGTGAGCGCCGAGAGCGGCACGACCGCGAGCCCCTTGAGCTGGGCGAGGCTGATCTCCAGCCGTTCGTTCAGCGCGCGCGGGTGCCGGGCCGGTCGGTCACGGCGTCCCACTTGGTCAGCGCGAGCACGCAGGCCCGGCCCTCCCGCTCGACCAGGCGCGCGATCTGCAGGTCCTGGTCGTGCAGCCCCTCGGTGGCGTCCACCACCAGCACCACCACCTCGGCGAACTTCAGCGCCTCGATCGCGGCGGCGACCGACAGCTTCTCCAGCGCCTCGTCGATCCGCGCGCGCCGGCGCAGGCCGGCGGTGTCGACCAGCTCGAACGCGGTCGCCCTCGGCGTCCGTGCAGTCGCACCGCGATCGCATCGCGGGTGATGCCGGGCTCCGGGCCGGTCAGCATGCCGTTCCTCGCCGATCAGCCGGTTGACGCAGCGTCGACTTGCCGGCGTTCGGCCGGCCGACGATGGCGAGCCTCAGCGGCCGTGCCGCTTCCGTCGTCGCCCTCGGCGTCTCGGCCGCGCGGTCGGGCAGCCGCTCGGCGATCTCGCGCATCAGGTCGGCGATGCCCTCGCCATGCTCGGCGGAGACGGCGACCGGCTCGCCGAGGCCGAGCGAGAACGCCTCCAGCGCCGCCGCCGCGCCCGCCGCGGCCCTCCGCCTTGTTGGCGACCAGCAGCACCGGCCGGCCCTGGCGGCGCAGCCAGGCGGCGAAATGCGCGTCGGCCGGCGTCACGCCGGCGCGGGCGTCGATCACGAACAGCACGAGGTCGGCCTGCGCCGACCGCGGCCGCGGCGGCGCGCGTGCATCCGCCCGGCGAGCGACGCCGGCGGCGCCTCCTCCAGGCCGGCGGTGTCGACCAGCCGCACCATCCGGCCGCGCAGCATCGCCTCCGCCTCGCGCCGGTCGCGGGTCACGCCCGGCGTGTCGGCGACGAGCGCCGCGCGCCGCCCGACCAGGCGGTTGAACAGCGTCGATTTGCCGACGTTCGGCCGGCCGGCGATGACCACGACGGGCGGCATCGGCTGTCAGCGCAGCGCGAGCAGCGATCCGTCGTCGGTGACCAGCAGACCGTGCCGCCGGCCACCACCGGCGCGACCGAGGCCGCGCCGGGCAGGTCCTGCGTGGCCAGCATCTCGCCGGTATAGGGGCTGACCGACAGGCCAGCTTCGTGCTCCCGGCGACGATCAGCCGGTCGCCGGCCAGCACCGGGCCGACCCAGGTGATCGGGTCCTTCTTCTTCTCCATGTCCTCGTATGCCGGCGAGTTGCGTCGACCCAGGCGACCGCGCCGTCCTCGCGCGTTCACCGCGACGAGCTGCTGGTCCTGCGTGAGCGACGAACAGCCAGTCGCCGGCCAGCCACGGCGGTCTCCGTCGGAGCCGAACTCGCGCTCCCACAGCCGCCGCCCGGAGCGCAGGTCGAGCGCCACGCATCAGCCCGCCCACGCCGACCGCGTAGACCCGGCCGTCGTTGATCACCGGCATGCCGCGGATCGCGGCAGAAGTCCACGAGGCGCGGTGCGGCCGCGGCCGGCGGCGAGCCTGTCGGTCCAGTTCACCGTGCCGGTGGCGGCGCGCAGGCAGCAGGTCGCCCGAGCCGAAGCCGGCCACCACCAGCCCGTCGGCATAGGCAGGCGACGGGCAGGCCGAGCATCGCGGTCGGCGGCGGGGCCGCCCTGCTAGCTCCACAGCTTCTTGCCGTCCGTCGGTCGCGAAGGCGACGCAGCTGGCTCGTCGAGCATCGGCACGTACAGCCGGTCCTCGGCGATGGTGGGCGCGGCGCGGGCCGGGGTCGGCAGCCTCTTGCGCCAGCGGATATGCCCGCTGGCCGCGTCGATCGCGAGCAGCTCGGCAAGCCCGGTCGCGGCGTAGACGACGCCGCCGTCGACCGCGATGCCGCCGCCGACATTGGTGCTGTCGTCGTCCTCGGTCGCGGTGTCGGTGCGCCAGATCGCGCCCGCCGCTCTTGCAGGTCGAACGCGGTGACGACGGCGTCGCTGTCCATGGTGAAGATGCGCCCGCCGGCGACCACCGGCGGGCCGTGATCTTGCTGCCGATAGCCGCCGCCCTCGCCGATTCGGGACCCGGCGCCTGCGTCCAGCCGCTCGCGCACGGCCGGATGGCCCATCGACTGCGACGGGCTGCCGCCGGCCTGCGGCGCAGTTCGGCAGCGGGCCCGGCGGCGGCAGCGTGATCCTGCGATCGGGCGGGTTGTCGACCTTGAGGCCCCGGCTTCCCCGACCACCGCGATGCGCTTGCCGGGCAGCGGTGTCCTTCTTGGTGCCGAAGATCGAGTCCACAGGTCTCGCAGCCGGTGGCGGCGAGCGGCAACAGCAACGCGGCGCGGCGCGTCAGGCGCTGGCTCTGTGTCATCATCTATCGGCCCAGGCTGCGCGAGCAGGCCGTCGGCGCGGCGGCGCACGCCTTGCGGCGCGAGCGGGTCCCGGGACAGCTCCTGCAGCGTGGTGCGCGCTGCCTCGCGCTTGCCCTGGCGCAGGTCGAGCATCGCCTGCGCCTCGGCGGCCAGCGGGTGCCAGGGATTGGTCGGCGCGGCGAGCGGTGCGAGGCGCGCGGCGACCTCGGCCGGTGTCGCCGGTGTCGAGGTGGTGGATCGCCCATTGCAGGTTGGCGAGGTCGCGCAGCAGCGGATCGGCGCTGCTGTCGTCCGCCACCGCGTCCCACAGCCGGCTGGCGCCCGCGAGGTCGCCGTTGCGCGGCCTTCAGCCCCGCCTCCTGCAGGCGCGCGAGGGTGCGGTAGCCGGCATCGCCCTTGTCGGCGACCGCGGCGAAGCGTGCTGAGCGCCGCTTCGCGCGCCGGCCCCTTCTCGGCCTCGGTCCGCATGGCGGCCATGTAGTCCGTGGCGACGGCGCCGATGCGCTTCTGGTCGTACCAGCGCCAGCCCTGGTAGCCGGCCGCGGCCAGCACGATCGCGATCGCCACGGCGAGCATCGTGCCGCCATGGCGCTTGAGCAGGGCCTGCGCCCGATCTGCGCGTAGTTCTTCGTCGACTTCGTCGAAGATGTCGGGCACGGCCGGTTCCGGTGGGGTTTGGGACGGGACGTTAGCGGCGCCGCCCGTCGCGGGCAAACTGGGCGGGCAAATTGGCGCAGGCCAGCCTTGCGCGCAACCGCGCGTGCTGGCGGTTGGCGCGCCGCGGGCGCTTCGCGATAGTGCACTGCGGAAGGACTTTCCATGCAGAAGCAGCTCACCGCCTCCCTGCCCGTCACCACGACAGCCACCGCCGCCGCCGAAAGTGCCGCGTTTTCCGTCCTCGTCGCGCTGTCGTTCTCGCATCTCCTGAACGACATGATGCAGTCGCTGCTGCCGGCGCTCTACCCGATGCTGAAGTCGAGCCTCGCGCTCGATTTCGGGCAGGTCGGGCTGATCACGCTGGCCTTCCAGCTCACCGCCTCGGTGCTGCAGCCGGTGGTGGGGATCGTGACCGACCGCCGGCCGATGCCCTATTCGCTGGCGATCGGCATGGCGTTCGACGCTGATCGGGCTGCTGCTGCTCTCGCGCGCGACGAGCTTCCCGGCGGTGCTGGTGGCCTCGGCCGCGGTCGGGCTCGGCTCGGCGATGTTCCACCCCGAGGCGTCGCGCATGGCGCGCTATGCCTCCGGCGGCCAGCACGGGCTTGCGCAGTCGCTGTTCCAGGTCGGCGGCAATGCCGGCTCGGCGCTGGGGCCGCTGCTCGCCGCCTTCATCGTGCTGCCGGCCGGCCAGCGCAGCGTCGCGTGGTTCGCGCTGATCGCGCTGCTGGCCATGGTGATCCTCAGCAATGTCGGGCGCTGGTACGTGCGCCGCCGCTCGACGCTGGCCAGCCGGCCGCGCGCCGCCGCCGGCGTGCACGCGAACATCTCGCGCCGGCGTGTCGTCGGCTCGCTGGCGATCCTGGTCGCGCTGATCTTCTCGAAGTTCTTCTATCTGGCCAGCATCAACACGCTACCTCACCTTCTACCTGATCCACACCTTCGGCGTGTCGGTGCAGTCGGCGCAGATCTATCTGTTCGTCTTCCTCGCCGCGACCGCGGCCGGGACCTTCTTCGGCGGGCCGCTCGGCGACCGGATCGGGCGGAAATACGTGATCTGGGGCTCGATCCTGGGCGTGCTGCCGTTCACGCTGGCGCTGCCCTATGTCGGGCTGGCCGGCACGATCGCGCTCGCGGTGCCGATCGGCCTCATCCTGTCCTCCGCCTTCTCGGCGATCCTGGTCTATGCGCAGGAGCTGCTGCCGGGGCAGCGTGGGCACGGTCTCCGGCCTGTTCTTCGGGCTCGCGTTCGGCATGGGCGGGCTCGGGGCGGCGGCGCTGGGCGAGCTGGCCGACATGACCAGCATCCAGACCGTCTATCGCATCTGCGCCTTCCTGCCGGCGATCGGGCTGCTGGCGGTGTTCCTGCCGAACCTGGAGCGGCGCTCAGCGGTCCGCTAGCGCGGCCTTGGTCGGCCCGCGGAGCAGCAGGGCCGCGGCGAGCGGCGGCGGCAGGGCGCCGATCAGCCGCGCGATTGCCGCGAGCCACCAAGGGAAGGCCACGCGCATCCGCCCCGCCGCCATGCCGCGCAGCATGATCCGCGCCGCGCGGTCGGCGTCCATCAGGCCGGGCATGGCGAAATCGTTGTCCGCCGTCATCGGCGTGCGGATGAAGCCGGGGCAGATGCTGGTCAGCAGCACGCCGTGCGGGCGCAGGCGCGGCGCCGTCGCCAGCGTCCAGCGGTCCAGCGCCGCCTTCGAGGCACTGTAGGCGGGCGCGCCGGCGGCGGCGAGGAAGGCGGCGATGGAGGCGATGGCCGCGATGCGGCCGCGCACGCCCGCCGCGTCGGGCGGCCGGGCCAGCATGCTGTCGATCGCGGGCAGGATCGTGTTCAGCGCGCCGTCGAGATTGACCGCGAAAATGGCGCGTGCCTGCGCTGCCGTCTCCACCGCCCCCTGCCCGGTGCCGGCCGAGATGCCGGCATTGGCGATCACCACGTCGAGCGGCCCGACCGACCCGATCCAGGCCGCCATTGCCGCCGCGTCGCGGACATCGACCATGCGCGCCTCGGCGCTGGCCCCGCGCGCCCGGCGCTGCCTCGGCCACCGCGGCCAGCCGCGCCGTGTCCCGCCCGCCAAGATGCAGCTCCGCGTCGGGCGCGGCCAGCGCCAGGGCCAGCGCGCGGCCGATGCCGCTGGAAGCGCCGGTGATGAGGACACGTGCGAGGGCCATGTTCCGAGCCTATCGCGGCACTGCTAGAAGGTCGCGCCCTTCGTGAGATCCCTGAATGCCCGACCTCGCCTCCATGACCGGTTTCGCCCGCTCGGCCGGGAGCGCGGACGGCGTGGCCTGGACCTGGGAGCTGCGCAGCGTCAACGGCCGCGGGCTGGATGTGCGGCTGCGCCTCCCGCCCGGCTGCGACGCGATGGAGCCCGCGCTGCGCGAGGCCGCGGGCAAGGCGCTGCGGCGCGGCAACGTGAGCGCCACGCTGACCCTGCAGCGCGAGGCCAGCGGGCGCCTCGCGCCCGACCCGGCGGCGCTGGAGCAGGCGCTGACGCTGCGCCTGCGCGCTCGCCGCCCGCATCCCCGGCGCCCCGCCGCCGCGCGCCGAGGCGCTGCTGGCGCTGCCCGGCGTGCTGCGCCCGGCGGCCGCGGAGGACGCTGAGCGCGCAGCTCGACGCGTTCCGCGAAGGGTTCGCGGCGGCGCTGACCGGACTGGTGGCGGCGCGCCGCGCGGAGGGAGCGCGGCTCGGCGCCGTGCTCGCATCCCTGCTCGACGAAGTCGCCGCCCTGCAGCGCCGCCGCCGCCGAGCAGGCGGCCGAGCAGCCGGCGGCGCACCGCGCGCGGCTGATGGAGACCCTGCGCGAGCTGTTGCGCGAAAGCCCCGGCCTGCCGGAGGAGCGCATCGCCCAGGAGGTGGCGCTGCTCGCCGCGCGCTCCGACGTGCGCGAGGAGCTGGACCGGCTCGCGGCGCATGTCGAAGCGGCCCGCGCGCTGCTCGCCGAAGGCGGCGACGGTCGGCCGGCGGTTCGATTTTCTGGTGCAGGAGTTCAATCGCGAAGCGAACACGCTGTGCAGCAAGTCGGCGATCGCTGCCGCTGACCGCGACCGGCCTGGCGCTGAAGGCCGCGATCGAGCAGCTGCGCGAGCAGGTGCAGAACATCGAATGAGCATCGCGCGGCGCGGCCTCTGCCTGGTGCTCGCCGCGCCCCTCGGGCGCGGGCAAGAGCTCGATCACGCGGGCGCTGCTGGAGTGCGAGCCGGCGCTGCACGCTCTCGGTCAGCGTCACCACCCGCGCGCCGCGGCCGGGGGAGCAGGAGGGGGAGCACTATTTCTTCCGCTCGGCCAGACGAATTCGACCGCGATGGCGGCCGCGGGCGAGCTTCTGGAGTGGGCGTCGGTGTTCGGCCGCAGCTACGGCTCGCCGCGCGGGCCGGTGGAGGCGGCGCTGCGGCGGCGGCGAGGACGTGGCGTTCGACATCGACTGGCAGGGATACCGGCAGTTGCGCGCCGCACTGCCGGGCGATGTGGTGGGGCTGTTCATCCTGCCCCCCTCGCTCGCGGCACTGGAGCAGCGGCTGCGGGCGCGGGCGGCGGACGACGCGGCGGAGATCGCGCGGCGCATGCAGGCGGCGCAGGACGGAGATGAGTCACGCGGCCGAGTTCGACCACGTGCTGGTCAATGACGATTTCGCGCATTCCGTGGCGGCGGCACGGGCGGTGCTGCACGCGGCGCGCATGCAGACGCACCGGCTGACCGGCCTGACCGACTGCCTGAGCAGGCTCGCCCCGCGCCGCGCGCCGTAGCGCCCTATCCGCCGGCGAGCAGCCGGGCGAGCACGTCGAATTCCGCGATGCCGAGGGTCTCCGCCCGGCGGTCGGGCGCGATGCCGGCCCGCGCGAGCAACGCCTCGCCGCCGAGCGCGCGCAGCGCGCCGCGCAGCATCTTGCGCCGCTGCCCGAAGGCGGCGGCGGTCAGCCGCTCCATGGCCGCGAACAGCGCCGGCGGCGGCTGCGCGGCATGGGGGGTGAGGACGACGACCGCCGACTCGACCTTCGGCGGCGGGGTGAAGGCGGCGGGCGGCAGGCGCAGCCGGATCGCGGCGCTGGCGGTCCATTGCGCGAGCACCCCAAGCCGCCCGTAGGGCGGCGTGCCGGGCGCGGCCACGATCCGCTCGGCGACCTCGCGCTGGAACATCAGCGTCAGCCGCTCCCACGCCGCCGCCTGCGCGAGCCAGCGGACCAGCAGCGGCGAGGCGATGTTGTAGGGCAGGTTCGCCACCACCTGCCGCGGCGCCGGCACCAGCGCCGCGAGATCGAGCGCCAGCGCGTCGCCCGCGACCACGCTGAGCCGCGGCCCGGCCGCGGCCGCCAGCTCCTGCATCGCGGCGACCGCGCGCGGGTCGACCTCGACCACGGTCACGGTGGCGGCGGCGCTGGCCAGCAGCGCGCGGGTCAGCCCGCCGGGGCCGGGCCCGACCTCCACCACATGCCGCCCGGCGAGATCGCCCGCGAGCCCGGCGATGCGCCCGGTGAGGTTGCCGTCGAGCAGGAAGTGCTGGCCGAGCGCGCGCCGCGCGCCGAGCGCGTGGCGCGCGATGACCGCGCGCAGCGGCGGCAGGCCGCTCAGGTGCGCTCGTCGAGCATCGCGCGGCGCTGCAGGTCGCGCATGAGCTGGCGCGAGACGAGTTCGATCCGCTCGCCGAGGATGCGGTCGATGAGTTCATCGCGCGTGGGGATGCCGAGATTCCGCGTCGTGCGCGAGCAGACCATGATCACCATGATCCCGTCCTCGGCGATCAGCGGCTGACTAGCCTTGCCCTCCGGCAGCTTGTCGAGCACCGCGTGCATCGCCGCCGGCACGTTCTCGAGCCGGATTTCGCCCGGATCGACCGGCCGGACGCTGCCCGCCGCCTTGCCGGCCGCCTCGATGGTCGCGCAGTCATGCGCGGTGTTGGAGAGTTTCTGCGCCTGCGCCAGCAGTTGCTGCTGCTGCGGGGTGGGGTTGCTGGGATCGAGGCGGCTGGTGAAGGGCAGGAACGCCTGGCGGACGGTGAGGATGGTCGCCGGGTCGTTGCCGATCTCGCGCTTCGCGTTCAGGGCGACGATGTCGATGCCGCCCGGCACGCGAACCGGGTTGCTCACGGCGCCGACCGGCATTTCCCCCAGCACGCGCTCCACCGCCGGGTCGAGCTGGCCGGGCTGGACCCAGCCGATGTCGCCGCCCTGCAGCGCGGTCTGGCTCTGGCTGAACTGCGCCGCGACCACGGGGAACGGCGCCCCGGCACGCAGCTGCTGGATCACGGTGTCGGCGAAGCGCGACGCCTCGTCGGCGGCCGCGGGGTTCTCCACCGGGATGAAGATCTCGGACACACGGAACTCGGGCTTGCCGGTCTGTGCCTTGAGCAGGCGCCCGCGCTCGGCGATGTCGGCGTCGGTCACCTGGAGCTGCGGGCCGAGCTGCTGGCGCAGCACGCGCGTCCAGCCGATCTGCACGCGGATCTGGTCGACCAGCGTGCGGTAGGCGACGCCGTCGGCGGAGAGGCGCTTGCGCAGCGTGCCCGCCGGCATGCCGTTGCGGGTCTCCACCTCCTCGATCGCCTTGGCGATGTCCTGGTCGGAGACCAGGATGTGCCGTCGCTGGATCTCCTGCAGCCGCAGCCGCTCGTCGATGAGCTGGCGGGTAATCTGCGTCGACAGCCGGTCGAGCACCTCGGGCGAGGTCGGCAGGCCGGTCGAGAGGGCGAACAGGCGGCGGCGATTGTCCACGTCCTCGCGGCTGATGATGTCGCCGTTGACGATGGCGACGATGCGGGCGGCATCATTCGCCTTGCCGGGTGTCGTCGGCCCGGCTGCTGCCCCGGGTGCTGCCCCTGGCGCCGGGGCTGGCGCCGGTGCCGCGGCCGCGAGCAGCGCCGCGAGGGCCAGGAGCGGCAGGCGGGCGGGCAGGGTCATGGCGTGCGGTCCTCCTCGGGCGCGGCCGCGCCTACATCCCGCTGAAGCCGAACGTGCCGACCGTCTTCAGCGTGATCTGGAACACGAGCATCGTCGCGCCGTTGTCGTTGTTGATCGACGTGTAGCGGCGGAAGAAGTTGGTGCTGAAGATGAAGCATTCGTCTTCGTATGTCAGCGAGGCCCCCGCCGCTATCATTTTTTGCAGCTGCAGATCCCGCTGCACCAGTCCGCCGAAACGCCAGTTGCCGTAACGGGTGTTGAGGTTCAGCGAGATCTCGTTGCGCGGCGGCCCGGTGAGCGTGCCGGAGGGAACGGTATCGTAGTACGTAAACGGATTGTACGACGTGTACAGATAGCCGCCCGCGATCCTCAGCCAGGACGGACCGACCGTCGCCAGCGCATCGACATAGCGCAGCGCGAGGTTGTTGTGATCGAATTGCTCCCGCGCGGTCAGATCGAGAAACTGGTTCGGCACGTAGGTCTGGTGGCTCACGATGTCGGTCACCGAGTCCTCGAGCCCCGAGCCGACCGGGAACGCCGGGTCGGGCGCGGTGCGGTAGCCCTGGCCGACCAGCGCGTCGAGCTGCTGGCCGCTGGCGAAATACCACGCGGCGTGCAGGCCGATATTGGCGCGCGGCCCGCCCTCCAGCCGGTCCACGCCGGGGAAGCGGTTGAGCGCGAACAGGTTCGCGTCGGTGAACAGGAAGTCGAGGCTGTCCTCGTTCGGGATCATCGTGTTGAGGAACAGCGGCGTGCCGTTCGGCGCCCGCTCGATCGCATAGTCGCTGCCCTGCGGCGCGGCGATGAGCTGGGCGATCGGCTCGATCACCTGCGAGCCGCCGCTCGCCGTCGTGCGCTGCCACGGCCAGTGCAGCTCCAGCGCGACGGTGGGCATCGCCTGCGCGGCGCTCGCCGTGTCGGCGGCACCCCAGGACGGGTTGTTGTTGAGCTCATGCGCGTTGTAGACGGCGCTGTCGAGGTGCAGAACCAGCTTCCAAAGATCGCCGTAGGCGCCGGTGAACGGCCGCTCCCAGTTCGCGCTGAGGCTCGCGCGCTGGGTGTTGGTGCCGATCTGGCGCAGCACGTTGAACGCCCCGGCATCGAGCGACAGGCGCCCGCCGAGCGCGTCGGGCTGGCCCACGAAGCTGTATTCGTAGCGCGGCACCGGATAGGGCAGCTTGGCATCGACGATGCTGGTGACGAGGCCCTGGTAGGCCTGCGTGTCGAGCCGCGAATACGAGCCCTGGCCGAAGCCCTCCAGGTAGATCGTGCTGGTCAGCACGTCGTTCATGTTCGGCACGTGGAAGTCGCGGATGTAGTCGACCGAGCTCGCGCGCTCGATGTCGAACCCCCAGCGCCACTGGTCGTTGATCGCGAACTGCCCGGTGGCGAACAGGTCGTATTGCGGGGCGTTCTGGTCGTAACCGAGCGAGGTATTGACGGTGACCGTGCCGTTGTTGAAGGCGTGGCGGACCTGCAGGTTGAGCGCGCCGACGCCCTGGGTGCCGATGATCGGGGCGATGGTGGCGTCCGTCGCGCCGTCGATGACGTAGTAGTACGGCACCTGCAGGAACGCGCCGAGATATTTCGAGACGCCGAAGGAGGGCACCAGAAGCCCGCTCGCGCGCTTCGCCGAGGGGTCCGGGTGCGTGAAGTAGGGCAGGTACATCACCGGGAAGCCGAACATGTCCACGACGGCATCGCGGTACTCGATGCGCTTGTTGTCCACGTCCTGCACGGCCGAGCGGGCGCGGATGTCCCATTCCAGCGGGCCGTTCGGGTTCTGCTTGCAGGCGTTGCAGGTGGAGTAGATGACGCGGCTGAGCTCGTTGATGCGCGCATCGGTGCGGCGCGCGCCGTTGGCCGCGAGGCGCCCGTTCTCGGCGAGCTGCGCGCGCATGTTGCGCAGCACGCCGTCCTTCATGCCCTGCGAGAGTTCTGCATAGTCGGCGAACAGGACCTGCCCGTCGGGGTCGAGCAGCACGACATGGCCGCTGGCGGCGGCGACGCCGGTGTTGCGGTCGTACGTCATCTTGTCGGCGCGCAGCACCCGCCCGCCCTGCCAGATCTCGACATGGCCGGCGAGCGTGACGATGCCGGCGTCGCGGTCGTACTCGGCGCTGTCCGCCTGGTAGTAGACCGGCTGGTCCTTCTGCAGCGGCTGCACCGGCCCGGTCGAATGCCGGGCCGCGAACTGCGCGTGCGTGTCGTCGGCGCCGAACATCACCAGTGCTGCCGCCAGCACCAGGATGCGGCAGACCAGCGCCCGCATCAGCCGTCTTCCAGATGCAGCAGCAGGGCGACCGAGAGCATCAACCCGGAAGCCGCCGGCGCCCAGGCGGCCAGCGCCGGCGGCAGCGCGCCGGACTGGCCGAACTCTTCGGCGAGTTTGGAGACCACGAACAGCGCGAAGCCGGCGGCAACGCCGCTGCCGATCATGCGCGCGACCCCGCCGCGCCGCTGCGGCCGCATCGCGAACCCGGCGCCGAGCAGGCACATCGTGCCGCACAGCAGCGGCAGGGCGAGCAGCGCCTGATAGTGCAGCCGGTGGCGGATCGAGGAGAAGCCGGAGCGGTCGAGCAGCGCGATGAAGGCCGGCAGCGCCCAGACCGAGAACGTGTCCGGCTCGGCGAAGCTCTCCTGCACCCGGTCCACCGTGAGGTCGGTCGGCAGGCGCAGCCGCTGCGGCGGATTGGCGAGATGCCCCGGCGTCAGCACGCGGGCGCCGTCGAGCACCCAGTCGCCGTTGACGAGCTCGGCCCGCGCCGCCTCGATGCGCTGCACCGGCTGGTCGGCGGCATCGAGACGAAAGATGCTCACCCGGTCCGCGCTGAGCGCGTCGCCCTTCGCGTGCACGGCGCCGGCATGCAGGATCGCCACACCTTGCGGATCGAGGCCGCGGTCGGACTGCCGCAGCCACAGCTGCCCGCCGTTCAGCGCCAGCGGGCCGTTGCCGCTCTTGAGGAATTCGGTCTCCAGCACCTCGGCGCGCGCGCGCATGACGGCGGAGACGGGCGTCACCGCAGCGGTCGCGAAGGCGCCGAGCGCGATCGCGCACAGCGTCGGCAGCGCCAGGAACTGCCAGGCCGAGATGCCGCTCGCCCGCGCGACCACGAGTTCGGAGGAGCGGGTGAGGCGCCAGAAGGCAAGAATTCCGCCGAGCAGGACGGCGAACGGCAGGATCTGCATGCCGACCCACGGCAGCCGCAGCGCCGCGATCTCGCTCACGATGCCGAACGTCGCCTCCGGGCGGGTGGCGGAGCGGCGCAGCAGCTCGATGAAGTCGAACAGCGCGATCAGGCCGGTGAGGGCGCCCAGCATGGCGAGCACCGCGAGCATGAACACGCGCGTGACGTAGCGTGCGAGCGTGACGGCGAAGCGCACGAGGTCAGGCCGATTCCAGGCGTGCGCGCAAGGCACGCGGTCCGAGCCGCAGTTGCGGCGCGAGCAGCAGCCACGCGCCGATCACCGCCGGCGTGATCGCGTGCAGCCAGATCAGCGGGATCAGCCGCGTGTCCCGGGTTGCGAGGTTGATGACGGCGAGCCCGGTCGCCAGCAGTGCCACCACGATCAGGACCGCGACCAGCGGACGCAGCACGCCGCCGTGGCGGCGAAACGCGCCCATCAGCACGGAAACGAGTGCCACCATGGTGAAGCTCGCGGCGGTGAACGGCACGGCCAGGCGGCGATGCGCCTCGACCTTGAGCTTGCCGAAGTCGCGCTCCGCGACGCTGCCCGCTGCGGGGTGCAGCAGCTCGGGGATCGACATCTCGGTCACGTCGCGCAGGCGCGTCTCCTCGCCCTTGTCGGTCTGGGTGAGGTCGATCGAGTTCTGCGCGAAGGTGAGCACGTTGAGCCGTCCGGTCCGCGCGTCGATCTCCTCGCGCGAGCCGTTGATGAGCAGGACGCGCGGAATCCCCTCGTTCGCGATCAGCCGCCCACGCTCGGCGAAGATCGTGGCCGGGCTGTTCGCCTGCCGCGCGTCGTGCACCATGATGCCATGCAGCGTGCCGTCGGGGTCGCGCGAGCGCACATACACGGTGAGGTCGTCGGAGACTGAGGTGAACACGCCCTCCTGCAGCAGGAAGGCGGCGAGCCGGTTGCGGATTTCGAACTGGTACTGCCGGAACTCCTGGAACGCGGCGGGCACGATCCAGATGTTGAGCAGGAAGCAGGACGCCATCACGAATGCGGTCAGCAGCAGCGCCGGGCGCGCCAGCGCCAGCGGCGAGAGGCCGGTGGTGCGCATGACGGTCAGCTCGCGGTCGCCGGCCAGGCGCTGATAGACGAACTGCACGACGACGAAGCTCGTGATCGGCAGGATGACGGCGATGAAGTTCGGGATCAGCAGCGAGGTCAGCTGGAAGAACACGCGGAACGAGAGGCCGCGATTGACCACGAGTTCGACGAAGCGCAGCGACTGGGTGAGCCAGATCAGCGCCACGAGCCCGCCCGAGACGGCGAACAGCCCCAGCATGAGCTGACGCAGCACGTAACGGTCGATGCGCGTCAGCGACGCGGCGGGGCGCCTTTCTGGCCGCATGGCGGAAGGGGATCCGTAGGGTCTCTCTCCCCCCACTCTAGCCGGCCCCGGGGCCGCGAGGCAAAGCCGCGGCCGGACGGACCCGCATCGGGCCGCCCGGCCGCCTTCTCCGCCGCTCTCAGCGCGTCGGCGGCGCGCTGGTCGCCCAGGCGTGGCCGTGCACCAGCCCCTCGTCGTGATCCCAGGCCGGTGCCGGCTGCGGCGCGGCGTGGAACTGCGCGGCCTCCGTGCTGCCGTGCAGGGCGGTGGTCGAGGACCGGCCGCCCGAGGCCGCGACCGCCACGGCGTCGAAATAGCTGACGCCCACCTCCCGCTGGTGCCGTGTGGCCGTGTAGCCGGCCGGCTCGGCACCGAACTCGGCCTCCTGCAGCGCCGAATAGGCCGCCATGCCGCGTTCACGGTAGTCGCGCGCGAGATTGAACATCGCGAGATTCAGGCTGTGGAAGCCGGCCAGCGTCACGAACTGGAACCTGTAGCCCATGGCGCCGATGGCGCGCTGGAATGCGGCGATCTGCCCGGCGCCCAGCTTCTTGCGCCAGTTGAAGCTCGGCGAGCAGTTGTACGCCAGCATCTTGCCCGGAAAATGCTTCGCGATCGCCGCGGCGAAGCGCTCGGCCTCGGCGAGGTCGGGCTCGCTCGTCTCCCACCACAGCAGGTCGGCATAGGGCGCATAGGCGAGGCTGCGGGCGATCGCGTAGTCCACGCCGCGGCCCGGCTGGATGCGGAAGAAGCCCTCCGCGGTGCGCTCGCCGCTGAGGAACGGCCGGTCGCGCTCGTCGATGTCCGAGGTCAGGAGCTGCGCGCTGTGGGCATCGGTGCGGCACAGCAGCACGGTCGGCACGCCTTCGACATCGGCGGCGAGGCGGGCGGCGTTCAGCGTGCGGATGTGCTGGCTGACCGGCACCAGCACCTTGCCGCCGAGATGGCCGCATTTCTTCTCGCTCGCGAGCTGGTCCTCGAAATGCACGCCGGCGGCACCCGCCTCGATCATCGCGCGCATCAGCTCGTAGGCGTTCAGCGGCCCGCCGAACCCGGCCTCGGCATCGGCCACGATCGGCGCCATCCAGTCGGTGCTGTCGTCGCCCTCCAGCCGTGCGATCTGGTCGCAGCGGCGCAGCGCGCTGTTGATCCGCCGCACCACCGCCGGCACGGAGTCCACCGGATAGAGCGACTGGTCGGGATACATCTGCCCCGCCGAGTTGGCGTCGGCTGCGACCTGCCAGCCGGAGAGATAGATCGCCTTCAGCCCGGCCTTGACCTGCTGCACCGCCTGGTTGCCGGTCAGCGCGCCGAGGGTGGGCACGAACGGCTCGGTCTTCAGCAGGTGCCACAGCCGGCGGGCGCCCATCTCGGCGAGCGTGTGGCGGACCCGGAAGCTGCCGGCGAGGCGGGCGACGTCGTCGGGCGCGAAGTCGCGGACGATGCCGGCGAAGCGGTCGGCATCGGCGAGCGGCGCGCCGGCGGGCATGCCATCGGGGATCTGGGCGGCGTGAGGCGTCGGGCGCATGGGGCCCTCCTTCGGCTGGACCTGATGGCGTCAATAATTCACATTGCGGCGCGGAAGTTTATCGGGAAGATGCGCGCGGGCGCGCAATCAGGTAAGGAAATTCACTGATGCTCCGGAAAATCAGTAAAGGCTGAAAAGATGGCCCGGCCCCTGATCGGCCGCACCGTCCGCCGGTTCCGGCTGGAGCGGCGCATGACGCAGCAGGCGCTGGCGGCGCGGCTCGGCATCTCCGCGAGCTACCTCAACCTGATCGAGCACGATCAGCGCGGGGTCAGCGCGGCGCTGCTGATCCGCATCGCCGAGACGCTGCGGGTCGAGCTTGCCGCGCTGTCGGGCAGCACCGAGCGCCAACTGGAAGCGCAGCTCCGCGAGACGTTCGCGGACCCGCTGCTGAATGCCGAGGCGGTGCCGGAGGGCGAGGTGGCGGCGCTGGCGGCGGGCAGCCCCTCGGCGGCGCGCGCGGTGCTCGCGCTCTACCGCGCCTGGCGGGTGGCGCGGGAGGATTCCGGCGGCATCGCCCTGCCCTCCGGGCGGCGGCTGCTGCTGCCGACCGAGGAGGTGCGCGACTTCTTCAACGACCGCGCCAACCACTTCCCGGCGCTCGAAGCCGCCGCCGAGGCGCTGGGGGCGACACTCGGGGCGGCGCGGCCGGCGGAGATGAACCACGCCGTTGCCGAGCGGCTGCGCCAGCGCCACGGCATCGCGGTCACGGTCGGGCCGCTCGCCGGTGCGCTGCGCCGCTACGATCCCGCCGCGCGGGCGCTCTATCTTTCGGAAATGCTGCCGCGCGAGAGCCGCGGCTTCCACATGGCCTTCCAGCTCGCCCTGCTCGAGGCGCGGGAGGCGGTGGAGCAGGTGATGGCGGAGAGCCCGGCCTCGACCCCGGAGGCGGCGGCGCTGATCCGCATCGGGCTGCTGAACTACATGGCCGCCGCGCTGCTGATGCCGTACGTGCCGTTCCTGGAATTGGCGCGGGCGCTGCGGCATGACATCGACGCACTGGCGGCGCGCTTCGGCGTGAGCTTCGAGCAGGCATGCCACCGGCTTTCCAGCCTGCAACGCGAGGGCGCGCGCGGCGTGCCGTTCTTCTTCCTGCGCGTCGATCCGGCGGGCAACGTCTCGAAGCGGTTTTCCGGCGCCGGGTTTCCGTTCGCGCGCTATGGCGGCTCCTGCGCCCGCTGGGTGGTGCACACCGCCTTCGCGACGCCGGGGATGTTGCGGGTGCAGGTGGCGCAACTGCCGGACGGGGCCGCGTTCGTCTGCGTCGCCCGCACCGTCACCGCGGCGCCGGTGCGCTGGGGCGAGCCGCCGCCGGTGCACGTGATCGCGCTCGGCGCGCCGCTCGCCCAGGCGGCGGAGCTGGTCTACGCGGACGGCATCGACCTGGAGCACGCCGCGGTCGGCATCGGGCTCTCCTGCCGGCTGTGCGACCGGCAGGACTGCCGCAGCCGCGCCTTTCCGCCGCTGGAGCACCGGCTGGCGCTCGACCCGCAGACCGCGAGCGCCAGTCCGTACCGCTTCGAGGTGCGCCGCGCCTCCTAGAACGCGACCTTGTCGCCGCCCTTGAGCGAGAGAATCTCGCGCGCCTCGTCGGGCGAGGCGATCTCCAGCCCCAGGCCCTCGATGATCTGGCGCGCCTGGCGCACCTGCTGGGCGTTCGATTCCGCGAGCTTGCCGGGGCCGATCCACAGGCTGTCCTCCAGCCCGACGCGCACGTTGCCGCCCATCGCCGCGGCCGTCGCCGCGATCGGCATCTGGTTGCGGCCCGCGCCGAGCACCGACCATTTGTAGTTCGCGCCGAACAGCCGGTCGGCGGTGCGCTTCATGTGCAGCACGTCCTCCGGGTGCGGGCCGATGCCGCCCAGGATGCCGAACACCGTCTGCACGAACAGCGGCGGCTTCACCAGGCCGCGTTCCAGGAAGTGCGGCGAGGTTGTAGAGGTGCGAGGTGTCGTAGCACTCGAACTCGAAGCGCGTGCCGGAATCGCCGCAGCGTGCGCAGCACGAACTCGATGTCCTTGAACGTGTTGCGGAACACGAGGTCGCGCGAGGCCTCCAGCGCCTTCGCCTCCCAGTCGTGACTTGAACTCCTTGAAGCGGTTCAGCATCGGGAACAGGCCGAAATTCATCGAGCCCATGTTCAGCGACGCCACTTCCGGCTTGAACGTCGCGGCCGGGCGGACGCGCTCCTCCACCGTCATGAAGGGCGCGCCGCCGGTGGTGAGGTTCATCACCGCGTGCGGTCTGCTGCTTGATGCGCGGCAGGAACCGGCCGAACGCCTCCGGCGACTGGTCGGGCTTGCCCGTCCTCCGGGTTGCGCGCGTGCAGATGCACGATCGCGGCGCCGGCCTCCGCCGCGCCCACGGCGGCGGCGGCGATCTCCTCCGGCGTCACCGGCAGATGCGGCGACATCGAGGGGGTGTGGATGGCGCCGGTGACGGCGCAGGTGATGATGACTTTGCGGCTCTGTGCCATGCCTGCCGGCCCTTCCTACGATCCGATCTCGCGCGCGGCGCGCCGCTTGTGCGCGGCGAGCGCCATCAGCCGGCGGTCGCGCCACGCCTGCCGGTCCATGAGCTTGTCCGCCGGCAGGGTGCGGCGGCGATCCGCCTCCACGGCTTCCAGCACCGGCCCCGCCCAGTCCACGCGGCGCGTCATCGACGGGTGGATGCGCGTGTAGACCTGCTGGTAGCGCTCCACGTAGTCGCGCACGCCGCCGGGCGCGTTGAGGTCGATGGTCTCGAACGGCCCCATGAACGACCAGCGCAGGGCCAGGCCCTCGCGCAGGCCGATATCGACGTCCTCGACGCTCGCATAGCCGTCGGCGACGAGCCGGAAGGCTTCCTCCAGCAGCGCGCCCTGCAGGCGGTTCATCACGAAGCCGTCCAGCTCGCGCTTCATCACGATCGGCGCATGGCCGGCCTCGCGCAGGAACGAAGCGGCGCGCTCGACCACCGCCGGGTCGGTCCAGGGCGCGGGCACGACCTCGGCCGCCGGGATCAGCGTAGGGCGGGTTGAGCGGGTGCACGACGAGGCAGCGGCGGCGGCCGGCCAGATGCTCGGTGAACAGCGAGGGCAGGATCGCGGAGGTGGAGCTGGCGAGGATGGCGCCGGGCGGGGCCAGCGGGTCCATGCGCCCGAAGATCTCGCGCTTCACCGCCACGTCCTCGAACGTGTTCTCCTGCACGAAATCGACACCGTCGAGCGCGGCGGCGAGGGTCGGGGCGACACTCATGCGCGCGCGCAGCGCGGCGGGCGGCTTCGTCGATCAGCCCGTTGGCGGCGAGGTCGGGCAGCAGCGCGTCGATATAGGCGAGCGCCGCGGCCGGGGCCTCCGGCTTCGCGTCCCAGAGCGCGATGCTGTGGCCGGCGCGGGCGTAGCTGATCGCCCAGGCGCGGCCGATGAATCCCGTGGCAATGATGGCGACGCGGGCCATGGGCGCCGTTTCCTCCCGCTTTGGTTTGACCGGGGCCAGGGTGCGCCGCTCCGGCGCATCTGCCAAGCGGGAGCGCCGCGCGCTATGAGGCGGCGGGTTCCAGGGAGATGCCTGTGCCGCACCGCGCCGAAGCCGAACTCCGCCGCCTGCTCGACATCATGGCCGCGCTGCGCGACCCGGCGGGCGGCTGCCCCTGGGACCGCGAGCAGACCTTCGCCACCATCGCGCCCTACACGATCGAGGAGGCCTACGAGGTCGCCGACGCGATCGGGCGCGACGACATGCCGGCGCTGGCCGATGAGCTGGGCGACCTGCTGTTCCAGGTCGTCTATCACGCCCGGCTGGCGGAGGAGGCGGGGCGGTTCGACTTCGCCGCGGTCGCGGCGGCGATCGCCGACAAGATGGTCCGCCGCCACCCGCACGTCTTCGGCGAGGCGGCCGCGCGCAGTGCCGGCGCGCAGTCGCTCGCGTGGGAGGAGCAGAAGCGGGCCGAGCGCGCCCAGACGCGCCGAGGCCGGCACGCTGGCCGGCATTCCGCACGCCCTGCCGGCCCTGACCCGGGCGGAGAAGCTGACGGCGCGGGCCGCCCGTGTCGGCTTCGACTGGCCGGATGCGGCCGCCGTGATGGAGAAATTCTCCGAGGAGATCGACGAGCTGCGCGCGGAGCTGCCGGCCGCCGATCCCGCGCGCCTCGCCGACGAGGTGGGCGACCTGCTGTTCGTGCTGGCCAACCTCGCGCGCAAGCTGCGGCTCGATCCGGAGACATGCCTGCGCGCGGCGAACGACAAGTTCGCCCGCCGGTTCGGCGCCGTGGAAGCCGCCCTCGCCGCGGAGGGACGGCTGCCGGCGGAGGCGACGCTGGAGGAAATGGAGGCCGCGTGGCAGGCGGCGAAGGCGCGCGAGCGCGCGGCGGCCGAGACCTAGCCGGCCGCGACCCGCTCGAACCGGGCGCGGTCGGCGGGCAGCAGGCGGACCCGCACATGGATCGCCTCCGGCGCGTCGTCGCGGGCGATGACCTCGCCGTGCTGGTAGAGCCAGGCGAGGCGCGCCCCGTCGGCCGGCGCGATCGCGTAGTCGGCGACCTCCATCCCGGCGGCGATGCGCACGTCGATCGCGGCCAGCAGGTCCGAGAGCCCCTCGCCGGTGACGGCCGAGGTCGCGACCGCGCCGTTGCGCACCGTGACCGCCGCCACGCCGCCGGCGAGGTCGGCCTTGTTCAGGACCTCGATCGTCCGCGCCGGCCAGTCGGCGTCGAGCATGCCATCGGTGACCATGTCGTCGAGCACGCCGACCACGTCGGCGCGCTGGGCCGCGGTGTCCGGGTGGGCGATGTCGCGAACGTGCAGGATCACGTCGGCCTCCGCCACCTCCTCCAGGGTCGCGCGGAAGGCGGCGACCAGCTCGGTCGGCAGCTCGCTCACGAAGCCGACCGTGTCCGACAGGATCGCGCGCCGCCCGGAGGGCAGGCGCAGGCCGCGCATGGTCGGGTCGAGGGTGGCGAAAAGCTGGTCGCGTGCCGCCACGCCGGCGCCGGTGAGCGCGTTGAACAGCGTGCTCTTGCCCGCATTGGTGTAGCCGACCAGGGCGACGACCGGGAACGGCACCCGCCGCCGCGCCTCGCGGTGCAGCGCGCGGGTGCGGCGCACCTGCTCCAGCTCGCGCTTGAGCTTGACGATGCGCTCGCCGATCAGCCGCCGGTCGGCCTCGATCTGCGTCTCACCGGGCCCGCCGAGGAAGCCGAAGCCGCCGCGCTGGCGTTCCAGGTGGGTCCAGGACCGCACCAGCCGGCCGCGCTGGTATTCGAGATGCGCGAGCTCGACCTGCAGCGTGCCTTCGCGCGTGCGGGCGCGGGCGCCGAAGATGTCGAGGATGAGGCCGGTGCGGTCGATCACCTTGCAGCCCCAGGCGCGTTCCAGGTTGCGCTGCTGCACCGGGCTCAGCGCCGCGTCGATGATCGCGACCGTGACGTCCTGGGCACGCAGCGCCCCCTCCTGCGCCGCGACCTGGCCCTCGCCGAGCAGGGTCGCCGGGCGGCGGGCGCGCAGCGGCAGGATGGCCGAATGCACGACGACGAGGCCGATCGAGGCCGCGAGGCCGATCGCCTCCGCCAGCCGCGCATCGGCCGCACGCGCCGCCTCGCCGTGGCGCTCCGGTCGTTCCCATGGCAGGATGACGGCCGCGCGCGTCGGGCCGCCCGCGGGCTCAGACATGGACAGGATCAGCCACCGGCCGCGGCGGCCTCACGCTGCGGGATGGTGAGCGTGGTGGATGAGCCCTCGGGCTTGCTGCCGTCGAACAGCTGAATCGGCGCCCCCGGCATCACGGTGCTGATGGCGTGCTTGTAGACGAGCTGCGTATGTCCGTCGCGGCGCAGCAGCACCGAAAAATTGTCGAACCAGGTGATGATTCCCTGGAGCTTCACACCGTTCACCAAGAATACAGTGACCGGGGTCTTGTTCTTGCGCACATGGTTCAGGAATACATCCTGAACGTTTTGCGCCTTTTCATTCGCCACGAGGTGATCCTCTTCTTGTCCTTGTTATCGACCGGCTCCGGCGTTGCACCACATACCGCTGTCTGGTCGCGGTTGCACCGCCAGGATACTCACCATCCGACCCCACGCAAGCTCACGAACCCGTGCACCCTGGGCCGGCAGTTAACCGTCACTATACCCGGCCGCGGGGGGGCACCGCGAGTCCCTCCTCACGCCGTTGACATCCCTGTGTCGGAACGATTGCGATTCTAGCACACTTCAGTGGGAACCCTGCGGCCCCGGCACGGTTTCTCTCCCGGCACACCGGGAGGCCTTAAATGGCTGAAACAACTAGCGATTTTATCGTCCAGACGTTGCTCAACTGGGGGGTGAGCGTCGTCTTCGGGATCCCCGGGGACGGGATCAACGGGTTCGTGGAAGCGTTGCGCAAGCGGAGCGACGACATCGCACTGGTGCAGACGCGCCACCCTGCCGCGGCCGCCTTGGCGGCCAGCGGCTACGCCCGCTACACGGGCCAATTGGGGGTCTGCATGGCCACGTCGGGGCCGGGCGGCGTGGGGCTGCTCAACGGCCTCTACGACGCCAAGCTCGACGGGCAGCCGGTGCTGGCGATCACCGGCATGCAGTATCACGACCTGATCGCAACCGATGCGCAGCAGGACGTGGAGATCGACCGGCTGCTCGCCGATGTCGCCTGCTACAGCGCCCGCGTGATGGGCCCGGCGCATGCCGAGAACGTGGCCGAGCGCGCCTGCCGGATGGCGCTCGCGCGGCGGACGGTGGCGCATATCGCGATCCCGCTCGACGTGCAGTTCGCCTCGCTCGGCCGCGCCGCCCGCAGCCAGCGGGCGGGGCCGCGGCAGTTGCCGCAGGGATACCAGGGCGCGCCGATCCCGGCCGAGGCGTCGCTCGCGCGCGCGGCCGACGTGCTCAACGCCGGGCGGCGCATCTGCATCCTGGCGGGCCGCGGCGCGCTGGGGGCGCAGAACGAGCTGGCGGCATTGTCGGAGCGGCTGGCGAGCCCGGTGGTGGAGGCGCTGCTCGGCAAGGGCGCCCTGCCGGACCACCATCCCGCCATGGTCGGCACGCCCGGCCTGCTCGGCAGCCGTCCGGCGCAGGACGCGATGGAGGGCTGCGACACGCTGCTCATCGTCGGCAGCGGGTTCCCGTACCTCGAATACTACCCGCGGCCGGGACAGGCGCGGGTGGTGCAGATCGACCGCGACGAGGCGCGCATCGGGCTGCGCACCCCGGCCGAGGTCGGCATCGTCGGCGAGACCGTGGCCGTGCTGCGCGCCCTGCTGCCGCGGCTGGAGGCGCATGACGACCGGCTGTTCCTCGAGACCGCGCAGAGCGGGCTGGAGGAGTGGCGGGAGGAGCTGGAGAAGCAGGCGACGCGCGGCGACACGCCGATGAAGCCGCAACTCGTCCTGCGCGAGCTCGACCGCCACCTGCCGGAGAACGCGCTGCTGGCGGTGGACAACGGCGCCGGCACGACCTTCGCCGCGCGCTATCTGCGCATGCGCGGGAGCATGCAGTTCGCCTGCTCCGGCACGTTCGCAACCCTCGGCGCCGCGCTGCCGTACGCGCTGGCCGGCGCCATCGCGCATCCCGGCCGCATGGCGGTCTGTGTCGTGGGCGACGCCGCGCTCGCGGCATCGCTCGCGGATCTCGCGACGCTCAGGAAATACAACCTCGACGTGAAGATCGTGGTGATCCGCAACGATACGCTGGGCGAAGTCAAGTGGGAGCAGCTCGTCACGCTGGGCAACCCGGACTATGGCTGTGACCTGCAGCCGATCGACTTCGCGGCGGTGGCGCGCGGCTTCGGGCTGACGGCGTTCACCATCGAGCGGCCGGAGGAGTGCGCCGAGGCGCTGGGGATCGCGCTCGCGACGCCGGGGCCGGTGCTGATCGAGGCGATCGTCGATCCGAACGAGCCGCCGCTGCCGCCCAAGGCGACACTGACGCAGGCCGCCCATCTGGCCGAGGCGCTGGCGCGCGGCGCACCCAGCCGGCGGCGGATGGCGCTGACGCTCGCTTCGGATACCGTGCGGCAGGTGGTGTGAGCGGCCCGCCGCGCGCTCAGTTCAGCTTGGCCCGCTCGGGCAGGAACGGGGCGCGCGGCGGCTCATGCTCGGGCAGCATCAGCGCGCGCCCGCGCGGCGTCGCGGCGGGGCGGCCGGCGGAGAGCGCGCCGGGCCGCACGCTCACCGGCCCGATCGCCGCGGCGCGCAGCAGGGTGGCGACGAAGGCGCGGCCCCAGGCCAGCGGCGAACGGCGCTCGATCGCCGCCCACAGCGCCTCCCACCGCGCCTGCCGCTCGGCGAGCGGCATCGTGAGGCCGCGCTGCATCGCCTCGGCCATGGCGTCGGTATCGTGCGGGTTGATCAGCAGTGCCGCGTCGAGCTGCTGCGCCGCACCGGCGAACCGCGACAGGATGAGCACGCCGGGGTTCGCCGGGTCCTGGGCAGCCACGTACTCCTTGGCCACCAGGTTCATGCCGTCGCGCAGCGGTGTCACCAGCCCGACGCGCGCGAGGCGCATGTAGCCCGCGATCAGCGTGCGGTCGACGGCGCGTGACACGAGGCGCAGCGGCTGCCAGTCCGGCTCGGCGAAATCGCCGTTGAGCCGCCCCGCCTCGCGGTCGAGCGTCGCGCGCAGCGTGCGGTAGAGCCCCACGTCCTTGCGCGATTCGGCCGCGATCTGCAGCAGCGTCGCACGCCGCACCCAGGTCGGGTGCTGCTCCAGCAGCCGGCGGAGTGCCGCGAGGCGTTGCAACAGTCCCTTGGTCGGGTCGAGCCGTTCGACGCCGAGGATGAGGTCCTGCCCGCGCAGGCTCGCGCGCAGGCGTTCCGCGGCGCCGTTCGTGGCGCTGCGGGCCGCGATCTCGGCGAAACCGTGCGGCTCGATCTCGACCGGAAACACGCCGAGCCGTACGCGCCGCCCGTTCACCATGACGACGTTGGCGGCGACCCGCGTCGCGTCCGCGAAAGCCTCGGCGGCGGCGGCGAAGTTGTTCAGGTCGTTCTCGGTCTGAAAGCCGATCAGGTCGGCCGTCAGCACGTCGCGCACCAGCCCCGCCATCGCCGGCGCCGCGGCGAGCACGTCGGGGCTGGCGAAGGGCACGTGCAGAAAGAACCCGATCGGGTTGGCGACCCCGAGCGCGCGCAGCGCGGCGGGCAGCGGCAGGAGATGGAAGTCGTGGAGCCAGACCAGGTCGTCCGGGCGCAGCAGGGGCTGCAACGTCGCCGCCATGCGCGCATTCACCGCGCGATAGACCGCGGCGTCGCGGCGGTCGAACGTCATCAGCTCCGGCATCGTGTGCAGCAGCGGCCACAGCACGGCGTTGGAAAAGTTGTTGTAGTAGCGGGCGTGCTCTTCCGCGCTGAGGTCGATCGTCGCGTAGTCGATGCCGCCCTCCTGGCGCATGGCGACGCGGCAGCCCGGATCGCTGGCGACGACCGCGCCGCTCCAGCCGAACCAGAGCCCGCCGCGCTGCTCCATGAGCCCATCGAGGGCGACCGCCAGCCCGCCGGCCTGCGCGCGCCCGGGGGGCAGCGGCACCCGGTTGGAGACGACGACCAGGCGGTTCATCTTCCCTCCAGAACGGCGAGCGAGGCGCCGTCGCCACGTTTGCGGCAGACCATGGTCCGCAGCGTTGCCTGCGCCGATCGGACGAGGGCGCATGTCCACCAGCCTCCTGTGGCGAGATTGCGGCGGAAGTGGCGGCGCAATGAGGCGCGCGCGGCGCCCTCAGGCGGCCTGCAACACCAGCGTCGCGAGCGGCGGCAGGGTCAGGACCGCCGAGGCCGGCAGGCCGTGGCTGCCCTCCGCCACTGCGTCCACGCCGCCGCCGTTGCCGACATTGGCGCCGCCATAGGTCGCGGCGTCGCTGTTCAGCACCTCGCGCCAATGGCCGGCGTGCGGCAGGCCGAGGCGGTAGCCGGTGCGCGGCACCGGCGTGAAGTTGCACACCACCAGCACCGGCGCATCCTCCGGCCCGCCGAGGCGGAGATAGGCGAAGACGCTGTATTCGCGATCATCCACCACCACCCAGCGGAACCCCGCGGGCGCGTCGTCGTAGCGATGCAGCGCGCGGATTTCGCGGTAGTGGCCGTTGAGGTCGCGGACCAGGCGCTGCACCCCGGAGTGGCTTGCATCGTCGAGCAGGAACCAGTCGAGCTCCGCGTCATGGTTCCATTCCCGCGCCTGCGCGAACTCCCCACCCATGAACAGCAGCTTCTTGCCGGGATAGGTCCACATGAACGCCAGATACGCCCGCAGATTGGCGAAGCGCTGCCACGCATCGCCGGGCATCTTGCCGAGCAGCGAGCCCTTTCCGTAGACGACCTCGTCGTGCGACAGCGGCAGCACGAAGCGTTCGGAGAAGGCATAGAGCAGCCCGAACGTGATCTCGTCGTGATGCCAGCGCCGGTACACCGGGTCCTCCCGCATGTAGTGCGAGCGTGTCGTGCATCCAGCCCATGTTCCATTTGTAGCGAGAAGCCGAGCCCGCCGGCATCGGCGTCGCGGGTGACACCGGGCCAAGCGGTGCTTTCCTCGGCGATCAGCAGCGCGCCCGGGCACCGCTCCCGCACCACGCGGCTCAGCTCCTGGAAGAAGCTGATCGCTTCGAGGTTCTCGCGCCCGCCGTGGATGTTGGGAATCCATTCGCCCGCGTTGCGGCTGTAGTCGCGGTAGAGCATCGCCGCCACCGCATCGACGCGAAGTCCATCGGCGTGGTAGTGTTCCAGCCAGTGCAGCGCGCTGCCGATCAGGAACCCGCGCACCTCGGTGCGGCCGAGATTGTAGAGATAGCGTGTTCCAGTCGCGCTGAAATCCCTCGCGCGGGTCGGCATGCTCGTAGAGCGGGGTTCCGTCGAAGCGCGCCAGCCCGTGCGCGTCGGTCGGGAAATGGCCGGGCACCCAGTCGAGGATGACGCCGATGCCCGCGTCGTGGCAGCGATCGACGAAGGCGGCGAAAGCTTCCGGGCGGGCCGAGCCGCGCGCTGGGTGCGAACTGGCCGAGCGGCTGATAGCCCCAGGAGCCGTCGAACGGATGCTCCATCACCGGCAGCAGCTCGACATGGGTGAACCCCATGCGCTTCACATAAGGCACGAGGCGCTGCGCCAGGTTGGTCGAACGTGTCGGTGCCCAGCTCGTTCGGGGTGCAGCCAGGAGCCGGCGTGCACCTCATAGATGCTGATCGGCCCGTCGCTGCGCCGCGCGGCGTCGCGCGCCATGCCTCGTCGTGCCAGTGCAGCGCGGTCGTCGATCACGATCGAGGCGGTGGCGGGTGGCCGCTCTGCGGCGCCCGCGACCGGATCGGCCTTCAGCGGCAGCAGAACGCCGTCCGGGCCGAGCAGCTCGTATTTGTAGAGCGCGCCGGGGCCGATTCCGCGGGATGAACAGCTCCCACACGCCGGCGGCGTGGCGCAGGCGCATCGGGTGGCGGCGCCCGTCCCAACGGTTGAAGCTGCCGACGACGGAAACCCGGCGCGCGTTGGGCGCCCAGACGGCGAAGCGCACGCCGCTGACGCCCTGCATCGCGGTCAGATGCGCGCCGAGCGTGCGCCCGAACTCGTGATGGCGGCCTTCGGCGAGCAGATGGATGTCGAGATCGCCGAGCACCGGCCCGAACGCATACGGGTCCTCGATCGCCTCCTCGATCGCGCCGGTGGTGACGCGCAGGCGGTAGGGCAGGTGCGCCGGCATCACGCCGCACCAGAACCCGGCGCCGTCGATGCGCGCAAGCTCGGCGAGCGTGGCCCCGCCCTCCCGCGCGATCGCGGCCACCGCGGTCGCCTCCGGCAGGAAGACGCGAACCGCGCAGCCCTCCGCGGCCTCGTGCGGGCCGAGCACGGCGAACGGATCGCCATGGCGCGCCGCGACGATCGCAGCAATGGCGGCCGGATCGGGCGCGCCGTTCACGCGACCGGCTCGGGGGCGAGCAGGCGGTGCGCGATGGCGTGCAGGCCGCGCAGCGGAATCGACAGCCAGGTCGGGCGGTTCGCCGCCTCGTAGCACACTTCGTACGCCGACTTCTCCAGCAGGAAGAGATCGAGCAGCGCCGCGCCGCCGTCCGGCCCGACCCAGCGCCGTGGCGCCGCGTCGAGCACGGCGTGGTAGGCATCGAAGAAGGCGCGCTCGGCCTCGGTGCGGAAATGCTCGAGCAGGCCGATGCGTCGTTCCTCGGTGAGCGGCGAGGCCGCGGCGCGGCCAGGGGCGGCAGCGGCGGCGGCGTAGTCGAAGCTGCGCACGCAGGCCGGCGACATCGCGCATCGGCGAGGATTTGCGCCGCCGCTCCGCCGGCGGCCGCGCCGGCTCGCCCTCGAAGTCGATGATGAACGCGTCGCCTTGCACGACCAGGACCTGGCCGAGATGGAAGTCGCCGTGCACGCGCGTGCAGAGTGCGTCGCCGCCGGAGGCGGCGAGGCGCGCCACCGCCGCGCGCAGCGCCTCGCGGCGGGAGAGCAGTTCGTCGGCCATGCCGTGCGACGACGGATCCGGCCAGGCAGTCGCACGCCGCGCAGCACGCGCAGTGCCGCGTCGAGCTGGGCGAGGGCCGCCTCGTCCCACGCATGCAGCGTCGCCGCATCGGCGTCGTGCGGCGCGAAGTCGGGATCATCGGTCGGCTCGCGCCAGCGTCGCGTGCAGCTCGCCGAGGCGCCGGCCGATCGTGCGCGGCGAACCCGACATAGCTCGCGAACACGTCGTGATCGCCGAGCGCCGGCTCGCCGGTGACCGCGACCTCCTCCACGGCGCGGGCAAGAAAGTCCTGCGTGAAGGCCCAGCCGTCGCCCTGGTTGCGCACGAAGCCCTGCACCAGCATCAGCGTGTGGGCGTGCCGTCGGCGTCGACGCGGATGACCTCGCCGAGCAGCGGCGCGCTGTTGGCGAAGCCGCGCTCGGTCAGCACGCGCGTCATCTCGACCTTCGGGGTTGGTGCCCGCGCCCGGGCGGCGAACGATTTTCAGCATCACGGCATCGCCGATGATGAGCGAGCTGTTGGACTGCTCGGCCGAGAGCCGGCGGATCTCCGGCGCCTCGGGCAGTCGAATCTCCGCGAGCCGCGGACGTGGCACGAACCGCAGCTTCGCCGTCCCCGCAGCGGGAGCGTGCCGCCGTCGCGCAACTGGGCGAGCGACGCCGAGCGCCAGCGCATCCACCGCGAAGGCGTCGGTGAGCATGCCCACGCGCCGGCCGCGCCGCACGCGCGCGAGCGCCAGTTGCTGGGGCAAAGCGGCCGACGGTCTCGTCCTCCCACGCGACCGCGAGCGGCAGCGACGTAGTGCTCGGTGCGCTCCGGCAGCTCCGCCGTCGACTCTCGGCGAGCACCACGTCGCCCGCGTGCGGCAGCCGGCACCGCATAGGCGATGCGCACGTCCTCGCAGCCGCTCATCCTTGGCGGCGAACCAGCGCCGCTTCGGCAGATAGGCCGGCAGGCCTCGCTCTCGATGATCGACGCGGCCCGGCGGCTGCAGCGCCTCGAAGAGGCCGTTGCGGACCACGATCGTCGCGAACTCCGGCAACGGCTCCGGCGGCGCCACGTGCCATGCCGGGAGCTGCGCCTCGCCGCGAGCAGGAACCAGAAGAACCCGTAAGGCGGCAGCGTGAGCAGATAGGTGAGCTGGCCGACGGGCGGAAACACCGCGCCGCCGACCATGTCCACCGGCACGCGGCCGGCGAACGCGGCGAGGTCGAGCTCCACCGCCTGCGCGGTGCGCGACAGATTGCTGACGCAGAGGATGGTCTCCTCCGTGTCGCCTCTCGCCGAACTCGCGCAGGAACGCGAGCACCTTGCGGTTGCCCGGATAGAGCAAGCGAAAGCCGCCGCGGCCGAACGCGCGATGAAACGGCGCCGGACGGCGAGCATGCGGCGGGTCCAGTTCAGCAGGCTATGCGGGTCGGCCGCCTGCGCCTCGACATTCACCGCCTGGAAGCCGTAGAGCGGGTCCATGATCGGCGGCAGCACGAGGCGCGCGGGGTCGGCGCGCGAGAAGCCGCCGTTGCGGTCGGGCGACCACTGCATCGGCGTGCGCACGCCGTCGCGGTCGCCGAGATGGATGTTGTCGCCCATGCCGATCTCGTCGCCGTAATAGAGCACCGGCGTGCCCGGCATCGAGAGCAGCAGCCCGTTCATCAGCTCGATCCGCCGCCGGTCGCGCTCCAGCAGCGGCGCGAGCCGGCGGCGGATGCCGAGATTGAGCCGCGCGCGCCGGTCGGCGGCGTAGTGCTCCCACAGATAGTCGCGCTCGCCATCGGTCACCATTTCGAGCGTCAGCTCGTCATGGTTGCGCAGGAACACCGCCCACTGGCAGTTCGCCGGGATCTCCGGCGTCTGGCGCAGGATGTCGGTGATCGGGAACCGGTCCTCCCGCGCGATCGCCATGTACATGCGCGGCATCAGCGGGAAGTGGAACGCACATGTTGCATTCGTCGCCGTCGCCGAAATACTGCTGCGCGTCCTCCGGCCACTGGTTCGCCTCGGCGAGCAGCATGCGTTCCGGCCCGTGGCGGTCCATCTCGGCGCGGATGCGCTTCAGGATGGCGTGCGTCTCCGGCAGGTTCTCGTTGATCGTGCCCTCGCGCTCGACCAGATACGGCACCGCGTCGAGCCGCAGCCCGTCGATGCCGAGGTCGAGCCAGAACCGCATGACGGAGAACACCTCCTGCATCACGCGCGGGATTGTCGAAATTCAGGTCGGGCTGGTGGGAGTAGAAGCGGTGCCAGAAATAGGCGCCGGCGACCGCGTCCCAGGTCCAGTTGCTCTTCTCGGTATCGACGAAGATGACGCGCGTGCCGAGCGTATTTCTGGTCGGTGTCGGACCAGACGTAGAAATTGCGCGCGGACGAGCCGGGCTTGGCCTGGCGGGCGCGCTGGAACCAGGGATGCTGGTCGCTGGTGTGGTTGATCACCAGCTCGGTGATGACGCGCAGCCCGCGCTCATGCGCCGCGGCGATCAGGCGGCGCACGTCGGCGAGAACGCCGTATTCCGGATGCACGCCGCGGTAGTCGGCGATGTCGTAGCCGTCGTCGCGGCGCGGGGCTCGGGTAGAACGGCAGCAGCCAGATCGCCGTCACGCCAAGCTCGGCGATGTAGTCGAGCTTCTCCACCAGGCCGCGAAATCGCCCGACGCCGTCGTTGTCGGCGTCGAAGAACGACTTGACGTGAAGCTGATAGATGACCGCGTCCTTGTACCACAGCGGATCCTCGTGCAGCGGCGAGTGCCGCGTGCACGCGCGTGCTCACGACGCCGGGCCGCACGCGCCAGATCGCGTACGGCGCCTGCGGCGAGAGCTCGGCGCGCTGCCAGCTTGCCGCGCCATCGCGAGTTCGTTCCGCCGCAGCAGGTCCTCGGCGAGCGCGCCGTCCTTCGTCGGAGGCCCCAGTGCCACAGCGGCAGCTCGAATCCGCCCGCCTGCGGGTGGTGCGGATCGAGGCTCACCGCGACGACGCACGACGTTGCCGCGGTCCGGGGTTGCCTTCGCGTAGGTAGGATCTGCTCGTTGTCGCACGGCATGGAACGTGACGCCCAGGTGCGTCTGCAGCGCCGGATTGGCGCGGCGGATGCGGTTGAGCACGGCGATCTCCGCGACGATGTTGCCGGGCCGGTCCCAGTCCCAGGCGCGAAGCTGGTATTTTTCCGAATTCGGCGTATTCCTCGCGCCCGGGCAGCGGCGGCGGCCTCGCAAAGCTCGAAGCCGCAATAGATCCCCCACGACCCGACAGCGTCGCCGCCAGCGCGGCGCGGATCAGGAAGCCCGGCGCGGCCGGAGGTCTGCAGGAAGACCGGATTGATGTCGGGCGTGTTGACGAAGAAATTCGGCCGGAAGAAATCCGCCAGCGGCGGCGTGGTCAGCTCGGTCAGGTATTCCTGCAGCTCGGCGTCGCGTGTTGCGCCAGGTGAAGTAGGTGTAGGACTGGGTGAAGCCGAGCTTGCCGAGCCGCGACATCATCTTCGGCCGGGTGAACGCCTCGGCGAGGAAGATCGCATCCGGATACGCCGCGCGCACCTCGCCGATCAGCCATTCCCAGAACGGCAACGGCTTCGTGTGCGGGTTGTCGACGCGGAAGATGCGCACGCCCTGCTCGGCCCAGAACAGCACGACGTCGGCAGAGCGCGACCCACAACTCCGGCACCGCGTCGGGCGCGTAGAAATCGACGTTGACGATGTCCTCGTATTTCTTCGGCGGATTCTCGGCGAATTTCAGCGAGCCGTCGGGCCGCCAGTCGAACCAGTCCGGGTGCTCGGCCAGCCACGGATGGTCGCGGCGAGCACTGGATGGCGAAGTCGAGCGCCAGCTCGATCCCTGTCGCCGCGGCCGCGTCGCGCAGTGCCGCGAAATCCGCGAGCGTGCCGAGGCGCGGGTGAATCGCGTCATGGCCGCCGGCCGGGCCGCCGATCGCATACGGGCTGCCGGGATCGCCCGGTCCCGCGCCGAGCACGTTGTTGCGGCCCTTGCGGTTGGTCCGGCCGATCGGGTGGATCGGCGGGAAGTAGAGCACGTCGAAGCCCATCGCGGCGATGCGCGGCAGATGGCGGATGACGTCGCGCGAACGTGCCGTGCCGCGTCGCGTCGTCGCTCATCGAGCGCGGAAACAGTTCGTACCACGACGCGAACGCGGCGCGCGTGCGATCGGCGTCGACCGGCGCACGGCGGCATCCAGGCGGATCGCGAAGGGGCGCTTGATCGCCTTCGCCATCAGCGCGGCGGTGCGCGCCGAGAGCAGCAGCGTCGTCGCCGCGTCGGCGTGCGCGCTGCGCCAGCGTCGCGGCAACGTCGCGCAGCGCCGGCAGGCGCTCCGCGGCCTCGCGCACCATCGCGGCGCCTTCCATCAGTTCCAGCCGGATGTCCATGCCGGCGGCGTGCTTCTTGCCCACCTCGTCGCGCCAGGTCGCGAAGCGCATCGCGCCAGGCCTCGATCGTGAACAGCCAGCGGCCGACGCGGGAAAGCGCAAACTCCGCCGCGAAGCGGTCGTTGCCGAGCGGCCGCATGCGCGTCTGCCGCCACGCCGCCTCGTCGGCGCTGCGCCACAGCAGCGCCACGCCGAGCTGGCCGTGGCCGTCGCAGATCACGTCGGCAACTCACGCTCAGCGTCTCGCCCGACCAGGCGCTTGGCGGCGAAGCGGCCGCCATCGACGCTCGGCGACGACCGCCTCGATCGCGATGCGCGGCGCCTGTGCCGCGGCCTGCGGCCGACCGTGCGAGCGGCGGACGATCGAGCGTGATCGGCCGCGAAGGATGGAGCCGCAGACTGAGGCACTTCGCCCGGTGCAAGGTGCGGCGGCGCGCCCTGCGCGCGCAGCGGGCGCAGCAGCGGTGCCAGCGCGAGCGGCGCCGGCCGGTCGAGCGCACGCGTTCGCCACGCAGCGCGCAGGTGCCGCCGGTCGCCGCCCCATCGGCGCGCAGCAGGACGACGGCGTCGGCGCGCGGCGCGCTCAGCCGTTGCGAAGCCGCTGCCGACCGCCGGTCCGCATTCGCCGCGGCGATGGCGGCGGCAAGCGCGGGGTCGGCATCGCCGCGTCGCCGCATCCAAGGTCGCCGCATCCAAGGTCGCCGTCATCCAAGGCTTCGGGCGCGGCGCGGCGCGCGTTCGAGCGGGTGGCGGGCGGCGCACTCGACGCCCATCGGCATCAGCCAGCCGGCGCCGAATGCCGGCGGCGAATTGCGCGACGCGGCGCGCGGCCGCGCAGCGCCGGGCGGAGTCGGAGACGTCGGACGCGATCCGCGCACCGAACGGCGCCTCGACCGGCGCGATCACGCGCGCGACGCGCGCCAGCCGCTCCCGCTCGGACCAGAACCACTCGTCGCGGAAATCCCACCAGGGCAGCGAGGAGAAGACGCAATCGAGCCCGCAGCCGGCGAGCGCGCTCACCTGTTCGGCGGTCAGCCCCGGAGTCCACCCGAGCAGCAGCGCGTCCGGCGCATCCTCCCGCAGCAGCGCGATCGTGCGTCGCAGCGCGTGGGCGGGCGCACCGCCCAGCCCGTCGAAACGGAACCCGCGCATCCCGGCCTGATGCCAGGATGCGAGTTGCGCCGCCCACCAGCGCGCCAGCGGCTCGGCCGCATCGTCGAAGCGCGCGGCGGCGATGTCGCCGGCGGCGGGGTAGCTGCGCGGATCCAGCGCGCGGGCCGGATCGGGCGCGCGGAACAGGTCGGGCCGCGCGGCAGCCATCGGCCCGCCTGCGGCGACCCGGTCGAGCACGACATCCAGCAGCGGGACGAGCCCGTGCGCGGTGCAGGCGGCGGCGATCGCGTGCAGCGCCGCGAGCGCGTCATCGCCTGCGGCGAGCGCCGGATGCGCCCGGTCGAAATCCTCCGCCACGCGCAGATCCTCGGCGGCGAACGGCGGCGCGATCAGCACGATGGCTGAAGCCGAGCCGCGCCGCGCGCGCCAGATGCGCGTCCCACGCCGGCAGTGCGCCGGCGGCGAGCGGGCTGAGATAGTAGATGCGCGGCGCCGGCGCGCCATCGGCGGCAGCGGCGGAGACGGCGACGCGCGGCCGCTCGGTGGTCCCGGTTTCGCTCATTGCTTCTACGACAGTGGCGGCGACGTCGCCGCGATGGATCCCTGCGGCATCAATGCGCCGCGCGGCGGATGGTTCCGGCTCCGGCGGCGCTTCTCGCTGCGGCCGCGGTCAGGGCAGCCGCAACCCGCCGGTCACCGCCTGATAGGTCGCAATCGCCAGCATCATCGGCTCGAACGGCTTGGTGATGACGAACGCCGGCTCCACGGCCGCGCCGGTCAGCAGCCGCTCGGGATAGGCGGTGACGAAGATCACCGGCACCTGGTGGTTGCGCACGATGCGCGCGACCGCGCTGGTGCCGTCGCCGCCGGCGCCGAGGTTGATGTCGGCGAGAATGAGGCCGGGCCGGTGGCGCTCGGCGAGCGTCACCGCCTCGCTCTCGCTCGCGGCGACGCCGACGACGCGATGGCCGCAGCCGCGCACCAGTTCCTCGATATCCATCGCGATGATCGGCTCATCCTCGATGATCAGCACGTCGGCCGCGGCGGTGTCGCGCACGCGCTCCCGCGCATCGGCAAGCTCGGTGGCGGCGACTCGGCGGCGCGCAGCCCGACGATCGCGGCGGCGTCGCTCGACGCCCAGCTCCTCGAGCGCCGTCAGCAGGAGAAGCTGGCGTTGCACCGGCGCGGAGGGAGGTGCGCAATCCGCCGTCGCTCTGCGCCGCGTTGAAGCGCGCGCGTCACCTCGCGATAGAGGCGCAGGCGCAAATCCTCGTCCGCCTCGCCCCGTTCGCCAGCATCTCCCGCAGGCTCTGCTCCACCAGATGGTCGCCGCTGCTCTGCGAGCCGGTAAGCGCGCGTGCATAGCGGCGCGCATACGGCAGTGCACGGATCAGGTCTTCGCGACTCGGGCAGCTCACCGCGTTCTTTCCCTTGCAGGATTACAGCGTGCCGGTCAAACATAATGCGCGCGTCGGTTGAACAGGGCGGCGGACGTTGAGCACGGCTGATCTGCGCGCAGCCCTTGTTGCCGCTGTTGCCGGATTTGCGCGGCTACGCGCGTTTCTCGACCCGCGATCGTGCTGAGGCCGACGATCTGGTGCAGGAAGCGCTGGTGCGCGCGCTTGGCGCACTCGACACAGTTCCGCCCCGGCACGAACCTGCGCGCGTGGCTGTTCGTGATCCTGCGCAACGCCTTCTTCGAGCAGGCACGCCGCCGCCGCACCGAGCGTGCCGCGCTGGAGCGGCGCGGGCCGGACGACGCACCGGCGCGCCGGCCCAGGATGCGCGCAGCGAGCTCGCCGATCTGCAAAGCCAGATCTACGTCCTTGCCGCCGCTGCCTGCGCGAGGCGCTGGTGCTGGTCGGGGCGCAGGGAATGAGCTACGAGGAGGCTGCCGAAATCTGCAACGTGCCGGTGGGCACGATGAAGGCCCGTGTCTCGCGCGCCCGCGCGAGCCTGGTGCGCAGCATGCAGCGCGAGCCTGCGCGAAGCGAGGAATGATCGCGTGCGCAACCGTGCGCCGCTGCAGCGCATGACCTCACCGTAAGCACGCCTGCCTGCTTGCTTCACCATTGCTCCGCTCGTTGCATGGCACCGCCGCCGGCGCCGCCGCAACTCGGCCGGGGACGGCATCACGCAGTCGTGAGGCGCCGCATGCAACCCTGGCAGTCCGCCGTTCATTGAATTACCGACGAGCATTGCGGACAAAGGCGAAGCGACGCATGAGCCACAGTGTATTTCATGATCAGGTCATCGCGATCCTCCCGAAGCTGCGCGTTCAGGCGCTGGCATTGACCCGCAATCGGGCGAGTGCCGAGGATCTGGTACAGGACGCGGTTTGCAACGCGCTCTCCGCGCAGAGAGCTTCATTCCCGGCACGAATTTCGCAGCCTGGATGCACCGCATCCTGCGCAACCGCTTCATCTCCAACCTGCGCAAGCGGCGCGACACGACGGATATCGAGGATGTGCCGGCGGCCGCGCTGGCGACCGATGCGCCGCACGAAGACCGGCTCGCGCTCAAGGAGCTGTCGCGCGCGATGACCCGCCTGCCCGCCGACCAGCGCGAGGCGCTGGTGATGGTGGTGCTCAACGGCGTGAGCTACGAGGCGCTGGCCGAGGCCACCGGCTGCGCGGTCGGCACCGCGAAAAGCCGCGTGTTCCGTGCCCGCCGGCAGCTCGAGGCATGGCTGCTCGGCGAGCGCCCGGAACGCTCCGGCGCGCTGGCGGCCTCGCCGGCCGCGCACGGCCCCGGCGTTGCGCTGGCGGCCGCGCGTCGGCGCCGCTATAAGTTAGCAGGGAACGCCAGTTTTGAAGTCGGCACTGGCCAGAGTGGGCCGCGCCGCCGTCCCTGGGCCAGGCGAGCATGAAGCATTTCGCGATGACGCGGCCCAGACAACCCGCCCCGGTCGCCGCGCCAGCACATGCCGCGGGATGCCGACGCCGTATCCGACACGGCCTTCGATCTGTGGCTGCAACGCAGCCTGCACCAGCTGTTCGACAAGGTGGCGAAGGAGCCGATCCCGGAGCGGCTGCTGCAGCTGATCGAGGACGACCGCGCCAAGGAAGTGACACCGCCGATCAGGCGTCGTGCGCAGCGCCGTCCCCCGGCCAGGCACGACGCCGGCCCTGTTGCGCGTGCAGCCCGTGCTGGCCAGGGCGGGTACGCGGCGCGCATGGCGCTGCTGCTGCTGCTCGCCGCGGTGCCCATGCTGCGTGCTGGCGGCGGTGATTGCCTGGCAGGCGTTCCGGATGGTCGCCGGCACAGCCGCTGGACCGGGCAGCGCTGGTCCGCGCGGCCGGCGCCGCGCGCTATCAGGCGATGCTGGAGGATGCGGCAGGCGTGCTCGCCGGGCTCGCGGGCTCCCCGGCCGTCGCCGCCGGAGGCCCGGGCTGCGAGGCGGCGCTGCGCGGCGCCCTCGCGCTCTATCCCGCCCGCTTCGGCGGCCTCATCGTGCTCGATGCGGCCGGCCGGGTCGCGTGCAGCGCCGGGCCCGTCGTGGGCGTCGGCGAAGGGGCCGCGGCCCCGTGGTTCCGCGCTGCGCAAGGAGCGCAACGGCTTCGCCGTCGGCGAGCTGGTCGACGGTGGCCGCGGGCTCGACCGCGCGGTGCTGACCGCCGCCGTGCCGCGCTTCGGGCCCGAGGGGTTCGCGGGCGTGGTCGCCGGCGGCGTGCTGCTCGACTGGCCGGCGGTGCCGGAGGGTCCCGAGCCGCCGGGCCATACGTGGCTGCTCGATGCCCAGGGCCGCGCGGTGGCCCTGGGCAAGGCACCGCCCGCCGCCCTGCCGGAGGCAGCGGACCTGGCGGCGTTGCAGGGGCAGACGCGGGAGGCCGGCATCGCGCTGGGGCGCGACGGTGCGGACTATGCGTACGCGCTGAAGCAGGTGGGGCCGGATCTGCGGCTGCTGGTTGCGACCCCCGCCGCCGCCGACGAGGCCGAGGCGCGCGCCGACCTGGTCCAGCGGCTCGCGGGGCTCGTGCTCCTGCTGGGCGCCGGCCTCGCGCTGGTCGCGTTTGGCGCCGACCGTGCCCTCGTTGGGCCGATCCGGCGGCTTTCGGCCGCGGTCCAGGATTGGCGCAGCGGCGGCGCATTCGACCCCGGGCCGCCCCGGCTGCTGCCGGCGGAACTCGCCCAGCTCGCCGCCTCCTTCGCCGCCGCCACCGCCGCCCTCGCCCAGCGCGAGGCGGAGCTGCGCGGTGCGGTGGTGCAGCAGGAACTGCTGCTGCAGGAAATCCATCATCGGGTGAAGAACAACCTGCAGATCGTCGCGTCGCTCATGAACCTGCAGGCCAGCCGGATCCGCGTGCCGGAGGCGAAGCGCGAATTCGCCGCCGCGCGCGACCGCATCCGGGCGCTGGCGACGCTGCACCGCCACCTGTACGCGCATGGCGATCTGCAGACGATCAGCATGGACCGGTTCCTGCACGAACTCTGCGACCAGCTCCTGCAGGCGATGGGCGAGAGCGGCGGCGGGCGCATCCGGCTCAAGATCGAGGCGAGCGCGCTGCAGATGACCTCCGACCAGGCGGTGCCGATCGCCCTGATCGTCACCGAGGCGGTGAGCAACGCGGCGAAATACGCGTTCCCCGGCGGGCGTTCCGGGCATATCCGGGTGTCGCTGACCGCGACCGACACGCAGGCGCGGCTGGTGATCCAGGACGACGGCATCGGGCTGCCCGCCGGTCCCGCCGAGACCGAGAGCGGCGTGCGTGACGGCATCGGCCTGCATCTGATCCGGGGCTTCGCCCGCCAGCTCGGCGCGCAGCTCGCGGTCGGGCAGGAGGGGGGCACGCGCTACCAGCTCGACCTGGAACTGCGGCGCCATCGCGGCGAGGCGGAGGAGTCTTCGGCTCGCCGCCGATTGAAACCGGCCGCCGACTGAACTTGGGCGCTGACCGTGGCCGCGCAGGACTGGCAAAGCGCGGCACCTCTGCTACACCCGGCCGACGATGGATGCGACGAAGCAAGCCGCGCGCGGGTGGCTGCGGCAGCAGGCGCGGACGGCGCGGCGCGATGCGCGCAGGCTGCTCGTGCTGGCGCTCGTCGCCACCGCCGCGGCGATTGCACAGGCTTGGTGCGCCGCCGCCGCCCTGACCACGGCGCTCGGCCGGGGCGGGGTGGCGTGGCAGCCGCTGGCGGCGTTTGCCGCGCTGGCGGTGGTGCGGGCCGGCCTTGGCGTGGGGAGCGAGCGCGCCGCGGTCGCGGCGGGTGCGGCGGCACGGCGGCGGCTGCGCACCGATGCGCTGCATCGCCTGCTCAGCGCCGGCCCGGCCTTGTTGCGCGAACGCCACAGCGGCGAGCTGGCGAGCATCGTCGTGGATCGCATCGAGGCGCTGGACGGATTCTTCGGCCGCTACATCCCGGCCGCGGCGCTCGCCGTCGCCGCGCCGGCGCTGGTGCTGGCGGTGGTGCTGTGGCGCGACCCGGTCGCCGCCGCGATCTTCGCCGGCGCCGGGCTGCTGGTGCCGTTCGCGATGGCCCTCGCCGGGCTCGGCGCCGCGGCGGCCGCGCGCCGCCAGTTCGAGGCGCTGGCGCGGTTGCAGACCCGCTTCCTCGACCGGGTGCGGGGCATCGCCACCATCGTCATGTACGGCCGCGCCGAGGACGAGGCGCTGGCACTCGGGCAGGCCGCGGCGGAGCTGCGCCGGCGCACCATGCGGGTGCTGCGCGTCGCCTTCCTCTCCTCCGCGGCGCTCGACCTGGCGACCGCGCTGGCGCTGATCCTGCTGGCCCTGCGCGGCGCCGCGGGGCGGGTGCCGCCCGGGCAGGCGCTGTTCGAGCTGCTGCTGGTGCCGGAATTCTTCGCGCCGCTGCGGACCTTCGCGCTCGCCTACCAGGACCGGTTGCAGGCCCACGGCGCCGCCGGCCCGCTCGCGTCCCTGCCTCCGGCCCCGCCGCCCGCGCCCGCGCTGCCGGTGCGCACGGTCGCGGCGCGCGGCGTCGCGGTGGCGTTCGAGGATGTGCGCTTCACCTGGGACCCGGCACGCGGCCCGGCGCTGGACGGCCTGAGTTTCCGGGTCCCGGCGGGCGAGACGCTGGTGCTTGCCGGGCCGTCCGGTGCCGGCAAGACGACGGTGCTGGAGATCCTGCTCGGCTTCGTGCGGCCCGATGCGGGGCGGGTGACGATCAACGGGGCCGACATCATCACCCTCGTGCCGCAGGCCCTGGCGCGGCTGACCGCCTGGATCGGCCAGCAGCCGGTGCTGTTCGCCGGCACGATCCGCGACAACATCCGCTTCGCCCGGCCGGAGGCGTCGGAGACCGAGCTGGCGGAGGCGGTGCGCTTCGCCCGCGTCGACGGGTTCGCCGCCGCCCTGCCGCGCGGCCTCGACACGCCGGTGGGCGAGGGCGGCTACGGACTCTCGGGCGGTCAGGCGCAGCGGGTGGCGATCGCCCGCGCCTTCCTCAAGGACGCGCCGCTGCTGCTGCTGGACGAGCCGACCGCGCACCTCGATCCCGCGACGGAGGCCGAGGTGCTGGAGAGCCTTCGCCGGCTGACCCTCGGGCGCACCGTGATCCTGGCGAGCCATTCGGCGGCCGCGCATGCCTTCGGCGGGCGGCGGCTCGATCTGCGTGAGGGGCGCGCGGCGCCGGTGCGGGGCGTCGCCTGATGCGGTCGCCCATGTCCGCCCTCGGGCGCGTGCTGCGGCTCTGGCGCGCGCAGGCGGGATGGCTGGTGCTCGGCGTCCTCGTGTCGCTCGCCTCCCTCGCCACCGGGGTGGCGCTGATGGCGGTCTCGGGGGGCGCAGTCGGCGCCATCGTGACGGGGGGCGCGCTCGTCGGCGCGACCCTGCTGCTGCACCTGCTCGGGCCGGCGCGGGTGGTGCTGCGCTACCTGGAGCGGCTGCTGACGCATGACGCGCTGTTCCGTGCCCTGGCGGGGCTGCGCGTGTGGTTCTTCCGCGGCCTCGCCGCGCGCAGCGCCGGCGGCCTCGGCTTCCGTCACGCCGGCGACGTGCTGTCGCGCCTGGCCGGCGATGTCGAGGCGCTGGACGGTGTCTATCTGCGCACCCTGGTGCCGCTCGCCGGCGCCGTGCTGCTGCTGCCGGTGCTGGCGGTGGCGGTGGGGCGCGCGGACATCCGGCTTGCCGTCGTGGTCGTGCTCCTGTTCGCCGTCAGCGCCTTCGTCCTGCCGCTGCGCGCCGCGCGCGCCGCCGCGGCGGCCGGGGCGGGGCTGGCCACGGCGGCGGCGGGGCTGCGGATCGCCTGCCTCGACGCGCTGACCGGGCTGCGCGAGGTGCGGGCGTTCGGCGCCGAGGGGCGCATGCTGGCGGCGATGCAGGCGCGCGAGGCGGCGCTGCTGGCGGCCCAGCACGCGCTGGCCCGGCGCGGCGCCTGGGCGGGTGCCGCGGCCATGCTGTGCGCGCAGGCCGGCCTGCTGGCGGTGCTGGTGGCGGCCGGGCTGCATCCGGCCGGGGCGGCGGCGACGCTGCTGTTGGCGGTCGCCGCGTTCGAGGCGGTGAGCCTACTGCCGCGCGCCGGCGTGGCCGTGGGGGCGGCCGCGGTGGCGGCGCAGCGCGTGATCGAGGCGGCGGAGGGTCCCATCCCGGTGCCGGATCCCGTGGTCGCGGCCCCGGCGCCGCGCGAGCATGGGCTGCGGTTCGAAGCACTGCGCTTCGCCTGGAGCCCCGACGCGCCGGTGGTGTTCGACGGGCTGACGCTGGAGGTGCCGGAGCGGGGGCGGGTCGCGCTCCTCGGCCCCTCGGGCACCGGCAAGTCGACGCTGACCGCGCTCGCGCTCAAGGTGGCGACACCGCAGCAGGGGCGCGTCCTGCTCGGTGGCGTCGATATCGCCACCCTGCCGGCCGCCGTGGTGCGTGCCCGCGTGGGCTGGCTGGCGCAGGCGACGCACCTGTTCGACGACACGGTCCGCGCCAACCTGCTGCTCGCCCGCCCGGATGCCGACGACGCGGCGCTGTGGGATGCGCTGCGGGCGGCGCAGATCGAGGACGTGGTGCGTGGCCTGCCCGGCGGGCTCGATGCCATGGTGGGCGAGGGCGGCGCCAGCCTCTCCGGCGGGCAGGGGCGGCGGCTCGCGCTGGCCCGTGCGCTGCTGTCGCCGGCGCCGTTGCTGATCCTTGACGAGCCCTGCGCCGGGTTCGATGCCGACACCGAGCGCGCGTTCCTCGCCACGCTGAATGACGTGCTGGGCGAGCGCGCCATGCTGCTCATCGTCCATCGGTTGACCGGGGTGGAGCGGCTCGACCGCATCTGGCGGCTTTCGGCTGGCCGCGCGGTGGCGGCGGCGGGATAGCGCCGCACTGCAGTTGACGCCGGACCCCCGGCGCGGGCACGACGTTCCGGCCATGAACGCGGAGAACTCGACGATGCGCCGGATGCTGCTGCTCGCCGTCCTGGCGCTCGCCGGCTGTGCCCTCAATCAACCCGCGGGGCCGCCGCCGCACTACGTGGTCTTCTTCCAGGCATGGTCGGCCAGGCTCGATGACCCCGCCCTCGGCGCGATCAGCGCCGCCGCGGTGTGGGCCAAGGAGCATCCCCGGTCGGTCGTGACGGTGAGCGGATTCGCCGATCCCGAAGGCGGGCCGCAGGCGAACAAGGACCTCTCGCGCCTGCGCGCGCAGGTGGTCTCCGACGCGCTGGTCAAGGACGGCGTGCCGGCCAACCGCATCCGCCGCGAGGCCCTCGGCTCGGTCACGTTCACCCTCGATTCGCTGGAGAGCCGGCGAGTGGAGATCGCGCTCGGCGCCGGCTGACATGGCGAGCGCGGCCGTGGCGGCCGAGCCGGAAGCCCCGCTCGCGGTGCTGCACCGCGTGTTCGGCTTCCCGGCCTGGCGCGGGCTGCAGCAGGCGGCGGTCGAACGGGTCGTCGCGGGCGGCGACGCGCTGGTGCTGATGCCCACCGGCGGCGGCAAGAGCGTCTGCTACCAGGTGCCGGCGCTGTGCCGCCCCGGCACCGCGCTGGTGATCTCGCCCCTGATCGCGCTGATGGACGACCAGGTCGCCGCGCTGCGGCAACTCGGCGTCGCCGCCGCGGCGCTCCATTCCGAGCAGGAGCCGGAGGCGCAGCGCGAGGCGTCGCGGGCGCTGGAGGCCGGGCGGCTCGACCTGCTCTACGTCTCGCCGGAGCGGCTGCTCGGCGGCGGCATGCTGGAGCGGCTGGCGCGGCGGCAACTCGCCCTGATCGCCATCGACGAGGCGCATTGCGTGAGCCAGTGGGGCCACGAGTTCCGGCCCGAATACCGCGCGCTCGCCTGCCTGCCGGACCGCCTGCCCGGCGTGCCGCGCATCGCCCTGACAGCGACCGCGGATGCGCGCACGCGCACCGACATCCTCCACGCGCTCGGCATGCCGGGTGCGGAGGTGTTCGTCGCGAGCTTCCACCGGCCCAACCTGCATGTCGCGGCGGCGGCCAAGGTGGACGGAACGAACCAGCTGCTGGCGTTCCTCCGCCGCCATCACGGCGCCGCCGGCATCGTCTACTGCGGCAGCCGCGCCAAGACGGAGCGGGTGGCGGAAATGCTCGCGGCCCGCGGCTTTCCCGCCGCCGCCTTCCATGCCGGGCTGCCCCCGGAAACCAAGCGCGCCGCGGCGAGGCGGTTTCGCGCCGGCGAGGCCATGGTCGTGGTCGCGACGATCGCGTTCGGCATGGGCATCGACCGGCCCGACGTCCGCTTCGTCGTGCACCTCGACATGCCGGACAGCCCGGAGGCGTTCTATCAGCAGATCGGCCGCGCCGGGCGCGACGGCGAGCGGGCGGAGACGCTGCTGCTGTACGGCGGCGAGGACATCGTGCGGGCCCGCTACTTCCTCGGCCAGTCGGCGGCGCCGGAGGGGCAGAAGGCGGTGATGCGCACGCGGCTGGAGGCGATGATCGCGTTCGCCGAGACCGCGTCCTGCCGCACCCGCGCGCTGCTCGGCTGCTTCGGCGAGGATTTCTCCGCACCCTGCGGCCATTGCGACAACTGCGCGGCGCCGGCGGTGGAGTTCGACGGCACCGTGGCGGCGCAGAAGGTGCTCTCCGCGATCTGGCGCACCGGCCAGCGCTTCGGCGCCAAGCATGTGGTGGACGTGCTGCTCGGCCATGCCAGTGAGGCGGTGGCGCGCTGGTCGCACGACAAGCTGCCGACCTTTGGCGTCGGCAAGAGCGAGCCCTCGCGCTTCTGGCACGGCGTGATCCGGCAGTTGCTGGCGCGCGGCGTGATCGATGTGGATCAGAACGGCGAGTTCCGCACACTGCGGCTTTCCGCCGAAAACGCGCGGCCGATCCTGCGCGGCGAGACGCGCGTGATGCTGCGCGGCGAGCCGCCGCCACCGGAGCGGCCGCCGCGGCGGCGGTTGGCGGACGATGTGGCCGCGCCGGAAGGCGGCGCCTTCGCGGCGTTGCGCGCCTGGCGCGCGGAGGAGGCCAAGCAGCAGGCGGTTCCGCCCTACGTGATTTTCCACGACAGCGTGCTGCGCGAGATCGCCGCCGTGCGCCCGACCAGCCTGGACGCACTGAGCGCCGTCAAGGGCGTCGGCGCGTCGAAGCTCACGCGCTACGGGGCGGCGGTGATGCGCGTCATGCGTGCGGAGTCCGACGCGCCCGCAGCGGCGCCGTCCGCGGGCACGAACTGATCCACGATGTAGAGCGGCCGCCGCTTCGTCTCGTTGAAGATGCGGCCGAGATACTCGCCGATCACCCCGAGCGTGAGGAGCTGCACGCCGCCGAGGAACAGGATCACCGCCATCAGGCTCGGATAGCCGGAGACGGGGTTGCCGAACAGCAGCGTGCGCACAATGAGCTGCACGCCGTAGAGTCCGGCGAGGGCTGCGACCGCAAGCCCGGCATAGGTCGCGACCTTCAGCGGCATGACGGTGAAGCCGGTGATGCCTTCCAGTGCCAGGTTCCACAGCCGCCAATAGGTGAACGTGCTCGCCCCCGCCGCGCGCGCGGCGCGGTCGTACGGCACCGCGGCGCTGGCGAAGCCGACCCACGCGAACAGGCCCTTCATGAAGCGGTGCTGTTCCGGCAACCGCTGCAGCGCCATCACCACACGGCGGCTGATGAGACGGAAATCCCCCGCGTTCTCCGGCAGCCGCACGCGCCCGATACGCTGCATCAGGCGATAGAACGCGTGCGCGGTGCCGCGCTTCAGCCAACTGTCGCCCTCGCGCAGCCGGCGCTGCGCGTACACCACGTCGAATCCCTCGCGCCAGCGCGCGACCAATGCCGGGATCAGTTCCGGCGGGTCCTGCAAGTCGGCGTCGATCAGGATCACCGCCTCGCCGCGCGCATGGTCGAGCCCGGCGGTGATCGCGATCTCCTTGCCGAAGTTGCGCGACAGGCGCAGCACCGCAACGCGCGGATCGACCGCCTGCAGCGCACTCAACTGCTGCGGCGTGGCGTCGGTGCTGCCGTCATCGACATACACCGCCTCCCAGCCATAGCCGGCGAGCGCGGGGGATTGCATGGCGGCGCTCAGGCGCGCGTGGAACGCGGCAAGGCTGCGTGCCTCGTTGAAGGCCGGAATGACGACGGACAGCAGCGTCTGTGCCATTGGGTCCACGCGGCGCCGGCCTGCATGCCCAGGCCCCTCCGCCCGCTCACTACCAGAACGGGTGCGTGCCGAGCCAGCCCTTCAGTCCGCAGCGGCTGCCTTTTGCTCCCTCTGGTCCGCCTCCAGCAGCGACGCCAGCTCGTCCGCGGTCTGCTGCACGCTCTGAATGAGGCGCTGCTCGTCCTGATAGAAGGCGTGCGTCTCGCGCAGGTTGCGCTCGTCATAGCTGCGAAACAGCTCCACCGCGCGGTGCGCCTCCTCCGCCGGCACGCCGAGGTCCTGCAGCGTCATCTCGCCGAGTTTCAGGCTGGAATGGAACGTCTCACGCACCAGCCGGATGACGCCGCGGTCCATCAGCAGGTGCGCATGGCGCCGGTTGCGGGCGCGCACCAGGACCCGCAGCCGCGGGAAATTGCGCCGCACGACGTCGACGACCTGCAGGCTCTCCTCCATGTCGTCGAGCGCCACCACGATCACGCGCGCCCGCTCCGCGCCGGCCGCGCGCAGCAGGTCGGCCCGCGCCGGGTGGCCGTAATACACCTTGGTCCCGAACCGCCGCACCACGTCGACCTGCGCCGCGTTCTCCTCCAGCGCGGTGTAGCTGATGCCGTGCATTCGCAGAATCCGGGCAACGATCTGGCCGACGCGGCCGAAGCCGCAGATGATCACCGGCGCGTCGGCGTCGTCGATCTCGTCATAGACGGGCGGCGGAGTCTTCGTCAGCCGCGGCAGGACCAGCGACTCCGCGGCCGCGAAGACGAGCGGCTGCACCGCCATCGACAGCGCGATCGCGAGCGTGGCGCCGTCGGCCGCAGTCTGTGTCATGGCGCCCGCGGCGATGCCGGCGCCGAACAGCACGAAGCTGAACTCGCTGCCATGGGCAAGCGCGATGGCGAAGCGCAGCGCCGTCGGCGTCTTTTGCCCGCCGATCCGGCCGAGCACGAACGCGATCAGCGCCTTTGCGAACACGAGGCCGATCACCGAGACCGCGAACAGCACCGGCTCGGTGGCCGCGAGGTGCAGGTTCGCGGACATGCCGACGGCGAGGAAGAAGAAGCCGAGCAGCAGGCCCTCGAACGGCTCGATGGTCGCCTGCACCTCGTGACGGTATTCGGAATCCGAGAGCAGCACGCCGGCCAGGAAGGCGCCGAGCGACATCGACAGGCCGGCGAGGTTGGCCAGCGTTGCCGTGCCGACGACGATCAGCAGCGCCAGCGCGGTGAAGATCTCCGGCGTTCGCGCGCCGCCGATGGCGCGGAACGCCGGCCGGACCAGGAACCGCCCGCCGACCAGGATCACCGCGATCGCCGCCGCGGCGCGCACGAACTGCAGCCAGGGTACTTCGTGCGGGATGTCGCCGGATGCGAACAGCGGCACCGCGGCGACCAGCGGGATGAAGGCCAGGTCCTGGAACAGCAGCACCGAAAACGCGGCGCGCCCGGAGGGATTGTGCAGCAGCTCGCGCTCGGCGAGCTGCGGCAGCGCGATCGCGGTTGAGGAGAGTGCGAGACCGGCGCCGATGACGACCGCGGTGGGCCACGGCGCGCCGAGCAGCCGTGCCGCGGCGGCCAGCGCGGCGCCGGTCACCAGCACCTGCGCGGCACCCAGGCCGAACACCGCGCGGCGCATCACCCACAGCCGCTGCGGCCGCAGCTCGAGCCCGATCAGGAACAGCAGCATAACGATGCCGAGTTCCGAGACTTCGGAGATCTCCTGGACATCGGTGACGAAGCCGCAGCCGGAGGGGCCGATCAGCGCGCCGCCGACGAGATAGCCGAGGATGCTGCCGAACCCGAGCCTGCGCGAGAGCGGCACGAGAAGGACGACCGTGACCAGGAGCAGGGCGAGAATCACGAACATGGCATCTTCCGCAGACGGGACGGGGCGGGACAGGCGACCGCGGCCGCGGGCCTCAAGACCCGTCGCGGTCGCTTAGCATAAGCGCCCGATACCATCCCGCGCGCAGCGATACGACGCCGATCGCCGGCGTCGCGTGCTGTCAGCCGGTTCGTGATGCCGCGCCCGGCGCGAACGGCAGGCGTCGCGCCGGGGGTGTTTCGGAGCTGCTTGCGGCTACATCCCCTGGCGGAGCACCTGGCCGCGGATCTCGCCGCCCGGGTGCGCCTTGGTGTGGACGTTCACGTACCACTTTCCCGCTTCCAGATCGGCAATCTGGGCCTCGGTCAGCGTCGCGCTGCCCTTGCTGCCGCTGGCGGTGTCGGGGATCGGCACCGCGATGCCGGCATTGGCACCCGCCGCCGCGGGCCCGTGGAAGTGGGCGGCCACCGCCGGCCCGGTCAGGCCGGAGTAGGTCATGCTCCAGGTGAGCATCTTCGTCGCGCTGTCGAGCGCGGCGGTGACCTCGCCCGAGCCCTTGCTGTCCGTGGGCGGCACCTCGCTCGCCCCCTGCATCGCGGCGTGAAACTGGATCATCTCAGCCCGCGCGCTGAAGGCGAACAAGCTCGCCGCCAGCATGAAGGCAACGAATATGGATCGCCGCATGTCAGAAGTCTCCCTCGTTACGCTGCAACCAACGCGAGCACGCGCAGCGGGCTCCCCGAGCCGCCCCGGATTTTCAGCGGTGCTGCAATGACGAGGGCGCCGGTGGTCGGCAGCCGGTCGAGATTGCAGAGGCATTGCAGACCGAGCCGGCCCTTGCCGTGCATGTAGAAATGCGCCGGGAACGGCGGCTGAAAGGCGAAAGCCTGCCCGGCATCGGTGCCGATCGTCTCCGTGCCGAACCCGATCACGTCGCGCTCGCGCACCAGCCACTCGACCGCGGCCGCCTCCGGCCCCGGCGTATGCGCGCCGTCCTCGCGCACATTTGCGTAGGCCGCGCCCGATCGCTTCGACCAGTCGGTGCGCAGCAGCACCCAGGCGCCATCCGGAATGCGCCCATGCGCCTGCTCCCACGCCAGCAGCGCATCGAGCGTCAGCAGGAAATCCGGGTTGGCCGCGGCGCCGGCCGAGCAGTCGACGACCACGGCGGGGGCGATGAACTTCTCGGCGGGAATCGTGTCGGTCGTGTTGTTCGGAAAATCCTTGCCGCTGACCCAGTGCACCGGCGCGTCGAAATGCGTGCCGGTGTGCTCGTTCATGGCGATGTCGTTCCAGTACCATGCGGGGCCGCGCTCGTCGTAGCGCGACACCTCCTTCATGGTGAAGGGCGCGCACTGGCCGAACTGCGGCGGCAACTGGATGGTCGGAAAATCCGGTGAGAGCGTTTGCGTGAGATCGATCACGCGGATGCGCCCTGCGAGCAGGTCGGCGGCGAATTGTTGCAGGCTCATCGGACTGTCTCTCCCGTCGGTGCCGGCACGGACTCGAGTGTCGCCAGGGTCGCCAGCGCGCCGTCGAGCGTCTTGCCATCTTCATCGGCGAGCGCGGCCTCGCGCAACCGCCGCACCCAGTCGGCCGCGTCGCGGCGGCCGGCGAGGCGGTCGACCGCCCCGGTCACGCGGTCGAACTTGCTGCTGCCGCGCGCATGCGTGTCGCCGTAGCCTTTCACGAGCCGCCGGCATTTCACGATTTCCGCCGCCAGCCGCGGGTCCGCCGCGGCATGGCGGGCGGCGAGCGCGAGCCATGCGTCGAGATGCGCCTGCTCGCCGCCGTGGCGCAGCAGCGTCCGCCGGCGGGGCTTGAGGCCGGCGATGAGGTAGAGCGGCAGGAACCCGGTGAGCCGGTCGGTGCGCACGTGCCGGCCGCGCGCGAACAGGCGCCCGATCAGCCCGCTGAGTAGCGCCGAACGCTGCACGGCGCGCCCGAGCCCGGCGGGCAACGAGGCGCAGACTTCCTCCAGGCGCGGGTGAAAGAATTCCGTGATGCCGACCGGCTGGTCGGGCTGCGCTGCGATCTCCGCGCGGACGCGGGCGAGGCGGGCGCCGCGCGTCTTCAGGTCGGCGACGCGGATCACGTCGTCGTACGCCATGGCGACTGCGACGTGGCGCGCCGCCTCGATGCTCAGCGCGAAACCGTCGGCGCCGTCATCGTGCGCGGCGAGGCGGGCGACGCGGTCGAGATATTCGTGCGCGTAGGCGGCATCCTGATAGTCCGCCACGCGCTGCAACCCATGGCGCAGCATCGCGTGCGCCGGCGCCGGAAATTCCCCGAGGCGGGCGAGCGCGCGCGCCAGCGCGGCACGCTCGGCCTCGCTGCCGCCACTCGCCTGCGTCGCGGGCGCGGGTGCGCTGGGCGCAGGCTTCGACGTGGCGGCAATGGAATCGAAGCCCGCGGCGAAGGCACGCAGGCTCGCCTCGACGCCCACGCCGGCGGCGCGCACCGTTGCCTCGAACGCCGCGCGCGGGAACGGCAGCACCTCGGCGGCTGCCAATGCGCCGAACAGCGATGCCGAGATCACGCTGCCGGCGCGCTCGGCCAGCGCCTGCATGTCGGCGGCGATGAAGCGCCGCGCCGCGACCTGCGCCGCCGCTGCGACCGCGCCCGAATCGCCGCGCCCGTCGCCGGGCTTGGCTTTTTCCAGCACCGCGTAGGCGCGATGCGTGGAGGCGATCAGGGTGGTGCGGTCCGGCGTCACCAGCCCGCGCTGGATGGCGCGGCCGGCTTCGAAGAACTCGGCGGCGATGACCACGTCCACGTCGCCCGGCACCGGCAGCAGCGACAGCACCGGCGACTGGCCTGGGCGCGGGCGGATGATCTCGACATAGTAGATCGTGGCGCCGGTGCGCTGCGCGACGCCGGGGACGGACGTGGACTGCGCGCGCCAGCCCTCGCGCTCGGCGAGATCGACGATCCAGTCGGCCAGCACCCCGCCGCCTTGCCCGCCCATCGCCAGGATCGCGATGTTCAGCGAGCGATCGGGCAGTTCGGGCGGCGTGCGCGTCCATGGTCAGACCAGCGCCAGTCGCTTCGCGTCGCGCCGCCGCGCCAGGGCGGAAATGATGCGCGCGTGCAGGCGCGCCACCATCCGCTCCCACCGCCCCGGATTGTGCACGATGTCGGCGCGCCAGAAGCTCGGGCAGAGCACCGCCGCGTCGGCGACCTCGCCGCAGTTGCCGCAGCCGACGCAGGAATTGTCGATCGTCGCGACCGGGTCCTGCTTCAGCGGATCGCCGGAGTCCTTCACCGACAGGCTGGGGCAGCCGGAGAGACGGATGCAGGCGTGATCGCCGGTGCACACGTCCTCGTCCACGCCGAAGCGCGGCTTCACCCGCCGCTCGCCCCGCTTCACCGCCGCGGCGAAGGCGGGGCGCTCGCGGCGCTGGCGGTTCAGCATGCACTCGGAGGAGGCGACGATGATCTTCGGCCCCTCTTCCTTCGTGGTCAGCGCGTCGCGCAGCATGTCGCGCAGCTTGCCCACCGAATAGGTGTGGTCGATGTGCTGTACCCACTTCGCGCCCACGCCGCGCACCGCGTTCTCGATCGGGTGCTGCGTGCTGCGCGACGGATTTCTGGCGCGCGACGACGGGATGTCCTGTCCGCCGGTCGCGGCGGAATAGTGGTTGTCCACGATCAGCACCGCGCCGTCGTGCTTGTTGAAGACGGCATTCGCGATGCCGGTGGCGAGCCCGTTGTGCCAGAACCCGCCGTCGCCCATGATGGCGAGCGCGCGCTTCTTCGCCTTCACCTGGAACGCCGCGGCCGAGGATGCGCCGAGCCCGTAGCCCATCGTGGTCGCGCCGATGTTGAACGGCGGATTGATCGAAAACAGGTGGCAGCCGATGTCGCCCGCGATGTGGTGCTCGCCGAGCTCGCGCTGCACGAGCGAGAGCGCGGAGAAGATCGGCCGCTCCGGGCAGCCGGTGCAGAAACTCGGCGGCCGCGGCGGCACCGCCTTCGTCAGCGCCTGCACCGCGGGCTCGCGCATGATCGCGGCCGCACCCGGCGGCGTGCGCGCGGCGCGCAACAGGGCGGGCGCCTGCGCTTCGAGAAACCGCCGGATGCCTTCAACCAGAACCTGGGCCGTGTACTCGCCGCCCATCGGCAGCACGTCCTTGCCGCTGACCGCGGTGTTCACCCCGGCTTTGCGCAGGATCGCGTGCAGCGCCTGTTCCAGAAAATCCGGCTGCCCCTCTTCCACCATCAGCACCGCGCGCTTGTCGCGGCAGAACGCGGCGAGGTCGGCATCCACCAGCGGGTAGGTCACGTTCAGCACGTGCAGCGGAATGCGCGTGGCGCCCCAAACATCGGCGAGCCCGAACAGCGACAGCGCCCGCATCACGCCGTTGTACATGCCGCCCTGGAGAATGATGCCGATGTCGTCGACATCGCCGGCAAACGTCTCGTTCATGCCACGGGCGCGGATGAACTCCACCGCCGCCGGCCAGCGTTCCTTCACCTTCTCCTGCTCGTGCAGATAGGAGGAGGGCGGGAGCACGATGCGGCTCACGTCGCGGCGCGGATTCTCCAGCGCCTGGCTCAGCGGAAATGCCGGGCGCCGGTTGTCCTTGCAGACGAAGCTGCCGTGCACATGGCAGGCGCGGATGCGCAGCTCCAGCATCACCGGCGTGTGCGACGCCTCCGAAAGCTCGAACGCATCCTCCACCGCCCGCACGATCGAGGGCAGGTTGGGCCGCGGGTCGAGCAGCCAGATCTGGCTCTTCATCGCGAAGGCGTGCGTCCGCTCCTGCATGATCGAGGAGCCCTCGCCGTAGTCCTCACCGATCACGATCACCGCGCCGCCGGTGACGCCGCCGGAGGCGAGGTTGCTCAGCGCGTCGCAGGCGACGTTCGTGCCGGCGGTGGATTTCCACGTCACCGCGCCGCGGATCGGATAGACGACCGACGCCGCGAGGGTCGATGCCGCGGCCGCCTCGCTCGCGGAGGTTTCGAAGTGCACGCCGAGATCGCCGAGAATCTCCTGCGCGTCGGACAGCACGTCCATCAGGTGCGAGATCGGCGCGCCCTGATAGCCGGCGACGTAGCCGACGCCCGATTGCAGCAGTGCCTTGGTGACGGCGAGGATGCCTTCGCCGCGGAATTCCTGCCCGGCGCCGAGCTTCAGGTCCTGAACTTCACGCGCGAAGGATCGCTCGGCCATGCCACGTCCCCTGGGTCAGGAAACGTTGAACCCTGAAATATCGGCCTGTCAACGGCGCGAGAAATCCACGACGGCGGCGAAACCGGTCTCGCTCCCCAGCGCCAGCCGCGCGCCGTCCGCGCTCCACGCCAGCGCCGAGACGGGTCCACGCCCGGTGCCCGCGACCGGCAGGATGCCGCTGGGTCGCGATGTCGGCGAGGATCACCAGCCCGTCCGAGAACCCGGCGGCCACCGCCTCGTGCTGCGGGTGGCAGGCGACGGTCGTGCACAGGATGCCGTCCGCCCCGGCGAGTTCCATCGGCGCCTTGCCGGTCGGCCCGCTGCCGCCGAACGGCCAGAGCACGATCGCTTCCGCCCCGGAACTCGCCAGCCACTTGCCGCTGCGGGTGAAGCTGACAGCGCCTCCGTCTTGCCCGGGTAGCCGCTCATGCGCATGTGCTGGCCGTCGGAAAGCCGCCAGCCGTGCAGCGCCTTTTCCTGCATCGCGGTGACGACGGCATCGCCGTCCGGGCTGATCGCGATCGCCGTATGGCTGCCTTTCCACTCCAGCACGCGCGGATTGTCGCTCTTCGAGGCCACGAACCACAGGCTCGCGCCGTTGTAGTGGCTCGCGGCGACGCGCTTGCCGCGGGCGTCGAACACGAGCCCGGTGACCGTCGAGGGGTGGTTCAGCGCCTTGAGCTTCGTGCCAACGGCGTCGAACAGGTGCACCTGCTTGCCGACGGCGCAGGCGCGGAGCTGCGTCTTGCCGTCCGCGAAGCTCGCGACGCGCTCGACCCATTTCATGCCGAAGGCGGCGATCTCGCTCACGCTGCCGTCGCGCGCCACGCGCACGAAGCGCCCGTCGTCGCCGCCGGAGAGGAACCCGTCGGCCAGGGCATCGGCGGTGAAGGCGAGCGCGGCGCCGTCATGCGCGCTCGCGCTCTGCCAACGTCTCGCCGGCCAGCAGCCGCACGGTCCCGTCGCCGAGCGCGAACGCCGCCGTGCCGCCGCGATCGAAGGCGGCGGCGACCACGAAGGCGCCGAACTCGCGTGCGCAGCCCGCGCGTGTCGAGCAGGTGGTCGGCGGCGGTGGCGCTCACGCCGGCGACCTGGCAGGCCTCGAACCCACGTCGCAGCTGCGGGCGGTTGAGGTTGCGGCCGATGAACACCAGCCGGCTGCGGCGCGGCTCGCCCTCCTGCCACGTGCCCGACGAAATCGCCGTCGGCCATCATGTGCACCGCCTGGAACGCGAACCGCCGGTCCTCGCCCGCATAGGCGAGGATGCCCTTGGTGCGCAGCAGGTCCTGCCCCTGCTGCGGCCAGCAGCGCGCCGATCCAGGCGTTGAACTTCTCCGGATCGATCGGCCGCGCCACCTCGAAGCTCACCGAGGCGCACGTCGTCGTTGTGCTCGTGCGCGTCGTCGGTCAGGAAATCGGGCGTGTGCGCCAGCACGCGCTTGAGGTCGAACGCGCCCTGGTCCAGCACCTCGCGCGATCGGCACGTTGCCCCGCGTCGCGTGATGGATGGTCGCGAACGGGTTGATCTCGCGGATGCGCCGCTCGACCTCCGCCAGCTCCTCCGGCGTGACGAGGTCGGTCTTGTTCAGCACGATCACGTCGGCGAAGCGCGATCTGCTCGGCCGCCTCGTGGCTGTCGGCCAGCCGCTGCGGCAGGTGCTTGGCGTCCACCACGGTCACGATCGCATCCAGCCGGGTCCTGCTCGCGCACCGTCTCGTCCACGAAGAAGGTCTGCGCGACCGGGGCGGGATTGGCGAGGCCGGTGGTCTCGACGATGATGCCGTCGAACTTGTCGCGCCGCTTCATCAGCCCGCCGACGATGCGGATCAGGTCGCCGCGCACGGTGCAGCAGACGCAGCCGTTGTTCATCTCGAACACTTCCTCGTCGCTGTCCACGACGAGGTCGTTGTCCACGCCGAGCTCGCCGAACTCGTTGATCACCACGGCGTATTTGCGGCCGTGGCTGCTCGGTGAGGATGCGGTTGAGCAGCGTGGTCTTGCCGGCGCCGAGATAGCCGGTCAGCACGGTCACGGGAACCTGGGTGTTGGCGGCGGCGTCCGACATGGCACTCTCGCAGATGATCCGGCGCCTCATATAGGGCGGGCCGGCCGCGCGCGGCCATGCTGCCAGCGTCTGGCGGCGCAGCGCATCGAGCGCCTGCAGCGGCGCGGCCCACGTCGAACCGCCGCGGCGCGGCGCCGCCCGGCCTCGCCCAGGGCGCCGCGGCGCGCCGGGTCCTGGGCCAGCGCCACGATCGCCGTCGGCGATGGTCTCCGGCGCATCGGGGTCGATCGGCACGCCGACCGCGCCGACCACCTCCGGCAGGCCGCCGCGCGGGGCGGCAGAGCAGCGGCGGCGCCGCACGCCATCGCCTCCAGCGCCGCGAGCCCGAACGGCTCCGGCCAGCGGCTGGGCACGACGACGATGGCGGCGCGCGCCATGGCGGCGAGCACCTCCTCATGCGGCCGCCAGCCGGGCATCGCCACGCCGGCCGCCGCCGCCCTGGGCCGCAGCGCGCGCAGGATAGGGCGTCTCCGGGCTGTCGGCGCCGAACCGGTCGGCGCCGAGCAGCTCCGCCCGCCAGCCGGGCAGCCGCGGCAGCGCGCCGGCGCAGGCGCTGCACGAAGGCGTCGGCGCCCTTGTCGGACACCACCCGCCCGGCGAACAGCACCAGCCGCTCGCGCGCCCCGGCGGGCGGGAGGGTGTCCAGGTCGACGCAGTTCGGCAGCACCGCCACCTGGGCGTCGCGCACTCCTTCCGAGAACTGGCGCGCGCAGGAAGTCCGAAACCGTGACCACGCGGGCGAGGCGTTGCAGCAGCGCGGTCCGCTCCGCGGGGGTGCGGGCGCCGCGCATGCCGCGCGGGTCGTTGTGCAGGAACAGGGCCACCGGCACCGCGCGGAACCGCCGGGCGAGCGCCAGCGCCACGTCGGGCCGGTTGTGCACCTCGATCAGCGCCGGCGGTGCGGCGGCGATCAGCCGCGCCACGCCGGCCGCGAAGCGCCGCGTCTGGCCCAGCCGGAAACGCGCCGGACGAACCGGGACGAAGCGCGCGTCGGCGAACGGCGCGGCGGTCGGCGGGCCGGCCACCACCGCCTCGAACGCGCTCGGCGCGCGCGCCAGCCGGTGCACGACGAGCCCCACCGCGCCGGTCGCCGCCCGGCGAAAACACTTCGCGAGGCGGCAGGACGATGAAGCGCGCGTGGCGCTGGCATGGCGCGGCGGACCCTAGCGGGGGCCATGCCGCGGAGCTATGGCGCGGACGGCCGGCCTGCGCATGTTTGCCGCCGCCGTGTGGCCGCGCCGCATCATCGCCTTCGGGCTCGCCCTGCTCGCCGTGGCCGCGCTCGGCGCCCTGGTTGCGGGCGCGCTTGCCCCGGGTGGCTGGACGGCGCCGAAGCTGCTGCTCCTCGCCTGCTTTGCGGGAACCGCCCCGTGGCTCGGGCTCGGCGTCGCCAACGGGCTGATCGGCTTCGCGATCCTGCTGCTGGCGCGCGACCCGGTCCGCGCCGTGTTTCCCGCGCCGTTGCACGAGGACGGTCCGCCGCTGTCGCTCGCGATCCTGGTCGCGATCCGCAGCGAGGACATGGGTGCGGTGCTGCCGCCGCTGCGCGCCCTGCTCGGACGGGCTCGACTGCCGCCGGCGCGGGCGGCCGCGTGGGCCTGTTCCTGCTCTCCGACACGCCGGGGCCGGCCACGGCGGAGGCGGCGGCGGTCGATGCCTTCCGCGCCGCCGACCCGGCGCCGGCGCGCATCCGCTACCGCCGGCGGACGACGAATACCGGATACAAGGCCGGCAACATCATGGACTTGCTCGATCACCTCGCCGCGCGACTTCGCGCTCGCCGTGGTGCTCGATGCCGATAGCCGGATGACTGCCGCCGCCGTGCTGCGCCTTGTGCGGATTCTGCGAGCGCGCGCCGCGCCTCGGGCTCGTGCAGCACCTGACGGTCGGCAGCCCGGCCGCGTCCGCCTTCCCGCGCCTGTTCCAGTTCGGCATGCGCGCCGGCATGCGCGTCTGGGCGACCGGGCAGGCATGGTGGCAGGGCGACGAGGGCCCGTACTGGGGCCACAACGCCGCCTTCCGCATCGCCCCGTTCCGCGCCCACGCCCGGCTCGCGCCGCTGCCGGACGGCACGCCGATCCTGTCGCACGACCAGGTCGAGGCGGCGCAGTTGCGCGCCGCCGGCTGGGGGGTCGCGGTGCTGCCCGAGGAGGACGGCAGCTTCGAGGAGAACCCCCCGGCCCTGCCGGAATTCCTGCGCCGCGACACGCGCTGGCTCGCGGGCAATCTGCAATACCGCCACCTGCTGCTGCGGCCTGGACTGCGGCCGATGGGGCGCTGGCAGCTCGTCGCAGGCGATCCTGCTGTTCGCCGGCGCGCCGTTTCAGGTCGGCCTGCTGGCACTGGCTCGCGGGGCTGATCGCGGCGCGCGCGCGGCTGACCCGTCTCGCACGGGCTGCGCCGCCGCCCTCGCCGTCGCGTGGGTGTTCGGGGCCTATGCGCCGAAGCTGCTGGGCTATGCGCAGGTGCTGATGTCGGCGCCGTAGCGCGCGCGCTACGGCGGCGGCGGCGGTTCGTCGCTCGGCGCGGCGGCGCGAGTTCGCATTTTCCCTGCTGCTCGATCCCACCGTGCAGGTCTCGCGCACCCTGGCGATGCTGCGCGGCGGCGCCGCGCGCCCGCCGCTGGGCGGCGCAGAACCGCGTCGGGCGCCGCGTCGGCTGGGGGAGGCAGCGCGCCTGTTCTGGCCGCACACGGCTGCTCGGCCTGGCGCTGTTCGCGGCTCTGGCAGCGGGCTCGTGGCGCGCGGCGCTCTGGCTGCTGCCGTTCGCCGGCGGGCTGCTCGGCCGCCATCCCGTTCTGCCGTGCTCACCGCCGACGCCGCGCTTCTCCGCCTGGCTGCGCCGCCACCGCATCGCGGCGACGCCCGAGGAGCTTCAGCCCGCGTCGAGCAACTCGTATCTCGCCAACCGCCACGCTGCCGGTTCCGCCGCCGCCGCCGTCGTACCAGGCCGCGACCAGCGGGAAGGCGCGCACCGCCGTCGCAATAGGCGCGGCTGTCGGCGCCGAGCTCCGGCGGTAGGTGAGGAAGCGCGCGACCACCGGCGCGTACATCGCGTCGGCGAGTGTGAAGACCTCGCCGAACAGGAACGGCCCGCCGCGCCGAACCGCGCGCGCGTCTCGCGCCAGATCGTTTCGATGCGGGCGATGTCGGCGCAGTGCCCCGGCACTGCGGCCCATGCCGGGGGCCTCGCGCCCGAGATTCATCGGCATGCTCTCGCGCAGCGCCCGGAACCCGGCATGCATCTCGGCGGCGATCGCGCGCGCATGCGCCCGCGCCGCACGCTCCGCCGGCCACAGCGCCGGCGCGATCTCGGCGCAGTATTCGCCGATCGCGAGCGCTCTCCCACACATCGACGCCGCGATGGTGCGAGGAACGGCACCAGCCCGCTCGGGCTGACCTGCCTCACGGCCGGCGTGTTGCCGCCGGCGAGCGGGATCGTGACCTCCTCCACGTCCAGCCCGCGCCAGCCGCACCGCGAGCCAGCCGCGCAGGCTCCATGACGAGTAGCGGCGCGTGCCGAGATACAGAGTGCCTTCGGCCATGTCCCCGTCCGCCGCTTGCTCCGCGGCGTGCCAAAGCGTCGAACCTGCCCGGCCAAGCTCGCCGCTGCAACCGCCCCCGAGGACGCCATGAACGAGATCACCGCGCGCCCGAACAACCTCGATGCCTTCTGGATGCCGTTCACCGGCCAACCGCGCCTACAAGGCCGCGCCGCGCCTGCTCGCGCGCGCCGAGGGCATGCACTACTTCACGAGCGACGGGCGCGACCGTGATCGACGGCACCGCCGGCCTCTGGTGCGTCAATGCCGGGCACGGGCGGCCCGAGATCACCGAGGCGATCCAGAAGCAGGCGGCGGTGATGGATTTCGCGCCGACCTTCCAGCTCGGCCACCCGATCGCGTTCCAGGCGGCGGCGAAGGTTGCCGAGCACACGCCGCCCGGCCTCGACCGCATCTTCTTCACCAACTCCGGCTCCGAGAGCGCCGACACCGCGCTGAAGATCGCGCTCGCCTATCAGCGCGCCCGCGGCGAGGGCCAGCGCGTGCGGCTGATCGGGCGCGAGCGCGGCTATCACGGCGTCGGCTTCGGCGGCATTTCGGTCGGCGGCATCGGCGGCAACCGCAAGCAGTTCGGCGCGCAGCTGCCGTATGTCGATCATCTGCCGCACACGCACAGCCTGGAGCACAACGCCTTCACGCGCGGCGAGCCGGCCTGGGGCGCGCATCTGGCCGACGACCTGGAACGGATGGTGGCGCTGCACGGCGACACCATCGCGGCGGTGATCGTGGAGCCGCTGGCCGGATCGACCGGCGTGCTGGTGCCGCCGAAGGGCTATCTCGCGCGCCTGCGCACGATTTGCGACAAGCACGGCATCCTGCTGATCTTCGACGAGGTCATCACCGGCTTCGGCCGGCTCGGCACGTTCTTCGGCGCCGAGCGGGTCGGCGTCGTGCCCGACATCCTCACCATGGCGAAGGGCCTGACCAACGCCGCGGTGCCGATGGGCGCGGTCGCGGTGCACGACCGCATCTATCGCACGGTCGTCGACAATGCGCCCGAACGGGATCGAGCTGTTTCACGGCTACACCTATTCGGGCCACCCGCTGGCCGCGGCGGCGGCGATCGCCGCGATCGACGTGCACGCGCGCGAGGACCTGCCGGCGCGCGCCCGCGCGATCGAGCCCTATTTCGAGGATGCCGCGCACAGCCTGCGCGATCTGCCGAACGTGATCGACGTCCGCAACATGGGGCTGGTGGCGGGGATCGAGCTGCAGCCGCGCCCCGGCAAGCCGACCGACAGGGCGGTGCGGGTGTTCCATCGCTGCTTCGACGACGGCGTGCTGATCCGCACCACCGGCGACATCATCGCGCTCTCGCCGCCGCTGATCGTCGAGAAGCCGCACCTGGACCGCATCTTCGAGACGCTGGGGGCGGCGATCCAGGCGGAGGCGGCGTAGCGCGCCGCCAATTTCCACGGCCGACGAGCGCGCGCTAAGCGCCCGTCAGCTCGCGGATCGTCGCGGTCATGCCGGCGAGGCAGGCGTGCATGTCGAGGTGGCGCTCGGCATAGCGCCGCGCGCCCGCGCGCAGCCGCCGGTTCAGCTTGTCGTCCTCGAGCACGTGCAGCACCGTCGCCGCGAGGTTCTTCGGGTCGAGGGCCGGGATCAGCAGCCCGTTGCGGTCGTGCGTGATGAACTCCGAAACCGGCTCGACATCGGCTGCGACGATCGCGCACCCCATCGCCAGCGCCTCGCGCAGCGACCAGGAAGCGACGAACGGATAGGTCAGATAGACGTGCGCATCTGACCGCTGCAGCATCTTCAGATACGTGTCGTAGCGGATCTGCCCCGGCAGCAGCACCCGGCTCGCGTCGTACTTGCCCGCGAGCTGCTTCTGGAAATGCTCCCGCCACGTGCCTTCGGCGAGGCGGGCGCCGTAGCTCACGTCGTCGCCGCCGACCAGCACGACCTTCACGTCCGGGCGCGCGCCCAGCAGGTGCGGCAGCGCGCGCATCATGATGTGAAAGCCGCGATACGGCTCCAGATTGCGCGCCACATACGTCACCAGCTTTTCGTCCGGCGCCACGCGGAACTCGCCGATCGCGAAATCCTGGCGCCGCACCTCGGGATCGGGGCGGCAGACATCGAGCCGCGCGCCCTCGCGGATCAGCCGGATGCGCTGCTGCGCCCAGGCCGGATAGCGCGTGAGCTGCCAGCGCGTCGGCGTCTGGCCGTGCTGATTGAGCGCGAGCGCCAGATGGTTGACCACGTTCATCGCGCGGATGCGCGGGAAGCGGTCGCTCGTGATCGGAAACTCGCTGTCGAAATCCACATCCTGGCCGTTGGTGTGGTAGTAGAACTCGAAATAGCCGAGCAGCGGCACCTCGGGCCACACGTCGGGGATGTTGAGCAGCTCGCCCCAGCCGTGATGGCCGATGATGATGTCGGGCGAGAAGCCGAGCCGCTTGAGGTTCGCCGCCATGCCGGCGACGATCTCGGCCCGCCGCGCCGCGAAATCGAAGTCCCGCGCGACGTAGTGCACGCCCTCCTGATCCGGCTTCGGTGGGGTGTAGAGAATGCGCCGCACGCCCTCGATCGCGTTCGCGTTCGGCTCGGAGATGAACACGATCTCGTTGCCCGGCACGCCCGCGATCTCGCGCAGAAGATGCAGGTACTGGCCCGGAAAATTCTGGTGGACGAAAAGGTAGCGCACGCAGGCGGGTCTCGGCCGCTTCGCCCTCTCGGCAGGTTCCGGCTTCAGCGGCGCTTCGGCGCGGGTGCCGGCTTCGGCGGCCGGCTTCTTCCGCGCGGGCGCCGCGGCCGGTGCGGGCTTCGCCGAAGCCGGTGCGGGCTTCGCCGTGGGGGTCGCAGCGCGCGGCGGCGGGTGCGGCGGGGCGGCGGGCGCGGCTGCGCCGCCGCGCGAGCGGATCACCACCTGGAACGCCTCGATCGGCGCGAGGCTTTCCGCTTCGCACGGCTCGCCGGCCGCGACCGGGCCGACCGCGGTGCCGTCGACGAAACTCGCCGAGTAGAACGCCTCATGCGTGTCGGCCGCCGGGCCGCGCAGGCGCAGGCGCAGGCCCAGGATCGGCAGCGCCATGCCGCGGCTGCCGCAGAACTGGCCGCCTTCGACCCAGGGCGACAGCCAGCCGCGCCCCAGCACCGCCTGGTACTCGATGTCCTTCGGCGTGACCACCGCGGTCGGCGCGATCCCGAACCCTTCGATCCAGCGCTTGCTGCCGCGCTCGCCCAGCCAGTCGCCCAGCATGGCGCCGACATCGCCGCGTTCGGCGACGTGGGCGATCATCTCCATCACCGCGCTGCGGTGCCGGCGGCTTGCCGGGCCGGCGCGCCGCCGCGCTGTGCTGCCGGTGCCGCTGCGGCGGCTGCGGCCGGCACCGGTTCGAGCAAGCGCAGCACTTGCAGGTTCGGCGCGCCGTCGGTCGCGTCCGGCGCCTGATAGATGGTGACGAGGATCTGCGCCGGTCCCTGCAGCACCCGCACCAGCGCCGCATCGCCCATGCCGTACAGCCAGCCGTCGGGGCGGAAGGTGCTGATGCTGACCGCTTCCGGCCGCCCGAGCGGGCCGGGCGGGTGGGAGATGCGCACGCCGGGAAGCCCGGCCGCCGGGTCGCCGCCGCGCGTCGGGGTCTGCACGATGCAGAACAGCCCGGTGTCGAGCGTCATCAGATGTCCGCTGACCTTCAGTTCGGTGATCATCTTCTGGGTGCCCGCTTTGGGGGCGGCGGCAACATTGGCGTCTGGCATTCAAGCTCTCGCGGTCATGAGCGGGCGGGGCGGGGCTGGACGTGTGCATTCATCGCCCGCAACAAGATGCGATGCAAGCAATGCGTTGTTGAGTGCGGCGGCCGGCAACCCGAGCGGGAGGATCCAGCCGCGGCCGGTGGCGCGGATGCGTGCGGCCGGTGCGCCGATATCGAACGCCGCGACCGCAAGCCCGGCGCGCAGCGCGGTGCCGAGCGCGTAGCACCAGGTCTCCGGCCAGATCGACGGCAGCAGGCCGAGATGCACGCCCGATGCGCGGATCAGGGCGACGCCGTCCGCCTCCTCGAACGGGCCGGTGACGAATACGCGGCCGGTTTCGATCAGGCGCGCATCGTCCTCGGTGTGGCCGATCACGGTGAAGCGCAGCGGCAGATCGCGCGCCGCCGCATCGCGCGCGCAGGCGAGCAGCACCTCGAACCCCTTCGCGACACCGATCGCGCCGACCACGCCGACGACGCGCGGCGGCGGCGGAATCGGCAGCAGCGGCGGCAGGTCGGCGTCGCTCTCATGCGGCGCGACGATCGGCCGCACCTGCGGAAAATGCCGCGCCAGCCGCGCCGCCGCGTCGGGCGAAGGAACGACGACGCGCCGCGCCTTGGCGAAATCGTCAGCCGAGCGGGCGCGGAGCGCGCCGGGCAGGATCGGCTCCTCCAGCAGGCTGCCGGCGTCGCTGACGCACGCCTCGCAATCGGCGACCTGCGCCGGCTCGCCGCAATAGCGCCGCGCGGTGCCGATCAGGTTGATGCGCGGGCAGAAGGCGGCGTAGTCGTGGACGAAGAACTCGGTCGGGATGCCCAGCCGGTCGGCGAGTTGCAGCACCGCGTGGTCGTGGCCCAGCAGGTGATGGACTTCGACCATCGTCGGCGCCGCGCCGCGCAGCAGGGCCGCGAGCGCATCCAGCTCGTCCGGCAGGCGGAACCGCAGGTTGGGAAACGCATCCTCCGTGCCCTCGCCGACGCGGCAGAGGCCCGGCCGATAGCGCCGCATCGTCGCGGCCTCGGTCTCCGAGCGGTCGATCACCGGGCGCAGCACGATCGTCCGCACGCCCTCGGCCGCGCGCGCGGCGATGCGCTCGCGCACCGCCCGCTCGACGCCGCCGCGGCTGTCATGCGTCACCACCAGCACGGCGCCGCCGTTGCGCGGCCGCGCGGCGAAGCGGGCGGCATCGAGCGCGCGACGCGCGGGCGCCAGCGGGTCCTCCGCCTGCCAACCCGCGATCAGCGCCCGGTAGCCCGGATGCAGCCGCTCCAGCACATCGAGGTTGCGCGCGAGCAGGGCGGCGCGGCCGGCGCCGAACGACTGGCCGCCGTGATGCGCGACGAAGGCACCGGGCACCGCCACGTGGCGCCAGCCGAGATGGCGGGCGCGGATCGAGAAATCGTTCTCCTCGCCATAGCCCTGCGCGAAGGCGTCGGGGCGCAGCAGCCCGGTCGCCTCCAGGCATTCGCGGCGGATGTACATGCAGAAGCCGACCGCGGTCGGGATCGTGACCGCGGTGTCCGGGTGCACATCGGCAGCGAGCGCGGCCAGCGCCTCCGGTGCCGCGGGCGGCGGCCCCGGTGCCAGCGGGTCGGGAAAGGTCAGGATCGTCGCGTCGTTCGACAACGGTGTCGCGGTGCCGATGTCGGGGGCCGCGTGCACGACATGGCGCAGCCGCGCGAGCCAGCCGGGCGTCGGGCAGCGTGTCGCTGTTGAGCAGCACCAGGTCGCGGCCGCCGGGCAGCCGGGCGGCGGCGCGCAAGCCGGCATTCGCGGCGAGGACGAAACCGCGGTTGCGCCGATGCCGCAGCAGGCGGATGCGCCCCGCCGCCGCGAGCCGCCGCAGCGCCGCGGTCAGCGTGGTCTCGGGCGAGGCGTCGTCGACGACCACGATCTCGGTTCGGGGCGGGACGGTCGCGAACAGCGCGGCGAGGCAGTCGAGCGTCATCCGCGCGCCGCGATACGCCGGCATCACGACGGCGACGGGACGGCGCGGCCGGCGCGGGGCGCGGGCAGGGGGACCGACCAGCGCGGCCGGGGTCGGCAGCCACGGCACCGCGGCGCGCCGTTCGTGGTCGAGCGGCAGCGCGCGGGCGATCGCCGCCGCAGCCGCGATCGCGGCACGCAGCGCCGCGCGCGGGTCGAGCGGGCTGCCGGCGAGGTCGCGGCCGTCGGCGCCGCGCACGCGCACCGCTCCGTCGGGGAGATCCTGCGCCGGGACGAAGAAATGCCGCGGCCGGGTCAGGGCCGCCGCCGCCGCGTTCGTCGCCTCCGCCCGCACCCGGCGGCGGTCGATGCGCAGTTCCGGCACCCGCCCGGCATCGCCGGGATGCCAGGCCCAGCCCTCCACGCCGCCGTCGCGCGCCCAGACCACGCCTTCCACCCGATTGATGCGCAGTGCGTCGAGCGGGCTGCCGAGCAGGGGCCGGCCGTGTGCCGTGACCGCAAGCCGGCCGCCGGCGACGCGGCGGACCCGCACCCCGCCCGCGGCGCGGGCCGCTACCGACCCGTCCGGCCGCAGCCCGCACCAGCCGGCCGCCCCGGTGAGGGCGACGACGCGGTTCGCCAGCGACGCCACGGCGGCTTCGTTCGCGAGGCGGTGGCCGGCGAGGGCGCTGCCCAGCGCCGCCGCGGCGCCGGGCGCGTCCTGGCTGCGCAGCCGCGCCGCGCACAGCGCGAGCCAGACCTCCTGCACGTCATGGCGGCCCGCGAGCCCGGCCAGCACCGGCTCCGCGGCGGGATCGGCGAGGGCGGTCAGGGCGAGGGCGAGGGCGAGAGCGACCGTGTCGTCATCGGTCGCGAACCGCCGCGCCCGCTCGAGCCAGTGCCGCGCGCCGGCCGGATCGCCCGCCGCCAGCAGCGCCTGGCCGCGCTGGAACGCATCCTGTGCCGCCTCGCTCGCGACCTCGGCCTGGGTGCGCGGGCGCGGCCGATCGCTCACTCAGCTTCGCGCGGCCTGGGCGCCGGCAAACTGGGGATCGGCAAGCTGGGGATCGGCAAGCTGGGTGTCGGCGAGCGCGAACTCGGGCGCCGGCAGCGCGTCGAGATCGGCCCGTGCCTCGGCGACGCCGCGCGCCAGCGCGCGCTCGAGCCACAGCCGCGCCTCCGCCGGGTCGCGCGTGCCGGCGAGGCCGCGCGCGAGGTAGCGGCCGAGCATCATCTGCGCATGCGGATGGTTGCGCTCGGCGGCGGCGCGGAACCATTTCTGCGCCGCCGGCCGGTCCCACGGCACATCATGGCCGCCGCCCAGCAGCGCCCCGAGCGCGAACATCGCGCCCACATGGCCCTGGCCCGCCGCCTGCTGGAACAGCGCCTGCGCTTCGGCGTGGTCGCGCTTGCCGCCGCGGCCGTTGACCAGCATCTCGGCGAGGGCCACCTGCGCATCGGTCATGCCGGTATTGGCGGCCCGCGTGATCCAGGCGCGCCCTTCCTCGGCATTGGCCTCCACGCCGCGCCCCTCGGCGAGCATGCGGCCGTACCAGTATTGCGCGTTGACCACGCCTTCGGCGGCGCGGCGCAGCCACTGCACCGCCTCATGATCGTCGCGCTCGATGCCCACGCCCTCGGCGAGGCAGATGCCGTAGTTGTAGGCCGCGACCAGGTCGCCCGCGCTCGCCGCCTGCTCGAACCACTTGCGGATGCGCACGGAGTCTTCCGGCTCCGCCTGCCCCTTCAGCACGAGCCCCGCGAGGTCGTGGCGCGCCTGCACGTCCCCGGCGTCGGCGGAGACGCGGAACCATCGCGCGGCCTCGGCCGGATCGCGCGGCACGCCGGCGCCGGTGAGGTGCAGCACCCCCATCGTGCGCGCCGCGGTCTTGTGCCCGGCATCGGCGGCGCGCCGGAACCACAGGGCGGCCTCCATGGGATTGGGCGGCAGGTCGCCGCCGCGCGCATAGAGCGTGCCGATCAGCGCCGCCGCCTCCGGGTCGCCGGCAAGCGCCGCCTTGCGCAGCCAGGACTCCCCGTCCTGCAGGTCGCGCGCGACCCCCCGTCCTTCCAGCAGCGCGAGCCCGTAGCGCGCCTGGCCGGAGCGCACGCCCTTCTCGGCGGCCTGCCGATACAGGTCGGTCGCGCGCACTGGGTCGCGCTCCACCCCCTGACCTTGCTCGGTAAGCACGCCGAGGAGATAGATGGCGGTGCCGAGCCCGGTGTTGGCCGCCTTGGTGAGATACGCGACGCCGGGCCCGTACTCCGCCGGCGATGCCGCCTTGCGCAGCAGCGCGAGGCCGTAGCCGAGATAGCCCTGGGGCGAATTGGCGGCCGCGGCCTTGCGATACCATTCCTCCGCCGCGGCGAGGTCGCGCATCGCCTCGGGGCCGGAGGTAAGGATGTAGGCCAGCAGTGCCTGCCCGTCCGCCGCCCCGGCCTCGGCGGCGAGGCGCGCCCAGTGCGCGGCCTTGACGAAGTCGGGGCCCGGGGCGTTGGCGGGGGCGGCCGGGGCCGCGAACAGGCCGGCGGCGGATTCCGGCTGCGGCGTCACCCCGTGCATGTAGAGCGCGCCCAGCAGCGACTGGGCCGCGGCATAGCCGTGGTTGGCGGCGCGTTCGAGCCAGCGGGCGCCCTCGGGCGGGCTGGGCGGCACCCCGGCACCCTCCAGATAGGCGCGGCCGACCAGGAACTCGGCCTCGGCATTTTCCGCCTGCGCCGCCTTGGCCAGGAGCGGGAAGGCCTCGGCGCCGCGGCCGACGGCGATCAGCTCCTGTGCCCGACGCAGCCCGGCGGCGGGTGATCCCCTCCCCGCCAGCCGGCCCAACAAGCCTGCCACGCTCAGCCCTCCCGTCTCGCCCGCGGCCCCGCGCCGGCCGCACCGCTCATGTCGGCTCTTTGGCCCCGTTGGCGAGGAATGGCACGATCTTGTCGAACATGTACTGCAGAACCGTCCGCCGGCCCACCCGGATATCCACCTGCAGCGGCATGCCGGGCTTCAGGCGGAAGCTCTCGGGCGGGTGGCGCAGGTTGCAGTTTGTCGATCGCGACGAACGCCCGATAGTAGTAGAGCGGCGCGGTGCCGTTGTTCTGCGGCGAGTTGGAGGCGATGTTCGGCGTCGTCGCCTGCGGGTTCACCTGGCCCTGGGTCGGGTCAGTGAAACTGTCGGCGGAAACCCGCGTGACGTGGCCGAGCGCGTAGCCGTAGCGGAAATAGGGCAGCGTATCGAACTTGATCGCCGCCTCGTCGCCCGGCTTCACGAAACCGGCGTTGGAGCCGTCGACCATCGCCACGACTTCGAGCGGGTCATCGACCGGCACCGTCGTCATCAGCTCCACGCCCGACTGCAGCACCGTCCCCGGTGCGACGCGCGAGACGCTCAGCACGACCGAGTCCGCGTTCGCGCGCATCTCGATGAGCTTGCGGCGCAGCACGTTCTTCGACGTCTGCCCCTGCATGTCGGAGAGCAGGCGCTCCTGCTGGCTCTCCAGATTCTGGGTGTCGGCGTACCACTGGTGCTGCCACGAATCGCGCTCGGCGACCATCGAGCCGAGGTCGCGCTTCGCACCCTCGAGCGCGTGCTTCGCATCGTCCAGCTTCTGCTGGCCGCTCTCGCGGTCGAGTTCGGCCTGGGTCGTGTTGAGCCGGCTGCCGACCTGCAACCGCTCCAGCTGGCGGCGCATGTCCTCGATCTTCTGCAGCAGCACGAGCTGCTTGGTCAGGCTGCCGACATCGGCGTCGGCCTGCGCGACCTTCGCCGCCAGGCTCTTGATCTTCTGGTCGTAGTCCTCGAGCTGGAAGGTGAACTGCTGGTGGCGCTGCAGGTAGGCGAGCTCCTCGAGCTGCCCGTACTGCGTGCCGTCGGAGACATAGGGCTTGTTTGCGAGCTCGGCGCGCATCCGATCGACCTGCGCCTTCAGGCTCGCCATCTGGGCGGCGGTCGCGGTCTCGTCGCTGGCTGCGAAGGTGGGATCGAGCTCGGCCAGCAATCTCGCCCTTCTTCACCACCTCGCCTTCCTTGACGTAGATCTTGCGCACGATCGCCGTCTCGAGCGGCTGCACGATGACGTTCGGCGATTCCGCCAGGATGACGCCGCTGGTCGAGACCAGGCGGTCGATCTTCACCGTGGCGAAGACCGCGATCATGGCGAGCACCAGGCTCGTGATCAGCCACGTCGTCATGCGCGCCGAGAGTGGCGCCGGCGCGGCGACCAGGGCGAGGGTGGGCGACTGGAATTCCAGGATCGCGTTGGCGGCGACCGCCTCCTCGACGGTCGCGGACGCTGACCAGGGCGGGGCTGGCGGTGACCAGATTGCGTGCCATGGCTTGCGCCCTCCCTCAGTCGTCGCCCTGCGCCAGCACCGGCCCCGGCATGCCGTGGCGCGACGAGGGCTCCAGATGCCGGTTCTGCTGCAGCCAGAGCTGGCGATAGACTGTGCAGCGGTCAAGCAGGACCGTGTGCGGCGCGATGTCGAGCACCTTGCCCTTATCCAGCACCAGGATCTGATCGCACTCGGTGAGCGAGGTCAGGCGGTGCGACACGATCACCATCGTCCGCCCCTTGGCGATGCGGGTGAGGTTGGCGTTCACCATCGCCTCGCTCTCCGGGTCGAGCGCGCTCGTCGCCTCGTCGAGGATCAGCAGCCGCGGGTCGTGGATCAGCGCGCGCGCGATCGCGAGCCGCTGCCGCTGGCCGCCGGAGAGGTTGGGCGAGCCCTCCTCGATCCAGGTCTCGTAGCCGTTCGGCATCCGCTCGATGAATTCCTCGGCCGCCGCGAGCCGCGCCGCGCGCACCGCATCGGTCAGCGTGAGGCCGGGCCGGCCGGCGATGATGTTCTCGCGGATCGTGCCGCGGAACAGGAAGTTCTCCTGCAGCACGACGCCGAGGCTGCGGCGCAGATAGGCGAGGTTGATCTCGCGCAGGTCGTTGCCGTCGATCTTGAGGAACCCTTCGTAGTCGCGGGTGATGCCCTGCAGCAGCCGCGCGATCGTGGACTTGCCGGAGCCGCTCTTGCCGACTAGTCCGAGCATCGTGCCCGCCGGGATCTAGAACGTTACGCCGTCGAGCGCGCGCGTCTTGGTGCCCGGATAGCTGTAGTTCACCGCGTTGAACTGCAGCTCGCCGTCGATCCGCGGGCGCAGTCCGGCGGAGGGTTGGCGCTCTCCGGCGCCTGGTTGATCACCGACTGCACGAAGCTGACGGCGATGCGCACCTCCTGCATGTCGTCCATCAGGCGCGCGATCCCGATCAGCGGTTGCGCGACGCGGCCGCTGATCATCATGAAGCCGATCAGCATGCCCGGATCGATCGAGCCCGGCGCCGTGATCGCGATGAGCGCGCCGAGCAGCACGATGCCGCGGCTCATGAAGCCTTCGATCGGGTTGACCAGCGTCTGCGGCCAGTTGGCAAGCTCGGAGGCTTCGAGCTTGAGCTTCACCGAGCTTGCGGTGCGGCGGTCCCAGAGTTCGCGCTGCTGCGGCTCCAGCGCCAGCGACTTGACGGTGCGCATGCCGTGCAGCGTCTCGACCAGCACGCTGCTCTTCTGCGTCTCGGCGGCGATCCACCGGCCGACCGCGCGGTTCACCGGGCCGAGGAAGGCCATGATGATCAGCGCCACCAGCCCCGCCATCACGATCGTCACCCAGGCGAGCGTCGGCTGCAGGATGAAGATCACCGGGATCAGCACCAGCAGCGCCACGCAGTCGAGCATGGTCGTCATCAGCTTGCCGGTCAGGAACTCGCGGATCTTGTTGACCTGCTGCAGGCGATAGGTGATCTCGCCGGCCTGCTGGCGCTCGAAGAAGTCGAGCGGCAGGCGCAGCATGCGCTTGAAGATGTGCAGGCTGATCTTGGCATCGACGCGGGCGCCGACGATGTAGGTGAGCTTGCGCCGCGCGTAGTTGAGGATGGTCTCGTAGATCAGCGCGAGGATGAAGAAGATGCCGACCAGGGCGAGCGTGGAGGTGCTGCGGTAGGTCAGCACGCGGTCGAGCGTGGTCATGACGATCAGCGGCGGCACCAGCGTGAGCAGCGCCAGCGCGAAGCTGCCGACGAACATGTCGCGCAGGAGCCGCTACTCCTTGCGCACCACGCCCCAGACCCATAGGAAGCTGAACGGCGCGTTCTCGTCGGTGATCTCGCGCACCGCGCGGATCAGCAGCACCTCGCCCGACCACACCTGGCTCAGCCGCAGCTCGTCCACCGCGACCGGCATGTCGGACGACGGTGCCCTTGGGTCCTTGAGCCAGACGATGTTGCGCGCCGGATCGGCGGTCGCGAGGATCGCCGCGCTGCCGTCGCGCAGCAGCAGCACGACCGGGGCGGCGGCCTCGATCTTCAGTAGCTGCGCGAAGCGCATGCGAACGGCGCGGGCCCACAGCCCGCTGTCGCGGATCCAGGTGACCAGCGCCGCGGGCGGCGGCGGTCCGCCGGCGGGATAGCGCAGTTCGTCGCGGTCCAGCTCGACATTGTGAAACCGGGCCGCGGCCTCGATCGCGAGCAGGCGCGATTCGAGGGCTTCGTCCGGGCCGGGGAGGCTGGCGGCGGCGGATGCGGTCACGGCGTCAACTCTCCTTCGCAGTCATGCCGCTGGCGCGGCCGACTTCAGTGCCACGCAGCCCGGCGCCCGGCGCGCTTCCTGCCCGGGCGTGCCCGGTTCCCTCGGGCTTTCTCAACCACACTCTACCACAGCCCGTTAAGCGATCGGTATCAGCAGTAGCGTGATCGACGGTCCCGTGAATTGCCCTTTTCAGCCGGGCGGGTTCACAGCACGCTTCGGTCCGTATCACGGAGGCGCGAGCCATGGAACCGCAAATCGATGAACTCGGGGCGTTCGTGCCAGGCGCGCGGGCAATACTCGATACCTACAGGCGCGGGGCCGCTTAACGGACATCAGGTTGGCGGTGAAGGATATTTTCGATATCGCTGGCTTCATCACGACATGTGGCAATCCTGATTGGACCCGAACGCATGCGCCATCGGTGGCGACTGCGCCCGTGGTCGCGACATTATTACGCGCCGGCGCAAGACTTGTCGGAAAGACGATCACCGTCGAACTGGCCTTCGGCCTGACCGGGGAGAACCTGTGGCACGGCACGCCGCGCAATCCCCGCGCCCCGGCACGCTTCCCCGGGGGTTCCAGCGCGGGATCGGCGGCCGCGGTTGCCGGCGGCCTCGCGGATTTGGCACTCGGCTCCGATACCGGCGGCTCGGTCCGGGTTCCGGCGAGCTATTGCGGGATCTTCGGCATCCGGCCGACCCAGGGCGCGATCGGGCTCGCCGGCACCATGCCGCTCGCGCCGAGCCTCGACACCCCCGGCTGGTTCACCCGCAGCGCCGAGCTGCTGGCGCGGGTCGGCGACCTGCTGCTGCCCGGCGACGGCGGCCGGCTCGGCGGCCCGCTGCTGCGGGTGGAGGAGGCCTGGAGCAACGCCCACCCCACGGTCGCGCGCGCGCTGGCGGGGGTGCTGGAGCGGCTGCAGCCGCTGCTCGGCCCGCCGCTGCCGATCCAGGCCGTGCCGGAGGGGATCGCCGCCCTCTACAGCAACTACCGCGCGATCCAGGGGCAGGAGGCGTGGGCGAGCCTGGGCCCCTGGATCGCGGCGACGCGCCCCAACCTCAGCCCGCCGGTCGCCACCCGCTTCGAGGCGGCGCGGCGGATTTCCGATGCCGAGGTGCAGGCGGCCTGGGGGCTGCGCCAGCGGCTGCAGGCGCGGCTGCGCCCTTTGCTCGCCGGCGGCGCCGTGCTGACCTACCCGACCAGCCCGTGCCCTGCGCCCCGGCTCGATGCGGCGCCGCATGAGCTTGAGGAGGTGCGTGCGGCAAGCGTGGGCGTGACGTCGATCGGCGGCCTCGCCGGCCTGCCCGAGGTCACGCTGCCGGTGGCGCGCGTGGCGACGGAGGAGGGCGAGGCGCCGGTCGGCCTCTCGCTCGTCGCCGCGCCCGGGCGTGATCGCGCCCTGCTGGCATTGGCGCGCGAGGCCGCTACCCTGCTCGGGCTGAGCTGACGGAGAATTACGCGATGCTTCCGATCCGCGCCGCGACCGAGGCCGACCTGCCGGAGATCCAGGGGATCTACGCGCATCACGTGCTGCACGGCACCGGCACCTTCGAGGAAGTGCCGCCACTCGGTGGAGGAAATCGCGGCGCGCTGGCAGGCCGTGACCGAGCGCGGCTGGCACTGGCTGGTCGCGACCGACGCCACCGGCGTGCTCGGCTACAGTTATTATGCGCAGTATCGCGACCGCTCCGCCTACCGCCATACTTGCGAGGATGCCGTCTATGTACGCGAGGACGTGCGCGGCCAGGGGGTCGGCAAGGCGCTGGTCGCGCAACTGCTCGAGGCGGCCGAGGCGCAGGGCTTCCGCCAGATGCTGGCGGTGATCGGCGATGCCGAGAACGTCGGCTCCATCGGCGTGCACGCGAGCCTGGGCTTCGTGCGTGTGGGGGCGCTGCGCGCCGTCGGCCTGAAGTTCGGCCGCTGGCTCGACTTCGTCTTCATGCAGCGCGCGCTCGGCGCCGGGGCCGCGGACGTGCCCGCCACAGCAACGGGCGGGCGCTGAGCGGGTCCCGCCCGGCGCGACGATGGAGGATCTGCTCGCCGCACTGCGCGCCTCGGCCGAGCCCACCCGGCTGCGCATCCTGGCGCTCGCCGGGCGCGGGCGCGTTCACCGTGACCGAGTTCACCGAGATCCTCGGCCAGAGCCAGCCGCGCCTGTCGCGCCATCTGCGCCTGATGTGCGACGCGGGGCTGCTGGAGCGGGTGCGGGAGGGGCCGAACGCCTGGTTCGGCCTGCCCCCGCCCGGCGGCGCGGGGGCGGCGCTCGCGCGCACCGTGCTGGCGCATCTCCCCGTCGACGATCCGGCGCTGGCGGCGGACCGCCGGCAGGCCGCGCGGGTGCTCGCCGAGCGCGCCCGGGTCGCGACCGAAAGCTTCCGGCGCGCCGGCGCGGAATGGGACGAGATGCGCGCCCTCGGCCTGCCGGCGGAGGCGGTGGAGGCGGCGCTGCTGGAGCGCCTGCCGGCCTCCCTCGGACGGCTGCTCGACATCGGCACCGGTACCGGCCGGCTGCTCGAACTCCTTGCCCCGCGCGTAACGTCCGGCCTCGGCGTGGATGCCAGCCGGGCGATGCTGGCGCTGGCGCGCGCGCGGCTGGCGCGGGCGGGGCTCAGCCATTGCGGCGTGCGGCTCGCCGACATGTACCGCCTGCCGCTGCCCGACGCCGCGTTCGACACCGCGGTGGTGCAGATGGTGCTGCACTACGCCGAGGACCCGGCGGCGGCGCTGGCGGAGGCGGCGCGGGTGTTGTGCCCCGGCGGATTGCTGGTGGTGGTCGACCTGGCGCCGCACGCGAACGCCGACTGCCTGCAGCGGCTCGCGCATCGCTGGCCGGGCTTCCCCGAGCCGCAGATGGAGCGGCTGCTGGGCGAGGCGGGTCTCGCGCCGGGGGCCGTGGTGCGGGTGCCGGGGCCGCTGGAGGTGCGGATCTGGCGCGCCGAGCGCCTGCCGCGCGGCCGCCCGCCGCGCTCGCCCCCGGCGCATAGCGCGGGGCGGGGCATGACGGGCGCGGCGGCGATCGGCGGCGCGAGCATCGTGCTCGGCCTCGTCGTGCTGGGGCTCAAGACGCTGGCCTGGGCCCTGACCGGGAGCGCGGCGCTGTTCTCCGACGCGGCGGAGTTGGTCGTGAACGTGGCCACCGCGGTCATGGCGCTGCTGGCGCTGCGCATCGCCGCCCGCCCCGCCGACGCCCAGCATCCCTACGGCCACGAGAAGGCGGAGATGTTCGCCGCCGTGGTCGAGGGCGTGATGATCGTGCTCGCCGCGCTGTTCATCCTCGATCATGCATGGCGGGCGTTCGTGGCACCGGAGCCGCTGCGCCTGCCGATCGAGGGCATGGCGGTGAACGCGGTCGCGACGGTGCTCAACGCCGGCTGGGCGGCGGTGCTGCTGCGGCGTGGCGCGCGGCTGCGGTCGGTGGCGCTGCGGGCCGATGGGCGGCACCTGCTCTCCGACGTCGTCACCTCCGCCGGCGTGCTGCTCGGCGTGGCGCTGGTGGTGGCGACCGGGATCGCCTGGCTCGATCCGCTGATCGCGGCCGCGACCGCGGTCTATATCCTGGTCTCCGGCGTGCGGGTGATCCGCGAGTCGGCCGGCGGGCTCATGGATGCCGCGCCGGCCGAGGAGATCGTCGCCCGCGTCCGCCGGCTGGTCAGCGAGCATGCGGAAGGCGCGCTGGAGGCGCACGACCTGCGCATGCGCTATGCCGGGCGCCTCAGCTTCCTCGAATTCCACCTCGTCGTGCCGGGGTCGATGACGGTCGCGGCCGCGCACGACATCTGCGACCGGATCGAGGCGGCGCTGAAGGCGGACATTGCTGGGCTCGTCATCACGATCCATGTCGAGCCCGAGGGGAAGGCCAAACATCAGGGCGTCATCGTGCTGTAGCCGAAAACCTTCAGGGGCTGATGAGGCCGCCGCCGACGGCAGCGGAATTTGCCATGACCGCGACGATGTCTGCGCGCACCTTCGGCGACCGCCGGTAGTACTGATGGCTCGCATCCGGCGGCAGCAGCAAGTTGTAGTCGTCCACCTTGGCGCAGTTGACGATGCGATAGGTCCCAGGCTGGAACAGCGTCTGATCCGACTTGTGCTCGGGTCCGTCGTGGCCGAGGCGCGTGATGAAATTCACCGCCACGCTGAGATACATCGCCAGATCGCGTTCGCTGAAATAGATTGAGATGCGGGATGTGAGGTCATGCAGCCGGCTGAGGCGGCCGCCATTGGTGAAGCCGAAACTGTCGAAGCGTTCATCGGCCGCGGCGAGCAGCACCTCGTCGAACAGCTTCAGCGACGGCTTGCCGTGGCCGAACCAAGTCTCGACCGCCGAGGCGAGCACGTAATTGCCCATGCTGTGGGTGAGCAGGAAAATCCGGCGGCCGGCATTGCGCGCGCTTTGCAGCAGAGGCGCGATGGCCGCGAAGAACGCCATGGCGTGGAAACCTGACCGGCCCGCTTGCGTCTGGTCGCGCTGATAGTCGGACTGCAGCATCTGCGGCGGGGTCGCGACGAGCTGACCGAGCGAGGGCCAAGTGAAGGTGATCATGGTGGTCTGTGACCCGCCGGCAGCGAACCATTCGCGATTATAGGCCGCGCGGGTGATCGCGTCCTTGAAGGAGTTGGCGAAGCCGTGAATGAAGACCAGGATATCCCTGCCCGATCCCAGGATGTCGGCCTTCGTGTCAGCACCGAAGTCGCCCTGCTGGTCCTTGGCGATGGTGGTGATGGTGCCGCTGCCTTCGACCGCTAGGTTGATGCCGTCGACGAAGGCTTCGGCGTAGGTGATCCGGGAAGCGTCGCTCGGGGCCACGATGCCGGTGCCATAGCTCTGCCAGTCGTCGGGCGGACCGGTCACGACGCGATTGGTCGCGAAATACACCGTGGTCGGCATGTCGCCTCCACATCCGCAGAGAGCGACAATACGCTAGACCGTCTCAGTTCCGACTGGAATAGCTGCGCAGCTTGCGGCCGGGCGCCCAGAAGCAAAAGCTGGCACCGCAGGCGCCGCAGGACTAGCGATGCAGGGGCCGCGGGGCGCACTCGTTCTGCAGCCGATGAGCCTGCTTGGGGGGACGGCCGATGGTGCGGATCAACCGCGTGGTGACGCGCGGCGGCGACGGGGGGAAGACCTCGCTCGGCGACGGCGCGCGCGTCGCCAAGGACGCGCTGCGCGTGGAGGCGTTCGGCACCGTGGACGAGGCGAACGCGACGGTCGGCCTGCTGCGCCTGCATCTCGGCGGCGACGCCGATGCTGATGCAATGCTCGCGCGCATCCAGAACGACCTGTTCGACCTCGGCGCCGACCTCTGCGTGCCGGGCGAGGCGGGCGAGCGGCGCATCGGCGATGCACTCTGCCTGCGGCTGGAAGCCGAGATCGCGGCGATGAACGCTTCCCTCGCCCCGCTCACCAGCTTCGTGTTGCCGGGCGGCACGGCGGGGGCGGCACACGCGCATCTGGCGCGCACGATCGTGCGGCGGGCGGAGCGGCGGGTGGTGGCGCTGGCCGCGGCCGAGCCGGTGAATCCGGTCGCGGTACGGTTCCTCAATCGCCTTTCGGACCACCTGTTCGTGCTCGGCCGGCGGTTGAACCGCGGCGGCGCGGCGGACGTGCTGTGGGTGCCCGGCGCCAACCGGTAGGGCGTCAGCCGATCGTCTTGGCGAGCAGATAGCCGGAGCCGCCGCCCAGCCCCGGCCCGGGATGCGTCGAGGCGCCGATGTGATAGAGGCGCGGGACGTGGGTGCGGTGATTGGCGGAGGTCTTCAGCGGCCGCCAGAGGAAGAACTGATCCAGCCCGCAGAACCCGCCATAGGGATCGCCGTCCACGAGGTTGACGTTCATCGCCGCCAGATCGGCCGGCGAATAGGCGCGCCGGCCCAGCACGCCCGCGCGGAACCCGTCGATGTGGCTTGCCAGAATCGCCTCCACGCGATCGGCGAACTGCTCGCGCACGGTCTCGCTCCACGCGCCCTCCGCCGGCGGGGCGATGGTGCCGGCGGCGTCGCCTTTGATCCGGCGCGGCGCCTCCGGCAGTTGCAGCCACAGGATCGCGCGGCCGGGCGGGCAGCGGGTGGGATCGAGCGCGCTGGGCTGGCCCACGCAGATCGTCGGCACCGCGGGCAGCAGGCCGCGCTCGGCCTCGTTCGCCGCGCGCGAGACGCCATCGAGCCCCGGCGTCAGATGCAGCAGCGCCACGCTGCCGAGTTCGGGATTGCGCCAGCGCGGCGGGGCGGCCAGCGCGTAGTGGATCTGCATGTCGCCCTTGCCGTAGCGATAGCGCCGCACACCTTCCGCGACCGCGGGCGGCAGGGTCGCGCCGCCGAGCAGGCGCTCATAGAGCTGGTGCGGCGTCACCGAGCAGATCACCGCCTTGCGCGCGAGAATCTCCTCGCCGCCGGCGAGCTGCACGCCGCGCGCGGCGCCGGAGGTGTCGTCGCGCAGCACGCGCACGACATCGGCGCCGGTGCGGATCTCGCCGCCCTGGTCGCGGATGAGCTGCGCGAAGGCGTTGAGAAGGTTCTGCGCGCCGCCCTGCACGATCGGCGCGCCGGCCGCCTCCAGCGCGAATGCGATGACCTTCGCCATCTGCCCCGAATAGGCGCTCTCCGGCCCGAGCCCGGCATGCAGCACCCAGGGGGCGAACAGCGCGCGCATCTCCTCGGATGCGAAATCCTGTTCGAGCCAGGCGCGCGCGGTGCCGAGCGCCTCGCCGAAGAACGCCGCGAGATTGCGCAGGCCCCGCCGCCACGCCTCCCGCGCCAGCAGGCGCAGCGTTGGGCGCGACCAGAGCGTGCCGCCAAGCAGCGCGAAAATCAGCGGCAGGTCCGCGCCCATGCGATCGAGTTCGCGCGCGAAGGCGGCGCCGTCGCCGGCGTGCAGCGCCTCGAACGCCGCGACATTGGCGCCGCGGTCGCGCCGCAGCACGGCGCTGCGCCCGTCCGGCAGCAGCACGCCGGTCGGGATCCGCGCATCGGCGAAGGCGAGGCCGCGCTTGTGCAGGTCCGGCCCGAGCTCGGCGTAGCCCGGCGAGGTCGTGAACAGCACGAAGGTCGTCGCCATCACATCGTGCACGAAGCCCGGCGCGGTCGCGGCCTCGGTGCGGATGCAGCCGCCGATGACCTCGTTGCGCTCAAGCATCAGCACCCGGTGCCCGCGCCGCCCGAGCAGCGCGGCGGCCACGAGGGCGTTGATGCCGCTGCCGACGATGACATGATCCGCGGTCGTCATGGCCGGGGAGACTACGGTGCCCGCCGCGCCGGAGGCAACGCTCGCGCCGCTCAGCCGCGCCGCATGCGCCGGCCGCGCGGACGGACCTCGGCGCCCGGCGCCATCGCCTTGATCTCGTCCTGCAGCTCGGCGCGCTTCTCATGGATCGACGCGATCACCGGCCCCATCGGCACGCCGATATCGACCAGCACCGCTTCGGCGAGCTGCAGGCTTGCCTCGACCGTCTCCGGAATCGCGTCGGAGGCGCCCATCCGGTAGAGATGCGCGGCGTGCCCGGCGTCGCGCGCGCGGGCGACGATCAGCAGCGGCTTGCGCTCGCCGCGCGCCGCGGCCACGACCGCATCCACGGCGCGCTGGTTATCCATCGTGACCACGAGCGCGCGCGCGGCACCCACGTCGAGCGCGCGCAGCAGTTCGATCCGCGCCAGATCGCCATAAAACACCGCGCGCCCCGCCGCACGCTCGCGCGCGACCAGGTCGGCGTCGTGGTCGATGGCGAGGTAGCTGATGTTATGGCGCTCCAGCATCGCCGCGACCGTCTGCCCCACGCGCCCGAAGCCGGCGATGACGACGCGGCTCGTGCTCTTCGCGTCCGCGGGCGGCAGCAGCGCCGGGTCGATGGCGGCCGCGGCGGGCCGCGCCAGCCGCGTGCCCAGGCCGGCGAAGAGCGGGATCAGCGCCATGCTGAGCGCGGCCGAGGTCAAGGCGACGCCGGCGATCGGGGCGCCGAGCAGGCCCTCGCTGATCGCGACGGCCACGATCACGAAGCCGAACTCCCCGGCCGGACCCAGCAGCAGGCCGCTCTGCACGCCGGTGGGCCATGCGAACCCCCAGACCCGCATCAGGATCGCGATCACCGCGAACTTCAGCGCGACGAGCCCCGCCGCAAGCCCGAGCACGGCAACCGGCTCGCCGAACAGCTTCGTCAGATCGAGGCCCATGCCGACGGAAATCAGGAACACGCCGACCAGCAAGCCTTTGAACGGCTCGATCGTCACCTCGACCTGATGGCGGAACTCGGTGCCGGCGAGCAGCAGGCCGCTGATCAGCGCCCCGAGCGCCATCGAAAGCCCGGCGGCGGCCGTCACCAGGGCGGTCGCGAACACCACGAGCAGGCAGGCGGCGGTGAACAGCTCCGGGCTGTTGGTGCGCGCGACGCTGCGGAACAGCGGGCGCAGCGCCAGCCGCGCGACGCCGAAGACCGCAACCAGCGCCAGCACCGCCTTGCCGATCGCCCCCACGAGTACGGCCGCACTCGCGCCGTGATGCAGCAGTGCCAGCGTGAACAGCACCGGCACGACGGCGAGATCCTGGAACAGCAGAATGGCGAAGCAGCTGCGCCCCACCGGCGTCGCCAGCCGCTTCGCCTGCGAGAGCACCTGCAGCGTGACCGCCGTCGAGGACATCGCGCCGGCCAGGCCCAGCACGACGGCGGTGGTGCTGTCGACGCCCCCGAGCATGGCGGCGCCCGCCAGTGCGGCGGCGCAGAGGCCAAGCTGCAACGCGCCGAGGCCGAACACGAGCCCGCGCATGACCAGCAGCCGTTCCAGCGACAGCTCCAGCCCGATCATGAACAGCAGCAGCACCACGCCCAGCCGCGCCATCGGCGCGATCGCCGCCGGATCGTTGATGGTGACCGCGGTCAGCGCGGGCACCAGCCGGGTCGCCTGCCCCAGGCCGAACGGGCCGACCACGACGCCCACCAGCATGAAGCCGAGCACGGTGCTGACCCGCATGCGGTGAAACAGCGGAATCACGATCGCGGCGGCGCCGAGCACGATCAGCGCGATCTTGAACGCGGAAAGATCCGGAGGCGCTTCCATGGGGCCTTTCGGTTGAACGACGCCGCAGGCAGGCTACGGGCAGCCGGTCGCGCTTGTCAGCGTCCGGCGTCGCCGGCGATCGTTCAGGCTGCCCGGGTCTCGACCAGCGCCGCGCCCTGTTCCGCCATCCGCGCGGCCCGCCCGCCGACTTCCAGGGCCTGCGCGCTCGCCGCGGTGCCGTCGAGGGCGCGCTTGTAGACGCCCTGCAGAATGGCGGCGATCTTGAACATGCCGAAGATGACGTAAAAATCCCAGTCGGCAACCGGCGCGAAGCCGGTGCGGCGGAAATAGGCGGCGACGTAGTCGGCCTCGGTCGGAATTCCCAGCGCGGCGAGGTCGACGCCGGCCAGGCCGCGAAACGCCGCCGGCGCGATGCGCCACGACATCACGTGATATGCGAAGTCGGCCACCGGATCGCCGAGCGTCGACAGCTCCCAGTCCAGCACCGCGACGACGCGCGGCTCCGTGGGGTGGAAGATCAGATTGTCGATGCGATAGTCGCCATGCACGATCGCGGTCGCGTCGCGCGGCGGCAGATGGCGCGGAAGCCAGTCGATCAGCCGGTCCATGGCGGCGATCGGGGCGGTTTCGGAGGCGCGGTACTGCCGCGTCCAGCGGTCGATCTGGCGCGCGACATAGGCCCCCGGCTTGCCGAAGCCCTCGAGCCCGACGGCGCGATAGTCGACGCTGTGCAGCGCGGCGATGGTCGCACCCATGGCGTCGTAGATCGCGGCGACGCTCGGCGGGCGGGCAGCCGGGCAGCGTCTGATCCCAGAAGATGCGCCCCTCGACGAAGTCCATGACGTAGAAGCTGCTGCCGATGACGGACGGGTCCTCGCACAGCGCGTAGGGCCGGGCGACCGGAACCGCGCTGCCGTGCAGCGCGCGCAGCACGCGGAATTCGCGATCCACCGCATGCGCGCTCGCCAGCAACGCCCCCTGCGGCTTGCGGCGCAGGACATAGGCGCCGCTGGCGGTGCGGAGCAGGAAGGTCGGGTTCGACTGCCCGCCCTCGAACCGCTCGACCGCCGGCACGCCCGCATATCCCGGGACGTTGTCGCGCAGCCACGCGGCGAGCCGCGCGTAAGATCGAGGCCGTGGTCGCCCATTCGCCCATCGCGGCGCGTCACGCGATCCACACCGGCTTGCGGCGCAGCCCCGGCGTGCGGTCGACCGGCAGCACCGATGCCGAGCCGCCGGTGAGGCTTTCCGGCCCCTGGTAGCGTCGCAGTTCCAGCCGCGCGATCTGGTTGCGGTGCACCTCGTCGGGTCCGTCGGCGAGGCGCAGCGTGCGCGCGCAGGCATAGGCGTAGGCGAGGCCGTAATCGTCGGTGACGCCGGCGCCGCCGTACGCCTGGATCGCCCAGTCGATCACGCGGCAGGCCATGTTCGGCGCCACCACCTTGATCATCGCGATCTCGGCGCGCGCCGCCTTGTTGCCGCGCTTGTCCATCACGTCGGCCGCGCTTCAGCGTCAGCAGGCGCGCCTGGTCGATCATGATGCGGCTCTCGGCGATGCGCTCCTGCGTCACCGTCTGCTCGGCGACCGGCGTGCCGAAGGCGACGCGCGATCTGCGCGCGCCGGCACATGCGCTCGAGCGCGCGCTCGGCGAGCCCGATCAGCCGCATGCAGTGATGGATGCGCCCGGGGCCGAGCCGGCCCTGCGCGATCTCGAAGCCGCGGCCTTCGCCGAGCAGCATGTTCGCCGGCCGGCACGCGCGACATTGTCGAACACGACCTCGCCGTGGCCGTGCGGCGCGTCGTCGTAGCCGAACACCGGCAGCATGCGCTTGACGTGCACGCCGGGATGCGGCAGCGGCACGAGGATCATCGACTGCGAGCGGTAGCGGTCGCGTCGCATCCGCGGCCGAGCGGCCCATCACGATCAGGATGCGGCAGCGCGGATCGAGCGCGCCGGAGGTCCACCATTTGCGCCCGTTGATGACGTAGTCGCTCGCCTTCGCGGCGGATGCGGGTCTCGATGTTGGTGGCGTCGGAGGAGGCGACGTCGGGCTCGGTCATCGCGAAGGCCGAGCGGATCTCGCCGTCGAGCAGCGGCTGCCAGCCACGCGCGCTTCTGCTCGGCGGTGCCGTAGCGCACCAGCACTTCCATGTTGCCGGTGTCGGGCGCCGAGCAGTTGAACACCTCCGGCGCGAACGGCGAGCGGCCCATGATCTCGCACAGCGGCGCGTATTCGAGGTTGGTCAGGCCGGCGCCGTACTCGCTCTCGGGCAGGAACAGGTTCCACAGCCCGGCCGTCGCGCGCGCGCTGCTTGAGTGTCGGCGATCAGCGCCGGCGGCTGCCAGCGGTCGCCCTCGCGCGATCTGCGCCAGGATTTCGCGCCTCGTTCGGGATAGACCTGCTCGGCCATGAAGGTCTCGACGCGGGCCTTGAGTTCCCGGACCTTCGGCGAATAGTCGAAATCCATGGCTTCTCCGCTCGCTTCAGTCGGCCGGCGCGAAGCTGACGAGTTCCGCGCCGTCTTCCACCAGATCACCGCGCGCGCAGCCCACCGCGGCGATGACCGCGTCGCGCGGCGCGGTCAGGCGCATCTGAACCTTCATCGCTTCGAGCACCACCAGCACCTCGCCGCGCCGCACCTCGCGCCCGACCGCGACGACTTCCAGCACGCGTCCCGGCATCGGGGCGACGATGCGGTCGCCGCCGGCCACTGCCTCGCCCGCGCCGGCGCCAGCGGATCGACATAGGTCAGCGCGTGCGCCTCGCCGTGCAGCATCACCGTCAGCGCATCGCCGCTGCGCAGCACGCGCGCCCGCGCCTGCATGCCGTCGAGCGCGAGACACACGCGCGCCGTCGTCGGTCTCGCCCGCGACGACATCGGCGGCGCCGTCCGGGAAATCCAGCCGAAAATCCCCGTCCCGATGCAGATGCGCGCGCAGCGTCAGGGCGGTCTCGCCAGCAAGAGTGAAATCCTGGTAGCCCTCGCCGTTCAGCCGCCACGCCGTCGCCCGCGCCCAGGGCGAATGCGTGTCGTCCGTGCCCGCGCGCGTCGGCGAGCAACCGGTGCACCGCCGCGGCCAGCGCGGCGCGCGGCGGCGGCGCGGGGGGCAGCATCAACGCGGCGGCGTGGTGGCGATGAAGCCGGTATCGACCGCGCCGGCGCGAAACGCCGGATGCGCCGCCGATCGCCCGCAGCAGCGCGAAGATTGGTCTGCACGCCCGCGATCTCGTAGTCGTCGAGCGCGTGCGCGAGAAGCCGGAGCGCGTCCGCGCGGTCCGCTGCCATGCGCGATCAGCTTCGCGATCATCGGGTCGTAGTGCACGGAGATGGCGTCGCCCTGCGCGCACGCCGCGTGTCCACGCGCACATGCGCGGCTCCTCGGCGGGCGCGCGCAGATGGCGCAGCGTGCCGGTCGCCGGCAGGAAATCGCGCGCCGGGTCCTCGGCATAGATGCGCGCCTCGATCGCATGGCCGGCGATGGCGAGCTCGTCCTGGCGCAGCGGCAGCGGCTCGCCCGGCGGCGACGCGCAGCTGCCATTCGACGAGATCGAGGCCGGTGATCATCTCGGTCACCGGATGCTCGACCTGCAGGCGCGTGTTCATCTCCATGAAGTAGAAGGCGTCCCCGTCCTCGACGATGAACTCGACCGTGCCGGCGCCGACGTAGCCGATCGCGCGCGCGGCGGCGACCGCGGCCTCGCCCATGCGCTCGCGCGTGCCGCGCGTCGAGGCCCGGCGCCGGCGCCTCCTCGATCACCTTCTGGTGGCGGCGCTGGATCGAGCAGTCGCGCTCGAACAGGTGCACGACGTTGCCGTGGCGCGTCGCGCGAACACCTGCATCTCGATGTGGCGCGGCCGGGTCAGGTAGCTTCTCGAGCAGCACCGGTCGTCGCCGAACGCCGCTCGCGCCTCGCGCCGCGCCGGCCGCGAGCGCCGCCGCGAACTCGCCCGGCTCGGCGACCACGCGCATGCCCTTGCCGCCGCCGCCGGCCGACGCCTTGATCAGCACCGGATAGCCGATCGCGTGCCGCCGCGTCCGCAAGCACGCGCGGCGTCCTGGTCGGCGCCATGATAGCCCGGCACCACCGGCACGCCCGCGCCGCTCCATGAGCGCCTTCGCGGCGCTCTTCGAGCCCATCGCGCGGATCGCGTCGGCGGCGGGCCGATGAAGACCAGGCCGGCCGCCTGCGCACGCCTCGGCGAAAGCCGGCGTTCTCGGCCAGGAAGCCGTAGCCGGGATGGATCGCCTCGGCGCCCGCGCGCGCGCGCGGCGTCGATGATCGCGCTCGATCTTCAGATAGCTGTCGCGCGCCGGCGCCGGGCCGATGCCGAACGCCTCGTCGGCCAGCGCGACGTGCAGCGCCGCGGCGTCGGCCTCGGAATAGACCGCGACCGTGCGCGATGCCCAGCGCCGCGCGGTGCGGATGATGCGGCAGGCGATCTCGCCGCGGTTGGCGATCAGGATGCTGTCGAACATGCCGCGCGCCTCACATCCGGAACACGCCGAAGCGCGTCGGCTGGCGATCGGCGCGTTCAGGCGCGGCCGAGATGCCGAGGCCAAGCACCATGCGCGTCTCGGCCGGATCGATGACGCCGTCGTCCCACAGCCGGGCGCTCGCGTAGTAGGGATGGCCCTGCGTCTCGTACTGCGCGCGGATCGGCCGCTTGAACGCCGCCTCCTCCTCGGCCGGCCAGTCCTGCGCCGCGCGCCGCCAGGCCGTCGCGGCGCACCTGCGCCAGCACGCTCGCCGCCTGCTCGCCGCCCATCACGCGAGATGCGCGCGTTCGGCCACATCCACAGGAAGCGCGGCGCGTAGGCGCGGCCGCACATGCCGTAGTTGCCGGCGCCGAAGCTGCCGCCGATGATGACGGTGAACTTCGGCACCGCGCGCGGTGGCGACCGCGGTCACCATCTTGGCGCCGTCCTTGGCGATGCCGCCCGCCTCGTATTTGCGCCCGACCATGAAGCCGGTGATGTTCTGCAGGAACACCAGCGGAATGCCGCGCTGGCGCACAGCTCGATGAAATGCGCGCCCTTCAGCGCGCTCTCGGAGAACAGGATGCCGTTGTTGGCGACGATGCCGACCGGATAGCCGTCAGATGTGCGCGAAGCCGGTGACCAGCGTCGGGCCGTAGAGCGCTTGAACTCGTCGAACTCGCTGCCGTCGACGATGCGCGCGATCACCTCGCGCACGTCGTAGGGCTTGCGCAGATCGGCCGGCACGATGCCGTAGAGTCTCCGCCGGATCGTAGACGCGGCTCGCGCGGGTTCGCGCGATGTCGAGCGCCGGCCGCTTGACGCCGGTTCGAGGTCGGCGACGATCCGCCGCGCGATGCCGAGCGCGTGGGCGTCGTTCTCGGCGCAGGTGGTCGGCGACGCCGGAGATGCGCGTGTGCACGTCGGCCCCGCCGAGCTCCTCGGCCGTCACCACCTCGCCGGTCGCCGCCTTCACCAGCGGCGGGCCGCCGAGAAAGATCGTGCCCTGGCCGCGCACGATGACGCTCTCGTCGGACATCGCCGGCACGTAGGCGCCGCCCGCGGTGCAGGAGCCCATCACCACCGCGATCTGCGCGATGCCCTGCCGCCGACATCTTCGCCTGGTTGTAGAAGATGCGGCCGAAATGCTCGCGATCGGGAAACACCTCGTCCTGGTTCGGCAGGTTGGCGCCGCCGGAATCGACCAGATAGATGCAGGGCAGGCGGTTCTTGCGCGCGATCTCCTGCGCGCGCAGGTGCTTCTTGACCGTCATCGGGTAGTAGGTGCCGCCCTTCACCGTCGCGTCGTTGGCGACGATCATGCACTCGCGCCCGGCGACGCGGCCGATGCCGGTGATGATGCCGGCCGCCGGACGCTCGTCGCCGTACATGCCGTACGCCGCGAGCTGCGAGAGCTCGAGGAACGGCGAGCCGGGATCGAGCAGCGCCCGGACGCGCTCGCGCGGCAGCAGCTTGCCGCGCTCGACATGCCGCCGCCGCGCCTGCTCCCCGCCGCCGAGCCGGATCGTCTCGACCGTCGCGCGCAGATCGGCGACGAGCGCGCGCATCTGCTCCGCCCGGGCCGAGAACGCCGGGTCACGCGGGTCGATCGCCGAGCGGATGACGGGCATCGCCTGTTCCCGGGCTCTCTGGCCAGTGCCTGGCACTTGGCTTAGGCTGGCGCGTCCAGCGAAGGCAAGAGGGCGGCCGTGGACGAGGTCTTCGCCCGACGCGACCTGATCGAGCCCGCGGCGCTGCGGGCGCTCTGCACGCGCTCCGACCGCGCGGGGCTGCTCCAGCTCGGTTCGCACCTCGCCGCGATCGGGGTCACCGGCGCGGGGATCGCGGCCACGCTGGGCACGCTCTGGGTGGTGCCGGTTTTCGTTCTGCACGGCGTGCTGATCAACTTCCTCTACGCCGCGCAGCACGAGACCAGCCATTACACCGCGTTCCGCAGCCGGTGGCTGAACGCGGCGGTGGGCCGGACCATCGGCTTTTTCCTGCTCTACCCGCGCGACTTCGACCAGATCCAGCACTACGCCCACCATCGCCACACGCAGGACTGGGCGAGGGACGGCGAGCTGGAGCGCCCGCCTTATGGCCGCGCGAGCTACCTGCTCTGGCTGCTCGGCGTGACCTACTGGACCAGCCGGGTGGAGCGCATCCTCCGTTTCGCCCGCGGCAAGGTGAACGAGAGCTACATCCCGCCGGCGCGCCATGCCCTGGTGATCCGCGAGGCGCGCTGGCACATGGCGGGCTATGCACTCATCGCCGCCGCCTCGGTCGCGGCGGGCAGCGAGGCGGCGCTGCTCTACTGGCTCGCGCCGATGCTGCTGACCAAGGCGGCGCACCAGTTGCAAAACACGATCGAGCATCTGGGCATGCCGCATGTCGGCGACGTGCTGCGCAACACGCGCAGCACGCGGACCGGGCGGGCGATGCGCTGGCTGTGCTGGAATATGCAATATCATACCGCACATCACGCCTTCCCCGGCGTGCCGTTCCACCGCCTGCCGCAGCTTCATGCCCGCCTGTTCACCGACCGCGGCACGGAGCCGCCGAGCATGGGTTACGTCGCCTTCCAGCGCGCGGCGCTGCGTGCGCTGGCCCGCGGCCGGAGCGAGGCGGACTACCCCCGAGATCGGGCCTGGATCGCCGAAAGCGGCGCCGGCCCCGAAAGCACCGCCCGCCCTTGACTTTCCGGCCCGCGCGGCCTTTCTACGGCGCCTCGGGCCGGCCGGGCTTGCGGGCTGCGGCAGGCCCGGTAGGGGTGTAGCTCAATTGGCTAGAGCGCCGGTCTCCAAAACCGGAGGCTGGGGGTTCGAGACCCTCCACCCCTGCCATTCTCCGGATTCCCCTGGTGCGGTCGGAAAGGTGTCGAGAGGAGCATGAGCGGCGTGGCGGTCAATCCGGCAAAATTCATCCGCGAGGTGCGGGCGGAGGTGGCGAAGGTCACCTGGCCGACGCGCAAGGAGACGCTGGTGACCACCGGGCTCGTGCTCGCGATGGCGGCCCTGGCAACGATCTATTTCTTCGTCGTCGACCAGTTCATCGGCATCGGCGTGCGTGCCCTGTTCGGCACCGGCGGCTGACGGGGGAGGGGGGCATGGCCAAGCGCTGGTACGTGGTGCACGTCTATTCCGGGTTCGAGAAGAAGATCGCCCAGCAGATCAAGGAGCAAGCGGCCCAGAAGGGGCTTGCCGACCAGATCGACGAGGTGCTGGTGCCCTCGGAGGAGGTCGTGGAGCTGCGCCGCGGCCAGAAGGTGAATGCCGAGCGGAAGTTCTTTCCCGGCTACGTGCTGGTGAAGATGGAGCTGTCCGACGAGGCATGGCACCTCGTGAAGGACACGCCGAAGGTCACCGGCTTCCTCGGCACGCGGCTGCGGCCGAGCCCGATCTCGGATGCCGAGGCCGAGCGGATCATGAAGCAGACGCGCGAGGGCGTCGAACGGCCGCGGCCCTCGGTGCTGTTCGAGGTGGGCGAGCAGGTGCGCGTGGCCGACGGGCCGTTCACCAGCTTCAACGGCACGGTCGAGGAGATCGACGAGGAGAAGGGGCGCGTGAAGGTCAGCGTCTCGATCTTCGGACGCTCGACGCCGGTCGAGCTGGAATACGGGCAGGTCGAGAAGGTCTAGCGGCCGCCGCCTATGCGGCGGCGGCGCTGTACGCCTCCATGACCTCCGCCGCCGGCCCGTCCGCCCGCACGCGCCCTGCGTCCAGCCAGATCACGCGCGTGCACCAGCTCATGACCACCGGCTTGAGGTGCGACGACAGGACGAGGATCTCCGCGCCGCGCACCATGTCCTCCAGCCGTCCGCGCGCCTTCTCCATGAACGCGGCGTCGCCGGCGAGGAACCATTCGTCCATCAGCAGCACCTGCGGGCGGATCGCGGTGGCCAGCGCGAAGCCGAGCCGCACCATCATGCCGGAACTGTAGATGCGGACCGGCAGGTCGATGAAGTCGCCGAGTTCGGCGAAGGCGCGCACGTCTTCCTCGAGCCGCGCCACCGTCGCCGCGTCGAGGCCGTTGTAGAGGCCGCGCAGCATGATGTTCTCGCGCCCGGTCAGCTCGATGTTCATGCCGAGCTGCGGATCGAGCAGCGCGTTGAGTGAGCCGCGCACGCGCACCCGGCCGACCACCGGCTCGTAGATCCCGGCGAGTGTGCGCAGCAGCGTGGTCTTGCCCGAGCCGTTGACGCCGATCAGGCCGAGCCGGTCGCCGCTCTCCAGGCGAAAGCTGATGTCGCGCAGCGCCTGCACCACCACCCGGTGCCGCTGGTCGCTCGCCATGCGCCCGGACATGGTGGAGAACACGGTGCGTTTCAGGCTGCGCGCCTGCGAATGGTAGAGCGGAAAGTCGAGGCTGATGCCGGCGACGTCGAGTTCGGCGTGCATGGTGCTACAGCCAGAACGCGATGCGTCCGCGCACCCGCGCGAACAGCAGCCATGCCAGCGCCCACAGCAGCAGCGAGGAGCCGATCGCCGAGATGTAGACCGCGGCCGAGGGGACGGCGCCGAGCAACGGGGCGCGCACAACCTCCAGCAACGAGAAGAACGGGTTGTACGGCAGCAGCCACTGGCGCGTCGGGCCGACCGCCTCCGGCTTCCAGATCACCGGGGTCACGAAGAAGATCATCTGCAGCACGCTGTCGACGATCGGCGGGATGTCGCGGAACCGCGCACACACGGCGCCGAGCAGCAGGCACAGCGCCAGCCCGTCGATCAGCCAGAACGCGAAGCCCGGGAGCGCCAGCAGGGCCGTGGGCCGGGGCGCGATGCGGAAGATCGCGAACACGACCACGATCACCACCAGGTTGTGCGCCAGCACCAGCACGTTGCGCAGAACGATGCGCCCGCCATACAGCGTGAAGGGCAGGCGCATGGCGCGGATCATGCCCTCCGATGCGGTGAAGGTCTGGCAGGCATCGCCGATGACGGCGCCCACGAAGCCCCACAGCACCAGCGACAGCGCGAGGTACGGCAGGTAGTCGTGCAGGTCCATGTGGAACAGGGCCGCGTAGAGGAACCCCATCGCCCCCACCATCGCCGCGGTCGAGAGCGTCAGCCAGAACGGCCCGAGCACGGAGCCGCGATAGCGCAGCTTGATGTCGAGCCACGCCAGCACCGTGCACAGCCGCCACTGCCCGATCGCCGCCCGCAGGTCGCGCAGCGCCATGCGGTGCCGCGCCGCCAGCGTCGGCTCCGGCGTGAGGTCGAGGGTTTCGGTCCTGCGGCGAGTCGCGTGCAGCGCCAGGCTCATGGTGCCGGGCGCGATAGCGGATCGCGCCGCCGCGGGCAACCGTGGCCGCGCGGCCCTGTTCAGGAGCCCGGATTTCCGCGGGTGTCGGTGAGCGGGACGAGGCGCGTGCGGGCGCCGCTCAGCACCACGACGCGCTCGCCCGGGCGCAGATTGTCGCGGTCGGCCTGCACCACCGAGAGCGTCGCGCCGTCTGCGGTGCGAACGATAAATTCGACTTCACCGCGTCCGGCCGCCGCGCCCATCGGCGTGAGGCCGATCGCCGCCAGAATCCGCGTCCCTTCAATCCCGCTCTGCCGCGCCGCCACGATGGTCGCATAGCCAATGCTCGCGGCCGGCGCGGACGACGGCGGCGTTGCCGCGCTTTCGCCGTGATGCGTCGCGCATCCTGCGAGGCTGAACAGCCCGGCCAGCACGGCCGAACGGAACAGGGCGGACATGCGGCGGATCTCCTTTCGAGATCAGAAATATCACGGACAGAATAGCCGAAAACATGAGTGTGGCGGATGGAAAATCGCGGGCGCGATCACACCCGCGAGTGCCGTGATTCAGGGTTGCGTGGGGCGCGGCATCCGCGATAAAGGGCTTAGACCAGAATCCTGACTACCCCGATGAACGACGGCTCTTAACGCCGTCGTGCCCTCCGGCTGGGGTCCGGCCGCGCCACGACGACGGAGGCCCGCGCATCATGGCTGCCCTCCCGCACGCGATGCTGTTGCGCATTGCCGTTTGCATGACGGGATTGTCGCTGTTGGCGGCGTGTGCCAGCCACCGCGTCCAGATCAGCGGCACGCAGGAGGCGGCGCAGTATGCCTCGCGCGCCCGGCGCGACTATCCGGCGCCCGGCCCGGCAAGCGACCCGTGGGGGCCCTACATCTCCGAAGCCGCGCTGAAATACGACGTGCCGGAGAGCTGGATTCGCGAGGTCATTCACCAGGAGTCCGGCGGGCGGCTCTACGAAGACGGCCAGCTCATCACATCCGACAAGGGCGCGATGGGGCTGATGCAGGTGATGCCGGCGACCTACGACGAGCTGCGCGTCCGCTACGAGCTCGGCGGCGATCCCTACGATCCGCACGACAATATCATGGCCGGCACGGCCTATATCCGCGAGCTGTACGACGCCTATGGCTCGCCCGGCTTCCTCGCCGCCTACAACGCGGGTCCCGGCCGGCTCGACGACTACCTCTACCGCCGCCGCCCGCTGCCGAACGAGACGCGGCGCTATGTCGCGCACATCGCCCCGGCGATCGCCGGCGTCTACCCGCAGCACCAGTCGTCGGCGACGCAGTACGCGATGCTGCAACTGCCCGCGAAGATCCCGCCCGGGCCGCGCAATCCGCGCAAGCGGCGGGAGGAGGCGCCGGTCGCGCTCGCGTCTTCGGCGGGCAACCGCTCGGGCATGCAGCGCCCCGAGATCCAGCTCGCCTCGCTGCCGGAGCCGCCGGCCCCGCCCCCGCAGCCGCAGCCGCTCTCGGGCAGCGGGCGCCGCAGCCGCGGCTTCCACCTGATCGCGCCGGCGGTGGCCGAGACCCTGCCGTCGCGCGGCGGCGGTTCGGTGAGCGGCACCTGGGCGATCCAGGTCGGCGCCTTCGGTACCGAGCACCAGGCCCGCGCCGCGACCGTGCAGGCACGCAGCCACGCCCGCGACCTGCTCGCCGCGGCGCAGCCCAGCGTCGGCCCGGTCCGGCTGCCGCGGGGCGTGCTGTATCGCGCCCGGTTCACCGGGCTCTCGCGCAACGCCGCGGTGCAGGCCTGCGAGCGCCTCGGCCGCTGCATCGTCGTCTCGCCCGACGCCCAGTCCTGACGCCCAGCCTTGACGCCCGGTCCTGACGCCTCCCCGGCGGGGGCCGCTCAGCGGCGGACCGGCTCGATCGTGGCGCGTGAGAGGGGTTCGGACCCCTGCGCCGTCACCAGCGAGGTGCGCCCCAGGGTCATGGCGAGGCCGCGCTCGGCGTCGAAGAGGATGATGTGGATGAAGAACACCATCCCCGGCTGCGCCTCCACCGGCTGCCCGGCATAGAGCATCGGCCAGTCCATCCAGTTCGGCGCGAACGTGGCGCCGAGCGCGTAGCCGCAGGCGTTCAGCCGCTGCGCGGCATGGCCGCGCGCGTCCAGCGTGTTCGCGTGCGCCATGAACACCTCGCCGAGCGCGGCGCCCGGCTGCAGCGCCGCCTCCGCCGCGAGCAGCGCCTCGGCGCAGTCGGCGTGCATGTCGATCAGCCGGGGGTCCGCGCGCACCCACCAGGAACGTGCGCATGAGGCAGGCGTGGTAGTGGCGATAGGTGCCGGCGAATTCGAGCGTGAGCTGGTCGTTCGCGGCCAGCCGCCGCCGGCCGGTGAAATAGCGGCACATCAGCGCGCCGGGACCGGAGCCGATGATGAACTCGTTGGCCGGATCGTCGCCGCCGCCGCGAAACACCGCACCATGCATCTCGGCCAGGATGTCGCCCTCATAGGCGCCCGGCCCGGCGGTGCGCTCGGCGGCCGCCAGCGCCGCGTCGGCCAGTGCGGCGGCGCGGCGGACATAGGCGATCTCCGCCGGGCTCTTCACCAGCCGCAGCCGCGAGATCAGGTCCGACGCGTCCACGAGGGCCGCGAACCCGGCGAGCGCCGCCGCCAGCCGCTGGCCGTTGCGGGCGGTGAGCCCGTAGGCGTCCCATTCCACGCCGAGCGTCGCCGCGCCGCTTGAAAGCTCCTGCAGCAGGCCGCGCAGCTCCCGCGCCGGGTCGGCCTCGGCCCCGTCGACCCAGATGCGCACATCCTCGACGATCGAGGTGAACCGCGCCTGCAGCCGGTCCGGCGCGCGGGTGAGCAGGGCCACGCGGCCGTCATCGGTCAGCACCAGGCACTGGAAGATAGACGTACCCGAACGTGTCGTAGCCGGTGAGCCAGTACATGCTCTCCTGGCGGAACAGCAGCAGCGCGCGCAGGCCCCGCCGCTGCAGCTCGGCGACGGCGGCGGCGCGGCGCGCGGCGAACTCGTCGCGGCTGAAATGCGTGTGCTCGCCCGGCATGATCGGCATGGCGCAACCTTCGCATGCCGTCTCGCGGCGGGACAACGCAACTCGGCGTTGCGGCCCTGCCGATTGCCGCGCCTTCGCGGCCTGCGCAGCATGGCCGCCGAGGGGGAGCCGGAGATGGTGCGCCGCGATCGCCTGGATGCCGCGGCGATCGCCGTGCTCACGCTGCTTTGCGCGCTCTGGGGCGTGCAGCAGGTCGCGATCAAGGTGGCGGTTCATGGTGGCCTGCCGCCGGTGCTGCAGGGCGCGATCCGCTCGGCCGGTGCCGCGGTGCTTGGCGCGCTCTGGCTCGCCGCGCGCAGGGGCGGCGCCGGCCTGATCGTCGCCCTGCGCCAGCCGGGCGCACTCGGGCCGGGGATCGCGATCGCCGTCCTGTTCGGCCTCGAGTTCGTGCTGATCTATCTCGGCCTGAAATTCACCACCGCCTCGCACTCGGTGCTGCTGCTCGCGACCGCGCCGTTCTTCACCGCGCTCGGCGTGCACCTCCTGGTGCCGCAGGAACGCCTGGGCGCGGTACAGGCGCTGGGCCTCCTGCTCGCCTTCGCGGGTGTCGCCGCGGCCCTGGGCGACGGGCTCGTGCACCGCAGCGGCGACCCGTTCGGCGACCTGCTGTGCGGGCTCGGGGCCGTGCTGTGGGCGGCGACCACGGTTGTCATCAAATCCGCGAAGGCGCTGCGCACGGTGCCGGCGATCGCGCTGCTGCTGTATCAGCTCGGCGGCTCGGCGCCGGTGCTGCTCGCCGGCTCGCTGCTGCTCGGCGAACTGGGCGCCCCGGTGCACGCAAGCGCGCTCGCCTGGGCCGCCCTGTTCTACCAGACGGCGATCGTCGCGTTCGCGAGCTATCTCGTCTGGTTCTGGCTGGTGCAGACCTACCCGGCGGCGCGGCTCGTCGGCTTCACCTTTCTCACGCCGATGTTCGGCATCCTCGCCAGCGGCCTGCTGCTCGGCGAGCCGATCTCGGCCGGGCTGTATGTCGGCCTTGTCGCCGTGGCGCTCGGCCTGCGCCTCGTGAACCGGAAAGCGCCCGCGCCCGCCTGACCGGTTCAGTGCGTGCAGGAGGTCAGCTGGGACTCCTCGATCTCGAACGCGACCCGGCCGGTGCCCTTCACGTCGACGTCCTTCACGATGCAGGTCTGGCCGTGCATGTCCACGACCTTCACATCGTAGCGGCCGGGCGTCACGCCCGTGATCTTCAGCCGCTCATCCGCCTGCACCGAGTGGTCTTCGTCATTTTCGGTCTGGTTGGCGCCCCACGTCATGGTGCCCGCCGGCGCCAGGTAGACGCCCTGGAACTCGTGCGTCGTCTGGTTCCAGAACTGCAGATCCCTGGCCAGCGCGGGGGTGCTTGCGAGTACGAGCCCGATTGCGAGGAGGCGCCACATCCTGTCTCTCCTTATTTCCGGCCTTATTTCCGGCGCTGCGTGGGCACCACGCCCTGGGCCTTGAGCGCCGCGATCTCGGCGGGCGTGAAGCCGTGTTCGGCGAGCACGGCATCGGCGTGCTCGGCGAAGCGCGGCGGCCGGCGGCGCGCCCCGCCCGGCGTTCGCGAAAGCTTGATCGGCGTGCCGACGCCGCGATAGCCGTCGAGCGCGGCGACCATGTCGCGCGCGGCGGTGTGCGGTGCCGCCATCGCCTCATCCACGGCCAGCACCGGCCCGACGGGCAATCCCTGCCGCAGCAGCTGGTCGGCAAGCACGTGCCCGTCATGCTCGACGAACGCGTCGCGCAACGCCTCGGTCAGCACGGCACGGTAGGCGAGCCGGTCGGCGTTGGTCGTGAACCGCGGATCATCGCGCAGCTCCGGCTTGCCGAGCGCCTCGACCAGCTTGCGGAACTGCGCGTCGTTGCCGACGCAGATGAAGATCTCGCAGGTGCGCGTTGGAAACTTCTCGTACGGCGCGATGTTCGGATGCGGGTTGCCGAGCGGTACCGGCCGGCGCCCGTTGAGGAAGAAGTTCGCCGCCTGCGGATGCAGCAGCGCCATGCCGCAGTCGTGCAGCGTCATGTCGAGGAACTGTCCGCGCCCGGAATGCCCGCGCTCGTACAGCGCCATCAGAATCGCGATCGCGGAATAGAGCCCGGTGGCGAGATCGACCACCGGGCAGCCGATGCGCAGCGGGCCGGTGCTCGGGTCGCCGTTGATGCTCATGAGGCCGGTCATCGCCTGCAGCGTGGCGTCGTAGCCCGGCAGCCCGCCGAGCGGCCCCTCGGCGCCGAAGCCCGAGACGCGGCAATGCACGAGGCCGGGGAAGCGCGGCGCCAGCGTCTCCGCATGGCCCAGGCCCCATTTCTCCATGCTGCCGGGCTTGAAGTTCTCCACCAGCACGTCCGCGCCGTCGAGCAGGCGCAGCAGCACCGCGCGGCCCTCCGGCTTGCGCGATGTCGAGCGCCAGCGCGCGCTTGCTGCGATTGACGCCGAGGAAGTAGCTCGCATCGGCGCCGTCGAACGGCGGGCCCCAGTCGCGCACCTCGTCGCCCTGCGGCGGCTCGATCTTGATCACGTCGGCGCCGTGATCGGCGAGGATCATGGTGCAGTAGGGGCCGCCGAGGACGCGCGTGAGGTCGATCACCTTGATGCCGGCGAGGGCGCCGGCCGACGCGGCGAGGCCGTTCGGTGCCATCAGCCGAGCGCGGCCGTAAGGGCTTCTGCGCTCCGGCCGTTGGCGATGGTTGCCGAGCGTGCGTCCCCGTGCATGCCGCCGATGCGGGCGAAGGCGTGATCGGCGCCGGGATAGACGTAGGTGCTGATCAGCTTGTGGCCCTTGGTGGCGGCGACGACCTTCGCGCGGCCCTCGGCCGGAAAGAACTTGTCCTCGTCGGCGATGTGCACGACCAGCGGCTTCGTCACCCGGCCGAGGTCGCCCAGCAGCGAGTCGAGCCCCACCCCGTAATAGGAGACGTTCACGTCGGCATCCGAACGTTCCGCCATCATGAATGCGAGCCGCCCGCCGAGGCAGTAGCCGACGGTTCCGGCGCGGCCGTTGCAGCCCGGCAATGCCCGCGCCGTTGCCAGTGTGGTCTTCAGATCCTCGATGGCGACGTTCTGGTCGAACCTGTTCATCAGCGCCAGCGCCTTGTCCCACTCGGCCTTGGTCCTGTCGGTGAGATTGACGTTGCGCTCCTGCCGCCAGAACAGATCGGGACAGATGGCGATGAAGCCCATGTCGGCGAGCCAGGCGCAGGTCGCGCGCATGGCGTCGTTGATGCCGAAGATCTCCTGAATTGCCACCACGGCGCCCGCCGGCGCGCGCTTCGGCTCGACCAGCAGGGCGTCGAACGCCCCGGCGCCGTCGCTGGCTGTGATTTGTATCATTGTCATGCGCCGCCTCCCTCAGTTCCGCCGCGCCCCCACCCCGAACCCACTCCCGCTTGCGGGAGAGGGAGGGGCCCATCGCGCGACGATGGGAGGGTGCGGGCCGGCGCTGTTAGATATAATGCTCCGCCAGCGGCGCGAAGCCGTTAAAGCGCTGGCTCGCGTAGGTAGAGACGTACGCCCCGGTCGCCAGCAGCTCCACCCGGTCGCCGCAGGCCAGCGCCGTCGGCAGGCGGTAGTTGCTGCGCTGGTACATGATGTCGGCGCCGTCGCAGGTCGGCCCCGCCACCGCCACCGGCCCGGTCGGTCCGCCGTCGTGCGGGGTGGTGATGCGATAGCGGATCGCCTCGCCCTCGGTCTCAGCGAGCCCGCCGAAGCGGCCGATATCGAGATAGACCCAGCGCACCGGGTCGGCCGGATCGCGCCGGCTGACCAGCACCACCTCGGCGCTGACCACGCCTGCATCGCCCACGACGTAGCGCCCGGGCTCGATGATCATCTCGGGCAGCGCATTGCCGAAATGCCGCGTCATGGCCGCCATGATCGCGTGGCCGAAGCTGTCGATCCCGGGCACCTCCTCGCGATAGCGCACCGGGAAGCCGCCGCCGAGATTGACCATGCGCAGGTTCACGCCGGCCTCGCACAGGTCGGTGAACAGCATGGCCACGCGCCCGATCGCCGCCTCGTAGCTCGCAGGGTCGGTCTGCTGGCTGCCGACGTGGAACGAGAGCCCGTACGGGTCCAGCCCGAGCGCGCCCGCCTGCAGCATCAGCGCGCGCGCGCGTTCCACCGTGGTGCCGAACTTGCCGGAGAGCGGCCAGTCGGCGCCCGTGTTCTCGACCACGATGCGGCAATAGACTTTCGCGCCCGGCGCGTGGCGTGCGAGCTTCTCCAGCTCCTCGGCGGAATCGAAGGCAAACAGCGTGACACCCGCACGGTGTGCGCGCGCAATCGCCGTCGCCTTCTTGATCGTGTTGCCGAAGCTGATCGCTTCCGGCGCGGCGCCGGCGGCGAGGCATGCTTCGACTTCCTCGATGCCAGCGGCATCGAAGCGGCTGCCGAGTCCGACGAGACGCCCAAGAATTGGCGGCGCCGGATTTGCCTTCACCGCATAGTAGATGCGGGCAAGCGGCACCGCCGCGCGCAGCGCGCGAAAGTTCTCGGCGACACGGTCAACGTCGAGCACGAGACACGGCGTTGCCGGCCGCTGCTCAGCAAGGAAACGGGCGATTTTCGGAGTCATCGCGCACGCTCTCCCCCGATGGGTCGCCCGCCTGTTCAGGCGGCGGGCGCAGTTGCGAAACGGTCGAACGAACCAGCGACCAAACGAATTGTCCCGACGGACAGCCGGCGGGACCCGGATTGCCAGAACGCTTGACGTCGTTGCGTAACCCAGCGGGCCAGAGGCACGTGCGTTGCTGCGTGGGTTGCGCACATAGGCCCCCCACCCCCCCTATGCAAGCGGTTTTTTCCCCCGCTCCGCGGCCCGGCACTGCTTGCTTCGCGCCGCCGGTATCGCAACTCTCTTGTCCATGAGCGAGGCGCCGGGCATGCCGTCCGCAGCCGATCGCCGGCACGCGCGAGCCGCGGCTGCGGGCGCGCGGCCGGGTCGCGGCGCCACCCGCCTGGTGCAGATTCCCTGGCGCGGCTGGGTGCAGGTGCTGCGCCGCGCGGGGCGCGAGATGGCGTCCGACCAGATCGGGCTCATCGCAGCCGGCTGCGCATTCTGGGCGACACTGTCGCTGTTTCCCGCGATCTCGATGCTGATCTCGCTCTACGGCCTCGTGTTCGATCCGGTGACGGTCGAACCGCAACTCGAAACCGTGCGCCGCCTGCTGCCGGCGCCGGCGTTCGAGCTAATCGAGGCGCGCGTGCGCGCACTCGTGAGCCGCGGCAGCACGACGCTCGGCATCTCGCTGTTTCTGAGCACGGCCTTTGCGCTGTGGACCGCATCGACCGGCACCAAGTCGCTGCTCTCCGCGCTCAACATCGTCTTCCGGCAGGAGGAGCAGCGCGGGTTCCTGCGCTTCCAGGCGATCGGGCTGGCGATGACGCTCGGCGCGATCCTGAGCGCGATCCTCGGGCTTGCCATTCTCGTGGTGCTGCCGGCGGTGATCAGCTTCGTCGGCCTTTCCGCGCACGCGAGCGGGCTGTTCCGCATCGGCTCGCTTGCGGTCATGCTGCTGTATGTACTGGTCGCGCTCTCGCTGCTCTACCGCTACGGCCCGTCGGGACCGCCGCGGAAGTTGCAGTGGGTGACGGCAGGTTCCCTGGTCGCGACGCTGCTCTGGCTGCTCGCGTCGGTGCTGTTCTCGTTCTACGTGCAGCATCTCGCCAGATACGACGCGACTTATGGCCCGCTGGGCACGGTCGCCGGCATCATGATGTGGCTGTGGGTCAGCGCCTATGTCGTGCTCCTCGGCGCCTCGCTGAACGCCGAGCTCCAGGCGCAGACGGAACCCACGCCGCCGCCGCCCGGCTAGCGCGCCCTACGCCGCCAGGATGCGCGCGAGCCGCACCGCGGTGTGGCCGCGGCTCGGCCGCAGGCTCGGCATCACCAGCAGGCAGTTCTCGTGCGGCGTGCGGATCTCGGTGCCGCCGTCGATCGCGATCAGCGAGCCGCGCTCGCGCACCACCTCGCCGCCGCGAAACGGCCGAGTGAACGCGAAGCCGGAGGTCGCCGCCGTCACCACCTGCGTCACCTCGGCGAAGCGGGTCGCCGGCGGGGCGGCGGGCGGCGGGGGCAGCGCGGGATGCTCGCGCGCCATGTCGAGGTGGCGGAGCAGCCCGGCCACCGCGGCGAGCGTCACGTCCACCGTCGCCTGCTCCCAGTGCTGCCCCGCCTCCACCAGCACCGCGGCGGGCATCGCCGCGGCGTTGGCGAAGCGGCCGAAATCGAGCAGCCGCCGCCCGCTCACATGTCCGTGATCCGCGATCACCAGTTCCGGCACGCCGATCGCGTGCGCCAGTGCGCGCCCCTTCGGCGTGCCGCCGCAAAGCATGAGCGCCTCCGACGGCCAAAGCATCGAGTGCAGGTCGAGCAGGATGTCGGCGGTCTCGATCACCGGGCGGATCGCCCGCGCGCGGTCGAGTTCCGCGGAGCGGCGCGCGCCGTCGAGCACCGCCGGGTCCCACAGCCGGTTCATGTCCTCGTCGAGAAAGCGCGAGGCCGTGGGCTGCGCTGCGTCGAACCTGTCGAAGGCGGCGAGGTTGGCGAAGCCGAACGTGATCTGCCCGCGCCGCGGCCAGAAGCCGGCGCGCAGCAGCCGGTCCAGCACAATCGCGCCGGCGATCTCGTTGCCATGCACCAGCGCCACCAACACGACATGCGGCCCCGGCCGCGCGGCGCCGCGGGTGATGAAGCCGGGCACGCCATGATCGCCGCCCCGCCACGGTGCCAGATCGGGCGGGGTCAGTTGGACGGGGAACGCCGGCAGGGGTGGTTGCGCCGGCAGGGTGGCGTCGAGCGGCGTTTCGGACATGGGAGGAGCAGTCTATACGCGGCGGCCGGGGCGGCAACCGCCGGCCTTGTCATCCACCGCGTGCCGAAACCAGGGGGCGAACGGGTGCGGGAGCAAACGCGATACAGCGTCGTCATCGTCTCGCCGTGGCGCGTCGCGGTCGGCGTGCCGGCTTGAGGCGCGTCGTGCCGCCCGCCGCCGCCTGGCTGCTGAGCGAGGACTACGCCGGCCTCTGGTCGCAGGCGACGGGGCTGGCGGAGGCCGCGGGCTTGTCGCATGAGCGCCGGGTGCTCGTGCCGCGCGGCATCTTCCGCGTGCTGACGCCGACGCTGTGGCCCTGGCCGCAGCGGGCGATCGCGCCGGAAGCACTGGCACCGCCGCTGCCGGAGATCGTCATCGGCTGCGGCGGCAAGGCGGCGGCAGTGCTCGCGACCCTGCGCGGGGCGACGCGCACGGTCATCATCCAGCACCCGCGCATGGACCCGCGCCGCTTCGACCTGATCGTGGCCGCACGGCACGACGAGCTCGAGGGGCCGAACGTGTTCGTCACGCGCACGGCGCTGCACCGCGCGACGCCCGCGCGGCTGGCCGCCGCGGCGCAGGCCGGGGCGCCCCGGTTCGCCGACCTGCCGCGCCCGCTGGTGGCGGTGCTGCTTGGCGGCAGCAACGGGCGCTTCCGGCTCGACCGCGCCGCCGCCGCGGCGCTGGCGGAGCGCCTCGCCGGCATGATGGCGGCCGACCGGGTGGGGCTTGCCATCACGCCCTCGCGCCGGACCGACCCGGCAGCGGTCGCGGCGCTTTCCGCCCGGCTGCGTCCGCTCGGGGCCTATCTCTGGGACGGGACCGGGGAGAACCCGTATTTCGGCATGCTCGGCCTCGCCGACGCGATCGTGGTGACGACCGACAGCGTGTCGATGGTCTCCGAGGCGGTCGCGACCGCCGCGCCGGTGATGGTCGCGGCCCTGCCCGGCCGGTCCCGCCGCATCGCCCTGTTCCTGCGCGGCCTGATCGACGCCGGGCGTGTGCGGCCCTATGAGGGCCGCTTCGCCCGCTGGCCGGTGGCCCCGCTCGACGACACCCCGGCGGCGGCGGCGGAGCTCATCCGCCGGTTCGGCTATTGAGAGAGACGCATGCTCGACATCACCACCTTCGACGCCCGCGCCGGCGGCAACGTGCTCTACAAGGCGCTCGCCCACCCGCTCGCCGCCGAGGCGCTCGGCCGGCTCTGCGCGCGCTTGGCACCCCCCGTGGCGCTGGTCGATCCCGACAACATCGCCGCCGCACTGCTGGCGCTGGCCCCAGGGATGCCGGCGATCGAGGGCCGCTATGTCCAGGACGTGATGGCGATCGGACGCACCGCGGCGGGGCTGCCCGGCCGGCCGCTCACCGCGCTGCCGCAGGCGGCCGCCGGCAGCGTGCTGATCGCCGCCTTCGACGCCGGGCGGATGGCGGCGCGGCTGCAACCGTTCGCGCCGAACGGGGCGGCGATCGCTACGCTGGACGAGGCGCGGCTGCCGGACGCGATGCTGACCAATCCGCGCCGCTATCTCGACCGGCTGAATTTCTCAACCAACTTCAGTTTTTTCCGGGACCAGGACGGGCTCTCCACCCGGCTCGTCACCGTCAACTACTGGGCGGGGTATGGCGCGGCGCGGGTGTGGCTGTGGCTGCGGCTGTTTGACGCCGCGGGCGCCGCGCTCGCTTCCTGGGAGGAGGAGGTGCCGCCCGGCGCGGGCGGGATCGCGATCGACAGCGCGGAAGTGCGCGCGCGCTTCAGCCTGCCCGAGTTCGCCGGGCAGCTCTTCGTCCACGTGATCGGCGCCGCCGGGCACGATGTCGTGAAATACGCGCTCGACACTTTCGGCGCCGGCAACGACCGCAGCCTCTCCTGCACGCACGACGCGAACGCGTGGCCCTCGGAGCGCTACGCCGGCATTCCGGCGCCGGGGCCGGATGAGCGGGTGATTCTGTGGGTGCAGAACAGCCACGCGGTGCCGATCCCCGAAGGCGGCATCGCGCTCGACCGCATGGGCGCCGAGCGGCCGGCGGCGCTGCGCCGCGCGGTGGCGCCGTTTGCCAGCGTGGCCCTCGACGTCGCCGAATTGCTGCCCGGCGTCGCGTGGCCGGCGCAGATCGAGCTGCGCTGCGGCCGGCACGTGGTGCGGCCGCGCTACGAGGTGGTGCGCGGCGGGCGCACGCGGATCGCGCATGCCAATGTCGAGCGCGCCGATCTCCGCCCCGATCCGCAGCTTCGCCGACTGCCGGAACCGCTCGGGCGCGGCTACCTGCTGCCGGTTCCGGTGCTGCCACGCGCCGAGTTCCGCACCCTGATCCAGCCCACGCCGATGGCCGAGAGCCAGCAGACTCTGCCGGTGCGGCTGGACGTTTTCGATGCCGCCGGGCGCAAGGCGGGCGAGAGGTTTCTCGGCTGCCTGCCGCGCGACCACGCCGTTGCCGCCGATCTCGACGACTTCCTCCCCGCCGATGCGCTCGCCGAGGGCGGGCATGTCGATCTCGTCTACGACTTCCGCGACGGCGGCGAGGCGGACGGCTGGCTGCATACACTCGTGCGCGCCGAGCACCGCGCGAGCGGCCACGCCGCCGATAGCAGCTTCGGCGCGCATATCTTCAACACCGCGATGACCTACCGCGACGAGCCGCAATCCTATTCCGGTCCGCCGCCCGGTCTGTCCACGCGCCTGTTCCTGCGCCTGGGCGAGGCGCCGCTGCGCAGCTTCATGGTTCTCGATCTACCCGGCCTCGGCGCCGTGGCATGCGCGGTCCGCCACCACGCTTCTGCTGCACGACGGCGCGGGGGCAGTGGTCGCGGAGACGGCGCTGACGATTGCCTGCTCCGGCTCGGCCCTTGTGTTCGCTGACACCGCTTTCAGCGCAGCGCAGCACGCCGCCGCCGGCCCGCGCGGCTATGTCGTCGTGCGCGACGCGACCTGCCGGCTGTTCGGCTATCACGGGCTCATGGACCGGCGCGGCGGGTTCTCGCTCGACCACATGTTCGGCTTCTGACCATCGCCGCGATGTCTGCGCCGCGGTGGCGCTGAGCGCGGCAACCCAGCACTGCCCCTGCCGTTGTCAGCGAATGGCCACGCCGCCGCCTGCGTCCGTCGAGACCGACGTTCCCGCCCGCCTGGACCGGCTGCCGTGGAGCCGGTTCCATTGGCTCGTCGTCACCGCGCTCGGCATCACCTGGGTTCTCGACGGGCTGGAAGTGACGCTCGTGGGCTCGCTCTCCGGCGCCATTCACGAGAGCCCGACACTGCGATTGAGCGCGCAGCAGATCGGGGGCGCTGCCAGCATCTATCTCGTCGGCGCGGTCGGCGGCGCGCTGTTCTTCGGCTGGCTCACCGATCGTCTCGGGCGCAAGCGGCTGTTCACGATCACGCTGCTGGTCTACGTCATCGCCACGATCTGCACCGCCTTCGCGTGGGACTTCTGGTCCTTCGCGTTGTTCCGGCTGATCACCGGCGCCGGCATCGGCGGCGAGTATGCGGCGGTGAACGCGACCATCCAGGAACTCATCCCGGCGCGCCGGCGCGGCTTCACCGATCTCGCGATCAACGGCAGCTTCTGGCTCGGCGCCGCACTCGGCGCCATCGGCGCCCTGGTGGCCCTCGACCCGGACGTGGTGCCGCCGGAGCTTGGCTGGCGCGCGGCGTTTCTGGTCGGCGGCGCGATCGGCTTCGTCGTGCTGCTGCTGCGCCGCTTCCTGCCGGAAAGCCCGCGCTGGCTGATGACGCACGGGCACCCGGAGAAAGCTGCCGACGTGGTCAGCGAAATCGAACGCCGGGTGGAAGCGGAGACCGGCCCGCTGCCGCCGGTGCCGCCGACGCGGCTGCGGGTGCGCGTGGATACGACGAGCTGGTTCGGCGTCGGGCTGCGCGTGCTGGTCACGGAATACCAGCGCCGCACCGTCGTCGGCGTGGTGCTGATGGCTGCGCAGGCGTTCTGCTACAACGCTGTCTTCTTCACCTACGCGCTCATTCTCACCAAGTTCTACGGCATCGCGTCCGGCAGCGTCGGCTGGTTCATGCTGCCCTTTGCCGCCGGCAATTTTCTCGGCCCGCTGGTGCTCGGCCGATTCTTCGACACCATCGGGCGCAAGACGATGATCAGCGGCACCTATGCGCTCTCCGGCGTGATGCTGATCGTCACCGGCTGGCTGTTCGCCGCCGGCCTGCTCGACGCCACGCAGCAGACCGCGGCGTGGACCGCGATCTTCTTCGTCGCCTCCGCCGCGGCGAGTTCCGCCTACCTCACCGTGGGCGAGAGTTTCCCGCTCGAAGTGCGTGCGGTCGCGATCGCGATCTTCTACGCCTTCGGCACCGGCCTCGGCGGCGTGGCCGGACCGCTGATCTTCGGCACGCTGATCGAGCACGGCGCGCGCGAGGACATTCTCTACGGCTACGTGCTGGGCGGCGCGCTGATGATCGCGGCGGGCATCGTCCAGGCGGTGCTGGGCATCGCGAGCGAGCGCCGCCCGCTGGAGGATATCGCCCCGCCGCTCTCTGCCGTGCCGGTGCCGGTCGAGCGCCCGTACCGCCACTGATCCGCTCAGCCGATCGGCCGTATCGAGATTTTCCCGCTTCCGGCACGCCTCCCGCGGCCCCACCTAGGCGCGCATGGCGCATGAAGCATCCGGGCGGCTGCCGGTCCTGTTCATCCCGCATGGCGGCGGGCCGTGCTTTTTCATGGAAACCCCGGCCGGCTGGCCGCCGGACCTGTGGGACCGGATGGCCGCCTATCTGCGCGGCATCCCCGCGTCCGTCGGGGTGCGTCCGCGGGCGATCCTGGTGGTCTCCGGGCATTGGGAGGCGCCGCGCCCGACCGTCAATTCGGCCGCGCATCCGGCGCTGCTCTACGACTACCATGGCTTCCCCGAGCACACCTACCGGCTGACCTACCCCGCGCCGGGCGCGCCGGACCTCGCCGGCCGGGTGCGCACGCTGCTGGCGGCGGGCGGCATTGCGGCCGACGAGGACGCCGCGCGGGGGCTCGACCATGGCGTGTTCATCCCCCTGAAGGTTGCGTTCCCCGAAGCGGATATCCCGGTCGTGCAGCTTTCGCTGCAGGCGGGGCTGGATCCGGCGGCGCATCTCGCGATCGGGCGGGCGCTGGCCGGGCTGCGCGACGAAGGGGTGCTCATCGTCGGCTCCGGCATGAGCTACCACAACCTGCGCGCGCTGTTCTCCGGCCGCGGCAACGACGAGGCGGCGCACTTCGACGCCTGGCTGGTCGAGGCGGTGACCGATGCCGATCCGTCGCGGCGCGACGCGAAGCTGCGCGCCTGGGAGCGCGCGCCCGACGCCCGCGCCTGCCATCCGGAGGCCGAGCACCTGCTGCCGCTGATGGTCGCGGCCGGGGCGGCGGGCGAAGACCGGGGCCGGCACGCCTATTCCGATCGCATCTTCGGCAAGGCGGTCTCCGGCTTCCAGTTCGGCTGACGCCCGCATCCTTGCTTCGGCGGAGGCCGCTCTGGCATCCTGGCGGCAGCGCCATGCTCACATGCTAGGGCCATGCCAGCCGACCTTGCCGAGATTTGCCCAAGGGAGACCGTGGTCAGGTCCCCAACCGTGCTCGCACGCACGCGGCGAGTTCGGGCTGGTGCTGGGAATTGTCCTGGTGGGGTTTGTCGGTTGGGAGGTCCTCACCAGCATCATCGCCTACACCGATGACGCCTATGTGCGCTCCGACCTCGTCGGCGTCTCGCCGCAGGTTTCCGGCCCGGTCGCCGGCGTGCACATCGTTGACAACCAGAAGGTACGGCGCGGCGACCTGCTGATCACGATCGACCCGGTGCCCTTCCAGCTTGCGGTCGATGAGCGGCAGGCCGAGGTGCGCGAGGCGAACGCCCAGGTCGCGGCCGACCGCGCCGAAGCGGCTGGCGCGCAGGATCAGATCGCCGCGGCTGCCGCGGCACTGGACCTCGCCCGGGAGACGCAGCGGCGCATCGCCAGCCTGGCGGGCCAGAATTTCGCGCCGCGCCAGCGGCTGGACGAGACCGATGAGGGCGTGAAGCGCGCCCAGGCCGACCTTGACGGTGCCCGCGCGGCGCTTGCCAAGGCGCAGGAGGCGCTGGCGCGCGACGAGGCGGCGATCGCCCGCGCGCAGGCGGCGCTCGGGACCGCGGTCTGGCGCCTCGACCAGACCAAGCTGTTCGCGCCGGTGGACGGCAGCATCAACAACCTCACCGTGCGCGTGGGCGACACGGCGGTGACCAACGTGCCGCTGATCGGCGTCGTCGATGCGCATGCGTGGCGCATCATGGCCAACTACAAGCAATACTATCTGCGCAGCTTCCGCACCGACGGCACGGCGTGGGTGTGGCTCGACTTCGAATCCGTGGCACTTCTACCGCGCACGCATCCAGGGCGTCGGCCGCGGCATCCGGCGCAGCACGGACGTGTTGGAGCTGCTGCCCTATGTCGCGCCGACGACCGACTGGATCCGCCTGCAGCGGCGCTTCCCGGTGACCGTGGTGCTCGACGAGCCGCCGCCGGACGGCACGCTGTACATGGGCGCGGACGCGCGCGTGGTGATCTTCCCCTGATGGCATCCGCCAGCGTGATGTCCGACCTGCCGGCGCTGCTGGCCGAGATCGGCCACGCGCTGGTGACGGGCGTCCGCGACGTGTACCGGGACTTCACCGAAATCAGCTTCAGGGGCGCGCAGGCCTCGCTGGCATCGAAGACGGCGCTCGCCGTGGTGATTGCAACCGGCATTGCCTGCGCGATGCATCTGCCCGAGGTCTGGTGGGCCTCGATCAGCGCCATCATGTGCAGCCAGGCGACGCGCCCGGCCTCGGTCCGGAAGGGCATCCTGCGCCTGATCGGCACGGTGGCCGGGGCGGCGCTCTCGCTCATGCTGGTGGGCTGGATCGCCTACGACCATGCCGCCTGCTCGCTCATCCTCCTCATCGTTGCCACCGTCGGCGTGCTGGGCGTCATCGTCAGCCCGCATGGCTATGCGTGGCTGCTCGGCGCCATCACGTTCGTCCTCGTGGTGCTCATGTCGCTGGCCGATCCGCTCAACGCGTTCGACTACGCCTGCTATCGGGTGATCGAGGTCTGCGTCGGCACGTTGACCGCGATGGCGGTCGCGATCGCGCTGGCGCCGCCGGGCGGGGGCGACAGCGGGCCGGTAGCGCCGGGATGGACCGACCTGCTCGGCGAACGCTGGCCGGCGGTGCTGCATGCGCTGCGCGGCGGCATCGCGGTCGCGCTGATCCCCTACATGTGGGACTGGCTCGAGGTTTCCGACATCACGCCAATCGCGGTCACGATTGCCGCCGTGATGGCGGCGCCGGTACTGGCGGATCATCCGCTCGATGACGGGCGGCAGATCGTGCAGAAGGCGCTGCATCGGCTGATCGGATGCCTGGTCGGCGGCATTCCCGGCTTGCTGCTGCTCGGGCTTTCGCTCGACTCGCTGGTGCCCTGGCTCGGCGTGCTCTGCGTCGGCATCTGGCTGTTTGCGTGGCAGGCCGGCAGCCAGCGCGGCGCGGGCTATGTCGGCAACCAGGCGTTGCTGGTGTTCGCGATGACGCTGGTGCAGGGCGACGGGCCGCCGGGCAGTATCATGCCCGGCATCAACCGGCTGATCGGCATTGTGCTCGGCATGACGATCCTGTTCGGCGTCTGCCTCGTCGTGCAGCCCGGGCCGCCGGAGCCGGCCGCCGCTCCGCAGCGCTGATCGGCCGCGTCCGCGCCGCGGTTGGCACTTCCGTTCATGCCGGAGCCGATCTATCTTCATTTGCATGAAAGAGCATCACCTCCGCGCTTCGCCGGCCACGTGCCATTGGGGTTTTTTCGACGCCACGCTGCCGCCGGTGCTGACGGTGCCGAGCGGCGCGCGCGTCACCATCGAGACGGTCAGCGGCGGGCCGGATGACCTTCCGCCCGCCGGCTATTTCGTCCCGCCGGAGCTGCCCGCGATCCACGAAGCGCACACGCCGACCATCGGCCCGCACATCCTCACCGGCCCGGTCGCGATCGAGGGCGCGGCGCCGGGCGACGTGCTGGAGGTGCGCATCCTTGACGTGGCACCGCGCCAGGACTGGGGCTTCAACCGGAACATGCCGCTGCTCGGCACGCTGCCCGAGGATTTTCCGACGCCGCACGCGATGACGATCGCGCTCGACACCACCCGCCGCACGGCGCGCATGCCGTGGGGGCTGGAGCTGCCGCTGGCGCCGTTCTTCGGCGTGATGGGCGTGGCGCCGCCGCCGGTGTGGGGGCGCCAGACCTCGGTGATCCCGCGCGCGTTCGGCGGCAACATCGACGACCGCGAGCTGGTCGCCGGCAGCACCCTGTTCCTGCCGGTGTTCGCGGCGGGCGCGCTGTTCTCCTGCGGTGACGGGCACGGCGCGCAGGGCGACGGCGAGGTGAACCTGACCGCGATCGAGACCGCGCTGTCAGGCACGTTCGAGTTCGTGGTGCGCAAGGACCTGCACCTGGACATGCCGCTCGGCGAGACGCCGACGCACTGGATCACGCACGCGTTCCACCCCGATCTCGACCGCGCGGCGGAGAGTGCGCTGCGCCAGATGATCGCGCTGATCACGGCGCGCGCGGGCATCACGCGCGAGGAAGCCTATGCGCTGGTGAGCATCGCGGGCGACCTGCGCATCACGCAGATGGTGAACCAGCATCGCGGCGCGCACTGCATGATCGCGAAGCAGCTCATCGCGCCTGCAGCGGCACCGCGGTGATGCTGTTGAACGCGCTGCCGCCGGTGCTCAGCGTGATGGTGGACCAGACGACGTAGACCAGCACCTGCTTGTCCGGGTCGAACAGGCGCGAGACGCGGATCACCTTGAACAGCGCGCTCATCCGGTCGCTGAACACGACCTCCTTCTCCGGGATCTTCCCGCGCAGGCTCACCGGGCCGGTGGCGCGGCAGGCGATGGAGAAGCGGTTCGGATCGGTGGCCAGCCCGAGCGTGCCGGACACGCCGCCGGTCTCGGCCCGCGATACGTAGCAGCTCACGCCGTCGACGCGCGGATCGTCGTAGCGCTCGACGACGATGCGGTCGTTGCGGCCGAGCAGGCGGAAGGTCGTGTCCACCGTGCCGATGCGCTTGCCATCGTCGGCCAGCGCGGGGACGGCGGCGAGCGCGAGCAGCGTGCAGAGCAGGAAACGGATCATGCGCTCTCTCCGGCAAAGTGGGCGAAGGACGCCGCGATCACCTCGTAGATCGGCCGCTTGAACGCGGCGGCGAGCGCCGGCAGCTCGCCGAGCTTCGCCCAGCGCCAGGCGTCGAATTCCGGATGCGGGTCGCGGTCGAGGCGGATATCGGCATCGACACCGAGAAAGCGCAGCGCGAACCAGCGTTGCCGCTGGCCGCGAAATTTCCCGCCCAACGCCATGCCGACCAGCGCCGTTGGCAGGTCGTAGGTCAGCCATTCGGGGTGCTCGCCGATGATCGCGAAGCGGTCGGTGCCGATCTCTTCGGCGAGTTCGCGCAGCACCGCGACCCGCGGGTCTTCCCCGGCGTCGATCCCGCCCTGCGGCAGCTGCCAGCCGCCGGGCGCGCCCTCCGCGTTCGGCAGGTCGGCGCGGCGGGCGACCAGCACGTGGCCGCGCGGCGCGAACAGGACGGCGCCGACATTCGGGCGGTAGGGCAGGGCGTCCGGAATAATTAAAGTCATAACTTTAATTGGTCGGCTGCGGCGCCGGGGCCGGCGTTGGCGCGGGAGGCGGCTGCGCGATCGCGCTGACCGGCGCGAGCACCAGCCCGCGCGCGCCCAGGGTCGCCGCCCAGGCGGCGAGGCGGGCGAGCGTCACCGGCCGCGGCTCGCCGACAAGGCCCAGCGCCGCGCCCCGGTCGCGTGCCACCTGTTCCAGCCGCGCAAGGTTCGCCTCGATCTCGGTGCGCACCGCCGGCTCGTCCACCACCACATCGACGCTGCGGCCGACGGCGTAGGGCGGGTGCGGCGCGCCCGGGCGCGGGTCGATGTAGAGCAGGCCGCGGGCCGCGAACTGCTCCAGCAGCGGGGTCATCAGCTCGCTCGCGGCCGCAAACCGTTCCCCGCGCATGCCGTTCAGCGCCCCGGTCGCGCCGACATAGCCGGCGAACCGCGTCAGCGCCCACTCCAGCCGCTGCCGGTTCAGCGCCGAGGGGTTGCCGGTCAGCAGCGCGCGGTTGCCGGGGTCGTCGAGCGGGTAGCGCGCCGGCTCCAGCGGCAGCGAGAGGAAGAGTTCGTGGCCGGCCGCGCGGGCGTCGGCCAGCAGCCGTTCCGGATGGAACGCATAGGGCGAGATCGCGAGCGAGATCGCGGCCGGGGTGGTGCGGATCGCCTCCTCGCTGTCGGTCTCGGACATCCCGATGCCGCCGAGCAGCACCGCCACGCGCGGGCGCTGGTCGGGGGGATGGAACGCGGCGGCATAGGCCCGCATGGGCGCGAGCCCGCCGGGGCCGAGATGCGGCAGCATGCCCCCCGGGAACATGCTGGACGGTTCGAGCAGCCGCGGGTCCGGCGGCGGCACCGCGCCCGGCGGCGCCGGGCCGGCCAGTCGCACGAGCCCGGCCGTTGGCGCTGCGGAAATCGGCGGCGGCACCGAAGCCGCCACCGAAGCCGCCACCGGCACAGGCTTCGCCGCCGGGGCCGGTTGCGGCGGCCCGAGCACCTGCAACACGCCCACGCCGCCGGCCAGCAGCAAAAGCACGGCCACCCAGAACCAACCGAGCCCCCGCCAGCCGACGGCTCGCGCCATCACATCACTGTGAGGCGCGTTTCGCCGGTGCCATCGCCCGCGCCACCGCGAGCGCCTCCTGCAACTGGTAGTCGGTCGACGGCTTGGTCGGATCGAACTTCGGCCAGTTCTCGGGCGGCAGTTTCTGGATGTCGTGCACCATCGTCGGCAGATCGGTGCGCGGCGGCGGCGCCTCGCTCTGCGGCACGCCGCCGGTGTTGCGCAGCGCGCGGTTCAGGTCGGCCTCGCGCTCGGCGAAGAAATGCGGCTGATCGGTGCGGCGTCGCCTGCACCTCGATGTCCGGCACGATGCCGAGACCCTGGATCGAGCGGCCCGACGGCGTGTAGTAGCGCGCCGTGGTCAGCCGCATCGCGCCGTTGCCGGGCAGCGGGATCACGGTCTGCACGGAGCCTTTGCCGAAGCTGCGGGTGCCGAGCAGGATCGCGCGCCGGTGGTCCTGCAGCGCGCCCGCGACGATCTCGCTCGCCGAGGCCGAGCCGCCGTTGATCAGCACCACGACCGGCATGCCGCCGGTGATGTCGCCGCCCTTGGCATTCCAGCGCTGGCTGTCTTCTGAATGGCGGGCGCGGGTGGAAACGACCTCGCCGTCGTTGATGAAGTCGTCGGAGACCGCGACCGCCTGGTCGAGCAGGCCGCCCGGGTTGTTGCGCAGGTCGATCACCAGCGCCCGCAGCTTGTCGCCCGACTTCGGCCTTGAGCTGCTGGTACGCCTTGCGCAGCCCGCTGTCGGTCTGCTCGTTGAAGCTGGTGATGCGGATATAGCCGACATCGCCGCCCTCCAGGTGCGCCTTGATCACCTGGATCTTGATCACCTCGCGCGTCAGGGTGAGTTCGAGCGGCTTGTCCACGCCCTCGCGCTTGATGGTGAGCTTGATCTTGCTGTTCGGCGGGCCGCGCATGCGATCGACCGCGTCGTTCAGCGACAGGCCCTGCACGCTCTTGCCGTCGATTGCCAGGATGAGGTCGCCCGGCTTCACGCCGGCACGGCTTGCCGGCGTGTCGTCGATCGGGCTCACCACCTTGATCACGCCGTTCTCCTGCGTGACCTCGATGCCGAGGCCGCCGAACTCGCCGCGCGTCTGCACCTGCATGTCGCGGAAGACCTTCGCGTTCATGTAGTTGCTGTGCGGATCGAGGCCGGTCAGCATGCCGTTGAGCGCGTTCTCGACCAGGTCGCGGTCATCGACGGGATCGACATACTCGGCGCGCACGCGCTCGAACACGTCGCCGAACAGGCTGAGCAACTGGTAGGTCTCGGCATGGCCGGCCTCCTGCGCCCAGGCCGGCGGCAGCAGCTGGGCGCCGAATTCGCGGGCGAACCGGTCCGATACGGGCCCGATCGCCACACCGGCGGCGAAGGCCGCGCCGAGCAGCAGCCCTGTGCGTAGTTTCATCCTCGTGGTCCTCTCGCGCCGCGGCGCCTGCCAGATGGTTGTGGTACAATCGAAGCTCCTAGAGTGGATGTCTAGGAGCGTGCGCGCAAGAACGGTGCCGGGTTCACCGGTTCGCCATGTCTGCGTAATTCGAGATACAGGCTCGGCCGTGCCGCCGCGGGACTGCGCGGATCCCAGGTGGCCATGGCGCCCACTGGCTCGCCCGCGGCGACCGGCCGGCCGGCCGCTGTGTCGAGCCGGTCGAGCCCGGCCAGCACGAAATGCCACCCGCCGCCGCAATCGACGATGACCAGCAGACCGTAGCTGCGGAACGGCCCGGCGAAGGCCACCCGCCCGCCGCAGGGCGAGACGACGCGCGCGCCGGGCGGTGCCTGGAAGGTGAGCCCGCTCGCCGGGCCCGCGCCGGAGTCCTGCCGAAGCTGCGGACGATGCTGCCGGCGACCGGGCTGGTGAGCTGGCCGTGCGGTTCGCCCACGCCCGGCCCGGCGGGGCGCGCCAGCGCCTCCTGCCGCGCCCGGGCGTCGGCCGCGGCGGCCTGCTGCCGCTTGCGGTCGGCGGCGGCCGCCTGCTCGCGGGCGCGGGCCTCGGCGAGGCGGCGGTCGGCCTCGATCCGGTCGAGCGCCGTGCGCAGGCTGTCGGCGCGCGCCGCATCCTCCGCCGCCCGCCGCGCCGCGTCGGCCGCCGCGTCCTCGGCATCGGCGCGGGTCTGGCGGCTGGCCTCCAGGGCGGCGTCGAGGGCGGCGGCGCGGTCCCGCTGCTCCGCCTCCGCCTGTTCGAGCGCGGGCATCGCGGCGTCGAGCCTGGCGCGCAGCCCCGCCACTTCCGTCTGCTGGGCCCGCAACTGGGCGGCATCCTCGGCGATCGCATGGGTGATGCCGGCGAGCACGATGGCGCCGCGCACTGCGTCCTCGGGCGCCATCGGCATGGCGAGCAGGGTCTCGGCCGGGTAGAGCGACAGCCGTTCGATCACCGGCAGCATGGGGCCGAGCTGGGCGGCGCGGGTGGCGAGGCGGGCCTCGGCGGCGGCGCGGCGCTGCTCGAGGTCGGCGACCGCGCCGCGGCGGAGGCCAGCGCATCCTCGGCCTCGCGCAGCCGGGCGGCGGCCGCGACGCGCTGGCCGGCAAGGGTGCGTTCCTGCTCGGCCGCCGCGGCGGCGCGGGCCGCGGCCTCGCGCTGGGCGGCGAGTTCGGCGTCGCGCGCCTGCTCGGTCTCGCGCAGCTGCTGCGGCGTGGGCGCCTCGGCGTCGGCGCCGCGGCCGCCAGCAGCAGGGCGAGCAGGCAGGCGCTGCGCCGCACGGTTCAGCCGGTGAGCACGCGCCCGGTCATCTCCGCGGGCTGCGGCAGTCCCATCAGGTGCAGCAACGTCGGCGCGATGTCCGCCAGCCGGCCGTCGTGCAGCGCCTTCGCGTCGGTGCCGAACAGCAGCACCGGCACCGGGTTCGTCGTGTGCGCCGTGTGCGGCCCGCCGGTCGCGGGATCGCGCATCAACTCGCAGTTGCCGTGATCGGCGGTGACGAGCAGTGCGCCCTTCTGCTGCGCGACCGCTGCCACGATCCGCCCGAGGCCGGCGTCGACCGTCTCGACCGCGCGAATCGCGGCCGGGAGGCTGCCGGTGTGACCGACCATGTCGGGATTGGCGTAGTTCAGCACGATGAGGTCGTAGGTGCCGCTCGCGATCGCCGCCACCGCGCTTGTCGGTCAGTTCCGGCGCCGACATTTCGGGCTGCAGGTCATAGGTCGCGACTTTCGGCGACGGGACGAGGATGCGGTCCTCGCCCGGATTGGGCGGCTCCACGCCGCCGTTGAGGAAGTAGGTGACGTGGGCGTATTTCTCGGTCTCGGCCATGCGCAATTGCCGCCGCCCGGCGCGCGGCGACGACCTGGCCCAGCAGGTTGTCCATCGTCTGCGGCGCGAACAGCGCGCCGAGATGCGGCGCCAGCGCGTCGCTGTAGAAGGTCATGCCGAGGGCGGCGGCAAAGTGCAGCGCGCGGGGGCGGGGAAAGCCGGAGAAGTCGGGCGCCAGCAGCGCGCCCAGGATCTCGCGCACCCGGTCGGCGCGGAAGTTGAAGCACAGCATGCCGTCGCCGTCCTGCATGCCGCGATAGTCGCCGACCATGGCGGGCACGATGAACTCGTCGGTCACGTCGCGGCCGTAGCCGTCATCGACCACGCTCGGCGCGTCGGCGAAATGCGGCCCCTGCGCCTCGGCGATCGCGAGATAGGCCTTCGCCACGCGGTCCCAGCGCTTGTCGCGATCCATCGCGTAGTAGCGGCCGGCTGACGGTGGCGACACGCGCCCCTTCGCGGCAGCGCGGCGAGCAGTTTCTTGAGACACGCCGCGCCGGAGCGCGGTGGCGTGTCGCGGCCGTCGGTGAACGCGTGCACGGCGACGCGAATGCCGCTCTGCGTGAGCATGCGGGCGAGCGCCACCGCGTGGTCCTGATGCGCATGCACGCCGCCGGGCGAGACCAGGCCCATCAGATGGCAGTGCCGCCCGCGGCTTTCAGCGCCGCGATGAACGATCTGCAGCGGCGGCATGCGCGGCAGCGCGCCGTCGCGCGATCGCCTGGCTGATCCGCGGCAGGTCCTGCATCACCACGCGGCCGGCGCCGATGTTCATGTGCCCGACTTCGGAATTGCCCATCTGCCCGGCGGGCAGCCCGACATCGAGGCCGGAGGTGCGCAGGAACGCGTGCGGGCAGGCTTGACCAGAGCCGGTCGAAATTCGGCTTGCGGGCGAGGCGGACGGCGTTGTCGGCGCGCTCCTCGCGCCAGCCGAAGCCGTCGAGGATCACCAGCATCACGGGACGCGGCGGGGCTGCCATGGGCCTCTCCTGCGATGGTGCACTGCACAGGTAACGCGCCGGGCTGCCGCGAACAACGTCCGCCCGCGCGGGAGGAGCTGGCCGGCGGGAGGGCTGGATGCGCGGGATGGCAAGACCGCGGAATGACCGGCTAGAACGGAAACGGCGGCCGGGAACAGGCCCGGCCGCCGCCTCAAGGGAGCACACGATGGTAGGACATCGCGGGCTCTTGCCGTGGATCATGGTGACCCTGACCATCAAGGTCAAGGTCACGATACGTCGGCGGTAGGAGCGGCGCCAGCCCACGCGGCTGGCGCTCTCCCTGGCAGGCGCCATAGCATGAACGGAGGAGACCACATCCATGCGACGAATGCTGATCGCGGCACTGCTGATCGCCGCGCTGCCGATCGCCCACGGGGCCGCACCGGCCTGGGCGGCGGACGTCACCGAGCAGTCGCTGATGCAGGCGGCGACGAACCTCGCCAACAATACGACGACAACTACAACGCCAAGAACGCCGCCGGCATGGCCGCGCTCTATGCCCCTGACGGCGTGCTGATCTCGCCCGGCCCGGTGGTGCGCGGGCAGGCGGCGCTGAAGGAATACTATGCATCCCGCTTCAAGCTTGGCATCACGGGCCATCAGACCAAGGTCATCGAGGTCCATGTCCAGGGTGATGGCGGGTTCGGCGTCGGCCAGTTCATGATCCAGGCGCCGCTGCCCGGCGGCGGCACGCGCGAAGTCCACGGCAACCTCGCCACCGTCTACGAGCACGGCGCGGACGGGTGGCACCTGCGCCTGGTCGCGGCGAGCGTCCCGCCGCCGCCGAAGTAAGCGCCCCGGTGCCGTGCAGGAGCGCGCGGCGGCCTCGCCAGACGCGCTCCGACCGGCCATAGTCGCCCCGCTCGACGAAGGGGGGGGGGCGGCGTCATGGCGCATGTGGGGCACGATCATTCGCGCTGGGGGGCCACGGACCAGCTCGGCGCCGGCAACTTCCTGACCGCCGCGAAGCGGGTCGCGGCGCTGCAGGGCGTGCAGCGCGGCGAGCTGTTCGATCTCAGCCATGAGATCGCGATGGGCGCGCCGTACCTGGCGCCGAACCAGACCCCGTACCTGCTCTCGATGGCGACGAACTGCCGCGACAGCCTGCGCCGCCGCCGCGCCCTCGGCTTCGTCAACGATGCGGGCGCGAACCTCGAACGCATCGAGATGACCACGCATGTCGGCACGCATATCGACGCGCTCGGCCATATCAGCATGGGCGAGCGGCTGTACAACGGCCTGCAACGGCGCCGACATCGTGACCGACCGCGGGCTCGAGAGCCTGGGGGCGGAGCACATCCCGCCCATCGTCACCCGGGCACTGCTGCTCGACCTTGCAGCGGCCGATGGCGGGGCGCATCTCGGCCCCGGCCGGGTGATCACGCCTGACGATCTGGCGCGCGCGGTGGACGCGACCGGGACCGCGATCGAGCCCGGCGACGTGGTGCTGATCCGCACCGGCTGGGGCCGGTATTTCGCCACCGACGTCAAACGGTACCTGGAAGGCGAGCCCGGGATCGACGTGGCCGGGGCGCACTGGCTGACCCGCCAGGGGGTGGTGGCGATCGGCTGCGACAACATGGCCGTCGAGGTCATGCCCAATCCCGATCCGAAACGCATCCTGCCGGTGCATCAGCACGCGCTGGTCGAGGCGGGCGTGTATCTGGTGGAGAATCTGGTGCTGGAGGCCCTCGCCGCGGCCGGCGCGCGGCACTTCTGCTTCCTGCTGCTGGCCACGAAGTTCCGCGGCGCGACCGGCAGCCCGGTGCGACCGGTCGCGCTCCTCTGACCGCCGCCCCGGCTATTCGCGGCGTGTGCGATCCGGCATTCGCAGCCGGTCCATAGTCGCAACCGCGCGCGAGGGGCGTGCGCGCGGAGATCAGCCGGCGCGCCGATTGGAGGGGAATATTCCCTGGTGCCGCTGTCATCTCGCGGTCGATTGATGCCACCGGGCAGGCGTTGCACGAACATTTGCCGCCGTGTCGTCATTTCGAAGCTCTGGCCACGCCGGGTACTCCGGGCGATACTCGGCGCCGCGTGACTGGTCGAATTTGCCGGCGCCGGGCGGCGGCAGGACCGGCCCGGGGCGACGCGAGGCGGCCGTGCGCCGCGGCTTCCGGCCCGCCGTGACCGGCGGGGTGGCCGCCGGGGATGTGGAGCGGAAAGGTGCGGAGGACGGCCGACGTCGGGGCAGATGCAGTCCATCGTCCAGTGGCTTGAGGACCTGGGACTCGGCCAGTACGCCGATGCCTTTGTCGAAGCCAATATCGAGCCGCGCCTGCTTCCCGAGCTGAGCGAGTCGGACTTCGAGAAGCTCGGGGTCACGCTCGGCCATCGCAAGCAGCTCGCACGGGCGATCGCGGGGCTCGCGGCCCCTGCGGCCGGCGGGCCTGAGGCCGGGCCGCGTGGTGTGGCCGAGGCGGAGCGTCGGCAGCTCACCGTGATGTTCTGGGACCTGGTCGGCTCGACCGCCCTGTCCGCCCAGCTCGATCCGGAAGACCTGCGCGCGGTGATCGGCGCCTATCACCGCGCCTGCACGGAGGTGATCGGGCGCGCGGGCGGGTTCGTCGCGCAGTTCATGGGCGATGGCGCCCTCGCCTATTTCGGCTACCCGCAGGCGCATGAGGACGACGCCGAGCGCGCGGTGCTGGCGGGGCTCGAACTGGTGCACGCGGTGGAGGAGGTGGATGTCCGCACGCCGCTGCGGGCGCGCGTCGGCATCGCGACCGGCCTGGTGGTGGTGGGCGACCTGTTCGGCGAGGGGGCCGCGCAGCGGCGGGCGGTGGTGGGCGAGACGCCCAATCTGGCGGCCCGGCTGCAGGGCCTCGCCGAGCCGGGGACGGTAGTGATCGCCGCCGGCACGCGGCGCCTGCTCGGGCGGCTGTTCGACTATCGCGCGCTCGACCCGGCGCGCTCAAGGGCTTCGCCGAGCCCGTCCCGGCCTGGCAGGTGCTGCACGCGAGCGCCGAGGAAAGCCGGTTCGAGGCGCGGCAGGAACGCGGGGTGCTGCCGCTGGTCGGGCGGGAGGAGGAGCTGGAGCTGCTCCTGCGCCGCTGGCGCCGCGCGAAGGCGGGCGAGAGCCAGGTGGTCCTGCTCAGCGGCGAGGCGGGCATCGGCAAGTCGCGCATCGTGCGGGCGCTGCAGGACCGGCTGGCGGCGGAGCCCGAGCCGCACGCCCAGGTGCGCTATTTCTGCTCGCCGCATCATCAGGACAGCGCGCTCCATCCGATCATCGTCCGGCTCGAGCACGAAGCCGGGTTCGCGCGCGACGACGTCGCCGGAGGTGCGCCGGGGCAAGCTGGAGGCGCTGCTCGCGGCGGCGGCGGCGCCCGAGGAGGAGGTGGCGCTGCTCGCGGCCCTGCTCTCGCTGCCGGCCGGGGAGCGCGACCAGCTCGCGGCGATGAGCCCCGCAGCGGCGCAAGGAGAAGACGCTGGCCGCGCTGCTCGCGCCGCGTCGAGCGGCTGGCGGCGCGAGAGCCGGTGCTGATCGTGTTCGAGGATCTGCACTGGGTCGACCCGACTTCGCTCGAGCTGTTGAAATTGCAGATCGAACGCTGGCGCGACCTGGCGGTGCTGGTGGTGATCACGGCGCGGCCGGAGTTCGCGCCGCCCTGGCTGGGTTCGGCGCGGGTGACGACGATCGCGCTCGCGCGGCTCGATGCCGGGCAGGTCGGCGCGCTGGTCGAACGGGTCGCCGACGGGCGGAGCTGCCGCCGGAGGTGCTCCGCCAGATCATCGAGCGCACCGACGGCACGCCGCTGTTCGCCGAAGAAGCTGACGAAGAGCGTGCTGGAGAGCGGGCTTCTGCGGCCGCAGAACGGCCACTACGTGCTGGACGGGCCGCTGCCGCCGCGGGCGATTCCGACGACGCTGCACGACTCGCTCATGGCGCGGCTCGACCGCCTGGCCTGGGCGCGCGACGTGGCGCAGATCGGCGCGGCGCTGGGGCGCGAATTCTCCTACGAGCTGCTGCGCGCGGTGGTCGCATGCCGGACGAGCGGCTGCAGAGCGCGCTGCGCGATCTGGTGCACTCCGGCCTGATCTTCGCGCGCGGCGCGCAACCGGCGGCGACCTACACGTTCAAGCACGCGCTGGTGCAGGACGCGGCCTACCAGTCGATGCTGACCAGCCGGCGCGTGCAGCTGCATGCCCGCATCGTCGATGTGCTGGAGCCCGCGTTCCCCGAACTCGTCGACGCGGAGCCGGAGACGCTGGCGCGGCACCTGACGGTGGCGGCGCTGCCGCAGCGGGCGATTCCGTACTGGCTCGCGGCCGGGCGCCGGGCGCTGCAGCGCGGCGCGCACCAGGAGGCGATCGGCCATCTCCAGGCCGGCATCGCGCTGCTCGACGGCGTGGCGGACAAGGCCGAGCGCGTGCGCTTCGAGATCGACCTGCAGGCGGCGCTCGGCTTCGCGCTGACCGCCACGCGCGGCTACGCGGCGCCGGATGTCGAGGCAGCGTTCTCGCGCGCCTATGCGCTGTGCCAGGCGAGCGGCGAGCCCGCGCAGGCAATTCCGGTGCTGCGCGGATTCGCCACGTTCCACTGGGTGAGCGGCAATCTCGTCACCGCCCGCCGCTTCGGACTCCAGCTCGCCGAGAGCGCGGAACAGACGGGCGATGCGGAAGCCTTGTCCGTGGCGCACGGCATGCTCGCCGGCATTCTTCACCACATGGGCGAGATCGCGGGTTCCGAGCTGCACTGCGCGAAGCTCGCCGCCCCCTACAACCTGCGCCAGCGCCGGAACATCGTCGTCCGCTTCGGCGAGGACACGCCGAGCGTCACCTGGGCGTATCACGGCTACAACGCGGCGTGGCGCGGGAACTTCGCCGTCGCGCTGGTGGCGGTTGAGCAGGCGGTGGAGTACGCGCGCCGGACCGGCCATCCGTTCTCGATCGCGGGCGCGCAGTTCCGCGCCGCGATCTGCAGCGTCATCATGCGCGATCCCGCGCGGGCCGCCGCCTTTGCCGAACCGGCCTTCGCGACCGCGCGCGACCTCGGGTTTCCGGTCTCGCGGGCGATCGCGAGCGTCGTGCTCGGCTGGACCGAGGCGCTCGACGGTCGCGAGCAGGAGGGGATCGAGCGGATCCGCGAGGGCATGGCGCTGTGGCGATCGACCGGCGCCGCGGTTGCGCTGCCGTGCTTCTTCGGGCTGCTGGCCGAGGCGCAGCTTGCCGCGGGATCCACCGCCGACGCGATCGCGGCGGCCGAGGAGGGCATGCGCTGGGGTGCGGAGAAGGCCGAGCAGGCCTGGGAATGCCTGCTCGGCTGCGTGCACGGCGATGCGCTGGCCGCCGCTGGCGAGCCCGCACGCGCCGAGGCGAGCTACCAGCGGGCGCTCGCGTGGTCGCGTGCGCGCGATGCGGCATGGGGCGAGCTCAATGCGGGCTTGCGCCTCGCGCGGCTGTGGGGCGCCGCCGGCCAGGCGGCGGCGGCCCGCGACCTGCTCGCGCCGCTCTGCGCCCGGCTTCCCGATGCCGCGGAGAGCACCGTTCTGGGCGAGGCCCGGGCGCTGCTCGACACGCTCGCGCCGGCACGCGGCCGGGACGAGTTGTGACCGCCCAGAAGGGCGAAGGCGGCGATTCACCCTGTCCAGGCCCCCGTTTCACGATATGGTTGCGTTCACCGCATCACATGTCGGACGGGGGGTCACAGTGAAGCTGGCGCTGCGCGGATCGATGGCGTACCTCGCTGTTGGCCTCGCAGTAAGCGCCTTCCGGATCGCCAAGGTGCCGCTCTCCTTCTCGGCCCTTGCCGCAGTGTTCTGCGTTTTCTGCGTGGCGCGCCTGCAGAATGACTGGCGCGATCGGCATCACGACATCGGCAAGGGCAAACTGCTCGCGACGGAACGGCCGGCGCTGTTCCTGGCCGGGCTGCTCGCGGCCTGGACCGTGTGCGGCGCGCTGATCGCGGCGACCGCGACAAGTCATCCGCTGACCGCGCTGCTGCTATGCGCGATGGCGCTCGCGGCGCTGCTCTATTCCGAGACGCGGCGCCTGCAATGGGTGCCGATCTCGCTCTCGGCGCTGACCTCGGCAAGCCCGGTGTTTCTGCCGGCGACCGTCGAGCCTGGCGCGCAATGGATGCTGCCGCTGTTTGCCGCCGCGGCGCTGCTGATCTTCGGGCGCGAGATCCTGAAGGACCTGGAGGATCGCAGGATCGACGGTGGGTACAAGTGGACGATCCCGCTCGCCTATGGCGATCGCGCGGCGAAATGGCTGGTCATCGCGAGCGTGGCCGGCGCGGCGGTCGCGGCGGCGGCCATCTCGCCGTTCGGCATCGCGGGTGTTTGCGTCGTGGGGATCGGGCTGCTGCTGTTCTCGCGCGACACCTCGCCTGCGAAGGCCATGAACTGGCTCGACGCCGGCGCGGCGCTCGTCATCGGCGCGCTCGTCATCTTTCCGCCGCGATAGATGCCGCCGCCTACAGGCGGCCGAGAAACGCGCCGACATGAACCAACGCCGCGGCCTGCGCCTCGCGCGCGCTCGCGTGCACGGGGGCAATGTCGAGCACTGCGCGCAGGCGCAGGATGTGCAGCGCGAGATTGGCGCCGAATGTCGGCAGGTGCAGCGCGGCGGTGCTCATGCCGGCCTGCAATGTGCTCGGCGGCCGGTTCGCCGCGCGCAGCACGTCTTCCGCCGCGGGCGGCGGCGTAGCGGCGGTGATGGCGGCGGGCCCGTCATTGTCGGGCGTGTCTTCGAGGCTGGCGAGCAGGCCCGGCGCCGCGAGGTCGCGCGCGGTCAGCGGGGCGATGTTGAACAGCTCGCGCAGGGTCGCGAGGATCGAGGTGTGGTCGAACGGCGTGAGCCCAGGCGGGCGGATGACGCTGCCCGCCTTCACATAGGGTGAGACGATGACGGTCGGCACCCGCACGCCGAAATAGTCGAACGCGAATCCGTCCGGCGTCTGCCCGCCGGGCGGCGTCGCCGGCGGCGGGATCACATGATCGAAGCATCCGCCGTGCTCGTCATAGGTGATGATGAGCAGCGTATGCTTCCAGCCCGGCCCGCTGCGCACCGCGTTGTAGACCGCCGCGATCAGTGCCTCGCCGGATGCGACGCCGTGCGGCGGATGCTGGTCGTTGGGCATGCGGCCGAACAGGAGATCGGTGAAATAGCGCGGCTCGATGAAACTGTAGGCGGGCAGCGTGCCGGCCGCGGCGTCGCGCGCGAAATCGAGATCGAAGGCGCCGAAGTTTGTCGGCGCGTCGGCCCAGAGTTTGCTGAGTGTCGCCGCCAGCGGGACATCGTGAAAATAGAGCCGCCATGTCGCGCCGACATCCGACAGGCGGTTGAAGACCGTGTCCATCATGTACGGGAAGTGGGTGGGAAAGTTGTTGACGTAGCCGTTCGCCGTGCCGGTGTGGACGAAGAACCGGTTCGGCCAGGTCTGGCACGGCGCGGAGGCGTGCCAGCGGTCGGAGACGCCGAAGGCGCGCGCGAGCCCGCTGAGCACCGGTATCTGCTCTGGAGCAAGATAGTGCATCACCGCCGACGGATCGCTCGTCGCACCCATCCCGGGCTGGCGGGCGTAGTTGTCGACGAAGCCGCCCATGTTCGGTCCCCCGGGATTCGGGCCGCCGTCGGGGCTGAGGCCGTGGATCTGCATGCGGATGTCGGCAAAGGACTCGCCGGGATCGGGATCCGGCCCGAAAATCCCTGCGGTGTTGCGCATCCGGCCGGTCCAGACCGGGATGTCCACGGGTGGCGCGCCCGGCCGGTGCCACGTGTTCCGCTCCGTGCCGCTCAGGCCGTCGAAGGCGTCGCTTTTTTCGTAGAGCATGCCTAGCATGGAGTCGAAGGAACGGTTCTCCAGCATGAGAACCACAACATGCCTGATGTCCACGAGGTCGCTCCGTTCTTCGCCATCGTGCTGCGCCGCGGCACGCATGCCATCGGCACATCGCGGAAATGCTAGCGCTGCCGCGCGTCCGGCGGCAACGCGGCGGTGAATCCCGATCGCCGGTTGCGCTGCGGGCCCGGGCCGGTATTATCGACCGCCCTTTCGATGGGCGTCGGCGACGGGATGTGCGTGCACCTTCCTCGCGCCTCAGCCAAGGCATCGGCGTTGCTTAGCACTTCGCACGTTTTCGTGCTGCCCGGTGTCCCGCTTGCTGCAAGCGTGGAAGGAGCATCCCGGACATGACAGAACCTTTGCGCCAGGGGCCAATGCGCCCCAATGCGCGCGTCGGGACCGACGTGCTTCACTTCGTGATGATCAAGCCGTCGCACTACGATGACGACGGCTATCCGATCCAGTGGCTCCGTTCGGCGATTCCTTCGAACACGCTTGCGTGCATGAACGGCCTCGCCGAGGATGTCCAGCAGCGCGCGGTGCTCGGCGAGGGCGTCGCGCTGCGATTGCAAACCTATGACGAGACGAATCGCCGCGTCCGCCCCGAGCGGATCATCCGCGCGCTGCGCCGCGCCGGCGGCAAGGCGCTGATCGCCCTGGTCGGCGTGCAGTCCAACCAGTTTCCCCGTGCGGTCGATCTGGCGCGCCCGTTTCTCGCCGCCGGGTTGCCCGTGATCATGGGCGGGTTTCACGTCTCCGGCACGCGCGCCATGCTGCCGGAGACGCCGCCCGAGGTCGCCGCGGCGCAGGCACTCGGCATCGCGTTCTTCGCCGGCGAGGCGGAGGAGCGGCGGCTCGATCAGGTCCTGCGCGATGCCTACGACGGCGCGCTGCGGCCGCTTTATGATTTCATGGACGCACTGCCGTCGCTGGAGGGCGAGCCGCCGCCGATCCTGCCGAGCCAGCATGTGCGCCGCACCTCCGGCTCGCTCTCCAGCGTCGATCTCGGCCGCGGCTGTCCGTATCAGTGCTCGTTCTGCACGATCATCAACGTGCAGGGACGCAAGAGCCGCTTCCGCTCGCCCGACGACCTGGAGCGCATCATCCGGGAGAACCACGCGCAGGGCATCAAGCGCTTCTTCATCACCGATGATAATTTCGCGCGCAACCGGCAGTGGGAAGCGCTGCTCGACCGGCTGATCGCGTTGCGCGCGCAGGGGCTGAACTGCGGCTTCACCATCCAGGTCGACACGCTCTGCCACCGCATTCCGAACTTCATCGAGAAGGCGGCGCAGGCCGGCGTGCGCCGCGTGTTCATCGGACTGGAAAACATCAACCCGGAGAACCTGCTCGGCGCCAAGAAGCGGCAGAACCGCATCACCGAGTATCGCACCATGCTGCAGAAGTGGCGCGAGCACGGCGCGATCACCTATGCCGGGTACATCATCGGCTTTCCCGGCGACACGAAGGAGTCGATCCTGCGTGACGTGGAGATCATCAAGCGCGAGTTGCCGCTCGATATCCTGGAGTTCTTCGTGCTCACGCCACTGCCGGGATCGGAGGATCACAAGCGGCTGTGGGAGGCTGGGACCTGGATGGATCCGGACCTCAACAAATACGATCTGAATCACTGCGTGACGCAGCATCCGCGCATGTCGGACGCGGAGTGGAACGCCGCGTACCGCGCGGCGTGGGCGAACTACTACACGCCGGAGCATGTGCGCACGATCCTGCGCCGCGCGGCCGCGCACAAACTCGGCCGGCCGAAGACCGCGCTGACCACGATCCTGTGGTTCAAGCTGATGATCCAGTATGAGGCGGTGCATCCGCTGGAGGGCGGGGCCTTCCGCCTGAAGTTCCGGCGCGACCGGCGGCATGGGCTGCCGATCGAGAACCGCTTCGTGTTCTATCCGCGCTACGGTGCCGAGATCGCGGCGAAGGCATGGCGCTATCTCGCGCTCTATCGCCGCTCGATGCGCACGCTGCGCCAGGTGATGGCCGCGCCGGACCGCTGGACCTATTCGGACCTCGCGATCGCGCCGCAGCGGGATGACGACATGGAAACGCTCGATCTCTATCGTGCGACCAGCGGCGGCGAGGGCGCGGTCGCGCGGGCCCGTCGCGACGAGGCGGCGCGCGGCCGAACCGCCGAGCCGGTGCGCTGACCATCGGCCGTCATGTGGCGGCCGGCACCCCGTCGCGCTGCACGAGATCAATCGCCAGCGCCATGAGCACGGCCACGGTGCCGAGGGCGAAGAGCAGGAGATAGCTGCCCGAGCGCGCGAACAGGAACGAGAACGCCTGCGCGGCCGCCGCCTGCCCCACCGCCCAGGCGATCGTGGCACTGCCCCAGGCGGCGCGCGCGCGTTCGGAGCCGGGGGGCAGCACCGCGTAGATCCGCCCGAGCGTGAGCGGCACGATGCCCGGGGTGAGCGCGCCGACGACTGCCGCGGAGGCCAGCAGTGCCGCCGGGGCCGTCGAGGCCAGCGGGACCGCCACCATGACCGCCTCCGCGAGCAGCACGAGCCGCAGCGCGAGGCGGAAGCCGATGCGGTCGGCGAGCGTGCCGGCCAGCGACGGGCCGAGCATGGCGCCAAGCCCGAAGGCGATCCAGCACGCCGCACCGGCCGCCATGCCGCGGCCGAGCCCGCGGGCGACGAAGTCGACCAGGAAGATCATGTGCGGCACGACCCCGACCGCATCCAGCCCGTAGATGACGATCGCCGCGCGCACCGCCGCGGGGAGGCGTGCCCGCACATGGCTTCCCGGGCTCAGGCGCGGTGCGGCCGGCCAGAACGGCCAGGCCGCCACGGTCAGGGCAGCGGAGACCGCGCCAAGGCCGAGCCAGGTGGCGGCCAGGCCAGACCGCAGCAACAGCGGCACCAGCAGGCCGGTCGCCGCGATGCCGAGCCCGACGCCGGTGAAGATCGCGCCACCGGCGAGCCCCCGGCGCCCCGGGGGGACGATGGCCAGCACCGTGGGCGCCGCGACCACCATCAGGATGCCGCCCGCCGCGCCGGCCAGGGCGCGCCAGATGAAGAACCAGGCGAACGAGAGCGGCTGCGCGCAGGCGAAGAAGGCCACGGCGGCAAGGACCATCGCCGCCCGCAGCGCCAGCCGCGGCGCCACGCGCGCGGCGACCGGCCGGGCGGCGAACGCGCCGACGAGATAGCCGCCGAGATTGGCGGCCCCCAGATACGCCGCCTGCGCCGGGCTGAACCACCCGGCGGCGATCAGCGCGGGGATCAGCGGCGTATAGGCGAAGCGTGCGAGCCCGATGCCGACGAAACTGCCCGCCAGCCCGGCGAAGGTCGCTCCCCAGGGCAAACGTCAGACGATGATCGCCCGCCGCCGCAATTCCTCGATCACGCGCTCGGCCAGCGTCTCGGCGGCCGCCTCCGCGGTGCGCAGGCGCAGCTCGGGCGCGGCGGCGGCCTCGTAGGGCGCGTCGACGCCGGTGAAATTGCGGATCTTGCCGGCGTCGGCGCGGGCGTAGAGGCCCTTCGGGTCGCGCCGGCGGCATTCGTCGATCGGCGTGTCGACGAACACCTCGATGAACTCGCCCGCCTCGAACCGGTCGCGCGCCGCGTCGCGGTCGGAGCGGTAGGGCGAGATGAACGAGACCATGACGATCAGCCCGGCATCGACCATCAGCCGCGCCGCCTCGGCCGACGCGGCGGATGTTCTCCACGCGGTCGGCCTCGGAGAAGCCGAGATCGCGGTTGAGCCCGTGGCGGACGTTGTCGCCGTCGAGGATGTAGGTGTGGCGGCCGAGCGTCGTGCAGCTTGCGGTCGACCAGATTGGCGATGGTCGACTTGCCGGCGCCGGAGAGCCCGGTGAACCACAGCACCGCCGGGCGCTGCCGCTTCAGCGCCGCCCGCGCCTCCTTGTCCACCGCCATCTGCGTGCCAGACGATGTTCGTCGCGCTCTGCGCGATGGTCTCGATCATGCCGACGCCGACGGTGGCGTTGGTCAGCCGGTCGATGACGATGAAGCCGCCCAGCTCGCGGCTCTCGGCGAAGCGCTCCAGGGCCATCGGCGCGGTCAGGGCGATGCTGACGAGCGCGACGTCGTTGACCGCCGAGCGTCTCGGCCGCGACCTGCTCGAAGCGTGTTGACGTCGATGCGGTGGCGGATGCGCGTGATGGTGCCGAACGGCTGCGCGTGCCGAGCTTGATGAGGTAGCTGCGGCCGGGGAACAGCGGCTGCTCGGTCAGCCAGACCAGATGGGCGTCGAACTGGTCGGCGACTCGACGACGGCGCGCCGGGGCGGCGAGCACGTCGCCGCGGGAGATGTCGATCTCGCTCGGCGAGCACGAGGGTGACGGCGCTGCCGGCGCCGGCGCGCTCCAGCTCGCCGTCCATCGTGACGATGCGCGCGACCGTGGAGGCGCGCCCGTCGACTGGGCGACCGACGACGCGGTCGCCGCGGCGCACGGTGCCGGCGGCGACCGTGCCGGCATAGCCGCGGAAATCGAGGTTCGGCCGGTTCACCCACTGCACCGGCATGCGGAACGGCCGCACCGCGGCGTCGGCGTCGACGTCGACCGTTTCCAGATGTTCGAGCAGCGTCGGGCCGGTGTACCAGGGCGTGCGGGCGCTGCGCTCGATCACGTTGTCGCCGAAGCGCGCGGAGAGCGGGATCGCCGTCAGGCTTTTGAAGCCGAGGCCGGCGCACCGCGGCGCGGTAGTCGTCGAGGATCTCGTTGAAGCGGGCTTCGTCGAAGTCGACGAGGTCGATCTTGTTCACCGCCAGCACGACATGGCGGATGCCGAGCAGCGAGACGATGAAGGAGTGCCGCCGGGTCTGCGTCAGCACGCCGTGGCGCGCATCGACCAGCACCACCGCAAGCTCGGCATTCGACGCGCCGGTCGCCATGTTGCGGGTGTACTGCTCGTGGCCGGGCGTGTCGGCGACGATGAAGCGGCGCCGCTCGGTGGCGAAGAAGCGATAGGCGACGTCGATGGTGATGCCCTGCTCGCGCTCGGCCTCCAGCCCGTCGACCAGCAGCGCGAAGTCGATGTCGCTCGCCGGTGGTGCCGTGCTTGCGGCTGTCGCGCTGCAGCGTGGCCAGCTGATCCTCGAAGATCAGCTTGGTGTCGTAGAGCAGCCGGCCGATCAGGGTCGACTTGCCGTCGTCCACGCTGCCGCAGGTGAGGAAGCGCAGCAGGCCGATCCGCTCCTGGCGGGCGAGGAATTCCGCGAGCGGTGCCGGCGTAGCCGGTGCGGCGAGGTTCTGGCTCATCTCAGAAATACCCCTCGCGCTTCTTCTTCTCCATCGAGTCCTTCTCGTCGCGGTCGATCAGCCGCCCGCCGCGCTCGGAGGTGCGGGCCGTGAACATCTCGGCCACGATCTCGGGCAGCGTCGTCGCCGTCGACTCGATGCGCCGCCGTCAGCGGATAGCAGCCGAGCGAGCGGAACCGGACCATCTCGCGTCTCCGGCACCTCGCCCGGCTCCAGCCGCATCCGCTCGTCGTGCACCACGATCAGGCTGCCCGTCGCGCGTCCACCACCGGGCGGGGGGCGGCGAAATACAGCGGCACGATCGGCAGGTTCTCCAGCATGATGTAGTGCCAGATGTCGAGCTCGGTCCAGTTCGACAGCGGGAACACGCGGATCGACTCGCCCTTGTGCATCCGCCCGTTGTAGAGGTTCCAGAATTCCGGGCCGCTGGTTCTTCGGGTCCCATTCCTGGGCTGCGGTGCGGAAGGAGAAGATGCGCTCCTTGGCGCGGCTCTTCTCCTCGTCGCGGCGCGCGCCGCCGAAGGCGGCGTCGAACCCGTGCAGCTTCATCGCCTGCCTTCAGCGCCTCGGTCTTCATCATGTGCGTGTAGTAGGCCGAGCCGTGGTCGAAGGGATTGACGCCGGCGCGCCGCCCCTCCTCGTTCGTATAGGCAATCAGCGACAGCCCGAGCCGGGCGACGGTGGCATCCCGGAACGCGATCATCTCGCGGAACTTCCAGCCGGTGTCGATGTGCATCAGCGGGAAGGGGGGCGTGGACGGGTGGAACGCCTTCAGGATCAGGTGCAGCAGCACCGAGGAATCCTTGCCGATGGAATAGAGAAACACCGGCGCGCGACACTCCGCTGCGACCTCGCGAATGATGTGAATGCTTTCGTTCTCGAGGCGCTTGAGGTGCGAGAGGCGGTCCGACAAGATTTGTTCCTTCCCAGGCAGCGGCTGGGCTAACACGGCAACATTGCCGCTTCGTGAGCACGCGGTTTTAGAACGGCGACGATACTTATTGCAACGAAGATCGGTGCGCCGGGAAGATCGGTGTTCCCGGAGCGGGTGCAAGGCTATCGGCCGGCCAGCGACCGGCCCATTGCCCGCAGGGGCGCCGTGAGCCGCCAGGAGCGCGACCGCCGCATGGCGTCCAGCGTCGCCTCGAGCGTGAGCACCCGCGTCGGGGTTTCGTCCGCAACCCCGGGCGCCCGGTCGGCGAAGCTCGCGATCGCCGCCGCGCGGTCGAACCCCTCCGGGCAGCGTTCCAGCACCAGCAGCATCTCGATCGCGCAGGGCTCGGTTTCGTAGAATGCGCGGCAGCGATACGGCAGCAGGCCGAGCGCCACCAGCTCGCCGAGGCGCTGCATGAGGGAGCGCGGCGTGAAGACCCAGCAATGCACGTCCAGATGTGCGCCGGCGCGGGCCTGCTCGGCGCATTGCAGGGCGATGGCGGCGTCGGCGTGGTGCGCCAGCGCCGCCGGGTCGATCCGGCCCTCCCAGGCCGCGCGGAAGTCGTCGAGCCGCACGGCATGGGCGTGATGGTCGAACACCTGCCAGGGCGCGGGCCGGCGCAGCCCCTGCAGATGCGCGTCGATCAGGTCGCCGAGCCGGCTCGGCGCGCGCAGCAGGTCGAAGGTGAAGCGCTTGTCCGGAATGGCGAGCGCCACGAGCCCACCGGGCCGCAGCACCGCCGCGATCTCGGCGAACCAGCCCACCAGGTCCGGGATGTGCTCCATCACGTGCGAGGCAAACACGTAGTCGAGCACCGTGCCCGGCGGCAGGCAGGCGGCGAGCGGGCCGCCGGCCCAGATCACGTCCACGTCCACGATCCGGCTGATGTCGACGTTCGGATCGGCGCGGTATTTCGCCCGCAGCCCGTCGGCGTCGAGATAGTCGGCATAGAGGACGTTCGTCCCCTCGCGGGCGATGAAGGGCGCGGCGAGCGGCCCGATCTCCAGGCCGCGGGCGCGGGGCAGGTCGATCGGGCCGAGCAGGCGCTCCCGCCGCAGCGGCGCCGCGGGCCCCGGCACCGGAGCGGGGGCAGATCCGGGAACGGGCGCGGACATGACCCTCCGACTGGTGGCGGCGTCTGGCGCCGGGCGCCGCAAAAGGCTAGGTGAGGGCTGACAAGGGCGTCAAGCCGGGCCTGGCCAGCGGGAGGTTGAGGGATGGATCAGATCGTGCAGCACGTGATCGGCGGGCAGCGGATCAACGGCGGCGGGCGGTTCGGCGAGGTGTTCAATCCCGCGACCGGGGCTGTGGCGCGCAAGGTGGCGCTGGGCTCGCGCGCCGAGGTCGACGCCGCGGTGCGGGCGGCGACGGCCGCCCTGCCGGAATGGGCGGCGGCGACGCCGCTGGCCCGGGCACGGGTGATGTTCCGCTTCCGCGAGCTGCTGGAGGCGAACGCCAAGGAACTCGCCGCCATCATCACCGCCGAGCACGGCAAGGTCCTCTCCGACGCCGCGGGCGAGGTCACCCGCGGCCTGGAGGTGGTGGAGTTCGCGACCGGCATTCCCGACCTGCTGAAGGGCGAGTTCAGCGACCAGGTCGGCCGCGGCGTCGACAGCTTCTCCCTCCGCCAGCCGCTCGGCGTCGTCGCCGGCATCACGCCGTTCAATTTCCCGGCGATGGTGCCGCTGTGGATGTTCCCGATCGCGCTCGCCTGCGGCAACACGTTCATCCTGAAACCCTCCGAGCGCGACCCCTCCGCCTCGCTCATGCTCGCCGACCTGCTGCGCGAGGCCGGGCTGCCGGCGGGCGCGTTCAACGTGGTGCACGGCGACAAGGAGGCGGTGGACGCGATCCTCGAACATCCGGGCATCGCCGCGGTGAGCTTCGTCGGCTCGACGCCGATCGCCGAATACATCTACCGGACCGGCACGGCGCACGGAAAGCGCGTGCAGGCGCTCGGCGGGGCGAAGAACCACATGGTGGTCATGCCCGACGCCGACCTGGAGCAGGCGACCGACGCGCTGATGGGCGCGGGCTACGGCGCGGCCGGCGAGCGGTGCATGGCGATCTAGCGTCGCGGTCGCGGTCGGCGGCGTCGGCGATGCGCTGATCGACCGGCTGGCGCCGCGCGTGCGGGCGCTGAAGGTCGCACCGGGCACCGACCCGGAGGCCGAGATGGGTCCGCTGGTGACGCGCCAGCATCTGGAGAAGGTGCGCGGCTATGTCGATACGGGTGTGGCGGAGGGCGCGAAGCTCGTCGTCGACGGGCGCGACCTGAAGCTGCAGGGCTACGAGGGCGGGTTCTATCTCGGCGGCTGCCTGTTCGACGAGGTGAAGCCGAACATGAAGATCTACAAGGACGAGATCTTCGGCCCGGTGCTCTCGGTCGTGCGGGTGCCGAAATTCGACGACGCGATGGCGCTGATCAACGACCACGAATACGGCAACGGCACCGCGGTGTTCACCCGCGACGGCGACACGGCGCGCGCCTTCATGCACGGCGTGAACGTCGGCATGGTGGGCATCAACGTGCCGATCCCGGTGCCGGTCGCCTATCACAGCTTCGGCGGCTGGAAGCGCAGCCTGTTCGGCGATCACGCGGTCTATGGCCGCGAGGGTGTGCGGTTCTACACCAAGCTCAAGACCGTGACCTCGCGCTGGCCGACGGGAATCCGCGCCGGGGCGCAGTACGTGATGCCGACGACCGGATGAGGCGCGCTCCGCGCCGTCGTCGCCCTGCGTAGGCCGGCGTGCGCAGCACCCGCCGGGATGTCTGCCGCCTCGCCGCCCTCGGCCTCGCCGGCACGGTGCTCGCACCGGCGTTTGCGCGCGCGGCGCAGGGTGCCGCGTTCGACATCAAGTCCTTCGGCGCCGCCGGCGACGGCCGGCAGATCGACTCCGCCGCGATCAACCGCGCCATCGCCGCCGCCTCGGCTGGCGGCGGCGGGATCGTGCGCATTTCCGCCGGCCACTACGCCTGCCACTCGATCCGCCTGCAAAGCCTGGTCACGCTCGTCCTGGAGCCCGGGGCGACGATCATGGCCGCGCCGCCGCCCGGCTTCGACGCGCCGAACTCCAATGCGCCGTGGGAGGCGTTCCAGGATTTCGGCCACAACCACTGGCACAACAGCCTGATCTGGGCCGAGGGCGTGCATGACGCGGCGATCCTCGGCCCCGGCCTGATCTGGGGCCGCGGGCTTGCGCGCGGGGAGCGGATCGAGGCGGGGCTGCCCTCGGCCGAGGCGCCGGGCGTCGCCAACAAGGCGATCGCGCTCAAGCGCTGCCGCAACATCGTGCTGCGCGACTTCGCGATCCGTGAGGGCGGGCATTTCGGCATTCTCGCGACCGGCGTGGACAACCTGACCATCGACGAGCTGACGATCGACACCAACCGCGACGGGATGAACGTCGATTGCTGCCGCAACGTGGAGATCACGGACTGCTACGTGAACTCGCCGTTCGACGACGGGATCTGCCTGAAGAGCTCGTATGCGCTCGGCGAGGTGCGCGCCACCGAGAATGTCACCATCCGCGGCTGCCACGTGACCGGCTATCAGCTCGGCTCGCTGCTCGACGCCGCCTATCGCCCGCTCGATCAGCACGACCCCGGCGTGCCCACCGGGCGCATCAAGTTCGGCACCGAGTCGAACGGCGGCTTCAAGAACATCACCGTCAACAACTGCACCTTCGCGAGCTGCCGCGGCTTTGCGCTGGAGACGGTGGACGGCGGCATCGCCGAGGACATCACCTTCACCGACATCACCATGCGCGACATCCGCAACGCGCCGTTCTTCCTGCGCCTCGGCGCGCGGCTGCGCGGGCCGGCCGGCACGCAGGTCGGCCGGCTGCGCCGCGTGATCATCAGCGACGTGACGTGCTACGCGCCGGCGAGCGACATGCCCGCGATCATCTGCGGCATTGACGACCATCCGGTCGAGGACGTCAGCATCGACACGATCTTCTTCATGCAGCGGGGCGGGGCCTCCGCGCTTGCGGCGCAGATCGTGCCGCCGGAGGCCGATCGCGCCTATCCGGAGCCGCGCGAGTTTGGGCCGCTGCCGGCGCAGGGGCTGTTCGTGCGCCACGCGCGCGGCCTCTCGGTCAGCAACTTCGAGGTCGAGACGGAGCGGCCAGACGCGCGCCCGTTCTACTGGCTCGACGACGTGCAGGGCTCGGACTTCTTCCGCCTGCGCCTGCCGCACCGGCTGGCGACGCCCGCGTTCACGCTGCGCGACGCCACCGATTTCCGTGTCTTCGCGAGCAGCCCGGTGCCCGACACGCGGCTCGACAATGTCAGCCGCGGGTCGCGCGCCGCAATCGGATGCTCAGCTCTGCATGACGTACGCCGTCTTCACCGGGTGTAGAACTCCGCCGCGTAGCGGCCCTGCTCGCGCGGGCCGTAGCTCGATCCCTTGCGGCCGCCGAACGGCACGTGGTAGTCGACGCCCGCCGTCGGCAGGTTGACCATCACCATGCCGGCCTCGGCGTTGCGGCGGAAATGCGCGGCGTTCTTGAGCGAGGTGGTGACGATGCCGGAGCACAGCCCGAACTGCGTGTCGTTCGCGACCGCCAGCGCCTCGTCGTAGTCCTTCACCCGGATCACCGAGGCGACCGGCCCGAAGATCTCCTCGCGGTTGATGCGCATGTCGTTGCGCGTGTCGGTGAACAGCGCGGGCGCCAGGTAGAAGCCGCTCTTCTCGCGCTTGAGCCGCTCGCCGCCGACCGCGAGCTTGGCGCCCTCCTGCTTGCCGATCTCGATGTAGCGCAGGTCCTGGTCGAGCTGCGTTCTGGTCGACCACCGGGCCGATCGTCGGTGCCCTGCTTGCAGCGCGTCGTCCACCGACCTGCTCTGCAGTCGCCGCCGTGAGCCCGGCGACGAACTTTCGTGCATCCGCCGCCTGCTCGACGATCAGGCGGGAGGAGGCCGTGCAGCGCTGGCCGGTCGAGAAGAACGCGCCGTCCAGCGCGCAGCGCACCGCGGTCTCCAGGTCGGCGTCGTCGAGCACGACGAGCGGGTTCTTGCCGCCCATCTCGAGCTGCACCTTGGCGCCTGCGCCGCGCGGCGCTGTTCGCAGCGATGCCGCGCCCGGTCGCCACCGAGCCGGTGAAGCTGACCGCGTCGACCCGCGCGTCGTCGACCAGCTTCTCGCCGACCACCGAGCCGCGGCCCATCGACCAGGTTGAACACGCCGGCCGGCAAGCCCGGCGCGATGCAGGATCTCGGCGAGCGCCCAGGCGCGAGCCGGGCACCAGGTCGGCGGGCTTGAACACCACGCAGTTGCCGTAGGCGAGCGCCGGCGCGATCTTCCACGCCGGGATCGCGATCGGGAAGTTCCACGGCGTGATGAGTGCCGACCACGCCGATCGGCTCGCGGGTGATCTCCACCTCGATCGCCGGCCGCACGGAGCGCACGCGCTCGCCGGGCACGCGCAGCGCTTCGCCGGCGAAGAACTTGAAGATCTGCCCGGCGCGCACCGACCTCGCCGATCGCCTTCGGCCAGCGTCTTGCCCTCCTCGCGCGCCAGCAGGTCGCCGAGCTCGTCGCGCGCGGGCGAGGATCTCGGTGCCGACCTTGTCGAGCAGGTCGGCGCGCACCTGGGGCGTGGCGCGCGCCCAGGCGGGAAAGGCGTGCCGCGCCGCCTCGATCGCATCGTCCACCTGCGCTGCGGAGGCGCGGTCGTACTTCGCCGACCACGTCGGAGGTGTCGGAGGGATTGATGTCGGCGACGGCGTCGTGGCCCGGCACCCATTCGCCGGCGATCAGGTTGGCATAGGTCATCGCGATCCTCGTTCGGGTTTCAGAGCTGCGCGATGTGCGCCCAGGGATGCCGTCTCCACCGCCAGGCGGTTGCGCAGCGGCAGCGTGAACGGCGCCGCCTCGATCTCGAACACGTCGCCGGGCTCGGTCGCGAACCCGTCGGAGAAGGACAGTGTCGCGGTGCCGAAGAAATGGACGTGCACGTCGCCCGGGCCGGCGGAACAGCTCATACTTGAAGTGGTGCGGCTCCAGGTTGGCGATGCTGTGGCGACATGTTGTCCTCGCCCGAGAGGAACGGCTTCTCCCAGACCACCGCGCCGCCGCGGAGGATGCGCGACGTGCCGCGCACGTCGCCCGGCAGCGCGCCGGTCAGCAGCTCGCGGCCCGAGCGCGCAGGCGCGCAGCTTCGAGTGGGCGAGATAGAGGTAGTTCTGCCGCTCGGTGACGTGGTCGGAGAACTCGTTGCCGAGCGCGAAGCCGAGGCGGCACGGCGTGCCGTCGGGCGCGATCACGATAGATGCCGACGATCTCCGGCTCCTCGCCGCCGTCCAGGGCGAAGGCGGGCGAGGGCAGCGGCGTCTCCGGGCCGGCCACGATGCCGCCGTCGCCCTTGTAGAACCACTCCGGCTGCACGCCGCGCTGCGCCGCCGGCGGGCTTGCCGCCCTCCAGCCCCATGCGGAACATCTTCATCGAGTTCGGAGAGTCTTGCCGGGGTCGGCGAGGTCCTTGTGCATCTTGTCGCGCCCTTCGGCGCTGCCGAGATGCGACAGGCCGGTGCCGGTGACGAGCAGATGCGCCGGGTCGCGATGGTCGATCGGCGCCAGCACGCGGCCCTCGGCGAGGGCGGCTTAGAGGTCCACGGCGGCGCCGCTGTCCGGCCGCCGCGGCCTCGGCGGCGAGCGTGCGCCCGGCGCGGATCGCGGCGCCGCCAGGGCGTAGGTGGTGGCGATGCCCGGAATGACGGCCGCGCCCGCCCCGGTCATGGCCGACGACGGCGCGCGAGCCGTCGGGTTCCGGATCTGTGCCAGATGCAGCATGTGTTGCCTCCCCTGCCGGCGGGCGGACCATGGCACACGTCGCCCCGGAACGTGGAGGGGGGAGCGTGGCGGGGGCGATTACCCCGAGGCGGCAGCCGGTGCGACGGCGCCCGGTGCGAGGCTGTCCAGCGGCCAGCGCGGGCGCGGCGCGTGGCCGAGCCCGTCGGTCAGGCCGAGGCGCAGCCGCTCGATCCCGGCCCATGCCACCATGACGGCGTTGTCGGCGCAGAGCCGCGGCGGCGGGGCGAGCAGGCGGAAGCCATGCGCGTCCGCCGCCTGCGCCAGCGCCGCGGCGCACCGCCCGCGTTGGCCGCGACGCCGCCGGCCACGACCAGCGTGCCGCCCGCATGCGTCGCGGCGAACGCCGCCATCGCGTGGGCCGCGCGGTCGCCGAGCACGTCCGCGACCGCGCCTGAAATCCCGCCGCGAGGTCGGCCCGCGCCGGCGGGATGCGCCGCGGCGAGGCGCGTGCGCACGGCGGTCTTCAGGCCGGAGAAACTGAAATCGCAGCCCGGCCGGCCGAGCATCGGGCGGGGAAGCGCGAAGCGGCGCGCATCGCCCTCCGCGGCCAGCCGCTCCAGCGCCGGGCCGCCGGGCCAGCCGAGGCCCAGCAGCTTGCCGACCTTGTCGAACGCCTCGCCCACCGCGTCGTCGATCGTGCCGCCGAGGCGCCGGTGTCGCCCGACGCCCTCCACCGCCACGAGCTGGCAATGCCCGCCGGAGACCAGCAGCAGCAGGTAGGGGAACGCGCGCCCGTCCGGCGACAGGCCGGGCAGCCGGGCGGTGAGCGCGTGCGCCTCCAGGTGGTTGACCGCGACGTAAGGCGCGCCGTGCGCCAGCGCGATGCCCTTGCGCGAACACCGCTGCCGACGATCAGCCCGCCGATCAGCCCCGGCCCGGCGGTCGCCGCCACGCCGCCCAGTTGCCGCATAGCCGATCCCGGCCGCGCGCATGACGTCGTTGGCGAGCCGGGGCAGGTGCGCGAGATGCGCGCGCGCGGCGATCTCCGGCACCACGCCGCCATAGGGCGCGTGCTCCTGCTGGCTCAGCAGTGTCTCGGCGAGCACGCGGCCGTCCGGCGCGAGCACCGCGGCCGCGGTCTCGTCGCAGGAGGTCTCGATGCCCAGCACCGGGCCGGCGAGCGTTGCCATGGTGTCCTTTCGCGGCGAAGGGTCGTGTTCTAGGGTCAAATCATGCGCCTCGCCCAGCCGCCGACCGTCGCGCCGCATCGCCGCCTGCTGCCGCTGCGTGTCGGCACGCGCGCGAGCCCGCTGGCGCTCGTGCAGACGCAGGCGTTCCTCGCCGTGTTGCGCACCTTCTGCCCGGTGCTGCGCGACCTCGACGTGTTCGAGGAACACGCGATCCGCACCACCGGCGATGCGGTGCAGGACCGCAGCCTCGCCGATATCGGCGGCAAGGGGCTGTTCGCCAAGGAGATCCATGAGGCGCTGCACGACGGCCGCGTCGATTTCGCCGTGCATTCCCTGAAGGACCTGGAGACCGACGCTGCCGCCGGGCATCGTGCTTGCCTGCACGCTGTCGCGCGAGGATGCGCGCGATGCGCTGATCCTCGGCCCCGGCTGCGGCGCGCCCGATCCGGCCGACCCGCTGGCCGCCCTGCCGCGTGGCGCCCGGGTCGGCACCAGCAGCGTGCGGCGGCAGGCGCAGCTCCTGCACGCGCGTCCCGATCTGCGCGTCGTCCTGCTGCGCGGCAATGTGCAGACGCGGCTCGCCCGGGTGCGCGAGGGGGCGGTGGATGCGTCGCTGCTGGCGCTGGCCGGTCTGCGCCGGCTGGGCCTGGAGGGCGAGGCGTCGGCGGTGCTGGCGCCCGAGATCATGCTGCCGGCGGCCGGCCAGGGCATCGTCGGCGTGACGGTGCGCGGCGGACGACACCGCGCTGCGCGACCTGCTCGCCGCGATCGAGGACCCGGCCGCCCGCGCCGTGGCGACCGCCGAGCGGGCGCTGCTGGCGGAGCTGGACGGTTCCTGCCGCACGCCGATCGGTGGCTACGCGCGGCTGCTGCGATGACGGGCGGCTGACGCTGAGCGGCCTCGTTGCCCGCACGGACGGCAGCTTCCTGCTCCGCCGCACGATCAGCGGGCCGGCGGCGGAAGCGGCGGCGCTCGGCCGGGCGCTGGGGCGCGGCCTGCGTGCCGAGAGTCCGCCCGATCTCTTTGCCTGACGGCGTGCTGATCACCCGGCCCGAGCCGGGGGCGGCGGCGACCGCGGCGCGGGTCGCGGCGCTTGGCCTGCGCCCGGTGGTCGCGCCGCTGTTCGCGATCGAGCCACGGCGCATCGCGGCGGCGCCCGCGCAGGCGGTGCTGGTGACCAGTGCCAATGCGCTTCCGGCGCTGCCCGAGGCGCTGCACGCTTGCCCGCTGCTCGCGGTCGGCGACGCGACGGCGGCGAAGGCGCGGGCGCGCGGGTTCGCCACGGTGCACAGCGCCGGCCGGGATGCGGTGGCGCTGGCCGCGCTGGCCGCACGGCTTTGCAGGCCAGCGGGTGGACCGCTGCTGCTCGCCTGCGGCGCGCGCCAGGGCTTGGCGTTGGCCCGCGACCTGCGCGCGCGCGGCTTCACGGTGCACCGCCGGATCGCCTACGCCGCGCAGCCCGTGCGCGCCCTCCCCGACGCCGCGGCGGCGGCGCTGCGCGCGGGGAGCTTGCGCGGCGCGCTGTTCTTCTCGGCGGAGGCGGCCCGCGTCTTCATCGACCGGCTGCGCGCCGCGCTGCCCGACGCGGCGGTCGCGGGGGTCGAGGCGCTCGCGATCTCGCGCACGGTGGCCGGCGTGCTGCGCCCCTTGCCGTGGCGGCGCATCCGTGTTGCATCGCACCCGACCCAGGACGAGGTGCTGAAACTCCTGCCATGAGCGAGTCCGAGCCGTCCCCGCCCGAGCCGGTCCCCGCCGACCCGGAACCCGCGCCGCCGCCCACGCGCCGCAACCCATGGCCGGTGGTGCTGGGGGTGTGCGCCTTCCTGGTGCTGCTGGCGGGGCTGATCTGGCTCGGCGTGCAGCAGCAGGAACTGGCCCTGCGGACGCCGCCGGGGGAGCCGGCCGGGCTCGCCGCGCTGCGCGACGAGGTGCGGGCGCTGCAGGCACGGCTCGCGGCGCTGCCGGCCGCGCCCGACCTCGCGCCGTTCGAGCAGCGGATGGCGGCGCTGGAAGCCCGGCGGGCGGAGGCGGCGCCCGTTGACCTGGCGCCCATCGAATCCCGGCTCGCCGCGCTGGAGGCCCGGCCGGCCGGGGCGCCGGCCGAAATGAGCGAGAAGCTCGGACAGGCGGCTGCCGACGCGGCGGCGGCAAAAAGCGCCGAAGCCGATCTCGCCGGTCGCGTTGCGGCACTTGAGCAGCGGTTGCAGACGGCCGAGCAGCAGGCGACGGCGCTGACCACGCGGGCGAAGAGCGCGCAGGCGCTGACCCGTGCCGCGGTGGCGCTCGCGGCTGGGGAGCCACTGGGCGAGATCCCGGACGCGCCGCCGGCGCTGGCGCGCTTCGCCACCGCGGCCCCGCCGACCGAAGCCCGCCTGCGCGAGACGTTTCCGGCAGCCGCCGCGTTGGCCGAGCGGGCGAGCCAGCCATCGACCGAGGGACAGTCGTTCTGGGCGCGGACGTGGCTGCGGATGCGCTCGCTCGTGACGGTGCGGCAGGGCGACCGGGTGCTGATCGGCCCGCCCGCGGCGCGGGTGCTGGGCGAGGCGTCGGCACGGCTGGCGGCAGGCGATCTCGCCGGCGCGGTGGCCGGGCTGGACAAGCTCGACGCGCCGGCGCGCGCGGCGATGGCCGGCTGGCGGGCGCAGGCGCAGGCCCTGCTCGACGCGCGCGCGGCGCTGGCCCAGATGGCGCGCGGCTGATGCGGCGGGTCTTCCTCTGGCTGATCGTCGCGATCCTGGTGGTGGCGGCAGCGTGGTGGGTCGCCGGCCTGCCGGGCAACGTGACGGTGAGCCTCGCCGGCACGACCGTGCAGATGGCGACCTCGCTCGCGCTGCTCGGCGTGGTCGTCGTCGTGCTCGTCCTCACCGGCCTGCTGCGGCTGCTCGGCTGGTTTTTCAGGGCACCGCGCCGGATGGGCGCGTGGCGGTCGCGGCGGCGGCGCGTGGTCGGGGACGCGGCCGTGACCGGCGCCCTGGTCGCCCTCGCCGCGAGCGACGAGCGCCGGGCGCTGGAGAACGCCACGCGCGCCCGCCGCCTGCTGGGCGACACCCCGCAGACGCTGCTGCTCGCCGCCGAGGCCGCGCGGCTGGCGAAGGCCGACGCGGAGGCGGCGACGCTGTATCGCACCCTCGCCGACCGCCCCGAGGCGGCGCTGCTCGGTCTGCGCGGGCTGTATCGCCAGGCGGTGAACCGGCAGGCCTGGGACGAGGCGGCGCTGATCGCCCGCCGCGCCGAGGAGGTGCACCCGGGCGGCGCTTGGCTGCGCGAGGAACGCACGGAACTCGCCGTGCGCACCGGCAACTGGAACGAGGCGCTGCGGCTCGCGCCGCCGGAGGCGCCCCGTGCCGCGTTTGCCACCGCCGCCGCCGATGCGGAGGCGGACCCCGATGCCGCGCTCCGGCTCGCCAAGCGGGCGTGGCGCGACAACCCGGACTTCGTCCCGGCGGCCCTCGCCTACGCCCGGCGCCTGCGTGCGGCCGGGCGCGAGAGCAAGGCGGCGGGCGTGATCCGCGACGCGTGGGAGCGGGCGCCGCAGCCGGAACTCGCGGCGTTCGCGCTGGCGCCTGTCACCGACCCGCTCGCCCGCGCCCGCGCGGCGGAGCGGCTGGTGGAGGTCAACCCGGCGCATGTCGAGAGCCACCTGCTGCTCGCGCGCGTCGCGCTGGAGGCGGGACTGACCGGACAGGCGCGCCGGCACCTTGATGCCGCGCGGGCGGCGGGGCTGAACCAGCGCCGGCTGTGGCTGCTGCAGGCCGACCTGGAAGCCGCGGAGGGCGGCGAAACGGAGGCTGCCCGGCAGGCCCAGCGCGAGGCGTTGCGCCGCGCCGCGGCGGCGGAGCCCGATCCGACCTGGCGCTGCGATGCCTGCGGCGCCGAGCACACCGCGTGGCACCCGCGGTGCCCGGTCTGCCAGACCGCCGGGCGGATCCGCTGGGGCACGCCGCGGCTCGCGCTACCCGCGGCCTGACGTCCCGCACGGCTTCCCACCTGTCTTCCCAGCTGACTTCCCCTGCGGCCGCGGCTCTGCTACACCGCCGCCCCGCGCCGGCACCCCTGGAGGCCGGCGCTTGTACATTTGCATTCTGCGGAGCAACCCATGGCCGACTACACCACCATCGAGGCCGAGGCGCGCGCGCGTGCAGGTAAGGGGGCAGCACGGGCGACTCGGCGGACGGGCCTCGTGCCCGGCGTGATCTACGGCGCGCGGCAGACGCCGGAGCTGATCGCCATCGACCCCCGAATCGTGCTGCGCGAGACGCATCGCAGCGGCTGGCGCTCGCGCCTGTATGAGCTGAAGGTGAACGGCACCGTGACGCGCGCGCTGCTGCGCGAAGTGCAGCTGCATCCCGTCACCGACCGGCCCGAGCATGTCGACTTCCAGCGCCTCGCGCCCGGCGAGCGCATTCGCGTAACGGTCAACGTGGTCTTCCACAACGAGGGCATCTCGCCCGGGCTGAAGCGCGGCGGCGTGCTGAACGTGGTGCGCCACGCGGTCGACTGCCTCGCCGATCCCGAGCACCTGCCGGCGCATTTCGACGCCGACCTCGCCGAGCTCGACATCAACGACAACGTGCGCTGGTCGAGCCTGAAGGGTACCGAGGGCGTGCGACCGGTGATCACCGACCGCGACTTCGTCATCGCGACGATCGCGCCGCCCACCAAGGGCGCGGAGGCGAGCGCCGATGCCGCGGCACCCACCGCCGCCGCCGTGACGCCCGCGGCTGCCGCAGCGCCCGCGAAGCCGGCCGCGCGCGGAGGTGCGGGCGGCAGGAAATAGCGGCCCGCGCGATCGTTCGGGGGCTTGCATGCTGCTCTGGGTGGGGCTCGGCAACCCCGAGCCTGCAATGGCGCGCCAGCGCCACAACATCGGCTTCCTGGCGCTCGACACGATCGCCATCCGCTACGGCTTCGCGCCGTGGCGGCAGCGGTTCCGCGGGCTGGTGAGCGAGGGGACGGTCGGCGGCGAGCGCATCCTCGCGCTCAAGCCGCAGACCTACATGAACGCTTCCGGCGAGAGCGTGCAGGCGGCGGCGGCGTTCTACAAGCTGCCGGCCGAGGCGATCACCGCGTTTCACGACGAGCTTGACCTCGCGCCGGGCAAGGTGCGGGTGAAGCGCGGCGGCGGAGCGGCGGGCCACAACGGGCTACGCAGCATGGACCGCGCGCTCGGCACGCCGGACTACTGGCGCGTGCGGCTGGGGATCGGCCATCCGGGCGAGAAGGACCGTGTCCTGGGCTACGTTCTCGGCGATTTCGCCAAGGCGGACCGCGACTGGCTGATCCCGCTGCTCGACGCGGTCGCCGCGGCCGCGCCGCTGCTCGCCGAGGGGCGGACGGAGGATTTCATGAGCAAGGTGGCGCTGCTGACGCAGGCGGCGGCGTAGATGGGATTTTCCTGCGGCATCGTCGGGCTGCCGAACGTCGGCAAGAGCACGCTCTTCAACGCACTCACCGCGACCGCGGCGGCGCAGGCGGCGAACTATCCGTTCTGCACGATCGAGCCGAATGTCGGCCGCGTTGCGGTGCCGGATGCGCGGCTGGAGACGCTTGCGCGCATCGGCAAGAGTGCCAAGATCGTGCCGACGACGCTGGAGTTCGTCGACATCGCCGGGCTGGTGCGCGGCGCGAGCAAGGGCGAAGGGCTCGGCAACCAGTTCCTTGCGAACATCCGCGAGGTGGACGCGATCGTGCACGTGCTGCGCTGCTTCGAGGATGCCGATGTGGCGCATGTCGAGGGCAGCGTCGATCCGCTCCGCGACGCCGAGACCGTCGAGACCGAACTGATGCTCGCCGATCTGGAAAGCCTGGAGCGGCGGCTCACGGGCCTGCAGAAGCGGGCGCGCGGCGGCGACAAGGAGAGTGCGGCGCAGCTCGCGCTGATCGAGCCGATCGCGGCTGCCCTCGCCGACGGCCGGCCGGCGCGCAGCGCGATCCGCGCCGAGGACGCGGCGGCGGCGAAGCGGCTGCAGCTCCTGACGTCGAAGCCCGTCGTCTATGTCTGCAACGTTGACGAGGCGGTTGCGGCGGTCGGCAACGCGCATTCGGCCCGTGTCGCTGAGCGCGCGCGCGCGGAGGGCGCGGCCTGCGTCGTCGTCTCCGCCGCGATCGAGGCCGAGGTGAGCCAGCTCGCCGCGGACGAGCGCGTGGAATTCCTGGAAGGGCTCGGTCTGCACGACAGTGGGCTCGATCGCGTCATCCGCGCCGGCTACGCGCTGCTGGGCCTGATCACCTATTTCACCGTGGGTCCGAAGGAGGCGCGGGCCTGGACGATCGTGCAGGGCACCAAGGCCCCGCAGGCCGCCGGCGTAATTCACGGCGACTTCGAGCGGGGCTTCATCGCCTGCGAGACGATCGCATACGACGACTACGTGGCATCCGGCGGTGAGGTCGGTGCGCGCGAAGTCGGCAAGATGCGCGTCGAGGGCCGCGACTATGTGGTGCGCGACGGCGACGTGCTGTTGTTCCGCTTCAACGTCTAGCGCGACGCCTCGGTGAAGTTTGCCCGCGAGTAGGCGACGGTGAAGCCGCTGCGCAGCATGTTCTCGAAGGACGAATTGGGTTCGCCGGGCACCGCCTCGCCGGTTTCGCTGGCGATGTTGGTGCAGCCGGCGGCGATGGCATCGGCGATGCAGCGGGCGAGGATCGCGCGCTGGCCGCCGCGGCGCCGCCCCGTGGGAATTCGTCGCCGCAGCGCCATACCAGGCGACACCATCGCGCATGTAGAGCACCGCGGCGCTGACCGGCTCGGCCTCGGCGTAGGCGAGATAGGCGCGCCAGCCGGCGCGACCCGGCAGGGCGCCGAGCCACGGGCGCATCGGCGGCGGCATGCCGAAGCCGTCGCAGACCACGCGCGCGAAATCGGCGCTGCTCGCGGCATCGATCTCGGCCACCCGCAGCTCCGTCGCGACGGTGGGCGGCGGCGAGACGCCGCGGTGCAGCTTCGCCCAGGCGCGCCGGAACGGCACGAGGCCTCGCCCGGTGACCCAGTCCGCCAGGGCGGGCGGCTGCGCATCCGGCGTCACGTGGACGAGAAAGTTCCGCAGCCCGGCGGCGCGAAACAGGTCCAGCCCGGCGTCCAGCTCCTGCTCCGTCGCCGGCGCGGCGACGCCGAGCCCGAGCAGGCGGTTGAACTGGGCGTTGTCCACCTTCGCCATCACGAATGCGACAGCGCTGCCGAGGCGATGCACGGCGAGGCCGGTCGCGGCCGCAAAGGCCGGTGGCGCGGCGGCGATCATGTCCGCCCACGCATCGCACTCGATCGCTTCCAACATCGGGGCGAAGCCGGTCAGATTTGTCTCCCCAGCACAACCGATCCCGACGATACCGGGATCAGACCGCCCAGGACAACCGCCGACCGCGGCCGCGCCCCGCCGCTAGCGGCGCCGGGTGGGGAAGGCCTCATAGAGATCGTCGAGAAGCGCGCCTCCGCGCCCAAGCCGCTCGGCATCATCGTCGGTGCGCGCCGCGATTCCCTGGATCAACCGGGCGATCCCGGGCGCCTCGGGGCGAGCGAACTTGCCGTCTTTGAGATCGATGTCGTGGACAATCTCGCCCATCGCGACCAGCGCAGGGTCGGTCAGGCCGATTGCTGCGAGAAGGACTTCGAACGTGCAGCGATCGCCGACATGCGTGAATTCGGCTTCGAACATGTCGAAGCGCAGCTCCCCCGCCCCCGGATGGTATCCCTCTGGCGGCACGAACTTGAAGCGTGCCCCGCTGTCGATGAAGCGACGGATGAGCCAGGCGCACGCGATCCGGTCGATATGCACCCCCTTGCGCGTGACCCAGACCCGACCGCGCAGATCCGTCGGTGCCTCCGGTTGCGGCACCCGCGCGGCCGTGGCGCGCGCGGTCAGAGCGTCCAGAAGCCGCTCGGCGGTCAGCCGCTCCGGTGCGTCGAAAAAGTCGATCGCTGTGATCTGGCGTGCCCGCGCCTGAAGGCGGGCGAGTTGCACCGTGGCGTCTTCCGGCCACGAGGTCGCCAGGTCGCGCACGTCGCGCGCGAGGTCGATGTAATCGGCGTCGCGGAGCTCACGAAACAACACACGGACCGCTTGGTCCGTGAGCCCGTCGATCAGGCGCGCCTCGCACAACAGCGCCTCACCGCCGTGATCGCCGATTTCCCTGAGCAGCCAGGAAAAATCCTCCTGACCCTGTTCACTGGCCGGAAGCGCGTACACCGTCTGCTTGATCGCGATCGCGCCGATCGCTTGTAGTCGGCGCCAGACTTTGACCCGCGCATATGCGGGCTTGGCGGGGAGGCGGTGGATGAGCAGGAGCCAGCGGTCCGGTGCCATTGCGCCTTCCTACGGGTCCGTCACGGGGCCGAGCCGGCCCGCTCTTGCAACACCTGTATCATTCGCCTATCGTGCGCTCGAGCGCCTGTATCAGTTTCTGTGTCAACCGCATTCTGCCAAACAGCGCGGCCGAGGGACCATGCCACTTCGCCGCTTCCACAGCCGACTCGCGATCTGCACCGCGCTGCTGGCATTGTCGGCGCCGCTCGCAGCCGCCGGGGAGCCGCTGACGCTGGAGCGTCGCATCGAACTGCCCGATGTCGCCGGCCGGATCGATCACATGGCGATCGACGTTGGGCGGAGTCGCCTGTTCGTGGCCGAGCTCGGCAACGGCAGCGTGGATGCGATCGAGCTGGCGGGCGGCGCCCTCGCGCATCGGATCAGCGGCCTGCGCGAACCGCAGGGCGTCGCCTACGCGGCGACGGCGGATGCGGTCGTGGTCGCCTGCGGTGGCGACGGAACGGTGCGTTTCTTCCGCGCCGCGGATCTTCAGCCCGCCGGCACGCTTCGGCTGGGCGAGGATGCCGACAACGTCCGGGTCGATCCGCGCAACGGGAACGTCGTCGTCGGCTACGGCAGCGGGGCGCTCGCCGTGATCGACCCGCGGCGACGCGTGGTGGCTGCAAGGGTCGCCCTCGCGGCGCACCCCGAGGCGTTCAGCCTTGCGCCGGCCATCGATCGCGCATTCGTCAACGAGCCCGACGCGGAGCAGATCGCGGTGGTCGACCTTGCGGCCAACGCGCAGGTCGGCCGCTGGACGCTGCCAGGCCGGCACGATAACTTTCCGATGGCCATCGATCCGGGCGGCGCCGTCGTGGCGACCGTCTTCCGCAGCCCGGCGATGCTGATGCTGCTGGACATCCGCAGCGGCGAGGCGCGCGCGCAAGCGCCCACCTGCGGCGACGCCGACGACGTGTTCTTCGACGCACAGCGGCATCGGCTCTACGTCAGTTGCGGCGCGGGCTTCGTCGATATCTTCCAGCGCGCGGGCGCGGTAGTGCGCCCCCTCGCGCGGATCGCCACGAGCCTGGGCGCACGTACCTCCCTGTTTGTGCCGGAGCTCGACAGGCTGTTCGTGGCCGCGCGCGCTCACCCGCTGGGCGCCGGGGCGGCAATCCTCGTATTCCGCCCGGGCGCGTAAGCATGCGGCGCGCATCGATGCTTCTTCTCGCCATCTTCGCCTTGCTGGCGTTGACCGGCGTTGCGCTATATCGCTTCGTCCTTCCGGGCCTCTCCAGCGCACGGGCCATCCCGCCGCCAACGGAGATCGCGATTGCAACCTGGCTGCTGCGCAACAGTGTGCCGGCGGGGCAAAGCGCGCGGCGAAACCCGCTGTCGCCCGCGGGAGACGCCATTGGCGCCGGCGCCGCATTGTTCCAAGAGAAATGCGCTGTTTGCCACGGCTACGATGGAGGCGGGCACACGCAGATCGGCACGCATGCGTATCCGCGGGTCCCGGCGCTGCGCAGCGACCCCGTGCAGGGGCTGAGCGACGGGGAAATCTTCGCCTTCATTCACGACGGCATCCGCAACACTGCGATGCCGGCCTGGGACTTGCCCGAGCGGCAGATCTGGCAACTGGTGCTGTTCATCCGTCATCTGCCGTCGACGGCGGCGCTCGCGCCGCAGGCGGCAGGCAGCGTCGCTGGCGCGCACTATGTCGGCTCGGCGGCCTGCCAGACCCTGCCACAAGGAGATCTTCAGCCGCTGGCGGCAGACGCGCATGGCCAACGTGGTGCGCGACCCGCGCACCCATCCCGATGCGATCATTCCCGACCTGACGAAGCCCGACCCGGCCCTCGCGTTCACCAAGGACGACATCGCCTTCGTCTACGGCAGCCGCTGGAAGCAGCGCTATTTCAACAAGCGGGTCGACGATTTCTTTCCGCTGCCGGCGCAATGGGACATCGCGCACCAGTCGTGGCTGCGCTACTTCGTGCCCAACAACGCCGACTGGTGGGCACCGCTCTACCCGCCCGACAACATGCAGCGCCCCACCGGGCCGCTCTGCGACGGCTGCCATTCGGTGAACTACAACGTCGCGACCAAGACCGTCACCGAATGGAACGTCGGCTGCGAGCGCTGCCACGGTGCGGGCAGCGAGCACGTCGCGAACGCCCACGCGCGCACGATCATCAATCCCGCGCGGCTGGACTATGTCGCAGGCCAACGACACCTGCATCCAGTGCCATTCGCAGGGCCGGCCGCTCGCGAACCCGATCGACGGGCAAGTATTACGACTGGCCGGTGGGCTTTCACGTGGGGCTGAAGCTCGCGGATTTCTGGACGCTCGAGGAACACAAGCTGGGCGAACTGAGCTTCACCCACTTCCCGGACGGCACCGCGCACAAGAACCGGATGCAGGGCAACGACTTCGTGCAAAGCCTGATGTACACCCGCGGCGTCACCTGCTTCTCCTGCCACGACCCGCATGGCAGCGAGAATCCCGCCATGCTGCGTGCGACCGGCAACGCGCTCTGCCTGACCTGCCACGGGCCGAACACGCAGACCGGCCCGCACGCCGCGACCATTGAGGCGCACACGCATCACAAGCCCGACAGCACCGGAAGCGCCTGCGCGGCGTGTCACATGCCGGCGATTGAACACACGCTCGAGCGACGCGTTCGTGCACGCGCATACGTTCCGCTTCGTCACTCCGGCCGAGACCGACGCGCTGAAGATCCCGAACGCTTGCACCCTCTGCCACACCGACAAAAGCACCGCCTGGGCCACCGCGGCGCTGCGCGGCTGGGGCGATCGCTCGCCGTGGCGGATGGCGCCGTAGCTCAGCGGTCGGCGCGGTGGTACTCGCGGTTCGGCATCATGTCGGTGGCCGCGGCCATGCGGTTCGAGAGATTGAAGAAGGCGATGACTTCGGAGAGATCGAAGATGTCCTCGTTGCTCAGGCCCTGGGCGCGCAACGCGTCGCGGTCGGCTTCATCCACCAGGTGCAGGGCCGCCGTGAGCTTCCAGGCGTAGTCGAGCATGGCGCGCTGCCGCGCCGGCAGCTTCGCAACCCGGTAGTTCATCACCAGCATCTCGCCGAGCTCGGGGTCGCCTGAAAGCCGCCGCACCGCCGCACCGTGCGCGACCAGGCAGTAGTAGCAGCGATTGGCGGCGGAGACGACAACCGCCACCATCTCGCGCTCCAGCTTCGAGAGGCCGGAGGCGGCGAGCATGACCTCGTTGTACATGGCCATGAAATTGCGCAGCCGCTGCGGGCGCAGGCTGTAGGTGGCGTAGACGTTCGGCACGAAGCCGAGCTTTTCCACGCACTTCGCCCAGATGGCCTGCAGGTCGTCGTCCAGCGTGGCGGGGTCCGGCACGCCGAGGGCGGAGATGTGATCGGGCTGCGGCATGCGCCGAGCTTACTCCCTCAGGGTGCGGGGCGATAGCCTCCCGGCAGCCGACGCGGCCGCCATCGGCTCAAGCCGGGGCCTCGATGTTGTCCAGGCTGAACTGCTGCGCCTCCTCATCGTAGCTGAACAGTTCGGCGTAGCGGCCCCAGGTGATCGGCGGTGCGCAGCGTGCTCCTCGGCATAGTCGGGCGACATGTGGTCTTCGAGCTCGTCACGGAAGCGCACCGCAGAGGCGCGGTGGTTCCAGCGCTCGTCGATCGTGCGGCGGATCGGCGGCGACCAGCGGCACGTGCGCGCGCAGGGCGTCGGCGAACAGCTGCTTGCGCTCGTCGGTGTCGGCGTGGACGAACTTCCGCCCGGGCTCGAGCAGGCGGATGTCGCCCTCTTCCAGCACGGCGAAGCCGAGCAGCTGCAGCGTCTCGCCGAGCGGCAGCAGTTCGTCGGCCTCCATCTGCAGCGAGGCGGCGAGCGCCGGCAGGTCGGCGCGCCCGTAGTAGGGCGGGGCCGCGAGCGCCTCGAGCAGGCCCGCGAGCAGGTTGGTCGAGACCGGATGCAGCGGGGTGGCGAAGGTGGCGTCATGCGCCGTCGGCAGCCGTCGGCGCCGCGGGCGCCGGCCGCGCGGCGCGTCATCAGCGGCGTAGATGTCGTCGACCATCTGGCGGAACGCGGGGTCGAGCCGGTTGCGCGGATGCGCGAACGGAACGCGCAGCTCGGTTGCGACCCGGCCCGGGTTGGACGAGAACACCAGGATGCGGTCGCACATCAGCACCGCCTCCTCGATGTTGTGCGTCACCATCAGCACGGACTTCATCGGCAGCTTGCCCTCCGACCACAGCTCGATCAGGTCGGTGCGCAGCGTCTCCGCCGTCAGCACGTCGAGCGCGCTGAACGGCTCGTCCATCAGCAGCAGGTCGGGATGCACGACCAGCGCGCGCGCCAGCCCCACGCGCTGGCGCATGCCGCCCGACAGTTCCTTCGGATAGGCGCTCTCGAAACCGCCGAGCCCGATCAGGTCGATCGCCGCCTCGCGCGCGCTCCTCGCGCTCGGCGCGCGCGACGCCCTGCGCTTCGAGGCCGAGCTCGACGTTCTCCTGCACGGTCAGCCAGGGGAACAGGGCGAAGCTCTGGAACACCATCGCCACGCCGGGGGCCGGGCCGAGCAGCGGTGCGCCGCGCCAGCGCACTTCGCCCGCGCGTCGGGCGCAAGCAGGCCGGCGACGATGCGCAGCAGCGTGGATTTGCCGGAGCCGGAGCGGCCCAGCAGGCCGACGATCTCCCCGCGTGTGCAGCGCGAGGTTGACGTCGTCGAGCACGAGCGAGATCGGCGTTCGCTGTCCTTGTGGTAGGATCTGCCGGCAATGCGCGCACTTCCAGCAGCGCGGCGGGGGCGGTCGCGTCCATCAGGATCTCGCTCTCATGCGAGGGTCAGGCGCCGCGTGGCGTAGGCGTAGAGCGGCCGCCACAGCACGCGGTTGAAGCACGAGCACGAACACCGACATCACCGCCACTCCCAGCACGATGCGCGGAAAGTCGCCGGCGTCGGTCGCCTGGGCGATGTAGGCGCCGAGGCCGTGCGCGGCGAGCTTGTCGTTGCCCCAGGACGCGACCTCGGCGACGATCGACGCGTTCCACGAGCCGCCGGAGGCGGTGATCGCGCCGGTGACATAGTACGGGAAGATGCCGGGCAGGATCACGCGCCGCCACCACAGCCAGCCGCGCGACGCGAAGATTGTCCGCCGCTTCCTGCAGGTCGCCGGGAAATGCCGAGGCGCCGGCGACGACGTTGAACAGGATGTACCACTGCGTGCCGAGGATCATCAGCGGCGTCAGCCAGATATCGGCGTCGAGATGGAAGCGGACGATCAGGACGACGAAGATCGGAAACAGCAGATTGGCCGGAAACGCGGCGAGGAACTGGGCGGCGACCTGAATGCGCCGTGCCCAGGCCGGTCGCAGGCCGATCCACACGCCGACCGGCACCCAGACCAGCGTCGCCAGCGCCATCAGCACGACGACGCGCAGCAGCGTGATGCAGCCGAGCCCGACTGCTTCTGCCACATCGGTCCAGCCGATGTTGTTCGCCGCGATGTAGTCGACGACGCGCCACCACCGCCAGCAGCGCGACCAGCCCCACGATCGCGAAGAACGCGGCATCGCCGATCCGCGCGCGCCGCTGGGGCGTGGCGGCGACGCGGCCGCGAGACGCCGCCCAGGCGCAGCGCCGCGAGCCGTCCCACGGCATCCGCAACGCCGTCGGCCGGCGAGCCGCAGCACGCGCGTGCGGCGCAGCAGCTTGCAGCACCCAGGATCGGCGGCGACCGCGCCCGCCGTCACCTCGAAGCGGAACTTCGCCGACCAGGCGACCAGCGGGCGGAACAGCACCTGGTCGTAGAGCAGGATCACGCCGAGCATGGCGACGATCGCCCAGCCGACCGCGCCGAGGTCGCGCTTCTCCAGCGCCTGCGCCACATAGGAGCCGATGCCCGGCAACTTCCAGGTATTGTCGCCGAGCGTGATCGCCTCCGAGGCGACCACGAAGAACCAGCCGCCCGACATCGACAGCATGGTGTTCCAGACGAGCCCCGGCATGCGCGAACGGCACGTCCAGCCGCCAGAACCGCTGCCATGCCGTCAGATGGAAGCTGCGGGTCGCCTCCTCCAGATCGCGCGGGCACGGTGGTCAGCGACTGGTAGAAGCTGAACGCCATGTTCCAGGCTTGGCTCGGTGAAGATCGCGAAGATCGCCGCCAGTTCCAGGCCCAGCACGCTGCCGGGGAACAGGCTCATGAAGAAGGCGGTCGTGAACGACAGGAAGCCCAGGATCGGCACCGACTGCAGCACGTCGAGCAGCGGGATCAGCATCAGCCCGGCGCGCCGGCTCTTCGCGGCCAGCGGCGCGTAGGTGAAGGTGAACAGCAGCGAGAGCGGCCAGCGCGGCGAACATGCGCAGCGTGGTGCGCAGCGCGTATCCCGGCAGGTGCGACGGATCGAGATCGACCGTGAGGGCCTCCGGCGGCCGCGATCGGCTTGAAGGTCGCCGGCGCGACGCGCGACCACCCCGATCACCATCGCGAACGACGCACACCAGCGCCACCAGGTCCCAGGCGTTCGGCAGGCGGCGGCCGACGGCCAGGCGGCGGTGGTGCTCGACGGTGGTCGACATCGAGGCGGCCGCGCTGTTAGCGAAGCCCGGCGCGCCTGTCACCCGGCCGCGTGTGGCGGTTGTGTGACGCAGGGCGTCAGCGCGTGCCGGTGCTGCCGAAGCCGCCCTCGCCGCGCGCGGTGCCGGGCAAGTCCGCGACCTCCTGCCAGCGCGCGCGCACCACCGGCGCGAGCACCACCTGGGCGATGCGCTTGCCGCGCTCGACGACGAACGGGGCCGTCGCCCGGCGTTCAGCACGATCACCAGCAGCTCGCCGCGATAATCCTCGTCGACGGTGCCGGGGCTGTTCGGCAGGACGATGCCGTGCTTGCAGCGCCAGGCCCGAGCGCGGCCGCACCTGGACCTCGTAGCCGGCGGCAGCGCGATGGCGAGGCCGGTCGGGACCAGCGCGCGCCCGCCGGGCGGAATGGTGAGCGGCGCAGCGACCGCAGCGAGCAGGTCCATCCCGGCGGCGCCCGGCGGTGGCGTAGGCACGGCAGCGGCAGACCCTCGGCGTGCGGCAGGCGGCGCACCTGGACGGGCATCGCTCACGCCAGCGCCTCGGCGATGCGCTGCGCCAGGCGCCGCGCGACCTCCTCCTTGCGCAGGCGCGGCCAGTCCTCGATGCCGGCGGTCGGTGACCAGCAGCACCTCGTTCTCCGTCCCGCCCATGATGCCGGTGCCGGCGATGACGTCGTTGGCGACGATCCAGTCGCAGCCCTTGCGCGCGCAGCTTGGCTGCGGCGTGGTCGCTGCAGCGTCGTCGGTCTCGGCGGCGAAGCCGACGACCAGGCGCGGGCCGCCGCGGCCCGGCGGCGGCGAGGGTGGCGAGGATGTCCGGGTTCGGCACCAGCTCGAGTGCCGGCGGCGCGCGCGCCGGGCGCCTTCTTGATCTTGCGCTCGGCCGCGTTCGCCACGCGCCAGTCGGCGACCGCGGCGGCGAAGACCGCGACGTCGGCCGGCAGCGCGGCTTCGGCAGGCGGCCAGCATCTGCTCGGCGGTCTCGACATGGCGCACGGCCACGCCGGGCGGGTCGGCGATGCTCACCGGGCCGCTGACCAGCGTCACCCGCGCGCCGAGCGCGGCCAGGGCGGCGGCGATCGCGTGGCCCTGCCGGCCGCTGCTGCGGTTGGCGATGTAGCGCACCGGGTCGATCGGCTCGTGCGTCGGCCCGCTGGTGACCAGCGCGTGCCGGCCGGCCAGCGGCCTGCGGCATCGGCGCCGAGCAGCGGCGGCGATCGCGTCGAGGATCTGCCGGCGGCTCGGCCAGCCGGCCGGGGCCGAATTCGTTGCAGGCCATCGCGCCCTCGTCCGGCCCGACCACCGCAACGCCGCGCGCGCTCAGCGTCGCCATGTTGGCGCTGCGTCGCCGCATGCAGCCACATGCGCACGTTCATCGCCGGCGCCACCAGCACCGGCTTGTCGGTGGCCAGCAGCAGCGTGGTGGCGAGATCGTCGGCAGCCCGGCCGCCATCTTCGCGAGCAGATCGGCGGTGGCCGGCGCCACCACCACCAGGTCGGCGCGCGCGCGACAGCTGGATGTGGCCCATCTCGCTCTCGTCGGTGAGCGAAAACAGGTCGGTGTAGACCTGGATCTCGCTCAGCGCCTGCAGCGACAGCGGGGTGACGAACTGGGCGCCGCCCGCGGTCAGCACGCAGGTCACGGCGCAGCCCGTCGCGCCGCAGCAGGCGGACCAGTTCCAGCGCCTTGTAGGCGGCGATGCCGCCGGCGACGATCAGCAGCACGCGCTTGCCGGCGAGGCTCACAGCCGCCACCCGCTATGGATCGCGGCGATGCCGCCGGAGAGGTTGCGCACCGCGCACGCGCGCGAACCCGGCCGCTCGCATCATCCCCGCGAGGGTCGCCTGGTCGGGAAAGGTGCGGATGCTCTCGGCGAGGTAGCGATAGCTCTCCGCGTCGCCCGCAACCAGCGGCGCCGAGCCGCGGCAGCACCCGGAACGACCAGGCATCGTAGAGCGGCGCGAGGGCGGCGACCTGCGACGCGGCTGAATTCCAGGCACGAAGAACCGCCCGCCGGGGCGCAGCACGCGCCGCGCCTCGGCCAGCACCGCCGGCTTGTCGGTGCAGTTGCGCAGGCCGAAGGCGATCGAGACCGCGTCGACCGCGCGATCCGGCAGCGGCAGCCGCTCGGCATCGGCGACCAGCAAGGCGAGATCGCGCGACGCAGCCCGCGCCCGACGCGCGCGCGTCGCGGCCGACCGCGAGCATGGCCGGGTTGACGTCGGCGAGGATCGCCGGCCCGCCGCCCGCGCGCCAGCCAGCCGAAGGCGATGTCGCCGGTGCCGCCGGCGAGGTCGAGCAGCGCGCAGCGCCGGCCGCGGATCCAGGCCGGCGACGAAGACGGCGCTTCCAGGCGCGGTGCACGCCGAGCGACATCAGGTCGTTCATCAGGTCGTAGCGCGGCGCGACGCTGTCGAACACGTCGCGCACCAGCGCGCGCTTCTCGCGCCGGCGCGACCTGCCGGAAGCCGAAATCGACGTGTCGCTGGGGCCGGGTTGTCGCTCATGCGCGCACCCCTATAGCCTGCCGGCCGCCATGCCGGAACTCCCCGAAGTCGAGACCGTGATGCGCGGCCTGGCGGCGCGGCTGGCCGGGCCGCACGATCCGTGCACGCCGCGGTCACGCCGGCCGGATCTGCGCTGGCCGTTTCCGGCACGCGCTCGCGGCGCGGCTGACCGGGGCGCGGGTGCTCGGGCTTCCGCCGGCGCGCCAAATACATCCTCATGCGCCTCGACCGGCGGCGACAGCCTGCTGATCCATCTCGGCATGTCCGGGCGCATGCTGATCGCGCCCGGCGGCCGGCACGCCGGCGACCGCGCATGAGCATTTCGCGCTGCGAGACCGACGACGGCTGGCGCGTCGGCTTCGTCGATCCGCGCCGCTTCGGCTCGGTCGACCTGGTGCGCGACCGACGCGGAGGACGCGCACCGGCTGCTGGCCGGGCTCGGCCCGGAGCCGCTCGACGACGCATTCACGCCGGCGGTCCTGGCGGCCGCGCTGGCCGGCACGACGCACCCCGATCAAGGCGGCGCTGCTCGACCAGCGCGTCGTCGCCGGGCTCGGCAACATCTATGTCTGCGAGGCGCTGTTCCGCGCCGGCATCAGCCCGCTGCGCGCCGCGCCGCACGGTGCCCGGCGCGCGCGCGCGGCACGGCTGGTGCCGGCGATCAGGGCGATGCTCGAGCGAGGCGATCGCCGCCGGCGGCTCGTCGCTGCGCGACTACGTGCAGCCGGACGGCGAGCTCGGCTATTTCCAGCACGCCTGGCGCGTCTACGGCCGCGAGGGCGAGCGCTGCCCGCCTGTCCCGGGCCGCCGGCCTGCGCGGGCATCCGCCGCATCGTGCAGTCCGGCGCGCGGCACGCTTCTATTGCCCGCGCACGCAGCGCTAGCTAGACAGAGGCGCCGTTCCCGCGCGGAGCCCGCGAATGTCAGCCTTCGAGACGATCCTTGTCGAGACGCATGGCCGGGTCGGCCTGATCCGGCTCAACCGGCCGGAGGCGCTGAACGCGCTGTGCGACCAGCTGATGGACGAACTGGGCCGCGCAGCTGCTCGCGCTTCGACGCCGACCCGGCGATCGGCGCGATCGTGCTCACCGGCTCGGAAAAGGCCTTCGCCGCCGGCGCCGACATCAAGGAGATGAAGGAGCGCACCTATCCCGCGGTGCTGCGCGACGACTTCATCGGCGAGCGCTGGGAGACGGTGCTGCGCGTGCGCAAGCCGGTGATCGCCGCGGTCGCCGGCTTCGCGCTCGGCGGCGGCTGCGAGCTGGCGATGATGTGCGACATCATCCTCGCCGCCGACACCGCGAAGTTCGGCCAGCCGGAGATCAATCTCGGCGTCATCCCCGGCGCCGGCGGCACCCAGCGGCTGACCCGCGCGGTCGGCAAGTCCAAGGCGATGGACATGTCCTCACCGGCCGCATGATGGATGCCGCCGAGGCCGAGCGCTGCAACCTCGTCGCGCGCGTGGTGCCGGCCGACCAACTTGATCGCCGAAGCGATCAAAACGGCCGAGCGGATCGCCGAACCTGTCGCCGGTCGCGGTGCTGCTGGCCAAGCAGGCGGTGAACCGGGCGTTCGAGACCACGCTCGACCGAGGGCGTGCGCGCGCGAGCGCGCGCTGTTCCTGCTCGCTGTTCGGCACCGCCGGACCAGCGCGAGGGCATGGCGGCGTTCGTCGAGAAGCGCAAGGCCGAACTTCCGCCTGGAGTGATGGCCGCGCGTGCGATTCGCTGGACGCGGTGTCATTGACTCGGGATGCGCCGCCTTAGAACGCCATCTTGCCGGCAAGGCCGAGCTGTGGCCAGGTTGGCCGGTCGTCCGGTTTTTCATGGCTTCCTCGAATCGTAGAGAGCTCATGGCCAACACCCCCTCCGCGCGCAAGCGCATCCGCCAGACCGAACGCCGCACCGCGCGCAACCAGGCGCGCAAGTCGCGCATGCGGACCTTCGTCAAGAAGGTCGAGGCGGCGATCGCCGGCGGCGATCAACTCGGCGGCGGCGGAGGCGCTGCGCGCAGCGCAGCCGGAAATGCAGCGCGCCGCCAGCAAGGGCGTGATTCACCGCAACACCGTGGCGCGGAAGCTCTCGCGCCTGTCGGCGCGGATCAAGGCGCTTCCGGCTCTCCTAACGCTCGCGTCCCGCACTGTTCACGCCGGCGGAATTCCGATCGGGCGCGACGGGTGTGAGCCGGATAGACGCCGCTCATCCCGGTCGCCACCGCCCAAGCATCGGCGAGGCGATTCGACGCCTCGCCGTCTTGCTCGTCGTTACATTCTGCGATTCTCAACTTGCTATTTGCGCTCGAGAGTTTTCGATTGCCATGAACTCCGCTTTGGGCCTAGTCATTACGTCGCGCGGCGGGCGATGTCGCTGCCAATCCGTCAACGTTTCGAGGTTCGAGATCGTCCGCAGAGGCGGGGTCGTCATTGGGGCGGCAGGCTTGGCTGCCGTGCGTGGTGGGGAGTGCGGGGTCGATGGCAGGCGGCGGCGAGCGTGACGGAATCGACGTGCCGCGAGCACCACGGCCACGTCGAAGCCGCAACTGGCCGGCCAATGGTCGCGCGTCCGCGGCCGGCTGCAGAGCGAGGTCGGCGACGTCGAATACCGCACCTGGCTGCGCCAGATGACGCTTCGGCGGCTTCGACGGCGACGAGGTCACGCGTCCGCCTGCCGACCCGCTTCCTGCGCGACTGGGTGCGCAGCCATTACGGCGACCGGCTGAATGCGCTGTGGCAGGCGGAGAATCCGGCGCGTCCGCCGGGTCGATATCCGGGTCGGCGCACGGTGCCGCCGCCGACCGCGCCATCGCCACCGTCGCCGGCCGAACCCGCCGGGCTGCGCACGCCGGTCCGACACCGGCCCGGCCCGAGGAGCGCCGCGAGCGCGCGGGCGACGCCGCGGCGCTCGACCCGCGCTTCACCTTCGACAGCTTCGTCGTCGGCAAGCCGAACGAGTTCGCCTATGCCTGCGCCCGCCGCGTCGCCGAGCAGCCCGCCTGCGCCGGCTTCAACCCGCTGTTCCTCTACGGCGGCGTGGGGCTCGGCAAGACCCACCTGATGCACGCGATCGCCTGGGATCTCGGCGCGCCGGCCGAGGCGCGGCGCGCCGCGTCCGGTCAGTGTCGCCTACATGTCGGCGGAACGGTTCATGTATCGCTTCATCGCCGCGATCCGCAGCCACGCCGACCATGGAGTTCAAGGAGCAGTTGCGCAGCGTCGATGTGCTGATGATCGACGACCTGCAATTCCTGATCGGCAAGGACACCACGCAGGAAGAATTCTTCCACACCTTCAACGCGCTGGTGGAGGCCGGCAAGCAGATCGTCGTCTCGGCCGACAAGTCGCCCTCCGACCTCTCGGGGCTGGAGGACCGGGTGCGCACCCGGCTCGGCTGCGGCATGGTGGCCGACCTGCACGCCACGACCTACGAGCTGCGGCATCTCGATCCTCGAGGCCAAGGCGGCGCGCGCCGGCGTCGCGGTGCCGGCCAAGGTGCTGGAGTTCCTCGCGCACAAGATCACCTCCAACGTGCGCGAGCTGGAAGGGGCGCTGAACCGCCTGATCGCGCACGCCAACCTGTTCGGCCGCCCGATCACGCTGGAGACCACGCAGGAGGTGCTGCACGACGTCCTGCAAGGCGCATGACCGGCGGGTCACGATCGACGAGATCCAGCGCCGGGTCGCCGAGCACTGGAACATCCGGCTGACCGACATGTCCTCGGCCCGGCGGGCGCGGCAGGTGGCGCGGCCACGGCAGGTGGCGATGTATCTCGCCAAGCAGCTCACCAGCCGCAGCCTGCCGGAGATCGGCAGCAAATTCGGCAACCGCGACCACACCACGGTGATGCACGCGGTGGCGCGGGTGACGCGAGCTGATGGCGCGCGACGCCGGCTTCGCCGAGGACGTGGAACTGCTGCGGCGGATGCTGGAAAGCTGAGCCGCCGGACCGTCCGACTGCTTGCGGCGCGGCGCCGCGTTGCTAGACTGCGCGCCCCTTTCCGCGCGCCGGCGGGAGTGACTCCCGGCCCAGACCAGGATACCGCCATGAAGATCAAGGCCGACCGGGCGACGCTGCTGAAGGCGCTGGCGCACGTCCAGAGCGTGGTCGAGAAGCGCAACACCATCCCGATCCTCGCCAACGTCATGATCGACGCGCGCGACACGCGGCTGACGCTGACCGCCACCGACATGGAGATCGCGGTGGTCGAGGAGGTGCCGGCGACCAGCGTCGCCGACGGCGCCTGCACCGCGCCGGCGGCGACGCTCTACGAGATCGTCCGCAAGCTGCCGGAAGGCGCCGAGGTCGACGCTGGAGCATGCCGGCGGCGACGCGGCCGCTGGCGCTGCGGTCCGGGCCGCTATCGCGACCAGCCTCGTCGTGCTGCCGACCGACGACTTTCCCGTCGATGACGGCGGGCGCTGCTGCCGCACCGTTTCGCGCTGCCGGCGCAGACGCTGCGCGGCGCTGATCGACCGCACCCGCTTCGCCATCTCCACCGAGGAGACGCGCTACTACCTCAACGGCATCTTCCTGCACGCCGCCGAAAGCGACGGCACGCGCGTGCTGCGCGCGGTGGCGACCGACGGGCACCGGCTGGCGCGCGTCGAGGAGCCGCTGCCGGAGGGGGCCGGCGGCATGCCGGGCGTGATCGTGCCGCGCAAGACGGTGACCGAGCTGCGCAAGCTGCTCGACGAAGTCAGCGGCGACGTGGACATCGCACTGTCCGACACGCGCATCCAGTTCCGCGTCGGTGCCGTCACGCCTGACCAGCAAGCTGATCGACGGCACCTTCCCCGAATACGAGCGCGTGATCCCGCGCGACAACGACAAGGTGCTGCGCGTCGGCAAGAAGGATTTCTCCGACGCGGTCGGGCGGGTCGCCGCGATCTCGCTGGAGCGGTCGCGGCCGGTGAAGCTCTCGCTCGCGCGCAACCTGCTGGTGCTCTCCGCCTCCAGCCCCGACCAGGGCACGGCGAGCGAGGAGCTGGACGGCGAGCGGGTGCAGTACGAGGCGAGCCCGCTGGAGATCGGCTTCCAGGCGCGCTACCTCAACGACATCACCGACCAGATCGCCGGCGAGGTGGAATTCCGCTTCGCCGACGGCGCCGCGCCGACGGTGGTGCGCGACGCCGGCGACGCGAGCGCGCTCTACGTGCTGATGCCGATGCGCGTCTAGCGCGGGCGGCCGGCGCGGCTGGCGCCTGAAGCGGCTGCGCCCGCCATGTCCGCCGCCCCCGGCCTGCGCCTGACCCGGCTCAGCCTGCACCAGTTCCGCAACTACGCCGCGCTGACCTGGCGGCCCGGCCGCGCCGATCGCGGCGCTGTTCGGCGCCAACGGCGAGCGGCAAGACCAACCTGCTGGAGGCGATCTCGCTGCTGGTGCCCGGGCGGGGGCTGCGCGGCGCGCGCGCGGCCGACCTCGCGCGGCGCGGCAGCGACGGCACCGCGGCGCCTGGGCGGTGGCGGCGCGCTTCGCGACGCCAGGCGGGCGAGCTCGACATCGGCACCGGCACGCCGCCGGACGGGCCGTCCGAGCGGCGGGTTTTCCGCCTCGACGGCGCGGCGCCGCGCAGCCAGGCGGAGGTGGCGGCGCGGCTCGCCGCGGTCTGGCTCACGCCGCAGATGGACCGGCTGTTCCAGGAGGGAGCGGCCGGCCGCCGCCGCTTCCTCGACCGGCTGGTCTTCGCGCTGGAGCCCGCGCATGCGCGCGAGGTCGCGGCCCACGACACGGCGCATGGCCGAGCGCAACCGGCTGCTCGCCGCCGGCACGCGCGGACGCCGCCTGGCTCGCCGGGCTCGAGGATGCGATCGCGCGGCATGCGGTGGCCGTGACGGCGGCGCGGGCGGCGCTGGCCGCGCGGCTCAACGCGGCGCTCGCCGCAGGGCGCGGCCGATCCGTTCCCGGCCGCCCGCATCGCGCTGCTCTGCCCGATCGCCGAGCGCCTCGCGGCCGCAGCCGGCGCTGGCGGTCGAGGATTGGCTGCGCGCCGGCCTGGCCGCCGACCGCGCGCGCGACGCGGCGGCGGGGAGTCGCGGCGCTGGGCGCGCAGCGCGCCGACATGGCGCTGGCCGACGCCGCGAGCGGACTGCCGGCGGCGGCACGCCAGCACGGGGCAGCAGAAAGCGCTGCTGATCGGGCTCGTGCTCGGCCATGCCGCGCTGCTCGCCGAGGCGCGCGGCTTCGCGCCGCTGCTGCTGCTCGACGAGGCGACCGTGCACCTCGATCCCGACCGCCGTCGGCGCTGTTCGCGGCCCTGCGGCGCGGCCCGGCGCAGGCGTTTCTGACCGCCACCGACCGCGAGGTGTTCCTGCCGCTGCGCGGTGCGGCCGAAGGGTTGCGCGTGGCCGATGGCAGCCTCGTTCGCGGACCCCGATTTCTCCCGTCCGACGCCCTGACCCTGGCGTAAGATCGCCAGGAAATGCCATATAGTTTCGGATTCACGCTGCCAATCTGGAGCCATTCGCGCGCATGAGTGAGAACGCTGCGCCGCAGCCCGAGACCGAACCTTACGATGCCTCGTCCATTTCGGTGCTGCGCGGCCTGGACGCGGTGCGCAAGCGCCCGGGCATGTATATCGGCGACACCGATGACGGCTCCGGCCTGCACCATATGGCGTTCGAGATCATCGACAATGCCGTGGACGAGGCGCAGGCCGGCTTCGCCGACCGCCGTCGAGCTGACGCTGAACGGCGACGGCAGCGTCACCGTGCGCGACGACGGCCGCGGCATTCCCACCGACATCCACGCCGAGGAAGGCGTCTCGGCGGCCGAGGTGGTGCTGACGCGGCTGCATGCCGGCGGCAAGTTCAACCAGAACGCCTACAAGGTTTCCGGCGGGCTGCACGGCGTCGGGGCGGCCGTGGTCAACGCGCTGTCCGAGTGGATGGAAGTGCGCATCTGGCGCGCCGGGCAGGAGCATTTCATCCGCTTCCGCCACGGCGATGCGGAGGCGCCGCTGGCGGTGGTCGGCCCGGCCGCCGCGGCCGAACGGGCACCGAGGTGACGTTCAAGCCCGAGCCGGGCAACCTTCACCCGCACCGAGTTCGATTTCGCGATGCTGGAGCGCCGCCTGCGCGAACTGGCCTTCCTCAATTCCGGCCTCAGCGATCCTGCTGCGCGACGAGCGGCACCCGCCGGCGCAGGAGGTCAGCGTTCTGCTACGACGGCGGGCTGATCGCCTTCGTCGAATGGCTCGACCGCGGCAAGACGCCGGTGTTCACGCCGCCGATCAACGTTGCCTCCGACGGAGCAGGCGCACGGCATCCGGGTCGAGTTCGCGCTCACCTGGAACGACAGCTTCCATGAGACGATGCTGTGCTTCACCAACAACATCCCGCAGCGCGACGGCGGCACGCATCTCGCCGGCTTCCGCCAGGCGCTGACCCGCGTGGTGACGAAATACGCCGAGGGCATCGGCAAGAAGGAAAACCTCGCCCTGGTCGGCGAGGACATGCGCGAGGGCATGACCGCGGTGCTGTCGGTCAAGGTGCCGGATCCGAAATTCTCCTCGCAGACGAAGGACAAGCTGGTCAGCAGCGAGGTGCAGCCGGTGGTGCAGGCGGTCGCGGCGGACGCGATCGGCCACTGGTTCGAGACGCATCCCGAAGGAAGCGCGCGCGATCATCCAGAAGGTGATGGATGCGGCCGCGGCGCGCGAGGCGGCGCGCAAGGCGCGCGAACTCACGCGGCGCAAGGGCGTGCTCGACATCTCCACGCTGCCCGGCAAGCTCGCCGACTGCCAGGAGCGCGACCCGGCGAAGAGCGAGCTGTTCATCGTCGAGGGCGATTCCGCCGGCGGCTCCGCCAAGCAGGGGCGCGACCGCAAGTTCCAGGCGATCCTGCCGCTGAAAGGCAAGATCCTGAACGTGGAGCGGGCGCGCTTCGACCGCATGCTCGGCAGCCAGGAGATCGGCACGCTGATCACCGCGCTCGGCACCGGCATCGGCCGCGGCGAGCCGGAGCAGGGCGGGTTCGACGTCGCCAAGCTGCGCTATCACCGCATCGTCATCATGACCGACGCCGACGTGGACGGCTCGCATATCCGCACGCTGCTGCTGACGTTCTTCTTCCGCCAGATGCCGGAGCTGATCGAGCGCGGCCATCTGTTCATCGCCCAGCCGCCGCTGTATCGCGCCAAGCGCGGCAACGACGAACGCTACCTCAAGGACGACGGCGCGCTGGAGCGTTACCTGCTCGACAAGTCGCTGGCGGAAGCGCGGCTGACCTATGCCGATGGGCGCGTGCTCGAGGGCGAGGAGCTGCGCGACGAGGCGCGCTGGCTGCGCGAGGCGTCGCTGCGGTTGCGGCGGCTGGCGAGTGCCGCGCCCGTGGCGCTGGTCGAGCAGGCGGCGATCGCCGGCGCGCTGATCGCCGGATTCGGCGCAGGCGACGGCAGCCGCGCAGGCGCTGGCGCAGCGGCTCGACGCGATCTCGCTGCCGGCGGAGCGCGGCTGGAAAGTCGCTGCCGACGCGACGGGCCTTACTTTCGCGCGCACCGTGCGCGGCGTCGCCGAGCGCCACACGCTGGACGCGGCGACGCTGCGCAGCGCCGAGGCGCGCTGGCTCGCCGAGCGCGCCGCGGCCTTGCAGCAGCGTTTCGGCGAGCCGGCGACGCTGCGGCTCGACGCAGCAGGAGCACCGCGTTGCCGGCCCGGCGACGGCGTTCGACCGGATCCTGGCGCATGGCCGGCGCGGGCTGACCGTGCAGCGCTTCAAGGGCCTGGGCGAGATGAACCCCGACCAGCTCTGGAGACCACGCTCGACCCGGCGGTGCGCACGCTGTTGCAGGTGAAGGTGGGCGACGCGGAGGATGCGGGGCTCGTGTTCTCCACGCTGATGGGCGACGTGGTGGAGCCGCGCCGCGACTTCATCGTCGGCAATGCGCTGAAAGTGGCGAACCTGGACGTCTGAGCGCCGCCGCCCCGGCCGTTGCGGGGCGGCTTGATCCGGATCAATGCGGGCAACCACGCGCGCGGTACCGTTCCGGCGGCATGAGAACGCTGGGCGATTGTCTGCTGCTGACCGATTTCCATGAGCCGGTGATGCGGCAGGCCTATGCCGGCCGCGCGCGACGCAAGCGCGGCGAGAGCAAGACGACGTGGCCCGGCAGCAAGCAGGTCTGGCAATGTTTTGCACAATCCGGCGCGATCGCGGCGGACGCGGTGGCGCTTGCGGGCGCGGCGCCCGGGCCGGTGCAGATCAGCGCGGGTGTGCGCGCCCTCGCCCGCCGGCTCGACGCGGAACGGCAGGAGCGCGAGGGATGAGCGCGCGCGCGGCTGAGGACGCGCAGCAGGGCGTGATCGCGTTCCTCGCCAACCCCGCGAGCTACGGGCTCGCCGGCGGCGCGGTGGAGCGGATCGACACGCACTGCTCGATCGTCTTTCTCGCCGGTGCCTGCGCCTATAAGCTCAAGCGTGCGATCCGCTACGCGGCGCTCGACTACACCACGCGCGCGCGGCGCCAGGCCGCATGCGCCGCGGAGCTCGCGCTGAACCGACGCACCGCGCCCGATCTCTACCTCGGCGTGCGCTCGGTCACGCGCACGGCGGACGGCGCGTTTGTCTTCGACGGCGCCGGACCGGCGGTGGATCATGTCGTGGTCATGCGCCGCTTCGGGCAGGACGATCTGTTCGACAACATGGCCGATCGCGGGCTGCTCACTCCCGGGTTGATGCAGGCGCTGGGCGCGGAGGTGGCGCGGCTGCATCGCGCCGCCGCGCTGACACCGCGTCTCGGCGGCGCAGATGCGATCCGCCGCGTCGTCGCGGCGAACGACCGCGAGCTGGCGCGTGTCGCGGCGGCGCTCGATGGCGTGGCGATGCGCGCACTGCACGATCGCTCGCTCGCCGCCGTCGCGGCGCTGGCACCCCTCCTCGAAGCACGCCGCGCCGGGGGAAAAGTGCGGCGCTGCCACGGCGATCTGCGGCTCGCGAACATCTGTCTCTTCGCCGGCCGGCCGACACTGTTCGACTGCATCGAGTTCAGCGACGAGATCGGCTGCATCGACGTGCTCTACGATCTCGCGTTCCTGCTGATGGAACTCGCCCTGCGCGGGCGCAACGACCTTGGCAACGCCACCTTCAACGCCTATCTCGATCGCGCGCCGGAGGCCGAGGGGCTGCGCGCGCTGCCGCTGTTCCTCGCGCTGCGGGCGGCGACGCGCGCCTATGCGCTGGCCGGCAGCGCGGCGCGCCAGCCCGGCCCGCGCCAAGCGCAGCGACAGGCGGCGGCGGCGCGGCGCCATATCGCAGCGGCATTTCGCTTTCTCGATCCCCCGGCGCCCGTCTTCATCGCGCTGGGTGGCGGAACCGACGCGGCGCGGCAGGCTCTCGCCGCACCGCTCGCGGCCCTGGCGGTGCCAGCGCCGGGCGCGCGCCGCCTGCAGTCTGATGCGCCGTCCTGGAGCGCGGCGGACTCCATCCTGGCTGCGGGCTGCGCGGTGTTTGTGGAGGGTGCCTTCGGCGCGTCCGGGGCGTGGCGCGCGGCGACGGCACTCGCCGCGCGGCACCCGCATCTCCTGCTCTGGCTCGGCAGCCCGCCCGATCCCGCATGGCGGGCGCTCGATCCCGCCGAACCTGCGCCTGTCCTGCTTGCCCAGGCAGCGCGACTGCTCGAGACCGCTGGGTTGCTTCAGCCGGCGCGCGTGACGGAGGCCTGTCCATGACGCCAGCCGCTGCGTCCACGATCGCGGTCAGCCTGCCGCCGCATGACGGCGAGGGCTTGCTCGACCGACCGGCCGATGCGCAGGGTCTCGTGCTGTTCGCGCATGGCAGCGGCAGCAGCCGGCTCAGTCCACGCAACACCTATGTGGCGCGCTCGTTAAACCAGGCGGGCTTGGCAACGCTGCGCTTCGACCTGCTGACCGAGGCCGAGGCGGCCGACCGGGGCCGGGTGTTCGACATTCCGCTGCTCGCCGAGCGGCTGGATCAGGCGGCGGCCTGGGCCGCGAGGTCGGGCCACACGCGCGGCCTGCCGCTCGGCTATTTCGGCGCCAGCACCGGCGCCGCCGCGGCGTTGGTTTCCGCCGCGCGGCGCGCGGCCGTGCGCGCGGTGGTCAGCCGCGGCGGGCGGCCGGATCTGGCCGAGGACGCGCTGCCGCTCGTACGCGCGCCGACGCTGCTGATCGTTGGCGGGGCGGATCATGACGTGCTGGACCTGAATCGTGCAGCGGCCAAACGGTTGCGCTGCGTGCACCGGCTGGAAGTGGTGCCGGGGGCCACGCATCTGTTCGAGGAGCCGGGCGCGCTGGAATCCGTCGTCGCCCTCGCGCGCACCTGGTTCCTGCGCCATCTTGCCACCGAAGGGGAGGCAGCCGATGCGCTTCGCCGACCGATCTAACGCCGGACGCCTGCTCGCCGCGCGCCTTCTGCGCCTGAAGGGTCGGCGGCCGGTGGTGCTCGCGCTGCCGCGCGGCGGCGTGCCGGTGGGCTTCGAGGTCGCCCGCGCGCTGGCGGCGCCGCTCGACCTCGCGCTGGTGCGCAAGATCGGTGCGCCGCACCAGCCGGAACTGGCGATCGGCGCGATCGCGGACGGCGCGACGCCCGTGGTCGAGACCGATCCGGTGCTGATCGCGCGGCTGCGCGTCACGCCGGCGTATTTCGAACAGGCCAAACAGGCTGAGCTGGCCGAGCTGGAGCGCAGGCGGCAGGCCTATCTCGGCGACCGGCCGCCGGAGGATCTGCACGGGCGGGTGGCGATTGTGGTGGATGACGGGATCGCGACCGGGGCCACGATGCGCGCGGCGCTGCGTTCGGTGCGCAGGCGCGGCCCCGTGCTGCTCGTGCTCGCCGTGCCGGTGGCCCCGCCCGTCACGCTCGCGCGCCTGGGCGCGGAGGCGGACGAGGTCGTCTGCCTCGAGACGCCGGAGGAGTTCATGGCCGTCGGCGAGTTCTATCGCCACTTTCCGCAGCTCGACGACGCCGAGGTCACGGCGCTGCTGGCGCAGGCGCGCACCTTCGCCGCCCCCGCGCGCGAGGGCGGCCGATGACTGCGCGGCCGCTCGCTTTCTTCGCGCTCAAGGGCAGCGAGGCGCTCGGCGGACGCGTCGCGGCGCGGCTGCAAATCCCGTTGGCGGAGCACGAGGAACGCGAGTTCGAGGACGGTGAGCACAAAGCGCGGCCGTTGCGCACGGGTGTGCGGCCATGACGTGTTCGTGCTGCACTCGCTGCACGGCGATGCCGGGCAGAGTTCCAACGACCGGCTGTGCCGGCTGCTGTTCTTCTGCGGCGCGCTGAAAGATGCCGGCGCGGAGCGGGTCACGGCGGTCACGCCCTATCTCTGCTATGCGCGCAAGGACCGGCGCACCAAGCCGAACGACCCGATCACCACCCGCTATGTCGCGGCGCTGTTCGAGGCGATGCGCGATCGACCGCGTGATGGCGTTGGAGGTGCACAACCTTGCCGCCTTCGAGAATGCGTTCCGTTGCCCAACGGTGCATATCGAGGCAGCGCCGCTGTTGGCGGCTCATTTCGCCCCGCTGCTCGGCGATGCGCCCACGGTCGCGGTGTCGCCCGATGCCGGCGGCGCGAAGCGAGCGGAACAGTTCCGGCAAGCACTGCAGGCGCTCACCGGCCGCGATGTCGGCAGCGCCTACATGGAGAAATTCCGCAGCAGCGGCGCGCTCAGCGGCAGCCTGCTCGCCGGCGAGGTGCGGGGGCGGGCGGCGGTGATCGTCGATGACATGATCAGCACCGGCGCGACCCTGGTCCGGGCGGCAACGGCGTGCCGCGCCGCCGGGGCGACGCGCGTGTTCGCCGCCGCCGCGCACGGGCTGTTCACCGACGGCGCGCCCGCCCTGTTCGCCGCGGGTGCGATCGACGGCATCGCGGTGACCGATACGGTGCCGCCGTTTCGCGTGGCCTCCGGCGCCGGGGCGCGGCTGACCGGTGCTCGACGCGAGCGAGGCGATCGCGCGCGCGATCGCCGCCTGCCGCGATCCGGCGTAGGGCGCCGCCCTGAGCTCAGCGCGCTCAGCGCCGAGCGTCGATGCGCAGCTTGATCGCCGCGAGAGTCACGGGGCCGGCGATGCCGTCGGCCTTCATCCCGGCCGCCGTCTGGAACGTCTTCACCGCGACCGTGGTCGCCGGGCCGAGCACCCCGTCCGCCTCCAGCGGCGGGTCGGCGCCGAGCGTGTTGAGATCGTCCTGCAGTGCGCGGACATCGTCGCTCGGGCTGCCGATCTCGGCGCCAGACGGCAGATCCCCGGCCGCTATCAGCGCCTTTTTCAACTTCAGGAGCCAGGCCTGGCGTTCCTCGAAGCCGTTGAAGCCGCCGTTGATGCGCAGCGTGATGGTGCGGATGTCGTCGCGATCGGCGAAGGCATTGAGGCCATTGTTGGACCATTCCTGCACGGCGGGCTTGAGCGCGTGTTCGGGCGCCGTGGCGAGGTCGGGACTGCCCTCGAAATCTACGCCGCAGGCCGCGCCGATGGTCTTGTGCGCGCCGCGGCCGGTCATTTGCAGAACCCCGTTGCCGCGATAGCGGAATCCGTCGCCCGGCTGGGTGTTGCCGAGCTCTCGTGCCTTGCTGGGGTTGCCGAGGCCGTAGACGCGCTCGGCGATCGCCCGCTCGTCGCGCGCCAGCACAATCGCTTCGCTCTCGGTGATGGCGGCGGAGTGGTGGTTGACGCCGAAAATCTCCAGCAGGCGCGGGGCGGAATAGTTCAGGCTCTCGCGCAGGATGGTGAATCCCCCGGTCTCGTGCAGCGACTGGGCGAAGAAATGCGCGAGCCGCAGCGGCGTATTGATCCCCCGCTGGGTCAGCAGGGCGGCGGAACTCTCGATGGATCTGAGGTAGTTGGGCAGGGCACTGAAGGCGACGCTCTGGACGAGCGCCAGCGGGCTGAGAGGCATGGTGAACTCCTCTTGCGTTGCTCGCGCGCGGCCCGGAACGCATGGTCGGACCGCGGTGTTGTTATGGCAGGATGCTGGGTGGGCGTGGGATGACGATGGCGGCACGAAAGCGCGAGGCGGGGCGTCGGCGCGGCCGATGGATCGTCGCCGTGGTGCTCGCGGCGGTGCTGCCGCTGACCGGCCCAGCGGCCCAGACGCCGCAGGCACCGGGCGAGAGCGGATGGCACAAATTCCGCAGTTCCGCGCTCGGCTTCGGCTTCGCGTATCCGCCGGGCTGGACGGTCAAGTCCGGCTGCCACGCCAGCCGGCGGTGCATCGGCGTCCTGGCGGCACCTGGCCGCGCGGACGACTACGCGCTCGCGTTCGAGGTGTTCGCCGGCGGGCTCGAGGGGACCGCCACCGACAAGGCGATATTTCACCGTGGACCCGACGGCTGGATCGCGGTCGGCAGAACGACAAGCCATCCGGCGGAAGAATTTGCCGGTGACGGCTGGCACGGCGTGCGCGCCGTGGTCGATTGCGGCGTTTCCGATACGGCCGGCGTGCACGCCGCCGGCGAATGCCTCTGGGTGGTGCTCAGCAACGGCCGGCGTTCGATCGTCGCCGACACGCAGGGGACGGTGCCGATCAGCGAGGAGATCCGTCGCATCGTCGCGTCAGTGCGGTTCATCGGGCGCTGAGGCGCGCCGGCCGGGATGACGCGGTGCGGTGACGCGGACCGGATGCGCCGCGCCGCCGACTGGATGCCGCCCTCGGCGATTCTGGAACACTATTGAGCCGAGCGTCCTGGGACCCGCCCCGATCCGCGGATGATCTTTCGCGGCTGCCGCCTATAGTTGCAACAATATTCGGCTCGCGGGCGCGCGAGGCCGCCGGCCTCAGCCGCCGCGGCGGATCACGAAGCTGAACACGCCGCCCTCAGCCTCTGAGGCGACGAGCTGGTTGCCGGTCGTGCGGCAGAACGCCTCGAAATCCTTCACCGCGCCGGGATCGGTCGCGAGCACCTGCAGCGTCGCGCCGCTCGGCAGCGCGTTGAGTGCCTTGCGCGCCCGCAGGATCGGCAGCGGGCAGTTCAGGCCCTTCACGTCGAGCACCTGGTCCGCCATCCGCGTGCGGTCTTTCCTTCAGATATACAAGTTGATCTCGGACTTCGCGGCCTGCTCGATGAAGGTCGCCGCACCGCCGATCTCCGGGCCGTCGATCATGTCCTCGCGCCGAAATTCGAACAGGTCCATGGTCATCTGGCAGGCGATCATGCGCACCTCGGACTCGATCGCGAGCTGCCGCAGCTCCTCGATGGAGGCGACGCCTTTCTTGCGGATCAGGCGCTTCATCATCGCCGCCGCCATCGCATCCGCACCGGGCAGTGCAGCAACCAGGTTGGGCATCTGCATGTGCATGCCCATCAGCGGCATCGCCATGGCCGGATTGCCGAGGGTGGAGACGCCGAGATCGAGTTTCTTCTTGAGCAGGCCGAGGCCGTAGAAGGTGAAGAACATCGCCACCTCCATCCCCATCGCCGCCGCGGTGGTGGCCAGGATGAAGGGCGGGTAGGCCCAGTCGAGCGTGCCCTTGCTCACGATCAGCGACATGCGCTTGGCGTTCGGTGCCGCCGCGTCGGACATCCTCTCCTCCGGAGTCACGGAAGGCTCTCCACCGCGATCGGCGGCCGCCTCCGCATCAATAGGTCAAGACACGAAGGTCGTCGTCTTCCATCACCTGCGCGATGAGCTGCGCGCCGCCGACGATGCCGGCGCACTCGGGAATCAGGTCCGCCTCGGTCGCGCCGTAGAGATCGAGATTCGGCGAGCAGCAATACAATTTCGCCCCGGCCTCGTGCGCGTCGCGGATCACGTCGTAGACGGTCTCTGCCGCGTCGTCCTTCACGCGCAGCTTGTCCGCCACACCCCGGATCATCAGCCGGCCGGAGGTGGCGGTGCACGCCACTTCCACCGCATAGCCCATGGCGGCGGCGAGACCCGCCTGGAAGAACGGCGCGCCCAGTTCCTCGCCGTTGCGTGGGTCGGTGTTGACCAGGATGATGAGCAGTCTTCTGGCCACGCGCGCGCATTCCCGCGAAGACTGCTGCCGATCCTAGCGGTCGGGTACGGAGCGGTCAAAAGGATGTGGTGGCCTTCGTCTTTGCGCGGCGCATCAGTCACCCGCCGGCGGCAGAATGAAGCCGCCGCCGAGCACGCGGCTCGCATCGTAGAAGACGCAGGCCTGCCCGGGGGCGGCGAGCGCGGGCGCGGCGAGGCGGACCTCGGCGCCCTCGGCGGTGGGGATGACCTCCACCGGCTGCGGCGCCTCGCGCGCGCGCAACTTCGCGGTGCAGCGACGCGGCCGCGGCTCGGCGAGCCAGTTCACCTCGCGCAGCCGTATCATGCGCCGGCCGGCATCGGGCGATCCCACCACCACGCGCCGCCGCGCCGCATCGAGCCCGACGACGACGCGCCGCGCCCCGCCGGCCTGCGCGGCCGCGCCCAGGCGGCGTGCCTGACCCACGGTGTAGCGGGCGATGCCGTCGTGGCGGCCGACCACTTTGCCCGCCTCGGTCACGATCTCGCCCGGCGCGAGCGCGTCCGGGCGCAGCCGTCCCACCACCTCGGCGTAGCTGCCGGCGGGGACGAAGCAGATGTCCTGGCTGTCCGGCTTCGCGGCGACCGGCAGGCCGAGCCGCACGGCCTCGCGGCGTACCGCGTCCTTGTCCGGCATGTCGCCCAGCGGAAACAGCGAGAATTCGAGCTGCGCGCGCGTGGTCGCGAACAGGAACCAGCTTTGGTCGCGCGCCGGGTCGCGGGCGCGGTGCAGTTCCGTGCCGGCGGCGCAGTCCACCCGGCGAACATAGTGGCCGGTCGCCATGCGCTCGCAGCCGAGATCGCGGGCGAGCGTCGCGAGGTCGCGGAACTTCACCGTCTGGTTGCATCGCACGCAGGGCACCGGTGTTTCGCCGGCCGCGTAGCGCGCGGCGAAATCCGCGATCACCGCGTCGCGGAACCGCGCCTCGGCGTCGATCACGTAGTGCGGGATGCCGAGATGGTCGGCGACGCGGCGCGCGTCGAAAATGTCCTGCCCGGCGCAACAGGCACCCTTCCGCCCGCTGGCCGCACCGAAATCGTAGAGTTGCAGCGTGACGCCGATGACCGTGTGCCCCGCCTCGGCGAGCAGGCCGGCGACAGTGCTGGAATCGACGCCGCCCGACATCGCCACCAGCACGCGCATCGCGTCAGGTGTCGAGCAGGTTGCGGGTGCCGGCGGGCAGGCGCACCACGAGCCCGTCCAGCGCCTCGGTCATGATGAGCTGGCAGCCCAGGCGCGAGGTCTTCTCCAGTCCGAAGGCGAGGTCGAGCATGTCCTCCTCGTCCTCGGTCGGCCGGGCAAGCTTGCCGAACCAGCCGGGATCGACGATCACGTGGCAGGTCGAGCAGGCGAGCGAACCCTCGCACGCGCCCTCGATGTCAACGCCGTGCTTGTGCGCGATCTCGAGCACCGAAAGGCCGAGCGGCGCCTCCACCTCCCGGCGGGTCCCATCGCGTTCGATGAAGGTCATCTTCGGCATGCGCGTTCGGCCAGGTCCCGATCAACTGCTGCACCGCCGCAGCGGGCGCCGCCGAGGTAAAGCCCGCCACCCCGATCCGCAAGGTGTCGCGCGCATCGGCTCAGGCCGGGGCTCGTGCCAGCCGCTCCGCGATGCGGCAGTAGGCGGCGGCGAAGGCGGCCGCGTCGGCCTCGGTCGCCGACCAGGGCAGCGAAACACGGATCGCCTCGCCCGCCAGCGGGCCGAGTCCCATCGCGTCCAGCACATGGCTGCGCGCCACCTTGCCGGAGCTGCACGCGGCCCCGGCGGAGACCGCGATGCCGGCGAGGTCGAGGGCGATCACCTGGGTCTCGGCGCGCACGCCGGGCAGGGCGAGGCAGGCGGTGTTGGGCAGGCGCGGCGCGGCGGCGCCGATCACGACCGCCCCGGCCGCGATGGCCGCGCGCTCGATCGCGTCGCGCAACGGTGCGAGCCGGTCCGCGCCGCCGGCCTCCGCCGCCGCCGCGGCAAACCCGGCGATGGCGGGCAGCGCCGGCGTGCCGCCGCGCCGCCCCCGCTCCTGCCCGCCGCCGGCGATCAGGGGCGCCGCGTCCGCGGCTGTCGGCGCGAGCAGCAGTGCCCCGGCACCGGCCGGGCCGCCGAGCTTGTGCGAGGAAAGGGCGAGGCTGTCGGCGCCAAGGGCCACAAAATCGAGCGCAATGCGACCGGCCGCCTGCACCGCGTCCACATGCAGCCGCGCCCCCGCGGCCCGGCACAGCGCCGCCGCCGCTGCCACCGGCTGGAGCACGCCGGTCTCGTTGTTGGCCGCCATCAGGCAGACCAGCGCCGGCGGCCCGGCGAGCAGGCGGCGCAGCGCGTCGAGATCGGCCACGCCGTCGCAGTCGACGGGCAGGATTTCGGCGCCGGCCGCGGCGGCGCGGATCGCATCATGCTCGGTGGCGCCGACGATCAGCCGCCGTCCGCGCCCGAGCGCATGCACCGCGAGCGCATCGGCCTCGGTGCCGCCGGAGGTGAACACGAGGGCCCCGGGCGGAGCGCCGAAGCGGGTGGCGATGGCCTCCCGTGCGTCCTCGAGCCGCCGCCGCGCCGCCCGTCCCGCCGCGTGGACCGACGAAGGGTTGCCGAGTCCAGCCAGGGCCGCAAGCACCGCCGCCCGCGCCGCGGGGCGCAGCGGTTCGGTGGCGTTGGCGTCGAGGTAGATCAATTCCGGTCCTTGTCGAAAAAGATATAGGCTATGCGATATTTCCATTATGAAGCAGCGGCGGCGGCTTCTATAGTCCGCAGCGGCGCGATCCTCCCGGCAAGGGCAGGGTCGCGTTTGCGGCATAGCTCCATAGCAACCGCAGGGAAGGGCGACTCATCGAGAGCGGCATGGGAACAGTCCGGGGCGGCGGCGCGGCATCAATAAACTGAGGTTGCTCGCGATACGCATCTGGTGGTAGCGAAGTCGTGACCTATCTCTATGACGTTCTCGCACATCCCAAGCGCCCCCGATCGCCGCGACGCGGCGCGGTGACCTTGGGGAAGCCGTAGGCCGGCTGCCGCACGGTTTTTGAGCCCGACCGGTTGGCGGCCGGGGGCAACAGGGGACGGATAGCGCAGTACCATGCCTGAAGTTATGTTCGCCGGGCCGGACGGCCGCCTGGAGGGTCGTTATCACCACTCCAAGGAGACCGGCGCGCCCCTCGCCCTCGTGCTCCACCCGCACCCGCTGCACGGCGGGACGATGAACAACCGTATCAGCTATACGAGCTACCAGTCCTTCCAGCGACTGGGCTTCTCCGTGATGCGGTTCAATTTCCGTGGCGTCGGCCGCAGCCAGGGCCGCTATGACGGCGGCATCGGCGAGATCGGCGACGCGGCGGCGGCGCTCGACTGGATGCAGGCGGTCAACCCGAGTTCCACGAGCCTCTGGATCGCCGGCTATTCGTTCGGCGCCTTCATCGGCATGCAGCTGCTGATGCGCCGGCCGGAGATTTCCGGCTGGGTGAGCGTCGCGCCGCCGGCCAACCACTACGATTTCGGCTTCCTGGCCCCGTGTCCCTGCGGCGGGCTGATGCTGCACGGCGACTCCGACGAGCTGGTGCCCGAGCCGGCGGTGAAGAAGCTGGTCGACAAGCTGAACACCCAGAAGGGCGTGTCGGTCGACTACCGGATCATCCCCGGCGCCGACCACGTCTTCGCCCAGCATGCCGAGATCGTCTCCGGCCATGTCGAGGACTACGTGAAGCAGACGCTGGCCCGCCGCGCGATGGCGCTGGCGGCCGACTGAGCCTGACGTTCACGGAGCCTGACGCTCAGGGCGGCGGCGTGATCCGCCCGCCGGGGCAGGGCCGGGGGACGCCGGTGGTGCCCGGGATAGCTCAGCGGCAGGCCGCGCCGCACCCGCACCGCGAGAAAACCGAAGCACTGCGCCTCCAGCGCGTCGCCGTCCCAGCCGACGTCCTCCACCGGCTCGACCGGGGCGGGCAGGCGCGCGCGCAGCGCCGCCATGATGGCCGGATTGTGCCGCCCGCCGCCGCCGACCAGCCAGCGCCGGGGCGGGGCGGGCAGCGGCGCGCGGCGCCACCGCTTCGGCCACGAACGCCACCAGCGTCGCCGCGCCGTCGGCGGCGGAAAGCGCCGCGAGGCCGCTCGCCGCGAGGGCGGCGGAAAAATCCAGCCGGTCGAGCGATTTCGGGGCGGGCCGCGCGAAATAGGGGTGCGCGAGCAGCCGCGCCAGCACCGCCGCATCCGCCCGGCCCGCGGCCGCCAGCGCGCCGTCGCGGTCGATAGGCGGCGCCGGTATGGGCGCGCGATCCAGTCGTCGAGCGGCCCGTTGCCCGGCCCGGTGTCGCAGGCGAGCAGCGCGCCGTCGGCGCCGATCCAGGTCACGTTGGCGACGCCGCCGATGTTCAGCACCGCGAGCGGCCGGTCGAGCGCCGCCGCGAGGGCGGCGTGAAAGACCGGCGCCAGCGGCGCGCCCTCGCCGCCCGCCGCCATGTCGGCGCTGCGGAAATCATGCGCGACCGGCATCCCCACCGCGCGCGCCAGCGCCGCCGCGTCGCCGACCTGCCAGGTGCGGTGCTCCGCCGGCCGGTGCAGGATGGTCTGGCCGTGGAACCCGACGATGTCGGCATCCCGGCCCAGAGCGCCGCGACCGCCTCGGCATGCCGTGCGGTCAGCCGCGCCACGGCGTCGGCGAGCGCCGGATCGTCCGGCCGCGAGCAGGCGGGGCGCGGTCGAGCAGGCGCCGCAGGTCGGCGCGCAGGCCGGCGTCGTAGGGCAGCGTCAGCGCGGGGCCGAAGCCGGCGATGCGCTCGCCGTCGGTCTCCACCCAGGCCGCGTCCACCCCGTCCAGCGAGGTGCCGCTCATCAGCCCGATCGCGCGCAGCATTTTCTCCCCGTCCGCCGCTGTGCTAGCGGACGGCCGCCGATGCCGAACAGCGCGTTTCTCCAGGAAGCCATCGCACGCGGCTTCGTCCACCAGTGCACCGACGCCGAGGCGCTCGACGCCGCGCTGCGGGGCGGGGCCGGTCGCCGGCTATATCGGCTTCGACTGCACGGCGCCGACAGCCTGCATGTCGGCAGCCTGGTGCAGATCATGCTGCTGCGCCTGCTGCAGCGCCACGGCCACCGCCCGGTCGTGCTGATGGGCGGCGGCACCACGCGCATCGGCGACCCGTCGGGCAAGGACGAATCCCGCCAGCTTCTGACCGACGCCGACATCGCCGCCAACATGGCCGGCATCCGCCGCGTGTTCGAGCCGTTCCTGCGATTTCGGCGACGGCCCCGCGGCGCGATGATGGCCAACAACGCCGACTGGCTCGACGGGCTCGGCTACATCCCGCTGCTGCGCGACGTGGGCGTGCATTTCTCGGTCAACCGCATGCTCGACCTTCGACAGCGTGCGGCTGCGGCTGGAGCGCGAGCAGCCGCTGACCTTCCTCGAATTCAACTACATGATCCTGCAGGCCTACGATTTCCGCGAGCTGTATCGCCGCCACGGCGTGCGGCTGCAGATGGGCGGGTCGGACCAGTGGGGCAACATCGTCTGCGGCATCGAGCTGGTCCGCCGCACCGACCAGGCCGAGGTGTTCGGACTGACCACGCCGCTGATCACCACCGCCTCCGGCGCCAAGATGGGCAAGACCGCGCGCGGGCGCGGTGTGGCTGACCGCCGATCGCGTGAGCCCCTACGAATACTGGCAGTTCTGGCGCAACACCGAGGATGCCGATGTCGGCCGGTTCCTGCGCCTGTTCACCGACCTGCCGCTGGACGAGATCGCGCGGCTGGAGGCGCTGGGCGGGGCGGAGATCAACGAGGCGAAGAAGATTCTCGCGACCGAGGCGACGGCGCTCGCGCATGGCGCGCGGCGGCGGATGAAGCGGCGGCGACGGCGCAGACGACATTCGAGGCGGGCGAGGCGGCCGCGGCGCTGCCGAGCGTGACGGTGAGCCGCGCGGCGCTGGAGGCCGGCATACCGGCGTTCCGCCTGTTCGCCGAAGCCGGGCTCGCCGCGTCGGGCGGCGATGCGCGCCGCCTGATCCGCGGCGGCGGCGCGCGGCTCAACGACGTGCCGGTCGAGGACGAGGCGCTGCCGGTCACGCTCGCCGATCTGCACGACGGCGTGTTGAAACTTTCGGCCGGGCGCAAGCAGCATCGCCTCGTTCGCCCTCACCCCGGCCCTCTCCCGCAAGCGGGAGAGGGAGATCACGCGTGCCTCCCTCTCCCGCTTGCGGGAGAGGGCCGGGGTGAGGGCTAGCCGCGCGCGCCGGCTTTTGCTTCCGCTTGCGAGCGCGATCCGGCAGGATGCGGGGCATGTCGCGGCGTAATTTCGACGTCACTGCCGACCTGATGCTGCGGGCGTATCGCGCGGGGCTTTTCCCGATGGCCGAGACGCGGCGCGGCGACCGGCTGTACTGGCTCGACCCGGAGCAGCGCGGCGTTTTGCCGCTGGAGAACTTCCACCTGCCGCGGCGGCTCTTGCGCACCCTCGGTTCCGATGCGTTCGATGTCACCGTGGATACCGACTTCGCCGCGGTCATCGCCGGCTGCGCCGCGGCTGCGCCGGGCCGCGAGGATACCTGGATCAACGCCGACATCGAACGCCTGTTCACCGAGCTGCATGGCGCCGGCGTCGCGCATTCGGTGGAGGTGCACGGCGGCGGGCGACTGGTCGGCGGGCTCTACGGCGTGGCGCTCGGCGGTGCGTTCTTCGGCGAGAGCATGTTCAGCCGCGCGCGCGACGCCTCGAAGGTCGCGCTCGCGCACCTCGTTGCACGCCTGCGCCTGGGCGGCTTCCGGCTGCTGGACACACAGTTCGTTACCGCGCACCTGGCACAGTTCGGCGCGCTGGAGATCGCGCGCGAGGACTACAAGGTGATTCTTGCCGAGGCCGTCGACACGCCGGCCGCCTGGCTGCGGACGCCCTCGCCCGCCGCGCTGCGTGGGGAGTTCCAGGCGATGGCCGGGAAATAGCGCATCCGCCCGCACGCGCCCGAGCGTAACGGATGCGGCGGGCGCGAGTCTCTCGCGCGACAGGTTTTGGGAGACGGCGATGCGCCTGACCGGACTTATCCGCGACCCTGCCGGCAGACTGTCGTGGCTCAAGGCCGCGACGCTGGTGGCGGTGACGCTGCCCGCGCTCGTGCTGCTGCTGCGCTGGCGCACCAACGATCTCGGCGCGCGGCCGATCACCGAGGCGATTCACGTCACCGGCCTATGGGCGCTGCGCTTCCTGCTGATCACGCTCGCGGTCACGCCCGCGCGCGCGCTGCTCGACTGGCCGCGCGTGGTCATGCTGCGCCGGATGCTCGGCGTGACCACCGCCTGCTACGCGGTCGCGCATCTGCTGCTCTACGGCCTGGATCAGAAATGGAATCTCGGCAAGGTCGCGAGCGAGATCGCGCTGCGCTTCTATCTCACCATCGGCTTCGCGACCCTGCTCGGCCTGCTCGCACTGGCGATCACCTCGACCGATGGCTGGCAGCGGCGGCTCGGGCGCAAGTGGAAGCGGCTGCACAGCATCATCTTCGTGCTCGCCGGGCTCGCGCTGTTCCATGCCGGCGTGCAGTTCAAGGCCGACGTTTCGATCCCGGTGTTCCTGTTCGGCCTGTTCGCCTTCCTGCTGCTGTGGCGGCGGCTGCCGCGGCGCTTCCAGGCGAAGCCGTGGCCGGTGCCCGTGCTCGCGCTGGGCGCGGCGCTTGCCGCGGCGCTCGGCGAGGCGGCGTGGTACGCGGTGCGCAACCACACCGATCCGTGGCTGGTGCTGCAGACGAACCTCGTGCTCGCCTATGGCGCGCGGCCGGCGGTGCAGGTGCTGTTCGCCGGCGTGGCGCTGACCGCCCTCGTGTTCGTCCGGCGGCTGATCAAGACCCGCCGCCCGGGCGTGCCGCGCGGGGCGCTGCGGCAGGCCTGAGGCCGCGTCAGCCGACGATCTCGATGCCTGCGAAGAAGAACGCCACCTCCTGCGTGGCGTTCTCCGCGCTGTCCGAGCCGTGCACCGAGTTGGCCTCGATGCTCTCGGCGAACGCGCGCCGGATGGTGCCTTCGGCGGCGTTGGCGGGGTTGGTGGCGCCCATCACCTCGCGGTTGCGCGCGACCGCGTTCTCGCCCTCCAGCACCTGCACCACGACGGGGCCGGAGATCATGAAGGTGACGAGGTCGGCGAAGAACCCGCGTTCGCGATGCACGGCGTAGAACGCCTCGGCCTGCGCGCGCGTCAGGTGCAGGCGCTTCTGGGCGATGATCCGCAGCCCCGCCTCCTCCAGCTTGGCGTTGATCGCGCCGGTGAGGTTGCGCCGCGTGGCGTCGGGTTTCAGGATCGAAAGGGTGCGCTCGACCGCCATCTGCGGCTCCCTGGATGAAGCGATGGGTGGCGGGCTTTAAAGCCTGGGCCCGGCGCCGGCAACCCCTCCGCGCGGCATCGCAGGCTGGGCAGCATCGGCCGGCGTGGCGCCGAGCACGAGTTCCTGGATGCGCTCCGGATCGGACTGCTCCATCACGCGCCGGGCGAAGCGGACGCAATCGTCGATATGCGCGGCACGCACCGCCTGTTTCACGCGCGGCACGGCGGAGGCGTTCATGCTGAAGCTGCGCAGGCCGAGGCCGAGCAGCAGCGGGATCAGCCGCGGATTGGCCGCCATCTCGCCGCACAGCGACACCGGCATGCGCATGCGCAGCGCCGCCTCGGTCGCGAACTGCACGAGGCGCAGCACCGCCGGATGCAGCGGGTCGTAGAGATGCGAGACCTCGGACTCGCCGCGATCGACCGCCAGCGTGTACATCGCGAGGTCGTTGGTGCCGATGGCGAAGAAGTCGGCCTCCAGCGCCAGCGCGTCGGCGGCCAGCGCGGCGCCGGGCGTCTCGATCATGATGCCGAGCGGCGGCAGCGGCTCGGGCAGTTTTTCGCCCCGCCGGCGCAGGCGCTTGGCGACCCGCTCGTAGATGTCGCGCGCGGCGCGCACCTCGGCCACGTTGGTCACCATCGGCAGCAGCACGCGCACCGGCCCGGCGACGGCGGCGCGCAGGATCGCCGCCAGCTGCGCCTCGAACAGCGCGGGCTGACGGAGCAGCAGGCGGATGCCGCGGATGCCGAGGGCGGGGTTGCGGTCGCGGGCTCGGCGGCACCAGCCCCTCGTTCTGCAGCGCCTCGATGTCCTTCTCGCCGCCCCAGTCGAGCACGCGGATGGTCACCGGGTCGCCGGCCATGGCCTCGATGATGGTGCGGTAGGTCTCCGCCTGCGCCGTCTCGTCGGGCAGGGTTTCGCGGTTCATGAACAGGAACTCGGTGCGCAGCAGCCCGATGCCGGCCGCGCCGGCCTGCGCGATCAGCGGCAGCTCGGCCGGCAGCTCCAGGTTCGCCTGCAGCTCGACCGCCTCGCCATCGGCGGTCTCGGCGGGCAGGCGGCGCAGCCGCGCGAGCTTCTGCTGCTCGCGCGCAAAGGTGGTGACGGCGCGCCGCGCGGCGGCGAGGGTCTCGGGCGCGGGATGCACGACCACGATGCCCTCGGCGCCGTCCACCACGACCAGATCGCCCGGCCGCACCGCCTGGCTGAGCCCCGCGGCGCCGAGCACCGCCGGCACGCCGAGCGCGCGCAGCATGATCGCGGTGTGACCTTCCAGCCCGCCCTCGTCGGTCGCGACGCCGGCGAGGCGCGACGGGTCGAGCAGCGCGGCATCGGCCGGCCGCAGGGCCTCGCACACCAGCACGGCGCCGGCCGGCAAGCCCGCAAAACTGCGGAACGGGAGGTGGGTCAGGTTGCGCACCAGCCGGCGCGCGATCTCGCGCACCTCCTCCGCCCGCCGCTTGCGGCTCGCGGCGTCGTCGGTCGCGTGGGCGGCGAGGATCGCGGCGGCGATCGCGTCGGCCTCGTCGGCGACTGCGGTCTCGGCGGCGACATGGGCATCGGCGATCCGCCGCCGCACGCCGCGCACCAGCCGCGACGTGCCCAGCATCTGCAGGTAGGCGTCGATCAGCGGGGCGATCTCGCCCTGGCTGTCTTCCGGCAGCATGGCGAGGCGCGCGCGCAGCTTCTGCAACTGCTTGCGCGACTGCACGATCGCGGCGTCGAGCCGGGTGGTCTCGGCCGGCCACCTCCGCGGGCCCGATCGCGCGGCGCACGACCTCGGCCGGGGCCTCGGCGGCGCCGAAGGCGGGCCCGATCGCGACGCCGGGCGAGACCGGGATGCCGGGCAGCCGCCGCTCGCGCGGGCGTCGCGCGGCGGGGCGCTTGCCGGGCGGTGCCGGGTTCTGGCCGGGGCGGGTGGCCGGCGGCTCAGTCGCGCTCATCGAAGCCGGACTCGACCAGGGCGGCGAGCGCATCCAGTGCCTCCTTCGCGTCCCAGCCCTCGGCGTGCATCTCGATCGCGGACCCCTGGCCTGCGCCCAGCATCATCAGTCCCATGATAGAGCGGGCGGAAACCGCCTGCCCATCCTTGAGCACTTCCACCTCCGCGCCGAAGCGCTCGGCGAGGGCGACGAACTTCGCGGCGGCGCGCGCGTGCAGGCCGCGCACGTTGCGGATGGTGACGGTGCGGGTGAGGACCGGCGCGGCGGACGGGGGATCGTCGGGCGCGCCGCCCGAACTCATCCGGCGGCGCGGCTCAGCTTCTGGCCGTTGATCGGGGCGACCGCCGGCGCGGTGGCGGCGCCGTTGACCTCGTCGGGCAGCCTGCAGTGCGGCAGGACGTGCGAGGCGGCGGCGATGTATTTGCGCCCGGCCGTCTCGGCGCAGGCGACCGCGTCGGCGAGCGGCTGGTTGGAGCGCACTTTCGCGAGCTTCACGAGCATTGGGAGGTTGACGCCGGCCAGCACCTCCACGCCCTTGCGGTCCATCTGCGAGATGGCGAGGTTGCTCGGCGTGCCGCCGAACATGTCGGTGAGCAGGACGACGCCGTCGCCGGTATCCACGGCGTCGATACATCGGTGGATTTCGTCGCGTCGTCGCTGCATGTCGTCGTCGGGTCCGATGCAGACGGTGCAGACGTTCCGCTGCGCACCGACGACGTGCTCCATGGCGGAGCGGAGTTCTTCGGCCAGCCGTCCGTGCGTGACGAGCACAAGACCGATCATGGTACGATCAGGCCTCCTGAGCCTGCGCCGGCTGCGCGGAGGGCGCGCCAGACACCTGGCCCTCGCGGGCAAGTTCTCGATGGGTTGTGGTCACGCGCCAGCCTGCTTCCGTCAGCCTCGACGCCAGCTTCTCGACGATGTGGACGGAGCGGTGTCGACCCCCCGTGCATCCCACTGCGATCGTCGCATACTTCTTGCCCTCTTGGACGAAGCGGGGCAAGAGCAGCCCCAGCAGGTCCGACAATTTGACGAAATACGCGACGAAATCGGGATCGGCCTCGATGTAGGCCGCGACCTCGGGATCGCGGCCGGTGCGTGGCTTCAGGGCAGGGACATAGTGCGGGTTCCGCAGAAACCGCACGTCGAACACCATGTCCGCCTCGCGGGGCAGGCCAGCGGCGAACGCGAATGAGATCAGCGCGACCGCGAGCCCCGCCTGACCTGCCGCCGCCTGCAGCCCCCAGCGCTGCTCCACGATGCGCCGCAGCTCCGGCAACGGCAGGTCGGTCGTGTCCAGCACCAGGTCGGCGGCCGCGTGCAGCGGTGCGGTGAGCGCCTGCTCGGCCGCGATGCCGTCGCTGACGCGCCCGTCCGGGGCCAGCGGATGGCGGCGTCGCGTCTCGGTGAAGCGCCGCAGCAGTGCGGTTTCGTCGGCCCAGGCGAAGACCAGCTCAGGACGCAGGGCAGGGTTGCGCCGAAGGCGTGCGACCGTGGCCAGCACCGCGTCGGCGTCGAAGCCACGGGTGCGGGCATCGACGCCGACCGCAATTCGCCGCGGCCCCCCGGCCTCGGCGCGCGCCACCAGCTCCTCGATCAGCGGCAGCGGCGGGTTGTCGATCGCCTCGAACCCGAGATCCTCGAGTGCGCGCAGGATGCTGGCCTTGCCGGCGCCGGAGAGGCCGCTGACCAGGACCACCGGCAGGCGCGGCGGGGGCTCGCTCATGCGAAGGCTCCGGCCAGCACCGGCACGCGGCCGCGCGCGCAGTCGAGCGCCAGCAGGACGCGTGCGGCGGCGGAGGCGCCGGTCGGGTCGAGCGTCAGCAGCGGCAGGTCGAGCGCAGGATGCCGCGCCGGGTGCGGCAGCCGCTCGGGCGCGGGCCCCAGCGCGATCGCCAGCGCCAGGCGCACCGGCGCGACATAGGGCAGGCGCACGATGCCGAGGCCGCGCACCTCGATCAGGCCGGCCAGGGACGCCGCCGGGCGCGCAAGCCCATCCTCGACCTCGACGCGGTCGTCGGCGACCAGACTGAGGCCGTGGTCGAGGAGTTGCAGCAGGAGGTCGGACTTGCCGGCCCCCGGCGGCCCCAGCAGCAAGACCCCGGCCCCGTCACGGGCGGCGCAGCTCGCGTGCATCTGCATGAGGCGGAAATGTGGCGCGTGCGCCGGGGCAAAGAAAGCCCCTAACCGCAGCTTGGGTGCCGCCCGCCGCCCGCGTCCGACGCAGAGCTCAGGCGGCGCGCGGCAAGCGCACGTCTCAGACGGCGCGCGGCAACCGCACGACGAACCGGGCGCCACGCACCCGCCCGCGGCCGTCGCGCCGGTTCTCCGCCGTGATCCGCCCGCGCAGCGCCTCCACGATCTGCCGGCTGATCGACAGGCCGAGCCCGGAATGCTGGCCGAAATCCTCGCCCTGCGGCCGCTCGGAATAGAAGCGGTCGAAGATGTGCTCGAGGTTGGCTTCGGGGATGCCCGGCCCCTCGTCCTCGATGCTGACCTCCACCATCCCGTCCACTTCGCGCGCAGCGAGGCCGATGCGGCCGCTGCGGGGCGAGAAGGACTGCGCGTTGGCGATCAGGTTGCGCAGCACCTGCACCACCCGCCCCTCGACCGCCTGCACGACGACGCTGCCCTCCGGCGGCGCGAGGGCGATGCGCGGCTCGCCCGTCGGTGCGCGTCGCCTCGTCCATTTCGACGAGCGTGGTCAGGATCGGGGCGCAGTCGACCGGCTCGGTCGTCTGCGCGCGACAGCTCCGCGTCGATGCGCGAGGCGTCGCTGATGTCGCTGATCAGCCGGTCGAGCCGCGCCACGTCCTCGGCGATGATGCCGAGCAGGCGGCGCTGCTTCGCCGGGATCGTCGATGCGGCGCAGCGTCTCGATCGCGCTGCGGATCGAGGTGAGCGGGTTCTTGATCTCGTGGGCGACGTCGGCGGCGAACCGCTCGATCGCGTCCATCCGGTCCCACAGCGCCCGCGCCGAGGCGGCGAGCGACCGCGCGAGTTCGCCCACCTCGTCGCGCCGGGCGAGCAGCGGGGGCGGGCACGGCGCCGGCCCGCCCCTGGCCCTCGCGCATCTGCTCGGCGGCGCGGGCGAGGCGCAGGATCGGGCGGGCGATGGTGAGCGAAAGATACCAGGACAGCAGCGACCGTCAGCGCCAGCGCGAGGCCGAACAGGGCGAGGATGGAGAGCCGCACGGCGACCAGGCTGTCGTCCACCTCGCGCGCCTCGCGGGTCAGCAGCACGATGCCGACCGCGTGGCGGTTGCGCACGACCGGCTCGGAGACGGTCACCAGCAGCCGGTCGTCCTGGGTGCGGCGGATATAGGGCGGCATCTCGCGGCTCTGGTCCGCGCTGGTCAGCCGCAGCTCCTCGCGCACGTCGGGCTGCCAGTCCGGGCCGGCGGCGGCGGGACCGAAATCGAGCACCGGCGCGCTCGCCCTCGTGCGGCAGCCAGGCGAGCACCCGGTCGTAGGTGCGGCTGATCGCGCCCAGGATGCGCCCGCGATCGACTGCCGGCGGCAGCGGCTCGGTCACCACGGCGCCGCCGGTGCCCTCGCGCACGCGGCTGTCGGCGATGAGCTGGCCGTCGGGGTCGTAGACTCGCGCCTGCGCGTTCGGCGTCGGCTCGGTCAGGCTGCGCAGCAGCGGGCGGGCGAGGTCGGGCGCCAGCCGCGGCTTGCCGGCGTCGTCGTCGCGCACCGCGGTCTGCGCCGAGCGCGCTCGGCGTAGATGCGCGCCTGCTCGCGCAGCGTGCTCACCTCGGCCTGCAGGAGCCCGTTCTGGTACTGGTCGAGATACAGCAGGGCCGCGAGCAGCAGGGCGAGCGGCACCAGGTTGACCAGCAGGATGCGGCGCAGCAGCGGCGACACCCGCCGCGCCGAGGCCGGGCGGGCCGCAGCAGGCGGGGGGCTCGCAAGCTGAGCCGGCAGGATGCCCGTGTCGGGCATTACGCGTCCTTGTAGCGGTAGCCGATGCCGTAGAGCGTTTCGATGTGGTTGAAGCTGTCGTCGATGCCGCGGAACTTCTTGCGCAGGCGTTTTATGTGGCTGTCGATGGTGCGGTCGTCCACATAGATGTTCTCGCCATAGGCGGCGTCGATGAGCTGGTCGCGCGACTTCACCATGCCCGGCCGCGCCGCGAGCGCCTTGACCAGCAGGAATTCCGTGACGGTGAGCTGGATGTCCTGGCCGCGCCAGAGGCACTGGTGCTTGCTCTCGTCGAGCACCAGCTCGCCGCGCTTGATCACGCCGGCGGGCGGCGCTTCCGGAGCCCTCGGCGCGGCTCGACTCGTTGCGCCGCAGCAGGGCGCGGATGCGCTCCAGCAGCAGGCGCTGGCTGAACGGCTTGGTGATGTAGTCGTCGGCGCCGAGCCGCAGGCCCATCACCTCGTCCACCTCCTCGTCCTTGGAGGTGAGGAAGATCACCGGCAGCGCGCTGCGGCTGCGCAGCCGCTGCAGCAGCTCCATCCCGTCCATGCGCGGCATCTTGATGTCGAGCACGGCGAGGTCGACCGGGCGGGCGCTGATGCCTTGCAGCGCGCTCTCGCCGTCGGTGTAGGTGCGGACCTGGAACCCCTCCTGCTCGAGCGTCATCGACGACGCTGGTGAGGATGTTGCGATCGTCGTCGACCAGGGCGATGGTCTGCTTCATCGGCTGCGCCCTCCTGCTGTCGTGGTGGCGGACGGCCTGCCATATGGCATCCGATTGTGGCGCAACGAGGATGGAGGGTGAACAAAAAATGGCAGAGACGCCGGAGCCGCCGGCCTGGACGGCGCGCAAGCTGCTGCGGGCGGCGCGGGTCGGGACGCTGGCGACCGTCGCGGAGGGGCAGCCCTTCGCCAGCCTGGTCACCCCGGCGACGGCGCCGGACGGCGCGGTGCTGCTGTTCCTTTCCAGCCTCTCGGAGCACACCCGCCACCTGCGGGCCGAGCCGCGCGCGGCGGTGATGGTGAGCGGGCCGGCCGCGGACGCGAACCCGCAGACGGCGCCGCGGGTGACGGTGACCGGCCTCGCCGCGCCGATCGAGGACGCGGCGCTGAAGCGGCGCTGGCTGGCGCTGCACCCGTACGCGGCGCTCTACGCGGACTTCGCCGATTTCGGCCTCTGGCGCCTCCGCCCGCTCGGCGCGCTGTTCGTGGGCGGCTTCGCGCGGGCGGCGCGGCTGCGCCAGGCCGATCTCGCCCCCGACCCGGCCGCCATGGCGGCGCTCGTGGCCGCCGAGGACGGCATCCTCGCCCACTGCAACGACGACCACGCCGATGCGATGGCGGCGATCGGCGGGCACGCCTCCGGCACGGCGGGCGCGTGGCGGATGGTGGCGGTGGATGTGGACGGCTGCGACCTGGCGCTCGGCGAGCGCACGCTGCGCGTCGCCTGGGCGGCGCCGGTGGCCGATCCGGCGGGGGTGCGCAGCGAGCTGGTACGGCTGGCGGGGGAGGCGCGGCGCGGGTAGCGCCGCCTTCGCTCAGGCCAGCGCCCGCCCGGCGAGCTTCTCCAGCACGCGCAGCGGTGCCTGCTCGGGCCGCGCCATCGCGGCGACGGGCAGGTGAAAGGTCTGCTCCAGCGCGAACCGCCCCGCCATCGCGGCGTGCAGCACCGAGTCGGTGAAGCAGAGCCACGTCGTCCCCGGCGCGAACGAAAGCGGATGGGACGGCGCCTCCGTCTGATAGGCGCTGTCGAGCTTGCCCGCGTCGTGCAGCCCGAGCATGTAGAAGTCGTAGGCGGAGCGCCGGCCCTTGGTCAGCCCGAGCCGCTCCATCGCCCAGGCCTGCGCCGGCAGCGGCCCGCGCACGCGGGGGAAGAACTTTGCCGCGAAATCCGCGAACGGCTCGCCCACCCGCCACGCGCGCGGCGTGCCGTCGGGGGCGATGTTGCTGAACAGCCGCAGGATGCGCCGGCCGTGCATCGGCCGCGTGGGAAAGGCATCGACATGCAGCCGGCGGTCGTCCTTGCGCGCCGCATAGGCGCGCCCGGCGATCTCGGCGGGGCGGAAGCTCGTCCGCGCACGTTCGAGCGCGGGCGCGTAGCGCGGCAGCAGGCCCCGCACCAGCGCCTCGGCCTGGGCGCCGAACCGCGCGAGCATGGCGGTCAGCGTCGCCAGCTCGGCGCCGGCGAAGCCGGTGCCCAGCGTGGCGCCGGTCGCCGGATCGAAGCTCACGTTCTTGCGGCTGTCGTCGAGGGCGCCACGGTCGAGCAGCGTCGGCTCGGCGCCGGTGAGCACGAAGCTCAGTTGCGGCAGGACCAGCACCTGCCCCGCTTCCAGTGCCGCGATCGCCGCCGCCTGCGCCGGCGGGTCGAACGGACCCTCCCACTGCATGATCGGCAGCGTCAGCGTGACATCCATGCGGCCCCCTTGTTCCCGCCGCCCTTATTCCCGCCGCAGGACGCGGTGGGTGACGAAATCGGCGAAATGGCGGGCGCGGAACTCCCGCGCCAGCCCGGGGGCATCATAGTCCTCCCGCAGCCATTCGAGGAACGGCTTGCGCCCCTCCGCGTCGCGGGCGAAGCGCAGGAGGAACGCGTCGAGCACGCCGGCGCGCGAGCGATGCCAGTGGCCGAAGCGCCAGGAGAGCTGGCGCTGCGCCTCCGCCACCGTCTTCCCCTGCAGCACCAGGAACAGCGCCGCCGCGAAACCCGCGCGGTCGGCGCCGGACTTGCAGTGCACGAGGATCGGTTCCGGGGCGGCCAGCAGCGCCTCGGCGAGCGTCAGCACCTGCTCGCGCAGCGGCGCCCGGCCGCTGGAGAGCGGCGCGTCGACGAAATAGAGCCCCAGCCGCGCCGCCTGGCTGCGCGACAGCGCGTCGGAGCCGTTGCCGCACGCGCCGCGCAGGTTGACCAGCGTGCGCAGCCCGTGCCGGCGCGCCTGCGCGGCGAGCCGCCCCGGCGTCGGATGGTTGCTGCGATAGAGGCGGCCCGGCACCACTGCCGCGAAGTTGGTCCACACCACGCGGAACACGCCGTGATCGACCAGCAGGCTGTCAGCCCAGGCGAGCGCCCGGCCGCGGTGGGAGAGCAGGTCGCCGCGAAAAATTGTCTCCATGGGAGTAAATTTAAGCCGGAAGTTGGGACTTCTTACGGATGAGGATCGCGTGAGCAGCCATGTTCAATGCGCCTCCGCCCAGGTGTGTCCCCGCCCGGTCTCCACCACCAGCGGCACCGCAGAGCTGCGCCGCCCCCTCCATCACCCGCCGCGCCAGATCGCGGCCAGTCGCCTCCGCCTCGGCCTCCGGCGCCTCGAACAGCAGTTCGTCATGCACCTGCAGCAGCAGCCGCGACCGCAGGCCCGCCGCGCGCAGCGCCGCGGGCAGGCGCACCATCGCGCGCTTGATGATGTCGGCCGCGCCGCCCTGCAACGGCGCGTTGATCGCCTGCCGCTCGGCATAGGCCGCGCCGCGCCGGGTTCTTGTCGGCGATGCCGGGAATCCAGCAGCGCCGGCCGAACGGGGTCAGCGACGTAGCCGGCGATGCGCGCCTCCTCCTTCGTCCGCTCCATGTAGGCGCGGATGCCGGGATAGCGCGCGAAATAGCGCGTCGATGTAGCCGCGCGCCTCGCCCGGCGCGATCGCCAAGCTGCCGCGCCAGGCCGAAGCGCGCTGATGCCGTAGATGATGCCGAAATTGATCGCCTTCGCGCGCCGCCGCGTCATCGGGTCCATGCCCGCCATCGGCACGCCGAACACCTCGCTGGCGGTGCGCGCGTGGATGTCCTCGCCGCGCGCGAAACTCTCGCGCAGGGCCGGGATGTCGGCGACATGGGCGAGCAGGCGCAGCTCGATCTGCGAATAGTCGGCGCTGACCAGCACATGCCCCGGCTCGGCGATGAAGGCGCGGCGGATGCGGCTGCCTTCCTCGGTGCGGATCGGGATGTTCTGCAGGTTCGGGTCGGTGGAGGACAGCCGCCCGGTGCTGGCGACCGCCATGCGCGAAGCGGGTGTGCACGCGCCCGGTGTCCGGGATTGATCTGCTCCGACCAGCGCGTCGGCATAAGTCGATTTCAGCTTCGCGAGCTGCCGCCATTCCAGGATGCGCGCCGGCAGTTCGTGGCCCTGATCGGCCAGGGTTTGCAGCACCGACGGCGTCGGTGCCCCAGGCGCCGGTCTTCATCCGCTTGCCGCCGGGCAGGCTCATTTCGTCGAACAGCACCTCGCCCAGCTGCTTGGCGCTGCCGACATTGAACTCGCCGCCGGCGAGGCGGTGGCATGTCCTGCTCCATCACCGCCATGCGCTGCTCGAAATCGACTGCGACATGCGCGCGCAGGTCGTCGGCATCGACCTTGATGCCGGCGCGCTCCATCTCCAGCAGCACCGGAGATCAGGCGGCGCTCGACCTGCTCGTAGAGCGCCGAGCGCGCGGTTGCTGCGCAGGCGCGGCTGCAGCGCCTGCCACAGCCGCAGCGTGACATCGGCATCCTCCGCCGCGTAGGCGGTGGCGCGGTCGATCGGCACCTCGGCGAAACTGACGCGCGCTTGCGGCCGGTGCCCGTCACCTCGTCATACGCTGATCGGCGTATGGCCGAGATGCAGCTGCGGCAGTTCGTCCATGCCGTGCCCGTGCAGCGCCGGCCTCCTGCGCGTAGGAGATCAGCATCGTGTCGTCGACCGGCGCGGCGACGGGAACGCCGGCGCGCGCCAGCACCATCATGTCGAACTTGGCGTTCTGCAGAGATCTTCAGCACCGCGGGATCGGTGAGCACCGGCGCCGAGCAGCGCGATCGCGTCGGCGAGCCGCATCTGCTCGGCAGCACCTCATGGCGCAGCGGCACGTAGCAGCGCGGCCCGGCGCGGTGGCCAGCGAGAAGCCCGACCAGCTTGGCGCGCATCGCATCAGGCCGTCGGTCTCGGTATCCACGGCGACCATGCCCGCCGCGCGCGCGCCTCGCGCCACCCAGCGTGCAGGGCGCGTCGAGCGGTGGTGACGGATTCGTACGGCCCAAATCCGGATGCGCCGCAGGCTCGACGCCGGCGGCTGCGTCGGCGCCGGCTCGGCTTGATCGCGCCAGCGCTGCGGCCGCCGCGCGCCGTCCAGCCCCAGCCGAGCGATCAGCGTGCTGCGGAACCCCTGCGCGCGCAGCCAGCCGCCGAGACTGTCGGGCTCCGGTCGGTCGCGCGGCGCAGCGCAGTCCAGCGGCAGCGGCAGCGGCGCGTCGTCGCGCAGCGGTGACCAGCTCGCGCGAGAGGCGCGCGTTGTCGGCGTGCTCGATCAGCATGTCGCGCCGCTTGGACGGCTTCATCGCCGGCGCGGCGGCCAGCACGCGTCTCCAGATCGCCGAACTCGTCGATCAGCTGCGCCGCGCCCTTCGGGCCGATGCCCGGCACGCCGGGCACGTTGTCGGCCGAATCGCCGATCAGCGCCTGCACGTCGATCAGCTTCTCCGGCGACGACGCCGAATTTCTCCATCACCTCGGCCGGGCCGATCGGCTTCTGCTTGATCGGGTCGAGCATCTCGACGCCGGGCCGGATCAGCTGCATCAGGTCCTTGTCGGAGGAGACGATGGTCACCTGGCCGCCCGCCTGCGCCGCCTCCCGCGCGTAGGAGGCGATCAGGTCGTCGGCCTCCCAGTCGGCCAGTTCGATCGCCGGCACGCCGAACGCCTCGGTCGCCTCGCGCACCAGCGCGAATTGCGGGATCAGCTCCTCCGGCGGCGGCGGGCGGTGCGCCTTGTAGTGCGTCGTACAGCCGGTTGCGGAACGTCGGCCGGCCGGCGTCGAAGATCACCGCGATATGCGTGCCGACATGCTCCTTCAGCAGCTTCGCCAGCATGTTGGTGAAGCCGAACACCGCGTTCACCGGCGTGCCGTCGGGCCGCGTCATCGGCGGCAGCGCGTGAAAGGCGCGGAAGATGAACCCCGAGCCGTCGATCAGGACCAGGTGGAGCGGACGGCCCTGGCGCCGGCTCTGCCGGATCGGGCGCACGTGCATCAGTGCCGTCGGACGTGGCCGGCTCCCTCGTTCAGGACATAGAGGCGCGAGCAATAGGGACACATGACCTCGCGGTCCACGATGCGAAGGAACACGCGCGGATGGCCCAGCGCGCCGTCGCCGCCATCGCAGGCGACGACGCGGTCGTTCGACATGGATGATCTCGGTCGGGGTCGGTGTGGCGTCAGCGGTGCTCCGTCTCGGCATGGGCATGCGCGCATCGTCGGTCGCGGATCGTTGCAGTGGAACGCGCGCGGCGATGATAGCGATGCCGCCCGTGCTTTCAACCTGCGACCCTGCTGCGCCGAGGCCTGACGCCGCCGCTGCTCCTGCTTCTGCTGGCTGAGCGCCTGCGTCGCCGGCTGCGCCGGACGCGCCGCGCCGCGCTCCGAGCCGCCGCCGGCCGAGCGGCGCCTTCGTGATGCCGGACGGCACGCGGCTGCCGTATCGGCGTCTGGCTGCCGGCCGGGCGCGCCTCGCGCCGTCGTGCTGGCGCTGCACGGCATGAACGACAGCCGCGACGCGTGGGAGATCCCGGCGCCCGACGTTCGCCGCCGCCGGGATCGCGGTCTATCGCGCCGGACCAGCGCGGCTTCGGCGAGGCGCCCGAGCCGCGGCTGTTGGCCGGGCGGCGAGGCGATGGTCGACGACGCGCGCGCGATGGCCGCGCATGCTCCGCGCGCCGCCATCCCGGCATGCCAGCTGGTCCTGATGGGCGAGAGCATGGGCGGCGCGGTGCTGATGTGCCTTGCGACCGCGCCGCGCGCGCCGCAGGTCGACGGCTACGTGCTGGTCGCGCCGGCGGTGTGGGGCCGCGCGAAGATGAACGTGTTCCTGCGCAGCGGCCTGTGGCTGGCGTGCGGCGCTGGCGCCGGGCCTGGAGCTGTCAGCGGCGCGCCCGTGCGGCGTGATCGCGAGCGACAACCGCGACGCGCTGAGCCGCCTGTCCCGCGACCCGCTGACCATCCGAAGCGACGCGCGTCGACGCGATGCACGGGCCTGGTGGACCTGATGGACGCCGCCCTCGCCGCCGCCCCCGCTTCACGGCGCGGGCGCTGTTCCTCTATGGCGGCAAGGACGAGCTCGTGCCCGAGCAAGCGACGGCGGCGACGTGGCGCAGCTCGCTGCCGCGGCGGCGAGCGCCGGCTCGCATTCTACCCGGACGGCTATCACCTGATGCTGCGCGACCTCGGCGCGGGCCGATGCCGATCGAGGACGTGATCGCCTGGATGCGCGACCCCGGCCCGGCCCCTGCCCATCGGGTGCCGACGCGGCGGCGCACGGCTGGCTCGCCGCGGCAGGAGGCCTGAGCCGCGCCTTCCCCCGGACGGCCGTTTCGCGCTATTGAGGCCGCGCACGGACCCGTAGCTCAGTTGGATAGAGCGTCGCCCTCCGAAGGCGAAGGTCGCACGTTCGAATTCGTGTCGGGTCCGCCAATCTCCTGGCGCGTTTCGGTTCGCGGCGCAGCCCCGAGGCTCATGGCGTTGGGTTGCGGCGGGATGGAACAGCGGATGACGACCCTGGATGGCAATGTCGGGATTTGATTGCCTGGTGGTTGGCCGGGGGATTGTGGGTCTGGCGCACGCGCTGGCGGCAGCGCGGGCCGGGCGGCGAGTCGGCGGTGGTCGACCGCGAGACGCGGTCGGTCGGGGCCTCGGTGCGCAATTTCGGGTTCATCACGGTCACCGGCCAGCAGGCGGGCATCACGTGGCGGCGGGCCCGGCGGGCGCGGGAGGTCTGGGGCGAGGTTGCGGCGGCGGCCGGGATTGCGGTGCATCACCGCGGCCTGCTGCTGGTGGCGCGGCGGCCGGAGGCGCTGACGGTGATCGAGCAGTTCGCCGCCGGCCCGATGGGCGCGGGCTGCCGCGTGCTGCGGGGCCGGGCGCTGGCGGCGATGCGGCCGCCGCTGCGGGCGGGCCACGCCGGGGCGCTATTCAGCCCGCACGAACTCCGGGTCGAGAGCCGCGACGCAATCCCGCGCCTCGCTGCCTGGCTGGCCGAGGCGCATGGCGTGACCTTTCTGCCCCGCGCTGCCGTGCTCGCGGTCGAGCCGGGACGGGCGCAGACTACCGGCGGGGAGATCCGCGCCGAGCACATCGTGGTCTGTCCCGGCCCGGACCTGGTCACGCTGTTTCCGGAAGAGCACGCGCGGCGAGCGCTCACGTTGAGCAAGCTGCAGATGTCTGCGGCTGGCGGCGCCACGCTGGCGGCTGCCGGCGGCGGTGATGAGCGACCTCGGGCTGCTCCGCTACGCGGGTTACGCCGAGTGCGCGGGCCTCGCGGTGCTGCGCCGGCGGGTCGAGGCGGAGCAGGCGCAGGCACTGGCCGACGGCATCCACCTGATCGTGGTGCAGGGCGCGGACGGCAGTCTCGTGGTGGGGGATAGCCACCACAACGACCCGAGCCCGGATCCGTTTCAGTCGGCGGACGTGGACGGGCGGATTCTGACCGAGTTGTCGGCGGTCCTCGACCTGCCGGCGCCGGAGGTGGTGGAGCGCTGGACGGGGGTCTATCCCGCCGGGGCGGAGACCGCGTTCGCGGCGGCGCCAGCGGCGGGCGTGCGGCTGGTGAACGTGACCAGCGGCACCGGCGCCAGCACGGCCTTCGCGCTCGCCGAGGAAACCATGGCCGACCTGCTCGGCGCCCCGCCGCCCCCGCATGTGCACGAGGAGGGCCTGGCATGAACAGGGCGCCGTCAGAGGCTGGTCAGGATCACCTCGCCGTTCGGTGAGTCGAGCACCGCGATGAAGCCGGGCCGGGGCGCGCGCTTGACGCACACCGGGATCTGCATCGCCGCGTAGACCGCGGCGAGACCGGCCGGCTCCGGTTGCAGCGCCGCGAAGGATTTGAGGCGGCATCCGGCGGGCGCCGAGGCGGAAGGATGCGGGTTGCTGCCCCACGCGATCGCGAAGGGGATTGCGTTCTCCAGCGTGTCATGGAGCAGCCCCATGGTCGACCACGCGAGCTTCACGCCGTCCGGGCGCGTTCGCGTCATCGCCTTCGGCGCCTCGCAGGCGAGTCCACAGGTCGCAGCCGCTGCCCGCACCGCCGCAAGGTCGTCCGTGCTCACCGCGAACGTCAGCAGCGCCGGATGCGGCATGGCGGCAATCTGGCCACCGCGGTTGCCCTCAAGGCTCTGCGCCGGGTCCGGCGCGATGATCTCGAAATACCGGCCGCCGTCGAGCCCGAGGAGGAAGTTGCGCGTGCCAAACCCCGGGTGTGTACCCCCGCGCACCGGCGTGACGCCGGTGAGCGCTGCGATCATGGCCGCCCCCGCGTCGAGGTCCGGTGCGGCCCAGAGAATGTGGTCGAGTTCCATCGTCGGTCACTCCATCGCAGCGCTGTGCGCCCCTGCCGGGCGGCTGACCCGCGCGAAAACCGGCACTGCCGCCAGCGTCGCCGCCACGCAGAACCCGACCATCACGCCGATCGCACGATCATACAGGATGCCGATCAGGGCGCTGCCGGCGAACCACGCGATGCCGTAGCCCGCCGTGAAGAGACCGAATGCGGTGGCGCGCCGCGCCGTGGGCACCATGGGCGTCACGGCCGCGGGGATGATCGACTCGTGGGCGCCGATCGTGACGCCCCAGATCGCGACCCCGACCAGCGCGGTCCAGAACCCGCCGAAGAACACGAGCGGCGCCACCAGCGCGGATAACGCCGTCAGCGCGATCAGGACGCGGAAGCCCCAGCGGTCGAACAGCCGCCCGAAGACCAGCGATCCCATGCCGCTGACTGCCATGGCGACCGCGTAGAAGATCGCGATCGACTCGCCGGGCATCATGCCGCTGCGCGTGAAGTGGTAGGCAATCAGCGGATAGTCGGCGAAGCCGGCGGCGACCAGGGCGGCGCCGGCCAGATAGACCCAGAAGCGCCGCGGCAGTTTCGAGCCGGTCAATTCGGGCGCCGCGTGCTCGAGATCATGCGGGCGCGGGTAGGCGAGGCGCGCCAGCACGACAAGGCCGAGATTGATCGCCGCCGGCACGGCCAGCACGGCGAAGGCGCGATGATAGCTGCCGGAGTGCGCGAGCACGCGCGGCGACGAGCAGCGGCCCGAACAGCGCGCCGAACTGATCGAGCGCCTCGTGCAGGCCGAAGGCCCAGCCATAGCCGCCGCCCATCGCTCGCCCGGCATGCGAGAGCATGACGTCGCGCGGCGGGTTGCGGATCGCCTTGCCGACGCGCTCGAGGATGATCAGCGCCGCCGCCGCCGGCCAGCTCCCGGTCAATGCGAGCGCGGGCACCGACGCCATCTGCACGACATAGCCGAAGATCGTGATCGGCCAGTATCGCCCGCTCGCATCCGCCCAGCGCCCCGACACGAGGCGCAGCCCATAGCCGAGCAACTCGCCGAGCCCGGTGACGATCCCGACGATGGTGCCGCTGGCGCTGCAGCGCCGCGAGGTACGGGCCGAGGACGCTGCGCGAGCCCTCGTAGGTGAAATCGGCGAAGAAGCTCAGAATGCCGATGAGCACGACGAAGCGCAGCGCAGCCTGACGGCGCGCGGGTGCCGCGTCCTGGACTGGTTCGGCGGCGCTCATTGCCCGCAGCCACTGCCCGTCCGCGCCGCGACAGGCAAGAGCGACGCCGCTGCCGGCGCGACGGCGGGTGCTGAGCACATCGCCGGCGGACCCATATGGGCGCGCGGATTGCCCACCAGCACGCGCAGCGCGCGCTCGCCGGCGGCCGATTCCTCCTTGGTCAACAGGTGCCGCTGCGAACCGTCGCGCTTGAGCGCGAAGTGCCGCATGTCCTCCGCGATGCGGTCGAGAAGGTCGGCCTGCCGCAGCAGAACCTTGCGCACCAACCCGGACTCGCGCAGCGCGCCGACGAGCAGGCGCAGATGCGGCAGGCAGATTGCGGAGAGCGCGGGCAGCGCCGCCGCCGGATCGTGGGCGAGCCGTTCGGCGGCGGCGCTGATCGCATGGCTCTCCGCGCCGCGCCCGGCCTCGCAGGCGGCGCAACTCGCGACCGTCGGCAACGCCGCATTCGACCGCCTGACAGGCGAGCGGTCCGCCGAGGTCGCGTTGCGCCGTCGCGCGCAGGAGGGCCGCCTGCGCTTCAGCGACGCCCGCGAACCCGGTGCACACCTCCTTCGGCGCCGCTATCGCCTCGAACTGCCAGGTGTGCGGTCCGCACAGCCCGTGTCTGGCCGCCAGCTCACCCTGCACGCGGCGATCGCCGCTCAACAGGTATTGCAGTCGGGCGAGGAAGTTGAAGAGGGCTTCGGTGACCGCGGCGCAGACCTCGCAGGCCGGCGGCGTCGGCGAAAGCCTGGATGCGGGCGCGATGGCAGCGGGGCCGACCGCGGACGGCCGCGCCGTCTCGATCGCGGTGCGCAGCGCCGCCAGCCGCGCCCGGTCCTGCTCGGCGCCGATCCGGTCGCCGAGGACCGCGGCGACGCGCTCGGTCATGTTGAGCAGGAATGTGCGCCGCTTCTCGTTGACGAGAAAATCGAGCAGCGCCGCTTCGAACGCCGGCACGCCGCTGGCGGCGAGGGGCTGTGCTTTGCCGTGCAGCCGTGCGTCGAGCGCCTGCGCGGCGGAGAGCGGGAACAGCGGTGCCGGCGCATCGCCGAGGATCGCCGGCAACTGCGCGCCGAGATGGCCGAGCACCTGCTGTCGCTGTTCCGCGCTCACGCTGTCCTGCTTGTTCACGACCAGGAACACGCGTCGCCCCGAGGCGTGAACCATCCGCAGGACGCGCTACCTCATCCTCGGTCAGCGGGCTGTCGAAGCTCGTGACCAGGATGAAGGCGTCGGCCTGGGGCAGGAACGCCTCGGTCGTGCGCGTGTTCTCGACGATCGACGAACCGAGGCCTGGCGTGTCGATGAAATGAAAGCCGCGCCGCAGCAGATCGGCGGGCAGCTGCACCTCGGCGGTTTGGATGCACCGCCCGTTGCCCGGGTTGCCGCGTTCGGTGATGTGCTCGGCAAGCTGCGGGATCGGGATTTCGAAGAACAGGTTCGTGTGCTGATAGTAGAGAACGACCTTCTCCTCGGTGCCGTAGGTGACGGTGGTGATGACCGAGGTGACGGGCACGATCCCCGTGGGCAGGCGATCGGTCCCCAGCATTGCGTTCATCAGCGACGTCTTGCCGCGGCTGAACCGTCCGACTACGACGAGATTGAAGCGGTCTTCGGCCAGCCGCGCGAACAGGTCGCGCACGGTCTCGCGGGCCGGTTGGGACAGCGGCCCCATCGTCGCCGCACGCAGCACTTCGGCCAGCGCGGACTTCATACCGTCGTATTGCTGCAGGTCCATCAGCCGCGCTCCGAGCGCAAGCGCGGACGCGCGATGGCGGCGAGGGCCGCCCCGCTCCTCGACACGCGACGGCGCGCCGGGCGGTGATTCGAATGATCGCGGTTCAACCGGCACTCCTGCGCGCAGTGTTGCGTCGGCAGGAGTCATCAGCCGGTGGGGCGGTTGATCCGGGCGGACTCCATCGCCCGTCAGCGAGAGCGTCCGCAATAGGTAGCCTTCGCCGCGCCAGGTCGCAACGTTCAGGCGCGCCCACCGCGGCGTTCGGGGCCGGCGCCGCGTCAGGAACTGTGCGCGGGCGGGCTGCACCCCGGCGGGGTGTTCCAGCCGGGCGTCAGGATGCTGGGGTCACCCAGGGCCACGCCCACGTAGTAGCGTGCATCGTCCCAGCGACCCATCCCGATCGACTGACTCGCCCGCGCCATCGCGCGCAGCGCTTCCGGGTCGTAGTTGAAGAACGGCGACGTGAACGGCACGTTCCGGCTGACCCACACCGACTGGGCACAATTGAGCGCCGCGAGGGCCTCGGCGCTGTTGCGGTGGGCGATGGCCGTGCGCGCCTGCTCCAGATAGACCTTCGTCAGCGGCGCCCGCGCGTCCGGCGCGCAGGATGCGAGGATCATCGCCATGAGCAACGCAGCGGCGGAGAGAAGCGTGCGGCGCATCCGGAGTTCTCCGTCTCCCAACGACGCGCCGTTGCGGGCCGGGGTGCGGGGGTATCGCGATTCGCGGCATGGTCCCGGGCGCGGGTCAGGGCGTCAGGATACTCGGATCGCGCAGCGCCGTGCTCACGTAGTAGTTCGCATCATCCCACCGCCCCAGATCGATCGACTGCTTCGCCCGCGCGATGTCGCGCAAGGCCTCCGGATCGAACGTGAAGAAGGGTGAGGAGAAGGGTACGTTGTGGCTGATCCAGAGCGACTCGGCCCGATCGAGGGACGCCAGCGCCTCGGCGCGGTTGCGCTGCCCGACTGCGACCTGTGCCTGCTGGAGGTAGGATTTGGTGGGCGGCACCCGTGCGTCCTGGGCGCAGGCAACGACCCCCAGCGCCAGCGGCAAGGCCCAGGCTGCGCCGAGGCGCTTGCGGTGCATCGTGACGACCCTTTGTCCGCCGGGCGTGCCGTGCAACCCGGATTCCCAGCATGTCGGCATCACCGCGACGGGCGCAAGCCTGTGCCCGGACGCCGGCCGCTAGCCGCCCCAGACGCCCGCCTCGCGCATCGCCTCGCTGATCGCGTCGTCGGCCATCTCCCACTGCTGCCGCTCGACGGCGAGCCGCGCCCGCGCAACCGCGCGTGCCGCCGGCAGGCCTTGCCATTGATGGTTCTCCGACGGCGGACCGGCGGTCTCCACGACCCGCGTCCCGGCGTGGTCGAGTGCCGCGAGTGCAGGGCCGCTCTGGTGGGCGGCCACCGCCTGACGGGCCTGCGCGAGGTAGGCCCGCGGCAAAGGCTGGCCATCCGAAGCGGCCGCCGCGCAGGCGGCAAGGGCGCCGCTCAGAACGATGATGCCGGCAAGCAGCGGTTGGCGCATGGCCTTCTCCTCCTGACCTCGCTGGGTCCGAGGGTAGCGCCGCCCGCGCCCTATTGCGACTGGCTGCCGGGCACGATCACCTGATCGGAGAGGCGCATCGCCTCGGTGATCGAGGCCGCCGCGCCGCTCCAGTCGCGCTCGGCGACCGCCTGGCGGGCGCGGCCGATCTGACGCAGGAACGGCGAATCCTGCGTCTCCTGGTCGCCCCGCGTCGGCTGCGGCTGCTGGTCGAGCGCGTCCGCCTCGGCACGATCCAGCGCCGCGAGCGCCTGTCCGCGATGCTGGCCTTGTACGGCCTGCGCCGCCGCCTGGAGATAGGACTGGGGTGTCGCCTGTGCGCCGCCGGCCGCCGCGAGAACAAGCGCCAGCGCGCCAGCCGTTGCGTGGAGTGTTCGGTTCATGTCGATCTCCTGCTTCCGGCACCGTGCAGCGGAAGGACCCGCGCAGGCCGGATCCACCGAAATGAACGCTCCGGGAACGGCGCGGTTGTCGCGACGTCCACTAACATCGCTGTTCGGGACCAGCGAATGCGCGTTGGCGCTACGGGCCGGGCGCACGCAGCGGGATGGCGGCGCGCGCACGCTCGGCGCGGCCGCGCCGCTGTTCGCGGTAGAGAATGTAGAGCCCTGCAGCGACGACGACCGCGGCGCCGCCGATCGTCGTTGCTGAGGGGATCTGTCCGAAAGCGATGAAGCCGAGGGGCATTGCCCAGGCGAGCCCGGTATATTCGTACGGTGCCAGGGCCGCGATCGGCGCGAGCGAGCAGGCGCGCGAGTGCAGCCAGTGCGCGATCCCGTTGGTGATGCCGAGGATCAACACGCAGACGACGACCGTCGCGTCGAGGCGGGGCACCGGAAAGCCCAGCGCCAGCATTGCCGCGCCGACCGGAAGGTGGGCGACCATCAACCAGAACGCGAGGCATTCGGGCGTCTCGCTCGCGGCGAGCAGGCGCGTCAGGTTGCGGCTGAGCGCCATGCCGCAGACGCCGCCCGCCAGCAGCAGCGCTGCCGGGCGCCAGAGATCGCCGCCGGGCCGCACCATGACCAGCATGCCGAGGAAGCCGATCGCCGTTGCCAAGCCACGCGGCCAGCCGACGCGCTCGCCCAGCATCGGCCGGGCGAGCAGGATCATCAGCAGCGGCGCGGCGTAACCGATCGCATAGCTGTCGGCGAGTCCAAGCGACCACGTCCAGGCGACGTACCAGGTGAGCGTTGCGAGCGCATGGATGAAACTGCGGATGGCCACCAGCCGCACGCGCACCGGCCACAGCCGGAACAGCCCGCCCGGGCGGGCGAGGGCGAGCATCGCCACCGACGCGGCGCCGAACATGCCGCGGCCCAGCATGGCCCCGGCGGCGCCGAGCATGGGCAGCGCCCAGACCGTCGCGACGTCGCCGAGCGTGAGCAGGAAGAAGCAGAGATTGACGAGAACGATCCCGCGCGCCGTCTCAACGCCGGTGTCGTGCAGCACGCGGCGGACGGGAACCTCAGCCAAGGATCGCGCTCCCCCCTACGCCCGCCCGCCCGTGCGGCGAGCCCTTCCGCGTGGCGCGGCGCGGAGGAGTTTATCGGTACGGGCGCGTGTCCCGCGCCCGGTCTTGGCGCGGGACACGCAGGCCGGCGCGTTCAGCCCGCGGAAGGAATGATTCCCGGGATGATGAACTGCTGAATGACCACGAGAATCGCGAGGAAGATCGTGAACACGATGCTGTGCATGAAGGTGCGTGCGAACACGACACCCTCCTGGCCCTTCAGCGCGGTGACGGAAACGCCGGTGGCGATGTTCTGTGGCGAGATCATCTTGCCCATCACGCCGCCCGACGAGTTGGTGGCGGCGAACAGCACCGGGTTGAGGTTGAGCTGCCGCGCGGCGACCACCTGCAGGTTGCCGAACAGCGCGTTGCCGGAGGTGTCGCTGCCGGAAAGGAAGACCGCGACCCAGCCCAGGAACGGCGACAGCACGACGAAGAGGTATCCGGCCGAGGCGACGCCCTTGCCGAGCGTATAGGCGATGCCTGAGTAGTTCATCAGGTACGCCAGGGCGACGATGAACATCACGGTGATGATCGCGATCCAGGTCTGGCGGATCGTCTCCCAGACGCAGCTGAAGAACGCGCTCGGGCTCAGTCGGACGATCGCCGCGGTGATGATCGCCGAGACCAGGATCGCAGTGCCGGTGCCAAGCGGCTGGAAACCCCAGATCGCCGCGTAGGGCTTGTTGTTGTAGAGCGTGATCGAGACCGCGTTGTGCAGCCCGGGCCACGCGACCTTCGCCTGGCCGATGTTGGCGATGGAGAAGTAGGTCCACACGATCACGACGACGGAGACCAGCACCCACGGCAGCCACCCCTGCCAGGGCGACATTCGCGCCGATACCTTCGACTCCGAGAGCGCCGCCGCGGACACGGCGAAGCTGGGGTCGGCGGCCGGACGCCAGACCTGGAGGAACAGGAACGTGACGATCAGCGAGCCGAGCGAGGCAAGCACGTCGGTGAGGCTGTAGTTGATGAAGTTCGAGGTCACGAACTGCGAGATCGCGAAGCTGCCGCCGGAGACCAGGAGCACCGGCCACAACGCGCGGATGGAGCGTGCGCCGCCAAAAAGCGCCATCACGTAGAACGGCAGGATCAGCGCCATCACGGGAAGCTGCCGTCCCACCATGGCGCCGAGGGTGGCCGCAGGCAGGCCGGTCACCGCCCCGAGCACCGTCACCGGCACGCCGAGGGCGCCGAATGCGACCGGGGCGGTGTTGAAGATCAGGGTGAAGACCAACGCCTCCAGCGGCGGATAGCCGACCATGATCAACAGCGAACTGGTGATCGCGACCGGCACGCCGAAGCCGGCAATGCCCTCAAGCAGCGCGCCGAAGCAGAAGCCGATCAGCACCAGGACGATGCGGCGGTCGTTCGGAACATGCGTGAGCACCCAGGTGCGGAACGCGTCGAACCGTCCGGATCGGACGGCGATGTTGTAGAGCAGCAGCGCGTTGACCACGATCCACATGACCGGCCACAGCGCGAACACGGCGCCGTTGAGCGCGGCATCGATTGCGAGCCCGACCGGGAACTGCCAGATCGCGACGGCGATGACGAGGGCGACGATCAGACCGGCGAGGGAAGCCTGCCAGGCGGGCCGCCGCAGCACCCCGAGGAGCACCAGGACGGTTACGATCGGAAGCGTCGCTACAAGAAATGAGAGCCCGAGGCTCCCGGCCACGGGCGTCAAGAGCTGCTGGAACATTTCCCCTCCCGAGAAAGAACGTTACAAATCCGGGCAGCGGACACGAAGCGCGCCCGCGCACGCATCCGCCCATGCGCGCCCGGCCATGTACGTCGCAACCAATCTCCGTGCCCGGGTGAGAACACGGACGCCGCCCCGAAAGCAACGACGTCGCTCCCGGCGTTCACGGTATCCTGAAGCTATCTCGGCTCCGCACGCAAGCGTGCCGGCGGCCGTGGCCTGCCCTCAGAGCAGGAGGGTGGCGCTTTCTTCATCCAGCGCGGGCTTGCGGAGCGATTGGCGCCGCGCCAAGTCCCCGCCCATGGCCTGGAACGACCCTCGTTGGCCCCCGCGACGCGCGCCCCCGCTGCTCGACATGACATCGGAGGGGGATTTCGCGCGGCCATCCGGCGCGCCGCTCGCCGTGCGGGTGCTGCGGGTAGCGGTGGTGATCGCGGTGCTTGCCGGGGTTGCCGCCGCGGCGGCGCTGGCGCTCTGGCTGGCGCTCGCCCTGATCCCGATCGCGGCCGTGGCCGCCGTCGTCGCGTATATCGCGTATCGCTGGCAGGTGTGGCGCAATGGCCGCGCCTCATTCCGCGGCGAGCGCAACCCCTTCGGCCGATAGACCGCACGCCTCCGCAAGCAGCGCGTAGGATCGCTGTCGCACCGCGGGGTCGTGGGCGCTGGTGAGCACAACGACCTCGTCGCTGCCCAGGGTCTCGGCGAGCGATCGCAGGCGGGACGCGACGGCGGGGCCGGTGCCGAAGAAAGAGCGCGCGCGCACCCGCTCGGCGCGTGCGCGCTCGGCGTCGGTCCAGGGATGGGCTTCCGCCTCCTCCGGCGAGGGAGTGGCGACGAACAGGCCGCGGTCGCGGAACATGCGCCAGAGGGCGCGGGAGAGGAATTGCCGCTCCGCCTCAGCCTCGCTCGGTGCGGTCAGCGCCCAGACGCAGATCGCGGCATACGGTGCCGGATGGCGGGCGCTGGGACGGTAGGTCTGCCGGTAGAGCGCGAGCGACTTGGCCGCGCCCTGCCCGTCGGTGATGAAATGGGCGAAGCAGTAGGGCAGGCCGAAATGGGCGGCGACCTGGGCGCCGTAGTCGCTGCTGCCGAGGATCCACGCCTCGGGAATGGTCGGCCCCGCCGGCTGCGCGCGGATGTCACGGAACGGGTGCCGCTCGATCAGCGGCTCGCCCGCCACCCAGGCGAGCAGGTCGCGCACCTGGGCCGGGAACTGCTCCGCGGCGAGCGCGGCATTGGGGTTCAGCGCATGCGCGGTCAGCCCGTCCGAGCCGGGGGCACGGCCGAGGCCCATGTCGATCCGGCCGGGTGCGATCGCCTCCAGCACCCGAAATTGTTCCGCGACCTTCAGCGCCGAATAGTGCGGCAGCATGATCCCGGCGCTGCCGACCCGGATCCGCCGCGTGGTGGCGGCGATCGCGGCCATCAGGACTTCCGGCGCGGCGCCCGCCACGGCGTCGGAATTATGGTGCTCCGCGAGCCAGTAGCGATGATAACCGAGCGCCTCGCAGGCACGCGCGAGGGTCAGGCTCTCGCGGATCGAGGCGTCCGGCGAGCGGCCCGTGACCACCGTCGATTGGTCCAGCACCGAAAGCCGCATCCGTCTTCTCCGCCCCGTCTGTCTTACGGCAGTGGCGATGTGGAGGGTCGGAGAGGAAACCGCAAGGCGGCCGACAGGTATGGCCGCTTACGAACCGGCCGGCGCCGCCTCTTCTCGTCCTCCGCGCCGCGTCGCGCGCCAACTGAGGACATGCCCGGCGGGCACGAGACCATCGAGCAGCGCCAGCGCCGCCTCGGCCACCTCGGGCGTATCGAAGAACTCCACGACAATCGGAAGGTCGACATTGAACCGCAGCATGTCCGCGGCATAGATCTCGCCGCTCTCGTCGAGGCCGGCGATCCCGCGGAAGACGACCACGCCCGGTACGCGGTGCTGATCGTGCAGCGCCCGCAGAATCTCCTCCATGAGGGTCTTGCGACGCCCGTGATCAGCCTCCCGGATATAGATCCGCACGACCATGACCTCGCCGTCCATCGAGGCTGCTCCTCTCACAGATTGCGCGCGATGTAGGCGCCTCCGAAGGCTGCCAGAAAGCCGCCGACGACCGAAAGCAGCACGTAGAGAATTGCCCGCACCGCCGCGCCCTGTTCGACCAGCAGCAGCGTCTCCATCGCGAAGGTGGAGAACGTGGTGTAGCCCCCGAGCACGCCGGTGAGGATGCCGGTGCGGAGCGCGGGCGACACGCTCAGGCGCTCCAGCGTTTCGATGAAGAGGAAGCCCATCAGGAAGGCGCCGAGCAGATTGATGCTCAGCGTGGCATAGGGGAAGTCACGACCAAGGATCGTCTGCACGAGATTGGTCATGGCGTAGCGCGCCCAGCATCCGACGATGCCGCCGACCGCGATCGCGAGATAGATGCGCACGATGCTGCGCCGTCAGCCGGGCGGCGCGGGCACGAGGCGGCCAACACTGGCCAAGGTCAGTGCGCCCAAGCGCAAAGCACCCTCCGAATCGACGGCGGATCAAGGATAGGAGTCATCAGCCCAATGGGCGGTTAAATGGCGGACCCCATCACCGTGGCGCGAGGGTATGAATCCCGCACCGGGCTTGTCAACCCGGTCCGGGAGCAAGAGGAGCGTGCAACCGCGCGGCTCGTGCCTGCCGTGCGCGAACGAAAGCGGCGCGTGCGCGCGGGAGGGATCCCTGAGGCTGCAGCGCAACCGCACTCCCTTGCGCCGGTCCGGCGGCGTGCCTATCCTTGATCGCCGAGGGGATGGGGTCCCCCTGGACATGCCCATTCGGGGCTGATGACTCCTACTGCTGTCCAACGCTGCAGTAGGAGTGCGTCCGTTGCTCAATGATTGGCCCCTCCGCGAGCGGACGATGCCGAGTGATGTGCACCTGTCGCCGCGCATTGAGCGGTCCGGTGGCTTGGGATCGCGCGTGCCTGGCCCCTTCATCCAGACGATCACGCGTACCGTGGCGACCAGGCCGTGCACCGTGCGGTCGCGATGTCGAGACGCCCATCTTGGGCCTGTCGGTCGACACCGCCGGGTCGTGAGCGGCGGGTCGCTGGACAATCGCGATGACGGGACGAACAGGGGAACGTTTGCGAAATGCGCTTTCAGAGCATCCTCTTTGCAGGGCCGGGGCGTGCCTTGCGCGAGAACAAGGGCAACGTGCCGGACTTCTTCGTCGATCTGAACCTTGATCAGCTCGTGGAGTGGATCATCGCGGGCAAGGACGAGTATGCACTCAAGCCGTTCTTCTGTGCGCCGCCGTGCGATGTTCAGGACATCGAGTATCGTCACGAGGTGATGCGGGACCTCGAATGCACGGAGGTCCGCGACCTGATCCACGCATTCGCCCAGGACATGCGGCTGATGCGGCATGAGCTCGCACAGGCAGCGAAGCTATACTATAAATTCCAGAAGCAGTGGTGGTTTGTCGACGCCGTCGAGGCGTATTGCAAGGCCACGGGCTTACTGCTGGATGGCCTCCGGTCGGCCGCGCTGCACTCACGCGGCCTGACCGCGCTGCGCACCTATCTGGCAGAGTACAGTTGCGGCGCCATCCTTCACCGCATTGGTCGAAGAGGTGCGCCGGATCAAGAGTGCGCTTGCCGACATCGAATACTGTTTCGTCGTTCGCGGCAATTCGGTGACCGTGCGTCAGTCCGAGTCCGAGAGCAACTATAGCGTCGAGGTCGAGCGCACGTTCGAGAAGTTCGCTCAGGGCGCTGCCAAGGACTACCGCGTGAAATTCCACGATACCGTCGAGATGGATCACGTCGAAGCCAACATCCTGGAATTCGTTGCGGCGCTGCATCCTGAGCCGTTCGCCGCACTCGAGCGGTTCTGTGCTGCGAACCAGGAGTACCAGGATCCGATCGTCGTCCGCTTCGATCGCGAGATCCAGTTCTATGTCTCGTATTTCGAGTTCATCGGCAACCTCAAGCGCGTCGGGCTGCCGTTCTGTTATCCGCTGGTGACCCGGGAGTCGAAGGAGATCTTCTGCAAGGCCGGCTTCGATCTCGCGCTTGCCCACAAGCTCACCGCGGAGAACGTGCCGGTGGTGAGCAACGACTACAGCCTGCGCGCTCAGGAGCGTGTGTTCGTGATCTCGGGGCCGAACCAGGGGGGAAAGACCACCTTCGCACGCGCCTTCGGTCAGCACCACTTCTTCGCCAGCCTCGGCCTCCCTGTGCCCGGCCGCGCAGCGCAGCTCTTTCTGTTCGACCAGCTGTTCACGCATTTCGAGCGAGAGGAGCGGGTCACCGACCTGCGCAGCAAGCTGGAGAGCGACCTGATCCGCTTGCACGATGATCTGGATCGCGCGACGCCCGACAGCGTGTTCGTTCTCAACGAGAGCTTTGGATCGACGACGCTGAAGGATGCAATCTTCCTCGGCACCGAAATCATGCGCCGGATCCTCGAGCTGGACGCGTTGGCGGTCTATGTGTCGTTCGTGACCGAGCTGGCGACGCTGAGCGACAAGACGGTGAGCATGGTCAGCACGATCGTACCCGACGACCCGGCCCAAAGGACGTTCAAGATCGTGCGGCGGCCGCTGGATGGGCGTGCCTATGCCAGCTCAATCGCGGACAAGTATCGGCTTTCCTATGCAGCCCTGAAGGAACGCCTGGCGTCATGAAGGTCTTCCTCATGCATCGCGATCGGGACTTCGACCTGCGGGAGGACCCGCCGCCGAATGCCCCGGCGCTGACCCAGGATCTTGGGCTCGAGACAGTGTTCGCCACGATGGCGGGCGGCGACAAGTTTCTCTACGAGGTTGCCCAGAAGGCGGTCCTGCTCGGCAGCGACGACGTGCCGACGCTGCTCTATCGGCAGCACATCCTCCGCGACTGTCTCGCCAATGCCGCAGTCGTCAAGGAGGTCTATGCGATCTGCGTGGAGTGCATCCAGAACGAGCGGAAGCGGTTCTGGGGCGGTCTCTCCAACTATCCCGGGATGATTCTGCACCGCTCGGTCGAGGTGCTGCAGCTCTACGTCGAAAATCTCAGGCGGCTGAAGCAGATCGCGGAGGCGAGCAGGGGAGGATTCACGTCGGACGGTTTTCAGCGATTCTTCCGGATGATCATGGAGGAGCTGAGCGACGGGTATTTCGCGGAGGTGGAGGAACACCTGAAGCGGTTGCGCTTTCGCGCCGGTGTCCTGATCAGCGCCCGGCTCGGCAAGGGCAACAAGGGCGTCGACTACACGTTGCGCCGACCGAACGGGAAGGATACCGGCTGGCTGTCGCCACTCCTTGCCAACCCCATTTTCTCCAGGAAGCCGTCGTTCACGTTCCATATCGCGGAGCGCGACGAAGCCGGGGCGCGGGCGCTGTCCGACCTGCGCGACCGCGGTATCAACCTCGTTGCCAACGCACTGGCACGCTCGAACGATCATATCCTCAGCTTCCTCGCGGCGCTGCGGACGGAGTTGGCTTTCTATCTGGGCTGCCTCAACCTGCATGCACGGCTCGTCGGGAACGGCGATGCGGTGTGCTTTCCGCAACCGGTCGCGATCGGCGAACGCCGGCGCGCGTGCAGAGGGCTCTATGATGTCGCGCTCGCGCTCAGCATGGAACGCAGGAACGTCGGCAACGATGTCGAAGCTGACGGCCGCGACCTTGTCGTCATCACCGGCGCCAACCAGGGCGGGAAATCGACCTTCCTGCGCAGTGTGGCGCTCGCGCAGTTGATGATGCAATGCGGCATGTTCGTCGCCGCGGATTCGTTCTGCGCGGAGGTCGCGAGCGGCATCTTCACGCACTTCAAGCGCGAGGAGGACACCTCCATGCGCAGCGGCAAGTTCGACGAGGAACTCAGCCGCATGAGCGAGATTGCCGACCGGGTGAAGCCGCACGGCCTGCTCTTCTTCAACGAATCCTTCGCCGCCACCAACGAGCGTGAGGGATCCGAGATTGCCCGGCAGGTGGTGCAGGCGCTGCTCGAGGCCGGCATCGCCGTGTTGTTCGTGACCCACCAGTACCGACTTCGCCCACAGCTTCCATGAGAGGCAGATGCCCAACGCGCTGTTCCTGCGGGCGGAACGCCGACCGGGCGGGGAGCGAACGTTCCGGATCATCGAGGGCGCGCCGCTCGATACCAGCTACGGCGAGGACCTGTACCGGAAGATCTTCGAACCGGGAGACGCCGCGCGCTTGCAGCCCGCGTCGTGACCGCGCGCCGCTATTGCAGCGGCAGCTTGAGGTCGAGGCCCGGACTCGGCCGCAGGCGCCGCTCCTGATCGCCGTCATAGGTTGACCCGCGCAGGAAGCCCTCGCCCTGATAGGTCGACTCCCGGTGGAAGAAGCTGGGCGCAACCGAAGGCCCGTTGTCGCGACCCTTCCCGCCGCTGGGCGCCGCGAGATCGGGGTTGGGAACCGGGGCAGGCACGAATCCGGGGCGTTCCTCACCCGCCGGGGGCGAGCCAAACGGCGTTACCATCGCGAGCGGAGGAAAAGCGGGTGCCGCGCCCGTGGTCAGCAGTGCCGCCCAGAGCACGGCCGCGCGCCGCATCACAGCCCCCCCGCGTGCATCGCGGCCCCGGCGCGCCCCACGCCGCGCGGATCAGAGGCGGGGTTGCCTGCGGGCGCGCCCAGCGGCCCGGCGCCCGCCGCGTGCCACGCCGTCAGCGCCCAGTGGACGGAGGGGAAGGCGATGCACGGCCAGGGGATCGCGTCCCACTCGAACAGGCCGACTTCCGTTGTCTCGGCGCCGGGCGCGATGTGCGGTGCGGCGACGTCCGCGAAGCGGGCGCGGAAGATGACCTGCACTTGGCCGATGCGGCTGATGCTGAAGATGCCGAGAATGCCCTCCGGCACGATCTGCGCCTCGGCCTCCTCCAGCGCCTCGCGGGCTGCCCCTTCCTCCAGCGTCTCGCCGAGTTCGAGGAACCCGGCCGGCAGCGTCCAGAAGCCGGACCGCGGCTCGATCGCGCGGCGGCACAACAGCACCGCGCCAGCGTGCACCACCACCGACCCCACGATGACGCGCGGGTTCTGATAGTCGATGTGGCCGCAGGCAACACAAACCAGTCGCTCGCGTGTGTCGCCGGTCGGAACCAAGTGCACGAACTCCGGCATTGGGCGAGGTATGCGCCCTTGGCCGCTGCTTTACAATGCAACTGCTTTGTGCTGGCGTCGCTTGCGCAGGAGGCGTGCCCCGTCGGCTACACCGAGAGGTCGAGCAGCGAGCCGCGCGGGGGCGGGCGCCCGGGCGGGGCGCTCTGTGGGGCCGAGGTCAGGTCCTGAGCCGCCTTGGCCGCCGGTTCGACGGTGGCGCGGGCCGGCTGCAGCCCTGGTGCCCGCAGCCCTGGTGCCCGCAGCGCCGGCATGGCGGCGCTGGAGAAGGCCGATAGCGATCCCGTGGCGATCATGCGCAGGATTGTCCGGCGCATCGGTGAACCCATGGTTAACGTTGCCGCGGCACTGTGCGCGGGTCGTTAGCCATTGTCAACTGTTTCGAAGAGCGCCGGATCAGCCGCCCAGCACCGCGACCCCCGGCAAGGTCTTGCCCTCCAGCCACTCCAGGAACGCGCCCCCGGCCGAGGAGACGTAGGTCATCTGCTCGGCGACGCCGGCTTGGTGAAGCGCGGCAACCGTGTCGCCGCCACCCGCGATGCTGCGCAGCCTGCCGGCCGCGGTCGCGGCCCCCACGGCGCGCGCGAGCGACACGGTCGCGGCATCGAAGGGCGGCGTTTCGAAGGCACCCAGCGGGCCATTCCAGACCAGCGTCTTCAGCGCGCCCAGCCGCGCGACCAGGCCGGCGACGGTCGCCGGCCCGACATCAAGGATCATCCCGTCGTCCGGCACTGCATCGACCGACACCGTCTCGCTCGCCGCGTTCGCCTTGAGTTCCGCGGCGACCACGACATCGACCGGCAGCACCACATCGCAGTGCGCGGCCTGCGCCCGCGCCAGGATGTCACGCGCGGTGGCATGCATGTCGGCCTCCTGCAAGGAGCGGCCGACGGATTTTCCGCTGGCGGCGAGAAACGTGTTGGCCATCGCGCCGCCGATCACCAGCACATCAACGCGCCCGACGAGGTTGCCCAGCAGGTCCAGCTTGGTGGAGACCTTCGCACCGCCGACGATGGCGGCGACGGGCCGGGCGGGATGCGTGAGGGCTGCCGCCAGCGCCTCCAGCTCCGCCTGCATCAGGCGGCCGGCGTAGCTGGGCAGCAGATGCGCCACCCCTTCCGTGCTCGCATGCGCGCGATGCGCAGCCGAGAAAGCATCGTTCACAAATATGTCGCCGAGCGATGCGAGCGACGCGGCGAAAGCAGCGTCGTTCGCCTCCTCCTCGGGATGAAAGCGCGTGTTCTCCAGCACCGCGATGTCGCCGTCGTTCAGCGCGTCGATCGCCTGCTGGGCCGGCAGGCCGATGCAGTCCTCGGCGAAACGCACCTTGCGCCGCAGCACCTCGGCGAGTGCCGTCGCAATGGGCGCCAGCGACATCGCCGGGACACGCCTGCCTTTCGGCCGACCGAAATGGCTCAGCACGATCACGTGCGCGCCCTTGCCGGCGAGTTCACGGATCGTGGGCGACAACCGCTCGATGCGCGTGAGGTCGGTGATCTTGCCGTCGCGGACGGGGACGTTGAGATCGGCGCGCACCAGCACCCGCTTGCCCGCGACCACCAGCCCGTCGAGGGTGCGCAGTGCCACGGCCCGTTCCTAGAGGCGGCCGAACAGGGCGGCGGTATCCACCATCCGGTTGGAAAAGCCCCACTCGTTGTCGTACCAGCCCATCACCCGGTAGAGCGCCCCGTCCACGACCGCCGTCTGCGGCGCATCGAAGGTGCAGGAAGCCGGCGCGTGATTGAAGTCGGAGCTGACCAGCGGTTCGGTATTGTACGCGAGCACGCCTTTGAGAGCGCCTTCGCTCGCCGCCTTCATGGCCGCGTTGATGGACTCCTTCGTGGCCGCGCGCTCCAGGACGACATCGAGCGAGACGAGGGAGACATTCGGCGTGGGAACGCGCACGGCAGTGCCGTCGAGCTTGCCCTTCAGCTCCGGCAGCACCAGGCCGACCGCACGCGCGGCGCCGGTCGTCGTCGGGATGATGTTGGCGGCGGCGGCGCGGGCGCGATGCAGATCCTTGTGCAGCGTGTCGACGGTGCGCTGGTCGCCGGTGTAGGAGTGGATGGTCACCATGTAGCCCCGCACGACGCGAAAACTGTCGTGCAGCACCTTCACCATCGGCACCAGACAGTTGGTTGTGCAGGAGGCGTTGGAGATGATGCGCATCTCCTTGGTGATCGTGTCGTGGTTGACGCCGTAGACGATGGTCGCATCCGCGCCGTCGGCGGGCGCGGAGATCAGCACCTTGCGCGCACCGGCCTCGAGCAGATGGGCCGCCTGCTCGCGCTTGGTGAAATGCCCGGTGCATTCCAGCGCCACGTCGACGCCCTGATAGGGAACCTTGGTCGGGTCCTTCTCCGCGCTGACGCGGATCGGTCCCCAGCGCCGGCCGGCATGGGTGATCGTGATGGCGTCGTCGGCGACCGCGACCTCGCCGGCGAAGCGCCCGTGCACCGTGTCGTAGCGGAACAGATGGGCGTTGGCTTCGACGCTCCCGAGATCGTTGATCGCAATCGGCACGACATCCTCGCGCCCGCTCTCGACGATCGCGCGCAGCACGAGGCGCCCGATGCGTCCGAAGCCGTTGATCGCGACGTTCACGGCCATGGTACTCCTCCGTACAATCCGCCCCTACGTCAGTATCCTGCGCACCGCCGCCGCCACCGCCTCGGCGGTGATGCCGACGTCGCGGTAGATGTCTTCGTATGGTGCGGACTCACCGAAACGGTCGAGCCCGATGAACACGCCGTCCGGACCCAGCCAGCGGTCCCAGCCGAAACTGCTTGCCGCCTCTACGCCCACGCGCGGCGCGCGGCCCAGCACGCTTGCGCGATAGGCCTCATCCTGCTGCGCAAAAAGATTCCAGCAGGGCAGCGAGACGACCGCGACGCTGATGCCCTCGGCCGCCAGCGCATCCCGCGCGGCCATCGCGATCGTTACCTCCGAGCCGGTCGCGATCAGCGTTGCCCGCCGCGCCCCGTCGGCCTCGGCGAGCACATAGCCGCCGCGCGCGCACCGGTTCTCGCCGGTGTCGGTCCGCATCGTCGGCAGGCTCTGCCGCGACAGCACGAGCAGGCTCGGCCCGTCCGTGCGCCGCAGTGCGAGATCCCAGCACTCCGCCGTCTCCATCGTATCTGCCGGACGCAGCACGTGCATGTTCGGCATCGCGCGCAGGCTCGCGAGCTGCTCGACCGGCTGGTGCGTCGGCCCGTCCTCGCCAAGCCCGATCGAGTCGTGCGTCAGCACATGGATCACGCGCTTGCGCATGAGCGCCGCGAGGCGGAGGGCAGGGCGCATGTAGTCGGTGAAGATGAAGAACGTGGCGCCGTACGGGATCAGCCCGCCATGCAACGCCATCCCGTTCACGCAGGCGGCCATGCCGTGCTCGCGGATGCCGTAGTGGATGTAGCGCCCGCCGTAGTTGCCCGGGGCGATGGTCGGCGTGCCCTTGACATAGGTGAGGTTGGACGGCGTGAGGTCGGCCGACCCGCCGATAATCTCGGGCAGCGCCGGCACCAGCGTCTCCAGCACCTTCTGGCTGGACGCGCGCGAGGCGAGCTTCGGCTTGGTCGCGGCGATCTCGGCGCGCAGCGCGGCGAGCGTCTCGTGGTAGGTCGCCGGCAACTGACCCGCGATGACGCGCTCGAACTCCTCCCGCTGCGGATGATGCGCGAGCCGCTTCAGCCAGGCCCGCCGGGTCTTCGCGCCGCGTGCACCGACCGCCGCCCATTGCTCGCGCAGCCCGTCCGGCACTTCGAAGGGCGGATAGTTCCACCCGAGGGCCGCCTTCGCCGCCTGCGCCTCCTCCGGCCCCAGCGGTGCGCCGTGGGCCGCCGCGGTGCCCGCCTTCTTGGGCGCACCGAAGCCGATGATGGTGCGGCACGCGATCAGCGTCGGCTTCTTGGACCGCATGGCCATCGAGAGCGCCGCGCCGACCGCTGCCGCGTCGAACCCGTCCACGCGCTTGGTCGCCCAGCCGTAGGAGGCGAACCGCTTGAGCTGGTCATCGGTGTTCGACAGCTCGGTATCGCCGTCGATGGAGATGTGGTTGTCGTCCCACAGCACCGTGAGCCGGTCGAGGCGCAGGTGCCCGGCAAGGCTGCCCGCCTCGTGGCTGATCCCCTCCATGAGGTCGCCGTCCGAGCAGATCACCCAGGTCCGGTGATCGACCAGGCTGCGCCCGAACCGGGCGGCCAGGATGCGCTCGGCGAGCGCCATGCCGACCGCGGTGGAGATGCCCTGGCCGAGCGGGCCGGTCGTGGTCTCGATCGCCGGGTTCGCGCCGTATTCGGGATGTCCGGCGGCGGGCGAGTGGAGCTGGCGGAAGCGCTTGAGCTCCTCGATGCCCATGCCGGCATGGCCGGTGAGATAGAGCAGAGAATAGAGGAGCATCGAGCCGTGCCCGGCCGAGAGCACGAACCGGTCGCGGTCGGGCCAGTGCGGGTCCGCGGCGTCGAACTTGTGAAAGCGCGACCAGAGCACGGTCGCGGCCTCGGCCATGCCCATCGGCATGCCGGGGTGACCGGACTTGGCCTTCTCCACCGCGTCGATGGCAAGCGCGCGGATCGCATCCGCCATCCGCCGCTCCGGCGTCGTCGGCCGGGCGAGGATCGCCGCCTGCATCGCGAGCGCGGGGTTTTCCTTCGTCAGCTCCGCAACAGAGGCCATGACTGTCCCTCCTGATCCCCGGCTATTAGAGAGCGCTTGGGCGACGGGCAAGGCGGGGCCGCCTGTCCGGAGCCCGTAACCGGGGGGCGAACCGTGATCGTTCTGCGCCTGCTGTTGTTGCTCGCCCTCGCCGGGTGCCGGCTGGTCGATCAGCGCACGTTCGAACGCACGCCGCCCAAGCCGGATGCCGCCACGATGGCACAGGCGGGGGTGCCGGCGCTGCCGGTCGCGACGATCCGCCTGGCTGACCCGAGCGCGGACTGGCGCAGCGGGCTGGACGCCGTTGTGCATGCGGTCCAGGCGCGGAAGCCCGACGTTCGTTTTCAGGTCATGGCGCCGATCCCGACCTCCGCGAGCTGGGCAATTCAGCAGGGATATCTTCGCGTCGGCCAGTCGGACACGCAGATGGTGGCCCGCGCGCTCGTTGCCGACGGCGTGCCGCTGGAGCGGATCACACTCGGCCTCGTTGGTGATCCTGGACAGCCGACGCGCGAGGTGCGGCTCTATGTCCGGTGATCGATCAGGCCATGTGATCGCGCCCTCTTGACTCGGCCGGCGGACGGGAGCGGAACTCCGGGCTCATGCACTCCTTGCACTCCGTCGCCCGCAGCGAGCTTGCCCGCATCCGCGCGGAAGGCCGCTATCGCACGTTCACGCCCCTGCAGAAGCACGCTGAACGGTTCCCGATTTACACCCTTCTGCAGGACGGGGTCGCGCGCGACATCACGGTGTGGTCGTCCAACGACTACCTGGGCATGGGGGTTCACCCGGCGGTCATCGAGGCCGCGGTCGCGGCGACCGACCGGACGCGGCGCCGGCGCGGGGGGGACGCGCAACATCGCGGGCACCAGCGACCTGCACGATGCGCTGGAGGCGGAGCTGGCCGCTCTGCACGGCAAGGACGCGGCGCTGCTGTTCACGTCCGGCTATGTCGCGAACCAGGCGACGCTGAGCACCATCCTGCGCGCGCTGCCCGACTGGCAGGTGTTTTCCGACCGGAAGAACCACGCCTCGATGATTGCCGGCATCAAGGGGGCGCAGGCGACGGTGCACGTCTTCGCCCACAACGATCTCGCCGACCTCGAAGCGAAGCTGCTCGCCGCGCCCGCGGGCGCTCCGAAACTGGTCGCGTTCGAGAGTGTCTATTCCATGGACGCGGATATCGCCCCGCTCGGCGCGATCTGCGACCTTGCGGAGCGTCATGGCGCGCTGACCTACCTCGACGAAGTGCATGCGGTGGGTCTCTACGGCCCGACCGGCGGGGGCGTCGCCGAGCGCGACGGGGTGACGCACCGGATCGACCTGATCGAAGGCACGCTCTCGAAGGGATTCGGCTGCCATGGCGGCTATGTCGCGGGGGACGTGGCGGTCATCGACTGGCTACGCTCGACCGCCTCCGGCTTCATCTTCACCACGGCCCTGCCGCCCGCCACCGTCGCGGCGGCGCTCGCCTCGGTGCGGCACGTGCGCCAGGACGCGGCCCGGCGCGCCTCGCTGTTCGAGAAGGCGGAGCGGCTGAAGGCGAAGCTCGATGCGGCCGGGGTTGCGCGGGTCCCGTCCGTGAGCCACATCGTGCCGGTGCATGTCGGCGAGGCGGCGCGCTGCCGCGAGGTCAGCCGCCGCCTGCTGGACGAGTTCGCGATCTACGCGACGCCGATCAACTACCCGACCGTGCCGAAGGGGCAGGAGCGGCTGCGCCTTACGCCCACGCCGCTGCACACGGAGGCGATGATGGACGCGCTCGTCACGGCCCTGCGCGCCGTGCTGCCGGCCGGGCTCGCCGTTGCCGCCTGAGCGGCCGCTGCTGCGGCTGCTGCCGGGACACGGAAGGCGGCTGAAGTCGGGGCACCCCTGGGCGTACAGCAACGAGATCGCGCTTGCACCCGAGCACCGGGCGCTGCCGCCGGGCCTGCCGGTGCGGCTGGAGGGCGATGACGGCTGGCGCTTCGGCACGTTCGGCTTCAACCCGCACAGCCTTATCGCGGGCCGCCTGCTCGACCGGGACCCGGAGGCGGTGATCGATGCCGCGTTCGTGCGCTCCCGGATCGAAGCCGCCGCCGCGCTGCGGGCGCGGGTGTGCGACACGCCTTACCACCGCCTCGTCCACGCCGAGGCAGACCGGCTGCCTGGCCTGGTCATCGACCGTTTCCGGGACGTGTTCGTGGTCCAGGCGAATGCAGCGGTGGCGGAGCGGCTGACGGACGAGATCGTTGCCGCTTTGCTGGCGATAGGGCAGCCCCGCGCGATCGTGGCACGCAACGACACCCCTGCGCGGGTGCATGAGGGCCTCTCGGCCGAAATCCGCCTCCTCCATGGCACGGAGGCGGCGTGCGAGGCCGAGGAGGGTGGCGTCATCTTCCCGGTCGATCCGCTCGGGGGCCAGAAGACGGGGTTTTTCTTCGACCAGCGGGCCAACCGCGATCGGGTCGCGGCGCTGGCGGCCGGGTTCCGGGTGCTGGATGCGTTCTGCCATACCGGCGCGTTCGCTCTGCGCTGCCTTGCCGCGGGCGCGGCTTCGGCGATGCTGCTGGACAGTTCCGCCGCCGCGCTGGATCAGGCGCGCAACGCGGCCGACCGGAGCGGATTGTTGGCACGCGCAAGCCTGCGCCGGGGCGACGCCTTCGAGACCATGGCCGAGCTCGCCCAGGCGGGCGAACGGTTCGATCTCGTCGTCTGCGATCCGCCGGCCTTTGCGAAATCCCGCAAGGACGCCGCGGCCGGTCTGCGCGGCTATGCCCGCATGGCGCGCCTCGCCGCGGCGCTGGTCGCCCCGGGAGGCTTCCTGTTCGTCGCATCGTGCAGTCACCACGCCGCCCCGGAGCCATTCGCCGCGGCGATCGCCGAGGGGTTGCACCGGGCGCGGCGCGAGGGACGGATCGTATTCACCGGCGGCGCTGGGCCCGACCATCCGGTGCATCCGCACCTCCCGGAATCGGCATACCTTAAGGCTCAGATGATACAGCTTCTCTAAGCCATTCTCACGACATCGAGATTTCCGGCGACTCCTTTCGCTCGCTAGTCTTCCTGGGCGAGCCAACGGGGGACAGATGCTTGGCCGCGTAGCCATCGGCCTTGCCTTCACGGTCATGGGCACGGCGCAGGCGGAGGAAGTCAGCCTGCAGCTGGCGACCCACGGCGCCGTGACCATGACGGCGACGGCGGAGCACGCCACCGACACCGCGCATTTCTGTTCGGCCGCGCCCGATCCGTGGCGAACGCCGGACGAGCGCGACCCAAGGGGCTCGCCCTATCCGTTCTATCGCCTGATCTACGGCCAGGACTCGCCCGAAGCCGAGCCCGAGAAGCCCGGGCCCTCAATCGGCCTCACGCTCTCGAACTACCTCCCGTCGGTGCGTGAGCACAGCGACCCCAGCAACGACAGCATCGAACTCACGGTCGAGGGCCGCCACTTCGTCGGCCATGTCGGCCTCGGCGACCCGTCCTATCGCTTCGCCGTCACGTTCCGCGAGGATCGCCGCGGCGGCGGCTTCGTCGCCCACCATCTCCACGAGAACGGCACCGGCACCGCGTTGCTCGATATCGAGGGGAGCTGGGAATGTTCGGCAGTCGCCGCAGACCTGCCGGAGAGCGCGGTCGCCGAGCACCGGCTGTTCCCGGGGGCGGTCCCGGCGCACGCTGACGGCGTGGTCCTGCGCCTGTCGCGCTCGGACATTCCCTGTGTCGATCGCCGCTGCGCCGCCTGGCGGGTGACCGATGAGGCGACCGGCGACGCCTATCTGGCCCGCGTCGATTTCCACCGTGTGCGCCTCGCCCGCAGCGTGCGCCGGCATGCCGAGCAGCGGCTCGTCGATCTCCTGGTCAGCGCCGAAGTGCGCGCGGGGCGTCCGCCGCGGGTCGTGGTCATCGCCCTCTCCGGCGTGTTGCCGCGCCCGGCCGCGGTTGCCCCGGACGCGCCGACCAGGGCCGCCGCCCGCTAGCAGGGGCTTTCCTTCGGGGCAATTGCATGACTTAATCCGGCGCCGCGGGGGAAACGAACGGCGGGGAGGGGCATGGTCCTTGCCAAGCTGCCGGCGGTTCGGTCGCCATCGCGTGCAGGTTGGAAACGCTCAAGGAGCATCCGAATGAAGAAGATCCTCACCCCGATCCTGGCGGGTGCGGTCGCTGCTGTCCTATTTGCCGGGGCGGCGCACGCCGAGAAGAAGACGTTGGTGCTGGTCACCAACGCAGCGGCCGATTTCTGGACTGTCGCCCGCCGCGGCATCGAGAAGGCGCAAGCCGAGCACCCCGACTACAAGATGGAGATGGTGGTGACCGGCCAGGCGACCGCGGCCGAGCAGCGGCGCGAGCTCGACGATCTGGTCGCCCGCGGCGTCGCCGGCATCTCGGTCTCGGTGGACGACGCAGCGCATGCCACGGAGGAGCTCAACAAGATCGCCGCCAAGGCCGTGCTGTTCACGACCGACAGCGACGCGCCGCACAGCAAGCGGGTCGCCTATATCGGCACCGACAATGTGGCGGCCGGAAAGCAAGCGGGCGAGCAGATCAAGAAGGCGCTGCCGAACGGGGGCAAGATCATGCTGTTCGTCGGCACGCTGGATGCCGACAACGCGCGCGAGCGCGTGCAGGGCATCCGCGAGGAGCTCGCCGGCACGAAGATCGAGATCATCGATGTGCGCACCGACCAGGTGGACTTCACCAAGGCGAAGGCGAATGTCGAAGACACGCTCGCGAAATACCCCGATATCGCGCTGCTTGCCGGGCTGTGGAGCTACAACACGCCGGAGATCTATGACGCGGTGAAGAACGCCGGCAAGTGCGGCAAGGTCAAGATCGTCGGCTTCGATGAGGATGCGCGCACGCTGCGCGGCATTTCCGAAGGCTGCGTGGAGTCCACGGTCGTGCAGCAGCCGTTCGAGTTCGGCTATCTCTCGATGGTCAACCTGATCAAGGCGATCAACGGCGACATGTCGTTCAAGCCTGCGAACGGGCTCATCATCGTGCCGACCAAGGTGATCGACAAGAGCAACGTCACCGAGTTCGCCGCCTACATGAGGAAGCTGCTGCACAAGTAGCACGCCATCGCCAGCCCGGCGCCACCGGCGCCGGGCGCTCGGGCCCATGAAGGAGCGCGCGCTTGGCCGAACCCCTCCTGGAACTGGCCGCGATCACGAAGGTCTATCCCGGCGTGATCGCCCTTGATCGGGTGAGCCTTCGTGTCATGCCCGGGGAAGTCCTCGGCCTTGTCGGCGAGAACGGCGCCGGCAAATCGACGCTGATGAAGATCCTTGGCGGCGTCGCCGAGCCGACCAGCGGGAGCATCCGCATCGACGCTCGCACCTTCACCGAACTCACGGTGAAGGAGGCGACACGGGCAGGAATCGCGTTCGTCCATCAGGAACTCAACCTGTTCGAGAATCTCAGCGTCGCCGCGAATGTCTTCATCGGGCGCGAGAAGCGAACCGGCGGGCCGCTGCGGCTCGTGGACGACGCGGCATTGCGGGCGCACGTGGCACCGCTGCTCGCCCGCCTGGGCGCCGATTTCGGCCCGGACACGCTGGTCGAGACGCTCTCGATCGCGCAGCGGCAAATGGTCGAGATCGCCAAGGCGCTGTCGATCGACGCCCGCGTCATCATCATGGACGAGCCGACCTCCAGCCTCACGCTTGTCCGAGACCGAGCGGCTGCTGCAGATCGTTGCCGACCTGAAGGCGCAGAACGTCGCGGTGATCTACATCACGCACCGGCTGGGCGAGATCATGACGTGCGCCGACCGACGTGGTCGCGCTGCGCGACGGGCGCAACGTGGGCGAGCTTGCCCGCGAGGAGATGAGCCACGCCGCGATGATCCGGCTCATGATCGGCCGCGACCTGAAATCGCTCTACATTCCGCCGAAGGTCGAACCCACGGCGGGCGGCTGCGATCTGGTGGACATCGTCACGCCTGCGTTCCCCGACCGCAGTCTTTCGCTTTCGGTGCGCCACGGGGAGATCCTGGGCCTCGCCGGCCTCGTCGGCGCCGGCCGCACGTCGCTGGCCCGCGCCGTGTTCGGCATCGACCGGCTGCTCGGCGGCGAGATTCGGCTTGACGGGCAACGGCTGCGCGTGCGTAGCCCGCGCGACGCGATCCGCCAGGGCATCTATCTGGTGCCCGAGGATCGCAAGCGCGCCGGCCTGGTGCTGGAGATGTCCGATCTGCGGGAACGTCACGCTCGCCAACCTGCTGAACCACGCACGCGCGCTGCTCATCAACCGCGCGTCCGAGATCGCAGGTCGCGCAGGCGCAGGCCGTCAGCCTGGCGATCAAGGCACCCTCGGTCGCGACCGAGGCGATCACGCTGTCGGGCGGCAACCAGCAGAAGGTCGTGCTCGCTAAATGGCTCTCGATGCAACCGCGCATCGTGATCTTCGACGAGCCCACGCGCGGGATCGATGTCGGCGCGAAGCACGAGATCTATGCGCTGATGCGCGGCCTCGCCGACCGCGGCGTGGCCATCGTCATGATTTCCTCCGACATGGAGGAGGTCATCGGCGTCTCCGACCGCATTGCCGTCATGCACGAGGGGCGCGTCAGCGGCGTGCTCGAGCGCGCGGATTTCAGCGAATATAACGTCCTTCGGCTGGCGATCGGCCAGTCCCTCGAGCACGCGGAGAATGCGGCATGAGAAAGGAACTCGGGCTGCTCCTGCTGCTCCTGGTGGTGTCCGCCATCACGGCGATCATCAACCCGCTGTTCCTCTCGGGCGTCAATCTGCTCGACATGGCGAACCTGATCGGCCTGTTCGGCGTGTTCTCGATCGGCGAGGGGCTGGTGATCATCACCGGCGGGATCGATCTCTCGATCGGCTCCATGTTCGCGCTGCTCGGCGTGATATTCATCGACCTGCTGACCGAGTACGAATGGGCCTGGCCGCTCGCCCTGGCCGCGGTCATCTTCGGCGGCCTGGTTCTCGGCGCGCTGCAGAGCCTGCTCATCACGCGGCTGAAGATGCAGCCGTTCATCGTCACGCTGTGCGGGCTGCTGATCTATCGCGGCGCCGCGCGCTACTACACCACCGATTCCACGCGCGGCTTCGGCTACGGCGACGAAGCCGACACGCTGCGCACCCTCGCCGCCGGGCATACCTACGGGGTGCCGAACACATTCATCTTCCTCATCCTGCTGGCCATCGTCATGGGGGTGGTCCTGCACCGCTCGGTCTATGGGCGGTGGCTGCTCGCGGCCGGCAAGAACGAGGAGGCGGCGCGCTTCTCCGGCATTCACACCAATCTCGTGATCGGCGGCGCCTATGTCATCAGCGGCGCGCTCGCGGGCGTTTCCACCGTGCTCCTCGTGTTCTATACGAACTCGGTCTCGCCAAGTTCGTTCGGCAGTTTCTACGAACTCTATGCGATCGCTGCCGCGGTGCTGGGCGGCTGCAGCCTGCGCGGCGGGGAGGGGTCGATTCTCGGTATCGTGCTGGGGACCGCGCTGCTGCAGGTGCTTCAGAACCTCGTCAACATCCTTGGCATCCCGAGCTCGCTCAATTTCGCCGTGATGGGCACGGTGATCCTGCTCGGCGTGCTGACCGACCAGCAGTTGCAGGCGCGGCGCAAGCGGGCGGTTGCGGCCGCGAGTGCCGCCCGGGTCGTGGCGCCGGTGCTGACGCGACAGGATCAGCCGACGTGACTGCCGCCGTCGCGCCGCGCGCCGGACGTGCCGCCGGCCGTGGCGCGGCAAAGCTCGTGGGCGCCGCCGGGCGCAATCTGCACGAGCGCATCGCCAACACGCTCGGCGAGCAGATCGTCGGCGGCCGCCATCCGCCCGGTCACGCGCTGCCTACCGAGATCGAGCTCTGCGCCAGCCTGTCGGTGTCGCGCTCCGCGCTGCGCGAGGCGTTCAAGCTGCTCGCCGCAAAGCGGCTGATCGTCAGCCGGCAGAAGGTGGGCACGCTGGTGCGCCCGCGCACCGACTGGAACATGCTGGACCCGGAAGTTCTGGCCTGGCATCTGCGCGCCGCGCCGAGCGATGCGTTCGTCACTGGCCTGTTCGAGGTGCGCAAGATTGTCGAGCCCGCCGCCGCCGCGCTCGCGGCGGAGCGCCGAACGCCTGAGGCTTTGGCGCGCATCGAGACGGCGCTCGCCGACATGTTCCGCTTTCAGGACGGCGCCGGCGACCTGACCGAGGCCGATCTGCGCTTCCACCAGAGCATCCTCGATGCGACCGGCAATCACTTTCTGGCCTCGTTCGGGGCGGTGATTGAAAGCGCGCTGGGGGCGTCGTTTCAGCTGAGCTGGCATTCCGGCCACCACACGCCGGAATACTCGCTGCGCCAGCACCAAGCCGTGGCGGAGGCGATCCGCGACCGACGGGCAGGCGATGCCCATGCGGTGATGGCGCAACTGCTGCGCTCGGCAAGCGAAGACGTGCGGGAGTCGCTGCTGCGCCGGCAACAGGCGAGCACGGCGATTGAGGGAGCGGCGTAGCCCACGCGCCGGCCCGTGATGTGCAACGTTCGGGCGAACACGCTGGCTCTGCGCGGCGATTCCCCCTAGGCTCAGCCTGCGCTGGCGGAGAACGCGCCGGCATGTTGCGCAGGGGAGAGGTTCATGTGCAGCCCGCGTCTCATCGACGAATCGATGAAGCAGAAGATTGCCGCGTACAACGCCAGCTTTCGCAAGGTCACCGCCAGCCCGTTCGGGCCGCGCGACGAGATCGGCATGCTCAATCTGATCGATGCCGCGTCCCGCGACGCGATCATGCGGCGCGCCGACGCCTCGCGCGTGTTCGATCTCTCGGTTGACAACTTCGTCGGCATGCCGGGCTGGACCGCGGCCGGCGACCCCACCTACCAAATCTGGATGACGCACACGCCGCCCGGCGAGCAGGTGTGGAACTCCATGAACCAGGATGCGGCGACGAATGCGCTGGTGGCCTATTCGGGCGATGCCATCTCGATGTACACGCACTGCGGCACCCATATCGACGCCCTCAACCACTTCGGCTTCAATGGCCGCATCTGGAACAATTTCGAGGTCTCGAAGCACCTCGGCAGCCGCACCTGGGATGTCTGCGGCGCCGAGAAGCATCCGCCCATCATCGCGCGCGGCATCATGCTCGACCTCGCGGCGCTGCACGGCATCGACGTCTTGCCGCCAAGCCACGGCGTTGGCGCCAAGGAGCTGGACGACTGCCTCAGCAAGCAGGGCACCGAGCTGCGTCCCGGCGACGTCGTGCTGCTCCGCACTGGTCAGATGAAGCACTGGCTCGATACGCCGCGGTTCTGCGCCAACTCGCCCGGGCTGAACCGGGAGGGCGCCGAGTATCTGTGCAAGGGTGGCGCGATCATGATCGGATCGGACACGCTGACGCTCGAACAGGTGCCCTCAACCGAGCCTGGCAACTATCTTCCCGTGCACTGCTACATGTTCGCCGAGGCCGGCGTGCCGATCATGGAGATGGCCCAGCTCGACGAACTCGCGGCCGAGAGGATCTATGAGTTCGCCTTCATCGGCGCCTGCATCAAGCTGCGCGGCGCGACCGGCTCGCCGATGCGCCCGGTGGCGATGCCGCTACGTGACTGACAGCGATGCTCGTGGACCCGGCCCCGTGAGATTCGCCGACGAGGCATCACACCGCGTCGTTCCCCGCGTAAGCGGGACTCCAGGCGTGCGCCTCGGAGGTCCGTGCGGCACGCCTGGATGCACGCTCCCCGCTTTCGCGGGGACAAGCTTCGCAGGCATGACGTTGCGAGGAACGTCAGCCGTACGCGCCGCCCGGAAGTGCGCCGCGGGTGATAAACGCGTCCACCACGTTCTTGGTCAGGCGGGACACCGGGTTGTCGAAATTGTTGTGCGGCAGCGCGCTGCCCCATGCGATGGAGCCGGTTGAGAACACCGCGCCGTCGCCGGGCGTGGTGAAATAGACGAGGTCCGCGCGCACCCACGCGTTCTGCGTGCCGCCGAGGCCGGGAGTCATGAAATAGATTTCTTCCTGCACCAGCGGATAGTTGTCGGTGAACGGCTCGGAGGAGGCGAGAATGCGAGCGTGCGGCGGCGTGCCGAGTGCTAGGTCGTAGCGATCGATCTCAATTCCGGCCGCGCCGCCTCCGCCCAGGCCAAAGTCGCCGAACACCTCGCCCTCGACCCCGGCGAAGATCCAGGCGACCGAGCGATGATAGCTGTCCGGCATGCGCCGATAGGGGACGGAGAAATCCATCCCCTCGGAAGTGAAGCCGACGCCGACCAGCTTCTGCGGCGGGCGGCCCCGATGCCGCCACAGGCCGCTGCGCTCGCCGGTACAGGCGAGGTAGTGCTCGCCCGGCCGCGCCTGCCACGCGCGCGAGCCCGCCTCCAGCTTGCGCACCTCCATCACGAACGGCTCCTCGTCGCGGAAGCCGACGCACCAGTAGTAGCCGTTCCCGCCCATGTAGAGCAGACGGCCCCCTTGCGCGAGATAGTCCTCGGTCGCGTCCATCATCCGCTCGGAGTAGTACTCGTTGTGCGTGCCGGTGAGCACGACGCTGTACGGCTTCAGCGCCGCGACGCCCTCGCGATGGAGATCCTCGTCGGTGACGACCTCGTAGTCGTATTTCATGGCCTCGAGCCAGCCGACGATCGAGAGGTCGGCGGGGAACTGCCACGTCGTGCCGACACCGGGGTGTCGGTGTTTCGGGCGCATGTTGACGATCGGCCGACGATAGGAGCTGTAGCAGACGCCGGCGCCGTCATTGTGCACGTCGTAGGTAGAGAGGCCGAACTCGACATCGTTCTTGTACACTTCGACGTCGACTTCCTGCATGATCGGGGTCGAGGCGGTGACCGACTGCAGCAGTGCGGCGTCGAACGCGTTCTGGATGTTGGCATAGGCGAGGTAGCTCGCCGTCGGGATCAGCACGCAGATCGACGCCTTCGGCGTGCTCGCACGAACGAAGAACGGCGCGAACTCCTCGGCGAGCCCGGTGCCGTCGCCCGCGCAGAGTCGGACCGCGTAGACGCCGCTGCGCAGGTCCGGTGGGATGGTCAGGCTCAGCGTCGGCTCCCACCGGCAGTCGACCAGGGCGTCGGCATGGAATTCGATGCCGCCGAATTCCTGCGGCGCGAGGCGGAAGCAGTCGTTGCGCCCGCTCCAGTTCCAGCCCGTCTGCCCACGCACCGGGCGGTTGTAGCCCTGCGCGTGCAACTTTGAGGGACCGGTGTCGACGACCGTATCGCCGATGCCGCGATCCGTGTAGCCGGCGCTCGTATCCCAATACGCCAGGACGCGTTCCCCGTCCGGCGTGCCGCCGCCGCGCAGCGCATCGAGCGCCGCGCGGTCCATCACGGCGCCCTGCACGCCGCATCGGTCGATCTTGCCACTGTAGCACTGTGAGAAGAAGGTCCCGCGCGCCGGATTGCGCTCCGTCGCGGCGCCGATCACGAAGCCCGCTTCGGCGGGCAGCGCCGGTCGCACGCGCAGGGTCTCGCTGACATGCGAGCGGTAGTCATACGGAACGACCTTCGAGAGCAGGCTGTTATACCGGTTGATGACCGGCTCTTGGTATAGCGTGGCGCGGCCGCTGGCCGGATCGTAGCTTGCCGCGACGAAATACCAGACGCGCGCGATCAGCTTCACCTCGGCGGTGACGGCATCCGTCGCCGTGCCGTCGCCCACCCAGAACTCGAGCTGGCCGGAGGGATTGATGCCGAGGCCGAAGCCGGCGGTCGCCTCCGCCATCCAGCGGCCGAGCAGCATCTGCCGTCCCGCCTCCGGCAAGGTCGGAAAGATGTAGGCGTGCAGCGTCACCGGGCCGGTCGGCGCAAGCTTGCTTGTCGCCATCCTGCACACGCAGGAAGTTGCCCTTCTGGATGTGCTGCTTGCGCACCGGCCACGCGCGATCGATCGGCGAGGCAACCGGCTGGGCGACGAAGCCCGGACCGTCCGGATGCTCGTCGCCATGAACAAGGCGGACGAGTTCGGCACGCACCGTCTCGGTGGCGTCGGCGCTCGCCATGACCTGCAGCGTGTCGCCGGGCTTGACCGAGAGCTTGTCGGTGTAGGCGGAGATGCGGATATCGGCCATGGTTGTTGGCTTTTGCCCCGACGTTCAGGAGTCCATCAGATCCTGCACCCGCTTCAGGAAGACGCCATGCAGCGCCTCCTCTGGGCTGGCGAAGGAGCGGTCGTCGACGATGCGTGGCGGCACACCGCGACGGCCCGAGAGCGCGACGATCCGGTATTCCGCGAATGGCTTGACGGCGAGCACTGCATATTTGTCGGCGACGGCCGCACTACGGAAATGTGCAAGCACGCGTTCGAGCGCATCACTGCGCCGCTTGCCCATGGTGGTGCGATGCTCTTCGATCAGTTCATCGGTGATCAGCCGCTTCAGCTCCGTCCGCAAGTTTGCCTCGAACCGCTTCATGTAGATCGCCTGCTTGTCGGCGATCTCGGTCGCTTCCTCGGGCATAATCTCGCCTCCCTTGTCGGACTGCGCGGCGCGCCGCTCGCTCTGCCGCTTGCCGCGCCAAGCATGGTATTGCGCTGGGATTCCGAATAGTCCACCGCGCAGGAACAGCACCGTCCCGAGCATGACCGCGGCGATGAAGATCAACCTGCTCGGGCCGAGGCTGATGAACACCTTGTCGAGCAGCACGACGATCAGTGTGCCCAGCACTGCGCCTTCGGCCGTGCCGATGCCGCCGATGACGATCATCGCGAGCAACAGCAGCAACTGGTCCATCGTGAACAGCGCCGGTGTCGCGCCGTGCAGCAGTGTCGCGTAGAAGCCGCCGATGCCGCCGAGTGCCGCGGAGGAGATCAGGAACACCTGGATGCGCGCCGCGCGATAGTTGATTCCGAGCGCCTCGGCGAACGCCTCATGCTGCTCCGGCGCCGCGCGCAGCAGCCGGCCGAGACGCTGGCCATTGATCATGCGGTAGAGGACCAGGGCGGCAAGCAGCAGCACGAAAGCGGCGTAGAAGCCGAGGATGATGCCATGCCGCTCCGACATGCTGTCGGGCACGAAGCCGTCGGTGCCGAACAGCCCGCCATTGGCGGCGCCGAGCGGCTGCGATTGAACCGTGTAAACGCGGCACAGCTCGGCAATTCCGACGGTCAGCAGCGCGTAGTAAAATCCCTCCAGCCGTGTCGCGGGGATCGCGATGAGAACGCCGAACACCAGGCCGAACGCCGGCCCGACCAGCCACATCGCCCACCAGGGAAAGCCGGCATAGATCGAAAGCGCTGCGCTGCCATAGGCGGCGAAGCCGACGGTCGCCAGGCTCGCGAGCGAAAAGATGCCTGCGGTGCCGATCTGCAGCATCCACACGACGTTGATCGCAGCGTACATTTCGAACAATGTCGCGGCGCCGACGAAGGAGTTGTTGCCGAGCAGCGGCGGGGCGATGGCGAGCAGCGCGAGCATGAGCACCCACGCGACCGGCCGAACGGTGACGAGCCGGCGTTCGGCCGCAAGCGTGGTTGGGTTGTAGCGGGTCTCGAACAGCAGCGGTGTCCGGCGCGTGAGCGGATAGCGCCGGCGATGCCAGGAGCCGCCGCCATGGCCTTTGGCCAACGGCAGCCAACGGCGGCGGCCGACCAGTGCGATTCCGCTCGCCGGCGTCCTGGCCGTCATCGCCTATTCCCGCGAGTGCTCGATCATGCCGCCGATGCCGCGCGGGCGGATCAGCAGCACGGCGATGATGAACAGGAACTGCGTGATCAGGACATACTGCCCGCCCAGACTGACAGCGGTGACTGCCTCAATGAAGCCGATCAGTACCGCCGCGATCAGGGCCCCGGCAACGCTGCCGAGCCCGCCGGCCAAAGCCACCACCATGCCCTTTACCAAGGGGGTGGCGCCGGCGAAGGGGCTGACGAAATAGTTTTGTGATAACAGCACGGCGGCCAGGCCGGCCATCGCACCGGTCACCATCATCACGGACATCGCGGTCGAACGCAGACCCACGCCGACCAGCGCCGCGCCTTCCGGGTTTTGCATCATCGCGCGGATTTCCAGGCCGCGGCGGCTGTTCCTGATCCAGGCGAGCGTGATCAACAGCAGCGCGACGGAGCAGACGATCGAGCCGAGCTTCTCGCGGCTCGCGACCGCGGTTCCGATATGGTAGCTGCCCACGCCGAAGATTTTCGGCAGCGCCTTGACCCGCGGCCCGAAGATCCAGAGCAGCACCTGCCCCCCGCACAGGCTGATCGCGAGCGTGGCGATGAGGCTGCGGAGTGGGAAATTGGGCTTGTCGTAGAGCGGGATGAAGGCAATCGCGCCGATCAGCGCCCCCGAGAGCGCACCGGTGAGCACGCCCGCGGCAATGACCACAATGCCGCTCTGACTGATGTTCTGCGCGACCAGCCACGCGCCGTAGCCGGAGATCGCGAAGGTGAAGCCCTGCGCCATGTTGATCATGCCGAGGCTCGACCAGATGATCGAGATCCCCAGCGCCAGCAGCCCGTAGATCGAGGCCAGCGTCACCGTCGTGAGCGCGAGATAGTATGGATCCATGCCGCCCCGATCACCGTGCCTTCTTAGTGGTGGTGCAGCAGGTGCGGCGTCAGCGCCGTGTTCTGTGTCATCGCGCCGCCCTTCAGCTTCCCCGCATGCAGGCCGAGCAGCCGCGTGACCTTGCCTTCCAGCAGGGAAAGATTCTGCTCCGCGATGACCATCGCACCGTCCGCAAGATCCAGCTGCATCAGCGCCTCAACCAAGCCCCTGCTGATCTTCGGCGCAAGTCCCAACGAGGGTTCATCGACGAGCAGCAGCTTGGCGTCGCCCATGAGCCCGCGCCCGAGGCTGACCATACGCCGCTCGCCGCCCGAAAGCCTGCCGACTGGCTGATCGAGCAACTTGGAGAGCGGTGGAAAGATGGCCAGCACACGTTCCCGCCGCTGCTTCCGCTCCCGCCAGGCGCGCGTCGTGAACGCGCCACTGTCGAGGTGATCCGCCACCGTGAGGCCGTGGAACAGCGCATCGCCCTGCGGCATGAGCGCAAGGCCCATGCGAACGATTCGGTGCGTGAAACGCCCCGGCCCCTGACTTCGCGTGCCGCCAATCTCGACCCCGTTCAGCCGGATCGAGCCGCGCTGCCACCCGGTAAGCCCCGCGATTGCCTTCAGCAGCGTGGATTTGCCATGTCCATTGAGCCCGACGATGCCGATGCGCTCGCCCGCGCGCACAGTCATGCTGATGCCGTGCAGCACGCCAAGCGGACCGTAGCCGGCCGAGAGTTCGTCGACGCGCAGAATATCCGTCATGCGGCTTCGGTTTCGAAATAGGCGGCGCGCACCCGGGGGTCCTCGAAGACCGTGGCCGGGTCGCCTTCGGCAATCAGCTTGCCGAGGTCGAGCACAACGACACGGTCGGCGATCGCCGACAGCAGTTCCAACCGGTGTTCCACCAGCATCACGCCGATATTCAACTCATGTGCGAAGTGGCGGATGATGCTGTCCAGTTCGTCGATCTCGGCGTTGATCAGGCCGGCCGCCGGTTCATCGAGCAGCAACACGCGGGGCCGGCGCATCAGCAGGCAGGCGAGCAGCAGCTTGCGCCGATTGAGTGTCTCGAGCGAGCCGGCAAGCTGTGACATCGGCACGCGCAGTGCGACCTTCTCGGCCGCCCATTCGGCGTGGAACCGCGTCAGATAGGGCGCGAACGCTTGCCGCGCCGCGCGGAACGTCTCTCCGACCGTGAGCGCATCGGGCACCACCGGCGACTGGTATGTGCGGCCGAGCCCCAGCCGGGCCCGGGCATGCAACCTCAATGACGTGACGTCGCGCCCGCCGATCACCACGCGTCCGCGGTCGGGCACGTAGCGGCCGGATAGCACCTCGAACAGGGTGGTCTTTCCCGCCCCGTTCGGTCCGACGATTCCCAGGATCTCGCCGGCCTGAATGCCGACCGAGATCCCTTCGAGAATCGAGCGACCGCCGAGGCGGATATGGATGTCCGAGCAGGCAAACAGCGCGGGAGCCGGTGCGGCAGTGGCCACCCGTTCCCGCGCGTCGTCACGCATCGCTCAGGCCCAGGGAAACGTGCGGAACTTCGATTCCGCCAGCACGACCGGATCGATGATCTTGTGCTGGCCGCCCTGCACCTGGAAGTAGAGTTGCGCCATGCCCTTGTTCAGGTCGGTCGTCTGCAGCGGATAGTGCAGGGCGGCCTGATATTCATTGTCGAGCGACACGGCCCCGTCGACGCCACGATAGGTATGCGTGCGGACGTAGTCGCAGACTGCCTTGAAGTCGTTCGGATCGGTATGCATCCATGCATTGCGCAGGATGTAAGTGGTGTCGTACGCCGAGCCGTTGTAGCAGAGCCCGATGACGCCCGGATGCTTCGCTGCGTACTTCTTGCGGAATTCCATGCCCTGTGCGTCGGCATAGACGCCGAGGACGGTGGACCACACCATGCCCTCCGCCGCTCCGGCCGCGACGTTGAGGAACTCCGGCTGCGACGGGCCGTACTGGATGTAGACCAGCGCACCCTTCACGGGGTCCGCCACGAACTGTTGGCAGAACGCGGCTTCCTCGGCACCGACCCAGTAGTCCAGCATGATGGTGCCGGCGCCTTCCTCCTTGATCGCCTGCATCACCGGGCCCCAGTCCTGCACCGGGTATTGAATGTCGGTGATCTTGGCGAGCTTGAACTTCGTGCTTGGCAGGGTCTTCACCACCTGCTCCGCGATCACCATGTTGTAGTTGTTCTGCTCGCGGATGACGTGGACCTTCTCGTTGGTCGGCTTCCACACACCGCCCGCTGCGAGCTGCTCCAGGAATTTCGGGAACATCTGGCCGTAGTAGATTTCCGGCGGATCGACCTGGAAGTAGTTCCAGTATTTGGCGCGGTTTTTCTTGGCGAAGGTGATCAAGTCGAAGTTGGTATCGCCGGTTAGGATCGGCGCCTTGTAGTCGCCCGAGGCTTCCAGCGCAGGGATGCGCACCAGCATGAAGGCGTAGCCGATGGCATGCGGCTTGGTGTCCGTCACCGCGCGAATCGCGGTCTGCGCGCCTTCGAGCGTGAAGATATCGGCGTCGTGGTGCTCGAGCTTGATTGGCCGGCCGTTCACGCCGCCGGCCGCATTGATCTCATCGACCGCAAGGACGGCCCCGTTCAGGTAGTCCGTGTGATCGGCGATCTGCGCCGCGATCACGGCGAAGCGGATCGGCGCGTTGTTGGCCGCGAGCGTCGGGGCGACGAACGGCGCGGCGAGCGCAGCCCCGATCCCCTTCACGACGGCCCGCCGGCCGGGCGTCCACTGTGTCTCCGTCATCAAACCCCCCTCATCGTTCGTTAGCCGGGCACGTATGCGACACCGCGCCGGCGCTCACGCGCAGCAGCTGTGGGCAGACGTCGCCGGCGGAATGTCGAGCGTCGGATTGCGGTCGAAGAAGGCGAACGGCTGCAGCAAGAAACCGCAATGCACCACGGGCTGCACGGGATAGTCCTCCGGGCGGACGATGTGGTTGTGGGCGAAGCTGTGCCAGACCGTGATCGCCCGATCGGCGACCGGCCGATCCTGCTCGGTCCAAGCCGGCAAGCCCTGGCCCGGCGCGCTCTGGTTCACGTAGTCGCCGGCCGGCCAGCGCTCTTCGGCGCTCGTGGGCGTGACCCAGAGGTCGTGTGTGACGAACCCGGCGCGCCGACCCACCTGGCTCGTCGGCGCCGCCGGCGTGCGCAGGGCGCTGTGCGGGACGAGGCGATAGCCGGGATGGTGGCCCAGTGCGGTCGTGCGCTCGCGATTGACGATCTTCCACCACCGCATATGTGCGGGATCGCTGCGTCGCCGCGCCGCCTTCTCGGTCAGCAGCGGGGTTTCGAGGAGCGAGAGTGCATTGTGCCAGGGGTTCTCCGGGCCGGGCGGGTCGGCGACGGTGTCGACCTCCACGACCGTGTTGTTCGGACCATCGACTTCCATGTCCAGGCGGACGTTGAAGACATGCTGGTGGATATGGCCCACGACCCCCGGACCGATGCGCGTGCCGCGCCCGGTCTCGCCTTTCTGGGTCAGGCCCGCCGTATTGACGATACCGGTCAGCCTGACGTCGAGCTCGATCGTGCCGTCGAGATAGAGGTGCCAATAGAATCCGTACTCGTAGTTGCCGACGGTCGCGACGAACGAAATCACCAGCCGCCGGCCACGCCGCACCTCCGTCTCCTCGGTGCGGAAATCGGTGTGCTTCCAGAGAATGCCGCAATCCTCCTCGTGCAGGCAGATCGCATTCTCGATCACCTGCGCGCTGCCGTCGATGCGGTTGACGACGGCATCGAAATAGTGGATCGCGCCGAGGCAGTCACAGCCCAGCTTCAGGCTGTTGGCCAGCACGCCGATGCCGTACTCGCCGCAGTCGAACGCGTTCTTGCGTGGATGCACGTCCGTCGGGTGTGCGTACGGCACGACCATTTCGGCGAGGCTGGCGCGCTTGAGGATGCTGCGGACCGTCGCTCCGTCACGCAGCTTCAGATCGTGCAGCACGAGACCCTCGCGCGGGGTGAAGCCGACGCGGAAGCTCCATCCGCACCACTCCACGCCCCATCCGTCGACGGTGAAGCTGGGCCCTTCCGGCTGCACCACCTCGATCGGCTTCAGGCCGCTGCGCCAAGTCGGCTGGAATCGCGCGGCGTAGTTGGCTTCCTCCCGGGGCACCGGAACCACGCCATAGTCGTCGATCCGCAGCACCTCGCCGCGGTTGATGTCGACAAGCGCGCTCAGCCCCTCGACCGGGTGAGCATAGTGGTTATCGTACGGGCGATTGCGCACCCAGGTGATGGTCTGGATCAGCCGCCTGCCCTCTTCGTCGGCATGACCGAAGACGCCGCACGACCAGGGGTCGCTGCACACGAGCGAGAGGTCGGTGATCCCGCGCTTGGCGAGCGCAGCGACGAAGCGGGGATCTGCCTTCGCGATCTGCTCGGCGAGCAGGAATTCGTCGGGCGCGATGCGCGGCCGGGCGCCCGGCCGCGGCGTCCATCGGGTAACGGTGCCGTCGGTCAACGAGACGATCGCCTCGAACAGGTTGCCGCTGGCGATGTCATAGGTCGCGACAAACGCCGAACGATCGCCGGGGATCGCTTCGTCCGGCTCGCTCAGGACGATGGTTTCGAAGCGCATGCCGGCGCCAAGATCGTGCGCGTGCCGCACGATCGCGGCGGCCGCGGCGACTTCCGCGGGCGAGAGCGGATCCAGCGCATGTGATGCTGCTTTCAGTCCCGGATCGATGCTATCCATGGGTCATTCCCCACGGCGCATGAGACGACACATTTCGGGTCGGCAGTTCCTGCATGACCGGGCGCTCCGCGTTGGACCGACGTCAATCAATCTTGCATGGCAAGTATGTGTCAGGCTAGCCGATTTTGCGCAAATCGACCACAGCGCGCGCATCGCATGCGCGCGTCGCTCGGGGAACGGCTGCGCGGGCGGCCGCAGCTTGCTCGCCCTACATTCTCGCGCGCGTGCTGACCCTCGCGCGCACGGTCAGCGGTAGCCGGGCGGGCGCCGGTCGCGCCACGGCATTTCCTGCTCCAGCACCGTCGCGAGCGCGAGCAGCGTGCCCTCGTCGCCGTAGCGTGCAACCAGCTGCACGCCGATCGGCAGCCCGTCGCCCGACCAATGCAGCGGCACCGACATCGCGGGTTGGCCCGAGATGTTGAAGGGGAACATGAACACCGCATCGGTCCATTTCGCGTTGTAGCGATCCAGGTCCGTCTCGTTCATGTTCCAATAGCCGAGCGGGCGCGGCTTCTGGGTGAGGGTCGGCGTGAGGAACACGTCGTAAGGCTGAAGATCGGCTGCGATCTCGCGCGACAGCACGCGCAGCGCCGCCACATCCATGGCGTGCTCGATGCCCGAAAGCGACCGGCCGCGCTGAATGATCGCCCAGGTGACCGGCTCTACATCCGCCTGCGTGACCGGACGGCCGACAAGCGGCGCCAGCGCCTCGAACATGGCCGCGGATTCGACCGGGGTCATGCGCGTGTAGGTGCGCCATGCACCGGCCGCGTCGAGCGCCATGTCATGCTCCTCGACCGCGTGGCCAAGCCCTTCCAGCACCTGAGCGCAGCGCCGCACCGCCTCGGCTGCAACGGGATCAAGCGGGCTGCCGTCCGGGGGGGTGACCGTGAAGCCGACGCGCAGCCGCGACGGCGCGCGGGCCGCGAGATCGAGAAACGACGTGGCGGGTGTCGGTGGGGTGTACGGATCGCCCGGCAGCGCTCCCGCGAGCGCGTCGAGGTAGGCGGCAGTGTCGCGAACCGTGCGCGAGACGCAGAGGAAGTAGGCCCCTCCGTACCAGATAGTCGCCGAACGGCGCGAGCGTGACGCGGCCGCGCGACGGCTTCAGTCCCACGACCCCGCAGCACGACGCCGGCACCCGGATCGACCCGGCGCCGTCGCTTGCCTCGGCGAGCGGTACCAGGCCCGCCGCGACCGCCGCGGCCGATCCGCCGCTCGATCCGCCCGGCGTCACATCGTCACGCCACGGGTTGCGCGTCGGGCCGTAGAGCCGCGGCTCGGTGGTGATCGCCCAGCCGTTCTCCGGCGCGTTGGATTTTCCGACCAGCACGAACCCCGCCGCCTTGATGCGCCGCGTCGCCTCGGAATCGGCGGGTGCGCGAAGCCCGCGCATCCAGGCACAGGAATTCGTCAGCGGCGTGCCCTGCCACATCGAGGCGAGTTCCTTCAGCAGGAACGGCACGCCGGCGAACGGGGCACCCGACGGCAAGCCGCTCGCGACCTGGGCCCGCGCCATGTCGTCCAGCCGATGGATCACCGCGTTCAGCTTCGGGTTCTCACGCTCGATGACGGTCAGCGCGGTCTCGACAAGCTCCGCCGCGGTCACCTCGCCCTTGCGCACGAGGGCGGCCAGCCCCAATGCGTCGTTTTCGTGATAGGTCCTGAACAGGTCGTCCGTTACGATTGTCATCGTGGCCCGCGTTGAGAAGTTTTTCGGACAGGGCTCGCCCGCTTGCTGCGCCGCGAAAGGCGGCGCGCTTTCGTACGAAGCGGCGACGCTAGCCAATTTGCGGAAGTGGAGCAATGCTCACCCACCCGCGCGCGGCGCTGCGGATCGTTCCCGGGGGGCCGAGCGCTCGGCGCTGTCGCCGCGCGCGCATCTGCGCTACGATGCGCACGCTCGGCCGCGTCGAATGGGGCGCGCCTCCGAACCCGGCGGCGTTCACGCCTGCGGATGCGCCTCGCAGCATCGGAGGAGACGCCAGTGCCAAATGACCTTCGTGTCCTCGTTGTCGGGCTCGGCAACATGGGAATGCCGCACGCGCGGGCCTATGACGCCCTTGAGGGCTTCCGCCTCGCCGGCCTCTGCGCGCGCTCGATCGCCTCACGACATGACCTGCCCGTTGCGTGGCAGGCGGTGCCGCGCTTCGCCGACTTCACGACCGCGCTCGCGGAGGTGAAGCCGGATGTGGTGTCGATCAACACCTGGCCGGATACGCACGCCCGCTACGCGATGCAGGCGATCGAGGCGGGCGCGCACGTGTTCGTCGAGAAGCCGCTCGCCGAGACGGTCGCCGACGCGCAGCGCGTCGTCGATGCCGCGCTCGCGCACCGGCGCAAGCTCGTGGTCGGCTACATCCTGCGCGTGCACCCATCCTGGACGAAGTTCGTCGAACTCGCGCGCACGCTCGGCAAGCCGCTGGCGATGCGGATGAACCTGAACCAGCAGTCGATCGGCCAGGCCTGGACCTGGCACCGCAACCTGATGCAGAGCCTGCCGCCGATCGTCGACTGCGGCGTGCACTACGTCGATGTAATGTGCCAGATGACGAAATCCCGCCCGGTGCGCGTGCACGGCATTGGCGCGCACCTGTCCGACGAGGTCAAGGTCTGCAACTACGGCCACCTGCACGTGGAATTCGAAGACGGATCGGTGGGCTGGTATGAGGCGGGATGGGGTCCGATGATGAGCGAGGTGGCGTTCTTCGTGAAAGACGTGGTCGGGCCGAAAGGCGCAGTCAGCATCGTCATGGCCGAGCAGGGCAGCGCCGCGGACGAGGGCGCCGCCACGACGACCTCATCGGACATCGACACGCATACGAAGACAAGCGTCATCCGGCTGCATCACGCCGACGCTCAACGCCGACAATTCGCTGGCCCGGCCCGACGAGATCCTGCGCATGGATGACGAACCCGGCCATGACGAGCTGTGCAAGCGCGAGCAAGCCTATCTGCTCCGCGCCATTCGCGAGGATCTCGACCTCGCGGATCACATGAACGACGCGGTGAACAGCCTGCGCATCGTTCTTGCTGCTGACGAAAGCATTCGCACCAAATGCGTCGTGAGCCTGTAGCGGCGCACTGCTAAGGTTCGCGCGAGGGGACCGGCATCTGTGGCCGGATCGGCCGGCTGGCTTCGGCAGATCCGAACCAGCCGTCCTGGAACGCCGCAGACTGCGGGCGCATCGACCAGTTGGCTCGCGGGGTCGCGGCCTGACGCACCGGTCGGTACCAACGCGAACATCCACACGAACCCGATATACGTGGTCGACAGGGCGTAGAGTCCGACCTGGCCGGCGAGCCGCACCGCCGCGGCCTCGAACATCGCGCTGGTGACGACCGCGATGCCAACGGCAATCCATCCCATCCCGACGAACCGGCACAAGGCGGCCGCCGCGACCATCGCGGGCGCGAATCCGGCCAGCCCGTAGTCCACTTGCCACAGCGGCGTCGCGGCCACGTATCCGATCCCGACCGCCGCGACGGACGCGCCGATCATCGCCGGACCGATGCGCCAGTCCCCGATCGAAGCAGCCAGCGCCAGGGCGAGGCCCACCCGGGCGTCAGGGATGAAGAAGATCTGTCCCACACCGCGCAGTCCGCCCAGAAGGATCAGCAGCAGCGGTGAGTCGGGTGGGGGTGGTGCCGCCGGAGGCGCCGCCACGCCCGCCCAGGGCAGAGCCGCCATCGCGCTCCACAGCAGCCAGAACACCGGCACATACGGCCCGACCAACAGCGGCACATCCCACACCGCGAGCACGCGCTGCATGGCGATGCTGGTGGCCGCAACCAGCAGCGCGCCGGCCAGCACGGCGACCAGGAGCCCCGGGCCGAACTCGAAGAACGTGCCGCACGCCAGGCCCAGGAACCAGCCGTTCAGCTCGATCAGTCCGGTGTCGAGAAATGCCCGCGAGGCGCCGGCGCGCGCCCCGGCCCAGCGCGCGAGGATGCTGCTGACGAGGGCGGCGGCTGCGAGCCGCGGTGCAGCGAGCGCGAGCACGCCGACAGCCGCGAGGCCGGTCCAGGGGCTGGCGACGAAAAACGTCTGGCTGATCGCACAAAGGTGCCGCACGATTGCCGACCGCGCGGCGTGCAGACGCTCAGGCATCGGGGGCGATTTCCGTCCATTGCCCACTGACTAGGACGTGCGGGCCCCACGTCATCGCCTGCGGGATCTCGGCGCGGATCGCGAGGTGCGCGCCGTGCCCGGTCCGCAACTCCGGCTCCAACCAGACCCCTTCGGTCGGATCATAGATCCGCACTTCGGTCGGCCCGACGCGCACCACGCAGACTTCGTGATAAATCACGCGTTCGCCGAGCCAGTTGAAGGCACCCGGCACTGCGCTCCATCGGCGGCGCCAGTGGACGATGGTCTCTTCCACGGCGGCGCGCAGCACCTGTCCGCCGTACGCCTCGACGCCCTTGGCGCGGAAGATTTCCATCGCAAAGGCGGCGAACACGCCGCAGTCGATCGACTTTGCTTGCGTCGCTTCGCACCACGCAATCGGCCAGCGCGTCGGCCCCCAGTTCCAGCGGCGCCTGAGCCAGCCAGGCGCGGCGTAGGTGAATCCGTCGGTCGCCGTGAAGTCGTGCGATCGTGCCATGCCCAGCAGCCAGGCCCGCGCGCCGTCGCAACAAGCGCCGTGATGCGCGAGCGTCGAAGCCGAGGCCCGCGCCCAGGCTGTGCGTTCAAGCGTATCCGGCGCGGCCGAACCCATAGCTCATGCTCCTCTCATAGGCGCCGGCGTCGCACACGACGAGCCGGTCGCCGATGCCGATGTCGTCCGGAAGATCGAGGCCGACGAACAGCACGTCGTCCTCCATGCAGATCCGCCCGAGGACGCGCCCTGATCCCCGCCCGATCGGCCGGAGGGCACCGTCTGCCATGCGAAAGACGCGATGCGGATAGACGCCGACGAGCGGCAGATCGGCAATGCAGGCGTCTACGACGATTTCGTCGGGCGCACCGTGACTGCGGCGTACGTCGAGCACCCGCGTGATCAGCGCCATGCTCGCCTGTGTCAGCGCGCGGCCCGGCTCGACATAGACGTCGCTGAGCCCCGGCAGGTTCTGCCGCGCGAAGCGCATGACGTCGCGGAAAGGGATGTGTGCGAAGTCGTCGGGGTGGTACCCGCCGCCGAGGTCGAGCGCACTCACGGTGCGACCGGCCGCGGACTCGATGATCCGTGCCCATACGATGGCGGACTCGACAGCGTCCTGCCAATGGCCGACGCCGATGAAGGTGCTTGCCAGATGCACATGGATCCCGAAGGCGCGCTGCTGCGGCAACGCCGCGATTGCGGCGCACAGGCGTTCGAACAGGGCTGGCTCGTCCACCGGGATACCGAAGCGCGACGGGAATTCGGGCACCCGCAGCCGCACGCCCCACAACCGATCGGCACGCCCGGAGTCGGCAAGGCGCTCGAGCTCCTCGACCGAATCGCAGAACACTGCGCGCAGCCCGTCCGCGGGCGGTAAGGTATCAGGCCACCACTTGCCGGGCCCGTTGAGCACGATCGCATCGGCCGGCCAGCCGCTTTCGATCGCACGGCGCACCTCGAACTGACTGATGCATTCGGCGAGCATGCCTGCATCGCGCGCAAGCGCGAGGTATTCCGCATCCGGACAGGTCTTCAGGCTGTAGGCGTAGTGCAGCGTCGTCCCGTCAATCGCCACCTCCGTCGAGAGCCGCGCAAACGCCGTGGTCGCGGTCCGGGGCAGGAACAGCCGATGCGGCGTCGCGATCTCCTGCGCCGCCGCAAGCAGGTCCTGCTCGGTCTCGGTTGAAACGCGAGGCAAGGCCGCGGGGTGCGGCGCGGCCTCCGCATCAGCCATCAGCGTTGGCATCAGCGCGCGCAGCGAGGCCCCGTATTTCCCGGTATCGATCCCGTACCCGTGCTCGGGTTCGGTCGGCAGGGGCAACGGCAACTCCGGCCGCACCGGCACTTCGACGACGACGCGCGTGAACTCCGCCACAGCGGCACAGCCCCGCGGCGCTTCGGCAATGCCAAGCGCACTGCGCAGCAGTGCAGCAGGCAGATTGCGTTCGGCCAGCGCGGCGCCGTAGATCCAGGCCGGGAACCGTGGGTTCCATTCGAGCAGCCACAGGCGCCCATCAGGGTCACGCAACAGTTCGATCTCGGCGCCGCCCGTCCAGCGCAGCGCGCGCACCGCGGACTCGACTGCGGCGAGCACGTCGGGCGCCACGCCGCCGATGCGCCCGGCCCAGGTCTTGCCCTCGGGGGTGATGATGCGCTTGCGCATGGCGATCGCGTCGGCCACGCGGCCATCGACGGCGGCGAGCGCGATCGACTCCTCGTAGCCGTCCACGTGTGCCTGCACGGACAGCTGGTCGGTGCGCCACCGATCGCGCATCCAGGCACGCGTACCCTCGAGCGCGCGCCACGTCGACACGAAAACCGCCTCGTGATAGGGGCCCTTCAGCCACACGCGCCAGGAATGGCGCCTGCAAAAGGCATAGATCACTTCATCGGATTCGCCGAGATCGAGTGAGGCAGGGACATCGAAGGGAAGCATCTCCCCGATCGACGGAGAGGGCTTGCGGGTCGCCGCCAGTGCCGTTTCGGCGGGCGCCAGGAGTCCCGCATGCGTGCCCACCGCGCGCGCGAGCCACGCAATCTCGAGATCGAGCGTCGGAATCCACAGCGCTCCGCGATCCAGCTCCGCCCGAATCTCCTCCGCGTAGAGATCCTTCTCGATCGTCGTCCAGGGTGGCTTCAACCAAGTCCGGTCGAACACGGCGTGATGCAGCCCGGAACTTCCCGCCCAGTAGTCAACGCCGACCAGGCGCGCGCGCGGGAACGCCTCCCGCAGCGCGCGCGCGACGCCGAGACCGGCTGACGGACTGGGGCCCGAGTAGAGACCGGACACATAGATGTCGCGGTCCATTTGGCGATCTTGCTCGGGCAAGGCGCGATCTCGCGGCTGCGGTCGCTGCGCCGCACCGGCGCCTGCAATTTCCGCCGGCCTCATGTGAGCCGGGCTGCGATCTCGTGCGCCAGGCCTAGCCCATTCGGAGCGCGCGCTCGTGCAGTTGGACGGCGCTCTCCTTTGACCGCCGATCCCGCGAGACGCGTGCGCGACGAACCAGCGAGTGTCTGCTTCATGACGTTTGCTCTTGTTTTGGTTGAGCTGTCCTCAGCAGACGGACGCACCGTGTCGAACCCAATGTCCGGCACAGGGCACCCGCCCCCGATGGCGTTCCCGACCGCGACATTTACAGGCGATCATCGAACTTTGGGCACACTTCTCGATAACGATATTGTCAGACGCCGGGCGCACGGCGCGTGGCGACTTCGTGTCGCCGGGATCGAGCGGCACGCGTGTTCATCCGTGCGGTGAGCATCACGCTCCCTCAACGCGGCCGAATGTCAGGGTGCGGCGCCGAGTGCGCCGCGAGTGCCCGCCGGGGGACTCGAACCCCCACGCCCGAAGGCTGCGGATTTTAAGTCCGCTGCGTCTGCCGTTCCGCCAGGCGGGCGCGCGCGCCGATCATCCGGCCAGGTCGCGGGCGATGTCCAGCGCCCGCCGCAACAAAGTCTCGCTCGCCTCCGGGGTGCGGAACGCGCTGTGCGCCGACAGCGTCACATTGCCGAGCGTCGTCAACGGATGCCCCGCCGGCAGCGGCTCCTGGTGAAACACATCGAGGGCGGCATGCCCGATCCGCCCACTGCGCAGCCCCTCGATCATCGCCGCCTCATCCACCAGCGCGCCGCGTGCGGTGTTGACCACGATCGCCCCCGGCCGCAACCGTGCGAGCCGTGCCGCCGAGAGGAAGCCGCGCGTCTCATCGGTCAGCAGGAGATGCAGGCTGACCACGTGGCTTTCCGCAAGCAGCGTGTCGACATCGACGAAGGTCACGCCCTCGGCGTTGCGCGGCGTGCGATTGCAGGCGAACACGCGCATCCCGCTGCCGTGCGCGATGCGCGCAACCTCCCGCGCGATGCCGCCGAAACCCAGCAGCCCGAGCGTCTTGCCGGTGAGTTGCATGCCCTCGGTGCGAGGCCAGCCGCCGCTGCGGATCTCCCGGTCCATTCCTGCCAGCCCGCGCGCCGCGGCCCACATCAGCGCGATCGCGTGCTCGGCAACCGCGGTGTCGCCGTAGCCGCGGATCGTGTGCACCGTGACGCCAAGCGCGCCGAGCTCCTCCGGGTTCATGTAGCTGCGCGCGCCGGTGCCGAGGAAAATGACATCCCGCAGCCCGGGGCACCGGCGGACGATGTCGATCGGCAGCGCCGTGTGATCGTCGAGCACGGTATCGCGCCCGGCGAGCAGGCGCGGGATGTCCTCGGCCGGGACGTCGTGCTGGAGGTTCACGGCGACGGGCGGGTCGTCGGCGCGCAGCACGCGGCGGAAGACTGCCGCCATCTCCTCGTTGGCATCCAGAAACAGGCCGTTCATGCTCTCCCCCGGGGCGTCGCGGCCGGCATTGGGCCGTGCGGCGCAGTGCGGCGCAAGCTTGGCGACGCGGGGCAGTGGCGGCTAAGGGTGGCGTGATGTACAGGGCGCCGCCGTTCGCGGGTTTTGTGCGCCGCCCGCCTCCGGCCCCCCCGCCGCCGGAGCAGGCCGCACCCCGCCGCCGCCGTTCGTTGCGCTGGCGCCTGCTGCGCTGGCTGGTCATTGCCGCGATCTGGAGCGGGCTCGGCCTTGCTGCTGCGCTGGTGGTCTTCGCCTGGGACCTGCCACGGCCCGAAAGCGCCCTCGATGCCGTGCGCCGGCCGAGTCTCAGCCTGCAGGACCGCACCGGGCTGACCTTCGCGACCTATGGCGACGTGGTCGGCGAGACGCTGCACCTCGCCGACCTGCCGCCGGCCATGCCCGCGGCCGTCGTGGCGGTGGAGGACCGGCGCTTCTGGTCGCACGGAGGGATCGACGTCGCTGGGCATTCTGCGTGCCGCCTTCGTGAACCTGCGGGCCGGGCGGGTGGTCCAGGGCGGCTCGACGATCACCCAGCAGGTGGCGAAGAACCTGTTCCTCTCCAACACCCGCAGCTTCCGGCGCAAGGTCCAGGAGCTGCTGCTGACCCTCTGGCTGGAACGGCATTTCTCCAAGGCGCAGATTCTCGAGATCTATCTCAACCGGGTCTATCTGGGCGCGGGCACGTTCGGGGTCGATGCGGCGGCGCGACGCTATTTCGGGATCTCGGCGCGGCGGGTGAACCTCTGGCAGGCGGCGGTGCTGGCGGGGCTGCCCCGCGCGCCCTCGCGCTTCTCCCCGCGGACCGATCCCGATGCCGCCGCCGCTCGGGCGCGCGAGGTGCTGGCCGCGATGGTGCAGAGCGGAGCGATCACCGCGACCGAGGCCGCGCGGGCCTCGGCGCAGATCGCCTTTCCGCCTTCCGTCTCGGCCTCCTGGTTCGCCGACTGGGCCGCCGAGGATGCCGAGGCGCTGCTGCCGGAGGGCGCGGATGCCATCGCCCGCACCACGCTCGATGCGCGGCTGCAGCGGGCGGCCGAAGCGAGGCTCGCGGCACTGCTCGACGGACCCGGGGCGGCGGCGCAGGCGGGCGAGGGGGCGGTGGTTGTCCTCGATGCCGCGACCGGCGCCGTGCGGGCGATGGTCGGCGGCCGCGACCGGCGCACCAGCGCCTTCAACCGCGCTGTTCTCGCCCGCCGCCAGCCGGGCTCGGCGTTCAAGCCGTTCGTCTGGCTCGCCGCCCTGGAGGCCGGGATGCGGCCGGAGGATACGATCGAGGACGCACCGATCCGCGTCGGCGGCTGGAGCCCGACCAACTACGACGGCCGCTACCGCGGCGCGGTGACGCTGGAGGAGGGGCTGGCGGAAAGCCTGAATACGGTCGCGGTGCGCCTCGCCGAAAAGGCTGGCGGCCCGGCGGCCGTTGCCGCCGTCGCCCACCGGCTGGGGATCGCAGGGGCGCTCCCCGACAACCTGACGATCGCGCTCGGCACCGGCGATGTGCGGCTGCTGAACCTGACCGCGGCCTACGCGCCGTTCTGCAACGGCGGCTGGCGGGTGGCGCCCGCCGGCATCGCCGCGATCGTCGCCGATGGCCGGTCCATGCCCGTGCCGCGGCCGGCGCCGGAGCGGGTGGTGAAGCCGGGCGATGCGGCGTCGATGCTGCGCATGCTCACGGCCGTGGTTGCCCGGGGCACCGGCCGGGCGGCGGCGATCGCGGGGCGGCAGGTCGCCGGCAAGACCGGGACCACGCAGGATTTCCGCGATGCCTGGTTCGTCGGCTGCACCGCCGGCACCGTGATCGGCGTCTGGATCGGCAACGACGACAACCGCCCGATGGCCGGCGTGCACGGCGGCAGCCTGCCGGCGCGGCTGTTCCGCGACGTCGCGCTCGAACTGCGCCCATAGCCACGCGCGCCACGCCGCGCGACAACAGGGACGAGGAAACACGTGTCGAACTTTCCCCGCGCGCGCGGCCTGCGCACCAACGAGCTGCTGCTCGCGGCGTCGATCGTCCTGATCGCGCTCAACCTGCGGGCGGCGGTGACCAGTATCGGCCCGGTGCTGCGCGACATCATCCACGACGCGCACCTCTCGGGCTTCGCCGCGAGCGCCCTCACTACGCTGCCGACGCTGTGCTTCGGTCTGACCGCCTTCGCCGCGGCGGGCCTCGCGCGGCGCATCGGCACCGAGCGCGCGGTGCTCGTCTCCCTCGGGCTGATGACGGCCGGGACGGCGCTGCGTGCGGCTTCCGGGCCGCAGGCGCTGTTCGCCGGCCAGATTCTGGCGAGTGCCGGGATCGGCGTGGTCAACGTGCTGCTGCCCGGGCTGGTGAAGCGCGACTTCCCGCACCACGTGCCGGTGCTCACGGGGCTATACACCATGGCGTTCTGTGCCGGCGCGGCCATCGCCGCCGGCACCACGGTACCGATCGCACACGCGCTCGGCGGTTGGCGGTTCGCGCTCGGGTTCTGGGCGCTGCCGGTCATGGTCGCCGCGGCCGTCTGGACGACCCGTCTGCCCCGCGCCCGCGCGACGACGGCAGCGCCACGGGTGACGGTCCGCGGCCTCTGGCGCGATCCGCTCGCGTGGCAGGTGACGCTGTTCATGGGGCTGCAGTCGGCGCTCGCCTACATCGTCTTCGGCTGGCTGCCGCCGATCCTGCGCGACCGCGGCATGAGCGCGGTGGATGCCGGTCTCGTTCTGTCCATTTCGGTCATCGCGCAGGCGGTCGCGAGCCTGGTCGCCCCCAGCCTTGCCACGCGCGGGCCGGACCAGCGCGCGCATCTCGCCGGTGCGGTGGCGCTCACGTTGCTCGGCCTGCTCGGCGCCATGTATTTCCCGCTCGCGACGGTCTGGCTGTGGGCGGTGGTGCTCGGCATCGCGCAGGGAGCGCTCATTGCGGTGGCACTCACCGTCATCGTGCTGCGCGCGGGTGATGTGCACGTCGCGGGGCAGCTTTCCGGCATGGCGCAGGGGGTCGGCTATCTCCTGGCCTCGGCGGGCCCGCTCGTGGCCGGGATGCTGCATTTCTGGACCGACGGATGGGCCGCGGTGGCCGTCTTCTGCACCGTCCTCTCGGTCATAGCGGCAGCCGCGGGATGGGGCGCAGGGCGCGCCCGCGTGGTCGGGGCCGAAGCGCAACCGCTGCTATCCGGAGGTTCGTGATGTCCGCGTTCATCTGCACCACCTGCGGCACCCAGTTCGCCCCGGCTGCCGCCCCGCCGCCCTCCTGCCCGGTGTGCGAGGACGAGCGGCAGTTCGTGCCGGCCGGCGGGCAGCGCTGGACCACGCTGGCGGACCTCGCTGTCGGGCACAACAACGCCTGGCGCGAGCACGAGCCCGACCTGCTTGGCATTGGAACCACCCCCGCTTTCGGGATCGGGCAGCGCGCCCTGTTCGTGCGCACGCAAGCGGGCAATGTGCTCTGGGACTGCATCAGCCTGATCGACGCGGCGAGCATCGCGCTCGTGCGCGCCCTGGGCGGCATCGCGGCGATCGCCATTTCGCACCCGCATTACTACAGCAGCATGGTCGAGTGGGCTGAGGCGTTCGATGCAACGGTCTGGCTGCACGCGGCGGATCGCGAATGGGTCATGCGCCCCGACCCGCGCATCCGCTTCTGGTCTGGCGCCACGCAGCCGCTGCCGGGCGGCCTCACGCTCATCAATGCGCCCGGGCATTTCGACGGGGCGACGATGCTGCACTGGCCCGCCGGGGCGGACGGGCGCGGCGCCCTGCTTTCGGGCGACATCGTGCAGGTGGCCGCCGACGGCAAATCCGCGGGGTTCATGCGCAGCTATCCGAACTACATCCCGCTCGGCGCCGCGGCGGTCACGCGCATCGGCGCCGCGGTCGCGCCCTTCGCGTTCGAGCGTGTCTATGGCGCGTGGTTCGACCGCGTCATCGCGCAGGACGGCAAGGCGGCGGTGGAGCGCTCGGTCGCGCGGGCGCTGCGCTGGCTGCACGCGTAGGGGTCACTCGGGCAGCAATTCGAGCGCGTCGCCGAGCGCGATTTCGCCGCCCTCGATGACTGTTGCGTACACGCCCAGATCGACATGGCCGAACGCCGCGCGCAGCTCCTTGGCCGGCTTCGCGTCGCGCTCCGCCGTCATGGGATTCACCTCGGTGGCCGCACAGCGCGGGATGCGCCGCTGCACGCGCAGCCGCGCGCCGCCGACGAGCAGCTCGCGCCCGATCCAGGCAAACTCGCTCCAGGGCGCGGCGCCGGAAAAATACAGATTGGCGCGAAACCGCAGATGATGGCGCGGCGCGCCGGCGTGTCGCGCAAGATCGGCGATGGAGGCGAGGTTGATCAGGCTGATCACCTTCGCGCTCACGTCGCTGAACGCGTGCCCGGGAACGTGGTGAAAGCGGGGCGTGCCGCGCGCCTCCGGGCCGAGCCAGGCCGCGAGCCAGGCACCGATGCGGCCGCGCCCTTCCGCCGAAAGCGCATGCTCGCTGATCGCGCCGCCGTCCGGTGTCGCCATCGTGAGCCGGCCGCTCGCCGTGTCGAAACTCGACTTGATGAGGGCGGCGCGGGCGTTTGCCATCAGGCACAGGAAGTGGGTTTTCTGCAGCCAGGTCGGTGCCGCCGGGTCGAACGGCGCATCGCCCTGCGCGAGCGCGAAGGCGCGGTCCCAGGGCAGCGTTTCGCCAGGCTCCACCGTGACCGCCTCCAGCGCCTCCGCCGTAAGGCCCTTCACCGGATAGCGGTAGAGATGCTCGATGCGCATGCCAACCTCTTGAGCCCGCTCGCATCATCGCCCATCTGACGGCCATGGGGTAGCCTCCCGTCGCCGATGCGCGGGGCGGGGTCGGCCGGTCGCCTGCACAGGGACACAACGATGGACATTGAAAAGTTTACCGAACGCTCGCGCGGGTTCATTCAGGCCGCGCAGACGATCGCGATCCGCGAATTTCACCCGCAGCTCACGCCCGAGCATCTGCTGAAGGCGCTGCTGGATGACGAGGAGGGGGCGGCGGCGGGGCTGATCCGTGCCGCCGGCGGCGACGACCGCGCGGCGCGCCAGGCGGTGGAGGCCGAGCTCGCGAAGCTCCCGAAAGTGACCGGCAGCGGGGCGGCGCAGCCGCAGGCGACGCCCGGCTTCGTGCGCGTCCTCGACGGCGCACAGCGGGCGGCGGAGAAGGCGGGCGATGAGTATGTCGCGCAGGACCGCCTGCTGGTGGCGCTCGCCGGAAGCGACGGCGGCGGCCGCGCGCGCCCTGCGCGCCGCGGGTGCCACGCCGCAGGCGCTCGACAAGGCGGTCAACGACATCCGCAAGGGGCGGCGCGTGACCAGCCAGAACGCCGAGGCGAACTTCGACGCGCTGAAGAAATACGCCCGCGACGTGACGGCGCTGGCGCGCGAGGGCAAGCTCGATCCGGTGATCGGGCGCGACGAGGAAATCCGGCGCACCATCCAGGTGCTGGCGCGGCGGACGAAGAACAATCCGGTGCTGATCGGCGAGCCCGGCGTGGGCAAGACCGCGATCGTCGAGGGGCTCGCGCTGCGCATCGTCAACGGCGACGTGCCGGAGGCGCTGAAGGGCAAGCGGCTGCTCGCACTCGACCTCGGCGCGATGGTGGCGGGTGCGAAATACCGCGGCGAGTTCGAGGAGCGGCTGAAGGCGGTGCTGAAGGAGATCGAGGGCGCGGGCGGCGAGATCATCCTGTTCATCGACGAGATGCACACGCTGGTGGGTGCCGGGCGCGCCGACGGGGCGATGGATGCGTCGAACCTGCTCAAGCCCGAGCTCGCGCGCGGCGCGCTGCACTGCATCGGCGCCACCACGCTCGACGAGTACCGCAAGCATGT